>NZ_SKCI01000002.1:430000-1039563 GCF_005434965.1 Marimonas lutisalis
AGTGTCCAGTCTTGTGACGGCGTACCTTTTGTATAATGGGTCATCGACTTGGTCTTACGAGCAAGCTTAAGCCGATAGGTGTAGGCGCAGCGAAAGCGAGTCTTAATAGGGCGAATGAGTTCGTGGGATCAGACCCGAAACCGAGTGATCTAGGCATGGCCAGGCTGAAGGTAAGGTAACACTTACTGGAGGGCCGAACCCACATCTGTTGAAAAAGATCGGGATGAGCTGTGCCTAGGGGTGAAAGGCCAATCAAACTCGGAGATAGCTGGTTCTCTGCGAAATCTATTTAGGTAGAGCGTCATCCGAATACCCCGGGGGGTAGAGCACTGGATGGGTAATGGGGCCCCACAGGCTTACTGATCCTAACCAAACTCCGAATACCCGGGAGTACTAGATGGCAGACACACTGCGGATGCTAACGTCCGTAGTGGAGAGGGAAACAACCCTGACCTCCAGCTAAGGCCCCTAATTCATGGCTAAGTGGGAAAGCAGGTGGGACGACCAAAACAACCAGGAGGTTGGCTTAGAAGCAGCCATCCTTTAAAGATAGCGTAACAGCTCACTGGTCTAAATAAGTTGTCCTGCGGCGAAGATGTAACGGGGCTCAAGCCATGAGCCGAAGCTGAGGATGCCGTAAGGCATGGTAGCAGAGCGTAGTGTGACATAACTCCTATCCTCTTTAGCACCCTTCGGGGTGCCTTGGAGGACAAGGAGTTTTCTGTGAAGCCGGCGCGTGAGCGATCCGGTGGAGAGATCACTAGCGAGAATGATGACATGAGTAGCGACAAACAGGGTGAGAGACCCTGTCGCCGAAAGTCCAAGGGTTCCTGCTTAAAGCTAATCTGAGCAGGGTAAGCCGACCCCTAAGGCGAGGCCGAAAGGCGTAGTCGATGGGAACCAGGTTAATATTCCTGGGCCAGGAGGATGTGACGGATCGTGAAGGTTGTTCACCCTTATCGGATTGGGTGGGCCGCTGATCGGTTCCTGGAAATAGCCCTCCATTAGATCGTACCCTAAACCGACACAGGTGGACTGGTAGAGCATACCAAGGCGCTTGAGAGAACGATGTTGAAGGAACTCGGCAAAATACCTCCGTAAGTTCGCGAGAAGGAGGCCCAGTTCCTAGGCAACTAGGGGCTGGGGGCACAAACCAGGGGGTGGCGACTGTTTACTAAAAACACAGGGCTCTGCGAAGTCGCAAGACGACGTATAGGGTCTGACGCCTGCCCGGTGCCTGAAGGTTAAAAGGAGGGGTGCAAGCTCCGAATTGAAGCCCAGGTAAACGGCGGCCGTAACTATAACGGTCCTAAGGTAGCGAAATTCCTTGTCGGGTAAGTTCCGACCTGCACGAATGGCGTAACGACTTCCCCGCTGTCTCCAACATCGACTCAGCGAAATTGAATTGCCTGTCAAGATGCAGGCTTCCCGCGGTTAGACGGAAAGACCCCGTGCACCTTTACTACAGCTTCGCACTGGCATCAGGCCATGCATGTGCAGGATAGGTGGTAGGCTTTGAAGCAGGAACGCCAGTTTCTGTGGAGCCAACAGATGAGATACCACCCTTGCATTGCTTGATGTCTAACCGCGGTCCGTTATCCGGATCCGGGACCCTGCGTGGCGGGTAGTTTGACTGGGGCGGTCGCCTCCTAAAGAGTAACGGAGGCGCGCGAAGGTTGGCTCAGAGCGGTCGGAAATCGCTCGTTGAGTGCAATGGCAGAAGCCAGCCTGACTGCGAGACTGACAAGTCGAGCAGAGTCGAAAGACGGCCATAGTGATCCGGTGGTCCCGAGTGGAAGGGCCATCGCTCAACGGATAAAAGGTACGCCGGGGATAACAGGCTGATACTGCCCAAGAGTCCATATCGACGGCAGTGTTTGGCACCTCGATGTCGGCTCATCTCATCCTGGGGCTGGAGCAGGTCCCAAGGGTACGGCTGTTCGCCGTTTAAAGAGGTACGTGAGCTGGGTTTAGAACGTCGTGAGACAGTTCGGTCCCTATCTGCCGTGGGTGTAGGATACTTGAGAGGAGTTGCCCCTAGTACGAGAGGACCGGGGTGAACGATCCACTGGTGGACCTGTTGTTGCGCCAGCAGCAGTGCAGGGTAGCTATGATCGGAAAGGATAACCGCTGAAGGCATCTAAGCGGGAAGCCCCCCTCAAAACAAGGTATCCCTGAGGGCCGTGGTAGACCACCACGTCGATAGGCCGGAGATGTAAGCACAGTAATGTGTTCAGTTGACCGGTACTAATTGCCCGATAGGCTTGATTTGATCCAGTAGAAGCCAGGTTTCTACGGATCCGAAAGCATACATCCCGTATGCCTGACTTGGATTTCGAAGGTTTTTTTCGGTTTGGTGGTCATAGCGAGAGCAAAACACCCGGTCCCATTCCGAACCCGGCCGTTAAGTGCCTTAGCGCCGATGGTACTGCGTCTCAAGACGTGGGAGAGTAGGTCACCGCCAAACCTAAAAAGACCTTCGAGAGATATCTCTCTGACGATGTGCAGCCTCAGACCTTACCGAATTTGGCCCGAGGCGCAAGAATTGGCGCGGGGTGGAGCAGCCCGGTAGCTCGTCAGGCTCATAACCTGAAGGTCGTAGGTTCAAATCCTACCCCCGCAACCAAACTTACCGAACCATGGTCAACATCGCCAAGCGTCTTCGGCTGGGTCGCTTAGATCAAGGCCGTGAGCGACCCCACGACTCCCAGCGTCAAACCGCCATGGACGGTGACATGCTCGATCAACTGAACCGCTATTTCTTTTTCAAGTGTGCTTAAATGCGTTTACACGACGGTAGCCACCCGGCCATCCCTTGCACGACAAGCAACTCAACCTGCGGCAGCTTCGTGACAATCTATTCTGGCTTGTGCCGCTTCGAGCCATTCTAATCCCCCTCCTTCCTAAACATAATAGCAGATCACTACAGATGGCGAAGTTCACCGTAGAAAGGTAACAGCAGCGCAGAGAGGTTTTTTGTGGATATTATCCTCCGGATCCCGAGGCTGAACAGCAAGTCCAGTGCAAACTGCGTGTTGTGCGCGTCAATGAGAGTACTGGCAGGTATTCATTGTCAAAAAAGCGGCTTATGTTGTCTGAGAGAATCGTCGGATGCGTGCAGCAGTGGCCGGTGTGGTAGGTTCTGGTAGCATAGCACCAAGAATGCGCTGGTTTACAGGGCGGTCGGAGATGACGGCGACATCCTTTCATCGATTTGAAGGTCGGCCAGCGATTGCGGGTCTATGTTCTATCGTTTGTACAACCTGCAACCATGCCCAGTTTTCGGCTGCGGCTATCGAAAGCATTGCTGCCCAAGACTATTGGCCAATTGAGATAATTGTGGTTGATGACGGGTCTAATGATGATAAGGCGCAGATTGTCCGTGTGGCACTTGAGTCTGCGCAAGTTCCTTATCGAAAAGAACTTTGATGTTTTTCTTTCGCAGTATTTCTAATAGCTTTTCGGTGACGTTTGGGATGCATGCTTTGCTGACAACACCATATGAATTCGGATGCAAGCCACGGGCCCATTGGCGATATATCTGGGCCATTACGAATTCAGTGCGCATGAATTTGGGCGGCGCCCTTACTCCAGACAACTGCAAATCAAAGGTATCTTGCAGATGGGGCTGTATCATGGCAACCAATTGATGCGCCCGCATATTTGTAGATCCCTGTAGCTGCTTGTTTGCCGAGTAAACGAAATAGACGGTTTTCAATGGTCGTCCCTTCTGCTCCCTGCCCCTTTGCAGCTCGTTTAAGTGGTAAACCCAACTCTTCTGTAGGGCAAGCTGCTTGCCGATGTTGCGGGGCATGGCTTTGGCAAATTTGGCACAAAAGGCGCGCACGGGTTGCGCGCCTTTTGTGCCTGCTCCAATTTGACCTCTCTGTTTGAGTAGGTTGGTGTGGCGGTTGCCGCTGATATCGCGCCGGAAGGCGATGAATGCGCAGAGCGACCCGGCAAAGAGCTCCCATATTCGCGAAAACTTGAAAAAGAAGTTTTCCTCGGGGAAGTATCTCAATGCCCATTCGCCGAGCAGGAGAGACAGAATGGCCAGGGTCCCGACAACCGAAATGTGTTTCTGCCGTCGAAATGCGCTGAGCAAAGCCTGCAGCAGCGGGAACAAGAGATAGAATTGTTCTTCGATCGCCAGACACCAGGTATGCAACAGAGGACGTAACTCTGATGCCTGGTCGAAATAGCCGGAAAATCCAAGAAAATGTACGTTGGAAACGAAAAGCGAGGCGACGGCGACGCTGCGCATGAAGTCGTCATATGCGTCGGGCATCAGCCATGCCCAGGCGAAAGGCACAGTCGCGGCCAGCATCACAAACAGGGCCGGCAGAATACGGCGCGCCCGGCGTTAGTAGAACCCCAGGTTGCTGAATCGGCCCTGGGCACGTTCTTCGATGATGGTCGAGGTAATCAGAAAGCCCGAAACGACGAAAAAGATATCGACCCCGACAAATCCCCTCCGAGAAAATCTACAGCCCGGCACGGGCCAGCACGCCGCTTCCGACGGCGATGGCGCGCAGACCGTCGATTTCAGGTCTGTACTTCATGCTCGGCACCTACTCGGCTTGCCCGTGACACCTACCTCTTTCGCCTCTGCCAAACCGCGCCAGCGTCCAGACACGACAATAGCAATAGACCGGCCGTGACAACCCTCTCATGGGCGCCAGCGCGATCCCATTCCAGCTGTGAAGCCTATAGCGTCGTTGCAGCGGAAGGCCCATAGCAATCCGACAGCCGCGCGCTCGCCACTACAAATCATTCGCGCCTTTGCGGCGAGAAATGAAAGCCGTGCGCTCATACCGGTCTACTAGCTGCCGATATTGGACAGCAGCAACCGAGCGCCTTGGGCGGTCATGTGTCCGTTGCCCCAGGCCGTCGGGATAATCTCTCCATCCGCTTAGATCGTCGCCAGGCGCCCGTCGGAATTGTACAGAACCTCGAACGGATCGACAAACCCGGTTTCCTGCGCTTTGGCAATAGCGCAGCGATATCCGCTTGGTCGCGGCTAAGCTGATCGAGCGCCTCAGAGATTGCCCTTCTCGGCTTCCGTCAATAACAACTTGTCGAGCTTCAGAACCGGCGGTATTGACGGAAGGAGGCCCACAACATTGGAGCTACCTGATGTGATTGCGGTGATCCAAGTGTAGGGGGGTGGGTTTCATGGCGCGCAAGGCAATAAACCGAATTCTAAAGGCGTGCTGCCGTCGCAAGCTCCTGAAGGCCTTGCCCGACATCCAAGATGAGCTTCGTGCCTACGCTAAGGGGTCGGATACCACAGGCACGCAATGGATCACGCTTTGGCTTGCCGTCAAAGGCATTCTTAAGTACCAACCACGGCTCGTTCTCGAATCCGGCACTGGTGCGTCGACGATCGTGCTGGCCTCCGCACTGAAAAAGCTTCAAGCCGAGAATCCTTCCTACGATGGCCGGATTGTCAGCATGGAAAGCGAAAAGGAATGGTATCTTATAGCCCGCAATAACCTGCCCGAAAAATACGCAGCTACGGTCGAGATCATCCACGGTCCACGCAAGGTTTATTATTGGGCCCTGTTTCGCGGCTACATTCACGACAAAATCCCGGATCTGCCGTTCGATTTCTTCTTCCTCGACGGCCCCGCCTTCCAGGATGAATACGGCTCCACCTTCTGCGCGGATGTGTTCTACGTTGCCTAGAACTCTACGCAAGATATCCTGCGTGGCGTGATCGACGGGCGCGCCTCTTCCGCCTTTGTGCTTCAGACGCTGCTGGGCACCGGCGCCGCGCGGTACTTTTTACCCAACATGGCCGGGCGATTCGCTTTCGAGCCTGCACGCCTACGGCGTGAATTCATGACAACCGATTTCCGTGCCGACCTCAGAGGGCGACTGCGGCTCAAGCGGTTCAGGAAACGCCGCGGCTGATATTTCAGCAAGTATTTCAGCAAGCGGAGGTTCGGATCAATTTGACGGTATAAACCGAATGATCTACCCAAAGCAGAATGCGAACCCGTCTAACGTATAACACGGACTAAACCATATCTTTGGCAAATCCGGTCGTCTTGGATGACGCAAGTTTTGATAAGATCAAACAAAGCATGTCGGGAGGAACGAACATGAAACAGGTATTGAGGCTTCCGAAAGCCCTGTTGCGCCGCTATCGCGTCGCGCGTGTTGTTGACGGTATCGACAGCAAGTCTGACGAGCTCGCAACTTACGAGAAAAGCAACATGCCGCAAGGGATGTACAAGTCGACGATCGACGATGTTCTCGAAAGTCCCGGCTTGGCCGAAAAAATGCGTCAGTCCGAATTGCGCCGACTTCCGAAAGACGGCGAGCGCATTGTCCTGTCGTGGGATCTGCCACCCTTCATGTGGGAGGCGTTGCTTGGCAGCAAGACGCTTTCCGACATGGTGACCGCGTATATCGGCCCAGATGTGCGCCTCGATGACGTCTATCTTAAAACGGTGCTGGATGGCTATGATGCTACCTCAGAGGGCTGGCACGATGACAATGTCGGCTACAGGGTCAAGGTGTTCATGGTGTTCGATACTGAAGGGCAGCCCGCCGGCACCTATGTTCAGCCCACGCCGCGGCCGCATCCCTACCGGGTGCAGCTTGTCGACGAGATTGCGCGCATTATTAAGAAACCCAAAATGGACCATCGCCCGGGTGAGCTGCTGATGAAATACGAGGCCGGGGATTGCCTGGTGTTCGACACCAACATTCCCCATCGTGGCGATTTCAGCTCGGGTAAGGGCGTGCGCTATTGCGTGATCGCCGAGTTCATCGACCGCAACAAATCTGACGCCCTTCGTGGCCGTGCCCCTTGCGGGCCGGGGCAGGGCAAACGCAAACTCACAATTCCCGCGGGTCTCTCCATCGATCCGGCCAGCCATCAGTTGATAGATCAGAACCTGCTATCAAAGGCGAACGGTGCCTATCAATACGGCTATTGATCCCGGAGATCGGATCCAATGGCGTGAAGAACCTGCATTAACGTCCCGCGATCGACGGGCTGTGCGCCATCTCTGATCCTCCCCCACTGAAGTGGTCCGCCGTTATGTTTAGGAAGACGGAGGATGAGAATGGCTACGAAGCGACACAAGCCAGAAGAGATTGTCACGAAGCTGCGGCAAGTTGAGGTGCTTGTCGGGCAAGGCATGGCCCGGGTGGATGCGATCCGCGGGATTCGCATTACCGAGCAGACCTATTGCCTTATCGCTGGCGCAAGCAGTATGGCGGTATGGGAACCGACCAACTCAGGGAACTGAAGCGCCTCCAGAAAGAGAACGAACGGCTGCGGAAAGCCGTATCGGATCTGACGCTGGACAAGTTGATCCTGGCGGAGGCCGCAAAGGGAGTGAGGGCCGTCTTGGAAATGGTCCAGTGGACCATTTCAGGCCTAAACGGGCGGAGCCCCTGAGCCCGGCTCGTCGTCGTGCCTGTATCGACCATGTTCGCAACGAGCTGGGCATCTCGGAACGTCGGGCTTGCCGAGTGCTGTACCAGCATCGCTCGACGCAGCGCAAACTACCTAGGGGTCGGGCTGATGAAGAGCGCCCGGTCGCTGACATGATCGAGCTGGCTCGCCAGTTAGGTCGTACGGTTATCGTCGGCTCGCGGCTCCGCTGAGAGATGCGGACTGGGAGGTCAACGACAAGCGTGTCGAACGGCTGTGGCGGCGAGAGGGGCTGAAGTTTCCAATGAAGCAACCGAAGAAAGGTCGGCTCTGGCTGAATGACGGGTCCTGCGTCCGCTTGCGGCCGGAGTATTACAACCATGTCTGGAGCTATGACGTCGTGCATTGCCGGACGGAGGACAGAAAGGTCTTCCGGACGCTCAATATCCTGGACGAGCACAGCCGGGAGTGCCAGGCGATCAGGGTGAAGCGTAAACTGAACTCAGGTGACGTGATCGACGTCTTGAGCGACCTGTTCATCCTGCGAGGGGTGCCAGCCTACATCCGGTCAGACAACGGCCCGGAGTTCGTGGCGCAGGCAGTTCAGGACTGGATTGCCGCCGTCGGCGCGAAGACTGCTTACATCAAGCCTGGGTCACCCTGGGAGAACGGATACTGCGAGAGCTTCAACGCCAGGTTCCGCGATGGGCTCCTAAATGGGGAGGTCTTCTACAGCCTGCGTGAGGCGCAGATCCTGATCCAACAATGGAGGAAACACTACAACATAAAGCGTCCACACAGCGCTCTGGGTTATCGACCCCCTGCGCCAGAAACCATCGTCCAGATGGACCAAACGCCGGTTATGCACTAACACTCAAACTGGACCACTCAGGTGGGGCTGATCAATTGCTCGGGGCTTTTTTGTCTCGGCTTGCGTGCAACGCAATTGGTTTTTCTTAGTACGTCGCGCAGCGATAGACACTCCCCAAACCTTTTTTCTTCGAGCACAGCGAAAAACTTCTATGTTAGGTTCCTTGCGGTGAATCAAGCGCATGTCTGCAGGCGAAAAAGGCGATTTGACAGGTTCAACCAAAGCCAGCCATATCTTCTTGTAAGTTAATCCAGTTATTCGGGGAAGAAACATGACGAAACAAGAGATCGAAGCAATCCTTCATATCGGCTTGCACAAGACCGGAACAACGTCCTTCCAAGCTGTAATGCACAATCACAGGCAGGACTTTCTCGACGCCGGGATCGATCCTTATCGTTCGCCCAGTGACGAGAAATCTGGCCGGGCAAAGCATGGTGATCTCGCTTTCGCAGTGATCCGCAAAGGGGTTCTGGATCTAGATCCATCAGACATTCTGCACAGTTTTGATCAGGATACCTGTTATGAAAGAACTCAAAAGGCGCTCGCCGCTTACATATCCTCGTCGGAGTACGACCGCTTTCTCTTCAGCACAGAGGCGCTTTCGTTGCTTCGAACTTCCGAAGAGCTTGAGAGACTGAAATCTCTTTTCCCAGGTTCTGTCACCAAATTCACCATAATCGTGGTGCTTCGTGACAAGGACGAATGGTTGAAATCCTATTATAACCAAATGATAAAATCCAATTTGCGGTCTTCTCCAATTTCAACCTCGTGGTTGTATTTTGGACAGGGCACATGGCTTCTCGACTTCGAACAAACCATCGAAACATATAGGGCTGCATGCGACACAGTAACTGTTCTTGACTATGACCATGATGATATGGTGGGTCTCATCGCGCGCCACTTGCGTGTGAATCTCACGATAAATACGCAAGCGTATCGACGGAACAAATCTGCACGCTTTCCTCGCGCAATGAAAAAACCACGTAGTGTCTTTCGACGAATTTTCGGTAGTGAAGATCAGGGCATCCGGCGTCGCATGCGTGATTGGCTAGAACGACATCACAGCTAGATTTAGTTGAGCGAACTCATCTTCTGAGGCGCCATTTGGTCCTCCCCCACAGAAGTGGTCCGCCGATATGCCTAGGAAAATGGAGGATCAGAATTAACCTGCCCCCCGAGGCTCCCTCATTCATAAAGAGAGTCTGCGGGTCTGTGCGCTGCTCCCCAAATTTGGATCGTCGGAAGCTGGAATTTTCCGACTTTTTCACGATGACGGGCTGGTTACGCCATCGGGGTAATGTACGGCCATCGGGACGTTGTATCCGAACGCACTGTGGGGTCTGTCCTCGTTGTAGTGTCTACGCCAATCCTCCAGCTTTTCGCGGGCATCCGCAAGGCTCATGAACCAGTGCGCGTTAAGGCATTCCGCCCGTTCAGGCCTGAAATGGTCCACTGGACCATTTCCAAGACGGCCCTCACTCCCTTTGCGGCCTCCGCCAGGATCAACTTGTCCAGCGTCAGATCCGATACGGCTTTACGCAGCCGTTCGTTCTCTTTCTTGAGGCGCTTCAGTTCCCTGAGTTGGTCGGTTCCCATACCGCCATACTGCTTGCGCCAGCGATAAGGCAATAGGTCTGCTCGGTAATGCGAATCCCGCGGATCGCATCCACCCGGGCCATGCCTTGCCCGACGAGCACCTCAACTTGCCGCAGCTTCGTGACAATCTCTTCTGGCTTGTGTCGCTTCGTAGCCATTCTCATCCTCCGCCTTCCTAAACATAACGGCGGACCACTTCAGTGGGGGAGGATCATCGGAGCCAAGATCGCTTACATCGAGCCAGGATCACCCTGGGAGAATGGCTACGGCGAAAGCCTTCAACGCCCGGTTCCGCGATGAGTTCCTCAACGACGAGGTCTTCTACAGTCTCCGAGAAGCGCAGGTTCTGATCGAACAATGGAGGAAACACTACAACACGAAGCGTTCACACAGTGCATTCGGCTACCGCCCTCCAGCCCCTGAGGCCATCCTCCCGGTGGACCCTAGGCTGGTCATGCACTAACACTCAATCCGGACCACTCAGGTGGGGCTGATCAGAATCGGAAGACCTTACAGGATTACTAAATGCCTTCAAAACTCATAATTGTAGACGTCGGAACGCATATGGCCCAAGAATATAAAGCCCTATTCGCGCATTCGCGATACGAGTATTTTCGCCACTGGGTGACACACTTGAATCGTATTCGTCGGGCGGGCGGTAAAGCTTACAAACTAAGTCGATTTCGCGAATTCTTAGTCGATACGAAATGGCTCAAGACGAGACGGAGAGATGTAACCTATATTATGGTTGAACCAAATGCGCGGCTTTTTGCTTTGCCCGTCTACCGCGAGTCTGACATTTCGTTCAACATTGCCTTGTCCAAGGAACCGAATATCCTATCGTTGCGCCAGTTATTCCTTGCTGGTGGTGAACTTACGGGCCAAGGTAGTTCGCTATTTGTTGAGAAACCCAATGTGAACACCTCCGAATTTGACTGGGTAATAAATGTGGATGCCAAGCATTTCGCAGACCAAGTCTACAAAGCGATCGGCGATGAAGTGACCTGCCCGTTGCTATTGAGAATCAACAACGAGGGCGCGGAAGTCGAAGTCATTGAAAGCTTTTTCGAGCGCTTCGGTACTCGACTCGTGGGTGTTTTAGGTTCGCTTTGTGATGTCGAAAAAGTCAAGGGAGCTTCGGCGCTTGAACAACTTTACCAATTTATGAATGACCGAGGCATTCCATTCATGCCGCTGCATTCCGACTTCGCAACATGGCCAGAAGCTGCCCGTTTTGTTCGAACAATGATTGAGAAACAGAGCTGATTTGCAACTCATTGTTTGTGGGCAAAGCGGTCGAGCTGCCGAACCAACAAGATTGCCCCATTGGTCAGATGCGCCAGTTCAACAGGCGTTTCTCGATCTCGGTGGTCGTAACCGACACGGCGACCTTCAAGCACTGATTGGATCACGACGCTCGCAAACAACCGCTCAAGATCGTAAAGATATCCGCCTTTAGGATGTGGGTGTCGATGCCGCATTTTGCGCCTGGAACCTCAACGCGACCATCGCCAGCCGGCACAGCAACAAGCCCAGATGCTTGAAGAGGAGGCCCGACTCCCACAGCTCGCTAAAGGTGGTCAGCACGTACGAGGGAAGCGGCAGCTTGAGGTTGGAAATCTAGCCCACCCGCTTGCCCCATTCGGTTAGCGCAATTTGTGAAGGTGTCTGCCGAGGTTGTGTCGCGATGGATCGCAACCCATAATCCGCACACGGAAAGCGCATGGTGCAGGTGGCGTGCCTGATGATCCCCGCGCTCGAAGAAGAGGCCTTCGACATCTGATCGGGCATGCGGCTCAGCTTTCCCGATCGCCTGCCGGCGTTGGGGCAACCTGGCCTTTTTGCGGGCTTTGGACACGGCCACAGGGGTTTCATGATGGGCCCGAAGACGGGCGAGGTGCTGGCAGACCTGATGCAGGGCCGCGATCCCGGGGTCGACCTGTCTTCCTATGCCGTCAACCGGTACTGAGCGGCCCTAGATCAGTGTCTTCATGCCGTAGCCAGGCGCAAACAGTTGGCGCACGGTCGTCAGCCGGGCCTCTCCGCGCCATGTCGTCCGCTTCGTCACGAACAGGGCGGCACCCGGGCGACATTCCAGCGCGCGGGCCTCGGCGGCGGTGGCCTCGGTGGCGGCAAAGGTGATGTCGCCGCCCTCGACCGGAACGTTAAGCACCAGCCATTCGTTGGGGCTGATCCGGGTGAAATCGGCGGTCAGGGCTTCGGGCACGCTCTCGGGGTTGATCCAGCGATCTTCGAACGCGTACGGTTTGCCATCGGCCATATGCAACCCCACCACGTGAAGCATGGCCTGCCCGGACGCAGCATTCAGACGTGCGGCCACCTGCGGCGGGGGGGCTTCCAGCGCACACTCGATCAGACGATAGGCATGGGTTTCGCCGCGCGCCTCGATCTCGATCCGGATCACCGGAATGTCCAGCGTTGCCTTGCGCACCGGGTGCAGCGCCACGCGGCTGCCCGCACGCCTGCGGCGTTCGATCAGGCCGCTATCGGCGATGTCGCGCAGCGCGCGGTTCATCGTGGCCCGCGCGCAACCGAACTCGCGGGCCAGGTCGGCCTCGTGCGGGATCGGCTCACCCGGTTTCCAGTCGCGGCTCTGGATGCGGCGTAGTACCTCGTCGCGCACGGATTGCCAGGTGGTTTGCTGGCTGGTTCGGGCCATCAGGTGCTCCCCGGCGACGTTGTGGCGGCGTAGATTGTCCTTATCGAGATCGCTTGACTCCTCGAATATGTATATACATAAAAAAATAACGTTCCCACTCGCGAAAAGGCAAGCCATGAGTCTCACAGGTGAACCCGTTGCCGGACTGCACCCGGGTGTGTGCAGTGCCTGCATTGCCCTTGCCCCACTTCATCCGCCCATCTTCGGAGGGCAGGCATGACGATCACCCTGATCCCCGGGTCCACCCCGATAGCCGCACTGGAAGCGATCTGGCGAACGGACGACACCATGGCGCTTGATCCCGTCGCGCGCCCCGCGATCGAACGCGCCGCGCAGATCGTGCAAGAGGCCGCGCAGGGCGACGTTGCGATTTATGGCGTGAACACCGGGTTCGGCAAACTCGCCAGCGTGCGCATTCCCGCACAGGACACCGCCCAGCTGCAACGCAACCTGATCCTCAGTCATTGCTGCGGTGTGGGCGAGGTTCTGGAGACGCAAACCACCCGCCTGATGATGGCGCTCAAGCTTCTGTCGCTGGGTCGGGGCGCCAGTGGCACGGCGTGGGAAACCGTCGCACTGATCGAAGCCATGCTGAACCGTGGTGTCGTGCCAGTGATCCCCTCGCAGGGCTCGGTCGGGGCGTCGGGCGACCTGGCGCCGCTCGCGCACATGGCCGCCGTAATGATCGGCGCGGGCGAGGCGACGGTGGATGGTATGCGTCTGCCGGGCGAACAGGCGCTGGCGCGGGCGGGGCTGAAACCCGTCACGCTCGGCCCGAAAGAGGGGCTCGCCCTGATCAACGGCACGCAGTTTTCCACCGCCTGTGCGCTCGCCGGCCTGTGGCAGGCCTGGGAAAACCTGCGCGCGGCCACCGTCACCGGCGCGCTTTCGACCGATGCGATCATGGGCTCGACCGCGCCGCTGAACCCGGCCATTCACGCGCTGCGCGGCCATCGTGGCCAGGTTGATTTCGCCAATGCGCAACGGGCCTTACTGGACGGTTCGGAAATCCGCGAGAGCCATCGCGAAGGCGACACGCGCGTGCAGGATCCCTATTGCATCCGCTGCCAGCCGCAGGTGATGGGCGCGGCGCTCGACCTTCTGCATTGCGCGGCCAGGACGCTTGAGGCTGAGGCGAACGCCGTCACCGACAACCCGCTGGTGCTGGTGGACACCGGAGAAATCGTCTCGGGCGGCAATTTCCATGCCGAACCGGTGGCCTTCGCTGCTGACCAGATCGCGCTGGCCCTGGCTGAAATTGGCGCGATTGCACAGCGCCGCGTGGCGCTTATGGTTGATCCCACGCTAAGTCACGATCTGCCGCCATTCCTGACACCCGCGCCGGGGCTCAACTCGGGCCTGATGATCGCCGAGGTGATGACGGCGGCGCTGATGAGCGAGAACAAGCACCTTGCCACCCCCTGTTCGACGGATTCGACACCGACCTCGGCGAACCAGGAGGATCATGTCAGCATGGCCGCCCATGCCGCGCGGCGCCTGATCCGGATGAACGCCAACCTGTCGGTCATCCTCGGGGTCGAGGCGCTGACCGCGGCGCAGGGGGTTGAGTTCCGTGCACCGCTGAAGACCAGCGCCGCCTTGCAGGAAGTGATGGTCCGCATCCGCGCCGAGGTGCCAAGGCTCGACGCCGACCGCTACCTCGCCCCGGATATCGAGGCCGCCGCGGCCATGGTACGCAGCGGCCGCCTGGCACATGGCTTTGATCTGCCGGAGCTGGGAGAGGCTGCGTGAGCCTTGGCGGCGAAGCAAGGCTGAAACCTAACGCCTGTGCAGCGATATCCGGCGAATGACCGTCGCCACCATCAGCTTGATATCATAGCAGATGTTGCGGTTGCGGGCGTAAATCAGATCGAGCCGCGCCTTGGCCGGCACGCAGCGCCGCGTATAGACGGCTTCGGTCTCCTCGGGCGTCGCGCAGCTGGCCAAGAGCCGCTCTTCGGTGCGGTGAAAGGCCAGCGTGGCCAGGCCGGTGATACCGGGGCGCGATTTTAGAACCTCGCCATAAAGCTCCGGAAACTGCTCGACATAGCGGCGCAGCGGCGGGCGGGGGCCGACAAAACTGATATCGCCGCGCAGCACGTTCAGAAGCTGCGGCAACTCGTCCAGCCGCGTGCGCCGCAGAAACCGGCCCGTCGTGGTTATGCGCGCGCTCTTATCACCGCCCGAAACACCGCTGTCCTGGCGGACCACACGCATGGTGCGGAACTTCCACAGGTTGAAGGGATGGCCCGGCGCTTTCATCCGTTCGGCCACGTAAAAGACGGGCCGCCCGTCGCGAAGCAGGATGACCAATGCGATGATCGCGATGACCGGCGCCAGAAGCACCGATAGGGCCAGGGCCAGGGTCAGGTCCAGCGCGCGCTTGGCCGGGGTCATGTCAGCGTCTCCCCGCCATGCGCGGCGGCGATGATGTCTTCGGCTGTGGCGGCCTGTTCGTCCAGTTGAATGATCCGCGACAGGCGTTCCGTGGCAAGCGCCACGCGCCGGGCGGCGCTCTCGGGGGCGGGGCGCCATGCCAGCTCGCGGTTGGCCGCGCGCACGATTGCCTCCATCGCCACGTCGCGCCGGCCTGCCACGTTCACCACATCAGGCAGCGCATCGCGCGGCGCGGCGAGCAACGCCTCGATCACCCGCGCCAGCGTGGGCGCGGTGACATAGGACCGCCAGGGGCCTTGCCCATCGTCGAACCGGTCCAGCGTGATGGGGCCGGTGGCATGCGCAAGGGCAGCAAACAGGCTGTCGGCGCCCGCGACATTGGCCAGCCGCATGACCACGTTACGTGGCCCATCCGGGTGGCGGGCCTGCCAGGCGGCAATCTCGCGCTCCATCTCCAGCTTGGCCTGGCCATAGGCGTTGATCCGCCCGCCGGCTTCATTCTCGCCCAGCGGGTCCGGTCCGGGCTCATATACTGCCGAGGACGAACAGTGCAGCACCCGCTCGGCCCCCAGATCGGCGGCTAGGGTCATGGCCGTGTGGGCCAATCTGATGTTGTCGGCCAGATCACGCCCCGGCCCGGGCGTCACGCCCCACAGCGCCAGAATAGCCTTTGGTCGCGGCACGTTATCCGGGAATGGCTGCCCGGGCGACCAGGTTATCCCGCCCGCGGGCGCGGTGGCTCGGTATTGCCAAAGGGGATGAAACCCGCGCGGTCCGCCTCGCTCCCACTCACGGGCAAGCAACCGGCCCAGCTTGCCGCTTGCCCCGAGGATCAGGAGCTCTGGGCGGTGAGTCTTTCCTGTCACGTTTTCCATTCAAAGGGCCGCCGGTGCAATCAGCACTGTTTGTTACAGCATATAGCATGTAAAAGACCAGCAACACCAATCAATGGCCTCCGGGGGGATGTTCATTGCGCCAATCTGCCAAGTCGTTTCTGGCGATTTTCGCCCTTTTCCTGTTGTCTGCCTGTTCGCTCCCGCGCGGGGCCGCGATGGTATCCGAAATCGTCAAGGAGCAGGACAAGGAAACCCCCACATTCCAGGTGGTCGAGGTCACGCGCGCTCAGCTCGATGCTCTGTCGGAATGGCCGATGACGGGCTGGCATGGCAGCTACCGCTGGTTGCCGGCCGGGCGCGGTCCGGTGTCTCCGATCATCCGGGCAGGTGACAAGATCGACCTGATCATCTGGGACAGCCAGGAAAACTCGCTTCTAACCAATGGCGGCTCGAAGGCCGTCAACATGCCCGAGATGACGGTGTCGTCTTCCGGCACGATTTTCGTGCCTTACCTGGGCGATGTGGTGATTTCCGGCAAGACCCCGGATGCCGCGCGCAAACAGATCCAGACCGAATTCAGCCCGATCGCCCCCGACGCACAGGTGCAACTCGCCCACAACTCGGGCCGCGGCAACTCGATTGATCTCGTCAGCGGTGTCAGCGCCCCGGGCAGTTATCCGCTCGAAGGACGCAATATCACCATCCTGTCGGCCATCGCCCAGGCGGGTGGCGTCTCGGGTGCGTTGCGCAATCCGCTGGTGCGCCTGATCCGCGGCGGCAAGACCTATGAAATCCGCGCCGAGACCCTGTTCGAGAATGCCACAAAAAACGTGCTGGTGCGCGGTGACGACAAGATCCTCGTGGAAGAGGACAAGCGTTATTTCACCGCGCTGGGGGCCACGGGAAGCGAAGAGCTGGTCTATTTCACCAAGGAACAGATCACCGCGCTCGAGGCGATGTCGATCATCGGCGGGCTGGCCGACAATCGTGCCAACCCGCGCGGTGTGCTGGTGCTGCGCGAATACTCGAACAAGCAGCTGCGCAGCGATGGCCGCGGCCCGTCGATGCATCAGGTCGTCTTTACCTTCGACCTGACATCGGCAGACGGGCTTTTCGCGGCGCGCAATTTCCAGATCCACCCAAAGGATACGGTGCTCGCCACAGAATCCCCGGTCAATGCGGCGCGCACGATCATGGGGCTTCTGGGCACGGCGGTCGGGCTGTCGAACCAGCTTGACTAAAGGATCGGTCAGTTGCGCCAGTTCAGCAGGCGCTTCTCGATCTGGGTGATCGCGGCCGACACCGCGACACCCAGTACCGACAGGATCACGACGCCCGCAAAAAGCCGCTCCAGATCATATAGCGATCCGGCTTCCAGGATATAGGCACCGATCCCGTATTCCGCGCCCAGCATCTCGGCCGCGACCAGCAGAATGATCGCGATGGCGAGGCTGACGCGCAGGCCCGACAGGATGCCGGGCATCGCCCCCGGCAGCACGATCTTGCGTACGATCGACCACCAGCCCAGGCCAAAGCTCTGCCCCATGCGGATAAGCGTGCGGTCGACATTGTCGACCGCGCCATAGGTGGCGACCACCGTGGGCGTGAAGGTGCCAAAGGCAATCAGCGCGTATTTCGATCCTTCGTCGATCCCGAACCAAATCACGAAAAGCGGCAACAGTGCGATTTTCGGGATCGGGAACAGGGCGGCCACCAGCGGCACAAGCCCCGCGCGCACATAGGAAAAAAGCCCGATCAGAACCCCCACCGAGATGCCGACCGAGGCGCCCAGGGCCGCACCCACCGCCAGCCGGCTCAGTGACGGCCCCAGATGCTTGAACAACAGGCCCGATTCCCACAACTCGCCAAAGGTGGCCAGAACATCCGAGGGGCGCGGCAGCGTGAGGTTTGATATCCAGCCCGTTCGCGTGCCCCATTCGGCCAGCGCGATCAGCGCGGCAAAGACGACCAGGCCGACCCAACGGCGCGTCTGCGGGCGAAAACCGCCGCCACGAAAGGGCACCGGGCGCGTCTCAGGCATGGGCCAGCTCCGCATCCGCCGCGCGCGCTTCATCGCGCATCAGTTGCCACAGGTGCTGTTGCTTGGCGGCCAGGTCGGGGTGGGACATGTCGCGCGTCTCAAGCGGTTCATCGATCTCCACCACCTCGCGGATCGCGCCGGGGCGGCGCGACAGCACCACGATGGCATGGCCCAGACGCACCGCCTCGGCCAGGTTGTGGGTGACGTAAACGGCGGTAAAGGGCGCGCGTGTCCACAGGCCGATCAAGTCGTCCATCAGCAATTCGCGCGTCTGCGCATCCAGCGCCGAAAGCGGCTCATCCAGCAGCATCACCGCGGGGTTCACCGCCAATGCGCGGGCAATGGCCACACGCTGTTTCATCCCGCCTGACAACTGACGGGGCAGGGCGCCCGCGAAATCCGAAAGCCCGGTGCGCGCCAGCACGTCGGCGATGATCTCGTCCTGCCGTGTGCGGCCCAGCCGGTGATCTTCCAGCGCCAGCGATATGTTGCCCGCAACCGTGCGCCAGGGCAGCAGGGCGAAATCCTGAAACACGTATGTCAGCGGGTTCAGGCATCCCTCGGGCGGCGCGCCGACCTGCAGGATTTCCCCGGCATCGGGCCGTTCCAGCCCGCCCATCATCCGCAACAGCGTGGATTTGCCACAGCCCGATGGCCCGACGATACAGACGATCCTGCCCTCGGGAATCGTCAGGGTGATGTCGCGCAATACCTCTGTCCCGCCATAGGCGTGACTGACCTTGCTCAGACGAAGTTCCATGCGTGTACGCCCCGGGCAGTGGGCACGGCCCCGTGGGGCCATGCCCGAACGCCTTACCCCATCGTTTTCACGTAAGAGGTATCGACCAGCTGATCCATGCTCACGTCGCCGACCAGTCCTTCGGACTTGAACCAGTTCAGCTGATCCTCGACCGAAGCGCTGTTCAGCGCCGCGCCCGGGTTCAGGCGCATGGTGCCATTGATGATCGATGGCGCCGCCTTTTCGCGGGGGCGGTCGGTGTAGACGTATTTGTGAATCAGATCGACCATCTCGTTCACGCCTTCGTCGCCACCGGCCTTGTCGATCATGGTGCTGTTGTAATCGTCCACCCCTTTCGAGAACCCGGCAAGGAAGCCCTTGGTCATGTCGGCTTCGTCACTGGCGTTCTTCGATGAGGTGAAGACAGTCGTCACCTGGTAGTTCGGCAGGTAATCCGAGATGTTGCCGATGATATGCACCGCACCCGAGCCGGCCAGCGGCTTGGCGATATGCGGCACGATCGACCAGGCGTCGATCTGGCCCGATTTCAGCGCGCCGATCACCGCGCCAACCTTCTGCAGCGGCTTGAAGGACATTTCCACGCCCTCGGCAGCGGCCACCTTGCTGCCCATGTAGTGGAAGGACGAGCCGGCGGTCGTCATGCCAAAGGTCTTGCCGCCCAGCTGTGCGGGGCTGGTCAGCCCGGCCTGGAAGGCTGCATCGCTGGCGAGGATCTTCTGCCCGTCGATGCCGGGTTCTTCGCTCAGCGCACCACCGATCACCTTGATCGCGCCCTTGTCGGCAAGCGAGATCAGCCCGCCCGAGATTGCCGTGACGGCGTAATCCACATCTCCGGATGCGATAGCCACGGCCATCGGCTGCGCCGCCTGGAAGAACTTCAGCTCGACGTCGAGACCGGCCTCGGCGAAATAGCCGCGTTCGACACCGATGAAGCTGGCCGAGTGCGAAGTGAAGCGCAGCGCGCCGACGGTGATCTTGCGATTGGCGGCAATCGCCGGGGCGGCCAGTGTGCTGGCCGCGGCGGCCGCACCCATCAGGCCCAGCGCGTGACGGCGGTTCATATGGGTCATGGGGTATCCCTCCCTGTGGTTAACTCCCTTGCGCGAGTTAACCACCAATGCACCGGGGGCGGAAGGGAAAACGGGGCGTCAGGCCGCCGGGCGGTCCAGCAGGGCTTTCTCCATCATCATGTGAATGCCTTTGTTGCCGTTCACCGTCTGCGTCACCCGCAGGTCACCGGCCAGCGAACACAGCATATAGGCATCCTCGCGGCCCAGGCCCGTGCGTTCCGTGATCCACAGGATCATGTCGCGCAGCGCCATCTCGGCGCAGCGGTTCAGATCCTCGTGCATGGCCATGCTGATCACATGCGTCGGCGTTTCGGCCCGGGGATAGACCCAGCCCAGGTCATCACGCACGGTCATCCGGAAGGTGCCGGTCAGCGCGGTCTCGATCGCGGTCACGCAGACCTCGCCATCGCCTTGCGCGGCGTGCCCATCGCCGCACCAGAACATTGCGCCCTCGTTGAAGACGGGCAGGTAGAGCGTTGTGCCCGCGACCAGTTCCTTGTTGTCGATATTGCCGCCATGGGCGCGCGGCTGGATGGTGGAAATCCGGCCCCAGTTCGGCGGCGGCGCCACGCCCATCACGCCGAAAAACGGAGCGAGCGGCAGGGTGAGCCCCCAGGACAGCCGCGCCTGCATCGCGTCGAGGTCCAGCGGAATGATCTCCACCCGTCCTTGCGGAAATTCCTCGGGCAGCGTGCCCGCCAGCGGCCGGATCAGGTTCCAGCCCCAGTCCTGCCGCAGTCTGACATCCAGGATATCGACCTGCAGGACATGCCCCGGCATCGCGCCGCGCACCGCGACCGGCCCGGTCAAGATATGGCCCGGCAACATCCGCTCGGATCGCGCGTGGATGTCCCAGAGCTCGGGCGGAATGTGAAAGCCGGCGTCCTTTGCCGGCACATGGTCGGGCCCGCCCGACACGGTTTCGACGGTCACGGTCTCTCCGCTGTCGATCTCGATCGCGGGCGGAAGTGTGGGGTCGAAATACCCCCAGGCACAGGTGTCCGGGCTGGCGGTCAGGCGATGTGTCATGCGGGTGTCCCCTGTTGGTTCACCGATCAGTTGACACGATTATGCGGCTTTGGGGAAGGCCCCGTTCAGGCGCTGCGTAAATGCTGCTCGCCGCGCGCTTCGGCCAGGCGGATCTGTTTCTGCCGCTCGCGGAACCGCGCCTTGTCGGCCTCGCTGGTCTCCTCGACGCAGTGATGGCAGCTCACCCCGTGCTCATACTCCGGGCGCTCCATGTCCGCGGGCAGGATTGGCCGGCGGCAGGCATGGCACAGGACATGCGGCCCTTCCTTCAGGCCGTGGCCCACCGACACGCGGTTGTCGAAGACAAAACACTCGCCTTCCCAGGTGCTCTCGTCTTGCGGCACCTCTTCAAGGTATTTCAGGATCCCGCCCTTCAGGTGGTAAACCTCGTCGACGCCCTGTTGCAGCAGCCAGTTCGTCGATTTCTCGCAGCGGATCCCGCCCGTGCAGAACATCGCGATCCGCTTGTTGTGAAAGCGGTCCTTGTTCGCCTCCCACCAGGCGGGGAAATCGCGGAAACTGTCGGTTTCCGGGTCCACTGCGCCCCTGAAGGTGCCGATCGCGACCTCGTAGTCGTTGCGCGTGTCAATCACCGCGACATCCGGGCTCAGGATCAATTCGTTCCAGTCCGCAGGCTCGACGTAATGGCCCACCTTGGCGGTTGGGTCCACGTCGGGTTGGCCCATCGTGACGATCTCTTTCTTCAGCTTCACCTTCATCCGGCGGAAGGGTTGTTCGCTTGCCGGGCTGTCCTTCCAGACGATGTCGTTGCAGCCGGGCAGGGCGCGGATATGCGCCAGCACGCGGTCCAGCCCCGCGACCGCCCCCGCAATCGTGCCGTTGATCCCCTCGCGCGCCAAAAGAAGCGAGCCGGTGATGCCATTGGCCTCGCACAGCTGCAAAAGCGGCCCGCGCAGGGCTGCGGGATCGTCGAAACGGGCAAAGTGATAGAGGGCGCGGCAGGTATACATGCGGGCGATTTACGCCTCTTGCCCTTGTCTGGCAAGGCCCGCGCGCTGCGGCCAGTTGACCTCGTCCGGCCTTGCGGCCAGTCTCGGAGCACCCTGTAAGGAGGCGCAGCATGACCCAGGCCCTGATCGTGATCGACGTGCAAAACGATTTCTGCCCCGACGGCGCGCTCGCCGTACCTAGTGGCGATGAAATCGTGCCCGGGATCAACGCCCTGATGCAGCAGATTCCGTGCGTGGTGCTGACCCAGGACTGGCACCCGGGCGATCATGCCTCGTTCGCCACACAGCACGCCGGCAAATCGCCCTATGACATAGTCGACATGCCCTACGGCCCGCAGGTCCTCTGGCCGGATCACTGTGTCTGGGGCAGCGCTGGCGCCGCTTTTCATCCCGACCTGCACACCGATCCGGCCGACCTGATTATCCGCAAGGGCTTCCGCCGCGAGGTCGACAGCTACTCGGCCTTTTTCGAAAACGATCACGTCACGCCCACGGGGCTCGAAGGCTATCTGCGCAATCGTGGCATCGAGCGGCTTACCCTGGTCGGGCTCGCCACCGATTTCTGCGTGGGGTATTCGGCGCTCGATGCCGCGCGGCTTGGGTTTGACGTCACCGTCCGGCGCGATCTGTGCCGTGCAATCGACCTCGACGGCTCGCTTGCCGCTGCGGAAAAGTCCATGCGCGAGGCCGGCGTAGCGCTGGTTTGATCCAGTTCAGGCCCGGACCGCGATTGCCGTTTTCTTAACCTCTCACCGGCTAGGACTGTGCCGACCGATTTCAACGGGGGGCGGCGCGGCACCATGGACGCGGATATCCGTGACATCGAAGCCCAGATCGAAGAGTTCGACAGGCGCAACGGCCCGGCGGGCCGGTTCGAGCGCTACGCGCGGGGGCGCGTCGCGCATGTCTGGCGTCGCCAGTTGATGACATTGATGGGCGCGGTGGCGCTTTTTGCTTTTGCCGGGCCATGGTCAGGGTTTGCCGCAGCCTTGATCGCCCTGCTGGGCGAAGCCGTTGATTGCCTGTTCCTGTCACGCGTGCCTCAAGCCATCGCGCAGGGCAAAAATCTCCGAAGGCTGATGCGTCTGGCTACGCTGACCGCCGGGTTGCAGGCGATGACGATCGGCGTCTGTATCACGATTGCCTGGTACGGCGTGGAGGGCCACATCGCGACCGGTTTCGCGCTGGCTTTTGCAACCGGGGCCGCGCTGAACGCGGGGCTCGTGCTTCCCTTTCACCGTTTCGCGGCATTCGCGCGGCTTGCCATCTACGTGGCCAGTGTCACTGTCCTCCTTATGGCCGATGCGATCCGTTTCGGCGCATGGTCGCCGCGTATGTCCTATGATCTGATCGCAGCGCTGATCCTTGGGTATGTCGTTCAGGTTTTCCTGACCCATGTCACAACCGGGCAGGAACGTCAGACCCGCGCGCGCCGTGACCTGCTCGATCACAGCCTCGAACTGGCTCGCGCTTACGATGACCTGCAGGACCAGCAGCGCGAGGTGCGCAATCTTGCCCTCGTGGCTCAACACGCCCATGACAGCGTTATCATGTCCGATCCCTCTGGCCGTATCCATTGGGTGAACGACGCCTTCACGCGGATCACCGGCTATGCCCTGGACGAGGCCATCGGCCGCCGTCCGGCAGATATTCTGAATGGCCCTGCAACCTCTGACGAAACCAGCTAGGGCATTGCCCGGGCGGTGCGCGCGGGCACGTCGCACCGGGCCGAGATCCTGAATTATCGCAAGGACGGCCGGCAGATCTGGATCGAAACCAACCTTGTGCCGGTCCTAGACGAAGCAGGCCGGGTCGAGCAGGTGATCGCCATCGAGCGTGATATCACCGCCGCCGAGACGCACGAGGCCGAACTGGCCGAGGCCAAGCGTGCCGCCGAGCAGGGCGAAAAGACCAAACGCAATTCCTTGCCACGATGAGCCACGAGATCCGCACGCCGATGAACGGCATAATCGGCATGGCCGACCTGCTGTCCGAGGCCGACCTCGACCGCGAAAACCGGCACTATGTCGAAACCATCCGCCGCTCGGGCGAGGCGCTCCTGACGATCATCAACGACATCCTCGACTTTTCGAAACTGGACGCCGGCAAACCCGCGCTTCACGCGGTCGAGTTCGTGCTCGAAGACTGTATCGCGGCGGCGCTGGCCATCCTGCGGCCGCAGGCGCGCGCCAAAGGTCTCTGGATCGATCTCGAGGTGCATGGCCCGCTACCGGCCCGCGTGATCGGCGATGACGGTCGGCTGCGCCAGATACTGATCAATATCGTGGGCAACGCCATCAAGTTCACCACGACCGGCGGTATCAGCGTGGACGTTTCGGCCGAGGCGCGGGCTGACGGGCATCTGCTGCGCTTCTTGGTGCGCGACACCGGCATCGGAATCGCGCCCGACCGGCTGGCGCATATCTTCGACGAATTTGCCCAGGCCGATTCAGACACCACGCGGCAATACGGCGGTACCGGACTGGGCCTGTCGATCTCGCGCCTGCTGGCGCGCGAGATGGGTGGTGATATTACCGTCACCTCGACGCCTGGGCAGGGCTCGTGCTTTGCCATCAGCGTGGTGTTCTGCGCCGTGGTCGAGACCGTGACCGCACCCCCAGCCAGCCCATCCATCCCCGAACCTGCCGCCGGCCGCACCGTCCTCGTGGCCGAGGACAACCGCACCAACCGCCTGCTGGTGCGCAAGTATCTCGAGGGCCTGCCGCTGACCCTGCTGTTTGCCGAAAACGGGCGCGAGGCGGTCGAGATGACACGCGTGCACGCCCCCGACATCATCCTGATGGATATGTCGATGCCGGAGATGGACGGCCTCGCCGCCACCCGCGCCATCCGCGCCGAGGCCGCGGCGCAGCCCCGCATCGTCGCGCTGACGGCCAACACCTTCGCCAGCGACAAGGCCGCCTGCCTGGGCGCGGGCATGGACGGGTTTCTCACCAAGCCGTTGCGCCGGGGCGATCTTCTGGCGGCCCTCGCCGCGCCCGGCTCCTCGTGATTTCCCTTGGAGCGCCCCGGTGATCTGTCCTAGAACGGGCGGGCATCTGCTCAGAAAGGGGCCCTGCCTTGGATATCGCCACCCGCGTCTGGAACCACAAGTGGAAGATCGACCCGATCGTGCGCTCGCTGATCGACAACGATTTCTACAAGCTTCTGATGTGCCAGTCGGTCTTCCATAACAAGCCCGACACCACGGTCACCTTCTCGCTCATCAACCGCACCAAGAAAATCCGCCTGGCCGAGCTCATCGACGAAGGCGAGCTGCGCGAACAGCTCGACCATATCCGCTCGCTCTCGCTCTCGCGCGGCGAAAGCACCTTCCTGCGCGGCAACACCTTCTATGGCAAGCGCCAGATGTTCCGCCCCGACTTCATGGAATGGTTCGAAAACCTCCGCCTGCCGCCCTATCACCTGGAAAAACGCGACGGCCAGTTCGAGCTCACCTTTGAAGGCAAATGGCACGAGGTCATGCTCTGGGAAATCCCCGCCCTCGCCGTGCTGATGGAGCTGCGCGGCCGCGCCGTCCTCAACCGCATGGGCAAGTTCGAACTGCAGGTGCTCTATGCCCGCGCGATGACGAAACTCTGGGAAAAGGTCGAGAAACTCCGCGGCATCGAAGGCCTCAGGATCGCCGATTTCGGCACCCGCCGCCGCCATTCCTACCTTTGGCAGGACTGGTGCGTTCAGGCCATGCTGGAGGGCTTGGGCGAGGCCTTCGTCGGTACCTCGAACGTGCATATCGCCATGAAGCGCGATCTCGAGGCGATCGGGACGAACGCGCACGAACTGCCCATGGTCTATGCCGCGCTGGCCCAGGACGATGCCGCGCTGGCACGGGCCCCCTATGACGTGCTGGCCGACTGGCACAAAGAGCATGAGGGCAACCTGCGCATCATCCTGCCCGACACCTACGGCACCAAGGGCTTCCTCGACCGCGCGCCCGACTGGCTGACGCAATGGACGGGCGTGCGCATCGACAGCGGCGATCCCGTGATCGGCGCCGAAACCGCGATCGATTGGTGGACATCGCGCGGCGAGGACCCGCGCGAGAAGCTGGTGATCTTCTCCGACGGGCTCGACGTCGACAAGATCATCGACCTGCAGGCGCATTTCGCCGGGCGGGTGAAGGTGTCCTTCGGCTGGGGCACTCTGCTGACGAATGATTTCCGCGGGCTGGTCGACGACGACGCATTGGCGCCCTTCTCCCTCGTCTGCAAGGCCGTGGCCGCCAACGGCAACCCCACGGTCAAGCTCTCCGACAACCCCAACAAGGCGATGGGCCCCGCCGACGAGATCGCCCGCTACAAGCGGGTGTTCGGGGTGGGCGAGCAGGAGCGGATGGAGGTTGTGGTTTGAAGGTCTTGTGCAACTTAAGAAACAGTATAACCTTAGCGACGTAGAGATGCCGAACATAAACCCTGATATAACTATTTGGGCGCGGGAAACTGCGGGCTATGACCTCATTGAGGCGAGCCAAGTATTGGGCATCTCTGAAAATTCGCTGAGCAGAATAGAGTCAGGGGAAAAAGAACCAACTCGAAACCAAATCAAGAAGATGGCGGCTAAGTATAGGAGACCGTTAGTTACTTTTTACTTGCGAGATCGCCCGAGAACCAGTGAGGCACCAAAAGACTTTCGAAAAGTCGTTGATCCGATTGTCGGAGAAGAAGCACGGATATTTGCGCTCTATAGAGAGATTGGATCGCGGCAGTCAATTGTAAGATCAATGATCGAAGAAGATGACGAAGTCGACCATCTCGAATTTGTTGGTAGCCTCAAATCTATTGATAATGTTTTCTCTGCTGCCGAAACGATTGAAGATATACTGGGATTCACCCGTCATGATTTTCGTCGTGAGAAGTCCGTCGATTTAGCATTCTCCGCCTTGCGTCAATCTGCCGAGCAGGCAGGAATATTTGTAATTCTACAGGGTCATTTGGGGCATTACACAACTTCTATACCAGTATCGGCTTTCAGGGGTTTTGCACTTGCGGATGATATTGCTCCATTTATCGTAATAAACGAGTACGATAGCAAGTCGGCATGGAGCTTTACTCTGCTGCATGAGCTTTGCCACATTCTGTTGGGCCAATCAGGAATTAGCGGGTATAATTCAGAAAGCAAAGTTGAGGCTTTTTGCGACAGAGTAGCTGCGGCATTTCTAGTTTCTGAAGAAGATTTTGATCAGCTTGACAAAAGATCGGTAGCCATTGATCCACACTCAGCAGTGAATGAGATTTCGAAGAATTGGAATGTCAGTCGGCTAATGGTTGCTTATAACTTGGCTGGGAGATCGATAATTAGTTGGCCCGTATATGAAGAACTTCAACGCCGGTTCGAAAGTGAAAGGGAAGAAAGAAGACACCGGAAGCGCGATGGGCATCCATCACCATATGTTGTCAAGCGTCATCGATTGGGTAAAGCGCTTGTCAATTTAGTCGGAGAGTATGTGGCCAGTGGAATAATGACTTCTAGTAAGGCAGCGCTGGTCCTAGGGGTGAAGCCGACAGCCGTCGGCAAACTTGTTTCGGGCGGATAGAGGTTAGAGATAGTGCTGTTTCTTCTTGATGCTGATACGATAATTACAAGTGAACGAAACTCTTATAATCTTGAAGGTTTTGAGCCATTTTGGTGGTGGTTGGTTGAAAAAGGAGAGAATGGCGATGTTAAGATTCCTATTGAACAGTTCGAGGAGGTAACCGATGGAACTGGAGCAATTGTGGATTTTCTTGGACAGAAAGAAGTGGAAGAAGCACTTGTCCTCTCAGAGGATGCAGACCCTGAAATAGTAAGCAGAGTAGTTGAGCAGGGGTACGGTGATTTAGATGATAGAGAGATATTGAAAATTGGCCGCGATCCATTCTTGATTTCTTATGGAGTTATTGACCCGGAAAATAGGAAAATTGTAACTTACGAAAACTCGGCTCCATCAAAAGTTCGAGCAAATCGTAAAGTCCCTGATGTTTGCCGAGATTTTGGAATACATAGTTGCACCATGTTTGAGTTGGTGAGAGAACTCAAATTCAAAATGTAGGCGCTTCTTATTCAACCTTCCCCCGCAACTTCTTCACCTCCCCCCGCTCCTTCTTCGCCTTGAGCCGCCGTTCCTTCGACCCTTTCGTCGGCTTCGTCGGGATCCGGCGCTTGGGTTTCACCAGCGCCCGCTGGATCAGCTCAACAAGCCGCTCCCGCGCGATCTCGCGGTTGCGGGCCTGGTGGCGGGTTTCGTCGCATTGGATGATCAGCGCGCCGTCCTTGGTCCAGCGGCGTCCGGCCAGCCTCTTCAGCCGCGTCTTCACCGGGCCGGGCAGCGCGGGGGAGCGGGCGGCCTCGAACCGAAGCTCGACCGCCGTCGCCACCTTGTTCACGTTCTGCCCGCCCGGGCCGCTGGCGCGGGTGAACTGTTCGGTCAGTTCCCAGTCCTCGATCGTGATCTCGTCGTTAATTCTTAACGGCATGGGGGCCTTTCGGGCGGCAGCCGGATGTCAGCCGGGGGGTGCACGCAAATCACCCCCCTGTTTTCGGGGTGTTGCGTGAAAGGGTAAACGCCCCGCGCGCAAACGAAAAGGGCCGCCCCCAGCGATGGAACGGCCCTTCGAGATTTAAGGAGGTGCGAAGGTTAGGTTGCACCAATTTGGGGTATTCAGTTACCCGAGGGCTGCCTCAGGTCCGCGTCTCCCAAACTGTTCCGACGCCTTTCTCCATGATCTCAATAGACACTAGAGCACCTCCTTTCGTTTGTTTCGCCTGGGTCCAGCCTGACACAGACGACTCATATGTCAAACAAAATCATGTGGTGCGGGCGGTCAAAGACCCCACGATGATGCGGAAGGGCACAAGAGCGATTAAAGCGACGGCAAGTTTGACAAGCCAGTCGGCCACCGCGAGCGTGACCCAGAGCGGCGCCTCGGCGCCCACGGTCATGAACGGCGCGGGGCCCTGCGCCCAGCTGATCGCCGCATCGGCGTTTTCCCCGAAGGACAGCATGGCCGAAAACGCGATGGTGAAGAAGAGCGCGGTATCGAGCGCCGATCCCACCAGCGTGCTGACCAGCGGCGCGCGCCACCAGCGGCCGCCACGGAAGCGATTAAACACTGCAACATCAGTGAGTTGCGCGATCAGGAACGCCGTGCCCGAGCCGACAGCGATGCGCAGCGGAACGGCGGCATATTCATAGCCGTCGCCCTGCAGCATGATCTGGCTGCCGATGAGAGAGCAGACGATGCCGGTGACAAACCCGGCAAACACCACCTTGCGCGCCGGGCCGGGCCCGTAGACGCGGTTCATCACGTCGGTGACGAGGAAGGCAAAGGGATAGGTAAAGGCGCCCCAGGTCAGGAGCCCATCGAGAAGCAGGAATTGAACGAGAACGTTCGAGGCCACGACAATGGCGGCCATGGCAAGAATGCCGGGAAGGTGCGTGCGGTTCATGGTTTCTTAAGCCCGTTTTGACATGGTTGCGGCGACATGGTTCGCCCACGCGGCGAACGGGCGGCGTTTACGGGGTTTGATTGGCTTTGGCAAGCTATTCCTGCCCCGGTTGCTCCACGGCGTATTCCACGATTTCGGTCCGCTGGAAGAAGCGGAAGTTGTCATCCGAGATCATCGTGAGGCGAATGCGCCCCTGCTCGTCGTGCGATACGGCCAACCCTTCGAGGTTGTCATGCCGTCCGGGCGGAGTTTGCAGAACGGTGGTGTCATGCCAGCCGTTTCCCGTTTCAACGACACGGCGCACGCGGCTCGCAAAGGCAAGGCCGGTGAACGCGCGTTCGAGCACGTAAAGCGCGCCGTCCGGCCCGAAATCCGCGCCAACGGGCACAAACCCGCCCGAACGGGTAAGCTTGTGGATGACGCGCCATTGCCCGCGCTCCAGCCGATAGACCGGTGCCGCACCTGAGTAGTGGAAGCGTTCCGGCAGGGCATGCAGTCGGCCGCTGGTATCAATGGCCAGCGCTTCAATACCACCGTTCGACGGGAAGCGACCGAAATCGGGATGCCGGGGCAGGGTGGTCTTTTTCCCCTCGCGGGATATTGCGTGAACAGTGTGGGATTGCTCGAACGACACGATAATCCTGTCGCCGGACAGGGCCAGTCCCTCGCTGTCATTCTCGAACTTGCTGTCCGGAGCCGAGGTCTCCAGCGGCCGGAATGCAATCAGGTCGACGCCGCGAATTGTTCCTCCATCGCGCCGGATGCGACCGGTGGCCAGATGCCCGCGGTCTGTGATCGCCTGGAACGTCGCGCCATCATCGCTGAAATCCAGACCCGAGAACCCGCCGAACTGAACGTGGTCCAGTGTCCATGTGAAACGACCCAGAAACTGACCAGGCCGGGGCTCTTCGGCCGAGCCGGTCAGCGTCAAACCCGCCAGTATCGCCGCGCCTAACGCGATCGCAGGACGCCAGCGCATTGTCGGGGCAGATCGGCGAGAACGTATTCGCGGCGTTTCTTGGGCTTGTAATTGGGGTCGGGCGGCGGCGGGTTGAGGATGTTGTTCACCCACTCCTGCGCTTCCTTGCAGCCGTCGCCGGGTGGCGGGGCAGCCTGGTTTTCGCAGCCACGCATGCCACGCGGACAGTTGAGTCGTACATGGAAATGATAGTGATGGCCCCACCAGGGCCGAACCTTGCGCAGCCAAGCGCGGTTGCCCTTTTCATCTTTGCACATCTGTGCCTTCGCACCAGGAAAAACGAAGATACGGGCCGTGCGCCGGTCCGAAGCGGCAGCCTTGATGATCTCGTGATGGGCCCGGGTCCAGTTCGAGTTCACATAGGCGCCCTTGGCGCGGCGTAGTGAAACCGATGAAATGCTCTCACGTTGGCTGCGTGAAAGGTTCAGGCGCTGCGCGGGCAGCATCCAGATATCGATATCCAGACCGATCTGATGGCTGCGATGCCCCGACAGCATCGGCCCGCCACGCGGCTGGCTGATGTCGCCGATGTAAAGCCCGTTCCAGCCCGGCTGGCTGGCCGCCTTGCGGCTGAGATCCTGGATGAAGTCGATGGTTTCGGGATGGCCCCAGTTGCGGTTACGGCTCAGGCGCATTGCCTGCCAGGTCGGCCCTGTTTCCGGAAGTTCGACTCCGCCGGCAAGGCATCCCTTGGCATAGCCGCCAAATGACGCCGGCTTTTGTTGCGAGGGCGCCGATTCCGCGCCGAAAAGTTGCTTGGCCAGCTTGTCTGCTGCAAGGCCGGGTGTGACCAAACCAAGGGCCAGGGCAATCGTCAAGATGAAACGGACCATGTTTCCTTGTCTCCTTCGGCTTTGACCCATCGTAGCAGGATCAGGCCGATAAGAAAGAGCAGGATCACAGGAGAAACGCCCAGTCGCGCGCTTCCGCTTATTGCGGTAGCAACGCCGATCAGGGCAGGCGCCATGAAGGCGGTGGCCCGGCCCGAGAGACCGTAGAGACCAAAGCTTTCGGTCGGCGCGGCCGGGTCGGTGTGGCGCACCATCAACGTGCGTGAGGCAGCCTGAAGTGTCCCGCCCATACCGCCTATCACTACACCGCAGCCAAAGAACACGATGTCAGGCAGGCGCGATCCTTCGGGCAGCGCAAACCCGAAGAAGGTTTCGCGCGACATCCCCACGATAGTGGTGCAGACGAGGATCAGCATCCAGATCGCAAAGATGATCACCGGTTTTGGTCCAAGGCGCTTGTCGATCTTGCCGCCGATCCAGCTGAAGAACGCAGCGGAAATGCCGCCGACGATGCCGAAAATGCCGATTTGCGTCAGCTCCCAATTGAGCACCAGCTTGGCGTAAACACCGCCGAATCCATAAAGCCCGTTCAGCGCGTCACGGTAGAACATTGAGGAGCCGAGATAGGCCGACAGGCTGATGCGGTTCTTAAGGTTGCCCAGGGATTTGCCAAGAAGTGCAAGCGCATTTCCAAACGATCCCTTTTTTCGTTCCGACGGATCATCGCGGACCCATAGGAAATACGGGATCATGAATATGACGAACCAGATCGCGGTGATCGGGCCGACGGCGCGCGTGCCCTCTTGTTGCGTCGCATCAAGACCCAGAGCGGGATCGAGCCCGACCAGGGTTTTTCCGCCTGCTTGTTCGACGAAGAGCACCAGCATGATCGCCAGCGCGACAAGCCCGCCCACATAGCCGAAAGCGAAACCCGAGCCCGAAAGCTCGCCAGCGTTATCGTGGTCGGAAATCGAGGGCAGCTGCGAATTAACAAAGATGAGTGCGTATTCCGCGCCGACAAAACCGATGCCGAAGGCGATAAGGGCGAACCACATGTTCGAGCCATCGGGCATCGTGTACCACAAGGCCCAGGATCCGAGCGCATACATGATGGAAAATCCGAATATCCACGGGATGCGGCGCCCGGCGGTATCGGCAAGTGCCCCCATGATCGGCGCGCCGAACCCGATGATCAGCCCGGAAATTGCCAGGCACCAGGACCACACGGTTTGCGCCTTGGCGTCCGCGGCCTGTTCGCTCATGCCTGACGACATGAAGAACTCGGCCGCCACACCGGCAAAGAAGGGGCTGAAAACAAATGTCACGAGAAGGGTGTGATAGGGCTGGCTTGCCCAGTCGAAAAACCACCAACCCCAGATCCGCTTGCGCGCAGAGATACCGCTCATTCCCATCCCCTTTTCTGGGGAGAACTAGACAGGCAATTGACAGATGAGGCAAGGAATTCCTGACCTTGACAAGCTCGCCCTTTACTTGTGCCCCTTGCCCTTGAGGCACTTGTTGCCTACCTGTGCGACAGGCAACAATACAAGGAACATCAACATGATGGCGATCTATGGGCCGCTCGCGTTGATTCTGGACGTGGCGTTTTTCATCCTGCTGGCCCATATCATCATGAGCTGGCTGATCAACTTCCAGGTTCTCAACCTGCGTCAGCCGTTCGTGGCGCAGATCTGGTACGGTCTGAACAAGCTACTCGAACCGATCTATGCGCCGATCCGCCGGATCCTGCCGGACACCCGTCCGCTTGATCTGTCGCCATTGGTGGTCTTCATCATCATCATTTCGCTGCGCGATTTCATCCTGCCGGAGTTGTTGTTGCGCTGATCCGTCTCTTGTTCATCTTTCCTTAAAATGTGAAAGTTCCTGTAAGAGCAGTAAACGCACTACAGGATCCTCATGACAGGCGCTGCCACGCTTCTGAGCGACGTATTCGGATTCGACCGGTTTCGCCCCGGACAGGAAGAGATCGTCGATGCCGTGGCGGATGGCAGAAACGTTTTGGCGATCATGCCGACAGGCGGTGGCAAGTCCCTGTGTTTTCAGTTGCCCGCATTGATGCGCGATGGCGTGACGGTTGTGATTTCCCCTTTGATTGCCCTGATGCGCGACCAGGTTCGCGCGCTGCGAGAGGCGGGTGTTGAGGCCGGCGCCCTGACCAGCGGCAATACCGAGGAAGAAACCGACGCGGTTTGGGCGGCACTGGACGAGGGGCGATTGAAGCTCCTTTATATCGCGCCTGAGCGACTGGCTGCCGGCTCGGCCCTGGGCATGCTGCGGCGGATCGGTGTCGGACTGATCGCGGTGGACGAGGCCCATTGCGTCAGCCAGTGGGGCCATGATTTCCGTCCCGACTATCTGCGCATCGGTGAACTGCGTCGCGTACTTGATGTGCCGCTGGCCGCTTTTACCGCCACCGCCGATCAGGAAACCCGGCAGGAGATCATCGAGCGGCTTTTCGATGGGCAAGAGCCCGAGGTTTTCCTGCACGGGTTCGACCGGCCGAATATTCACCTGGCCTTTTCGGCAAAGGATAGTCCGCGGCGCCAGATCCTGGACTTCGCCGCAGCGCGCAAGGGGCAGTCGGGGATCGTTTATTGCGGCACCCGCGCCAAGACCGAGGGTCTCGCGCAAGCGCTGCGCGACGCTGGGCACAATGCCTGTCACTATCACGGCGGAATGGAGGCCGGCGACCGCCGCCATGTCGAGCACCGTTTCAATTCCGAGGATGGATTGATCGTGGTGGCGACTGTGGCTTTCGGCATGGGGGTAGATAAACCCGATATTCGCTGGGTGGCCCATGCCGACCTACCCAAATCGATCGAGGCCTATTACCAGGAAATCGGCCGCGCAGGCCGTGATGGCGCCCCGGCCGAGACGCTGACGCTCTTTGGCCCGGACGATATCCGCTTGCGCCGATCACAGATCGACGAGGGTTTGGCGCCGCCCGAACGGCGCGCCGCCGATCATGGCCGGCTGAACGCGCTTCTGGGCCTGGCGGAAGCGCTGGAATGCCGCCGAAAAACGCTGCTTGCCTATTTCGGAGAGACCAGCGAGGCCTGCGGCAACTGCGATATCTGCGACAACCCGCCAGAGGTGTTCGATGGTACCGAGGCAGTGCGCAAAGCGCTGTCAGCCGTGCTGCGCACCGAGGAATGGTTCGGGTCTGGGCATCTTATCGACATCCTGCTTGGCAATCAGACAGACAAGGTTCGTCAACGTGGTCATGACAGTTTGCCGACCTTCGGCGTGGGCAAGGACTTTTCGCGCGGGCAATGGCAGGCGATTTTTCGGCAGATGATGGGCTATGATCTGCTGCGCCCTGACCCCACGCGCCACGGCGCCCTGCGCATGACGGATGCCGCCCTGCCCATCCTGCGGGCTGAGGCTGGATTGTCCCTGCGGAAGGACACGATCCGCAAGATGGCCGCGCGGCCGGTGGCAAAAGAGCTCGTTTCGGATGAGGATGCACCGCTACTCTCTGCCCTCAAGGCCAAGCGCCGCGCGCTGGCCGAGGCTGCGGCGGTGCCGGCATATATCATCTTCAATGATCGCACATTGATCGAAATAGCCGAGACGCGACCGCAGACGTTGGACGACATGGCGCGGATCGGCGGCGTGGGCGCCAAGAAACTCGAACGCTACGGCGATGCGTTCCTGTCCGTCATCGCCGGGGAGGTCGCGCAGGTGCATCCGCAGCGGCGCAAGCTGGCTGGGCGCAGTGCCGGCGATCTTTACGACCGGCTGTTGGAAGTTCAGGCCGATCTGGCTCGCGGAGAGACCGGAATCGAAAAACCGATGACTTGCTCGGCTTCGCTTTTGGCAAAAGTTGCCGCGTCGCGCCCCGCCGATTTCGCGGCGATAGAGCGCATTCTTGGCGCGCGTCGGGCGGAACGTTTCGGGGTGGCCTTTCTGGAAATCCTGCATGAGGAAGGTTAAGTCCCCCGAAGCAAGCCAATGAGAGGATAACATGCTGATTGTCGTATCGCCGGCCAAACGGCTTAACGAGGCTCCGGTTGCGAATTTCGATCTGACGGAGCCGGTGTTCAAGGACGAAGCGAGCGAACTCGCCGATGTCGCGCGCGGCCTGTCGCAGGCGGACCTGAGCAAGCTGATGGGGATCAGCGACAAACTTGCAAAGCTCAACCATGACCGGTTCCGCGATTTTGGTGACATGGATCGCGGTGCCGCGGCGCTGATGTTCGACGGAGATACCTATGCCGGGCTTGAAGCGGCCTCGCTCGATCCGGAAGAAATGGCATGGGCGTCGGATCATCTGCGCATCCTGTCCGGGCTTTACGGCCTGTTGCGACCGACCGATGCAATCGAGCCTTACCGGCTCGAAATGGGAAGCCGGTTGAAGAACCCGAAAGGCAAGAACCTCTACGAGTTCTGGAGATACCGTATTTCGAAAGCGTTGAACGAACAGGCCGCGCACCTTGGTACCGATGTGTTGGTCAATTGCGCCAGCCAGGAATATTTTGGTGCGATTGATGCCAATGCGCTGCAATTGCGGGTGATAGAGCCCGTTTTCATGGAAATGCGTTCCGGCCAGCCGAAGATCATCAGTTTCTTTGCCAAGAAGGCCCGCGGAGCGATGGCCCGTTTCATCATTCAGAACCGGCTCTCGGAACCCGAGGCATTGAAGGATTTCGACACCGGCGGATACGCCTACGCCCCCGACATGTCAGACGGCGACCGGATGGTGTTTCTTCGCAACGAAAACGCCTAACTGACTGCTCGGCCAGACACAGGTATTACCGGGCGGGCGTCCGGTGGACAGGTTTCGCCGATCATCGCGAAGATCTCGGCCTTGCGAAGTGGCTTGGTCAGATAGTGATCCAATCCGGCGGCAAGAATTCCATCGCGGTCGCCGTCCATGGCATGCGCTGTCAGGGCGACGATCGGAACGTGACCGCCGGTTTCGCGTTCTAGCGCACGGATCTCCTGCGTGGCTTCCTTGCCGTCCATCTTCGGCATCGAGATGTCCATGAAGATGACGTCCGGTTCGTAATCCTTGAAAAGCTGAACTGCTTCGAGACCATTGCCTGCGAATTGCAGGTCGATGTCCAGCGACTTGACCATTTTGCGAAAGACGAGCTGGTTGGTCTTGTTGTCTTCGGCGGCCAGAATCCGCATCGCTCGCTTTTTCGACTTGTCGATCTGGTTCGGTGCTTCTGGGGCCGCGGCATGCGCATCCGGGGGGGTGCCGGTATTTAACTGGATGGCGCGGAAGAGCTCTCGCCGAGGGGTGGGTTTTTGCAGGACACCATTAATGCAGGAAAGCGAGGGATCATTGTCGGCTGCAGCGGAGTTGGAGCTTATCAGGATGATCGGCATTTCAAGACCGCGTTCGCGGACTGCGCGCGCAAACTCCAACCCGTCCATCTCGGGCATGTTGTGATCGGTCATGACCAGGTCGATCGTGTCATCGAGGGCCGCCAGAGCGTCACGGCCGTTTGCAAGGCTCAGCACGTGAGCGCCGAGCGCTTCGATCTGTTTGGACAGGATCAGGCGATTGACCTCGAGATCGTCGACGATCATCACATTTCTGATGTTTCCGGGCAGCCCCGGCGCGGCATCCGTATCGGTATCCGTCGTCTCCATTGTCACGCGGAAACCAAAGCATGAGCCCTGGCCCTCCTCCGAGTCGACCCAGATGGAACCGCCCATCATGCCGATCAGTTTTTCACTGATGGCAAGACCAAGACCTGTGCCCTCGAATTGCCGGTTGCGTTCATCCTCTACCTGGTTGAACTCGCCGAAGATCAGGTCCATCTTGTCGGCAGATATGCCGATCCCAGTGTCTTCTACCGTGATGTGGATTTGCGTGTCGGCGCTGTTTTCCTGCTGAAAGCCGACGACGCGGACCAGCACATGGCCTTCCAGTGTGAATTTCACGGCATTTCCGATAAGGTTGGTGAGAACCTGGCGGATACGCCCAGGATCACCGACGAAGACGGTGGGCAGGAAAAGATCGTAGTCGACAAGAGTATCAATGCCTTTGTCGCGCGCGGCCGGTTGCGGCAGCATCACGATTTCGTGGATGCATCGCTCAAGATCGAATGGTTCGGGATGAAGAACCAGTTTCTCGGCTTCGATTTTCGAATAGTCGAGCACGTCATTGATGATAACCAGCAGCGCTTCGCCCGAGTTCTTGATTGTATCGACATAGAGTTTTTGCTCATCGTCTAGCACTGTGTCTCGCAAGAGTTCGGCCATGCCGATAACGCCGTTCATCGGCGTGCGAATCTCGTGACTCATATTTGCCAGGAAGGATGACTTCGCGCGGTTGGCGGCTTCGGCGCGTTCGCGCGCGTCTCGAAGTTCTTTTTCGTAACGGATCGTCTCGGTGATGTTGAGCGCAAGGCTGACAACATCCCCGCCATGACCGCGTTGATCGATCAGTTTGATATATTGTTCGTTCCACAGACGGATTACCACGGGTTCGGGCGTGGGCGACTGCCAGCGTTGCATCATCATGGCACGCCAGTCCGCCGGCTTCTTGTCGCCGATGTTAACGATGCCTTCTCCGGTGGCGAGTTGAAGGATGCGGATATAGCTGACGCCAGGCGCGATTTCCTCGAGCCCGTCAAAGACAGAAAGGTAGGAATTGTTGGCCGCAATCATACGGCTGTCGACGTCGAAGAAGGCAAAGCCGTCCTGAATGGTTTCGATCGAGTGCCAAAGGCGCCGTTCAGCAACCTCGATCTTCTGATGGGCTGCCGTGAAATCGGACTTGACGCGCTGGTTTTCGCCGCGGACATTTTCGACCTCTGCCCGGGTCTCGACGATTTCATCCGAGAGTTTGCGCGCGTGCTGACCGAGCTTGCGGTTGGCGGCAAACAGCTCGGCTTGTTTCTGTTCCAGAAGGCGTTCGGCAGCGAGCCTCAGCCGCCGTTCCTCCGCCAGTTTGTTCGCAAGGCTCATGCGTACGGTCTCCGACCTCTCTGTCAGGGTCGCCTGCAGGCTCGGTCATTATGGTGAATATTCACTTAACCCGAAAACGGGGAATCGTTGCGAAACAGCAGGGCCCATGCCACCATTCGTGCATTGACGAAGGAGGATTTGGTGCGTGTATTCGTTCTGGTCGTGCTGGCCTGGCTGAGCTTTTCCACGATCGCCTTCGGGCAGGATCTTGTTCCGGAGCGGCGTCTGGTCGTAACAAATGACGTCGATTTCTTCGGGTCGGACCTGCAGTCATTGTTCGATACCGATTTGCAATCTTGCCAGACCGCATGCCTTGCCGATCCACGATGCCGTGCCTTTACCTTCAACGCGCGGTCGAATGCATGTTTCCCGAAATCCGAAGTCCGCGAGAAACGCCCGTATGAAGGAGCGATTTCGGCGGAAGTGCTGAATACCGATCCGCGAACCATCGAGCTTGCCAGAATGCGCACGGTTGACCTGGGTTTTCTCAGCGCGCGTGACCTGAACAGCGCGGTTTCACAAGCGCGAGGGATCGGGCCGCTGCATCCGGGTGGGCAATGGGATGTCGCGAGCCTTCTGCGTGCCGCGGATGAGCGGCGCAAGATCGGCGATCCGCTGAATGCAATGCGTTGGATCGGGGCGGCCGTTGCAGTGACAGATGCGGGTGATCAATGGGTCGAGTACGCCCGGCTGGCGCTGGAAATCAAAAGCTCGAAATCCTCCGAGCAGCGTATGTATGCCGCGCGCGCTCTGGGCGCCGCAATCAACGGATACCTACGCGCATCGCGCGATCCACAGCGGGTAAACGCGCTTTCGGTCATCGCTGACGCGTTGGAGCGTGGCAATCGTGGGCGCGACATGATTCCGGCTTTGCGCCTGGCCGAGTTGATCCAGCCACGCGAAGACCTGTCAGAGAAGCTGGACCGTGCAATCGGAAAATACGGGTTTCGCATCACCGAACACGTCGTCGAAAGCGACTTGGCCGAGCCGCGCGTCTGCGCCGAGTTCTCCGAGCCGCTGGTTAAGGCCGGGACCGATTACAGCACGTTCCTTGGCCTGCCGGACCAGCGTATGGCGGTCGAGGTTGAGGGTGATCGTCTGTGCGTCCAGGGCGTGGAGCATGGGCAGCGTTACAAGATCGTATTTCGTCAAGGGCTGCCTGCGGCCAGCAGTGAGAAACTGATCAAGGATATCGAACTTGCCTTCTATGTTCGCGACAGATCGCCTTCGGTGCGGTTCCCCGGTCGGGCCTATGTGTTGCCGAAAACCGCTGATGCGGCCCTTCCCGTACAGACCGTCAATCTGGAAACCGTCGATTTGCGGCTGCGCCGGGTAAGTGACAGAAACCTGTTGCGCGCCATTCAGGATGGGTATTTCGGGCGGCCGTTGTCCTACTACGCAGATGAACGATTCACCGGTGAGGTCGGCGAAGAGATCTGGACCGGAACCGGCGAGGTGCGCAATGAACTGAATCAGGACATGACCACGCGTCTTCCGGTCGGCGATATCATTGGTGATCTGCCGCCTGGTGTCTATGCATTGACGGCCTCGATCCCGGGCGGAAACACCTATGACGACGAGGGCGCCACGCAGTGGTTCGTTTTGTCCGACCTGGGCATTTCCACGCTGAGCGGAAGTGACGGATTGCATGTCTTCGTACGCGCACTGGGTACGGCTCAGGCCCGCGAGGGGGCCATGGTCACGCTTTTGTCACGGGCTAACCGGGTTCTGGGCACCGCACGCACCGATTCTGACGGTTACGCGCGGTTCGAGGCTGGTCTGACACGAGGCACGGGCGGGGCCGAACCTGCTCTTGTCACTGTCGAGGATGGGGCCGACGATATGGCGTTCCTGTCACTGAAAGATCCGGCATTCGATTTGTCTGACCGTGGTGTCGAAGGACGCGCACCGGCGGGTCCGATCGACGTATTCCTGACCACTGACCGAGGCGCATACCGTGCAGGGGAAACAGTTCACGCCACGGTTCTGGCCCGCGACGGTGTCGCGGCCGCCGTCGAGGGCTTGCCGTTGACCGCGATCCTGACGCGGCCCGACGGAGTGGAATATGCACGGCAGCTGTCGCAAACGGAGCAGGCGGGCGGCCATGTCTTTGCCATGCCGGTTGGCGCGACTGTGCCGCGCGGTGCCTGGCGCCTGGACATCAAGGCCGATGTCGATGCGCCGTCACTGGCGAGTACCACGGTGCTGGTCGAGGATTTTCTTCCAGAGCGGATAGACTTCGGCATGTCTTTAGCGGAGGGCACATTGGCACCGGGCAAGCCCGCGCGCCTGACGGTTGAAGCGCGGTATCTTTTTGGCGCGCCGGCCGCCGACCTTCCCGTCGAAGGTGATACCATTTTGCGCGCACGCCGGACGGTCGAGAGCTTGCCGGGATACGTTTTCGGCCGACATGACGCGCGGGCGACGCCGCGGCGCGGGGGCTTCAGCGGACAGCGCACAGGAGCGGATGGTGTGGCCAGCGTGTCCCTGGAATTGCCTGAAGCGCCGGTCGATGATCGACCGCTCGAGGTCGAAGTCATCGGGCGCGCGTCAGAGGGATCGGGCCGGCCGGTCGAACGCCGTATCACGCGCGCGATTTCCCCGGCGGGTCCTGTGATCGGCATCAAGCCGATGTTCGAGGACGGCGTCGTCGCCGAGGGTACCGAGGCAGCGTTCGATGTGGTTGGCCTGTCGGCTCAAATGGTCGCGCAGCCGATGCAGGTACGCTGGACCGTAAACCGCGTGCGCACGCGGTATCAGTGGTACCAAGAATACGGTGAGTGGAACTGGGAACCCATCACGACACGCCGTGCTGTGGCAAGCGGCAATGCGATAATCGGAGGGGAACCGTTGCGCGTGTCGGCCCCGGTGGAATGGGGTCGCTACGAGCTGTTGGTCGAGCGGCTGGATGGGTCTTATGTGGCCAGTTCGGAGGACTTCTATGCCGGGTGGTACGCTCCGGCCGATGTCACTACGACGCCCGATATGCTGGAGCTGTCGCTGGACAAGCCCGGCTATCGCAGCGGCGAGATGGCGCAGCTGCGCCTGGTGCCGCGCTATGCCGGAAAAGCGATTGTCACCGTGATGTCCAACCGCCTGATCGCGATGAAGGCGATCGATGTGTCGGAAGGAGAAAACCTGGTTGACCTGGAGGTGACTGACGACTGGGGGGCAGGGGCCTATGTGACGGCTTCGGTCATCCGGCCTATGGATGTTTCGGCGGGGCAGAATCCGGCACGGGCCATGGGCCTTTCCTATGCTCCGATTGATCCGGGTGCAAAGCAGCTGAGTGTTTCGATCGACGTGCCGGCATCCGTCGATCCGCGTGGTCCGCTGGAAGCGGATGTGATCGTATCTGGTGTGGCCGAAGGTGATACAGGATATGTCACGGTCGCTGCGGTGGATGTGGGTATTCTGAACCTGACGGGTTTTCAAAGCCCTGATCCCTCTGGTCATTATTTCGGCCAACGTCGCCTTGGTATGGACATCCGCGATGTCTATGGCCGCCTGATCGACGGAATGAATGGCGCCATGGGCGAAGTGCGATCGGGTGGTGATGCCGGAAGCGAAATGAGGATGCAATCTCCGCCGCCGACCGAAGAACTGGTCGCTTATTTCAGCGGGCCGGTGACCGTTGGTCCAGATGGGCGGGCCCGGGTGTCATTCGATCTGCCCGAATTCAACGGCACGGTGCGCTTGATGGCCGTCGCATGGAGCAAGAGCGCCGTCGGACAGTCCGAGGCGGACGTTCTAGTGCGCGATCCGGTTGTCGTGACAGCCAGTCTTCCGCGATATCTGGCCCCCGGAGATCAGAGCCGGTTGTTGCTTGAAATTGTGCACGCAGACGGTCCTTCCGGGCGCATGGGGCTGGATGTGACAGCAGATGGTGTCGCATTGGACAGCATGGCGATCCCCTCGGGCGTAACGCTGGAAGATCAGGGTAAGGTCACGTTGTCGGTGCCGGTCACGGCGCAGGGGGCCGGTGACCACAAATTGAGCATTGTCTTGAATACGCCCGATGGCCGGCAACTGACCAAGAGGTTGGTCTTGCCCGTTCGTTCAAACGATCCGGAATTGTCGGTTACGCGGCGGTTCGATTTGGCTGCCGGTGACACGTTTACACTCGATGACAACGTGTTTGCCGGATTGCGCACAGGGACCGGTTCGGCCATCGTCTCGGCCGGCCCGCTGGCCAAGCTGGATGCGCCGGGGCTTCTTTCGGCGCTGGACCGCTATCCTTATGGCTGCACCGAGCAGGTAACGTCGGCCGCGATGCCGTTGCTATATTTCGGCCAGGTTGCTGAGGCTCTTGGTCAGGGTAGCCGTGCGAAGGTGCAAAAGCGGCTGGATCAGGCTATCGAGCGCGTGCTGAGCCGGCAATCCAGCAATGGCGCTTTCGGGCTTTGGTACCCGGACTCGGGCGATTTTTGGCTGGACGCCTATGTTTCCGATTTTCTGAGCCGCGCCCGCACCGAAGGGTATGAGGTGCCCCAGATCGCCTTCCGGCTGGCGATGGATAATCTGCGAAACCGTGTGAACTACGCCCCGGATTTTGACGAAGGTGGCGGTGATATTGCCTATGCACTGATGGTGCTGGCACGCGAAGGTGCAGCCGCGATGGCCGATTTGCGCTACTATGCGGATGTGAAGGCCGATGCGTTCACCACGCCGATCGCGGCTGCCCAGCTGGGCGCGGCATTGGCGTTTTATGGTGATCAGACCCGGGCCGATGCGATGTTTGCGCGAGCGGGCCAGATGATGCAATCGCGCCTTGGCGACGAAGCGGCCGTATGGCGGGCCGACTATGGCAGCAACCTACGCGATGCCGCGGGTGTTCTGACCCTCGCGACCGAGGCAGGCAGCAACGCCGTCGACCGCAGTCAGCTTGCCGATCGGATCGCTGGGGCCGGGCGGCGTATGTCAACGCAAGAGAGCGCCTGGACCCTTCTGGCGGCGCGCGCGCTGGTGAACGAGCCGGAGATAGGCGGGCTGAGCGTGAATGGCGCACCGGTTCAGGGCCCCCTTGTCGAGGTGATCGAGGCGGATACGCGCGGCAATGCTGTGGCCATTCGCAACGAAAGTGGCGAACCCACCGACGTTACGCTGACCACCTTTGGCGTGCCCCAGGTGCCGCCGCCGGCGGGTGGTTATGGATATCGTATCGAGCGTACCTACTACACGATGGATGGCCAACAGGTTCAGGAGCTTGCGCCCAAAGTCGGCGAGCGGCTGGTCGTCGTATTGCGCATCGCACCGTTCGAGCGAGGCGAAGCGCGACTGATGATCGGCGATCCGCTACCGGCAGGGTTCGAGATCGACAATCCCAACCTTCTGCGCTCGGGCGATATCCGTGCGCTCGACTGGTTGAAACCACAGCAGGCGCGGCACGCGGAGTTTCGGGCCGACAGGTTCCTGGCAGCGGTCGACTGGCGGTCGGACAAAGCGTTTCAGCTAGCCTATATCGTTCGCGCTGTGTCCCCGGGTGTGTTCCATCATCCAGCGGCGAATGTCGAGGACATGTATCGCCCGCACTACCGTGCGGTCACTGAAACAGGGCGCCTGCGCATTTCCGAATGATGCGGGCTGTCGTTATAGCGGCAGTTTGCCTGGCGTCGTTCGCGATCGGGGCGCAGCGGTTCGACGCGTGGATCGATGACACCGACCTGCCGCCGCTCTTGTCCGAAACCTCGGTTGAAATGCGTGACCGCCACGGCGACCTGCTGCGCGTCTACACCGTCGACAACGGGCGTTGGCGGCTTGGTGCCGGGGTAGCGCAGGTCGAACCTGTGTATTTGAAGATGTTGATCGCCTATGAAGACAAGCGCTTTTTCCAGCATCGCGGCGTTGATCCGCTGGCAATTCTGCGTGCGGTTGGACAGGCGATCCGGAACGGGCGCGTCGTGTCGGGCGGGTCTACACTGTCGATGCAGGTCGCGCGACTGTTGGAAGACAGCGGCACCGGACGGTGGCATGGTAAGCTGCGGCAGGTGCGCGTGGCATTGGCGCTGGAACGGCGATTGTCGAAAGAGGAAATCCTGAGCCTTTACCTGACACATGCGCCTTATGGCGGCAATCTGGAGGGGGCACGCGCGGCGGCATTGGCGTGGTTTGAAAAAGAGCCATCGCGTCTGACGCCGGCACAAGCGGCCATGCTGGTTGCCCTGCCGCAATCACCCGAAGCGCGCCGTCCAGACAGGGATTGGCGCGCTGCCAGTGCCGCGCGTGACCGTGTGCTTGCACGCGCCGCCGAGGCAGGGGTGATCACATCCGAGGCGCATGAAACGGCTCGCCGCGAACCTGTACCGCGCGCGCGTCATGCCTTTCCCGCGCTGGCCCCGCATCTGACGGACCGGGCCCGCGCCGAAGAACCATTGGCTGAACGCCTGCAACTGACAATCGACGCCTCCTTGCAATCGTCACTTGAGACGCTGGCGCAGGACAGCCTGCGGCAGATGCCGGGTCAGGTTTCAATCGCAATCGTGGTGGCGGACTATCGTAATGGCGAAATCCTCGCGTCGGTCGGTTCGGCAAGCTATGGGGAAGCCAGCGCGCGACAGGGATTTGTCGATATGACGAAGGCTCTGCGCTCTCCGGGGTCGACGCTGAAACCGCTGATCTATGCGATGGCATTCGACGGGGGCTTGGCGCATCCGGAGACGGTGATCGATGATCGACCTGTGGCATTCGGCGGCTACGCGCCGCAGAACTTCGATGGCCAATTCCGTGGCGAAATCCGTGTGTCCGAGGCGCTGCGGCAATCGCTGAATATCCCGGTGATCCTGTTGATGGATGAAATTGGCCCGGCGCGTTTCATGAGTGCTCTTCGCCGGGCCGGTGTTGACGCGATGGTGCCGGGGGGCAAGCCGGGGCTGGCCGTGGCGCTTGGCGGGTTGGGCGTCACGCTGGAAGACATGGTGGGCCTTTATGCGGGTCTGGCACGGGGCGGAGAAGCCATTGATCTGAAGTGGAAAAATGGCGCCGCCGTGACGGCAGGGCAGCAATTCGTCGATCGCGCGGCGGCCTGGCAGGTTGGGCACGTTCTGGCCAGCCTGACACCCCCGGGCGCCAAGGCTGAAGGACGGTTGGCATTCAAGACTGGCACGTCTTATGGCCACCGGGACGCCTGGGCTATCGGGTTTGACGGACGGCACGTGGCCGGGGTTTGGATTGGCCGGCCCGATGGCACGCCCGTGCCGGGTGCCTTTGGCGGCGACCTGGCCGCGCCGGTGCTGGTCGAGGTATTTCAGCGCGTGAAGCCCGAGTTGGACCCGCTGGGACCGCCGCCCCCCGAAACGCTGATCCTGAGCACCAGCCAACTGCCGCAGCCGCTACAGCGGTTCCGTGGGCGCGAAACGGTATTCAAGGCGGACGCAGAGGCACCGGTTCTGGCGTTTCCACCGGATGGTGCGCGCGTGCCACTCGAGGTGGGGCTGCCATTGGTGGTGAAACTGCGGGACGGGGCACCGCCCTTTACGGTGCTGGCCAATGGCGCGCCTGTCGCCATTGGCGCATACCAGCGCGAGATTGCGTTGGAGCAGGTCGGCAAGGGGTTTGTCACCCTGTCGGTCATCGACGCGCGCGGGCGATCCGCGCGCGCCGCGATCCGCGTGGATTAAAGGCGTTCGATGGCCAGTGCGATGCCCTGGCCGCCACCGATACACATGGTGATCAGCGCCTTGGAACCGCCGATCCGTTCAAGCTCGTAAAGGGCCTTCACGGTGATGATGGCGCCGGTTGCGCCCACCGGGTGGCCGAGGGCAATTGCACCGCCATTAGGGTTCACCTTGGCCGGGTCGAGACCGAGCCCCTTGTTCACGGCAAGGGCCTGCGCGGCGAAGGCTTCGTTCGACTCGATCACGTCGAAATCATTGATTTTCAAACCGGTTCTGGCCAGAAGGTTCTCGACTGCGGGGATCGGGCCGATGCCCATGACCTGTGGCCGCACCCCTGCATGCGCATAACCCAGAACGCGGGCCTTGGGTTTCAGTCCGGCCTTCTCAGCCGCGTCCGCGCGGGCGAGGACGAGGGCGGCGGCGCCGTCGTTGATGCCGCTGGCATTGCCGGCGGTGACGCTGCCGTCTTTCTGGAAAGCAGGACGCAGGCCGGCGAGACCTTCGAGCGTGGTGTTCGTCTTGAGATGTTCGTCAGTGTCGAAAGCGACCATATCGCGTTTGACCTTCACCTCGACCGGGACGATCTGGCTTTGGAAGCGGCCTTCCTCGATGGCGCGGGCGGCGCGTTTCTGGCTTTCCAGCGCAAAGGCATCCTGCGCTTCGCGGCTGATGTGGTGTTCTGCGGCCACGTTCTCGGCGGTGACCCCCATATGCCCCGTTCCGAAGGGGCAGTTGAGCGCACCGAGCATCATGTCGAGCGTGCGGATGTCACCCATTTTCGAGCCCCAACGCTGGTCAGGGACGATGTAGGGCGAGCGGCTCATCGCTTCGGCGCCGCCGGCAAGGCCGAAATCCGCATCGCCCAGCATGAGATTTTGCACAACAGAAACAATGGCTTGTGCGCCAGAGCCGCAAAGCCGGTTCACATTCATCGCGGGCGTCGTATCGGGGATGCCCGCGTCCATTGCTGCCACGCGACTGAGATACATGTCGCGCGGTTCCGTGTTGATCACGTGCCCGAAGGCCACGTGCCCGATCTGCCCACCTTCGACGCCCGCGCGTTCCATTGCAGCCTTCGCCGCGATGGCGCCGGTTTGCGCCGGGGGTGTGCCGGCGAGTGAGCCGCCGAAGGTGCCGATGGCGGTGCGGGCGCCGTCGAGGATTACGATGTCTGTCATGGTTTTATCCCGAGAGAGTTAAGATTTTCGACAGGGACCATACGCCCGAAGCGAAAGCAATGGCAGAGCAACGTTTCGTCATTTTTCCTTGTTTTTCAGGGCCACGGCGTGGAGGGAGAATTTCTCGGCCCGCCCAAGGCCATCAATTAACTTTTGAGTCGTTAACCGGATGGTAAGGGGGTGACTTGCGTGCACCGTCCGGCTGACATCCGGCTGCCGGCGAAGACCGCGATTTGACCCAGGCCCTGTTCGTGAACGGGGCGCGCGGGAGGGCAAGCCGGGATTAACCGGCGCTGCGATAGGACCCGCCTAACCGAAACGGGGTTCACCGCGTCGCCGCGCCACGGTGTAGAGGCCGGCCCCGAGCACGGCGGCACCGGCAAAGAGCAGCAGCATCGCATCGTATCCACCCCAGCCCCAGATCAGCGCGCCGAGGTAGGGGGCCTGCGCCGCGCCCACCAGGTAGAGCAAGGCGAGCGCCCCGGACTTGGCCCCGAAATTGCGCGGGCCGAGGATTTCGCGCGCGAGCAGCGGGCGCAGGATGCTGACCACGCCAACCGCGCCGCCGAAAAGCGGCACGAAAAACCACATGAGCACCGGCGCGTGTCCGGCGGCGATGAGCACGAGTTCCGCAACCCCGATCATAGCGAAACAGGCAAGTGCCAGACCATGATGCGAGAGATGGCGCCCGGCCCAGATCATCGCCAGCCGCCCGGCCACCTGCATCGGGCCGATGCAGGCGGCGACAAACACGGCCGTCGCGGGGGCGATGGCGTGATCGTCGAGGATCGGCAAAAGGTGCTGAAGCGTGCCTGAATGGACCGTCGCCATGAGTGCCATGGCAAGCCCGAGCGCCCAGAAGGCCGGGCGGCGCAGGTAGCGGGGCTGCGCCTCGTCCGGTTCGGCTGCGTGATGCGGGTCGGCCCGTCGTTCACCTTCGAGCCGTTCGGCTGCATACCACAGGAGCGGCGCGACAATGAAACTGACGAAGAGCCCGAGTGTGAGCACCGCCCCGCGCCAACCCAAAGCGCTGGCCAGCGCGTTCGAGACCGGAAAGCTGAGCGTGCCGGCAAAGCCCGCGACCAGCGTGATGGCGACGATGCCGCCCTTGGCGTCAGCGCCGCGGGCCCGGGTGACCAGCACGAAGCAGGGCTCGTAGAGGCAGCCGGCGAGGCAGAGGCCGATCAGGGCCCACAGCGCCTGAAACTGCCAGATGTCGTGAACCTGCGAGAGCATGGCGAGGGCAAGCCCGCCCAGCGCGGCGCTGCCGGCCATGAGCGCGGGGCCGTAGCCACGGTCGATCACCGGGCCGGCCACGGTAGAGGCGAGGCCGGAGAGAAACACGGCCATGGCGATGGCGGCGGAGAGCTGTGCCTTGGTCCAGCCAGGTTCGGCGACCCAATGCAGGATCAGTGCGGGAAAGACGTAGTAGAGCCCGGCCCAGACCAGTGTCTGGCCCGCGGCCATGATGAGGATGGTGCGATCGCGGAACATGGTGCCCTGCCTTGCCGCCGACGGACAAAGGGTTGGCCGGGGCGGACGGGATTGGCAAGGGACGACGTGCCGTCAGGGCTCGAGCGGCACGCGCCCGTCATCGGTGAGCACCCATACCTGCCGTCCCTCGATCGCGGCGGCGGTGAGCGGGCGGCCCCAGCCCGCGCCGCTGTCGAGGTTGACGCGGTTGCCGTAGTGGCGCGGCACCTCTTGCGCGGTGTGCCCGTGAATGACCAGCCAGTCGAACGGCTCGGACCAGGTGAGGAAGGGGTCGCGGATCCACAGGAGATCGTCTTCGGTCTGCCAGTCGAGGGGCAGGCGCGGCTGGATGCCGGCATGCACGAAGAGATGCGGCCCGCGTTCGAGGTAGAGCGGGCAGGCGGCGAGGAAATCGCGATGCGCCTGCGGCACGGCCCGTTGCGCGGCGGCCTGCAGGCGGGGCAGGCTTTCGGTGGGGTCGAGCCCGTAGGAGGCGAGCGTCTGGGCGCCGCCGAGACGATCATCGAGCCAGCCCTTGCCGGAGCGGATGAGCGGGTTTTCCGAGGTGCCCGTTTCGAGGAAATCCAGGAACAGCCGGTCATGGTTGCCCATCAGCACGGTCCAGTTGCGGCCACGTTCCTGCCCGGCGATCAGCGTGTCGATCACCGCGCGGCTGGCCGGGCCGCGATCGACCAGATCGCCAAGGATGACCACGGGCGATTGCGCGCCGCCATCGGCCTCGATCCGCGTGAGCGCATTAAGCAGCATTTCGTGCTGGCCGTGGATATCGCCGATGGCGTAGATCGTATCGGTCATTTGGTTTTCCTCTACCGCATCCGGAAGGGCGGGGAAAGTCAGCTGAGTGGGGCAAGGATGCCGGCGATCTGGTCGCGCAGCCATGTGTGGGCGGGATCATGCGTGGCGCGGCGGTGCCAGATCATGCAGAGCTGCACGGTTGCGACGGGCATGGGTGGGCGGTAGATCGACAGGCCGAGCCGTTCGGCGACCCGTTCGGCCAGGCGGGTGGGCAGAAGCGCGATCAGGTCGCTTTCGGCAACGGCGTTATAAACGCCTGAAAAAATCGGCATCGTCATCACTATATTGCGTTCGCGACCGATGGCATCGAGCGCGGCATCGCCCATGCCGCGCAACCGCCCTTCGGGTGAAAACAGCACGTGGCCGAGATCGCAATAGAGGTCGATGGGGATCACATCGCCCGGCGAGAGCCTGGCGTTGGCGATACGCGGGTGGCCGTTGCGAGCAATGAGCGAGAAAGTCGAGGTCATCACGTCGTGGCTGTCGGCCCAGTCGGGGAAATCGACACGCGGGATAAGTGCGAGATCGATATCAAATTGTTTAATCGTTTCAACATAGTTGTCGGGCACGAGATTGACCAGCTGGACACGGATGCCGGGGGCCGCGGCGGCCAGGTGGCGGGCAAGGTCCGGCATCAGCAGGTCGGCAAAGAAGTCGCTGCCCGAGATGCGAAAGCTGCGCTGTTCGGTCAGAGGATCGAAACGCGTGGGCGCCGAGAGAAGCGTCTCGATTTCGGCCAGGCGCTGGTGAAGCGGGTCCTTGAGGTCGAGCGCGAATTGCGTGGGTTCGAGGTGGCGGCCGATGCGGGTGAATAGCGGATCGTCGAGCGCGTGGCGCAACCGTGCGAGCGCGGCCGATACCGCGGGTTGTGACAACCCGATGCGCTGGGCGGCGCCGATGGTCGAGCCTTCCTGAAGAAGGGCATCGAGCACGCGGAGGAGGTTGAGATCGAGAGTTTTGAAATTCATCATGTTTATAGAAAACATATAAACAATAAATTTTCCATATCTCATGGGCAGGAGCATTCTGGCATCGGATCGGATGACAGGAGATCGGGATGCACATTCTGGGACCGGATACGGCGGAGTGGATGGGAACGGCCTATCGCTTTGTTCTGAACGCGGCGGACACGGGCGGCGCGGTGGCGGTTTTCGAAAGCGTGACCGGTCCGGGGCTGGGGCCGCCTCTCCACATGCATCGAGATGCGGACGAAACATTTGTCGTACAGTCCGGAGATGTGGAATTCTGGGTCGAGGGTGAGAGGTTCACACGGGGGCCGGGACAGGCCGCATTCGTCGCCAGGGGGCAAGAGCATACGTTTCGCGTGTGCGACACGGCGCCGGGGCGGATGCTGACCATGCTGACGCCCGGCGGGTTCGAAGAGTTTTTCCGTGAAGTGGCCGAGGGGGGATTCACACTCCCCGAGGATATGGGCCGGGTGTGTGAGGTGGCCGAAAAATACCAACTGGTCTTTACCGGTCCGCCGCTGGGCGGACGTGAAGACCCAAAAAAGGGAGGGTAGTGGAATGAAGGGTGTAGCATTGTATTTCTTTGCGACCGGAACGGTCGCGGTGACGCTGGGCATGGTCTGGGGCATCCAGATGTCGGCGACGCATGATCACACGTTGTCGGGCGCGCATGCGCACCTGAACCTGGTGGGCTGGGCGACGATGGCGTTGATGGGCTTGTATTATCACGTCACGCCGGCGGCGGCCGAGAAGGCCTTGGCCAAGGTGCATTACCTGGTGGCGCTGGCGGGGCTGGTGATAATGATCCCGGGCATCGTGCAGGCGATCCGGCAGACCGGCGAGACATTGGCGAAGGTGGGCTCGATCCTGACGCTTCTGTCGATGGTTATCTTCCTGGTCACGGTCATGATGAACGCGCGGCGGACGGCTTGAGCGTTTTCCGGGCGGTCGAAACGGCCGCCCGGCCTTAGTTCAGCCGGACCGGCAGGTTGAGGGGGCCACGGAAGCCGAAACCGCGCCAGATCACGCTGCTGGGATCGGCAAGTTCCATGTTCGGGAAACGGTCGAACAGCATGGGCAGGAGCAGCTGCACCAGCATCATCCGCGCGACATGGGTGCCCTGGCAGAAATGCGGCCCGACGCCGAAGCTCTGATGCGTCTTGTCGGGGCGGAAGAGATCATATTCCTCGCCGTTTTCGTGAATGTCCTCGTCGCGGCCGGCCGAGGCCTGGGAGGTCATCACTACGTCGCCTCTGGGGATCAGGTGGCCGCCGATTTCGACATCTTCCTTCGCCACGCGCGAGCTGACCTGGATGGGCGCGATCCAGCGGACCCCTTCCTCGAACGCCTCGGCGAACCATTTGGGATCATCCTTGACGGCGGTCGTGTGGTCGGGGTTCGTCAGCAGGCCGTAGAGGATGGTGCAGAGCGCATCGCGCGGTTCGTTGATGCCGCCGCCGATGGCGATTTTCAGATTGGCGCGGATCTGGCTGAGCTCGATCGGGTCGCTGGCATTGACCATGGCCGACAGGGCCGAGGGCCCCTGTTCGACCAGGTGGCGTTCGGTTTCGCGGTCGAAAAGCGCGTTCATCGCGTCATGTGCCGCATCGACGATGGCAAAGGGTTCGGGATCCCAGGCGAAATTGCCGGCCCCGTCGATGAGCGCCTGCGACCAGTGGATCATTTCGTCGTCGGTGGCGGCCTCGATGCCCAGGAGATGCGCCAGGCACCGCGCGGCAAAGGGCGCAGCGAGCGCGGGAAAGAGATCGACCACTTCGCCGCGCGGCAGCCGGGCGACGTAGGTTTCGGCGATGTCGCGGTAGATACCTGTCCAGTGATCGCGGATGTTGCGCGGGGCAAAGGCGGGCGCCATGGCGTTTCGTTCGCGCAGGTGTTCGTCACCGTCCTTGCGCATCAGCGTGTGGGCGTGAAAGGCGCGCTTCATCGGCGTGTTCGGATCGTCGGTCGAGAAGAGCTCGGGCGTGGATTTGGCAAAGCGCGTATGCTCGGCCTTGGTCAGCAGGGTGCGGCCAAGGGCGGGGATACGCACGACAGGCGTGGTGGCGCGCAGGCGGCGATAGATCACGTAGGGATCGTTGATCAGGTCGGGGATGGTGACTGTATCGTCGACCGGCGCGGGCTTTGTCATGGTGGGTTCCCTTTTGGGAAAGCCTAGACCGGACGCATGGGCGCGGCAATAGAGGCGCAGGCATGGCCCATGAAACAGGAAACCCCGGGCCAACGCCCGGGGTTTCTGTTGTGCCGCTTGTCGTGCCGTCAGCCGATGTCGAATTCCAGCGGTTGCACCTGCTGGAAGAGGCCGGTGTCCTTGAGCTTGGCCAGGACGGGGGCGGGCACGGGGGCATCGACGTAAAGCAGCGCGATGGCGTCGCCTCCGGCCTGGTTCCGGCCCAGGGTGAAGTTGGCGATGTTGACGCCGTTTTCGCCCATGGTCTGGCCCAGCGTACCGATGATGCCGGGCACGTCTTCGTTGGTGGTGTAGAGCATATGCGCGCCGACCTCGGCGTCGATGTTGATGCCCTTGATCTGGATGAAGCGGGGCTTGCCATCCGAGAAGACGGTGCCGCCGATCGAGCGTTCACGCTTGTCGGTGACGACGGTGACCTTGATGTAGCCTTCGAAGGCGCCCGACTGGTCCTGGCTGGTGGTCGAGATCTTCATGCCGCGTTCCTTGGCGATCACCGGGGCCGAGACCATGTTGAGATCGGGGTTGGCGGGTTTGAGGATGCCGGCCACGGCGGCGCTGGTCAGGGCCTCGAGGTTCATGGTGGCGGCTTCGCCGTCGTAGAGGATGTTGATCGCCTTGATCGGCTCGTCCGTCAGCTGGCCGATGAAGGCGCCGAGGTGATCGGCGAGCTTGATCCACGGGCCCATGACCTTGGCCTCTTCGGCGGTCACCGACGGCATGTTGAGCGCGTTTTCGACCGCGCCGGTGAGCAGGTAGTTCGACATCTGCTCGGCCACCTGGATCGCCACGTTTTCCTGCGCCTCGGTGGTCGCCGCGCCGAGGTGCGGTGTGCAGACCACGTTGGGCAGGTTGAAGAGCACGTTTTCGGTGGCCGGTTCGACCGAGAACACGTCGAAGGCGGCGCCGGCGACATGGCCGGACTTGATCAGCTCGGCCAGGGCCTCTTCGTCGACGAGACCGCCGCGGGCGCAGTTGATGATGCGCACGCCCTTTTTCGTCTTTGCGAGGTTTTCGGCCGACAGGATGTTCTTGGTCTGCTCGGTGAACGGCACGTGCAGCGTGATGAAATCGGCGCGCGCGAGCAGGTCGTCGAGCTCGACTTTCTCGACGCCCATCTTGGTGGCCTTCTCTTCCGAGAGGAACGGATCGTAGGCGATGACCTTCATGCGCAGGCCCCGGGCGCGGTCGCAGACGATCGAGCCGATGTTGCCCGCGCCGATGACGCCGAGGGTTTTGGCGGTGAGCTCGACCCCCATGAATTTCGACTTTTCCCACTTGCCGGCATGGGTCGAGGCCGAGGCCTCGGGAATCTGGCGGGCGCAGGCGAACATCATGGCGATGGCATGCTCGGCGGTGGTGATGGTGTTGCCGAAGGGCGTGTTCATCACGATCACGCCTTTTTTCGAGGCGGCGACCTTGTCGATGTTGTCGGTGCCGATGCCGGCGCGGCCGATGACCTTCAGCTTGTCGGCGTTTTCGAGGATCTTCTCGGTCACCTTGGTGGCCGAGCGGATGGCGAGGCCGTCATAGTTGCTAATGATCTCGGCCAGCTTTTCCTTGTCCTTGCCCACGTCGGGCATGAAATCCACGTCGATGCCGCGATCGCGGAAGATCTGGACGGCGGTTTCGCTGAGCTTGTCGGAGACGAGTACTTTGGGAGCCATTTTTCTGGTCCTTTATGTGAGATATGTCGGGGGAAGGCGGGCTGAAGCCCGCCCTACGCTTTATGTGATCGCGGGCTTACTGCGCGGCGATTTCGGCCTGATACGCCCATTCGATCCAGGGCATGAGCGCCTGAACGTCGGCGGTTTCCACCGTGCCGCCGCACCAGATGCGCAGTCCCGGAGGGGCATCGCGATAGGCGCCGATGTCAAAGGCCACGCCTTCGTCGTCCAGCCGCTTGGCGACGGCCTTGGCAAAGGCTGCGCCGTCCTTGATGCGCGGATCGGTGAATTTCAGGCAGACGGAGGTGTTCGACATGATTGCCGGGTCATGCGGCAGGAAATCGATCCAGTCATGCAGTTCGACGAAATCGGCGACCGCCTTGGTGTTGGCGTCGGCGCGGGCGACGAGGCCCTTCAATCCGCCCACCGAGCGCGCCCAGTCGAGCGCGACGAGGTAGTCCTCGACCGCGAGCATCGAAGGGGTGTTGATGGTGGCGCCTTCGAAGATGCCTTCGATCAGCTTGCCGCCCTTGGTCAGGCGGAAGATTTTCGGCAGCGGCCAGGCGGGGGTGTAGCTTTCGAGCCGTTCGACCGCGCGGGGGCTGAGGATCAGCATGCCGTGGGCCGCTTCGCCGCCGAGCACCTTCTGCCAGGAGAAGGTTGTCACATCGAGTTTGTCCCAGGCCAGGTCCTGGGCGAAGGCGGCCGATGTGGCATCGCAGATGGTCAGGCCTTCGCGGTCGGCCGGGATCCAGTCGCCATTGGGGACGCGGACGCCGGAGGTGGTGCCGTTCCAGGTGAAAACGACATCGTTGGTGAAATCGACCGAGGCGAGATCGGCGATCTGGCCGTACTCGGCGGTTTTGACCACGGCATCGAGGCTGAGCTGTTTCACAACATCGGTGACCCAGCCGGCGCCGAAGCTTTCCCAGGCCAGCATTTCGACGCCGCGGGCGCCGAGCATCGACCACATGGCCATTTCCACCGCGCCGGTATCAGACGCGGGCACGATGCCGATCTTGTAATTGGCGGGGATGCCCAGCACTTCGCGCGTGCCTTCGATCGCGGCCTTCAACTTGGCCTTGCCGATTGCGGCACGATGCGATCGGCCGAGCGGCGCGTCAGCCAGTTTGTTCAGTTCGAAAGTGGGGGTCTTGGCACAGGGGCCAGAAGAAAAACGCGGATTGGCCGGCCGCGTTGCCGGTTGATGCATAGCCATTGCTGCTACCCTTCCAGATAAGCGCCCCTCGTTGGGGAGGGGTGTCCCACGGACGGAAATACGGGCGAATCCGGTCTTTCGCAAGTGCAGAAATGTCGCTAGAAGCCGCCGATGTGTCGGATTGCGGCACGGAATGGCTATGATCGGAAACTTCGTAAATGCATGTTGTGACGCTGTTAACCTCGCCGGACGTGAAATCGCTGGACCCTGCGCTGGTCGAGTCGCTGCGCAATGCCTGGGGCGGGGGGGGAGCGCGCTGGCTGGCGGTGGACGAGGCGGCGGAGTTCGGCCTGGAACAGCGGCCCGGCAATTTCTGGGATATCTGGGAAGACGTGCAGACACTGGGCGTGGACATGGTGATCCAGAAGGCCGAAGGGCGGAAGAAGAGGATGCTGCTGGCCGACATGGACAGCACGATGATCCGACAGGAATGTATCGACGAACTGGCCGAGGTGGCCGGTGTGGGTGACTACGTGAAGGACATCACCGCGCGGGCGATGAATGGCGAACTGGATTTCGAAGGCGCGCTGACCGAGCGGGTGGGGCTGTTGAAGGGGCTGGATGCGGGCGTGATCGACGAGGTTCTGCGCACGCGGATCGAGTTGATGCCCGGCGGCCGCGAACTGGTGGCGACGATGCGCGCGGGCGGGGCCTATGCGGCGCTGGTGTCGGGCGGGTTCACCGCGTTCACTGCCAAGGTGGCGGCCGAGCTGGGTTTTGACGAGAACCGGGCCAACACGCTCCTGATCGAGGATGGTAAGCTGACCGGGGACGTGGCGCGGCCGATCCTGGGGCGCGAGGCCAAGGTGCAGGCGCTTGAGGAGATCACGGCGCGCCTGGGCATTTCGAAGGCAGAGGCGATGGCAGTGGGTGACGGCGCGAACGATCTGGGCATGCTGAGCCTGGCGGGCGCCGGCGTGGCGCTGCATGCGAAACCCTCGGTCGCGGCGGAATGCGAGATCCGGGTGAATTTCGGCGACCTGACGGCGCTGCTTTATGTCCAGGGTTATGCACGGAGCGAATTCGCGGGGTGAATGCGCGCTGCGCGCGCATGCCTTCGGCGAGAGTATTTTCGGCAAGATGAAGCGGCGGGGGGCGTCAGCCGGCATCGCTGAGCACGTTGCCGATGGCAAGTCGGAAGATGTCCTGTGCGGGGGTCGAGGGGGCCTCGGGGCGGGACATGAGGCCGACCGGCCCCTGGGTGATCGCGGTGTCGAAGGGCAGGCGCACAAGGTGACCATCGGCGATTTCGTTGGTGACGACGCCTGCCGAGATGATCCAGACGCAATCGCTTTGGCGGGTGTGGACACGGCCGAAGGCGCCGGAAACGGTTTCGATCCGGCGGGGCAGGTCACCGATGCCGTTCTCCGCGAGATAACGTTCGACCAGCGGCCGGATGGCGGAGCCGCGCGAGGGGTAGATCACCGGGAAGTCGGCGATGCGGCGCAGATCGGGATCGCGGGTGAGTGGATGGCCGGCGCGGGTGACGAAGGCGACTTCCTCGGAATAAAGCTGGGTGAAGGAGAGGCCCTGCATCATGTCGGGCGGACCGAGGCGACCGATGACGAGATCGAGCTCGCCCAGGCGGAGGCGGTCGGTGAGATAGCCATGCGGGCCGTCGATGATCTGCAGCACGGCGTCAGGGGCCAGCGCCGCGAATTCGCGGGCGACGGGTGGCATGAGCCAGGCGGCAACGGAGGGCAGGGCACCGACGCGCAGGCGGGCGCGGGCATTCGTGCCGGTCTCGTGCACCTCATCTAGGCCCTGCTGGAGCGAGGCGAGCGAGGCGCGGGCGAAATGCAGGAAGACCTCGCCCTGGCGGGTGAGGGAAGTGCCGGCGCGTGAGCGGGTGAGAAGCGTGGCGCCGAGAATGTCCTCAAGCTCCTTCAGGGTTTTCGAAATCGCGGGCTGGGTAAGGTGGAGTGTTTCGGCGGCGCGCTTGAGGCTGCCTTCGCGGGCGATTTCGGTGAAACACTGGATGTGGCGGAACTTGATGCGGCGGTCGATCATTTGATTTCCATATTTGGCAAGTAAAGTGGAAATATCGTCATTTTACATCTCCGAAAAGCTAATTCATGGTCGGGCAAAGGGAGGAGAATCCATGCGAACACAGGTTGCCATCATCGGCGGCGGGCCATCGGGGCTGCTTCTGAGCCAGCTTTTGCACAAGCGCGGGATCGATACGGTCGTGCTGGAGCGCAAGACCAAGGATTACGTGCTGAGCCGGATCCGAGCGGGCGTGCTGGAGGTGGGATTCGTCAACCTGATGCGCGAGGCGGGTGTGGCCGAGCGGATGGACGAGGAATGCTTCGTCCATGATGGCACGGTGATTTCGCGCGACAACGAGCAGTTCGGCATCAATTTCAAGGAGCTGACCGGGAGCCACGTGGTGGTTTATGGCCAGACCGAGGTGACCCGCGACCTTTACGCCGCGCGCGAGGCGATGGATGGCAAGATCATCTACGAGGTCGAGGGCGTGGTGATCCACGGGGCCGATGGTGATGCGCCTTGCGTGACCTACGAGAAGGACGGCACCGAGCACCGGATCGATTGCGATTTCGTGGCGGGCTGCGACGGGTTCCACGGGGTGAGCCGGCAGACGATTCCCCTGACGCTGCGTAAGGAATACGAGAAGGTCTATCCCTTCGGCTGGCTGGGTATCCTGAGCGAGACGCCACCGGTGCACGAGGAACTGATCTATGCCAGTTCCGAGCGGGGGTTTGCGCTGTGTTCGATGCGCAACGAGAACCTGAGCCGCTATTACATCCAGTGTTCGCTGAGCGACAGCCCCGATGACTGGACCGATGCGGCGTTCTGGGAAGAGCTGAAGCGGCGCATTCCCGAGGAAGCGGCCGAGCGCCTGGTGACCGGGCCCAGCATCGAGAAATCCATCGCGCCCTTGCGCAGTTTCGTGACCGAGCCGATGCGGTGGGGGCGGCTTTTCCTGTGCGGGGATGCGGCGCATATCGTGCCGCCGACGGGGGCGAAGGGGCTGAACACGGCGGCGAGCGATATCCATTACCTCTATCACGGGCTGGTGCAGCATTACCTGGACAAGGATGACGAGGGGATCGAGCGTTATTCCGAGCGCGCGCTGGCGCGGATCTGGAAGGCGGAGCGGTTCAGTTGGTGGATGACGACGCTGCTGCACCGGTTTCCGGATCAAAGCGAGTTCGACCTGCGCATTCAGGCGGCGGAGGTGGCGTTTTTGCGCGACAATCGCGCGGCGCAGACGGTGCTGGCCGAGAACTATGTCGGCCTGCCATACTGAGGCATGGGGAGAGTGCGAATGTCAGAGCGTTATGATACCGGCATGAAGGTGCGCCGCCGCATCCTGGGCGATGCACATGTGGACCGGGCCGAGGCGAGGAAGACGGCGTTCGAGGCGCCGTTCCAGGAGATGATCACCGAGACCGCCTGGGGGAATGTCTGGGCAAGTGACGGGATCAGCGACCGGGAACGCTCGATGCTGACGCTGGCATTGCTGGCGGCGCTGGGGAATTTCGACGAGATCCCGATGCATATCCGCGCGACGGCGCGCACCGGGGCGAGCAAGACGGATGTGCTGGAGGCGTTTCAGCACGTGGCGATCTATGCCGGCGTGCCGCGCGCCAATCACGCGCTGAAACTGGCGCGCGAGACCTATGACGAGATGGAACGAGAAGGCGGGGCGTGACCCCGAGGAGAGGAGGGCCGAGATGAAACCCGGCGAATTTTACCAAAGAGACAGGCGCTGGCATCCGGCGGCCTATGACAAGGACTACAAGACGAGCGTGACGCGCTCGCCGCAATATGCGCTGATTTCGCTTCAGAACTCGATGAGCGAGATCACCGGGCCGGTCTTTGGCCACAACGATATCGACCCGATCGATAACGACCTGATCCTGAATTATGCCAAGCCCGGTGAAAGCCCCATTGGGGAGCGGATCATCGTTCATGGCCGGGTGCTGGATGAAAACGCGCGGCCCGTGCCCAATACGCTGGTCGAGATCTGGCAGGCCAATGCCGGGGGACGGTACCGGCACAAGAAGGATACCTACCTGGCGCCGATCGACCCGAATTTCGGCGGTTGCGGCCGGACCCTGACCGACGAGAACGGATACTATTTTTTCCGCACGGTGAAGCCCGGGGCCTACCCGTGGCGCAACTGGGTGAACGACTGGCGCCCGGCGCATATCCACGTGTCGGTTTTCGGGAGTGGTTTCGCCCAGCGGCTGATCACCCAGATGTATTTCGAGGGTGATCCGCTGATCGAGACCTGCCCGATCGTCAACACGATCAAGGACAAGGCGGCCATCGGACAGCTGATCGCGCCGCTGGACCGGAACGCGACGATCCCGCTCGATACCATCGCTTACAAGTTCGACATCGTGCTGCGCGGGCGGCGCTCGACGCTGTTTGAAAACCGGCTGGAGGGGAACTGAGCATTTCCAGCGAAAGTGGGAACCGGTTTCGCGGTTCGGAAATGCGATCAGGAGGATACTATGCAGAAGCTTGATTACCTGAAGGAAACCCCCAGCCAGACCGCGGGGCCTTATGTTCACATCGGGTTGGCGCCGGGAGCGGCCGGGTTCGACATTTATAGCCAGGAACTGGGCTGGGACATCGCCGGACCCAACGCCAAGGGTGAGCGCATCCGGGTTGAGGGCATCGTGATCGATGGCACCGGCAGCCCTGTGAAGGATGTGATGCTGGAGGCGTGGCAGGCCAATGCGGACGGCATTTACGCCCATGGCGAACACGCGGGCGAGGTGGAAGAAGGGTTTCGCGGCTGGGGCCGGGTGATCACCGATTTCAACACGGGCGAGTGGGGGTTTGATACGATCAAGCCCGGGCCGGTTCCGGCGCGCGGGCTGATGACGGGCGTGCGGCCTGCCGAAGAAGAGGAAATGCAGGATGCCTATGGCCGCGGCCATGCCGGGCTGCGCGCGATGGCACCGCATATCAACCTGTGGATCGTGGCGCGGGGCATCAATATCGGGCTGAACACGCGGGTCTATTTCAGCGACGAGGAAGAGGCCAACGCGCATGATCCGGTGCTGAACATCATCGAATGGGAGCGCCGGCGGCAAACCCTGATCACCAAACGCAGCGAGCGGGATGGACAGGTGGTCTATCGCTTCGATATCAAGCTGCAGGGCGAGGACGAGACCGTCTTCTTCGATATCTGAGAAAGGACCCGGCCAATGAGCAAACCCTGTATCATCTGCGTGGCGATCACCGGCAGCGTGCCGCAGAAAGCGGACAACCCGGCGGTGCCGATCACCATAGACGAGCAGGTGGAAAGCACGCAGGAGGCGTTCGAGGCCGGGGCCAGCATCGCGCATTGCCATGTGCGGATGGAGGATGGCAGCACCACCAGCGACCCGGAGCGATTTGCCCGGCTGAAAGAAGGGCTGGAGAAGCATTGCCCGGGCATGATCATCCAGTTTTCCACCGGCGGCCGGTCGGGCGCGGGCCATGAGCGCAGCGGCATGCTGCCGCTGCGCCCGGACATGGCAAGCCTGACCGTGGGGTCGAACAACTTTCCCACCCGGGTTTACGAGAACCCGCCGGACCTGGTGGCGTGGCTGGCCAGCGAGATGACGAAATACGAGGTCACGCCCGAGATCGAGGCCTTCGATCTGAGCCATATTCACCAGGCGGTTCTGATGAAGCATGCGGGGCTGTTGCCCGGCAAGCTCTATGTTCAGTTCGTGATGGGGGTGAAGAACGCGATGCCGGCCGACAAGGACGTCTTTGACTACTACGTCAAGACGATGCAGCGGCTGGCGCCGGAAGCCGAATGGTGCGCCGCGGGCATCGGGCGGCACCAGATCCAGGTGAACGAGTGGTGCATCGCCGCGGGCGGTCACACGCGCACGGGGCTGGAGGATAACGTGCGGCTGGACCGCGAGCACCTGGCACCGTCGAACGCCGCGCTGGTGAAGCGCGCGGTCGCGCTGTGCGAGAAATACGAGCGCCCGGTTGCCACATGGCAGCAGGCGCGCGAGATGCTGGAGCTGCGCGCGGCGTGAGCGAAGGTGGGGTGATCCCCCACCTTATGCTGCGTAGCGGGGCTCTTTCTCTTCGGGCTGGGCCTCGGGCAGGGCGCAGATGTCATCGCCTTTCAGAAGCGAGGTGATGACGCGGCCCGCGTCAGTGTCCTTGATGGCATAGCCGTAGCCGCGGAGGCGGAATTTCCATTCGCGTTCGCTGAGCGACATTTCACGCTCGCGCAGGACGATGTCGCAGACCTTGGCGGTCATTTCGGGGTCAAACTGCTCGTGTTTCATTGTTTTCTCCTCAACTCGAACAACACACTGTTGATGAATCGAGGATGATCGCGCTGTATGGCGCATGTTTGTCTTGATTTGGGAAATTTGTGGGGCAGCTGAGGCGCCTTGGCCGGGTTTGCGCCGCAATTGGAGCCTCCCACGCGAAAAGGCGGTTTCGGGGTTTCGCTTGCTGCGTGACAAAGCTGATTGCAGGGGCCTATATGAGGCGCTCTGCAACGCCAACACGGGAGATTGGCCAAGGATGTTCGTTTCGCTCCGCGCCTTGGGTTTCATAATCTTTGCGGCGTGTCTCATGCTTCCATTGTGGTCTTTGCCCGCGGCTGGCGACACGGTGCGCCTGCGTTGCGGCAACGCGGAGGTTTCCGTCTCCGGTGCGGATTCGCGTGAGCAGGCCTTGATTTGTGACGCTGCAAAAGGCGCGGCCGAATTCTTGGGGACGCTGGGCCTGACGCGGGCGGGGGCGGTTGAAATCGAGGTGGTAGACCAGATTCCCGAAGGCCTGAAGCTGGCAAGCGGCTGTTATGACTGGCGGGTCGATGTCGTTTCGATCCTGGGCGCGGAAAATTGTGCCGCGATGTGGGGAGGCAAGGAATTTTTCCGCGTGCCTTATGAGCGGGACATCTACAAAAGCTTTGCCGCGCATGAGGTGGCCCACGCGATCGCCGCGGCGAATTTCGAGGGCTTCATGCCGACAGTAACGACACAGGAATACATCGCCGCGGTGACGCAGCTTGGCACCATGGAGGCGGCGTTGCGGAACCGGATCCTGGCTGAGTTCGAGGGCGACGGGTTCGACGAGGCCAGCGAGATCAGCCTGTTATATTACCAGATCGACCCGGCCCGGTTCATCGTCGAGTGCTACCGCCATTACGCCAAGCATGAAAATGGTCCGGAATTCATTCGCCGGCTGATGCGCGGGGACACGGTTTTGAGCGATGGGCAAATTTACCTGCAATGAAAGCAAAGCAGTCATCCCGTGGCTGCGGGATCGCGCAGGGGGTCAGAGCCCGGCCTCGGCCTCGATCTGGGCGCGGGACTTGCGGGCGCGTTCGGTGGCGGATTTGAGCTGTCCGCAGGCGGCCATGATGTCCTCTCCGCGCGGGGTGCGGATGGGAGAGGCATAGCCTGCCTTGTAGACGATGTTGGCGAAGCTCTCGATCCGTTCCCAATCGGAGCGTTCATAGGGTGAGCCAGGCCATTCGTTGAACGGGATGAGGTTGATCTTGGCCGGGATGCCCTTGATCAGCTTGACCAGGCGGCGAGCATCTTCGTCGCTGTCGTTCACGCCCTTGAGCATGACGTATTCAAAGGTGATCCGCTCGGAATTCGAGGCCTTGGGATAGGTGCGCAGCGCATCCAGAAGTTCGGCGATGTTCCAACGCTTGTTGATCGGCACCAGCTTGTTGCGGGTCTCGTCTGTGGTGGCGTGGAAACTGACGGCGAGCTGGCAGCCGATCTCTTCGGCGGTGCGGGCGATTTCGGGCACGACACCGGAGGTGGAGAGCGTGATGCGGCGGCGCGACAGCGAGATGCCCTCGGGGTCCATGGCGATTTTCATCGCGTCACGCACGTTTTCGAAATTGTAGAGCGGTTCGCCCATGCCCATGAGCACGATGTTCGAGAGGAGCCGCGGGCGGGCATCGGAGCCTTCGCCGGGTTTGGGCCATTCGCCCAGGTCATCACGGGCGACCATGATCTGGCCGACGATTTCGCCCGCCGTCAGGTTGCGCACCAGTTTCTGCGTGCCGGTATGGCAGAACGAGCAGGTCAGCGTGCAGCCGACCTGGGACGAGACGCAGAGCGTGCCGCGGTCTTCCTCGGGGATGTAGACGACCTCCACCTCGTGGCCGCCGGAAATGCGGACGAGGTATTTGCGTGTGCCATCGGCCGAGACCTGGCGCGAGACGACCTCGGGGCGTTCGATCACGAAGGCCGCGTCCAGGTCGGCGCGGTAGGCCTTGGCGAGGTTGGTCATGGCGGCGAAGTCGGATTCGCCCTTCTGGTAGATCCACTGCCAGAGCTGATCGGCGCGCATCTTGGCCTGTTTTTCCGGCGTGCCGGCCGCGATCAGCGCTTCGCGCAGCTGCGGACGGGTGAGGCCCACGAGGTTGACCTTGCCATCGTCGCGCCGGGGGACGCGGGGCAGGGCTGTGACATCGGGTGTGATCGGGCTTTCGGGGGTCATGCGCGGAACCTTGGGTTGGATGCGCCTATATATGGGATTCGGCGGCCAAATCAAAACCCCGGTTTCAAATGCCAGAGCAGGGTACCGCAAAGTGGGCGGCTTTGTGTATTCTAAGGCATCGTTGTTTTGAGAATTTCGAGAGAGAAGGACATGTGCAGAGCTGTATTGTGGGCCGTTGCGTTTGCTTTTGTTTTTTCCCTTCCCATCGGCGCACGTGCGCAGATGGAAACGCTGCCGCTGCCCAATCCCGGGTTTTGCGATCCGCTGATGGCGGTCGGGGCCGAGGATTATGAGGACGAGGGCGATGACGAGGACCTGATGGAACGTATTCGGCGCTTTGATCTGGAGAAGAGCGAAACGCTGACATCGGAGAAGGCCATATTGGAGGCTTTGGCTGAGGAATTGTGGGATCCCGCGACGGGAGAGACGATTGCACGGAACGAACTGTGTGAGGCCGAACCGAGTTACGTCGTGCATTGGAGCGAGTTGCTGGGCCGGGACGAGGGTGACCGACTGGTCGTGCTGGCCAAGGGGTTCTTCCAGTTCCGCAAGGACGGCAGTTTTGTGTTCGTCTACAACCAGCGGCCCTATGAAGGGACCTGGGCGCTGGATGGTCAGAACGTCAAGCTGAGCGCCGATTGGCTTTATCGCGGCGAGGCGGTGAGTGCGCCGGTCGAACGCGTGTCGACGCCGGTGATCCTGAAATACAACGACGGCAAAGAGGACACCTATGATGAGGAAGTCTTTCGCGTCGGCTGGTTCAGGTTCATGCGCCTGGCGACAACGGTGAAGGGGCAGACGCGGAACTGTGCCTGCCAATAGGGCTGCGGGGCCTAGACCAGGCCCTGCAGGTCGCCGTCGATTCCGATGGCCTGGCCTGAAATGGTTTTGCCGCGCGTTGAGGCCAGGAACAGCATCATGTCGGCCAGTTCCTGCGCGGTGACCATCTGCGGGATCGAGCATTGCGACATGATCTCGGCCTCGACCTCGTCGAAGCTCTTGTTCAGGGAGCGGGCCTTGGCGGCGATCACCCGGTCCTGCCTTTCACCAGCGACGATGCCGGGCAGGATGGCGTTGACGCGGATGCCGAAGGGACCGAGTTCGCGACTCAGCGACCTGGAAAAGCCGATGACGCCCCATTTGGCGGCGGCATAGGGCGTGCGGTTGCGAAAGCCGAAGCGGCCGGCGGCCGACGAAAGGTTGATGATCGAAGGATTGCCCGAGGCCTTGAGCGGTTCAACCGCAAGGCGGGTGCAGTTGAACTGAGAGGTCAGGCAGACAGCGAGGGTCTGGTCCCAGTCCTCGGGCTCGATCGCTTCGACCGGGGCGGTGGGCCCGGCGATGCCTGCGTTGTTGACCAGGCAATCAAGCCCGCCCAGATCCTCGAGCGCTTCTTCGAAGAAGGCGGTGACGGCGGCACGGTTCGACACGTCGCAATGGGTGCCGGGGATCGCGGGATCGGATTCGGCCAGCGCGTCGAGCGCGGCCTGGTCGACATCGCAGACCTGGACCCGCGCGCCCTCGGCGGCGAATGCGCGGGCGACGGCAAGGCCGATCCCGTTTGCCCCGGCGGTGACGATGACGCGGTGACCCTTGAGACCCAGATCCATGATGCTCCTCCCGGTTTTGCCCCATCAAAGGCAAAACCGGATGCAGGTGCAATTGCAAACCATGTAAGCGCGAAAAAACGGCCCCGGAAACGGGGCCGCTGTTGCGCGCGTAGCAAAGCAGTGGATTACTTGCAGCGTTTCTCGGCGTCTTCCACGGCTGCGGTAAAGCCCGACAGCGAGAACGTGTCCTTTGTCTGCGTCCCGCGCGAGGAGCGCGCACTGAGCACGGCCGAGCGACCGCGCTTCATTGCCGTGAGGATTTTCGCATCATCCGAGGGCGAGGCCGGCCAGGCCCATTCGCCTTCTGTGAAAAGCTCGAACTCGCTTCCGTCTATGTTGAGATTGACGGTGGAGCCGGAGGCGAAGGGATAGCCCCCGGTAAATGTGATCTGCCCGGCGACGCCGGCCTCGGGGCGGAAAAACGCCATCAGCAGGATTTCACCGCGACGCACGGCGACAACGCGGCCGTTCTTCGTGTTCACGGTTTCCTTGGGTGACGAGACCGCCCAGCATTCGCGTGGATTGTTGTCCTCGAACACCGACCAGTCGGTTTTCGCAGCGACCTGGTTGGTGCTTGTCTCTTGCGCGAAAACGCCGGTTGCGGCCAGCGCCATCAGGGCCCCGGCAAAGCCTTGCGCAAAACGTGATACCATATATCCAGCCTCCAGCTGTCCTTTTGCCTCAATTCGTGTCCCTCACCGCCGGCCTTGACTGGCTTTTCATTATGGCGGGCGAGCGATTTTCTACTCGACATTGCTACAATAGCCTGAAATCTGCCATGTGCGAAAGGGATTATTGGCGGAAATTTGCCTGATAATTGAAGGGAGAAGCCGGTGGGCGCAGCAGTTGAGATGGCAGAGGTCTGGCGCGGGCCGATCCGCGAATGCGTGCATATGGGGCACGCGGTAATCTGCGGCCCGGACGGCGAAATCGTCGAGGCCTGGGGCGATCCGGGGCTGGTGGTGTTGCCGAGATCGTCTTCGAAGATGATCCAGGCGCTGCCGCTGGTGGAAAGCGGCGCGGCCGCGGCGGCGGGTCTGGGCCCCGAGCAACTGGCACTGGCCTGCGCATCGCATAACGGTGCGGCGATCCACGTGGACCGGGTACGCGCCTGGCTGAAGGAGCAGGGGCTGGGCGATGATGACCTGCGTTGCGGCGGGCACATGCCGCGCGACCCGGAGGAATCAAAACGCATCATCTGTACCGAGTGCGGGTTCGAGCAGGTGCATAACAACTGCTCGGGCAAGCATGCGGGGTTCCTGACGCTGACGCGGCACCTGCAGGCGGGGCCCGAGTATATCGAACTGGACCACCCGGTGCAGCGGGCGGTGAAAGCCACCTGGGAAGAGGTGGCGGGCGAGCCGACGCAGGGCCACGGCATCGACGGATGCTCGGCCCCGAATTTTGCCACCACCCTGCATGGCATGGCGCGGGCGATGGCGTTTTTCGCCGCCGCCCGAGAGGATGGCGACACACGGTCGCGCGCCGCTGTGGCGTTGCGGCAGGCAATGGTGACCTGGCCGGAACTGGTGGCGGGCGAAGGCCGGTCCTGCACCGAGCTGATGCGGGCGATGGGCGGGCGCGTGGCGCTGAAAACCGGGGCGGAGGCATTTTTCGTCGCCATTATCCCGGAAAAGAAAATGGGCGTGGCGCTGAAGATCGTTGATGGAGGCACGCGGGGCGCGGAAAGCGCGATTGCCTCGATCCTGGTGCGGCTGGGAGTTCTGGACCCGGAGCATCCGGCGGCCAGGCAGTTCCGAAACCCGCCGGTCCCCAATTGCCGCGGGATCGAAGCGGCGCATATCCGGCCGGGAGCCGCCTTTCGGTAAGGGCGAAGGCCGCTGGCCGCCCCCTCGGGCAAACGCCCGCCCACCCACCCCGTTTGCCCGAGGGGGCGGGGACCCGGCGCCGGGCCGGAGGCCGTGGGGCACCCGGGGGATTTCGAGTATTTGGATCCAAGAAAGAGCAGGGTTCGCGCATTCCTGTTGCAATGGGTGCGCGATCTGTCACTCTGAAGGTGTTCTCAGGGCGGGGTGAAATTCCCCACCGGCGGTGAGCGGTCTGATAAGCCGTAAGCCCGCGAGCGGCCCCGAACGGTTGTTCGGGGTGTCAGCAGACCCGGTGTGATTCCGGGGCCGACGGTGACAGTCCGGATGGAAGAGGACGCACGGCAGCAGACGCAGGCACGCCTGCGCCTTTCGTCGTCGTTTGTCGCTCCGATCAAAGCTCTGGGGCAGGTGTCGATGACGAAAGGAGACTGACATGACACACGCCCTTTACGCCTTTATCAAGGCCAACTGGCATGCCGATATCGTGGACCAGGCGCTGGCCGGGTTCTGCAAGATCATTCCCGAAACACAGGTCGAGGTGTTCGACGTGCCGGGCGCGTTCGAAATGCCGCTGATGGCGCGCGACTTGGCCGCGACCGGGCGCTATGCGGCGGTGGCGGCGGCCGCCCTGGTGGTGGATGGCGGCATTTACCGTCACGACTTCGTGGCGCAGGCGGTGGTCGACGGGTTGATGCGCGCGGGCCTTGAGACCGGGGTGCCGGTGTTGAGCGTTTCACTGACCCCGCACCAGTACCAGGATACGCCGCATCATAACGCGGTCTTACGCGCGCATTTCGTCGAGAAGGGCCGCGAGGCCGCGGAGGCCGCGCTGATGATCGGGCGGACGCGGGCGCGGCTGGCCGCCTGAGGCAGTCGGATGGCCGGGGCAGGCCCGGCCATCCGCAATTACCGGCCGGGAAGTTCGTCGCGCTGGGGCGCGGGCTCCCATTGTTCGATGATTTCCATCGCCTCGTCTGCACTGTCGACATAGCGGAAGAGATCGAGATCCTCGTCCGAGATGGTGCCGGCCTCGGCTAGGGCTTTCCAGTTGACGATGCGGTGCCAGAAGTCGCGCCCGAAGAGCAGGAAGGGCACGCGCCGCATGCGGCCGGTCTGGATCAGCGTGAGGCTTTCGAACATTTCGTCCATCGTGCCGAAGCCGCCGGGGAAGATGCAGATGGCGCGGGCACGCATCAGGAAATGCATCTTGCGGATGGCGAAGTAGTGGAAATTGAAGCACAGGCCGGGGGTGACATACTCGTTCGGCGCCTGTTCGTGCGGCAGAACGACATTGAGTCCGATCGAGGCGCCGCCGGCATCGGCGGCACCGCGGTTGCCGGCCTCCATCACGCCGGGGCCGCCGCCTGTGCAGATCACGAATTCGCGCCCGTAGGTTTTCATCGATTTCTCGGTGATGCGGCGGGAGAAATCGCGCGCCACGTCGTAGTAGTGCGACAGCTCGGCCAGTGTATCGGTGCGGGCCGTATGCTTTTTCGCGGGTTCGGGGATGCGCGCGCCGCCAAAGAGCACGATGGTGGATTCGATTCCGCGTTCATCGAGGATCATTTCCGGTTTCAGGAGTTCGAGTTGAAGCCGCACGGGGCGCAGTTCGTCGCGGCAGAGAAACTCGTCATCGGCGAAAGCCAGGCGATAGGCTGGCGCCCGCGTCTGGGGGGTATCGGGGATCTGTTCGGCGGTGTCGCGATCGGTATGGGCGTCGCGAAACGGGCTGTGGCGATCGTCTTTCATGGGAACCTGGACCCTTCTTTGCCTGGTTGCGCGTTTTTTCCACGCCTATAGGGTTCGGGGAAACAAGGCCAGTAACGGGGACGCGAAGATGGACTGGAAAGCGGCGATTGAGGCGGCAAGGGCACGCATCGCGGGGCATGTGCTGAAAACGCCGGTTGTGGCACCGCGCGGGTTCGGCCTGAACCACGCGATCGAGATGAAGCTGGAGCAGATGCAGCATACCGGAAGCTTCAAGGCGCGCGGAGCGTTCAACACGCTGTTGGCGGGGCCGGTGCCGCAGGCGGGGCTGGTGGCGGCCTCGGGGGGCAATCACGGGGCGGCGGTGGCCTATGCGGCGCGGGCGCTGGGCCACCAGGCGCATATTTTCGTGCCGGAAATGGCCGGGCCGTCGAAGATCGCCCTGATCCGCGAGACGGGCGCGCAGTTGACCGTGGTGTCCGGCGAATACGCCAACGCGCTGGCCGCAGCGCAGGAATACGAGGATGCCTCGGGGGCGATGCAGATCCATGCCTATGATGCGCCGGCCACGGTGGCCGGTCAGGGCACCTGCATGGCCGAGTGGGAGGCGCAGGGGCTTCAGGCCGATACGGTGCTGATCGCGGTCGGGGGTGGCGGACTGATTGCCGGGGCGCTGGCATGGCTGCAGGGTGCGCGCAAGGTGGTGGCGGTCGAGCCCGAGACCTCTTGTGCGCTCAATGCTGCGCTGAAGGCGGTGCAGCCGGTGGATGTGGATGTGTCCGGGGTGGCCGCTAATGCGCTGGGCGCGCGGCGGATCGGGGATATCTGTTTCGGCTTGGCGGTCGAGCATGGCGCGACCAGCGTGCTGGTCAGCGACGCGGCGATAACGGCAGCACAGACCGCGCTGTGGCGGGAATTGCGCCAGCTGGTGGAGCCGGCAGGCGCCACGGCGCTGGCAGCGCTGATGAGCGGCGCCTATCGGCCCGAGCCGGGCGAACGGGTGGCCGTTCTGGTTTGCGGGGCCAACGTGGCGCCGGATCCGCTGGCGTGAGCGCGCGGGCAGGGCAAAGGCCGCATTGATTGCGGCGTGCCTTGCCAGTATAGGCGGTCGCGACCACAGGACACCGACAGGGGAGACGAGACATGTCGAATGCGCAACTGGAAGCGGCGATCGAGGCCGCATGGGAAAACCGTGATCAGATCACGCCGGCCACCACGGGCGAGACCCGCGAGGCGATCGAGGACACGCTGAATGCGCTGGATGGCGGTGGGCTGCGGGTGGCCGAGCGCCAGGATGACGGCAACTGGCATGTCAATCAGTGGGCCAAGAAGGCGGTTCTGTTGGGCTTTCGCCTGAAGGACATGGAACAGCAGTCGGGCGGCCCGCAGGGTGGCGGCTGGTGGGACAAGGTGGACAGCAAGTTCGCCGGTTGGGGCGAGAACCAGTGGAAGGCCGGTGGATTCCGCGCCGTGCCCAACTGCGTGGTGCGCAAATCGGCCTATATCGCGCCGGGCGTGGTACTGATGCCGAGCTTCGTGAACCTTGGCGCCTATGTCGACGAGGGCACGATGGTGGATACATGGGCCACGGTCGGCTCGTGCGCGCAAATCGGCAAAAACGTGCACCTGTCGGGCGGCGTGGGCATCGGCGGCGTGCTGGAGCCGATGCAAGCGGGCCCCACGATTATCGAGGACAATTGCTTTATCGGCGCGCGTTCGGAAGTGGTCGAGGGCTGCATCATCCGCGAGGGCTCGGTCCTTGGCATGGGCGTGTTCATCGGCCAGTCGACCAAGATCGTCGACCGCGAGACCGGCGAGGTGATGTATGGCGAGGTACCGGCAGGATCGGTCGTCGTGGCGGGTTCGATGCCCAGCAAGAACGGAATCAACCTTTACTGCGCGGTTATCGTGAAGCGCGTGGACGAGAAGACCCGCTCCAAGACGTCGATCAACGAGCTTCTGCGCGACTGAGCCGAGCGACGGAAACCTGTCAGCGGCGCGTATCAGCCCCGAATTCCGCAAGGGAGGGTGGGAGATGATACGCGCCGTTTTGCTTGGACTGCTGATTGTTATCGGCCTTGGTGCGCGCGATGCGATGGCCGCGCGGGGCGACAATCACGGTTGGGCGCCGAAATACTGCGCCCGGAGTTCCGAGTAACGACCGGATTCGCGCAGGGACAGAAGCGCGCGGTTGATCTCTTCGGTCAGCGGGCTGTCCGTGGGCAGGGCGATGCCGTAGTTTTCCCGCTTGAACACCCGCGGCAGAAGCCGGCCGCTTTCCGGATGAATGCGCAGATGATGGGCCAAGATCGGGCCGTCGAAGACGACGGCATCGAGGTGGCCTGCTTCGAAGCCGTCGAGCAACTCCTGCAGCGAGGCCGCGCGGGCGTGGTGGATGCCGCGGCTGTCGAGGAAGGCCGAGGCGGTGGAGCCTTCGATCGTCGCGATATGTCGCCCGTCGAGATCCGAGAGGGTTTCGATATTGCTTGTGATCGCCTCGACCGTCATGGCCGCGGTGATGCGGGCGACAAAGATCGAGACGATGAACAGCGACGAGATCACCAGCAGCACGGCAAAGACGCGACCTGGACGGGATTGCGGAACACGCTCCTCGAAGCCGCCATTCACGACGAGGTTGAGCGCCCACCAGAAGGAGGGAAAGAGCGCCGAACGCGCTGGACGGTCGAAATAGGGCTGGCGGTGGCGTTCGAACGCCCACATGGCCATTCCGCCGGCAAAGAGAAGAGCACCCGCGGCAAGGATCGCCAGCAGGATGTCACGCGAAAAGAGCGCGCTTAACAGGCTTCCGCCGCTGGCATCAGCCGGGATCATGATCTGGAGCCCGGCCTCGAAGATCGGCTGGGAGAAGTCCATGATCTCTTCGCGCGTGGAGGTGATCGAGATGTTCGCGATGGCACCGTCGACGCGCCCGGCCTGGACGGCGTCGAACATGTCCGCGAATTTTTCCACCCGCGTGAACGAGACATCGCGCCCGATCTCGGTTGCGATGGCGCGCATGAGGTCGATGGAGAACCCGGTATGGGCGTCGCCCATCTGGTGCGAAAACGGCACGCGTTCAACGGTGGCGAAGGTCAGTGGTTCATCCTGGGCGCGGGGTGGTGTGCCGGTTGCGGCGGTGAACAGGAAAACACTTACAAGCGCGGCAAGGCGCAACAGGATGGATTGCATAGATACCTGCCCCGAACAGATCGATGCGATCGATTAGCATAGCGGTGCGCCGCGTGGCCAGAGGCGTGATGCTGGACCTTTGGGCCGCAATCGGTCATGGCTGGCGCAAGGAGGTGCCGCGAGATGGCGAAGACGGACAAAGTGTCAAAACAGCAGGTCTATACGCTGCTGGTGCAGATCGGGCGCAAGGACGGCGACGGCCTGCCCGAGGGTGCGACAGGCGCGGCCCTGATGATCTATGCCAGCGGCGTGGACGAGGCCGAAGCGGTGCGCGAGACGGTTGCGATCCTGAAACAGGCGGACACGGCGCCGCTGGATGTGACGGGCTATGGCACGCTTGAGGAGCGCCTGGCCGAGGGGCATGACATTTCCGACGAGGAGCGTGCGCTGATGGACCGCGCGCTGGAGGAAAACGCGGTGATCGTGGCGCAGATGACGCCGTTTTTCGAGGATTGAAGGGAGAGGCGCGTTCCCGCGGGGCTTTGCGAATGACGAAGATTGCGATCAATGGCTTTGGCCGCATCGGGCGGTCGATCCTGCGGATGCTGATGACATCGCGCGCCGCCGAGGGCTTTGATCTGGTGGCGATCAACGACATCGCGCCGCTGGAAAGCTGTGCCTACCTTTTTGCCTATGACAGCGTGTTCGGGCCGTTTCCGGGTGACGTCTCGCACGAGGCGGGCGCGATCATCGTCGATGGCCGGCGTATTCCGTTTCATTCCGTCAGCGATATTCGCGAGGTCGACCTGGCGGGGGTGGATGTTCTGCTGGAATGCACGGGCGCGGCGGGTAACCGGGCGGATGTGGAACGCGGTATCGAGGCGGGCGCGAAGAGTGTTCTGATCTCGGGCCCGTCGGATGTGGCGGATGTGACGGTGGTGCTGGGCGCGAACGAGGACGACCTGGGCGCGCACCGGATCGTTTCGAATGCCAGCTGCACGACAAACGCGCTGGCGCCGCTGCTGAAGCTGCTGGACGCGCATTGGGGCGTGGAAAGCGGGCACATGACGACGGTGCATTGCTATACCGGCAGCCAGCCGACGATCGACAAGCCGAAGGAAAACCTGGTGCGGTCGCGCGCGGCGGCCTTGTCGATGGTGCCGACGACGACCAGCGCGGCGCGGCTGATCGGGGAGGTGCTGCCGGCGCTGAAAGGCCGGATCGAGGCGCGCGCGGTGCGGGTGCCGACGGCGAGCGTGTCGGCCATCGACCTGACAGTGCAGACCCGCGAAGCGGTGACGGTGGAGGCTGTGAACGCCTTGCTGGAGCAGGCGGCCAAGGAGAGCCCGGTTTTCGGCTGGATCACGATGCCGCTGGTTTCGACCGATCTGCGGATGCGGCCGGAATCGATCGTGATGAGCGGGCGGGAGACATCGGTTTCGGTGGGCGGGTTGCTGCGCGTTTTCGGCTGGTATGACAATGAATGGGGGTTTTCCAACCGGATGCTGGACATGGCCGCGCGGATGGCGGCGCGGTAAAGGGCCCGGGCAGGCGGCCGTCCCACCCACCCGCCCCCGGCCACCTGCCCGGGCCCTGCGTGCAGCGACGCGCTGTGCGGAGAGGACAGATTTTGAGTATTTTTGCCAAGAAAGAGCGGCGATTTTCTGGTCTGATTTGAAAGTGATCGTGGGCGCGAAGGGCTTGGGCGGCGCGCATGTTCGCGGCAGTATGGGGCAAACGGAGGGAGTATGATGGCGGGATTTCTGACGACGCATGTTCTGGACACCGCGCGGGGATGCCCGGCGCAAGGGCTGACGATCGCGCTTTACCGGATCGAGGGCGGAGAGCGGCGGCACCTGCGCACGCTGGTGACCAATGACGATGGCCGCACGGATGAGCAGATCCTGCCCGCATCGGAATTCAGGATCGGGGACTACGAGCTGGTATTCCAGGCCGGCGACTATCTGCGGGCCACCGGGCAGGCGGGGGACGCACCGCTGTTCATCGACGAGGTGCCGATCCGCTTTGGCATGAACGAGGCGACGCATTACCACGTGCCGCTGCTGCTGTCGCCCTATGGCTATTCGACCTATCGCGGCAGCTGAAGCGCGTCGGCCATGCGGGTGGCCATGAAATCGAGAAAGAGACGCATTTTCGGATCCTGCCGGCGGCGGTGGGCGTAGAGTGCACCGAGTGTCACCGGCACAGGCGGGGTGTGTTCAAGCACCGGGACCAGCGCGCCTGTGGCAAGGTGATCGGCCACCTCGAAGACGGGTTTGAGGATGATGCCCTGGCCATCGAGCGCCCAGTTGGTGAGCACGTCGCCATCGTCGGATTCGAACGGGCCGGTGACGGCGAAGCGTTTCACGCCGTCGGGCATTTGCAGCGGCCATTGAAACTCGGGCGCGCCGGGATAGCGCAGGTTGAGGCAGTCATGCGCGCCGGTGGTCAGATCAGCGGGCGTGGCCGGGGTGCCGCGCGCGGCAAGGTAGGAAGGGGCTGCACAAAGCAGGCGCGGGCAATCGGCGATCTTGCGGATGCGCAGGGTGCTGTCTTCGGGCTGGCCGAGGAAGAAGACGATGTCGAGCCCTTCGGCGGTGAGGTCGAGCTTGCGATCCGACAGGCGCAGGCGGATGTTGATGAGCGGGTATTGCGCCTTGAAGGCGGGCACCAGCGGCGCGATGAGGCGGCGACCGATGCCGAGAGGCGCGGCGACATAGATCGTGCCGCGGGGATCTGCGGTGATCGAGGTGACGGCTGCCTCGGCCTCGGTCACCGCGTCAAGAATGCGCTGGGCGCCTTCGTAGAAAATGCGGCCCTGTTCGGTTGCGTTGAGCATCCGTGTCGTGCGCTGGAAGAGGCGGACGTTCAGGTGTTCCTCGAGCGTGGAGATGCGGGCCGAGGCGACGGCAGGTGAAATGCGCTGATCGCGCGCGGCCGCGGACATGGAGCCAAGTTCGTAGACGCGGACGAATGTGCGGATATTGTCGAGATAGGACATGGTGCGACCGTTTTTCAGGATTTTTTGAAAGTGCTGGGCTTTTTTCGGCAGTTCAAGGGAAAACCGCGCTGCGCTAGACTGCGGCAATTGCGACAGGGGAGATGGCGGGATGATGGAAACGGCGATCCTTTGGGACTGGCTGGCCTTCGCGGTGCGATGGCTTCACGTGATCACGGCGATCGCGTGGATCGGCTCGTCCTTCTACTTCATCGCGCTGGACCTGGGCCTGCGCCGCGACGGCGAGCTGGGCGGCGCCGATGGCGAGGAATGGCAGGTGCATGGCGGCGGGTTCTATCACATCCGCAAATACCTGGTGGCGCCCGAGGCAATGCCCGAGCACCTGACATGGTTCAAATGGGAGAGCTATTCGACCTGGCTGTCGGGGGCGGCGCTGTTGATGATCGTCTACTGGGCTGGAGGAGAGCTTTACCTGCTGGACCAGCACAAGGCGGAGCTGGCGCTGTGGCAGGGGATCCTGATTTCGGCGGCATCGCTGACCATCGGCTGGCTGGTGTATGATTTCCTGTGCAAGAGCGGGCTGGGCGAGAAACCAACGGCATTGATGCTGTTGCTGTTCGTGCTGCTGGTGGCGATGGGCTGGGGCTATAACCAGATCTTCACCGGGCGGGCGATGATGCTGCACCTGGGCGCGTTCACCGCCACGATCATGACGGCCAACGTGTTCTTCATCATCATGCCGAACCAGAGGATCGTGGTGGCCGACCTGAAGGCGGGCCGCAAGCCCGATCCGAAATACGGCAAGATCGCCAAGCTGCGCTCGACCCACAACAACTATCTGACGCTGCCGGTGATCTTCCTGATGTTGTCGAACCATTACCCGCTGGCCTTTGCCACCCAATACAACTGGGTGATCGCGGCGCTGGTGTTCCTGATGGGTGTGACGATCCGGCATTTCTTCAATTCGATGCACGCCCGCAAAGGGATGCCGTGGTGGACCTGGGGCGTGACCGCGATGCTGTTCCTGGCGATCGTCTGGCTGTCCAGCCTTGGAAATGGGGCCGCGCCGGAGGAAGAAGCGGCGCTGACCCCCGCGCAGGCGCGGTTTGCCGAGGCCGAGGGCTTTGGCGATGTGGTGGACCTGGTGATGGGCAATTGTTCGATGTGCCATGCGACCGAGCCGGGATATCCGGGGATCGGGCATGCGCCCAAGGGCGTGATCCTGGAGACCGAGGCCCAGGTGGCCGCGCATGCGCGCGAGATCTACCTGCAGGCGGGGCTGAGCAACGCGATGCCGCCGCCGAATGCCAGCTGGCTTGAAGCCGCGGACCGCCGGGTGATCCAGCGGTGGTACCGTGCGGCGACGGGGACCGATCTGGCCCTAGCCGGGGAATAAGCCGCGGGTTTCATCGACGACATAGTCGATGAAGAGGCGCAGCTTCGGGTCCTGCAGTTTGCGGTGGGGATAGAGGCAGGCGAAGGTCGAGGGCATGGGGGGCGTGCGCGGCAGAACCTCGACCAAAGCCCCGGATGCGATATGCTCGTCGACATCGAAACGGGGCTTGTTGGCGATGCCGTGGCCGGCGAGTGCCCAATCGGTGAGCACATCGCCATCGTCCGCGTCGAACCGTCCGGAGACATCGAGTCTGACAGGGCCGTCCGGGGCCTGAAGCGTCCAGAAATACTCGGGGCTGCGTGGAAAGCGCAGCAGCAGGCAATTGTGGTTTTCAAGCAGGTCCTGCGGTGACTTTGGGGTGCCATGACTCTCGAGATAGCCGGGAGCCGCGACCAGAACACGGGGGCATGTCGCGATCTTGCGCAGTTTCAGGGTGCTGTCCTGGAGTTCGCCCAGGAAGAATGCGAGGTCGAGCCGGTCTTCGAGCATGTCGATCTTGCGGTCCGAGAGGCGCAGCTGGATCTGAACATCGGGGTAGATGGCGTTGAAGGCGGGCACCAGCGGGGCGATGATGCGTCGCCCGACGCCCAGCGGAGCCGAGACCCGCACCGCCCCACGCGGGGCGCCGGCGAAGCCCGCGACGACGGCCTCGGCTTCGTCGAGGGTGTCGATGACGCGGCGCGCGTGGTTGTAGAAGAGTTCGCCCGCTTCGGTCGGGCGCAGCTTGCGGGTGGTGCGGTTGAAGAGGCGTACGCCGAGGCGCTTTTCCAGTTCCTTGATGCGGTTGGAAGCGACGGCGGGGGTGAGCCGCATGTCGCGCCCGCCCGCCGTGATCGAACCCAGTTCGACCACGCGCACGAAAACCTTGAGACTTTCAACATAAGGCATTGCGTTGTGCTCCGTGCGTCAGGGTATCATCAAAAGAGTCGCCTGATTTTAAATGTTTCGTTGAAAGTGTCCAAGAAATGGCGTGCTTTAGAACCAGAGAGTCACAGCTTAGACTGAGCGGCGGCTTGCGCGGGGAGACGTTTCGAGATGACGCAGATACGGCGGGAAATCCGGTTTCTTCTGAACGGGGAAGAGGTGCGTTTGCAGACGGTTGGTGCGCGCGACACGTTGTTGGATTTCCTGCGGATCGAGCAGCGGTTGACCGGCACCAAGGAAGGCTGCGCCGAAGGCGATTGCGGCGCGTGCACCGTGCTGGTGGGGCGGCTGGCCGATGGCAGATTGCGTTACGAGCCGGTGAACGCCTGCATCCGGTTCCTGGCCAGTGTCGATGGCTGCCACGTGGTCACGGTTGAGCATCTGCGCGGGGCTGATGGCGGGCTGCACCCGGTGCAGCGTGCGATGGTCGAGCATCACGGCAGCCAGTGCGGGTTCTGCACGCCGGGGATCGTGATGGCGCTTTATGCGCTGTGGATGGAAAACCCGCGGCCAGGCGAAGTTGAGGTGGAGATCGCGCTGCAGGGCAACCTGTGCCGCTGCACGGGCTATGCGCCCATCGTGAAGGCGGCGATGGCCGTGGCCGAGCATGGTGGACCCGAGGGTGATCTGCTGCTGCGCGAGCGCGAAGTGGTGACGGAGCGGTTGCACGCGATCAAGGACGGCGCACGCGTCGAGGTGGAGCGCGACGGCGACTGTGCGGTGCTGCCCGCGGATGTTGAGGATTTCGCCGCAGTTTACGAGGCGGAGCCGGAGGCCACGGTAGTGGCCGGGGCAACCGATGTTGGGCTGTGGGTGACGAAGTTCCTGCGCGATATCGGGCCCGCGGTATTCATTGGCCATTTGGACGGGTTGCGGCAGATCGAGCCGGGATCGGAGGCGCTGCGCATTGGCGCCGGGGTGAGCTATTCCGATGCGGAGGACGTGCTAATGCAGCATTTCCCGCACCTGCAGGAATATTGGCGGCGCATTGCCGGCTGGCAGGTGCGCAATGCCGGCACGATCGGCGGGAATATCGCTAACGGGTCGCCGATTGGGGATACGCCGCCGGTTCTGATCGCGCTGGATGCACGGCTTATCCTGCGCAAAGGGGCAGATCGGCGCGAGATGCCGCTGGAAGAGTTTTTCATCGATTATGGCAAGCAGGACCGGCGGCCGGGAGAGTTCGTAGAGGCCGTTGTGCTGCCCCATGCGGCGGCTGGCACGCTGCATTCGGCCTGGAAAATCACGAAACGGCGGGACGAGGACATTTCGGCCCTGGCGGCGGGCTTTGCCGTGACGGTGCGAGACGGGCGGATTGCCGGGGCGCGCATCGCCTTTGGCGGCATGGCCGCAGTGCCCAAAAGAGCCGGCGCGGCCGAGGCCGCTCTGTCGGGCGCGCCATTCGAGAAAGCCAGTTTCGAGGCCGCAGCCGCCGCGCTGCCTGAGGATTTTTCACCGCTGAGCGATTGGCGGGCGAGTGCGGAGTATCGCATGCGTGCGGCGCAGAACCTGTTTGCCCGCTTTTGGGCGGTGCACGGCGAGGGCAAGGTGGCGGAACTTGAGCGGGGGATGCCGGCATGACGCGCGTGAAAGGGGCCGCACATCAGGATCTGGCGCATGACAGCGCGGTAAAGCATGTGAGCGGGGCGGCGGAATACACGGACGACATTCCCGAACCGGTTGGCACGCTTCATGCCTATCTGGGCTTGTCCGACGTCGCCCATGGCCGCATCGCTGCGATGGACCTGACCGCGGTTCGCGCCGCGCCGGGCGTGGTGGGGGTGCTGACGGCCGAAGATATCCCCGGCGCGAATGATATCAGCCCGACCGGATCGGGCGATGATCCGGTGTTTCCCGAAAAGACCGTCGAGTTTCACGGCCAGCCGCTTTTCGCCGTTGTCGCGACAAGCCGGGACGCGGCGCGACGGGCCGCGGCGCAGGCGCGGATCGAGATCGAGCCGCTCCCGCACGCGCTCGATCCGCTGGCCGCCATCGAGGCGGGCTATCCCGAGGTGACGGCGCCCCTGACGCTGCAACGAGGCGCGGTGGAAGACGGCATGGCCGCTGCGCCGCACCGCATACGTGGACGTATGGTAATCGGTGGGCAAGATCACATGTACCTGGAAGGGCATATCGCCTTTGCCCATCCGGGCGAGGACGAAGACGTGGTTGTCTATTCGTCGTCCCAGCACCCGAGCGAAGCGCAGCACATGGTGGCGCATGTCCTGGGCGTGCCATCGCATTCGGTGGTGGTGAATGTCCGGCGCATGGGCGGCGGGTTTGGCGGCAAGGAAACGCAGATGAACCTGTTCGCCGCCGTGGCGGCCATGGCGGCGAAGAAATGGAACCGCCCGGTAAAGATCCGTCCGGACCGCGACCAGGACATGGTGGCAACGGGCAAACGGCACGATTTCGTGGCCGATTATGCTGTTGGCTATGATGATAACGGGCGTATCCAGGCGGTGGACGGCATATTCGCCGCGCGCTGCGGCTTCTCGGCCGATTTGTCGGGCCCGGTGACGGACCGGGCGCTGTTTCATGCCGACAATGCCTATTTCTATCCGCATGTGCGGCTGACTTCGCGCCCGATGAAGACGAATACGGTATCGAACACGGCATTCCGGGGCTTTGGTGGGCCGCAGGGGGTGATCGTGGCCGAGCGGATGATCGAGGAGATTGCCTATGCTCTGGGGCGCGATCCGCTGGAAATCCGGAAGGCGAATTTCTATCGCGATGGTGGTGACGTGACACCCTATCACCAGGTCGTGGAAGACAACATACTTGAGCGTATTGTTGGGGAGCTTGAAAACAGCGCCGATTATCAGGCCCGACGAAAGGCGGTGATCGCGGCGAATGCCAAGGGCGACATCATCCGGCGGGGTATTGCCCTGACGCCGGTGAAGTTCGGCATTTCGTTTACCGCCACCTGGTACAACCAGGCAGGTGCGCTGGTGCATGTCTACAATGACGGGTCGATCATGCTGAACCATGGCGGCACGGAGATGGGCCAGGGACTGAACATCAAGGTGGCGCAGGTGGTGGCGGACGCGTTCCAGGTGGATATCGACCGGATCAAGATCACCCGGACCACGACCGAAAAAGTGCCCAACACGTCTGCAACGGCGGCTTCGTCGGGCACTGATCTGAACGGTATGGCGGCGTTGGACGCCTGTGAGCAGATCAAGAGCCGGCTGGTGGAGTTTGCCTGTGAAACCAGGGGGGTAGAGCCCGGGCAGGTCGAGTTCCTGCCAGGGCGCCTGCGTATTGGTGACGAGGAAATCGGATTCGATGCGCTGATCAAGCAAGCCTATATGGCGCGGGTGCATCTGTCGGCTGCGGGCTTTTACAAAACGCCGAAAATCCATTGGGACCGGGAAGAGGGTAAGGGCCGGCCGTTCTATTATTTTGCTTATGGTGCGGCCTGCGCCGAGGTGGCGGTGGACACGTTGACCGGGGAATACCGGGTCGAGCGCGTCGATATCCTGCACGATGTCGGCAAGTCGCTGAATCCGGTGATTGACCGGGGGCAGGTTGAAGGCGGGTTCATCCAGGGGATGGGATGGCTGACCACGGAGGAGTTGTGGTGGGACGAGGCGGGACGGCTGCGCACGCATGCGCCTTCGACCTACAAGATCCCGCTCGCCTCGGACCGGCCGCGTGTGTTCAACGTGGCGCTGGCCGACTGGTCCCAGAATGCCGAGCGAACGATCAAACGATCGAAAGCGGTGGGCGAGCCGCCCTTCATGCTGGGCATTTCCGTGTTCGAAGCGTTGTCGATGGCGGTGGCAAGCGTGGCGGACTATCGCGAATGCCCCCGGCTGGATGCGCCGGCCACGCCGGAACGCGTGCTGATGGCAATTGAACGGTTGAAGGGGACGGCATGACCGGTCTTGAACGGTTCTTCGAAGACTGCGGCGAGGTGATCGAAGTGCGGATCACCCGCCTGAGCGGTTCCGGCCCGCGCGAGGAAGGCGCGGTGATGTATGTTGCCGCCCGGGCGGATTGGGGCACGATAGGTGGCGGTCAACTGGAGTACATGGCGCTGGATGAGGCGCGAAAACTGCTATCCAGCGGGAATAACCATACGCAAATGTATGTTACCTTGGGTCCGGACAGCGGGCAGTGTTGCGGCGGGCAGGTGGACTTGGTGCTGACCCGGTTGGGAGACGCGGAAAAGACCGATGCCCTGGCTGCGAGGGAAAGGCAGCTGGCAACGCAGCCGGAGGTGCTGATCTTCGGCGCGGGACATGTCGGGCGGGCCCTGGCGCGGGCGTTGATGCCGTTGCCGCTGCGCCCGGTGTTGATCGACAGCCGTGCAGAGGAGTTGGCAAAGGCCGCTAGCGATATTCCTAAAACACTGATTGCATTACCTGAATCTCAAATACATACGTCCAAGTATGCCGTGGCTGCGGTGATCCTGACCCATGACCATGCGCTGGACTTTCTATTGGCAGCCGAGGCTATGAGACGCGGGACCTTTCGGTATGTCGGGATGATTGGCTCAAAGACAAAGCGCGCGGCGTTTGCAGGATGGATGCGCCGGAATGAGCCGGACCTGGATGTCGAGACGTTGATCTGCCCGATGGCGGCGGCGCATAAAGGTGACAAGAGGCCCGAGGTGATCGCGGCGTTTGTCGCGGCCGAAATCCTGCAGGCGGTTTTGAGCACCAAAAACATACTAAAGAGTATGGAGGCAAGCAGATGACCGTCAAAATCCTGCGCAGCAGGGTTCTGAGCTTTGACCGTGCCCCGCAGGGCCCGCAGGATGGAGACGCCTTTACCTATATCGAGGACGGAGCCCTGTTGCTGCGCGACGGGGTGATCGCGGCGCGCGGGGCATATCTGGATATTTCGCGCCAGGAACCCGCGGCCGAGATCATCGATCACCGTCCGCATCTGCTGATGCCGGGGTTCATCGATCCCCACCTGCATTTTCCGCAGGTCCAGGTGATCGCGAGCTGGGGTGAGCAGTTGCTGGACTGGCTGAGCGATTACACCTTTCCCGAGGAGATGCGGTTTTCGGATCCGGAGCATGCGGCACGCATGGCGACCGCATTTTTCGATCTGCTGACGGCGCATGGCACCACGACGGCGGTGGCCTATTGCTCGGCGCACAAGACATCGGCCGAGGCGTTCTTTACCGAGGCCGCGCGCCGCAACATGTGCATGGCGGGCGGCAAGGTGATGATGGACCGGAACGCCCCGGACGGATTGGTGGACGAGGCGCAATCGAGCCATGACGACAGTGCCGCCTTGATCGAAGCATGGCATGGCAAGGGGCGGTTGCGCTACGCAATCACGCCGCGGTTTGCCATCACCTCGAGCCCGGCGCAGCTGGAGGCCGCGGGGGCGCTGGCGCAGGCGCATCCGGATTGTTTCGTCCAGACGCATCTATCAGAAAACAAAAACGAAATCGCCGAAACGCTGCGGCTTTTTCCTGACGCGCCGGACTATATCGGGGTTTACGAGATGCACGGGCTTCTGGGGCCCAAAGCGCTCTTGGGGCATTGCATCCACCTTGAGTCGCGCGAGATCGATGTCCTGGCCGAAACTGGATCGCACCCGGTATTTTGCCCCACATCGAACCTGTTTCTGGGCAGCGGGTTGTTCGATGATGCCGGGCTGCGCGCGCGGGGCATTGGCAACGCGATCGCCACGGATATCGGCGGCGGGACCAGTTACTCGATGCTGCAGACGCTGAACGAGGGCTACAAGGTGCTGCAATTGCAGCGCCAGCAGATGCACCCCTATACGGCGTTCCACTGGATCACGCGCGGCAACGCCGAAGTCATGGGGATGGCAGACCGGATCGGCACGCTGGATGTGGGCAGCGACGCGGATATCGTGGTACTGAACTCGGCGGCGACGCCGGCGATGGCGCTGCGGGCGGAGCGGATCGAAACGCTGGCAGAAGAGCTTTTCCTACTGATGATCCTTGGCGATGACCGCGCTGTGGTGCAGACATACGTGGCTGGTGTGGCGATGAAGGCCGCGGGCTGACATCCGGGAATGAGGCCGATGACGAAACATATCCATGAACCGGCGCGCGAAACGCCGGTGGTGCACGAAGCCGATGTTCTGGTCGTGGGGTCCGGTCCTGGCGGGCTGGCCGCAGCGCTGGCGGCGGCGCGGGCGGGCGCTCGCGTCGCGCTGGTCGAAAGGTTCGGTTGTTTCGGCGGCAATATCACCGTTGTCGGCGTGGAAGGGTTTGCCTGGTATCGGCATGAGGCGACGGTCGAGGCCGGCGGCATCGGCCGTGAGTTCGAGGACCGGGCCAAAGCGATGGGCGCGGCCGTGCCCGAGAGCCAGAGCCTGAGCTACGAGCTGGACAGCGAGGGTTTCAAGCTGGTAGCCGACGCGCTGGTCGAGGAGGCGGGCATTCACCCGATGCTGCACCGGCAGTTCGTCGCCCCGGTGATGGAAGGCGACACGATCCGCGGAATCGTCGTGGAATCGAAGGCCGGGCGCGAGGCGATCCTGGCCCGGATGGTGATTGATGCCACGGGCGATGCGGACGTGGCCCACCGTGCCGGGGCGCCGACCATCAAGACGCCGCTGGAGGAGGTGCAGGCCGCGAGCGTCATGTTTCACCTGGCAGGCGTGGAAAAGGCGCGTTTCATGGCGGGGGTGCGGGCCGATCCGCAGACCTACAAGGACTGGTCGAGCGGGGAATGGGTGGTCGAGACGGACGGGAAAGAGGACGACATGTTCAGCCCGTTCCTGGGCAAGCCGTTCGAAACGGCGATCCGTGACGGGGTGATCCCGGCGCATCTGAATACCATTGGCGGCACCTGGGGCGCGGTGCATGACAGTGGCGAGATGACCTATATGAACCTGGTGCACCTGGCCGGCTGCGATGGCGTGGACCCCGACAGCCTGACGCATTTCGAGATCGAGGGACGCCGTCAGGCGATGCACGCGATCGAAGCGCTGCGGCGTTATACGCCGGGCTGTGAAAACGTGCGGCTACGCAATTTCGGAATGAGCATTGGCATCCGCGACAGCCGCAAGATCGACGCGCTCTACAACAAGACCGAAGAGGACGTCCGCCAGGAAGGGCGCTTTGGCGACAGTATCGGCATATACGCCGAGTTCATCGACGGCTATGGCGTGCTGATCATCCCGACGACAGGGCGATATATGCAGGTGCCGTTCCGGGCGCTCTTGCCAAAAGGGGTGCGCAACCTGGCCGTGGCGGGACGCGCGATCGGCGGGGACAAGATGGCCCATGCCGCGACGCGCAACATGGCGTGTTGCGCGGTTACCGGTCAGGGCGCGGGGATCGCCGCGGCGCTGGCCGTCAGGGCGGGGTGCGAGTTGGCCGCGGTGGATATTTCCGCCGTTCAGGGCGAGCTGACGCGACAGGGCGTGCGGATCGACTGAGCCGTCGCGATCAGCCGATGGCTTCGACGAGGGCGGGCAGTTCGCCGAGGTCTACCAATTCGGCAAAGCGGGAAGACCCCGTTGGCGGGTCGGCTTTTTCCAGCTCCCATTCCAGCCCGTGGGGCACGTAAACGCCCCATCCGCCGGCTTCGATTGCCGGGACGACATCGGATTTCAGCGAGTTGCCTACCATCATCGCGTGCGTCGGCCCGTCGCCATGGCGGGCAAAGGTATCGTGGTAGGTCTGGAACGTTTTGTCCGAGACGATTTCGACCGCGTCGAAAAGCTCGCCCAGGCCGGACTGGGCGAGCTTGCGCTCCTGATCCAGCAGATCGCCCTTGGTGATCAGCACGAGCTGATAGCCCGGGGCAAGCTGTTCGATCGCATCGCGGGCATGCGGCAGAAGCTCGATCGGATGGCGCAGCATGTCCTGCCCGGCCAGAATTATTTCGTGGATCACCGAACCCGGAACCCGGTCACCCGTGACTTCGAGTGCGGTTTCGATCATCGACAGCATGAACCCCTTGATGCCGAAACCGTAGTGGCCGAGGTTGCGGCGTTCGGCTTCGAGCAGGCGCTCGGCCAGGTGGTCAGGATCGGCGAAATCGCGCAGAAGATCGGCGAATCGCTCTTGTGTCATCTGGAAGAAGCGTTCGTTGTGCCAGAGCGTATCGTCTGCATCGAACCCGATTGTCGTAAGATTCCGGGGCATTAAGCCTCTCCTGCGCGGTCACCCTCTTTTCTCGGGCCGTTCAGAAGTTATATAGAACGCCCGAGGTAGAGAAACCCAAATGACAAGCGGTGGGGCCATGAGCCTTTGGAATGTGACCATGTCGGACGAGCGCGAAGGCGACGGTGATACGTCGGTCGTGGTCGAAACGCGGCCAAAGACCAAGCGGCCACCGCTCTACAAGGTGCTGCTTTTGAACGACGACTACACGCCGATGGAATTCGTCGTGCACGTGCTTGAGCGGTTTTTCGGGATGAACCACGCGCAGGCCTTCGAGGTGATGCTGACGGTGCACAAGAAGGGCATTGCCGTGGTCGGCGTGTTCTCGCACGAGATTGCCGAGACCAAGGTGACGCAGGTGATGGATTTCGCGCGCCGCCACCAGCACCCGCTGCAATGCACCATGGAAAAGGAATGAGGGCCCTGCGCCCCGGTTTTTCATGAGTGATCCGCGTCTGGCCCAGTTTCTGGAAGATGGATGGTACGATCTGCCCGAAGAGGGCGTGATTGCCGTGTTCGGCGCGGTGACCTCGACGGCGCTGGCGGCGTTGCCGAAAGACCGGGTGCAGGTGATCTCCCGCTTGAAGCCTGACTACGATGATCTGGCTGCGGCGGGGTTTGCCGTGGCGGTCGCGCCGCCTGGGTCCGCAGCCGTTTCCGTTGTGTTCCTGCCTCGCGCCAAGGCGCAGGCGCGGGCGCAGTTGGCGCAAGCTATGGCGCTGTCGGGCGTTGTCATCGTGGATGGGCAGAAGACGGACGGTGTGGACAGCCTGCTGCGCGAGATGAAAAAGCGCGCGGAGTGCAGTGCGGCCTTTTCCAAGGCGCATGGCAAGACCTTTGTCGCGCGGGGAAAGGCCGGGGATTTCGCCGACTGGATGCAGGCGGGCGAACCGCGCGAGATCGAGGGCGGGTTCGAGACCTGCGCGGGCGTGTTCTCGGCAGATGGCATAGATCCGGCCTCGGCGCTTCTGGCGGGCGCATTGCCGGCGCGTTTGGGCGCGCATGTCGCCGACCTGGGGGCAGGCTGGGGATACCTGGCGCGGCGGATCCTGACACATGAGGGGGTCGAGACCCTTGACCTGGTCGAAGCCGATCACGCCGCGCTGGACTGTGCGCGGCGTAACGTGGCCGACGCACGGGCGCGGTTTCACTGGGCCGATGCCACGCGCTGGATGCCGGATGCGCCGGTGGATGCGGTGGTGATGAACCCGCCGTTTCACGAGGGCCGCAAGGGCGTGCCGGAGCTGGGGCAGCAATTCATCGCCGCGGCGGCGCGGATGTTGGCGCCAGGCGGACGGCTCTGGATGGTGGCCAATCGGCACCTGCCCTATGAGAAAGCCTTGCACGCCCATTTCCGCGAGGTCGAGGAGATCGGGGGCGACACGCGGTTCAAACTGTTTCGCGCGGCGCGGCCGTCTCGCACGCGGGGCTGATTTCCCGTAACGTTTCCCGACGAATCAAGAAAGGTGGGCTGATGACGCTCTCGATTGCCGGAAAGACCGCCATTGTCACGGGCGCAGCCAACGGCGTGGGCCTGGCGATTGCCCGACATTTCGCGGACAAGGGCGCGAACGTGATGTTTGCGGACATGGACGAAGAAGGCCTTGCGCGCGAGGTGGGTGACACCGGCGACGAAAGCAATATCCGCTATTTCTCGGGCGATCTGCGCGAAAAGCTGACCATCGCCAACCTGCTGTCGGCCACGATCGACGCTTTTGACCGTGTCGATGTTCTGGTGAATGCCTCGCGGCAGGTGGTGCGCTCGAATCCGCTCAACCCCGATGACGACGCGGTTGAGACGTTGATCCAGCAGAATCTGATGACCGCGCTGAGGCTGAGCCAGGTCGTGGCCAAGCGTATGATCAAACAGGCCGAGGGCAACGGGGAAGGGCCTGTGGGCTCGATCATCAATCTGAGCTCGATCCTTGCGATCCGGGCCCATCCCGAACTGATGGCGCTGTCGATTTCCAATGCCGCGCTTGAGCAGATGACCCGATCGCTTGCCGTGGCACTTGCCGGCCAAAGGATCCGTGTGAACGCGGTGGCGATGGGCTCGGTCATGAGCGCGAGCCTGCAGGAGCATCTGAAAGAGCATCCCGATTTCCGGGGGGTCATCGAGGCGGGCACGCCGCTGGGCCGGATCGCGAGCCCGACGGAACTGGCCGAGTCGGTACAGTTCCTGGCCAGCGACGGATCGGGGTTCATGACGGGGCAGGTTCTGACGGTGGATGGCGGGCGCACCCTGCTGGATCCGGTCACCGCGCCGGCACATTGACAGGGAAGGGAGCAGTATGAGCGACGCAATGGACAGCGAAAAGGCGCGCGCGAGCGCCTGGTTCCGGCAGCTGCGGGATGAAATTGTTGCGGCTTTCGAGGCACTTGAAGACACGCAGGCCGAGGGCCCGTTCGCCGATGCGCCGGCGGGCCGCTTTGAGGTGAGCGAGACGAAACGCGCCAGCGAAGACGGCAGCGATGCCGGCGGCGGGTTGATGAGCGTGATGCGCGGAGGACGGGTATTCGAGAAGGTGGGCGTGAACGTATCCACCGTCTATGGCACGCTGGGCGAGCGGGCGCAGGCGGCGATGGCGGCGCGCAAGGGCATGCCGGGGATGAAGGATGACCCGCGCTTCTGGGCCAGCGGCATCAGCCTGGTGGCGCATATGCAGAACCCGCACACGCCGGCGGTGCACATGAACACGCGGATGTTCTGGACGCCGCATGGCTGGTGGTTCGGGGGGGGATCGGATCTGAATCCCTGCATTGAATATCAAGAGGATACCGAGCATTTCCATGCGGTTCAGAAGGCGCATTGCGACCGGCATGACCCCGGGTATTACCCGCGGTTCAAGGCCTGGGCGGACGAGTATTTCTATGTGCCGCACCGGCACCGGGCGCGGGGGGTCGGGGGCATTTTCCTGGACGATCACAACACCGGCGACTGGGACGCGGATTTCGCCTTTATCCAGGATGTGGGCCGGGCGTTCCTGCCTGCCTTTCTGCCGGTGACCGAGCGGCGGCGGAACACGCCATGGACCGACGAGGACCGCGACACGCAGTTGATCCAGCGCGGGCTTTATGCGGAATACAACTTGGTCTACGACCGGGGCACCAAGTTCGGCCTGGAGACCGGGCATGATGCCAACGCGGTTTTGATGAGCCTGCCGCCCTTGGCGAAGTGGGTTTGATTTCAACGTCTTGAGGGAGGACAGGCAATGAAGGTGGCACTTGTGACGGGCGCGGCCAGGGGGATCGGGCTGGCTACGACGAAGCTGTTTCTGCGCGACGGATGGCGCGTGGTGATGGTGGACCGCGATGCGCCGGAACTGGAAAAGGTGGCGGCGGAGCTGGAGGGGGTTCTGCCGATCGTCTGCGATGTCAGCCAGCCCAGCCAGGTGGAGGCGATGGTGGCCGAGACCGTGGAAAAGGAAGGCCGGATCGACGCGCTGATCAACAATGCGGGCGTGGCCGATTTCGGGCCCATAGACGAGACCGATTTCAAGCGCTGGCGCACGGTGATGGAGACCAATCTGGACGGGGTTTTTCTTTGTTCCCAAGCGGTTGCGCCCCATCTGAAAGAGGCGTCCGGGGCGATCGTGAATATTGCGTCGATCAGCGGGTTGCGGGCCTCGACGCTGCGGGTGGCCTATGGCACGTCGAAGGCCGGCGTGATGCACCTGACCCAGCAGCAGGCGGCCGAGTGGGGCGAATGGGGGGTGCGGGCAAACTGTGTCTGCCCCGGCCCGGTGCGCACCAAGTTGGCAATGGCGGTGCATACGCAGGAAATTATCGATGCATATCATGATGCTATCCCGCTGAACCGCTATGGCAGCGAGGAAGAAATCGGAGAGGTTATCGTGTTCCTGTGTTCGGAGAAAGCGAGTTTCGTCTCGGGCCAGATCATCGCCGTGGATGGCGGTTTTGAAAGCACGGGCATCGGTCTGCCGGCGCTGCGGCGCTGAGAGGTTAACGCCACCGCACGGTCGAAAACCGGGGGGTGACCTGCGTGCACCCCCCGGCTGACATCCGGCTGCTGGGCAAATCGGGCCGGGTTAATGCGCGTTAAGGTTAACGCGGCGTTCGGTCGGGGTGGGTGCCCCGCGGGTGTTGGATCCTGCGCCGGGCGATTTTTCTGCGAAAAATCGGGTGGGGAACGGGCGTGGCGTCGTGCTGTCGGGACATGGCGCACGGTGCCGATTGCCGCAGGTCGCGCGGGACGGGTTGAACCGGCGCAGGCGATTTCCTAGGTGCGCAGGAGATCATATAAGGATATCGGAATGCGTCGACGTTTCTTCATGATTGGTGCGGCCCTCTGCGCCGCTGCCGGTGGCTGGGCCTATGTGAGCGCGACCGCGACGCCGTCGCGAGTGCGTCTGGTCAAGGCGACGGGGCAGGAGTTGGCCGAAGACGCCAGCACGCTGCTGGTGGATATCCGCCGCCCCGAGGAATGGAAGCAGACCGGTGTGGTGGAGGGCGCTTTGCTGGTCACCTACGGGAACGCGGAAAGCTTTCTGAAGGCCGTGCGTCCCCATCTGAAGGACGGTCAATCCCTGTCGCTGATCTGCCGCTCGGGCAACAGGACCTCGCGCGCAGCGCAACAGTTGGCGGCGGCAGCTCCGGAGCTTGAGATCATTGATGTTGCCGGGGGTATGCTGCGTGTCATGCGCGAAGGTTATCAGACGGTACGTCCACGCTGAACCGCGGGCGGCGCAGGTCCTTGTTTGTGGGCGTGCGGGTGCCGGGATATGCCCGGGATGGTTTATCCGCCAGTTGCTTTGATTTTGCCTTAGCAAAGATATATTGAAATTTATTCATTTGTTAACTATCTGAATATAATGAATAAAATCCGAAAATCATATTTAGAATTGATCTAAATCATGGTCGCCTTGGTGGTGTGCTCCTACGGTCGCGGGTTGAGGACCGCGCGATTTTCCTGACCAAGGCTGAGGGAGGCCTTACCCTAGATGAGACCGTTACACCTGATTTCCACGACAGCACTGACACTTTCGATTGCGGGCGCCGTGGCCGCGAACGAGTTGCGCGATGCGGCCAAGGACATGTTCGAGCCGCTGCCCTCGACCATCCCGGCAATGACTGACAACCCCGTCACGCCCGAGAAGATCGACCTAGGCAAGGCGCTCTTCTTTGATCCGCGCATGTCGGCCTCGGGGGTTTTCTCGTGCAACTCGTGCCACAACCTGGCGACGGGGGGCGATGACAACATGCCGACCTCGATCGGGCATGGCTGGCAAAAGGGGCCGCGCAACTCGCCCACCGTGTTGAACGCCGTGTTCAACGTGGCGCAGTTCTGGGATGGCCGGGCCGAGGACCTGAAGGCGCAGGCCAAGGGGCCGGTCCAGGCCGGTGTGGAAATGGCCAACACGCCGGAAAACGTGGTCGCCACGCTGAATTCGATGCCGCAATACCAGGAGTGGTTCAAGGCGTCCTTCCCGGGCGAAGAGGACCCGGTGAGCTTTGACAACTTCGCCAAGGCGATCGAGGCGTTCGAGGCGACGCTGACCACGCCCGCGCCGTTCGATGCCTGGCTGAACGGGGACGACAACGCGCTGAACGAAGACCAGCTGGCCGGTCTGCAGCTGTTCATGGACAAGGGATGCGCCAGCTGCCACAGCGGCGTGAACCTGGGCGGCAACGGGTATTACCCGTTCGGCCTGGTCGAGAAACCCGGGGCGGACATCCTGCCAGAAGGTGACAAGGGCCGCTTTGCCGTGACCGAAACGGCGGATGACGAATACGTGTTCCGCGCCGCGCCGCTGCGCAACATCGACCAGACCGCGCCCTATTTCCACTCGGGCCTGGTGTGGGATCTGAAGGTGGCCGTGCAGATCATGGGCGAAAGCCAGCTGGGCGAGGACCTGAGCGACGAGGAAGCCGACAAGATCGTGGCCTTCCTGGGATCGCTGACAGGCGCGGTGCCGGAAGTGACCTATCCAGTGCTGCCGGCGGAAACCGCAGGCACGCCGCGCCCCACGGGTGAGGTGAAGTAAGACGACAGCCCGGCGGCTTCGGGCGCCGGGCTTCCCTTCGTTTTCACTGGCGCGTCCTGTGGGGCGCGCCTTTTTCGTGGGGTGCTATGCGGCCAGCAGGGTGAGCGCGATGTAGACGGCATAGGCGGTGACGAGCACGAGGCCTTCGCGGCGGTCGATGCGCCAGCCGGTGACGGCAAAGACGGTCATGGCAAGGGTTGCCGCCAGCATAACCCAGACATCGACGGCGGCCACCTGTGGGGGCACGGCAAGTGGCTGCACCAGCGCGGTGATCCCGAGGATGCCGAGGATGTTGAAGATGTTGCTGCCCACGATGTTGCCGAAGGCGACATCGCCCTGGCCCTTGCGCACCGCGATGAGCGAGGTGACGAGCTCGGGCATGGAGGTGCCGATGGCCACGATGGTAAGGCCGATGACCGTTTCCGAGACGCCCGCGGCGGCGGCGAGGCCAACGGCGCCTGACACAAGGAAGCGCGCGCCGAGTATGGTAAGCGCGAGCCCGGCCAGCGCGAGGAGCAAATGGGTGAGCAGCGCCCGGGCAACGAGAGGCGGCAGAAGGTCGGCCTCGGCGGTGTAGAGGGCGACGGCGGGTGACGCGGCCCGCCGTTCCATCGCCAGGGTGAAGCCCAGGTAGAGTGCGAGCAGGCCCAGCATGACCGCGCCGCTGACCCGGCCCAGAACGCCTTGCAGGATCACGATGGTGCAGATCAGAGTGGCCGTGGCCATGACGGTGCCGTCGCGGCGCAGCGCCGCCGGATCGACCGCGACCGGGCGCAGCAGCGCGGCAAGACCGAGGATCAACAGGATGTTGCCGATGTTGCTGCCGACGACGTTGCCGATCGCGATGCCGGGTGAGCCCGCGAGCGCGGCCTGCAGGCTGGTGACAAGTTCGGGGGTGGAGGTGCCGAAGCCGACAAGGGTGAGGCCGATGACCAGCGGCGAGATGCGAAAGGCCTGGGCCACGGCGACGGCGCCGCGCACCAGAAGATCGCCGCCTGTTACCAGGCCGGCAAGACCTGCGATGACCCAGAAGATATCCAGCATGCCCATGTCCCGGACGAGGCGAGCCTATCAACCCTTCGGGGTTAAATGGGGTGTCTGGAGAGGTGCGTCAATCGGCGTGCCCTAGCCGCCGCGCACCGTATCGATCATCAGCTGAACGTTCTCGGGATCGGCATCCGGGGTGATGCCGTGGCCGAGGTTGAAGATGTGCGGACCGTGCGAAAACGCCTTCACGATGCGGCGGGTTTCGTCGACCAGGGCCTGGCCGCCGGTGACCATGTGCGAGGAGGCGAGGTTGCCCTGCACGCAGCCGTCTTTCTGCACGTTCGCGGCGGCCCATTCGGGCGTGACGCTGTCATCGAGCGCCACGCAATCGGCGCCGGTGGCGGCGTGGAAGCCCACGTATTTTTCGCCCGCTTCACGCGGGAAGGCGATGACGGGGGTGCCCGGGTGGCGGGATTTCAGCTCGGTGATGATGCGTTTGGCGGGCGCCGTGGCGTATTTGTCGAAATCGTCGCCCGAGAGCGAGCCGGCCCAGCTGTCGAAGAGTTTGACGCATTCGGCGCCGGCGTCGATCTGATGGCTGAGGTATTCGATCGTGGCCTCGGTGATGCGGTCGAGGAGCGCCTCGAACAGCGGGCGGTTTTCATCCTTGAGCGCATGGGCCGGGCCCTGGTCGGGGGTGCCGCGCCCGGCGATCATGTAGGTGGCCACCGTCCAGGGCGCGCCGGCAAAGCCGATGAGGGCGGTTTCCGACGGCAGTTCGCGGGTGAGGATGCGCACCGTTTCGTAGATCGGGTTCAGGGTTTCGTGGATGGCGTCGGCCGGTTTCAGGGCGTCGAAATCGGATTGCTGCGTGATGGTCGAAAGGCGCGGGCCTTCGCCGGTGACGAACCACAGATCGGCGCCCAGCGCCTGCGGCACCAGCAGGATGTCGGCAAAAAGGATCGCGGCATCGAAGCCATAGCGGCGGATGGGTTGCAGCGTGACCTCGGCCGCGAGTTCGGAATTGTAGCACAGCGACAGGAAATCCCCGGCCTGGGCGCGGGTGGCGCGGTACTCGGGCAGGTAGCGCCCGGCCTGCCGCATCATCCAGATCGGCGGTGTCGGCAGGGTTTCGCCCGCGAGTGCGCGCAGAAGTTTCTTTTCGGCCATGTCGTGTTTCCTTTCCCGTGTTAGGGGGTTGGTGGAAGGGCTGGGCCGCGATGTCAAGCGCGGCGCGGCTTGCAAGGACAACTCGACGCGCTTAAGAGCGGCGACATGACGAAAGATTTACCGACCCCCGCCGCACCCCTGAAGATCGGCACCCGTGGATCGCCGCTGGCGCTGGCGCAGGCGCATGAGACACGCGACCGTCTGGCAAGCGCGTTCGAGTTGCCGCAGGAGGCGTTCGAGATCGTGGTGATCAAGACCACGGGCGACGATGCCGCGCTGATCGCGCGGGACAAACCGTTGAAGGAGCTGGGTGGCAAGGGCCTGTTCACGAAAGAGATCGAGGAGCAGCTGCTGCAGGGCGGGATCGATATTGCCGTGCATTCGATGAAGGACATGCCGGTGGCGCAGCCCGAGGGGCTGATCCTGGATTGCTACCTGCCGCGCGAGGATGTGCGCGATGCCTTCATTTCGCCTGGGTTCGAGCGGGTCAAGGACCTGCCCGAGGGCGCGGTGGTGGGCACGTCGAGCCTGCGGCGGCGCGCGCAGCTGTTGGTGGCGCGGCCCGACCTGCAGGTGGTGGAGTTCCGCGGCAACGTGCAGACGCGGCTGAAGAAGCTGAACGATGGCGTGGCGAGCTGTTCGTTCCTGGCGATGGCCGGGCTGCGGCGGCTGGGCATGCTGGACGAGGTGCCGGCGACGGCGATCGAACCCGAGGACATGCTGCCCGCCGTGGCGCAGGGCGCGATCGGGATCGAGCGGCGCACGGATGACACGCGCATGGCCGAAATGCTGGACGCCATTCACGATGGGCCCACGGGCGAGCGGCTGGCGGCCGAGCGCGCGTTCCTGGCGCGGCTGGACGGCAGTTGCGAGACGCCGATTGCCGGGCTGGCCGAACTGGACGGCGGCAGCCTGCGACTGCGCGGCGAAATCCTGCGCCCCGATGGCAGCGAGCGTCTGGAGGACGCGGTGACCGGGGCCGTGGAAGACGGCACCGAGATGGGCCGCGAGATGGCCGTGCGCCTGCTGGAGCGCGCGGGGCCGGGGTTCTTCGACTGGCGGGCATGATCGAGCGCACGCATATCAAGGGCGATGCGCCGTCGACGGCGATTTATTCGGATTGCGAGCGGTATCGCTACATGCTGACGCGGACATGGGACGCGGCGGGCAAGCGCGCGCTGTTCATCATGCTGAACCCGTCGACCGCTACGGAAGTGCAGAACGATCCGACGGTCGAGCGCTGCGAGCGCCGGGCGCGGGCGCTGGGCTTTGGCGCGTTCCGGGTGCTGAACATTTTTGCCTGGCGCGAAACCGACCCGCGCAAGATGCGCGCGGCGGCCGATCCGGTGGGGCCGGAGAACGATGCGGCGATTGCCGAAAGCTGCCCCTGGGCGGACCAGATCATCGCCGCCTGGGGCACCCATGGCGCGCATCTGGAGCGCGGCGCGGCGGTAGAGCGCCTGCTGCGCGACACGGCGCTGCCGGTGTTTCACCTGGGCCTGACCAAGGATGGCCACCCGAAGCATCCGTTGTATATTGCCTATGCCCAGCAGCCCGAACGCTGGTTCTGACAGAGGAGGGGCATATGCAGGAGAGCGAAACGGCAATCGACGCGCAGACCCAGGCGATTGCCCGGCTGACGCAGGAGGTCGAGCGGCTGAACACGCATCGCTTTGTCACCATGCACAATTCGATCTGGCGGCTGGTGCTGTTCCAGTTCACCCGCGGCCTGGCCTTTGGGCTGGGCTCAGTGCTGGGGGCGACGATCCTGGTGTCCCTTCTGGGCTGGTGGGTGGCGCAGTTCGAATTCATCCCGATCATCGGGGACTGGGCCGGGCAGATCGTCGAGCAGATCGAAAGCGAGCGTTAACCATTTCGTGAGAGACTCTTTGACCGGGCCATGGCGTTGTGGCCCAATTCCGTGTGCTTTCGGGCTGGAGCGTGGTTGATGCTGTTTCTTGCGGGTTTGATGGGGATGGTCCTGGTCGGGGCGGCGACGTTTGTCGGGATCGAGGATGGCGGCGACATACAGGCCCCGGATGCCGAACAGCAGGCGGAGACCGGCGACACGGCCGAAGGTGAGCTTCAGAGCATCGGTGACATCATATCGGGCGTGGATCAGGCCGAGACGCTGACCGGTGGCGACGGTGTTGACCAGGTGAACGGCGCGGCAGGTGATGACAGCCTGTCGGGTGGCGCGGGGGACGACCAACTTTTCGGCGGCGAAGGCGGAGATGTGCTGAGCGGCGATGCAGGCGATGACGTGCTGCATGGCGAGGGCGGGCAGGACAGCCTGTCGGGTGGCGAAGGTGACGACCACCTGTTCGGGCATGAGGGTGATGACCTGCTGGCGGGTGGCGCGGGCCAGGACACGCTGGAGGCCGGCGGCGGGCATGACAGCCTGACCGGCGGGGCCGGGGACGATGCGCTGCACGGATACCTGGGCGATGATACGCTCGATGGTGGTGCGGGGGCCGATACGCTTTTTGGCGGCTGGGGCGATGACGTGCTCTCGGGTGTTGAGCCGCCGGGCGTGGCGCCGGTGCCGGATTTCCTGAACGGCGGCGGCGGGGCCGACATGATCACCGCAGGGGCCGGCGACGTGGCGAGCGGTGGTAGCGGGGCCGATACCCTGGCCGGGGGTGACTGGATGGCCGATGGCCCGGAGGCGATGATCAGCGACTTTGACGCGGAAGAGGACACGCTGGTGGTGCTGTTCGACGACAGCACCGAAGGCCCCGAGCCCGAGATCACGCTGGAGCCCGACGAAGCGGACGCAGACGTGATGCATATCCTGCTGAACGGGGCGCGGATCATGGCGGTGGAGGGCGCGCCGGGGCTGAGCCTTGCCGATATCCAGCTGGTGCCGCAATCGGCGGCCGAGGCGCTGATCGGCTAGGCATGCGCCGCGCAGTTTTCGCTTTTCATCGCGCGAAATATCTCCTATACGCGCCCATCCCCGCCTGATCGCGGGGATTTCTCTATGGACCTTGCTGGACGACATCCCGGCCTGTGCCCGACCCTGAAACGAAAAGGAGACCCCGATGTCGATTACCGCGGAAGAAAAAACCCGCCTGATGAAGGAATATGCCACCAAGGACGGCGACACCGGTTCGCCCGAGGTCCAGGTGGCGATCCTGAGCTCGCGTATCGCGACGCTGACCGAGCATTTCAAGACCCACAAGAAGGACAACCACGGCCGCCGTGGCCTTCTGAAAATGGTGGCCCAGCGCCGTAAGCTGCTGGATTACCTGAAAGGCAAGGACGAGGGCCGTTACCAGGACCTGATCCAGCGCCTGGGCCTGCGCCGCTAAGAGTTTCGTTCCGGTAGGAACAGGAAACGCCCGCTCGGATCCGAGCGGGCGTTTTTCTTTGCGCCGTCAGGTTCGGTCGAGGACCAGGTTGACCTGGGCCATGATGGTCCTGTGGCAGTCGAGCGCGGTCGCCTGGTCGAAAATCGCCGCCCGCACGCCCCAGGTGTAGATCGCCCAGATTGCCCGTGCCGCAGTGCCCGCATCGAGCGCGCGGTTGAACTCGCCACGCTCCTGGCCATCGGCGACGATCTGTTGCAGCGCACCGGTGAACATGTCGCGCACGGTTCGGTTGTCGGCCTCGGTCTCGTCCGGCCATACCCAGGAATAGGAGTGCATCACGGCCAGGAGCCGGGGGTCGGCGGTGTCACCCTCGACCCAAAACAGGAGGACCGCACCGAGCCGGTCGAACGCCGGGCCCGGGCCCTCGGCCAGTTTCATCGTTTCTTCGTATTGCGACCCGTTGGTTTCGCGGACGATTTCGTAGAGAAGCCCTGGTTTGCCGCCGAAATAGACATTGATCATGCCGTGGGTCACGCCGGCCTCGCGCGCGATTTCGGTGACCGAGACCGCATCATACCCATAGTCGGAAAACAGCTGCCGCGCGGCGGAGAGAAGCCGCGCGCGGGTTTCTTCGCGGCGTTTGTCCTTGGCTGTCTTGCGAGGGTTCGCTTTGCGCGTCGGAGCCTTCATGCAGGTTTGATAACACGGGGCGACAATCTGTCAATGTCACTGTTATTGACAATGTTAGTAACAATGTTTACTTAAGCCTTGTTGCCAGTGTCCATTGTCCCAAAACCGACCAGACCCGGCGACAGTGTCTCGGGCGGCCGGTGGACCCAACAGTCCCCCAGCGGCCGCCGGTCCGCCCGGGCACGCGAAGCTGCGCCAGGTCAGCTGGACGCAGGCGCAGATGTCATTTCGGTGAGAACCTGGATTTCCTGTGCATCGGCGCGTTCGAGGCGAAAGCGTCGGCGGCGATAGGCCAGTTTTTCGAGACGGATCAGGCGGCCGCGCCCGGGCGCGATGTCGAGGATGTAGGCGAGGCCGAGATCGGGGTGATAGTCCGCGTGCCCGCCGATGCCTTCGTAATCGTTGATCAGGTCGCCGGCGCCGTAGAAAATGATCCGGTCGCGATAGGTCTCGATCGCTTTCGGATGATGCGAGGAATGACCGAACACGATATCGGCCCCGACTTCGTCGATCAGGGCATGGGCCAGGGCGCGCTGCCCGGCGGGGATGTCGAAGCCCCAGTTGCCGCCCCAGTGAAGCGAGATCAGCAGAAGATCGCCGGGCTGGCGGATCGGGCCGATTTGCGCGCGGACTTGGGCCAGGGTGTCTTCGGGCGCGTCGGCGAGGCGATTGACGCCCGGCCAGGTTTCCGTTGCGGCCCAGTGGCGGGGCACGCCGCTGGTGCCGGCGCCGAAGGCGAGGATCAGCAGGCGCCCGCCACCAGGCAGGGGCAGGATGGCCGGAAGGGCCGCCGCGTGCGCGTCGCGGCCCGCGCCCACAGTGGCGATGCCGGCGCCGGCGAGAGTGTCGAGCGTATCGGTGAGACCGGCGGTACCCCAGTCAAGCACATGGTTGTTGGCCAGGATACAGGCGTCGATGCGTGCGGCGGTGAGCACGTCGATATTGGCCGGGTGCATGCGGTAGTTGATACCCTTGGGTTCGGGCGTGCCCTGGGCGGTGATCGCGGTTTCGAGGTTGACGATGCGCAGATCGATATCGCGCGCGTCGAGATCGGCAAGCAGATCGCCCCAGACATAAGGCGGAGCGACGCCGCGCGGCAGATCGCCCGAGCGGCGTTCAGCCAGCGTGACGTAGCCAGTGGCGGACGTCATGTAGCCCTCAAAGAGGCGGGGATCGCCGGGATGGGCCAGGATCTGGTCCACCCCGCGGCCCAGCATCACGTCGCCGGCGAGCATCAGGCGGTGGGCGCGTGCGGTCATGCGGCGGACGCAGGGCAGCCCAGATGGGTGCAGAACCAATCGCTCGAGCGCTCGATGACCTGTTCCAGCGTGCCGGGTTCTTCGAAGAGATGCGTGGCGCCGGGCACGATTTCGAGTTGCGAGATACAGGTGAGGCGGGCCTGCGCGGCCTTGTTGAGGTCGATCACCACGTAATCGGCGCCGCCCACGACAAGAAGAACGGGCGCACGCACCCGGGCAAGCGCATCGCCCGCCAGATCAGGGCGCCCCCCGCGCGAGACCACGGCGGAGACGTTATCGGGCATATGCGCGGCCGCGGTCAGCGCGGCGGCAGCGCCGGTACTGGCGCCGAAGAGGCCGATGTTCAGTTCGCGCAGTCCGGCCTCAGCCTGAACCCAGCGGATCGCGGTTTCGACACGACCGCCTAGAAGCGGGATGTCGAAGACATTGGCGCGATCCGCGGCCTCGCCCGGAGTGAGCAGATCGAAAAGCAGCGTGCCCAGGCCCTTCGCATTCAAGCCGCGGGCAACGAAGCGGTTGCGCGGGCTGAGCCGCGAGGAGCCACTGCCATGGGCGAAGATGACCAGACCGCGCGCGCCATCGGGCAACGACAGGTCGCCTTCGAGTTCGACCCCTGCACTGACGGGCAGGCGCAGGCTGCGGGTTGTGACGTGTTCCATGGCGTTCATCTCGCGGGATTTTTCCGTGCGATGCATTGACCCCTGTCAACATTCGGCGCGGCGCCACGGGCCTTGCGCGAAAAAACTCTCGCCTTTGCAAACTGGCAAAACTCCTGTATGGCCCCCACATCTGAGACGTGACGCCTTTGGCCCCCGGGCGCGTGCATGAGGATGAGGGGGCGGCGGCAATGGGGCCGCCATGACAATCGGAGGACCCGGGAGCGCCCGGGAGTGCCTCCAGACAAGGACGCAAGATGTTCAACATTACGAAGAAGTCGATGGAGTGGGGCGAAGAAACCCTCACTCTGGAAACGGGCAAGGTTGCCCGCCAGGCCGATGGGTCTGTTATTGCGACGCTGGGCGAAACCAGTGTCATGGCGAACGTGACATATGCACGTGAGCAGAAACCGGGGCAGGATTTCTTTCCGCTCACGGTTCACTACCAGGAAAAATACTATGCCGCGGGCAAGGTGCCCGGCGGGTTCTTCAAGCGCGAGGCGCGCCCGACCGAGAAGGAAACGCTGACCGCGCGCCTGATCGACCGGCCGATCCGCCCGCTCTTTGTGCCGGGCTTCAAGAACGAAGTGCTGGTGATGTGCACGGTGCTGAGCCACGACCTGGTCAACGATCCGGACATGGTGGCGATGATCGCCGCCAGCGCTGCGCTGACCATTTCGGGCGTGCCGTTCATGGGCCCGATCGCGGGTTGCCGCGTTGGTTTCGTCGATGGCGAATACGTGCTGAACCCCGATGTCGAGGACATGCACGAGCTGCGCCTGAACCCCGAACAGCGCCTGGACCTGGTTGTCGCCGGCACCAAGGACGCCGTGATGATGGTGGAATCGGAAGCCTATGAGCTGACCGAAGAGGAAATGCTGGGCGCGGTGACCTTTGCGCATGAGCAGATCCAACCGGTGATCGACCTGATCATTTCGCTGGCCGAGGAAGCCGCGAAAGAGCCGTTCGACTTCCAGCCCCCGGATTACAGCGACCTCTACGAGGCGGTGAAGAAGGCCGGCGAGAAAGAGATGCGCGCGGCATTTGCCATCACCGACAAACAGCAGCGCACGGCCGCCGTGGCCGCGGCACGCGAAACGATCAAGGCCGCACTGAGTGAGGAACAGCTGGAAGACGCCAACCTCGGCTCGGCGATGAAGAGGCTGGAAGCCAGCATCCTGCGCGGTGACGTGGTGAAAGGCGGTAAGCGGATCGACGGACGCAGCACCACCGACGTGCGCCCGATCATCTGCGAAACCGGCCTTCTGCCGCGGACGCACGGTTCGGCGCTTTTCACCCGGGGCGAGACCCAGGGCCTGGTGGTGACCACGCTGGGCACGGGCGACGATGAGCAGTTCATCGACGCGCTGCACGGCACGTTCAAATCGAACTTCCTGCTGCACTACAACTTCCCGCCCTATTCGGTTGGCGAAGTCGGCCGCGTTGGTCCTCCGGGCCGTCGTGAAGTTGGCCATGGCAAGCTGGCCTGGCGCGCGCTGCAGGCGGTTCTGCCGGCACCGACGGATTTCCCCTACACGATCCGGATCGTCAGCGAGATCACCGAGTCGAACGGCTCGTCCTCGATGGCGTCGGTCTGTGGCGGGTCGCTGTCGATGATGGATGCCGGTGTGCCGCTGAAATCGGCCGTGGCCGGTGTGGCAATGGGCCTGATCCTGGAAGAGGATGGCGACTATGCGATCCTGACCGACATCCTGGGTGACGAAGACCACCTGGGCGACATGGACTTCAAGGTGGCCGGCACCGAGAATGGTATCACCAGCCTGCAGATGGACATCAAGGTTGCCGGGATCACCCCGGAAATCATGAAGAACGCCCTGGCGCAGGCCAAGGACGGCCGGATGCACATCCTGGGCGAGATGAACAAGGCGCTTTCGGGCGCTGGCGACTTCTCGATCCACGCGCCGCGCATCGAGACGATGCAGATCCCGACCGACAAGATCCGCGAAGTGATCGGCTCGGGCGGTAAGGTGATCCGCGAGATCGTCGAGGTGTCGGGCGCCAAGGTCGACATCAACGATGACGGTGTCATCAAGATCGCGTCGCCCAACGGTGAAGCCATCCAGAAGGCCTATGACATGATCCATTCGATCGTGGCGGAGCCGGAAGAAGGCCACATCTACAAGGGCACGGTCGTGAAGATCGTCGATTTCGGCGCCTTCGTGAACTTCTTCGGCAAGCGAGACGGCCTGGTGCATGTCAGCCAGATCGAGAACCGCCGCCTGAACCACCCCTCGGACGTTCTGAAGGAAGGCCAGGAAGTGTGGGTCAAGCTCCTGGGCTTTGACGATCGCGGCAAGGTGCGCCTGTCGATGAAGGTTGTCGACCAGGAGACCGGTGAAGAGCTTCCGCCGGAAGAGAAGAAGAAAAAGAAGCAGGACGACGAAGACTGATCCGTCGCTTTGCTGACATAACGGGCCCCGGTGGAAACGCCGGGGCCTTTTTCATTGCATGGCGGTTACGCACGGTCATGGATGCAGACGCGCGATTATTCCCCCTTATTTTCCCGTCAGGGTAATTTAAGTCGCTTTTCAGGCGAAAGTTGATGTGCGCGTCAGCGGCTATATCACTCACGGTTTCGCCGGAATCACTCACGGTTTCGCCGGACCCTGTGGCGAACGGAAGAGGACCCCCACTCGCGGGGATGCCCCGGTTTCGGGGTGGACAGGGGCCTTGTCGGGATGGGCAGGGCCCCTGTTCGTTTGCCGCCATGACGGTGGCGCGCGGCGGGCGACCGCAATAAGCTGAGCGCGGGACAGCCGGAGAAGGGCCTGCGCATGCTGAGTTACCTGACATTGATATTCGTCTGCCAGTTGCTGGGAGAGCTGATAACCGGGGCGCTGGCGATCCCGGTTCCGGGGCCCGTGCTGGGCATGGTTTTGTTGCTGGGTTTCCTGGTGCTGCGGCGGCAGGTGCCCGAGGAGCTGGACCGCACGGCAACGGGGCTTCTGGGGGCGATGTCGCTTCTCTTTGTGCCGGCGGGGGCGGGGGTGATGATGCATTTCCGCCTGCTGGGCGAGGCGCTGGTGCCGCTGGGCGTGGCGCTGATCCTCAGCACTGTTCTGACCATTCTGGTGACCGGGCTGATGATGCGGTGGTTGGGCAAGGGGGCGGAAGAATGAGCAACCTGCAGGAAACCTGGGTCTACCTGAGCGCGTCGCCGCTGTTTCACCTGACGCTTACGCTGGTGGCGTTCCAGGCGGCGCTGAAGCTGTTCGAGAAGGCCGGGCGCAATCCGTTGCTGAACCCGGTTCTGGGTGCAGTTTTGATCGTCGTGGCGGTGCTTTGGGCGACGGGGACGGACTACGGCACCTATTTCGAGGGTGCGCAATTCGTGCATTTCCTGCTGGGGCCGGCCACTGTGGCGCTGGCTGTGCCGCTTTATCGCCAGCTGCACCGCGTGCGGCAATCGGCGCTGGCCATCGTGGCCAGCCTGCTGACGGGATCGTTCGTGGCGATGATCAGCGCGGTGCTTCTGGTGCGGGTCATGGGTGGGGCTGAGGAGATCATGATTTCCATCGCACCGAAATCGGTGACCGCGCCGGTGGCGATGGGGATTGCCGAACAGCTGGGCGGGGTGCCGTCGCTGACGGCGGTTCTGGTGATCGTGACGGGCATTTTCGGGGCGATGTTCGGGCCGATGATCCTGACGGTGGCCGGGGTGCGCGATTGGAGCGCGCGGGGGCTGGCCATCGGCACGGCGAGCCATGGGATCGGCACCGCGCGGGCGCTGCAGGTGAACGAAACAGCGGGCGCCTTTGCGGGGCTGGCGATGGGGCTGAATGCGCTGGCCACGGCGATCCTGCTGCCGGTCCTCTGGGCGTTGTTCTTCTGAAACGAAAACGGGCCGCGCAAGGCGGCCCGTTTCGTAGATTGCCGGTTTGCGCGGTTACGCCGGGTCGGCGGTGGTGCGCAGGTAGGGCAGCTTGACATCGACATCGCCGAATTTCGCCTTGGCGTCCTCGGTCGAGAGGGTCAGCGCCACGATCACGTCCTGGCCCGGGGTCCAGTTGGCACCGGTGGCCAGCGGCACGCCATAGGTCTTCTGCAGACCGTCGAGGGCACGCAGCACTTCGGCGAAGTTACGGCCGACCGACATCGGGTAGGTCATGATCAGCTGGACCTTCTTGTCGGGCGAGATGATGAAGACCGAGCGCACGCTGGCCGAGTCGGCGGCAGTGCGGCCATCGGGCAGGTAGGCCTCGGCCGGAAGCATGTCGAACTGTTTCGATACTTCGAGCGATTCATCGGCGATGATCGGGAAGCCCGCCTTGGCGCCGGCATAGCCCTCGATGTCGGATTTCCATTTCACGTGCTCCTCGGCGCTGTCGACGCTGAGGCCGATCACCTTGGTGTTACGCTTTTCCCATTCGTCGGCCAGTTGGGCAACGGCGCCGAACTCGGTCGTGCAGACGGGGGTGAAATCCTTGGGGTGCGAGAACAGGATCGCCCAGCTATCGCCGATCCAGTCGTGGAAGGTGATCGTGCCCTGATCGGTTTCGGCGGTGAAGTTGGGGACGATATCGTTGATGCGAAGGCCCATGTGACAGGCTCCTTTCCTGTTGCGAATACCATATTCAAAAACTCAGATATATCGTTCCGCAACGTTTTACACCCCCTCTCTTGCGGTAGATGGGGTGGAGTGACAGAGTGTCGCGAATCCGGAAATCCGGGTGATTTTACCCGGGACGAGAATGGGAGTGATCAGATGATCGAGAAGCGTCAGTTCTATATCAATGGCCAGTGGGTGGACCCGATCGAGGGCCGCGATCACCACGTGATCGACCCGTCGACCGAAGAGCCGGTGGCGGTGATTTCGCTGGGTGGCCAGGCCGATACCGATGCGGCGGTGGCCGCGGCGAAGGCTGCTTTCCCGTCCTGGATGGCGACGCCCAAGGAAGAGCGCATCGCGATGCTGGAAAAGCTGATCGACATCTACAAGGCGCGGGCCGAGGAGATGGCCGAGGCGATCACGCTGGAAATGGGTGCGCCGATCGACATGGCCAAGACCCAGCAATGGGGCGCGGGCTTTGGCCACCTGAAAAACTTCGTGCGTGCCGCCAAGGGGTTCGAGTTCATCAAGCCGCTGGGCGATCACGCGCCGAATGACCGGATCATTTACGAGGCAGTGGGCGTGACCGCGCTGATCACGCCGTGGAACTGGCCGATGAACCAGATCACGCTGAAGGTGGGCGCGGCGGCGGTTGCCGGCTGCACGATGATCCTGAAGCCGAGCGAGGAAACCCCACTCGATGCGATGCTGTTTGCCGAGATGATGCACGAGGCGGGTTTCCCGCCGGGCGTGTTCAACCTGGTCAATGGCGACGGCGTGGGCGTGGGCAGCCAACTGACTGCGCATGCGGATGTGGACATGGTGAGCTTTACCGGCTCGACCCGGGCCGGCATCCTGATTTCGAAATCCGCGGCCGACACGTTGAAAAAGGTGCATCTGGAGCTGGGCGGCAAAGGCGCCAACGTGATCTTTGACGACGCCGATGAAAAGGCCGTGAAGCGTGGCGTCATCCACATGATGAACAACTCGGGCCAGAGCTGTAACGCGCCGAGCCGGATGCTGGTGCAGCGCGGGGTGTATGACCAGGCGGTGGAAACCGCCGCCGAGGTGGCCCAATCGATCAAGGTGGGCAATGCCCATGAGGAGGGCCGCCATATCGGCCCCGTGGTCAACGAGGTGCAGTGGAACAAGATCCAGGACCTGATCCAGGCCGGTATCGACGAGGGCGCGAAGCTGATCGCCGGGGGCACCGGGCGGCCCGAGGGCCTGAACAAGGGCTTTTATGTGCGGCCGACGGTGTTTGCCGATGTGAACAACCAGATGCGCATCGCCCGCGAGGAAATCTTCGGCCCGGTCCTGACGATCATTCCGTTCGACAGCGAGGAAGAGGCGATCGAGATCGCCAATGACACACCTTACGGCCTGACCAACTATGTCCAGACGCAGGATGGTGCGCGGCTCAACCGGATGGCGCGCAGCTTGCGCTCGGGCATGGTGGAAATGAACGGCCAGCCGCGCGGTGCGGGCTCGCCCTTTGGCGGGATGAAGCAATCGGGCAATGGCCGCGAAGGCGGCGTGTTCGGGATCGAGGATTTCCTCGAGGTGAAGGCGGTTTCGGGCTGGTCGAACGAGAACGACTGATCCTGCGTAGACTTTGTATGCGATCCGGGGCTATGACGGCCCCGGATTTTCTTTTGGATGAGCGATGCCTGACGCGCCCGATACCCTGACATTCGTGCCCGAGACGGTGCTGAAGCGTGATGTATTTTCCGAAACCATCACCGGGCACCTGGCCGAGGACCCGGAGCGGAAGGTGGTGCTGCGCAAGCTGGACGGCGTGCCGTGGTGGGCGCGCCCCATCGCGATGTTCCTGGCGCGCAAGGAAATCCGCGGGTTGCGAGCGGTGCATGGGATCGAGGGCGTGCCCGAGCTTCTGAAAGTGGACAAGGTGGGGCTGCTGCGCAGCTGGTCCTATGGCACGCCCCTGCAGCTGGCCCGACCGGACAAGGCCGAGTGGTACCGCGATGCCAAGCGCCTGTTGCGCGAGATGCGCCGACGCGGGGTGACGCATAACGACATCGCCAAGCCGCAGAACTGGCTGAGCACGCCGGACGGGCGCGCGGCGGTCATCGATTTCCAGTTGGCCAGCGTGCATCGACGGCGCGGCCCGCTTTATCGCGTGATGGCGCGCGAGGATCTGCGCCACCTTTTGAAACAGAAGCGCAATTTCGCGCCGCATCTTCTGACGGCGTCGGAAAAGCGGGTGCTGGCGCGCAAGTCGCTGCCGACGCGGATCTGGATGGCGACGGGCAAGCGGGCCTATAATTTCGTCACAAGGCGGTTGATGAACTGGCAGGATGCCGAGGGCACCGAGGACCGGTTGGTGCGTGATGGCGCGGCGGTGCGCAAGGCGCTGAGCGCCGCCCCGGGGGTGCGGGATGTGGCGCTGTGCACTTATGCGCTGCCCTCGAAGGGCGTGGGGATTTACGCCTTTGCCGAGACCGATCTGGACCAGGCGGCGCTGCGCGCGCTGGTGAGCGAGGACCAGGCGGAACTGGTGCAGGGGGTGGCGCATCTGCCCCGCCGCGCCGATGGCAGCCTGCGCGAAGATGCGCTGCAACTGGTGGCGACGAACCGGCTTGATGAGCTGGAGATGATGATGCAAGCCGAACCCGACCTGGCCCCGCTGTTGCAGCCGATCATTGCCGGGCGGCAGAACCTGACCGACCGGATTTTGAAGGGTTGAGCCGGCAGGGCCTTCCATTCGGCCTGGCGAAACATATATTGCCTTCCGAATATATCAGATGGAGGCTGAGATGGCCCAATCGAAGAAAGTAACCTGTCTGGACTGCGGCCAGGTGAACCGCGTGCCGGCGGACCGGCTGAGCGCGGGGGCGAAATGCGGCACCTGCGGGGCGAAGCTGATTACCGGGAAGGTGGCCGAGGTGGACCTGGCCACGTTGCAGAAGGCCGCGCGCAACGATGAAATTCCTCTGGTGGTGGATTTCTGGGCGCCGTGGTGCGGGCCCTGCCGGATGATGGCGCCGGAGTTTTCCAAGGCGGCGCAGGAGCTGAGCGGTGAGGCGCGGTTGGTCAAGCTGAACACCGAGGAGCATCCGCAGGCCGGAGCGAAATACAACATCCGCGGCATTCCGACGATGGCCGGGTTCGCGGGCGGGCGCGAAAAAGCGCGTCAATCCGGAGCGATGCCGGCCGCGCAGATCGTGAATTGGGTGAAAGCGTCGGTCTGACCGCTTAGACGCGGGGGGAATGCGCCCGCGCTTCTCCATCGGGGGTGGTCAGGGCGCGGGTGATCTGCATATGCAGGTACAATCCGGCCATGACCAGCGCCGCCGGGACGATGGAGGTGACGAGATAGATCGCCAATGCGTTGGACCAGGAGACGTTGAATAGGATCAGCGCGGTGAGAGAGGTGACCACCCCGGCCATGCCGGAAAGAAACATCACTGCGAGCGCCATGAGTCCATCCTTTCAAAAACCGTCTTCTTGCCGTCTTCCCCCCATTCTTTGACCGCAAATGCGCCGGAAATAAGGCGGGAAGGCGGTGACGGCGTGGCGGGTGGATTTCCGCCGGTTCCGGACAGGCTAGATGCAAAGCCTTTCAAAATGGTAAACGAAAGGCCCGCGCGAAGGGCGCGGGCCTTTTCGACACAATAGGAGCGTTTCTTCAGATCGCGTTGACGGCCTCTTGCAGCATGTCGCGGACCTGGGCGGCGACCTTCTTGAGCTCGTCATTGTCGATGGCGGCCATCGAGGCGACGGGGTCGACCGCCGAGACCTCGACCCCGTCCTCGACGGCGCGCAGGATGACATTGCAGGGCAGCATGGTGCCGAGCTTGGGCTCGAACCCGATGGCCTGGTAGGCGAGATTCGGGTTGCAGGCGCCAAGGATGCGGTAGTGATCCATGTCCTTGTCGATCTTCGTCTTCATCGTCGCCTTGACGTCGATTTCGGTCAGCACGCCGAAGCCTTTGTCGGCCAATGCCTTGCGGGTGCGTTCATCGACCTCGTCAAAGCTGGCATTAGTGATGATACGGTCGAGCGTGTAGGACATGGGACCTCCTGTAGGGTTAAATGACCGTCACCGGTGTGCCGATCGGCACGCGCTGGTAAAGGTCGATCACGTGGTCGTTGATCATGCGGATGCAGCCATTGGACACCGAGCGCCCGATCGAGCTGGGCTGGGTCGTGCCGTGGATGCGGAAATAGGTGTCGCGGCCGTTCTGGAACAGGTAAAGCGCCCGTGCGCCCAAGGGGTTACCGGGCCCGCCGGGCTGGACATAGTCGTTGTCCTTGAACTTGGCATAGGTGCGCGGCTCGCGCTCGATCATCTCGTTCGTGGGGCGCCAGGTGGGCCATTCCTTTTTCACGTCGATGGTGGCGGTGCCGGTAAATTCGAGCCCGGCCTTGCCCACGCCCACGCCATAGCGCATCGCCTGGCGGGGGGCAGTGACGAAATAAAGGAAATGCGCCTTGGGCAGGATCAACAGCTGGCCTGGCTGCAGCGCCGGGCCGACCTTGACCGGTTGCGGCGCGAAAATCGGGTTGAGTTCGAAGGCGCGGACCACGTGCGGCGCGGCGAGCGTGGCGGCGGTGGCGGTGAGGAACGTACGACGGTTGAACATGACTGGCCCCAAGGTTTCTTTCCCGGTGATTTTGCCATCTGGGACGGAAAAATCAACGTGCCGCACGAAATCGTTAAATCGGGCGTTCGGCGGCGACTCGGGGGGTGATTTGCGTGCACCGGCCGGCTGACATCCGGCTGCCGGGAGATCTGGCCCCCGCGCGGGCCCGCGCGGGTTAACGCTCCGCGCGGTTTAACCGGGCGTTAACCCTGCGCGCGGCAGGGTTGGGGTATGTCGCAATACATTCGCCCCCGGGTGCCCGGCGCATCGGTCTTTTTCACGGTCAACCTGCAGGCCCGCGGGTCGGCCCTGTTGCTCGATGAGATTTGCCACCTGCGCGAGGCGGTGCGCAGGACGCGGGCCGAGCGGCCGTTCCGCATAGACGCCTGGGTTGTGATGCCCGATCACATTCATGCGGTGTGGACCCTGCCCGAGGGGGACGCGGATTTCTCGACCCGGTGGGGCGCGATCAAGGCGCGGTTTACCATGAGTTTGCGTAAGGCGGGCTTCAGCCCGCCATCCGATCTGCCGGTGGTGCAATCCGGAAGGTATGCCGGGCTGAAGCCCGGCCTACGCGTGGCGAAACGCGAGTGCGGTATCTGGCAGCGGCGGTTCTGGGAGCATCACATCCGCGGGCCGGAGGATTTCGCCGCCTGCGTTCACTATTGCCATATGAACCCGGTGAAACACGGGGTCGTCGCGCGGCCCGAGGATTGGCTTTATTCCTCGGTTCACCGGGAGATCCGATTGGGGCGCTTTGCGGCGTAGGGCGCGCGCTGAGGCGCGCGCCCCGGGTGTATCCGAAAGAAACAGATTACCGCGTGAACTTTTTGAACTTGATCCGCTTGGGCTCAAGCGCGTCCGCGCCCAGGCGGCGTTTCTTGTCTTCCTCGTAATCCTCGAAATTGCCTTCGAACCATTCGACATGGGCGTCGCCCTCGAAGGCGAGGATGTGGGTGCAGATGCGATCAAGGAAGAAACGGTCGTGCGAGATGACGACGGCGCAGCCGGCGAAATCGACGAGGGCGTCTTCCAAAGCGCGCAGGGTTTCGACATCGAGGTCGTTGGTCGGTTCGTCGAGGAGCAGCACGTTGCCGCCCGATTTCAGCAGACGGGCCATGTGCACGCGGTTGCGTTCGCCGCCCGAGAGCAGGTTGACCTTTTTCTGCTGGTCGCCGCCGCGGAAGTTGAAGGCCGAGCAATAGGCGCGGCTGTTCACCTCGGCATCGCCGAGCTGGATGATGTCCTGGCCGTCGGAGATCACCTCCCACACGGTCTTGTTGTCGGGCAGCGCGTCGCGGGTCTGGTCGACATAGGAGAGCTCGACCGTGTCGCCATATTCGATGGTGCCGGAATCGGGCTGTTCCTGGCCTGTCAGCATGCGGAAGAGCGTGGTTTTACCTGCGCCGTTGGGGCCGATCACGCCGACGATGCCGCCGGGCGGCAGCGAAAATGTGAGATCTTCGATCAGGAGCTTGTCGCCCATGTGTTTCGAGATACCATTCACGTCGATCACCTTGGAGCCGAGGCGCTTGCCGTTGGGGATGACGATCTGGGCGCGGGTGATCTTTTCACGCTCGGACTGGTTGGCGAGCTCGTTGTAGCGGTCGATCCGGGCCTTCTGCTTGGACTGGCGCGCCTTCTGGCCCTGGCGCATCCATTCCAGTTCGCGCTCAAGCGTCTTCTGGCGCGACTTGTCCTCGCGGGCCTCCTGTTCGAGCCGCTTGGCCTTCTGTTCGAGCCAGGCGGAATAGTTGCCTTCGTAGGGGATGCCGCGGCCGCGGTCGAGCTCGAGAATCCAGCCGGTGATGTCGTCGAGGAAATAGCGGTCGTGCGTGACGATGAGGCAGGTGCCCTTGTAGTCGATCAGGTGCTGTTGCAGCCAGGCGATGGTTTCGGCATCGAGGTGGTTGGTGGGTTCGTCCAGCAGCAGCATGTCGGGCTGTTCCAGCAGCAGCTTGCAGAGCGCGACGCGGCGTTTTTCGCCGCCCGAGAGAGTGGTGACGTCGGCATCGTCGGGCGGGCAGCGCAGCGCCTCCATCGCGACGTCGATCTGGGCGTCGAGATCCCAGAGGCCCGCGCTGTCGATCTCGTCCTGCAGCTGGGCCATCTCGTCGGCGGTCTCATCCGAGTAGTTCATCGCCAGTTCGTTGAAGCGGTCGAGCTTGGCCTTCTTCTCGGCCACGCCGAGCATGACGTTGCCGCGCACGTCGAGCGCGGGGTCGAGTTCTGGCTCCTGCGGCAGGTAGCCCACGTTGACGCCCTGGGCCGACCAGGCTTCACCCTGGAAGTCCTTGTCGAGGCCGGCCATGATTTTCAGCAGGGTGGATTTGCCCGCGCCGTTCACGCCGACGACGCCGATCTTCACGCCGGGCAGGAAGCTGAGATGGATGTTCTCGAAGCATTTCTTGCCGCCCGGGTAGGTCTTGGAGACGCCCTGCATGAAGTAGACATATTTGTGGTTGGCCATGATCGTCGTCCTTGCGCGTAAAGCATGTGTTGCCGGTCTAGATAGTCGCTTGGGCGGGCGGGGGCAATGTAGAGATGCGGCGCGCAGGGGGGGCCAGCCCCCCAGTCACAAAACCGGGGGTTTTGTGACATCCCCCCGAGGTATTTGAGGTCAGATGAAGCGGGGGATCGGGCGTATGCCTGGCGGGTTGCGCGTTGACAGGGGCGCGGGGCGGGGCGACAACGCGGCGATGAGACATGGAGTGCCATATGCGCGGGCGGGCCAGGTGGTGGGCCTGCTGGGCGGGTCGTTCGACCCGGCCCACGAGGGGCACGCCCATATCAGCCGCGAGGCGTTGAAGCGGTTCGGGCTGGACCAGCTGTGGTGGCTGGTGAGCCCGGGCAACCCGCTGAAGACACGGGGGCCGGCGCCGCTGGCGGCACGGATGGCGCGTGCGCGGGAGGTGATGGACCATCCGCGGGTGAAGATCACCGATTTCGAGGCGCGCGCGGGCACGCGGTTCACCGCCGAGACGCTGCGCGCGCTGATGCGGGCGCGTCCGGGCGTGCGGTTCGTCTGGATCATGGGGGCGGACAACCTGGCGCAGTTCGACCAGTGGCAGGACTGGCGCTGGATCATCGAAACCGTGCCTGTGGGGGTGTTGGCGCGGCCGGGGCAGAGGATTGCCGCACGCCACGCCAAGGCGGCCGACATCTATCGCTTTGCCCGTCTGGGCGGGCGGCAGTGCCGGGTGCTGGCCCGGGGCGAAGCGCCGCGCTGGTGTTTCGTGAACGTGCCGATGGTCGACGTGTCGTCGACGGAAATCCGCGCACGCGGCGGCTGGTCCACGCGGGCGTGATGATTGGCCGCTTGTGCGCTGCGCGCGCATTGGGTTAACTCGGCCCCATGACGAGCGCCTTTTCAAGACGTGGATTCCTGGGTGCCGCGCTGGCCGGGCTGGCGGGGCCGGTTCTGGCCAATCCGCCGGCGACATCCTTGCGGCCGGTGCTGCGGCCGGGGGCGGGCAACATGCCCGCGAAAGTGGCGAGCAAATCGCGGGTGCCCGGGGCTGGCGCGCTGATCGACGAGGCGCGGCTGGGTGGCCGGGTGGCCTTTACCGTGGCCGATGCACGCACGGGGCTGATCCTGGAAAAGCACGATTCGGGGCTGGCGCAGCCGCCGGCGAGCGTGACCAAGGCGGTGACCGCGCTTTATGCGCTGGACGCGCTGGGGCCGTCGCATCGCTTTGTCACGCAGCTCTTTGCGACGGGACCGGTGCAGGGCGGTGTCCTGAAGGGGGACCTGGTGCTGGCGGGGGGCGGCGATCCGACGCTTGATACCAACGCGCTGGCCGAGATGGCGCGGCAGCTGAAGGCCGCCGGCGTGCGCGAGGTGAAGGGCCGGTTCGAGGTCTGGGGGGGCGCGCTGCCCTTTGCCCACGAGATCGACCGCGCGCAGCCCGAGCACGTGGGATACAACCCGGCGATTTCGGGACTGAGCCTGAATTTCAACCGGGTGCATTTCGAGTGGAAGCGCGGCGGCAACGGCTGGCGCGTGAGCATGGATGCACGCAGCGACAAGTACCGCCCCAAGGTGCGCGTGGCGAAGATGCGCGTCGCACGGCGCGATCTGCCGGTCTATACCTACGAGGAACGGAACGGCGAGGACCACTGGACGGTGGCCAGTGGCGCGCTGGGCAAGGGCGGATCGCGCTGGTTGCCGGTGCGCCAGCCCGAGATATATGCCGGCGAGGTGTTTCGCACATTCGCGCGGAGCCAGGGCATCGTGTTGAAGGCGCCGGCCAAGACGAACCGTGCGCCGGGGGGCACGGTGCTGGCCCGGCATGCGAGCCCGGAGCTGCGCATCATCCTGCGCGACATGCTGAAATTCTCGAACAACCTGACCGCCGAGATGGTGGGACTGGCGGCGACGGTGAAACGCAAGGGCCGCGTGGCGGGCCTGCGCGCGAGCGGCAGCGAGATGAGCCGCTGGGCCGCGCAAACGTTGGGCATGAACCGCGCGAAACTGGTCGATCATTCAGGGCTTGGCGATGCCTCGCGGTTGACGGCGGAGGACATGGCGCTGGCGCTGGTCAGGGTGCATCGCAACGGGGCGCTGAAGCCCATCCTGAAGCCGATCGCGATGCGCCACGCGAACGGCAAGGTGAACAAGGGGCACCCGATCAAGGTTTATGCCAAAACTGGCACGCTGAATTTCGTGAGCGGGCTGGCGGGATACATGCAGGCGGCGGACGGGACCGAACTGGCCTTTGCTATTTTCGCCGCCGACGAGGGCAAGCGCGCGCAGATCCGGCAGGGCGACCGCGAGCGGCCGCAGGGATCGCGCGGGTGGAACAAGCGCGCCAAGCAGTTGCAGCAGAAGCTGATCGAGCGCTGGGGCGCGCTTTACGGCAGCTGAGCCGCGTCAGCGCGTGATGTGGATGGTGGTATGCGCGCGCCCGTATTGCAGGATCAGCCGGTAGAGCGTTTCGGCATTCGCGGGGTGCAGGCGCACGCAGCCGGCGCTGGCGGGCCGGCCCAGGCGGTTAATCTGGTCTGTGCCGTGGATGGCGAAATTGCCGGAGAAGAAGATCGACCAGGGCATCGGTGCGTTGTGATAGAGCGTCGAGTAATGCATCCGCTTCATCGACTGCACGGCGTAAAGCCCGATCGGGGTGAATTTCCCCGCGCGCGCGGTCGAAACCGGCCAGAAATAGAGCGCCTGGCCGTCGAGATAGACCGTCATCTGCTGGTCGGAAAGGTCGATATGGGCTTCGAGTTCGCCCGCGTCGGTCCTTGAGGCGAGCAGAACGACCAGCAGCGCGAGCCGGGCAAGCATTACGCCGTCAAATGCCGCGCGCGGGCGCCACGTTCGATCGCGGCGGCGTGCAGCCGATCGATATTGAGCTCGTAGCGGATCTCCTCGAGCAGGCGCAGCTCTTCCTCGAGCAGGGTGCCATCGGCGGCGGCGACATCGCAGGCCAGCGCATAGGCGGTTTCCCACAGCCGTTCGGGAAGGTTGTCGCGCACGAGGCCGAAGAGTGCATCGAGCCCGTCTTCCTGCTCGAACAGGTCGAACACGGTCTGGGCCATCATGTTCATCCGGTCGATATCGTAATCGGCGAAGACCGGCAGGTTGTTCACCGCCGACTGGATCTTGACCAGTTCGGAGGTGCGGATGTTTTCGTCAGACGCCGATACCGCGATCATGACCGCGACAAGACAGTCCTGGGGGGACAGTGGGTGGGGAATGGTATCGTTCATCTCGGCGCTCCGGTTTGGCGTGTCTCAGTGTTGTAAATATTGACCTCTGCGCTGCAGCACAATAGGAACGCCAAGCCCGCGCCGCGATGGCGGCGGCGGGGAAGAATCGGAGATTTCCCATGACAGAACTGCGCGACGCCGCCCTTGCAAGCAAAGCCTGGCCCTTTGAAGAGGCCCGCCGGGTATTGAAACGCTATGCCAAGGCCGCGCCCGAGAAGGGCTATGTGCTGTTCGAAACCGGCTATGGCCCGTCGGGCCTGCCGCATATCGGCACCTTTGGCGAGGTGGCGCGCACGACCATGGTGCGCCGGGCGTTCGAGCTGATCTCGGACATCCCGACCAAGCTGATCTGCTTTTCCGATGACATGGACGGACTGCGCAAGGTGCCGGGCAACGTGCCGAACCAGGAGCAGATGAAAGAGGATCTGAACCTGCCGCTGACCAAGGTGCGCGACCCGTTCGGCACGCATGACAGCTTCGGTGCGCATAACAACGCGCGTCTGAATGCGTTCCTCGACAGTTACGGGTTCGAGTACGAGTTCGCCAGTGCGACCGAGTATTACAAGAGCGGCAAGTTCGACGAGGCGCTGCTGAAGGCGCTGCACGAGTTCGACAAGATCATGGAGATCATGCTGCCGACGCTGGGCAAGGAACGGCAGGAGACCTATTCGCCGTTCCTGCCGGTGAGCCCGAAGACCGGCCATGTGCTGCAGGTGCCGACGCTGGAGCGGAACCTGGAGAAAGGCACGATCGTTTACGAGGAACCCGACGGTGAGCGGGTGGAAGTGCCGGTGACGGGTGGCAATGTCAAGCTGCAGTGGAAGCCCGACTGGGGCATGCGCTGGGCGGCGCTTGGCGTGGATTACGAAATGTTCGGGAAAGACCTGATCCCGTCGGCCGAGCTGAGCTCGAAAATCTGCCGGGTGCTGGGGACGCAGCCGCCGGAGCTGTTCAATTACGAGCTGTTCCTGGATGAAGAAGGTCAGAAGATCTCGAAATCGAAGGGCAATGGCCTGTCGATGGAAGAGTGGCTTACCTATGCCGCGCCCGAGAGCCTGTCGTATTTCATGTACCAGAAACCGAAGACGGCGAAGCGGCTGTATTTCGACGTGATTCCCAAGGCAGTGGACGAGTATCACCAGCAGCTGCGCGCCTATCCGGGCCAGGACCTGAAGGCGCAGCTGAACAACCCGGTGTTCCACATCCACGGCGGCGATGTGCCCGCCTCGGACATGGTTGTGCCGTTCTCGATGCTGTTGAACCTGGCCAGCGCGTCGAGCGCCGAGGACAAAGCGACGATGTGGGGCTTTATCGGAAAATACGCCCCCGACGCGACGCCGGAGACGCATCCGGGCATGGATGCGGCGGCGAGATACGCGGTGCGCTATTTCAATGATTTCGTGAAGCCCGAGAAGGTGTATCGCGCACCCGACGTGCAGGAGCTCGCGGCGCTGGAGGACCTGGTGGCGGCGCTGAAATCGCCCGAGGCGGCGCTGGAGCAGATTGCGAAGAAGAACGCGGTTATGGGCAATGACGAGCCGCTGCCGGAGGCCGATTACGGCGACGAGGACTTCCTGCAGTCGATCGTGTTCGCCGTGGGCAAGAACCACGGGTTTGAGCCGCTGCGCGACTGGTTCAAGGCGATCTACGAGGTGTGCCTGGGCGCGAGCCAGGGGCCGCGCTTTGGCGGGTTCATCGCGCTTTACGGCGTGGACGAGACCATCGCACTGATCGAGAAGGCGCTGGCCGGCGAGCTGGGTTGACCCAAGGTGGGGTGAAACCCCACCCTACGGCCATGGCGACCGGGTATGAACCGCTGAACACGCCGAAACCGGTGGGGCCGGGGATCTGGATCGTGGATGGTCCGGCGATCCGGTTTTTCGGAATGCCGTTTTCGACGCGGGCGACGGTGGTGCAGCTGGATAACGGTGATCTGTGGGTGCATTCGCCCACGCAACTGAGCGATGGTTTGCGCGATGAGGTTGCGGCACTGGTGCCGGTGGCGCATCTGATCGCGCCGAACTGGATCCATTATGCCTATGTCGCCGACTGGCAGGCGGCGTTTCCGAGGGCCCTGGCCTGGGCCGCGCCGGGGGTGGCCCAGCGGGCGGCGAAGAAGGGCATGGAGTTGCGTTTCGATCATGACCTGGGGCGCAGGGGGCCGAGGCCGCCTGGGCCGGGCAGATCGCGCAGATAATCGTCGAGGGCAGCCCGGTGCACCGCGAGGCGGTGTTTTTCCATCGCGCGTCGAGGACGCTGATCCTGACCGACCTGATCGAGAATTTCGAAGCGGCGAAATTGCCGTGGTGGATGCGGATCGCGGCGCGGATGGGCGGGATCCTGGACCCGGACGGACAGATGCCGCGGGACATGCGGGCGACGTTCCGGGGCCATCATGACCAGCTGCGCGCCGCGGTCGAGCGGATGATCGGCTGGGACCCGGAGCGGGTGATCGTGGCGCATGGGCGATGGTACCGGCGCGACGGCGCGGCGGAGCTGCGCCGGGCGTTCCGGTTCCTCTGGTCGGAAAAGTGATCCGGCGCCCCTGCCGCTGCGTAAACATGGGCAGACAGGGGGTAGACAGATGAAACAGATCGTTCTTGCCATTCTGATCGTCGTTGGCTTTGCCGCACGCGACGTAGAGGCCGATGAGGCCCGCAGCCCGGCGGTCGAGGATGTGATCAGCCAGCAGATCGAAGCCTTCAAGGCCGATGATTTCACCCGCGCCTTCGGGTTCGCCAGCCCCAACATCAAGCGCATTTTCCGCACGCCCGAGATGTTCGGGCACATGGTGCAGCATGGCTATCCGATGGTGTGGCGGCCGGCGAATGTGGAGTTCCTGGAGCTGCGCGAGATCGACGGCCGGCTGTGGCAGAAGGTGCGTATCAGCGATGCCAAGGGTGATTTGCACATGCTGGACTACCAGATGATCGAGCTGCCGGGCGGCTGGAAGATCAACGGTGTGCAGCTCTTGGAAATGCCGGGGATGACGGCCTGATCAGCCTTTGCCGGCGAGGTCCTTCAGCGCCTCTTTCAACTCACCAATCAGGATCTTGCGTTCCTTTTCCGACAGGAAGCGGCCTATTTCCACTTCGCGCCCGTTGCCCGACAGGGTGACGTAATGCTCAACCGGGCCGCCGGTGAGGTAGATTTGGGCACGGGTCCAGTAGGTGTTGCATTCCCATGTCAGGACATCGCCCTTGGGCGGCTGGTGCACCAGCCGCGTCTGTTCGGGCGTAATGGTGAGCGTTTCGAGTACTTCCGCGGTCTTGTAGGTGTGTTCGAGCGCCCACCAGAGCCCGGCCACGGCCAGCAGCAGGAAGGGCAGTAGACCCCAGAGGAACACAGTTCCCAGAAGCCCGTAGAGCGGCACGGTGGCCAGAAGGAAGGCCATGAGGATGATCGCCGCGAAGCCGCGGCGCGGCAGCGAGCGGTGGGGCCAGAGCGTGACCTGGCGTTCGTCGGTGGTGTTGGACCAGCGGTGGGGCATCGGTGTTCCGGCGGGTAGCTTGCCTGCCCTGCCGGGCGATCGCGCGAAAGGGTGCGGAAAGGCCGGGAGAGCGGTTGAAGAATTGAAAAGGGCCCCAGGTTGTCACCTGGAGCCCTGTTCGCGCGTTTTCTCAGGTCCAGGCCCGGTTAGTGGGCGTGACCCTTGTCCCAGTCCTCACGCTTGGGGAGCTGTTCGAAGGTGTGCTCCGGCGGCGGCGAGGGCAGGGTCCACTCGAGCGTGTCGGCATATTCGTTCCAGTAGTTGGCTTCGGTCACGCGGGCGCCGCGGAACAGCGTGTAGAACACGATGCCGAAGAACAGGACGAAGGATGCGAAGCTGAGCAGAGCGCCCCAGCTGGAGATGTAGTTCCAGTAGGCGAACGCCTCGGGGTAGTCGATGTAGCGGCGCGGCATGCCCTGACGGCCCAGGAAGTGCTGGGGGAAGAAGGTCAGGTTGACGCCGATGAAGAACATCCAGAAGTGAACCTTGGCCCAGAATTCCGGATACTGGCGGCCCGTCATCTTGCCCATGTAGAAATAGATCCCGGCAAAGATGGTGAAGGCTGCGCCCATCGACATGGTGTAGTGGAAGTGCGCCACGACGTAGTAGGTATCGTGATAGGCGCGGTCTACGCCGGCCTGCGACAGAACGATGCCCGTCACGCCACCGATGGTGAAGAGGATCAGGAAGCCGATGGCAAACAACATCGGTGCCTTGAACTCGAGCGAGCCGCCCCACATCGTGGCGATCCACGAGAAGATCTTGATCCCTGTCGGAACGGCGATGACCATCGTGGCCAGCATGAAGTAGGACTGCTGGGTCAGCGACATGCCCACGGTGTACATGTGGTGCGCCCATACGACAAAGCCCAGAGCGCCGATCGCGATGATCGCCCAGACCATCGGCAGGTAGCCGAAGACGGGCTTGCGCGAGAAGGTGGCGAACACGTGGCTGACGAGGCCGAAGCCCGGCAGGATCACGATGTAGACTTCGGGGTGACCGAAGAACCACAGGATGTGCTGGTAGAGGATCGGGTCACCGCCACCGGCCGGATCGAAGAACGTGGTTCCGAAGTTCCGGTCGGTCAGCAGCATGGTGATGGCGCCGGCCAGAACGGGCAGCGACAGCAGGATCAGCCATGCGGTGACGAAGATCGACCACGAGAACAGCGGCACCTTGAAGAGCGTCATGCCCGGGGCCCGCATGTTCAGGAAGGTGGTGATCATGTTGATGGCACCCAGGATCGAGGATGCGCCCGAGACGTGCACGGCAAAGATCGCGAGGTCCATCGACATGCCGCCTTCGAGGGTGGAAAGCGGCGGGTAGAGCACCCAGCCGACGCCCGAGCCCATCTGGCCGTTGCCGCCCGGTGCGAAGAGCGAGGCGACGCCCAGCGACACACCGGCGACATACATCCAGAAGCTAAGGTTGTTCATCCGCGGGAACGCCATGTCCGGCGCGCCGATCTGCAGCGGCATGAAGTAGTTACCGAAGCCGCCAAAGAGCGCGGGAATCACCACGAAGAACATCATCAGAACACCGTGATAGGTGATCATGACGTTCCAGAGGTGCCCGTTGGGCGTGCAATCCGCGGTTCCACCGCCAAACAGGCGGAAGCCTTCGAGACACATGTGCTGCACCCCGGGGTGCATCAGCTCGATCCGCATGAAAACGGTGAAAAGAACGGCGATCAGGCCCACGAGGGCCGAGACGATCAGGTAGAGAATCCCGATGTCTTTGTGGTTGGTCGACATGAACCACCGGGTAAAGAACCCGCGGTTGTCTTCATGTTCGTGCCCGTGAATGGCTGCATCTGCCATGCTGCGGTGCCTCCTGTTGAATTCGATTGCGCGCAGAAGCGTGGAATCCGCGCACGTGTCCACCTTCGGTTTTAATTTGTGGCGCGGTGGGGGGCAACGGTGGAAATTGACCTAGATCAAATAATTTTGTCGCACCCCTGGGCCTCGGCCAATTATCAGGCAGGCCCGGGCCGCTGTTAACAAGTATCTGGCGTGCAACAAAAAAACGGAGGGCGTGGCCCTCCGTTTCGATATTCAGGTGATTCCCGGCGAACCGGAAGCCCGCGGGATTATTCCGCCGGTTTGAGCGAGGCCAGATAGGCCGCGACGTCTTCGCCGCCCTTCTTCAGCTTGAAGGTCATTTTCGACTTGTTGTTGTAGCCCTTGTCGCTGAGCCAGCCGCGGGGATCGGCCACGTACGTGGCGATTTCTTCTTCGGTCCAGACAAACTCGGCTTCGGCGGCTTCTTTCAGGCCGTTGCCGTATTTGAAATCTTCGACCGAGCCGGCCACGCGGCCGACGACGCCGTAGAGGTTCGGGCCGGTTTTACCGCCCTTGACGATGGTTTCACCCTCGTCCGAGACGATCATGTGGCAGGATTTGCACTTCTTGAACTCTTTCTCGCCGGCGGCGGCGTCGCCTTCGGCGAAGGCCGGAGCGGCAAGGGCCAGGAGTGCGGCGGTGGTCGTCAGTACGGTTTTCATGTCTACCTCATTGTGTTGAGAACCGGGTGAGTCCGCGTCTTGATATATTTTCAAGGCCCCGCGTGACAAGCGCAACCGCCCGGGTGATTTGTCGCACATAGATGTTTTTTCATTACATCTTTGTGAATTCGCAGCGGTCAGTCGCCGAAAACCGGGTCGAACCTGCGTTGCAGCGCGGTGTCGAGATCGCTCATGCTGACCGGCAGGCCGAGATCGACGAGGCTGGTAACGCCGTGGCCGGTGATGCCGCAGGGCACGATGCCGGAAAAATGCGAAAGATCGGGATCGACGTTGATCGAGATGCCGTGGAAGCTGACCCATTTGCGCAGGCGGATGCCGATAGCGGCGATTTTGTCTTCGCGGGGGCTGCCATCGGGCAGGGGCGGTTTTTCCGGGCGGGTGACCCAGACGCCGACGCGGCCCTCGCGGATTTCGCCGCGGATGTTGAACTCATCTAGGGTGGCGATCACCCACTCTTCGAGTTGCTGGACAAAGCGGCGCACGTCGTGGCCGCGTTTGCCCACGTTCAGCATCACGTAGACGACGCGCTGGCCGGGGCCATGATACGTGTACTGGCCGCCGCGCCGGGCCTCAAAGACCGGGAAGCGGTCGGGGTCGGTGAGATCCTCGCGTTTGGCCGAGGTGCCGGCGGTATAGAGCGGCGGGTGTTCCAGCAGCCAGATGCATTCCGGCGCCTTCCCGGCGGCGATCGCCTCGGCGCGGGTCTCCATGAAGGCCAGGGCCTCTTCATAGTCGGTAAGCCCGTCGGAGATTTTCCATTCGATCATGGGGGTGCCGGTGTGCTGGAGTGTGCGCAGATGTCTTTAGACCGGAGCGACGGAAATGTCAGCCCGCGGCGTAGAACTTGAGCAGGCTCAAGGCGGATGGGCGATTCGGCGGGCAATGATAAGTTGTTGCATTGTGGAGCGTAACGGATGACCACGAAACAGGATGAGATCGAGCAGCGGCTGGGGTTGGACCGCAGCCCGCACCGGCACTGGTGGCTGTTGCTGCCGGTGCTGGCGGTTTTGGGCGCGGCGGCTCTGTGGTGGTGGATGGCCGGAGAGGCCGAGCGCAGCGCGCCGCGATACACCACCGTGGCGGCGGCCAAGGGTGATCTGACCGTCGCGGTGACGGCGACGGGCACGGTGGAGCCGACGAACCTGGTGACGATTTCGAGCGAGTTGAGCGGCACGGTAGAAAGCGTGAGCGCCGATTTCAACGACGTGGTATCGGCGGGCCAGGAACTGGCGCGGCTGGATACCGCGAAATTGCAGGCGCAGGTGGCTGTGCAACAGGCCAGCCTGCGCGCCGCCGAGGCCCGCGTTATCAGCGCCGAGGCATCGCTGGCCGAGACGATGGAGGCCTACGAGACCACCCGTGAGCTGGACCGACGCGGCGTGGCCAGCCACACGGCGCTGATCAACGCGAAGGCGGCGTTTGACCGGGCGCGGGCGAGCCTGCAGGTCGCGAATGCCGACCGGCAACTGGCCGAGGCGACGCTGAAGCTGACCCAGGCGGACCTGGAAAAGGCGTGTATCTGCAGCCCGATCAATGGCGTTGTGCTGGACCGGCAGGTGGACCCGGGGCAGATCGTGGCCTCGTCTCTGAATGCGCCGACGCTGTTTACGGTGGCTGAGGACCTGACCAAGATGGAATTGCAGGTCTATGTGGACGAGGCCGATATCGGCAAGCTGCGCCGGGGCAACCGCAGCACCTTTACCGTGGACGCCTATGACGACCGGGTGTTCCCGGCCGAGATCGAGACGATCCGCTATGCCTCGGAGACGGTGGACGGGGTGGTGAGCTATCTTGCGACGCTGACGCTGGAGAATGCCGATATGGCCCTGCGCCCCGGCATGACCGCGACCGCCGAGATCGTGGTGGCCGAGTTGCGCGATGTGCTGTTGGTGCCCAATGCCGCGTTGCGCTTTGCCCCGCCGCAGCTGGCCGATACGCAGGACGAAGACGATGACCGCAGCGGTCTTCTGGGGATGATCATGCCGCACCGGCCGCAAGAGGCGGCGAAACGTTCGCTCAACACGCTGTGGGTGCTGCGCGATGGCATGGCCACCGAGACCGCGGTGGAAACCGGCGAGAGCGACGGATCGGTGACCCAGATCACCGGCGGCGACCTGGCCGCGGGCGACATGGTGATCACGGATCAGGACGAGTGAGATGACCGCAGACGCGATGCCGCCCCTGATCCGTTTCACGGATGTTGCCCGGGTCTATGGCACCGGCGAGGCCGAGGTGCGCGCGCTGGACGGGGTCAGCTTTGACATCATGCCGGGCGAGTTCGTCGCGATCATGGGGCCATCGGGCAGCGGCAAGTCGACGGCGATGAACGTGATCGGATGCCTCGACCGGCCCACGGCGGGGCATTATTTCTTCAACGGCGTGGACGTGGCCGGTTTGAGCCGGGACCAGCGTGCGCTGTTGCGGCGGCATTACCTGGGATTCGTTTTCCAGGGCTTCAACCTGCTGCCCCGCACGACGGCGCTGGAAAATGTGGAGCTGCCGCTGATCTACAAGGGGCTGCCGGCGCGGGAGCGGATCGCGATGGCGCGCGAGGTGCTGGCGCTTGTGGGGCTTGAAGGGCGCGAGCATCACGATCCGAGCGCGCTTTCGGGTGGTCAGCAGCAGCGGGTGGCGATCGCCCGCGCGCTGGCCGGTGCGCCCGAGGTGGTGCTGGCCGATGAGCCGACCGGCAACCTGGACACCAGGACATCGCTGGAAATCATGGACCTGCTGGTACGGTTGCGGCGCGAGCGTGATCTGACGATCGTCATGGTCACGCATGAGGAGGACATGGCGCGCTATGCCGACCGCCTGATCTGGATGGTGGACGGCAAGGTGGCACGCGATGAGCCGATGCCGGAAGGGCCGTTGCACGCGGCCCCACGGCACCAGGAGGCCGGGGCATGATCTGGGAAACCGTGCGCCTGGCCGTGAAGGCGATTTTCCGCAATGCGCTGCGGTCGTTCCTGACGGTGCTGGGCATCGTGATCGGCGTGGCGGCGGTGATCGCCATGGTGACGGTGGGCCAGGGCAGTTCCAAGCAGGTGACGGCGGATGTGGAGAGTCTGGGCGCCAATGTCCTGATGATCCGGCCGGGCCGGCGGGCGATGGGCCCGGGCAGCAGTTCGGCGCAGGCGCGGCCGTTCGACCTGAAGGATGTCGACCACATCATCGAGGCGGTGCCCGAGGTGGAAACGGCGGCCCCGCTGGGCGGCCGGTCGCTGACCGCGGTTTACGGCAACGAGAATTACGCGACACAGGTGCAGGGCACGGACAACCGATATTTCCACGCGACGGACTGGCCCGTGGTGATGGGCCGCCCGTTCACCGCCAGCGAAGAACGCAGCGGCCGGCCGGTGTGTATTCTGGGCGAGACGGTGCGCACCGAGCTTTTCGGCTATTCCGACCCGGTGGGCGAGACGATCCGCCTGGGCACGCTGAGCTGTGATGTCGTCGGCGTGCTGGAGGCCAAGGGTGCCTCGAGTTTCGGCACGGACCAGGATGACGTGGTAATGATGCCGATGCGCGCCTTTCAGCGGCGTATCGCGGGCAATACCAACGTCGCCACCATTTTCGTGTCAGTGCGCGACGGGGCCTCGACCGATGACGCGAAACTGGAGATCGAATACCTGCTGCGCGACATGCGCCGGATCGGCCCCGAGGAAGAGGACGATTTCAACGTCATGGACATGAAGCAGCTGGCCTCGATGCTGACGGGGATCAACGATGTGCTGACCGGCCTTCTGTCGGCGGTGGCGGCGGTGAGCCTGCTGGTGGGGGGCATCGGCATCATGAACATCATGCTGGTCAGCGTGACCGAGCGCACCCGCGAGATCGGCATCCGCCTGGCGGTGGGGGCGCAGGCGCGTCAGGTGCTGATGCAGTTCCTGGTGGAGGCGGTGGTTCTGTCGCTTCTGGGCGGGGTGCTGGGCATCGCGCTGGGGCTGGCGCTTGCGGCGGTGGGGGCGAACATGCTGTCGGTGCCGTTTACGCCCGATCCGCTGGTGGTGCTGATGGCGTTCGGGTTTTCCGCGGTGGTGGGCGTGGTGTTCGGGTTTTTCCCGGCGCGACGCGCGGCGCGGCTCGATCCGATCGAGGCGCTGCGGCACCAGTGATCAGACTGCCCCCTGCGCCGAAAATCGGGTGAGAAGCTGCGCGTAGGTGTCGGCGCCCTGCGCACCGGTGACGAGATGCGTGAGATCGAACACCATCGCGGGCACGCCGCGCACGCCCTTGTCGATCCAAAAACGCTGAATCGTGCGCACCTCGGGGGCGAACCGGCCGGTTTCGAGCGCGGCGCGGGCATCGGCCGCGTCGAGCCCCAGTTCGCCCGCGATGGCGGCGAGCGTGCCGATGTCCGACACATCGCGCCCATCGGTGAAATGCGCCTTGAAAAGCGCGAGCTTCATGTCGGTCTGGCGGCCCTGCGCCTCGGCCCACTCGATGAGTTGATGGGCGCGGAAGGTGTTCACCATGCGGCTGTCATCGGTGAAGTTGAAGGTGAAGCCCAGCGATGCGCCCAGCTCGGAGAGCCGGGCCCGGGCGCGATCGCTGTCGTCGCGGGTGGTGCCGTATTTCTCGGCAAGGTGTTCGCGCAGGTTCTGGCCCTCGGGGGGCATCTGCGGGTTCAGTTCGAACGGGTGCCAGAGGAACTGGGGCGTGATCCCGGTGGCCGCGATGGCCTGTGACAGCTGACGGTAACCGATAATGCACCAGGGGCAAACGACATCTGAGACGATGTCGATTCGCAGAGGGTTTTCCGGGGCCGGGTCGGACATGGCGGGCCTTTCTGAGCTGCCCGAAGCATGGGCCACGCGGACCTGGGCCGGCAAGTCCCGGGAAAGCACGGTTTCGTGACTGGGAGCTTCGGCCCGGAGAATGCGGCTTTGCCGGCGAAAAGCCGGTTATTTACTCTTCACATCCGATGGGCGCTTCGCTATATGCCGCTTCACCAAGCCTAGACAGTGCGGTCGTGGCGGAATTGGTAGACGCGCAGCGTTGAGGTCGCTGTGGGGTAACACCCGTGGAAGTTCGAGTCTTCTCGACCGCACCAATACTCAAAAATCTTTTCTTTTCTGATGTTTGCTTTGTTGATCGGCGGGAGTAACCCCCAATTTGCTCCCCAAAAGCCAGCCTGTTGAATGGCGTCGAATCCTCTGTGGAGTAGGCATTTCCACCTGACCATGCCCCAGCATTGGCTATGTGGTGGCGTTTTTCCTTCCGCGCGCCCTGATTCTGGGCCTGCGCTCTGTAAAGCCGGCATCCATCGGAATTGAGCGTTATGTCTGGGAGAGAGGCCAGAGGGAGGTGTGGTTGGACCGATACCCGGCCTATTTTCGGGCTATAACATGCAAAATGGTGCCCTAGTCTACGGTGCAAAGGTTGGCGCTTGGTCCACCGATGCTTCTTTCAATGCAGCGTAAGAACTGAGTCGTCTTGCCGATCTTCGCGCGCGTTGGTTGAGCAAGCGGTGACGCCATTTTCTACGGAGCGTTTGTCTGATCTTGGGGTGCGCGGGAAAATGTCAATTCCGGGTTCGAAGTGGACGTAGACGGATACGGTTGGGGGCTCGGCGCGGAGTACAACATGACCGAAACCCTCTTATTTGGGCTGGAATATACTACTAGGAGCCTTGAGGTGTCTGAGGGCGCCTTCAAGCTTGACGTAGACGTCAATACGCTCACACTTAGAGGTGGATTTCACTTCTAAACTCCGACTAGGGTCGGCTTGGCAATAGAGTTCAAGCCGACGAAGTCGCCTGATCCAACCTTGATTTATTCGCGGAGCGGAACCGGTGGCCGCCTCTAAGCCGGGTGAATTAGAAAACCTTACAACCGCTTTCGATAACGTCACCTTCATGCACTTCGTAATGCGGCGCGGGATGCATGATCACCATCTGAATCGCTGTAATCAAGTCTTGGCATCTTGCAGAGGCGGTTGCGCTCACATTTTTTCCGCCCACGTACAGATCAAGCCAAGGATGTCCGCGAACGCCCGTGTGACATGGGCCATTCTGTGGGAGCGGCCCGTCACCGCACGTGTCTTCGACAATCGCATATTTCTTCAATCGCCGAAGATAAAACATCGTTCCGGGCCTGAAATCGAGTTTTTCATGCCTGCCATTGATCGAGTGTCCAACGGCAATCGTTATTGGATCATGATAGGTCCCGGTCCCACCCGCATGCCGATGCTCGATAGGATGAGAAATGACAGACGTACCGGGGGGAGTATTGTCCCAGTAGCCATATCCGGTGATGTAAGCAGCAAAGTGCTGTTCGTTACCACTATTCGCACTCGCATTATCTACAAACAGAAATGAGATCGACATTATCAAAAAGGAACCAAGGTATCGCATAGACTTCAGCCCCGCCGCTGTTTCTCAGATTCAATCCGCTTTCGAGAAAAATCACATTTTGTCGAAGACCTTCAAGTCGAAATCCTTCCCTAATCAAGCCTTCACTTAGTTCAGCCGGAGAGCTGCCCGTGTCGTCCGCGCTTCACTGTAACCTCTCCACAACTAAGTTGTATTTTCGTCAGGCTCTATGGGAAACCGTTGGAAAAAAGTCTGCAAATGTCGTTAACAGGCGTCATAGATACTTGAAGGTTTGTTCTCTTATGTGGATGACGGAACTGGTGGAAAGGAAAAGCGATTTCTCCGCTGCTTTTTCTAAAGCCTTTCATATGTTTAGAAAAATAACTGGAAAGACTTCGCTTCTTTTCGTCTCGAGTCTGCTCTCCATTTTCTTACTTGCGACTAGTGTTTCCGCGGCATGCGTTGCGACGGATCCCGAGCTGACAATTTCTTATCCAGCGGGGTATCGGTATCCAGTGACTGGTGGTGCGCCGCCTGTGCAAGTCACCTACACAGTGAGCTATGTCGTCAGTTCCACTGGTGGAAGCTCAGGTCATTGCCCAAACTCAATTCCGGTTACTATAACCGGGAGTAGCTCGCCGCCAGGTGCTTCCTTCTTGCCACCTTCATGCACCGCATTCTTGAGTGTCCCAAATGGTACGAGCACGCAGGAGCGTACCGCCTTCTGCTGGATGGATTGGACCGCTCCTAGTAACCCGGCTCCTTCTTACGAGCTACAAGGTTCTGCTTCTTCTTCGATCCACGCGTCTTTTTATATTCCGGCTGCCCTAAGCCCAGCAACGGTTTCACGAGGGAATAGTGCGCCGACGGCCGATGCCGGTCCTGACCAGCCGACGGTTGTCTCTGGGGCGACGGTGACGCTTGACGGCAGCGGGTCTTCGGACCCGGATGCTGGCGACACTCTGAGCTATGCGTGGAGCCAGACGTCGGGGACGACGGTGACGCTCAGTTCGACGAGTGTGGCGCAGCCCAGCTTCACCGCACCGGTGCTCGGGGCGAACGATCCGGCCGCGGTGCTCGAGTTCAGCCTGGTTGTGACCGACGACAAGGGCAACAGCTCTGCCGCCGACAGCGTCATCATCACGGTCAACCCGCCTGCGAATAGTGCGCCGACGGCCGATGCCGGTCCTGACCAGCCGACGGTTGTCTCTGGGGCGACGGTGACGCTTGACGGCAGCGGGTCTTCGGACCCGGATGCTGGCGACACTCTGAGCTATGCGTGGAGCCAGACGTCGGGGACGACGGTGACGCTCAGTTCGACGAGTGTGGCGCAGCCCAGCTTCACCGCACCGGTGCTCGGGGCGAACGATCCGGCCGCGGTGCTCGAGTTCAGCCTGGTTGTGACCGACGACAAGGGCAACAGCTCTGCCGCCGACAGCGTCATCATCACGGTCAACCCGCCTGGCTTCAATGCGGTAGCCGTTCAAAATGAGTTCAAGGAGATCACCACTTCGTTTGTTGATAGGCGTATGGAACGGATTCTGGCAAACGAACCTCTGGGCTATCGGCTCGACCGGCGGCGCCTTGCTGGATCAGGAAATAAGTTACGGCTGTCGGCGAAGGGTGAAGTCCGTCAACAATTCACTTTCAGTTCGGTGTCCTCCGAAAAAGCTTGGTACGTTTGGTCCGAAGGTAGTTATTCGCTTTATGAGGATAAATTCTTTTCTATGCAAACACGTGAAGGCGAATTCTTGATGCTGTCTTTCGGTGCCGACTATCTGGTCAATGATAACCTCGCGGTTGGTCTGATGGCGCAGTTCGACTCGGCTGTGGAAGAGGTGCCTGGATATAGCAAAGTTTCAGGCAAGGGCTGGCTCGCTGGCCCTTATTTCTCTGCCGAAATCCGGCCCAATCTGTTTATAAGCGCGCGTACGGCATGGGGGAAATCGGACAACAGCTCCTCTATTGATGTTTTGAAAACGTCGCGTCCCTTCGAGGGAGTCTTCAAGACAGACCGTTTCCTATCGAGCGCATTGCTTTACGGCAAACATTCTGTTGGAGCCGTCGAACTTACGCCGACAATCGAATTCCTGCATATTGTGGAGGAAATAAGTGAGTTTAGCGTAACGGATGGGGTATACTCCACGAGTATTACGGGGGGTCACCAAGAGCTTACGCGTTTTTCGCTGTCCAGCGATATAGAATACGGATACTTCTCCAACGGGCTGGATTTAACCCTTTTTGCAACGCCTCAGCTGGACTTTATTCGGCGCAGCAATCTTCTGATAGGGAATAGCGAGACTACCTCGGGTTCGTTTGAGCTCGGGTGGCGGGCGAAAAGCTCCGACAAGATGGCGGGCGAAGTCGCGGTGCGGTTTGACGGTTTGGGTAATAGCGATTTTTCGGCCGTCACGATCAGATCTTTGTTCGAGTGGAGGTTCTGAGCATGGTCTTTTGGGAGGAATTCAGCTTGCGGGCTTTCGTTGCCTTCCTGAATAAAGGCCGAGCGCGCACCTTTCAAGAACTTCTAAACCAGCCCCCCTAGATCATCCGCATGACTGAGACGCTGCAAATGGGCTTTTCTTTCGCGTCTAGCAGTGTCGAGGGCCTCTACACCAGAACGGCATTTGGGTAAGCCTAGGTGAATTAAAGCGATTAGCGAGAGTGATTAATAGCAAATAAATAGTGTAAATCTTCTATGGCGGTAACTCTCCCGGTTCCGACTGCTTGGGTTGAATTTGGGCATGTCGAAGGCGTTGATTGTGGTGTGCGTGATAGGAGAGTCATACCAAGTATGCGAAGATGGGCGAAAAAATTGCAGCGGCATTGGGCAGGTCGCTGCAGATCATGTGAAAATGCTTTCCGGTATGGCGGCAATCATGGCGCTGGGATGTGACAGGGATGTGTCGCCGCGGTGTGAAACCGGCGCGACGCAACGGCATTTTCGGCGCGCCCTTTACTCTTGGTCAGGCTCGGCCTCTACTTTGGCCGAGACGCGATGAGAGGAGAGGAACCGAGATGGATATGAACCTGGGGATTCGGGAGGAGCACGAACCGCTTCTGCAACAGGTGCGCGACATGATCCGCAACGAGGTCATGCCGCTGGAGGATGAATACCATGCCGAGATCGGCAAGGGCGACCGCTGGCAATACACCGAGCGGCAGACAGAAATCCTCGAGAGCCTGAAGGCCAAGGCCAAGGAGAAGGGGCTGTGGAATTTCTGGCTGACCGACAGCGAGAGGGGCTTTGGCCTGCGCACGGTGGAATATGCCTATTTCGCCGAGGAGATGGGCAAGACGCCGCTGGGCGCGGAGGTGTTCAACTGTTCTGCCCCCGATACCGGCAACATGGAAGTGCTGGAGCGCTATGGCGCCGACTGGATGAAGGAAAAATGGTTGAAGCCGCTCCTGGAAGGCGAGATCCGTTCGGCCTATCTGATGACCGAGCCGGATGTGGCGAGCTCGGACGCAACAAACATTTCGATGTCCTGCGTGCGCGATGGCGATCATTATGTGCTGAACGGTGAAAAATGGTGGTCGTCGGGTGCGGGCGATCCGCGCTGCAAGGTCTACATCACGATGGTGAAAACCGGCAGCGACGACGACGCGAAACACAAGCAGCATTCAATGCTGGTGGTGCCGGCCGACACGCCCGGCATCGAGGTGCTGCGTGCGATGGAGGTCTATGGCCACGACGACGCGCCGCATGGGCACATGCATATCCGGTTCACCGATGTGCGCGTGCCGGTCGATCACATGATTCTGGGCGAAGGCCGGGGATTCGAGATCGCGCAGGGGCGGCTTGGACCGGGGCGCATCCACCACTGCATGCGCGCCATCGGCCAGGCCGAGGCGGCGCTGGAGCGGATGTGCAAACGCTCGCTTGAGCGCGAGGCGTTCGGCAAGCCGATTGCCCTTCTGGGGGCCAATTTTGACATCATTGCCAATGCGCGGATGGAGATCGAACAGGCCCGTCTTCTGTGCCTCAAGGCCGCGTGGATGATGGACAAGGGCGATCCGCGCGAAGCCTATCCGTGGATTTCCATGATCAAGGTTGTGGCGCCGCTGACCTCGCTTCAGGTGATCGACGATTCGATCCAGATGCACGGGGGCGCGGGGATCAGCCAGGAAACGCCGATGGGCATCGCCTGGACCCAGGTGCGCACGCTGCGTTTTGCCGACGGGCCGGACGCGGTGCACCGCCGCCAGATCGCGCGGAAAGAGTTGCGCAAGTACACGCAGATGAAGATCTGAAGGAAGGTGGGTTGAAAACCCACCCTACGCTGAACGAGAAAAGGCGCCCCGGAGTGGGGCGCCTTTTTTCTTTCTGGTCAGTAGTTTACTCGCCCGCGTAGCGCGCGTCGGGGCGGTAGGAGATGCTGTCGGAGACAGCGAAGCGACCGCCCTTGAGCTTGATGATCTTGCCTTCGCGCAGGAGCTGGCCGAAGGAGCGCAGCCCGTCTTCGCGGCTGAATTCGTCCTGCTCGACCTGGCGCACATGCGTCATCAGCTGCGGGCGCGAGAATTGTTCGCGGCCCTCGACGAAGGACAGGTAGGCAGCGGCGGCCTCGAGCAGTTCGGGCAGGGTGTTGGCGCCCATCTCCTCGGCATATTCGGCAAAGTTGCCGGCCTCTTCGGTCTCTTCGATTGCAGCGGCGGTGGACAGCGCCACCCGGCGCGGGCGCACGGGGGCAGCCGCTTCGGCCGCGTCGAGATCGACGCGTTGCTCGGCCACGAGCTTGAGCGGCGCCGGGCGCGACGTTTCCGGACGGCGGGTGCGGTGATCGCCATCGGCGGCTTGCGGACGGCGCGGGCGCACGACTGAAGCCAGGTCGTCGCGGTAGACTTCGGTATCAGGGCCCTCGCCTGCGAGATCACCGCCGGCTCCGCGCTCGGCCTTGTTGGCGGCGACAGCGGCGCGCAGATGTGCGATGGCATTGCGACGGCCCTTGCCAGTTTCCTCGTCCAGGTGCGCGTTGGTTTCTTCGAAGATGCGGCCCATCTCGGCCTCGGCATCGGGATCGCCGAAAGGAGCTTCGCGCATGTCCGTGGCCTGGGCTTCCTCTTCGAGATCGTCGACGGCTTCCGCGGTGACGTCTTCCTCGTCGTAGGCATAGTCCAGGTCCTCTTCGCTTTCGTCGGCAAAGGACTCTTCGACCTTGGTGTCGAGTTCGGCTTCGACGGCGGCCAGCTCGCGCAGGAGATCGGCTTCGTCCTCGGGCGACAGGCTGGCTTCGGCATCGCTCTCGCCGGTTTCGGCATAGGCGTCCTCATCCTCGAAATCTTCCTCAAGATGGCCTTCGGCAATCGCGGCCTCGAACTCGGAGCGCTTCATCTTGATGACGCGCGCGCGAAGCTCGGTCGTTTCTTCTGCGTCCGCCTCGGGAGCTTCGGGTTCCTCGTCAACGGAATATTCCTCGGCCTCGTCATAGGCAAAGGCGGTATCTTCCTCCTGATCCTCGTCGAACAGGCCCTCGTCGTCACCGGTGTCCGTGTCGAAGCGCGACAGCAACGCTGCGATGTCGTCTTCGTCCTCGTCTTCGGCAATTTCTTCGGCTGCCGCGATTTCGGTCTCGTCGTCGATTGCGAGCGCGGCTTCGATCTCTTCGTGGGCTTCCGAGAGGAAATCCTCGGCATGCTCATCTTCGGAATAGCTCTCGGCGGGGATTTCTTCCTCGTCGTCGTGCTGCGAGACGACGTCGCGGATACGCTGGAGCTTGGCCGCGACGCTTTCGGTGTCGGGCTGCGGTTGCGCCTCTTCCACGGGTTCGGCCTCGAAGAACGCTTCGCCGGTTTCCTCGGCGGTCTCTTCCTCGAACGCTTCGTCCGCGGCCAGAAGGGTTTCGTCTTCTTCAATGCGGTCTTCCGCGGCGGCGGAAGGCTGGCTTTCCTCGACCAGCGCGCGCAGGGTATCCATGTCGGCTTCGGGCGCGATTTCCCCGGTTTCCGGTTCTTCTGCCTCGGCTTCTTCTATCAGCGCTTCGGTTTCAGCGCTGTCGTCCGCGTGGGCGTCGATCTCGGCCTTTTCGGGCAGATCGGCGACGGGTGCGGGAATCGGGGTCGGCGCCGCGGCGGCCGGAGCCTCGGCTTTTTCTTCGGCAGCAACGGGCTCTGCTTCGGCGGGGGCCTTGTCCTTGTCCCGGGGAGCGACGGGCAGGACCGAACCGGCTTCGGCGCGCAGGACGATATTGTTTTCTTCGAAATGCGCCTCGACACGGCGTGCGATCTCGCGTTCAGCGATCCGGGCAAGCATTTCGGCGTCCGGCGTCGGCGGTTCGGCGCCAAAGTACCGGTCGTCCGCAGCCAGGTCGCGGAAGTACTCGGCAATTGCCTTCATGGTCCCGAAGGAATCGTCAAAACCCTCCAACGTGCACGAGAACGTGCCGTAGGAGACTGTCAGGATCTTATTCGTGTTAACCATTGTATTGCTCGCCCAAAGATGTGTTAGTTGGCTAAACTTGTAACATCCTCAGCACGTCGAAAGCCGTCCGAATCTAGGATGTTTAGCGTATCATTTCGTGACAAGATTGTGATCTGTTTCCTAAATGAGAATGAATGACCCATGATCGGCGCGATTGTTGACCAGATTGAGCCGGTCACGCTGATCGGTTGCGGAACCGTGAAGAAATCGGTGCTGAACCGGGCCATTGTCCACGCTCCGTATGTGGTGGCGGCAGATGGGGCAGCGCAAGTGGCGCTGAAACACGGGATCACGCCGGGGGCGGTGATCGGCGATTTCGACTCGGTCGGGGCGGATGTGCGGGCGGTGATCGCGCCCGAGAACCTGCACGCGATCACCGAGCAGGACAGCACGGATTTCGACAAGTGCCTGCGCAATATCCGCGCGCCGCTGGTTGTGGGCGTGGGCTTCACCGGTGGACGGGTCGACCATCAGCTGGCGACATATCACGCGATGCTGCGGCATGCCGACCGACCCTGCCTGCTGCTGGACAAGAAGGATGCGGTGTTCCTGGCGCCGCCGGACCTGACGCTGGACCTGCCGCGGGGCAGCCGGTTTTCGGTGTTTCCATTGCGGCCGCTGACAGCGCGGTCCGAGGGGTTGCGCTGGCCGCTGGACGGGATCGGGTTTGGCCCGGGCGAACGGATCGGCACGTCGAACGAGGTGACCGGCACGGTGCGGATGCAGGTGAGCGATCCGGGGATGCTGGTTATTCTGCCGGCGAGGGTATTCGAGCGGGCCGCTCTGGCGCTCGGGGCGCCCGGGGCCGTGCGCTGGCCTTCTCGGTCAGCATGACATAGAGGCCGGCAGCGACAGTGATGCAGATCCCTGCAAGGGCGAGGTCATTGGGCCAGTCGAGGAAGATCATCCATCCGAGTAAGGCAGCGACCGGGATTTCCAGATACTGCATCGGTGCCAGCGTGGCCGAGGGGGCATAGCGCAGGGACCATGTCATCAGCAGATGGCCCAGCGTGCCCAGCCCGCCGATGGCGGCCAGCAGCGCCCATTCCATCGCGCTGGGCGCGACGCTGTGCAGAAGGGGCATATTCGTAGCGCTGCCCAGAAGAAGGACCGGGGCCATGAAGGCCACGGCCATCGTACCGCTGACCGCCTGAAGCCCGATCGGATCGGTGTCTTTTGCGATCTGGCGGGTGACCAGCATGAAGAAAGCGAAGTTGAGCGCGACGCCCAGCGGCAGCAGGGCGGGCCAGCCGATGGCGGTGAAACTGGGCTGGATCACGAGCATGGTTCCGGCAAATCCCACCACGCAGGCCAAAAGGCGCCGGGGGCCGACCTCTTCGCCGAGAAGGATCTTGCCGAGCACCAGAAGGATGAACGGCATGACAAAGGCGATGGCAACCGCATCGGCCAGCGGCAGGTATTTGAGCGCGCTGACCATGAGGCCGATGCCGAGGATATGCATGAAGGTGCGCAGAATGGTGAGCCGCAGAACACGCCCCCGCATGCGCCATGGCCGTCTGGTCAGCACAATGAGTGGGGCCAGCAGCAGCACCTGAACGGCGAAGCGGATGAAAACCAGCTGGGCGACCGGGATCGTCTGGCCAAGGATTTTCGCCACCGCATCCGCAAGAGGCGCAACGATGCAAAATCCGAGCATCAAAAGGATGCCCAAGAGAGGCCGGTCTGTTGTCATGAAACGACGCTAGGGGCAAATTTGCAGCTTGGCAATCTTATGTTGCTGCGTTGCGTTAATGATCTACTTATGCGGTAGGACCGCCATGCGCGGGTTCACGGCGCAGGCGCCGGGCGGCGCGGGCGACGGCCGGCGGCCTGTTCGCGGGCGAACACGTAAAGGCCTGAGCCAACGATGATTGCGGCGCCCATAACCGTGAGGCCATCGGGGATATCCGAGAAGATGAAATACCCCAGAACGGTGGCGGACACGATCTCGATATATTGCAGGGGCGCGATGGTCGCGGCGGGCGCGAGGCGCAGCGCGAAGCTGATGAAGAGATGCGAAATGGTGGACACGAGGCCAACGCCCAGCAATGTCCAGACCGCCAGCCCCACGGGCCAGACTGGATCGAGCGCCGCCCGCCCCGATCCATCGAAAGCCCAGAGCAGCGGCAGGATGAAAAGCATGGCCGCCAAAGCGGTATAGCCCTGAAGCGCCAGGGGATGGGTGCGGGTAGCCATCTGCCGGGTCAGAACCATGTAGAAGGCGAAACAGAAGGCCGTGACCAGCGGCAGGAGCGCCACGGCGCCCAGATCATCGAAGCTGGGCTGGATCACGAGGAGTGCGCCGGCGAAGCCGACAAGACAGGCGATGATGCGCCGCGGCCCGATATCTTCGCCCAGGAAGAGCCCGCCCATGAGCGTGAGGATGAACGGCTCGACAAAGAAGATAGCGATGGCGTTGGCGATCGGCATGAACCGCAGCGCGGTGAAGAAACACCCGGTCGCCACAAGGATGAGCAGGGCGCGCACCAGATGCAGGCCCATTTCGCCGCGCCCGGGGCGATGCGCCCGGCGCATCAGAATGGCGATAGGCAGCAGCAGGAGCGCCTGGATCCCGAACCGGGCCGACAGGATCTGCAACACCGGCACCGCGGCGGGCGTGGCCTTGGCAAAGGCATCCATCACCGGCGCGATGATAGCGAAGGCAACCATGAACAGAATGCCAAGGGTGGTACGGTCGGACATCGGGGGCTCGTGCGTTTTTGTCCGCCCCGCATAGGGGGTGGAAAGCGGCACGTCTAGCCGGATGGCGACACGGGCCTTCGGCTCAGTTGCGAGCGCAGCGTTTTCCGTCAACGAAAACGTGACCCTTGGGCTTGTAGCGGGCCGCAAGTTCGCGCGTGGCAAGATCGATGAGGCAATTAAGTTCGTCGACCCTGTCCGGGTCCGGGGTGACAAGCAGGACCGTGACCGAGAAGCTCGGCAGTAGCTTGCCATCTAACTCGATGTCTTTCTCGGCTGGTGAAAGGCCGACCGTGACGTACCGTTCATAAAGCCACTTGGCGTTGTCGCTTCCGCGCCATTTCCCGACGTCCGAGCCGATTTCGACGGTCGCAGCATAGTCCGCATTCGATCCGTCATCATAGATCAAGCCAATTTCCTGCAAAGCTGCGTAAAGCGGAGGAACGAGGTAGTCTCCAAGCCCGCTTACGAATTGAGAGCTCGTGAGCTGGATGACGACCCTGGTATTGCCAGGAAAGTCAGGAGATCTCTGCGCATGAAGCGGAGTTGCCAGCAAAATGACCAGCAGACTCCAAAGGCCGGGTCTCACGCTATGTCTTTCCCTTCGAGAGCTCATGCGATCAACAGTTGGGGACGTTTACGGCAAGGCCGCCGAGGGCTGTTTCCTTGTATTTCTCGCTCATGTCCGCGCCGGTCTGGCGCATGGTTTCGATGCAGGCATCAAGCGGCACGAAATGGTGCCCATCGCCGCGCAGCGCCAGGCTCGCGGCCGAGACCGCCTTGATCGCGCCGAGGCCGTTGCGTTCGATGCAGGGCACCTGAACAAGGCCCCTGACCGGGTCGCAGGTCATCCCGAGGTGATGTTCGAGCGCGATCTCGGCCGCGTTTTCCACCTGTTCCGGCGTGCCGCCCATCACCGCGCAGAGGCCTGCGGCGGCCATGGCGGCGGCGCTGCCCACCTCGGCCTGGCAACCGGCTTCGGCGCCCGAGATCGAGGCGTTGTATTTCACAAGCCCGCCGATAGCGGCGGCGGTGAGCAGGAAATCTTCGATCTTCGACGGCGCGGCGCCGGGGACGTGGTCGAGCCAGTATCGGATCACCGCCGGCATCACCCCGGCGGCGCCGTTGGTGGGGGCGGTCACCACCTGACCGCCGGCGGCGTTTTCTTCGTTCACGGCCATGGCGTAGGCGGAAATCCAGTCATTGATCGTGTGCGGCGCGTTCAGGTTCATGCCGCGCTCGGCCTCGAGCTGTTGGCGGATCGCGCTGGCGCGGCGCCGGACGTGCAGCCCGCCGGGCAATTCGCCCGAGGCGTCGAGTCCACGCTCGATGCAATCATTCATCACCTGCCAGATGCGGGCGGTGCCGGTGGCGAGCGATTGGGCGCAGCCGCGCGAGATTTCGTTTTCGCGTTTCATCTGGGCAATGGACTTGCCCGAGGTCTTCGCCATCTCGAGCATCTCGGCAGCGGATTTGAACGGGTAGGGCACGGGCGCGCCTTCGTCGCTGTCCTTGCCCTGGGCCAGTTCCGCGTCGGTCAGAACGAAACCACCGCCGATCGAATAGTAGGTTTCCTGCAGGATCACGTCGCCTTGGGCATCGGTGGCCATCAGGATCATGCCGTTGGCGTGGCCGGGCAGGGGCGGGCCGTAATCGAAGATCAGGTCATCCTTGGGCCGGAACGAAAGCGTGGGCAGGTCCGGCGGCGTGACCTGGCCGGTTTCACGGATGGCGGCCAGCGTCTGGTCGGCCATGGCATGGTCATAGCTGTCGGGCAGGAAGCCCGCGAGGCCAAGGATGGTGGCGCGGTCGGTGGCGTGGCCCACGCCCGTAAACGCGAGGCTGCCATGCAACGAGGCCCTGAGCCCGGCGAATTCGAAGGGTGAGGCGCGCATCAGGTCGAGAAACCGGCCGGCGGCGACCATCGGGCCCATGGTGTGCGACGACGATGGGCCGACGCCCACCTTGAACATTTCGAAGACGGACAGGAACATCTAGGTGGCCGATCCTTCTGGCGGGTTGGCAGGAATGGGGCGGGTAAAGGGGTTTGGCCCCAGCCCTTCGGTCTCAATCGCGCGTTTCACGCTGTCGCGCTGTTCAATTCGCGCCGCGAGAGCCGCCAGATGCGGCGTGGCGGCCAGATCGAACCAGGCGGTTTCGCCCGCGGGATAAAGCGCCATCCAGCGCAGGCAGACCGGAATGTAGAGATCGAGCACGGTAAGCGGGATACCGTTGAGGACGGGCTGGCCGGTGGCAGCGAGATCATCGAGTCGGGCAAGGTGGGTTGCGAGGTTCTTCTTCACCTGGGCGCGCAGGGCCGATTGCGCGGCGGTATCGGGCCCGGTGAATTTTTCCGGGTGGAACAGCATGCGCAGGCCCGCGTGCAGCGTGTTCGAAGTGAAGAACAGCCATTTGAGGAAGGCGGCGCGCTCGGGGTCGGTCGGGGCGGGGGCCAGTGCGCCGTGGGTATCGGCCAGCCAAAGCAGGATCGCGGCGGTTTCGAAGATCGGGCCGTCGGGCGTTTCCAGCGTGGGGATCAGGCCATGCGGATTAAGCCGCAGGTAATCCGGTGATTTCTGTCCGCCTGCCTTGCGATCGACCAGCACGGAGTCGCAGGGAAGCACGAGTTCCTCGAGGGCGAGTCGCACGATGAGCGACGCGTTGTCGGGCGCATAGTGGAGGCGGTAGGCATTTCCCATGACTTCAGATTAGTGCAGCCGCGCGGCCGGATTGCAAGGATTGCGGCGCAAGAGGTGCGGCAAGCGACCTGGCCGGGTTAACCCGGCGTTAAGGTTAATGTGAAACAAAAAGAGACCATTGATTTACTTCACTGGGGGCGCAGAGGAGAGGCACATGATGTGGAATGTTTCTGGGTTGCCGTTCTGGCCGTGCAGCTGGCCCTGGCGTTGCAGGATGACGGGCCGCAGGCGATGCGCGTGGCAGGGAGCTTTGCCGAAGAAGCGGACCGCTGAACGCCCGGACCGGAACCGGAGCCACGCGGGAATTTGTCACTTCTACGGCGGCGGCGGCTGGCATATAAGACCCCTGAAACGGGACTAGGGGGATGCCATGGCTGGGGAACTTTCACCGATCGACAAGGCCAAGTTCGTGTCCGCGAAACGGGCGGCCGAGATGGTCGAGGACGGGATGCGCGTAGGACTGGGCACGGGGAGCACCGCCGCCTGGCTGGTGCGCTGCCTGGGCGAGATGGTTCGCGAGGACGGTTTGAAGATCAAGGGCGTGCCGACGTCGACCCGCACGGCCGAGTTGGCCCGCGACGTGGGTATCGAGGTCATCAGCCTGGACGAGGCCAAGTGGCTGGATATCACCATCGACGGCGCCGACGAGTTCGACGGCGACCTGAACCTGATCAAGGGGGGCGGCGGCGCGCTGCTGCAGGAGAAGATCGTGGCCACGGCGAGCGACCAGATGGTGGTGATCGCCGATGCCGGCAAGGAGGTCGAAACGCTGGGAGCGTTCCCGCTGCCGGTCGAGGTGATCCCGTTCGGCTGGCAGACGACCAAGGCGCTGATCGAGGAAACGCTGATCTCGATGGATGTGCTGGGCCGGCAGACAAGCCTGCGGATGAACGGCGATGTGCCCTATATCACGGACGAGGGAAACCACATCATCGACCTGCACCTGAACCGCATCGGCAACCCCCGCCAGCTGGCCATGGTGCTGAACCAGATGCCGGGCGTGGTGGAAAACGGGCTCTTCATCGATATCTGCGACGTGGTCGTTGTGGGCTATGGCGATGGCCGCGTGGAACTGCGTGACATCAACGCCGGCACCGTGGAAGAGGACCGGCTGGATTTCGTCGAGGAAGACAACCTATTCACCGATCTGATGGAGTGAGGCGGTAGGGCCGCTCTAGGCCTTTGTTCCTATATTCAGGGTTCGCTTTTTGCAGTGCGTGACTGGCCTTTGGGTTCCAGCTGTGGGATAGGACGGGCGGAACGGGCAAAGGATCGGTTATGAGCGATTTCGACTATGATCTGTTTGTGATCGGCGGCGGTTCGGGCGGCGTGCGCGCGGCACGGGTTGCCGCGGGCGAGGCGGGCGCCAAGGTGGCGCTGGCCGAAGAGGACCGCTATGGCGGGACCTGCGTGATCCGGGGCTGCGTGCCGAAAAAGCTGATGGTTTTCGCCAGCGAGTATGCCCCGATGATGGACGATGCCGCCGCCTATGGCTGGACCGTGCATGCGGGCGGGTTCGACTGGCAGAAATTCCATGGCCAGCTGGTGGATGAGTTGGACCGGCTGGAAGGGATCTATCGCAGGCTGCTGGCCGGCAGCGGGGTCGAGACCTTTGACGCGCGCGCGAAACTGGTGGATGCGCATACCGTGGAACTGTCGACCGGGGAGCGCAGGACGGCCAAGCATATCCTGCTGGCGATGGGCGGCCGACCGGTGAAGCCGGGCATTCCCGGTGAAGAACACGCCATCACTTCGAACGAGATTTTCCATCTACCGGAGCTGCCGAAATCGATCCTGATCGTGGGCGGCGGCTATATCGCCTGCGAATTCGCGGGCGTAATGAACGGGCTGGGCGTGAAGACCACCCAGTACTATCGCGGCGCGCAGATCCTGCGCGGATTTGACGAGGAAGCGCGCGGGCTGGTCAGTGAAGAGATGATCCAGAACGGGGTGGAACTGCATCTCGGCACCAACGTGATCGAGATGGAGAAAACCGAAACCGGTATCCATGTGAAGGCCACCAATGGTGACAAGCGCGATTTCGACGTGGTGATGTTCGCCACTGGACGGCACCCCAATACCGAGGACATGGGCCTGGAAGAGGTTGGCGTTAAGCTGGGCCGGAAGGGCGAGGTGCTGGTGGATGACTATGGCCAGACCAGCGTGCCGAGCATCTATGCCGTGGGCGACGTGACCGACCGCGTGAACCTGACGCCGGTGGCGATCCGCGAGGGCATGGCCTTTGTCGAGACGGTGTTCAAGGGCAACCCGACGAAAGCCGATCACGAGCTGATCCCGACCGCGATCTTTACCCAGCCGGAAATGGGAACGGTCGGACTGAGCGAGGAAGAAGCGCGCGACAAGGGGCCGATCGAAGTGTATTCGACGAGCTTCCGGCCGATGCAGACGCTGTTCGCCGGGCGCGAGGCGCGGGTGATGATGAAGCTGATCGTCTGTGCCGACACGCGCCGCGTGCTGGGCTGTCATATCGTGGCGCCGGGGGCGGGTGAGATGATCCAGCTGGCGGGCATCGCGATCAAGATGGGGGCGACGAAGGAAGACTTCGACCGCACCGTGGCCGTGCACCCGACGATGAGTGAAGAAATCGTGACGATGAAGTCGCCCGTCAGGACGGCTTGAATTTTCCGGCGCATTGCACAGTTAGTGTGATGAACCGGTTTGACGCAGAGAGGTAAGACTGGATGGCTGGAAATTCTGGCGGCCCATGGGGCGGCGGCGGAAACAACGGCGGCGGCAATGATGATGACCGCGGCAACCGGGGCGGCGGTGGGCGGCGTCCGGGTGAAGACGGGCCGCAAATTCCCGAGATCGACGAGTTGATGAAAAAAGGCCAGGAACAGCTGCGTGTGCTGATGGGCGGACGTGGCGGTGATGGCGCGCGCCGTGGCGGTGGCAGTGGTGGCGGTGGCGAAGGTCCTGGCCTGTCGCGTGGCACGGTGGGCCTTGGCCTGCTGGCGGCCGCGGCGCTGTGGGTATATGCGAGCTTTTACACCGTGAAGCCGGAAGAACAGTCGATCGAGCTGTTCCTGGGTGAATACTCGGCTACCGGCAACCCGGGCCTGAACTTCGCGCCCTGGCCGGTGGTGACCTACGAGGTGCTGCCGGTGACGCGCGAACAGACCGAGGATATCGGCGTCGGGTCGACGCAATCGGAAAGCGGCCTGATGCTGACCGGCGATGAAAATATCGTCGATATCGATTTCCAGGTCGTCTGGAACATCAATGATCCGCGCGAGTTCCTGTTCAACCTGCGTGATCCCAGATCGACGATCCGGGCCGTGAGCGAATCGGCCATGCGCGAAATCATCGCGCAAAGTGAACTGGCGCCGATCCTGAACCGCGATCGCGGTGTTATCGCCGACCGCCTGAAGGATCTGATCCAGTTGACGCTGGATAACTATGATTCCGGCGTGAACATCGTGCGGGTGAACTTTGACAAGGCCGACCCTCCGCAGGAAGTGATCGATGCCTTCTTTGCCGTGCAATCGGCCGAGCAGGAGCGTGACCGGCTGGAGAAACAGGCCGACGCCTATGCCAACAAGGTTCTGGCGGCTGCGCGCGGTGAAGCCGCGCAGGCGCTGGAAGAAGCCGAAGGTTATCGCGCGCAGGTGGTCAACGAGGCCGAGGGTGAGGCCAGCCGCTTCCGCGCGGTTCTGGGAGAATACCGGAAAGCCCCGGAAGTCACGCGCAAGCGTCTCTATCTTGAAACGATGGAAGAGGTTCTCGGCGGTGTCGAAAAGGTGATCATCGACGAACAGAAAGGTGGCGGACAGGGTGTCGTGCCCTACCTGCCGCTGAACGAGCTGCGCAAGCAAGGCGGCACAACTACGACCGGAGGGAGCAACTGATGCGGAAATCGACCTATCTTCTGCCGATTCTGGTTCTGATCGGCGCAGGCATCCTGTCCTCGGTCTTTATCGTGGACGAGCGCGAAAAGGCTCTGGTGCTGCAGTTCGGCAAAGTCGTCTCGACCAAGGAAGAGCCGGGGCTGGCTTTCAAGATCCCGCTGATCCAGGAAGTCGCGCGCTATGACGACCGGATCCTGAGCCGGGATGTCGCGACGCTTCAAATCACGCCGTTGGATGACCGGCGGCTGGAAGTCGACGCCTTTGCCCGTTACCGGATCGCCGACGTGAACCAGTTCCGGCTGGCCACCGGTGCCGCCGGAGATCAATCGATTGCCGTCGCCGGCCAGCGGCTTGACTCGATCCTCAGGGCACAGACCCGGGAAGTTCTGGGTGGCGTATCATCGAACGATATCCTGAGCTCGGACCGGGCGACGCTGATGCTGCGAATTCGCAACGGGGCCGTGGGCGAGGCGCGCGCGCTGGGACTGGAAATCATCGATGTGCGGCTGAAGCGCACCGACCTGCCGCCGGCCAACCTCGACGCCACGTTTGCACGGATGCGGGCCGAGCGGGAACGCGAAGCCGCAGACGAGATCGCCCGTGGTAACGAAGCGGCACAGCGCGTGCGCGCGCAGGCCGACCGGACCCAGGTGGAGATCGTGTCGGATGCGCGCCGCCAGGCCGAGATTATCCGCGGTGAAGCCGACGCGCGGCGCAACGCGGTCTTTGCGGAGGCCTTCGGGCAGGATGCGGAGTTCTTCGAGTTCTACCGCTCGCTCAATGCGTATCGCAAAGCGCTTCAGGGTTCGAATTCGACGATGGTGATGTCGCCGGACAGCGAATTCTTTAACTACCTGAAAACCGACCGGATCGAATGATCCTCGGAGCCGCACTTCTGGCCCTTGGGCTGGTACTGATCGTGGAGGGGCTGGTCTATGCGCTGGCCCCTTCTCTTGTCGAGCAGATGCTTGAGGCGCTGCGGCAGATGCCGCCCGAAGCACGTCGGTTGATGGGGCTTCTGGCGCTGGTGATCGGGCTGGTCCTGGTCTGGTTTGCAAAAGCACTGGGCGCCTGACGGGCGGGAAATCGCGTTTCTCACGCGTGGTTGATCTTGCGTGCAAGGGTTTCAGTTGCGCCGGGGCGATCCTAGATTAGACTTAAACATGACGTCCCGGCCGGTTGTTCGGGCCAGGGACCACCAAGGTTGAAGGAGAACTGGGTGTGAAAGAACAGGCGATTGCACGAACCCTTGACGCAGATCGGACGCGGCGGGCGTTGCAGGCCTTGTGGCTGGGCACGCTGGTGCTGGTCTTTCTTGCGGTGCAGGCGGTGCAGGCGGTGGCGCGCCCCGACAGTTTTGCCGATCTCGCCGATCAGGTCAGCCCGTCGGTGGTGAACATCACCACATCGACGGTGGTGGCCCGCGGCACGGGGCCCGGGCCCATCGTGCCCGAAGGAAGCCCGTTTGAGGATTTCTTCCGCGAATTCCAGGATCGCAACCGCGACCAGGACCGCCCGCGGCGGTCATCCGCGCTTGGGTCGGGCTTCGTGATTTCCGAAGACGGTTTCATCGTCACCAACAATCACGTGATCGAAAGCGCCGACGAGATCATCATCGAGTTCTTTTCGGGAGAAGAGCTGCCCGCCAAGGTGATCGGGACGGACCCCAACACCGACATCGCGCTGTTGAAGGTCGAGGCCGAGAAACCGCTGCCCTTTGTCAGCTTCGGCGATAGCGACACCGCGCGCGTGGGCGACTGGGTAATGGCGATGGGCAACCCGCTGGGCCAGGGCTTTTCCGTCAGTGCCGGCATCGTTTCGGCCCGCAACCGGGCGCTGTCGGGCAGCTATGACGACTACATCCAGACCGACGCGGCGATCAACCGGGGCAACTCGGGCGGGCCGCTGTTCAACATGGATGGCCAGGTGATCGGGGTGAACACGGCGATCCTGAGCCCGAATGGCGGGTCGATCGGGATCGGTTTCTCGATGGCATCGAACGTGGTGACCCGCGTCGTGGATCAGCTGCGCGAATATGGCGAGACGCGTCGCGGCTGGCTGGGCGTGCGCATCCAGGATGTCACCGATGACGTGGCCGAAGCGATCGGGCTGGAAAAGGTGGCTGGCGCGCTGGTGACCGACGTGCCTGATGGTCCGGCGAAAGAGGCCGGCATCGAGGCCGGCGACGTGATCCTGAATTTCGATGGCCAGGATGTCGAGGATACCCGTGGCCTGGTCCGCCAGGTGGGCAATTCGGAAGTGGGCAAAACCGTCCGCGTGGTGGTGTTCCGCGAAGGCAAGACCCAGACGCTCAAGGTGACGCTGGGCCGGCGCGAGGATGCCGAGACCGCCCAGGCGGAACCGAGCGAGGAAGAGCCCGGCAAGCCCGAAACCGCGCCTGCCGAGAAAGAGATGCTGGGCCTGACTCTGAGTCCGGTGACGGACGCGTTGCGCGAGGAGATGGAGCTGGGCGACGAGGCCGAGGGGCTGGTCGTGCGCGAAATCGACGAAATGTCGGAAGCCTATGAGAAAGGTCTGCGCAAGGGAGACCTGATCACTGAGGCCGGCCAGCAGGCGGTGACGTCGATTGCCGAGCTGGAAGAGCGCGTTGCCGAGGCCAGGGAGGCCGGGCGCAAGTCGCTTCTGCTGCTGGTGCGGCGGGCAGGCGATCCGCGTTTCGTGGCGCTGTCGCTGGACGAGTGATCCGGACAGACGCCAAGGCAAGTTGCGAAAGCGAAAGACATAGGGCGGGGATGATCCCCGCCCTATGTCATTTTTCGGCGGATGTTCTGCCCATCGTCAACATGCCAGAAATCGCGGGCTTCGGGGCCGAGCGCGTCCAGGGCACGGTCGAAATCGCGCTGGCGGACATGGGCGCGCAGGGCACGGGCCACGGCGGCAATCGCGTTGTCGGGCGTGAGGTTGTGATCCGGGCGCAACGCTTTTGCCTCGGCTGTAAGCGTCGCACGGTCTGCCCAGGGCAGCGGGGGAGACGAGATATCCCAATCGGCCACGAAGATCGCCCGCAGCACCGCAGGCAACTGATCGGCAAAGGCAAGGCCCTGCGCGGGTGTCAGGCGGCGGCGGAATGTCAACAGAACGCCCTGCACCGCCGTGTAGGCCATGTTGTCCGAGCTGAGCGCGAGCTCGGATTTCGCGTCTTCCAGGAAACCCTGCCAGTCGCGGGTGGCGTGGCGATAGGACCAGGGCATTGGCATCGGTCTATTCCGTGTCTGGCCGGCCCACCGCGACAAGCCCGAGTTTGCGCGCCGCGGCGAGTGACAGGATGCCGCTGTCGAGCCCCTGCGGTGCCTGGTAGTGGCGGATGGCGCGGCGGGTGCGAGCGTCCATCTCGCCGGTGATTGCGCCGCGATAGATCCCGCGCGCCTGCAATGCGCGCTGCAGCGAGGCCACGAAATCGGGCGTCAGCTGGTCCTCGCAGGGGGTTTCGAACCACAATTCGCGGCGCTCCTTGACGATCGCCTGCCGGGTTTCGGTCTTGTAGACCGGATCGGAAATGACCGTGCCGTCATCGAGGACCTGCGCCGGTTGCAGGAGGATCTTTTCGGTCACGGTTTCGATTACGGCCGGGGTTACGTCCTTGCCCCAGCAGGTGCCCGGGGCGGCGCCTGGCGGGGCCTGTTCGTGGGTCTGCATCAGGGCCGGTTCGCCGATCAGCGCTTCCTGCGTGGACTGGTCACAGGCGCCCAGTGCTGCGATGGCACAGAAGAAACCTGCAAGAACTGGTAATGATCGCATGGCTGCCCGGCCTGTCCTTGGCGTTATTGGCAAAAGCTTAACCGGTTTGGGGCGTTTGGGAAAGCGGCGGCGTGGCCGGGGGATCTCCCTGGGCGGGATCAAGCAGGCGGTCGAGCATGTCCGAGATATCCTCGATCCGTTCGGCAATCAGGTGGGTGACGGCACTTTCGCATTGCAGCCGCCCGGTGACCCGCAACAGCCGCCCGGCAATTACCGCGCGGCGGAAGCGTTCGTAAAGCGCGCGCCAGACGATCACGTTGACGATGCCGGTTTCATCCTCGAGCGTGAGAAAGATCACCCCCTTGGCGGTTCCGGGCCGCTGGCGCAGGATGACGAGCCCGGCCACGGTGACACGGGCGCCATTGAACCGTGTCCCGAGATGGGATGCGGGCAGGCAGAAGGGGGCGGGATTGGCGATGGATGACATGAGAACAAAAATAGAACATTAGCAAAAACGTGCAAGGCCCGGCTGCAAAGCGTCGCAAATGGGGGTGGCGGGGCCCATATCGCTTGGCTAGAACACGGCGACGCATAGGAAAGGGGAGCCTGCAAAGAGATGGCGAAGATCACCTATATCGAGCACAATGGCACCGAGCATACGGTGGATGTGTCCAGCGGACTGACCGTGATGGAAGGGGCCCGCGACAACAACATTCCGGGCATCGAGGCCGATTGCGGCGGCGCCTGCGCCTGTTCCACCTGCCATGTCTACATCCACCCCGACTGGGTGGCCAAACTGCCGCCCAAGGAAGACATGGAAGAGGACATGCTGGATTTCGCCTATGAGCCCGATCCCGAGCGGTCGCGCCTGACCTGCCAGATCAAGGTGACCGACGATCTGGATGGTCTCGTGGTGCAGATGCCCGAAAAACAGATCTGATGCTGTCCGGGGCGCGGCGGGGCGCGGCGGTACTGGCGCTATGGCTGGCCGTGTCCGGGCCCGCCACGGCCACACCGCCCAACGTGATCCTCGAGGCGCGCTATGGTGAGCCTACGACGCGCTATGCCCACGGGGTGCTGGGCGATGCGGTGGAATGGGGTGCGCTGGAACTGATCGTCGATCAGTGCGCCGGCTGCCCCACCAGGATGATCCGCAAGTTCACCATCCGTTTGCCGGACACCCGGGTATTCGAGGACATCGCGCCGCGGATCGTCGACCTGGACGGGGACGAAAGCCCCGAGGTGATCGTTGTGGAAAGCGACCTATCGAAAGGCGCGCGGCTGGCTGTGTATTACGAGGGCGGGCTGATCGCGGCAACGCCTTTCATCGGTCGGGCAAACCGCTGGCTGGCCCCGGTCGGGGCGGCGGATTTCGACGCCGACGGGGTAAAGGAGCTGGCCTATATCGACCGGCCGCATCTGGCAAAGACGCTGCGCATCTGGGCATTTGACCGGAACAAGGGACTGACCCACCTGGCGGACCGGCCGGGGCTCAGCAATCATCGTATCGGCTGGGATTACATCATCGGCGGTATCCGCGATTGTGGGGCTGGCCCCGAAATGATCACCGCCGATGCCGGATGGAAGAACGTCGTGGCAACGCGGTTCAATGGCGAGGACGTAACCAGCACGGTTCTGGGCCCTTTTGATGGGCGGAAAAGCGTCACGCAGGCGATGGCCTGCGAATAAACCCTAGGCAGAGTTCGCCTGATATGGTGAAACAACTGCCATGACCCAACGCGTATTCGGTTTCCTGTTGATCGCGATTCTGCCGACTCTGGTGGCTTGCACACGCCCGGCGGTGACCGGATTTTCCGAACCTGCCGCCGGTGCGACAGTCGAGCGGCTCTTTGTGGCAACGCAGCGCACGCCGGGCCAGCTGGGCCAGATTTTCGGGGAGCGGCGCAGCTTCGAGATGAATTTCGCCACGGTCGAAATATCGATCCCACCCGGCCATGAGCCGGGCAAGATCGAACGCACCTCGGGAATCGCCGACGCGCAGAAGTTCTTTGCGCCCCTGGGGATCGACATGTTTCCCGGGATCCGGGATTTCGTGACGGCGCTACGGCGCAATCGGGCCGGCGACGGGGGCGTCCTGCTTTATGTGCATGGCTATAACAACACGGTTGAAGACGCGGCCTATCGCCTGGCGCAGATCAAGCACGATTTCGGGATCGAGGAGCCCGCGGTGCTGTTTTCCTGGCCCTCGGCGGGGGATCCGCGCGGCTATGTCTATGACCGCGACAGCGTGCTTTTTGCGCGCGACGGGTTCGAGGAGTTGCTGCGGGAATTGCGGGGGAGGGGGCAGGGGCGGATTTTGATCCTGGCGCATTCGATGGGGGGGTATCTGACCATGGAGACGCTCAGGCAGATCGCGCTGAAGGGCGACCGGCAGGTGCTCGATTCGATCGAGGGGGTGGTGCTGATGTCGCCGGATATCGACCCGGACGTGTTCCGCCGGCAGGCGGCGGTGATCGGCAGGCTGCCGCAGCCCTTTGTCCTGCTGACCTCGCAGAAGGACCGGGTGCTGAGCGTCGCCGAGTTTCTGACCGGGCGCAAGGAACGACTGGGTCGGATTGAAAATGCCGAGGACCTTCAGGGGCTTGGCGTGACCGTGGTGGATTTCACCGAGTTCGAGGACGGCGCGACGGGCGGGCATAACGTGGCCGTCACCTCGGCCAAGGCGATCCGGGTTTTCCGCGGGCTCGAAAGCCAGATCCGCACGGGACGTGGCGATCTGCGCGACTTTGTCCTGTTGGGCCGCGATCGGCGCACGGACGCGCCGCTGGTGCTGCAATAACAAAAAGCTTTGCCGTCGCGTCAACCGGGCGTCCCGCGGGGTTAATGCGATTTTTCGCAGAAAAATCGGGGGGTGACTTGCGTGCACCCCCCGGCTGACATCCGGCTGCCGCCGGAAACAGGGACGGGTTAAGCGAAATTAACTTAACGCGGCGTACGATGGCCCCCATTATCCGGGGCGTTGACGCGGCGACGCCGGGGCGGAAATACTTGCCGTGCAGAAAAGGAGTGATCCCATGGCCGGTGGCTGGGCGAAAGACGGCGCGGTGAGCGAACAGATCGAGGCCTCGATCGAGGACGAGTTGAAACGGATGCAGGCGCAGAAGCGACCGGTGGGCGAGAGCCTGACCGAATGCGCCGAATGCGGCGAGGAGATCCCCGAAAAACGGCGGCTGGCGATTCCGGGCGTGAAGCTGTGCATTGACTGCCAGCAGGAGCGCGACGGCGCGCACAAGCTGCGCGGCGGGATCAATCGGCGCGGATCGAAGGACAGCCAGTTAAAGTGACCGGGGCCGGACGGCAGAACGGCCTGCAAGGGCAGAGGAAAAGCCGGCATCGTTGTTCAAGGTCCCTTGCTCAAAGTCATCGTCGCGCCCTTGGTCCTCCTTTCGATGGTCAAAGACATGCCCGGACCGATCACGGATTACGGCGGTGGCAGCGTAAAATTCAGCGCTTGCCCGGACGAGGGGGCTGCGACAGGATCAGGCGTCAAGAGGAGCACGATGCAATGCCGGAGCAGGATTCGATACGACCCGATGAACAGGCCGTCGATCTCGCTGCGGCAGATGATGCGCGCCTTCGGTTCATTGGCACGATCCGCACGCCCTGGCCCGACCGTGCCGCCTGCCCCCGGCAGGGCCGTCAGGACGGGCCTGAATGCCGGCTGGTGCTCGATCCGGTTTGGCAGCCGGCGCTTCAGGGACTTGAAGCCTATGAAACGATCGAAGTGCTTTACTGGCTTGACCGGAGCCGCCGCGATCTTGTCGTGCAGAACCCCAAGCATGACGGCCGTACCTTCGGCACCTTCGCGTTGCGCTCACCGGTGCGGCCCAACCCGATCGGCACGGCCCTGGTTCACCTTGAGCGGATCGAGAATGGCGAGGTCATCGTGCGCGGACTCGATTGCATAGACGGCACGCCGCTCGTTGATATCAAACCCGATCGCTGTGCCTTTACGCCGAAGGCGCCAGCGAAACCGGCCGCGACGTCTGCCGGCCATCGTTTGGCCGACGGGGCTGGTCGGTCAAGACCATCACGTTCGGGGCCTTGATCACGGCACAAGCCGTCTTGCCCGATGCCACTCCAAGTTCGGCGACCGAGCTGTTGGTGATCATCGCGGTCACGATTGCGCCGCTGCCGATCCTCACTGCCGAATTGACGGCACGCCTGTTCCCGCCCGCCACGGGTTCCCTTGGCCTGTTTCGTGCGCCGGGTTTCATGACCGTTTTCTTTCGCCGGATTTCCATTATCCTTCCCGATATGACCATTCGGCCCAGTTTCAACACCCTGCCTTGCCGACACCGCGATTGCGGCGGCTGGAGCGCCAGTTGACCGTGACGACACAGCCCTACCGATTCACCCTGCGCGAAGCGGGTGGCGCCCTTGGCGATCTGGGCACGCTTCTGCCGCTGACCCTCGCCGCGATCACGGTGGCCGGGTTGTCGGCTACGATGGTGTTTCTGGGGTTCGGTCTGTTCTACGTTGCAACCGGGTTGATCTATCGCCTGCCGATCCCGGTGCAGCCGATGAAGGCGGTTGCGGCGGTGATCCTCGTCGCGGGGGTCTCGCCTGCCTCTGTCGCGCTGAGCGGATTAGCGATCGGCCTGATCCTTATCGCGCTTGGAGGCAGCGGCGCCATTGACCGGCTGGGGCGGCTGGTGCCGCAATCGGTGATGGTAGGCCTTCAACTTGGTCTTGGCCTGGGCCTTGGATGGGTTGCGCTTGGCCTGATGCGTGGGGCGCTGCTGGTCGGGGGGCTTTCGCTGGCCGTTGCCGTGGTTTTCCTGCTGCGGCGCGGTCACGCGGCGCTTGCCACGCTTGCCACGGGCCTTGGGCTGGGCGTGCTGCTGGGCGCGCCGGGGCTGTCGCTGGCGCCCTCCGGGGCCCCGGCGATGTGGTTCGCGCAAGCGATCACAGCCGACGACATCCGTATCGCGCTTTCGGATCTCGCGCTGCCGCAGATGGCCCTGACGCTGACCAATGCCGTGCTGCTGACGGCCCTTGTCGCACGGGACAGGTTCGGCGACCGGGCGGCGCATGTCACACCACGGCGGCTCTGCCTGACCTCGGGCCTGGGCAACCTGTTGTTTGCTCCGCTGGGCGCGCTTCCGATGTGCCACGGGGCGGGCGGGGTTGCGGCGCATTACAGGTTCGGCGCCCGCTCCGGCGCCGCCCCGATCATGATCGGGGCCGTTCTGATCGGTGTCGCCGTCCTGCCCGGTGACTGGCGGGCGGCCTTTTTCGCCGCGATCCCCATGGCCACGTTGGGGGCGTTGCTGCTGGTGGCGGCCTGTGAGCTGGCGATCAGCCGCCGCCTGTTCGATTGCAACGCGTCCTGCCGCCCGGTTATCGCGGCGACGGCAGCGGCCACCGTTCTGGTGAACCCGCTGATCGGTCTTTTCGCCGGCACGGTCGCGGAGATTGTGCGCAAAGCCATCGTTCGGCGCCAGCGCGCATAGCCTGGCGCCGGAAAATGGTTTCGCTGTCCGGAGAACGAATGCCGCGCCGTTTGGGCGACGACGGCGCGTAAAGAGTTTCCGATTTCCGGGTACGGGCCATATACTCGGAAATGACAAACGACGCGGCAAGCCACGAGACTTGGAAAAATGAAAATGAGCCGGAGACGGGACGAGCAGCCCGGTGCCACGCCTCGCAGGTTTCCGCCCAGGCCGGACGACGGCCTGCCCCTGCTTGGCAGCCTGCCCGCGTTCGCGGGTGACCAACTGGGATATCCGGTCAGAGCCACCCGGAAATACGGCGATATCGTCGATATGAACCTTGCCGGTTGGCGCACATGGCTGGTCAGCGATATGGATGCGCTGGAACAGATCCTGGTGCGTGACCATACCAAGTTCATCAAGACTCCGTTGATCTGGCGCCAGATCACGGCAGTGTTCGGCCAGGGGCTTCTTTCGAGCGACGGAGATCTCTGGCAGCATCAGCGCCGTCTTGCCGCGCCGCATTTCACGCCCCGGCGCGTGCAGGACTACGACGCGCTGATCGTGTCACTTGCCCGGAAGGCGGTGGATCGCTGGCAGGACGACACCACCTTCGATGTCCATCCCCACATGATGAACCTGATGTTCCGTATCGTCACGAGCACCATGTTCGACGCGGATGCGGAATCCGAGGTCGAGATCATGGAGCGCGCGCTGAGCCTTCTTCTGGAGGAAATGGCGCATCGTTTCCGGCGTCCGGTGCTGATACCCGACTGGGTGCCTCTGCCCTCGAACCGGCGTTACCTGAAGGCGATCGCCGAGATCGACGGTGTGGTGAACCGTCTTATCCGGGAACGCCGGCAGAATGGCATCGAGGGCCGCACGGATTACCTGTCTTCGCTGATGGCCTCGCAGGATGCGAACGGCCAGCCATTGCCCGACAAGCAGATCCGCGATGAAGCGGTGACCGTGCTTCTTGCTGGCCATGAAACCACGGCGCTTGCCATGACCTGGGCGCTTTACCTGCTTGCGCGGCATCCGGACATCCAGGCGGAGGTCACGGCGGAGATTGCATCGGTGCTTGGCGAGCGGGATGCAAGCAGTGCTGACGTGCCGGAATTGAAGCTTACGCAGGCGGTGGTGATGGAAACCATGCGGCTTTATCCGCCTGGCTGGATGTTCGGGCGCGAGGCGACGGAAGACTGCGAGATCAAGGGCTATCACTGTCCAAAGGGCACGCAGATCCTGATTGCGCCCTGGGTTCTTCACCGTGATCCCCGGTACTACGAGACCCCGGATGCATTCCGCCCTGAACGCTGGCTTGACGGGCTGGCGCAGCGGCTTCCGCGCTATGCCTTTCTGCCGTTCGGGGGTGGGCCGCGGATCTGCATCGGCAACAGCTTGGCGATGCTGGAGACGACCCTTTCCCTGGCGACCATCCTGCAGAGCGGGGCGATCGAATGGCGCGGAGACCGCCCGGTGGAGCCCTATCCGTCGGCGACGCTGATTCCGCAGGGTGGCGTTCATGTCGCGTTCAGGCGCGAAAAGGCCCGCCACGCCGGTCCGTGACGCCGTGATCAAGGCGCAGTCTGCGCCGCCCTGGCCGCTGTGGTTTCGCGAGGAGGGCGACGGCCGGAGGGCCTATTGTTCCTTGGAATATGCCGGGTTGTCGGATGACCGGATTTCAGTTTGCCAAAAAAATATGCCCGTGGCGAGAACTGCGAGGAAAAGCAGCGCAATCGTATTTTTCATTGATTACTCCGTAATGCGGACAAATACACGCTAGAGGCGAATCGCGGCGAAGTCACGGCATAAAAAAGCTGATCTGGTGGCAGGGGCGGTGATTTTACTCTTCCATCGCTTCGAGCTGGTCGATGAAGCCCGAGATCATCGACAGGCCCTTGTCCCAGAATGTCGGGTCGGACGCGTCGAGGCCGAAGGGGGCGAGAAGCTCTTTGTGGTGCATGGAGCCGCCGGCGCGCAGCATGTCGAAATACTTGTCCTGGAAGCCTTCAGGCTGTTCTTCGTAGACGGCGTAGAGCGCGTTCACGAGCCCGTCGCCGAAGGCGTAGGCGTAGACGTAGAAGGGCGAGTGGACGAAATGCGGGATGTAGCACCAGAAGGTTTCGTACCCGTCCATGTACTCGAAGGCCGGGCCGAGGGATTCGGCCTGAACGCTCATCCACAGCGCGTTGATGTCGTCGGGGGTCAGTTCACCGCCGCGGCGGGCGTCGTGCAGTTTGCACTCGAAATCGTAGAACGCGATCTGGCGAACGACGGTGTTGATCATGTCCTCGACCTTGCCGGCCAGGAGCACCTTGCGCTGGGTGTCGGAGGTGGCGTTGTCGAGCATCCGGCGGAAGGTGAGCATTTCACCGAAAACCGATGCCGTTTCGGCAAGCGTCAGCGGTGTCTGGCTGAGCATTTCGCCCTGACCGGCGGCAAGCACCTGGTGGACGCCGTGGCCCAGTTCGTGCGCCAGCGTCATCACGTCACGCGGTTTGCCGAGGTAGTTGAGCATCACGTAGGGGTGCACCTCGGTGACGGTGGGGTGGGCAAAGGCGCCTGGCGCCTTGCCGGGTTTGACGCCTGCGTCGATCCAGCCCTTTTCAAAGAAGGGCCTGGCGATGTCGGCCATGCTCGGATCGAAGCCGGCATAGGCGGTCATGACCATCTCGCGTGCTTCGTCCCAGCCGATGGTGCGGGTTTCCTCGATCGGCAGCGGCGCGTTGCGGTCCCAGACCTGCATCTTGTCGAGGCCAAGCCATTTGCGCTTGAGCTCGTAGTAGCGATGGCTGAGCTTGGGGTAGGCGTTGACGACGGCGTTGCGCAGGGCCTCGACCACCTCGGGTTCGACATCGTTCGAGAGGTGCCGGGCGGTTTGCGCGCTGGGCATCTTGCGCCAGCGGTCGATCACCTCTTTTTCCTTGGCCTGGGTGTTGTGGACGCGGGCGAAGGTTTTAACGTTTTCGGCGAAGACATGCGCCAATTCGCGGGCGGCGGCCTCGCGCTTGGCGCGGTCACGGTCGGTGAGGAAATTGAGCGTGCCCTCGATGCCCAGGGTTTCGCCGTCGAGCTCGAACTCGAGCCCGGCGATGGTTTCATCGAAGAGCTTTTCCCAGGCGTCGCCGACGACGCCGAGATCGTGGAGGAATTTCTCCAGCTCATCGGAGAGCTGGTAGGGTTTCATCGCGCGGATGCGGTCAAAGACCGGCTTGTAGCGGGCGAGATCGGCATTTTCGGCGAACATTGCCGACAGTTTCTCATCCTCGATCCGGTTCAGCTCGAGGGTGAAGAACACCAGCGGCGTGGTGAAGTTGGTGATCTTTTCTTGATGGTCGGAGAGGAATTTCGCGCGCTCGGCATCGGTGGTGAGCTGGTAGTAGCGCAGCCCGGCATAGGACATGATGCGCCCGGCCTTGGTGCTGATCGCTTCGTTGCGCTGGACGCATTCGAGCAGGCCGGCGGCATCGAGGCTGGCGAGCTTGCCTTCGTAATCGGTGGCAAAACGCGCGCAGGCGGTTTCGAGCCAGTCGAGATCGGCGGCCAGTTCGGGCGCATCGGCGGATTTGTAGAGATCGGTGAGGTCCCATTCGGGCAGGTCGCCCAGTTCCTTCCCTCCGGAGGTTGCGTTGGCGTCGCGGACGGGGAAGGGGAGTTGGAACAACATGGCGGGCCTTTCGAAGATGTGATGCGCTCAGACATAGGCCGCGTCCGGGATGGTCTCAAGGGGAGATCGCGCCATCGTCCCGACGGCTTGAAACGGTGCCGGCGGCGCCTATGTCGGTTTCAAGTTGGATCGAAAGCGGGAGGGCATACCTAAAATGCAAAGAATACTCGTTGCGACGGATCTTTCAGAGCGCTCGGATCGGGCATTGCATCGCGCCGCACAAATCGCGAAGGCGCATGCCGCTTCGCTGTCGGTGGTTTCGGTCGTCGATGACGATTATCCTTCCCGCATCATTGAAGACCTGACGGAGCGCGTGCGCCAGCACCTTGAGCAGATCGTTCCGGCCGCTGATTTGGCATGCGAGATCCATGTCGAGGCGGGTGACCCGACCGAAACACTCTTACGGCACATCAACGGAAACTCGGTGGACCTTGCCGTGCTGGGTCTGCACCGTCACCGCGCGGTTCTGGACGGGGTGCGGCAGACCACGATGGAACGGCTGGTCGCCGGGGCGCGTGTTCCGGTGCTTCTGGCAAAGGGCTTGCAGAGTACGAATTATCAAAAGGTGCTTGCACCGGTGTCATTTTCACCGGCCTGCGCGTCGGCACTGCGCGTCGCGCGTGTCATTGCGCCCGAGGCGGAGTACGAACTGTGCCATGCGTGGCACGTGCCCTTCAGTGGTTTTACTGGCGGGGCAGAAAGCGATTTCGGCAAACAGATTCACCGTGAAATCGTCGGCGAAGCCAAAGCATGGCATGCCGCGCTTGATCTGGATGTGCCGCAGCCCGACTTGATCCTGGGTGGGGTTGGCGAAGTTCTTGCCATCCGGCTTCGGGAGTTTTCACCCGACCTTATCACCATCGGCGCTCACACCCGTGCGGGCCGCGCGCTGCACCGGTTGGGCGGTTTTGCCGCGGAACTGATCCGCGATCCGCCCACGGACCTTTTGATAGCGCGCGCATAGCGAGCGAAGGGCCTGATGATATCAGACGCTGACGGCGTAGGGGGTGCCTGAGGCGTGTTCGCGGAAGAACGCGGCCATCTGATCGAAGACGCGGGCGCGGGTTTCGGGGCCTTCCATCAGCACCTCGTGTTCGCCGCCCGAGACCACTTCCAGCGTGCCGTTCTGCCAGCGCGCCTTGCGCGAGGTGATGCGATCGGGATCTACGATGCGTTCGTTGGTGCCCAGGAAGGTGATCGCGGGATGCACCGGCGAGGGCAAACGGTCAAGTTCGCGCGTTTCCTTCAAGGCTTCGTGGACCCAGCGGAGCGAGGGCCCGCCGAGGAGCAGTTCGGGCCGGGCGCGGCCCTGGTCCTGCATGTAGGCATACATGTCGGGATCGGTGGTCAGAAGATTGTCTTCGAACGGGGCGACCATGACATAGGAATCGCCGCCCGTGGTGCCCGGTGCGTAGAGATGGCCAAAGCCGAACATTCGCCCGCCCCAGGCCAGCGCCCAGGCGGCGGGCCGCGTGGTGGGGGTCATCTTGATGCCCCACATCGGGGCGGAGAAGGCAGCGGCGGCCACGGGCAGGTTTTCGTGCAACGCGCGCAGCCCGATACAGCCGCCCATCGAGTGCGCGAGCAGGTAATAGGGTTCGGGCAGCGACAGCGCGCGGGCGGCCTCGACCATCGCTTTCACGTCTTTTTGATAGTCCGAAAACCAGTGTACATGGCCGGTGGCCGGATCATCGACCATGCGATCGGCCAGGCCCTGGCCCTGCCAGTCGATCGAGAAGGTGCAGAAGCCGCGATCTGCGAAATCGCGGGCGGTGCGGCCGTATTTCTCGATATACTCGGTGCGGCCGGGGAAGAGCAGCACGGTGCCGTTTGCCGCCCCCTGCGCCCAGACCCCGACGCGGATGCGCGTGCCGCCCTCGGCGGTGAGCCAGAAGGCGCGCCCGTCGTCGGGGCCGTCAGCGATATCGGCGAAAAACGGCGCCTCGTCCATGACTTAGGCCAGGATGCTGCCCAGCTGCATGGCCATGCCCATATCGCCATCGACGGTGAGCTTGCCGCTCATGAAGGCGGCGGTCGGGTTCAGGTCGCCTTCCATCATCGACTGGAAGGTATCGACATCGGCGGTCAGGGTGACATCGGCCGCGTCGTCGCTGGCGCGGGCGCCGCCGCCGTCGACGATGATCGAGCCTTCGCCTTCGATGACGAATTTGGCCGAACCGGCGAAGCCTTCGCCGCCCATCTTGTCGTTCAGGGCGCTGACGGCCTGGGTAATCACGTCGCTCATTTCATTTTACCTTTCTGTTCCTGGCTGCGGGGGCTAACATTTTTCGCAACCGACGTTACATTCGATGGCACTATGAGCGTGTTTCGAGCCAATCTCAAACCTATCGTCGCGGCAGCCTTCGCGACAGTCATGTATTCCATGCCCGTGGCCGCGCAACAGGCCACGCTGGATGAACTGTTCGAACGGCTGAAAACGGCCGACACGGTCGAGGCGGCGCGGATCGAGCGCGAAATCCAGATGCAGTGGCGGCAGTCGGGATCGCCGTCGATGGACCTGTTGCTGAAGCGCGGGCGCGAGGCGATGGAGGATGACCGGCCCGAGGCCGCGGTGGAACATTACGGCGCGCTGATAGACCACGCGCCCGATTTTGCCGAAGGCTGGCATGGGCGGGCCACGGCGTTTTTCGAAATGGGTCGCTATGGCCTAGCGCTGGGCGATCTTGAGCATGTGCTTTCATTGAACCCGCGCCATTACGAGGCGATTTTCGGCCTGGGCGTGATCATGGAGCAACTGGACCGGCGCGAGCAGGCCTATGACGCCTATAGCCTTGTGCTGGGGCTACATCCGAACCATGAACGCGCGGCAGAAGCGATCAAGCGGCTGGGGCGCCGGGTGAACGGCGCCGAGCTCTGAACCGGGGAAGACTTTTCCGATGCACCGAGACGAACGGATCGTGGCGGTCCTTGGCCCCACGAATACCGGCAAGACGCATTACGCGATCGAGCGGATGCTGGGCTATCGGACCGGCGTGATTGGGCTGCCGCTGCGCCTGCTGGCGCGCGAGGTCTATGACCGGATCGTCGCGGCGCGGGGGCCGAGCGTGGTGGCGCTGGTGACCGGGGAAGAGCGCATCGTGCCCGAGCGCACGCAATACTGGGTCTGCACGGTCGAGGCGATGCCCGAGGGGCTGGGCGCCGATTTCGTGGCGGTGGACGAAATCCAGCTCTGTGCCGATCCCGAGCGGGGCCATGTGTTTACCGACCGCCTGTTGCGCGCGCGCGGGTTGCAGGAGACGGTTTTCCTGGGATCCGACACGATGCGCGGGCCGATCCGGGCGCTGGTGCCCGGCGTCACCTTCGTGGGCCGCGAGCGGATGAGCCAGCTGGTCTATACCGGAGCGAAGAAAATCTCGCGGATGCAGCCGCGCAGCGCCATCGTCGGGTTTTCGGTCGACAACGTCTATGCGATTGCCGAGCTGATCCGCCGCCAGCGGGGCGGAGCGGCGGTGGTGATGGGCGCGCTGAGCCCGCGCACGCGCAACGCGCAGGTGGAAATGTACCAGTCGGGCGAGGTGGATTTCCTGGTGGCCACGGATGCGATTGGCATGGGGCTGAACCTGGATATCGACCATGTCGCCTTTTCGTCGCTGACGAAATTCGACGGGCGGCGGATGCGGCCGCTGATGCCGAACGAGCTGGCCCAGATCGCTGGCCGCGCGGGGCGCGGGATGAGCGACGGCACATTCGGCGTGACCGGCGAGGCGCCCACCCTGCCCGACGAGGTGGCCGAGGCGATCATGGCGCACCAGTTCACGCCCATCCGCAAGCTGCAGTGGCGCAACGCGGCATTGCAGTTCGGTACGGTGGACGCGCTGATCCACGCGCTGGAGGCCAAGCCGCAGGACGATCTGCTGGTGCGGGCGCGTGAGGCCGACGACCTGATGGCGCTCAAGACGCTGGCGGGCGAGGCCGAGGTGCGCGCGCGCGCCAGCGACGGCGCGTCGGTGCGGCTTTTGTGGGATGTGTGCCGGATTCCGGATTTCCGCGGCATCAGCCATGCCGAGCATACGGGCCTGCTGGAGAAGATATTCGGCTTCCTGCACGAGCACGGGCACGTGCCCGAGGACTGGATCGCGCGGCAGATTCGCCGGATCGACCGGACGGATGGCGACATTGACACGTTGTCGAAACGTCTGGCCTTTATCCGCACATGGACCTATGTGGCACAGCGTCGGGGCTGGCTGATTGATGAAGAGCATTGGCGCGGCGAGGCCCGCGCGGTAGAAGACCGACTGTCGGATGCGCTGCATGGCGCGCTGACGCAAAGATTCGTGGACCGGCGCACCAGCGTGCTGTTGCGGCGGCTCAAGCAGAAGGAGGCCATGTTGGCCGAAGTGAACGACAAGGGCGAAGTGACGGTCGAAGGGCATCTTGCCGGCCGTCTGGAGGGATTCCGGTTTGCGCTGGACAAATCGGCGAGCGGGCAGGAGGCCAAGACATTGCGGCAGGCCGCGATGCAGGCGCTGGCGCCGCATTTTCATTTGCGGGCCGACCGGTTCTACAACGCACCCGACACCGAGCTGGATTTCACCGAGCAGGGCGGCCTGATGTGGGGCGAGCACGCGGTGGGCAAGCTGGTGGCCGGCGCCGAACCGCTGAAACCGCAGGTGAAGGCCTTTGTCGACGAGGAAGCGGGCGACGAGGTGGTGCAGAAGGTCACCCGCCGGCTGCAGCATTTCATCGACCGCAAGATCGCGACGCAGTTCGAGCCGCTGCTGGCGATGAGCCGGGACGAGGCGCTGACCGGGCTGGCGCGCGGGTTCGCCTTCCGGCTGGTCGAGGCGCTGGGCATCGTGCCGCGCGCCGAGGTGGCCGACGAGGTGAAGGCGCTGGACCAGGACGCGCGCGGCGCGCTGCGCAAGCACGGCGTGCGGTTCGGCCAGTTCACGATTTTCATGCCGGCGCTGTTGAAACCCGCGCCGACGCGTCTGCGGCTGGTGCTGTGGTCGCTGGCCAAGGGGCTGGAGACCTTCCCCGAGGCGCCGCCGCCGGGCCTGGTGACGGTGCCGGTGCCGAAGGATGCCGAGCCCGGCGTGGACGCGATGAGCGGCTATCGCAGCGCGGGTGAGCGGGCGATCCGTATCGACATGCTGGAACGGCTGGCCGACCTGCTGCGCGCGCAGGACAGCCGCGCGGGGTTCGAGGCGAACCCCGACATGCTGTCGATCACCGGCATGACCCTGGAGCAGTTCGCCGACCTGATGCAGGGGCTGGGCTACAAGGCCGAGAAGGGCGAACGCGAGAAGGTGAAACCGGCGCCCGAGGCCGGTGAGACCGCGCAGGCGCAACCCGAGGCAGCCGAGACGCCCGAGGGCGACGCAGAGGCCGACCGGCCCGTCGAGGTGCCGTCTTCGGACGCGCATCCGGCCGAGGCAGTGAGCGAAACGCCCGACGCGACCGGCGCCATAACCGGCCCGGATGCCGAGGATACGCCGGAACTGGAGGCGTTCTATACCTTCACCTGGGGCGGGCGGAAGCAGGGCGCACCCCGCCGCGAGGGCGGCAGGCCGCGCGGCGACAAACCCAAGGGCCGCAAGGGCGGCAAGCCCCGCCGCGAGGGCGGGGGCGGCAAGCCGCAGCAGGGCGCGCGCCGCTTCGAGTCGAAACCGCAGAAGAAAAAAGACCAGATCGACCCCGACAACCCCTTTGCAGCAGCGCTGATGGGGTTGAAGGACAAGGGCTGATCCTTGGGCGAGGGCGGCAGGATCCGGCTGGACAAGTGGCTGTGGTATGCGCGGTTCTTCAAGACCCGCAGCCTGGCTGCGAAGCAGGTGAGCGGCGGGCATGTGCGGGTGAACGCCGATAAGGCGCTGAAACCGGCGCATTCGGTGGGCCCGGGCGATGTTCTGACCTTTGCCCAGGGCCGGGTGATCCGGGTGGTGCGCATCTTGGCCGTGGGCGAGCGGCGCGGCCCGGCGCCCGAGGCGCAGATGCTGTACGAGGACCTGACGCCCGAGGCCGAGGCACCGCGCCCGCGCGCCGGTGGAGAGCGGCCGACCAAGCGTGACCGGCGCGCCATCGACGCGCTGCGCGGCGAGTGAACGCGATGTGACAACCCGGCGCTTGAATGATCGGGAGGACTGAATTAGCTAGGGCCCGACGCCGATTAATGATGGATTCCCGATATGACTTATGTCGTGATCGATAACTGCATCGCCTGCAAATACACCGACTGCGTTGAAGTCTGCCCCGTTGACTGTTTCTACGAGGGCGAGAACATGCTGGTGATCCATCCCGACGAATGCATCGATTGCGGCGTCTGCGAGCCGGAATGCCCGGCGGACGCGATCCGGCCCGACACCGAGCCGGAGATGGAAAAATGGGTCGAGTTCAACCGGAAATACTCGGAAATGTGGCCGGTGATCATTTCCAAGAAAGACCCGCTGCCTGACGCCGAGGACCGCGACGGGGAAACCGGCAAACTGGATAAGTACTTCTCGGAGAATCCGGGCGAAGGCGGCTGAAGCCGGCTGCGACAATCTGGCCAAGCCGTTCATCTGAAAGGCTAAAACGCGCGGGTTTCGCCGTGGCGCTTTGAAATATGCGCGATTCGTGTTATATATTTTTTTCAAATGACGAGATCTGCCTGACACTATCCCGCGAGCCGCTGTTCCCAGGATGGATTATTTTGCGCAAATTTTGACCCTGCAGGGGTGCGCGAGTTCCCCGCAGGTGACGTTTGCGACCAAATATGCCGGTGGACTGTCGGGGATGCGATGCGAGGAAAAGCTGCATGAGCAAGTCGAAGAAATCGGAGTTTCGTCCGAATGATTACGTTGTGTACCCGGCCCATGGTGTGGGCCAGATCGTTTCGATCGAGAAACAGGAAGTCGCCGGCTTTGAGCTGGAGCTGTTCGTGATCTCGTTCGAGAAGGACAAGATGACCCTGCGGGTGCCCACCAACAAGGCGACCGAGATCGGCATGCGCGGCCTGTCGAGCCCCGACGTGGTGAGCCAGGCGATGAAGACGCTGAAAGGCAAGGCCAAGGTCAAGCGCGCGATGTGGTCGCGCCGGGCGCAGGAATACGAACAGAAGATCAATTCGGGCGACCTGATCGCGATTGCCGAAGTGGTGCGCGACCTGCACCGCAACGATGACCAGCGCGAACAGAGCTACTCCGAGCGCCAGCTTTATGAAGCGGCGCTGGAACGCCTGACCCGCGAAGTGGCCGCCGTTTCGGGCGGTGACGAGGTGGAAGCCGCGAAACAGGTGGACGAGGTTCTGCTGAGCCGCGCCGCCTGATTTCCCGGGATTTTCCAGGATTTGACCGCGTCCCCGGAGGGGGCGCGGTTTTTCGTTGTGCGCGTGGTGGGGCGCCCCGGCGGTGGCGCCCACCCACCCCGCCGCCGCCGGGGCGCGGATGACCTTGAGACATTGGTGGTATTTGGTGGTGTCGGGACTCGAGTATTTTTGCCAAGAAAGAACCGGCGCCTAGAGCGCTGCGGTGAGCGCGAGAAGGGCCGCGATTTCGGTGAGTTGCTGGGTGGCGCCCAGGACATCGCCGGTTTGGCCGCCGATCTTGGCGCGGGCAAGGGCCTGGGTGGCGGCCATGACGCCGAGCGCGGCCAGCGCGGCCCAGAGGCCGGCCCAGCCGCAAAGCAGGAGCGCGCTGAGCAGGGCGAGGCCCGCGGCCAGCGCGACGCTGCGCGCCGCGGGGCGACCGGTGCTGTGCGAAAGACCGTCGGTGCGGGCATTGGGCAGGGCGCGCATGGTCGCGGCCATGCTGGCACGCGAGAGCGCGGCACTGGCGAAAAGCGCGGCGATCATTGTGGTTTCCAGCGTGGCGAGCGCGGTACCCCGCAGGCCGAGGGACAGGGCGAGGGCGATGACGCCGTAGGCACCGATGCGGCTGTCGCGCATGATCTCGAGCCGGCGGGCCGGGGCGAAGCCGCCCCAGAAGCCATCGGCCAGGTCGGCCAGCCCGTCTTCGTGCATGGCGCCGGTGATCAGCACGAGCGTGGCGAGGGCCAGAAGTGCGGAAAGATGGTAAGGAATTCCAACGGCTTGCGCGATCAGCGCGACCGTTGCGGCGAGGCCCGCGACGACGAGGCCCACGAGCGGCCAGGCCCAGGCGCTGGCGGCGCCGCGGGCATAGGCGTGATCGGGTAGGGAAAGCGGCAGGCGCGTGAGAAGAGACAGCGCGACCGCGAGATCGCGGGGCTGTGCCAGGGGGGCGTTTTCGCGCATGAACCTGTCCGTTTCTGGCCTTGAGGGCGGAAGCGTTTCCGTTAAACACGGGGCGCCAAGCCAAATCAACGGGGATTCCATGGGCAATTTTGAAAGTCTCGCGCAGTTTCGTGAAGAATTGGTTGCCGCGCCGGGCGCGGACCACGTGGCGCGGGCCGGGGCCGAGGCGCGCAACGGGCAGCTGACCAAGCCGCCGGGCGCATTGGGCCGGCTGGAGGACCTGGCGATCTGGTACGCGGGCTGGCGTGGCACCGACCGACCCACGCTGGAGCACCCGCAAGTGATTGTTTTTGCGGGCAACCACGGTGTGACGGCGCAGGGCGTGTCGGCCTTTCCGGCGGACGTGACGGCGCAGATGGTGCTGAATTTCGAGGCCGGGGGGGCCGCGATCAACCAGCTGTCCAGGGCCTTTGGCGCGAAGATGGATGTCCTGGCGCTGGAGCTGGCGCGGCCGACGGCGGATTTCACCCAAGGCCCCGCGATGGGCGAGGCGGAGTTTCTGCAAGCGATTGCAACGGGTTGGAACGCGGTGGACCCGCAAGCCGACCTGCTGGTCACTGGCGAGATGGGGATCGGGAATACGACCAGTGCGGCGGCGGTGGCGCATGCGCTTTATGGCGGGGAGGCCGAGGACTGGGTCGGCCGGGGCACCGGTGTGGACGCGGACGGCCTGGCGCTGAAGGCGCGGGTGGTGCGCGAGGGAAAAGCCCGCAATTCCAGTGAGATGACTGATGGACTCGATGTGCTGCGCTGCCTGGGCGGGCGCGAACTGGCGGCGATGGCGGGCGCTATCGCGCGGGCGCGGGTGGAACGCATTCCTGTGATCCTCGACGGGTTTATCTGTTGCGCGGCGGCGGCCTGCCTGCACGAGGCGCTGCCCGGCGCGCTGGAGCATGCGGTGGCGGGCCATCAAAGCGCCGAGGCCGCGCATGGCAAGCTTTTGGAAAAGCTGGGAAAAGAGCCTCTGTTGCGCCTTGGCATGCGGCTGGGCGAGGGCTCGGGCGGGGCGCTGGCGATGGGCGTGCTGAAAGGCGCGATTGCCTGTCATTCGGGCATGGCGACCTTTGCCGAGGCGGGCGTTTCGGAGGGTTGAAGCGAAGCTGCGCGCGGTCAGGTTAACGGCGCCGCGGCGCGGCAACGGGGCGGGGGTGACCCGCGGCTGACTTGCGGCTGCCGGGCGTGCACCGCCGCGCCGCGGCATTCGTTAAGGCTTCGTTTCCTTACCCCGGCGCGCGGTGATGGAACGATTCGCGCACTTGCCGGCGCGGCAGAAATCGGCCACAGAAAGACCATGACGAAAGACACCGATGTTCGGCCGGACCTGCCATCGACCACAAGGTCGCTTCCTATCGCGATGCTGCGCGCGCGAGAGACGATGATGGCGCCCATCCGCCAGATGCTGAACAAGGCGGACGTGACCGAGCAGCAATGGCGCGTGCTGCGCGTGCTGGATGAGCGCGGCACGATGGACCCCAAGGACCTGGCGCAGGCGGCCTGCCTGTTGAACCCCAGCCTGACGCGGATCATGCAGCTGTTGGAGAAAAAGGGGCTGATCGCGCGCAAGGATCATCCCAGCGACCGGCGCAAGGTGCTGCTGGACATCACGCCCGAGGGCGTGGCGCTGTTGCGCGCGGCGGCGCCGGAGAGCAACGCGATCTTTGCCCGGCTGGAAGAGCGGTTTGGCCGGGAGCGGATGGATCAGTTGCTGGACCTTCTGAACGACCTGAGTGCGCTGGACCTGGACTGAGCGCCGGGGGCGGCGCCCCCGGACCCCCCGAGTATTTCTGGCAAGATGAAGCAGGGTGCTTGACCCCGACGCGCTGTGCCGGAAAGCTGGCACGCGGGAGCGAGAGGGGGTGCGCCATGAAGAACCTGCGGGAGATCGAGGAGATCGAGGACCTGGGACTGGTGATGCCCGATGGCGTGCAGCTGTCGGCGCGGGTGTGGCGGCCGGTGGATTGCCTGGATGATCCGGTGCCGGCGATCCTGGAGCATCTGCCCTATCGCAAGCGTGACGGCACGGTGGCGCGCGACGAGATCACCCATCCGTGGATGGCGAAGCGCGGCTATGCCTGCGTGCGGGTCGATATGCGCGGCAATGGCGACAGCGAAGGGCTGATGGAGGATGAATACACCGCCCAGGAACTGGCCGACGCGGTGAGCGTGATCAACTGGCTGGCCGAACAGCCCTGGTGCAACGGCAACGTGGGCATGATGGGGATCAGCTGGGGCGGATTCAACGGGTTGCAGGTGGCCGGGCTGGCGCCGGAGCCGCTGAAGGCGGTGATTTCGCTCTGTTCGACCGTGGATCGTTACAATGACGACATCCATTACAAGGGCGGTTGCCTGCTGAACGAGAACCTGGGCTGGTCATCGACCATGTGGGCCTATTCGAGCCGCGCGCCCGATCCGGCGCTGCGCGCGGACTGGCGCGAGATGTGGTTGCAGCGGCTGGAGGCCGAACCGCTGCTGTTGAGCACCTGGCTGAGGCATCAGCGGCGGGACGATTACTGGAAACACGGGTCGATCTGCGAGGAGTATGGCGCGCTGACCGCCCGGGTGCTGGCGATCGGCGGCTGGGCGGATGGTTACAAGAACGCGGTGCCGGCGATTGTCGAGAACCTGGAGGGCGCGAAAGGCATCGTCGGGCCGTGGGTGCATCTTTATCCGCATATCGCCAAGCCCGAGCCGAGGATCGGGTTCCTGACCGAGGCGCTGCGCTGGTGGGACCGGTGGCTGAAGGGGGTGGAGAACGGGGCCGAGGGTCACCCGACCTATCGCGCCTTCCTGATCGAGGGGCACCGGCCCGAGCGGGTGGCGCGGGAGCGGCCCGGGATATGGCTGGCGGATGAGGCGACCGGCGGAGAGATGGAGCGGTTTGCGCTGGGGGCGCATGGTGTTCTGGGCGGAGAGGGTGCGGGCGGGCAGGCGGTGGCCTCGCCCCAGACCTGCGGCATGGCCGGGAGCGAGTATTACGCGATCGGGCGGGGGCCGGAGCTGGCCGGGGACCAGCGCGCGGACGACGCGGGCTCGGCCCTGTGGGTGAGCGCGCCGTTGGAGGCGGGCCGCGATATCGTGGGGGCGCCGGTGGTTCGGCTGCGCCTGAGCGCGGACAAGGCGCAGGGCCAGATTGCCGTCCGGGTGAACCATGTGCACCCGGACGGGATGAGCACGCGTATCACCTATGGCGTGCTGAACCTGACCCATCGTGGCGGGCACGAAACCCCTGAGCCGATGGTGCCGGGCGAGATGGTGGATGTCGCGGTGGTGCTGGACCATATCGCCTATCGCGTGCCCGAGGGGCACCGGATTGCCGTGGCGGTGAGCACGGCCTATTGGCCGCTGATCTGGCCATCGCCCGAGGCGGTGTGCCTGCAGATCGAGGGCGGCGCGCTGGACCTGCCGGTGCGGGCGCGGGCCGGGGCGGCGGAGTGGGTGTTTCCCGAGGTGGAAACCGATGTGACGCCGTGGCAGACCGAGGAGCTGCGCCCGGTGGAAAACGTGCGGCGGGTGGAAGAGGACCTGTCGAACGGGCTGATGACGCTGGTGATCGAGGATGATTTCGGCAAGCGGCGCGATCTGCGCCATGGCCTGATTTCGGGCGGCAAATCGCGCGAGAGATGGGTGATACACCCCGACGATCCGGGCCAGGCGCGGGGCATCACCCACTGGACCGAAGAGACCGAGCGCGGTGATATACGCCTGCGCACCGAGACTCATGCCGAGATGTGGGCGGATGCCGGGACCTTTTTCCTGAAAGCGCGGCTGGAGGCCTATGAAAACGATGTGCTGGTGTTCGAAAAGGACATAACCGACAGCATTCCGCGCGACGGGATGTGACGCGGGTGGCCGGATTTTTCCCAGAAATACCTTGAAGCCTTGGGGGGGATGCGGTTTGTTTGACTGGAGAGTTAATAACCCTGCCGTGGTGAAAAAGGCGTGCGGGGAGGGATGCAACAGGGAGAAGCAATCCGATGAAAGACTATCTTGACTATCTCAAGGTGAATGCGGCGATGGGCCGGATTTCGCGGCGCGAGTTCATGGGCCGCGCGGCGGCCGTGGGCGTGACCGCCGCGGCGGCCAACACGATGCTGGCCGATGCGGTGCGCGCCGCCGGGCCGCAGAAGGGCGGCACGATCAAGGTGGGTGTGAATGGCAGTGGCTCGGCAGACAGTCTTGATCCGGCGCTTTCGGCGAACCAGGGCCAGACGCTGGTGACACGGATGTGGGGCGAGCCGCTTGTCGAGCTTCTACCGCATGGTGGTATCGAACCGGTGCTGGCAGAGAGCTATTCGTCCTCGCCGGATGCGAAGGTCTGGACCTTCAAGATCCGGTCGGGTGTAACATTCTCGAATGGCAAGACGATGACGGCAGACGATGTGCTGGCCACGATGGAGCGCCATTCGGGCGACGAGACCAAGTCGGGTGCGCTGGGGATTATGCGCGGCATCGCGTCGATGAAGGTCGAGGGTGACAGCTTCATCTTGGAACTCGAACAGCCAAACGCCGACCTGCCCTATCTGATGACGGATTATCACCTGCTGATCCAACCAAACGGCGGCAACGACGATCCGACTGCAGCTATCGGCACCGGGCCCTATGTTCTGAAATCGGCCGAGCCGGGTGTGCGCTTCGTGTTTGAGAAGAACGCCAATTACTGGCGCGACGACGGTAATGCGGGCACGATCGAGCTGATCGTTATCAACGACGACACCGCGCGCGTCGCCGCACTGCAATCGGGTCAGGTTGACATGATCAACCGTGTGCCGCCGCGCACTGCTGGGCTGGTTGATCGCGCGCCGAATATCACCGTGCACAAAGCATCAGGCGCGGGCCACTATGTGTTCATCGCCCACCGCGACACGGCGCCGTTTGACAACAACGACGTGATGCTGGCGCTGAAATGGGGCATGAACCGTCAGGAGATGGTCGACAAGATCCTGTTCGGTTACGGCTCTGTCGGCAATGACACGCCGATCAACGCGTCCTATCCGCTGTTCACGCCGATGGAGCAGCGCGAATACGACCCCGACAAGGCCGCCTTCCACTGGAAGAAATCGGGCGCGACCGACCCGATCCTGCTGCGCACCTCGGACAACTCGTTCCCGAGCGCGCCGGATGCGGCGGCGCTGTTCCAGCAATCGCTGGCCAAGGCGGGTATTCCGCTCGAGGTTAAGCGAGAGCCCAATGACGGCTACTGGTCGGAAGTGTGGAACAAGCAACCGTTCTGCACCAGCTATTGGTCGGGCCGCCCCGTTCAGGACCAGATGTACTCGACGGCGTATCTCAGTACTGCTGACTGGAACGACACGCGTTTCAAGAACGAGAAGTTCGACCAGCTTCTGGTCGCGGCACGGGCCGAGTTGGACGAAGCCAAGCGGAAGCAGATGTATGCTGATATGGGTATGATCCTACATAACGAAGGTGGGCTGATTTGCCCGATGTTCAACGACTTCGTTGACGCCTCAACCGACCGGATTGCGGGCTGGATCGATAACCACAAGGGCTTTGGCATCATGAACTACTACGCCCCAATCAAGATGTGGGTCGCCGCCTGATATGGGGCCGGCACTGAAACTCGTTGCCCAGCGCCTTGCGCTGGGCATCCTGCTGCTTTTCCTCGTCTCGATCCTCATCTTCGTGGGCACGCTCATCCTGCCCGGGGACGTGGCGCAATCCATCCTTGGCCAGTCGGCCACGCCCGAGGCGCTGGCCAACCTGCGCGCGGAGCTGGGGCTGAACGACCCGCCCCTGACGCGCTATTTCGATTGGCTGGGCGGGGTTCTGACCGGCGACCTGGGCACCGCGCTGACCAATGGCAAGGACATTGCCGAGGCGCTGGGCTCTCGCCTTTCCAACACGCTTTTCCTGGCCTTCTGGGCGGCGATCATCTCGGTGCCGCTGGCCATTTTCCTCGGGCTGCTGGCGGTGCGTTACCGTGAACGCTGGCCCGACAAGCTGATCTCGGCGGTGACGCTGAGCACGATCTCGATCCCGGAATTCCTGATCGGCTACGTGCTGATGTATTTCGTGGGCGTGAAACTGGGCTGGGCGCCCACGGTTTCGACGATCTACGATGGCATGAGCCTGGGCCAGAAGCTCAACTCGATTGCGCTGCCGGTGGCGGTGCTGACGCTTGTCGTGTTGGCGCACATGATGCGGATGACGCGCGCGGCGATCCTCAACGTGATGCAGTCGGCCTATATCGAAACGGCCGAGCTCAAGGGTCTGACGATGTTCAAGATCATCTGGCGGCACGCGTTTCCGAACTCGATCGCGCCGGTGGTGAATGTGGTGATGCTGAACCTGGCCTACCTGGTGGTCGGGGTTGTCGTGGTCGAGGTGGTTTTCACGTACCCCGGCATGGGGCAATACCTGGTCGACCATGTGAGCAAGCGTGACCTGCCGGTGGTGCAGGCCTGCGGACTTGTCTTTGCCGCAGTCTATATCGGGCTCAACATGCTGGCCGATATCATCTCGATCCTGTCGAATCCGAGACTGAGGCACCCGAAATGATGAAGAACATTCCTTTCGCGGCCGCTGTCGGGCTGTTTTTCACGGCGCTTTACTTTTTCGTGGCGATATTCGCGTCGTTGATCGCCCCCTATGGCATGGCCGAGGTCGTCGGCGACGTTTGGGAACCGGCGAGCGCCGATCACTGGCTGGGCACGGACAATATCGGGCGCGACCTGCTGACCCGGATGATCTATGGCGGGCAGACGACGATTTTCATCGCCACCGTGGCGACGATCATTTCGTTTACCACCGGATCGATCCTGGGGTTCCTGGCCGCAGTGTTGGGAGGCTGGGCCGACCAATTGTTGAGCCGGTTTGTGGACCTGGTGATGTCGATTCCGTCGCTGATCCTGGCGCTGGTAATCCTGTCTGTGACACCGGTGACTGTGCCGGTGCTGGTGCTGGTCATGGGGCTTCTGGACAGCACGCGGGTCTTCCGCCTGTCCCGGGCGGTCGCGGTGGATATCAACGTGATGGACTATGTCGAGGCGGCGGCGCTGCGCGGCGAGGGCCGGCGCTGGATCATCTTTCGCGAGATCCTGCCCAACGCGCTGAGCCCGCTGGTGGCCGAGATGGGGCTGCGCTTCATCTTCATGGTGCTGTTCATCTCGACGCTGTCGTTCCTGGGCCTGGGCGTGCAACCGCCGATGGCCGACTGGGGCGGGATCGTGAAGGAGAACAAGGACGGGATCGTGTACGGCATCGGCGCGGCGCTGTGGCCGGCAGTGGCGATCGCCACGCTGGCGATCAGCGTGAACCTGGTGGCCGACTGGATCCTGAACCGCACCACGAGCCTGAAAGGGGGCCGGGGATGAGCGATGACAAGCTGGTAAAGGTGCGTGGCCTGAAGATCGGCGCGACGGTCTATCCGCCCGGTGAGAAACCGCATGACATCGAGATCGTGCATGGTGTCGATTTCGACCTGGAGCGCGGCAAGGTGCTGGGGCTGATCGGGGAATCCGGGGCGGGCAAGTCGACCATCGGGCTGGCCACGATGGCCTATGGCCGGGGCGGCGTGGAAATCACCGGCGGCGAGGTCTGGGTCAACGGGCGCGATATCCTGAAGACATCGGGGCGTGATGTGCGCCGCCTGCGCGGGCTGGAGGTGACCTATGTCAGCCAGTCGGCGGCGGCGAGTTTCAACCCGGCCAAGAAGATCATGGACCAGGTGACCGAGGCGAGCGTCGAGAAGGGCAAGTTTTCCCGCAAGGAGGCCGAACGCCGGGCCGTTGAGCTTTTTGCCAAGCTGGGCCTGCCGGACCCGGAGCATATCGGCAACCGCTATCCGCACCAGGTGTCGGGCGGGCAGCTGCAGCGCTGCATGACGGCACTGGCGCTGTGCCCGGAGCCCGACATGGTGGTCTTTGACGAGCCGACCACGGCGCTGGACGTGACCACGCAGATCGACGTGCTGATGGCGATCAAGGACGCGATCCGTGATACCGGGGTGGCGGCGCTTTACATCACCCACGACCTGGCGGTGGTGGCACAGGTCAGCGACGACATCATGGTGCTGAAGATGGGCGACATGGTGGAATACGGCACCACCGACCAGATCATCAACGCGCCTAGGGAGGAGTATACCAAGGCGCTGGTTTCGGTCCGGTCGATCGAGCACGAGGAGAAGCAGCCGGCGGCCGAGCCGGTGCTGAAGGTCGAGCACGTGACCGCGCGCTACAAGGGCACGAAGTTCGACGTGCTGCATGACGTGAACGTGGAGCTGTCGCCGGGCCAGACGCTGGCGGTGGTGGGCGAAAGCGGATCGGGCAAGTCGACGCTGGCGCGGGTGATTACCGGGCTGTTGCCGCCGAGCGAGGGGCGGATCGAGTTTGCCGGCCGCACGCTGAGCCCGGACCTGCCGACCCGCACGCGCGAGGACCTGCGCGAGTTGCAGATGATCTACCAGATGGCGGACGTGGCGATGAACCCGCGCCAGACGGTGGGCACGATCATCGGCCGCCCGCTGGAGTTCTATTTCGGCCTGAAGGGCGCCGAGCGGCGCCGGCAGGTGATCGAGCTTCTGGACAAGATCGAGATGGGCGAGGAGTTCATCGACCGCTATCCGGCGGAGTTGTCGGGGGGGCAGAAACAGCGGGTCTGTATTGCCCGGGCGCTGGCCGCGAAGCCCAAGATGATCATCTGCGACGAGGTGACGAGCGCGCTGGACCCGCTGGTGGCCGATGGCATCCTGAAGCTGCTGCTGGAGCTGCAGAAGGAAGAGGATGTTGCCTATCTTTTCATCACCCATGACTTGGCGACGGTGAAGGCGATCGCGGATTCCATCGCTGTGATGTACCAGGGCAAGGTCGTGCGATATGGCACCAAGAGCGAGGTGCTGAGCCCGCCCTTCGACGATTACACCGACCTGCTGCTGAGTTCGGTTCCGGAGATGAAGCTGGGCTGGCTGGAAGAGGTGATCGCCAACCGCAGGATGGAGAGCGCTGGCAACTGATCCAATTCCGGACCTTTGACGTATCGTTTGCGAGTGATTTCAGTCTGAATTCATTTGGGAGGCGGCACGTTGAGAACCTTGGTGCGTCTGATGGGCGCTGTCTGTCTGGCCGTTTTTTCCACAGTTCAGGCGCAGGCACAGGACTCTATGGTGCTGCGGCAAAGCGATGGCCTGACCGTACGGTCGCATTTCCAGGCCGGCATCAACCTGGTGAGCGAGCGCAATCTTTTCTGGAACTTTGCCGATAGCGCCGCCCCGGGATCGGGGTATTCTTCGGATACCAACTGGGCCGAGTTCTACATCAAGCCCGGGCTGAGTTTTGAAAACACGCTGGATGCGGGCGGTGTTTTCTATGGCAAGCTGTCGGGCGTGGCGTCTTACACGCTGGGCACGGATGCCTACGATGCCGGAGATACGGGGCGCGCGACGCTGGAAGAGGCCTATCTGGGCTATCGCACCACATCCGCCGATGGGCTGACGCTCGATTTTTCGCTGGGGCCGCGCGAGCTGAAGCTGGGCACCGGCATGCTGATCGCCAATGGCGGGTCGAGCGGGTTCGAGCGTGGGGCGCTGAAATTCGGGCCACGCAAGGCGTGGGAGATGGCGGCGATCGCCAAGCTGTCGAAGGGCGGGTTCACGGGGACGCTGTTCTATGTCGACCCCAACGAGAACCCCTCGGGCGACAACGACAACCGGCTGGCCGGGTTGGACCTGCGGTTCGACGGGCCGGGCGGCGGGTTCCAGGGCCTGACCTATGTGAACGTGCTGAAATCGGGTTCGCCCAGCGTACAGGCGGCGCCCGGCGGGATCGGGCCGCCGACAATCCTGCCCGGTGCGCGCGAAGACACGCAGACGCTGAGTTACTACGCGCGCACGGGCGCGTTGAGCGGGCCGCTGGAAAACGCCTATTTCGCGGCCGACCTGGCTTATCAGTGGAACGATCGGACCAACCTGCGCGCCTGGGCCGGCCGGTTGCAGGCGGGGTACACCTTTGCGGACCTGCCCTGGGCGCCGATGATCAGCTATGGGTTCCAGAGCTTTTCGGGGGATGATCCGAACACGACGCGGCTGGAGCGGTTCGACCCGCTTTACTACGAGGGATCGCCCAGCGCCTGGGCGACGGGCTCGAAATCATCGATGGTGTTCATCAATTCGAACGTGCAGTCACATAACCTGGCGCTGCGCCTGAAGCCCGGGCCCAAGGACACGATCACCTTTCGCTATGCCCATATCCGCGCCAATGAACTCTTCAGCCCGATCCAGTTCGGACAGGGCACGAGGGTGGTGTTTTCGAACGGGGTGCCGACGGTGATTTCCGGGGTCACAGACCCGCACCTGGCGGATGATTTCTTTGTCGAATACAGCCGCATCATCAACCAAAACACGTTTCTGACGGCGGGCGTGAGCCTGTCGAAGCCTGGCAGCGGGATTACCGGCGCCGTGGGCGGCAACGTGCCCAACTGGACGGGAGGATTTCTGAATGTCGTCTTCAATTTCTAGGATCGCGGCGCTGGCCGCCGGGATGTTCCTGGGCATGGCGGGGGGCGCGATGGCGCAGAGCACGCCGCTGTCGGCGCAGGAGTCCGACCCGAACGTGATGGGCTGGATGCAGGGCTTTCCCCCGCCGGCCGACAAGCTGATCACCCAGCCGGATTCGGTTTACTTCAGTTTTCCCAGGCTGCGCTGGTCGGTCTGTCACCTGCGCGAGTTCCTGCCCACGGAAGAAATCAGCCGCGGGCTGGGCGCGCCGGTGCCGCTGAGCTACCTGCCGCCGCACGCCTTTGCCGACGCGCGGCAGGACATCGACGCGCTGACCTTCATGCCGATCAACGGCGACAAGGAGATGACCTGGGAGGAGTCGCTTTACGCCAATTATACCGACGGGATGCTGATCCTTCACAAGGGGCGGGTGGTCTATGAGCGCTATTTCGGCTGCCTGGAGGAGGATGGCAAACATGCCATCATGTCGATGACGAAGTCGATCACCGGCCTCTTGGGCGAGATCCTGGTGGCCGAGGGGGTGCTGGATGACAGCCTGCTGGTGCGCGACGTGATCCCCGAGATCGGCGAGAGCGCCTTTGCCAATGCCACGGTGCGGCAGGTCATGGATATGACGACGGGGGTTCAGTATTCCGAGGACTATTCGGACCCAAATGCCGATATCTGGCTGTATTCCAGGGCCGCCAGCCCGCTGCCCAAGTCTGAGGGCTATGACGGGCCTGATGGGTATTGGGAATACCTGCAGCAGGTGAAGCCCGAGGGCGCGCATGGCGACGCCTTCCATTACAAGACGATCAATTCGGACATGCTGGGCTGGATCATTAGCCGGGTGACCGGCAAGGCGGTGACCGAGCTTGCCTCGGAACGGTTGTGGCGGCCGATGGGGGCCGAGCAGGATGCCTACCAGACGGTCGACGGCAAGGGCGTGCCCTTTGCCGGGGGGGGCGTGACCGCGGGGCTGCGCGACCTGGGGCGGCTGGGCCTGGTGATGCTGAACGGCGGCGAGATCAATGGCGAGCGGCTGTTCCCGGCCGAAGTTGTCGAAAAGATCCGCGCGAGCGGTGACCCGGCGAAATTCGCCGGTTTCCCGACCATCCCGAACGGAAGTTATACCAGCCAGTGGTGGGTGTTCCATAACGCAAACGGCGCCTATGCCGCGCGCGGCGTGCATGGCCAGACGATCTATGTCGACCCGGCGGCCGAGATGGTGCTGGTGCGCCTTGCGTCGTTCCCGCGGGCGCAGAACGGGTTCATCGATCCGACATCGCTGCCGGCTTACCAGGCGGTGGCGGATTACCTGATGGCGAAGTAACCCGCGACCCAGGGGTAAAGACCTGTCGGGCAGGCGGGGTGGTGGGCGTCCCACCCACCCGCCCCCGCCGCCCACCACCCCGCCTGCGGTTGCGGCCTTGTGCGCCGGGTTTGGCGGCGGGCCGGTGGTGAGGCCGGGATTTGGAGTATTTGGGCCAAGAAAAAGCGGGGGATCATTTCATCCCGAATGGTTCGGCATTCTTGATCTGCCGCAAGGCCGGATGCGTGTTGTCATGTATTTTGCACCTGCAGCATGATAGGATTGCGGCGCAGCAGGAAACGAGGCCGGGACCATGTTCAAACGCCCGCTTGAGACGCTTTTCAACCCCACCGGCATCGCCGTGTTCGGCGCCAGTGAATCGGCCACGAGCGTGGGCTCGAAAGTGCATGCGAACCTGGTGGCGGGCGATTTCGACGGGGCCATCGTACCGGTCAATCCGAAATACGAGGAGGTGCGCGGGGCGCGCTGTTACGCGAAGATCGCGGATGTGCCGCAGAAGATCGACCTGGCGGTGATCGCGACACCGGCGCAGACGATTCCGGGTATCCTGCACGAGCTGGGCGAGGCGGATGTGCCCGCGGCGATCGTGCTGTCGGCGGGGTTTCGCGAGGCCGGCGCCGAGGGCCGGGCGCTGGAGGCGCAGCTGAAGGAGGCGGCGAAGAAGGCCGGCGTGCGTTTCATGGGGCCCAATTGCGTGGGGCTGGTGCGGCCCTGGTTGGGGATGAACGCGACCTTTCTGAATTCCGGCGCGCCGAAGGGGCGGCTGGCGGTGGTGTCGCAATCGGGCGCGCTGTGTTCGGCGATCGTGGACTGGGCCGAGCCGCATCACCTGGGGTTTTCGGCCATCGTCAGCCTGGGCAATTCGGCCAACGTGGATTTCGGCGACGTGCTGCACCACCTGTCGACCGATCCGAAGACGGATGCGATCCTGCTTTATGTCGAGGGGATCAACAACGCGCCGGGGTTCCTGAGCGCGCTTCGGATCGCGGCGCGGTCGAAGCCGGTGATCGTGCTGAAATCGGGGCGGCATGCGCAGAGCTCGAAGGCGGCGAACACGCATACTGGGGCGCTGATCGGATCGGATGCGGTGTTCGACGCGGCGCTGTCGCGTTCCGGCGCGGTGCGGGCGAGCACGTTCGGCCAGCTGTTTGCCGCCGCCGAGATCCTGTCAGCGGGCAAGCGCGTGGGCGGCAAGCGGCTGGGCATCGTGACCAACGGGGGCGGCGCCGGTGTTCTGGCCGCGGACCGGGCGGGTGACCTGGGGCTGGACGTGGCGGCGCTGTCGGAGAAGAGCATCAAGGTGCTGGACGGGATCCTGCCGCCCTATTGGAGCCGGGGCAACCCGGTGGACATTCTGGGCGACGCGGCGGCCGAGGAATACGGCACGGCGGTGAAGACCTGCCTGGAGGATCCGAACCTGGACGGGGTCCTGGTGATGCTGACCCCGCAGGCGATGACCGAGGCCAGCGCCGCCGCGCAGGCGGTGGTGGACGCGGTGCCGAAGCGCGGCAAGAAACCGGTGCTGGCCTGCTGGATGGGCGAAACCTCGGTCGCGGAGGCGCGGCGGGTGCTGAGCGAGAACGGCGTGCCCGATTTCATCACGCCCGAGCGCGCGGTCGAGGCGTTTTCCTACCTCGCGCAGCATCAGCGCCACCAGCGGCTGGCGCTGGAGGTGCCGGGACCGCTGACCGACGTGGCCGAGCCCGACCTCGTGGGCGCGCGGATGATCATCGACACGGCGTTGCGCGAAGGCCGCGACATGCTGAACGATATCGAGAGCAAGGCGATTTTGCGCACCTTCCACATTCCCACCAACATGACGATCGAGGCCGAAAGCGCGGCCGAGGCGCTGGTGGCGGCCGAGACCGTGGGCTTTCCGGTGGCGATGAAGATCCTGAGCCCGCAGATCAGCCACAAATCCGACGTGGGCGGCGTGATGCTGAACCTGATGACGGCGGGCGATGTCATGGCGGCCTTCCGCCAGATCACCGAGCGGGCGAAGGAACTGCGCCCCGAAGCGGTGATCGAGGGCGTGACGGTGGAGCGGATGGCGCAGGTGGAGGATGCGCGCGAACTGGTGGTCGGGGCGAGCCGCGACCCGGTCTTCGGCCCGGCGATCATGTTCGGGGCGGGCGGCACGATGGTAGAGATCCTGCGCGACAACGCGGTGGCGTTGCCGCCGCTGAACGCGGTGCTGGCCAATCGGCTGATCGACCGGACGCGGGTGGCGCGGCTGCTGGATGCGTTCCGCGACCGCCACGCGGTAAAGCGCGAGGCGGTGGTCGAGGTGCTGCTGCGCGTGTCGGACATGGTGTGCGAGTTGCCCGAGATCGTCGAGCTGGACCTGAACCCGCTTTTTGCCGGGCCCGAGGGGGTGCTGTGCGTGGATGCGCGGATCATGATCAAGCGTCCGCCGAGCAAGGACGGGCCTTATGACCACATGGCGATCCACCCCTATCCGCGCCACCTGGTGCAGGAAAGCCACCTGTCGGACGGGCAGGTGCTGACCATCCGGCCGATCCGGCCCGAGGACGCGCAGAGCGAGGCGGGGTTCGTGCGGGACCTGTCACCGCAGGCCAAGCGGTTCCGCTTCATGGGGACGATCAACGAGCTGAGCCCGGAGATGCTGGCGCGGTTCACGCAGATCGATTACCGCACCGAGATGGCGCTGGTGGCGCTGGTCGGGCCCGAGGGGCGGCAGGCGCAGATCGGGGTGGCGCGCTATGCCATCAACCCCGACCGGCGCAGTTGCGAGTTCGCCATCGTGGTGAGCGACGAGGTGCAGCACCAGGGGATCGGCACGCGGCTGATGAAGGCGTTGATCGATGCGGCGCGAGATCACGGGCTGGCGGTGATCGAGGGCACGGTGCTGCGCGAAAACGCCCCGATGCTGCACCTGATGGAAGAGCTGGGCTTTGCCGTGGAGCCGGTGCTGGAGGATCGCGAGATCGTCTGGGTGCACAGGGAGCTTTGAGGAGAGCGTTGCCATGCTGGCCTATATTTCACATCCCGATTGCATGGAGCACGACACCGGGCGGCTGCATCCTGACCAGGCCGAGCGGCTGTCGGCGATCGAGAACCAGCTGATCATGTCGGGGCTGGATTTCGTGCTGCGCCGCGCTGATGCACCGCGCGTGACGCGCGCGCAGCTGGAGCGCGTGCATGACAAGGCGTATCTGGACCGGATCTATGCGATGGACCCGGTGACCGAGCCGGTGGAGATCGACGGCGATACGGTGATGTCGCCCGGCACGTTGCGCGCGGCCGAAAGGGCCGCGGGCGCGGGCGTTCTGGGCGTGGACATGATCATGGCGGGCGAGGCGCACAGCGCGTTCTGCGCGGTGCGCCCGCCGGGGCACCATGCCGAGCGGGGCCGGGCGATGGGGTTCTGCCTGTTCGACAATATCGCCGTGGCGGCGGCGCATGCGCTGGAGGCGCATGGGCTGCACCGGGTGGCGATCGTGGATTTCGACGTGCATCACGGCAACGGGACCGAGGATATTTTCCGAGACGAGCCGAGGGTTCTTTTCTGTTCGTCGTTCCAGCATCCGTTCTATCCCTTCACCGGGCACGAAAAGGAGACCGCGAACCTGGTCGATGTGCCGCTGAGCGCGGGGGCGGGAGGTGCCGAGTTCCGCGCCGCGGTGCACGAGCACTGGGTTCCGGCGCTGGAGATGTTCCAGCCGGAGTTCCTGTTTATCTCGGCCGGGTTCGATGCCCATGTCGCCGATGACATGTCGCATCTGCAGTTGACGGACGCGGATTACAAATGGGTGACCGAGCAGTTGCTGGCGGTGGCGCGGAAGTCGGCGCAGGGGCGGGTGTTGTCGATGCTGGAAGGCGGCTATGAGCCGGCCGCGCTGGCGCGCAGCGTGGTGGCGCATATGAACGTGCTGATCGGCTGAGGGCGGCTGCCGGTCCCGGGCGTCGCGCACAGCCTGGTGGCAGGCTTGGGGACAGGCTTTATCGCCGTCCGTCGCAGGCGAAAACCACAGCGCGGTTCATGGGAGGTTGGTGACGGGCGATGCTTTTGGAGGTGGCTGCCCTGGTATTTCGGGCCATGATGAGACGGAGCCGGGAGCGTTACACGGATTTGCGGTGTATCAAGGTGCGTGTGGCGTATCGCCGTTTACCTGGGTTTCACTGGGAAGAGAAATCGAAGGGCGGGTAGCGGGGAACGAGATGATTGGACGTAGTTTGGTTTTCATGGCGGGTGTTGCGTCGCTTCTGGGTTTCACGCCGGCATCCGCACAGAACACGATCGACAACAGGCTTGCGCCCGGTCAGCCCCCGGTGATCATCGCCTATCGCTCGGAGAGCGGAGGCATCGCCCCGGAAAACTCGCTGGCCGGTATTCAATACGCGATCGACCGGGATGTCGATATGGTGGAGTTCTGCACACGACCGACCCTCGACGGGGGGTATATCCTGATGCACTACCCCTACCTGACCGATACCACGAACGTGGCCGAGGTCTTTCCCGATGGGGCGCCGGCTCTTGGCGGCCGCGCGCTTGCCCGTCGCCATATGACCTTTGACTATACGCTTGAAGAGATCGCGCGGTTGCGTCTGAAGGATCCCGAGGGTGGGAACCACCCGGTTCCGACGCTGGATGCCGCGCTGGATCTCAGCCAGGGACGGCTGTTGGTGATCTTGCATTTGCAACGATGGGACGATGCGACCCTGTTGCCGTTGCTGGAACGCTATGACGGCAGCAATATCCTGTTCTTCAGCGACGACCGCACGAAACTGAAAAAGACCGCCGCCGCGGCGGGGATCGGCGTTACGGACAACCTGACCAGAGAGGCGGATGTTTTCCGTGGCCTCGAGAAGCTGATCGAGATGTATGGGCCGTGGCTCAGAATGGTCGAAGTGACCAGCCGTCAGCTTACGCCCGCGTTCCTGGAGACGGCGCAAACGCATGGCGTGCGAGTCATGCTTCGCGGAGACCGGCACGAGGACGGGGGATTGTGGCAAGGAGACACGGGCCCCTGGAGGGACGCTTTGGGCAGTGGTGCGGCGGCCTTCATGACCAGGCATCCTGACAAAGTGCTCAAGCTTTTGGAGAGGTAGGCGGGGACGGGTCGACGCCGATGCGGTTGGGTCGATGGCGTTGCCGTGGGTTGATTTTCGCGGCGGGCTCTGGTCTGAGGCGGGCATGGCACGCACTTTGACGAGCACCGCGAAAATCGCCGTTGGAAGCATCCTGGTGGGCCTGGCCGTGCTGGGGCTGAAGGCGCTGGCGTGGTGGATGACCGGCTCGATCGCGCTGTTGTCGGATGCGATGGAAAGCACGGTGAACGTGGCCACGGCCATCGCGGCGCTGATCGCGATCCGGGTGGCGGCACGGCCGGCGGATTCGAACCACCCGTTCGGGCATCATAAGGCCGAGTTCATGAGCGCGGTGCTGGAAGGGGTGATGATCATCATCGCCGCTCTGCTGATTTTCCGCGAGGCGGTGCAGGGGTTCCTGGAGCCGCGGGTGCTGGATGCGCCGCTGGAAGGGCTGGCGGTGAACGTGGTGGCCAATATCCTGAACGCTGTCTGGTGCTGGGTTCTGATCACGCGGGGACGGGCGCTGCGCTCGCCCGCGCTGGTGGCCGATGGCAAGCACCTGCTGAGCGATGTGATTTCATCGGTGGGTGTGACGGCGGGGGTGCTCTTGGCGATCCTGACGGGGTGGTGGGTGCTGGACCCGGCGCTGGCGGCGCTGGTGGCGGTGAATATCCTGTGGTCGGGCTGGAAGGTGATGACCGCATCCCTGAGCGGGCTGATGGACGAGGCGGTGCCCGAGGGTGAACTGGAGATGATCCGCGGGGTGATTTCCGAGGCGGGGGAAGGCGCGATCGAGGCGCATGACCTGAAAACACGCCACGCCGGGCAGGCGACATTTATCGAGTTTCACTTGGTCGTCGACGGGCAGGCGACGGTGACCCAGGCGCATGACATCTGCGACCGGATCGAGAAGGCGCTGAAGGCGAGGGTGCCCGATGCGCGGATCACCATCCACGTGGAGCCCGATGACAAGGCCAAGCATTCCGGGGTTGTCGTGCTCTGAAAGCCGGTTCGATGGCCATTATGGGCGGGCGTTTGCCGAAATGTGGGTCTGGCCGGGCGGCGTGCAACGCGCCGGTTGGCGGTTCGCGTTGGCGGCTATACGCTGGCTTCGTCACAATTTTGCCCATGTGATCCTTATGATTGTGTCGAAACCTGGAAAAAGAGGGAAAGCGGACAGATGAAACACACATCGAAAACGATCTTGAAAGCCTCGACCATCGCCCTTGCGGTGCTTGGGGTTGGTGTCGCTGCGTCCGTTTCCATGGTGGCGAGTGAGGTGCATGCCAAAGGCAACGGTGGCGGAAACGGCGGCGGCAATGGCGGCGGTAACGGTGGCGGAAACGGTGGCGGTAACGGCGGCGGCAACGGCGGCGGAAACGGTGGCGGCAACGGCGGTGGCAATGGCGGCGGTAATGGCGGTGGCCATGGTGCCGGCAACGCTGGCGGACATGGCAACGGCCAGGCGCATGGCGTTGGTCACGGTGTGGGCAAGGGTATCGGACATGCCAAGGGCCACGCAAAGGGCGCCAGCAGCAAGTCGGCCAAAGGCAAGAGCGCAACTGCGCGGGGCAAAAGCGCCTCGAACCCGGGACGCGGCGCGATCGCGTCTGAAATGAAAGGCCTCAATGCCGTTCATGCAAGCGCAACCGCCTTTGCGAACGCATCGCCCAACAGCATGGTCGGGCAGATCGCGTCGTATAGCGAGGCGCTGGACAGCCTTGCCGAGGCAAAGGACGCCCAGGAGAATGCCGACAGTGCGGTCGAAGAGGCACAGGACGCGGTGAACGAGGCAAAAGACGCTGTCGATGAAGCGCAAACCGCCGTCGACAACGCGCAAGATGACGACGCGCTGGCCGCGGCGCAGAAAGACCTGGACGAGGCCGAGGACGCGCTTGCCGATGCCGAGGAGGACCTGGCGGAAGCCGAGAAGGCCGCGGAAAACGCCGAGAGCGACCTTGCCGATGCACAGGATGACGTGGATGAAACCGGCACGGCGCTTGGTCTCGACTCGCTGTCCGAGGCGGCGCTTGACGCCTTTCACGACGAGTTGGCGAGCAAGTAGACCGGGCATGACGGACCCATTTCGTTGACCGGCGACCATTGCGGGGGACATTGGAATGCTACGCAAACGAATAGGGATGCCGAACCTGATGGTTTTCCTGCTGTGCGCGGGTCTGCTGGCCGCGACGGTATCAGCTGTCCGCGCACAGGAGCCGACGACAGGGATAACGGCCACTGAGGCGCCGCAGGCCGATACGGCGGAGGGGGCTGTGGAACGGCCCGGCCGGGATGAGGCCCTGGCCGTTCAATACGAGCGTTCGCTGCGGATGGCGCTGGGCGTTTGTTTCGAACCTCCGGCCGATGTCGCGGAGGATACCGATGTGCAGATCGGTTTCGATCTTGATGCGCAGGGGCGGCTCTCGGGCCTTCCCGCGCTGATCGGCGGGGCGGATGTAAGCGGGGATATGCGGCGTCTATACCTGGCCGGGGCGATGGCGCTGGACAGGTGCACGCCCTACCCGCCGGACGGCGCGGGCGCGCGGTTCGAGGCGGCTTTTTCGCGCGATGGTATCAAGGCGATCCGGCGGGTCACGCCGCCGGGTGGGAACGGTACGCGATCCGAACAGCGGGCCGCGGTAGCGGTGCACAAGCCGGGAGATCAGGAAACCGAGACGGCGCTTGCGCTGGATCGCAGCCAGCGGCGAGAAGTGCAGCGGCGACTTCAGCTGCTGGGCTTTGATCCCGGGGGCGTCGATGGCGTTTTCGGGCAGAATACGCGGGATGCAATCGCGGCCTGGCAGGAAGACAAGGGATTTCCCGGCACGGGATATCTGGGGGCGGTTCAGCTTCTGGCGCTGAATGCCCAAAGCCAGGCCGAATACGCGCAATTCATCGCGACGCCCCCGAAGAAGAAAACCCGCAAGAAGCGGCGGGTCAAAGTCTGCCGCCAGATCGGTCTGCTGGGGCTGCGCCAGTGCTGGCACGAATACCGCTGAGCGCGCGCGGCCGTTCGTAGCCCTGGTGGTCGGAATGCGATGCCGGGCTGCGATCGAAAAGGCAGAACCCATGCGAAATTCGCAGACCTTCGTCCGATGTGGGGCGGGTTTCAATTGTGTAAACTCATTCCGATAATTCAGATGCCAGCACGCGTTCAGGACCTGGCCCGGAGCCGGTGTGAGCGCAAAATTTGTTGTGGGGAGCCATGAAACCGGGATTGTCGCAGTGGAAGCTGTTGATTTGCGTTGCCCTGGCGACGGCATTCCTGCTGCCGTCTCCGTCTGAAACGCTGTCTCCTTTCGCTGCAACGGCCGCGTTCGCCAAGGGAGGCGACGATGGCGGCGGCGATGACAGCGGCGGCGACGACAGTGGTGGCAGTGGCAGCGGTGGCAGTGGCAGCGGTGGAGATGACAGCGGTGGTGACGACAGCGGCGGCGATGATGGTGATGGTGACTATGGTGGCGGCGGCTATGGAGGCGGCGGTGGTGACGATGGCGATGGTGACGACGGCGATAGCGATGACGGTGACGACAGCAGCAGCTATAGTGGCGATGACGATGATGGAAACAACAGCGGTGGTGTAACTGCCAGGGACGCCGGAAATGCGGGATCCGCAGGGCGGGCGGCCCAGTTCCAGAGCCTGCCCAATGGCGCGCGGCTGGTGTTTCCGAACGGCAGTCGCGAGGAAATCCGCAGTGGTAGATTCCAGCGCATTTCGCCGTCAGGGCGTGTGGTGGAGCAGCGGGCCGCCCGCGGTTCGGATGTTGCACGCTTCAAGGCGCATGCGAAATCGGGCCGTGCGCCGAAGGGCAAATCGGCAAAGCCGATCGGGTCGCGGGTGGTGAAAGTCGTCTATCGCGGCCGGGACGTGGATGTTTTCTATTCGAATGGCTGGCGCGAGAGTATCCGCTCGGGCAGCTACAGGATGCGTGACGCCTATGGCCGCTCGGTGGTATCGCGGCCGGCGACCGAGGAAGACCGCAAAAGGCTGGGACGTTTCCGGAAGTAGCCGGCGGGTCAGGGCGACTTGTTCCAGGCCTTGTGCGCGATCAGGGCGGCCTCGACCCGGTTGCGGGCGTGCAGTTTGCCAAGGATGCCCGTCATGTAGTGCTTGACGGTTTTTTCCTGCAACGAAAGCTCATCGGCGACTTCACGGTTGCTTTTGCCGACCGCGACAAGGCGCAGGATGTCTTCTTCGCGCTTGGTCAGGTCGTCGATGGGGTTTTTCTCTTTTTCTTTCGGGGTCTGCATGATCTTGAGGACCTGTGCAGCCAGTCCGGGTGAAACATGCGCTTCGCCGCGGGCGACCCCGCGGAGAATGCGGCGGAGCTCATCTGCGGAGACGCCCTTGAGAACGTAGCCGATCGCACCCGCCTGCAGGGCGGCGGTGACATCGGTGTTGTCCTCGGACACCGTGAGCATTGCCACGTGGGAGGCGAGTTGACCGTCGACGATCCGCTTGGCCGCGGTGATCCCGTTGCCGGGCATCGACAGGTCGAGCAGCGCCACATCCGGGCGGTGCTCCTGCGCGAGGGCGACCGCCTCGTCGGCGGAACTGCCGACGCCGGCGATCTCGAACTCCCCGGTTTCCGTGATGCTCTGGATCAGTCCTTCGCGGAAAATCGGGTGATCGTCTGCCAAGATAAGCTTGATGGCCATGCCTAGTCCTCTCTTGCGAGTTCGAGGGTCAGGGTTGTACCCGCACCCGGCGCGGTTTCGAACGAGATTTGCCCGCCGATGCTTTCGGCGCGGTCGCGCAAGCCGATCAACCCCTGACCGCCGTCGGTGCGCAGCTTGAGTGCTGTCTCGGGATCAAAGCCCGCGCCTTCGTCGCGAATGGCGATGCGCACGCTCGTGGGCGTGCCGGTGACGCTGACCGCGGCCTCTTCCACGCCGCCATGGCGGAACGCGTTCGAGAGGCCTTCCTGGAGGAAGCGGTAGATGCAGAGTTTCTCGGTGTAACCCATCTGCTGGGGCTCGGATCCGGAGAAGGCGGTGGTGACGCGGGCGGAGGTCTGTTTTTCGTGCTCTGAGACGGCGCGGTGGACCAGTGCGGCCATGTCGAGGTTTTCGAGGTCGGGCAGGGCGAGCCCGCGCGAGATCGTGCGGATCTCTTCCAGCGCCTTGTCGAGGGAACTGCGAATTTCGTCGCGCGCGCCGGGCCGGGCATCGGGGCCGAAGGCGGTATCGAGCCGGAGCGCAGCCAGTGAGAGATATTGCGCCGGGCCGTCGTGAAGATCAGAGCCCACGCGCCGAATGGCCTGTTCCATCTGGGCGGTGGCGCGCAGGTTGGCGTTGATCGCGCGGCGGCGCAGTTGAGCGTTCTGAGCGGCGAGCTGCTGGGACGCCCTGAGCTGGGCATCGAGCTGACGGTGCTGATCCCGGATCGTGTGCCCGCCGGCCTGCACGATCCCGAAGAGGAGCAAGCCGCTGGCCATGAAGGCCGAGCCGACAACGAGCCAGCTTTTGCGCTTGGCGTCGGTCAGTTCGATGGCAAGCTGGTCGGCCTTCTCGTAGAACTCGGCCACGGCGATGACCCGGCCGCTGAAGACCTCGTGAATGGGGCTGTAGACCTCGAGCAGGGGAACACCGAGCTGTGCCTCGCCGGCGTCCTCGTGATCGTTGAGATCCTCGAAAGAAGCGGCGAATTTTCCCGAGAGGGCGGCGAGCAGATCGTCGGAGGGCTCGAATTGCCGCCCGATCAGGCTCGGATCGGACGCATGCACGATCATCCCGCCTTCTTTCCAGATCTTGTAGGAGACGATCCGGTCGCTGAGCGCGGTATTCGAGAAGATTTCCACCATCGCGAGCTGTGCCGGTTCGGACAGGTTATCGCCTTCGGCGAGGTCCTGGGTGAGCGGGGAAATGAAGCTTTCCATGTAGTTGGCGGCGATGATCGCGAAATTCTGCACCGCGGCCTGTTCGATCCGGTTCGACACCCAGGAGCCAACGGCCAGCATCGCCACGGCCATGACAGCGCCACCGGCCAGCCGGAACTGGCCGGGCAGCGTGAGACGGCTCCAGTGTCTGAGTGGTCCGTTGGCTTTCATTACCGGGAGTCTAGCCTCAAATCGTACAACTGGTAGGGACTTTCGTCTTATGAACGGCAAGTGGCAACGGCAAAGGCGGGACCGTGGCCAATGAGGGCGACTTTGGTCTGAACGGGGCAGGGACTTTCGGGCCGATGATCGCCGGACCTGGGACGGTGCAACGATTCGGCGAGGTGGGCCATTCTGAGGGCATCAGGTAACCGATGGAGATACCGATGAAACCCGCATCTATTCTTGGAACGACAGCGATCCTGGCCCTGCTGGCACTTGCGCCCGGGGCCGTTTCGGCCGCCCGCAGCGTGGACGGCCCGGAGATACGCAGCTTTGACGCCCCGGCCGGTATGGTTCTGGCACAAGGCGGGCTGGCCGACGACATGCCCGGCGATGACCGCGGCGGACGCGGGCGCGGGCGCGGTGCCGATGATGGCCCCGGCGATGACCGCGGTGGACGCGGGCGCGGCGCCGACGATGGGCCGGGTCATGACCGCGGTGGACGTGGTCGCGGTGCCGACGATGGGCCGGGTGACGATCATGGTGGGCGTGGGCGCGGTGGCGATGACGGCCCCGGCGACGATCACGGCGGACATGGGCGCGGCGGCGACGATCATGGCGGCGGCCACGGCGGCGGGCATGGCGGCCACGGCGGTGACGATGGTGGCGGTCACGGCGGTGGGCATGGCGGCCATGGTGGTGATGATGGCGGCGGGCATGGTGGTGACCATTCGTCGATTGCGCCGCTGCTGCCAGAACCGGCCTTTGCCACGCTTCTGCCGGAAGTGGCGACGCGCGAGAGCTTCGATGTCGCCAAGCGCGGGCGTTCGAAGTCGCGGATTCCCGGTGGGTCGGGCTGTGACGATCCGCATGACCTGATCGAGCACCCCGAGTGCAGAGGGTGACAACGGTCCCGTTGGACCGGCCCTGACCCGGGGCTGGTCCATCCCCCCAGGGGCGGTGCGGCGGTTACGCCGTGCCGCCCCGCTTTTTGTAGTGTCGTGGCTTATCAGAAATCGAAGCGGATGCCGAAATCGGCAACGACGTTGCCCGCGACCGAGGCGACACCGCCCTGAACTGTCGCGCCACCGCCCAGATCGTGGCTGAGACCCAGCCCGAAATCCTCGCGGCCCCTGGTTGCGGAAAAGGCCGCCAGAACCTCGGTGGTGGCCGAGATTTCCCAGTTGAGAGAGGCGCCAAGCACGGTGCCCGCATCTTCCCGGGCGGCGATGAGGCCGGCCTTTCCCCATTCGAAATCGTGGGTGTAGGCAAGAACGGCGAGACCGTCGTCTGCCCGGCGGTTCGACGACTGGTAACCGATGGCGATCGTGCCTTGCCCCGTGGAATAGGCGAGGTGCGCTGCCGTCCGGGATCGGCCCCTGGTGTCGGAATGCGATGCGGCGACCTGAACGGCCCCCCGAGAATAGCGCAGGCTGACACCATCCCGGCCCGGGCCGGAGCTGTCGTATTCGTCGAAGCCGGCACGCAGGACCTGGGCCTGGTTCATGAGATCCGTCAGCCCCGGTTCGGCGCCATAGAACCCGGGCATCGTGTCGATCGCGCCCGCAACATTGCCGACGTCGAAGCGGAGCGGCCCCGACCGCAAGGTGAACCGCGCCCCGTTGAACATGGCGGTGCCGCCGTCATCTGCCTGCAGGCGCAGGCGAAAGGACAGTTCGAGCCCGTTGTCTGCGCTGGTTTCGCCGTCGAGGCTGAGACGCAACCGCGATGTCGGTTCCAACTTGCCCTTGGACTCGTCATAAAACGCGCCGAAACGGCCGTAGCCGTCGAAGCGTAGCTCGGCCACTGCCGGAATCGCGAGCGTTGCGCCGATCAGGGCGGCGAGTGTCGCCGTTCTCATGTGCCTACCTCGTACCCACGGACCTGTTCGCCGGTCACTTATGGAAAAAGCCCGTCCAGCATTAACCGGACGGGCCATTTCCGGGACCAGACCAAAGTCTGATCTTTTCCTTCCGCGCGTCATGCTGCGCGGGCCAGCGTGCGGGCCTGCAAGGCGAGTTTCGTTCCCTCGACCAGCCGCAGGCGGCGCATGGTCGGCATGAAGCGGTTCCAGCGCGAAACCTCGCCCAGGGCGGCCATGCCGATGCAGTATTTGGAGCATTTCTTGGTCGGCCGGGCCTGCATGGCGCGCAACGCCTTGTCCGCGAAGCCGCGTCCGAGGGCGGACTTGGTTTCGACGATGAACACGTCCTGCGGGGCGTCGAGCGATTTTTCCGCCGTGCGGAACCTGAGCTGCCCGTCGATCGTCATCCGTTCGCCGCCCGATTTCGCGACAAGCGTGATCCGCTGGTACTGGATGTCGAGGGCGGCGCGCAGGTCATACTCGAACGGTTTGCCGTAATGGCCGGAATAGATGCCGGCGGCATAGGCGTAGGCGCCGGGCGTCAGTGCGCCCAGGTTGGCGGGGTCGTAGGACTGGCGGTTCTTGATCGTCATGCCGCGGCGGCCCTTGACCTTGACCTCGAGAAAGCAGAGCCCGGCATCGGAATAGCGGCGCACCCGCACCTTGAAGCCTTTGCGCAGCCCCTGGTGGTGTTCGTAATAGGCGCTGCGCGCGGGATCGTCGAAATAGCGGGTGTCGTAGGTGAAGGCCCGGCGGTCCTCGATTTCGAGGATGTCGAACTCCTCGAGCAGGGCCGGCCGGATGCTTTCGAGCGACCAGCGATCGACCACGTACTTGTTGTCGATACGCGACATCATTTCGGCCTTCTGGTTCAGCGCATCGAGCGAGATGGGGGTGAATTCATCCGTCAGCCACCGGAGCGCGCTGTCCTGGCAATGCATTTTCATCATGTTCATGGGAGGGCTCCTCAGTTGCGGTAGAAGACGTTGATGCGGGCCATGTCGTTGACGTAGTTCAGTTCGACGATCTGGAAGGTCATCACGTCGACCCCGAGCCGTTCGGACAGGGCGGCGCGGGTCTTTTCGGTGTCCGAAAGGATCTCGGGGTCGATGGCGTCCAGGGTCAGCTTGGCTCCGTGAGCGGATTTGAGCATACTGGGATGATCCAGCACCCAAGCGGCCAGCAGGACGAAGGCGGTGATCAGGAAGACCATCATCAGGCCGGTGCCGACGACCGAGCAGATCACGGCGATGGCGATCGCGCCGAAGAAATACGCGATTTCGATCTTCTCGATCTGTTCCGATCGCAGGCTGAACAGGGCCAGGATCGCGAAGAGACCGAAGCCCGCGGCCACCGAGAACTGCACGCTGGACAGGATGGTCAGCACGGCGAAGGCGAAGATGTTGAACATCGAGGCCGTGGTGGCGAGTTCGCGGTCGCGGTAGCGGCGGTAATACAAGCCGAAGATCAACACGCCCATCGCGGCGACATCGATCAGGAACCTGGCGAGAAGTTCCCAGACGGGGGCAAGAATTTCAAACATTGATGGGTCTTTCCTGGTGTTGGGGATCCGACGACCCGGACCGCCGCGTTACATTTCCGTTACAGAACTGTCACAAAGCGATGGGGCGGGCTTCGGCACGAGGTCCGCCCAAAGTTCGGACCAATGTCCGAGCGCGTGTCCGCGCTTCGTCCGATCATCTTTGGTGGGTGTGTTGCATTGGTGCCGATCCCGGATCGGCAGGGTCTGGTGCGCCGGGGGCGGCTGTGGTTCTATCGCGCAAAACCGGGAGGACGCCCTTGGACCGCAAATTGCTATTGATCATCATCGACGGGGTGCCGCTGCGCAACTTCCGCAGGCTGTTCGGGAATCTTGAAGGCTGGGTGGACAGCGGCGAGGCGCAGCGCTGGGTGCATCGTGCGGTGCTGCCGTCAATCTCGGCCAGTTGCTATGCCTCGATCCACACCGGCGTGAGCCCGCAGGTGCACGGCTGCACCGGCAACGGCAACGTGTTTCGGCTGGCCCAGCCCGACGTGTTTTCACAGGTGCGCAAGGCGGGCGGCGTGACCGGGGCGGTGGCGCATTCGTTCTGGAGCGAGTTCTTCAACCGCGCGCCCTTCGATTACGTGCGCGACATCGAGTATGACGAACCCGAGAGCGACACGATCAACCACGGCCGGTTTCACACCATGACGGGCTATGGCCTGATCAACCAGATGACGCCCTCGGACGTGGACCTGTTCGCGACGCTGACCATGCTATGCCAGCGTTACGGCCTGAATTACGGGATGCTGCATACCTGCACGCTGGACAGCATGGGCCACAGGTTTTTCCACGACTGCCAAGAAATGGACCATGCCTGCGCGGTGATGGACGAGATGCTGGCGCCGTTCATCCCGAAATGGCGGGCGGCGGGATACGAGGTGATCGTGACGGCCGATCATGGCCAGGACGAGCGTGGCCATCACGGCGGGCGGGGCGATCTGCAGCAGCTGACGGCGATGTATTATTTCGGCGAGGGCCGGGGGCCGGAGCGCGATACCGAGATCGACCAGCTGCAGCTGGCGCCGACGATCCTGAGCCGGCTGGGTGCCGAACTGCCCGAAACGATGCGGGGCGAGGTGTTCCTGACCTAGGCCGCCCCCCGGGACGCGCCGCCCACCCACCCGCCCCGTCGCGCCCCGGGGGGCGGGTAGATTTTCGAGCGGTTGGGGCTGCCGCGACCGGTGGGCCAATGAGTATTTTCACCAAGAAAGAGCGAGTGGCGCGTCAGGCCCAGAGATCGGAGACGGTAAAGCCCGCGCCCAGCGGATCGGTGGGGTCGATCATGCTATTGGCCATGCCGGTGATCCAGCCCTGGCCCGAGATCGTGGGCACGATGGCCGGGTAGGGACCGATCTGCGTGATCTCCTCGATGCGGCCGGTGAAGGTGGTGCCGATCGCCTGTGGGGTGGACAGGGGCAGGACAACTTTGTCTTCCGTAGCGGCGATGGCAACGACGTGATCCACGACTTCGACACCGGAATCTGGGGCTCCTGGCATGGGTGCGGCTGGTTCTTCGGGGCGCCGTCGTATGGTGATGTGATCACGCTGGATGTCAAAGGCATCGACAGTTTCGAAGACCTGATGCAGCACGCGGAGCACAAGCGCGGCAGCGTCGTGTTCGATCTGGGCGAAGATGATAGCCTGAAGCTCAAGGGAACCCGGCTTCACCAACTGGATGTGGATGACTTCATCTTTGTCTGAATGTGATGACTGGGCGGGCGGCTGGAAAGAGCCGCCCGCTCAACTCTCCATCCAGATCGTGACCGGCCCATCATTGAGCAGACGCACCTTCATGTCGGCGCCGAACTGGCCCGTCTCGGCCGGTACGCCCAGTGCCGCGAGGTGGCGGGCGAAATGCAGGTAAAGCCGTTCGCCGTCGGCAGGCGCGGCGGCCGTGGAAAACCCCGGGCGATTCCCGCGCGAGGTATCGGCCGCCAGCGTGAATTGCGAAACCACCAGGGCCGAACCGCCGGTATCGAGCACGGAGCGGTTCATCTTGCCGGCGTCATCGGTGAAGATGCGCAGTTTCGAGATTTTCGTGGCCAGCTGTTCGGCCTGCGCCTCGCTATCGCCCTGCATGGCGCAGACGAGGATCAGAAGGCCCGGCCCGGTCTGGCCGATGATCTGTCCGTCGACGGTGACGGAGGCTTCGGTGACACGTTGAAGCAATGCGCGCATCGGGCATCCTTTCTGTTCGGATTTGGCCGAAATCAATGCAGCGGATCGCGGCCGGTTTTAGAATTCGACCTGTAGACATGGAAAGGAGTGCCCACAATGGTTGAGAAATCACATACGGCGGGCCTGTGGCCCTCGATTTACGAACCGCTGCGCAACTTCGGCGCGCGGGTTGCGGACTGGCTGGCGCCGGCCTCGGATGCGAGTTCCACCGAGGATGCCTATCGCATTACCATGGAACTGCCGGGCGTCGAGGAAAAGGACATCGATATCTCGGTCAATTCCGGGGTGGTCAGCGTGAAGGGCGAGAAGACTGCCGAGCGCGAGGAGAAGGGCGAGACCTGGTTCTTTTCGGAGCGGCAATACGGGGCGTTTTCACGCTCGTTCCGCCTGCCGGAGGATGCCGATGACGGCAAGGTGGAGGCGCATCTGAAGGATGGGGTCCTGACGATCACCGTGCCCAAGCGGGCGGCGGAGAGCCCTGAGGCCAAGAAGGTGCAGATCCGGCGCGGGTAGAGCGCCACGCTGGCCCCGGGCGATGGACCCCGGGGCCGGTTTGCCGGCTTAACCTTCGCGCCACTCCAGCACTTCGCCCAGCGGCGCGCGTTCGGTGCGGAAGGCGTTGGCGGGGTGGTCGGCGTCCTCATAGCCGAAGGAGATGGCGGCGAGCACGAGCCGGTTGTCGGGAATGCCGAAGAATTCGTGCACGAAGCGGCCGTGCCCTGCCACCGCCGCCTGCGGGATCGTGGCGACGCCAAGCGCCTGCGCCGCGAGGCAGAAAGCGGTGATGAACCCGCCGCAATCCATCACGCCATAGGTGCCGAGATCGGCCTCGGAGGTGATGATCGCCACATGGGGCGCGCCGAAAAGGCGGAAGTTTTCCATCATCTGCCGGCCCGAGCCTTCCCGGTCGCCCTTCTCGATGCCCACGGCCTCGTAGAGCTGCCAGCCGCAGGTGCGGCGGCGATCCTTGTAGAGACCGGTATATTGCCTGGGCCAGTCGAGATCGGGCTGGGAGCTGTTCGAGGCGGCTTGGGCGAAAAGCGCCTCGCGGAAGCGGTCGGTCTCATCCCCGGAGGTGACGAGGACCTGCCAGGGCTGGGCATTGCACCAGCTGGGCACGCGGCCGGCGGCGGTGACGATCTGTTCCACGGTGGCGCGCGGCACCGGATCGGATTTGAATGCGCGGCAGGAATAGCGCGAGGTCAGGATGTCGGTGAGCGTGTCGAAGGCGGTCATAGGGCCCCCTGGTTGAGTGCGATGAGATAGCCGATGGCCCCGGCGGCGATGAGGCCGAGGATGACGGCGAAGGTGATTTTCCAGACCGACCAGGGCCGTTCGCCCTGCACCCGGCCGGTGCGGCCATTGACGACGAAGCGGTAGGTCTTGCCGCGGTACTTGTAGGCCGCCAGCCACACGGGCAGCAGCACGTGTTTGAAGGTGACGTCCGAGACCGTGGTGTCGATGTCGTGGATGCGCTGGCGGTCGCCACCGATGTCGAATTTCACGTCGCGTTCGATGACGCGGGCCATGTGGTCTCGGGCTTCGCCATAGCCTTCGGCCAGTTCCACCTGGTAGCCTTCGGCCCGGAACCCGGCGAGGTATTCGGGGCGGTAGGGTTCCAGCGCGGCCAGATCCCAGGGTTCGAGCGCGTCGGTGAAGCGTTTGGGCAGGCTGCGCGAGGCGAGCACGAGGATATCGTCGAACCAGCGCGCAACGCGGCCCGACACGGGCGTCCAGCGGATTTTCTGCACCCGCTCCTGCACGCGCTTGCCATCGCGCATGACCATGCGGGTTTCGTAGTAGATGGTCCCGCGTTCGCCCGAGTAGCGCGATTTGGTGTCAGCATCGAAGGTCCAGTAGGGCACGTAGATGCCCTGCATGCTGCGGCCCTTGCGGGCGTATTCCTGCAGACCGTTCGGTGCGAACCAGAGCCGGCCGAGCCAGTCGGTCATCGCCTTTTTGGCATCGCGTTCGGTGAGCGCGAAGGGCAGCACGCCGCGCGGCTTGATATGGCGGTGGGTGCCGGTATCGGTGACCACGGGCGTGGCGCAGAAGGGGCATTCGGCGGCATGGGTGTCGGGATCGAATTCCACCTGCGCGCCGCAATTGGGGCATTGGGAAACGCGGGTTTCCTCGATGTCGTGGCTGGGCAATTCGGCATCGAGCCCGGCGCGGAAATCAAGCTCCTTGATCGGGTGGGCGTGAAAGCCATCACCTTCGATCGGGGCCTCGTGGCCGCAATGGTCGCAGACCAGTTTGCCCAGCCCCGGCGCAAAGCGGTAATCTGCGCCGCATTGGGGGCAGGGGAAGCGGTGGCTTTCCTCGGTTACCGCGGGTGCGGGGGGCGGGGTCTGGGCCATGAGATTTCATGCCTCCGGCGGGAGTATTTGGGGCAAGATGAAGCACCTTGTCCCGGGAATTAGCCGGGTCAGGCGCCCGGGGGCGGTGGCGGCAGGATGGTGAAGAGCTGCGCCAGCTCGGCCACCTCGCCCGCGCGTTTCCAGCCGTCCTGGCCCGGGGTCCAGACATGTGTGTCGCGGGTCAGGGCGCCTTCGGCGGCCATGCGGCCCATCGAGGCCTTGGAGAAAGGTCCCCGGGTCTCGCCGTTTTCGGCGATGTGCCAGACATGTTCGACGGGCGGCGGAGGCGGCGGGGCTATGGCGGCGGGCTGGGCCGGGGCGGTCATTTGCGGGGCGGCCTGTGCCATGGGACGGGCGCCCCAGGGGCCAGCCTGCGCGCCCATCTGCATGCCGATCGCCGCGCCCATTCCAGTCTGCAACGCGGCCGCGCCAGCGCCGTCGCGGCCCAGGGCCTCGGCCGCCTGGAACTGCATGTAGTTCGACAGATCGCCGACGACGCCCATCGAGGTGCGCTTGTCGAGCACCTTTTCGACCGCTTCGGGCAGCGAGATGTTCTCGATGTAGAGTTCAGGCATCTCGAGCCCGTAATCGGCCAGCGTGGGGGCAATATCGCGCGCGACGAGCTGGCCCAGCTCGCGGGTGTTGGCGGCCATGTCGAGCACGGGGATGCCGGCGCGCGCAAGGGTGCGGGAAAACTCCTGCACGATGATGTTGCGGATCTGGTAGCTGATCTCGTCCATGGTGAATTCGCCATCGGTGCCGACGATCTCGACCAGGAATTTCGCGGGGTCCGAGACACGCACCGTGTAGGTGCCGTAGGCGCGCAGCCGCACGGGCCCAAATTCGGGATCGCGCACGATGATCGGGTTCTTGGTGCCCCATTTCAGATCGTTGAACCGCGTGGTGTTGACGAAGTAGATCTCGGATTTGAAGGGGGACTGGAAGCCGTGATCCCAATGGTTGAGCGTGGTCAGGATCGGCATGTTGTTGGTCTCGAGCATGTAGAGACCGGGGGTGAAGACATCGGCGAGCTGGCCTTCGTGGACGAAGACGGCGGCCTGGCCTTCGCGCACGGTCAGCTTGGCGCCATACTTGATCTCGTGGTCTTCGCGCTCGAACCGCCAGACCATCGTATCACGGGTGTCGTCGGTCCAGTGGATGACGTCGATGAATTCGCCGGTGAGGAAATCGAGGATACCCATGTCTATGTCTCCCAGGGTCGTCAGGAATTGTTGCCGGTCAGTTCGGCGGCGATCTGTTGGATGATCGGGCGGGCCGTTTCGAAGCGCATGCCGGGCTGAAGGCGCCGGTCGTAGAGCATTTTCAGAAGCATTTCGTCATGCGTGGTGAGAAAGGCGAATTCGTCATCGTCGTTGAAGATCGACGGGCGGGCCTGGGGGCTGTCGTTGGCGAGGCCCAGGCCCTGGGCCAGCTCTTCGTGCACGCAGGCGACACGCATCATGTCGGGGTGTTCGGAGCGGATCAGCGCAATGGCGAGCTGGTAGGCGTTGTCGTCCCTTTCCGAGGGGAACGCGAGCACCAGGCAGTGGATCGGGCGCGGAAGGTCGCGGAAGACAGAAAGCGCCGAACTCGAAATGTTGGGGGCGATCTGGCGGACCCGGTTCAGCACGTAATCGGTGTCGTCGTAGCTGGCCACGAGGACGTGGAAATTGGCCGAGGCCGAGCGGGTGATACCGATCGGGTGGCCGGTTACACGGGCCAGGCGTGCGGCGTAGGATGAGATGGTGGCGCTGTCTTTTTCGCGCTTCGCCTGCGGGACGGAGGGGCCGAAATCGGCCCGCATGCGCACCGGGCCGATCCAGCGATGCAGGGCGCCGGCGATGCCACTGGCGCGGCTGAGCGAGCCGCGGGCGTGTTCATCGTGAAAGGCGATGGCCTCGAAATTGCGCACGAGATCGTCGGTGTCGAACCGGGTATCGGGCCCGCCGCCATCGGTGCGCATGAGGCCCTGGGCCAGAAGATCGGCCTGCACGCGGGCATAGTAGGTTTGCAATGCCTGCGAGCGCTGGGAGGGGCCGGAGGCGACGGGCGGCTGGGCCTGCGGCTTGACCAGGCCCGCCGGACGGGACTGCGGTTTGAGCGTGGGCGTGGTGGCCATGCAGGCCGAGAGCAGCGCCAGCCCGCAAAGGGCCAGCACCGCACGCGCCGGTATGGTTCTGCGCCGCACCGGGCTCAGCTCGCGCCGGGCACGGAAGTGCCGGCGGTGTCGCCCAGACCCGTCTTGCGGGCCTTCGCGGCGGCGAGCGTGTCGCGCAGTTCGTGCTCCATCTTCTTGAGATCCTCTTCGGCGGCGGCGCGGCGGGCCTTGCCTTCGTCGGCGATCTGCAGGCTTTCCTCGATCGTGGCGATCAGGTCGGCATTGGCCTGTTTCACCGCTTCGATGTCGAAAACGCCGCGCTCCATTTCCTCGCGGATCATCTTGTTCGACTCGCGCAGGTTCCTGGCGTTCGAGGTGAGCAGCTCGTTGGTCAGGTCATTGGCTTCGCGCACGGCGGCCGCGGCCTCGGCGCTGCGCTGGATGGTGACGGCCTGCGCTAGCTGGGTTTCCCACAGCGGCACGGTGTTCACCAGAGTCGAGTTGATCTTGGTCACAAGGCTCTTGTCGTTTTCCTGAACGAGGCGGATCGAGGGCAGAGACTGCATGGTGACCTGGCGGGTGAGTTTCAGGTCATGCACCCGGCGTTCGAGGTCATCACGCGCGGCGCGCAGGTCGCGCAGCTCCTGCGCTTCCATGACCTGGTCGTTTTCGGCGGCGGCCTGCACCTGGGCCTCCTTGGCGGGAATTTCCTCTTCGTCGAGGACACGCAGTTTTTCCTCGCCCGCGGCGATGTAGAGTGCCAGTTCGTCATAGAAGGTCAGCGTCTTCTCGTAGAGCATATCGAGTGACTTGATGTCCTTCAGGAGCGTATGCTCGTGCTTCAGCAGGTTGTCGGTGATCTTGTCGATCTGGCCCTGCACGGTTTCGAACCGCGCGGTGAACTTGGCGAAGGGCGCGGCGCGGCCCAGGAGGCGCTCCCACCAGGTGCGTTTGCGGCGCACGTCGAGCTCGGACACCGAGAAGCCGCGGATCGTGGTGACGATGTCGCGCAGGCTGTCGCCGGCGGGGCCGACATCCTTGTTGCGCACATCGGCGAGCATGGCCTGGCTGATTTCCTGCAACTCGGCCTGGGCAGCAGAGCCGAAATTGACGATCGAGCCGGTGTCGGACATGTCGAGCTCGGCCATGCGGGCGGTGATTTCCTTCGATACCGCGGCATCGGCCTTGGCCAGCGGCACGACCTCTTCGGCCGGGGCCGGTTCGGGCAGGATCACGGCGTTGACCTCTTCGACGAGGGCCAGCGCGTCCTCGGCTTGTTTCTGGATCTGTGTCGACATGGGGATGTCCTCTTTACTGGTTGTTGGCGAGCCGGATGCCTTCGCGTTGCAACCGGTCGCGCAGGACCTCGATTTCCACGGTCAGATCGCTGTGGTCATCAAGGAGCAGGGTTTTGGTCTTGGCGGAAAAGCCTTCTTCAAGATCGGACAGCAGGGTCAGGTAGTCGGCACGCGCCTGCACATCGTGGTTGCGCGCGAAGATGTCGGCGAACTTGACCGAGGCATCGCGGGCACCCTGCAGGTAGACCGACATGTATTTGCGCGCGGCGGTCAGGTCGCGCGGGTCTTCCTCGACCGTGCGCAGGAGATCGCGCACTTCGCGCTGGAAACTGTCGACGCGGGCTTCGACCTCGCGGTCGCCGGTGCGTCGGATCGCCTCGGACATGGCCTTGAGGTGGCCTTCGGCCTGTTCGACAAGCCGCGCCACGCGGTCGGTCTGGAACTCGTCGATGCCTTCCATGCCCTTGTTTTTCATCGGGTCGGGGCCGAAGGCGGCAAAATGCAGGACGGTGCCGATGATGCCGTAAAGAACAGGCTCGACCATGCCGCCCTTGATGGCGAAGGAGGCAATCGCCAGGCCGATCCCGGTGAGCAGCGAGCCCAGTATCTTGCGCGGGATGGCGGGGCGGCGGGCGATTTTGCGCGCATCGTAGGCCTCTTGCGCGACGAGCCCGTCACGGGTGAGCCAGGCCGCCAGGAGCAGCAGCGCGAGAGCCCCGAGCGTCAGTGCCATGACGACGGGACCATTGCCGAAGGCGTTCCAGATCAGCGGCAGGGGCGCGAGAAACAGGAAGTTGACCCGCCCGCCGGCGCGCGTGCGGGTTGCGCCGCGATAACTGCCGCTGGTCGAGGGCTTGGTTTCGGGGCTGTGTTTGCCGCCATAGCGCTGCGCCATCATACGCCCCCCGCGATGGAGACATAGAGGATAAGTATGACAAGCAGCACGAATGCCAGCTTCTGCAGACCGGTTTCAGACATGAATCCCAGCAACCCCACGATTACCTTAAACAACTTATGGGAAGGGGCAGCGAGGCGCTAGGGGGAAGATTCAGGCGGTTTTTACCGCTTGGCGGGGATTTGCGCAGGGCGGCGATACCCGCCGGACACGATCAGCGCCGTGGCCCCGGTCCGGGGCCGGGTTTGCGGCGGCGCTGCGGTTTGGGCCGGTTGGGCGGCGCCTCCTTGTCCTCACCGTCGATGCCCAGTTGGTCGCGCAGAACGCGCGCGCGCACCTCCTGCACCTCGCCGGGTTTCAGGTTGCCGAGCTGAAACGGCCCGTAGGACACGCGGATGAGCCGGTTCACGGTCAGGCCAATCGCCTCCATCGCGCGGCGGATCTCGCGGTTTTTTCCTTCGCGGATCGCGACCGTCGCCCAGGCATTGGCGCCTTGCTGACGATCGAGCGTAACGGTCATCGGCTGGAAGTTTTCGCCGTCGATGGTGATGCCTTCGCGCAGCGGATCGAACGTGGCATCGGTGGGTTTGCCCTTCATCCGAACGCGGTAACGGCGCAGCCAGCCTGTCGAGGGCAATTCGAGCCGCCGCTTGATGCCGCCATCGTTGGTCAGCAGCAAAAGCCCCTCGGAATTGAGATCGAGCCGGCCGACGGTGTGAACGCGGGGCAGATCCTCGGGCAGGTCGTCGAAGATGGTCGGGCGGCCTTCGGGATCGCGGGTGGTGGTCACGAGGCCGGCGGGCTTGTGATAGAGCCAGAGACGCGGCGGTTCGGGCGCATCGAGCGGCTTGCCGTCGACGGTGATGCGATCGCGCGCGGTCACGTTCAGGGCGGCGCGGGTGATGACGGTGCCGTTCACGGTGACACGGCCCTGTTCGATCATGCGTTCGGCCTCGCGGCGCGAGGCGAGGCCCGCGCGGGCGATGACCTTGGCGATCCGGTCGCCGGGAGGGGTCTTGGCGTTCATGGCTGGGCAATAGCGGATTGGCGCAGCTTGCGGAAGGGGCTATGGGGGAGGCATGGAATTCAATGGGTTCATGACGGCAGCGCTGGATGAGGCGCGCGCGGCCGCCGCGCGCGGCGAGGTGCCGGTGGGCGCAGTGCTGGTGTCGCCCGAGGGCCGGATCGTTGCCCGTGCGGGCAACCGCACGCGCGAGTTGAGCGATCCCACCGCGCATGCCGAGATCCTGGTGATCCGGGCGCGTTGCGCCGAACTGGGAAGCGAGCGGCTGACAGGGCATGACCTTTACGTGACGCTGGAGCCCTGCGCGATGTGCGCCACGGCGATTTCGGCCGCGCGAATCCGGCGGCTCTACTATGGAGCCTCGGACCCGAAGAGCGGTGGCGTGGAGCACGGTGCGCGGGTTTTCACACATTCCCAGTGCCACCACGTGCCCGAGGTTTACGAAGGGATCGCGGCGCGCGAGGCGGCGGAGTTGCTGAGGGATTTCTTCTTGCAGAAGCGCTGATCCGAGGCGCCGCCCCCTCGGGGGCCCGCCCACCCGCCCACCCCGGTCCCGCGAGGGGGCTTGGGGCGCGGGGGCGCCTGCACTGCGCCACCAGTCAACCGGCGGATGCCCCCGACGGGAGTATTTGGCCCAAGAAAGAGCGAGCTGCGCGAGATTGCATGTCTGCCCGGGTGTCGTTCAGGCAGATTAAGTCGCAGGGCTTATTACGCGGCAGGCCCGGGGAAGTGGCAGGCGACGCGGGTGCCGCCTGTCTCTTCCAGCATCGGCTGGGTCTGGCGGCAGATGTCCTGTGCCTTGGGGCAGCGGTCGGCGAAGGCGCAGCCCCTGGGCGGGTTGATCGGGCTGGGCGGATCGCCCGATATTTTCAGCGGGCGCACGTAGCCCTTGGACTTGCGCCGGGCAAGAGAGGGCGCGGCGGCCAGCAGGGCCTGCGTGTAAGGGTGCTGGGGCGCGTCGAAGAGTGCGGCGCGCGAGCCCTGTTCGACGATCTTGCCAAGATACATCACCGCCACGTCATCGCAGACATGGCGCACAACGCCGAGGTCGTGGGAGATGAAAAGATAGCTGAGGCCAAGCTCGGTTTTCAGTTTCGCCAGGAGGTTCAGGATCTGCGCCTGGATCGCCACGTCGAGCGCCGAGACTGGCTCGTCGCAGACCAGCAGTTTCGGGTTGGTGGTCAGCGCGCGGGCGATGGAAATCCGCTGACGCTGGCCGCCCGAGAACTGGTGCGGGAAGAGATTGAGCTGATCGGGGCGCAGGCCGACAAGCTGGAACAGCTCGCGCACGCGGGCATTGCGCTCTTCCATAGTGCCAAGGCCCATCAGGTCCATCGGTTCGCGCACGATGTCGGCGACGCGGGCGCGCGGGTTGAGCGAGCTGTAGGGGTCCTGGAAGATCAGTTGCACATCGCGGCGCTGCGCGCGCATTTCTTCGTCGCCGAGCGACAGCAGGTCCTGCCCCTCGAAGAGGACCTGGCCCGAGGCGGCCTCGGTCAGGCGGATGGCGGCCATGGCGGTGGTGGTCTTGCCAGAGCCGGATTCCCCCACGATGCCAAGGGCACGGCCCTTTTCGAGCGAGAAGGAGACCTGCCGCACCGCTTCGAGATAGGGGCGCGGGCCGAAAAAGCCCTTGCGCGGCAAGGCGAAACGCACGGTCAGGTCGCGAACGTCGAGTAGCGTGCTCATATCCGGCCCTCCTCGACCCCGTGACAGGCCGCGGGGTGGTGACCATGCGCGGCCAGCAGCGGTTTTTCACGGCGGCAGCGGTCATTGGCGTGTTCGCAGCGATCCGCAAAGGCGCAGCCATCGCCCAGGAGATGCAAGGGCGGCACAACGCCTGGAATTTCCTTGAGCGCATGATCTTCGCGGCCGAGCGCGGGAATGCAGTCGATCAGGCCGCGGGAATAGGGATGCTGCGGGTGGTCGAGCACGTCGTCGGCGCCGGCCTCTTCGATGACGCGACCGGCATACATCACAGCGACGCGGTCGGCCATTTCGCTGATCGCGCCCATGTCATGCGTGATGAGGATGATGGCGGCGCCGAAATCACGCTGGATTTCATTGAGCAGGTCGAAAATCTGCGCCTGCACCGTCACATCGAGCGCGGTCGTGGGTTCATCGGCGATCAGCACCTTGGGCCGGCAGGAAACGGCCATGGCGATCATCACCCGCTGGCGCATCCCGCCCGAAAGCTGGTGCGGGTAGTCGCGGGCGCGGGCATCCGGCGAAGGGATGCCGACCCGGTCAAGCAGTGCCACGGCATCCTTGAACGCCTGATCGGGGCTGACCTTCTGGTGCAGCATGATCGCCTCGGCGATCTGGTCGCCAACGGTGAAAACGGGGTTGAGCGACGTCATCGGCTCCTGGAAGATCATCGCGATGTCGGCGCCGCGCAGGGCGCGCAGGCGAGACGGGTTGGCGCCCACCAGTTCTTCGCCGGAAAGCCGGATCGAGCCGCCGGCGATACGGCCGGGCGGCATGGGGATGAGGCCCATGGTGGCGAGCGCGGTAATCGACTTGCCGCAGCCCGATTCGCCCACCACGCCCAGGGTTTCACCTGCGTTGACATGCAGCGAGACGCCATCGAGCGCGGTGACCTGCCCGTAGCGGGTGTTGAAAGTGACCTTGAGGTCTTCGATTTCCAGAAGCGCCGTCATCACCGTTCTCTCAGTTTCGGGTTGAAGGCGTCGTTGAGGCCATCGCCGATGAGCGAGACCGCGAAAACGGTAAAGAAGATGGCGAGGCCCGGGAAGGTCACCGGCCACCAGGCATCGAGGATGTATTCGCGGTTCGCGCCGATCATCAGGCCCCAGCTCATTACGTTGGGATCGCCGAGGCCGAGGAAGGAAAGACCGGCCTCGAACAGGATGGCGACGCCGATGGTGAGCGTGGCCGAAACGATGAGCGGTGGCATGGCGTTGGGCAGGATCACCTTCCAGATGATGCGCTTGTTGCGCGCGCCGATGGCCCGGGCGGCGGTGACGTATTCCAGCTCCTTGATCTTGAGAAACTCGGCCCGCGTCAGACGCGCGGTCTGCGGCCACGAGACAACCCCGATGGCAATGGCGATCGTCCAGAGCGAGGGCGAGAAGAGCGTGACCAGGACCATGGCGAAGAGGAGCGCCGGCAGGACCTGGAAAAACTCGGTGATCCGCATCAGGAGGTTATCGACCCAGCCGCCGTAGTAACCCGCCAGCGCGCCGAGCGAGATGCCGATCACCATGGTGATGGCGGCGGCGGCGGCGCCGACAGCGAGCGTGGGGCCGCCACCCGTGAGCATGCCGGCGACGATGTTGCGCCCGAGATAGTCGGTGCCGAGAGGAAACTCGGGCGTGGCGCCGGGTGGTTCATGCGGGGCCCAGACCACATCGAACGGATCGCCGGAATAGAAGAAAGTGCCATAGAGCGTCGCCAGAACGATCACGGTGAGCATGGCTACGCCGCAAAGTGCCGGGATATTCCGACGGAACATGCGCCAGGCTTCGAGGGCGGGGCTTTCGGCCTTGTAGTCGGGCGTGTCGGTCATGATTTGCCTCTCAGCCGGGGATCGGCCCAGCGATAGGAGATATCGGTGAGGATGTTGGCGACGACCACCATGGCCGAGGCGAAGAACAGCACGCCCATGATGGTGGGATAATCGCGGCGTAGGATCGAGTCGAAGGCCAGCCGGCCCATTCCCGGCCAGTTGAACACGGTTTCAACCAGAAGCGCGCCTGAGATGAGGTTGCCGAACTGCAGGCCGGCCACGGTGAGGATGGGAAGGGCCGCGTTGCGCAGCGCGTGTTTGAAAAGCACCGATTTTTCCGGGGCGCCTTTGGCCCGCGCGGTGCGGATGTAATCGGAGCCCAGCACCTCGAGCATGGAGGCGCGGGAGAGCCGGGCGTATTGTGCGAGATAGATGATGGCCAGCGTGAAGGCGGGCAGGATGAGGTGGTGCAGCACGTCGGCGGTTTGCACGTACCAGGCGGCATCGCGCAGCTTGACCGATTGCATGCCTTCGACCGGGAAGATCGGGAAAGAGGATGCAAAGAGGATGATCAGCATGATTCCCGTCCAGAAGACCGGCACGGCATAGCCGATCGTGGCAAAGACCGAGACGAAGGCCGACATCACCCCGTTAGGTTTGCGCGCGGCCAGAACACCCAGGAAAACGCCCAAGGCGATCGACATCAGCTGCGCGGTGACGACCAGCAGGATGGTCGGGCCGATCCGGTCGGCGATGAGTTTCGCCACCGGCTGGTTGAAGAAGAAGCTTTCGCCCAGATTGCCCTGAGCGACGCCTGCGACATAGATCCAGAGTTGCACCAGAACGGGTTTGTTCAGCCCGTATTCCTCGCGGATGCTCTCCAGCATCTCCTCGGTCGCGCCGCCCATTTCGCCGGCGATCACCACGGCCGGATCACCGGGGGCAAGGCGGATGAGCAGGAAGTTCAGGACAACCACGCCAAGCATGAGCAGAAGCCCATAGCCGACACGGCGCAGAAGATAGGAGCTCGACATTGCGTTGCCTCGGAGGATGCGGGGGCTGCCCCGGGGTGGCCAGGGGCAGCGGTGCGGCGTTACTCAGACCATTCCACCATATCCATCGGGTGCATCGTGCCCCAGATGCCGGTGGGAACGTTGGTGAGTTTCTTGTCGTAGGCCGTGTGATACGGCAGCGAGTTGATGGTGTAGAGCGGCACATCCTGCGCAATGATCTGCTGGAACTCGGCATAGAGCGCCTTGCGCTTTTCGACGTCCAGTTCGACCGCGGCCTTGGCCAGGATCTCGTCCACTTTCTCGTTGCAGTATTGCTGGGTGTTCGACCAGATCACGCCCTTGCGGATATTCGAGCAGAGATAGGTGCGGTGCACACCGATCACCGGATCGCCCCAGTTGAAAACAATATCCATCGTCAGCTCGAAATCGTGTCCACCGACACGGCCTGCCCAGGTGGGGAAGTCGGGCGCGGCGCGCACCGTCAGGTCGATGCCGATCTTTTTCAGCTGCGATTTCAGGTATTCGGCGACCGATTGCTGCTGTTCCTTCGGACCCGGGATATAGTCGATCGTCAGTTCCATACCGTCGGCAAAGCCCGCCTCGGCCATGAGCGCGTTGGCCTTGTCGAGATCGGTGTCATAGGTCTCGTCCGGGACCATGAAGAAGGGCGAGCTTTCGATGATCGGGCCGCGCTGTTGCTGGCTGACGCCGCGATGCAGGGCCTTGGTGATGAAATCGCGGTCCACCGCATAGGCGATGGCCTGGCGCACGCGCACATCCTTGAGCTTGTCCGAGGTGGTGTTGAAGGCCAGCCAGTTGATCGGACCGATACCGGCATACCCATCTGCGGTGATGGCGAGGTGATCTGCCTTTTCAAGCCGCTTGATTTCCTGGCTGCCGGCCATGAAGGGGTAAAGATCGGCTTCGCCGTTTTCCATGGCGATCAGCAGGGCCGAGGGGTCCTTGATGATACGGATGATGATTTCATCGAGCTTGGGGCGGCCGTCGATGAAGAAGTTGGGGTTTTTCTTCAGCACGGTCACTTCGCCGGCCTTGAACTCTTCAAGCATGAACGGGCCCGAGCCAACAGGAGCCGAGTTTGCCGGGTGCGATTTCACGTCCTGACCATCGCCGTAGATGTGCTTGGGGATGACCGGGGCGAGCGCCGGCGAGAGCGCAAGCAGGAGCGCCGGGTGCGGTTGCGAGAGCTTAATGATAGCGGTGTGCGCGTCGGGTGTTTCAACCGCTTCGACGGGCGCGAACATCGACTTGAAGGGGTGGTTTTCCTTCGTCGTCATGATCGAGAAGGCGACGTCCTCGGACGTGACCGGCTTGCCATCGTGGAAGGTGGCGTTGTCGACGAGGTTGAGCGTGACGGTCAGGCCGTCATCGCTGACCTCCCAGCTTTTAGCGAGATAGGGTTGCGGTTCCCAGTTTTCGTCGTAGCGCAGGGGCGAGGCGAAGATCTGGGTCGACGGAACGGCAGTGGCCGTGCCCGATTGCACGGCGCCGTTGAGGTGGCGGGCCACCTGCGTCGAGGCGATCACCAGCGTCCCGCCTTCGGCGAAAACAGGGGCAGAGGCGAGCGTACCGGCCGCTATGGCCGCCGCGCCCATGAGGCGTGTCATGAGTTTCATGTCGTGGTCTCCCGGTTGGTTTTTTGTTTACTGGGAGTCACGCTAACGGGGGACCTAGGCACAGAAAACCGTGTTTTCTGAATGGAGAAACACTATTCTGTGGTGCTTTCGGTCGTTTCGCCGATGAGTAAGTGATCAAAGCCACCCTTATTGGCCAGTTCGGTCATGATGTTCAGCACTGCCTGAACCATGGCCGATCGCTGGGCCGCCTGGGTGCAGGCGACGCCGAATCGCGGCGCAGGAACATCGCCACGCAGGGGCCGCACGACATAGCCGTTCTGGCCCGAGCGATCGTTCGGGCCGCAGATATTGAGCAGCGAGTATCCGAACTCGGCGGCGACGAGGCCCCGCAGCACCGACGAGCTCTTTGTGCGGTGCACAACGTTGGGACGCAGGCCGCGGGACGAGAAGATTTCGCTGAAATAGCGTTCCGTTGTGGCGAGGTCGAGCAGGATCATCGGCATCTCGGCCAGGTCTTCCAGCGCAACGCTGTCTTCATGGGCCAGCGGCGAGCTTTCCGGCAAAAGCACCCAGGGCCGGGCGCGGAAGAGTGGGATAAAGGGCATCTTCTCTGGGGTGTTGCGCCGATACGTAAGAGCAAGGTCGACCGATCCGGCGCTGAGCAACTCGTTGATGGTTTGCATGTCGCCTTCTTTCAGGTCGATCCTGATCGAGGGGTATTCACGCGCGAGCTGGCGCAGCACCGGTGGCAGCACATGCGGCGCGCTGGGCGCATAGCAGGCGAGGCTGAGCGTGCCGGCCGGCGCCCCGGACAGCGACATGAGATCGGACTCGAACACGCGCGCCTGTTCGAGAAACGCGGAAACGAGCCGGCCGACGCGCTGGCCGGTGTCGGTGGGTACGAGGCCCTTGGCCGGGATGCGGCGGAACAGTTCGGTGCCGACATGTTGTTCCATCGAGTCGATGGCCGCGGTGATCGAGCTTTGCGAAATGTTCATCTCGATCGCCGCGCGGGCAATGGAGCCGGTGCGCAGAGCGGCATCGAAATAGCGTAGTTGCTTGAGCGTGAAGTGCATGCATTCACATTCCACCAGAAAATCGACTTTATCCAGACAGTAAATCCATTTTTACGAAGGTTGGCCTCGGGCATAGGCTGAAGTCTGCATCAGGGAGGGCATGACGTGAGCGCGATCAACGTTTTCAGGGCAAAGAAGATCATTACGATGGATCCAAACCGGCCCGAGGCCACGCATGTGGCGGTGCGCGACGGGCATATCCTGGCCGTGGGCGGCGCCGATTGCGCCGATCAGTGGGGCGAGGTCGCGCATGATGACAGCATGGCCGACGCAGTGCTGATACCGGGCATGATCGAGGCGCATGCCCACATGATGGCAGGGGCGATGTGGAATTTCGCCTATGCTGGGTTTCATGACCGGATGGACCCGAACGGCAAGTGGTGGAGCGGCAAGCCGGATCTCGAGACGGTCGTGCGCGACCTTTCGGAATACGAAAAGGGGCTGGCCGAGGGTGAGCCGCTGATCGGCTGGGGGCTGGATCCGATCTTCTTCGATGGCGAGCGGTTGTCGAAGGCACACCTGGACCGGATCAGCACCGAGCGCCCGGTCGCGATCATGTTTTCAAATTTCCACCTCATGTGCGTGAATTCCAAGGCTCTCGAGATGGCCGGGTATTCGCGCGAGACGAATGTCGAGGGAGTGGTCAAGGGCGCGGATGGCGAGCCCAACGGCGAGTTGCAGGAAATGGCGGCGATGTTCCCAGTGATGCGCCGGGTCGGGATGGATTTCCGCGGCCTGACCCAGACACCCGAGGCGATCCGCACCTATGGGCAGGTTTGCCTGCGCGCCGGTGTAACCACGGTGACCGATCTCTATGCCGATATGGCTGACGAGGATGTGGATGGCCTCTTGGCAGTGACCGGAGAGGACGGGTTTCCCGTGCGGCTGGTCAGTGTTCTGGGCGTGGCCGGAACCGATCCGAAGCAGAGCGCCGAGCGTGCACTGGCACTGCGCAAACACTCGACCGACAAGCTGCGGCTCGGCTCGGTCAAGCTGATGACCGACGGGTCGATCCAGGGCTGGACCGCCCGGGTGAAATGGCCGCATTACGTGGGCGGTCAGGCCAATGGCATCTGGAACATGGCGCCCGAACAGATCGCGGACATGGCGATGGAAATGCAGAAGGCTGGTGTGCAGATGCACATCCATGTCAACGGCGACGAAGCCAGCGAGGTGGCGATCGACGCGTTGGAAGCGGCGGCCCGCAAGCACCCCTGGCTGGGCGCGCGGCACGTGCTGCAGCATGGCCAGATGATGGGCCGCGACCAGTTCGAGCGCTGTGCGGAGCTGGGTATCAACGTGAACCTCTTTGCCAATCACATCTGGTATTTCGGCGATCAGCACGTGGCGTTGACCATTGGCGAGGATCGCGCGGCCCGGATGGATGCCTGCCGCGCGGCGCTGGATTCGGGTGTGAACCTGGCCATTCACTCGGACGCGCCGGTGACGCCGCTGGGCCCCTTATTCACCGCGTGGTGCGCGGTGAACCGGGTAACGATGAGTGGCCGTGTGCTGGGGGCGGCGCAATGCATCAGCGTGGATGAAGCGTTGCGCGCGATCACGCTGGGCGCGGCGCATATGCTGAAGATGGACCGCGAGGTGGGCAGCATCGAAGCCGGCAAGCGCGCGGATTTCGCCGTGCTGGGCGACGATCCGCTGGCGGTCGATCCGATGGCGCTGAAGGACATCCCCGTGCTGGGCACGGTCACGGGCGGGCATGTCAGCCTGCTGAACAACTGATCGGGGAGAGACGCGATGGCTGGGATCACGATATTCAAGGCAAAGAAGATCATCACCATGGACCCCAACCGCCCCGAAGCCACGCATGTGGCGGTGCGGGACGGGCGCATCCTGGCCGTGGGCGGCGCGGATTGTGCCGATCAGTGGGGGCAAGTGACCCATGATGACAGCCTGGCCGATGCCGTGCTGATGCCCGGCTTTGTCGAAGGGCACTGCCACATGATGGCGGGGTTCATCTGGGACTACGCCTATGCCGGGTTCCATGACCGGGTCGATCCGTTCGGAAAGCTGTGGCGCGGCAAGCAGGATATCGAAACGGTGATTGCCGACATGCGCGATTATGCCGAACGGAACCTTGGTCCGGACGAGCCGTTGCTGACTTGGGGGTTCGACCCGATCTTCCTGACGTCGGAGCGGCTGAACAGGCATCATCTGGACCAGATCAGCTCCGACAGGCCCGTCGCGTTCCTGTTCTCCTCAGGGCACCTGATGTGCGTGAATTCGAAGACGCTGGACCTGGTCGGATACACCCATGAAACCAATGTCGAAGGGGTGATGAAGGGACCCGATGGCGCGCCGAATGGTGAGCTGCAGGAGATGGCCGCGATGTTCCCTGTGATGCGGCGGTTGGGCATGGATTACCGCACCAAGGCGCACCAGGACAAATACATTCGCCAGTTCGGAATGGTGTGCAATCGGGCGGGGGTGACGACGGCGACGGATCTGTTTGCGACCTTGACGGAAGAGGGGGTAAGCGAGCTGGCGCGGGTGACGGGGGAGGACGACTACCCGGTGCGAATCGTGCCCACGATCGGGGCAATGAACGCGAGCCCCGAGGACATCGTCGCGCAAGCGCTGGCGGTGCGCGACAAGAGCCACGAGAAGCTGCGGCTGGGCGCGGTGAAGCTGATGACCGACGGCTCGATCCAGGGCTGGAGCGCGCGGGTGAAATGGCCCGGATACGTGGGCGGGCAGCCCAACGGGTTGTGGAACACGCCGCCCGAAACCATCCACAAACTATGCGAGGTCATGCAGCGTGAGCACATCCAGATGCATGCCCACACCAATGGTGACGAAGCCAGCGAAGTGACGCTGGACGCGATGGAGGAAGCCGCCCGCAAACACCCCTGGCCGGGCGCGCGCCACGTGCTGCAACATGCCCAGATGATGGGCCGGGACCTTTTCGAGCGCGCCGCCGAACTGGGCGTCTGCGTGAACCTTTTTGTCAATCATATCTGGTACTTCGGCGATCGGCACGCGGCCAAGACCATTGGCGAGGACCGCGCGGCGCGCATGGATGGGTGCCGCATGGCGCTGGATACCGGCGTGAAGCTGGCGATCCATTCGGACGCGCCGGTGACGCCGCTGGGGCCCTTGTTCACCGCGTGGTGCGCGGTGAACCGGGTAACGATGTCGGGACGGGTGCTGGGCGCGGCGCAGCGCATCAGCGTGGAGGAGGCGCTGCGGCTCATTACGCTGGGCGCGGCCTATACGCTGAAGATGGATGGCGAGGTGGGCAGCATCGAGGCGGGCAAGCGCGCCGATTTCGCCGTTCTGGGCGAGGACCCCACGGCGGTCGACCCGATGTCGCTCAAGGATGTGCCGGTGCTGGGCACGGTCACGGGGGGCGTGCCGCACCTGCTGTGACAGTGCGGGCGTTGAAAAAACGTTTCACCAGTGTCCCGGGCGGTTAACACGATTTTTCGGCGAAAAATCGGGGGGTGACATGCGTGCACCCCCCCGGCTGACATCCGGCTGCCGAACGAATTTTACCTTTGGTTCCGAAAAAGGCTTAACCCTGCGTACGGGGCCTGATGGCGCTTGTCAGCTACCGCAACCCGGCTAAGATCGGGCCTCTGATCAGGGTGGGCATTATCGGGGGTTTTCGACATGAGGCTTGCAGGCAAGACGGTGGTGATGACGGCCGCGGGCGCCGGGATCGGCCGGGCATCGGCCATCGCGATGGCGCGTGAAGGCGCCACGGTTCATGCCACGGATATCGACGCGGCGGCGCTCGAGTCCCTGGCGCGGGAGCATGACAGCATCAAGACCGCGGTGCTGGATGTGACGGACGCGGGCGCGATTGCCGAATTCGCGGCCTCGGCGCCGGTGCCGGATGTCCTCTTCAACTGCGCGGGCTGGGTGCATGACGGCACCCTGCTTGAGGCGACGGACGAGGACTGGGACAGGTCCTTTGCCATCAACATCCGCGGCATGGCGCGGATGGCCGAAGCCTTCCTGCCCGGTATGATCGAGGCCGGAGGCGGATCGATCATCAACATGGCCTCGGTCGTGTCGTCGATCACCGGCGCGGCCAGCCGCTGTGCCTATGGCGCGACCAAGGGTGCGGTCATGGGCCTGACCAAATCGATCGCCGCCGACTACATCCATGACCGCATCCGCTGTAACGCGATCTGCCCGGGCACGGTGCTGACGCCGTCGCTGAAGGCGCGGATGGCAGCGCGGGGCGATTACGAGGCCGCCTACCAGGCGATGCTGGACCGCCAGCCGCTGCGGGAAATGACCCATCCCGAGGATATCGCGCCGATGGTTGTCTATCTTGCGTCGGATGAATCGCGGGTGACCACCGGCCAGTTCATGGTGGTGGATGGCGGCTGGACCATATGATGGAGCGGATCGGGTTCATCGGGTTGGGTGCGATGGGCGCCGGCATGGCGCGCAACATCCTGGCCGCGACCGGCGCGCTGCACACGATGGCGCATCGCGATCGCGGGGCGATCGACGGCCTTTTGCAGGACGGGGCCGTGGAACATGAAAATGCCGCCGCGCTTGCCCGGGCCTGCGATGTCGTGATCCTTTGCCTGCCGAATTCGGACGTGGTGGAGCGTGTCGTGGGCGAGATGATGCCGGTTCTGAGGCCCGGCCAGGCCGTGATCGACACCGGAACCTCGGCCTTGCCATCAACGCTGCGCCTGTCGGAGATGCTGGAGGACAGGGGCGTTGCCTTTGCCGAGAGCCCGCTGACCGGCGGCACACAACAGGCCGAGGCGGCGCAGCTTGGCGCGCTGGTCGGGGCATCGTCTGAGAATTTTGCGCGGATCGAGCCGATCTTGTCGCTGTGCTGTTCGACGGTGCAGCATTTCGGCCCGGTCGGGGCCGGGGCGAAAGCGAAGTTCGTGAACAATTACATGGTGATGGGCATTGCCGCGCTGGTGGCCGAGGCGTTCCATGCCGCCGCCGAGGCCGGGATCGACTGGAGCAAGCTCTATGACGTGGTCACGCGCGGTTCGGCGTCGTCGGGCGTGCTGGACCGGATCATCGGAAACGCCAAGGACGGCGATTTCCGCGGGTATGTCTTTTCGGTCGAGAACGCGGCCAAGGACATGCGTTACATCGCGGAGATGCTGGACGGGATGGGGCGCACGACGCCGCTCTCGGCTGCGGTGCATGACCTGTTCCAGCGCGCGGAGGCGCAGGGACACGGGGCGCTGCGGCTGAGCGAGCTGCTGCGCCCCGAGATCCGCGCCGAGCTGTTCGGCAAGGGTTGATCCACCGCGCCCGCGGCCGTGCGGGCGCGGGCGGTTCAGACCTCGATGGGGTCGAGCAGGACGGGTTCGACCACGTTGACGCCGGGCAGGCCGGCGGTGAGGTCATTGGCGTCCTGGGCGAGGATCGGGAAGGTCTTGTAATGGCCGGGGATCACCGTCTTGAAGTTGAAATAGCGTTTGGCGGCATAGGCCGCGCCCTTCATGTCCATGGTGAAATGGCCGCCTGCGCTGAGGATGCCGATATCGGGTTTGTAATAGTCGCCCATCCACTCCATGTCGGCCATGATGTCGGTATCGCCCGAGGCATATACGGTGTGGCCTTCGGAGGCGATCATGAAGCCCACTTCGGAGCCGCCGGTTTTTGGGCCGTCCGGGGTGCCGAAGGTCGAGGAATGCGAGGCCGGGACCATCGAGACCTTCACGCCGCCCAGGTCGACCGTGCCGCCCTTGTTGAAGCCCACGGTTTCGATGCCTTCATGTTCGCCGAAATGGGCCATGATGTCATACTGGCCAACCGCCGGCACATTCAGTTTGCGGCAGAGCGGCAGCAGGTCGGCGACATGGTCGAAATGGCAATGGGTGAGCAGGATGTGGGTGGCACCGGCGACCGCTTCGTCATGGCGATCTTCGGGCAGGACCGGGTTGCCGGTAAGCCAGGGGTCGATGAGCAGGACCTGACCGCCCGTTTCGATGCGCCAGGATCCGTGACCGAGCCAGATGATTTTCATGGTTGCCTCCCTATCTGTTTGGGCAGAGCGTAACATGCGGGACGGCCAGGGGAAGGGGCAAGATGGACTGGACGGCATCGGTGGACGGGTATTGCGAGCGTCTGGACGCGACGTTCTGGGCCGAGCCGCTGAATGCGTCGACCAACCTGGCCTTCGTGCTGGCGGCGGCAGTGATGGCGTGGCGGTTGCGCGGCGCGCGCCTGCCGCTCGCGTGGGCGCTGGTGGCGGTGCTGGCGGCGATCGGGGTAGGCAGTTTCCTGTTTCATACCGTCGCGCAGCGCTGGGCGGGGCTGGCCGATGTGTTGCCGATCCTGTTGTACATCCTGGTCTACATCTATGCCACGCATCGCGATTTCTGGGGCATGGGGCGGTGGCCCGCGCTGGGTATGGCAGCGCTGTTTGTTCCCTATGCGGCGGCGCTGGCGCCGGTGTTCGGGTTGATACCGGGGCTGGGATCGTCGGCGGGCTATGCGCCGGTGCCGCTTTTGATCTTTATCCATGCCGGTCTTTTGCGCCACCGCGCGCCCGCGACGGCGCATGGGCTGGCCATTGGCGCGGGGATCCTGGTGGTGTCGATCCTGTTCCGGTCGCTGGATCAACCGCTCTGCGCGGTCTGGCCGCTGGGCACGCATCCGGTGTGGCATCTGCTGAACGCGGTGATGCTGGGCTGGATGATCGAGGTTTACCGGCGGCATTGTCTTGAAGCCGCGGGGCGCGGGCGGTAAGAGCCTGTTCGACGAAACTCGCAGGAGTCGCGCATGTCGATCGACAAGGATACAGCCGCGAAGGTGGCCAAGCTGGCCCGGATCAAGGTGGAAGAGGACCAGCTGGAAGCGCTGGCCGGTGAGTTCAACGCCGTGCTGGGCTTTATCGAGCAGCTGAACGAGGTGGATGTCGAAGGTGTCGAGCCGATGGTCTCGGTCACGCCGATGCGCCTGAAGCGGCGCGAGGACGTAGTGACCGATGGCGGCATGCAGGACAAGATCCTGGCGAACGCGCCCGATGCGCGCGAAGGATTTTTCGCGGTTCCGAAGGTGGTGGAATAATGGCTGATCTGAACCAACTGACCATTGCCGAGGCGCGCGACAAGCTGCGCGCCGGAGAGGTGACCAGCGCGGAACTGACCGAGGCCTGCCTGCAGGCGGTCGAGGGCGCGGGCGCGCTGAACGCGTTCGTGCACAACACACCCGAGATCGCGCGGGAGCAGGCGAAGGCGGCAGACGCGCGGATCGCCAAGGGCGACGCGCCGGCGATGTGTGGCATCCCGCTGGGCATCAAGGACCTCTTTTGCACCAAGCACGTGCCGAGCCAGGCAGCATCGAAGATCCTGGATGGGTTCAAGCCGGAATATGAAAGCACCGTGACGCAGAACCTGTTCGATGCGGGCGCGGTGATGCTGGGCAAGCTGAACATGGACGAGTTCGCCATGGGCAGCTCGAACGAAACGAGCGTTTACGGCAATGCGGTCAACCCGTGGCGGCGCGGCAATGACGACACGCCGCTGACGCCCGGCGGCAGTTCGGGCGGCTCGGCCGCGGCGGTGGCGGCCGACCTGTGCCTGGCGGCGACGGGCACCGATACGGGCGGGTCGATCCGCCAGCCGGCGGCCTTCGTGGGCATCACCGGCATCAAGCCCACCTATGGGCGCTGTTCGCGCTGGGGCATCGTGGCGTTTGCCTCCTCGCTCGACCAGGCGGGGCCGATGACGAAGGACGTGCGCGACGCGGCGATCATGCTGGAGGCGATGTGCGGGCATGACCCAAAAGATTCGACCAGCGCTGACATTCCGGTGCCGGATTTCGAGGCGATGCTGACCGGCGACATCAAGGGCAAGAAGATCGGTGTCCCCAAGGAATACCGGATGGAAGGCATGCCCGCCGAGATCGAGAAGCTATGGGCCGACGGCACCGAGATGCTGAAGGCCGCGGGTGCCGAGATCGTCGACATTTCGCTGCCGCACACGAAATACGCGCTGCCCGCCTATTACGTGATCGCGCCGGCCGAGGCGTCTTCGAACCTGGCCCGGTATGACGGGGTGCGCTATGGCCACCGGGCAAAGCTGGCGCAGGGCGACGGTATCACCGAGATGTACGAGAAGACCCGCGCCGAGGGCTTTGGCCACGAGGTGCAGCGCCGGGTGATGGTGGGGACCTACGTGCTGTCCGCCGGGTTCTATGACGCCTATTACAACCGCGCGCGCAAGGTGCGCACGCTGATCAAGCGCGACTTCGAGGATGTGTTCGCGCAAGGCATCGACGCGATCCTGACGCCCGCCACGCCGAGCGCCGCCTTCGGCCTGGGCGAGATGAGCGAGGCCGATCCGGTGGCGATGTACCTCAACGACGTGTTCACGGTGACGGTGAACTTGGCCGGGCTGCCGGGGATCAGCGTACCGGCGGGGCTGGACAAGCAGGGACTGCCGCTGGGGCTGCAACTGATCGGGCGGCCGTGGGAAGAAGGCGATCTGCTGAATTGCGCCTATGCGCTTGAGCAGGCGTCCGGATTTGTGGCCAAGCCCGGCAAATGGTGGTAAAGACCGCCAAAAGGCAATGTGGCAGGACCTGAGAATATGCGGTTTTACCTGAGCGGTGTGGCGCTTTTGGCGCTGGCAGCCTGTCAGCCGACGATCCCCGATAGCGGGGCCGGCGTGGGCTTTGGCGACTATACACAATACCAGCAGCAACAGGCCGCGCGCGAGGCGCAGCTGACCGGGCAGGCCCTGCCGCCAGCGCAGGCGGTTTCGTCCGAGCCGCTGTCGAACCAGCCGCTTTCGGCGGCGTCCACCACGTCCACCTCCGCGCCCGCGGCCGGCGCCGACGTGGCGCAGGAGACCCGCGCGATGCTGGAGGCAACCCGGGCCAATTCCGGGCAGGAGCCGCTGCAGGCGAGCCCGTCGAACCCGCCGCCGCAGGTGGTGAACAACCCGTCGGGCATTTCCCGGGAAAACGATTTCGCCGCGGTCGGCCAGCGGCGTTCGATCCAGGACGATGCCGAGCTGCGCCGCCAGCAGCAGGCGCAATACCAGATCATCCAGCCGACGGCCGTGCCGACGCGCACGGGATCGTCCGGGCCCAATATCGTGCAATACGCGCTGAGCACGTCGCATCCGCGCGGCCAGAGCATGTATCGCCGCAGCAGCTTTAACGCGCAGGCGAAGTACCAGAAGAACTGTGCGAAATATCCGTCGCCCGACCTGGCGCAGCAGGAGTTCCTTGAACAGGGCGGACCTCAGAAGGACCGCCTGGGGCTGGACCCGGATGGCGACGGCTATGCCTGCACCTGGGATCCGACGCCCTTCCGGGCTGCCAGGAACGGGTAAGGTGGGGTGAACCCCCACTCTACGGTGACCTGGTCTCCATCGCCCTCGTTCGGGGCGCGGCGGGACGGCGCACACCCCGACATGATCGTGCTGCATTACACCGCGATGGCGACGGCCGGGGCGGCACTGGAGCGGCTGTGCGACCCGAAGGTCGAGGTTTCGGCGCATTACCTGATCTGCGAACGTGGCCGCATCTGGCAGATGGTGGATGAGGGGATGCGCGCCTGGCATGCGGGGGCGGGGCGATGGGGGGATGTGGCGGACGTGAATTCCCGCTCGATCGGGATCGAATTGGCCAACCGGGGTGACCACCCGTTCCCGGAGCCGCAGATGGCGGCGCTGGAGGGGCTGATGCGCGGGATCATGGATCGGTGGGGCATCCGCCTCGAGCGGGTGATCGGGCATTCCGACATGGCGCCGGGGCGCAAGGGCGATCCGGGGCGGCGGTTCGACTGGGCACGGCTGGCGCGGGCGGGGCTGAGCGTGTGGCCTGGCGCCGGGACGCCGGGGGATTTCGCGGCCGATGCGGCGGCGTTCGGCTATCCGGTGGGGGACGTAGAGGATGGCGCGATCCTGGACGCGTTCCGGCTGCGGTTCCGGCCCTGGGCCGAGGGGGAGCTTGAGGATGCCGACAGGGCGGCAATGGCCGACCTGGCGGCGCGCTGGCCGGTGGCGGTGCTGCCGGGCTGAAGCCCGGCCTACGTTGACGGTGACGTGGTTCATCACTATCTGAACTATTGCGCGGAGGGCCGGATGGCCGCGTGGGGGCGACCCCGCGAGGAAAGTCCGGACTCCACAAGGCAACGGTGCCGGGTAACGCCCGGGCAGGGAAACCTGACGGAAAGCGCCACAGAGAAGAAACCGCCTTCGTTTCGACGGGGGTAAGGGTGAAACGGTGGGGTAAGAGCCCACCGGGGGGCTGGCAACAGCGCCCGCATGGCAAGCCCCACCGGGAGCAATGCCGAATAGGGATCGTGCGCCGGTTTGATCTTTCGGGATATCACGGCAGGGGCGCCTTGGCCCGAACGATCCGGGTTGGCAGCTGGAGCCCGCGGGCAACTGCGGGCGCAGAGGAATGGTCATCCAGAGGGGGCGACCCCTTGGACAGAATCCGGCTTACAGGCCCTCCGCGCGTTTTTCGGGCCCGGCCGTGGTGAAAGGCGGTGAGCGCCGCCGCGCGGCGGCGCGTCACGCGAACGTGCGTTCGCGTGCCCCTCGGGAGCGCAGCCGGCAATTTCCATGGAGCGGTGCGAAAGCCGGTTGACTCGGGCTCAGCAATCACTAAAAGGCAGGCTTCATGAGAATTTCGCGGGTGCAGGACCGCCCGCCGCAGGAGAAGACCAATGGCGAAGCCGACCACTATCAAGATCCGCCTGAACTCGACCGCGGGCACCGGCCACTTCTACGTGACCAAGAAGAACGCGCGCACGATGACCGAGAAGATGGTTGTGCGCAAATACGACCCCGTCGCGCGCAAGCACGTCGAGTACAAGGAAGGCAAGATCAAGTAAGATCACCTGACTTACGGACAGATGAAGCCGCGCCTTTTGGTGCGGCTTTTTCTTTGGCGCTCAAGGGCGCTTTGGTGGGGGGCACTACCGCTGTGTTCGCTCTGTAGATTTTCTTAACGACTTGGGAGGTAACGGAAAAATCCATTTATAAGGTGTCAGCTTGATAGTCTTTAATACTTGCACAAGTAGTTTTTTCATTTTTCAGTCGCTGTCATTACTTGAAAAAGTCTGAAGCGCTCTGCACAATCATAGATTGATAGCGCGAGGCGATTGCCATGGAAGTCACTTTAGTCGTTTTTCTCATTTTGGCCGTGTTCATTGTCTTCCGGCCAAGTTCGTCCAAGAAAATTCATGGGCGTTCGCAGCAACGGCCCTATAGCACCCCATCGACGAGCCGCGATCCTTCACCGAAAACCAGAACAACTCAGTCAGCGCGGTTCAATGAAAAAGGCGCAAGACATCTCCCTGAAGCGCGTGTTTTGACAGGCGCTGCGTATGTGACCGATGGCGATACAATCAAGATCAAGAAAACTCAGATCCGTTTGTTCGGAATCGATGCTCCTGAGTTGAATCATCCATATGGTAAAAAAGCTAAATGGGCCTTGCATGGCCTGTGCAAGGGGCAGACCATCCGAGCAGAAATAACTGATGTGGACAATCACGGCCGAACGGTGGCGCGATGCTATCTGCCGGACGGGCGAGACCTTTCGGCAGAAATGGTAAAGCAGGGCTTGGCGATTGACTGGCCCAAGTTTTCGGGTGGAAAGTATCTGAATTTGGAAACGGATGACGCCCGAAAGAAGCTTTTTCTAGCTGATGCACGTCAGAAAGGGCGGATGCATGTTTGGGAAAGGTTCGAAGAAAAACAAGGCAAACGGTGACCACGGTTTCAGAAGCGTGGTTGTGGTTCGCGACACTCAATACCGACAGTATTCTCGGGTTTAGAGCCATCAATGCAGATGTGCTGTTTCAGGCCTGACGGTAGCAAGCAAAAAAAAGGGCCGGTCGTTGTGACCGGCCCTTTCTGTGTTCTGTCAGGCGGCTGCTATTCCTGTTGGCCCAGGAACATCAGCAGGAACTGGAACATGTTCAGGAAGTCGAGATAGAGGTTCAGCGCCCCGTGGATCGCCGACTTTTCCAGCCATTCGGTATCACCGTGATGGGCATGCGCCAGGTAGGTGTTCTTGATGTTCTGGGTGTCATAGGCGGTAAGGCCCGCGAAGATCAGCACGCCGATCATCGAAATCGCGTACATCATCGCCGGCGATTGAAGGAACCAGTTGATGATCATCGCGACCAGAAGGCCGATGACGCCCATGACCAGGAAACTGCCCCAGCCCGAGATGTCCTTCTTCGTGGTGTAGCCCCAGAGCGACAGGCCCGCGAAAGCGATCGCCGTCACCAGGAAGGTCTGGATGATCGAGTAGGACGTGTAGAAGATGAAGATCGAGCTGAGCGACACGCCGATCAGCGCGGCGAAGACCCAGAAGAAAAGCTGGGCACCCGCGGCCGAGATGCGGTTAGTCAGAGCGCCGAAGGCAAAGATCATGCCCAGCGGTGCGAGCAGGACGACCCAGCGCAGCGGCGAGGTGTAGATCGCGGCACCCAGACCGGTGAGCATCTTGCCATTGCCGATCTGGCCCACGGCATTGGCGGGATCGGTGGTTACGGCCAGGCCGGCAATTGCCCATGCCGCAAGCGCGGTGATGAGCATGCCGACGGACATTGTGCCGTAGACCTTGTTCATGTGGGCGCGAAGCCCTTCGTCAATCACAGACGCGCGGGCACCCGCGGTTGTCCGGATCGTGTTGAGTTCAGCCATCGAAGCCTCCGAGTTGAAACCGTTGGCCCCGCGCGGGTCGCGCGCGAGGCATCGTGGCAAATATCGGTGAGCTGCGAATGGTTTTCAAGGATTTCCGGATATCATTTGCGTGAAACAAACCTTTTCCGGCCTGAACGGCTTCAGATGGTGATGACTACCTTGCCGGTGGAGCGTCGGCTGCGCAGCATTTCAAGCCCTTCTGTGGCGCGATCGAGCGGAAAGGTGGCGCTGACATGCGGTTTGATCCGGCCCTGGGCATACCAGTCGAGCAGGGTGGCGAGGCTGTCGGTGACGACCGAGGGGCGGAATTTAAGGTAGCCGCCCCAGTAGAAGCCCAGGACATCGACATTCTTGACCAGGAGGTGATTGGCGGGGATCTGCGGCACCTGGCCGCTTGCAAAGCCGATGGCGAGGATGCGCGCCTCGGGGTTGCAGGCGCGCAGGGCTGCGGTGAACTGATCGCCGCCGACGGGATCATAGACCACGTCGGCGCCGCCGAGCGCCTTGACGGTTTCGCGGATGTCTTCCGTGCTGGCGTCGATCAGGTGATCCGCGCCGGCGGCGCGGGCGATTTCAAGTTTGTCAGCGCCGCGCGCGCAGGCGATGACGCGGGCGCCCATCAGCTTGCCTATCTCGACCGCCGTCAGGCCGACACCGCCGGCCGCGCCCAGCACCAGAAGGGTTTCGCCGGGTTGCAGCCGTGCCTTGTGATCGAGCGCGACGTGACTCGTTCCGTAGGCGATCTGAAGCGCCGCGGCATCGGCAAAGGGCATTCCGGGCGGCAGGGACGTGACGCGATCGGCGGGAAAGCAGCCCATTTCGGCCAGCCCGCCACGGCCGCCGAAGACCGCCACGGGCGTGCCGGGCGCGGGGCCATCGACACCGGGGCCAAGCGCATCGACGGTGCCGGCGATTTCCATTCCGAGGATGAAAGGCGGTTCGGGCGTGTCCTGGTACTTACCGTCGATCATCAGCAGATCGGCGAAGTTGAGGCCACAAGCCGCAATCGCGATGCGAATCTCGCCCGGACCGGGGGCGGGCCGATCGGTTTCAATGAGCCGCGGCGGTTGGCCGAACGCCCTGACCTGAAGTGCACGCATGTGATTTGCCTTGTTTCGCGCCATTTTCGAGGGGCACTAACATGAAAAAATCGGCATATGTCAATTTCGTTCCCGATTTATGGGAATGAAAGACAACTTGTGCGATACCTCGATTCGGACAAACGCGCAGAACGGAGAATGGACGGAACACGCAAAGGGCGATCATGACGAGAGAAATTTCTCTTTTTTCGGGTGTAAATTTCTTTAAGAACAAGGTATGATTGTTTAGTTGCGAGTTACCGTTGATCGCGTGAAGCGGGAAATTGTCCGGACCTCAGGCGAGGCCAACCAGGGGGATGGTCGGTTCGTGTAGCCTGGTAATAGGAACGAACTGCAATAGGAGTCGTGTATGGCACATCCTGTAGACGTGCATGTTGGCAAACGCATCCGGCATCGCCGGTGGCTTGTTGGGATGACACAACAGCAACTTGCCGAACAAGTGGGTATCAAGTTTCAGCAGATCCAGAAGTACGAAACCGGTGCGAACCGGGTGAGTGCGTCGAGGCTCTGGGACATTTCCGAGGCGCTTGACGTGCCGGTGAGCTTTTTCTTCGAAGGGCTGGACGCCGAGGCCGAGAAGGGCAAGGCGGAGGCGGTACCGGCGGACCTGATGGGCGACAAGGAAGCGCTCGACCTGGTGCGCTCCTACTATGCCATTCCGGAGAACCAGCGCCGCCGTCTGTTCGAACTGGCGCGCGTCCTTTCCGACGTGGCTTGAGCCCGGGCGCGTGCCGCGCTACCTGTTGGACCGGTGGGGGACAAGAGGGGTGCGGGCGTGACCGACAGCAAGAACATTACCGAGACCGCCCATGCCATGGCTGACGCCGCGCGCAGGGCGGTCTTGCCTTTTTTCAGGGATGGAGACCTGTCGCACGAGGACAAGGGCGACAAGGTGGCCGATGGCGGGTTCGACCCGGTCACGCAGGCCGACCGGCTGGGCGAAGAGGCGATGCGCGAGGTGCTGGCCGCGCGCCGGCCCGAGGATGCGATTATTGGTGAGGAATACGGAAAATCCAGTGGCACCAGTGGCTTGACCTGGGTGCTGGACCCGATTGATGGCACGCGGGGGTTTCTGGCCGGGACGCCGACCTGGGGTGTGCTGATTGCCGCGTCGGACGAGGCGGGCGTGCAGCTGGGCATGATCGATCAGCCCTATATCGGCGAAAGGTTCTGGGGTGGCTTTGGCGAGGCGCGGATGCGGGGGCCTCAGGGCGAGCGCGCATTGGCCGTGCGCGGCGACCGGCCGCTGGATGAGGCCATCGTTTTCACCACCTTCCCGGAGGTGGGCGAGCCGGTGGAGGGTGCTGCTTTCCAAGAAGTTTCAAGGGCTTGCCAGCTGACCCGCTATGGCATGGACTGCTATGCCTATGCCCTGCTGGCCGCGGGCCAGATCGACCTGGTGATCGAGGCAGGGCTGTCGAACTATGACATCCAGGCGCCTATCGGCGTGATCGAGGCCGCGGGCGGCATCGTGACCGACTGGCAGGGCGGCCCGGCCCTGGACGGCGGACGGGTGATTGCCGCCGCCGGCCGGCAACAGCATGACGCCGCGCTTGAGATCCTGCAGCGCGTGGTTAACGAGTCGGCCTGAGCCGGAAACGGGGGGTGATCTGCGTGCACCGCCCGGCTGACATCCGGCTGCCGGGGCGTCGTGACGGCCGGGACGAAGGTTTCGTTACCGGGGCGCGCGGTGCTCTTTTGGAAAACCGAAAGGACTTTGTGCTTGCCGCCGCCCCCGCGCACGGGGATACTTGGTCTGCCGCGCGGGTCTTGGGCCCCCTTTCCGCCGCGCGCGTCCATGATCTTCGATGAGGGGGGCGGAAGATCGACTAGAGGGCGCGAGATGGCCGAAATCCTGATCCGAAACGCCGGTCACATCCTGACCATGAACGACACCCGCGAAGAGCTGCGCGCGGGCGATATCCTGATCCGCGACGGAGTGATCGTGGCGGTGGGCCACGGACTGAGCACCGAGGGCGAGGTGATCGACGCGGCGGGCTGCGTGGTGACGCCGGGACTGGTGAACACGCATCACCACCTTTACCAGACGCTGACCCGCGCGGCGCCCGGCGGACAGGATGCGCTGCTCTTCGGATGGTTGAAAACGCTCTATCCGATCTGGGCGAAGATGGGACCGGAAGAGATGTATGTAAGCGCGCAGGTTGGCCTGGCCGAGCTTGCCCTTTCCGGTTGCACCATGTCGTCGGACCATTTGTACCTGTATCCCAACGGCGCACGGCTGGATGACACCATCGCGGCGGCGCAGGAGGTGGGGCTGCGGTTTCACGCCACCCGCGGCGCGATGAGCATCGGCGAGAGCGATGGCGGCCTGCCACCCGACAGCCTGGTCGAGCGCGAGGCGGCGATACTGGAGGATTGCATAAGGGTGATCGACGCGCATCACGACGCGCGCGACGGCGCGATGGTGCGGGTGGGCGTGGCGCCCTGTTCGCCCTTTTCGGTAAGCCGCGACCTGATGCGCGATGCCGCGCTGCTGGCCCGCGACAAGGGGGTGATGCTGCACACCCACCTGGCCGAGAATGACGAGGATATCGCCTATAGCCAGGAGATGTTCGGCTGCCGGCCCGGGCAGTATGCCGAGGATCTGGGCTGGACCGGCGACGACGTTTGGCATGCCCATTGCGTGAAGCTGGACGGCCAGGAGATCGACCTTTTTGCGCGGTCGGGCACGGGCGTGGCACATTGCCCCTGTTCCAACTGCCGACTGGGCAGCGGCATCGCCCCGGTGCGCGAAATGCGCGATGCCGGCGTGCCCGTGGGGCTGGGGGTCGATGGGTCGGCCTCAAACGACGCGGGCAACCTCATGGCCGAGGCGCGGCAGGCGATGTTGCTGCAACGGGTCGCGCGCGGGGCGGATGCGATGAGCGCGCGCGAGGCGCTGGAGATTGCCACGCGAGGCGGCGCGCAGGTGCTGGGGCGCGCGGATTGCGGGCAGATCGCCATGGGCAAGCGGGCCGATATCGCCATCTGGGACACGACCGGCATCGAAAGTGCCGGCAGCTGGGACCCGGCGGCGCTGCTTCTGGCCGGGCCGACCCGGGTGCGTGACCTGCTGGTCGACGGGCGCCGCGTGGTGCGCGACGGGCGCATGGCCACGCTGGACCTGCCCCGCGTGATCGCGCGACAGAACGCGCTGGCGGCGAAGCTGGCCGAGGCGCTGTGATGCGGATGCTGCTGGCCCTGCTGCTGATGATGGCCGCGATGGCCGCGCGGGCCGAGCCGGTGCGCGAGGTGGTGCAGATGACCAACGCCTATCGTGCGCAGGCCGGATTGCCGCCGCTCGCGGTATCGCCGGTTCTGGAGGCGGTCGCCGAGGGGCATGGGCGCGACATGGTGCGCAAGGGGTTTTTCGCGCATCGCGGATCGGACGGATCGACCGTGGCGCGCCGCGCGCAGCGCAGGGGATACCGGTTCTGCGTGATCGCCGAGAACATCGCACAGGGGCAGAAAAGCCCGCGTGCCGTGATGCAGAGCTGGATCGGCTCGGCCGGGCATCGCCGCAACCTGTTGAACCGCAAGGTGAGCGAGATCGGCGTGATCCGCACAGGCGGCGATACCTGGGTTATGGTGCTGGGCAATCCGGACCGGCGTTGCTGACGCAGTTGGCGGCAATAACGCCGCTTCACCATTGTTTTCCGCGCCTTTTTGCCCCTATTGTCCGCGTGAGCGGAAAGGGGGCATGCCATGAGCGACGAGGTGCTGGAAACAGACGATCATGACGCCCCGGAAGAGGACGGTTACGCGTTGAACCGCCGGGACGTGGCGGCGATCCTTTTTGCCGTCGACGTGGGCGACCGGGATCGCCTGATCGAGTTGATGGAGCCGCTGCACGCGGCCGACATCGCCGACCTTCTGGAACAGATCAACAGCTATGACCGGCGCCGGCTGATCGAGCTTTACGGCGTTGAGTTCGACGGCGATATCCTGTCGGAGCTGGACGAATCGATCCGCGAAGAGGTGATCGCGGTCCTGAACCCCGAGGTTCTGGCCGAGGCGGTGCGGGAGCTGGAAAGCGACGATGTCGTCGACCTGCTGGAGGATCTGGAAGAGCCGCAGCAGGAGGCGATCCTGGGCGCGCTGGACGATGCCGACCAGGTTGTCGTGCGCCAGGCGCTGTCTTATCCGGAAGAATCCGCCGGCCGCCTGATGCAGCGCGAGGTGGTCGCGGTGCCCGAACACTGGAACGTGGGCGAGGCGATCGATTTCATGCGCGCCGAGGACGAATTGCCCGAGCAGTTCTACCACGTGATCCTGGTCGACCCCAAGCACCGGCCGACGGGATACGTGACGCTGGGCAAGATCATGTCCTCGCCGCGGGGGCGGCCGCTGAGCGAGATCACCGAGGACAGTTTCCGCACGATCCCGGTGGACCAGGACGAGGAAGACGTGGCCTATGCCTTCAACCAGTATCACCTGATTTCCGCCCCGGTGGTCGATGGCGATGAGCGGCTGGTCGGTGTTATTACCATCGACGACGCGATGGTCGTGCTGGACGAAGAGCACGAGGAGGACATCCTGCGCCTGGCCGGTGTCGGCGAAGGCAGCCTGACCGACCGGGTGATCGACACCACGCGGCGGCGGTTTCCGTGGCTGGCGGTGAACCTGGTGACGGCGGTTCTGGCCTCGCTCGTGATCGCGATGTTCGAGGACGTGATCGCGGGGTTCGTGGCGTTGGCGGTGCTGATGCCGATCGTGGCCAGCATGGGCGGCAACGCGGGCACCCAGACGCTGACCGTGGCCGTGCGCGCACTGGCCACGCGCGACCTGACCGGCTCGAACGTGTGGCGGGTGATCCGGCGCGAGGTGCTGGTGGGTCTGGTCAATGGCGTGATCTTCGCGCTGGTGATGGGGCTGGTCGGGGTGATCTGGTTTGGTTCGCCGATGCTGGGCGTGGTGATCGCCATCGCCATGGTGGTGAACCTCGTGGTGGCGGGGCTGGCGGGCACGATCATTCCCATTGCGCTGGAAAAGGCGGGGGTCGACCCGGCGCTCGCCTCGGGCGCCTTTGTCACCACGGTGACCGACGTGGTGGGGTTCTTCGCCTTCCTCGGGCTGGCCGCGTGGATGCTGCTGTGAGCGGGCTCGACGAGATCAAGGCCACGGCGCGCAAGGCCGCGTTTGCCCGGCGCAAGGCGGCGCATGCGGAGGCGGGGCCGGGGACGGCGGCGCATCTGAGCGAGGTGCTGGCCGGCCATCGCGGCGTGCCGCTGGCGGGCTACATGCCGATCCGCACCGAGATCGATCCGTTGCCGGCGATGGAGGAGGCCGCGGCGCATGGGCCGGTGGGCGTGCCGGTGATCATCGGCGCGGGCCAGCCGCTGAAGTTTTCGCGCTGGAGCCCGGGCTGCGCTTTGCGCGCGGGCCCGTTCGGCGCGCAGGTGCCCGAGCACGACGATTTCTTCGAGCCCGAGATCCTGATCGTGCCGTTGGTGGCCTTCGACCGGCAGGGTGGCCGGCTGGGCTATGGCGGGGGGTTCTATGACCGCACGCTGGAACTTCTGCGCGGCAAACGGCCGACGCTGGCCATCGGTTTTGCCTATGCCGCACAGGAGGCCGAGGCGCTGCCGCTGGAAGAGACCGATCAGCCGCTCGACCTGATCGTGACCGAGCGCGAGGTGATCGAACCCGGCTAGGCGCGGGCAAAGCGCGCGCCCACCCACCCACCCCGCGCGCTGTGCCCGCGCGGCTGAACCCGGCACATCATGCTGCCGGGAGAAGTTGGGATCTGAGTATTTTCACCAAGAAAGAGCCCGTGGCTTGTCAGGACCGAAAATCGCCCCGGTAGCCCCTCAAGAGGCGGCCGGGGCGATCAGAGCGAAACGCTCTTCCTTGGGCGGTCATCGGCTCTCCAGCCTGTACCGCCCCGGAAGATTTGCGCATTATCCTTGAGGCTTAGTGAACAGGCGTTCTTTCTTGGCAAAAATACTCGATTGCGCAACCTCGCTACAGGCGCCACGATCAGGGCAGTTGCGCCGGGTTTCCGCCGTGCCGGGCCGAGGCGTTAGCCGAGGCCCCCCTGGGCGACGGCGAAGCCGGCGCAAAACCTGATGGAGGGACCTGTCCCATGTCCGAGGCTCATGATTTCGAGGCGCGCGTCGTCTGGACCGGCAACCGGGGCGAAGGCACGGCGCATTACCATGCCTATGACCGGACCTGGGAGGTGCGCAGCCCGGGTAAACCGCCGGTGCAATGCTCGAACGATCCGCGGCTGGGGGGCGACCCGGGCCTGCACAATCCCGAGGACATGCTGATTTCGGCGCTCTCGGCGTGTCACATGCTGTGGTACCTGCACCTGGCCAGCGACGCCGGGATCACGGTGCTGGCCTACGAGGATGCGCCGCTGGGCCATGGCGAGAGCGAGCCGTCGGGGGCGGGGCGCTTCGTGAAGGCGACCCTGCGCCCACGGATCACGGTGGCAGAGGGAACCGATCTGAAACGCGCGGATGCGATTCATCACGAGATCGGCAAGGTCTGTTTCATTGCGCGCTCGGTGGCCTTTCCGGTCGAGCACAAGGCGCGATACGTGATCGGCCGCGCTTAATCCGCCAGAAAGTCGAGGATCAGCGGGGTGACCAGTTCGGGTGCTTCGGCGGCCATGAGGTGACCCGCGTCGACCACTTCCACCCGTGCGTCGGGCATGTCCGAGACCCGTTCCGCCGCGCGGGCGGGATCGCCCACAAGGTTGTCACGCGTGCCGAAGACAAAGAGGGTGGGCGCGGTGATCGCCCGGCGCTGGGCGGCCGACAGGGGCAGGGGCGCGACCTTGGCCGGGTGGGTTTCGCGCATCAGCAGCGGGAACCATTCGGTATAGTCGGCCTGCAGTTTCGCATCGCCCGAGAAGGCCCAGCGGAAGGTGAAGCGCTGGACGGAGGGCAGCGGGAAGAGTTGCGCCAGCGTGATCACCGCGATGGCCGAGGTGGCGCCGGAATAGCCCATCGGGCCCAGCAGCACGAGTTTTTCCACCCGGTCGGGATGGTAGAGCGCGAAGTTCGAGGCGACGAAGCCGCCTTCGGAGGCACCGATCACGGGCGCGCGGGCGATCCCCAGCAGGTCGGCGATTTCTGCGTAGAGATCGGCCTGGTCGCGGCCGGTTTTCATCACATGGGCCGGATCGGCATAGTCGCTTTTGCCGACGTCGCCAATGAGGTCGACGGCAAAGAGCCGGTAGCGGCTGCCGAGCGCGGCGGCATTCCATTTCCAGGACCAGCTGCCGACGCCCGAGGCATGCAGGAGCAGGAGCGGCGGGGCATCCTGTGGACCCGAGGCGATGACATGGACGCGGCCATAGCGGGTGGAGAGCATGATATCGTCATAGGGCAGCGGCCAGTTCTGCATCTTGTCGTCATAGATCGCGTGGAAACGGGCGCGAATCTCGGGGCTGGCGTAAATCGGGCCGGGCGTGCCCGAGACGAAGCGCCAGGCGCCAAAGGCCAGAAGCGCGGCGATGAGCGCCAGACGGAGTTGCAGCTGGGCCCCGCCGGCGAGCCGGCCAAGAGCGCGGCCCGAGGCCGGCAGGCACAGCCACGTGAGCACGGCAAAGAGGGAAAGCCCGCCCCAGTTCCCCGTCAGCGCCGACGAGACGGCAAGCAGGGCGAAGAGCATGGCCAATAGCAGGCCGGGCAGGAGAAGCAGGGCACGCATGGCGATATCCTCGGGCCGGAATGGCGCAAGTCTAGAAAGCGGGCGGGCCTGCGCGCAAGAGGCTTGCCCTTGGGCGCGCGCGCGCCTAGGGGTTGGCGCATGAAACTGCTTTTTCTTGGTGATGTGATGGGCCGTGCCGGACGGGCGGCCATCGTGGAAAACCTGCCGCGTTTGCGGGCCGACTGGGGCCTCGATTTCGTGGTGGTCAATGGCGAGAATGCCAGCAATGGCATGGGGCTGTCGGGCGAGCACGCGAAGTTGCTTCTGGAGGCAGGTGCCGATTGCGTCACGCTGGGTGATCATGCCTTCGATCAGAAGGATATGCTGCAGTTCATCGAAAGCGAACCGCGCATCATCCGCCCAGTGAATTTCGCCAAGACCGCGCCGGGCAAGGGCGCGCGCGTGTTCGAGGCGACCCGGGGGCGCAAGGTTCTGGTGGCGCAGGTGCTGGGGCAGGTGTTCATGAAGCGCGCCTATGATGATCCGTTCGGCCAGATCGAGGCGGTGCTGAAGGCGCATCCGCTGGGTGGCGCGGTGCAGGCGGTGATCGTCGATGTGCATTGCGAGGCGACATCCGAGAAGATGGCGATGGGCCATTGGTGCGACGGCAAGGCGAGCCTGGTGGTGGGCACGCATACCCATGTGCCCACGGCCGATGCACAGATCCTGCCGCGTGGTTCGGCATACCTGAGCGATGCGGGCATGTGCGGCGATTACCTGAGCGTTATTGGTATGGAGCCCGCCGAGCCGATGCGCCGTTTCGTGACCGGCATGGCCAAGGCGCGGTTCACGCCGGCCAAGGGCGAGGCGACGCTGTCGGGCGTTTATGTCGAGACTGACGACAGGACGGGCAAGGCCGTGCGGATCGAGATGGTGCGCCAGGGCGGGCGGCTGGAAGCGGCCGGGCCTGCATGAAGGAGCGGTTGGGCCTGACCCTTCTGCTGATCGCGCTGGGCGCGGGGTGGGGGATCACGCAGCCGTTTTCCAAGATCGCCGTGAGCGAAGGATACCGCCATTTCGGGCTGATCTTCTGGCAGCTTGTCATCTCGGGTGCGATCCTGGGCGCGATCCTGGTGATCCGGCGGCGGGGGGTGCCGTTGGACCGGCGGCAGATGGGGTTTTACCTGCTGATCGCGCTGATTGGCACGATCCTGCCCAATGGCGCCAGTTATGAGGCAGCGCGGCATCTGCCGTCGGGCGTGATGTCGGTGGCGATTGCCACGGTGCCGATGTGGGCCTTTCCCATCGCGCTGATGCTGGGGCTGGACCGGTTTTCGGCGCTGAGGGTGATGGGCCTGTTCTGCGGGATCGTCGGGGTTTACCTGCTGGTGGGGCCCGATGCGGGGCTGCCCGATCCGGCGATGGCCGTCTGGGTGCCGATGGCGCTGATCGCGCCGTTTCTTTACGGGCTCGAAGGCAACCTGGTGGCGAAGATCGGCACCGGCGGCGCGGGGCCGATCCAGCTTCTTTTCGGCGCGTCGGTGGTTGGCGCGGTGATCGCGCTGCCGCTGGCGCTGCTGACGGGCACGTGGATCGATCCGCGCCCGCCCTGGGGCGCGCCGGATTACGCGCTGATGGCCAGCGCGGCGGTGCATGCGGTGGTGTATTCCAGCTATGTCTGGATGGTGCGCCGCGCGGGGCCGGTTTTTGCCGGGCAGGTGTCCTACCTTGTCACCGGGTTCGGCGTGATGTGGGCGATGCTGATCCTGGGTGAGCGGTATTCGGCGTTTTTCTGGTGGGCGTTCGCGCTGATGCTGGCGGGTTTGTTCCTGGTGCGGCCGCGCGATAACGCGACGCTTGCGGAACCGGCGATAAACCCCGAGCATGGAACGCGTGAAAGGGCGGGGTCCAAGCCATGATGCAGGTTTTCGAGATCTCCCAGGCCGGGCAGGCGGTGATCACGCTGGGCGTGGTGGTGGCGATGTTCCTGCTGTTCCTGCGCGAGGCCTATCCGACCGAGGTTGTCGCCATCGGCGGCGTGGCGTTCCTGCTGGCGCTGGGCGTGCTGCCCTATGAGGGCGCGCTGAGCGTGCTGTCGAACCCGGCCCCCTGGACCATCGCGGCGATGTTCATCGTGATGGGGGCATTGGTGCGCACCGGGGCGCTGGACGCGTTTACCGCCGTGGCCGACCGGCAGGCGCGGAGCAATCCGAAACTGGCGATTGCCCTTCTGATGGGGTTTGTCGTGCTGTCGAGCGCCATCGTGTCGAACACGCCGGTGGTGGTGGTGATGATCCCGGTCTTTGTGCAGCTGGCGCGCACCATGGGCCTGAAGGCGTCGAAACTGCTGATCCCGCTGAGCTATGCCGCCATCCTGGGCGGGACGCTGACCCTGATCGGGACCTCGACCAACCTGCTGGTCGACGGGGTGGCGCGGGCGCAGGGGCTGGCCCCCTTCACCATCTTCGAGGTGACGCCGCTGGGCGTGATCCTGGTGATCTGGGGCATGATCTATCTGCGCTTCATCGGGCCCTACCTGCTGCCGGACAGGGACAGCATGGCGATGCTGTTGTCGGATCGCAGCAAGATGAAGTTCTTTACCGAGGCCGTCATTCCGCCCGAGAGCAACCTGATCGGGCGAGAGGTGACGGGTGTGCAGCTCTTCAAGCGCGAGGGTGTGCGGCTCATTGACGTCATTCGCGGGGATGCCTCGCTCAGGCGGAACCTGAAGGGGGTGACGCTGCAGGTGGGTGACCGCGTGGTGCTGCGCACGCAGATGGCCGAGCTGCTGAGCCTGCAGCGCGACAAGAGCCTGAAGCGCGTGGACCAGGTGAGCGCGGTGGAAACCAACACGGTGGAGGTGTTGATCACGCCGGGCTGTAAGATGGTGGGGCGGTCGCTGGGCCAGCTGCGGCTGCGGCGGCGCTATGGCGTTTATCCGCTGGCGGTGCATCGCAAGAACCAGAATATCGGCCGGCAGCTGGACGACCTGGTGGTGCGGGTGGGCGATACGCTGCTTCTGGAAGGGGCGGCCGAGGATATCCAGCGACTGGCATCCGATATGGACATGGTCGATGTTTCGCACCCCTCGGCGCGGGCGTTCCGGCGCGGACATGCGCCGATTGCCATTGCTGCACTGATTGCGCTGGTGGCGCTGGCGGGGTTCGGCGTGGCGCCGATTTTCCTTTTGTCGATCCTGGCGGTGGCGATTGTGCTGCTGACGCGCTGCATCGATGCCGACGAGGCGTTTTCGTTTGTTGATGGGCGCCTGCTGGCGCTGATCTTCGCGATGCTGGCAATCGGCGTGGCGCTGGAAAGCTCGGGCGCGGTGCGCCTGATCGTCGAGGCGGTGGCGCCGTGGATGGCGCTGTTGCCGGCAGCGCTGATCGTCTGGGCGATCTACCTGTTGACCAGCGTTCTGACCGAGCTGGTGTCGAACAACGCGGTGGCGGTTGTGGTCACGCCGATCGCCATCGGGCTGGCCGAGGCGATGGGGGTGGATGCCAGGCCGCTGGTGGTGGCGGTGATGGTGGCGGCGAGCGCCAGTTTCGCGACGCCCATAGGATACCAGACCAACATGCTGGTTTACGGGCCCGGCGGCTACAGGTTCACCGATTTCATGCGCGTGGGCATCCCGCTGAACCTGTCGGTGGGGCTCTTGGCGAGCGCGGTTATTCCGCTGATCTGGCCGCTGTGACGGAGGGGTCCTCACCGGGCTCCGCACCGGGTTCCGGGCCTGGTTCGCAGGGGGCGTCGATGCCCGAAACGGTCTCCTCGTCCGGCTCATCCAGGCCAGCCTCGCCGGCGTCATCCAGGGTGTCGTCCAATGCGCGCCGCAGGCGCGCGCGCAGCGACGTGGCCGCGCCGCGCTGACCCGTCGAGGAAAGCTGCAGATCCCAGTTGATCGGGTTGAGCGCGGGGGCGGCGCCCGAGAGCCCCGGCGCGGCGATCACGCCGTCGGCTTGCATTTTCACGAAAAGTTCGCCCGCGACTGCGGGTGAAAGCCGGAAGGCCCGAGCCAGCGCGCCGGGCGTGCAGCGGCCATGCACCTTGGCATAGCGCACGGCCCAGGGGTAATGCATTGCCGCCGTGCCCGAGAGCGGCGCAGCGGCTGCGTTCACCGGCGGGATGGGAAGCGCGGGGACCGCGCCGAGCGTGGCGAGGCCGAGATTGAATTGGCGTCTGTTCATGCCCTCCAGATGGGCGCGCGGGCGGGCGATTTCACAGAGAAAAGACGCCGCGTTTTCCCCGCATCGGCTTGCATGGGCGCGCGCGCGGTGCTGTTGTGGCGCCAAAGGGAGGATGGAACATGCCGAAACTGAGATCCAGCAAGGTGACCGAGGGCAAGACCGCCGCCGCCGCGCGGTCGCTGTGGATGGCGGGTGGTGTGGCGCCCGAGCATTTTGGCAAGCCGGTGATTGCCGTGGCCAATTCGTTCACCGAATTCGTGCCGGGCCATGTGCACCTGGCCGAGGTGGGCCGGCTGGTCTGTGACGAGATCTGGAAGGCCGGTGGCATCCCGCGCGAGTTCAACACCATCGCCGTCGATGACGGGATCGCGATGGGCCATGACGGGATGCTCTATTCGCTGCCCTCGCGTGAGCTGATCGCGGACAGTATCGAATACATGTGCGAGGCACATTGCGTCGACGCGCTGATCTGTATCTCGAATTGCGACAAGATCACGCCGGGGATGCTGATGGCCGGTTTGCGGCTGAATATTCCCGTCATCTATGTCTCGGGCGGGCCGATGGAGGCGGGGCGGATGCCGGGGCAAACCGAGGTCAAGCGGCTGGACCCGATCATGGCCTATGTCGCGGCCTTCGATCCCGAGCAGGAAGGCGCCGCGCTGGCGATCGAGGAAAACGCCTGTCCGACCTGCGGGTCGTGTTCGGGGATGTTCACCGCCAACTCGATGAACTGCCTGGCCGAAGCGATCGGGCTGGCGCTGCCGGGCAATGGCTCGCTTCTGGCCACGCATGCCGACCGCAAGGCGCTGTTCCAGCGCGCGGCGCGGCGCGTGGTCGAGCTGGCGAACGCCTATTACGAGGGCGGGGACGAGAGCATTCTGCCGCGCAACATCGCCACTAAGATTGCGTTCGAGAACGCGATGAAGGTGGATATCGCCATGGGCGGTTCCACCAACACGATTCTGCACATGCTGGCGATGGCGGCCGAGGCGGGGGTGGATTTCACCATGGCCGATATCGACCGGCTGAGCCGGGAAATCCCCTATCTCTGCAAGGTCTCGCCCGCGACGTTCGATTACTACATGGAAGACGTGCATCGTGCCGGCGGGATCATGGGCGTGATGGGCGAGCTTCAGCGCGGCGGGCTGATCGACGACAGCGCGCGCACCGTGTCGGGCCAAAGCCTGGCCGGGCAGCTGGCGAAATGGGACGTGATCCAGAGCGACGATGAAGAGGTGAGCCATTTCTACCGCGCCGCCCCGGGCGGCAAGCGCACGATCCAGGCCTATGGGCAGGACATGCGCTGGCGTGAGATGGATCTCGACCGCGAAGCGGGCTGTATCCGATCGCTGGAGCACGCCTATTCGAAAGAGGGCGGACTGGCGGTGCTGCACGGGAATATCGCCGAAGATGGCTGCGTGGTGAAAACCGGCGCGGTTCCGGCGCAGATGCTGCGCTGGGAGGGCGTGGCGCGGGTGTTCGATGACCAGGAAGAGGCGCTCAATGCCATCGATGGTGGCGAGATTGCCCCGGGCACGGCGGTGGTGATCCGATACGAGGGGCCCAAGGGCGGGCCCGGCATGCAGGAGATGCTGAAACCGACGATGAGTCTGAAGGCGCAGAAGGTGGATGACACCTGCGCGCTCATTACCGACGGGCGGTTTTCGGGGGCGACGGCGGGGCTGTCGATCGGCCATGTCTCGCCCGAGGCGGCGGCGGGCGGTGCGATCGGTCTTGTACGCGATGGCGACAAGATCGCCATCGACATCCCGGGCCGCAAGATCGAGCTTTTGATCGGCGCCGGGGAAATGGACGCCCGCCGCGCCGAGATGGAGGCCCGGCCCGACGGTGAACGCTGGCGCCCGGCCGCGGCGCGGCCCCGGGTCATCAGTGCCGCGCTCCGGGTCTATGCGGCCTTTGCCGAAAGCGCCGACAAGGGCGGTTTCCGCAACGTGCCATAACGGAGGTGAGCATGAACAAGACGGCAGACGCGATCATCATCGGCACCGGCGTGATCGGCACGGCGGTGGCGTTCGAGCTGGCCAAGAAGGGCTGGAAAACCCTCTCGCTCGACCGGAATGCGCAGATCGGCCATGGGTCGACCGCGGGTAGCTGCGCGATCGTGCGGATGCATTATTCCACCTATGACGGCACCGCCTTTGCCTGGGAGGGCTATCATTACTGGCGGGACTGGGCCAACTACCTGGGCCTGCCCGCGAATGCGGAGCTGGCGCAGTTCCGGCAATGCGGCTGCCTGGTGATGAAAACGCAGGCCAACGCGTTCATGGCGAAACACCTGGAGTATTCCCGGGCGCTGGGCATCCCGGTCGAGGAATGGGACGCCGCGCAGATCAGGGACCGGCTGCCGATCTACGCGCTGGAGCGCTATGCGCCGCCGAAACGGATGGATCAGGACGGGTTCGGCGAACCGACGGGCGGCGAGATCGAGGGCGCGGTCTATTGGCCGCTGGCCGGATATGTGACCGACCCGGCGCTGTCGTCACAGAACCTGGCCGATGCGGCGCGTCAGCATGGTGCGGCGTTTCGCTTGGGCGCCGAGGTGGTGGAAATCCTGCAGGTGGATGGCAAGGTCAGGGGCGTGAAGCTGGCCGACGGTGAGGAATTGCATGCACCGGTGGTGATAAACGTGGCCGGGCCCGGATCGTCGATCATCAATGAAATGGCCGGTGTGACCCATGACATGACGATCACCACGCGCCCTCTGCGCCAGGAAGTGGTGCATGTTCCGGCGCCCAAGGGCTTTGATTTCGAGGCCCAGGGCACGATCGTCTCGGACAGCGATATCGCCTGCTATTGCCGGCCCGAACATGGCAATCACATCCTGGTGGGCAGCGAGGACCCGGAATGCGACCCGCATCTGTGGACGCAGGATGACGTACAGTTCGACCGCGACTTCACCGAGCAATGGACAACGCAGGCGATGCGCTATGCGCAGCGGGTACCGAGCCTTGGTATCCCCAGCCGGATGCGCGGGGTGGTCGAGCTTTACGATGCCTCGACCGACTGGATCCCGATCTACGACAAATCCGCGCTGGGTGGGTTCTACATGGCCTGCGGTTCGAGCGGCAACCAGTACAAGAACGCGCCCATCGCGGGCAAGATGATGGCCGCGCTGATCGACTATTGCGAGGCGGGCAACGATCACGACGCAACACCGCTTCAGTTCGACCTGCCCTATATCGGGCGGCAGATCGACGTGGGGTTCTACTCCCGCAGGCGCCAGGTCAACGAAGAGTCGAGCTTCTCGGTTCTGGGCTGAGCCTGCAGCCGCCCCCTGCAGCGCGCGCCCACCCGCCCACCCCGCGCGCTGCAGGGGGCGGGGCCCACCCGCCGACCGCATGCCGGTGGATGGGGCGCGACATGAGTATTTGTGCCAAGAAAGAACGCGCGGATATTCGACAGAATGCGCCCGCGCGTTCTTTCTTGGTGAAAATACTCAATGGCGCAACGCCGCGGGCGGCACGGCTGTTCGGAGAAGTGACCACCGCGGTGAGCCAGCCGAGGCCCCGCCCCGCCGCGACGCGTGGAACACGCGGCGCAAAACCTCGGGCAAGGCGCGATCAGTCGTTGTCGGACAATCCGGCGCCGGCGCCGAGGAGGCGTGAGGCTTCGGTGGCCGGGGCATAGGTGCGGTGGGCGTAGCGGTTGAGTCGTTCCAACGTGTCGGCAGTCACCTCGGCGCGGGTGTGCTGCGGCAAGGGGGGCGCTGGCACGGCGCCGGGCGCGATAACGATGCGCCGCGCATGGGGCATATCCAGATCGGCAGGATCGGAGCAGGTAACCTGCGCGCCGTCGAGCCCGACCATGGTGCCGTCGATGCCGACGCGCAGCGCGCGGCCCGTCTGGCGCGCGGCGGCCTGCAGGAAGGGCAGAAGCAGCAGTGGTTGGGCCACATCGGAAAGAACGGTGTCACCGGCGCCGAGACGGCCCGCCATGTCTGACAGGGCGACGCCGGCGGCCAGCGGACAGAGCGGCCCCGAAGACGACAGGAGATCGAGCGACGTGGGCGCGTTGCCCGGCGCGTCAAGCAGGTCGGCGAGCGCCGCGCAGCCCGGCAGGCCTTGGGCCGAGAGCCAGCGCACGGCTTTTCCGGCCTCTTCGGCCATGCCCCAGCTGAGCCCCGCGCCGCGGGCGGCACGTTTCGCGGTGGCTTCGACTTCGTTCAGCGACAGGTCGGTCATGTTTCGGCCTCCGGGTAGACCCAGGTGTCGGCATCGCCGGTTGCAAGCTCCTCGGGGTAGGGGGCGCCCTGGTACATGGCGATGCGCACCCAGCGGTCCGAGCGGGGATCGAAGCGGGTGGCGCCGAAGAACGCCAGCTTCGCCCGAAGCATGTCGATCGGCAGCACCTTGTCCGAGATCGTGTTGTCGTGGATTTCGGCATAGGGCGCGCGCGCGGCGATCTGGACGCGGCGCAGGGCGTGGCGGTGGCCCGTGTGGGCGAGCAGGAAGGCGGCGACGGGCTGATCTTTGGGCCTGTCCGAAAGCGCGGCATGGAGCGTGGCGACATCGCGGCCCGGGGCGAGCGGTTGTTCGTAGTCGGCAACGGGTTCCTCGAACCGTTCGCCGAGGCGTGGTTCGAGTTTTTCTTCCGAAACATACCAGGCGCGGGCCTGGGCGGCGGGATCGCTCCAGTCGATGGCCAGCGCCCAGTCGTAGTGTGTTTCGATCAGGCTGCGCACCTGTACGACGGTCATGGAGCCGTCGATGCGAAAGGCATCGGTGTTGGTGTCGGACATGCAGCTGCCCAGCCCATCGACCAGATCGGGATAGGGTTCGAGCATCAGCGAGGCGAGGCATTCCTGGCCTTCTTCCGAGAGGGCGGTTTCGGCCCAGTCGAAGAGCGCGTTCCACGGCATGGGCCCAGCGAGGCCGGTTTCCTCGAGACGGGCGGTGAGCGCGTCGAGATCGGCGTGCAGCATCTTGAGCTTTCCGATCTGGATCGGATGTTCGGAGTGCCAGCTGTCGGCCAGGGCCCGCATGCGGGCCAGAAGGCCACGGAAGGTGGCGATTTCGTCGGCGCTGGCCGAGGGGAGAGAGCGGACGCGGGCGATGGCCTCTTCGCGCGCCATGATCCAGTTGTTGAACAGCACCGGATGATTGACGATGTAGGGCGCCATGCCGAGCCCGGTGGAATTTCCGATGCCCAGGCTGCGGGCGATGGCGGGATCAAGCGTGGCTGTCTGCGCACCGCCGCGCGCCTGCGCCATATGCTGCACCAGGTCGCGGATGAAGGCGCGGGTGAGGTAGACCGAGAGCATTTCAGCCTGGAAGGGGGCCTGCATTTCGGGGCGGTCGGCGATCACCTCGCGATCCGCCGCGCCGAATTTGCCCGAGCCATAGACGGCGGTGGTGCGCATCAGGTAGCCGACACTGTCGATCATACCGGCATCGGGCTGGCGGCCGCTGGCCAGGGCATCGACCACGTGTTCCCAGAGCCGCACCGAGCGGTTGGCGCGCGAGAGCGAAAGCTCGCGTTCGGAGATGCGGCCGGCCTCCTGCACCGGCACGTTGGCGCGCAGGCGCTCGATGTCACCCGCATCGGGGATGCCATCGTAGAGCGCGAAGGTGGCATCCCAGGCATCGGCGATCACGCGGTCCGAGCGTTTCTCGGCAGGCAGGTCATGCGCGAAGGCGACGAGGGAATAGGCGTGCGACGGGCCCTGCGCGGTATAGACGGCGTGGCCGACACCGTTGCCGTCGATCTCGAATACGGAGCGGGAGAAGGTCCAGCCTTCGGCCTGCATGCGGCGGGTGAGCTGGCGCATGAACGACAGGCGGCATTGATGCAGGCTGCCGAGCCGCGAGAGGCGCATGACGGTCGTGGGATCGCGGCGGGGAACCGTTGTCTGTGGCGCGTGTTCCGGCATGGCGTTACCCTTTCGGCGTGAAGTTTTCGGCGTAGAAGCGATACCAGTTGTCGCCCATGATGCCGGCGATTTCGCCGGAGTCCATGCCGAGCGCGCGCAATCCGTTTTCGATGTTTCCGAAATCGCGGTTGTCGCGGAACCAGTCGGGCTGCGGCGGGAAGCCGGGGTTGGCCGCCGAGCCTTCGCCATAGTCGATCTGTTTCGACCAGCGGCCGACGCGCATCCATTCGACCACGCTGTCGGGCTGATCCTGGCAGAGGTCGGAGCCGATGCCGAGATGCTCGGGGCCGAATTTCGCGGCCGTGCGGGCGATCATTTCGCAGAAGCTTTCCAGCGTGCAGGCGCTCTTGTCCTTCAGGTGATGGGGGTAGAGCGAGAAGCCCAGCATGCCGCCGTTTTCGGTGACTGCGCGGATTACGTCATCACGCTTGTTGCGGAGCGCCGGCATCCATTCGTGGGGGTTGGCGTGGGTGATGGCGATGGGACGTTCGGAATGCTCGGCGGCCTCAATGGTCGAGCGGTCGCCGGAGTGGGACATGTCGACGACGAGGCCGACGCGGTTCATTTCGCGGATGACCTGTTTGCCCATGCGGGTGAGACCGGCGTCGTAATCCTCGTAACAGCCGGTCGCGAGCAGCGACTGGTTGTTATACGTCAGCTGCATGAAGCGCGCGCCCAGCGTGTGGACGATCTCGACCAGGCCGATATCGTCCTCGATCGGGCTGGGGTTCTGGAAGCCGAAGAAAATCGCGGTGCGGCCGGTTTCGCGGGCGCGATCGACATCGGAGGCGAAGTGGCCCTTCATGATGAGATCGGAGTATTGTTCGAACCAGCGGTTCCATTGCTCGAAATTGAGCACGGTTTCGCGGAAGGTTTCGTGATAGGCGATGGTGACGTGGACGGCGTCCAGCCCGCCCTCGCGCATCTGGCGGAAGATCTTTTCCGACCAGTTGGCATATTGAAGGTTGTCGATCCTCATTGCCGTTTTCATCCCTGTGGCACCCCTGCGCTGATATAGGCGGTCTTGACGGTGGTGTAGAATTCCGCGGCCGTGCGGCCCTGTTCACGCGGACCATAAGAGCTTTCGCCGCGGCCGCCAAAGGGAACGTGATAGTCGGTGCCCGCAGTGGGCAGGTTGACGGTGACGACACCGGTGCGCGCGTTGCGTCGGAAATGGGTGGCGCGGGCCAGATCACGGGTGACGATGCCCGAGGTGAGGCCGAAATCGGTGTCGTTGACGGTGGCCAGGGCCTCGTCATAGCTGGCTACCTTGATGACGGCGGTCAGCGGGGCGAACATCTCCTCGCGGTTGATGCGCATGTCATTGCGGGTGTTCAGGAAGACGCCGGGCGACATGTAGTAGCCTTCATGCTCCATGTTGAGGCGCTGGCCGCCGCAGGCGAGTTCCGCCCCTTCGGACTGGCCAAGTTCGACATAGGCGAGGTTTTCGGTGAGCTGGCTTTCGCTGACCACCGGGCCCATCTGGGTACCGTCGGAGAGCGCGTGGCCGACTTTCATGGCCCGGGCGCCGGCGACCAGTTTCTCGACGAAGGCGTCATGGATTTTTTCGTGCACGACGAGGCGCGAGGAGGCGGTGCATTTCTGGCCAGTGCCGCCGAAGGCGCCGTTCAGCGCAAGCGAGACCGCGAGGTCGAGATCGGCGTCATCCATCACCGCCAGCGCGTTTTTCGAGCCCATTTCCATCTGCAGCTTGGTGAAGTTTTGCACGGCCGAGGCGGCAATGCCGCGACCGACGGGGACCGAGCCGGTGAAGGATATGGCGTTGACCTTCGCGCTTTCGACAAGGCGCTGGCCGATGGAAGAGCCCGAGCCCATGACCAGCGAGAACAGCCCTTTGGGGATGTCCTGGCGGGCGATGATCTCGGTCAGGGCGTGGGCCGAGGCGGGGGTGAGGTTGGCGGGTTTCCACACAACTGCGTTGCCGTAGCAGAGCGCGGGCGCGATCTTCCACGACGCGGTGGCGGTGGGGAAGTTCCAGGGGCTGATGACGGCGACGACGCCCACGGGTTCGCGGCGCACGTCCACCTCGATATCCGGCCGGACGCTGTCGGCGTTTTCGCCCAGCTGGCGCAGGCATTCGGCGGCGTAGTAGGTGAAGAATTGTCCGGCGCGGAAGACCTCGCCTTTGCCTTCGGCCAGCGGCTTGCCCTCTTCGCGGCTGAGAAGCGTGCCGAGCTCCTCGGCCCGGGCCATCAGTTCGTTGCCGATGGCATTGAGGACGGCCTGTTTGCGTTCGAGCCCACAGGCAGCCCATTCGGCCTGGGCGCGGTGCGCCTGGTCGAGCGTGGCGTCGAGCTGATCGGGCGTGGCCTGGGTGAAGTGGCCGACGAGGTCGGAGAGATCGGAGGGGTTGCGGTTTTCGATTTCGGCGTCACCGGCCAGCCAGTCGCCGGCGATGAGGTTGAGCTTGGTTTCAGGCATGGAGGGATTCCTTTCCGGGTTGGCGAGAGGGTGGACCGGCGGAGTGAAGTCAGTCAAATTCAAAGAAATGAAGTTTATTTCAGGTTTTCTGAAGTCATGGCGATCAAGATCGAAATGCTGCGCGCCTTTTGCGCGGTGGCGCAGAGCGGCAACCTGGCCGAGGCGGCGGGGCGTCTGGGCCGGACGCAATCGGCCCTGTCGATGACGCTGAAACAGCTGGAAGCGCATCTGGGCCAGCGGCTGTTCATGACCGACCGGAAGAACCGGCTGACCGCGCTGGGGGCCTATGTCTATGACCTGGCGCAGGAGGAGTTGGGCCGGTTCGACGCGATGGTGGCGGCGATCGAGGCGCGCGCGCAGGCGCCGCAGGGATTGCTGCGCATCGCGGCGGTGCCATCGGTGGCGGCGCGGGCCTTTCCGGGGCTGAGCGCGGAGATCGCGGCGCGGTTCCCGGGGGTCGAGCTGGAACTGCGCGACATGGAATCCGGCGCGGTGGTAGAGGCGGTGACGCGCGGGCAGGTCGAGATCGGGATCGCGACGGCGGGCTGGCAGGTGCGCGGGGCAACGCAAGAGCCGTTGTTTGCCGATGCGTTCGGCCTGATCTGCGCGCGCGCGCATCCGCTGGCGCAACAGGCCAACGACCCGGATGTGGCGCAGGTGCTGGAGGCCGGGCTGATCTGGACCGCGCTGTGCGAGGGGATCGAGGCCGAGGGGTTCGACGGCGCGCGCGGCAAGGCGCGGCTGGTGGCGCATAACACGCTTACCCTGATGGCGATGCTGCGGGCGGGCAAACTGGTGAGCGTGCTGCCGCAGAGCGTGGCCGCGATCGACGGGCGGGAGTTGGTGTTTCGCCCGATCGCGGGGCTGGAGGCCCGCCGCATGGTGCATTTGCTGGTGCGCGACGAGGTGGGCGAGGTGGATTACGTGATGGCGGCCGCCGACGTGCTGCGCCGGCAGGCCGGGACGTTCACGAAAGCATGAGTGCACTTGCAAATTTGCTGGGCCGCCCCCCTATTAGGCCCAACGCAAGCAGGAGGGACGCAATGGACTATCGCAAGACCGACGAGGCAATTGCGCGGCTGAACCCCGAGCAATACCGGGTGACGCAGGAAAACGGCACCGAACGGCCCTACACGGGCGAATATGACAAGCATTTCGAGCCGGGCCTTTATGTCGACGTGGTCTCGGGCGAGCCGTTGTTTGCCAGCGCGATGAAATACAATTCCGGCTGCGGCTGGCCGGCCTTTGCCAAGCCTGTCGTGGCCGAGAATATCGTCGAACTGCGCGATACCACGCACGGGATGATCCGCACCGAGGTGCGCTCGAAACACGGCGATTCGCATCTGGGCCACGTGTTTCCGGATGGGCCGATGGAATTGGGCGGTTTGCGCTATTGCATCAATTCGGCCTCGTTGCGGTTCATCCCGAAGGATAGGATGGAGGCCGAGGGCTATGGCGAATATCTGGACCAGGTGGAGGGCTGAGAGATGAGCGAAGAACGTGCTGTTCTGGCAGGTGGCTGTTTCTGGGGAATGCAGGACCTTATCCGCAAGCTGCCGGGGGTAATCTCGACCCGGGTGGGCTATACCGGGGGCGATGTGCCCAATGCGACCTATCGCAACCACGGCACCCATGCCGAAGGGATCGAGGTGATTTTCGACCCTGATGTGCTGAGCTTCCGGCGGTTGCTGGAGGTCTTTTTCCAGATTCACGACCCCACGACACTGAACCGGCAGGGCAACGATATCGGGATGAGCTACCGGTCGGGCATCTATTACGTGGATGACGAGCAAAAGCGGGTGGCCGAGGACACGATCGCGGATGTGAATGCCAGCGGGCTGTGGCCCGGGCCGGTGGTGACCGAGGTGAAGCCGGTGGGCGATTTCTGGGAGGCCGAGCCCGAGCACCAGGATTACCTGGAGCGGTTCCCCAACGGCTATACCTGCCATTTCCCGCGGCCGGGCTGGGTGCTGCCCAGGCGCGACGCGGCCGAATAGGCGCGCGGCGAACAGGCCGACGGATAGGTCCGCTCTGACAGCGGTAGGGTGGCAATTTTCTCTTTCAGATCGCCGATCAGCAGGGCCTCGGCCCTGTTGAGCCGTTTTTTGGGGTTGGTCAGCAGGTAGATATCGACGGCGGGCGGATGGGTATAGGGCGGCAGGCGCCAGAGCCGGCCATCACGCACGTCACGCTCGACCACGTGGACGGGCAGGGCGCCGATGCCGAGGCCGCATTGGATCATGCGGCGGATTTCCTCGAGGTTGGAGGAGCGGCCGACGATGCGCTGATCGAGCTCGTGCTGGCGGCGCAGGAGCGCGACAGGGCGCAGGGCATCGTTGAGATCGTCGGTTTCGAACGAGACCGCGTCCTGCCCCTTGAGCGCATCGAGCCCGAGACCGCGCTGCCCGAAGAGCGGGTGCGAGGGGCCGCAGTAGAAGCCGAAAAACTCGCGGTAGAGCAGATCGTATTCGAGATCGGGGAAGCGGCGGTTGACCAGGCAGATGCCGAAGCTGGCCGTCTTGTCCTGCACGGAGGCCGCGACCCGGGCCGAAGTGCCGGAATGGATGCGATAGGTCACGCGGGGATGTTCGCGGTAGGTGCGGCCGAGGAGATCATCGAGCAGCGGCGTGACGACATGGCTGGCGAGCGCGATGGTGACATGGCCCGAGATTTCGGACTGGGCCAGCGTGGTGGCATCGCGCAGCTTGGCGATGGAGGCATAGATATCGAGGCATTCGCGGTAGAGCTCGCGCCCGGCGGCGGTGAGCTGAAAATGGCCGCGCCCACGTTCGATGAGGCGCGCGCCGACCTCTCCTTCGAGGCGTTGCAGCGCAAGGCTGATCGCCGGCTGGCCGCGCAGGAGCCGGTTGGCGGCGCGGGTGATCGAGCCTTCTTCGACGATCACCACGAAAGTGCGCAGAAGGTTCCAGTCGAGGTTCGCGACGAAACGGTCGAAGTCGACAGGTGTATTGATTTCATTAATGCCAGTCATTTCAATTATGAATTTGGCCAATTTTTCGGCCCGTGCAACCGTTTTCCGAGACAGGGACCATTCAACGGCGATTCAGCATGGCCGATACAGCCACCAAGTTCGACAAGCGTCCGGCGCTTCTGCTGACGCCGGCATTCATCGCGATCACCGCGCTGGTGGTGATCCCGATGTCGTTCATCCTGGTCTATTCGTTCTATGAAAACGTCGATCTGGCCGTGGACCGCGTGGCGTTCCAGTTCGGTAACTGGGAAGAGTTGCTGACCGATGGCTATTATCACAACGCGATCTGGAAGACGCTGAAGATTTCCTTTGTCGTCACGGTTCTGGCGGCGGTGCTGGGATACCTGCCGGCCTATTTCATCGCGATGACGAAATTCCGGCACAAGTGGTTGCTGCTGTTGTTGCTGATCCTGCCGTTCTGGGTGAGCTTCATCATCCGCACGCTGAGCTGGATTCACATCCTGGGCAACCAGGGCGCCATCAACGGGTTGCTGCAATGGCTGGGCCTGACCGATGAGCCCATTCGCATGATGTTCAACGAGTTCTCGGTGATGGTGGGCCTGATCCATGTGTTCCTGCCCTACATGATCCTGAACATCTATGTGAGCCTGGAAGGCATCGACGAGAACCTTGAGCCCGCCGCAAGGACACTGGGGGCGACGCCCTGGCAGGCCTTTAAGGAGGTGACGCTGCCCCTGTCGCTGCCGGGGCTGGCGGCGGGGAGCCTCTTGGTGTTCGTTCTGACGGGCGGCAGCTACGTGACGCCGCTGATCCTTGGCGGGCCCAGCGATTTCCTGTTCGGGAACCTGATTTACGACGCGGTGGTGACGGAACTGAACTGGCCGATGGGCGCGACGCTGTCGTTCACGCTGCTGGTTCTGCTTGGCTCGGTCGTGGTGATCTACAGCCGGTTCATGGGTTTGAACCAGTTGAGCAAGGCCTTTGGATAGGGGGAACGCATGAACGCCTGGGCCTTTATCCGGTTTTACACGATACTGGTTTATACCTTCATGTTCGCGCCCATCATCGTGGTGCTGATCCTGGCGTTCAACGCGTCGCAATTCGGGGGCTTCCCGATCGAGGGGTTCAGCCTGCGCTGGTTTGGCGAGCTGTTTCAGAACGAGGCCATCATGCGGGCGTTTCGCACCTCGTTTATCTTGGGGCTGATGACGGCGCTTGTGGCGACGACGATCGGCATCCTGGCGGCGCTGGCGCTGGTGCGCTACCAGTTTCGCGGCAAAGACTGGATCACAACCTTCCTGATTTCGCCGGTGCTGGTGCCGGAAACGGTGCTGGCGGTTGGACTGCTGATTTTCCTGCGCTGGCTGCACATGCCGCGCAGTTTTGGCTTGCTGCTGCTGGGCCATTCGATCATCGCGCTGCCCTTTGTCGTGCTGGTGGTGCAGGCGCGGCTGGTGGGGATCAGGAGGGAATACGAAGAGGCGGCCCGCAGCCTGGGGGCGAGCCCGGTGCAGACCTTTTTCGCGGTGACCTTTCCGCTGCTCATGCCGGCGATTTTCGCGGGGGCACTCTTTGCCTTCACCATCTCGTTCGACAACATCACCGCGACGATCTTCTGGCGGCCTTCGGGCATGGAGACGGTGCCGACGCAGATCTTCGGGATGCTGCGCCATTCGGTCAGCCCCGAGATCAACGCGCTGGGCTTTGTCATGATCTGTATCACCGTGGGCGTGCCCCTCCTGGCCGGGGGGCTGGCGCGCTATTTTTCACGCAAGAAAGTCTGACCCGGCCACCAACAAGGAGAGAATGATGACCAAGAAAATGGATAGCACGAAACGCTACGAGAAGCTGCGCGAGGCGGTGGGCAACGGTGACGTTGACCGCCGGACATTCTTTGGCCTTCTGGGCTCGGCCGGGATTACCGCCGGTCTTTCCGGCGGGATCATGACGGCGATGGCGAAACATGCCCGCGCCGCCGGGACCGAACTGCATTTCGAGGGCTGGGGCGGTGTCGTGTCCGAGGCGCTGCGCAAGCATGCCTTCGACCCCTACGAGGCCGCGACCGGCAACAAGGTGATCGACGCCACCTTTGGCGGCGAGAACGAGGTTCTGACCAAGGTGAAAGCCGCGGGCAGCACCGATGGCCACAACATCCTGCACAGTTCGGGGGTGAGCTGGTACAAACGCTGGACCGACAATGGCTATGGCGTGGTCCTGAACGAGGACAACATCCCCAACATGGCCAATGTCATGGAGGCGATCATCAAGCCGTTCCGGGACATCACGCCGGACGGCCTGTCGGCTGTGCCCTATGACTATGGCACCACCGGGATTGCCTATAACACCAAGTATGTCAGCGAAGAGAAGGCCAAGGAGCTGGGCGCGAACCTGCTTCTGGACAAGGAGCTGAAAGGCAAGATCGGCGGCTGGGGCGGCGACTGGGCCAACCGGGCATGGTATGGCGCGCTGCAATCGGGCCAGGACCCCAACAACATCGAGGACTGGGACGCCGTCTGGGACAAGGCGCGCGAGCATCGCGACCTGGTGCTGAAATACTGGGGCTCGGGGGCGGAGCTGATGGATCTGCTGGCCAAGGAAGAGATCTATGTCACCGAGGCCTGGTCGGGCCGGGTGGCGGCGCTGCAGGAGCAGGGGCACCCGATTGCCTATATGGATCCGCCCAACGGGCTGGCCTGGATGGAATCGATGTTCGTGCTCAAGGGTTCGCCCATGGAGGCGGCCGAGGAGTTGCTGAACTTCATGCTGGCGCCGGAAACCGCGATCGCGGTGGCGGATGGGCAGAATTACCCGAGCTCGCTCGACCCGACGAAGGTGCCGATGCCCGAGGGCGTCGAGAAGCTGCCGGCCTATGACCCGACCGGCAAGCTGGAAGGCCTCGTGTTCCGTGACCCGGTGAAATGGGTGGCGGTCGAGAAGGACCAGTCGAAAATGTGGAACCGCGTCCAGAAGGGCGGCTGATCCGCAGGGCAAGACCGGGACGGGCCGCCCAAGCGAGGGCGGCCCGGGCCCCAATGCATACTGACCTGAATGGGGATGGAACGCGATGGCGCGCGTGGAACTCAAGCAAATCACCAAGTCGTTTGGCAGCTTCAAGGCGGTGCACGAATCCGACGTGCTGTTCGAGGAGGGATCGTTCACCACGCTGCTGGGCCCGTCGGGCTGTGGCAAGACGACGATCCTGCGGATGGTCTCGGGGCTGGAAAGCCCGACGAGCGGCGACATCATGATCGGTGGCAAGCGGATCAACGATGTGCCCATCCACAAGCGCAACCTGGGCCTGGTGTTCCAGAATTACGCGCTGTTCCCGCATCGCACGATTGCCGAGAACATCGCCTTTGGCCTGAAATACCGCGGTGTGAGCAAGGCGGACGCGGCGCAGAAGGTGAAAGACGCGCTGGAGATCGTGCGCCTGCCCGGCGTCGAGGACCGCTATCCCAGCCAGCTGTCGGGCGGGCAGCAGCAGAGGATCGCCATGGCGCGCGCCATCGTGATCGAGCCGGACGTGTTGCTGCTGGACGAGCCGCTGTCGGCGCTGGATGCGAACCTGCGCGAGGACATGCGGGTGGAGCTGAAGGCGATCCAGCACCGGATCGGGGTGACGTCGATTTTCGTGACGCATGACCAATCCGAGGCGCTGGCGATGTCGGACCGGATCATCGTGATGAGCGCCGGGCGGATCGAGCAGGTGGGCGCGCCGGAAGAGGTATACAACAACCCCGCCAGCGAATTCGTGGCCAATTTCCTGGGCGCGTCGAATATCGTGGCGGTGGACGTGAAGGGGCGGGGCGCCGATGACGTGACGCTGGAGGTGCCGCATTTTGGCGCTGTCACGCTGCATGCCAACCGGGCGGTGAATCTGGGCGACGCGGCCAAGGGCAAGCTGGTGATCCGGGCGGAAAAACTGCACCTGTCGGACGGGGCCGCGCCCGAGGGGGCGGTTTCGACGAAAGGGGTCGTCGAGGCCGTTGACTATCAGGGGCAACTGGCAAGATATTTCGTGCGAATCGGGGATGTGCAATTCCAGGCGATGAACATGATCGACGGGGCGCCCTTTGCGCAGGGGGCCGAGGTGTCGGTGGTGCTGAACCCCGATGATTGCAGCGTGTTGGCGAACGAGGCGTGAATGAGCCACCTGTTTTATCAAAGCCGTCTGGCGCGGCCGGAACTGGACCGGGCCGAGGGCATCTATATGTGGGACAAGGCCGGCAAGAGGTATCTTGACGGCTCGTCCGGGGCGATGGTCAGCAATATCGGGCATTCCAACCCGGCCGTGCTGCAGGCGATGCGCGAGCAGATGGAGAAATCGACCTTCGGATACCGGCTGCATTTCCAGACCGAGGCGTCCGAGGCGCTGGCGGCGAAGACGGCCGAGCTGTCGCCGCCGGGGATGGACAAGGTGTTCTTCGTTTCGGGCGGGTCCGAGGCGGTGGAAAGCACGCTGAAGCTGGCGCGGCAATACAAGCTGGCCGTGGGTGAGCCGCAGCGGTTCAAGGTGATTTCGCGAATGCCGTCCTATCATGGCAGCACACTGGGCGCGCTGGCGGTGACGGGATATGCGCCGATGACGGCCCCCTTTGATCCGATGATGATGCGGATGCCAAAGATTCCGGCGCCGCGCGCCTATCTGGACGGGCTGGACATGCATGACCCGGCGACGGGGCTGCATTACGCCAACATGCTGGAACAGAAGATCCAGGACGAGGGGCCCGAGACGGTTCTGGCCTTTATCGTGGAACCTGTTGGCGGGGCCTCGACCGGGGCGCTGGTGCCGCCGGCGGGGTACATGCAGCGGATCCGCGAGATCTGCGATGAATACGGCGTCATGTTGATCCATGACGAGGTGATGTCGGGGGGCGGGCGCACCGGCAAGTTCTGGGGTGCCGAGCATTGGCAGACGATGCCGGACATCATTTCGATCTCGAAGGGGTTTGGCGGTGGATACGTGCCGCTGGGCGCGATGATTGCGCGGGGCGATATCGTCGAGGCGGTGCTGGATCAGGGCGGGTTCATCCACGGGCATACCTATGCCGGCAACCCGCTGGCCTGTGCCGCGGGCATCGCCGTGATCGAGGAGATCGAGCGCAATGACCTGATCGGCAACGCGGCGCGGATGGGCGATGCGCTGAAGGGCCGGCTGGAGGCGTTGATGCAGCGCTATCCCTTCGTGGGCGACGTGCGCGGCAAGGGGCTTTTACTGGCGTTTGAGCTGGTGGCGGACCGCGACAGTATGGAGCCGTTGCCCAAGGAGCTGAACGCGCATAGCCGGCTGGTGGATATCGCCTATGACAAGGGGCTTATCATCTATTCGCGGCGCACGCGCGGGGGGCTGAAGGGCGATCACTTCCTTGTCTGTCCGCCGATGATCGTGGGCGACGAGGGCATCGACGAGATTATGGAAGGGCTGACCGCGGCGCTGGACCAGTTCGCGCAGGAGGCGGGGCTGGAGACGGGGCAGTCCGCGTGAGTGGCGGCCTGACGATCCGGCCCGCGCGCGAGAGCGACGCGGGCGCGATTGCCGACATGCTGGGCAAGCTGGCCGATTACCTGGGCGACGGCGAGGCGTTTTCCACCACGCCCGAGACGGTGCGGCGGCACGGGTTCGGGGATGGTGCGGCTTTCGGCGTGCTGATCGCCGAGGCGGGCGGCGCGATGCAGGGCATGGCGCTTTATTTCCGGCATTTCTCTACGACGCGGGGGCAGGCCGGCGTGTACGTGCAGGATTTGTGGATCGAGCCGCAGGCGCGGGGCCAGAGGCTGGGCGAGGATTTGCTGCGCGCGGTGGCGCGGGTGGCCGGGGCGGGATGGGGCGCGGCCTATCTGATGCTGACTGTGCACCGGGATAATCCCGACGCGTTGCGGTTTTACGAGCGACTGGGCTTTCACGCCCATGACAACGATTTGCCGATGGTGCTGGGCGCGGGCGCGTTCCGGGCCTTGGCAGGAGCGGAGGCGGCATGAGGCTGGCGAATAAGACCTGCGCCATGGAAGAGGCGGTGGCCCATATCGGCGACGGGACCACGGTGATGTTGGGCGGGTTCGGCGTGCCGGGCACACCTTTCGCGCTGATCCACGAGGTTGTGCGGCAGGGGCCAAAGGACCTGACGATCATCAAGAACGATGCCAATGAAAAGGGCATGGGCGTCGATCACCTGCTGGCGGCGGGATTGGTGCGCAAGCTGATCGTGACGCATATCGGGCTGAATGCGCGGGCGATCGAGATGATGAATGCCGGAGAGATCGAGGTGGAGTTCTGCGCCCAGGGTATGCTGGCCGAGCGGGTGCGCGCGGGCGGTGCGGGTCTGATGGGCTTCGTCACCGATATCGGCGTGGGCACCGAACTGGCGGACGGCAAGCCGCGTATCGAGATCGACGGGCACGCGGGTGTGCTGGAAACCGCGCTGCGGGCCGATGTGGCGCTGATCCATGCGGCGCGGGCGGACACGTTCGGCAACCTGGCCTATGAAGCAACGGCGCGGAATTTCAGCCCGCTGATGGCGATGGCCGCTGACCGGGTGATTGCCGAGGCCGAGGAAATCGTGCCCCTGGGCGGGATCGCGCCGAATGCGGTGCACACGGCGGGGCCCTTCGTGGACCATGTGGTGGAACTGGGCGAGCTGAGCGGGGAGTATGGCGTTGTCAGACGCGCGTAACAGGATGGTGGCGCGCGCCGCGCGCGAGATCGAACCGGGCATGGTGGTAAACCTTGGCATCGGGTTGCCAACGAAGGTGGTGGATCACCTGGCCAGCGATTTCCCGGTCTGCCTGCATACCGAGAACGGGCTGACCGGGATCGGGCCGACCTTGCCTTATGACGAAGCCAACCGGAACCTGATCGATGCGGGCGGCGCGTATATCTCGACCGTCAAGGGCAGCGCGTTCTTTGACAGCGCGGTGAGTTTTTCGCTGGTGCGCAGCGGGCGGCTGGACCTGACGATGCTGGGCGCCTTCGAGGTGGCGCAGAATGGGGACCTGGCGAACTGGAAGATCCCGGGCAAGTTTTCACCGGGCGCGGGTGGCGGCATCGAGCTGGCGCAGAAGGCGCGGCGGGTGGTGGTGCTGACAACGCATACCGACCGGGCGGGCAATCCGAAACTGCTGGAGACATGCAGCCTGCCGCTGACCGCGCCGGGATGTGTGAACCGGATATTCACCGACATGGCGGTGGTGGATGTCGAGGCTGGGCGGTTTCACCTGCGCGAGCTTGCCGGCGGTGTGAGCCTGGAGGATGTGGTGAAGGCCACGGGGGCGGAGATGGTGATCCCCGATGGGGATTTGCCGAGGTTCTGAGGCGGCGCGATTTTTCTGCGAAAAATCGGGAGGTCAGGTGCCGGACCGGATGTCACGGGCATCGAGCACCGGTGAGGCGTCGAGCTCTTCCGCATCGAGCATCGTGGCCACGCGTTCGAGCGCGGCTACGATCATCGCCTGTTCCCAATCGTCGAGCGACTGGAACTTGCGCACATAGCGTTGTTGCAGGGCGTCCGGCGCGTCCGCGATGGTTTCGCGGCCGGTGTCGGTGATGCAGATATTGGTCTGGCGCCGGTCGGACTGGGATTTTTCGCGCGTGACCATGCCCTTGGCCACCAGTTTGTCGACGAGCGAGGTGACGGTGGCCTGCGACACGCGCATGCGCTGCGAAATCTCGGTCGCGGTCGCGCGGCCCTTTTCGGCGACGACCTGAAGCACGCGGAACTGCACGGCAGTGAGGCCGGCGGATTGGGCGAGTTCACGCCCGAAAAGCTCGGTCGCGCGCAGGATGCGGCGCAGTGCGATCAGGCTGGAATCGATACGGTCCATGCCTTTCCCCTTGCCATGGAACGGAAGAATGTTGGCAGATTGTGTCATTGGGATCAATTGCCTCGTGTAACAAAATTGCAAAGCTTAAACTAAGCAATATTTCCGTCGTTTTCAAAGGAAATGGCGGAAATATGGACAAATTGCCCCGATTTTTGCTTCGAAGGTTGAAATAATGGGCGCGGGTTGTTACTTAGCCTTTCGAAGCAAATCGGAGGCCCTTTGGCATGACACATGCATTTGAGCAGTTGAAAAAGCTTGGCAAGCTAACGTTCCGCAAACCCGAAGCGCAGGATGGCGCGGCGGTCTGGGAGTTGGTGCGCGCCTGCAAACCGCTCGATGAGAACTCGATGTATTGCAACCTGCTGCAGGCAGACCATTTTCGCGATACCTGCGTGGTGGCCGAACTGGATGGCAAGGTTGTCGGTTGGGTATCGGGCTATGTGCTGCCCTATGATGCCGAGACGTTCTTTGTCTGGCAGGTGGCCGTGTCCGAGGACGCGCGCGGCATGGGGCTGGGCACGCGGATGCTTGACCATCTGATCGCGCGCGAGGAGTGCGACAGCGTTGAACGGCTGCAGACCACGATCACCTCGGACAACGAGGCGAGCTGGGCGCTGTTCCGCAAGTTTGGCCAGGCGCATGACAGCGCGCTGGACGTGCAGGCCTACTTCACCCAGGCGCTGCATTTCCGCAACCGCCACGAAACCGAGCACATGGTGACCATCGAGTTGGCCCGCGAAGCGCTGAAGAAAGCGGCCTGAGCGCGGTTTCCGACCTCACCTACATTCATTCCAGATCACGAAGGACATCTCATGACCGAGCAGTCATCCAATATTTCTGTCTTCAAACGCCGTGAATCCGAGGCGCGGTCCTATTGCCGCGGGTTCGATACGGTTTTCACGTCCGCCACAGGGTCGGAACTGACCGACCACAAGGGCCGGACCTATATCGACTTTCTGGCCGGGTGTTCGTCGCTGAACTACGGTCACAACGATCCGGACATGAAAGAGGCCCTTGTCAGCCACATGATGGAGGACGGGCTGGCCCATGCGCTGGACATGCATACCGACGCCAAGGCCGCGTTCCTGGAGGCGTTCGAGACGAAAATCCTGAAGCCGCGTGGCATGGACCACAAGGTAATGTTCACCGGGCCCACGGGTGCCAACGCCGTGGAAGCGGCGATGAAACTGGCGCGCAAGGCGACGGGCCGGACCAATATCATCGCTTTCACCAACGGCTTTCATGGTGTCACGCTTGGCGCGCTGGCCGCGACCGGCAACGGCTATCACCGCGGTGGCGCCGGCACGACGGTGAATGGCGTGACGCGCATGCCGTATGATGGCTACATGGGCCCGGATTTCGATACGACCGAGTTTCTGGAGAAGATGCTGAAGGACCGGTCTTCGGGCATGGATGCGCCGGCGGCGATCCTGCTGGAAACGGTGCAGGGCGAGGGTGGCCTGAACGCTGCGCGCGCCGACTGGGTCAAGCGGGTGGCAGAACTGGCGAAAGAGCACGGGGCCCTGCTGATCGTCGATGACATCCAGGCCGGCTGCGGCCGGACCGGCAAGTTCTTTTCCTTCGAAGTCATGGGGATCAAGCCCGATATCGTGACCATGGCGAAATCGGTTTCGGGGTTCGGCCTGCCGATGGCGCTGGTGCTGGTGCGTCCCGAATATGACGTGTTCGGCCCGGCCGAGCATAATGGCACGTTCCGCGGCAACACTCATGCCTTTGTCACCGCCAAGGTGAGCATCGACAAGTTCTGGTCGGACGACAGTTTCGAGAAAGAGCTGAGTGCCAAGGAAATGCTGATCCACGACGCGCTGGCCGATCTGGCCGCGCTGGTACCGGGCGCGAAGATCAACGGCCGTGGCCTGATGCAGGGCGTCGATGTCGGCTCGGGCGAGCTGGCCGGTGAGATCTGTGCGCGGGCCTTCCAGAAGGGCCTGGTGATCGAGACCTCGGGCAACGAGGACCAGGTGGTGAAGATCCTGGCACCGCTGACGACGCCCGAGGCGACGCTGCGCAAGGGCCTGGACATCCTGCTGGATGCCGCGCGCGAAGTGCTGGACACCACCAAGATGGCAGCGGAGTAAGACGATGATTGTACGCGATTTCAACGAGATCACCGCGAATGACCGCGACCGCGTGGTATCGGACGCGCAGTGGACATCGGTGCGCATGCTGCTGGCCGATGACGGGATGGGGTTTTCCTTTCACATCACGTTCCTTGAGGAAGGGTCCGAGCACACGTTCGAATACAAGAACCACTTCGAGAGCGTCTATTGCATGAAGGGCAAGGGTTCGATCACCGATCTGGCCACGGGCGAGACATACGAGATCAAGCCCGGCGTGATGTATGCGCTGGACAAGCACGACCGCCACATTCTGCGCGCCGACGAAGAGCTTGTCATGGCGTGCTGCTTCAACCCGCCCGTAACGGGCAATGAAGTGCACCGTGAAGACGGTTCCTACGCGCTGGCTGACGCTTAACCCAAAGAGAGGCCCGGGGTGCCGCCCCGGGCGAGTGAGATGACATTTCCCAAGCATACCGTCGAGAAGATCGGCGGCACGTCCATGTCGCGCCTGGATGAGTTGCGCGACACATTGTTGATTGGCGACCGCAAGGGCGCCGACCTGTATCACCGGATTTTCGTGGTCTCCGCCTTTGGCGGGATCACCAACCTGTTGCTGGAGCACAAGAAATCGGGTGAGCCAGGCGTTTACGAGCTTTTTGCCGATGACGACAACGCCCACGGCTGGCACGACGCGCTGACACGCGTGGCCGAAGCGATGACAAAGGCGCATGAGCGCGTGCTGGAGCATCCCGGCGATATCGCCCAGGCGGGCGAGTTCGTGCGCGAACGGATCGAGGGGGCGCGATCATGCCTGATCGACCTGCAGCGGCTGTGTTCCTATGGCCATTTCCGCCTGTCGGACCACATGGCCGTCACGCGCGAACTGTTGTCCGGTCTGGGCGAGGCGCATTCGGCCTTTGTCACCGTGCTGTTGCTGCAGCGGGCGGGCGTGAACGGACGGTTCATCGACCTGTCGGGCTGGCGCGACGAAAGCGAGCTGAGCCTGAACGAACGGATTGGGGCCGGCTTTGCCGAGGTCGACCTGTCCAGTGAATTGCCGATCGTGACCGGATATGCCCAGTGCACGGAGGGTCTGATGCGCGAATATGACCGCGGCTATTCCGAGGTGACGTTTTCCAACATCGCGGCCTATACCGGCGCGGAAGAGGCGATCATCCACAAGGAGTTCCACCTCAGTTCGGCCGATCCGAAGCTGGTGGGCGAAGAGGCCGTGCGCAAGCTGGGCCACACCAACTATGACGTGGCCGACCAGCTGTCGAACCTGGGCATGGAGGCGATCCATCCCAACGCGGCGAAGATCCTGCGCAAGGCGGGTATCCCGCTGCGCGTGACCAACGCGTTCGATCCGCGCGATCCTGGCACGCTGATCGACGAAGACGCCGCCGAGGCGCCGGCGGTCGAGATCGTGACCGGGCTGGACGTGACCGCGCTGGAGCTGTTCGAGCAGGACATGGTGGGTGTTAAGGGGTACGACGCGAAGGTGCTGGAGCTGCTGACGCGGCACAAGGTGCGGATCGTGTCGAAGGCCACGAATGCCAACACGATCACCCACTACCTGGACGCGTCGCGCAAGGCGCTGCGCCGGGTCGAGCGGGACCTGTCGGCGCAATTTCCCAATGCCGAGGTGAAGCTGCACCGGTTGGCGCTGGTGTCGGCGATCGGGCGGAGCCTGGAAGGGCTGCACAGTGCGGAACGCGGGCTGCGCGCGTTGCGCGAGGCAGGGGTTGCGCCGAAGGCGGTGCAGCACGTGCCGGGCAGCGTGGACCTGCAGTTCCTGGTGGCGGAAGACCAGCGTGACCAGGCGATCAAGGTGCTGCACGGGGCCTTCGTCGAAGGGGCAGGGCGCGCGACCAAACTGGCGGCCTGAGGGCCGTCAGCGGGAAAGCGTTGTTTCGATAACGTCGAACAGGGTGTCGATCGCCTCCTCGCCCGTGACCACACCCGGCGAGAGACGCAGGATGGGCCCCCGGAAATCGACCGCATAGCCGTGACCCGCGAGCGTTTCGGTCAGGGCCTTGGCCTGCGCTATATCGGCAAGGCGCAACATGACCGAACCGCCACGCCGGTCCGGATCGCGCGGGGAGTTCAGGGGCAGGCCCAGGGCATCGGCACACGCGATGATCCTGCCGGTGAGTTTGCGGTTTCGTGCGGCGATGGCCGCGTGGTCCTGCGCCGCGTGCCAGCGCAGCGCGGGCAACGAGGCGATGGCGGGCATCGCGCCCGGCGTACCACCGTCGAAGCTGCGCATGTCGGGGGCGTAGGCGAAGCTGTCGAGATCCCAGGAAAACGGGTTGTCCTGTGAAAACCAGCCACGATTGTCGGGATCGAGAATTTGGGCGAGACCGGTGTCAATGTGGAGGATGCCGGCGCCCGGCGTGCCGCACATCCATTTCAGGCTGGTCGAGATCGCGAAATCGACTTTCGGGTTCTGCACGTCGAAGGGCAGAAGGCCGGCGGCCTGGGTGATGTCGACGCCGATGAGGCTGTTCATGTCGCGGCCATGGGCGACAAGGGGCGCCAGATCGACGCGTGCCGAGGCGGTGGACGTGACCCAGGTAATAAGGGCAAGGCCGACATCGCGGCCCCAGCGGGCGAGGAAATCGTCCGTTTCGACCCAGGGCTTGCCGGGGCTGAGCGGCACGGTATCGAGCGTGAAGCCTATCCGGGGCGCAAGCCCCTGCAGCAGGAAATGCAGCGAGGGGAAGCAATCAGCAGCCACGAGAACACGTTTGCCGCGCAGTTGCCCATCGGGCAGGGCGCGCATGACTTTGTGCAACCCGTCGGTGACGCTTTCACAGGTGGTGGCCGATCCTTCGGGCGCGTTGAGGATGGCGCGCCAGTGGTCGATGAAGTCCTGCCGTTTGCCGAGGACAAAGGGCCACTGCTGGTCGTCCGGCGCAGCCCAGACGCGGGCGAATTCGGCCATGGCCGCGGCGAGGTCGGCCTCTTTGCCGGGGTAGAGCCCAATGGAGTGATACAGGAAGTATCCTGCGGCGTCTGGGTTTGACCGGGACATGTGATTCCGCTCCGAGATACGGATTTGTCGCCACTCAGGGCGTTCAGCGCAAGGCGCTGCGGGCGGGGGCATGGTGGCATTGGGCCGTGCCGGCCTATGTCACGTTACGTAAATTCGGCTGTGAATTGACAGGCGGGCGCCGGGCATTGGACATTTCAGAGGCTACAAAAACACTAAGAAAAACCGAGCGAAGCTTTAATGGGAGGTATATCACCATGCGAATGACATCTTTGGCAGCGGCGCTGTGTATCGTGACGGGTCCGGTTGTGGCCCAGGAGGTCGATCTGCCGTCGCAACTGGCCTGGACGGCCTATGGCACGGGGTCGGCTGGGTACAACCAGTCGGTCGCGATCGGCGCGGCGCTGCAGGAAGCCACGGGCGTGAACCTGCGGGTTCTGCCGGGCAAGAACGATATCGCGCGCACCGAACCGCTGCGCCAGGGCAAGGTGCAGTTCTCCGCGAACGGCGTTGGCGGATCGTTCATGGCCCAGGAGGGCGTGTTCCAGTTCGGCGCCGAAAACTGGGGCCCGCAGCCAGTGCGCGTTCTGGCGGCGAACAATGGCGGCACCGTGGGTCTGGCCATGGCCGTGGCAGCCGAGGCCTGTGAAAAGGTCGGCAAGCCGAAATGCGAAGGCTTCACCTATGCCGACATGAAAGGGCTGCGGGTGAGCTGGGTGAAAGGCGCGCCGGCGCTGAACGTCAATAACGAGGCCTATCTCGCCTATGGCGGACTGACCTGGGATGACGTGGAAGTGGTCGAGTTCGGCGGGTTCGGCGACAGCTGGAAGGGCATGATCGATGGCAGTACCGATGCCGCCTTTGCCTCGACCAACTCGGGCCGGGCCTATGAGGCGGAATCGGGGCCGCGCGGCGTGTACTGGCCGCCGATCGACCCGAACAACACCGAAGCCCTGGAGCGGATGAAGGCGATTGCGCCGTTCTTCAGCCCGATGATGGCCAAGGTGGGCGCCACGATCGACGGCACCGACGGCACGCCGACGGCGGGCTATGCCTATCCGGTTCTGATGACCTATGCCGAACAGGATGCCGATCTGGCCTACAACATGACAAAGGCGATGCATGTCTTCTTTTCGTCCTACGAAGGCAAGGCGCCGGGCATCAACGGCTGGGCGCTGGACAAGCAGAATTTCCAGTGGGTGGCTCCCTATCATGAAGGCGCGATCCGCTATTACAAGGAAATCGGCAAGTGGACCGACGCCGATCAGGCCCACAACGATAACCTGATCGCCCGCCAGGCCGCGCTGATGAAAGCGTGGGAAGAGCTGAAGGCCGAGGCCCCCGACAACTGGGAAGAAGCCTGGGACGCCAAGCGCCGCGAGGCGCTGAAAGCAGGTGGTTTCGCGGTCGTCTTCTGATCGTGACGTGAACCAAGCGGGCGGGCCGCAGTGGCCCGCCCGATGCCTGAACCGCCCGGTCCGCCCGGGCCACCGGATTGCGATACCCCAATGAGTGATACCGAACGTGCCAATGACCGTGGCGGATCGGCAATCGAGGCCGAACGCGCGGCAGAGCGGCTGACCTTTACCGGCGCGGCGCGCTGGATGATCATCATCTGCACGCTGGCAGCCATCGGACTGGCGGTGAACCAGCTCTTCAACCTGCGGCTGGGGGGATATTCCTTTCTGGAAGGGATGTATCTTTACCTTCTGGCGGGGCTGTTTCTGAGCCTGACTTTCATCACCTTCCGCGCCTGGGGGCCACCATCGCCCAAGGTGCCGTGGTATGATTGGATCCTGTCCTTTGTCACGCTGGGGATCGCGGGCTATTTCACATGGACCGCTAATGAAAGCCTGGATTCGGGCTGGGAGTACGCCGCGCCGGACCAAGCGGTGTGGATGTCGATCGCGTTTTACCTGTTGATCCTTGAGGGAACGCGGCGGGCAGGGGGCATGATGCTGTTTTGTATCGTCCTGCTGTTTTCGCTTTATCCCACATTCGCCGAGCACGTGCCTGACCCGCTCAATGGATTTACCCAGCCATTCTGGGACGTGGTGCCCTATTTCATGATCTCGTCCGAGGCGTCTTTCGGCATTCCGATGCGCGCGTTCGGCAACCTGGTGATCGGCTTCATCCTGTTCGGGGCGATCCTGCAATTCACCGGGGGCGGCAAGTTCTTCAACAACCTCGCGCTGTCGCTGGTGGGCGGCTATCGCGGGGGCGCGGCGAAGGTTTCGATCTTTGCCAGCGGGTTCATGGGGTCGATGTCGGGCTCGGTCATCTCGAACGTGCTGACCACCGGGGCGGTGTCGATTCCGGCGATGAAGAAGACCGGGTTTTCATCGCGCTATGCCGCGGCGACCGAGGCCTGCGCGTCGACGGGCGGCGTGCTGATGCCGCCGATCATGGGGGCCACGGCCTTTGTCATCGCGTCATGGCTGAGCCGGCCCTATGTCGAGATCATGCTGGCCGCGGCGATCCCGTCGCTGCTCTACTTCTTTGGCCTTTTCATGCAGATCGACGCCTATTCGGCGCGGCGGGGCCTGAAAGGCATGGCGCGGGCGGACCTGCCGAAGCTGGGCCAGACGCTGCGCGAAGGGTGGCTCTATATCGCGGTTTTCGCGCTTTTGATTTTCCTGATGGTGGCGTTCCGCTGGGAGACCACGGCGCCGTTCTATGCCGTTCTGCTGCTTTTGGTGGTGAACCAGTTCAACCGCGGCGACCGGATGTCGTGGCAGGGCTTCCTGAACGTCATCGCTTCGGTCGGGCGGACGCTTTCGGAGCTGGTGGCGGTGCTGTTGGGGATCGGCATGATCGTCGGCGCGTTCCAGGCCACCGGGCTGACCGGGCCACTGGCCAACGAATTGGTGCACATGGCGGGCAGTTCGGTGCCGATGCTGCTGATCATGGGGGCGGTGACCTCGTTCATCTTCGGCATGGGGATGACCGTGACCGCCTGCTACATCTTCCTGGCGGTGGTGCTGGCGCCGGCGCTGGTACAGGCGGGGTTGAACGAGCTGGCGGTGCATCTCTTCATTCTCTACTGGGGCATGGTGAGCTTCATCACGCCGCCGGTGGCGCTGGGCGCCTTTGCCGCCGCGACGATGGCCGGGGCGAGTGCAATGCGCACCGGCTTTGAGGCGATGAAGCTGGGCGGCGTGATCTATGTCGTGCCGTTCTTCTTCGTGCTGAACCCGGCGCTGATCGGGCAGGGCAGCGCGCCCGAGGTGATCGTGGTGCTGATCTGCGCGCTGATCGGCGTGTGGTTCCTGTCGGCGGCGCTGCAGGCCTATGTCAGCTTTGTCGGGCCGCTGGGCACCGGCGCGGTGAGTTTTGCGATGCGGGTGATCCTGTTTTTCGCGGGTCTTCTGGTGGCCGCGCCGGCAGGCGGCGTTGCCGGGATGAGCCACACGGTTCTGACGCTGTCGGGTTTCGTGATCGCGGCCATCCCGCTGAGCTTTGCATGGCGCGCGGGCAAGCGCGCGGCTGTCACCGAGGGAAATGCCGCCGGGATTTGATGCGCTGGACCGGCCGCTTGCGCGGGGTCAGGGACGCTGGGCGTAGTCGGGCAGGCTGTCCAGCGCGTCCTTGAGCGCGTCGCCCCAGCTCTTGGATACGGTCTGGAAATATGGGTCGTCCTGCGTGATGCGGCCCTGCCACCCGGATTTCAGGCTGTCCGCTTCATAGAAATGAAAATCGAACGGGGCACCGACCGTCAGGTTGGCCTTGAGCGTTGAGTCGAAACTGACGAGCAGGAGTTTCATCGTTTCTTCGAAGCTCATCGCCGGGTCGTAGGCGCGCACGAGGATGGGTCTTCCATACTTGGTTTCGCCGATCTGGAAGAACGGGGTATCGGGTCCGGCCTCGATGAAATTTCCCTCGGGGTAGATGAGGAACAGGCGCGGGGGGCTACCGGCGACCTGACCGCCAAGGATCAGCGTGGCCTGGAAGGCGCTGTCGGCCTGCTGGCCGGCTTCGCGGTGCTGGCTGATCACCTCGCGCAGGGTGTCGGCCACCAGCCGCGCCGCCTGGAACATCGACGGCACACCCAGAAGCGTCGGCGTGCGGTCTTCGCGCGTCTTGGTGCGTTCTTCGAGCAGGCTGACCACGGCTTGGGTGGTGGCGAGGTTGCCCGAGGACAAAAGCGTGATCACGCGGTCGCCCGGCTCTTCCCAGATGGTCATCTTGCGAAAGGTCGAGATGTTGTCGAGCCCGGCATTGGTGCGGGTGTCGGACATGAACACCAGCCCCTGGTCGAGCATCATTCCCACGCAATAGGTCATTGCCGCCTCACTGCTGCGCCACGTCGATCTGGACCTCGAGCCGTTCGCCGGCACCGCCAATCCGGGTGCCAGATACAGGCGCGGCATCGGAATAGTCCAGCCCCGTTGCGACACGCACGTAACGGGCATCGGGGGAAATGCCGTTGGAGACGTCGAAACCGACCCAGCCGAGATCGGGGATATGGGCCTCGGCCCAGGCGTGCATGGCCTCCTGGCTGGTGCGGTCGTCGAGCATGAGATAGCCCGACACATACCGCGCCGGCAGGCCCAAGCGGCGGGCGCAGGCGAGGAAGATGTGGGTATGGTCCTGACAGACGCCCGCGCCTGCGGCGATCGCCTCTTCGGCGCTCCAATCCGGGTAGGAGGCGCCGATGGTATAGGCGACGGTGTCGCGAATGCGCGCGGACAGCCCGTGCAGGGCGTCGATGCCGTTTTCGGCATCGACGCCCTGGATCAGATCGCGGACCCCGGCGCGGGCCTCGGTTAGGGGGGTGGCCTTTTGATAGAGCCAGAGCGGCGCCGGGCCGCGGTGGCGCCCGACGATCCCGTGGGTGTCGGACAGCTCGACCTCGCCCTCGCAGATGAGTTCAAGCTCGCGGGTGGCGCTATCGAAGCTTATCAGTTCGGTCGTGTTGTGATGGTGGTCCTCGAAGGAGAGCTCCTTGCGCCCGCCCGAGATGGTGGTGTGCCAGTTCATCACGTGTTGCTGGTGCGAGTTTTTGGGGGTCTTGCGCACCTGCTGCAGGGCGAAGGTAACCGGGTCGTCGAAGTGGTACCGCGTGGTGTGATGAATTTTCAGGCGCATGTGGGATCACTCATAGAAACGGAAATCCTGTTCGATTTGAAGGGCCAGCCGGGACAGCATTTCAAGCATCTTCTGAATGTATTCGTGCAGGCCATAGTCGAAGATCGCGGCGATGTCGTGGGAGAGATAGTAGGATTCGAGCTTGTTGACCTGTGCCTGTGATGGCGTGGGTCTGGAGCCGCTGTTGTTGAGATAGCGCAGGTTGTCCTTCAGCTTACCTACGCAGAAAGCGAGGCTGCGCGGCATGCGTTTGTCGAGGATGAGGAAATGCGCGATTTCCTGGGTTCCGGCGCCGGCCCCGTATTCCATGCGGAAGCCGCCGCGCGCGGAGACCGAGCGCAGGATGCTTTCCCATTGCACGTTGTCGAGCGAAGTGCCCACCGCGCTGGCCGAGGGCAGCAGCACGTAATATTTCACGTCGAGAATGCGGGCCGTGTTGTCGGCACGTTCGAGGAAGGTGCCGATGCGGATGAAATCGTAGATCTCGTTGCGCAGCATCGTACCGTGGGTCATGCCGCGGACAAGCGCGGTGTTCTGGCGGATGGTGCGCAGCACCTCGGGGAGATCGCGTTCGGACACTTTGCGGGCCAGCGCGGTTCTGGCGTTCATGTAGGTAGCGTTGATCGCCTCCCAGACTTCGCCGGTGATCGCGGTTCGCACAAGGCGGGCGTTCTGGCGGGCGGTTTCGATGCAGGAGAGGATGGAGGACGGATTATCGCGGTTGCGCAGCAACCAGTTGATGGCGGTATCCTTGCTGAGGTCTTCGTTGGAGGCCTGAAAAGCCGAGAGCGCGCCGGCTGACTGCAGGACCGAACTCCATTCCTCGTCCGCATCGCCGAGGCGGGTGAGCGCGATGCGCTGGCCCGTTTCGATGAGCCGCGCCGTGTTCTCGGCGCGTTCGAGATAGCGCGACATCCAGAACAGGCCGTTTGCGGTTTTGCCCAGCATGCGCTCAGTCCTCCAGAACCCAGGTGTCTTTGGTGCCGCCGCCCTGGGACGAGTTGACCACAAGCGAGCCCTTTTTCAGCGCGACCCGAGTGAGGCCGCCCGGTGTGATCTTGATCTCGCCGGGGCTGACCAGGACGAAGGGGCGCAGATCGACATGCCGGGGCGTGAGCCCGGCGCGCGAGAAGATCGGCACGGTCGAGAGGCTGAGCGTGGGCTGGGCTATGTAGTTGGCCGGACGTGCCTTGAGCTTGCGCCGGAAAGCGGAAAGATCCTTCTTGGTCGCGGTGGGGCCGATCAGCATGCCGTAGCCGCCCGAGCCGTGGACTTCTTTCACGACGAGGTCTTCGAGATTGTCGAGCACGTAGGCCAGCGCCTCGGGTTCGGAGCAGCGCCACGTTTGCACGTTCTGCAGGAGCGGGCGTTCGCCGGTGTAGAATTCGACGATCTCGGGCATGTAGCTGTAGATCGCCTTGTCATCGGCGATGCCGGTGCCGGGGGCGTTGGTGATGGTGATGCCGCCGGCGCGGTAGACATCCATGATGCCCGGCACGCCAAGCGCGCTTTCGGGGTTGAAGTTGAGCGGATCGAGGAAATCATCATCGACACGGCGGTAGAGAACATCGATCGGTTTGTAGCCGCGCGTGGTGCGCATGGCGACGCGTCCGTCGACCACCCGCAGATCATGGCCTTCGACCAGTTCCACGCCCATCTGGTCGGCCAGGAAAGCGTGTTCGAAATAGGCCGAGTTGTAGATGCCCGGGGTGAGCACCGCGACGACCGGATCGCCGCTGCCGGCAGGCGGCGCGCAGGCGGCGAGCGAGCGACGCAGGTTGGCCGGGTAGGTCTCGACCGGCTGCACACGGTTCTGCGAGAACAGCTCGGGGAACATCTGCAACATGGTTTCGCGGTTCTCGAGCATGTAGCTGACGCCCGAGGGGGTGCGGGCATTGTCTTCGAGAACGTAGAAATCATTCGGGCCGGTGCGCACCAGGTCGATGCCGACGATATGGGTGTAGACGCCGCCCGGCGGCTCGACCCCGATCATGTGCGGGAGGAAGGCGTCGTTTTGGCTGATCATCTCTTCGGGGATGCGGCCGGCCTTGATGATTTCCTGCTTGTGGTAGATGTCGTGCAGGAAGGCGTTGATCGCGCGCACGCGCTGGTCGATGCCGCGTGACAGGCGGTGCCATTCCGTGCCCGATATGATGCGGGGAATGATATCGAAGGGGATCAGGCGTTCTTCGGCCTCGGCCTTGCCGTAGACGTTGAAGGTAATGCCGGTCAGGCGGAACAGTTCCTCAGCGTCGCGTTGCTTGGCGCGCAGGTGCGCCGCGGATTCATCGCGGAACCAGTCGTGGAAGCTTGCGTAGGGCTGCCGAAGGGTATCATCGCTGCCCCACATTTCGTCGAAAACAGGTGTCTGATTCATGTGTCGGCCCTTCCTGGCATTAACCAGAGCATAGACCGAACCGGGTCTGTGCTGAAATCGGCAGAAGTCTGAACCGATAATACAGCGATTTCAGCCGGCATTCGCCACTATTTTGGGCGAAGCGCCCTTTATTTGTGCGTATCCATTTTGCAGCCCAGCGGTAGCCACGCCTGACGTGGAAAGTGGACGGCGTTCCGGTCAGCGTGATCGCGCAACTCGAGACCGTGACACTTATGACAGTTTCCATTCATCCGGGACATGTGCCCGCTGCGGCCACCCCAATGCCGCCACGATCCTTCGGGACGCTGCGGTTGAGCGCGAAGGCGCGTGGCGGTCGCAGCGTGATCGACGGGTTTCGCTGTTCCGGCGCGACCAAGGTGGCATTTCCGGCAGCACGGCAGGCGCTGGAAGCGATTGTCGTGAATACCGCGGGCGGGGTAACCGGCGGCGACCAGTTTGACATCGAGGCGGCTGCGGGTCCGGGCAGCCGGATGACCCTGACGACGCAGGCTGCCGAGCGGGCCTATCGCAGCCAATCGGGGCAGGCGCGGATCGAATCGCGGCTTCGGGTGGCGGAGGGCGCGGTGCTTCATTGGCTGCCGCAGGAATTGATCCTGTTCAACGGCGCCGATGTCGCGCGGCGATTGAGCGTGTCGCTAGAGCCCGGAGGAGAGCTTCTGCTGGTGGAGCCGGTGGTTTTCGGCCGGATCGCGATGCAGGAGCGGCTGACCCGGGCACGGTTTCGCGACCGGATCGAGATCAGCCGCGAGGGAAGGCCGCTTTACTTTGATGCCGTCGATATGGACGGCGCGATTGATCGCCAGCTTGGGCAGGCCGCGGTGGCGATGGGTGCCAGGGCGATGGCCAGCGCCGTGCTGGTGTCTGCGCGCGCCGAGAGCCTGCTTCAACCGGTGCGGCGAGCCCTTCCGGGGACCGGCGGAGCGAGCCTTTTGTCAGAAGATGTGCTGGTGCTGCGCCTGCTCGCCGATGACGCGTTTTTCCTGCGCAAGGCGCTGATCCCGAGTCTTGAAATGCTGGCTGGGGCGGCGCTTCCGAAATCCTGGAGTTTGTAAATCATGCAATTGACCCCGAGGGAAAAAGACAAGCTGTTGGTGGCGATGGCCGCCGAGGTGGCGCGCAAGCGGCTGGCACGGGGCGTGAAGCTGAACCATCCCGAGGCGATCGCGCTGATCACCGACGCGGTGGTGGAAGGTGCGCGCGATGGCCGCTCGGTCGCCGACATGATGGAGGCGGGCGCGCAGGTGATCACCCGCGCGCAATGCATGGACGGCGTGCCCGAGATGATCCCCGAAGTGCAGGTCGAAGCGACCTTTCCAGACGGCACCAAGCTGGTGACCGTTCACAACCCGATCCGATGAGGTGCCCGATGATCCCCGGAGAAATTTTTCCCGCCGAGGGCGATATCACGCTGAACGCGGACCGAGAGGCGATCACGGTGATGGTGGCCAATACCGGTGACCGTCCGGTGCAGGTGGGCAGCCATTATCACTTTGCCGAAGCCAACCCGGCGCTGGAGTTCGATCGCGAGGCGGCGCGCGGCATGCGGCTGGATATCGCGGCAGGCACCGCCGTGCGGTTCGAGCCGGGTCAGCGGCGCGAGGTGCGGCTGATCCCCGTGTCGGGGGCACGGCGAATCTATGGGTTCAATCAACACGTGATGGGAGAGCTCTGATGCCGGCAACGATTTCCCGCGCTGACTATGCCGCCATGTTCGGGCCGACCACGGGGGACAGGCTGCGGCTGGCGGATACCGATCTGATCATCGAGGTCGAGCGCGACCTGACCGCCGAGTTGGCAGGTGCGGCCACGTCCGGCGGGTCGGGCGCGAATGCCGCGCTTTACGGTGAAGAGGTGAAGTTCGGCGGCGGTAAGGTGATCCGCGACGGCATGGGCCAATCGCAGGTCACCCGGGCCGAGGGCGCGGTGGACACGGTGATCACCAATGCGCTGATCGTCGATCACACCGGTATCTACAAGGCGGATGTCGGCCTGAAGGACGGGCGGATTGCGAAGATCGGCAAGGCCGGCAACCCCGACACGCAGCCCGGGGTAAACATCATCGTGGGGCCGGGGACCGAGGCAATTGCGGGCGAAGGGCGCATCCTGACCGCTGGCGGGTTCGACAGCCATATCCATTTCATCTGCCCCCAGCAGATCGAGGATGCGCTGCATTCCGGCCTGACCACTATGCTGGGCGGGGGCACGGGGCCCGCGCATGGCACGCTGGCCACGACCTGCACGCCGGGGCCCTGGCATATCGGACGGATGTTGCAGGCAGCGGATGCGTTTCCGATGAACCTGGCCTTTGCGGGCAAGGGCAATGCCTCGTTGCCCGCGGCGCTGGAAGAACAGGTCAAGGGCGGGGCCTGCGCCCTGAAGCTGCACGAGGATTGGGGTACGACCCCGGCAGCGATCGATTGCTGCCTGTCGGTGGCCGATGCCCTAGACGTGCAGGTGATGATCCACACCGATACGCTGAACGAAAGCGGGTTCGTGGAGAACACGGTGAAGGCGATGAAGGGGCGCACGATCCACGCCTTCCACACCGAAGGGGCAGGCGGCGGGCATGCCCCCGACATCATCAAGATCTGCGGTGAGGCGCATGTGCTGCCGTCTTCGACAAACCCGACCAGGCCATTTACCGTGAACACGGTGGAAGAGCATCTGGACATGCTGATGGTGTGCCACCACCTGGACAAGTCGATCCCCGAGGACGTGGCCTTTGCCGAGAGCCGGATCCGGCGCGAGACGATTGCGGCCGAGGATATCCTGCATGACATGGGGGCGTTTTCGATCATCGCCAGCGACAGCCAGGCCATGGGCCGGGTGGGCGAGGTTCTGATCCGCACCTGGCAGACGGCGGACAAGATGAAAAAGCAGCGCGGCCGTCTGCCCGAGGAGCAGGGAGACAACGACAATTTCCGAGTCCGCCGATACGTGGCCAAATACACGATCAACCCGGCGATCGCGCATGGCATCGCCCATGAGATTGGCAGCATCGAGGAAGGCAAGCGCGCCGACCTTGTGTTGTGGCATCCGGCGTTTTTCGGGGTGAAACCCGAAATGGTGATCCTGGGCGGGAGTATCGCGATGGCGCAGATGGGCGACCCCAACGCCTCGATCCCGACGCCGCAGCCCGTTTATTCGCGTCCGATGTTCGGCGCCTATGGCCGCAGCGTCGAGCATTCGGCGGTGACCTTCGTATCCGCGGCCGCGCAGGCCGAGGGCGTTGGCGACCGGCTGGGGCTGGCCAAGCAGACGGTGGCGGTGCGCAACACGCGCGGGATTGGCAAGCGCGACCTGATGCTGAACGATGCGACACCCGAGATCGAGGTCGACCCTGAAACCTATGACGTGCGCGCCGATGGCGAGCTTCTGACCTGCCAGCCGGCGGAAGAGCTTCCCATGGCGCAGCGCTATTTCCTGTTCTGAGGAGGGATGAGATGAGCGGACTTCCCGTAGCGCACGAGGTTCACCCGGCGGGCAGCTGGACACTGGCCGCCACCCGGTGCGAGATGACCTATGAGGAGCGGTTTTTCCGGCGCAAGAAACTGATCACGGTGGATGGCTGGGCCCTGGTCGCGGATTTTCCGCAGACCCGATCGCTTGAGCATGGTGATGCGCTGCAGCTGGAAGATGGGCGGCTGGTCGAGGTGGTGGCGGCCCCGGAGGCGCTGCTATGCGTCGAGGGCGCAGACCTGCCGCGGCTGGCCTGGCATATCGGCAACCGCCATACGCCCTGCCAGATTGAGGCAGGCCGGTTGCTGATCCGCGAGGACCGGGTCATTGCGCATATGCTGGAGCATCTTGGCGCGACGATCACGCCGATGAGAGCGCCCTTTACCCCCGAGGGTGGGGCCTATGGCCACGGGCGGACCCATGCGCATGAGCACGGGGCCTCGGCGCATGTCGCCTGATCATCGCTTGCTGACGCTGGCCCAATGGGCCTCGCCCGGATATCCGACAGGGGCGTTTGCCTATTCACACGGGCTTGAAGCCGCGATCAGGGCGGGGTGGGTGAAAGATGCTGGCACGCTTCGCCTCTGGCTGCGGGCGTTGCTGGCGCACGGATCGGCGCGAAGCGAGGCGGTCTGGCTGGGCTTGGGCTACCGGGCCGGGAGTGCTGCCGCCCTTGAGGAGCTGGACGCGTTGGCTGCGGCGTTCGCCGCCACGCGGGAGCGCCTTCGGGAAAGCCGCCGCCAGGGGGCGGCGTTCCGGCAGGTGACGAACGCGGTCTGGGGTTTCGATCTGCCCGAGGTCATGCTTCCGCTGGCCTTCGGACAGGCCGCGCATCGCGCGGGGATCGACCTGGCCCCGGCGGCGATCGTGTTCGTGCAGGCCTTCGTGGCCAATCTGGTCTCGGCGGCGGTGCGCCTCGTGCCGCTGGGCCAGACCGAAGGCCAGCAGGTGATCGCATCGCTGGCGGCGGCGTGCGCGGCCCTGGGAAAAGTGGCGGAAGCGGCGACGCGCGACGACATTTTCAGCAATGCCTTCCTGTCGGATATCGCGGCGATGCAACATGAAAACCTTGAGCCGAGGTTGTTCCAGACATGACACAGATGAATGGCCCGCTGCGTATTGGAATCGGTGGTCCCGTCGGGGCCGGCAAGACGACGCTGACGGCGCGGCTGGCGCAGCGGCTGAAGGATGAGTTTTCCGTCGCGGTCATCACCAATGACATCTACACGCAGGAAGATGCCGAGGCCTTGATGCGGATGCAGATTTTGCCGTCGGACCGGATCATCGGGGTGGAAACCGGCGGCTGCCCGCATACCGCCATTCGCGAGGACGCGTCGATCAACCTGGCGGCCATTGCCGAGATGACCGGGCGCCATCCCGACCTGGAGATCGTCTTCGTGGAATCGGGAGGTGACAACCTGTCGGCCACGTTCAGCCCGGAACTTGCCGACCTGACGGTTTATGTTATCGACGTGGCCGCGGGTGAAGAGATCCCGCGCAAGGGTGGACCGGCGATCACGAAATCCGATCTGCTGATTATCAACAAGGTCGATCTGGCCCCGCATGTCGGCGCGTCGCTTGATGTGATGGAGCGGGACGCGAGCCGAGTGCGTGCCGGGCGCCCGTTTGTCTTTGCCTCTCTCAAGTCCGATTCGGGGGCCGATGTCATCGCAGCGAAGATCAAGGACCTGGCGGGCCTTTGATGTCCGGCCCTGGCCGATGTGGTTCGGGTAACACTGGATTTATGGCGGAGGAGGTGGGATTCGAACCCACGGTGGGCGTGAACCCACGCCGGTTTTCAAGACCGGTGCATTCGACCACTCTGCCACTCCTCCGGTGCGCTGTGCGTAAAGGAGCGCTGACGATTCTTGAAGACCTGATCGCGTCGGCCTGGAAATGAGGTAGACGGTCATCGGTGAACAGGTGTTTCGGAAGGGAAAGTGTGCAGGTGGCTTTTTCTACCGAGATGGTAAGTGTGCGCATTATCTTGCATCGAAAAGCGTGCTGTGCATTATATAGCATAAGGACGAGTCGCACGGTGAGCCGGCGACTCGTCATGGCCGCGCTTGTGGGAGGAGACAGGCGCGGCGACACAGGGAGGAAAACAGATGTCCGAGAACCAGAACGCGGCCCTATATTTCGTGGACCGTCATCTCGCCGAAGGCCGGGCCAACAAGCCCGTGTTCCGCGAGGCGGCGGGTGAGAAGCGGCAGTTCACCTATGGTGCACTGGCCGAACAGAGTTCGCGTTTCGCCGGTGCGCTGCAACGGGCCGGCATGCGCCGTGACGAACGCGTTTTGCTGCTGATGCTGGATGTCATCGAGCTTCCGGTAGCGTTCTGGGGTGCGCTGAAGGCCGGCGTGGTGCCGATCCCGCTCAACACGCTTTTGGCGACATCGGTATATGACGAGATTTTCCATGACAGCCGTGCGTCATGCCTGGTGGTGTCGGCCGAGCTTTATGACACCGTGAAAGAGGCATTGCCGCTCAACCCGTTCATCCGCGACGTTGTCGTGGTGGGCGGTGACGCGCCCGATGGCACACGCAGCTACGCCGATTTCATGGACGGCGCCGAACCGGGCGAGGTTGCGCTGGCCTCGGAGGACGAAACGGCGTTCTGGCTCTATTCCAGCGGCTCGACCGGGCGGCCCAAGGGCGTAAAGCACGTGCATGGCGCGTTGAAGGCGACGGCGGATACCTATGGTACGCAGGTCCTGAAAATCCGCGAGGATGATACCGTTTTCTCGGCCGCGAAAATCTTCTTCGCCTATGGTCTTGGCAATGCAATGACCTTTCCAATGTCGGCGGGTGCGACGACGGTGCTCTACAACGGTCGCCCGACGCCCGACACGGTTTCAAGCATTCTGGCGCAGGAGCAGCCGACCGTGTTCTGCGGGGTGCCGACACTGTATGCGGCGCTGCTGCATTACTGGGAAACCGATGGCAAATGCCCCGACGCGCCGCTGCGCACATCTATTTCCGCTGGTGAGGCGCTGCCGGCCGAGATCGGGCGGAAATGGAAAGAGCTTTGCGGCACCGACATCATGGATGGCGTGGGGTCGACGGAGATGCTGCACATCTTCCTGTCGAACAAGCCTGGGGATATCGAATATGGCACATCGGGCACGCCGGTGCCCGGCTATGATGTGCGCCTGGTGGATGAAAGCGGCGATGAGGTCGGCCCGGGCGAAGTGGGTGAACTTCTGGTCCGTGGGGCTTCGGCGGCCGATGGATACTGGAACCAGCGAGGCAAGAGCCGTGCGACATTTGAGGGCGAATGGACGCGCACGGGTGACAAGTACGAGCGCAACGAAGCCGGGCGGTTCATCTATTGCGGGCGCACCGACGACATGTTCAAGGTGTCGGGTATCTGGGTGAGCCCCTTCGAGGTTGAGCAGGCCCTGGTATCGCATCCGAACGTTCTAGAGGCTGCGGTGGTGCCGTGGCGCGATGCCGAGGATCTTGAAAAGCCGAAAGCCTTTGTCGTGCTGAAAAGCGGGGCGGATGACGGCACGCTGGATGCGCTGAAGGAATTCGTGAAAGAGCGCATCGGCAAATGGAAATACCCCCGCTGGGTTGAGGTTGTTGAGGAACTGCCCAAGACCCCGACCGGCAAGATCCAGCGCTTCAAGCTTCGGCAGGGGGCGTGATGGCATTTGCCTGGTGCGACGGCGCAAGCGGCTTCGTCGAGGCGGGCGGCAAGCGGTTGGAATGCCGTGCGGTTGGCCCCGCGCCGCACGAGGCGCCCACGATCGTTCTGTTGCATGAAGGGCTGGGTTGTGTCGCGCTGTGGCGGGGTTTTCCCGAGGCGCTGGCGCATGCCACCGGGATGGGGGTGTTCGTCTATTCGCGTGCGGGTTATGGCCAGTCGGATGCCAACCCGCTGCCTTGGCCGCTGGACTATATGACACGAGAGGCGGTGGATGTGCTGCCCGATGTGCTGGACGCCATCGGGTTCCAACGCGGCATCCTGCTGGGGCATAGCGACGGCGCCACGATCGCCGCGATTCATGCCGGCAGTGTCGAGGATTTCCGGGTGCGGGGCCTGGTGCTGATGGCGCCGCATTTCTTCACCGAAGAGATAGGCCTGGCCGAGATCGAGAAGGCGCGCGACGCCTATGAGACAACCGATCTGCGCGAGAAAATGGCCAAGTATCACAAGGATCCGGACAACGCGTTTCGCGGCTGGAACGATAGCTGGTTGGCGCCGGGGTTCAGGACGTGGAACGTGGCGGACGTGATCGACTACCTGCGCGTTCCCGTGCTGGCGATCCAGGGCGAGGGCGATCAATACGGTACGCTGGCCCAGATCGACGAGATCGCAACGCGGGCCTATGCTCCGGTTGAAACGCTGATCCTGAGCGATTGCCGCCACTCGCCGCAATTCGACCAGCCCGAAAAGGTGTTGACCGCCATTTCGGATTTCACCACGCGGCTTGAGCGGATCGAGGCGGCGGAACCCGAGGGAATATGATGCAGCGCATGCCGGTGCATTGCCAGACCGCATTGCCGCCTTATGCCTACGTGCCAGGGCAAACGCCACGCCATCCCGAGGGCATGTTCGATGCAATTCGCGAGACCGCGCGGCCAGGCATGTCAGTGCATGAATTGTCTGCCTGCCCGGCCTGGCGGTGCGGGAAGCACTATCTTGCCAAGGGGTTTTTCTGGGAGGCGCATGAAGTTCTCGAAGCGCTCTGGATGGCCTTGCCGCATAATACGGCCGAGCGGGAACTGGTGCAGGCGATCATCCAATTGGCCAACGCAGGTTTGAAACTGCGAATGGGGCGGGAAAAGGCTGCCGCGCGACTGCTGGGAGAGGCGTCGCGCCATGCAGGGGAAGCGGACCGTAGGGGACGCGGGCAGGTGCTGGGAATCGATCCGGGCGACTTGCTCGGGGTAAGCGCGGGAATAAAAGCGGACGATTCGGAAATATGCAAAATAATGCATAAACTTTTGGATCAGAAAATCAGCGTTTTGAGGGATAGGTAATTATTTCAATGAATTAGGGTTTGCAGTATTATGCATGTGTCGGTTTACTTTGTGGGGTTTTGTAACTATGCTGCATCAAAAGGGAGGCCTCGAGAGGGGATGCGCGATGACCAAGATGATTGATTTCCAGACGGATCCTTCGAAGTACCGCCACTGGCGTGTCGAGTATGACGGGCCGATTGCCAATCTGTACATGGATGTGGATGAGAATGGCGGACTGTTCGAGGGCTACCAGCTCAAGCTCAATTCCTACGATCTCGGCGTTGATATCGAGCTGAGCGATATCGTGCAGCGGATGCGGTTCGAACATCCCGAGGTGAAAGTCGTGGTGATGCGTTCGGGCAAGGACAACGTGTTCTGCGCCGGCGCAAACATCCGCATGCTGGGCGGGGCTGAGCATGCCCACAAGGTGAATTTCTGCAAATTCACCAATGAGACGCGTAACACCTATGAGGCGGCGGAGGCCGACAGCGGCCAGAAGTACATCGCCGCGGTCAAGGGCTCGTGCGCCGGCGGCGGCTATGAGTTGGCGCTGGCCTGCAACTACATCATGCTGACCAATGACAGCTCGTCCAGCGTGGCGCTGCCCGAGGTGCCGCTTCTGGCGGTGCTGCCGGGGACAGGTGGCTTGACCCGGGTGACCGACAAGCGGCAGGTGCGCCGTGACCGGGCAGATGTTTTCTGCGCGATGGAGGAAGGCATTCGCGGTGAGCGCGCGAAGGAATGGAAGCTGGTTGACGAGGTGGTGCCGAATTCCCGGTTCGATGAAGTCGTTGCCGAACGGGCGCGCGAGTTTGCGGCGGCGTCATCGCGGCCGAACAATCTGACCGGTATCGCACTGACGCCGCTCAAGCGCGAAATCGGTACCGACTCGGTGACGTATTCGACCGTCGAGGTGGAACTGGACCGTGATGCGCGCAAGGCGACCATCACGATCAACGGTCCGCAGGATGACGCGCCGGCAGATATGGATGCGTTCACCGCGCAGGGTGCCGAGGCTTGGATGCTGCGGGCCGCGCGCGAACTGGACGATGCGATCCTGCACCTGCGACTGAACGAGATGGAGCAGGGCCTGTGGGTTATCCGCACTCAGGGCGATCCCGAAAAGGTTCTTGCGCATGAGGCATTGATGCTTGCGAACAAGGATCACTGGCTGGCCAACGAAGTGCTGCAATTGTGGAAGCGGGTGCTGAAACGGGTCGATGTGACCTCGCGTAGCCTGGTGGCGTTGGTTGAGCACGGTTCTTGCTTTGCCGGTGTTCTGGCCGAACTGCTCTTCGCGGTCGACCGGTCCTACATGATGGAAGACGAGTTCGAGGGGGATAACCGGCCGATGGCGACGGTGACCCTGGCGGAGAGCAATTTCGGGCAATACCCGATGGGCAATGACCTGACCCGGCTGCAGACCCGGTTCTGGGGCGACGAGGCCTCGGTCGAGGGTGCGAAGGGGCGCATCGGCGAAGCGCTGGAGGCCGAAGAGGCCGACGAGCTGGGCCTTGTGACCTATATCCTGGACGACATCGACTGGGAGGACGAAATCCGCATCTTCATGGAAGAACGTGCGAGCTTCAGCCCCGATGCGATGACGGGGATGGAAGCGAACCTGCGTTTTGCCGGGCCCGAGACGATGGAAACCCGCATCTTTGGCCGGCTGACCGCCTGGCAGAACTGGATTTTCAACCGCCCCAACGCGGTTGGCCCCGATGGCGCACTTCAGCGTTATGGCACCGGGGTGCGGGGCGACTATAACATGCAACGCGTATGACGACAGCAATGCCGGGCTGAAGCCCGGCCTACGGTAACCACCGGGGTACGGCGGGCTTCAGCCCGCCGGTCCGGCGACAAGGAGGAACGATATGCTTGACCTGATCAACGTGAGTTACGACACGCAGATACCCAACAACGTGGGGCTGAGCTCTGACAAGAAGGTGCTGAAGGCGCTGGAAAAATGGCATCCGGGCTATATCGACTGGTGGAACAAGCTCATTCCGCAGAATTTCCAGGAATCGCTGGTCTACCTGCGAACAGCCGTGTCCGTTGATCCGAAAGGCTGGGCCAAGTTCGACTATGTGAAGATGCCGGAATACCGCTGGGGCGTTCTGCTGGCGCCGCAGGTCGAGGACCGCCGCATCCCTTGTGGTGAGCATGCCGGCGAGCCCGCCTGGCAGGAGGTTCCGGGCGAGTATCGCAACATGCTCAAGCGCCTGATCGTGATCCAGGGCGACACCGAGCCGGCAAGCGTGGAGCAACAGCGGCTTCTGGCGCTGACCGCGCCGTCGCTTTACGACATGCGCAACCTGTTCCAGGTGAACGTGGAAGAGGGCCGCCACCTGTGGGCCATGGTTTACCTGCTGCACAAGTATTTCGGCCGCGATGGCCGCGAAGAGGCCGATGACCTGCTGCGACGCCAGTCGGGCAGCGAAGAGGCGCCGCGGATGCTGGGTGCGTTCAACGAGGAGACGCCGGATTGGCTGTCGTTCTTCATGTTCACCTATTTCACCGACCGCGACGGCAAGATGCAGCTGGAAAGCCTGGCGCAATCGGGCTTTGACCCGCTGAGCCGCACCTGTCGCTTCATGCTGACCGAGGAAGCGCACCACATGTTCGTGGGTGAAACCGGCGTGGGCCGCACCATCCAGCGCACCTGCGAGGTGATGAAGGAAAACGGCATCGAAGATCCCTATGAGATCGACCGTATCCGTGCGCTGGGCGTCATTGACCTGCCGCTGATCCAGAAGAAGCTGAACCTGCATTATACGCTCAGCCTTGATCTGTTCGGGCAGGAAGTGTCGACCAACGCGGCCAACGCGTTCAACGCGGGGATCAAGGGCCGCTACCAGGAGCATCGCCTGACTGACGATCACAAGCTGACGGGCGACACCTACAAGGTTTGGGATATCGTCGACGGCAAGATCGTCCAGCACGAGGTGCCGGCCCTGACGGCAATCAACATGCGCCTGCGCGACGACTACACCCGCGATGCCGCCGGTGGCGTTGGACGCTGGAACAAGATCATCGAGAAGTCCGGGATCGACTTCGAGCTGAAGCTGCCGCACGAGGCGTTCAACCGGAAGATTGGAGTCTTTGCCGACAAGCTGATCGATCCCGAAGGCAATTTCGTGAGCGGTGCCGAGTATGACGCGGGCGAGCCGAACTGGCTGCCCAGCCATGCCGACGGCGATTTCATCCAGTCGCTGATGAAGCCGGAATACGAGCCGGGTAAATACGCCCGCTGGATTGCGCCGCCGAAGGTGGGCATCGACAACAAGCCGGGCGACTTCGAATACGTGAAGCTTGCCATGGCGTGATCCGGTCCTTGATCTGAAGCAAGGACCCGCGCGCCCGGAGCGTGGCAGCACGTTCCGGGCGCCTTAAACAGGGAGAACCGGTATGACCGCGATGAATATCACCAGAAGCCGGGGCGAGACACGCCATTCCAAGGCGATTGCCGACCGCGTGGCGCGGTTGGGCGTGCCCTGCGTGGGCTGCACCAACTGCCGTGGCCTGTGCAAGGAATTGATCGAGGCGATGATCGTGCCGGAAGTCGTTCTGAAGAGTAAGCGTGAGACGGTATGAACAAGCCTGTCAAACAACACCTGATCGACCCGGAAATCTGCATCCGCTGCTACACCTGCGAGATGACCTGCCCGATCGAAGCGATCACCCATGATGACATGAATGTCGTGGTGGATGCCGAGAAGTGCAATTTCTGCATGGATTGCATCCCGGTGTGCCCGACCGGTTCGATCGATGAATGGCGGGTGGTGAACACGCCTTATTCGCTGGAAGAGCAGTTCGAATGGACAGAACTGCCCGAGCAGGAAGACCTGGGTCAGAGTGAGGCCGAGACAGGCCTGGAAGCGATCGACGAGGCGATGGCGGCCCTGCTGGCCGAAGCCCATGCTGGCGCGGGCGGCAAGGCCGTGGCGCCCAGATCGGCGGCCAAGCCGTCGGTCAACCTCTACACGCTGGGAAAACCCGCCGTGGCCAAGGTGCAGGGCAACTACCGGCTGACCGATGATCCCGATCACGACGTGCGCCACATCATCCTGGATCTGGGCGGGCAGCCTTTCCCGGTTTTGGAGGGGCAGAGCGTGGGGATAATCCCGCCGGGCGAGGATGAAAGCGGCAAGCCGCACCTGCCGCGTCTCTATTCGATTTCCAGCCCGCGCGATGGCGAACGTCCCAACTACAACAACATTTCCCTGACGGTGAAGCGCGAACAGGGCGGTCTCTGCTCGAACTATGTCTGCGATCTGGAAAAGGGCGACGAAGTTCAGCTGACCGGACCGTTCGGAGCGACCTTCCTGATGCCGGACGATGCGGATGCGCGGCTTCTGATGGTGTGCACGGGCACTGGAAGCGCGCCGATGCGCGCCTTCACCATGCGCCGCCAGCGTGCGGTTGGTGGCAAATCGGGTGGCATGCTGATGTTCTTCGGCGCGCGGAACCCGGAGAGCCTGCCCTATTTCGGGCCGTTGAAGAAAGTGCCCGAGGCACTGCTCAAGCAGCACCTGGTCTATTCCCGCGTGGACGGCCAACCCAAGGAATACGTGCAGGACCGGATGATGGCCGAGGAAGAAGCCGTGGCCGAAATGTTGACCGACCCCAACACGCATATCTACATCTGCGGCCTGAAAGGCATGGAGGAAGGCGTGGAACATGCGCTGACCAACATCGCCGAGAGCATCGGGCAACCCTGGGCCGCCCTGCGCGACGTGATGCGCAGCGAAGGGCGCTATCACGTGGAAACATACTGAATATGAAGACCAGATCGGGCCAGCCGCCCTTTGAACACGAAATTCGCGTTACCTGGGGCGACTGCGATCCGGCCAAGATTGCCTATACAGGGCGGATCCCGAACTGGGCGCTGGATGCGATCAATGCCTGGTGGGAGCACCATCTGGGCGGGGATGGCTGGTACCAGATGGAACTGGACCGGGGCTATGGCACGCCCTTCGTGCATATGAGCCTGGATTTCCGGCACGTGATCACCCCGCGCCACCGACTGATTTGCACGGTGGCGCCGACCCGGTTGGGCAATAGCTCGATCGCGTTCCGGGTCGAGGGATATCAGGACGGCAAGCTGTGTTTCGAAGGGCAGTTCGTGTGCGTTTTCATCGTCTCGGAAAGCTTTGCCCCGCGCGGCGCACCCGCTGAAATCCGCGAGATCGTCGAACCGCTGATCGTGGAAATGCCTGAAAAATAGTGCGTATTGCATGGCGGGTTGCGCTGGATCAATTGATTCAGATGCAAATGGGCGCTATGTTTTGTGCATTATTTTTCATGTAGGGTGCGAATGTCCGAGATCACCAATTTCCGTGGCGAGGTTGCGCGGCTGCATGATGAAGCCTCGGCTGATATCGCTGCCGAAGCATTGCTGAAACGCGTTGGCGAGCGTGTGCGCCGCGCGCGCGAGCGCAAGGGAATTCCGCGCCGGGTGCTGTCGGAAAAATCTGGCGTGTCGCCGCGCTACCTGGCACAGCTTGAAGCCGGAGCGGGCAATATTTCGATCGGGCTCCTGCAACGGGTCGCGAGCGCGCTGGATCACCGCATAGAATGGCTGGTGGGCGAGGATGACCCGTGGACGTCGGACGTGGTGAAGGTGGCGCGGCTGTTCCGGGTGGCCAATGCGAAGGTTCAGACCACGGTTCTGGAGACGCTGAACGCGATCGAGTTTCATACTGCGCGGGCACAGCGGGTCTGCCTGATCGGGTTGAGAGGTGCCGGCAAATCGACATTGGGCCGGATGGCAGGCGCGGCGTTGAATATCCCCTTCGTCGAGTTGAACCGCGATATCGAGGAACACAGCGGCATGCCCATTGACGAGGTGATGGCGCTTTACGGGCAGGACGGGTACCGCAACCTCGAGGCGCAGGCGCTGCGCCGCGTGATCGAAACGCATGATACGATGATCCTGGCTGTGGCAGGCGGGATCGTGGCAGACCCGGAAACCTTCGGCATGTTGCTGAACCATTTTCACACGATCTGGATTCGCACGTCGCCAGAAGAGCACATGACCCGTGTGCGCGAGCAGGGCGACGAGCGACCAATGGCGGGCATGCCTGAGGCGATGGACCAGCTGCGTGCGATCCTGTCGAGCCGCGAGCCGCTTTATGAAAAGGCGCTTGCGCAGGTGGATACGGCAGGGCGAACGCCGGAGGAGTCGCTGCACGATCTGCTGGACGTGATCGAGCGCCACAGGTTTCTGGCCTGATTTCGGGGCTGCATCCGGACACGGGGCCGAAATTCGCGATATGCTGGGCCGTGGGTGCGGGAAAATCCGCCGAAGTCGGTGCGCAGACTTTCCATGACGCCTTCATCACGCTAAACTGAAGTTGCTTTGACTGCGGTTGCGCGGACAGGGCATGAGGACGTGCATGGCGAAATACCGGTCTATCCGGAACAACAACAGGCCATATCGGGCAGAGGAAAACGCATGAAGTTCAAAGCGTTGAGCAAGAACGGACCGGTGCGCGCCGGACGGCTGGCCGCTTCTATCGGGGTGCTGATGGCGCTTTCGGCCTGCGAAGAGGGCGCGAATTTCAACCTGTTTCAGAAAAAACCGGCAGAAGCCGAAGATGGCGTTGCAGCAACCAGCGCAGGCGGCAAGACCGTTGAGCGCGATGTCGAGGCGCCCGAGGTGTTCCAGGTGACCGAGGCCGGTTTGTGGGACGGGCGACCATCGCTGGGGGGCGTCTGGGTGGCGCATCCGGACGTGAAAGACCCCGAACGGGTGATCATTCGCAACACGAGCAACAACAAGTTCGTCGTCGGTGCGCTGTTCCGGCGCGAGCGAGAAAACCCTGGACCGCGTCTTCAGGTGTCGTCGGATGCGGCCGAGGCCCTAGGCATGCTGGCCGGTCAACCGTCGCAACTCAACGTGACGGCACTGCGCCGCGAGGAAGTGGCCGAAGAACCACCGGTTGAAGAAACCGCAGCGCTCGATGCCCCGGACGAGGTGAAAGCCACGGCGCTTGACCCGGTGGCCGGCGCCGCGGCAGCGATCGACGCGGCCGCGGCGCAGGACACGCAAACTGCCGCTGCCGCCGCTGCTGCGCCGAAACCCGCCGCCAAGCCGAAGCCCTCAGGGCTTGCCAAGCCCTATATCCAGATCGGGATATTCAGCGTCGAGAAGAACGCCAACAACACCGCGGTCGCGATGCGGCAGGCGGGCATGGTGCCGACGGTCAAGAAGCAGAAGCTGAAGGGCAAGACCTTCTGGAGGGTTCTGGTCGGACCGGCAACTAACAGCGCGGAACGGGCGGCGCTGTTGAAAAAGATCAAGGCATCGGGCTTTACTGACGCATATTTCGTGACGAACTGAGCCTGAGTCGCCCATGCCTGGACTGATCAATCGCCTATTTCCCGGCCTTCTGGCCCTGTTGCTGTTTGCCCTGCCTGCCAATGCCTTCGAAACCAAGGCGCGCGCGGCCTTCGTGCTGGACCAGACGACCGGGACCGTTCTTTTGTCGAAAAACGCCGATCAGCCATTGCCTCCGGCTTCGATGAGCAAGCTGATGACGCTTTATGTGGCCTTCGAGGCAATCCGTGATGGCCGGCTGTCTGTTGGCGAACGGTTGCCGGTTTCCAGTCACGCGATGAGCTATGGCGGATCGACGATGTTCCTGGATACCACGGACCGGGTAAAGGTCGAAGACCTGCTGCGCGGGATTATCGTGCTGTCAGGCAATGATGCCTGCGCGGTGATCGCGGAGGCGCTGAGCCCGGACGGCACCGAGGCGGGTTTCGCGCGGTTCATGACGCAACGCGCCCAGCAGATGGGTATGACCAACTCGACCTTTGCCAATTCCAATGGTTGGCCGGCCCCGGGTCACCGGATGAGCATGCGGGACCTGGCGTTGTTGGCGAACCGGATCATCAGCGACTTCCCGGAATTCTACCCGATGTTCGCCGAGCAGGAATTCAAGTTCGACGGGCGCGCACCGCAGAATGCGCGTAATCGGAATCCTCTTCTGGGCCTAGGCATCGGGGCAGATGGCCTCAAGACGGGGCACACGAACGAGGCGGGTTATGGTCTGGTCGGATCGGCTGTCCAGGGAGACCGGCGCGTGATCTTCGTGGTTTCGGGCCTGGATACGGCGCAGGCGCGTGCTGAAGAGGCCGAGGCCATCGTTAACTGGGCCTTTCGCCAGTTTGCCCAGAAGCAGGTGATCAGGGAAGGCGAGATCCTGACCGAGGCCGAGGTGTGGATGGGTGAGACGCCGACGGTCGGATTGGCCGCGCAGGAGGATGTGAGCACGTTGGTGCCCGTGCTGGGCGCCGACAAGGTTCCGGCCGAGATTGTCTATACCGGCCCGTTCAGCGCGCCGATCCGGAAAGGCCAGGAGCTGGCCGAGTTGATCATCCGGCCCGAGGGCCTTGAGGAGACCCGCGTGAAACTGGTTGCCGATCGTGATGTGCAGAGGGGCGGGTTCATGGTGCGCATGAAGACCGTGTCGAGCATCCTGATCGACCGTCTCAACAAGGGTCCCGAGGGCGCGTTTTGAACGGTGCAGGCAGGTTTATCACCTTCGAAGGCATCGACGGGTCGGGAAAGTCAACACAGGCAAGACACCTGGACGGGCGCCTGCGCGAGGAAGGCTATGATACGCTTCTGACGCGTGAGCCCGGTGGTTCACCCGGGGCGGAGGAAATCCGCGCACTGGTCCTGGAAGGCGATCCCGACCGCTGGTCGGCGGAAACCGAGATCCTGCTTTTCACGGCGGCGCGCCGTGACCACCTGGAGCGGACCATTTGGCCGGCGCTTGAAGCGGGCAAGGTGGTGATCTGCGACCGTTTCGTCGACAGTACGCGGATGTACCAGGGGCTGAGCCGCGGAGACCTGCGCGCGCAGGTCGATGCCCTGCATGAATTGATGATCGGAACCGAGGCCGACCTGACATTGCTGTTCGACATGGATCCGGGGCTGGGCCATCAGCGCGCCAAGGCCCGCGCGACCGCCGAGGAGCGTTTCGAAGATTTCGGCGAAGGGCTGCAGGCGCAGATGCGGCAGGGTTTCCTGGCCCTGGCCGAAGAGTTTTCCGAGCGTTTTCGTGTGGTGGACGCAGGCCGCGAAATCGATGCTGTGGCCGAGGATGTGGCGCGGATCGTGCTGGAGCATCTGCGATGAGCGATGCTGCCGAGCTGCCCGAACCCGACAGAGTAGAAGGAGCCCCGCATCCGCGCGAAACATCGCGGATGTTCGGCCAGTCCGCGGCCGAGGCGGCATTCCTGGAGGCCTACAATTCCGGGCGCCTGCATCACGCCTGGCTGCTGACAGGGCCGCGCGGAGTGGGCAAAGCCACGCTGGCCTGGGCGCTCGCGCGTTTCCTTCTGGCGACGCCCGAAGCGGATGATGGCGGCCTTTTCGGCGATGCGCCGCCCACCCCCGAGAGCATCGACATCGACCCGGAACACCCCGTGGCGCGGCGTATCATGGCCGGATCCGAGCCTGGCTTGAAGCACGTGACACGCAGCCCGAACCCGAAAACCGGGCGAATGCGCGACGTTATTTCTGTCGAGGATATCCGGGCTCTTACACCGTTCCTTACCCTCTCGGCCGCGGAGGGTGGACGACGCGTGGTGATCGTCGACAGCGCCGACGAGATGAACACGCAGGCGGCCAATGCGCTGTTGAAAATGCTCGAAGAGCCACCAGCGAAGACCGTGATGTTCCTGGTGTCGCATCAGCCGTCGCGGTTGTTGCCAACGATCCGGTCGCGCTGCCGCGAACTGCGGCTGGTGCCGCTATCGGCCGAAGATATGCGCCATGCGCTGGACCAGGCCATGGAGACGCCTGTCGAGATGACCGATGCGCTGGCGGCCCTTGCGGCCGGCTCGGTGGGCGAGGCGGTGCGGCTGACCAACCTGGGCGGGCTTGAAATCTATGGTGCGCTGGTGGATCTGTTCCGCGACCTGCCCAAGCTTGACCGCAGCGCGGCCTTGTCGATGGCCGAAGCGGCGGCGGCCCGTAGCGGTGAGGCGAAACTGGATATCCTGATCGGAATGATCCAGCTGTTTTTGGCAAGGCTGGCGCGCACCGGTGCGATGGCGCAACCGCCCATACCGGAAGCAGCGCCCGGCGAAGGCGAGATGCTGATGCGCCTGGCGTCCGACGCAAGACATGCGCGCCGATGGGCGGACATGGCCGAAGAGTTGGGCGGGCGGATGCGGCATGGACGGGCCGTCAACCTTGACCCTGCGGCGCTGATCCTTGATACGATCTTCAGGATACAGCAAACCGCGAGGGGCTGACCCCGCGCCGGGACATTCAATGACCGATCTAGCACAGATTACCGACAGCCATTGCCACCTGGATTTTCCCGATTTCCAGGGGGAACTGGATGAGGTGACTGCCCGTGCCGTGCGCGCCGGGGTCACCCGGATGGTGACAATCTCCACGCGCCTGCGCAACGAACCACAGGTGCGTGCAATCGCAGAGGCACATGCGCCTGTTTTCTATGCAGCCGGCACCCACCCGATGAGCGCGGCCGAAGAACCAATGGCCACGGTGGACGAGTTGTGCGCGCTGGCGAAGCATCCGAAATTCGTTGGTATCGGTGAAACCGGGCTGGATTATCACTACACCGCCGAGAGCGCGAAGATGCAGAAGGAAAGCCTGCGCATTCATATCGCGGCTGCACGGCAGACCGGGTTGCCGCTGATCATCCACGCCCGCGCGGCGGACGAGGACATGGCCCGCATCCTGGGCGAGGAATATCGCAATGGTGCCTATTCCTGCGTGATGCATTGCTTTTCTTCGAGCGCCGAGTTGGCCCGCGCGGCTCTGGATCTGGGCTTCTATCTGTCGATGTCAGGCATTTTAGCCTTTCCCAAAAGCACCGAGCTGCGCGAGATCTTTGCGGCCGCACCGGTCGACCGCATATTGGTCGAAACCGATGCGCCCTACCTGGCCCCGCCGCCGCACCGGGGCAAACGGAACGAGCCGGCCTATACCGTGCATACCGCAAAGGTAGGCGCCGAGCTGTTCGGTATGGACTATGTCGAGTTCGCCGCGCAGACGCAGGCGAATTTCGAACGGTTGTTTTCAAAGGTCGCGCAATATGAGGCAGCGGCGTGATGGCGGAGTTGCGTTTTACCATTCTGGGTTGCGGATCATCCGGCGGTGTGCCGCGGTTGGGCGGGCACTGGGGCGAATGTGACCCGAGCAACCCCAAGAATACGCGCCGGCGCTGTTCGATGCTGGTCGAGCGCATCGACGGCAATGGTGTGACCCGCGTTCTGATCGACACCTCCCCGGACTTGCGCTCTCAGCTGCTGGATGCGGCCGTAGGAGAGCTGGATGGCGTCGTCTATACCCACAGCCATGCCGATCACGTGCATGGTTTGGATGACCTGCGGATGATCGTCTTCAACATGCGCCGAAGGCTGCCGGTCTGGGCGGATGGTGACACCCAGAACGATCTTTATTCGCGGTTCGGCTATGCTTTCGTGCAACCCGAGGACAGCCCCTATCCCCCCATTCTGGACATGCACACGATCCGTGGCGACGTGACCATCGACGGGGCGGGGGGCGCGGTGACGCTGTTGCCCTTCAAGGTCAACCACGGTTCGATAGATGCACTGGGGTTCCGGATCGGCGATCTGGCCTATCTGCCGGACGTGGCGCAGATGACCGAAGAAGCCTGGGCCGCCGTCGGTGGGCTTGAGTACTGGATCCTCGACACGTTGCGGCGTGCCCCGCATCCCACCCATTCGCACCTGGAACAGTCGCTGGACTGGATCGCGCGCGCAGCCCCGAAGCGTGCAGTGCTGACCAACATGCATATCGACCTGGATTATGCGACGGTGGACGCGGAAACGCCCGAACACATCACCCCGGCCTATGACGGGATGGTGATCACCCTGCCGGCCTGATCCATGCAGGCCCTGCTGGATGTCATCCTGCCCGTTTTCCTGGTGATCGGTTTTGGCTACGCAGCGGTCTGGCGCGGGTACCTGAGCGACGCCAATATCGACGGAATGATGAAGTTTTCGCAGGGGTTTCTTTTTCCTGCGCTTCTGTTTCAGGCGATTGCGCAACTTGATCTCGGCCACGCGTTCAACGCGCCGCTGCTGATCAGTTTCTACACAGGATCGACTGTCAGTTTCACCTTTGGCCTATTGGGTGCGCGCTTCCTGTTTCGCCGCGATTGGGAAGAAGCGGTGGCGATCGGGTTCTGCTGTCTCTTCGCTAACTCTCTGATGCTGGGCCTTCCGATCACGGAGCGGGCTTTTGGCGCGGCGGCGATGGAGCCGAACTATGCCATTGTCGCGGTGCACTCGCCCTTTTGTTATGGCCTTGGCATTACGGCGATGGAGATTGCCCGGGCGCGGGGCCAATCGCTGGCCAAGTTGCCGGCAACCGTTCTGAAGGCGATGTTTCGCAATGCGCTGGTCATCGGGATCGGGTTGGGATTTGTCGTCAACCTGATGTCCATACCGCTGCCCGAGGCCGTGCTGGACGCTGTCGAGATCGTTACCCGTGCGGCGTTGCCCGTGGCGCTTTTCGGCATGGGGGGCGTTTTGGTGCGCTACCGACCGCAGGGGGATATCAAGGTGATCGCCTATGTTTGCCTCGCGGCGCTTGCGCTGCATCCAACGGTCGTCTGGTTCATGGGCAAGGCGCTGGACATCACGCGGGGCGAGTTCCGCTCGGCTGTGTTGACCGCGGCGATGGCGCCGGGCATCAATATCTACGTGTTCGCCTCGATCTATCAGAAGGCGCAGCGGGTGGCGGCGTCGAGCGTGCTTCTGGGCACGACACTGTCGATCGTGACGGTATGGCTGTGGCTGGGTGCGCTGCCTTGATCCGTCTCAAGGACCGCTGCGAAACTGGCTGATACAGATGATCGGCAACCGGTCATGCAGACGCGGACGGGCACGATGGCGCGAAATGATGAAAAACAGATCGCCTTTTCGGTCAGGGGACTGACCAAGACCTATGGCGAAGGAGCCGCGGCGGTACACGCGCTGCGCGGCGTCGATCTGGATCTGCCGCGCGGCGAGATCGTTGTCCTGCTGGGGCCGTCGGGCAGCGGGAAATCGACCCTTCTGAACATTCTTGGCGGGCTTGACAGCGCCAGTAGTGGAACAGCCAGTTTCGAAGGCCGCGAGTTGCTGGAAATGAGCGATGCGGAACTGACGAGCTACCGGCGTGAGAATATCGGCTTCGTCTTTCAGTTCTACAACCTGATGCCCAGCCTGACGGCCTATGAGAATGTCGAACTGGTGACCGAAATCGCTGATGATCCGTTGGATCCGGGCGAGGCGCTGGAGATTGTCGGGCTGAAGGAACGCACTCATCACTTCCCGTCCGAACTGTCCGGGGGGGAACAACAGCGCGTTGCGATTGCGCGGGCGATAGCCAAGCGGCCAACCGTGCTCTTTTGCGATGAGCCGACAGGAGCGCTGGACAGCACGACGGGACGCGCGGTTCTGCACGTGCTGAAGAACGTGAACGAACAGCTGGGTACGACGGTTCTGATCGTCACCCACGCGGCCGCGACCGCACAGATGGCCGACCGGGTCATCTATTTCGCCGATGGCGCAATCCGCGAGGTCGTCGAGAACGAAACAAAGCTCGACCCGTCGGAGATCGAGTGGTGAGCCCGCTTGACCGCAAACTCCTCCGCGACCTGGCGCGGATGAAGGGGCAGGCGGCGGCCATCGCCGCGGTAATCGGGCTGGGCGTGCTGATGCAGGTGATGATGGGTGGTCTCGTCAACACGCTGGATCAGACCCGTCAGACCTACTATGACCGCTACCGGCTGGCGGATGTCTTCGCCCCGGTCACGCGGGCGCCAGACCGGATGCTGGACCGGGTTGCCCGGATCGACGGTGTTGCCGCCGCCGAGACGCGGGTCACCGGAAGTGCGCTGATCGACATCACAGACAGGGAATTGCCGATCCGGGCGCAGGCGATTTCCATCCCCGATACGGGCGGGCCGCGGCTGAATGATTTCTTCCTGGTCGAGGGGCGCGTGCCAAGCCCGGGCCACCCGAGCGAGATCATGCTTCTGGAGGGATTTGCCGATGCCCGCGCGATCATACCCGGTGAGCGGCTGACGGCCACGATGAACGGGGCAAAGCGAGAGTTCCAGGTTGTCGGCCTGGTGCAGAGCCCCGAGTTTCTCTATACGACTGCGCCGGGCGAACTGGTGCCGGATGACGCGCGATTTGCCGTGATCTGGATGCGCCGTGCCGCGTTGAGCGCGGCGTATGACATGAACGGCGCCTTCAACGAGGTACTGGTCGCGCTGAATCGCGGTGCGAATGTCGAGGTGGTGAAGGCGAAGCTGGATCTGATGTTGGACGCTTTTGGCGCGGCCGGGGCCTATGGACTCGAGCACCAGGCATCGAACCGGTTTGTCAGCGAGGAGATCCGCGGTCTGCGGATATCCGCCACGGTGGTGCCGCCCATCTTCCTCGCGGTCGCGGCGTTCCTGCTCTACATCGTGATTTCGCGGATGGTCCAATCCGAGCGTGAGGAAATCGGTCTTCTTAAGGCGTTTGGTTATACCAGCGCCGAGGTGAGCATCCACTACCTGAAATTCGTGCTGGTTATCGCCATTCTGGGGGCGATTGCGGGGGCCTTGGGCGGCATCATGGCCGGGCGGTGGATGGCGGTATTCTACCAGTATTATTTCAAATTTCCGTTCCTGGTGTTCGAGCTGGACAAAAGCAGTTTCGTCACCGGCTTCGTCGTGTCGATCCTTTCGGCATCGGTCGGTAGCCTGTTCGTTCTGCGCGGTGTGTTCAACCTGACGCCAGCGGTGGCGATGCGTCCGCCGGCGCCGACCGACTACTCGCGCGCGGCAAAGTTCTCGCAGGGGATGCGGCGCTACCTGGATCAGCCCAGCCGCATGGTGCTGCGGCGGTTGCTGCGCCATCCGGGGCGTATGGCGGGATCAGTGATCGGGATTGGCACGGGCATGGCGTTGTCGGTTGCGACGCTGACGATGATGGCGGGTTTCGAACGCGCGGTAGATCTGACCTTTTCGGTGATCGACCGCTCGGACATGGCGCTGACCTTTGTCACGCCGCTGTCGGACCGCGCGGTGATTGATCTCGCCCGCCAGCCGGGCGTCGAACATGCCGAGCCGGTGCGGGTGGTGCCCGTCATCCTGCGCAATGGCGTGCACAGCTATAACGGCGCGATCGAGGGGCGGGTGCAGCAGCCGCAGCTGAACCGGGTGATCGACAAGCGAATATTGCCCATTGAAATGCGGCGTGAAGGGGTCATCCTGGCGGAGCCGCTGGCCGATATCCTGCGCGTCGACGCGGGCGACATGCTGACCGTCGAGGTGCGCGAGGGCCGGCGCCCGGTGCTGGAAATCCCAGTGATCGGGATCGCGCAAACCATGCTGGGCGCACCCGCCTTTATGGAAATCGGGGCGCTGAACCGCGCACTGAAGGAACCCGGACGGGTTTCCGGCGCCTTTCTGAGCGTCGACAGCGCGAAGCGCGACCAGATCGTTGCCGCGATAAAGGACATGCCTGCTGTGGCTGGCGTATCGCAGAAAGAAGATGCGCGGCGTGCCCTGGTCGAGCTGATGAATACCGGGCCTGGCGCGACGCGGTACATCATGACGATCGTCGCGGCGATCATCACCTTCGGCATCGTCTACAACGCCGCGCGCATCGCCCGGGCCGAGCGCACGCGCGACCTGGCAAGCCTGCGGGTGATGGGGTTCACCCGCAACGAGACAGCCTTTGTGCTTCTGGGCGAACTGGCAATCGTCACTCTGGCGGCGCTGCCCATGGGGGTGGGGCTGGGATATTACCTGACCTATCTGATCGTCGAGGGTTTCAGCACCGATATCTACCAGATTCCGGTAGTGTTTTCGCCTTCGGCCTATGGTGCGGCGATTGTCGCCGTGGTGTTGGCGGCGCTGGTCTCGGGTTGGCTGGTGAAACGTGATATTGATCGGGCCGACCTGATTGCGGCCCTGAAAACGAGGGACTGATCCGATGGCACGTAAAAAGCATTCCCGCCCGATATTCACCGCCTTCGTTGCGGTCGTCATCATCGGGGCGCTGGCCTATGCGTTCTGGCCGCGCCCCTTGCTCGTGGATATCGGCACGGTTGCGCGTGGCCCGATGACGGTGACGATCAACGAGGAGGGGCGTACGAAGGTGCACAATGCCTACGTGGTGTCGACGCCGATTGCCGGACGCCTGCTGCGCGTTTCGGTTGAGCCTGGCGATGCTGTCGTGAAGGACGAAACCGTGGTCGCGCGCATGTTGCCGACAAGCCCTTCGGCGCTGGATGTACGTACGCGCGAACAGGCGATGGCCTCGGTCACCGCTGCCGAGGCTGCGCTGCGCGTGGCGCAGGCGGATCTGAACAAGGCGCGGGCCGACAAGGAACTGGCCGAGTCGAATGTCGAGCGCACGCGCAAGCTTTTCGAAAGCGGTATAGCGAGCCAGGCGGCACTTGAGCGCGAAGAGACGGCGGCGCGGCTTGCCCAGGCCAATCTTGATACCGCGCGCGCCGCCATCTCGATGCGGATTGCCGAACTGAAGAACGCCCAGGCACAGTTGATCAGTTTCGATGACCAGGGGTTGGCGCAGGCGCTGGCGCATCAGGTGGAAGATACTATTCCGTTGCGTGCGCCCGCCTCCGGGGTAATCCTGCAGGTCAAACAGGAGAGCGAGACGATCCTTCCAGCGGGGGCACCGATCCTGGAGATCGGAAACGTGCAGGAAGACCTGGAGATCGTGGCAGAACTTCTGAGCACCGATGCGGTTCAGGTGAGCGATGGCGCGCGGGTGATCATCGACAACTGGGGAGGGGACGCCCCCCTGTCTGGCGAGGTGGCCCGGATCGAACCCTGGGGGTTTACCAAGTATTCCGCTCTCGGGGTTGAGGAACAGCGCGTGAAGGTGACAATCCGGTTCACTGACCCACCCGAAACGCGGGCAGGTTTGGGCCATGGTTTCCGCGTTGAAGTGCGCATTGTGGTCTGGGCGGATGAGGATGCTCTGACGGTTCGTGCATCAAGCCTGTACCGTGTCGGCGAGGATTGGGCGGTTTTCGCGGTCGACGAAAACGGACGGGCACAGGAACGCATTGTCGAGGTTTTGGCCAATAATGGCGAAACCGCCGCCATTTCCGACGGTCTGGCCGAGGGAGACAGGATTATTCTGTATCCCTCGGCGGCGCTTTCGAATGGCGCGCGGGTTTCGCAGCGCCACGCCGAAGGCGGCTAGGCGGCAGACAGGCTGTCAAGCGTGGACTGGCCTGCGCGCGGATGCACGAGCGGGCCAAATTCGTCTTCGCTGCCCAGATGCGGGAACAATGACATGTACAGGGTTTTCATGTTCACGCCCATATCGCGCAGCAGCGTCGGACCCGGATGGTAGGTTTCAACTTCAAGCCCAGCAGCGCGAATGATCGCGTGATGCGGCAAGCAAAGATGGTAGAGCGTCACCGGTGCGGGGGGCGTGACTTCAATGACGTTGATGCCATCGACGAAGGCCCGTACCGGGGTCAGAAGCTGGGTTTGCATCGAAATGCCACGCAGTTCCGCAGGACAGCGGAAGAGGCGCGCGCCCGGCCCGCACACCAGATCGGGCATCGGCCTGGAAAGCCCGAAAGTATCGGCCATGATGCGGGTCAGGCGTGTCAATTCAGGGCGTTCCACCGGCGCCGACGGCACCATTGTCATCGACCCGATCCAAGTGACAGGTTTTGCTGTGCCGTCTGCACAAAGCAGGTGATCGCCCGGAACGAGGTCTTCGATTGCGCAGGGCCCGGACGACGTCTGCAGCATCGTGCCACGCGCAAAGGCGGAGAATGCGCCTTCGAAGGTCGCCGTGGCCGGGGCAATGTGCTGCGAGTATCGAACTGACCCGTCTGTCGCGAGAGAGGCGACCTCGTATTTGCGCATGAGAGAGCGGCTGCGCTGAGGCCGGTCAGAGGGACGGGTATCGCGTGCGCGTACCGAGGGAACGGGGTCGGCCGATTTGCGATCGGCCTTGAAGGGGGTCGTCATGTGCATCACCTTTTCGGGTGGTCACATCCGCGTCGGCCCCCACCGACAACGACAGAAGGACTGGTCGATTTTCGTCATGTGAAAATCGCGTGCAATGCCATGACTTGTCAAAAAACGGTCAACACAAGGCCGTGTTGGCGGATCAATTCGCGAAGAATTGACTGAATTGTTTCCCGACGGTGGGCAAGCCCGCCACATTTTGATTCGCAGGAAACGGCGGTCCGGGCCGCCAAACAGGCGACCCGGACCGGATGGTGCATGGGGTAGTTGCTGGTCTCAGGCGGTTTTGGCCTCGCGCGGCGAAGCATTGCGTTTTGTGATGAAGGCCGCGCGTCGCCCACCGCGTTGCCACGGCATTGCGGTGCTTTCCGTCTTTGCAGTCTCGATCACGGAGTTGATCCAACGCGGTTGCTTTTTCATGCCTGTTCTCCTGCCTTTGCCCTTTGGGCTATCGTCCTTTTCCTGATTATTCGCTTCTCATTCGGGCCATCATTGGACCAAGTCGGGGCTTTTGCCGAAATCCATGCAGGCGGTGCACGTAAAAGGTGGCAGACGGGCGGGACTTTAGGAAATTTTCGAAAAACTTCAGGAAACTGCGCGATCCGTGATCAATACCCGGTTTTTGTGCGGATAGTTTCCAGATCGAATTAGGCAAATCGGTGGCACAGGATGCCAAATTCTGCCGGTGTCACAGGCGAATGACCGATATCAATCGTCCATAGTCCGCCTCGCCTGCGTGCGTGGTGCGCCGGTAGCTGAAGAACCGGGCAGGATCGGAATAGGTGCAGTGGCGGGTCCATTCGGCCCGGCCAATGCCCGCGCGACGCAGGCGGAAAAGACCATAGGCAGGCAGATCGAACTGGTACTTGCCGTCGACCCCGTTGATGAAAAAACGGCTGTTTTCGGGATCGTCGTCCATGAAGTTCTCAAAGAACTCCTGGCCGACTTCATAGGCGCGCTGGCTGATCGTCGGGCCGATCGCGGCGGAGGTGGTTTCGCGTTTCGCGCCAAGGGCTTCCATCGCGTCGAGAGTCGCCTCCAACACCCCGGCAAGCGCCCCTTTCCAGCCGGCATGGGCAGCTCCAACGACACCCGAGGCGGCATCGGCGAAGAGCACCGGCTGGCAATCGGCAGTCAAGATCCCAAGGGCGAGGCCCGGTGTGGACGTCACCATCGCATCGGCGCGGGGGCGGGTTGCGGGCACAGAATCCAGTGCAACGACATCAGGAGAATGCACCTGGTGCACGGTAACAAGGTGATCGGGCGCGACGCCGATCTCCTGCGCGACGCGGCTTCGGTTCATCGTCACGGCTTCGGATTGATCCGACGAGCCCGGACCGCAGTTGAGACCTGCGAATATGCCCGAGGAACTTCCCCCTTTGCGGGTGAAGAAGCCATGCACGATCGGGCGCAGACAATCGGAGCGGATGAGTTCCAGCGTCATGGTTCCAGTCCCGGTGGGGGCGTGGCGGTGGATGGATAAAGCCCCAAAACTTTGAAGAGGGTCCCCATTTCCGCGGGATGGGTCAAGCGGCGATGCGCGGCGATATGGGCATCGAGCGCGTCGCCCGCAAGTTTGGCGGCAAGCGCCTGTGCCCGCGCGGTGATGCCGAGACGTTCGAGAAACACGCCCTGCGGGGTGAGGCGCGTGTGGGCCGAGGGGGTGGCGTTGGCCAGGACCTCGAAATCCACATGCGCCGTCAGATCGCATTCGCCCGGGTTTTCCAGGGGGTTGGCGGGTTCATGATTGCGCAGGGCCTGAAACGTGTCGCCCTGGCTGTGCCAATCACCATAGTCGATGATCAAGGCCACTCCGCCGTGCGTTTCGATCCGCGCGCCGATGATTTCGGCGATGGTCGGGGCGGCTGGGCAGATCTCGACCAGGTCGCCATCCTTCGTGTCGTCGAGCCGGTGCGCCAGCAACGGCAGGGGCTGCGGCGGGGCCAGGCCGAAGGCAAGGCCGGTGTCAGAAAGCCCGATACGGCGTTCGGCCCAGCCCGTGCCCTGGCGGACGAACTGACCGATCGGCAGGGCATCGAAAAACTCGTTGGCGATGAGGAAAAGCGGTTCTTCGGGCAGATCGTCGGTGCTGGTTTTCCAGCGGATATCATGGCCTGCGAGTGTGCGGGCCTGGACATCCTGCAAGGCCGCCGACGCTTCGACCAGGTGAAGCTGCGCGGCGTCGAGAAAGCCGGGCACGGCGCGGGTGGCACGCAGGATATCGGCCATCAGCGTGCCGCGGCCCGGGCCGAGTTCGGCCAGGGTAAACGGTGCCGGCGCGCCCTGATCCAGCCAGGATTGCGCAAGGCAAAGCCCCAGAAGTTCACCGAACATCTGGGAGATTTCGGGCGCGGTGGTGAAATCACCGGCAGCGCCCAGCGGATCGCGCGTGGCGTAGTAGCCGAATCGCGGATGAAGCAGGCATTCGGCCATGAAGTCCGACACCGGGATCGGGCCCTGCGCGGCGATAGTGTGGCGCAGAATGGTTTCCAAATCCTTCATGCCACGCGCGACCTGCGCGAGACGGCGATGAGGATGAGGCCGATCGCCAGCATCGGCAGGGACAGAAGCTGGCCCATGGTGACGCCGATGCCGCCCAGATGCAGGGCATATCCCAACGGGTTTTCGGGGGTGATGAACTGGGCGTCAGCCTGGCGGAAATACTCCACGAAAAAGCGCGCGGCGCCGTATCCGGCGAAAAACATGCCGGTGACCAGGCCCGGGCGATGGAACGCACCGCGGCGGTAGGCGAGCCACAAAAGCACGAGGCCCAGGATCAACCCTTCGAGCGCGGCCTCGTAAAGTTGAGAAGGATGGCGGGCGCAAAGCCCCGTTATTTCAGGGCAATCCTGTGCCATCTGGCCGGGAAAGGCGACGCCCCAGGGCATGGTGGTGGGCCGGCCCCAGAGCTCGGCGTTGATGAAGTTGGCGATGCGGCCGAGCATCAGGCCCCAAGGCACGCCGAGGGCGATGAGATCGGCGGCGGAGAGGCGGGGGATGCGGTGGCGGAGGGTGTAGAGGAAGGCGGCGAGAACAACGCCCAGGAAGCCGCCGTGAAACGACATGCCCCCCTGCCAAACCATCAGGATTTCGCCCGGGTTTTCAAGGAAATAGCCTGGGCGATAGAAGAATACATAGCCCAGCCGCCCGCCGAGAATCACCCCGAGGATGATCCAGGTGATCAGGTCGTCGATCTGTTCGGCCGTCAGCGGCGGCGTATTTCCGGGCCAGAGTGCGGGCCGGCGCACGGTGTGCACGGCCAGCCGCCAGGCGATCACGATCCCCAAGATGTAGGCGAGCGCATACCAGCGCAACGCAAATTCTATGCCGAAAAGCGTGAAGGAGAAGAGCTCGGGCGAGATGTTCGGGAAAGGGATCAGGGCGCTCATGGGAATGGTTTTGAGGGCTTGGCGCGGGGGAAGTCAAGGTTGCGGTTTCGCGCTGGCGCCCCCATATAGGAACGCAACGTAACGTGGGGGTTTTCCATGCAGACGCGCAACAAGTTCCTGGACGACATGAGCCAGCTGATGACCAACGCGATGGGCGTGGCGCAAGGCGCGAAGGACGAGGCCGAGACGGCGATGAAATCCTTTGTCGACAGATGGTTGGCCGATCGCGATTTCGTCACCCGCGAGGAATTCGACGCCGTCCGCGCCATGGCCCAGAAGGCCCGCGAGGAGAACGAGGCGCTGAAGGCGCGGATCGCGGCGCTGGAGGAAAAGCTGGGCAAGTAAGGCCCGGGCGTTAACGGTTTTTCATCGGCGAAAACCCGGGGGATGACATGTGTGCACCGCCCGGCTGACATCCGGCTGCCGGGTGATTTGCAGGCGTTTCCAAACAGTTAAGGTTAACGGGGCGCGCGATAGTGATGCGCCTGATCCGTGGGCGCCGCCAAGACGGGGTTGCCGCTGGATGAATGGCACGGGCTTGGCGTGCCACTTGAACGGCATGCGCAAATGGCCATGATGAACGGGTCGGCATTGCTATTTCGCCGAGCCATAGTTCGAGGAGGTCCGCCCATGTTTTCGAGATTGTCCAAACTGCTTTTGCTGTCCCTGCTGGCCGCCGCGAGCTTGTCGCAGCACCTGGCGGCGCAATCCGCCGACAAGGTGAGAACCGACGTGTTGTCGGCGCTGTCGACGCCGCTGCCGATCACCATTATCGGGCCGCTTCTGACCCGCGACGTGGTTGTGACGGAAGAGGATGGCGGATTTCGCGCCACGCTGCAGGAGACCACGCTGATGGGTCTTTTTCCGTTTGGCGAGGTGTCGTTCCGGCTGGAGCCCGCCGGGGATGACAATTACCGCATCAGCGAGCTGAGTTTTTCCACGGAACTGGATTTTCCAGGTATCGGCAGGGTGACGTTCAGCGGTATGGAACTGGATGGCACCTGGTCGGCCAGCCGGCGGTCCTATTCCGAGCTGAAATGGGTGACGAATGACCTGCGGTTCGCACCCGGGCAGGGCGACCAGGGCACGCTGTCGCTGGGCCGTCTGTCCTTCGATGTGATGAAAGAGCCCGACGAGACCGACACCGAAAGCCGCTTCGAGATTTCGGCAAGTGACGTGGCCCTGTTGGGAATGACACCCGAGAACGTGAGCCTGGGCGAAATCCGTGCGTTGCTGGCGGCGAACGGGGAGCGGCCGGTGGATCTCTACTCGGTGATCCGCGAACTGATTATGCTGAGCACGGTGCGCGATGGCGGGGCGCAGCTGAAAACGCTGGGCAGCAGCCTGTTGGGCAACAGTTACGAGACCATCGTGCTGGATGTTTCGGCCAGCGACGTGAGCGTGGTGAACCCGCGCCGCCCGGAGGAGGACTTCTTTCGCGCGGGCGTGCTGGAGGCCAAGGCGGAGCTGAGCGACGTGGCCCCGCGCGATTGGGGCGGGGCGCAGGTTTCGCTGCGGTTCGGTAACGTGGACCAGCGCGGCGCCATCCCCGAAAGTGCGGTCAAGGTCGAGAGCGCGACATTTCGGCTGAGCGGCGGGGAGCTTCCGGTGGCTGACATGGTCGCGGCGTTCATGACATTTGCCGAGCCGCCGCGCGACCGGCCGGTCGCGGTGTCGAGCCTGCTGGACGGTCTGGCGGAGTTCGGCAAGCTGGAATTCGCGAGTGAGGGCAAGGCCTTCTGGATGGAAGTGTTCGACGAGCGGATGCGCGACGGGGAACGCGAAATCACGACCGAGTTCGAGACCGGCTATGACAGCTGGACGCTGAGCCTCGCGCTGGCCGACCTGAACCGCAACGAAGGCAAGGTCACCTTCGGGACCGAATTTTTGGGCGGACGGTTCGTTCCGGGCGAGGATACGCCGGACGAGGTGAGCGGGCATATCCGGGCGTGGTTCCCGGTGGGTCTGCGGCTCACCTCGACAGTGTCGAACCTGAACGAGGCGTTCCTGAAGCAGATGTTCGCGGATGTCTACCTGCGGGATATGCGCGAGCCGGTCGAGCTGATCCTGCCAATGGTGCTTTACGGCGCGGCGACGGTTCTGCAGGTCGACGCGGGCGAGGATTTCTACCAGACCGAGCTGTTCCGGTTGTCGCAGAGCGGCAGCTACAAGGTGTATCCGACAGAGGTGTTCAGCCTGTTGCCCTATGAAGGGGAGGCCACGGTGCAGCTGAGCGGGCTGGAAGGGCTTCTGGCCTATTTCGATGCGACGATGGCCGAGTTGCGGCCGCGCTCGGACGAGGCGGCGGCGCTGTCGGCTGTGAAATCCGGGCTGATCGTGCTGCGCAACCTGGCCGAGGAGGGCGAGGCTGGCAGCTATCGCTGGCAGATCAGCCGCCCCGACGTGACACGCAGCGAGATCGTGCTGAACGGCACGACGCTGCGCTATCCCAACGTGATGGAATACCTGCCGATCCTGCCGTTGGTATTCGGCCTGGGCCGGTTCTGATCGAAAGGGCGCGCGGGCGGTGCCGCCTGCGCCCGTTCATCCCTGCAGTGACAGCACCGAGAACTCGCCCTCGGCGCGGGCCTTGATGGCGAGGGCCGCGGCGTGGCTGGCGGCCGCGGTGGTGAAATAGGGGATCTTGTCGTAAAGCGCGACCGAGCGGATTTCGCGGCTGTCGGCGACGGCGGCAGCGCCTTCGGTGGTGTTCATCACCAGCGCGATCTGGCCGTCTTTCAGCTGATCGACCACGTTGGGACGGCCTTCGTAGACCTTTTTCACCACCTCGCAGGCGATGCCGTGACCTTCGAGGAAGGCCGCCGTGCCGCCGGTGGCGACGATGGAAAAGCCCTGGCCCACCAGCGTCTGCGCCGTTTCGACCAGCATCGGCGTCTTGTCGTCATCCTTGATCGAGAAGAACACCTTGCCGTCCTTGGGCAGGTCGGTGCCCGCGCCCATCTGCGCCTTGAGGAAGGCGAGCGGGAAGGAGCGATCCCAGCCCATGACTTCGCCGGTCGAGCGCATTTCGGGGCCGAGGATGGTATCGACGCCGGGGAAGCGGGCGAAGGGCAGCACCGCCTCTTTCACCGAGAACCACGGCATGTTGGGATCGGCCAGCGTCATCGGGTCGGCATCGGGGAGCGTGCCGGGCTGCGCGTTGGCCGGGTAGGGCGCGCGCGCCGGGAAGTTCTCCATCGGCTCACCGGCCATGAGACGGGCGGCGATCGAGGCGATCGCCGAGTCGGTCGCCTTGGCAACGAAGGGCACGGTGCGCGAGGCGCGCGGGTTCACCTCGATCAGGTAGATCTCGCCATCCTTGATGGCGAACTGAACGTTCATCAGGCCGACGACGTTGAGGGCAAGCGCCAGGGCCTCGGTCTGTTGCTTGACCTCGGCGATCAGATCGTCGGAGAGCGAGTATGGCGGCAGCGAGCAGGCACTGTCGCCCGAGTGCACGCCGGCCTCTTCGATATGCTGCATGATGCCGGCGACATGGACGGTTTTGCCGTCGCAGAGCGCATCGACATCAAGCTCGACCGCGCCGGCGAGGTAGCTGTCGAGCAGCACCGGGCTGTCGCCCGAAACGACCACGGCTTCGGAGATGTAGCGTTCGAGCTGGGCCATGTCGCGGACGATTTCCATGGCGCGGCCACCCAGCACGTAAGACGGGCGGATCACCAGCGGGAAGCCGATATCTTCGGCGATGGCGAGCGCCTGCGCGTCGGTCGAGGCGATGCCGTTCTTGGGCTGCTTGAGGCCCAGCTGGTTGACCAGCGCCTGGAAGCGTTCACGATCTTCGGCCAGGTCAATCGCGTCGGGCGTGGTGCCGAGGATCGGGATGCCTTCGGCTTCGAGCGCGTTGGCGAGTTTCAGGGGCGTCTGGCCACCGAACTGGACGATGACGCCGTGCAGCGTGCCCTTTTCCTGCTCGACGCGCAGGATTTCCATCACGTGCTCGAAGGTGAGCGGCTCGAAATAGAGCCGGTCGGAGGTGTCGTAGTCGGTCGACACCGTTTCTGGGTTGCAGTTGACCATGATGGTTTCATAGCCGGCGTCGGTCAGCGCGAAACAGGCGTGGCAGCAGCAATAGTCGAACTCGATCCCCTGGCCGATGCGGTTGGGACCGCCACCGAGGATGACCACCTTCTTGCGGTCGGAGGGGCGCGCCTCGCATTCGACCTCGTCCATCGCGGGGGCTTCGTAGGTGGAATACATGTAGGGCGTCTGCGCCTCGAACTCGGCGGCGCAGGTGTCGATGCGCTTGAACACGGCGGTCACGCCCGCGGCAATGCGCGCGCGGCGCACGTCGGCCTCTTTGAAACCGGTGAGTTTGGCCAGGCGGGCATCGGTGAAGCCCATCATCTTGAGGTGGCGCAGGCCCTCGGCATCGCGCGGCAGGCCGTTTGCGCGCACGGCGTCCTCGGTCTCGACGATTTCGCGGATGCGGGCAAGGAACCACGGATCGAACATGGTGACGCCGTGAATCTCGTCGTCGCTCAGCCCGTGGCGCATGGCCTGCGCGATGGTGCGCATCCGGTCGGGCGTTTGCTGGCTGATCGCCTTGATCACGGCGGCCTTGTCGGGCGCGCCGGGAATGTTGACCTCGTCAAAGCCGGTGAGGCCGGATTCCATCGAGGCGAGCGCCTTTTGCAGCGACTCGTGAATGGTGCGGCCGATGGCCATCGCCTCGCCCACGGATTTCATCGCGGTGGTCAGGTAGGGCTCTGAACCGGGGAATTTCTCGAACGCGAATTTCGGGATCTTGGTGACGACATAGTCGATGGTCGGCTCGAAGCTTGCGGGCGTCACCTTGGTGATGTCGTTGTCGAGCTCATCCAGCGTATAGCCGATGGCCAGTTTCGCGGCGATCTTGGCGATCGGGAAGCCGGTGGCCTTGGAGGCCAGCGCCGAGGAGCGCGAGACGCGGGGGTTCATCTCGATCACGACCATGCGGCCGTTTTCGGGGTTGATGGCCCATTGCACGTTCGAGCCGCCGGTCTCGACGCCGATTTCACGCAGCACGGCGATCGAGCCGTTGCGCATGATCTGGTATTCCTTGTCCGTCAGCGTCAGCGCCGGCGCGACGGTGATCGAGTCGCCGGTATGAACGCCCATCGGATCCACGTTTTCGATGGAGCAGACGATGATGGCGTTGTCGGCCTTGTCGCGGACGACCTCCATCTCGTATTCCTTCCAGCCCAGCAGGCTTTCATCGACCAGGATCTGCCCCACGGGCGAGGCATCCATGCCCGAGCGGCAGTAATGGATATAGTCGTCGCGGTTATAGGCGACGCCGCCGCCGGTGCCGCCCAAGGTGAAGGCGGGGCGGATGATGGCGGGCAGGCCGATATCTTCGAGCGCGTCGAGCGCCTCGGCAATGCCGGCCTCGAGATCGAAATGACCCTTGTCGTCCTTCGGGGCGGTAACGATGGTGGCGCGGGGGTTCTCGATGCCGAGCCGGTCCATCGCTTCGCGGAAAAGCTTGCGGTCCTCGGCCATCTCGATGGCTTCGCGGTTGGCGCCAATGAGTTCGACCCCGTGCTTTTCCAGAACGCCCATGTCGGCCAGCGCCAGCGAGGTGTTGAGCCCGGTCTGCCCGCCCATGGTGGGGAGGAGCGCGTCAGGCTTTTCCTTTTCGATGATCTTGGCGACGACCTCGGGGGTGATCGGCTCGATATAGGTGGCGTCGGCGAGGCCCGGATCGGTCATGATCGTTGCCGGGTTCGAGTTCACGAGGATGACGCGGTAGCCTTCCTCTTTCAGGGCTTTACACGCCTGCGCGCCGGAATAGTCGAATTCGCAGGCCTGTCCGATGATGATGGGGCCGGCCCCGATGATCATGATCGACTTGATATCGGTTCTTTTCGGCATGTCGCATCCCCGGCAGCATCTGGCGCAAATTGTCGTGGGTTATAGACATCGCGGCCCCATGTGCAAGGGGGTAATCCCGCGCAGGCGCGGGGATACGGAAAGGGAGCGCCGAAACAGCGCCCCCGACCTTGGAAAGCCATACCGTGTTGCGCGTCAGCGCGCGGGCTGAAGATCGCCGAAATGCTCGAACTTGTCGAAAAGCGCGTCGTCGTCATGGGTAAGCGCGCGCTTGTTGTCGGGCTCGGACGGCGACTCGGCCATGGGAAGGACATCGTCGATGACGGTTTCCTCTTCGATCGCGTCCGGGGCGACCTCGGGTTCGGGATCCTGGACGGTGGACACGGCAGGAGCCATCTTGCGGATGTCGGTGAAGTCGTCGAACTCGGTTCCGGCCAGCTCTTGCGACACGGTGGCGCTGGCAATGTCGAAATCGACGACGAGGAAACCCGTTTCCATCGTGCCATTGCCGGTGGTGGCGTCGATCCAGTAGCCCTGACCGGTGCGGGCGAGGAACTCTTCGACCCGCGCGGTCAGTGCCGCGCGCTTGTCGAGCTCGTCGCGGTCGGCATAGTCGCCGGCGACGTCGTACACGATTTGCAGGAACTGCATTTCGTGCGAGGGGATTTCGGCAAAGCCTTTTTCCTGCAGGTCCTCGAGGTGGTCGCGGATGCGTGGCCAGTGTTCGCTGGCATAAAGGCCGGTTTCGGCGGGATGACCCATTTCTCCCACGTCGAGGCGGATGTTGCCATCTTCCTCGGAGATCCAGACATAGGCCATGCCCTTGTCATTGCGGTTGTACAGGCGCAGCGGTTCGGACAGCGGGTTTTTCCTGCCGCCGGTCAGTTTCGAAACCAGGTCCAGCACCGCGAAAAACGGCGCCATGAGCGCGATCATGAGCCCGGAGATGAGACGCATTTCTTGCTTCCTCGGGTGTTTCAACAAAAAAGGTGGGACCGTGAATACCGGAGGCAACGGGCAGAAATGTGGCCAGTGCGTGTTAATTCAGGGCCGCCCGGCCCCTTCGGCAGACCCTTGGCGCGACGCTTTGTGCGCGGCTGCCAGAGTGACCCAGAGAAGCGCCAGGGCGGTGAGGGCGGGCAGCACGGCGGTGGCCATGATCAGGTGGTTGAACACATGTGTGGCCATGAAGAGCGGAAAGCTCGTGGTGGCGATGAATGCGATACTCCACCCCCAGGCGCGGGAGGTGGGCATGATGGTGAAGAGCGCGGGCAGCAGCAAAAGGGGCAGCAGGAAGTAGTGCGCCCAGCTGAGCGGGCCGAAGAGCGCGGTGATCAGTGACAGTGCGATAAGCTGAACGGGGAGCCGCGTGGCATCGGGCATGCGCCGCGTGGTGAGCCACAGCGCGGCAAGCGCGGCGAGAAAGGCGGCGCTGATCAACAGGTTTATCCATGTCGGCGCGGTCGCGGTGAAGACCATCCCCTTGCGCCCTTCGACAACGGGATGACCGTTCAGGATTTCCGAGACCTGGTAGAGCAGCGTTTCCAGCGAGAAATTCACCCGCGTCTGCACGACCATCGCGTCGATTTGTGACAGGCGGTCAAGGAAGGTGGCGTGCAATGGCCAGCCGGCGACGAGGAGCGAGGCAAGCGCCAGCCCCCCCGACACAACCAGTGCGGCGCCCAGCGCGCGCCAGCGGCGGTTCAACACGAAGAGCAGGGCGAACAGGATCGGCGAGAGCTTGATCGCGGCGGCAAGGCCGAGCACCGCGCCGCCCGACAGGTCATGCCCGCGATGCACCAGCACAAAGGCCAGAAGCACCATGGCAAGGATGGTGATCTGCGGCTGGTTGAGCATGAAGGTGTTGAGCGCGGGTGTGCCCGCCCCGAGGATCGCCAGAAGCGCAAGCGCCCAGCCGGGGGAGAGCGGCGTGCGATGCGACAGGTGCCAGCCGAGCCAGGCGGCCAGCAAAGCGGCGGCAATGTGCCAAAGGAACACTGCATGAAAGAAGGCCATCGGATCGGTGCCATGGGTGACCGGGGCCAGAAGCGCGGCCCAGATGGGCGGGTAGACATAGGCGGTGAAGAGGAAATCGGCGGGGCCACCGGCCGCAGTCCAGGCCTGGGCCCAGAGCGCCGGTTGATCGGGGCCGAAAACGTCGGGCGGCGCGGCGAATATCGCCTGTGTCTGCCCGTCGCCCCAGAGCCATCCGGCGAGGTAAAGCGCCGTCAGGTCGAGATGCGGGCCGTTGTAGTAGAGCCGAAGAATCCAGACGGTCCAGAGACCGGCAAGCACGAGAAGAAGGACGGAACGCCGCGTATTTGTCATGATTACTGCCCGAATGGCCGGTTCTCCGGCTTTTCGGGCAGGTTAGAGCATGGGGCGCAATCCGTCCATCGTGCGGTGGCTATTCGGCGGCTTGGGCATAACCGCTGCCTTCCTCGGCCGGGTAGAGATAGTCGCGCGTCAGCGGCACCGCGGCCTGGTTCGGCGACAGCTGGAACTGGAAGACCACCTGCGCATTCAGTCGGAAGGTGAGCTCGCTGGCGATGAGATAGTAACGCCACATCCGGCAGAAGCGATCATCGTAGAGCGCCCGGGCGCTCTCGATATTGGCCATGAAACGCTCATACCAGTGCCGCAGCGTTTCGGCATAGTGCAGGCGCCAGACCTCGACATCGGTGGTGACAAGCCCGCGCGGTTCGAGCGCCGACATCACCTCGGACATGGCGGGGACGTAGCCGCCGGGGAAGATGTATTTCGTGATCCAGGGGCTGGTCGTGCCCGGCGGCGTCGACCGCCCGATAGTGTGAATGAGCGCGATGCCGTCATCGGTGAGCAGGTCATGCACCTTTTCGAAATAGGTGCCGTAATGTGGTACGCCGACATGTTCGAACATGCCGACTGAAACGATGCGGTCGAACTTGCCGGTCACGGCGCGATAATCCTTGAGCAGGAACTGCGCGCGATCGGCGAGGCCCGCTTTTTCTGCGCGTTCATTTGCCATGGCATGCTGTTCGGTCGAGAGCGTGACGCCGGTGACCTGCGCGCCGTAGTCACGCGCGAGCGTCAGCCCCATGCCGCCCCAGCCGCAGCCGATATCGAGCACCCGCATGCCCGGTTCGATCAGCAGTTTTTCGGCGATGTGGCGTTTCTTGGCCTCCTGGGCCTCGTCCAGAGACATGTCTGGCCGCGCGAAATAAGCGCAGGAATATTGCCGGTCATCGTCGAGAAAGAGATCGTAAAGCGCGCCGGAGAGATCGTAGTGATGGGCCACATTGGCCCGGGACCGCTGGGCGGGGTTGAATTGCTGAAGCCGCCGTCCGGCATGGCGCAGGGCGTCCAGCGGTTTGCGGAACCACGGCTGGCCGTGGCTTGCGATGTTGCTGATCGCCAGCGACATGAACCCGTAAAGATCGTCATCCTCGATCGTGAGCGTTCCGTCCATATAGGCCTCGCCCACCGCAAGTTCGGGGTTGAACACGATTTTGCGTGGCAGGGCCGCATCGTGCAACGTGACGGCAACGTGCGGGCCCTGACCGTTGCCATAGCGGCGCGTCGTGCCATCGGGCATGGTGAGTGAAAAATCGCCCTCGCGCATGAGATGCGCCAGAAGTCGATCCAGGGCTGTGGTCCACATTTGTCTCTCCCTGTCTGTATGCGCCTTACCCGGGCGCGGAAAAACCAGTGATCCTTGCTCTACCTGTTTGATATCCGGGCCGTGGCCCTCCTTTTCGCTCCTGCCGCGCGCCAATTTACTTCAAATCGGCCAATTCGAAAAGCTTTGCGCCCGGCGTCCCGTGGTTTGAGGCCGAGACCCTTGACTTTGCCGTTCATGCAAGGTGTATCGGCGCGACCGGATCAAACACCCCTGAAAGGGACGCATCATGCACGCCTATCGCAGCCATTCCTGCGCCGCATTGACGAAAGACAACGTCGGAGAGTCCGTCCGCCTGTCGGGCTGGGTTCACCGGGTGCGCGACCATGGCGGCGTGCTCTTCATCGACCTGCGCGACCATTACGGCGTGACCCAGGTGCTGTGCGATCCCGACAGCCCGGTTTTCGCCGAGGTGGAAAAGGTGCGCAGCGAGTGGTGCATCCGCATCGACGGCAACGTCAAGGCGCGCGACCCGGAGCTGGTGAACCCCAAGATACCCACCGGCGAGATTGAGGTGTTCATCCGCGACATGGAAGTGCTGGGCGCGGCAGACGAATTGCCGCTGATGGTGTTCGGTGACCAGGAATATCCCGAGGAAACCCGCCTGCGCTATCGTTACCTGGACCTGCGCCGCGAGAAGATGCAGAACCACATGACCCTGCGCAGCGACGTGGTGGCCAGCATCCGCCGCCGCATGTGGGATATCGGGTTCCGCGAATACCAGACGCCGATCATCACGGCATCGAGCCCCGAGGGTGCGCGTGACTTCCTGGTGCCGTCCCGCCTGCATCCCGGCAAGTTCTATGCCCTGCCGCAGGCGCCGCAGCAGTTCAAACAGCTGATCATGGTGTCGGGCTTTGACAAGTATTTCCAGATCGCGCCGTGCTTCCGCGACGAGGACCCGCGCGCCGACCGCAGCCCGACCGATTTCTACCAGCTGGACATGGAGATGAGTTTCGTCGAGCAGGAGGATATCTTTGGCACTATCCAGCCGGTGATCGAAGGCGTGTTCGAAGAGTTCGGCGGTGGCCACAAGGTGGACAAGCTGTGGCCGCGCATCAAGTTCGCGGATGCGATGAAATGGTACGGCACCGACAAGCCCGACCTGCGTAACCCGATCAAGATGCAGGACGTGAGCGAGCATTTCCGCGGCTCGGGCTTTGCGATCTTCGCCAAGCTGCTGGAGCAGGAGGGCACGGAAATCCGCGCCATTCCCGCGCCGAATGGCGGCAGCCGCAAGTTCTGTGACCGGATGAACGCCTATGCCCAGAAAGAGGGCCTGCCGGGGATGGGATACATCTTCTGGCGCGATGGCGAGAACGGCATGGAAGCCGCGGGCCCGCTGGCCAAGAATATCGGACCCGAGCGCACCGAGGCGATCCGGCTGCAGCTGGGCCTGGGCAAGGGCGATGCGGCGTTTTTCCTGGGCGGCAAGCCCGCCACGTTCGAAGCCGTCGCCGGCCGCGCGCGCAAAGTGATCGGCGAAGAGCTGGACCTGACCGAGAAGAACCGGTTTGCCTTCTGCTGGGTCGTGGATTTCCCGATGTACGAGAAAGACGACGAAAGCGGCGAGATCGATTTCAGCCACAACCCGTTCTCGATGCCGCAGGGCGGGGCCGAGGCGCTGGACGGCGATCCGCTGGAGGTGCTGGGTTACCAGTATGACCTGGCGTGCAACGGTTATGAGCTGGTGTCCGGGGCGATCCGGAACCACAAGCTGGAAATCATGTACAAGGCGTTTGCGCTGGCCGGGTATGGCAAGGACGAGGTCGAGAAACGCTTTGGCGGGATGGTCAACGCGTTCAAATACGGCGCGCCGCCGCACGGGGGCTGTGCCGCCGGGATCGACCGGATCGTGATGCTGCTGGCGGATGAACCCAATATCCGTGAGGTTATCATGTTCCCGATGAACCAGCGCGCGGAAGACCTGATGATGAACGCACCCAGCGACGCCAGCCCCGAGCAGCTGATGGAGCTGAGTCTGCGGGTGGTGGAGCAGGAGTAAAGGCGCCCATTCCGGTGTTTTGAAGCGGCGCCCACGGGCGCCGTTTTCGGTTTACCAATCGCCCAGCCGGACATGGCGCCCGACGATCAGCCGGCAGGCAAACCCGTTTTCGGGGTCGTCCTTGACCATCATCTTGCAGACCCGCATTTCGTTTTCCAGTTCGAGCGGTTCGCCCTTGCGGAACATGCGCTGGTGATAGCCGCCCTTGCCGTTGACGCCGATCACGAGCGTCACGCTGCCCGGCACGACGGCACGCAGGCTGTCGGCCTGCGCGTCTGTCAGAAACTCGCCGGGCAGCCAGGCATGCCACCAGCGCCAAGTCGCGGGGGTGATTTCCGCGTGCAGCGTGCAATCATCCGCCCTGCGGGCGCAGATGCGCAGGGCCGCGGCGCGGGCGTTTGCAAGGGAATTCACGCGCATTACCCCACCGGTCGCACCGGTGGATGGGGACACGGCGAGCGCCGCGAAATAGGGCGCGCGGGCGAATCTTTCGTCGAAAAGTTCCTGTTGCCGGGAGGTCAGCGGGGCATCGCGAAGCACGTTGAGTTTCCGGCCCGGCCCCAGATCGTAGAGCGCCATGCGCGGGTCGCGTAGAAAGAGCGCCCATGTTGCGAGGGCGAGGGCGGCGAGAACCACGAAACCGATTACCAGACGCTTGAGGGTCATGTGCCTCTCCTTGTTGGCGGCAGGATGGCCGGGCAATGGGACAGGAGCAGGGCGGCATTTGGGTTTTCCGGTGGGTCGGCGGAACGTCGCGGGGGCGTGGGGATGTGATTGCAAGACGGCTGGATTTGCCGCGGCAAGGGTCTATGTTGACGATTATCGAGGCGCCGAGAGGAGAAGCCATGGCGAGCTTTGATCCAGTTCTGGCGGAAACGCGGTTTGGCTGCGGTCTTGGGCCGGGCCTGACCCCGGCGGTTGACGCGGGCGAGATGATGAGCCGGCTGAGCGGCCCGGACGAGGCGGCGCAGCGGTTTCGGATCGAGGATTTCGGAGCCTTTGCCCCGCGCATGGCGCGAACGCACGAGCTGCGCAAGGCGCTTCGCAAGGTGCGCGGCACCGAGGGCGAGACAGCCGCGCGCAAGGCGATCAAGCTGGAGCGAGCCTCGGCCCGCAAGGCGCAGCGGGGATGGCTGTGGCACGCGATGATGCGGCGGGCGCATACGCGGGACGGGCTGCGCGAGCGGCTCGCGTTTTTCTGGTCGGATCACTTTACGGCCGTGGGCAAGGCCGGCGTGCTGCGCCGGGCCAACGCGCCCTATGTCGAGGCGGCGATCCGGCCGCATCTGACCGGCAGTTTCGCCGAAATGCTGCGTGCGGTCGCCACGCAGCCCCTGATGCTGCATTACCTGGACCAGGTTTATTCGGCCGGCCCCAACAGCATCCAGGCGGAACGCACGGCCAACAACCCGCGCAAGAAGGGGCTGAACGAGAACCTGGCGCGCGAGATTCTTGAGCTGCACACGCTGGGGGTGGACGGCCCCTATGACCAGGAGGATGTGCGCGAACTGGCCGAGCTTCTGACCGGGCTGAGCTATTCGCCGCAGGGCGGGTTCAAGTTTCGCAAGGCAATGGTGGAGCCGGGGGCCGAGACGGTTCTGGGGGTGAGCTATGGCGGGGGTAAGGCCAAGCTGGGCGATATCCTGCGGGCGCTGGACGATCTGGCCCACAGGCCCGAAACCGGGCGGCATATCGCGCGCAAGCTGGCGGTGCATTTCCTGGGCGACCGGCCGGAGGAGGACGTGGTGAGCCATGTCGCGCAGCGGTTCATCGAGACCGGGGGCAACCTGGCCGAGGTGACCGCAGCGCTTTTGGAGCATCCGGCAGCATGGGACGGTGTGCGGCCCGGCAACGTCAAGCAGCCGGTGGATTTCATCGGTTCGACGCTGCGCGCGCTGGCGGTGCCGCCCGAGGCGCTGGATGTTGCGCAGGAGCGCCGGATCAGCGCGGTGATCGAGGCGCCGATGACCTTGATGGGCCAGCGTTGGGAACGGCCGCTGGGCCCGGACGGATGGCCCGAGGACGACGATGCTTGGATCACGCCGCAGCGCATGGCAGCGCGCCTGGAATGGGCGATGACGGTGCCGGCGTTGCTGCGCCCGGACCTGCCCGACCCGCGCGATTTCGTCGAAACCGCGCTGGGCGGACGGGCGCCGGAAGAATTGATGTTTGCGGCGCGGGCGGCCGAGGACAGATCGACGGGTGTGGGGCTCATCCTGGCCTCGCCCGCGTTTCAGAGGATGTAGGGCGATGGCCGGGGAGATGAATCGCAGGAGGTTTATGACACGGGCGGTGGCGCTGGGCTGTTCTGCGGCGGCGAGCCCGCTGTTGACGCCGGTGAGCTTTGCCGCGGCACCGTGGGATAGCCGGCTGGTGGTGATCATACTGCGCGGCGGGATGGACGGGCTGGAGGTGGTTCAGCCGCGCGGCGCGGCGGAATATGCAGCGCTGCGCAAACCCGACCCGGCCCTGGGCGTGGGCGCCGAGGGCGGGCCGATCGACCTGGATGGCTATTTCGCCATGCACCCGGCGCTGGGTGCGCTGGCGCCGTTGTGGGCTGGTGGGCAGCTTGCCTTTGTGCATGCGGTTTCAACGCCTTACCGCAACAAGCGCAGCCATTTCGACGGCCAGGACATCCTGGAAGCCGGTACGCCGGGGCTGGATGGCGGCATGCGCGATGGCTGGCTGAACCGGTTGCTGCAGGCGGTGCCCGGGGTCGAGGCCGAGACGGCCTTTGCGGTGGGGCGTTCGGACATGCTGTTGATGCGTGGGGCGGCGCCGGTGGCCAATTGGTCGCCCGATGCGGGGTTGCAGATGGTCAGCCCGCAGGCGATGCGCCTGTTGCAGCGTGTGATGCACGACGATCCGCTGTTTTCCGCCGCGCTGAGCGAGGCGGTGGAGCTGTCGAGCGAGGACTTGGCCGCCGCCGCGATGGAGCAGGGTGGGATGGCCATGGGGGCCGACATGCAGGCGCAGGACGGCGAGATGTCGATGGCGCAAATGGTCAGCGAGATGCGGACACGGGCGCAATCCGGGGGGCATCGCGCGATCGCGGAATATGCCGGCCGGAAACTGCTTGGCGATACGCGGATCGCGGCGTTTTCACTCAATGGGTGGGACACGCATGCCTATCAGAGCCGCACGCTGGTGCCGCCGCTGACGCGGCTGGCCGAGATGATCGTGGCCCTGCGGGAAACGGTGGGCGCGGCGGTCTGGCAGAAAACGGTCGTGGTGACGATGACCGAGTTCGGCCGCACCGCGCGGCTCAATGGCTCGCAGGGCACTGACCATGGCACGGGTGGGGCGATGATTCTGGCGGGTGGCGCGCTGAAGGGCGGGCGCGTGGCGGGCGACTGGCCGGGCCTGGCCGAGGCCGACCTTTACCAGCGGCGCGACCTGATGCCGACGGCCGATGTGCGCGCGCATGCGGCCTGGATCATGCGCGGACTGTTCGGGCTGGAGCGCGGCGTGCTGGAGAACACGGTGTTCCCGGGGCTGGAGATGGGGCGCGGTCCGGGGCATCTGATCTAGAACGCAGCTTCGCCTATCCTGCGGACGGGATAGTGGAACATGGATTCGTAGAAATCAGGTTCGATTCGACGCTTAGAGAACGACGTGCTCGGCGGCGCGGTCCTGCGCGGCGTCGGCCAGTTCCGGGCCCGAGGTGGCGAGCGTGCCGAAGATCGCGGAAACGAGCATCACGGCCCCGGCCAGCAGAACGGTCCAGTCGGCGGCCACGTGGCCGGCATCGTCGCTGACAAAGCGGTGAAAGATTTTTTCCATCGATCATCTACCCTGGTTTCGCCCGACGGGCGGTTGGAACAGGCCGAAGATGCGCGGCAAATGTGGCGCAATTGGGCAAACCCCGCGGCATTGGTGGTATTTCTTCGCGGCGATTTGCCTTACATCGCGGCACGTTCGGCCAGCCGTTCCTGCACCAGCCCGGCAAGGCGGGCCACGTCGGTACGGGTGGGGGCGTTCTGGCGCCGGGCCTCGGCCAGCGATTGCGCGGCGCGGGCCAGTTGCGTGTCATCGGCGCTGCGCGCCACGCCACCGACGAATTGCGCCAGGTAGTCCAGCACAGGGCCATCGTGATCGTCGCCCAGCATGTCGGCAATATGGGCCATGTCATCGCGATAGGCGATCGGATCGGGGCGAATTTCATCTTCATTCAGAAGGCGCGGGCCCGAGGGCTGACGATCGGCGGGCAGATGCGCCAGGATCGCCTGCTGGAAGTCGCCAAGCCGGGTGAGCGGTTTGGGCAGGAACCCATCGGCCCCGGCGGCAAGCGCCATGGCCTCGGCGCCGTCATCGCCACTGGTGGCGAGAATGACGCCCACGCGCGGGGACATCCGGTGCATTTCATCGATCAGCTCGATGCCCGAACCATCGGGCAGGCCAAGGTCGATGATCACGACGGAAGGACGGTAGACCTGCAGGTGGCGACGTGCCGAGGCTAGGCAATCGGCCCGGCGGATGCGCGCGCCCGAGCGCAGGCAGAGAAGGCGCATCGCTTCACAGGCGAAGCGGCTATCCTCGACCACGAGGATGGTGAGCCCCAGAAGCGGCCGGGCCGCGGTGGGCGAGCGATAGGTGGGCATTGTGTCGAAATCATCCATGTCAGGCATCCTTTGGCAGCAGAGAACGACTCGAGGATTAGGCAGGCGTGGCTAACGCAAGGTTAATGGTGCGGCAAAAACGGTCCGATGGCTTGCACGCGCGGGTGCGCGCCCCCATAACCACCCCAAGACATGACGCCGGCACAGGCCGGGGAGCTGACAAGGAGAGAGCAACGCCATGATCGGACGCCTGAACCACGTAGCCATTGCCGTGCCGGACCTGGAAGCCGCCTCGGCGCAGTATCGCGATGCTCTGGGGGCCAAGGTGGGCGCCCCGCAGGATGAGCCCGACCACGGCGTAACGGTGGTGTTCATCGAGCTGCCCAACACCAAGATCGAGCTTCTCTACCCTCTGGGTGAGGATTCGCCCATCAAGGGGTTCCTGGAGAAAAACCCGGCGGGCGGTATTCACCATGTCTGCTATGAGGTCGAGGACATCATCGCGGCGCGCGATCACCTGAAGGCGCAGGGCGCGCGGGTTCTGGGCAATGGCGAGCCGAAGATCGGCGCGCATGGCAAGCCGGTGCTGTTCCTACATCCGAAGGATTTCCAGGGCACGCTGGTGGAACTGGAGCAGGTCTGATGGGGATCACCTCGGCCCTCGTGCTTTATGCGGTGCTGTGGTTCATCACCCTGCTGGTGATCATTCCGATCCGTCTGAAGACCCAGGGCGATGTGGGCGAGATCGTGCCCGGCACACAGGCGGGCGCCCCGCATGAGCACAACCTGAAGAAAAAGGCGCTGATCACCACGGTGGTGGCGGCGGTCCTGTGGGCGATCATCGCCGGGATCATCATCACCGGCACGATCACCGTGCGCGATCTGGACTGGTTCGGCCGGATGGGCCCGCCGGGCGGCGGGCTGAGCCAGTAGGGCTGCCGCCTAGCGGTCCTTCAGCCCGTGGAAGATATGGGTGAAGGTGGCCGCGCCAAGGATCGGGATGAAGAGGTTGACCAGCGGTATGCTGAGCGGCATGGCCATGAGCGTGCCGGCGGCCCAGATTGTCAGCCCGTGGCGCTTGCGCAGGTTTTTTGCGCCGGCGCGGCCGACCCGGCGCATGGCGGCGAGCTGAAAATACTCGCGCCCCAGAAGAAAGCCGTTCAGCCCCCAGAAAATGAAGAGCGCGGCCGGCGGGAAAAGCGCGTAGAGCACGAAGGCCAGAAGGTTGGCGCCGATCAGCACGCCAAGGAAGTTGAGCGTGTCGCGCAGCGCCTCGAAAAACGGGATGGGGGCGACCTGGGGCAGGGTGGGATAGTGACGGTCCTCGACCGCTTCGGCCACTTCCTCGAGAAACATGGAAGTGATCGCCGAGGCGACCGGCACCATGAGAAACACCGACAGCACCAGCATGAAGAGGAAAGACGAGACCGACAGCAGATCATTGAGCCATTCGACCCGGCCCAGAACGTCGAAATAACCGTCGGGTCCGACGGTGATTTCGATGATCCACAAGAGCCCGGCATAGGCGGCCACAAGGAGTGCGAAGGTGAGCGCGATGCCGATCCAGAGCACGCGGCGAAAGCGCCGGTCACCAATTTGTGCAATGGCCCGGAAAAAGCTGCCGAGGATCAGTCCGATATCCATGCGGTGATCCCTGCAAGGTCGGGGCGCGGGCGCTCGGGCGGGGCCGCGGTTTCCGTGGCGATGTGGATGAAGCCGGCCACGCGTTCATTGTCGGCAAGGCCGAGCCCTTCGCGGACAAAACCGCGATCATGCGATGCAAAGCCAGAGAGCCAGTTCGCGCCCCAGCCGGCGGCCAGCGCGGCATTGAGCAGCGCCAGGCAGACGGCACCGGCCGAATAGGTCTGTTCGATCGCCGGGATTTTCGGCGAGGGTTTCTGCACCTCGATCACCGCGACGGCCAGGTGCCCCTGATCGAACTGGCTGCGCGCCTTTGCTACCGAGTCCTCGTCAAGCCCTTCGGCGCGGGCGCAGGTTTCGGCCAGGGCGGCGAGGCGCGGCATGGCGCCTGTCTCGATCACGACGAAGCGCCAGGGTTCGAGCTTGCCGTGATCGGGGCTGCGGGCGGCGGCGGTGAGAAGCGGAGCGAGCTCGTCCCGGGTGGGCGCCGGGGCGCTGAGCGTTTTTGCGGGGCGCGAGCGGCGGGTGTGGAGAAATTCCAGCGCGGCGGGATTGGGTGCGGGCATGGGCGCGTGTCCTTCATCAGTCCTGTCCTATGTCTGTGCCGGCGGTGCAGCCGTCAAGGGCGGATCGGGGGCCAGCCCCCGAACCCCCGGGATATTTCAGGCAAGATGAAAGGCCGGATCAGCCGAAGAATTCGGCTTCGAAATCCGAGATCAGGTCGGAAAAGAAGGCTTGCTGGCGTTCATTGGGCTGACGCTGGGCGACGATGGGCGCCATAGGGTCGGGGGCGGTGTGGGACGAGCCCGACATTTCCTCGAGCACGCCATGGCCGCAGAAGGGCACGTAGGCCTCGGAATAGCCGCCTTCGTGGACCATCACCAGCTTGCCATCGCAGAGCCGGTTGGCCGCATCCATCACCCGCGCGGTCATGGCGCGATAGGTTTCCTGGGTGCAGAGCATGTGGGCGATGGGATCGAAGGTGGAGGCATCGAAACCGCAGGCGATGATGATGACGTCGGGCTGGTAGTCGTCGATCGCGGGCAGCACCAGGCGGTCCATCACTTCGAGATAGGTGTTGTGGCCGGCACCCGGGGGCAGCGGGATGTTCATGTTGTACCCCGCACCGGCCCCGGTGCCGCGGTCTGCGACATCGCCGGTATCGGTGGGGTAGTTGCGTTCCTCGTGCACGGAAATCGTCAGCACGTCGTCGCGATCATAGAAGATCGCCTCGGTACCGTTACCGTGGTGCACGTCCCAGTCGATCACGGCGAAGCGGCTGGCCTGGCCCGCAGCGATTGCGGCCTCGATCGCGATGGCGATGTTGTTCAGGAGGCAGAACCCGTTGGGCCAGTCGGGCAGGCAGTGATGCCCGGGCGGGCGCGAAAGCGCGTATGCATTATCGAGATCGCCGTCGAGAACCTGGCGCAGGGCCTCTTTCGCAAGGCCCGCGGAAAGCGCGGCGATCTCGAACCCGCCTTTCAGGAAGGGGGTGCGCAGGCCCAGCTCGCCGCCGCCGGCGTCGGAGGTTTCCTTGAACTTCTTCAGGAAGCTTTCGGGGTGCACGCGGGCGAGATCGCCCCAGGTGGCGGGCGGGGCCGACTGCATGGCGAGATCCTTGACGATGCCCGACACCTCCATGAGGTTCTTGAGCCGCCGCTTGGTTTCGGGGTGTTCGGGCAGGCCGCCTGCGACCAGCGGCTGCACGAAATCGCCTACGGGCAGCGTAAGCGCGTAGGCGCCGCCGCCATGCCAGAAACATTTCTCGTCCCAGAAAAAGCCGGTTGTCATTTTTTCCTCCCGAATCCGTTGCAGTGATTTGCGCTTGGGATCGGGGGAAATGCAACCGGGACGCGGCGTTGAGGCAGCGCGAAAGAGCCGCTAGAGAGGGCGCATGGCCAATCCTGACCTGTCGCATCTTGCCCGGCCCGGCGCCGAGATTGCCGTGCGCGTGACTCCGAAAGCGTCGCGCAACCGAGTCGTGGCCGAGGAGGGTGTTCTGAAGGTTTACGTGACGGTGGTGCCCGAAGCAGGCAAGGCGAACGCGGCCGTGCAGAAGCTGCTGGCCAAGGCGCTGGGTGTGCCGAAATCACGGCTGGAACTGATCCGCGGCGCGAGCGCGCGCGACAAGCTGTTTCGGATCGCCGGTTAGCCGCCGCGGGACAGGGTGTAAACGCCTTCGGGCAGATCGAGCGCGGCGGCCATGTCGCGGACCTGCGACATGGACAGGGTGATCTTCTGCACCGTGTCGGTGCGCGGGTCGTATTGCTCGACCGTGACGCATTCGGCAAAGGCGTTGACGATGACGTCCTCCTGCAGGGGGGCGTCTCCTTCGTCGACCAGTGTGACGACCGTAGAGTCGAATTCGTGTTCGATGGAAAACATGGGTTCACATTATTCCGCCGACCGCCGGGTGCAAGGCTTGAACTGAAGGAAAAAGCCGGGAATATCGCCGCGCCGATCACGTTTCGGGGTAATTTGACGCGTTCAATGCTACGTGAGGGGCTCTGGCAGGGCGTGAAAGACATGGTAGAGTGGCGCAAACCAAAAAAAGGCACGCAGATGAGAGTATTGGCCGGTTTGATGATGGCCCTGGCGCTGGCCGGATGCATGGCGCCGGCGCCATCGCAGGCGCCGCATCAGTCTGCGCCCGCCGGCGTGGGCACGAGCGTGGCTGCCAAGCTGTCGGCGCAGCGCGCCGCCAAGCAGTTCGTCGAGGTGGTCAAGACCGTCGAGCCGGTGGCCGAGCAAGAATGCCGGGCACGCACGACGGGGGCCAATTGTGATTTTCAGATCGTCGTCGATGATCGGCCCGGCCAGCCGTCGAACGCCTACCAGACGCTGGACAAGTCGGGCCGGCCGGTGATCGCGTTCACGCTGGCGCTGATCGCAGATGTGAGGAACGCGGATGAACTGGCCTTCGTCATGGGGCATGAAACGGCGCATCACATTGCGGGGCATATCGCCCGGCAGCAGGAAAATGCGGCTGCGGGAGCGGTTATTTTCGCCGGTCTCGCGGTGCTGACCGGAGCGGATGAAAGCGGTGTGCAGACCGCGCAGGAGCTGGGTGCGGCCGTAGGCGCGCGCAGCTATTCCAAGGAATACGAGCTGGAGGCGGATGCGCTGGGCACGATCATCACCCGAAAGGCGGGGTATGACCCGGTGATCGGCGCGGCGTTCTTTACCCGCATTCCCGACCCGGGCGATCGTTTCCTGGGCACGCATCCGCCCAACGCGTCACGGATCGAAACCGTGCGCAGGGTGGATGCCAGCATGTAGGCGGTTCACCCGCGCGGGCGCGCCACCCGGATCAGGATCCCGAGAGACGACATGGCGATCCAGAACATCTGGATCATCGCCGAGGCCAGGTTGAAGCTGACCGTGAGGCCCAGCAGCACCAGCCCCGCGGCGGAAAAGTTGAGCATGTAATAGACGACACTGTCACCCGACAGGCGGCGTAGGGTGAGCATCGCGTAGTTGAAGACATAGATCGTGAAGCCGATGATTCCGGCGATCTCGTAAAAAGACAGCTCGTGCGTGAACGACATGGCTGCATCCCTTGAAAATGGTACAGGTTCTCGAAATAACCGGGTCAGGCTATCACCCCGGTTGCGCGCCGTCAGGTATGGGAAACCCGACTTTGCTGATCTTGGAAAACATCGTGCAGGACCGGGGCTCGAAATACGCGGTGTCGGGGGGATCGGCCGCCAGCCGGGCCGATGTGGACGGTTTCCTGAAGACGCTGAAGAAGAACCGAAAGTTCGCGAAAGCCACGCATAACACCTGGGCGGTGATCCTGCCTGATGGCACACCGGTCAAGGGCGATGATGGCGAAAGCGGCGCGGGGATGGTGATCGTGCGGATGCTGGAACGCGCGGGATTGCGCGGGCACGTGGTGGTGGTGACGCGCTGGTACGGGGGCGTGAAGCTGGGCGGTGACCGGTTTCGCCGGGTGCAGGATTGCGTGCACGCCTACCTTGAAGCGAGGGCCGCGGGGCAGGCTTGATCCGGATCAAGGACGCGGATGGACCCGGGCCCCTATCTTGAAAAAATGTGGAATCCGGCAGGAGGCGATGCGATGAGACCCCTCGGCGATGTGCGGCGGCATTTCTGGCTGGCGCAGCGGATGGCAAAGCTGCACGAGCTGGACCTGTCGCAGGCACAGGCGCGGGGCGATATCGACCAGGAAACGTGGTCGAAGATGGTCGAGAGATGCCGTGGCTGTGCGTGGACCGAGGGGTGCGAAAGGTTTCTGCGGCGTGGTGAGGCGCTGGAGGGGCTGCCCGGAAACTGCCGAAACCGCGAGCGTTTCGCGGGCCTGCTGGTAGATCAGATCATGGGAGAAAATCTTTGAGCGACAATGTTATACACCTTGGCAGCCCGGAACTTCATTTCTGGCTGACACGATCCGTGGCGCGCGCGATGGGGGTGAACCTGAGCGAAGCGATGGCGCGGGGCGAGCTGAGCGCGGACGGCTATGCCGCGCTGGTGACGCGCTGCCGGCAATGCCCGCACGTGGCCAGTTGCGAGACGTGGCTGGCAACCGGCGCGGTGCAGCGATGCGAGGCGCTGGAAGTTTGTGCCAACCGGGAAGTTCTTGAACGGCTTCAATGACTTGCACGCTTGCGCCGGGCAATGAAACGGCGCATGCTTGGCCGCGGGAGGCCAAGCGATGATCTATTTCTTCAAACGTCTGCGTCTGCGCATCATCTGGAGCTGGGCCGGAGTGCGCGAAACCTGGAAGGGTGAGTATTCCTTCCGGTCCTGGGTCTGGGCCAACCTCGTGTCGGCCGGATTGGCGCTCTACCTGCCGATTTCCGTTGCGGAACAGGCGCTTATCATCGCCCTGGGGATCCTGGTGATGGCCTTTGAACTGGTCAACACGGCGATCGAACACACGGTCGATTACATCTCGGAAGAGCAGCACGCGCTGGCCGGCAAGGCCAAGGATGCGGGCAGCGCGGCGGTGTTCCTGTCCTCGCTTGCCGCGGGCGCGGCCTGGGCCGTGGTGCTGGCCGGGCTCATCATCTGACAAGACAGGTTAACGGCACCGAACGCTGAGAAAAACGGGGGGTGACATGCGTGCACCCCCCGGCTGACATCCGGCTGCCGTCAAATCCGGTTACAGATGCAACCGGATTCGGTTAACGGCCCGCGCGGGCGGTCTCAGAGTTTCGAGTGCGACCCGTCGCAGAGCGGCCGGTTGGCCGAGTGCTTGCAACCGCAGAAGAAGACCTTCTTGCTGGCCTCTGCGGTATATTTGACCGGGGTGAAATCCGTGCCCTTGTGGCTGCCGTCGCAGAAGGGCTGTTTCTTGGATTTGCCGCAGGCGCACCAGAAGTAGTTTTTGCCTTCCTCGACCTCGACGGCATAGGGGGAGGTCTGCGGGATTTCGGGGGTGTCGGTCATGCGTGCGTCTCCTTGGCTCACGTTACGCGGGAATGCTGGCCCGGCGCGTGGCGAAGGTCAATGCGGTGATCTGTGCGGTATTGCGGGAAAGGCTGTGCCCGACGGTGGCGCGCTAGCGCGGAAGCGGGGGCGGCGTGTCGGAGAGATCGCGCAGGTGACGGATGAGGGCGGCGCGCCGGGCCGGGGGTGTCACGCCGTGCACCTCGTCCATCTTGATGCCCGGGACGAAGGCGCGGGGATTGGCGAGATAGCTGTTGAGATCCGCGTAGGTCCAGCGCCCGCCCGCCGCGCGCATGGCATCGGAATAGTTGTACCCCGCGACGGCGCCTTTTGGTCTGCCGAGGAGGTTCCAGAGCGGCGGCCCGGCCCGGGGCCTGCCGTCGTCGGACGCTTTCAGCAGGTGACAGAAGCGGCAGGAATTCGCGGCTTCGGCCCCTTTGCCAGGATCGGCCGCGGCGATCAGCGCCGGGATCGGCGGCGCCGCGACCGGGCCGGCGCCGTAGGACTCCAGAAGCGCAACAGCGGCGTCGCGCTGATAGAGGCGTGCGTAGTGCAGCGGCGGACCGGCGCCCGGGTCGGGCAGGTTGGGGTCGATCCCGGCCTCAAGCAGCGCGCGGAGGCTGTCGAGCCGACTGAGCCTTGCCGCTGCGTGCAGGGGCGTGCCGGTGGAGCCGAAGACGCTGTGGCCGCTGACATAGGGATCGGCACCGGCCTTGAGCAGGAGGGTGACGGCCCGGGCATGGTTGGCCTTGGCCGCCTTGTGCAGGGCGGTTTCGTTTTCCCCGTCCGTCGCGTTGATATCTGCGCCCGCGTCGAGCAGGGCGGTGAGGGTTGCGAGATCGCCGTTTCGCGCCGCGCGATGCAGGTCTGTCGCCTCACCGCTTCGGGCCGGCAGGGCAAGCGTGATCGCCACGAGTGCCGGTAGCACGATCAGAGAAACCCATCCGGATAGGCCTGTTCGCATTCTCATGTGCCATGTACCGTATGCGTTGCAAGGGGCAGAGCCATACCTGCGACGCTAGCGGTCCTGCTGGACATGCGTCAATGACGGCGCGTCCTTTTGGGGGGCTAGGGCAGGTCAGGCGGTTGGATCTCCAAGCCCCTCGACGATCACGGCATGCCCGGTGGAGCAGGTGCGGCGCAGCTCTTTCAAGGGAGCGTAGGCATCGGAATTGAAGAGCGCGCGGGCACTATCCATGTCGGGGAATTCGAACAGGACCAGGCGGGTCGGTTGCCAGTCGCCCTCCAGCACCTCGTGCGCGCCGCCACGGACGAGGTATTTGCCGCCCATCTGCTCGACGATCGGTTTCACCTGTTTCATGAACTCGGCATAGGGCTCGGGATCGTGAATTTCGACGTCATAGATAAGGTAGGCGGGCATGGGCTTCTCCTGTTGCGCTTTGCAGCATAGCATGGTGCCGGGAATTTCAGGAACGGATTTCGGCAGGGAGGATTGGGGATGATTTCACGCAGGATGGCATTTGCAGTGCCGCTGGTGCTGGCCGCGCCGGTCTGGGCGCAGGACATAGCGGAGGACATTTCCGGCACTTACCGGGTGGAGGGGCGCAACCCGGACGGCTCGCGATACTCGGGCACGGTGACGGTGCAGGAGAGCAGTGACGCGGTGGCCTTTGCCTGGATCGTGGCCAACCAGAGCTATGCCGGGGTGGGCAAGCGCGTGGGCCGCGTGGTGGAAGTGGACTGGGGCGCGGCGCACCCGGTGGTTTACGTGATCATGCCGGGGGGCGTGATGTATGGCACCTGGGCAGACGGGCAGGCGATGGAGCGGCTGGAGAAGTGAGGGGATGAAAGCATATGGCCGAAAAGTATCTGGTTCGAACTGAAGCCGAGCGATTTATTCACAATGATCTGTCGAATGCGGCATACTTCCTTCATGATCTCGCAAGAGACAAAGAACGCAAGAACGAACGGGACGGAATAGGTCTGGTTACCATGGCGGGGCTTGTTTTCTCGGCGTTTTCGATTGAAGCGAAAGTGAATTTTGTTGGTTGGAAAGTCCTCAAATCCGGGTGGCCGGAACGCGCGCCGATTGCCGAGAAGATAGAGCTCTTGAACCACGTTTTAGGAGCTAGTTTGACTTGGGGAACTGAGCCACTTCAAACGATAAGACGGTTGTTCCGCTTTCGAAACATGCTGGCACACGGGAAACCTGACATAGTGAAAGGTCACGAAGAAATCGTGGAGGTTGAGCCCGAAGTCTGGGATGCCTTGAAAATGCAGTGGGAAGCAGATGTAACTACGGGTTTTCTTGCAGGATGCCAACACGCGGAGCAGGAACTATGGAGAATTCTGCTGAAAAAGGCAGAGATTGCCGCACATGAAACCCTAACCACTGGTGGACACACGCTCAGTCGTCTTTCCGAATAGCGTTTCCAGAACGCAAGCATCGACAGGGGGCTCGGCCTAGAAGCGCGCGATCAGCCCCATGGGCAGCCGTCGCCCAAGGGAGCGGCGCGTGCGTTACTGTTTGAGCGCGCCCCACAGATCATATTCCCCGGCCTCGTCCACCTCGACGGTGACGATCTCGCCGACGGATAGGCCCTCGGTGCCGTCGTCGATGAAGAGGTTGCCGTCGATCTCGGGGGCGTCGGCCTTCGTGCGGCATGTGGCGATGCCATCCTCGTCGATGTCGTCGATGATTACCTCGAGGGTCTGGCCCACCTTGGCGGCAAGTTTGGCCTCGGAAATGGCCTGCGCCTTTTCCATTAAGCGTTCCCAACGCTCCTGCTTGATCTCGTCCGGCACATGGTCGGGGAGGGCGTTCGAGGCGGCGCCTTCGACATTCTCGTACTGAAAGCAGCCGACGCGGTCGAGCTGGGCCTCGTCCAGCCAGTCGAGCAGCGTCTGGAACTCTTCCTCGGTTTCGCCGGGATAGCCGACGATGAAGGTGGAGCGCAGGGTGATGTCGGGGCAGATGCCGCGCCATTCGGCGATGCGGTCAAGCGTGCGTTCGGCCGCGGCGGGCCGCGCCATGCGTTTGAGCGTATCGGGGTGGGCGTGCTGGAACGGGATGTCGAGATAGGGCAGGATCAGCCCCTCGGCCATGAGCGGGATCAGTTCGCGCACATGGGGGTAGGGGTAGACATAGTGCAGGCGCACCCAGGCGCCCAGGCTGCCCAGGTCGCGCGCCAGCCGGGTGATGGGTTGCTCGCCAGCGGGCCGGTCGCCGCGCGGCCAGTCGATGCCATAGGCCGAGGTATCCTGGGAGATGACGAGGAGTTCCCTGACGCCGGCCTCGACCAGTTTCTCGGCCTCGCGCAGTACCGCCGCGTGGGGGCGTGATTGCAGGCGGCCGCGCATCGCCGGGATGATGCAGAACTTGCAGTGGTGGTTACAGCCCTCGGAGATCTTGAGATAGCTGTAGTGCCGCGGCGTGAGTTTCACACCCGAGGCCGGCAGCAGGTCGATGAACGGGTCGGGCGCGGGCGGCACGGCGGCATGCACGGCATCGAGCACCTGTTCATACTGGTGCGGGCCGGTGACGGCGAGGATGCGCGGGTGATGTTCGCGGATATAGTCGGGCTCGGCACCGAGGCAGCCGGTGACGATTACGCGACCGTTCTCATTGAGCGCCTCGCCGATGGCGTCGAGGCTTTCGGCCTTGGCGCTGTCGAGAAAACCGCAGGTGTTGACGATCACCGCGTCGGCGCCGGCGTAGTCGGGCGAGATGCCATAGCCCTCGGCGCGCAGGCGCGTGAGGATGCGTTCGCTGTCGACGAGCGCCTTGGGGCAGCCGAGGGACACCATGCCGATGGTCGGCTGGCCCTCGCGGCGGTCATCGGCAAGGCGCGCATGGGCGAGGTCGGGGCGGAGATCGGGCGGGTTCTGCATGGGGGGCATATAGCGACGCGGCGGGCGATGGGGAAGGGGCCTTGCCCGACGGCGGGACGGCGGCCACAGTGACCTCTGATGGAAAAGAGTGTCGTTGTTACAACCTATGCGCCGTCGATCGGCGAGGTGAAGGGCGGGGAGGACTGGTCCCCGCTGGAACAGGCACTGCTGGACGCCTGCCGAACGGGCGACGAGGTGGGGCCCGCGGGGGTGACACTCCCCGATGACCAAGACGATGCAAAGGCGATGGTGCGGCGTTGCGGCCCAAGGACACATCGGACCCGACCCGCCGGGTGCGGGCGGGGTTGATCCGTTACCTGTTGCGCGGGGGCTGCGACGGCGAGGGCGGCGCGCGGCCGCATCCCAAGGGGGTGGCGCTGTGGGGGGCCTGGATCGACGGGGCGCTGGATTTCGAAGGCTGCGAAACCTCGCTTGACCTGACGCTTGCGTATTGCCGCTTCCCGGATCAGCTGGTGTTTCAAAATGCAAGGCTGGGCGGGCTCTACCTGACCGGCAGCCGATGCGCACGGGGGTTGGAGCTGCACCGACTGGAGACCGAAACGGATGTGCATTTGCGCGATGGCTTTGCCAGTGATGGGCTGGTTGATCTAGGCGGGGCGCGGATCGGCGGGCAGCTGACTTGCCGTGGTGGGCGGTTTGACGGGGACGGAAGCCTGGCGCTCAATGGCGATGCGCTGATGGTGGAGGAAAGTCTTTACCTTAGTGACGGGTTCAATGCCAAGGGGCAGGTAAAATTGGGCGGGACAAGGATCGGAGGGCAGGTGGTTTGCAGCGGTGGACGGTTTGACGGGGGCGGAGGCCGAGCGCTGTATGGTGATTCGATGGAGGTGGGGGCGAGCCTTCTCCCGCGCGCCGGCTTCGAGGCCAATGGGGAGGTGACCCTGCGAGGGGCGAGGATCGGTGGGCAGGTGGCTTGCAGCGGTGGGCGGTTTGACGGGGGTGGAGGCCGAGCGCTGTATGGTGATTCGATGGAGGTGGGGGCGAGCCTTCTCCTGCGCGACGGGTTCGAGGCCAATGGGGAGGTGAACCTGCGAGGGGCGCGGATCGGTGGGCAGCTGTCCTGCGTCGGCGGGCGGTTTGACGGCGGCGAGGGTCGAGCGCTGACTAGTCAAGCGCTGGAGGTGGGGGCGGATGTGTTCCTGCGGCTGGCGACGGCGGAAGGCAAGGGGACGGCGCGGGCCTGTCATCTGAGCGGGCGGGTGGATTTTTCCCGGGCGCGGATTGGTGGGAACCTGCGGATCGAAGGCGCGAGGATCGAGGGGATCGTGGACCTTGAGAGTGCGCGGATCGAAGAAGGGTTCTACTGGCAGGGTGTCAAGGGGGACGTGGAGGCCCTCGACCTGACCGAGGTGAGGCTGGGGGTGCTGCGCGACGATGCGGAGAGCTGGAAGACGGTGCAGAACCTCCGGCTTGGCGGACTGCAGTTCGACAGTGTGCAGAGCCAGATGGGCATTGCCGAGCGGCTTGACTGGCTGGACCGCAAGCTGGAGTGGCCCCTGCCGGAGGAGATGAAAAAGGCGCTGGAGCATCAGCCGTGGCTCGAGGCTGCGCCCGACGGGTTCGACCCGCAGCCCTATACCCAGCTGGCCAAGGTGCTGGAGGCGCAGGGCAATCGCGGCGGGGCGGCGCGGGTTCTGGAGGTGCGCGAGCGCAAGGTGCGGGCGGCGGCGCAGCGCCGGGCGGCGGGACGGATCGACGGAAGCTGGCGCGCCGGGGTTTCCTCGCTTCCAGCGGTGGCGCAAGCGGGCTGGGATACGATGTTTCGCTGGCTGTTCGGCTATGGCCACGCACCCGCGCGGGCGCTTCTGTGGGTCGCGGGGATTTGGGTTTTCTGCTACTGGCTTTATGGCAACGCTTATGCGGCGGGGCAGATGGCGCCGGCCTCGGACGTGGTGCTGACCTCGGGTGATTGGGGGCGAGCACTGAAGGCGGGATGCACGGAAATAAAGCAGGCAGGTTGTGATATGCCGCTGCATCTTTGGGCAGGCGACGGGGCGGGGAAGAAGCCGATGCCGACCGCGCGCGATTACGAAACCTTCAGCCCGGCGCTCTATGCGCTCGACTTATTCGTGCCGCTGGATGCGCTGGGGCAGGAGAACGCCTGGGCCCCGTCGAAGGATCGCGGGTGGTGGGGCTGGTGGGGCTACTGGATGCGCTGGGCGGTGCAGGTGATGGGATGGATCATCACCGCGGTGGGCGCCGCGGTTGTCACCGGCCTGATCGGGCGCAAGGAATAGGCGAAAGCTGGCGCATCGGCGCGCGGGATGTTGCCGATGCGCCGTGCCGTGGTTAGCTGTGGGGCAAAGGCCGCGACAGGCGGCTGATCGGGCAAAGGGGGCGCAGATGCGCTGGATCTTCAGGGTGTTCGGGGCGCTGGTGGTGGCCGCGCTGCTGCTGGCCGGGGGGCTGTTGCTGCTGCCCGGAGAGAAGATCGCGCAGGTGGCGGTGGACCAGATCCGCGCGGCCACGGGCCGGCAGGTGAGTGTCGAGGGCGGGGTGGAGCTGTCCTTCTACCCGGTGCTGGGGGTACGCACCGGCAAGGTAACGATCTCGAACGCGGACTGGTCGGACGAGCCGCTGATGCTGAGCGCGCGGGGCCTGAGCATCGGGGTGGAGACCGGGGCGCTTTTCCGCGGGCAGGTGCGGGTGAAGGCGCTGGAGTTGGTCGGGCCCGAGATGCTGCTGGAGCGGAGCCGCGACGGGCGGTTCAACTGGGAGATCGAGCGCGGCACCGGCGGCGCGGGAGGGCGCGGCATGGCGTTCGCGCTGGACCGGCTGGAGGTGAGCGACGGCAGCCTGCGCTACGTGGATCATTCCGACGGCTCGCGCCAGCGCTTCGACAAGTTGGACCTGACGTTGCTGGCGCCCGACCTGGCCGGGCGGGCGCAGATCGAGCTGACCGCGCATCCGGCGGGAACGCCGGTGGCGCTCAGGGGCGCGATCGACGGGTTTCTCGGTTTTCTCGACGGGGCGCCGGTGCCGGTCGAGGCGACGCTGACGGCCGGGGGCGGCACGCTGGAATTTGCCGGTCGCGCCGGGGCGGGCGGCGATGCCGAAGGACGGCTGAGCGCCGATCTGCCGCGCACCAAGGCCTTTGCCGCGGCGCTGGGCCTCGGGGCGGTCGCGCCGCCCGAGGGGATGGGCCGCGCGATCCGCGGCGAGGGGCTGATCGTGCTGACAGATGGCAAGGCGCTGGCGCTGCGCAAGATGGCGCTGCGGCTCGATGACAACGCGATCACCGGCGATGCGGACATCACGCTGGACGGCAAGACGCAGCTGCGCGCGCGGCTGCGCGCCGGTGCACTGGATTTCGCCGGGGCGCCGGAGGCGGGCGGGGGCACGGGCGGCGGCCAGGCCGAAAGCAGCGGCTGGTCCACCGCGCCGATCGACGCCAGCGGGCTGGGCGCTTTGGATGGCCAGGTGCGGCTTACGGCCGAGAGCATCGACCTGGGCCGGGTCAAGCTGGACGCGACAGACGTCACGGTGACCATCGACCGCGCCCGCGCGGTGTTTTCGCTCAACGACGTGGCGGCCTATGGCGGCGCCTTCGGCGGCGAGTTCGTGATGAACAACCGCAGCGGCCTCTCGGTGGGTGGCAAGCTTTCGATGCGCGGGGTCGAGACGAAGGACCTGCTCTCGGACATGGCGGGCATTACCCGGCTGTCGGGCAAGGCCGACGGCAACTTGGGCTTCCTCGGCGTGGGCCAGTCTCTGAATGCGATCATGAACAGCCTCCAGGGCGATGGCCGCATCGCCATGGGCCGCGGCGTGATCGCGGGCATGGATCTCGACCGGCTGATGCGGTCGGGCGACGGCAGCGGTGGCACCACGATCTTCGACAGCCTCGGCGCCAGCTTTACCATGGCGGGCGGCAACCTTGTGAATTCCGACCTGAAACTGGCGCTGCCTGGGATCGAGGCCACCGGCACGGGCCGTATCGGTCTGGGTGCGCGCGATATCGATTACCTCTTCACCCCCGTTGCGCTCAAGGCGCGCGGCGGACGCGGCCTCGCCATACCGGTGCGCATCCGCGGGCCGTGGAGCGCGCCCCGGATCACCCCCGACATGGGCGCCGCGGTCGATCTCAACCTCGCCGAGGAGAAGAAGCAGGTCGAGGAAAAGGTCGAGCAGAAGGTCAGGGAAACGCTCAGGAAAGAGCTCGATGTCGAGGTACAGGAGGGCGAAAAGGTCGAGGATGCGCTCAAACGCAAGGCCGAGGAGGAGCTGATGCGCGGCCTGCAGAAACTGCTCGAATAGGCGGGGCGCGTCTGACAGGCTCATCGCCCTGCCGCTCTTTCTTGGCAAAAATACTCAAAACCCGGCGATGACGACGGCGCACCGTGTACAGTCAGCGCAGCCGCTACGGAAACGCCCGGGCCGAGGCGTCAGCCGAGGCCCCGTCGCGACGCGCGACGCGCGGCGCAATACCTGCCCGCGGATCAGCGCTTGCGGTCGCGGCGGCTCGACATCGGCTGGAAGGCGACGCCGACATGGGCCTCGCAATAGGGTTTGCCGGCCTGCACCGGCAGGCCACAGAACCAGAAATCCTCGGTCGCCGGGTCGCCCACGGGCCATTTGCAGGTCCGCTCGGTCAGTTCCATCAGGCTCAGCTTCTTGGCCTTCTTCTCGATCTCGCTGACCTTGGCAAGGGCCTCGGGGCTGATCTCGTTGGCCGAGGGCTGCGGCGGCAGCGGCTGGCCGGCCGGGATGATCTGCTTACGCGCCGGTGTGGGCGCGGGTTTGGCTTCGGTCTCGGCGGCCTTCGGCGCGGTCTCCTTGGCGGGCTTTGCCGCCTTGGCGCGGGTCGCGCGCGGCTTGGCCTCGGCCTTGGCGGCGGGCTTGGCCTTGGCCTCGGTCTTGGGGCTGCCCGAAGAGCGGTTCGACAGGCCCAGGCGATGCACCTTGCCGATCACCGCGTTGCGGGTGACACCGCCCAGTTCCTTGGCGATCTGGCTGGCCGACTGGCCTTCGCCCCACATCTTCTTCAGCAGCTCAACGCGTTCATCGGTCCAGGACATGCATCTTCCTCGGTATTCAAAGCGAAAAGGCGGCCATGCGTGCGGGGCCGCCTCAACATCAGGTCGGTCTCTATACTAAACACTGCAGCCCAAGTTACAAGGTGTCAGATTGGCCTGCGCAGCCCGCGATGGGCCTGTTTTTCAAACATTTTGGCCCGATATCGGCCGCGCGGCGTTTCAGCTGCGCCTCGCGCCAGGCCAGGAGGGCTGCGCCGGCCACGATCACGCCCGCGCCCGCGAGTGACACCGCGTCGGGCCAGCTGCCGAAAACCAGCGCGTCGAAGCCGGTGGCAAAGACCAGCGTGGCATAGGCAAACGGCACGACAAAGCTCGCCTCGGCGCGGGCCATGGCGTTGACATAGGACGCCTGTGCACAGGCCATGAAGATGCCCACCCCGGCCAGCGCGGCCCATTGCGCCGGGCTGGGCTGGGCCCAGACGGGCCAGACCGCGGCGCTGGCGATCAAAAGCCCAAAGCTGTTGTTGATGAACAGGATCTGTAACGTGCCCTCGCGCCCCGAGAGAAGCTTGATCACCGTGATCTCGATGCCCATCACCACCGCCGCCGCCAGCGCCAGCAGCGCCGCGGGCTGAAACGCCGCCGCGGTGGGGCGCAGGAGGATCAGCCCGCCGACAAGCGCAATCGCCGCCGCGCCCCAGCGGATCGGGCCCACCCGTTCACCCAGCAGCGGAATGGCCAGCATCATGGCAAAGACCGGGTTGAGAAAGCTGATCGCGGTGGCATCGGCCATCGGGATATAGGCCACCGCGGCAAAGAGAAGCGACACCCCGCCCCAGCCGGCCAGCGTGCGAAAGGCATGCAGCGGCAGGTTGGGCCGCTCGAGGCGCAGCCGCACCACCAGCGCGGCCGAGGCGATCAGCATCCAGGCGAAGAGAAACCGGCCATGGCTGACCTGCAGGGCATGCAGAGGATCGCCCAGCCGCGCTGTGCCGGCCAGTTTCGCCATCAGCGTCGAGGCGGCGATGAAGGCACAGGCCATCAGCATGAAGCCGATGGCGAGGCCGGGGTTCTGGGCGCGGGGCGTGAACATGGCCGTTCTCATGCGCCGGGGCGGGGTGCAAGTAAAGCGCGAAAAGCTTTGACTTGCGCGCGGTGCCGCCGTATGTCCCCGGCCATGAACATGATTGCTGCACAGATCATCCGCCGACGCCGACGCGTCTGATCCCCGGCTGAGTCCGGGCGCCCCTGCTCTGGGCGTTTTCGTGTTCCCGCCGCGATCGCGGCACCAACCCTCAAAAAACATTGACGAATGGCCCCGCAAAAGGCAAACCCGGGGCTTCTTTCTGGGAAAGGATACGACCATGATCCCGTCTGTTCTGCCGACCTATAACCGGGCCCCCCTCGAATTCGTGAAGGGCGAGGGCAGCTGGCTGGTGGAGCGTGACGGCCGACGCTTTCTCGATCTCGGCAGCGGCATCGCGGTGAACGCGCTGGGCCATGCCAACCCGGATCTCGTCGCGGCGCTGACCGAACAGGCCGGCAAGCTCTGGCATGTCTCGAACCTCTACCGCATCCCCGAGCAGCAGAAGCTGGCTGACCTGCTGGTGGAAAACACCTTTGCCGACACCGTCTTTTTCACCAATTCCGGCACCGAGAGCTGCGAATTGGCGGTGAAGATGGCGCGCAAGTACTGGTACGAGGCAGGCGATGCCGAGCGGGTCGAGATCATCACCTTCGAAGGCTCGTTCCATGGCCGGTCCTCGGCGGCGATTGCCGCGGCGGGTTCGGAAAAGATGGTCAAGGGCTTCGGCCCGGTGCTGGGCGGGTTCACCCACTTGCCCTGGGGCGACATGGCCGCGTTGAAGGCGGCCACCACCGACCGCACGGCGGCGATCCTGATCGAACCCATCCAGGGCGAGGGCGGCATCCGCCCGCTGGCCGACGAGGACCTGCGCGCGATCCGCGCGCTCTGTGACGAGACCGGCGCGCTCCTCATCCTTGACGAGGTGCAATGCGGCATGGGCCGCACCGGGCGGCTTTTTGCGCATGAATGGGCGGGCGTCACGCCGGACATCATGATGGTGGCGAAAGGTATCGGCGGGGGGTTCCCGCTGGGCGCGGTTCTGGCGACCGAGCGCGCCGCGAGCGGCATGACCGCGGGCACCCATGGCAGCACCTATGGCGGCAACCCGCTGGGCTGCGCGGTGGGCGCGAAAGTGGTCGAGATCGTCTCGGACGCGGGCTTCCTGGCCGGCGTCAACGCCCGGGCGGGCGCGCTGCGCCAGAAGCTCGAAGGCCTTGTCGCGGCGCATCCGGACGTGTTCGAAGAGGTGCGCGGCGCGGGGCTGATGCTGGGTCTTCGCTGCAAGGCACCGGCGGCGGACGTGGTCGCGGCGGGCTATGACAACCTGGTCATCACCGTACCGGCGGCCGACAACGTGATCCGCCTGCTGCCGCCGCTCAACATCACCGAGGACGAGATCGCCGAGGCGGTGACGCGCCTCGACGCGGCCGCCACGCAGATCGAATCCGCCTCTTCATCTGACTGAAAATACCTCGGGGGTCCGGGGGCAGCGCCCCCGGCCGGCCCGAGACAAGGGACAGAGACATGAACCATTTCCTGGATATCCACAAAACCGACCCGGCCGCGTTGCGGCAGATGATCGACCACGCAAGGGCGATGAAGGACGCGCGCCGGGACCGCACGCGCGGCGCCGCGGATGACGAGCAGCCGCTGGCCGGGCGCATGGTGGCGCTGATTTTCGAAAAACCGTCGACGCGGACCCGCGTCAGTTTTGACGTGGGTGTGCGCCAGATGGGCGGTGAGACCATGGTGCTGAGCGGCAATGACATGCAGCTGGGCCACGGCGAGACCATCGCCGACACCGCCCGCGTGCTGAGCCGCTATGTCGACCTGATCATGATCCGCACCTTCGATGAATCGGTGCTGCAGGAGATGGCGGAATATGCCGACGTGCCGGTGATCAACGGGCTGACCGACCGCACCCACCCCTGCCAGATCATGGCCGACGTGATGACCTTCGAAGAGCATCGCGGCCCGATCGCCGACAGGAAGGTGGTGTGGCTGGGCGACGGCAACAACGTCTGCGCGTCCTTCCTGCACGCGGCCGCGCAGTTCGGGTTCGACATGACCGTGGCGGGGCCGGTGCAACTGGAGCCCGAGCCGGAATTCGTGGGCCTGGCGCGCAAGGCCGGTCGCAAGATCGCCATCGAGCGCGACGCGAAGAAGGCGGTCGAGGGCGCGGACCTGGTGGTGACCGATACCTGGGTCAGCATGCATGACAGCCAGTCGAGCCGCGAACGCCGCCATAACATGCTGCGCCCCTATCAGGTGAACGAGGAGCTGATGAAGCACGCCAAGCCCGACGCGCTCTTCATGCATTGCCTGCCCGCGCATCGCGGCGAGGAAGCCACGAGCGAGGTGATGGACGGGCCGCATTCGGTCGTCTTCGACGAGGCGGAAAACCGGCTGCATGCGCAAAAGGCGATCATGCGCTGGTGCCTGGGCGTCTGAGCGACAGCGCAGGCGTTTTCAAATTGTGCGTTTCCGCGCGCTTTTATTCAGCTAAGGTCGGGGTGATGCCCCGGCCCTGACGCCGGCGCGGGTTTCAGCGTCGGCGTTTTGAGTATTTGGGCCAAGAAAGAGCAGCGGAGGCTTGATGGCGGAACCGAGGATCGTTGTGGCGGGCGCCGGGGCGGTGGGGTGCTTTGTCGGCGGGGTGCTGGCCGCGGCGGGGCGCGACGTGGTGCTGCTGGGCCGGGCGCGGTTGATGGAGGAGGCGCGGGCCGGTCTGTGGCTGAGCGATTTCGCCGGGTGGGAGACGCGGGCTGCGCCGGAGGTGTCGGAGGCGCCGGACGTTCTGGCCGGGGCCGATGTCGTTCTGGTCTGCGTCAAGTCGGGAGCGACCGAAGAGATGGGGCGGCTGATTGCGGAGCATGCGAAGGAGCGGGCGGTGGTGGTGAGCCTGCAGAACGGGGTGCGCAATGTCGGCCATTTGCGGCGGCTGTTGCCGGGGCGGGATGTGCGCGGCGCGATGGTGGGCTTCAACGTGGTGGCGCGGGGGCCGGGGTGGTTTCACCGTTCGACGAGTGGCGAGATCATGGTGGAGGCCGGGGCTGGCCTGGCGCAGTTGATGCGGGTGCCCGGGCTGGTGGTCGAGGAGCGTGCCGATATCGAGGCGGTGCAATGGGGCAAGCTGATCCTGAACCTGACCAATGCCGTCAATGCGCTGTCGGGGCTGAGCCTGCGCGAGATGCTGCTGGACCGTGGCTGGCGCCGGGTGATGGCGGCGCAGATGGCAGAGGCGTTGCGGGTGCTGCGGGCGGCGGGGATCGTGGCGAAAGTGCCCGCGAAGGCGCCGGGTTGGGCGATCCCGCCGATCCTGCGGATGCCGACCTGGGCATTCCGGCGGATTGCGGCGCCGATGCTGACGGTGGACCCGCGGGCGCGCACCTCGATGGTTGCGGACCTTGAGGCCGGGCGGCGCACCGAGGTGGACGAGTTCCAGGGTGAGATCGTGCGGCTGGGCGAACGGCATGGTCTGGCCACGCCGGTGACTGCGCGGGTTCTGGCAGAGGTGCAGGCCGCCGGGCGCGATGGCGTGCGGCCGCTGCGCCCGGACGATCTGTTTCAGTAAGCCTCAGGCCACGATGGCGTTGAGGATGTAGAAGATCAGCGCCGACATCAGCGCGGCGGCAGGCACGGTGATGACCCAGGCCGCGATGATGGTCATGAAATGCGACCGGCGCACGAGCTTGCGGCGGCGGCGTTCCTCGGGCGCGATGCGCAGGTCGTCGGGAATGCCGTTGGCGTTGAGCTTCATGCGCTTCGCGGTGTGCCATTCGCGGAAGAAGCCGACACCGAAGACACCGCCCACGGCGATATGGGTGGAGGAGACCGGCAGGCCCAGCCATGAGGCCACGATCACGGTGATGGCCGCCGAGAGCGCCACGCAATAGGCGCGCATCGGGTTGAGCTTGGTGATCTGGGAGCCGACCATGCGGATGAGTTTCGGCCCGAAGAGGAAGAGGCCGAAGGAGATGCCGAAGGCGCCGATCACCATGACCCAGAGCGGGATGGACACCTTGGCCGAGAAGGCGCCGAATTCAGTCGCGTGGACGATGGCGGCGAGCGGGCCCACGGCATTGGCCACGTCATTGGCGCCATGCGCAAAGCTGAGCAGGGCGGCGGAGATCACCAGCGGCAGGCCGAAGAGCACCTTGAGCGACTTGTTGCGGTTTTCCAGGCCCTTGCTTTGGCGGCGGATGAGCGGGATGGTGACGAGCCAGGAGAGGATGCCGAGCACGAGGCCGATGAGCAGCGAGGTCTGGATGTCGATCTTCATCACCCGCTTGAGCCCCTTGAGAGCAAGGTAGGCTGCGAAGGCACCGGCCATGATGCCGACGAGGATGGGTACCCATCTGCGGGCGGCGGCGATCTTGTCCTCCTGGTAGATCACGCGCGATTTGATCAGCGCGAGGAAGGCCGCGGCAATGACGCCGCCCAACACGGGCGAGATGACCCAGGAGGCGGCGATCTTGCCCATGGTGGGCCAGTTCACCGAGGCGAAGCCGGCCGCGGCGATGCCCGCGCCCATGACGCCGCCCACCACCGAGTGGGTGGTCGAGACCGGCGCACCGATCCAGGTGGCGAGGTTGACCCAGAGCGCCGCGGATATGAGCGCGGCCATCATCGCCCAGATAAAGACCTGCGCGTTCTCCATGGTCGAGGGCGCGATGATGCCCTTGGAGATGGTTGAAACCACGTCGCCCCCGGCGATGAGTGCGCCGGCGCTTTCGAAGATCGCGGCAATGGCGATGGCGCCGCCCATGGTGAGCGCATTGGCGCCCACGGCGGGCCCCATGTTGTTGGCCACGTCATTGGCGCCGATGTTGAGCGCCATGTAGGCCCCGAAGACGGCGGCGGCGACGACGACCATGTTCATCGGCATCTGGCCGAAGAAGAAGCCCGCGCCGATGCCGGCGATCACGATGAAGGCCAGCGCGATCCCGGGGGCCACCATCGGGCGTGCGACGTATTGCGTGCCGGCTTCGAGATAGGAGAACCGGTGCAGGTCGCGGTCGAGCGTTTCAAGGTGATTTGCGTCGTTGGGCGTCTCGCTCACGTCTCTCTCCCCTCATTTTCAGCATGGGGGTAGAGAAGGCGCCGGACAGGATCAACAGTTTTGTCGCAAAACTGTTACAAAACCTTCACAAATCGCGGATCAGGTCCTTCAACTCGGGTTCGCGCACCATGTTGGCGGCCTTCTCCGGGCTGACCCATTTGCGGCGGCGCTGCGAGGATTCGGGGAACTTGTCCTTGAGCTCTTCGACCTCGACCGGGAACACCAGCGTTTCGACCGGAACGGGCAGGCCCGAGTTGAGTTCCTTGTCATAGTCGTAGGTGCCGAGCGCATCACCGGTGACGCGGCCGCGTTTTACGCCGGCCTCTTCCCAGGCTTCCTGAAGCGCGGCGCCGGCGGCGTCCTTGCCATCGATCGGCCAGCCCTTGGGGATGATCCAGCGGCCGGTATCGCGCGAAGTGACCAGCAGCACCTTCTTTTCCGCGCCTTTGCGCGTGAAGCACAGCGCGCCCACCTGCAAACGTTTTGGACGCTGAAGAAGTGGCTGGACCAGTTCGGCCCAGGCTTTTTTGAAACCATCGGTCATTGTTTGTACCGCTAACCCGCCGCAAGAATTCTTTTTCTGGAATTTGATATAGGTCAAATATGAGGGAATTGCAAAGGCGCGGTCATTTCCGGGGTTTGGCGCGCAGGGTCGGGTCGGCCTTGGTGGGGTCTTCGGGCCAGGGGTGTTTGGGGTAGCGGCCGCGCATGTCCTTGCGCACGTCGGCATAGGAGCTGGCCCAGAAGCCAGGGATGTCGAGCGTGGTCTGAACCGGGCGGCCGGCGGGGCTGAGCAGGGTGACGCGCAGGGGGGTGGTGCCGACCATCGGGTGGCTGGTCTGGCCGAACATTTCCTGCAGGCGCAGCTGGATTTCCGGGGCGTCGCCGGAATAGTCGATCGGGGTTTTCCGCCCAAGGGGCGTGGTGAAATGCGCAGGCGCCAGTTGGTCGAGGCGCTGCATCTGCTCCCAGCTGAGCATGGCGCGCAGCGGGTCGAGGATATCGAAGGCTTTCCAGTCCTGCGCGGTGCGGATGCCGGCGAGATGCGGCAGGAGCCAGTCTTCGAGCGAGGCAAGGAGCGCGTCATCGGACATGTCGGGCAGGTCTTCGCCAGCGTCGCGGGCCAGCGCGACCCGGGCGCGGAAGCGCCGGACCGCGTCGGAGGGTGCAAGGCCGAGGTCGCGGACGCCCGCGCACATGGCCCGCGCGATGGCGTCGTCGGGCGCGTCCTTCCAGATGCGGTCATCGAGGATGAGCGCGCCGAAGCGTTCTTGGCGCCGGGCAATAACGCGGCGGTCCCGTTTGGACCAGTCACAGGTCTCGTGCCAGGCGATCTGGTCGGCGAAAAGGGCGCGGATTTCGCCCTGGGTGATGGCGGTGCCCATCCGGATGCGGGCCTCGCGCGGGTTGCCGTCGGTGTCGGTGACAACAAGGAAGGGCGTGGCGGCCAGCGGATCGTCCTCGGCCAGCACCGCGCCCTTGCCGCCCGACAGCACATAGCGGGGCTGATCGCCCTTGCGGCGCTGGCCGACGCGGTCGGGATAGGCCAGCGCGGCCATCTCGGCGGGGGAATACCGGGTGGAGGTGCCCGACGCTTGCCGGGCGAGGCGTTTGGCCTCGGTGCGGATGCGATCAAGCGCGGGGCGGTTGGCCTGGAAAGGGCGGGTCTGCGAGAACCGCTTGAAATCGGCGATCGCTTCGAGCCGCAGGGTGAGATCGACCGGCGCGCCGCGCGAGAGCGGATCACGTTCGGCCAGTAGGGCGGCCAGCGGCGCGGCGTCTGGGCCCGCGATGGCCAGCATATGCGCGAGCCGCGGGTGCAGGGGCAGGCTGGCCAGCGTCTTGCCATGCGCGGTGATGCGGTTTTCGGCATCAAGCGCGCCCAGCATGCGCAGGAGCGCCTGGGCTTCGGCAAAGGCGCCCGGGTTGGGCTGGGTCAGGAAGGGCAGATCGGTGGGCGCCGCGCCCCAGAGCGCAAGTTCGAGCGCGAGGCCGGAGAGATCGGCGGCCTCGATCTCGGCCGGGGGAAAGGGGGCGAGCGCGCCTTCTTCGCCCTTCGTCCAGAGGCGGTAGGCGCGGCCCGGGGCGACGCGGCCGGCACGGCCCGCGCGCTGGGTGGCCTCGGCGCGCGTGACCCGTTCGGTGACCAGCCGCGACATGCCCGAGGACGGATCGAACCGGGCGCGCCGCGCGCGGCCGGCATCGACGACCACGCGGATATCCTCGATCGTGAGCGAGGTTTCGGCGATCGAGGTGGCGAGCACGATCTTGCGGCCGTCGCGCGCGGGCGCGATGGCGGCGCGCTGATCCTTAAACGGCATGGCGCCGAAGAGCGGGCGTAGATGACAGCCGGGGGGCAGTTTCGATTTCAAGAGCGCCTCGGTGCGGCGGATTTCGCCTTCGCCGGGCAGGAAGACCAGAACGCCGCCCTCGGTTTCGGCCAGCGCGTCGAGGACCAGCGCCGCTGTGGCCTCCTCAAGCCGCGCGGTTTTCGGCAGCGGGGTATCGCGCCAGACGGTTTCGACCGGGTAGCTGCGGCCTTCGGAGGTGATGAGCGGGGCCTGCATCAGCCGGGCCAGCGGATCGGCATCAAGCGTTGCCGACATCGGCAGCAGGATCAGGTCGTCGCGCAGGGCGCCGGCAATTTCAAGGCAGAGCGCGAGACCGAGGTCGGCATTGAGGGAGCGTTCATGAAACTCGTCGAAGAGCACCGCGCCGATGTCTGACAGGCCCGGGTCGGACTGGATCATGCGGGTGAGGATGCCTTCGGTGACGACCTCGATCTTTGTGGATTTGCCCACTTTCGTTTCGCCGCGGATGCGGTAGCCCACGGTTTCGCCCGGCGCTTCGCCCAGGGTTTCGGCCATGCGTTCGGCGGCGGCACGGGCGGCCAGCCGGCGCGGTTCGAGCATGACGATCCTGCCAGACACGAGGCCCGCCTGCAGAAGGGCAAGCGGCACGACGGTGGTCTTGCCGGCCCCGGGCGGCGCCTGCAGAACGGCGCGGCCCTGCGCGCGCAGCGCGTCGATCAGCGGCGGCAGGGCCTGGGAAATGGGCAGGTTGGTATCCACGCGCCCCTTATCGCCAAGCTTGGCGCGGGGGTAAATGCCCGGATTGCTCAGGCCAGCAGCACGTCACCGGCATCGATCGCGGGCACCCAGCGAAAGGTGATCGCCATCTCGGCGTTGCCGTCGCCATCGGCGTCGATCTGCAGCGTGTCGCCGGAATAGCGCGCCTCGGCGCCGGTGCCCGAGAAGGCGGCGGTGCCGATATAGGACAGCCCGGCAAAGGCCGTCAGGTCGATCAGGTCTTCGCCGCTGTCGAAGCCTTCGACGGTGTCCTGGTCCTGCGGGGCAAGGCCGCTGTCGCCAGGGGCGAAGACGAAAATGTCCTGCGCGTCGGTGTCTTCCCAGCCATAGATCAGGTCGGCGCCGGCACCCCCGACCATGACATCTTCGCCCATGTCGCCCGAGAGCGTGTCGGCGCCGGCGTCGCCATAAAGCGTGTCATTGCCGACGGAGCCATAGAGACCGTCATCGTCATTGCCGCCGTAAAGCCGGTCATTGCCGCCATCGCCATAGAGCGTGTCGTTGCGATCATCACCCTTGAGGATGTCGTGGCCGCTGCCGCCGCCGATCGTATCCTCGCCGCCGCCACCGAAGGCGCGGTCATTATCGTCGCCGGCCCAGATTTCATCGTTGCCGCCGTCGCCGCGCAGGGTGTCGCGGCCCTGTTCACCGGTCAGCGTGTCATGGCCGCGGGCGCCGATCAGCTTGTCATCGCCGCTGCCGCCGCCCATCACGTCGTCAGAGTTGCCGCCATTCAGGGTATCGTTGCCACCCTCACCCCAGAGCGTGTCGTTGCCGCCCTTGCCGAAGATCAGGTCATGGCCCGCGCCGCCGCCCGAGACATCGTTGCCACGCCCGGCATTGACGGTATCGTCGCCATCGCCGGCCCAGATGGAATCGTCGCCACCCATGGCGAGGAACTTCTCGTTGGCCGCGGCGGCCAGGGGCGCGCTGTAGCTGCCCGAGTAAAGCTCTTCGTTGCCGCCGGCGTCGTAGACGACATTGACCCCGTTGACGAAGTAGTTGAGCCAGCCTGCGACATCGGCCACCTCTTCGTTGGCATCGCCGTCTTCGTTCAGGAACCGGCCGTTCTCGTAGGTGAAGCCGATGTGATAGATCGCGTCGGCGATGGTGTTGACAAAGTTGCGGCCCTGAAATTCCAGCGTGCCGCCATCGCCCTGCACCAGGTGAAAGCCGGTTTCGATCATGCCTTCGTCGTCGCCGTGGCCGTCGACGAAAGCGTCGTAGAGCGCGGGGTTGGCGCGGATGTAATCGCTGATCGCGCGGGCATCGTTCGCCGTGATCCGGCCATCGGCGTTCACGCCGGTGGCAGCGATCGCTTCGGCGATGACATCGTTCATCAGTTCGGCCGCCAGGGCCCCGCCCTCGATATCGGCATCGGCAATCTGCGCGCGCAGCCCGTCGTCGTTGCGGACATGGGCGGCGATACTGTTGAGCGTGTCGAGGGTGTTGGCCATCTGTGTCTCCCGGTGTGGCAAGGGTGGGGGTGATCCTGCCGCATGCCTAGCAAGTCTGCCTGTGCTTCTCATGGCCTAGGCCGGAAATTGGGCGGAAATCGGGCAACCCGCTGGCGGTGTCTTCCCGTTGGCGGATACGTGCCGACGCTGGACATCCGCCGGGATGCTGGGGCAAAAGGCGCAAGGATTTGCGGCACAAGGGAAAACGGGCGCGCAAGCCTTTTGGAGAGCACGATGACAGATACGCAAACGCTTGCCGAGCGGATCCATGCCGGGGACCGCCGGGCGCTGGCCCGGGCGATCACGCTGGTGGAGAGCGGCCGGGCCGACCACCGCGCGCAGGCGACCGAACTGCTGGAGGCGCTGAAGGGAAAGGGCCGGCAGGCCGTCCGTATCGGGCTGTCGGGTACACCGGGGGTGGGCAAATCGACCTTTATCGAGAGCTTCGGCTGCCTTCTCACCGAAAAGGGCCTGAAGGTGGCGGTTCTGGCGGTCGATCCCAGTTCGGCCCGGTCGGGGGGCTCGATCCTGGGTGACAAGACGCGGATGGAGCGGCTGAGCCGCGATCCGCGGGCGTTCATCCGGCCCTCGCCCAGCCAGTCGCACCTGGGCGGCGTGGCGCGGCGCACGCGCGAGGCGGTGGCACTGTGCGAGGCGGCGGGGTTCGACGTGGTGCTGATCGAAACGGTGGGGGTGGGCCAGTCGGAAACCGTGGTGGCCGAGATGTCGGACCTCTTTATCCTGCTCCTGGCCCCGGCAGGCGGCGACGAGTTGCAGGGCGTCAAGCGCGGCATCATGGAGATGGCCGACATGATCCTGGTCAACAAGGCCGACGGCGATCTGAAACCGGCAGCGACGCGGACCTGCGCCGACTATGCCGGCGCGCTCAAGCTCTTGCGCAAGCGGCCGCAGGATCCCGAAGGGTTCCCCAAGGCGATGATGGTCTCGGCGCTGGCCGAAGAGGGGCTGGAAAAAGCCTGGGAGGAGATGACCGCGCTGGTCGAGTGGCGCCGGCAGAACGGGTTTTTCGACGGCGCCCGCGAGGCGCAGGCGCGCTACTGGTTCGGCGAAGAAGTGCGCCAGGGTCTCCTGAAACGGCTGGAGGGCGAAGCCGCGCGCGCGGTGATGGACGAGCTGTCGCGCCGTGTGGCCGAGGGCGATATCACCGCCACGCGCGCCGCCGAGGAAGCCCTGGCACGGATCGGCGCCTGATCCCCTGCTTCATCTGACCCCAAATACCTTCGGGGGTCAGGGGGGCAACGCCCCCCTGCATGTCTCATAGGGTGCGCCGCAGGCGCGCAATTCAGGTCAGGCATCGGCGGCCTGGAGCGCCGGGCCCGGGTGAAACCCGCCGTCCTGCCAGCCGATATCCCATTCCCTGACAGGCTCGGTGCGCGCGCGCAGGCGGCTGAGGCGCCAGCGCTGGCCGCCCGGGTGATGGGCGGGCTGCATCCGCCAGCGGGTTTCCACCCCGGGCGCGCCGCCCTGTCCGGGGGTGAGGATGAGCCCCAACGGCCGGTGCGCACCTTCGCGTGCGCCGGTTTCGGCCGCGAGGTGCAGCCGCCGCACCGGGGTGAGCGGCGGCGGTTCGGGCAGGTCGGCCACCACCAGCGGCACCGCGCCCGCGCGCAGGCATTCCTCCATGCTCCACAAGAGATCGACGGGCCGTTCGGGCGCGACGAAGATGAAGCGTGCGGGATCGGCGATCGGGGCCATGCCATCGGGGTTGAGGGCGGATTTTTCCCACCGCAGCGCGATCCAGAACACCGGCCCCTGCATCTGCCCCGCGACCCAGAGCGCGAAACTGCGCCGGGCGGCGCCGCAGGCCTCGTGCAGGCGGGCCTGCGCGAGCGACAGGTCGGGCGCCAGCCGGATGGCGGGCCGGTCGCGGTTCTGGCGTTGCGGGAGCAGGGGGTGGGCGTGGATCGACATGGGGCAAGGATAAATGTTCACTATTTGTTCCGCAAGCAGGGATTCGGGGCGCGGGGGCGAAAAACGACGTGGGATTTCGGAATTCGCCCTTTACCGCCCGGCATGCTGCGGCATAGTGGCGGCAACCGAGATGGGAGGATTCCAGATGCCGTTGACCATGAACCGTGAGGTTTTCATCACCTGTGCCGTGACCGGATCGGGCGGCACGCAGGACCGTTCCCCGCATGTGCCGCGCAGCCCCAAGGAGATCGCCGAGAGCGCGATCGAGGCCGCGCGCGCCGGTGCCGCGGTGGTGCATTGCCACGTGCGCGACCCCGAGACCGGCGCACCGTCGCGCCGGCTGGACTATTACCACGAGGTCACCGACCGCATCCGCGAGGCCGAGGTCGACGTGGTGCTGAACCTGACCGCCGGGATGGGCGGCGACATGGTGTTCGGCCCGACCGAGCGACCGTTGCCTTTGCGCGAAGAGGGCACCGACATGATCGGCGCGGCCGAGCGGGTGGAGCATGTGAAGCAATGCCTGCCGGAGATCTGCACGCTGGATTGCGGCACGATGAACTTTGCCGAGGCCGATTACGTGATGACCAACACGCCCGGCATGTTGCAGGCGATGGGCCGGATGATGACGCATCTGGGCGTGAAGCCCGAGATCGAGGCCTTTGACACCGGGCACCTGTGGTACGCGAAGCAGCTGGTCGCCGACGGCATCCTCGACAGCCCGGCGCTGGTGCAGCTGTGCATGGGCGTGCCCTGGGGCGCGCCCGATGACATGAACACCTTCATGGCGATGGTCAACAACGTGCCCGACGACTGGACGTTCTCGGCCTTTGCGCTGGGCCGCAACCAGATGGCCTATGTCGCGGCGAGCGTGCTGGCCGGCGGCAACGTGCGCGTGGGGCTGGAGGACAACCTGTGGCTGGACAAGGGCGTGCTGGCCACCAATGCGCAGCTGGTCGAGCGCGCGGTGGGCATCATCGAGCGCATGGGCGCGCGGGTGATCGGCCCCGAGGCCGTGCGCGACAAGCTGGGGCTGGTCAAGCGGGCGCCCGCGGCATGAGGGCCGCGACCCTGGCCGCGCTGGTGCTATGCCCCGGTCTGGCCGGGGCGCAGGAGGCGTGGTGGCAGGGTGTGTGGGCGGCCGAGTCCGGCTGGTGCGCCGTGGCCGAGCGGATCGGCAGCGTGACACCTGCGCCAATCGCGATCACGCCCGCAGAAGTGCTGGGATACGAGAATTCCTGCCGGATCACCCGGGTGGACGAGCACGCGATGGTGGGTGCGGTCAGCCTGATGCTGGAATGCCAGTCCGAGGGCAGCGTGTTCGACGAGGCGCGGCTGATCATGAATGCAGGTGAGGCGATCTGGATCTGGTTTGGCGCGGACGAGCCGATACGGTTTCATCGCTGCCCCGGCCCCTTGCCGGCCTGGTGGCCGGTGGAATGAAACGCGTGGCGGTCCTTCTTGCCCTGCTGCTGGCGGGGTGCACACCGGCGCCCGCGCCCGAGGGCGTGCGCAACCCGCAGGCGCCGATTTCCAGCCAGGTGGATGTGATGGCCGGGCGGATGGCGGGCGACTGGGTGGTGCGCGCGAGCTGGTCCGAGGTGGCCCGGCCGGGCGAGCGGCTGCACCTGCGCGCGGGACAGGGCGGCGGGCTGTGGCTGGGCGAGATCGCGCTGCCGGCGCGGGGCCACGGCCGGTTCGGCGGCGGGGGTGGCATCCCGCAATGGTGGGTTCTGTGGCTGGACGCCGATAACCGTACCGCCGCCATCGGCACCCCCGGGGGCGAGTTCGGCTGGATCATGGACCGCAAGAGCAAGGGCGGCGCCGACCGGATCCGGGCGGCGAAAGAGATCATGGATTGGATGGGCTATGACATGGCCCGCGCGAGGGAGTGACAGGAATGGAAAAGACGGCGGCGATCATCGGCGGCGGCGTTATCGGAGGCGGATGGGCGGCGCGGTTCGCGCTGAATGGCTGGGCCGTGCGGGTGTTTGACCCGGACCCGCAAGCCGAGCGCAAGATCGGCGAAGTGATGGCCAATGCGCGGCGGTCCCTGCCCGGGCTGGGTAACGTGGCGCTGCCCGACGAGGGAGAGATCAGTTTTCACCCCACCGTGGCCGGGGCGGTCGAGGGCGCGGCCTGGGTGCAGGAGAGCGTGCCGGAACGGTTGGACCTGAAACAGAAGGTCTATGCCGAGATCATGACGCATGTGGGCGCAGAGACCATCGTGGGATCGTCGACCAGCGGTTTCAAACCCAGCGAATTGCAGGAGGGGATGCCGCGGGCCGAGCAGATCGTGGTGACGCACCCGTTCAACCCGGTTTACCTGCTGCCGCTTGTCGAACTGGTGACGACGCCGATCAACCATGATGTGCTGATCGCGCGGGCCAAGGACATCCTGACCACGCTGGGCATGTTTCCGCTGCACCTGCGCAAGGAAATCGACGCGCATATCGCGGACCGGTTCCTGGAAGCGGTCTGGCGCGAGGCGCTGTGGCTGATCAAGGACGGGATCGCCACCACCGAGGAGATCGACAACGCGATCCGCTATGGCTTTGGCCTGCGCTGGGCGCAGATGGGTCTGTTCGAGACCTACCGCGTGGCGGGGGGCGAAGCGGGCATGCGGCATTTCATTTCGCAGTTCGGCCCGGCGCTGCAATGGCCCTGGACCAAGCTGATGGATGTGCCGGAACTGACCGACGAGCTGATCGACATGATCGCCGACCAGTCGGATGCGCAATCGGGCCGGTATTCGATCCGCGAGCTGGAACGCATTCGCGATGCCAACCTGGTGAGCAAGATCCGCGGGTTGTCGCGGACCGACTGGGGCGCCGGCGCGATCCAGCGCAAGCATGACCGGGCGATCGAGGCGGCGGCCGGGCTGCGGCGCCATGTCGACGAGGTCGAGGATCTAAGCCAGCCGATCCTGACGGCGCGGCGGGCGGTGCCGACCGAATGGCTCGATTATAACGGGCACATGAATGAAAGCCGGTACCTGGAGGCATTTTCCAACGCCAGCGACCGGTTCATGCTGATGGTGGGCTGCGACGAGCAGTATATCGCCAATGGCGGCAGTTATTTCACCGCCGAAACCCATATCCGCCACCTGGGCGAGGCGCATGCCGGGGCGATCATCACCATCCATACCCGGCTGATCGACGGGTCGGGCAAGAAGATGCATATTTTCATGGAGATGCGCGACGATGCGGGCGAGGTGGTCGCGACCTGTGAGCAGGTGCTCCTGCATGTGAGCCTGGAGACAAGGCGCACCGCGCCGCCCGCGCCGCAGATCGAGGCGGCGCTGGCCAAGGTGGCGGCAGCGCAGGCCGGGCTGCCCATGCCGGAGGGGCTGGGCCGGGGCGTCGGGGCGCCACGCTGATGCCGCGGGTGCTGATCACCGCGGGTGCGTCGGGGATCGGGCGGGCGATGGCCGAGCGTTTCGATGCTGGCGGGTTCGAGGTGTGGATCACCGACATTGACGAGGCGGCGCTGGACAAGGTGCCGGGCCATTGGGTGGCGCATCATTGCGATGCCGCCGACGAAGGCGACGTGCGCGCGGTGTTTGATCTGCTTGCCGCCGCGGGCGGGCTCGATGCGCTGTGTGCCAATGCCGGTGTCGCCGGGCCGACGGCGCCGGTGGAGCAGGTGGCGCTGGAGGACTGGCGCGCCTGCGTGAGCGTGAACCTGGAAGGTGCGTTCCTGGCCGCGAAATACGCCGCACCGCTGATGAAGCGGGCGGGCAGGGGCAGTATCGTGCTGACCTCGTCGACCGCCGGCATATACGGATACCCGAACCGGGCGCCCTATGCGGCGGCGAAATGGGCGGTGATCGGGTTGATGAAGACGCTGGCGATGGAGCTGGGCCCGCATGGCATCCGCGCCAACGCGATCTGCCCCGGCGCCGTGGAAGGCCCGCGCATGGAAGGCGTGCTGCAACGCGAAGCCGCGCTGAAGGGCGTGACCCGCGACGCGGTTTACACGGGCTATGCCAGCGGCACCTCGATGCGGTCCTGGGTTACGGCGCAGGACGTGGCCGAGATGGCGCATTTCCTGTCGACGGAGGCGGCAAGGCTGGTGTCGGGGCAGGTGATTGCGGTGGACGGCCATACCGAAAACCCCGATCCCAAGGTCTGAACCCGCCCCCTGCATCGCGCGCCCAACCGCCCACCCCGCGCGATGCAGGGGGCGGTGTGACGTTTGAGTATTTTTGGCAAGATGAAGCCGGACCGGATCAGGTGAGACTGCGCAGATATGCCAGGTGGTCCGGCAGGTCGCGCGCGGGGATCTTGGCCTGGCGCACGAGATCGTCGAAATGCGCGGTGATCGCCTGCACGCGTTCCGTGTCGCGGAAGGCGAGGTAATTGCGCCCGAGATAGAGCACCGCGAGGAGCGGGCCGAAGATGGTGACCGGCGCCGAGAAGATGCGCCGCGCGTCGAAGAGATAGAGGCGCAGGCGCGGGTAGAGCTGGGCGTGGATCGCCTCGATCCGGTCGAGCTGTTCGCGGCGCAGATCGGCCGACAACCCGGTGTAGTAACCTGTGCCGGCGGCGAAGCTCTGAAGCTCGTATAGCGGCAGGGCGATTTCGTAATCCGACTGGGCGGCGCGCATCCAGGTGAGCCGGTCTTCGGAGGCGCCGATGGCCTGTTCGGCGGTGCGCCCGAGATGCGGTGCGTATTCCCATTCCAGCACCGCGCGGGTTTTCAGCATGTCGGGCAGGGCGGCAGGCACGTGGCGGATTTTGTAGCCCGCGGCCTCGCGGTGCCATTCGAAGATCTGTTCATCGACCAGCGCGCGGGGCGCCTGGGTGAGGGTAAGCGAGGTGGCGAGCAGATCGGAGGCGGTTTCGGGCCGGTCCGACAGAGACAGGAGCCAGTCGGCGGAAACGCCGAGCGCTGCCGCGCATTCGCCCACGACCTGCGCATTGGGCAGGCGGGCGCCGGTGTCCTTGAGCAATTGCGAAATCGTCGAGCGATCTACGCCGATGGCGCGTGCAAGCGCGCTTTGGGTCATGTCGCGCTGTTGCATCGCCTGGGCGAGACGGTCGCGGAACTGCATGGCGCGGGTTCGTTTGTCGATTCTATTCGGCATGTGATGATAATTATCACTAATGCGGAGTTTTGTTAATCATATTCGGAATACGCAACGGCGCGCCGGACAGGTAACGGTTTCGTGACACATAACATGCGAGGGAAGATGGAGAGCCGGCGGCGCACCGTGCTGAAAGCGGTGCTGTGGAATATCCTGGGCCTGACGGTGATGGCGGGTGTCGGGCTGATAATGACCGGTTCGGCCGCCGTGGGCGGGGCGATGGCGGTGATCAATACGGCGATCGGCTTTGCTATGTATCTCATTTACGAGCGTATCTGGGCGCGGGTGAACTGGGGGCGGCATGGGTAGGGTGCCGGCTGTTGAATGGCCCACGCTGGCGCTGATCGCGCTGAGCTATGCGGTCTGGGCGCTGGGCACGACATGGGCGGCCGCGCTGTTCCTGCCGCTGGGCATGGTGATGGTCGTGCTGGCGGCGGCATTGCATTCCTCGCTTTGTCACGAGGTGCTGCACGGGCATCCGACGCGGCATCGCTGGCTGAACGAAGCGCTGGTTTTTCCGCAGCTGACGCTGCTGATCCCTTATGGCCGGTTCCGCGACACGCATATCGAGCATCACCGCGACGAGCGGCTGACCGACCCCTATGACGACCCCGAGACGAATTACCTGGACCCGGCGATATGGCACCGGTTGCCGGGCTGGTGGCGCGGGGTTCTGCGGTTCAACAACACGCTGGCGGGTCGGTTGCTGGTGGGGCCGCTGGTGGCGCAGGTCGCGTTCATGGCCGGCGACTGGCGGCGCATCCGCGCGGGAGAGCCCGGCGTGCTGGCGGCGTGGCTGATCCATGTCCCGGCGGTGGCGGCGGTGATCTGGTGGATGGCCGCGTTTGGCCGGATGCCGGTCTGGGCGTGGCTGCTCGCCAGCTATGCGGCGCTGTCGATCCTGAAAATCCGGACCTTCCTGGAGCATCGCGCGCATGAAGAGGTGCCGGGGCGCACGGTGATCATCGAGGACCGGGGGCCGCTGGCGTTTCTGTTTCTCAACAACAACCTGCACGTGGTGCATCACAGCCTGCCGGGGGTGCCGTGGTATCGGCTCTGGGCGCTGTACCGGGCCGAGCGTGACCGGTTCCGGCAGATGAACGACAGCTATCTCTACCGCTCCTATGGCGAGGTGTTCCGCCGCTATTTCTGGCGGGCGAAGGACCCGGTGCCGCATCCGCTCTGGAAAGACCACTGAATTGAGTGCATGAGAGGGCATGAACTGGATTGCCCTTTCCATTGCCGCCGCCGCGTTCCAGACGCTGCGCTTCATGCTGCAGAAACATCTGAGCATGGGCACGCTGAGCGCGGGTGGAGCGACGCTGGCGCGGTTTTTCTACTCGGCGCCTTTCGTGGTGACGCTGGCGGTGGTTTACGCAACGGCCAGCGGGGCGGGCTGGACGGGGCTGGGCCCGCGGTTCTGGGCCTATGCGCTGACCGGGGGGCTGACACAGATCCTGGCGACGTGGTGCGTGGTGGCGCTTTTCGCGCATCGCAATTTCGCTGTCGGCATCACCTTCAAGAAAACCGAGGTGGTGCAGACCGCGATGGTGGGGCTGGTGCTGCTGGGCGACCGGGTGTCGGCCATCGGCATGGGGGCGATCGTGCTGGGGCTGGTCGGTGTGCTGGTGCTGTCGGAGGCGCCGGGCGGCAAGGGCGGATGGGCGCGGCTTTTCAACCGGGCGGCGGGGCTGGGCCTGCTTTCCGGGGCGTTCTTTGCCGTGTCGGCGGTAACCTACCGCGGGGCCACGCTGGAGGTGGCAAGCGACGATCCGTTCCTGCGCGCGGTGATCGCGCTGGCGGCGGTCACGTTGAGCCAGACCATCGGGCTTTCGGCCTGGCTGGCCTGGCGCGAAAAGGGGGAGTTGCGCCGGGTGATCGCGGCGCGGCGCACTGCGGTCTGGATGGGACTGACGGGCATGGCCGGATCGCTGTGCTGGTTCACCGCCTTCACGTTGCAGAACGCGGCCTACGTCTTTGCCGTCGGGCAGATCGAGGTGATCTTCTCGATCTTCGCGTCGGTGCTGTTTTTCGGCGAGACGATCACGCGGCGCGAATACGCCGGGATCGGGTTCCTGACGGCGAGCATCCTGGTGCTGGTGCTGTTCGGCTAGGGGCAGGGCGCCACGCCTCAGTCGTGGCGGATTTCCTTGCCCGACATCGGCCCCTTGCCCTTGAGGCGCAGAAAGAGGCTTTCCTCGGTTCCGTTGTGAAAGAACGGCACGTTGTTGGGCGGCGAGAGGTCATGCGCGCGCGCCGCGACCTCGGCAAGGACCACCTCGGTGATGAAGGGCAGGTCGAAGTGGCGGACCTTTTCCAGCGGAATCCATTGCAGGTGTGAAAGTTCATCCTGTGCGCCGGCGAAATCGTCGAGATCGTTGGCGATCTCGCTGGCGTCGACCAGAAAGAAACGCGCATCGAAACGCCGCGGGCGGCCGGGCGGCGTGATGGCGCGGAAGACGAATTGCAGCGGGTGCGCATCGGGGACATAGCCCGCGGCGGCGAAATCGGCCCAGTCGGCGGGCGGTTCGATTTCCCATTCGCCCTTCTGGCCGAGGATCAGGCCGGTTTCCTCCCACAGCTCGCGGATCGCGGCGGTGGCCAGGGCATGGGTGTAATCTTCGGCTGAATCTTCAAGCAGGCGGTCACGGCAGACCTGCGGCATGCGCCGCGCCAGCGGCACGCCGGCATCGTCGGGATCGACCGCGCCGCCGGGAAAGACGAACTTGTTTGGCATGAACGCGGCGCTGGCGCCGCGCTGGCCCATCAGCACGCGGGGTTCATCCATGCGGTCGCGCAGGACGATCACCGTGGCGGCGTTGCGAATGGCTGTCTTGTCCACCTTTTGCGGCGGTGTCTGGCTGCTCATCTGGCCTCGCTTCCTTGCGGCGCGGGCTCAGTCCTCGTTTCCGAAGCCGTGCATCTGCCGGGCCCACTGGAACCCGACCACCGCGCCTTTCAGTCTGGGCAGAAGGTATAGCGAGAGCGTGACACATCCAATAGCGAAGATGGTGAAAAGCACCAGAGGTTCGGGCCGCCATGTCACGAAGACCACGTGCAGGAGCGGCGCCATCAGGTGGCCGACAATCAGGATGGTCAGATAGGCCGGGCCGTCATCGGCGCGATGGTGGTGCAGTTCTTCGCGGCACACCGTGCATTCGTCGCGCACCTTGAGATAGCCCTTGAGAAGGGGGCCCGAACCGCAATTCGGACAGCGCCGACGCCAGCCGTTGCGCAGGGCCGGGCCGAGCGGGCGGTCTTCGGTGTCGTGTTCGTGGGTGGCGGTTTGATCGGTCATGTGTGTCCTCGCGCTTAAGCGCTGAAACTGGGGGAAAAGCCCGGCCAATTAAAGGAGGCGCATTGTCCTTGCGGCGGGATGTCGCGCAGCGCGGGCGGGGGTGCGCAAGTTTTTTCGGCAAACTGGCGACGGAAAGAGCGGTCTGCGCCGTGAAAGATATGAACCCGGGCAGGAAGGTCCGGGGCGAAGGACGGACAGTTCACCCAATTGAACAAGCGGAGACGCAACATGAAACGTAGCTATATCATCACCGGTCTGACGATCCTGAGCCTGACGGCAGGTGCCGGGGCGGCACTGGCCTTTGCCAAGCATGGCGAGCGCCACATGCGCGGCGGCCATGCTGGCGGGATGCACATGATGGAAAATTTCGCCGACGCAGATGCCGATGGCGATGGCAAGGTGACGCAGGAGGAAATGAAGGCCTATGCCAAGGCCCGTTTTGACGCCGCGGATACCGATGGCAATGGCAAGCTGTCGGCCGACGAGATGAAGGCCGCCGCCGAGAAACGCGCCGAAGAGGCCCGCCAGCGCCGGTTCGAGCGTATGGCCACGCGGATGATCGAGCGCATGGACGACGACGGCGACTGCGAAATTTCGTTCGAGGAAATGCCCGGCCAGCAGACCGGCATGGAGCGCATGTTCGACCGGCTGGATGCCGATGGCGACGGGGCGATCTCGGAAGAGGAGATGGCCAAGATGCGTGAGCGGATGCGCGATGGCGGCAAGGGCGGTTATGGCGAACGTCGCCATCACGGCCACGGCGACGGGCATGGCTATCGCCGTGGCGATCGTGACTGAGACCGCGTGATGCGCGGGCCGGGGCGGAGACATGCCGCCCCGGCCGGCACCGCCTGTTGCGCGGTGCAGGGGAAGGGGTTAGGCCGGCAGGGTGATGCAGCAGATGGCCTTGGACGATTCAGGAGAGCTCTCTGACGAGGCGCTCATGGTCCTTTTCGCCAATGGCGACGAGGCGGCGGCGCGCATCCTGACCACGCGGCTGACGCCGGTGGTGATGGCCCATGCCTATCGCCTGCTGGGCGACCGCACCGAGGCCGAGGACATCGCGCAGGAGGCGATGCTGCGGCTGTGGAAGATCGCTGGGGACTGGCGGCAGGGCGAGGCAAAGGTGACGACGTGGCTCTACCGTGTGGTGGCCAACCTGAGCACCGACCGGCTGCGCCGGCGCGGGCGCAACGGCCCGCCGCTGGACGAGGTGCCCGAGCCGCGCGACGAGGCGGAAGGCCCGGCCGAGCGGATGCAGACCCAGGCGCGGGCCGAGGCGCTGCAGGCGGCGCTGAACGCATTGCCCGAGCGGCAGCGCCAGGCCGTGGTGCTGCGGCATATCGAGGGGCTGGGCAATCCGGAGATTGCCGGGATCATGGAGATCAGCACCGAGGCGGTGGAGAGTTTGACCGCGCGGGGGAAACGGGCGCTGGGCGCGGCATTGGCCGCGCGGCGCGAGGAATTGGGGTATGGCGATGACTGATACGGATCGCGAAACGGATGACATGCTGGAGAGCCTGTTCGAGGCGGCCCGTGCGGCGCCGGAGCCCGCCGACGCAGCGCTGATGGCGCGGGTGCTGGCGGATGCCCGGGCGGTGCAGGCGGAGACCGGGCCAACGGCGCTGCCCCGCCGTGGACCGGGGCTTTGGGCGATGCTGGGCGGATGGCCCGCGATGGGCGGTCTGGCCACGGCGACGGTTGCCGGGCTCTGGCTGGGCTTTACCCCGGCGCTGGGCGTGGGCACGGCCGTGAGCGGATTGATCACGGCGAGCCCGGGCGACGTGCTGTCGCTGATGGATGTGAGCGAGGGGTTCGGGCTCGACATGGATGAGACGGGGCTGGCAACCGAGGAGGATGCGGGATGAGCGAGACCAGGCAAGACACTCCGAAAATGGGCCGCGGCGTCCGGGTTCTGCTGTTCGCGTCGCTGGCGGTGAACCTGCTGGTGGCCGGGCTGGTTGTCGGGGCCGTGGTGTCGCACCGGACGGGCGACAGCCACCGCCCGCCGCGCATCGACCAGGTGGGCGGGCCGATGGCCCGCGCGCTGAGCCGCGAGGACCGGCGCGCCCTGGGCCGCGAGATGCGCGGGGCCTATCGGGACAGGCGTGGCACACGGGCCGAGATCCGGGCCGAGTTCGACAAGATGATCGCGGCGCTGGAGGCGAGCCCCTATGATTCCGCGGTGGTGCGCGAGAGCCTGGAGCGGCAGATGCAGGGCATAGAGCAGGGGGCGCAACTGGGCTTCGACCTTCTGTTGCAGCGTCTGGACGCGATGAGCGACGCCGAGCGCGCCGCCTATGCCGCGCGGCTGCGCGAGGAACTGACCCGCAAGCGCCGCCCCGAAGGGCGCCGCAAACCGCACTGGCATTGAGTGGGGCCTGTTCAGGCCGCCGGCCGGCGGGTGCACAGGGTGACCTGATTGCGGCCATGCGATTTCGCCGCGTAAAGCGCGCGGTCAGCGCGATCCAGCATCGCCTCGGGCGCCATCGGATCGGGATGGGCGCGGGCCATGCCCGGTGCCGGGGCATCCGAAGCAAGCGTCACGCCGATACTGGCCGTGATGCGGATCGGCCGGGGCTGGCCGGGCAGGTCGAACCCGGTTGCCGCGAGTCTTCTGCACAACCGCTGCGCGGCCATATGCGCGGCATGCCGCCCGGTATCGGGCATGGCGATCAGGAATTCCTCGCCGCCGAGCCGCGCGACCAGATCCTCTTCGCGCATCGCGTCGCGCAACACCGTGGCGACACGGGCGAGGACCGCATCGCCCGCGGCATGGCCGAACCTGTCGTTGATCAGCTTGAAATGGTCGAGATCGACAACCATGACGGCATAGTCACGGCCGGTTTCGGCGGCCTGGTCGGCCAGCCGTGCCAGCCGGGGCATGGCATAGCGGCGATTGTAGAGCCCGGTCAGGGGATCGGTCACTGCGGCGCGCAGGCCGTCGCGCATCGAGGCGCGCAGGCTGTCGATCCGCCGTTTGCGCAGCACCTGGCGGCGCAGCCGCAGCGCCAACTCGCGGGTGTTCGAGCCGTCGCCCATCACCTCGATCGCGCCGCGGTCCAGCGCTTCGGCGCCGAGCCGGGCGTCCGCGCCGGACAGGGCAACGATGATCCCGGCCTCGCGCGTGCCGGGCTGCGAGGTGAGATCGGCCAGCAGGCGCAGGCCGGCGCCGGGCGCATCGATGCCGAGCTCGAGCGCGATGGCATCCGGTCGAAGACCCTGGCCCAGCCGCGCGATCACCTGGTCGCAGGCGACGGGGACGAGACGGTCCTGCAGCATCGGGGCCAGGGCCCCGGCCCATCGGCCGGCGCTGTCGGCGCTGCCGGATACCAGCATCACCGTGCCCGGGCTGTCGAACCTCTCACCCGCCTCGGCCAGGCCGAGCACACGGCGTGCACCTTCGCGCAGGCGTAGCTCCTCGGTGGTTTCGCGCTGGCGCAGCAGGGCGCGCAGCCGGGCCAGCAGCAGGTCATCGGAGAGCGGTTTGACCAGGACGTCATCGACGCCCGCGGCCAGAAGCGACAGGCGGCTCGCCCTGTCAGGGTCGGAGGTGACGACAAGAACCGGTGTCTGGGCCAGGTCGGGATCATCGCGCAGGGCCTTGACCAGCGCCGCAAGCGGCATGTCGCCGAGCCGCGCAGGTGTCAGGATAATGTCGGGCCGTGCCGCGCGCGCGGCGGTCAGACCGTCCTGCGCGCTGCTGGCCTGCACGACCCGGTAACAGGCCGCCGCCAGCTTGACCTTGAGCATCACGCGGTTCGTGGCGATGTCGTCGATGATGAGGACCTTGCCGGGCACAGAAGACCTTTCGAACTTGTGTCTTGTATCGGGTCGATCCTTTCCCCACAGTGGTTAAGAAATCCTTTCCAAGGTTGGTAAAAATGTCGATGTCGCAGGAATCCGCCGAAACGATCGCGCTGCAGGCGCTGGCCTGGCTGGCCGCGAATGACGATCTGTTGCCGGTTTTCCTCGGCTCGACCGGAACGGTTGCCGACGAGTTGCGGGACCGGGCGCAGGATGCCGATTTCCTGGGTTCGATCCTGGATTTTCTGCTGATGGACGATGCCTGGGTGGTGGCGTTCTGCGATACCGCGGGGCTGAGCTATGACAAGCCGATGCTGGCGCGCGCGGTTCTGCCGGGCGGCAAGCAGATGTACTGGACCTGAGACGGGCAAGCGGTGATGGTATCCGACAGAAGCCTGCGCCTCGATGGTATCGTCTTCGACAAGGACGGGACGCTTTTCGATTTCGCCGCCACTTGGGAGGCCTGGGCCAAGGCGTTCCTCGACCGGGTGTGCGACGGCGCCCGGGACCGGGCCATGGACCTGGGCCGGCTGGTGGGATTCGACTATGAAATGCAGTGCTTTGCCCCCGACAGCGTGGTGATCGCCGGCACCCCGGAGGAAGCCGCCCGCGCGCTTCTGCCGGGGCTGCCGGGCATGGACCTTGCGACGCTGATCGGCATCCTGAACGAAGAAGCCGCGCGCGCGCCGCAATCCGAGGCGGTGCCTCTGCGGCCTTTCCTGCAGGGGCTGCGCGATGCGGGCCTGCGTCTCGGGGTGGCAACCAACGACGCCGAGGCCCCGGCGCGCTCGCATCTCGACAGCGCGGGCGTGTCGGGGTTCTTCGATTTCATCGCGGGCTTCGACAGCGGCCATGGCGGCAAGCCCGCCCCCGGCCAGCTGCTGGCGTTTCTGGAGGCGACCGGCACCGCGCCCGACCGGGTGGCGATGGTGGGCGACAGCGCGCATGACCTCGTGGCGGGGCGGGCGGCGGGGATGCAGACGATCGGGGTGCTGACCGGCATGGCCGAGGCGGCCGACCTTGTGGCGCTCGCGGATGTCGTGCTGCCCGATATCGGGCATATCCCGGCCTGGCTGGGCCTTGCGGCGGGCACCGTCCCGGCGGCTTAACGCAGCCGCGGCGCGGCGAAAGCCTGGGGGTGATCCGCGGCTGACATCCGGCTGACATGTGTGCACCGCCGCAGCGCGGCAAATCTTTACGGTGTCTTTAGTTAACCGCGCGTGCGGTAGGCCGCCCCCCGCACACGGCCCGCCCGCCCACCCCGTGCGCCGGGGGGCTTGGCGCGCCATGGCAAATGGCGCGCGCGTAGTGAGGGCGGAGTTTGAGTATTTGGACCAAGAAAGAGCGAAGCATCGGGCGGTCCCATCTCTCTTTCTTGGCAAAAAAACTCAATGGCCCGACCGATCGGTCGGCGGCACGGTGGAGGATCAGGCAGGCGGATGATGGCCCCGCCGCGACGCGTGGAACACGCGGTGCAAAACCTCGGGTGATGATAGCGGTCCTTGTCAGAATCCGACAGAACCCGTCGCGGATGGGAAGGCGAAGGTGGGCGACAGGCCCTTTGATCGGCCCAGGCGATCAGGGAGAGACTCCATGGCAAGAGCGGCAACACGACGGCGCGGCGGCGGGCGTGCGGGCAATGCGGCGCGGCGCGGCGCGGCGGTGATCGAGCAGATGCCTTGGCGGATACCCGTCAATGCCGACCGGCCGACCGAGCCTTTGCCCGAGGAGGGCGTGCAGGCGGTTCACGAAGGCGCGATGCACATCCTGGAAGAGATCGGCATCGAGATCCTGAACCCCGAGGCGCTGGAGATTTTCCGCGAGAACGGGGCGATCGTAGAGGGCGAGAATGTGCGGGTGGGCCGCGAATTCATCATGGAGATGATCGCCAAGGCGCCCGAGCAGTGGACGATGACGCCGCGCAACCCCGACAGGGAACTGACCATCGGCGGCAACCATATCGTGTTCGGCAACGTGAGCAGCCCGCCCAATTACTGGACGATGGAAACCGGCCGCAAGCTGCCCGGCACGCGCGATATGTGCGCCGACCTGATCAAGCTGAGCCAGTATTTCAACTGCATCCATTTCTGTGGCGGTTACCCGGTCGAGCCGCAGGACATCCATGCCGGCATCCGCCATCTCGATGTGCTTTATGACAAGCTGACGCTGACCGACAAGGTGATCCATACCTACAGCCTGGGCAAGGAACGCGTCGAGGATGCGATCGAGATGGTGCGCATCGCCGGACAGCACACGCGCGAGGAATTCGAGGCGAGCCCGAAATTCTATACCAACATCAACTCGACCTCGCCCTTGAAGCACGACCATCCGATGCTGGATGGCTGGATGCGGATGGCGCGCGCCAACCAGGGTCTCGTGGTCACGCCCTTTACCCTGGCCGGCGCGATGGCACCCGTGACCATGGCCGGTGCGGTGGCGCAGAGCCTGGCCGAGGGGCTGATCGCGGTGGCGCTGGCGCAGGTGATCCGGCCGGGCGCGCCCTGCGCGATCGGCACGTTCACCTCGAATGTGGACATGAAGAGCGGCGCGCCGGCCTTCGGCACGCCGGAATACATGCGCGCCACGCAGATGACCGGGCAGATGGCGCGGTTCTACAAGCTGCCGATGCGCTCTTCGGGGGTGTGTGCGGCGAACGTGCCGGATGCGCAGGCGATGTGGGAGACCGAGCACAGCCTGTGGGCGGCGATCCAGTCGGGCACGAACATGGTTTACCACGCCGCCGGCTGGCTGGAGGGCGGGCTGATCGCCAGCCCCGAGAAATTCATCATGGATTGCGAGGTGCTGCAGCAGATGCAGCGTTACATGGAACCCGCGATCTGGGCGACCACCCCCGACGATATCGCGCTGGACGCGATCGCCGAGGTGGGGGGCGATGGGCATTTCTTTGGCCTGCAGCACACCCAAGACCGCTATACCTCCGCCTTTTACCAGCCGTTCCTGAGCGACTGGCGGAATTTCGAGGCCTGGGAGCAAGCTGGCGCCGTCTGGACGCCCGAGCGCGCGCATCACCTTTACAAGCGGATCATCGAGAGTTTCGAGCCGCCCGAGATGGACGCGGCGGTGCGCGAAGAGCTGGAAGCCTTCGTGGCCCGCCGCAAGGAAGAGGGCGGGGCGCCCACCGATTTCTGAGCCCGGGCCGCGCGCCATCCTGCGGAACTGGTGGCGCCGGGCCGCCCGCTGACATAAAACCGTTACAAACGGGTCGGGGCAGCCATGGGCGAGACAAGCGGCATTTTCACGGCATTGGGCGGGATCGGGCTGTTCCTGCTGGGCATGGTGCTGATGACCGAGGGCCTGCAGGGGCTGGCGGGTCAGGCGCTGCGCCGGGTGTTGCGCCGGTTCACCCGTACCCCGCTGCGCGGCGTGGCCGCGGGCACGGTGGTGACGGCGGCGCTGCAAAGCTCATCAGCGACGACGGTGACGGTGATCGGGTTCGTCAGCGCGGGACTTCTGAGTTTCAGCCAGGGGCTGGGCATCGTGTTCGGCGCCAATATAGGTACGACCTTCACCGGCTGGCTGGTGGCGCTTCTGGGGTTCGACCTGGATCTTGAGACGGTGGCGCTGCCGCTGGTGTTCGTCGGTGGCTTGATGCGGCTGTTCGGCGGGCGCCGGGTGGGGCATGGCGGCTCGGCCCTGGCCGGCTTTGCGCTTCTGTTCCTGGGCATCGGGCTGATGCAGCAGGGCATGACCGGGCTGAGCGCGGTGGTCACACCCGAGAGCATGCCCGGCGACACGTTGGCGGGCCGGGCGCAACTGGTGGCGGTGGGGGCGTTGGTGACGGCGGTCACGCAATCGTCGAGCGCCGGCGTGGCGGCGGCGCTGGTGGCGCTGGATGCGGGGGCGATCGGGTTCGGACAGGCGGCGGTGATGGTGGTGGGCATGAATATCGGCACCACGGTCACGGCGCTTCTGGCGACGCTGGGCGGGTCCATCGCGGCGCGCCAGACCGGGGTGGCGCATCTGCTGTTCAACCTGTTCGTGGGCGTTCTGGCCTTCGCGTTGCTGGTGCCGTTCGGGCCGATGGCGGAGCGGGTGATCGCGGCGGGCGGGCGCGAGGAGGCGCGGCTGGCGCTGGTGGTGTTCCACACCGCGTTCAACGTGATCGGCGTGGTCGTGGTCCTGGCGCTGCTGCACCCGTTCATCGCGGTGGTGCGCCGGCTGGTACGCGAGCGGCGCGAAGCGTTGACGGCGCGGCTGGATGAACGGCTGCTGGTACAGCCGGGGGCGGCGGTGGATGCCGCCGGGGCGACGGTGGCGGACATCACGCGGCACATGGCGGGCCTGCTGATCGCGCGGCTGTCGCCGGCGGGGCCGGCCAGGGGCGACGGGCCGCGGCTGCGCCAGGGGATGCGCGCGCTGGAGGAAACCCGCGGCTTTGTCGAGAAGATCAACGCCGCGTCGCTGACCGGGACGGTGCTGGGCCGCTACCTGGACATCGTCCATGTGCTGGATCACCTGAGCCGCCTTGGCTATCGCATCACCCAGGAAGAACGCGCGCGCACGCTGCGCAGCGACCGCAAGCTGACGCGGTTGGGCGCGATCACGCGGCATGGGCTGATCGGTATGCTGAGAGAAGGCGCGACGGCGCAGAAGGCGGCGTGGTTCGGGCGCTGGCAGGAGATCATCCGCGCCCACGAGACGAATTTCCGCAATACGCTGGTGGAGCGTGCGGGCAAGGGACGCGAGGCGCCCGGCGAGGCGATGGCGCAGATGGATGCCGCGCGCTGGCTGCATCGCGTGGCCTACCATGTCTGGCGCAGCCTCTATCACCTGGACCGCATCGAGCGATCGCGCGAGGAGCCGGTCGAGCGGCGCCCGCGCGAGGAAGCCCGCGAGGACGTGCGGGCCGATTGAGCGCGCGCATTTTGCGTCTGCCGTTGCCGGGCGGTTCGCGCTAGGCTGCGCACGGAATCGAGAAGAGGTGCCGTATGGCCGAGATACAACCGGAGAACGTGACGCTGAACCGCACGGAAATGGCACTGGTCGGGGGATTTGCCGGGCTGGCGCTGTGGCTGTTCGTCGATGTGCTGCCGGATGTGATCGACAATGACCGGCTGCTGCTGTTCCTGGCCACGCTGTGTCTGAGCGCGTTCGCGGTACTGCTGGCGCTGGGCGGGCCGGAGCGGATCTGGCGCGCGGCAATCGGGGCGCTGGTGCTGGCGGTGCCGGTTGCGGGGCTGATGCTCTGGGCCAGTTACCGGTTCGACGCGGTTGAGCCGCTCTTGACCGGCGGGCACGGGCTCGTGTCGTTGGGCGCGATCGTGTTCGTGGCGACGCCCTTCGTTGCCGCACGGCTGAGCGAGGCGGGCGGGTGGGCCCGCTATGCGCTGTTGTTCGATGCGTCCTGGATGATCGTGGTGCGCTTTGTCGCGGCGTGGCTGTTTGCCGGGTTGTTCTGGGCGGTGCTGATGCTGTCGAACGAGCTGTTGTCGCTGGTGGGCGTGACCCTGATCGAGGACATCCTGGATTTCGAGCCGGTGCCCTACGTGCTGACCGGGCTGTTGCTGGGGCTGGCGATCCAGGTGGTGCACGAGCTGCGCGACTATGTCAGCCCCTTTCTGATCCATCGCCTGCTGCGGCTGCTCTTGCCGATGCTGTTGCCGGTGGTGGTGCTGTTCATTGCCGCGTTGCCCTTCCGGGGATTGAGCGGATTGTTCGGGTCGCTGTCGCCGGCGGCGACGCTGATGGCGGTGGCCTTTGCCGGGGTGACGCTGATTTCCACCGCGATCGACCGCGACGACGAGAACGCCACAGCGAGCGTGGTGATCCGCGACAGCGCACGGCTGATGGCGCTGACGCTGCCGGTGCTGGGGGGGCTCGCGCTTTACGCCGTGTGGTTGCGGGTGGGGCAGTATGGCTGGACGCCTGACCGGTTGCTGGCGTGGTTCGCTGCCGGATTCATCGCATTTTACGGCGCGGCCTATGCGCTGGCGGTGCTGAGCGGGGCGCGCTGGATGGGCCGCATCCGCGAGGTCAACCGCTGGGTCGCGGTGGGCATTGTCGCGGCGGCTGCGCTGTGGCTGACGCCGGTGGTCGATGCCCAGAAGATCAGTGCGAACAGCCAGCTGGCCCGGATCGAGGAGAACGGGCTGGAGCCGGGGCAGATGGCGCTATGGGAAATGGCGCATGAATGGGGCCATGCGGGCCAGGCGGCGCTGGACCGGATGGTGGCGCAGGCCGAGGAAAGCAGTGATGACGGGATGATCGACGCGGTGGCGCGTGCCCGCGAGGCGCGCACGCTTTTTCTTTATCGGCAGGATATGGAGCAGCAAGGAAAAGGCAGCACCGCCGAGCGGCTGCATGCGGTGTTGGCTGTTCGGCCCGAGGGACGGATCCTGCCGCTGGAGGCCTTCGAGTCGATGTCGGAGTTTATTCAGCGGGACTGGGAAAAGGCTTGCAGTTACAAGCTGAGCGATGGGCGGCCGGGATGCGTGGCGGTGCTGGGCCAGTTCCGGCCCGGTGTTGAGGTGCCGCACGGATTCGTGCTGCTGAATACCGTGTCGGGCCGGGTGCGTGTGAACGGCTTTGTCCTGCGTGACGGAATGCTCCGGCCGTGGGGCGGGGCCTGGGATGCCACCGGATCGACGCCGCCGGGCCGGGCGCTCGAGGCGCGGGCCGACGCGGTGATCGGCGCCGCGCTGGACGGGGCCTATGACATCGTGCCGGCGGGCGTGAAGGCGCTGAAGATCGAGGGTCTGGAATTAATTCCCGACAATTGAAACCGTTGAGGATTTGTTAAACGCGGGCGCGGCATGGTGGCGCCGAGCGACGACAACGCAGGTCCGGCATGCACGGTTTGATAAACAGGGCGATACAGCGGTTCGTGACCGACACCTATGGCGAGGAGGCCTGGCAGAGGGTGGCGCGCGCGGCCGAGCTGGGGTTCACCGATTTCGAGGCGATGCTGATCTATGAAGCGGTGATGACGCAACGCGTGCTGGACGCGGTCTGCGACGATCTGGAAAAGCCCTGTGCCGAGGTGCTGGAAGATCTGGGCACCTACCTGGTGAGCCATCCGAATGTCGAGGCGCTGCGGCGCCTGCTGCGCTTTGGCGGGGTGGATTTCACGGAGTTCCTGCATTCGCTGAACGATCTGCCCGACCGCGCGCGGCTGGCGGTTTCGGACCTGGATCTGCCAGAGCTGGAGTTGCGCGAACATGCGCATGACCGCTTCAGCCTGACAGTCAGCGCGCCGCAGGACGGGTTCGGCCACGTGATGATGGGCGTGTTGCGAACCCTGGCCGATGATTACGGCGCGCTGGTCTATCTTGAGCACAAGGGCGGGCCGCGCGGGCGCGAGGTGATCGACATCACCCTGATCGAGGCCGGGTTCGCCGAAGGCCGGCATTTCGACCTGGCTGCGAGGGTGGGCTGATCCATGCAGCAGAGTGCGGCCATGATCCCCGTTTTCGACCAGCTGTGCCCGATGCATGTGCTGCTGGACACGACAGGCCACGTGGTCCATGCGGGCCCCACCCTGCAGAAGCTGCGGCCCGATGCGCCGCTTGCCAGCCTGCGGTTCCTGGAGCTGTTCGAGTTGCAACGGCCGCGCGCGGTTCGCTCGATGGAGGAGCTGCTGGCGTCATCCGGGATGAAGCTGCACCTGCGGTTCCGCGATGCGCCGCCGACCGATCTGAAAGGGGTGTTGATGCCGCTGCCCGGGGGCGAAGGGGCGATCGTGAACCTGTCTTTCGGGATTTCGATCCTGGACGCGGTGGGCGATTACAAACTGACCAGCGCGGATTTCGCCGCCACCGACCTGACCATCGAGATGCTGTACCTGGTCGAGGCCAAATCGGCGGCGATGGAGGCCTCGCGCATGCTGAACCAGAAGCTGCAGGGCGCAAAGATTGCCGCCGAGGAGCAGGCATATACCGATACCCTGACCGGGCTGAAGAACCGCCGGGCGATGGACCATGTCCTGGGCCGGCTGATCGCGGGCGAACGGCCCTTTGCGCTGATGCATATCGATCTGGATTTCTTCAAGGCGGTGAACGACACGTTGGGCCATGCGGCGGGCGATCACGTGCTGCAGCACGTGGCGCGGATCATGGTCGAGGAAACGCGCGCGGCAGACACGGTGGCGCGGGTGGGCGGCGACGAGTTCGTGATTCTGTTCGACGGGCTGACCGGGCGTGGCGTGCTGGACCGGGTGGCGCGCCGGATCATCGGCCAGCTGGAAAAGCCGATCCCCTTCGATGGGCAGAGATGCAAGATCTCGGCCAGTTGCGGCACCGCGCTGTCGAGCGATTATGACACGCCCGAGGCCGAGCGGATGATGGCCGATGCGGATCTCGCGCTTTATGCCTCGAAGCGCAGGGGGCGGGCCTGCCATACGTTCTGGTCGCGGGACCTGGCCGAAGAGGCGCAGGCCACGCTGCCGCCCGCGTGCCGCGGGGACGCGGCGCATGTGCCACCGCCCCGGCAGTGAGCGATCAGGCCGCGTGCCCGGCGCCGGCGATGTAGCCCAGCGTGACCGCGGACAGGAGCCCGTTGCCCGAGAGATAGCCGGTATCGCCTTGGCCCGAGACGCCGCAGGCCGCGCCGCCGGCGGCGTAGAGATTGGCGAAGTCGCCACCATCCGCGCGGCGCACGCGCGCGGTGCCCGGGTCGACCACGAGGCCACCCTGGGTGTGAAAGAGCGCGCCGGTGACCCGCACCGCGGCATAGGGCGGCGTGAGGCCCGGCGGCGTGAAGACCCGGCCGAAGCGGTCGGGCGTGCCGAAGGGGATCTCGTCCAGCGTCGCGCGCAGCGCATCTTCGGGCAGGCCGGTGGACTGCGCCAGCGCGGTGATGCTGTCGGCTATGCGGATGGCGCCCTGGGCCTCGGCCTGGCGGAAATCCTCGAACTGGCGGGCGATGGCGGCGATGCGGGCATCGAAGATAGCCCAGGCCTGGCCCTCGGGTTGGGCCAGCACGGCGCGGGCGGCCTCGGAATAGCCCTGGGATTCGTTCCAGAAGCGCTCGCCCGCGAGATTGACCTGGATGCCGCCCTCCATGATGACCGCCCAGGAGATCAGGATGCCGTGGGGATGGGCGACGTTGCCGTGACCCTGGTAGGCGCCCAGGTGCCCGGTTTCGGCGCCAAGCGCCTCGCCCCAGATCACCGCCTCGCCGCGGTTGCCGTCATGGCCGAACCACAGCGCCTCGCGGATCGCGGGCATGTGGCGGGCGACCATGTCGCGGTTGCCGCCAAAACCGTTGCAGGCGAGGATCAGCCGGTCACAGCCGACGGTTTCGCTGGCGCCATCGGGGCCGCAGAGGCGCAGGCCGGTCACCCGGTCGCCGGTGTGAAAGAGCCGGTCGGCGCGGCGTTCGCAGATGATGTCGATGCCGGCGGCCTCGGCCGCGCTGCGCAGCCGGTCGATGAGTTCGCGCCCGGCGCGGCTGGGCAATCCGTGCATGCGGCGGCGGGAATGGCCCGGATAATCGAAATCGGTCACCACCGAGAAGGGCAGGCCGTGTTTGTCGGCCAGCCATTCGATGACCGGCCCGGCGGTGCGGGCCATCGCGGCGACCAGGGCGGGATCGTTTTCGTCATGCGCTTTGGCCTGGATGTCGGCGGCGAAGCGTTCGGGCGTGTCGTCGATCCCGGCCGCGGCCTGAAAGCGCGTGCCGGCGGCGGGGATCAGCCCGGCGCTGAGCGCGGTGGAGCCCGAGGGGAGGGCATCGGCCTCGATCACCAGCACCTGCTGGCCGGTCTCCTGCGCGGCGAGCGCGGCGGTGAGCCCGGCGGCCCCGGCGCCGAGGATGAGCGTCTGCACGTGCAGATCGAACCGGTCCGGCGTGGGGGCGATATCGGGCATCAGTCGCGGTCGCTCCCCTCGAAGCGGCGGCCGGTGGCGAGCATGTCGGGCGTGCCGATCACGCGGTTCAGCCCGTCGAAATCGAACATCCGGTCGGCAAAGGGGATGTTCGAGCCGTTGGTGTGCAGCGAGCGGTAATAGTCGGCGGCGGTATGGGCCAGCGCGCGGACGATGCCGCCGGGGAAGATCACGATGTCGAAGCCGAGCTCTTGCAGGTCGTCGGCGGATTTGATCGGCGTGGCGCCGCCCTCGACCATGTTGGCCAGAAGCGGGACGCGGCCCCGGAAGGTCTGCGCCACCCTGGCCAGTTCGTCGCCGGTGCGCGGCGCCTCGATGAAGAGCACGTCGGCGCCGGCGGCGACATAGGCCTCGGCCCGGTCGATGGCGGCGGAGAAGCCTTCGACGGCGATAGCATCGGTGCGCGCGATGATGAGGGTTTCATCGCTGGCGCGGTCATCGGCCATGGCAGCGATCTTGCCCACCATTTCCTGTTTGGAAACCAGAGACTTGTCCGACAGGTGGCCGCAGCGCTTGGGATAGGTCTGGTCCTCGAGTTGCAGCGCGTTGGCGCCGGCGCGTTCGTAAAGGCGCATGGTGCGCTGGGCGTTGAGCGCGTTGCCGAAACCGGTATCGGCGTCGATGATCACCGGGAGATCGACCCGGTCACGCACGAGGTTCATGGTTTCGGCCATCTCGGTGACCGAGGTGAGGCCGATATCGGGGCGGCCGAGGCGGGTATAGGCGACGGCGGCGCCGGAAAGGTAGAGCGCCTCGAAGCCGGCCTCGGCGGCGATCGCGGCGGTGAGGCCGTCATAGACGCCGGGGGTGAGCAGGATCTCGGGCTGTTGCAGACGGGTGCGCAGGCTCATGCCGGATCCTCCAGCATGGCGGCGGCTTCGGCGCAGGTCATCTGGCTGCCGAGCGAGCCGAGCGAGATGAGCGTGGCGTCGTGCACCTCGGGCTTGAAGGCGGCGCAGCCATCGGTGAGCAGCACGGTGTCGATGTTGCGCAGATGCGCGTCGCGCAGGGTGGAGGCGACGCCGCCATTGGTGACGATGCCGCCAATGAGCAGCATGTCGATACCGAGCGCGCGCAGGATGTATTCCAGCCGGGTCTGGTAGAAGGCGGAATAGGCGACCTTTTCGATGGTGTAGTCGGCCGGTTGCAGCGCATCGACCAGTTGGTGGCCGAAGGCGCCCGGGGCGAAATCGCCCTTGCCGAGGAAGGGGCGCAGCTGTTTGAGGTGCGGCGCGATCAGCGGCTCACCCCCGGGGCCGGGGACAAGGGTGAACTGGGCCGAGATATAGGTGCCACCCGCGGCGTGCAGGGCATCGCGCAGGGGCGCGATGCGGTCGGGCAGCGCGGTGATCGCCGCGGCGCCCTGTCCGGCGCGGCCATAGGCGCCTTCGGGGTGCAGGAAATCGTTTTGCAGGTCGATGGTCAGAAGCGCGGTGCGCGCGGGATCGAGCCGGTCGATCTTGGCCATGTGATCAGTCCCCCGTTCGTTCGATGATGGTGTTGCCGAAGCGATCGGTCGTGCCGACGAGCCCGGGTTCGATCAGCACGGTGGTATCGGGCTGTTCGAGGATGGCCGGGCCTTCGATCCGCGCGCCGATGGGCAGCGACAGGCGGTCATAGATCGCGGTGTCGTGCCAGGCGTCGCCGAAATGCACACGGCGGCTGCCCTTGTGCGCGTCCGCCACGCTGCCGCCGGAAGGGGCGAGCGTGGAGAGATCGAACTTGGGCCGTTTGCCGATGACGGCGGTGCGCAGGTTCATCACCCGCCGCGTGCCGTTTGGCAGGAGACGCCCATAGGTGGCGGCATAGGCCGCATCGAAGGCCTGGGCGATCTCCTCCCGGGTGGGCGGCGTGACGCGGGTGCCATCGAGCGTGATCGGGAGCGGCACGGCGACGGTGTGGGTCTGGCCGAGATAGGCCATGTCGAGCTCGACCACCACCTCGCGCGCGTCGAACCGGGTGCGGGCGGCATCGAGGATGGCCATGCCCTGATCGACATGGTCCTGCATGAAAGCGGTCAGCGCGGTCTCGTCCATCTGGTCAACGAATGTGTTGATGGTCTGCACGAAGTCCTGGCGCATGTCGGCGATAACGCAGCCCATCGCGCTGGTCACGCCGGGGTGGCGGGGCACGATGGCGCGGCCGATGCCGACATCGGCCATCATCGCACCCGAGTGCAGCGCGCCGCCGCCGCCGAAGGGCATGAAGGCAAACCGCTTGGGATCAAACCCGCGTTCGATGCTGACAAGGCGGATGGCGCCGGCCATGCGCGAGTTGGCGACGCGCAGGATGGCCTCGGCCGCCTCGACGGTGGAGAGACCCAGCGGCGCGCCGATATGGGTGTCGATGGCGCGCGCGGCGGCGTCGACATCCAGCCGGTCGAGCTTGCCGCCGATGGGGTTCTCGGCGTCGATCCGGCCCAGCACGACATTGGCGTCGGTCACGGTGGGGCGGTCATTGCCGAGGCCATAGGCGACGGGGCCGGGATTGGAGCCCGCGCTTTCGGGGCCGATGTTGAGAAGCCCGCCCTTGTCGACCCAGGCGATGGAACCGCCGCCGGCGCCGATGGTGGTGATCTCGATCATGGGGGTGCGCACGACCATTCCGAAATCGATCGCGGTTTGCGGGCTGAGCATGGACTGGCCGCCGGCGATGAGCGAGACATCGAAGGAGGTGCCGCCCATGTCACCGGTGATGACATCGGGAAAGCCCGCGGTCTGGGCGATGTAGCTGGCCGCGATGACGCCCGCAGCGGGACCCGAGAGCGCGGTGCGCACTGGCAGGCGGCAGGCGGTATCGACGGACATGACGCCGCCGTTCGATTGCACGATCATGAATTCGCCGCCAAAGCCGCCGCCCTTCAAAGCGGTTTCGAGCCGGTCGATATAGCCCGAGACCTCGGGCTGGAGATAGGCGTTGAGCGCGGTGGTGGAAAAGCGTTCGTATTCGCGGATTTCGGGCAGGATCTCGGAACTGGCCGAGACATGCGGGTTGGGCCAGAGGGCGCGGACCGCTTCGACGGCGCGGGCCTCATTCTCCGGGTTGGCGTAGGCGTTGGCGAAGAGGATCGCCACGGCGGCGCAGCCCTGATCCAGAAGGGTTTGTGCCGCGGCACGCACGGCGCCCAGATCGACGGGGGTGTGGATGGTGCCATCGGCCAGCGTGCGTTCGGGCACTTCAAGGCGCAGGTCGCGGGGCACGACGGGGGTGAAATCGCCGCGCAGGCCCCAGGTGCGGGGCCGGTCGCGGCGGCGCATTTCCAGCACGTCGCGCAGCCCTTGCGTGGTGATCACGCCGATGCGCGCGCCCTTGCGTTCCAGCAGCGCGTTGGTGCCGGCGGTGGTGCCGTGCACGACGACCGCGACCGACGACAGATCGCTGACCTGCCGGTTGATACCGTCGAGAAAGCCGCCCGACTGGTCGGGCCGGGTGGTCGGCACCTTGGCGACCGAGGCGGTGCCGGTTTCCTCGTCGAGCACGAAAACGTCGGTGAAGGTGCCGCCGACATCGACGCCGATCATACGTCCGCTCATTTCTGCACCTCCTGCCAGGCGTTGCCGTAGTGGCGGGTGGCCTCTTCGGCGCTGAGATAGCCCATGGCCACGTCATGGGCGACCGATTGCGGATCGCGTTCGCGCGCCGGGCCGTAACCGCCGCCGCCCGGGGTTTCCAGGCGCACGGCCTGCCCCTGTTTCAGGCGAATGCCGCGCATTTTCGAGGCCATCGGCGGGTGATGCCAACCATCGTCCTGCTGGTAGGAAAAGACGTTGAGCGCGGATTCTTCGCCGCCCGCCACGCCCTGGGGCGAGAAGCGGCCGCGTTCGCCGAAAAGAAACGCCTCGGCGCCGTTCTCCTCGAGCACCTCGATCTCGTAGACCGCGCCCAGCCCGCCGCGATGGGCGCCGGCACCGGCGCTGTCGGGGCGCAGGGCCCACTGGCGGAACATCACCGGATAGGCCGCTTCGAGGATTTCCATCGGCGGAATGGTGGCGGTGGAGATGGGCGCGTTGCCGTGGTTGAGCCCGTCGCCTTCGGGCGTGCCGCCATGGCCGCCGCCGTAGAAGGAAAACATCACCCAGGGCTGGCCGTTTGACCGTTTGCCCGCGATCGAGAGCGCGTTGATCGTGCCATAGGCATTGGCGACGACGCGCTGGGGCGCGGCCTTGGCCATGGCGGAAAAGATCACGTCGATCATGCGCAGGATGGTTTCGGTATAGCCGCCCACCGGTGCCGGAAACTCGGCCGAGAGGAGCGAGCCTTCGGGGATGCGCACGTCGATCGGGCGCATGACGCCCGCGTTGGCGGGCAGCGCGGGAAAGACGTGCTTGATGGCGACATAAGCCGTGGCGACGGCGGTGGGCAGGGCGATGTTGACCGGCCCCGCGCAGCGCGGCGCGGTGCCGTCGAAATCGAGCACCATCCGGTCGCCCTTGATTTCCAGCGCTACCCGGATCGGCAGGGGGGTGTCGGTGATGCCGTCATTGTCGAGGAAATCCTCGGCCTCCCACCGGCCATCGGGGAGGGACTGAAGCTCGGAGCGCATCAGCGCCTCGGCCCTGTGGCTGAGCGCGTCGAGCGCGGCGCGGACGGTTTCGGCGCCGTACTCATCGAGCAGTTCATCAAGCCGTTTCACGCCCAGATCGAGCGCGCCCAGCTGGCCGTTGAGATCACCCATTGCCGATTGCGGCAGGCGGGTATTGCGCAGCAGGATGTCGATGATGTCCTGGTTGACCTGGCCCGCGCGAGCCAGGCGGACCGGGGGCAGCACGAAGGCCTCGGCAAAAGCATCGGTGGCGGCCGGGTTGTAGTTGCCGGGCACGGCGCCGCCGACATCGTGCCAGTGGCCGACCGAGGCGAGATAGCAGAAGAGCTCTCCATCGCGGAAATAGGGGCGGACAAGGCGCATGTCGGAAAGATGCGTGCCGCCGAGATGCGCATCGTTGAAGATGAAGATGTCGCCATCGGCCAGGTCACCCTCGGCGGCGGCCTTGTCGATCACGGCCTTCACCGCGAAAGACATGACACCGACGAAGATGGGCAGGCCGGATTTGCCCTGCACCAGCGTATCGCCGGATGCCGCGTGGTAGAGGCCATGCGAGGCGTCATGCGCCTCGGCGATGATCGGGTTGAAGGCCGCGCGGAAGAGGGTGGCGTCCATCTCGTCGGCGATCTGTTCCATGCGGCCGGCGAGAACGGCGAGGGTGATCGGGTCGATATCGCTCATGCGGTGGCCTTTACTTCGGCGATGTCGTTCCAGACGTCCTGCCGGGTGATCTTGCCGTCGGTCAGCTCAAACCGGTCGATGAAACGGATGTCCTTGAACGGGGAGCCGTCGGGCCATTCGCCATAAAGCGTGCCGATGGAATAGACGACCGATACATCGCCGGACTGGAACGCCTCGAAGCGGTCATAGGTTTTCTTGACGAACTTGTAGCGGGGTTTCGACCAGTCGATCAGTTCCTGCAGGGTGGTCATGCCCTGCGCGCCGGGGAAGTTCATCACGAAGCCGTCGCCCAGCATGGATTGCGCGGTGGCAAGATCGCGGGCCTCCATCGCGGCAAGGTAGGCGCGGATCACCTCGCAGGGATCGGGGCGGGCCGGGGCCGGATCGCGGTGGGTGCCGCCGCGCATGTAATCGGCGCGCGGCATTTCATGCAGCATGACGGTGATCGCATCGGGCGCGGCCGGCACCACGAGCCGCGCGGCATCGGTAAGCGCGCGGCCAAGGCGCGATTTTTCTTCGTCGGTATAGCCTTCGAGAATATGGGCCTCGATGATCGGCATGTGATCCCCCTGTTTGCAACCTGTATTTTTTGTAATACAGATAATGGTATCTGGAAAGGTGCAATATTTGGCTGAAAATGAGCGGGATTTGTTGCTTTTGTAAAATCCGCTGCTAGGCTGACAAGCGAATCCGGCCTGAAATACGGCCAGAAATCGGCCTGAAACAAGGGGCCAAGACGCGGGGGGAACGGCGTGCGCGCAAAGGACAAGGCAGGACTGCCGGAAGGTGGCAAGGCCCGCAGGGTCTATCTGCTGTTGCGCGATGAAATGGCCAATGGAACCTACCCCGGCGGCAGCCATCTGCCCGGTGAGCAGCGCCTGGCCGAGCAGTTCGGGGTAAGCCGCGTGACGGTGCGCCGGGCGCTGGAGGCGCTGGATGCCGATGGGCTGATCGAGCGGCGCGCGGGCTCGGGCACGGTTGTGCGCGGGGATGGCGCCACGGGCGAGGCGGTCTCGGTCGATTTCACCACGCTGATTCCGCAGCTTGTCGAGATGGGGCAGAGCACCACGGCGCGTTTGCTGTCGTTTTCCTATGGGCCGGCGCCAGAGGCGGTGGCCCGCGCGATGGAACTGGACGGTAGCGCGCGGGTGCAGACGGCCGTGCGCGTGCGGCTGGTCGAGGGACGGCCATTTTCGCACCTGACGACCTATGTGCCCGAAGAGATCGCCGCGAGTTACACCGAGGCGGACCTGGCAACGACGCCGCTGTTTCGGCTGCTTGAGCGGTCGGGCGTGCGGGTGGCGGGGGCGCATCAATCGGTGACGGCGACGCTGGCCTCGCCTGATGTGGCCGAGGCGCTGGATATCTCGGTCAGCTCGCCCTTGCTGTCGCTGAAGCGGGTGGTGCGCGATGCGCAGGGGCGCGGGGTGGAATACCTCTCGGCGCTGTATCGGGCCGATCTGTTCCGTCTGGAAATGGCGCTGAACCGCGTGGGCGCCGAGGGCGAGCGGCACTGGGAGCCGGTGATTGCCACCGATGACCGGCAGGAGGCGGCGGAATGAGCGCGCGAACCTTGCTGGACAAGCTGTGGGATGGGCATGAGATACTGCGCCGGGATGACGGTGCATCCTTGCTGTGGGTGGACCGGCACCTGGTCCACGAGGGATCGCACCACGCCTTTGCCAAGATCGGTGAGCGCGGGCTGCCGGTGGCCCAGCCGGAGCTGACATTTGCCGTGGCCGATCATTATGCGCCGACGCGCGACCGCGATCACCTGGAGGGCGATATCGCCCGGATGATCCGCACGCTGGAGGACAACGCGGCGCGGCATGGGCTGCGTTTGTTCGGGCTGCGCGACCCGCGGCAGGGCATCGTGCATGTGCTGGGCCCCGAGCAGGGGCTGACCTTGCCGGGCCTCTTGGTAAATTGCGGGGACAGCCATACCTCGACCCACGGGGCGCTGGGGGCGCTGGCCTTTGGCATCGGCGCGACCGAGGTGGCGCATGTGCTGGCCACGCAGACGATCTGGCAGCGCCGGCCCAAGCGGATGCGGCTGACGGTGACCGGCACGCTGGGCGAGGGGGTGTCGGCCAAGGACGTGGCGCTGAACTGGATTGCCAAGCTGGGCGCGGACGGGGCGCGGGGCCATGCGATCGAATATGCCGGGCCGGTGGTGCGCGGGCTGTCGATGGAAGGGCGCATGACGCTGTGCAACCTGTCGATCGAGGGCGGCGCGCGGCTGGGACTGGTGGCGCCGGATGAGGTGACGTTCGAGTATGTCAAAGGCCGGCCTTTTGCGCCCGAAGGCGCGGCGCTGGAGCGGGCGATGGAGGACTGGGCGGCGCTGGTGAGCGATGCCGATGCCACGTTCGACCGCGAAGAGGTGATCGACGGTGACGAGATCGCGCCGACGGTGACCTGGGGGACGAGCCCCGAAGAGGCGTTGCCCATCGGCGCGAGCGTGCCCGACCCGGCGAACCTGCCCGAGGGGCGCGCGGCGCGGGCGCGCGAGGCGCTGGACTATATGGGGCTGACCCCGGGCCGGACGCTGGAGGGCACGCCGGTGGACCAGGTGTTTATCGGGTCCTGCACCAATGGCCGGATCGAGGATTTGCGGCTGGCGGCGGCGGTGCTGAAAGGGCGCAAGGCACGTGTGCCGGGGCTGGTTTCGCCCGGTTCGGCGCTGGTGAAGAAGCAGGCCGAGGCCGAAGGTCTGGACCGGATTTTCACCGAGGCCGGGCTGGACTGGGTCGAGGCAGGCTGTTCGATGTGCGTGGGGATGAACGGCGACCTGGTGGCGCCGGGCAAGCGATGCGCGTCGTCCACCAACCGCAATTTCAAGGGCCGGCAGGGGCGCGGCGCGCGCACCCACCTGATGAGCCCGGCAATGGTGGCCGCGGCGGCGGTGACCGGCGCGCTGAGCGATGTGCGGCCGCTGTTGAAGGGGCGGGTGTGATGGCGGGCTGGACGCAACACGAGGGCCGAGCGCTGGCGCTGCCGATGGAAAGCATCGATACCGATCAGCTGATCCCGGCGCGGTTCATGTCGGTGCCCAGGCGCGACGGATACGGGCCCTACCTGCTGCATGATATGCGGTTCGATGAGGACGGGCAGGCGCGGCCCGACATGCCGCTGAACCGTCATCCAGAGGCGAACATCCTGATCGCGCGGCGCAATTTCGGCAGCGGATCGAGCCGCGAGGCGGCGGTTTACGCGCTGGTCGATTACGGCATCCGCGCGGTGATCGCGCCGAGTTTCGGAGACATCTTTGCCGCCAATGCGGTGAATAACGGGCTGCTGCCGGCGCGGGTGCCGGCGGACGTGGTCGAGGAGATGATCGAGGCGCTGGGCGGCGAAACCGCCGATGCGCGGGTCGATCTGGAGGCCGGCACCGTGTCGGTGGGTGGCAGCGCGGCGGCGTTCGAGCTGGACCCGGTCTGGCGGATGAAGCTGATCAACGGCTGGGACGATATCGACATGACGGCGCAGCACGCCAAGGAGATCACCGCGTTTCGCGACGCCCGTCGCGCGGCGCATCCCTGGGCCTGGCCCAGGGGATGAGAGGACTGCGCCCCATCGGGGTGTGGCGATAACCGGGGGCCGGGTGGCCCCCACAACAGGGCGGGGGAATGCCCCCGGAAAAGGAGACTGAGATGAAACATACCGTTCTGGGCGGGATCATTGCCGCCTCGACCCTTATCGGGTCGGTTGCGCAGGCCGAGGACACGATTTCGGCGGTGCACGCGTTTCCCGAAACACTGATCTATACCAAGAGCTTCCTGTCGTTCGTGGACAAGGTGAACGAAGCGGGCAAGGGCGTGGTGCAGATCGAAGTGCGCGGCGGCCCCGAGGCCATCGGCATGTTCCAGCAGCCCGACGCGGTGCGCGACGGGATCGTGGACATGGTTTACACCCCCGGCAGCTTCTACGCCGGTGTGCTGCCTGAAAAGGATGCGCTGGTGGCGTCGAACCTGACCGCGGTGGAAACCCGCGAAAACGGCGGCATCGACCTGATCGACCAGATCCACCAGGAAAAGATGGGTGTGAAATACCTGGGCTGGTTCGACAGCGGCGTGTGCTACAACCTGTGGACCCGTAACGAGCCCGAGTTCGACGAGAACGGCAACCTGAAGGTCGAAGGCCTGAAGCTGCGCGGTAACGCGGTGTATAACGCGTTCTTCACCAACTACCTGGGCGCGCAGGTGATCGACCTGCCGACCGGTGAGGTTTACTCGGCCCTGCAGCGCGGTGTCGTGGACGCGACCGGCTGGACGCAGATCGGCCTGATTGACCTGAAATGGAACGAGTTCCTGAACTACCGGATCGAGCCGTGCTTCTTCTCGACCGACCTGGGCGTGATCGTGAACCTGGAGAAATGGAACAGCCTGAGCGACGACGCGAAGAAGATCCTGCAGGATGTCGCCATCCAGCACGAGAAAGACAGCGTCGCGGCCCTGCGTGGCAAGCGTGATGAGGACTTTGCCGCGCTGGAAGCGGCCGGCATGAAGGTCGTTTCGCTGGAAGGCGAAGCCAAGGCCAACTACCTGGCCGCGGCCCGCGAAAAGACCTGGGAACGCATGAAGAGCGTGATGTCCGAGCAGCCCGGTGGTACCGGCAACTATGACAAGCTGATCGAGCTGTTCTACGACCTGGACGCAGCCAAGTAAGACCCGTGGGCCCGCCCGAGAGGCGGGCCCGCTTTTTCAAGGGGCAGGACGGATGAGCACAGTGATACGGGCCTATACCGCGTTGTTATACGCGATGGCGTTTGTCGCCGGGGCGATGCTGATATGGCTGATGGTTTCGGTGATCGTGTCGGTGCTGATGCGCAACATGGGCCTGCAGCCCTATGCGTGGCTGTTCACCTCGGCCGAATACGGCCTTCTTTACATGACCATGCTGGGCGCGCCGTGGCTGGTACGCGATAAGGGGCATGTGCATATCGAGCTGGTCACCGCGGCCCTGCCCGAAGCCACCCGCCGGGTGGTGAGCCGGGCGGTGGCGCTGGCCTGTGTCGTGGTCTGCGTGATCCTGACCTGGAAGGGGCTGGACCTGTTCCTGACCAATATCGAGCGGTCCGATTACGACGTGCGGGCCTATTACTTTCCCCGCTGGATCCTGACGATTTCGTTCCCGCTGAGCTTTGGCCTGATGGCGGTGGAATTTTCGCGGTTCGTGTTCGGCGATGACCTGATGCACAGCGGCGAAGCGGGGATACACGAATAATGGAATGGTACGAGGCTCTGGCCCTGCTCCTGGGCACGATCGTGGCGCTGATGGCCACGGGCATGCCCGTGGCGCTGGCCTTTCTGGCGGCCAATATCGTGGGCGCCTGGGTGTTCATGGGCGGCGACCGGGGGGTGGCGCAGCTGTTGAATAACGGGCTGGGCGCGCTGACGAAATACGCGCTGATGCCCATTCCGCTGTTCCTGCTGATGGGCGAGATTTTCTTTCACACCGGGCTTGGTGGGCGGATGTTCAACGCCATCGACAAGCTGTTGGGCCGGCTGCCTGGGCGGTTGAGCTATGTCACGGTGCTGGGTGGCACCGCGTTTTCGACGCTGTCGGGCTCGTCCATGGGATCGACGGCGCTTCTGGGCTCGCTCATGGTGCCGGAGATGGGGCGGCGGGGTTACAAGCCGCATATGAGCATTGGGCCCATCCTGGGCACCGGGGGGCTGGCGATCATCATTCCGCCCTCGGCGCTGGCGGTGCTGCTGGCGACGCTGGCGCAGATCGACGTGGCGGCGCTGTTGATCGCGGGGGTGATCCCGGGGCTGATCCTGGCGGGGTTCTACATCGCGACGATCTGGTTGCAGACGCGTCTCGATCCGCAGGCGGCACCGGCCTATGAGGTGGACCCTATGTCGCTGGGCCAGCGGCTGGGCCTGCTGCTGCGCGAGGTGGTGCCGATGGTGGGCGTGATGGTGGTGATCATCGTGCTGATGATCCGCGGTTTCGTCACTCCGTCCGAGGCGGCCGCCTTTGGCGCGCTGGGCGTATTGATCCTGGCCGCCGCGTTCCGCTGCCTGACCTGGGAGGCGATGCGCAAGTCGATCATCGGTGCGCTGCGGGTGACGCTGATGGCGTATCTGATCGTCTTCGGTTCGGCCACGTTCAGCCAGCTTCTGGCGTTTTCCGGCGCGTCACGCGGGCTGGTCAACTGGGCCACCTCGTTCGACCTGGCGCCAATCGCGATGCTGGGGGTGATGTTCGCGGTGCTGCTGCTGTTGGGTATGTTCATGGAGCAGATCTCGATCATGCTGCTGACCGTGCCGATCTTCTTTCCGCTGGCCAACACGCTGGGGTTCGATCCGATCTGGTTCGGCCTGATTATGCTGCTGTCGCTGGAGATCAGTTTCACCACACCGCCTTTCGGGTTGCTTTTGTTCGTGATGAAGGGGGTGGCGCCGCAGGGCACCACGATGCGGCAGATCTATACCTCGGCGTTTCCGTTCATCGGCTGTTCGCTGCTTTTGGTGGTGTTGCTGGTGGTCTTTCCGCAGCTGGCGCTGTGGTTGCCTTCGCTGTGACTTGATAAGGGCAGGTTATCGCCGCGATGAATAAATGCAACTTAATCTAATGGAGCCTATTTGTTAGATTGATTCTAGGAAATCCGGGGGGACTCGCCCGGCCCGATGCGGACAGTTTTGCGCTGGCCCGCAAATTCGTGGCTGGTCGTGGCCTTTCGTTGCGAACGACGACCTTACTGACAGCCATAATGGGAGAGAGACATGGACGGAAATGACATCGGCAAATGCCCGGTCATGCACGGCGCCACGACCTTTGCGACGCGCTCGAACAAGGACTGGTGGCCGAACCAGCTGAACCTGAACATCCTGCGCCAGAACTCGGCCAAGTCCGACCCGATGGGCGCGGATTTCAACTATGCCGAGGAGTTCAAGAAACTGGACCTCAAGGCGCTGAAGCAAGACCTCTACGCGCTGATGACCGACAGCCAGGACTGGTGGCCGGCTGACTATGGCCACTATGGCGGCCTGATGATCCGGATGGCGTGGCACGCGGCGGGCACCTACCGCACGGCAGATGGCCGTGGCGGCGCCGGAACCGGCATGCAGCGTTTTGCGCCGCTCAACAGCTGGCCCGATAACGGCAACCTGGACAAGGCGCGCCGCCTGCTGTGGCCGGTGAAACAGAAATACGGCAACAGGATTTCCTGGGCCGACCTGTTTGTGCTGGCCGGGAACGCAGCGCTGGAATCGATGGGTTTCGAGACCTTCGGCTTTGGCGGCGGCCGCGCCGACGTGTGGGAGCCCGAGGAAGACGTCTATTGGGGTGCTGAATCGGAATGGCTGGCGACCTCGGATGCCGAGGGCAGCCGTTACACCGGCGACCGTGAGCTGGAAAACCCGCTGGCGGCCGTGCAGATGGGCCTGATCTACGTGAACCCGGAAGGCCCGGACGGCAACCCCGACCCGCTGGCCTCGGCTCAGGACATCCGTGAAACCTTTGCCCGGATGGCGATGGACGATTATGAAACCGTGGCGCTGACTGCAGGTGGCCACACCTTCGGCAAGATGCACGGTGCCGGCCCGGCAGATCACGTCGGCCCCGAACCCGAGGCCGCGCCGATCGAGGCGCAGGGTTTTGGCTGGCTGTCGAGCTACAAGTCGGGCAAGGGCCGCGATGCCATCACCTCGGGCCTGGAAGGCGCGTGGACGCCGAACCCGATCCAGTGGGACAACGGCTATTTCGACGTGCTGTTCAAATACGAGTGGGAAAAGGTGAAGAGCCCGGCCGGTGCCTGGGTCTGGACGCCCAAGGACATCCAGGAAGAGGACATGGCGCCCGATCCCGAGGATCCGTCGAAGAAGGTACCGATCTTCATGTCCACCGCGGATATCGCGATGCGCATGGACCCGGCCTATGAAAAGATCTCGCGCCGGTTCCATGAGAACCCGGACGAGTTCGCCGATGCCTTCGCCCGCGCGTGGTTCAAGCTGACCCACCGCGACATGGGCCCGAAAGCGCGCTACCTGGGTAACGAGGTGCCGGCCGAAGACCTGATCTGGCAGGATCCGGTGCCCGCGGGCAAGGCGCTGTCGGATGCCGACGTGGCCGACCTGAAAGCCAAGATCCTGGCGACCGGCCTGACGGTGTCGGAACTGGTACAGACGGCCTGGGCCTCGGCCTCGACCTTCCGCGGTTCGGACATGCGCGGCGGGGCCAACGGCGCCCGCATCCGCCTGGCGCCGCAGAAGGACTGGGACGCCAACCAGCCCGAGCAACTGGCCAAGGTTCTGACCGCGCTGGAAGGCGTTCAGAAGGATCATGGAGCCGTGTCGATGGCCGACCTGATCGTTCTGGGCGGTGCCGCAGCGGTCGAGAAGGCCGCGAAGGATGCCGGTTTCGACGTGACCGTACCGGTCTCGACCGGCCGTGGCGACGCCACCGAGGATCAGACCGACGTGGAAAGCTTTGACGTGCTGGAACCCATCGCCGACGGTTTCCGCAACTACGAGAAGGCGAAATACACCGTCTCGGCCGAGGAGCTGCTGGTCGACAAGGCGCAACTTCTGACGCTGACCGCGCCCGAGATGACGGTGCTGGTGGGTGGCATGCGCGTGCTGGGCGGCAATCACGGCGGCGCGAAACACGGTGTTTTCACCGACCGCGAAGGCCAGCTGACGAACGATTTCTTCGTCAACCTGCTGGACATGTCGACCGAGTGGAAACCCACCTCGGATGACGCCGACACCTTCGAAGGCCGCGACCGCAAGAGCGGCGACGTCAAGTGGACCGCCAGTCGCGTCGACCTTGTCTTTGGCTCGAACTCGCAGCTGCGGGCGCTGGCCGAGGTTTATGGCCAGGCCGATAACGGCGCGAAGTTCGTCAACGATTTCGTCGCTGCCTGGACCAAGGTGATGGAAGCCGACCGCTTCGACGTCTAAGCCGGATGCAGATATCCGGGCGCGCCCGGCGCGCCCGGAGCAAGATCAAGGGCCGCCCCGGAAAAGGGGCGGCCCTTTTTCATGCCTCTATCTGCGTGTGAACACCGCGATCTCGCGGTTGGCAAAGGGCGACTGCCGCGTTTCCATTTCGAAATTGCCCAGATCATCAATGAGCCGTTGCAGCGCAGCGCGCGTGAACACGAAGGTCTGGTCGACCTTCCGGCTGCTGACGCCGATCAGCGGAAGATGATCGAGGCCTTCGGGAATATCGCCAAGACGCCGGAATTTCTTGTCCTGCAGGGTCGGGAATTCGATGATCAGGCGTTCGCGGGTCAACTCGACCGCTTTTGCGAGAAAGGAACTGAAATCGGCGATATGATGCAGCACGTTCAATACGAGCACATCGTCATGCGGGCCGATCTCGTCGGACTTGAGAAAATCGCCGCAGATGAACCGGGCGTCGCTGTGGAGCAGTTCGCCGATGCGCTTGGCTGCATCCAGCCGGCTTTGGCGCAGGTCGATGCCGGTAAGTTGCGTGGCGCCAAAACGTTCATACCAGAACAGCATGTCCCCCATCGCGCAGCCGATATCGAGAACGGAGCGATCACGCAGTGGGGTATCCGCGATCTGGTCGAATGTCTGGCGGCGTGAGCCGTTGGTGTGGGAAAACCGCTGGTGCGATGTGGTCATTTGCCGGGGCAGGAGCACCTCCTGGTATTCCACACCCGGAAAGCCGAGAACGGCATCGATATCTTCCTGTGGCGGCAGCGGGACATGACGGCCGCGCAGGGCGGCGTGAACAAAGCATCGGTCGGTTTGCGGCATCTCATCGGTGCCGTTTGCGTTGAAGAGCACGTCATAGGCGATGTTGTGCGCCTCCAGGACGTCGACAAGCTGTTGGTACAGGGAGAACAGATCGACCTGTTCGAGGATCGAATGCCACATATCGGCAGGATAAGCGGGTGTGCCGGGCCGGGTTTCCTCGATTTCAGTGCGCGCCGTGGCGCGATCGAGCAGGTCGTCGATCGGGGCGACGATGACTGTTGCCTTGTCGATCTCGCCGCGAGCCAGGCATCCTTTCAGAACCTCGTCCTCCAGCAGGTTCCAGGTGATGAGCGGCGCGCCGGACCTGAACCGTTTGGGCGCCAGTAGCAGCAGGTTGTAGTGGAGCACGGCATCGCTGGCTGGGATGTGTCCCCGCTGAAGTTCGTAGGCAAAGACCGCGTCCTGGTGATTTCTTTCGATCCAGGTCGATTTGCCCGAATTGGTGGGCCCCACCACTAGACGCATGTTTCTCTCCGACACAAAGACTGGCCTTTGTGTTTCACAGCGCATCCATGGGGACAAGGCTCTTGCCGGATTGGTGGGCTGGCCATTCGCGGCGACGTCTCAGCCGGGGGTGCCACCTTCGCCGATGTCCCAGAAGAGGCCCGCCATGACGCGCAGCGCGTCGCGGCAGACGGGTTTGAGGACGTGTTCGTTGGGGGCGTGCTGCGAACAGGCGCGGTAGGAATGCGGTATCCAGATCGTCGGTAGGCCAAGGATGCCGGCAAAGGCATCGTTGGGCAGAGAGCCTGCGAGGTTCGGCAGGACATGCGGTGTCTGGCCCGAGGTCTCTTGAAGCGAGGCGCGCACATATTCGACCCAGGGATGATCGGGATCGAGCCGGGTGGCGGCGAAAAAGCCGCGTTCGAAGGGTTCGATCCTGACCCTCTGGAAGCCGTGTTCATCGAGGTGGCGGCGCAGCGACGGCAAAACCGCCTCGGTATCGGTGCCGACGACGAAGCGCAGCTGGCAGGTGGCGCGCGCCGAGGCGGAAATGGCGTTGACCGGGGCCTCGGGGACGCCGCTTTTCATCGCGAGGATGGCAAAGCTGTTCCAGGCATAGGCGCGTTCGGCCGGGGTGAGGCTTTCTTCGCCCCAGTCGAGATCGATCGCGGGGCCTTCGCCGCCTTCGATCGGCAGGTCGCGCAGGGCGGCGCGGACCTTGTCGGTCAGGCTGTCGGGGCGCCATTCGGGGATTTGCAGCTGTCCGCGCGCATCGGTGATGGTGGAAAGCGCCTGCGCCAGGATCATCGCCGGGTCGGCCAGCAGCCCGCCCCAGTTGCCGGAATGGTGCGCGCCTTCGCGCAGGTCGACGGAAAGATCGAAGGTGATGCCCCCGCGCGAGCCCATGAACATGGTGGGCGTTTCAGGCTGAAGGCGGGGGCCGTCGGAGGCGATGAGCACGTCGGCCGAGAGCCTGTCCTGGTGCGCCGCAAAGAATTCGGACAGGCCGGGCGAGCCGGTCTCCTCGCTCATTTCCAGCACGATACGGGTGTTGAAACCCAGTTTGCCGCGGGTTTCGAGCACGGATTCCAGCGCGGCGAGGTTGATGAGGTGCTGGCCCTTGTTGTCGGCGCTGCCGCGGCCATAGAGGCGGTCGCCTTCCTCGATCAGCTTGAAGGGTTCGAGCCCTTCGCGCCACATGCCGTGCTGCGCGCGGATCACGTCACCGTGGCCATAGGTGAGGATGGTGGGCAGGTCGTCGCCTTCATGCCGTTCGCCCACAAGGAAGGGGCCACCGCCGGGCACGGGGTTGTCGAACAGCTCGGTCGTGAAGCCCAGACGTTCCAGCCGGGGTTGCATCGCCTCGACCAGGTAGCGGCGCAGCTCGGGGGCGGCGTCGGGGTTCTGGCTTTCACTGGGATAGGCGACGAGATCGGCCAGATCGCTCTGGAACTGGCCCTTGTCGAAATAGCGGGTGACGGCGTCGATGGCGGATTGGCGGGACATGGCTCAGGCCTCGTGCGGTTCGGAGATGGCATCGCCCCAGGGCGACATGATTTCAGTGCAGCCGGAATTGAGCCCCTTGCGGCGCATGACGCCGGCCGGGCAGGCGAAGGCGTAGGGAAAGACGGCACGGCGCGCGGTGCGCACCTCATGCTCAACCCCGAGCGCGGCGACGGTTTCGGCGGGCAGGGTTTCATCGGCCACGACAAGCGGACCGCCCGAGACGTCGATCCGCGGATGGTGAAACGCCTGGCCCACGTCCATGCCGAAATCGGCGACAAAGGCCGAGAGCTGGGCCACGGCCGAGACGATCTTGCGCCCGCCGCTGGCGCCGAAGGCGAACATCGTGTCGCCCGGGGCCTTGCCGATGACGGGGCAGACATTCATCAGGCAGCGTTTGCCCGCGCCCAGCGAATTGGGCCGGCCCTGGACCGGGTCGAACCACATGATGCCGTTGTTCATCAGGAAGCCGGTCGAGCGCGAGACGACGCGCGACCCAAAGAGCGAGAGCAGCGTCTGGGTTTGCGAGACCATGTTGCCGTGCCGGTCGACGACCGAGAAATGCGTGGTGCAGCCGGGGGCGGCGGGGTGTTCGGCGTTGTCGCCCATGGTGGACAGGCGGGTTTCGTAGGCGCCCTTGAGCCCACGGGCATAGGCGGCAAAGGCGGTGCCATCGGGTGCCGTGCCGGCAAGCCCCGTTTCGGCGGCGATGGTCAGCGCCTCTTGCAGGGTGGGGCCGGCGGTGAGACCGGGGACCGCATGCATCTGCGTGCCGCGATAATCGAAGCTGAGCGCGGGGGCGAACTCGGCCCGGTAGGCGCGCAGATCGTCCTGCGACAGGCGGCTGCCCTTGGCCTGCATGTCGGCGGCCAGTGCGGCTCCTAGATCGCCATCGTAAAGCGCGCGGGCGCCATCGCGGGCGATCTGATCGAGGCTGTCGGCCATTTTCGACTGGTCGAGCCGTTTTTCGGCCAGCGAGGTCCAGGCGCCGATCGTGGGCCATTGGCCGTCTTCGAGGAAGAGCGCGGCGGCGTCGGGATCCTTGGCCAGTTCGCGGGTGCACGACGCGATGATGAGCGCGGCATACCAATCGACCAGCATGCCCTGGCGGGCATGGGCGATGGCGGGGGCCAGGAGCTCGGCCCAGGGCATCCGGCCCCAGCGGTCATGCGCCTGGCCCAGCCCGTCGACCACGCCGGGCACGGCGACGGCGGTGGCGCCCTGAACGTTGCGGTTTTCGACGACTTCTTCCCAGGGGAAGAGATCACCGGCCACGCCACGGCCCGAGAGCGGGTAATCGGCGATATCCAGCGCGGCAGGCGCGCGCATGCCGTGGTTGAGGGCGATGGCGTCGCCCTTGTCGGCGCGCCAAAGCATCATGGCGCCGCCGCCCGCCGGGCCGCTCATCCAGGGTTCGAGAACGCCGAGCACGAAGGAGGTGGCCACCGCCGCATCGACGGCATCGCCGCCGGCGGCCAGAACCTCGGCGCCGGCCTGCGCGGCCAGGCTGTGCTGGGCCGCGACAACGCCGCCCTTGGTTTCGATCACCGTCTTGGTGACGGTCTGGGTGCGGGAGAGAGACGCGCTCATGAGCTTATCCTTGGAACATCTCGGTTTCGGGATCGTAGAGGTGGCATTCAACATGCCCGTCACTGGTCGGGATAGGGCGCGGCGCGGTGGCGGCGCAGAATTCGGTGGCCGAGGCGCAGCGCGGATGGAAGGCGCAGCCCGAAGGCGGATCGATCGGGTTCGGATAGGCGGCGCCAAGATGGGTGTCGGGAACGCCGAGGCCCGGCTCGGGCGTGAGCACCGAGTCGAGCAGCGCGCCGGAATAGGGGTGGCGTGCGGTCTCGAAAAGCGCGCCGGTTTCGGCCTCTTCCACGATCCGGCCGAGATACATGACGGCCACGCGGGTGGCCAAATGTTCGACCACGGCGAGGTTGTGGGAAATGAAGAGATAGGTCAGCCCAAATTCGCGCCGAAGCTCGCCCAGGAGGTTGAGGATCTGGGATTGCACCGAGACATCCAGCGCCGAGGTGGGCTCGTCACAGATGACGATCTCGGGTTTCATGATCAGGGCGCGGGCGATGGCGACGCGCTGGCGCTGACCGCCCGACATCTGGCTGGGATAGGTGTTCATCACCCGGGCGGGCAGGCCCACCACATCGAGGATGTCGCGCACCGCCTGCATCTGGCTGGCCCGGTCGCCGATGCCATGCACCCGCAGCGGCAGCGAGATGATGTCGGCGATGGATTTGCGCGGGTTGAGCGAGCTGTAGGGATCCTGGAAAATCGGCTGGATGCGGCGGGCGAGCTTCAGCCGGTCCTGGCCGCCGAGCGCCTCGCCATCGACGAGAACCTGGCCGCTGGTGGGCGCTTCGAGCCCCAGAAGGATCTTGGCCAGCGTGGATTTCCCGCAGCCGGATTCGCCGACAAGGCCCAGCACCTCGCCCCGCCCGAGTGTCAGGGTCACGTCGTTGACGGCGGTCAACGGCTTGCGCACGCCCATCAGGCCCTGCTTGACGGTATAGACCTTGGAGACGCCGCGCAGTTCGAGAACCGGGGTGTCGGGGGGTGACATTGCATTCATGCCGGGGCCTCCTCTTCCGTGCGCCGGCCCTGGGGATGCACGCAACGGAACATGTGGCCGTCCTCCTCGCGCCTGGGGATATCGCCGCGGCAGGCGTCAACGGCGTGTTCGCAGCGGGTGCGGAAGGCGCAACCGCTGATATCTCCGATCAGCGAGGGCACGATGCCGGGAATGGTGCCCAGCGTCGAGCCGCGTTCGGTCTTGCCGGGCAGCGGGATGCAGCGCAGAAGGCCACGGGTATAGGGATGGGTGGGGGCGTTGAAGATTGCCCCGGCCGTGCCGGTTTCGACCAGTTCGCCGGCATACATCACCGCCACCTTGTCGGCGACGCGGGCAACCACGCCAAGGTCATGTGTGATGAGGATCATCGCCATGTCCATTTCGCGCACGAGATCGACCAAGAGGCGCAGGATCTGCGCCTGGATCGTCACATCGAGCGCGGTGGTGGGTTCGTCGGCGATGATGAGTTCCGGCCCGCACATCAGCGCCATGGCGATCATCACCCGTTGCCGTAATCCGCCCGAGAGCTGGTGCGGGTATTGGCCAAGGCGGCTGGCCGCCGAGGTGATGCCGACCTTTTCCAGAAGTTCGACGGCACGGTCGCGGGCGGCTTCGCGCGAGACGTTCCTGTGCAGCAGCAGCGCTTCGGTCAGCTGGTCGCCGATCGTGTAGGCGGGGTTGAGCGAGGTCATCGGTTCCTGGAAGATCATCGACATGCGCGCACCGCGCAGCGAGCGCATCTTGCGTCGGCTGGCGCGGGTCAGGTCGACCCCGTCGAAATCCATCCGGTCGGCGCGGCGGTCGATCTGTTTGCCCAGGAGGCCCATGACCGCCAGCGAGGTGAGTGATTTGCCCGAGCCGGATTCACCGACTATCGAGAGAACCTCGCCGCGCTGCAGGTCGAAATCGATGCCGCGCACGGCGTGCAGCGTGCCGCCGCCGACGGGGATGTCGATGCTGAGATTGCGGACGGAAAGAAGCGGATCGGCCATCGGTCAGTTCCTGTTTTCCGGGGCGGTGACATCGCGCAGCCCGTCACCCATCAGGTTGATCGCCAGCACCAGCAGGAAGAGCACCGCGCCGGGGATCAGCACCAGCCAGGGCTCAAAGAGCATCATGTTCTTGCCTTCGCTGACCATCAGGCCCCAGCTGGGCGTGGGCGGTTGCACGCCAAGGCCGAGGAAGCTGAGCGCCGCTTCGAGCAGGATGGCGTGGGCCATTTCCAGCGTGACGACAACGATCAGGTTGTTGACGATGTTGGGCATGATCTCGGTCAGCAGGATGCGGGGCGTCGAGGCGCCGATGGCCTGGGCCGCGGCGACGTATTCGCGCCGGCGCACCTGCAGCGTGGAGGCGCGCATGACCACGGCAAAGCGATCCCAGAGCAACAGGCCAAGCACGACGATCACCACGGTAAGGGAGCCGCCGAGGATGGCGACGACGGCGAGTGCCACCAGCACCACCGGCATGGCCAGCCGCACGTTGATGAGGAAGGTCACCACCGCGTCGACCTTGCCGCCGAAATAGCCGGCAGCCACGCCCATGGCGGTGCCGATCACGCCCGAGATGACGGCAGCGATGACGCCGATCATGAGCGAGACGCGCGCGCCGTAGATGAGGCGCGAGAGGTAATCGCGGCCGAGGTGATCGGTGCCGAGCGGGTGTTCCCAGGTACCGCCGAGAAAGACCGGCGGCTGCATCCGGTCCATCAAGCTCTGGGCATAGGGATCATGCGGGGCAAGCAGCGGGGCGAGCAGCGCGATGATCGCAAGGATCGCAACGACGATGGCGCCGATGAGAAGGCCCTGGTGGCCGAAGACACGCTTGCGCAGGAGCTGGCCGGGCGTGGGGCCGGTGATTTCCTGCAGGAGGGGGTCTGTCATATCGGTCATGTCAGCTGCTCCTCATGCGCGGATCGAGCCAGGCGTTCAGCACATCGGCGAGAAAGGTGAAGACGATGTAGAACATCGAGAAGATCAGGATCAGCGCCTGCACGGTGGGCAGATCGTTGCGCCCGATGCTTTCCCAGGCGAGGAAGCCCGCGCCGTGCAGCGCGAAGATCGATTCCACCACGATCGAACCGCCCAGCATGAAGCCCATCTGCACGGCGGCGAGCGACACCACCGGGATGATCGCGTTGCGCAGGGCGTGCTTGAACATCACCCGCATTTCGGGGGCGCCCTTGGCCCGGGCGGTGCGGATGTAGTCGGAGTTCAGCACTTCGAGCATGCCGGCACGCGTCAGCCGCATGATGGCGGGCATGGCGTAATAGCCCAGGACGATGGTGGGCATGACGAAATGCCGCCAAGTCGAAGCGCCCGAGGGCGGCAGCCAGCCAAGTTGAATTGCGAAGACCACGATCAGGATGAGCCCGAACCAGAAGCTGGGCATCGCCTGGCCGGCAACCGACAGGAAGAGCGCGACCCGGTCAATGAGCGAGTTGGGCCGGATCGCTGCGGCAACGCCCAAGGGTACGGCCGTAAGAAGCGCAAAGCTGATACCGCAGACGCCGAGGAGCATGGTGACCGAAAGCCGTTCGGCGATCAGCGACGCCACCGGCAACTTGAAATAGTAGCTTTCGCCGAAATCGCCCTGCAGCGCGGAGAAGAGCCAGTCGCCATACTGCACCAGCATCGGGCGGTCGAAGCCGTATAGCTTGCGCAGGGCCTCGATGTCTTCGCCCGAGGCGGTTTCGCCCGCCAGGGCGGCGGCGGGATCGCCGGACAGGAAAAGTAGCGAGAAGCTGATGAACGAGACGGTGAAGGCCACGAGAATGGCCAGCCCGAGACGTTTCAGGATGAATTGCAGCATGGCGTTTCCTTGGCCCGGGCAGGCGCCGGGACGTCAGGTAGAAGTGACGAGGGGCACGGATGCGCCCCGCGGCGCCGGAGCGCCGCGGGGCGGGACGCGATCAGTTCCACGTCATGGTGGTGAAGCGCAGAACCTCGTCAGGGGTGGGCGAGTAGTTCACGCTCGTCTTGAACACGTAGTTGGTGTTGTAGCTGAAGAGCGGTGCCCAGAAGGCCTGATCGGTGATGCGCTTCAGGGCCTTGCCGTAGTTTTCGATCCGGACATCGGGATCCGTCGCGCTGTCGGCGATGTTGAGATATTCGAGAACCTCGTCATCGCGGGTGTCGTCCAGCGAGCCGTGCTTGAAGAACTGGCTGACCATGGCCGAGGCATCGTTGATCGAGTAGCTGCCCCAGGTCAGGAAGGCCAGCGGCACTTCGCCTTTCATGTTGAGCTCGCGCAGGGCCGAGTATTGCAGCATCTTGAAGTCGGTCTTGATGCCGACCGCGTTCAGGTAGGAGGCCAGGGCCTCGGCATAGTCGCGGTTGCGGTAGGCGTAGAACTCGGTCGTGAAGCCATCGGGATAGCCAGCCTCGGCCAGAAGCGCCTTGGCTTTCTCGGGGTCGTATTCATAGGAGGTGACATCCTGCACGCAGCCGAACTGGCTGGGGAAGCAGGGCGTGTTGATCACCTTGGACGAGCCCTTGAGCAGGCTGTCGACGATCGCCTGGCGGTCGATGGCGTGGTTGATCGCACGGCGCACGCGCAGGTCCTGGAACGGGTTCGGGTCCATGCTGGAGCGGCCGGCCGCATCCATCGTGATATAGCCCACCCGCATGGTGGATTCGTTGGCGACGGTGAACTGATCCATGGATTTCAGTTTCTCGGACTGGTCCGCCGGCACCTGCCAGATCAGATCGAGCGTGCCCGAGAACAGTTCGGCGATCTGGGTGTTCACGTCGGGCACGGTGCGGATGTCGATCGTCTTGATCGTCGGCTGGCCTTTGGGGCTGTCATGGTAGTTTTCGTTCTTTTCCAGCACGAAATGCTGGCCGGGCACGACCGAGACCACCTTGTAGGGGCCGGTGCCCACGGGTTTGAGACCCATGCCCGAGGCGCCTGCCTCGGCGTAGTATTCGTTGGGATACATCGACACCGGGCCGGACAGGAATTCGATGGCGGCCGGGAACTTGTCCTTGAGGTGGATGCGGACGGTGTAATCGTCGATCTTCTCGGCCGATTTCATCCAGTTGACGTTGCGCTGGGTTTTCACGCCGTTGGCTTCGTCGGCGACGAAGTTGACGGTAAAGACCACATCATCGGCGTTGAAGGCTTCACCATTGTGGAAGGTGACGCCTTCGCGCAGCTTGAATTCCAGCGTGGTGTCGTCGATCCATTCCCAAGAAGTGGCGAGGTTGCCCTTGTATTCGTTGGTCACCGGATCGCGGTAGATCAGGCCATCCCAGACCGCGCGCTGAAGCACAACGCCTTCGCGGGACGAGTTGAAATAGCTGTCGACATTCTCAAGCTCCTTGGTGAAGGCGACGTTGAGCTTGTCCTCGGCCTTGTCGGCCAGCGCGGGCAGGCCCGCGGTGGCGAATGCCACGGCGGTGATTGCGGTTGTGAGTGACAGTTTTTTCATGAGTACCCCCTTGGTTGGACCCGGCGGCGGCCGGGCGGCTGTTTCAGTTTTTGGAGCCAGAAGTATTACATAGTAATACGAAGGCGCATTATTTAATATTGTAATCGCGCGGGGCGTGATTCGGTCAACAGTTTTCAGGCAAGCGGGAGGGGGCATTGGACGACCGCACAAAGACAAAGCAGAACACGCTTTACGTGGCTTCGCTGGCCAAGGGCCTTCGGCTGTTGCGGACCTTCGATGAAACGCATAGCGAGTTGTCGCTGGCCGAGCTTGCCGCCCGGTCCGGGCTGGACAAGAGTGCGGCGCAACGGCTGGCCAACACGCTGCATCTGGAAGGGATGCTGGACAAGGACGCGACCACGCGCCGGTATCGGCCATCGCACGCCTGGCTGGAAATGGCCTATGCCTATTACTGGTCGGATCCGCTGGTGGCGCAGGCGATGCCGAAACTGATCGAGCTTTCGCAGCAAATCGGTGAAACCGTGAACCTGGCCGAGCTGTCGGGTGATCACATCATTTATGTCACCCGGCTGCCGTGCAAACGCTCAAGCTTTGCCGCGACGGTGGTCGGGCGGCGGGTGCCGGCGCTTCTTACCACGTCGGGGCGGGCGATCCTGTCGAGCTTTCCGGCCGAGGAGCGCGCGGCGGCACTGCGCAACTGGCCGGTGCGCGGCTACACGCCGCATACGACGGTGGATCGCGGGGAACTCTTCCAAGCAGTGGAGACGGCTTTGACGGACGGCTACGCGATTGCGCATAACCAGCTTCTGCCAAACGAAACGGCAGTTGCCTGCCCGGTCCTGAGTCCCGAAGGCCGTGCGTTTTCGGCGGTTCAGGTTTCGGTTTCGTCGTTGCAGTGGAGCGAGGCGCGGATCAAGGCGGAAATCCTGCCGGTGCTTCAGGACACGGCGCATGGATTGATGGGCAAGATGAAACGCTAGCTATTCCTGAGCACGGTGGAGAAAAAGGGCGTAACGGTCATCACCGACCAGAGCGGACGCCCGGTGCGCTATCGGACGGTTGCTGAGGAAATGCGCAAGGTTAAGGCGACGATGCAGAACCCCGAGGCGGCGAATTATGTCACCCACGGGCTGCGCAAGAACGCGACAATCGAACTATACCTAGCCGGATGCGACGATGAGATGGTGGAAGCCGTCACGGGCCATTCCGGGGTGGAAATGCTCAAGAAATATGGAGGCCAAATAAGACAAAGGGAACTCGCAAAACGGGCGCAAGAGGCCCGGAATCAAATGGAACGGAACAAATCCAGAACGTTAATGTTTCAACGGCTGTTTAAAAAACCGAGCAAGTGGAGTCACGACATGGCGCAGTTCATTGAAAATATTGGAGGCGAGTACCGGAATCGAACCGGTGTACACGGATTTGCAATCCGCTGCGTCACCACTCCGCCAACTCGCCATCCGTGGTGTCTGAGGCCGCCTTATTGCCGGTTTTGCGGGCCTTGTCCAGACGAGAGTATCGCGCGCGGCGGGCTATTGCAGGTGCTTTTTCATGAAGGCGGCGGCGCGGGTGGTGGAATCGCGCGTGGCAAGGTCATCGGCGAAGGTGCGCACGTTCGGCGGGCGGAAATCGAAGCCACGGCCGACGCCTGGGTAAACGATGAGTTTCACGTCGCGGCCCGCCTGTTTCATGAACTGCACGGCTGTCTCGATCGAGCGGCGACGCTGGTATTGTTCGTATTCGCCGATGAACACCATCGTGGGTATTTCCAGCCGGTCGAGATCGGGGTGGTAGCGGTAAACCTGCAACGGTTCGGGCGCGTTCGGATCCTGCCAATGTGGATAGAAAGACACATAGCAGGCCACGTCGCGCGTTTGGCGTTCAAAGGCGACCGCCACGCGCAGGGTGTAGAAGCCGCCTCGGGTGTGGGAGTAGAGGCAGGCCTTGTTGCTGCTGACATCGGGCAGGGCGAGCAGGAAATCGATCCCTGCATCCACGTCACCTTCGCTGGCGGGGTCGTGTTCGAGCGGGAAGCGTTCGACAAAGCGCGCCTCGTAGACATCGGGGGCCAGCACGACAAAGCCGCGCGCAGCCATGCGGCGGGCCAGGCGCTGCACGAATTCATCGAGCCCGCGGCGCCCATGCTGGAACAGGACGGCCGGAAATTTTCCTTCGGTTTCAGGGCGATAGAGAATGGCAGGCACCTCGGTACCGTCATCGGGGTTTTCGTAGCTGACCCGTCTTTCGATCACCGCGTGGTTTTCCGGAACGGGCAGCAGGCCCCGGTCATACCAGTCGTCCGCCCACCAGAACTTTTCGCCTACGGGCCTGGTGTTGACGGGCGCATCGAAGCTGCGGCCGGTCACCGTATCGGCGGCATTCGGGGCATCTTGCGCGGTGAGCGGCGCAGCCCAGGCAAGCGCCGCCGCGGCGGCTGCGGCGAGAATGCGATTGGCATGGATCATCGGCGTTTCCCCCATCGGCTCGGATGATGCAAAGCTAGGCAAGCCTGTCTCGGGCCCCTGCGTCAACGTTTTTTGCACGGGTCCTGGCGTTGCAAATCAGCTGCGAGGCGTTGCCGCGACCGGGCAGATGTGTCAAAAACTAAAGTAGGACTCCGATTTCAAAGCACAGGCTTGCCCCATGACAGATTTCGCCACGCGTCGCACGATGATGGTCGATACGCAGATTCGTCCCTCGGACGTGACCAAATATCCAATTATCGAGGCGCTGCTGGCGATTCCGCGCGAAATGTTCGTGCCCGATGACAAGCGTGACGTGGCCTACGTGGGCGACAACCTGGACCTCGGGGGAGGCCGCGTGATTCTCGAGCCGCGGACCTTGGCCAAGATGCTGGACGCACTGGACGTGCAGGGCGACGAGCTCGTGCTGGATGTCGGCGCCGGCCGGGGATACTCGGCGGCGGTGATCGCACGCATGGCCGAGGCGGTGGTGGCCGTCGAGGAGAACGAGACGATGGCGGAAGAGGCGCAGGCGGCCCTGGCCGAGGCCGGTGTCGACAATGTGGTGATGCATACCGGCCCCTTGACCGAAGGGGCGGCCAAGCATGGGCCCTATGACGTGATTACGCTTGAAGGTGCCGTCGGGCATCTTCCGCAAGCCCTGATCGACCAGCTGAAGGATGGCGGCCGCATGGCCGTGCTGTTCGAAGGCGCGGGTGGTCTGGGCCAGGTGCGTATCGGTTACAAGATCGACGGGCATATGAGCTGGCGCTTTGCCTTTGATGCAGGGGCGTCGGTTCTGCCAGGATTCGAGAAGCACACCGCTTTTGCGCTTTAGGCGCGCGAGCAGAAAAAGGCGGGGCAGTTGGACAGGAGCAAGACCATGGAACTGGCGACGATAACGGGAAAACTGACCAAGGTGGCCTGCGTGGCCGTGCTGACATGCGCGGTGCCCGTCGTGGCGGTGGCGGAAAGCATCGCCGACGCCATGGTGTCGGCCTACAAGCATAACGGGCTGATCGACCAGAACCGTGCTTTACTGCGGGCGGCTGACGAGGATGTGGCAGTTGCCGTCTCGGCGCTGAAGCCGATCCTCAACTGGTCGGCGGATGTGACCTATTCCCGCGGTCGGACCTTCAACCCGGCGACGATGGTGACATCGCGGTCATCGTCGACCACCGAGGCCACTGCAGGCCTGGTGTCAGAGCTGCTTCTCTATGATTTCGGACGCAGCAGGATCCAGATCGACATAGCGAAGGAAACCGTGCTGGCGACGCGCCAGGCACTGGTGTCGGCCGAGCAGACCGTGCTGCGCGATGCGGCGGTGGCCTATCTCGAAGTGCACCGTCAGAATGAATTCGTGCGTCTGCGTCAGAACAACGTGCGCGTGATCACCGAGCAACTGCGCGCCGCGCGCGACCGGTTCGAGGTGGGCGAAGTGACCCGCACCGACGTGTCTCTGGCCGAGGCGCGCCTGGCCGGGGCGCGGGCACAACTGGCGGGGGCGCAGGGAGCTTTGGCCAGTGCGGTCGAACTGTTTCGTGCCGTGGTAGGCCGCAAGCCGGGGCGCTTGGCCCCGCTGCGCAAGGTGCCAGGCACCGCGAGATCGGTCGAGTCGGCCAAGGCGGTCGCGTTGCGGACGCATCCCCAGATGCTGAAGATTCAGCATGAAGTTACGGTGGCCGAGCTGGGCATCGCCGCGGCGCAGGCCGCGATGAAGCCCACGGTTAAACTGCGTGGCCAGTATGGTCTCTCGCAGTCGCTCGACTCGCGCGGGTTCTCGAACGGTGGCAGCGTCGGCGTGGAAGTGACCGGCCCGATCTACCAGGGTGGGCGGCTGAGTGCGCTGGCGCGCAAGGCAATGGCGCAGCGCGATGCGACACGCTCGGGCCTGCATATCGTGCGGCACAACCTGGCGCAGGCGGTCGGTAATGCCTGGGCGCAGTTGCAGGTGGCCCGCGCAAGTCGCGCTGCCGGCGAACAGCAGGTGCGCGCAGCCCAGGTGGCATTCCGTGGCGTACGAGAAGAAGCAACACTAGGTGCGCGTACCACCCTGGATGTGCTGGACGCGGAGCAGGAACTTCTCGATGCGCGGACGAACCTGGTTTCGGCGATGATCGACGAGCATGTCTCTTCCTACGACCTGCTGGCGGCGATGGGCTACATGACGGCCGAGCGGCTCAACCTGAATGTGCCGCGCTATGATCCGGCAGCCTACTACAACATGGTGAAGGACGCGCCGACGCTTCGCTCGAAGCAGGGCCAGAAGCTGGACAAAGTGCTTCGGGCGCTAGGGAAAGAGTAAAACTGTCCCTATCGGTTGTGAGAATCCCTGTGCCGCGCTAAGATCGCGGGTGAGGTAGAGTGGTAAAAATAAATGTCTGATCCCGTGACCAATGTGGAAATCGAGGATGTCCTGTCGTCCATTCGGCGGCTGGTATCCGAGAACGCGCGTGCATCCGTCAGTGCTGAAAAAGCCCCCGCAAAAGAGGGGGAAGAGGCCGAAACCGATGATGCCACGGCGTCGGTCGAGGAAGACAATGTCGCGCCTGCACGCGGTGAAGCCGCTAGCGATGAGAATATGCTGCTGCTGCTGACTCCCGCGCTGCGGGTGCCCGAGGCAGGGGAAGACGGGACCGGGGAGGAAACAGCCGAAGAAGCCCCGGCGCAGGAGGAATTCGCAAGCGCCGAGGATGCGGAACCAGACGATGCCCCGCACGCGACGTTCGCGGCTGTTGTCGAAGACGCCGTGTATGACGCTTTGGACGAGGCCGCAGATGAGATTGCCGAAGAGGCCGTGACCGGGACCCCGGCCGAGGAAGAGGCCCTTGCCGGCGAGGCGGACCGGGGCGAGGGCGATGTCGCGGGGGGCGATGACCTGAAAGAACGCATTGCCGAGCTTGAGGCTGTTGTGGCCGAACAGGAAGGCGAGTGGGAACCTGACGGGGATGAGGATGATCCCTATGCCGGGGGGGCTGTCGAAACTCTGACATGGGAAGACCATGTTGAGGAACCCGCGGAAAACCTGCAGGCGCATGACCATGTCTGGGAAGAAGACCGCCTGGATGAGCCGGTCCAGGAAACCGAGCAAGTCGAGCTGACGCCGAGTACCGAGCCGGAACCGCGTATGGCCGAAGAAGTCAGCGCACCTACCCCTGCAGATGACGGACCCGGCCCCGACGATTTTGAATTTGCCACGGCAGCGGCGACCCTGGGAGTGAGTGCGGCCGATGACGAGGCGGACAGCGTTGACCTGTTCGGCGCCGAGAACGAAGCGGCCGTGATCGACGAAGAGATGCTGCGCGAAATGGTGGCCGAGATCGTCCGGCAGGAGTTGCAGGGCACACTGGGCGAGCGGATCACACGCAATGTGCGCAAGCTGGTCCGGCGTGAAATTCACCGGGCCCTGGCCGCGCAGGAGCTGGACTGACCTACGTGCAGGTCAGACCGGTGCGGAGAGTTCCATCAAAAGATCAAGATCAAGATGCTGGGTGACATGCGCGCCGAGACGGTCGAGCACGGCGTCTGTTTCCGTGTCATAGTTGATCTGCGCGTCGCCACCCAGTGCAGCCAGGAAATCGGCCCGGAAGCGATCCGAGGCAAACAGGCCGTGCAGGTAGCAGCCGCGCACCCGCCCGTCGGGCGACGCCGCGCCATGGCGCGCGCCATTCACGGTGAGCCAGGCATGGGTGCAATCCGGGCCGCTGGTTTCGCCGATATGAATCTCGTAACCCGAAAGCGCCGCGCCCGTGGGCCGGTAGGTGGCCTGTTGCAGGGCAAGGTGTTTCTCGGGCTTCATGATCGTCTCGACGTTCAAAAGGCCCAGCCCCGCAACCTTGCCCGGCGCGCCTTCGATCCCGTCTGGATCGTCGATGGTTTTGCCCAGCATCTGGTAGCCGCCACAAATGCCTAGGACATGCCCCCCGCGCCGTAGATGTGCGGCCAGGTCGATGTCCCAGCCCTGGGCGCGGAAATGGGCAAGATCCGAGATCGTCGATTTCGAGCCGGGGATCAGCACCAGATCGGCATCGCCGGGCAGGGGGCGGCCGGGCTCGATGATCTCGACGCTGACGCCCGGTTCGGCCGAGAGGGGATCGAGATCATCGAAATTAGCAATCCGGGCGAGGCGCGGCACCGCGATTCTGAAGGCGCCGTCGCGGGCGGTTGAACGGATATCCATCACGTCTTCGGCCGGCAGGCGCCAGGCTTCGTCAAACCAGGGCAGAACGCCCAGAGAAGGCCAGCCCGTCATCTCCGTGATGGCCGTCAGGCCATCGTCGAAGAGCGAGACATCGCCGCGAAACTTGTTGATGGCAAACCCCCGGATGCGTGCAGCGTCTGCGGCGGGAAGAACTGTCTTTGTGCCAACGATCTGGGCGATCACGCCGCCGCGGTCGATATCGCCGACAAGGACCACGGGAACGTTTGCGGCTTCGGCAAAGCCCATGTTGGCGATGTCGCCGGCGCGCAGGTTGATCTCGGCCGGGCTGCCCGCACCTTCGATCAACACGATGTCGGCGGTGCCGGCGAGGCGATGAAAACTCTCCAATGCCGGCGCCAGGAGCTGGGGTTTGGCCTTGGCGTAGTCACGCGCCTTGAGCGTGGCAAATCGCTGACCCTGCACGATGACCTGAGCGCCGATGTCGGTTTCGGGCTTCAAAAGGACCGGGTTCATGTCCGTATGCGGCGCGCGGCGCGCGGCCATGGCCTGAAGCGCCTGGGCGCGGCCGATCTCACCGCCGTCAGCCGTGACGGCCGCGTTGTTCGACATGTTCTGCGGCTTGAACGGGGCCACGCGCAATCCGCGCTGTGTCAGCGCGCGGGCGATGCCGGCCACCAGCATCGATTTGCCGACATTCGAGCCTGCCCCCTGAATCATGATGGCGCGAGTCACCTGAGCCTCCTGTTCTCCGGTCGTCACTTAACCGGGACGGGGGGCAAAAGAAAACCGGCCTTCGCCGTGGCGAAGACCGGTTTTGAAGACACGGAGGTCTGGCGCGTCAGGCGGCTTCAGCCTGCTCAGCGGCCGCCGCGGCATTGCGGCGCTCGCTTTCCTCGCGCGACAGTGCGACCGAGGTGCGTACACCCTTGGCCACGAATTCCATCAGGCCCTGAACGACACGTTCGTTCGGGTCGATCCCGGCACAGGACAGCACTTCGCGCCCATCGCGCGAGCGCGCCCAACGGGCGATCTGCTCGGGCCCGTTGCCGTATTTCTTGTCGTCCGCAATAGCGTCGTCCAGAGCAGCCAACACAACAGCTGCGAACAGTTTACGTGCACGGTTGCCCTGTTCATTGTTAAAGGCCGTGCCGTCAACGAAATCCTTCATGTTTCGTCCTTTGTTATTGCTCTTGTAATTTCGGCGTGGAGTTCCTTATGACGAGTTTCATCCGATTCGGATAGGCCGCAAATGCATAGCTTGCATGAAAAATTTGCATAGCTTCTGCAGGTGCAGCACGATATTTCGTCTTCTTGCCCTCCGCGCGAGCCCCAGATATAGGTGCGCTCAAACTTTGATCAACCTTTTGCCACGGTTTTGACACAATGCCCAAGATCAACGGAAACGAGATTCGCCCCGGTAACGTACTGGAGCACAACGGCGGCCTATGGGCCGCGGTGAAAGTAGACCACGTGAAGCCCGGTAAGGGCGGTGCCTTTGCGCAGGTGGAACTGCGCAACCTGCGTAACGGAAGCAAGCTTAATGAGCGGTTCCGCAGTGCCGACAAAGTCGAGCGGGTGCGGCTGGAACAGAAGGATCAGCAATTCCTGTATGAGAATGACGGGATGCTGGTATTCATGGACGCCGAAACCTACGAGCAGATCGAACTGCCCGCGGAAATCCTGGGCGAACGGCGCCCGTTCCTGCAGGACGGCATGACGATCGTTGTGGAATTCTACGAGAACGAGGCGCTGAACGCGACATTGCCGCAGAAGGTGACCTGCAAGGTGGTCGAAACCGAACCGGTGGTCAAAGGCCAGACCGCGGCGAACAGTTTCAAGCCTGCGATCCTGGACAATGGGATCAAGGTGATGGTGCCGCCCTTCGTGGGCCCCGACGAAGATATCGTGGTGAATACCGAAACGATGGAATATTCCGAGCGCGCCTGACAGGCCGGAAAACTTCCAATTTGCGATGTCCCCCGGTCCACTATGGCCGGGGGTTTTCTCTTGGTGGCTTCAACCCTGAGTTAGCGGGAATGCTGAGATGTTTTTCCCCTGCCATGGCCCATCGTGATATCGCAAGTTAGCGGTGTTCGGGGCCTCTCGTGTTCAATCTGGTCTGGTTTTTGGGGATTTAACGAGTTTTCCGGTTTTGCGGCCAGCCGGTTCAGGCAGCAAAGGGGGGCACCGGCGTTCGTGGGAACGGGTAACGAGTTCGTAGTTTTTTTCTCACGAAGGCGGGGCCGGTGAGAACTGGTCCCGCAACTCGTGGGTCAAATAAATGAACGCCGCTCCTGGCCGTGTTGCCGGGGGCGGCGTTTTCAGTCCTGCGCTTCTGCGTCGTGCTCCCGGATGACGGGGACGTCACCGGCCATCAGGCCTGGCCCGGCCCGGTCATAGCGCAGATAAGCGATTGCGTGATCGCCCGAGACGGTGTGCAATTCGCCGGCCGGTTTGCCATCGTTGGTCAGCGGCGTGCCCGGTGTAGCCGGAGCCGAGAGCCGCACGAGGCCCAGGCCCTTGCGAAGCTCGGTCTTGTGCTTCATCCGCGCGGTCACCTCCTGGCCCACGTAGCAGCCTTTGCGGAAATCGACGCCGTTCAGGCGTTCGAAGCCTGCTTCGAGAATGAAGGTATCGGGGCCGAGTTCGATGCCCGTTTGCGGAATACAATGCGCCACGCGGATCGCCTCCCAGTCGGTCGTGTCGCCGTCCTGAGGTACATCGCGATAGGCGCGCCAGCCCAGCGCCGGGTGGCGTGGATCGGCGAAACCGTCTTTGGGTACAGCGCCCGTTCCGCGGTGCAGGTGCAGACCGGTTTCCGCGATTTCGGCCTTCGCACGCAGTTTGTACATGTTCAGGCGTTGAATGGTGGCGGCGGCGATGCTGGCATCTATGTCGATCAGGATCGCGTCGCCATCGGGCACGAGGAAGAAATCGGCGAGGTATTTGCCCTGCGGTGTCAGAAGCGCGGCATAGACCATGCCATCGGATAGTTTCCTGACATCGTTGCTGACAAGCCCCTGAAGGAAGCTCTCCCGGTCTTCGCCGGTGACCCGATAGATCGCGCGTGGCATTCTGCTCTCCCGTCTGTTCGCTCAATGGAATATAGGACGTGTTGCAGGCCGCAACAGGGGGCAAAATGCGTGCAGCCGTTTCCATCGTTATCCCCACGCTGAATGCCGGGGCGGTATTGCCGGCAACGCTTGCCGCGCTGTTCGAGGGGTTGCAGGCCGGCGTGATCCGCGAGTTGATCGTCTCCGATGGAGGCTCGACCGATGAAACGCTGTACATCGCCGACGAGGTGGGCGCGAAGATTCTGCAGGGGGAGCCATCGCGCGGCGGGCAGTTGCAGCGTGGTGTCGCGGTGGCCAAGGGGGCGTGGGTGTTGGTATTGCATGCCGACACGGTGCTGGCGCCGGGATGGTCCGAGGCGGTTCTGAACCACATCGAGGCGGCCCCCGACCGGGCGGCCTGTTTCCGGCTTGGCTTCGACAGCATGGCCCTGCCCGCGCGGATCGTGGCGGGCTGGGCCAACCTGCGCACACGTGTCTTCGGGCTGCCATTCGGGGATCAGGGGCTGCTGATCTCGCGCGTGATGTATGACGCCTTGGGCGGATACCCAGACATTCCGCTGATGGAGGATGTGGCGATGGCGCGGGCGCTGAAAGGGCGGATCACACTCCTGGCCGTTACTGCCCGAACCAGCGCCCGAAGATACGAGACAGAAGGCTGGTTCCGCCGCGGCCTGCAAAACCTGCTGCTCCAGCTGCGCTTCCTGACAGGTTCGGATCCAGAGCGGCTAGCGCGGCGCTATCGGCGGTCGGGCCATCGGTCTTGAATTGCAGCGCGTGCAGGCGCGCATAGATGCCGCCCCGCTCCAACAGCTCCTGGTGGGTGCCTTCATCGACCACCTTGCCGCGATCCATCACCACGATCTTGTCGGCTTCGCGCACGGTCGAGAGCCGGTGCGCGATCACGATGGTCGTGCGGCCCTTGGAGAGCTTCTCGAGCGCCTCCTGCACCACTTTTTCGGATTCGGCATCCAGCGCCGAAGTGGCCTCGTCCAGCAGCAGGATCGGGGTGTCGCGCAGCAGCGCGCGGGCAATGGCCACACGCTGACGCTGTCCGCCCGACAGGTTTGAGCCGCGCGGCCCGACGGGCGAGTCGAGCCCTTCGGCCAGCTTGGGCAGGAAATCCGTCACATGCGCGGCCTTCAGCACCTCCTGGAGCTTGGCTTCGCTGACATCGGTGCGGCCCAGGAGGATGTTCTCGCGCAGAGTTTCATCGAACAGCGCGGCATCCTGGCTGACGACGGAAAAGAGATTTCGCAGGTCGCCTAGGTTCATCGCCGAAGCGGCGACGCCGCCGATCTCCACCTTGCCTTCCTGCGGATCGACCAGCCGGGTAAGCAGGTTGAAGATGGTTGATTTGCCCGCGCCGGACGCGCCGACGAGCGCCGTTGTCTTCCCGGCCTCGGCCACCAGCCCGAGATGATCGAGCACGCGCGCGTCACCGTAGGAGAGCGAGACATCGTCAAGCACGATCCCGGGCACGCCTGCCGGCGGGGCAACGGGGTTCGGCGGTGAGACCAGCGTGGGCTTCGCATCGTACAGAACCTTGACCCGTTCCAGCCCAGAGGCGGCCACCTGCCACATCCCGGCCATGCTGCCGATGCGGCGCAGGGGTTCGAAGGCAAATCCGATGGCGGTGAAGAAGGACATGAACTCGCCCACCGTCTTTTCACCCTCGATGATGTCTCGGCCGCCGAACCAAAGCACACCCAGGAAGCCCAGCCCGGCCATGATATCGACAAGCCCGGGAATGGTCGCCGCGCCGGCGATGGCGCGGACCTCGGCGCGGACAAGGTTGTCGGTCAGGCCCCGGTAGCGGTCGGATTGGTAGCGTTCCAGCCGGTTGAGCTTGACCGGGATGATGCCGTGAAACACCTCGTCCAGACGTGTCGCCAGGCGGGCGCCAAGATCGCGCGCCTCTCGCGCCCGCGCCCGTACGAACCGCTGCACGATCTGGCTGGGCGCGATCAGCAGCGGCGCGCCGACAAGCGCCACAAGCGTCCATCGCCAGTCAACCGAGATGGCAACCCCCATCAGCACGACGAGCGTGATCAGGTCCCGGCCCAGCCCCGTCAGCATGCTGGGCCAGATCGAGTTGATCGTGGCCACGTCGGTTTGCACCCGCTGGATCAGGAAGCCGGGGGGGTGCGATTGATGGAACGGGCCATCCTGCCTCATGATCCTGTCAAGCAGGCGAAGGCGCATCGTGGCGGAAATGTTCTGTGAAATATATGCAAGCGCGGTTTTCTGACCGACCGAGGCAATGGCACGGACGATGAAGACGCCCATCACGCCGACACCCACCCAGACCAGCGCCGTGCTGTTTCCTTCGAGAAAGACATCATCGAACATCGGGCGCATCATCAGGGCCAGAGCGCCCTGCATTGCGCCTTCCATCGCCATAAAGACGACGGCCAGGATCAGCACCCCGATATGGTTGCGCAGGAAATCACGCCACAACCACGAGATCAGCACGCGGCTGCGCTCGACATCGGGGGCGGTCTTGGGGTCGGGCTTGTCGCTCATGCCAGCGGCACCTTGTTGTCAAAGCCGGCTTGCAGCGCGTCCGGGTCATACTCGGTTGCGACCCAGTCCGCAAAGCCGATGGGGGCGCGGGTGTTTCGCAGGTCGTAGGCATCGAGGATATAATCGAGAATGCCGGTTTTCGTCCATTTCAAATGGATGAACCGCGGGCTGAGCATCTTGCGCGCCTCATCCACGCTGGCGCCTTCTTGGGTGAGGAGCCAGACGGCCGAGGCGAAACTGGCGCGGTCGGCGCCGGACTTGCAGTGCATGAGGAAGGGTTTTTCCAGCGTCGGAAACACCTCGATCAGCGACAGTAGGATATCGCGCGACGGCGCGGAGCGCGCCGCGAGACTGCGCGCAACGAGGGTGAGGCCAAGTTCTTCGCAATAGGCCTGCGCCTGCAGGTAGGGCGGCGCCTTGGTGGGGGCGCGCAGGAAAAGCACGGTCTTGATCCCCATCGCGGCGTAGCGCTCCAGCCGTTTCCGCGTGGGCTGGTTCGAGCGGTAGACGCCGGGTGCGACCTGCGCGAAGTTCGACCATGGGATGCGCACGAATTCATGGTCGAACCACATCATGAAGCGCCGCGCCTTGCGGCGGGCCTCTTCGGTGGCCAGCGTATCGGTTTCAAGCGAGCTGCGCAGACCGCGTGTCCAGTTTCGAAAGTGGGCGATTGGCGTCATGCGCGTTCTTGGGGTCCGTCGCTTGGGTTGCCTCTGACAGGCCAGGCTGGCCTCCATGTAGAGAAGCCGGACCGTGCTGGCAAGCATAGCGGGGGCAAGGGCAGGATTGACGCCGCGCGCCGGGCGGCTAGTGTCACGGCGTTCAACAGGAGATCTGCACATGTCCGACGCTGGTGGCCGCGCCTACCTTGCCATTCCCGGCCCTTCGGTGATGCCCGAGCGCGTGCTGCGAGCGATGCACCGTTCGGCGCCCAATATCTACGAGGGCGCGCTGCACGAAATGACACATACGCTGATCCCGGATCTGAAATACGTGGCGCGCACCGAGGGCCACGCGACGATCTATATCAGCAATGGCCACGGCGCCTGGGAAGCGGCGCTGGCTAACGTGATTGCGCCGGGGGAGTCGGTGCTGATGCCGGCCACCGGACGGTTCGGGCATGGTTGGGCCGAGATGGCCGAGGGGCTGGGTGCCGAGGTGGAGCTGATCGATTTCGGCCGTGCTGCGCCGCTGGACCCGAACCGCGTGGAAGAGGCGCTGCGTGCCGATAAAGAGGGCCGGATCAAGGCGGTCATCGCCACGCATGTGGACACATCCTCGAGCGTTCTCAATGACATGGCGGGACTGCGCGCGGCGATCGACGCGGCGGGGCATCCCGCGCTCTTGATGGCCGATTGCATCGCGTCTATGGGGTGCGACCGGTTCGAGATGGATGCCTGGGGTGTCGATGTGGCCGTCACAGCCAGCCAGAAAGGGCTGATGGTGCCGCCGGGGCTGGGCTTTGTTTTCTTCAATGACCGCGCCGCCGAGGTGCGTGGCCGCATGGAGCGCGTGAGCCGGTACTGGGACTGGGTTCCTCGGGCCAACCCGGAGATCTACTACCAGTATTTCGGCGGCACCGCGCCGACGCATCACCTCTTTGCCCTGCGCGAGGCGCTGGACATGATCCGCGAGGAAGGGATCGAGGCGATCTGGGCCCGGCACGAGCGCCATGCGCGGGCAATCTGGGCCGCCTGCGAGACATGGGGCGAAGGCGGGCCGCTGAGGTTGAATATCCCGGAGCGGGCGCAGCGCTCGCGCGCGGTGACGTCGCTGCGGATCGGGCTGCCGCACGGGCCGCGCCTGCGCAAATGGGTGGAAGAGCATGCCGGTCTGACCCTGGGGATTGGTCTGGGCATGTCGGAAGAGGGAGACGAGCGCGGCCAGGGCTTTTTCCGGCTGGGCCACATGGGCCACGTGAATGCGCAGATGATCATGGGCTTGTTGGGCGGGATCGAGGCGGCGTTCCAGGCGCTGGAAATCCCGCGCGGGCGCGGCGCGCTTGAAGCTGCTGCGGCGGAGCTGGCGCAGGTGTGATGGGCCGGCAGGGAGCAAGGTTCCGAGACTGCTGAGCGACTGCCGTATCCCGGTTTTTCCAGGAGCAGGAAGGGATTACCCTATCCCTCGCGGGCGCGGCGGTGTTCCAGCCGGGTGATCAGGTAGTTGAGAAAGACTGCGGTCACGACGACGGCGGGCAAGCCCAGACTGGCCCAGATCAGCATGAAGGACCACAAGAGGTTGACCAGCCCCATGACAAGGGCGGCATTTGTGTAATCCGGCGCGGCAGCGCGGTCGCGGTCACGCATGGGGCAAGGCTCCTTGGCAGCTTCGACCAGCTTAGCCTGCAAACCGCAAAAATTGAGTAAATAAATCGTCAGCCGGCGCTGGCCTGGCGCGCATCGGCCAATGCGCCGGGCAGGGCAGCGGCGAACTGCGCCAGATCGGTGGGGCGGCCGCAACTGACGCGGATGCAGCGGTTGCCGGGGGTGACAAAAGGCATGCGCACGAAGATGCCGCGCGCCACCAGCGCATCCAGCACCGCCTTGGCAAAGGCGCCGTCGGCACCGCAGTCGATGGCGACGAAATTGGTGGCCGAGGGCAGGGTGGAGAGGCCGTTTTCGGCGGCGATCCGGGCGATTTCGGCGCGGGCCTCGGCCACATCCGAGATGGTCTGGGCGAGGTATTGCGGATCACGCAGAGCCGCCAGCGCGCCGGCCTGCGCGGTGCGGTTCATGCCGAAATGATTGCGGATCTTATTGAAGGCGGTGATCAGGTCCGGGGCGCCCATGGCATAGCCCACGCGGGCGCCGGCCATGCCGTAAGCCTTTGAAAAGGTGCGCATCCGTACGACGCGGGGATCGTTGATGTCGATCTGCGGCGCGATTCCGGCTGGGGCGAATTCGACATAGGCCTCGTCAAGGATCAGCAGCGTGCCTTCGGGGATCAGGTCGAGTGCGGATTCGATTTCCGCGGCACTGGCCCATGTGCCCATCGGGTTGTCGGGATTGGCAAAATAAACCAGCTTCGCGTCGACCTCGGCGGCCTTTTCCAGAAGCGCGGGCAGGTCCTCGCGATCATCGCGGTAGGGCAGCTTGATCAACTCGCCACCGAAACCCGCCACATGATAGTTGAAGGTGGGATAGGCACCGTCCGAGGTGACAACGCGATCGCCCTCCTCGACGGTTAGGCGGGCAAGGTAGCCCAAGAGGCCGTCGATGCCTTCGCCGACCATGATGTTTTCCGGGCCGACGCCATGATGGGCGGCCAGTGCATGGCGAAGATCGTGGCTTTCGGGATCGCCATACATCCAGATTTCCGAGGCCGCACGTTCCATCGCGGCGATTGCCTTGGGCGAGGGGCCGAAGACGTTTTCGTTGGCTCCAAGGCGCGCCTTGAATTCAAACCCCTGGGCGCGTTCCTGTGCTTCGGGGCCGACGAAGGGCACGGTGGCAGGCAGCGTCTGGGCGAGGCGGGTGAGGCGTGGTCCGTGTGTCATGGCGCGAGTTAACCGAGAAGGGGCGCGCGCGGCAAGAGATTGAATGCCGCGCCCGGGACACCCATATGAGAATCACTCTCAACTGGAGGGCTGACATGGCCAATCTGACGCGCCGCGGCTTTATCGCCGTGTCGATCGCGGCGGGCACGGCGCGGCACCTGCCGCAGATCGCCGCGAAAACCGGCGGCAGGCGGATCCTGACACTGGTTTATGACAAATCCCTTAACGCGATGCGCGCTGTCGAACGGCTCGTGCCGTAGGGTCAGGGGTTTTCGCGCGCGCGCCGTCCGGGCAAGTTGACGTCCAACAGCACGGAGGTTTGCCCGATGGCCCGCGTTTCAACGGAAATCAAGGATCACGTCGCCCATGTCACGCTGACGCGGGGCGACAAGATGAACGGTGTCGACAAGGAGATGGCCGAGGCCATCGTGGCCGCGGGCGAGGCGCTTTGTGGCAACGACGATGTGCGCGCGGTGGTGCTGGCGGGCGAGGGGCGGGCGTTTTGCGCGGGCCTTGACGTGCAAAGCTTTGCCATGCTGGCGGCGGGTGATCCCGAGGCGGTGGTGATGCCCCGGTTGGAGGGGCGCAATACCAACCTCTTTCAGGAGGTGGCCATGGTCTGGCGGCGGGTGCCGGTGCCGGTGATCGCCGCCCTGCAAGGTGTTGTTTTCGGGGCAGGATTCCAGCTGGCGCTGGGGGCGGATGTGCGGATTGCGCATCCCGAGTGCCAGTTTTCGGTGATGGAGATGAAATGGGGGCTGGTGCCGGATATGGGCGGTATGGTTCTCATGCCGCAACTGATGCGGTCCGACGTGATCCGGCGGATGACCTATACGGCCGAGCCGGTCGGCGCGGCGCAGGGCGTGGACTGGGGCTTTGTCACGGAATTGAGTGATGACCCGCAGGCGGCGGCCGTCCAACTAGCTGCAACCATTGCAAAAAAGAGCCCGAGCGCGATGCGCGCGGCGAAGCGGCTGATCGCCGTGGCCGAAGGCGATGCGGGCGAGGATGCGGTGCTGATGGCGGAAAGCCGCGAGCAGGCGGACCTGATCGGCAAGCCGCACCAGATGGAGGTAATCGCCGCCAACATGCAGAAACGGGAGCCGAATTTCGGCTGAGCGCGCGGTGAAGTTAACGCGATTTTTCGCCGAAAAATCGGGGGGTGATATCCGGCTGACATCCGGCTGACATGCGTGCACCCCCCGATGCCGCCCCCTGTTAACCGGAAATTAAGTTAATCGCGCGCACGGTGCGCGGGTTACCTGAGGAACTTTCGGCGTGCCTCGACGGCGATGTTGTAGGCGAGTTCGAGCCGGGCGATCTCGGCCATCAGGCGTTTCTTTTCTTCCGCGTCCTCCGCCGCGCTCCACGCGGCGCGCGCGGCGTCGAGCTCGCGTTTCAGCTTGAACTCTTCGGGCAGGGCACCGTGTTCGGCCATGATGCGGTGGCCGATGGCGGTGCCCGCATCGGTGAGCGCGTCTTCGGGGCGATGGGGCAGCGGTTTGCCTTCGCCTTCGAGGTTCGAAAGCTTGCCCTCGGCCTGGGCCTTTTTGATCTGCGCTTCGGTCAGCTCTCGGAGTTTGCGGGACATGGCGCATGATAGCGCGAAAAAAGGCCGGGCTGAAGCCCGGCCTACGGTCGCGTTCGGCGTAGGGCGGGCTTCTGCCCGCCAGCCTGGTCAGCCCATTTCCTCAAGCCGCTGCATCGCCGATTTCAGCGTCGCCTCTTCCTCTTGCCGGGCGCGGAGGTTTTCGCGGGCTTCCTCGACCACCTCTTCGGGGGCGTTTTCGGCGAATTTGGGGTTCTTGAGCCGCCCCTGAAGCCCGCCGATTTCCTTGGCGAGCTTGTCGAGCGTCTTTTGCAGACGGGCCTTTTCCTCTTCGACATCGATGATGTCGGCAAGCGGCAGGCCGAACTCGCCGCCTTCGACGGCGACGGTGACGGTGCCCTTGGGGAAATCGGCCATTTCGGTCAGGCTGTCGATACGGGCGAGGCGTTTGATCATCACCTCGTTGTTGGCCCAGGCGGTTTTTCCGGCCGCGTCGAGCGTGCGCTGCAGCATCGGCAGGTGCAGACCAGCGGGCACGTGCATCTGGGCGCGGGCCGAGCGGATCTCCTCGATCAGGGAGATCACCCAGTTCATTTCGCGGTCGGCGGCCGGGTCGATCAGATCGCCGCCATACTCGGGCCAGTCGGTCAGCATCAGGAAATCGTCGCGCTTCGCGGTCTGCTGCCAGAGCTCTTCGGTGACGAAGGGCATGATCGGGTGCAGCAGGATCAGGCACTGATCGAGCACCCAGCGCATCGTGGCCTGGGTTTCGGCCTTCGCCGCGGCGTCCTCGCCCTGCAAGAGCGGTTTGGAGAACTCCAGATACCAGTCGCACACCTTGCCCCAGGTGAAGGCGTAAAGCGCGTTGGCGGCATCGTTGAAGCGGTAATCGGTGAGCGCCGCATCGACGGTTTCGCGGGTGCGGGCGACTTCGCCGATGATCCACTTGTTCACCGTGGCCTCTGCCGTGGGAATGCCCGCGGGCGCCGGGCCCTCGTAGACGCCGTTCATCTCGGCGAAGCGGATGGCGTTCCAGATCTTGGTGCCGAAGTTGCGGTAGCCCTTGATCCGGTCGGTCGAGAGTTTCAGCACGCCGCCGATGGCCGCCATCTGCGCCATGGTAAAGCGCAGCGCATCGGCGCCGTATTCACCGACGATTTCCAGCGGATCCACCACGTTGCCGCGGGTCTTCGACATTTTCTGGCCCTTCTCGTCGCGCACCAGCTGGTGCAGGTAGACGGTGTGGAAGGGGATCTGATCGACCACGGCCAGCTGCATCATCATCATCCGCGCCACCCAGAAGAACAGGATGTCGAAACCGGTGATGAGCACATCGGTGGGGAAGTATTTCTTCAACTCCTCGGTCTGCTCGGGCCAGCCCAGCGTGCCGATGGGCCAGAGGCCCGAGGAAAACCAGGTGTCGAGCACGTCGGCATCGCGCCAGATGGGATAGACCAGCTTGGTGGGGTCCTGCGTGGCCTCGTATTCGGCCAGGCCCTCGGCCATCTGCTGGATCGCGGTATGGCGGTCCTCGACCTCGATGATGCGGGCGTGGTTGAGCGGCGTGGGCAGGGCGGCCAGAACGTCCTGGAAGCCGGATTTCACGTGCTCGAAATCGGGGGCGGCATGGTGGCGCTCATCGCCCAGCAGCATGTGCTGATCGGCGAGGAAGCGACCCATTTCAACCAGGTCGAGCGCGCCGTCGCCTTCATCATCCTTGAAGCCGTGCGCGGCCAGGTCGAGCCCGTACCAGACCGGGATCTGGTGGCCCCACCAGAGCTGGCGCGAGATGCACCAGGGCTCGATGTTTTCGAGCCAGTGATAATAGGTCTTCTCGCCCGACTCGGGGATGATTTTCGTCTCGCCATTGCGCACGGCCTCGAGCGCGGGGCCGACGACCTGGGCGGCATCGACGAACCACTGGTCGGTCAGCATCGGCTCGATCACCACCTGGGAGCGGTCGCCGAAGGGCTGCATGATAGGTTTCGACTCGACCAGCGGCACGATCTCCTCGGCGCCTTCGGCCCCGGGTTTGAGCGCGGTGGTGCCCAGTTGCGGATCATCGGCGCGGGTCATGACGGCAAGGCCCTCGGCGGTGATCTGTTCGACCACTTTCGCGCGTGCCTCGAACCGGTCGAGACCGCGCAGATCGTCGGGCACCAGGTTGATGGCGTCGATTTCGTTTTCGGTGAAGGGCTTGCCGCGGGCATAGTCCTGCGCGGCGGCGGATTCATCGGCGTAGGGGCGGCCATCTGCGCGCATGTGCCCGCGCGTGTCCATCAGGCGGTAGCAGGGGATATTGCCGCGTTTGGCAACGGCGTAGTCGTTGAAATCATGCGCGCCGGTGATTTTCACCGCGCCCGAACCAAAATCGGGATCGGGGTAGTCATCGGTGATGATCGGGATCTGGCGGCGGTGCTCCTTGGGGCCCACCGGGATTTCGCAGAGCTTGCCCACGATCGGCGCATAGCGTTCATCCGAGGGGTGGACGGCGACGGCGCCGTCGCCCAGCATGGTTTCGGGCCGGGTGGTGGCGATCGAGATATAGTCGCGTTCTTCCTCGAGTGTGATGTTCCCGTCCTCGTCCTTTTCGACGTAGGTGTAGGTCTCACCACCGGCGAGCGGGTATTTGAAGTGCCACATGTGGCCCGGGGTCTCGATATTCTCGACCTCGAGATCGGAGATCGCCGTTTCGAAATGCGGGTCCCAGTTCACCAGGCGCTTGCCGCGGTAGATGTAGCCCTTTTCGTACATGTCCACGAAAACCTTGATGACGGCATCGTGGAAATCGGGGCTGTTTTCATGCCCCGTACGCGGGTCACCCGGGGCCCCGGCCATGGTGAAGGCGTTGCGCGACCAGTCACAGGAGCAGCCCAAACGCTTCAGCTGCTCGACGATGGTGCCGCCATATTCCCCTTTCCACTCCCACACCTTTTCGAGGAATTTCTCGCGGCCCAGGTCGCGGCGGCCGGGTTGCTGGGTGGCGGCCAGCTGCTTTTCGACCTGCAGCTGGGTGGCGATGCCGGCATGGTCCTGCCCGGGCTGCCAGAGCGTGTCGAAGCCGCGCATGCGGTGCCAGCGGATAAGGATGTCCTGCAGCGTGTTGTTGAAGGCATGGCCCACGTGCAGCGCGCCGGTCACGTTCGGCGGCGGGATCATGATGCAGAAGGTTTCGTCCCGCTTGGCATGGGCGCCGGCCTTGAAGGCGCCGGCCTTGTCCCAGGCGTCATAGATCCGGCCCTCGGCCTCGGCTGCGTCGAATGTCTTCTTCATCGCCATTTGAATGGTCCTGCTTGATCCGCGTTCGGTTTCGGGTTCCTCTACCCAATGAGGGCGGAAAGGGAAAGCGGCAAGGGGTGTTTTTGCCGCGCAGGCAGAGGAGAAAATGATGGCCGATCGCAGGGCATTCCGGTTGGACGGGCGTGGCGGCGCCGACGAGATCGCGCCCGCGCAGGGGCGACCCGAGCTGCCGGCGAGCGGGTTTGCATGGGTGCATCTTTCGGGATCGGCCGAGGAGATCGACGGCTGGGTGCGGGGGGCGGGGCTGGATGCGCTGGCAACGGCGGCACTGACCGCGGAGGAGACCCGGCCGCGCTGCACGGTGCATAACGACACGATCCTGATGAGCCTGCGTGGCGTCAACCTGAGCCCCGGGGCCGAGCCCGAGGACATGGTCTCGCTGCGGATCTACCTGTCGGAAAGGCTGGTGATCACCTTGCAGCGCCGGCCGCTTTACGCGGTGCGCGACGTGATCGCCGAGAGCCTGGCCGGGCGCGCGGCGACGAGCCCCGGCGAGTTGATCGCGCGGATCGCGCTGCGGCTGGCGGATGCGACCGAGCCGGTGGTGATGGCGCTGAACGAGCGTATCGACGAACTGGAAGACCGGGTGATCGACGGCGCCGGGCACGTGCGGCGCGGCGATCTGGCCGATGTGCGGCGCATGGCGATCGTGCTGCGCCGATACATGGCGCCGCAGCGCGACGCGCTGACCACGCTGGAGATCGAGGAAACCGCGTGGCTGCACGGGCCCGACCGGTCGCGCCTGCGCGAGGCATCGGAACGGGTGACGCGGCTGGCCGAGGAGCTGGACGCGATCCGCGACCGCGCGCAGGTGGTGCATGACCAGATCATGGACATGCGATCAGAGGCGATGAACCGTCAGATGCTGGTCTTGTCGGTGGTGGCCGCGCTGTTCCTGCCGCTGGGCCTGGTCACCGGCCTGCTGGGCATCAACGTGGGCGGCATTCCGGGGGCACAGGTTGGCTGGGCGTTCTGGGCGGTGTGCGGGGTGCTGGGCGTGATCGTGGCGTTTCAGCTCTGGCTGTTCCGACGGATGGGGCTGATCGGGCATGCGCGGCCCGGGCGCGGGCCGGAGGCGACGGAGCAAAGGTAAGCCGAGCGCAGGTGCCGTCAGACCACCGCGGGCTTTCTCCGGCGCACGCTGGTCAGCAGGCCGACGGTCAGCAGGGCAATGGCGGTGATGCTGAGCAGGCTGAGGCTTTCGCCGAGGATCGCGGCGCCCAGAACACCGCCCACGCCCGGCACCGCGGCCAGGATGGACGAGGTATTGGCGTTGCCGATGTTGCGCGAGGCATGGGCGATGAGGATCAACCCGACGAGATTGGGCACGAAACCCTGGTAGACGGCCTGCAAGAGCAGCGGTTGCAGGGGCGCCTCGGCAAGGCCGGAGGGCAACCAGAGCGCCCAGACAGGCAGGTAAAGAACGGCGTTGACCACCGTGCCGCAGAAGATCACCTGCATGGCGCCCAGGCTCCAGCGTTCGGTCAGGATGACATAGGTGGCGAAGAACAGCGCACCGACAATGAACAGCAGGTCGCCGATCCAGGCATCCTGGCCGCTGGTCTGGGTGCCGTCCCAGGCCAGAACGATGGTCGAGACCAGGATCAGCGCTGCCCCGAGCATCTGCCGCAAGCCGGGCGGTGAGCGAAACAGGACGATCCCGAACAGGATGCTGATCAGCGGCAGCACGCCGTTCATGAAGATCCCGCCATGGGCGGCGGGAGCATAGAGAAAGCCCGAAAAGACGCAGAGAATGTAGACCGGGCCGAGGATGAAGGTGATGACCGCGATCTGGGTCAGGCTGAGCCCGCGCCAAGGTTTGTAATAAAGGCAGAGCGGCACGGCGACGAGTGAGGCGAGGCCATAGCGCAGCGCGGCCAGGTCGTAGACCGTGAGCCCGCTCTGCTCGGCGATGCGGCTGACGATCAGCCAGCCCGACCAGACGAAGACGATGCTCCACGCGGCGGCATAACCGGTGACGTGGGAGGGGGAGGTGGTGGTCATCTGCGCGGCGCCGAACCTGGAATGTGAGTGGGGATGCCCCGGGTTCAGCCATACGGGCTGGTCCGCGCGGGGACAAGAACCCTTCGCCGCCGCCGCGCGCGGGGTGGCGGCGCCGTTGCGTCACATCTGCAGGAACCGGATCAGGGCGCGGGGGCAAGCCCAAGGCGAGCCGCGAGGTAATCCTCCATCCGCTGGTAGGCCGGTTCGTGGAAATGCACGGTCAGCAGAGCGTGCTTGCGGCCTTCGTATTCGACGATTTCAAGCTGGTCGCGGAAGGCGCTTTCCAGCGCCTTCATGTGGCGCGCGGTCGACAGACGGTCGCCGCGATAGCGCATGGCAAGGCCGGGGCCCTTGTCGGCCATACCCTCAAGCGCGGCGTTGAGCTGATCGGCGTCTATGTGCAGCGCGTCGCCGCCGAAAACGGGCAGCGAGGGCTGGCTGGCCACGCCGCCGGCCACCGCCGGTTCGGCCATCAGCGCCAGCGCGAATCCGCCCGTGAGGCACATACCGACCACGCCCAGCTGCGCGCCGCCTTCGCGCCGGGCGATGTCATCGGTCAGCGCGCGGAACCAGGCGCCGATCGGGCTTTCGCGGCCGCGGGCGAAGATATTGAACTCGCGCCGGATGCAGAGCACGCGAGCGGTGTTACCGACATAGCTCTTGCGTCCGAACGGTCCGAGGAAATGGGCGAGGTAGACCCGGAAGCCGCGCGCGACGAGCCGGTCGGCGAGCGACAGGGTTTCGGGCCCGATGCCGGGCAGTTCCTGCAGGATCAGCACCGGCGGCCCGTTGCCCTTGATGTAAACATCATGGCTGGCCGTGCCGCCGCCATGCAGCGGGCCGGTGAAGGTGAACCTGTCATCATGCCGCCAGTCGGTCATGGCCGAAGCCTAGTCCCGAGCGGCGCGGTTGCCAAATCCTGTTTCGGATCGGGCCGTCACCAGGGCGTGGCGTCGATGCCGAACCACTTTTCGGTCAGGGCGTTGAGGCTGCTATCCTGGCTCATGTCATAGATCAGGTCTTCGAAGGTGAACCGCAGGTCGATATTGTCGGCATGCAGCGCCATCGTCACGCCGGGGCGGGGCCGGCCGCCCCTGATGGCCACCACGGGGCCGTCATATGCCGCCAGCATCGGCAGGAGCTTTTCCGTTTCGGCCACGACAACATCGGCGCTGCCGGCTTCGACGGCCTTCACGGCCTCCTGCAATGTCGGGTGATAGGTGATGTTGTAGCCGGTGGTTTTCTTCCAGGCCTCGATCGCCGGATCGCGTAGCGCGGCGACGCTCTTGACGCTTCCGAACACCTGGCGAATGGCCGGCAGCCCGGCAAAGGTGAAGGGGTCGGGATAGAGATATGGCGCGGTGGTTTCGATGCCGTCGCCCAGATCGGCATTTACCGGGATGGCGGCCATCACCACGTCGATCTCTTTCGCCCGCAGGGCGTCGAAAAGCGTGTCGTGGGGCATCGCCGTCCATGCGCAGGTGAGCCCGCCCCGCGCGCAAAGCGCATCGCCCAGAGCCTTGTCGAAGCCCTGAAAGGTGGCCCCATCGACCGTGTAGTCGCCAACGTCATAGACATCGGGAACGCCGATGGTGATGGTCTGCGCAAGGGTTGGAAGCGGTTGCAGAAAAAGCCCGCAAAGCACGAGTGCCGGAAGTTTCATGGTTGGTGTCCACTGTCTCGAGTTTCGGACGCAAAGAAACGAGATTTTACCAAACAAAAACATTCTAGCTCGAAAGGCCGATGCCATCCGTGACCGGGATCAATACAAGGGTCTTCCTTTGGGCTACGCGCGATTTCAGGCGCGGTCTGCGGCCACCTTGTCCACCACCAGCGGTTCGCGTTCGCCCGCGCGCAGAACCGCCGGGTCATAGGGCGTGCGGTCGAACACCTCGCGCACCATGGGGACGAAGAAATCGAGCGGCAGGTCGTCATAGTCGGGATCGAAGCTGGCCTGGTCCCAGCGTTCGCAGAATTCGGCGCAATCGTCGAAATACATGTGGCCCGCGTGGCGGTCGCGCTTGTGCGGATTACCGCCCGGCACCTTGTCGCCGTAGTAAAGCATCTGGAAATCGGCGTGGGTCTGCACGCACCAGGCCACCTGTTCGCGCACGAAGGGGCGCAGGATGGCGGCGGCGTATTCATCGTGATTGTAGGGTGCGTAGATATCGCCGATGTCGTGCAGAAGCGCGCCCACCACCCAGTCGATATCGGCGCCGTCGCGCCAGGCGCGGGTGGCCGATTGCACCGAATGGCCCAGACGGGTGACCTGGTAGCCCGAGAGCGATTCATCGAGTTCGACCAGCGCCTTCAACAGCCGGTCGGCGGTGTGGCTGGCATATTCCGTCTCGTGTTCCTGCAGGAAGGCGTATTCCTCCTCGGTGCCGTCCTTCATCTGGGTGAAGTTGACCTTGTCCATTTTTGCGACTCCCTGTCTTTGCGCCAGATTTCCCGATTCCGCGACGTTTCGCCAGCCCTGATGTGACATTCTGTTTACGCGCCATGATGTGCGTGGTTAGCTGAGCCGCGATAGCCGACGGGGAGACGACGATGGACGAGATCATCAACAGGAGCGCGGTGCATACCGCCAAGGCCCTGGCCCGGGGCGACGTGAAAGTGGCCGAGGTGACGCGCGCGCATCTGGACCGGGTGGAGAAATGCGAACCGGGGCTGCGCGCCGTGGTCGAGCCGCTGGAGGCGGCGGCGATGGAGCAGGCCGAGGCGATGGATGCGAACCGCCCGCAGGAGCTGCCGCCGCTTTGGGGGCTGCCGGTGACGGTCAAGATCAATGTCGATTACGAGGGCCTGCCCAATTCCAACGGCATCCCGGCGCTGAACGACACCCCGTGCGAGCAGGACGCCCCGGTGGTCAAGAACATCCGTGATGGCGGGGCGGTGGTGATCGGCCGCACCTCGACGCCGGAATTTTCGCTGCGCTTCTTCACCTCGAACCCGATCTATGGTCGCACGCTGAACCCGTGGGATGCGTCGCGCACCTCGGGCGGGTCGTCGGGGGGCGCGTCCTCGGCCGTGGCGGCGGGCATGGGGGTGCTGGGCCACGGCAACGATCTAGGCGGCAGCCTGCGTTACCCGGCCTATTGCTGCGGGCTGGCCACGCTGCGTCCGTCGCGCGGGCGCGTGCCGGCCTTTGCGCCCTCGGCCCCGGCCGAGCGCCCGGCGATGCTGCAGATGATGAGCGTACAGGGAATGATTGCGCGCGAGGTGGGAGACATCAAGCTGGCGCATGGCGTGCTGAGCCGCCGCTCCTCGGACGATCCGCTGTGGAACGCGGCGCCCGATAGCGGGCGCAGTCGCGAGGGGCGCAAGCTGCGCGTGGGCTGGTGCGTGGATGTCTTTGGCGACGGGCTGGTCGATCCCGAGGTCGCCAAGGCGGTCGAGGCCGCGGTGGGCGCGGCGAAACAGGCCGGCATGGAGGTGGTCGAGGTGACCCCGCCGATGGCGCAGGACGCCGCCGAGACCTGGGGCGCGATCCTGAATGCGGAAGTCGAGGTGATGATGCTGGACGCGATCCGCAAGATGGGCTCGGACGCCGTGAACGGCGTGATAGACGGCTATATGGAGATCTACCCGGTGCCTGACCTGGCCGGGTTCATCAAGGCGCAGGCGAAGCGGATGACCATCCTGCGCGAGTGGGGCCGGATGTTTGATTATGTCGATGCGCTGATCCTGCCGGTATCGGGCCAGCCGCCGTTCCGCGCCGACCAGGATATCGAGGAACCCGAAACCCTGGCCGAGATCATGAAGGCGCAGCGTTTCCTCTATATTCTCAACGTGCTGGGCCTGCCGGGCGCGACGGTGCGCACGCTGGATGCTTCGCCCATTCCGCTGGGGGTTCAGATCGTCGGGGACCAGATGGACGATGCCGTGTGCCTCGATGTGGCGCAGGCGATCGAGACCGAGTTGTCGCTGGACCTGCACCCGATCTTCCCGCTCTGAGACGGTCTCAGGCGAAAGCGGATGAGCGGCCCTTGGCGCCGCGGAGCTTGATCGCGGCCTGATGGGTGCGGATCTCATCGAAAAGGGCCAGGGCAGCGGGTTCGAAATCGCGCGCGGGCGGGGCGAAATTCATGAAATTCCCCGTCCGGTCGGCGCCGCGCACCAGCATGGCGTAATCCTTTTCGGCCCCGTCGGGCAGAACGCCGGGGGCGACATAGCGGATGACGCAGGCAATGCGCCGGTCATCGCTGGTATTGGGGCCCGAGCCGTGGATCGTCAGCCCGTGATGCAGGCTGATCTGGCCGGGCATCAGTTCGATCGCGGTCTTTTCAGCATCAGAGACGTCCACCGCCACCTCCTGCCCTCGCGACAGCAGGTTGAATTCATCGAAACTGTCCTCGTGCGGCAGGATCGGGTTCTTGTGGCTGCCGGCGACGAAATCCATGCAGCCCGAGGCCGGCGTCGCCGGTGACAGTGCCAGCCAGACGGTGACCATCTGATCGGTGGCGCCGAGCCCCCAATAGGTGAGATCCTGATGCATGGTGACCATATGGCGGGTCTGCGGTTCCTTGATGAAATACTCGGCCCCGAAAACCATGATATCGGGGCCGATCAGGCCCTCGACCACGTCGAGGATGCGCGGATCGGCCGAGATCTGCGCTGAGAGCGTCATCACCACGTTCGACAGCATCCGCTTGTAGGTGTTGATCGGGTGGGGCAGGTCGGCGGCAAGCCAGTCGCGCTCGATCCGTTCCAGTTCTGCCCGCCAGGACAGGGCGGTTTCGGCCGGGATCGCCTGGATGGGGAAGAGGAAGCCATCGCGCCAGTACTGCTCGATCAGCGGTTGCGGCAGGTGTCCGGCATCGAGCGTCAGGGCGGCGGGCATGGCAGAATCTCCGGTCTGGTGCCTGTCAGCGTGCCGAAGACGCGCCCAGCCTGTAAAGCCTGAATGTGCCTAGCGCCGCCGGTCGAGCTTGGTGGAGAGGTGAATGAGGCTTTCCGAGCCGAGCACGCCGCGCGCCTCGGAAATGCGGTCGAGGGCTTCGTCCAGCTCCTCGGTGGTGGTGGCGACCAGCGTGGCGATCAGGTCGAACCGGCCGGTGGTGGTGTGCACCTCGACCACCGCGGGCAGGGATTTGAGCCGCCCCAGCACATCGGGCTGGCGGCGCGGTTCGATCGAGATGAGCGCGGTGGCGCGGATCATCGGCTGGGCCGCGCGGCCCCGGCGCAGGGTATAGCCCGCGATCACGCCGCTGGTTTCCAGCCGGTCAAGCCGCGCCTGCACGGTGGTGCGCGCGAGGCCCAGCCGCCGCGCCAGCGTGGCCACGGGCAACCGCGCGTTCTCGGCCAGGGCGGCGATCAGGGCTTCGTCTGTTTCGTCGGTTTGCATTATGTGATTGTCGATCTGACGGAAAAAAGAGTCAACACGGCCAATCTGCCGCGCGTTTCTGACCGCTTTTGCTCGGATACTGGGGAAAAACGCGCGAGGGAAAACATGTATCCACAGGCCCCGATCCACGATCCCGTCTGGCATCTGGCGCAGACGCGCCCGGACCATCCGGTGATGTATTTCAACCCCGCGGCGCTGCGCGCCGCGGCCGAAAGGTTCCGGCGCGGGTTTCCTGGGCTGGTGACCTATGCGGTCAAGGCCAACCCGGCGCCGATGGTTCTGGAAACGCTGGCAGCGGGCGGGATGCAGGCCTTTGACGTGGCCAGCCCCGCCGAGATCGAGATGGTTCAGGCGGCCGCGCCGGGCGCAGCGTTGCATTACAACAATCCCGTGCGCTCGCACGAGGAGGTGGCCACGGGGGTGCGCGCCGGTGTCGTCTCGTGGTCGATCGACAGCCTTTCCGAGCTTGACAAGCTGGGCAGGCCGCGGCGGCCCGGCGAAGAGGTGGCGGTGCGCATCGCGCTGCCGGTGAAGGGTGCGCATTACGATTTCGGCGAGAAATTCGGCGAAACGCCCGAGGGCGCGGCGGCGATCCTGCGCGAGGTGGCGCGGCGCGGATTTTTCCCTGCGATCACCTTTCACCCCGGCACCCAATGCGCCGAGCCCGCCGCCTGGGCCGCGTATATCGAGGCCGCGGCGGATGTGGCGCGGCGTGCGGGCGTCACCATCGGGCGGTTGAACGTGGGCGGCGGTTTTGCCGCGCATCGCGCGGGGCCCGCCCCCGACCTCGAGGCGATTTTCGCGGCGATCGACTCGGCGGTTGCACGCGCCTTCGACGGGCCCGCCCCCGCGCTTCTTTGCGAGCCGGGCCGGGCGATGGTGGCGGATTGCTTCGTGCTGGCCACGCGGATCAAGGCGGTGCGGGAATGCGGCGCGATCTTCCTGAACGACGGCCTCTATGGCGCGCTGTCGGAACTGCGCGATATCGGCCCCAATCACCGGGTTCGGGTGATTGGGCCCGACGGGCAAGAGCGCCGTGGACCGATCCGCCCGCGCGTGGCCTTTGGTCCGACCTGCGACAGCCTTGACCGGGTGCCGGATCCGGTGCCGTTGCCCGGCGATCTGGAGGAAGGCGACTATCTGCTGTTCGAGGGCATGGGCGCCTATTCGCTGGCCATTGCGACCCGGTTCAACGGGTATGGCCCGGGCGAAGTGGTGACACTGGCGCCGGGTGCCGCCTGAAAGGGCAGCCGGCTGAAACGTCACGGAAATTTCACGCCAGAGCATTGCACCGGCCGCCCCGGACGCTAGGATGTACCGCGCGCTTCAGGCAAGGGAGACCGGGGATGGAAAAATTCGGACGCAGCCAACCGATCCGGCGGGTCGAGGATCAGCGGTTCCTGACGGGGCAGGGCCGTTACGTGGATGATATCGCGCCCGAGGGGGCGCTGCATGCGTATTTCCTGCGCTCGGATGTGGCGCACGGGGTGCTGGCGCCACTGGACCTGGGCGACGCGCGCGAGGTGCCGGGTGTGCACCTGGTGCTGGATGCCGCGGCGCTGGCCGAGGCGGGCGTGACCAAGGGCCTGCCCGCCGTGCAGATCAAGAACCGCGACGGCAGCGACAGCGCCGCGCCCAAGCGGCCGCTGCTGGCCGAGGGCCGGGTGCGTTACGTGGGCGAGATCATCGCCATGATCGTGGCCGACACGATCGAGGCGGCGCGCGACGCGGCCGAGCTGATCTGGGCCGAGATCGACGAATTGCCCGCCATGATGCAAAGGGGCGAGGGCGAGGTGGACCTGCATGAAGAGGCGCCGGGCAACCGCGTTTTCGACTGGGGCATCGGGGATGAGGCGGCAACGCAGGCGGCGTTCGACAGTGCCGCGCATGTGGTTGAAATGGAGGTCGAGGACAACCGGATCATCGTGGCCTCGCTCGAGCCGCGCGGCGCCTATGCCGAGATGGAGGACGACCGGCTGCACCTGGCGGTGAATGCGCAGGGCGTCTGGGTGCCCAAGCGCACGCTGGCCGAGGTTCTGGAGATGGACCCGGAGATGATCCACGTGACCAACCCCGACACCGGCGGCGGCTTTGGCATGAAGGGGCAGCCGCATCCCGAGCAGATCCTGGTGGCGCAGGCGGCCCGGATGCTGAACCGGCCGGTGCGCTGGATGGGCACACGGTCCGAGGCAATGGTGGCCGATGCGGGCGGGCGCGACCTGAACCATACCGCCGCGCTGGCCTTTGACGAAAACCTGCGCATCACCGGGTACCGGGTGAAGACCGAATGCAATATCGGCGCCTACAATTCGCAGTTTTCCCACATCATCCAGACGACGCTGTTTTCGCGGGTTCTGACCGGGGTCTATGACATCGGCGCGGTCTGGCTGAATGCCGAAGGGTTTTACACCAACACCACGCCGGTCGATGCCTATCGCGGTGCCGGGCGGCCCGAGGCGATTTACCTGCTGGAGCGGATGATGGACCGCGCCGCGCGCGAGCTGGGCGTGGATGGGCAGGAGCTGCGCCGGCGCAATTTCATCGCGGTGGATCAATTCCCCTACAAGAGCCTGACCGGCGAGACGATCGACGTGGGCGATTTTGCCCGCGTGCTGGCCCATGCCGCCGATTTCGCGGATGTGGCGGGCTTTGCCGCGCGGCGCGCGGAGAGCGAGGCGCGCGGTCTGAAACGGGGCCTGGGCCTGTGTTACTATATCGAAAGCATTCTCGGCGATCCTAGCGAAGGCGCGAAGGTGGTGTTCAACGAGGATGGTACGGTGTCGATTTTCGTGGGAACGCAGTCGAACGGGCAGGGGCATGAAACGGTCTATGCCAAGTTCCTGTCCGATCAGACCGGCATCCCGATGGAGAAAATCCAGGTTGTTCAGGGTGATAGTGACCTGATCGCGCAGGGTGGTGGCACCGGGGGGTCCCGGTCGGTCACCACCCAATCGCACGCCACGCTGGCCACGGTGGCCGCGATGATCGAGGCCTATACCCCCTACCTGGCCGAAAAGATGGGCGTCGAGGAAAGCGAGATCACATTCGACGACGAGACCTTCCGCGCGCCGGGCTCGAACCTGACGCCGACCTTCCTGGAAGCGGCCGAGATGGCGCGGGCGGACGGGCGCGAGGATTTGCTGAGCCACGAAAAACGGGTGACGCTGCCGGGCCGGTCCTTCCCCAACGGCGCGCATTTCGCCGAGGTCGAGGTGGACCCGGAAACCGGCAAGGTGGAGCTGGTGCGTTACAAGGTGGTTGACGATTTCGGCAACCTGATCAACCCGCTGCTGGCCGAGGGGCAGGTGCATGGCGGGGTGGCGCAGGGTGCGGGCCAGGCCCTGATGGAGCACGTGGTGCATGACGAGAGCGGCCAGCTGCTGACCGCGAGTTTCATGGACTATGCCTTGCCGCGGGCCGACGATATGCCCATGTTTGGATTCGAGACCGAGCCGGTGCCATCCACGGCCAACCCGATGGGGATGAAGGGCTGTGGCGAGGCCGGGACGGTGGGCGCGATGGCCGCGGTGGCCAATGCCGTGGGCGACGCGTTGTGGGATATGGGAGTGCGTCAGGCCGACATGCCGTTCACGCCCGCGCGCGTCTGGAAGATGATGAAAGATGTGGAGGCAGCTGGGTAAACACGTATTCGACTGGCTTCGGCCGGGGCTTGGCAGTGGAACAACCGCCAGAACCCGCCGTCGTGGCCGGGTCGATCACGTGATCATCCTGGATGGCACCATGTCGAGCCTTGCGCCCGGCGACGAGTCGAATGCCGGGCTGGCCTACAAACTGCTTTCGCGGATCGGTGCGCCGGTTTCGGTGTATTACGAGGCGGGCGTGCAATGGCAGGACTGGCTGTCCTTTGGTGATGTGGTCACGGGCCGCGGCATCAACCGACAGATCCGCCGCGCCTATGGCTATCTGGCCTCGCGCTATCGCCCGGGCGACCGGATCTTCCTGATGGGCTATTCGCGTGGGGCCTTTGCCGTCCGCTCGCTGGCGGGCGTGATCGACCAGGTGGGCCTGTTGCGCCCCGAATGCGCGACCGAGCGCAACGTGATGACCGCCTATCGCCATTACCAGTCGCCGCCAGGCAGCCCCGCCGCGCGGGCATTTTCGGCCGCCAATTGTCACCCCTGGGTCGAGATCGAGATGGTCGGTGTCTGGGACACAGTCAAGGCGCTGGGCCTGCGGCTGCCGGTGCTGTGGCGCTGGACCGAACCCGCGCATGAGTTTCATACCCACCAGCTGAACGCGATCGTGCGGCATGGCTACCACGCGTTGGCCATCGACGAGACGCGGCAGGCCTTCGATCCGTTGTTGTGGCGCACCCCGGAGGAGCTGGAAGCGCGGGTCGAGCAGGTGTGGTTCGCCGGTGGCCACGGCGATGTAGGTGGGCAACTGGGCGGGTTAGAGGCCGCCCGGCCTCTGTCGAACATCCCCTTCGTGTGGATGATGGAGAAGGCCGACGACCGCGGCCTGTGCCTGCCGCAGGGCTGGCGGTCGGAGTTTCCGACCGACCCGCATGCGCCTTCGGTGGGCACGTGGTCAAGCTGGGGCAAGCTTTTTGTCCTGCGCCGCCGCCGCGTTGTGGGGCGGGACCGGTCCGAACGCCTGCACGAAAGCGTCGGGACACGGGAAATGGCGTCAGCGCGCGTACAGGAAGCCTGAGGCCAAGTCAGTCCGTCAATTCGCGGGGGATGACGAAGTCGACCACTGCGCCGGAATGGAAATCCGCGTCTTCCCAATTTTCGATCGGCAGGTCCGCCACCAGCGTGGCACCGGTGGGATAGTCGAAAAACCGGTCGTGGGCGGGCGGCGCGGTGACGATCCTGTCGGCGAAATCCGCGCAGCCGGGATTGTGCGTGACGATCAGCACGCATTGCCCGGCGCCATGGTCGCGCAGCGTTTCCAGCATCACCATGGTCGAGGCGTGATAGAGCGCATCGAGATACTTGATCGGCACCACGCCCAGCCTGAGCCCGTCCAGCGTTTCTCGGGTGCGCGTCGCGGTCGAACACAACACGATATCGGGGGTATGGCCCTTGTCGCTCAGCCATTTGCCCAGCGCCACGGCCGAGCGTTTGCCGCGCGGGTTCAGAGGGCGCTCGTGGTCGTCCAGCGCGGGGTTGTCCCAGCTGGATTTCGCATGGCGCATCAGGATCAGGCGACGGGTCATTTGAAGGCCCTCATGTGAAAGGCGGATTGCGCGTCCAGCCTGCCATAGCTTTGGCTGACCGGGCAAGCGCGACGCACGGCGCAGCCGCGCGCCATGCAATCCTGCCCGGCCTCTGTGTCCAGGTAGGCCCGGCAGGCGGGCACGTCATACCCGCTGCCTGTCAGAGCGCTGGCGGGGCAGGCGGCCAGGCAGGGGCGCCCGGTACATGTGATGCAGGGGGTATCCGCGGGGGCCGGCAGGTCGCGCCGCCCCGGCAGGCGCACCGCCCCGCGATAGGATACCATCAGTCCGGCGCGCGCATGCACCAGCATCCCCACCGGCGAGGTCCAGGCCTGGCCCGAGCGCAGGGCCCAGTCCTGAAACGGGGGATAGGGCGGGCCATCGGAAGGGAAGATCGCGGCGCCGCCCCACGCGCTGGCCAGCGCGCAGATCACCCGTTTCGACCAGCGGTCGAGCGGATCGGGTGCGCCATCGCGATATTCGGGCTGGGCGGTGAAATGCGCCCAGAAACCGGGTTCGTCCGGACCCAGCAGCACAATCGTATCGTCCGCCTCGTGCAGGGCGCCCAGGATGGCAAGCGCATCGGCTTCGGGCGCGGGCGACAGCTTCATTTTCGGCCAAAGGGCAGCAGCAGGCTCCACCCGAGGCGCGAGGGCCGGTCATCCTGCCACTCAAGGCCGATGGTCATACCGTCATGCCCCGCGTCCGGCTGGGCAGTGTAGGTGCCGAACAGCCGGTCCCAGATCGACAGGGCAAATCCGTAGTTGCTGTCATGCTCGGAGCGGTGCACCGAATGATGCACCCGGTGCATGTCGGGCGTGACAAGGACCAGCCGCAACCAGCGGTCCAGCCACAGCGGCAGCTTCATGTTCGCATGGTTGAACATCGCCGTGCCGTTGAGGATGATTTCGAACAGAATGACAGCGAGCGCGGCGGGCCCAATCAGGTAGACGAGCCCGATCTTCAGCAGCATCGACAGCGCGATCTCGACCGGGTGAAAGCGGATCGCGGTGGTGACGTCGATATCACGGTCGGCATGGTGCACGCGGTGCAGCCGCCACAGCACCGGCACCTTGTGCGTGACAAGGTGCTGCGCCCAGATCGCGAAATCGAAAAACAACACCGCGCCAGTGATTTCCAGCCATATCGGCCAGTCCACCCGGTTGAGCAGCCCCCAGCCATTGGCCGCGGCATCCACCGCCGCCCCCACCGCCAGAAGCGGCAGGAAGATCGCCATGGCGCGCAGCGTCAGCGTGTCGATCACGATGATCGCCCAGTTGGTGAACCAGCGGGTGCCGCGCGGCTGGGTGCGGGCGCGGCGCGGCGCCCGGGCCTCGATCGCCGCAAAGAGCGCGAATAGGCCGAGAAAGACCGACAGGCGGATGATGGCTTCGTTTTCCATGTGCTTAACCTAGGCCAGCCGATAGCGGTCGCAACAGGCCGATTGCCTCAGATCTCTGCACGAATGAGTGAGCCGGCACCATGCTCGGTGTAAAGCTCAAGCAGCACGGCATTAGGCACCCGCCCGTCGAGGATGACCACCCCGCGCACCCCGCCTTCGATCGCGGTGAGCGCGGTTTCGGTTTTCGGGATCATGCCGCCCGCGATGGTGCCGTCCTCGGTCATCGCGCGGATCTGCGCGGCCGAAAGTTCGGTGACGACCTCGCCCGCCTTGTTCTTCACGCCCTCGACATCGGTCAGCAGCAATAGCCGGTCGGCCTTGAGCGCGCCCGCGATGGCGCCGGCGACCGTGTCGCCGTTGATGTTGAAGGTCTCGCCGGCCTCGCCCGCGCCCAGCGGTGCGATCACGGGGATGGCGCCCGCCTCGAACAGCGTGTGCAGGATGCCGGGATCGACCTTCGACGGCGTGCCGACAAGACCAAGCGCCGGATCGGTCGGCGTGCAGGTGACCAGGTTCGCATCCTTGCCCGACAGCCCCACGGCGCGCCCGCCCTGGCGGTTGATCGCCTGCACAATGCGTTTGTTGACACGGCCCGAAAGCACCATTTCCACCACTTCCATCGTGGCCTCGTCGGTGACGCGCTTGCCGTTCACGAACTCGCTCTGGATATCGAGTTTTTGCAGCATCGCGTTGATCATCGGCCCACCGCCATGCACGATCACCGGGTTGACGCCGACCTGCCGCATCAGCACCACGTCGCGGGCGAACATTTCCATGCCCTCGTCGCTGCCCATCGCATGACCGCCCAGCTTGATCACGACAATGGCGCCGGTATAGCGCTGAAGGTAGGGCAGCGCCTCTGAGAGGGTGCGGGCGGTGGCAATCCAATCGCGGTTCATGGTCTGCTTCTTCATCTCTGGCGTCCTTCTGGCGCCCCTGCTTAAGCCTTTCGGCGCGCCCTGCCAAGCCTGCCATTGTCGCGGCGGCGCAAGCTGATAGAGTTGCGACAACCGAGCAGCAGGGGTGCAGCGATGAGACAGAAAACCATGCTTCTGACCGGGGCGAGCCGCGGCATCGGCCACGCCACCGTGCGGCGCTTCAACCGCGAAGGCTGGCGCGTCATCACCTGCTCGCGCCAGCCCTTTCCGGCCGAATGCCCCTGGGGCGGTGGCGCCGACAACCACGTGCAGATCGATCTTGCAGATCCCAACGACACGATCCGCGCGGTCGAGGTGATCCGCGAAAAGCTCGACGGTAAGCTCGATGCGCTGGTCAACAATGCGGGCATCTCGCCGAAAGGGCCCGAGGGCCAGCGGCTGAACACGCTCGACACCGACCTGAAGACCTGGGGACACGTGTTCCACGTCAATTTTTTCGCTTCCGTCGTGTTGGCGCGCGGCCTGAAGGACGAACTGGCGGCGGCCAAGGGGGCGGTGGTGAACGTGACCTCGATCGCGGGCTATCGGGTGCACCCCTTCGCGGGCGCGGCCTATGCCACGTCGAAGGCGGCGCTGAAGGCGCTGACCCGCGAAATGGCGCATGATTTCGGCCCGCTGGGCGTACGTGTGAACGCCATCGCCCCGGGCGAGATCGAAACCGCGATCCTGTCGCCGGGCACTGAAAAGATTGTCGAACAGATCCCGCTGCGCCGCCTGGGCCAGACCGAGGAAGTGGCCGCGACGATCTTTTTCCTGTGTTCCGGCGAAAGCACCTACATTTCCGGCACGGAAATCGAGATTAACGGCGGGCAGCACGTGTGAGGCAGGCGTGAGGGGCCAGCCCCTCACACTCCCCGAAATATCCCGGGGGTTTGGGGGCGGCGCCCCCAATCGACCTCCGGGTTCAGACCAGGCTGGCGATGATGGCGCGCAGGGTGGGAATGCCATCGCCCTTTTCCGACGAGGTCAGCACGATCTCGGGAAAGGCGGCGGGATGTTTCGAGAGTCTCTCGCGCACCTGCTTCAGCACCCGAACGCGGTCCTTTTCCTTGACCTTGTCGGCCTTGGTCAGCACGCACTGGAACGTGACGGCGGACTGGTCGAGCAGCGTCATGATCTCTTCGTCCACCGGTTTCACGCCGTGGCGCGCATCTATCAGCACGAAGGCGCGGCGCAGCGACGGGCGGCCCGAGAGATACTGCTTTAGGAGTGTCTGCCATTTCTCGACCACCGCGACGGGCGCATTGGCAAAGCCGTATCCGGGCAGATCGACGAGGTAGTGATTCTCACCGGCCGTGAAGAAGTTGATTTCCTGGGTGCGGCCCGGCGTGTTCGAGGCGCGTGCGAGGCCGCGGCGGCCGGTCAGCGCGTTAATCAGCGTCGACTTGCCCACGTTGGAGCGGCCGGCGAAACAGACCTCGATCCGGTCGGGCGCGGGCAGGCCGGACATGGCCACGACACCCTTGAGAAACTCGGTTTCGCCGGCGAAAAGCAGGCGGCCTTTTTCCAGCGCCTCCTGGTCGGGCTCTTCTGCGATGGGGAAGGGCAGGTTCATGACAGCACCGTCAGGCGGTCGCCTTCGATCACCTGCCCGCCGCTGACGACCTTCATGTACACACCGAAATTCGTGTGTCCGAATTCGTCATGCAGAAGTTGCAGCATGTCCACGTCGCGGCGGCCGGTTTCGGGGTTGGCATCGGTCATGCGGCAGCGGGCGTCGGCCTCGACCACTTCGAATTCCGCCGCGCCGATTTGCACGCGGTTTCCGATCAGGTCGAATTCTTCCCACGGGGCGAGCCCGTCGACCAGCAAATTGCCGCGCCAGCGCAGGGGCGAGAGCGGGTGGCCCAGCCGGCCCTCGACCGCGCGGTGCGAGGCCAGGTTCATCAGCGAGATCGACTGGTAGCCGGTGTCGGTCATGGCCTCGTCGGGCGCGCGCACGAAGCGCGAGGGCAGCAGTTTCGCGCCCAGGGAAATCGGCATCACCCATTGGATAAATTCGCAGCCGTCGCCGTGATCATGCGGGTCGATGGTTAGCGGCGGGCGGTCGGGATGAAAGAAGGTGATCGTGCGATAGGCCGGATCGGTCATGCATTCGATCTGCTGCAACCGGGGCGAGGACGCCCCGCGCGAAAAATCGCCCGGCGGGTTCCAGCCCGGGCGCTCGACATCGAAGCAGGAGCGTTCATGGGCCACGGCCCAGACCCTGTCCCACGGCATCGCGCGCCCCTCTTCCAGCGTGACCATGTCCACCCGTTCGCGGCCATGGGCCTTGACCGGGTGGCGCCAGATCTGGGCGAGATACGCGCTCATTTATCCCCGGACTTGGCGCCGCGCGACAGGCTTTCGCGGATGTTGCCGAAAACGTCGGGCTTGTAGCCGTGGCTGCGCATGATCGCGTATTGCTGGATGAAGGTAATGGTGTTGTTTGCGATCCAGTAGAGCACGAGGCCCGAGGCAAACGAGCCCAGCATGAACATGAACACCCAGGGCATCCAGGCGAAGATCTGTTTCTGCACCGGGTCGGTGGGCGCCGGGTTCAGCTTCTGCTGAAGCCACATCGAAACCCCCAGCGCGATCGGCATGATCCCAAGGAAGACAATGGCCAGGATCGAGCCGGGTGCGGGCCCGTCCCAGGGCAGCAGGCCGAAAAGGTTGAAAAGCGAGCTGGGATCGGGTGCCGAGAGGTCGCGGATCCAGCCGATCCACGGGGCGTGGCGCAACTCGAGCGTGACGAAGATCACCTTGTAGAGCGAGAAGAAGATCGGGATCTGCAGAAGGATCGGCAGGCAGCCCGAGGCCGGGTTCACCTTTTCCTTTTTGTAGAGCGCCATCATCTCCTGCTGCATCTTCTGGCGGTCGTCGCCGGCCTGCTCCTTGATCTTTTCCATCTGCGGCTGCAATTCGCGCATCTTGGCCATCGAGGCGTAGGATTTGTAGGCCAGCGGGAAGAGAATGATCTTGATCACGATGGTCAGGCCGATGATCGCCCAGCCCATGTTGCCGATGAGCCCGTTCAGCCAGTGCAGCACCGCAAAGATCGGCTTGGTCAGGAAGAAGAACCAGCCCCAGTCGATCGAATCGAGGAACTTGACCACGCCGCCGTCCTTTTCATAGGCGCGGATTGCCGCCCATTCCTTGGCCCCGGCAAAAAGCCGCGACTGGACGGCGACCTGCGCACCGGAGGCCAGTTCGCGCGTGGATTGCACGGTTTCGGTCTGGTAGATGTTGCGGCGGTCGTCGAACTTGGTGACCGATTTGAAGGCATTGCCGGCCTGCGGGATCAGCGTGGCCATCCAGTAATGGTCGGTAAAGCCGATCCAGCCGGCCTCCTGCACGCGGGTCACGTCGGCGCGGGCGCCTTCGTTGGGGTCGATGGCGTAATCGGCGATATCGTCATAGTCGATCTCGGCCAGCTCACCGTCGGCCATGCCGACGACGCCTTCGTGCAGGATAAAGAAATTCTTCATGTCAGGCGGCGTGCCGTGGCGCGCCAGGATGCCGTAGGGCGCCAGCGCGACAGTGTTGGCGCCGGTGTTTTCCACCGATTGCGTGATGGTGAACATGAACTTGTCATCGACGGCGATTTCGCGGCGGAAGGTCAGGCCGGCGCCATTGTTCCAGGCAAGCGTGACCGGGCTGCCCGGGGCCAGGGTTTCGCCCTGCTCCAGCGTCCAGAGCGTATTGGGGCCGGGCACCGCATCGGGCGAGAGGCCGGCGCCGGGGGCCCAGCCGTAAAGCGCATAGAAGGCGTGGTCGCTGCCATAGGGGGACAGCAGGGTGACGATGTCGCTGCCGTCATCCAGTGATTCGCGGTAATCCTTGAGCGCCAGGTCATCCAGTCGCCCGCCCAGAAGCGAGATCGAGCCGGTCACGCTGGGGGTGTCGATGGTGATGCGCGGTGCCTCGGCGAGGGCGGTTTCGGTTTCGGCCGCGCTGGCCGCGGGAGTGCCGGCGGGGGCATCGGCCACGGGTGTGCCGCCTGCGGGCGCGTCCGCCGTCGGCGTGGCCGTCCCGCTGTCGGCGGCGGTTTGCGTGGCGGTGGGCGCCGTGGCATCCTGCGGCGGCTCGGGCGGCGGGAACATGATCGACCAGCCGATGATCACCAGCATGGAAAGGGCGACGGCAAGGATAAGGTTCTTGTTCTGATCGTCCATCATGGGCCCACACGCGTTCCGTTTTCAGTGGAGCCGGTTCAACAGACAGTGTGGCCAAAGGTCAAGCCGATATTGGCCGGATGAGGCAGAATGCGCCGGTTTCGGGGCCTTTGGTCAGCCGGATTGCCGCCCGATGCGCGGCGGCGGGCCCAACTTGGCCTCGTGCGCGCGAATCCAGTCGAGGGTCTGGTCGAAGGGCATTGGCCGCCCGATGCCGAAACCCTGCACATGATGACAGCCCAGCTGGGCCAGCATCGCGTGCTCGCCCGCGGTCTCGACGCCTTCGGCCAGCGTTTGCAGGCCCAGCCGGTCGGCCATGGTCAGGATCGCGGCGACCATGCGCTGTTGTTCGGGGTCGCTGTCGACATGGGAGACGAAGCTGCGGTCGATCTTGATGCGGCCGATGGCAAAGCGGCGGATCGCGGCGATCGAAGCCTGTCCGGTGCCGAAATCATCCAGGTCAACCCGGCAGCCCATATCGGACAGCAGACGGATATTGCGGGCAGTCATGTCCTCGGCCGCGCCGGCGACCACGGTTTCCAGCACTTCGATGGTCAGGCGGTCGGGGCCCAGGTCGAACCGGTCGAGATCCCAGCGCAGCTTGTCGGCCAGCCGTGGGTTGCGCAGTTCCTCTCCGGTCATGTTGACGGCGACGCAGGGCACGTCGACGCCCGCGGCATCCCAGGCGTTGATTGCCGAGAGCGCACCATGGACCATGACTTCGCCCAGCCGCTCCAGCTGGTCCGCCTGCTCCAGCGCGGGCAGGAATTCGCCCGGGGGGATTACCCCGCGTTCAGGGTGAACCCAGCGCGCCAGCGCCTCGAATCCGGTCACGCGGCCCGTCTCGGTGGAAATCTGCGGCTGGTACCAGGGCAGGATCTGCCCGTGTTCCAGCGCCAGCTGCGCCTCGTGCACCAGGCTGTCACGGGCCTGGCGCAGGCGGCCCATTTCGGGGCTGAAGGCCCGGATCGCCGATGGCCCGGCGCGGCGCGCCTCGCCCAGGGCCAGGGCCGCGGCCTTGATCATCTCGGGCCCCGATTTGCCGGGATTGCGCGACGACAGGCAAAACCCAACCGCCGCCGTCAGATAGATCGACTGGCCGTCAAGCGAGAGAGGTTCCTCGACGGCCGATTGCAGCCGGGTGGCGATCTGGATCCCGTTTTCAAGATCAAGACGCGGCACAGGTGCGGCGATCACCGCAAAGCGACCGTCACCATGGAAAAACAGGCCGTCGCCTTCGCGCACAACGCTGCGCAGGCGGCCGGCAAGGCGTTGCATCAACGTCTCGGTGCCGTCCTGCCCGTGCAGGCGTGCCAGGCGGTCGAGCGCTTCGATCTCGATCCCGAACGCGGCGGTTTTCAGGCCCGAGCGCCCGGCGCTGGCCAGCGCGGCCTCGGCAAACTCGGCCCCGGCGGCGGCCAGCGGCAGGCCGGTGACACCATCGCGCGGGCCGCGCCCGCGATCGGGGGTCATCCCCAAGGATCCCGCCAGCGCGACCAGGAGCGGCGTGCCCAGCGCCACGGCGATCAGCGCCGCCTCGCCGCCCAGCCAGAAGGCACCCAGCGCCAGGGCTGGCAGAAAGGCCAGTGCCTGCGGCCCGATCAGCATCCGCCGCAGCGCGCGGCGCAGGAAAAATGGCGAGAATCTGCGGTACCCGGCCATGTCGGCGCATCCCCTGATGGTTTCAGGGAACGCTAGGCCCTGCGCCTCAATAACGGTTTAACGCCGGGCGGGGCAGGGCGGGAAGTTCGAAAATACTTTATTCAATCCACGTCGCGGGTCAGCCCCGCGAAGTCGAAAAGCCCGGGGTCGAGCAGGTGGCTGGGCCGGGCATTCATCAGCGCGCGGAACATCACCTGGCGGCGGCCGGGGCTGTTTTTTTCCCAACCGTCCAGGATCTGCTTGATCTGCTGGCGTTGCAGCCCGTCCTGCGATCCGCACAGATCGCAGGGGATGATCGGATAATTCATCGCCCGGGCGAAGCGGTCGCAATCCTCTTCGGCCACGTGTGCCAGCGGGCGATAGACGAAAAGATCGCCCTCTTCGTTGACCAGTTTCGGCGGCATCGTGGCCAGCCGCCCGCCGTGAAACAGGTTCATGAAAAAGGTTTCCAGGATGTCGTCGCGGTGATGGCCCAGAACCACCGCCGAGCAGCCTTCCTCGCGCGCAATCCGGTAAAGGTTGCCACGCCGCAGCCGCGAGCAGAGCGCGCAGTAGGTCCGGCCCTGGGGCACCTTGTCCATCACGATCGAATAGGTATCTTCGTACTCGATCCGATGCGGAACCTGCATCTTTTCCAGGAATTCGGGCAGTACCGTGGCCGGAAACCCCGGTTGCCCCTGGTCAAGGTTGCAGGCCAGAAGCTCGACCGGGAGAAGCCCGCGCCACTTCAGCTCGTGCAGGATGGCCAGCATCGTGTAGCTGTCCTTGCCCCCCGACAGGCAGACAAGCCATTTCGCGCCGGGCTCGACCATGCCGTATTGCTCAACGGCCTCGCGCATGTTCTGCACCAGACGCTTGCGAAGCTTCTTGAACTCCGTCGTCTTGGGGGCGCCGTGAAACAGCGGGTGGATATCGTCGGCCTTGTCCAGCATGGGGCGCGATATGCCATGCGGCGCGCGCCCCGGCCAGAGTAAAGATCACCGCTGGATGCCGATTTTTCGCAGAAAAATCGCTGCCGCGCGGTTCAGTATCCGCCCTTGCGCCGGCTTTCCGGCAGGCCGGCGATGCGCCCGCCCTGCTTCGACGGGTCCAGCGGGAACAGCGCGTACAGATCGCCCTGCTTGATCTTCTCGCCCCATTCCTCGCTCATTGCCTTGATGATCGCGCGGGTGTTGGGCTGGTTCTCGCGGTTGTTGAAAAACTCGTCCCGCAGGTAGTTGATCACGTCCCAGTGCCGGTCGGTCAACTCGCCGATGGATTCGGCCTCGGCCATGTGGCGGGCCAGGTCCTCGGACCAGTCTTCGTGGTTCACCAGGTATCCCTGGTCGTTGGTTTCGATGGTGCGGCCGTCAAAGTCGATGGACATGCGCTCCTCCCCTGATCGCATTCATGAATTCATATCGGTGATTTTGAATGCGTCAGGCGATTCTGGTCAAGTGTTTTGACCTTCGCGCGCTAAATCCGGCCCATCATGTGCAGCCGGGTCCGCAGGCCTTCGGCGCGCGCATCGCCCGCTTCCAGCGCATAGACGAAAGCATGCGTCAGGTAGAAGCCGCAGGCAGTCTCATCGCCCGCGGCATCCGCCGCTTCCTCGTAAAGCGCGATCAGCGCGGCGCGGTCATCGGCGGCATGCGCCGCCAGCAGCCGCTGGTCGAGCCCGCTCATTCCGCCGCGAGTTGCTGGCGCCGGGCGCCCACCTTCTCGGCCACCCAGGCGTGGAAAAGATGCGTCGGCCCGTCCATCGCGGGCGAGAAGCGCCCCCCATCAAATCCGGGGGTGTGGCGGCCCTTCTGCATGCCTTCGACGACGAACACGTCCTCTTCGAAGACGGTCTGCCACTGCGCCGCGTTCCGGGCGCGAAGGGCGTCGTTGGTTTTCGGGGTGGAGTAGTAGAGGTGGATATGCTCGGCTGTTTCATCCAGGCCTTTGGGCTCGAGGATGATGGCAAAGGCGTGATCGCGCTGGGCGCCCAGAAGCACGTTGGGATAAATCGCCACGTATTCCGCGCCTTCGTCCCATTTCTGCGAGAGGCCGGGAAAATCGGGAAAGATCGCCCCGTCCTCGCCCTTGATCTGCTGGTAGACATAAGTGCCCTGGCCGGAATACTGCCCGGGTTTTTCGATGTGATAGTGATCTTCCAGCCGCGAATAGCCGTTCAGACCCGGATGCACCCAGGGCAGGTGATAGCTTTCGCAGTAATTCTCGACCGCGAGCTTCCAGTTGGTTTTCACGTCGAGCGTGAACTTGCTGTCGTCGCCGCCATGGTAATGCGGGCTGTCGAATTCGCTCCAGCGTTGCAGCAGGTCGGCATGGACCTCTTCGAAGGGGGCGGCGTTGCCGTTGATGTTCACGAACACGACGTCGCGCCAGATGTGGCTCGGTACTTCAATCAGGCCCAGTTCGTCCTTGTTCATCTGGTCGTGGGTGTTCATGCCCGGGCCGCCCACATGCGGCGTGGCCACCAGCCGGCCGTCATGCGCATAGCACCAGGAATGATAGGGGCAGCGGATCGCGCCTTCGATCTTGCGCGGTTCCTCGACCAGGATCATGCCGCGGTGGCGGCAGATGTTCTGGAAAACCCGCACGACATTATCGCGCCCGCGCAGCAGCAGAAGCGGCACGCCCAGGAACTCGACCGGTTTCGCATCGCCCGGCTCGGGCACGTCGGCGGCCACGCCGATCCCGGCCCATTCGTTGAACAGAAGCGCCTCGCGCTCCTCGGCGAAAACGGCCGGGTCCACGTAATGGGCGTTGGGCAGGCCATTGGCGGTGGCGATGGGGCGGGTGACTGTGGACAGGTCGGTGGTCATCGGCGGCACTCCTCAATCCGAATGAACGAATCATAGGGCCAAGCCGGAAATCCACTTGTCACAAGGCGACCTGCACTTGCCGCAAGGCGACCACGCGCAATGCTCAATGGTCGTGATTACAGCCTTCGTGTCGTTGCCTGTCATGCTCGGGATCGGCGCCCGGCACCGGATCATATCCCGATCCGCCCCAGGGGTTGCAGCGCAGGATGCGCCAGAAGGCAAGCCACCCGCCCCTGATCGCGCCATGCCGCTCCAGCGCGTCGAGCGCATAGGCGCTGCAGGTGGGCTGATACCGGCAGCCATGCCCCACCCAGGGCGAGAACAAGAGCCGGTAGGCCCGGACGGGCAGGGCAAGGATATGGGCGAAGGGGCTCATGCGTCGGGACCGTGCAGTTTTTTCAAGGCATAGATAAGATCGCCCTGAAGCTCTTCAAAGGGGCGCTCGGCCGTGGCACCTTGTCGCCCGATCAGCACGTAATCCCATCCAGGCCGGCCATGGGCGGGCAGCACCAGGCGGGCCACTTCGCGCAAGCGCCGCTTGGCGCGGTTGCGGGCGACCGCGTTGCCCACCTTTTTCGAACAGGTGAACCCCACGCGCATCGGCCCGTCATCGTCGCGTTTGCGCGCCTGCACCATCATGCCCTTGGTGCCCTGCCTGCCGGCCCGCGCGCAGGCGAGGTAATCCGAGCGGTTCACGAGGGTTTCGATATCCGGGGCGATCGTCGTCATGCCGTGGCAGCCCCCGGACATATCCCCGGACAAGCGAAAACCGCCCGAGCCTCGGCTCCGGCGGTTTCGTATCGTTTCATCGCCATGATCCTCCGCACCGCGCGGGTGCGGGGCCGAACGCTTACGCGCTCAGGCTCTTGCGGCCGCGCGCACGGCGGGCGTTCAGGATCTTGCGGCCGGCCTTGGTGGCCATGCGCGCACGAAAGCCGTGGCGGCGCTTGCGAACCAGGTTCGAGGGTTGGTAGGTGCGTTTCATCGCTCCGTCTCCGTCTGTCTTGGGCGCAGGCGCGGAATCGCGGATGGGCCCGTCTATGCTTCGAAGCACGGTCTATAGGCGGGCGCGGCGCCCCTGTCAAACGCCCGATGCGGGGTTTTGCAACAAAAACGCAGGGCACGGGGGCGGAAATGTTTCAGCCGGGGCAAAAACCTGCCAAATCCTCACGCCAGGCGTCACCCTCGATCAAGCGGGCGTGATCGCGCTGGGATAAACCGGGCAGCGGGCGCATTTTCATGCCAGACAAGGCAGGGAGTGCCACGTAAGATGACCGACATGACCCAACCCGACGCGGGACAACAAACTTCCGGGCTGATGCGCAAGCTGCCCTTGATCGTGATCCTGATGGTTGCGGCGGTGGGGGCGTTCACCCTGCGCGATTACCTGAGTTTCGAGACTCTGCGCGACAATCGCGAGGCGCTTTTGGCGTTTCGCGATGCGCATTACTGGCCCACGGTGGCGGTGTTCATGGCGGGTTATGTGGCGATCGTGGCCTTTTCGCTGCCCGGCGCCACGGTGGCCACGCTGACCGGCGGGTTTCTTTTCGCCACCTTTCCCGGCGCGCTCTACAACGTCACGGCCGCCACCATCGGCGCCACGCTGATCTTCCTGGCCGCGCGCTGGGGGTTGGGGGACAGGCTTGGCGCAAGGCTTGAGGCCAGCGACGGCACCGTGAAACGCATCAAGGACGGCATCGACGAAAACCAGTGGTCGATGCTGTTCCTGATCCGGCTGGTGCCGGCGGTGCCGTTCTTCGTCGCCAACCTGCTACCCGCGTTCCTCGAGGTGCCATTGCGCCGTTTCGTGATTTCCACCTTTTTCGGCATCATTCCGGGGGGCGTGGTCTATACCTCGGTCGGCGCCGGTCTGGGCGAGGTGTTCGAACGCGGCGAAAGCCCCGATCTGGGCGTGATCTTCGAGCCCCATATCCTGTGGCCGATCCTGGGGCTGTGTGCTTTGGCGGCGCTGCCGGTGGCAATCAAGGCGCTGCGCGGAAAGGCCCTGTGATGGAGCATGTAAGAACCGATCTTCTGGTGATCGGCGGCGGTTCGGGCGGTCTGTCGGTTGCCGCGGGCGCGGCGCAGATGGGGGCCGATGTCGTGCTGCTGGAAGGCCACAAGATGGGTGGCGACTGCCTGAACTATGGCTGTGTGCCGTCAAAGGCCCTGCTGGCCAGCGCCAAACGTGCCCATTCAGGGCAAGCGGTGGATTTCGCCGCCGCCAGGGACCATGTGCACGAGGTGATCGCCACCATCGCGCCCCATGACAGTGTCGAGCGGTTCGAGGGGCTGGGCGTGCGCGTCATTCAGGATTACGGCGCCTTTGTCTCGCCCACCAAGGTGCAGGCAGGCAGCACCCGCATCACCGCGCGGCGGATCGTGATCGCCACCGGCTCGTCCCCGCTGGTGCCGCCCATTCCGGGCCTTGACAGCGTGCCGTATGACACCAACGAGACGATATTCGAGCTGCGCGAGAAGCCCGCGCACCTTCTGATCATCGGCGGCGGGCCGATCGGCATGGAAATGGCCCAGGCGCATCGGCGGCTGGGCTGTGCGGTGACCGTGATCGAGGGCGCGAAGGCGCTGGGGAAGGATGATCCCGAGGCGGCGGCGGTGGTGCTTGACGCGCTGCGTGCCGAAGGCATCGCCATCGAGGAGGACGCCCTGGCGTCAGAGATACGCGAGCAGGCCGGCGCGATCGAGATCGAGACGAAAGACGGACGCGTCTTCAAGGGCTCGCACCTGCTCCTCGCGGTGGGGCGCAAACCCAATATCGACCGGCTCAACCTGAATGTTGCGGGGATCGAGACGACGAAGGCGGGCATCAAGGTCGATGCATCGCTGAAAACCAGCAACCGCCGGGTCTATGCCATCGGTGACGTGGCCGGCGGGCTGCAATTCACCCATGTGGCGGGTTATCACGCGGGCATCGTTATCCGCTCGGCCCTCTTTGGCCTGCCGGCCAAGGCGGGCACCGCGCATATCCCCTGGGCCACCTACACCGACCCGGAACTGGCGCAGGTCGGTCTGACCGAGGCAGAGGCGCGCGAGAGGCACGGCGACCGTCTGGACATCGCGCGGTTCGATTATGCGGGCAATGACCGGGCGATCGCCGAGGGCAAGACCATGGGTTTCGTCAAGGTGATGGTGGTCAAGGGCCGCCCCGTGGGCGCCACCATCGTCGGCCACCAGGCGGGCGAGCATATCAACCTCTGGGCGCTGGTGCTGGCCAACAAGCTGAAGATGAGCGCGGTTGCAGGCATGGTTTCGCCCTATCCGTCGCTGGGCGAGGTTAACAAGCGCGCCGCGGGTGCCTATTTCTCGCCCAGGCTTTTTGCTAGCAAGGGCGTGAAACGGGTGGTCGGGCTGGTGCAGCGCTGGCTGCCCTGAAGGAGCGGTATAGCGCATGGGTCTGGGTAACATGACGGTCGGGTCGGGCATATGCCCGCGCAGGCAGGGGGATGCGCCATGCTGAACACCCTGTCGGGCCGCTTCCTGATCCTGACCACCATCTTCGTGATGCTGGCCGAGGTGTTGATCTTCGTACCCTCGGTTGCGCGCTTTCGCGAGGATTACCTGCTCAGCCGCCTTGAACGCGCGCAGATCGCCTCGCTTGCCCTGCTGGCCGACGAGATGATCGACCCGAGCCTGGAAGAAGAGCTTTTGCGCAATGCCGAGGTGTTCAACGTCGTGCTGCGCCGCGACGAGGCGCGCCAGCTGATGCTGTCGGCGCCGATGCCGCATCCGATTCACGCCACGTTCGATCTGCGCGACGATACGGCTTTCACGCTGATCCGCGATGCGATGGCGCGGCTCTTCGATCCCGAACCAAGGGTGATCCGCGTGATCGGCAACCCGGTGCGCGAAGCGGGCCTTCTGATCGAGGTGACGATGGAAACCGCGCCGCTGCGCATGGCGATGATCGACTACGGCCTGCGCATCCTGATGCTGTCGGCGGTGATCTCGGTGATCACCGCGATCCTGCTGTTCCTGGCGGTGCGTGCCACGCTGGTCAAACCGATCAAGCGGGTGGTGGGCCAGATGCAGCGCTATGCCGCCAACCCCGAGGATGCCCGCCGGATCATCACCCCCACCGCCGGCGTGCGCGAGCTGCGCGAGGCCGAAGAGGCGCTGGCCTCGCTTGAAACCCAACTGACCGGCGCGCTGAAGCAGAAGGAGCGGCTGGCACAGCTGGGCGGGGCGGTGGCCAAGATCTCGCACGATCTGCGCAATATCCTGACATCGGCGCAGCTTTTTACCGACCGGATCGAGATGAGCGAGGACCCGGGCGTCAAACGCATGGCGCCGAAGCTGGTGAACTCGATCACCCGCGCGGTGAACCTGTGCGAAACCACGCTCGCCTTCGGCAAGGCCGAGGAGCCGGCGCCGCGGCTGGCACGGGTGCTGCTGACGGATATCGTCGATGACGTGATCGCCTCGGAACGTCTCGCGGTGGGTGAGGCAGAGGTGAGCTTCTCCGAGGACGTGCCCACCGGCATGACCATCCTCGCCGATCCCGAGCAGCTTTACCGCGTTCTGGCCAACCTTGTGCGCAACGCGCGCCAGGCGATCGTCAGCACCGGTTCCGCCGGCGAAATCTCGGTTGCGGCGCGCGAGGAGGCCGAGCAATGGGTCATCACCGTCACCGATACCGGCCCCGGCCTGCCGCCCAAGGCGCAGGAACATCTGTTCACCGCCTTTCAGGGTGGTACGCGCAAGGGCGGCACCGGTCTGGGCCTGGTGATTTCCGCCGAACTGGTGCGCGGCCACGGCGGCCAGCTTCTGCTCGACCGCACCGGCCCCGACGGCACCGCCTTCAGCATTTGCTTGCCCCGCGGCGAAGCGGACGGCGCGGTGGAAAAATCCTGATTTGCCTCTTGCAAAGGGTCTGCCTTGGGTCTATCTGAGGCCCCCACGGACCGATAGCTCAGCTGGATAGAGTACCTGACTACGAATCAGGGGGTCGGGGGTTCGAATCCTCCTCGGTCCGCCACTTACCTCAAGTAAAAAATTGAAAAGCATGCGAAAAAGGCCATTCGGCGTTTTCGTGTCCCCCAGAAAATCCCCCACATGGATGTGGACTGCCCCGGAATTTGCCGGAATTGCAGCTAATCAAGTTATGCGGCGCTTCGCGCGCGGGTGCGCGTACTTCGTAGAAAATCACTGCGGTATGTCGATTTGATCGACTGACATCGTACGATCTTACTTATCTGAAAATCGACTATTCAGATTGGACCCAAACTGGTCGCTCGCCGCGATTTGCATAAACGACGGCTTGTCGGTCGACTTTTCATAGGCACGCTGGTCGCAAAACGCCGTTGGCAGCCCATAGGAGGTGGCGCAGGAGCGCGTTGGTGGACTTTCTGGGCTGATGTGCCCGACCGAGGTTAGCGGCGCTAGGCGCCAGCTTTTCTCGCCTCTGCCCACCGTTTCCTCTGTGCCTCTGCGATCCGCGCCTTGCCTTCCGCCGTTTTGGGGCCGGTCGATTTGCCGCCGTGGAACTTGCAGCGCTGTTTGCCGGGCTCGGATTTCAGACGACACGGGCGGCCCTTACGGGTCTTCGCACCGCAGATCACCCGCGCACGCGCCTGACGGGCCACGGCACGCTCTTTTAACGCGGCTAGCTGTCGTTCCACTTCTCTCTCAAACTCTTGCCGCAAGTTGTAAGACCCCGTCCCCGCGCGCGCGTACTGTTCCATAAATGCTAGCGTCGGCAGGAGCTATTGACCAATAGCAAATGTCTGCCAGTCGTTTTGGGGGTTTTGTCAGACTTCGATACGAAATGCAGGATCCAGCGGAAATGGCTTGCAGAACTGTACGGCAAAGGCGGCGCGTGGGGAGCTATTTTGGCATTGCTTTAGGTTTCTAGGGGCAGGACCTATAAACTGAATCCAACCTCAACGGCAGCTTCATACCGGCACCGGACGTTCGTCGAAATCGCCGCTATGACCGAGTTGCGGACGAAGCTGCTGTTGGCAGCCCTATGTTCCCGCGTTCCGTTTGAGTAATGGCTATTCGGAGAAACTACAATTTCAGGCATTATTTATGACCATCGTATGCGCCCGAAATATGCGTTTCGGTCCTGCAGGAAATACCGTGGATATGAGACAGTCTGCCGGGCGCGTCTCGGGAGGCGCCCGGCCAAGCTGCCAAGCTGCAGGCTCGTGCTGGTGTCAGACGAGCAACATATCCATTCCCGGTTCGTAAATCGTATCGTAACCCATATCCTCGAGGGCCGCGATTGACATTGCAGACAGGACAGCGGGTCCGGGATTGGAGGTGTCGATGAAGCCCGTCATCAACAGGTCACCGAAGGTGGTATCGTCCCAGTGCACGAATTCCGTGCCCGGACCGCCATCCATTTCGACCAGAACGCCGTTGTCGCGATATGGGTCATCCGCCGATACGGCGAGCTCTTTATACTCCGCCGTGGCATTTTCTCCGGTGAACCGCAGCACGTCCTGTTCGACGCCGTTTTCATCGAGTTCCGTGAAGGTCTGGACGAGCCCCATGTCCACCCATTTGCCCCCGAACCCCATCGCGTGGACCATTTCGTGCACCACGACGTGCGTCAGGTATCCGTCGACCAGCGCCTTGTCGATGTCTGCCACGTCGAACTGCATGATCGAGGCGGCGGGAAGTTCGCTGCCAACGCGCGAGGCGAAGACGGCCGCGCCCCCCAGGACCCCGCCTTCGCCGTCGATCTCGATGATGCTGGCATCTATCGCCAGATCGTCGACCCGGCCGTAGAGCGGCACGCGCTCGTCCGAAAGATCGCCGAGCACGAGACGGCTGAGGTAGTCAGCCGCATCAATGAATACTTGTTGCAGCACGGTCGACCATGCCCCGGTGTCGAAGTTGATCGTGATGTTGTAGCTGGTTTTGGACGGCCCGCCGGAGGTGTAGCTGGACAGAAGACCGTCCGTCTCCCCGCCGCCGTCATCCGGGGCAGGCTTGCTGCCCTTGCCACCGCCACCGCCGCCGGTGTCAGTATCGGAGCCTGGTCTGGCCAGAGAAAAGCCATCGTTTTCGACAAAGACCCCAGAAAAGACGAGGCCCGCGGAAGGCAAGCTTACCTGCGCCATGCCGTTGCCGGTTTGGCTTCCGACCAAGCCGTGATCATGCGTGTGATCGTGGCTGCCACTTTCTTCATCGTGGGTATATTCCAGATGGCCGTCGCCATCGTTGATCGCGTCCAAATCCGACGTTGTGTCCCAAATAAACGCGTCTGTCTCCGGGATCGGCGGAAGCGAAGCGTCGGGTAACTCTGCTGCAGCCTGTGGCGGCAACAGTTCGCTCAGAAAGTCCGCGAGAAAATCGGGTGGGCCGATTACTGATACCTTTTCTGACATCAAGGGCATGGATTAGTCTCCAAAGATTATCCTGCCTGCAACATTCGTTTCTCCAACGAACGCCTTTCGGCACGCCCCCGATTGACGGTATTCTATGAGCACTCAATTCCCCAAAATATTTCATAAAGCATAGCAATTATGCCGTTTTGTGCTGCCAATACCGAAACGGTTCAAATCATTCCGGCGCGATCATCCACACTTGGGAAACGAATCGGCGCATCCAACCTCGGCAGCTCTCGGCAGGGTCGCAAACGACCGACGAAGGGTGTTCCTATCCCGCTTCGCGAACGGCAGCGCACCGGCCTCCGGGGAAATCACGCCGCCTTTGTGCAGCCAGAACCCAAGGGCGCTTTTGCTCAGGGGGAGGCGGTTGCCAGGACGCGGTAGGCGAAGACCAAATGAATGTCGTCTCTGGCCTGCGGATTCAACGGATCGCCGCAACACACTGTTCGAACTTCTCTGCCGGTGTTTGGTATTGCAAGGTTTTTCGTGGCCGTTCGTTGAGTTGTCTAGCAATCGCGCTGAGTTTGGCCTGGCTGTAGGTCGACATATCCAGGCCTCTGGGAAAGTACTGGCGGAGAAGGCGATTGGTGTTTTCGTTGCTGCCCCTCTGCCAGGGTGATTGTGGATCGCAGAAGTAGACATCGATCTTAGTCGCCATGGTGAACTTCCCGTGATCGGTCATCTCTGATCCACGATCCCATGCCGGCGAGCGGTAGAGTTCCTTGGGCAGCTTACCCACGTTCGCGACGTGGACACAATCGAGGTCAACAGCCGTCCTATTCGACTGAACGGCGTGGACGGCCCCGAGATGGACGAGCGGGGCGGCAAAGCGGCCAAGGCCTGGATGACCAAGCTTGTGTTAAGAAGGCCGGTGCGCTGCTGGCTGACGGGCGAAAAGACCTACGACCGATGGGTCGGCACATGCTACATCAACAAGGACGAAGATATCGGGGCTCTAGCGATTGCAGCAGGGCACGCCCGTGACTGTCCGCGGTACTCGGGCGGCAAGTATGCAGAGTATGAAACAGAAGCGAGCCGGAAGCTGCCAAGCCACGGTTACTGCAAGTAGCAAGAAACGAGTTGCCAAAATGCTCGAGAAAAAATGAAAGGCGCGGAACCAATGTCGACCGAGCGCCTTTTCTGGGTGGGATCATCAAAACTGGGCTTCGTGATGAGCAGTGCAGACTCCCTGCCAAATTTCCCTAATTCTTCTATCGTTGTAGTGACCTTCAAAATCGTTGCGATGATATCGCCCGGTGTATCGGTTTATTTCAACATAGACTGACGAAGCCGGTTTCTGGCTATCATCATATGCGGTAACACAACTCCATGCCGCATAAGCATCGGAAATTTCAAATTCGGGCTCGTCGCTACAGAACTGACGTCGACCAACAGCAACCAGTTCACCTTTTTCATAGTATAAAGGAATAGATTGGCTTCTCCAACGTTGCTCATCACCTATGGTTTTGTATTCACAAAACAAAAATGAAACTTGTTCGGCATGTGCTGTCACGGCTGACAGCATTGTTGCCAAAGTCACTCCGATAAATCGCAACATCGGTCGCTCCAAGATTTACACCCTGGCTAGGATTGCGGGCGCGAACTTTAATTTCAACCCCAGCAAAGATGAGTTAGCCGCTCGCAAGTCGATGTCGGCGGACCACATGGTCAAGCGAACCGCCCCACTGGTCGATTGGCGCTTTCTCTACGCCGCGAAAGGGACAGCTTCCCTTCCGCGGTGACCAAAATCCAGCGCGCGAGAAGCCATTCTGGGCTGAGTTCAGCAATCACCAGCGCCTCCGCAAAGCGTTCGCATTGGGCTCAAAGAGGACGTTCATTCTGCGCTGTACGAGTTGCCGCTTTGCGGACAAACCAGACTTTGGCCGAACAATCGAATTGCCATAGCGATTGATATCCAATGAGCAACGATTGACATGGCTCAAAGAAGAATCCGTCAAAATAATTTGAAAATAGCACCTGACCGTAAGCTACTGGCGATCAAAGATCCGGGAAACAACGCGCGGCAGGAGGACTCCCAAATTGTTTCAGGCCGAAGACCGCTTCATCGATGTTGATGGTGTGCGGACCCGTTACTGGGCCGCAGGTGATCGTGGTAGCCCCGTCGTTTTGGTTCACGGTATTGCCTGCGTTATCGAACATTGGGAGCAAAACTTCGAGGCTTTGTCGAAACACCACAGGGTTTTTGCGCTTGATCTCGTCGGCTGTGGTTTGTCCGACAAACACATTGATTTTGATTATTCTTTTGGAAGTTTAGCGAGTTTCGTACTCGACTTCATGTCGGCCGTTGGTCTCGAAAAAGCCCATTTGATAGGCTTCTCCCTCGGCGGCAACCTAGTGCTCAGGTGTGCAGCACAGGCGCCGGAACGCGTCTTATCTGTTGTCACCGCCGATCCGGCCTGCGTCGGGCCGAAATTGGCAATGTTTCTGCGTCTCGCAAAAGTTCGTGGTTTGGGTGAGCTTTTAACCTGGCCCAGCCGGTTCGGGACCAAGAGTTTCGTAAAAAGCGCGTTTGTAGATGGGTCTGTTATCGCAACTATGAAAATCGACCGGTTCACCGAGCTTGCCAGACAGCCCGGCGCACAGGCGGCTTTTCTGAAAATGCTGCGAAGCGATGGTAGCTTCAGTGATCCCTGCGGAACGAAGCAGCTAGCAGAAATTCAGAGCCTTTTGCCGAAGGTCTGTTGCCGGGTTCAAGTGATCTGGGGGCGGCAGGATGCTTTCGTGCCAGCAAACCATGCCGACATTCTCAAACAGCTTCTGCCGCAGTGTGAATTGGTACTATACGAAGATTGCGGCCACCTGCCGCAAATCGAGCAGCAGGCCAAGTTTGATGCAGACGTGTTGCGTTTCATTGAACGGCCTGATGAAGGCGGGCAGCGTAAGACCTACTCGTAAAAAAGGGCCCTATTTGATTTTTGTGACCCACCATTGACCAGAAAGAGTGATGTCTCCGGACGGCGACGGTTGAGAACTGCATGCATTCAAGATGTATGGCCTTACCACTTCATATTTGATTGAGATTGGTCTGTAAGATTTTCTGCAGAAGAACTCGCTGTCCGCAGGGTCATTCCGGAAATTGGCATTGGATCGCAACAGATTTCAGGCAGCAAGTCATTTGATATCAATCAAGGCACATCATGCTGTTTTGCCAAACTTTACATAGCTAAGGGCTATGGGGAGGAAGGACACATGCAGCTTACGATGAAATACAATGAAATAGACTGGTGGTTTTGGGCTGTGATCGGGGCCACAATCGGGCTGGGTCTGATTGGCATGGATTGGGGTTACACCGTCGCACTTGTGGTTAGCATAGCCAATCTTGGCTATTTCATTGTAAGGGACCAAAGTCTTGTCAGCTTCCCGGTACAAGTACGAGCTGTCTGGGTTGCTTTCATGCTGGTCGCGATGTTGCCCGCAATGGGATGGTTCTACTTCCTACTCTTCGTCGGGATGATTTTGGTGGTGTTCTTCGATCGATGTGGCATCGCACGAGTTTTTATTTTGATGCCTTGGAACAAAGGCGTAGACCTAAAGTAAACTGTTTTTGGGGGGCTTCCCCTTTGCAGCTAACTTTCGCTTCCCGCCCTTCGCAGCCGATGCTGCGCGACGCACTTATGACGTAGAAGGGATCAGCACGCCTTTCGCTGCGGTCGGTTCGAATGTCTCTTCAGCGGGACGAACCGGACGTTTGAGTAAGTCCCATCTTGCATACCCCGAACCTATTTTAGCGAGATCTGCATTGGGCTATTTTCCACGGGCCAACGGCCGCCAGATGGTCGAACGCCTGGTTCCCGCGTAATAAAACTCTGGTTCGTGTAATAGCGCAGCGCCGAAAGATCATCAGCGATGTCGTCCACATCATCCGCAGAGATGAATAACCAGAAAGAGGCGTTGCCGTCCTTTTCGACCCAGGCGCGCACCGCGCCCTTCCGGGCAACACTCGGAGCATCCCCCTCAAAGTGCCCTGCCCTCAGCTCTGTTACTTCATCGGTCGCGCCAATTGCGATGAACGCGTCTGCAGATGGCAGAGCAACTCCGTTTTTCACGCGTCGCAGCTCTTCAGCATTCCGAAGCAACTGCGGCAAAAGGCTGTCTGCCGAACCCTCTGCTTCCTCGCCTACGATTGCCACGATGGTTTCGGCACGGAGGACATCTCTAACTGTCGGGGCAAGCTCCCCATCGACGAGTTTGCGCAAAACATCGAAATCCGGATCTACCGAGATTGATAACGGCTGATCGGCCAAGTTGAACTCGAAGTTTTCAGATGTGCAGTCAAATAGCACCTTCTTGTTTATGTCGCCTGAGACGGTTTCGATCAAAATGGGGACCTCCAAAGAGAAGCAGACGCCGCTTTGGCTAAGCTGCGCCTCCACAGTGTATCCGTCGCCGGCCGCTTTCACACTGGCACCGTCAAGTGAGAGGCGAGGTAACCCCTGCTGGTCGAGCCATTGCGCAAAAAAAGCACCTAGATCGCGGCCAGAGACCGTTTCGAACGCCTGTTGAATATCTGTCCAGTCAGCAACGTCTCCTTTGTTTGCCTGCCAGAACCGTTTGAGGCTCTCTTCGAAAGCTGACTGACCAAGATTATGGCGCAACATATGAAAGACCATCGCGCTTTTGCCGTATCCAACGGATTGATCTCGGTTGTGTCCCGCGGATTGGAACTCTCGAAGTGGACGATCATCGCTAGTGGGCAGAGATGACAGAGCCGCAAGCCATTCCCGACGCATAGCCTTCGCAGCCTCAGGGTCGTGATCTTCCGCCAGAGCGTAGTCTGCTTGGTAGGTTGTCAGCCCCTCTGCCCAGTTACCGTTCGCATAATCAATTTCGACGCCGGAACCCCACCAGCTATGCAAAACCTCATGAGCCAGAGAACGGCCAAGCATGTATGGATGGCCAAGGATCTGCTGACTAACATAAGTCATGCCATCAAGTGCGTAGCCGACCGGGATCGGCGCGGATACCACAGCAAAACCTTTGTGCGGATACGCTCCCAATTCGCTGGAATAGCGTGTGATGTATTTCGCAACTGCATCCAAGTAATCCTCGGAAAATTCCTGCTCCTCTGATCTGAAATATGTCCGAAGCGCAACCTCGCTTGACGACAACTCAACCGACTGCTGTTTGACCTCATAGGGCCCCAAAAAGACATCCATTTCTCGCCAGGTTCCAGTCATTTGGAAGGTGGCCTTATAGGTCTGCTCGGTCTCGACCTCTGCGATAAGTTCCCCAGTGGACAGCCCCCGATGCGAAATTGGGGTTTCAAGGGTTAGTCTTGTCGGCATTAAATTCGGCAGGTCTGGCACCCATGCCAGCGCATCAAAAAGAAACGCTCCGTTATCGTCGGCACCAAAATTCCCCTCTGAGACATCGACCTTGGGCAGGGCACCGGTGAAAACAGTCGCTATTTCAGCATCCGCGGTTGTACCGCTCGTTGACCTTTGCTCCAACCAGGTAGGCATTTCCTTAATCGCCGCGCCGTTAGTTATCACCGTTGGCAAGGTGATCTCGACTTCATGGTCGGTCGGGTCGTAGGCGATGGTCACGGTTTGTGTTCCGGGGTTCGATTTTGCAGATCCAGCCACCCCGGTCGCAAACACGATACCAAGTGATGCAGATCTAATGAATCGCCTGTATATCATTCTAGTCCTTCGAGCATGAATTCAAATTAGCGCTTCTAGACACGGTATCTACCTCAGCACCATCTTATCTCTACAAAGTTAAGTCACCTTGCGGACGAAGCAGAATTTCAGCCGGCCACCTCAACTCCGAGCGATGGCCGTCGCCTCAATCGAGAGCAGAAGACCCATGGGCAGGTCCACGATTGGAGTGGATCGCGCCGGCGGCTGGTTTGGGAAGAATTCGCCAAACATATCGTTAAGGGCTGCCCGTTCCTCAGCGTCGCCCAGCCAAGTGATGACCTTCACCACATCCCCCATGGTAGAACCGGAGCACTCGAGGCATGTCCGAAGGTTCTCAAAAGCTTGTCTTGCCTGAGTTTCGAAGTCTTCCCCTGCTTTGGCTCCCGTTTCAGGCACGATGCCAGCTTGACCGGATATGAAAACAAAATCCCCCGCACGGACAGCGGTGGAATACGCGCCGTAAGGCGCTGGCATATCGGGGTGATTGATGACTTGCTTATCCAAGGCGGACCCTCCCTTGTGGTTTAGAAGAAAGCCTACCTCGAACAGCGCTCCCGATCAATTTGAGTGCCCTATCTTACCGTCTGTCTTGGGCTCAATGCCGCCGTTCGCTGCAACAGCGTTGAACGACCGCTTCGCGGACGAAGTGGAGAGTTCATGCGTTTTGGGCGTGCTCCTCGCAGCCTCGCAGTCACAAAGTGTAACCGCGTAACCATGTAATGGTTTCAAGGGGTTGGCGGGCTTCGAAAGTGTAACTTCGACCATGCGGTTACACTTTCGGTCGCCGCTAACCCCTTGATTTTGCGAGGGGGTTACGGGGTTACACTACGAACCAGCGTAGCGACACGCCGCAGCCTCTATTTCGCTGCGTAGGTAGACACGCGTTGATGACCCGTGCAGCTTTGCGACCTTCGGCTTGATGCCAAACGGCTTCATCAGCTTGGCAACTGTGGTCGCCGTTATTGGGTTGCCCCGTTTCCACTCCGCCCACGGGCGCTCCTCGAGGGCGATGAGATCGGTGACGATCTCCGCCGAGGAGAGCCGATCTGGACGTCCTGTCCGGGTGGCGAACAGTTCCGCAATATCATGCAGCATAATCACGCCGGCTGGTTCGTCACTTTTCTCCTGAGCCTTTACCTGCAGACTGTAAGCTGCCGCAATGCGGTCGGGCCAGATGCCACCCAAGGCCGTGGCTATGCGCCAGAGCGGTGTGAAGTTATCCTGCAGCCTGTCATTGCCACAGGCTGGCGGTTCATTTTCCATTGCCCCGATCCTGACCGCATTGTCGGCCGTCCACCGGGCAATCCGGCGACGAACACGTAACATTTGTCCATGCAGATCGATTGGGAGTTTCGCGACCTTCTCCTCGGGTAGCTTGCGCCGCAAGCCAATCACGATGGACCGGCTCATGAGCGTGTCGCGTTGGCTGCCGATCCCGGCAATCACCATAGGGCACCATGTTGAGAACGGGGTGGGAACCAGTTCACCGTTGACCTCCTGCACACGGATCACGCGGGCCGTACGGTTCGTGTGGCCAGAGTTCAGTATCCCCGCTAACTCCTCGTTCTGCCTCATCCATGTGTCTGCCTCGTCCAAGAGCAGCGTTGGTTGCCACGCCTCGATCGCTCGGAAGATGGCTGCAGGGGTCGCGTTCGAGGCAATGAACCCGCGATATGCCAACGCGTCGACCACCTCCAGAAGGGTGGATTTGCCACAGGCCTTCGTCGGACTTGTGATCAGCAACCGCGGCCAAAGGCGCCATGTGTTCATCAAGTATGTTCCGATGATCCAGAGGGTGGCGCAATCGGCATCCGCATCCGTGCCAAACACCACGTGGTCTCGAAGGCGATTGCGGATTTCCTCGGCCAGCGATGCGCCATCCACCGGGTCGAGCCAGGGTTCGAGATCTTCGATGAACGAGTTCTGTTCACACTCATCCGGATCGGTATTCAACTGCCGCACCTTTTGCACCTCGGCATCCAGGACGGAGGTGCGCCAGCTCAGCCGTGCAGCAGCGTGCTTTCGCTCTGTTTCATATGCGGCGGGGTCCAGCCCCGCCAACCTTTTTACTTCCGCCTGCGCGTCGACATCGGTCACATCCGCAATCTTTGGCAGGTCATGTCCGTCCATCATGCGGCACCTCCATGCACATGTCTGATGAAGGCGGTACGCTCAGAGACAGGAAGGCTGCGCCAAAGCGCCTTGATCGCCCGGCTTCGCATTGGCAGGGTCAGGTGGGTCTTGGGTAACTGCTCAAGTCCTGCCAGCGTGTAGGCGAGGAGTTCGTGCGGCGGGGCTGCTACTGCCCAGAACTTGGCATCCGAATAGAGCATGCCGAACGGATCGTGCCGTGGCCCGCCGGTCTCAGACTTCTCCAGCCACGCCAAGCAAATCGCATTCGCCTGTTCGGGGTGGCACTGCTCGAGGGCAAATCTTGCAGAGTCGGCCCATTCGAGGCGCATACGGGCTTCGGGGGACATACTGGCCATCAGCGTTCCTCCCCGAAGCAGATGCCCGCAAGCATGCGCGCAGTGCGTTTGTCGAGACCGTGGCGCCGCTGCAGGTAGCGTGTTTGCAGATCGCGAAAAGTGGCGTATGTTGGTTGAATAGATGAGTTCTCCCACAGACCATCTAAGTTTGCCCCGGCGGTGCGCTGCAACGCATTGCCGGGGCGTTTCCATTTATGGCTCATGACGAACCCCCGATGTCTTGGCGGGGAGTCAAGAAAGGCACCCCTGATAAGGCGTCAGCGCCCCCAAAAATGGCGTTCCACGCAAGCGCTCGAAGGTGGCAGATGCGGCCCAATTCTGCTTGCCGGTGCTCCGACGAAGCAACCAGCCAATAGTCCTGCAGAACCTCCGTTCCTGCGAAATCTGCCCAATCGATGCCATCGGTATTTTTCTCGATCTTGCGCAAGGCTTGCTCCTCGGCATGAAGGAGCATGGCGCAGTTTTCGGACGTCCTGATGAGGTCGAGATAGTGCTGCATCTCGGGGGCTTCGGCGGCTTTCACTTTCTTTTCCTTCCGGCTGTTCATGTCAGCCGACCCGGGTTTCACGGCGGTCTTGTCAGATTAAGCTGGTTTGATAGTCTAACTGAGCTTGTTTCTTCTTCGTGGCGTCGCTCTTAAAGGTATTTTCCTTTGAGAGCAGCTTTTTGAATCTTCAGCGCAAGCAAGAGGGCATGGAAGGGCTGCTTGACGCTGTTATTCTGACATTGCCCTGGAAAGACCGCTTCGATGATATACGCACATCGCCATATGAACAGTTTCAGTCAGATGTTTCTAACAATTGTTCAATTCTGTTGCCCGAAGTGTGAGGATCCGCGAGTTCATTTGCAGGTACCAGTCGAACTTCCCTCGAGCGATGAAACTCCCACACTCTTGGAACTGGGTTCTGAAGCGAATTGTGAAAACTGCGAATTCGTAAGTGGAGCCGTCTCATTTATCTTTGTATCACAAGTTTTTCGTTTGGATGACGTGGAGGATGGTCAGAGCAAAGCTGTTACAGATTATCTCAGAAAGATTTGCGAGAACAAAGGCGATCTTGTTTCACTTGATTCGGATTTGCCGACAATGTTTCGAGATCAATATCCGGGTCTATGCAAAAGATAATTCCGGATAGAATCATGTCATGGGTGCTGTCAGAGGAACTTGCCTTGAGCCGGGCAGGGGGCTCTCTTAGCCTCTCAAGATGACCAAGCGTTCCCCCTTCAAGTACTTCAAGACCAGCCCGGAGATCATCCGCCTGGCAGTGATGCTCTATGTGCGTTTCCCGTTGTCACTCCGCAATGTCGAGGACCTGCTGCACGAGCGGGGCATTGATGTGAGCCATGAAACCATACGGTTCTGGTGGAACCGGTTTGGCCCGATGTTTGCATCTGAGATCCGTGGGCGGCGTGTGCAGCAGCTGCGTGCCTTCTCGCGATGGCAATGGCATGTCGACGAGGTCTTCGTGAAGATCAATGGTGAGCGGCACTACCTTTGGCGAGCTGTCGATCACGAAGGCGAGGTGCTTGAGAGCGTCGTCACAAAGCGAAGAAACAAACGCGCTGCATTGAAAATGCTCAGGAAATTGATGCGGCGCTATGGTCCGCCGGAAGTCCTGGTCACCGATCGGTTTCCATCTTACAAAGCCGCGCTTCGCGATCTGGGTTGCGATCATCTCCAATCATGTGGGCGCTGGCTCAACAACAGAGTCGAGAACTCGCATCTGCCATTCCGACGACGAGAAAGGGCGATGCAGCGCTTCCGTCGAATGCGAAGTTTGCAGCAATTCGTTGCCGTTCACTCCTCCGTCTTCAATCACTTCAACCAGGATCGCAGCCTCTCCAAACGAGATCACTTCAAGCAAAACCGAACCGCTGCTCTGGCCGAGTGGCGCGGTCTTTGCGCGGCATGATGGTCAGTATGACTGTCCTTTTCGAGACGAGTTCGAATTCGTCTGACAGCACCATCGTTCAGTCTGAAATGCGCCTGTCGTTGCCAAACGTCTTCTAGCGGTGGTTCGAGCCCGGCGCAGCATATGGCAACAAAGGGGTCAGATCAGCCATTCACTGCCGTGCGGCAGTTTCAGACAGGCTGAACGACTGCTTCGCGTACAAATCGAACGCCTTTGAGTTGGCCTCACGGGAGTTTAACCTAGCCTGGTCGAGACATTCTGAATCAGCCGAATTACAATTGGGCCACTTGTCTTGAGGGGAGCGGTGATGAAATATTTCCGATTGACTGCGACGGATGACGGAGAATCTCGAATGGAAGAGGTCGAAGCTCATGCCGCGCCGGTCAACTTCATTCCGGATCAACCATCATTGGATTTGTCGCATCCAAAGGATGCAAAGAATTTAACGTTCATACGCACACCGGCTGGATGTAACGGCGGTTGGCATCCTACACCACGTCGCCAGTTCGTCATAGGCATGCACGGTGTTCTGGAGTTCCGGGCCACCGATGGAAACATCTGCGCCGTCCATCCGGGAACGATCGTTTTGCTCGGAGACACAACAGGCAAGGGGCACTATACCCAAGTCATGGACGGAATGGATTGGTGGGGAGTACTGGTTGGGTTGTAGTAATCGTGCCCGTGCACGTTTCTATCGGGCTCAACGCAGCCATTCGTTGTAACGCAGCTAGCAAAGCGTGATTTAACGGCCGCTTCGGGCTCAAAGCTGCCGCTCGCTGCGCGCGCGACGAACGACTGCTTCGCGGGACGAAGCAGCCGTTCAGAATTGACCCGCCGACCTAAACGACCGACGGGCCAGAAATGCTGAAATTGTCCACTCACCGGCACTTCGTGGTAGTCCACGAATTTGTAGACCACGTGACTTTTTTTGGGACTATAAGGGGCTTTGTCGTGAACGTCCGCTTGGTGGACTCAACAGACGTCGATTTGCGCCGGCATTTTCGATTTGGGCCCAAATTAACAATTCCCGCTGCGGCCAAGACGGGCGCGGTGTGATGCTCTACGTACGGTTCAGGTAGGCTCCCTGAGGTGACGGATCAGGCGGAGAGCGCGCCAGCTCACACTAAAGCACAGCAGCAACGCCACGATGATGGCCGCGACAGCGGACCATGTCAGGTAGTTTCCGCCGGCGAGCAGTTTGAACGGGTTAAGGGTGGAATCGATGACCTGGCGACCTTCGGGGGCGGCATAGCTGGCTGGAATATCGGGTAGGCCGTTGCCGTTAGTGTCGTGGAAGGTCTGCACGAAGTCGATCAGGGCGCCCCAGACCTTGCGCTCCTGAATACCAGGCTGGCCGGGATCGGCGTCGATGCGGGCCTCGGTCAGATCTTCGATCGGAGCGCCGGAGTGGTCCTTCGGGACGATTGTGAGAATGCCCTTAGTGAAGCTGCCAATGACCTTGAGGAAGGTGGCGTTGTAGATATCGGTTACCACCTTGTACGTCGCTTTTTTGTCGGACGAGTAGTCCAGCGGGACGTATCCGCCCGCGCCGTCGCTGATCTGGATATCGGTGACGCGGTCGAACAGCATGCGGTTGGGGTTGTATGTGACCTTGGCGCCGGAAATCTGAACGACATAGTCGTTGCCCTTGAGGCCCGGTAGTGTGGTGAGAATTTCGAAAGTCTTCTTTAATTCCCGCGCGGTTACATAAACCGAAACTAGCGGGTAGCCGTTCGAGCCATCCGAGCCAATGCCGAGGGGGACGACTCGAAAGAGATCGCTGACGGCTATCTGTCCTGTCTTGCCGTGAATGATGTCGTCACGAATTGGGCCGTTAGAGATGACAGCAACTGCGACCCGGCTGGCGGGATTGGTGGGGTCGTACTCAGCTTTGTTCCCGGCCCAGCGGAGGGCGTCTGTGACGAGGTTGCCAAGAGTGGATTCAGACGGTTTCAGCGTCAGGTCGAAATCGGTCTCGGCGACCACCTGATCGAAAGTGAGCTCGAGCGGTCCTAGAGTTTTTCGGTTCACAACGTCGCGCGCTGCGGTGATCAGGGCATCTATACGAGGGTCGCCAGGAATACTGTCATCGACAGTGATATAGTCGTAATGAGCGAGGTCGACGCCGGTGTCGGCGATGTCGAGGTCAAGGACGCCGACCCTGAGTCCGTAGCCGCGGGCATGAACTATGATTGCCCCGTTCTCGACTATCGGTTCGGGAAGGAAGGTGTCGGTGTGGCCGCTGATAATAACATCGATGCCATCTACAGCTCGGGCGAGGGCAACGTCCTCGGATTTGTCCGGATTGTCATTGAGACCGCTATGCGAAAGGCAGATAATGACATCAACTTGTTGGCGGTTGCGTAGGAAATCGACCAAACGGCGGGCGGTTTCGATCGGGTCGGCGAATTGAACGGGGCGGGCGAAGGGGGCCACCTCGGCGGCATCCGTTCCCATGAGGCCAAAAACGCCAATTCTCAGACCGTCCCGTTCGAGGATCGTGTAGGGCGTGACGCGGCCGTCGCGGAACTGCTGTTCCAGTCTGTCGTCACGCTCGTCAGCCGGATCGAAGATGACGTTGGCCGATACAATGGCGGGAAAAGCACCTTTCTTTGCGGCAGATTCGATAATGCGGGCTAGTCCTTCGGGCTTCAGGTCGAACTCGTGGTTGCCAAGAGTTGTGACGTCATAGCCCATCGCGCCCAGTAATCCGAGTTCGAGGGCTTCTTCGCGGCTGACGGTGTGAAACAGCGAGCCCATCAAGAAATCACCGCCATCAAGCACCAGCACGGGGTTGTCACGCGCCGCTTTGGTCGTCTGGATCAGCGTGGAGATCCGGGCCCAGCCGCCGAGGGTCGCGTCATCGCCAGTGGTTAGCGGCGTATAATCGGCATTGGGCGAAAATCCCAGGAAATGCGAATGTAGGTCGTCAGTATGAACAATGGTCAGCCTGGTCTCTTCGGCCATGGCTTGGGTGCCGAGGCTGAGGACAATGACACCGAGAAAAGCCATAACGGCGGTTAAGGCGCGCATTTTGATGATCCCATGCTTGTGCCCGCGATCTGATTGGTCGCCGACGCCTCCAGGTTCGAGTATGCCGGGGCGGTGCAGACCGGTCAAATGCCGAGCGTTTGCAGTTTTCAGGCTGTTGGGCGCGTGGGTTCGCTGGTCACAGTGTCCAAACTGTCCAAATGCCCAATTACCCGGCTAATGTTCTGGACAAATAGACAGATCGGGCGTCTTGGTGTTTATCGAAACGTTTTTCGGGTGAGGAACTGGCCCGGAAAAGCCTTCATTCTACCTGCATTGCCGCGAGATACTCGATCAAAGCAAGTATGCGCGTTCTTACGTAGGCTTCTGTTTCAATCGGTCCGAAGTTCATATCTTCCACAGGATCGAGCCGGGCGCGGTACCTCTGTCCCCAAACCGGCATGTCTCGTCCACCGTGAACAGCGACATCTTCTGTGCCATCAATGATCGCGTAAACTCTTTGGACGTGGAAAACGCCACCATTGTTTTTTTGAAGCATGGAAAGCTGGGGGAGCGTTTGAACATTCAAGTATTGGGCGATTGGTCCATCACCTTCACCCTCCGAACCATGGCAGGCGACGCAACTGTTCTTGTATTCAAATTCACCTAACGTCATTTGCTCGGTGAGCCTCCCCAACTGAACTGGTCCACCGCTATGGTTAGGAAACGGAGGACCGAGAATGGCAAACAAGCGACCGAAGCCCGAAGAGATTGTCTTGAAGTTATGGCAGGTTGAGGCCTTGATGGGGCAAGGCATGCCTCGTCTGGATGCGATCCGACAGATCGGCGTTGTTGAACAGACCTATTATCGCTGGCGCAAGCAGTATGGCGGAATGGGCGTAGACCAACTGAAAGAACTGAAGCGGCTGCAGAAAGAGAACGAGCGGTTGAGACGCGCTGTGTCGGATCTGACACTCGACAAGCTGATCCTGACGGAGGCCGCAAAGGGAGTGAGGGCCGTCTTGGAAATGGTCCAGTGGACCATTTCAGGCCTAAACGGGCGGAGCCCCTGAGCCCCGCTCGTCGTCGTGCCTGCATCGATCACGTGCAGAGCCGGTTCAAGGTGTCAGAACGCAGGGTATGCCGCGTGCTGGGACAGCACCGCTCGACACAGAGACATATCCCTAGGGGCCGTGCCGATGAGGATCGGCTGGTTGCCGATATGATCGAACTGGCCAGGCAGTATGGTAGGTACGGTTATCGCCGGATTGCTGCTCTGCTCAGAGAGGCTGGTTGGTCGGTCAGCGATGGTCGTGTCGAGCGGCTTTGGCGACGAGAGGGGCTGAAGGTTCCACGAAAACAACCGAAGAAGCGACGGCTTTGGCTGAACGATGGCTCATGCGTCCGGCTTCGCCCCGAGTACCGCAACCATGTCTGGTCCTATGACTTCGTTCATTGCCGGACAGATGACGGAAAGGTCTTCAGGACACTGAACATCATCGATGAGTTCAGCCGGGAATGTCTGGCCATCAAGGTGAAGCGCAAGCTGAACTCGGCAGACGTAATCCATGCCCTGACAGACCTGTTTATCCTACGGGGCGCCCCTGCCCTTCATCCGGTCAGACAATGGGCCTGAGTTCGTCGCTCAGGCCATCAGAGACTGGATCGCAGCGGTTGGTTCGCAGACAGCCTGCATCGAACCACGAAGCCCTTGGGAGAATGGATGCTGCGAAAGCTTCAAAGGCCGGTTCCGAGACGAACTGCTCAACGGCGAGATCTTCTACACCCTACGTGAAGCACAGATCATCATCGAAGAATGGAGGAAGCACTACAACACCAGGAGACCGCACAGTGCATTGGGATATCGCCCGCCGGCCCCGGAAACCATCATCCCGATGGAACCAAGGCCAATCATGCACTAACAATCAACTTGGACCAGTCAGATTGGGCTGCTCAAGGCAGGGAGCTGGGTAGCCTTTGGGCATGGCCAAACGCGGTCCCTTCAAATACTTCAAAACAAGCCCTGAGATCATCCGCTTGGCCGTGATGTTGTACATTCGGTTCCGGCTGTCGCTCAGGAACGTTGAAGATCTTCTTCATGAACGCGGCGTCGAAGTCAGCCACAAGACGATCCGCTACTGGTGGCATCGCTTCGGTTCCATGTTCGCCTCAACGATCCGGAAGCGTCGGATCGAGGGGATGAAATCTAGCCGCTGGCGCTGGCATCTGGACGAAATGTTCGTGAAGATTAATGGGGAGCGGCACTATCTGTGGCGGGTTGTGGACCACGAGGGAGAAGTTCTGGAAAGCTTCGTAACCAGGTCCCGAGACTAGAAAGCAGCGTTGAAACTCCAAAAGAAAGCAATGCGCAAGCATGTCAGGGCGGAAGAGATTGTCACCGACAAACTCCAGTCTAATGGCGCCGCCCTTGGTGAAATCGGCGCCAACGCTCGACAGGAAACCGGTCGCTGGTTGAACAATCGGGCAGAGAACTCGAATCTACCATTCCGACGAAGAGAGAGGGCCATGCTGCGGTTCCGGCGCATGCGAAGTCTTCAGAAGTTCGCTGCCGTTCATTCTTCCGTCTAAAACAACTTCAATCAGGACCGATCTCTCAACAAACGGACAAACTTCAAAGAGGCCCGTTCCGCCGCTCTTGCCGTGTGGCGCCAGCTTTGTTCCGGATAAGTTCACACCTTTGGCGACAAACTGAGACTAGTTCGAATTAGTCTGACAGCACCGCCACTTTCCCACCCGACAACGTCGCCAGGACCGCCCCTTGGGGCGATCCGACGTGACGGCCTGCTTGAATTCGCCGCGCGATGCGGCTGCACTGGCCCCGCGCCGCCCAAATCCGGCGCATCACGAGGAGCCAGACCATGTCATCCGTATTCCTGACCTGCGCGCTTGTGGGCAATTTCACCACGCGGCAGCACAATCCCAACCTGCCGATCACGCCCCGCGAAATCGCCGAGGATGCGCTGGCCGCCTGGCGCGCCGGGGCGGCCATCGTGCATGTCCATGTGCGCGATCCCGGGACCGAACTGCCCTCGATGGACGTGGCGCATTACCGCGAGGTGGTCGAGCGTATCCGCGACGTGACCGACGAGCTGGTCATCAACCTGACCACAGGCACTGGCGGGCGTTACCAGCCGTCGGATCACGATCCGGCCGTGCCGGGGCCCAAGACCAACCTCTTGCCGGCGGAAAAGCGGGTCGAGCATATCGTGGAACTGAAACCCGATATCGCCACGCTGGACCTGAACACCATGGTCTTTGGTGGCGAGGTGGTGATCAACGCGCCCCATTCGATCCGCCAGATGGCCAGGGCCATCGACGAGGCCGGATCGATCCCCGAAGTCGAGCTGTTCGATTCGGGCGATATCGCGCTGATGCACGACCTGATTGCCGATGGTACGCTGAAGCCCGGGCCGCTCTGTTCCATCGTCATGGGGGTGAAATACGGCTTCGTGCCCAGCCTTGAGACCCTGCTTTATGCCCGCTCGCGCCTGCCCGAAGGCGCGAAATGGAGCGGGTTCGGCACCGGGCGCGCCGCCTATCCGATGCTGGCGGCCACGGCGATGGCGGGCGGCAATGTGCGCATCGGCATGGAGGATGCCGCCTGGATGAACAAGGGCGAGTTGGCGCCGTCGAACGCGGCCATGGTGGAAAAGGCCAAGCGTGTGCTGGGCGATCTGGGTTATGGGCTGAAAACCTCGCAGGAGGTGCGCGCCGATCTGGGCCTGCGGCGCTGATGCGATGCGGCGTTGATCAATCCCCGCGGACATGGTCAATTCGCCACGAAACGAGGATGGAAAGATGATGCGAAACGGTGGTCAGCTGCTGGTGGAATGTCTTGTCGCGCTGGGCGCGACGAAAAGCTTCGGCGTGCCCGGCGAAAGCTATCTTGCGGTGCTCGATGCGCTGCATGACACCGGCGGGCGGCTCGATTACGTGCTCTGCCGCAACGAAGGCGGGGCGAGCTTCATGGCCGCGGCCTGGGGCAAGCTGACGGGCAGCCCGGGCATCTGCATGGTTACGCGCGGGCCGGGGGCCACCAATGCCTCGATCGGGGTGCATACGGCGATTCAGGACAGCGCGCCGATGATCCTGCTGGTGGGGCAGGTGGGCACCGACATGAAAGGCCGCGAGGCGTTCCAGGAAATCGATTACCGCGCGATGTTCGGCACGGTCGCCAAATGGGCGGTCGAGATCGACGACGTCACCCGCATCCCCGAAATCCTGTCGCGCGCGTGGAAAACCGCCACCACGGGCCGCCCCGGCCCGGTGGTGATCGCCCTGCCCGAAGACATGCTGGCCAGCCAGACCGACACTGCGCCCCTGACCGGCCCGATCGTGGTGCCCGAGCCCGAACCGGCGGCATCCGCCCTTGCAGAGGCGCGCGCCATGCTCGAGCAGGCCGCGCGCCCGCTGATCCTCTATGGTGGCTGCAACTGGACCGATGCCGGCCGCGCCGCGCTGCAGGATTTCGCCGAAAACTCGGACATCCCCGTGCTGTCGGTCTTCCGCTACCAGGACCGGTTCGACAACCACTCGCCCTGTTTCTGCGGCGAGGCCGGGGTGGGCATGGTGCCCGCGGTGAAAAAGCTGATCGCCGAGGCGGACGTGATCCTCGCCGTCAACAACCGCTTCGGCGAAAACTCGACCGATGGGTATACGCTGCTCGACGTGCCGGTGCCGAAACAGCGGCTGATCCACGTGCATGGGTCCGAGGCCGAGCTGGGCAAGGTCTATCAGCCCGAACTGGCGATTCAGGCCGGGCCCAACGCCTTTGCCACGGCGCTGGCCGCGGCGCCCGTGCGGGGCGCATGGGCCGACTGGCGCGAAGCCGGGCGCGCGGCTTACGAGGCCGGGTTCGACCTGCCCGATCTGCCCTCGCCGGTGGATATGGGTAAGGTCACCGCGCATCTGCGGCAGGTCCTGCCCGAGGATGCCATCGTGACCAACGGCGCGGGCAATTTCGCCATCTGGTCGGGCAAGTTCCTGAAATACGGTCCGAAAATGCGGCTGCTGGCGCCGCAATCGGGCGCCATGGGTTATGGCATACCGGCGGCCATCGCCGCCAAGGTGGCCGATCCCGCGCGCACCGTCGTCTGCTTTGCCGGGGACGGTGATTTCCAGATGACCTGCCCGGAGCTTGCCTCCGCCGCGCAGGCCGGGGCACAGCCGATCATCCTGGTGCTGAACAACGGCACCTACGGCACGATCCGTGCGCATCAGGAGCGCAATTTCCCCGGCCGGGTTTCGGGCACCGACGTGGTGAATCCGGATTTCGCGGCGCTTGCGCGCGCCTATGGCTTCCATGGCGAACGGGTCGAGACGACCGCCGATTTCCCCGCGGCCTTCGAACGCGCACTGGCCTCGCAGAGCGGCGCGGTGCTCGATCTGGCGATCTCGGTCGAGGCGCTGACACCGCGCGTGACGATGAGCGAAATGCGCGCATCGGCGCTGCAGGCGCGGGCCTAGCCTGCCGGCGGGATTCCAAATAGCCACAGCTGCCGATTTGTTGTGCAACTGCGGCTTGAACGCTGAATCTTTCGCGCGTAGGACCGTTGCATAAAGCAGGCAAGCACGGTCAACGATGCGCGAAGAGCAGATCCTGAGGTCAGTCGCGCCGTTCTACGAAGAGATAGAACGGTTGGGCTATGACGTGCGTGCCAGCACCGATTTCGACGAAATCCAGCGCCTTGTCGCCAAGACGGGGCGGGCAAAGCAGACCCCGATGATGTCGATCCCGCGCAACGATTTCACGTCGCAACGGGCCTTCTGGCTGTTTCTCTACAAGGATGGTGAGGTGGTCGGCGGGATCGCCGCCAAATATGACCAGTTGGGCGAAGAAAGCTTCTCTTCCTACATGCGGCGCACCTCACGTGAGCAATACGGCCGTGACACCGACCCCATCGAGCGGATCGCGAAGCCTGTCGAAGACCTGATAGGCGGTAATGTCGTCTATATCGGAGAGCTCGAATTCCACCCGGATCACCGCGGGCGGCTTATCCTGCTAGAAGCGGTGGGCAAGGTGATGCAGGGGCTGGCCGCGGTGAAATGGTCAGACTTCGACTGGATGTACGCCATCATTCCCGAAGAACACCTGAAATTCGACCATATCTACGGCTTCACGCTAACCGTTCCAGACGCTTTCACCTGGACCGCGCCAGAGCCGCCCGGGCGGCTGAACACGCATGCCCTTCTGGCGGTCGAGGGGCGTCACCTTGAACATCTCATGGTATCTGCGGCGGCTCGCCTTAGACGGAATCGTAGTCGAGCAGACGCGCGAAAACGAGCGTAAGCTGCTCTCCATCCGGGGTTTGCACAGGCGCCATGATGCGGCGATAGCTGCCTTCGACTGGCTGACCGTTCAATTCGACGGCGATCGTCACGTCCTCAACCAGGTAACGCTGCGAATTTCGTACATGCCAATGGGCTGCGAGCGAATTGTCGATGATCGAGCGGCTGAAGGTGCTGACTGTCTGCAGATAGGTCGAGGTGTCTTCGATGTTGAAGAACCGTGCGGCCAGGCTGTGTTTGCCGATGTGCTTGGGACGCATGATGCTGTCACCCTGCTCAACCTGGCGAAATAGATCCACGCGTTCGCGGAGCACGTCGAAATCCTCAAGCCTGCTATTGTTGCGCTTGAGCCAGTTCAGCACGTCGTCGATCATGATATCGCTGCCGTTGCGCAGCATTTCCTCCTGCACGTCGCGCAGGGCCTGGCTGTAGGCGGCGGCGGCCCGTTTGTGCAGGGCGGCGCTGGTCTGTGGGGCCAGAACGCCGATATCGGCGCGCTTGCTGCGAAACGCCTCGAGCGAGACACCGGCCGCATCGCACAGTGCCTGGATCGACGAGAACGGAATCTCGCGCTCCTTGGCGATCTGCGTGTGCAGCGTGGAATATTTCAGCCCCGCGGCCTCGCAGGCTGGTTTCAACCCGCCGAAGAAGCGCTTGCAGAAATCAGAGGTCAACTTGCCTAACTCGGTCATGGGTTTATTTCCAATCGCCAAATGCGTGTTTGTCAATACGCAAGTGCACATTTGCCTGAAATGGTTTTCGCTTGCCGTGTCATGGGCACCCTGTTTCCATATCCGAAAGGGAGGAACGACATGCCGAAGGTGCTGTACGAGAAGGACGGCCGGATCGCGCGGATCACGCTGAACCGGCCGGAGGTGATGAACGCCATAGATGATGACCTGCCAACCGAACTGGCCGCGGCGGTTGAACGCGCCGATGCAGACACGGGCGTGCATGTGATCGTGCTGTCGGGGAACGGCCCGGCGTTTTGCGCAGGTTATGACCTCGCCTACTACGCGGAAAAGAACGGCGCGGACAACAATGTCACCCAGGACATGCCCTGGGATCCGATCAAGGATTACCGCTTCATGTGGGGCAACACGCAGAAATTCATGTCGCTGTTCCGTTGCCTGAAACCGGTGATCTGCAAGGTGCATGGCTATGCGGTGGCCGGTGGGTCGGATATCGCGCTGTGTTCCGACATGGTGATCATGGCCGAAGAGGCGCGCATCGGCTATATGCCCACCCGCGTCTGGGGCTGCCCGACCACCGCGATGTGGGTCTATCGGCTGGGCCCGGAAAAGGCCAAGCGGATGATGTTCACCGGGGACAAGATCACCGGGCGCGAGGCCGCCGAGATGGGCCTCGTGCTCAAGGCCGTGCCCGAGGACGCTCTCGATGACGCGGTCGAGGAGATGGCCGCGCGCATGGCTTCGGTGCCCATCAACCAGCTGGCGATGCAGAAGATGGTGGTGAACCAGGTGATGGAGATGACGATCAACTCCACCCAGCGGCTGGCCACGGTCTTCGACGGCATCACCCGTCATTCCCCCGAGGGCCTGAACTTCAAGGCCCGGGCCGAGGAAATGGGCTGGAAACAGGCCGTTCAGGACCGCGACGAGGGCACCTGGGACTGGACGGCGAACGAACCGCTGCCGAAATCGAACCGCGATCCGGGGGATGCGCCATGAGTTTCGATCACCTTCTGTCGCCCCTGACGATCGGGCCCAAAACCGTGCGCAACCGGGTTTTGGTCACTGCCCATGTGCCCGGCCTGGCCGAAAACGGCGTGCCCGGTCCGGCCTATGCCGCCTATCACCGGGCCAAGGCCGCGGGCGGGGCAGGGCTTCAGATCACCGGGGCGACGCCGGTGCACCCGTCCTCGGGGCGCGCAGGCAAGGCGATTGCAAATCTCGATGACAGCGTGATCGCGGGTTATCGCATGGTCTCGGACGCGGTGCATGAGGAAGGCGGCATGATTCTGGCGCAGTTGGCCCATTACGGCGCCACGCTGGGCGAGGGCGAGCCGGGCAATCCCGGCTGGGGCGTGACCGACCAGGCCGCCGATCTCTACCGCGCGCAGCCGCACGCGATGACCGTGGCCGACATCCACGAACTGATCGACAGTTTCGCCGCCGCGGCGGGGCGGGCGCAAGCGGGCGGCATGGACGGGGTGGAAATCCTCGCGGCTTTCGGGCTCCTGCTGGCGGCGTTCCTGTCGCCCTACACCAATACCCGCAGCGATGCCTATGGCGGCAGCCTGAAGAACCGGCTGCGCCTGCCTTTGGAGGTGGCCGAGGCGGTGCGTGGCGCGGCAGGCCCCGACCTGATCGTCGGCATGCGCGTGCCCGGCGACGAGTTTGTCGAGGGCGGCATCGACATCGTGCAGATGCGCGAGATCGCGCCGCGCCTCGCGGCCTCGGGGCATATCGACTACCTGAATGTGATCGCCGGCAACAACATGGACCGGGTGAACCGCGCCACCCACTGGCCGCCCACGCCCGCGCCGCACGGTCTGTTCGTCGACCTCGCGGTGCAGGTGAAACAGGTGGTCGACATCCCCGTCTTCACCACCGGCCGGATCACCGATCCGGCGATGGCCGAGGCAATCGTGGCGCAGGGCCGCGCCGACATGGTGGGCATGACCCGCGCCCAGATCGCCGATCCTGAGCTGGTGAAGAAGCTGACCGAAGGCCGCGCCGAGGACATCCGCCCCTGCGTCGGCGCCAATGTCTGCATCAAGCGTGCGCTGGGCCCCGGGCCGATCCGCTGCCTGCACAACCCCGAGGCCGCGCGCGAACATGCCTGGGGGCCGCAAACCGCCGCCGGCACGCCGCGCCGCGTGGCGGTGATCGGGGCCGGGCCGGGAGGATTGGAAGCCGCGCGCGTGGCGGCCGAGCGCGGCCACAAGGTGACGGTCTACGAGGCCGAAAGCCACTTGGGCGGGCAGTTCTACCTGCGCGCCTCGATCCCGACCTGGGCCGAGTTCGAAGGCGTGATCAACTGGCGGCGCGAACAGCTGGAGAAACTGCAGGTGCCCATCCACCTGGGCCGCCGGATCACGGCGGACGATCTGCCGGGGCTGGAAGCGGATGCGCTGATCCTGGCCACCGGTGCCGTGCCCAAGGCCCCGCGGGTGCCGGGTGATGGCTCGGTCCGCGTAACCACGCCGCATGATCTGATCCGCAACGGGGCGGGCGATGCGCAGACCGCGCTGATCTGGGACCGGGCGGGCGGTGTTGTGGCCTCGGGCGCGATGGACGCGGCGCGGGACATGGGGCTGAACCTTCACATAGTCACCCCGCAGTTCATGGTGGCGGAGGATACCGATGTGATCCAGCGCGTGCCGCTCTATGAACGGCTGTTGTCGGAGGGCGCGCAGTTCCATCCCAATTGCGACCTGGCCGATGTGGCTGGTGGCACCGTCACCCTGCGCAATGTCTATTCCTATGCCGAGACGCAGATCGCGCCGGTCGACCTGATCGTCGCCTGGGACGGTCGCAGCGTGGTCGAAGATCTGCGCGGCGCCGCCGAGGCGCAGGGGATCGAGGCCCACGTGATCGGCGATGCCTCCGCACCCCGCACCGCCGAGTTCGCCATGGCCGAGGCGGCGATGCTGGCGCGCAGGCTCTGAACCCGCCCCCGCGCCGGCGCGCCCACCCACCCGCCCCGCACCGGCGCGGGGGCTTGGCGCAGGCCCGCCTTTGTTGGGCTGGTGGAGAGCGTGGGCTGATGAGTATTTTTGCCAAGAAAGACCGGCAGGGCGCCTTTATGCCGGCCGGCGCGCGACGATGAAGCGGCTTGGCGGGGCATCGCTGTGGTTGCCGGCTTCGATGATTTCGAGTCCGGCACCTTCGAATGCCGCCTCCAGGGTGGCCACGTCGAACCGGGAGACGAGAGGGGCCTTGCCGATCCATTGCAGCACGGGCAGCAGCATCAGCAACGCGCGCACTTTCCAGCCTGCCTCAGCGCCGGCAAGGCAGGGGGTTTTCGAGATGAAAAGCCCCCCGGGCCGGAGGCGCGCCGCAAGCGCGGCCACGGTGGCGGCGGGATCGGCTACGAGGTGAAGCATGTTGAAGCTCATCACCGCGTCGAAGGCGCCCTCGGGCGGCAGGTCGGCCGGGGAGACGGCGAACTCGACATTGCCGATCCCTTGGTCCGCCACCTTGCGCCGGGCGATCTGCATCATCGCCTGCGAATAGTCCGTGGCGAGGATCCGCTCCGCCGCGTCGGCCAGTTTCAAGGCCGTCGTGCCGGTGCCCGCGCCCACTTCGAGCACGTGATCCCGCGGGCCAAGATGCGCGCGCACCCGGCTCAGCGTGTGGGCATAGGTTTCTTCGTCCTGAACGGGACGACGGGCATAGCGCTCGGCCATACCGTTCCAGAACTCGGCGTTGCTCATCTTGCATGTCTCCTTGTCGCTGATGGTAGGCTAAGGCATGCGGAAACCTGCGGGAATTGCCGAAATTCGCAGGACTGTTATACGTATATGCATGAATTGGAGCGATCTGAATTTCGACTGGAACCAACTGCGCGCCTTTCTCGCCACGGCCGAGGAGGGCTCGCTTTCCGCTGCCGCGCGGGCGCTGGGGTTGACGCAGCCTACGCTGGGCCGGCAGGTAAGCGCGCTGGAGGAAACGCTGGGCATCGCGCTCTTTGAGCGGGTCGGGCGCGGTCTGGAGCTGACCGCGGCGGGGCGCGAGATCCTGCCGCATGCCCGCGCCATGGGCGCGGCGGCGCAGCGCGTGTCGCTGGCCGTGGCGGGCCAGGCGCAGGCGCTGGAAGGCAAGCTGAAGATCACCGCGTCGGACGTGTTTTCGGCGCATTTCCTGCCGCCGGTGCTGGCCCGGCTGCGCGCCGTGGCGCCGCGGCTTGAGATCGAGATCGTCGCCGCCAACGATATCCGCGATCTTTTGCGCCGCGAGGCCGATATCGCCATCCGCCATGTCCGTCCGAGCGAGCCCGAGCTGATCGCCCGCAAGGTCCGCGATGCCACCGCGCATTTTTATGCCACCCGGGGCTATCTTGCGCGGCGCGGCCGTCCGAAGACCCTGCAGGAGCTGATGCGGCACGATTTCGTCCATCCCGGCGATGCCGACCGTTTCCTCGACCACATGCGCGCGATGGGGTTGGCCCTGGGGCCGGAAAACCTGCGCGTGGGATCGGATAATGGGCTGGTCGCCTGGGAGCTGGCGCGCCAGGGCCTGGGCGTGATCCCGATGTCGGACGAGGTCGCCGCCCGCTGCCCGGAGATGGAACGGCTCTTGCCGGGGATGGAGCCGATCACCTTTCCGGTCTGGCTTGTCACCCATCGCGAATTGCACGGCTCGGCCCGGGTGCGGCTGGTCTTCGACATGCTGGCCGAGGCACTGGCGCGGCCCTGGGCGCTCAGTACCGGCGATGCACCCGGCGCCTGACCATCGGACGCGTCTTTCGGCGCTCGCGGAAGAACACGAACAATCCCGCCCCCACGATCAGCGCGATGCCCACCATCACCCAGGGGCCCGGCAGTTCGGCCCAGATCAGCCAGCCCCAGAAGATCGCCATTGGCAGGCCGACATATTCGAAGGGTGCCACCGTGGCGGCATTGGCCAGCCGGTAGGCCTGCGAAATCGAGTAGCCGATGATCGCGGAATTCAGCCCCAGCCCGAGGAAGAGCCAGCGGTCTATCCCCTGCGGCATCTGCCATTCCCTTAACAGGAAAATCAGGCTTTCGTTGTCCGCGCCTTCCGCAAAACGCCCGTCGCCGGCCACCGTCCAGACGGCCAGCGATACCACGATGAACATCCCCTGGATATAAACCGCCAACGCCGAGGCCTTGGAATTCACCCCAAGCTTGCGGGTCATCACCTGGTTCAGCGCATAGGTCGCCGCGGCCACAACCGGCAGCGCCAGAACCCAGCGGCTCACGCCCAGCGTGCCCTGGCTGGCCCAGGGCTGCATCATCACCACCACGCCGATGAACCCGACAACAACCGCGCCCATGCGCATCGGCCCCACCTTTTCGCCAAGGATCGGGATCGAAAACAACGTGATCATCAGCGGCGCGACGAAGAACAATGCCGTCGCATCGGCCAGCGGGATCACCGCCAGCGCAGCGAAAAAGGTGAGGTTCGAGATGACGATCAGGAACCCGCGCAGCGCATGCAGCCCCGGCGTGCGGGTTTTCAGGATCCGCCATCCGCCCTCGTACTGCACCATCATCAGGCTGAACAGGATGCCCACGCCCGAGCGGATCAACACGATTTCATGCAGCGGGTAACCGCCCGACAACTGCTTGACCAGCATGTCGTTGACGGAAATCGCGGTCATCGCCAGCACGATCATCACGATCCCGGCGGCGGGTCGGTTCTGGGCCATGTCTGTGGTCATGGGCGCCTGTCTGGCATGGGTGACCGGGCGGTTCGCGTGCGTTTGCGACATTCTGGACCATGCCCGTGGACTGGCCTAAGTTGGCGCCGCGCGACACAGGAGAAAGACATGCCCGCGATCGTGGAAACACGCGGCCTGACCAAGGTTTACGAGGATGGCACCGAGGCGCTGAAACCCTTGGACCTGAGCATCGAGGAGGGCGAAATCCTGGCCCTGCTTGGCCCGAATGGTGCGGGCAAAACCACCCTGATCTCAATGCTTTGCGGTCTCGTGTCGCCGTCTGGCGGGCAGGCGCTGGTGGGTGGGCATGACATCGTTGCCAGCTATCGGCAGGCGCGGCGAATGATCGGCCTCGTGCCGCAGGAAATCGCGCTCGAACCATTCCAGAAGGTCTGGGATTCCGTGCGCTTCACTCGCGGTCTTTTCGGCCTCAAACGCGATGATGCGCATCTCGAAGCGGTGCTGCGCCAGCTGTCGCTTTGGGACAAGCGCAACAATCGCGTGGTGGAACTTTCGGGCGGGATGAAACGCCGCGTGCTGATCGCCAAGGCGCTGTCGCATCGCCCGCGCGTTCTGTTCCTGGATGAACCAACGGCGGGCGTCGACGTGGATCTGCGCCGCGACATGTGGGAAATGGTCGAAGAGCTGCGCCGCGACGGCGTGACCATCATCCTGACCACCCATTATATCGAAGAGGCCGAAGCCATCGCCGACCGGGTCGGCGTGATCAGCAAGGGCGAGTTGCTGCTGATCGAGGAAAAAGACGCGCTGATGGTACGCATGGGCCGCAAGACGCTGCGCATCGACCTGCGCGCTCCCGTGCGGGCCGTGCCAGACGGGCTGGCGCGCTATGATCTGGAACTGGCCGCCGATGGCGAAAGCCTGAGCTATCACTACGACACGATGGGCGAAGGCACGGGCATCACCGCGCTGTTGCAAGACCTGGCGCGCGAAGGGCTCGCGCTGCGCGACATCCATACGCGGCAATCCAGCCTCGAAGAGATTTTCGTCGACCTGGTCAAGGGAGAGGCACAATGAACTGGCAGGCCGTCTGGGCGATCTACACCTATGAAATGCGCCGCTTCATTCGCACTTTCGCGCAAAGCTTCCTGTCGCCGGTGCTGTCGACCTCGCTTTATTTCGTGGTTTTCGGCACCGCCATCGGCTCGCGCATCGACCAGGTCGAAGGCGTCAGCTACGGCGCCTTCATCGTTCCCGGCCTCATCATGCTGTCGGTGATGACACAAGGCATCTCGAACGCCAGTTTCGGCATCTATTTCCCGAAATTCATCGGCACGATTTACGAGTTGCTGTCGGCCCCGGTGAATTTCCTCGAGATTGTGCTGGGCTATGTCGGCGCTGCCGCGACCAAGGCGCTTTTCATCGGGCTGGTGATCCTTGGTACCGCGTCGCTCTTTGTCGATCTCACGGTGATGCACCCGGGTGCGATGCTGGCTTTCTTACTGCTCACCTGTCTCAGCTTCGCGCTCTTCGGCTTCATCATCGGTATCTGGGCGCAGAATTTCGAACAGCTGCAACTGATCCCGCTTCTCGTGGTCACGCCGCTGGTGTTCCTCGGCGGCGCGTTCTACTCGATCTCGATGCTGCCGCCCGCCTGGCAGACGGTGACCTATTTCAACCCGGTGGTGTACCTCATCTCGGGCTTTCGCTGGGCGTTCTTCGGCGCGGCGGATGTGCCGGTGGGCATTTCGCTGATGGCGATCTGCGGCTTTCTCGCCCTGTGCCTTCTGGTGATCGGCTGGATTTTCCGCACCGGCTACCGGATCAAGCCATGATGCGCGCCCATGGTGGCACGTGACGTTTTTGCCTGCTTTCGGGCCTTTTTTCACAAGATAACCATTCCGTGCCGGGCGTCACCTTGTCACGCCCGCACGGGGCCTCTACATCACCCGTCATGAAGCGCTTTATTCCGTTCGTCAAAACGCCCCCGCGCGTTGCGGTGATCCGCCTGCAGGGTGCCATCGGCACCGGGCGTTTCCCGATCAATGACGAGGCCTATTTCCAGATCATCGACCGCGCCTTCAAACGCGGCAGGCCCAGCGCTGTGGCGCTGCTGATCAATTCGCCCGGCGGCTCTCCGGTGCAAAGCTCGCGGATCGCGTCGCGCATCCGCCGGCTCGCGGACGAAAAAAAGGTGCCCGTGCACGCCTTTGTCGAAGATGTGGCGGCCTCTGGCGGTTATTGGCTGGCTTGCTCGGCCGATGACATCTGGGCCGATCCGGCCTCGGTCATCGGGTCGATCGGGGTCATTTCCTATGGCTTCGGTGCACATGATTTCATCTCGCGCCACGGGATCGAACGGCGCGTGCACACGGCCGGCAAATCGAAATCCCAGCTGGACCCGTTCAAGCCGGAACAGCCCGAGGACGTGGAACGGCTCAAGGCCATCCTCGATGACATGCACCAGATTTTCATCGACCACGTGAAAACTTCGCGCGGCGAAAAGCTCACTGATGACGAGCGGATTTTTGCCGGCGAGTTCTGGCTGGCGGACACGGCCCGGAAGCTAGGCCTGATCGACGGCACCGCGCATATGGAGCCCAAGCTGAAAGAGCTTTACGGCGATGATGTGAAGCTGATCCGTTATGGCCGCCGCCGGGGTCTCTTTCAGCGGTTCGGCGCGCAAGTGGCCGAAGATGCAATGACCGCGATCGAGGAGCGGGCCGGTTACGCCCGCTACGGTCTCTGATCCATGGTTGCCAAGATCGTCCTCCTTTTCCTTGTCTTCATCGGCGTGCTGGCCATGTTCGGCAAGCTGACCGTACCGGGGCAGAAGAAACTCGCCTCGAAACGCTGCCCCAAATGCGGCCGCTTCCGCATCGGCAAGACCTGCAGCTGCGGCAAGAAGGGGTAGGGGATGGACTGGATCTATGCCACGCTCGGCCTGGTCATCCTGCTTCTCGCCGGTGACAGCCTGGTGCGCGGGGCCGTGAACCTCGCGCTGCGGCTTGGCATTCCCGCGCTGATCGTCTCGCTCACCATCGTGGCCTTCGGCACTTCGGCTCCCGAACTGCTGATCGGCATCCGTGCCATCACCGACAATGCGCCGGGCATCGCGCTGGGCAATGTCGTGGGCTCGAACACCGCCAATATCCTGCTGGTGCTGGGTGTGCCTGCGCTCCTCGCCACAATGCACACCTCCGAATGTGACAGCCGCAAGACCTATGTCTACATGCTCCTGGCCTCGGTGCTTTTCATCGCGCTGGCCTTCCGCGGCGTGTTCGATTGGGGCGCGGCCATCGTTCTGCTGGCGGCTCTTGGCTTTGTCCTGGGCGACAGTTTCCTGCATGCCCGCCGCCACCGGCGCGAAATGGCGGGGCTGGCGCTCGCCGACGACGAGGACGAGCGCGAAGACCTCGAAGGCGCAGACCCCGACATGCCTTGGTGGAAGATCCTCGTTTTCCTCACTCTTGGCCTGATCGGCCTGCCGTTGGGCGCCGACCTGCTGGTCGACAGTTCGATCAACATCGCGCGTACCTTCGGCGTCTCGGAAACCGTGATCGGCCTGACGCTGGTGGCCGTCGGCACCTCGCTGCCGGAACTGGCCACCACCGTCATGGCCGCCATCCGCCAGCAGGCCGATGTGGCGCTGGGCAACGTGATTGGCTCGAACATGTTCAACCTTCTGGCGATCATCGGCATCACCGCCCTGATCGGCAATATCCCGGTCGACCCGGAATTCCTGCAATTCGATCTTTGGGTCATGCTGGGCGCCTCGGTGCTTCTCGTGCCCTTCGTTTTTCTCAAGCAGAACATCACCCGCCTCTGGGGCATCGCCTTGACCGCGCTTTACGCCGGCTACGTCGTTGTGGTGCTGTCATGAGCGGCGCGGCCCTTGTCACCGGTGGCGCCACGCGCCTTGGCGCCTCGATGGCGCTCTATCTCGCGCATCGCGGCTTCGATGTGGCGATTCATTACAACTCGAATGCAGAAATGGCGCAGTCGGTCGCTGATGAAATCGCTGCGGGCGGGCGCAAGGCGGCGATCTTCCAGGCCGATCTGCTGCACGAGGACCAGACCCGCGAACTGATCCCGCAGGCGGCTGCGGCACTGGGCGCGCCGCTGACCGTGCTCATCAACAACGCGTCGATCTTCGAATACGATACCATCCGCACCGGCACCCGCGACAGCTGGGACCGGCACATGGAATCGAACCTGCGCGCGCCTTTCGTGCTGACGCAAGCTTTCGCCGAACAGGCGCCGCGTGCGCACATGGACGACCGGGGCGAGCCGATGGCCCAGGCCCTCGTCATCAACATGATTGACCAGCGCGTGCGCAAGCTCACGCCAGAGTTCGCCTCCTACACCATCGCCAAGATGGGGCTCTGGGCGCTCACCCGCACCGCGGCGCAAGGGCTGGCCCCCGATATCCGCGTCAATGCCATCGGGCCCGGACCCACCCTGATCGGGGCGCGCCAGACCGAAGATCATTTCGCCCGCCAGCGTGCCAACACGGTCCTCGAACGCGGCTCGAACCCCGAGGATATCACCGCCGCCTTGGGCTATTTGCTCGATGCGCCGGCGGTCACCGGGCAGCTCCTCTGCGTCGATGGCGGCCAGCACCTGGCCTGGCAGACGCCCGATATTCTGGGTGTCGAATAGCGCCCCGCGCCTCTGCCCCTGCGTCAGTTTTGCACTGGACACGGAGCCGTTACCGAAGCGTTACAAAAACTTTAATGTTTTCAATATTTTGCTGACGGGTCAAAAAAATTGTGTTTAAAATCAACAAGTTAAATGCATGCCCATTTTTTAGGCAATTCAACGAAATCGCCCGAAAACAAAGGAAATTTCCGGCTGACCCAAAGATACACCCAGAGTTATCCACAGGATTGGTGGATGCCTTTTCTCTTGCCCCGACCAGCGTAAGATTGCAGCCAGACCAAAGAATCACAGACCCGGACAAATGAGCGAGCAGGACCAAACAGATACGCCCCCGGAAAAGACCGGGCACGAGGTGATCGCGGGCTATCTCAAGACCCTCGACAGCTCGCCGGGCGTCTACCGCATGCTCGATGGCGAAAGCCGCGTGCTCTATGTCGGCAAGGCGCGCAACCTGCGCGCGCGGGTGTCGAACTATGCCCGGCCCACGGGCCATTCTGCGCGTATTACGCGGATGATCCGCGAAACCGCCTCGATGATGTTCCTGACCACGCGGACGGAAACCGAGGCGCTGCTGCTGGAGCAGAACCTGATCAAGCAGCTCAAACCGCGTTACAACGTGCTTTTGCGCGACGACAAGAGCTTTCCGAACATCCTTGTCACCGATCATCCCTTCCCGATGATCAAGAAGCACCGCGGCGCGAAAAAGGAAAAGGGCCATTATTACGGCCCCTTCGCCAGCGCCGGCGCGGTCAACCGTGCGCTCGCCCAGTTGCAGCGCGTCTTTCTGCTGCGCAACTGTTCGGACGCGATGTTCGACAGCCGCACGCGCCCCTGCCTGCAATACCAGATCAAGCGCTGCACCGCGCCCTGTGTCGGCAAGATCAGCGAAGCCGACTATGCCGAGGCGGTGCGCGATGCCGAACGCTATCTCTCGGGCCGCTCGACCCAGATCCAGGAAAAACTCGCCACCGAGATGCAGGCGGCCTCGGACGCGATGGAGTTTGAAAAGGCGGCCGCGCTGCGCGACCGGATCAAGGCACTGACCCAGGTGCAGACCGCACAGGGCATCAACCCGCGCTCGACGCAAGAGGCCGACGTGATCGCGCTGCACCTCGAAAACGGCCAGGCCTGCGTGCAGGTCTTTTTCATCCGCGCGAACCAGAACTGGGGCAACCGCGATTTCTATCCGCGTGTCGGCTCGGCCGAAATCGAGGCGGCCGAGGTGCTCGAGGCTTTCATCGGCCAGTTCTACGACAGCAAGGAACCTCCGAAACAGCTTCTGCTCTCGCACCCGATCGAAAACGCCGACCTGATGGCCGACGCGTTGGGCGAGAAGGCGGGCCGCAAGGTCGAGATCCTCGTGCCCCAACGTGGCGAAAAAGCCGAGCTGGTCTCCTCGGCCGCCCGCAACGCCCGCGAAAGCCTCGCCCGCAAGATGGCCGAAACCGCGACACAGGCGAAACTGCTCAGGGGCGTGGCGGAGGCCTTTGGCCTCGACACCCCGCCACAACGGATCGAGGTCTATGACAACAGCCACATCCAGGGCGCCCATGCCGTGGGCGCGATGATCGTTGCCGGTCCCGACGGCCTGATGAAAAACCAGTACCGCAAGTTCAACATCCGCGGCGACGACCTGACACCGGGCGACGACTTCGGCATGATGAAAGAGGTGCTGACCCGCCGTTTCAAGCGCCTGCTGAAGGAAGACCCCGACCGCAAGGAGGGCCACTGGCCCGATCTCCTGCTGATCGACGGTGGTGCGGGGCAGGTCTCGGCCGTCAAACAGATCATGGATGAAATGGGCGTGGCCGACATTCCGATGGTGGGCGTCGCCAAGGGCATCGACCGCGATGCCGGCAAGGAGGAGTTCCACCGCCCCGGCGCGCGCCCGATGGCGCTGCGCCACAACGATCCGGTGCTCTACTTCATTCAGCGCCTGCGGGACGAGGCCCACCGCTTTGCTATCGGTACCCACCGCGCCAAGCGTGCCAAGGCCGTAGGCGCGACGCCCCTGGACGACGTCCCGGGCGTCGGTGCCACGCGCAAGCGCGCGCTGCTGGCGCATTTCGGCAGCGCCAAGGCCGTCAGCCGCGCCGCGCTGGCCGATCTGAAGGCGGTCGAGGGCATCTCGGACAGCCTCGCCGAAACCATCTACGATTTCTTCCACGACCAGGGCTAGGCCCGCCAGGGGTCCCCTTCATCTGACCCAAAATACCTCGGGGGTGCGGGGGCTGGCCCCCGCTTGGCGCGCCCGGGCGCGCGGTCGGTTAACCTGATTTTCCGTGAACATGCGCCGTTTTTCCCGGCAGCCGGATGTCAGCCGGGGGGTGCACGCAGATCACCCCCCTGACATGGCGCGCAAAATCGCCGTTAACCCCTGCGTGCGGTCCCTTCCCCCGCGCCTCAAACCGGGGTAGAAACGGCGCGAAATGAAATGGACGGTCCCGAATATCCTGACGGCCCTGCGCCTGCTGGCCGCACCGATGGTGCCGGTGATGTTCCTCTATTTCACAAGACCTTACGCCGACTGGTTTGCGCTGATGCTGTTCGTCCTGGCCTCGGTCACCGACTGGTTCGACGGCTACCTGGCGCGGGCCTGGAAACAGCAAACCAAGCTCGGCACCATGCTCGACCCTATCGCCGACAAGGCCATGGTCATCATCGCCCTCCTGGTCATCTGTGGATATTCCACCTGGACCCCATGGCTCGTTCTTCCGGCCACGATCATCCTCTTTCGCGAGGTCTTTGTTTCCGGCCTGCGCGAGTTCCTGGGCGATACGGCTGGCACGCTCAAGGTGACCTGGCTGGCCAAGTGGAAAACCACCGTGCAGATGGTCGCCATCGCGGTGCTGTTTTCGCAGGGCGTGTTCGAGCATTACCTCGTCATGTCGTCTTGGGGCATGGATCAGGCCATGGCCGAGGCGATGCTGAGCGGCGACATGGAAGATTCCCAGGGCCTGCGCTGGAAGTATGCCGGCATGGTCTGGGCCGGAAACCTGGGCGTTGTGCTGCTGTGGTTCGCGGCCCTGCTCACGCTGGTAACGGGCTGGGATTACCTTCGCAAATCAACCCCTTACCTGCGCGAGGATACGTGATGGAAGTACTCTATTTCGCCTGGGTGCGCGAACGTATCGGCCTGCCGCGCGAGACGGTCGAGACCGAGGCGAAGACCGTCGCCGAGCTTGTCGCGGAGTTGCGCAAGCGCGAAGAGCGCTACGAGGCGGCCTTCGCCGATCTCTCGGCGTTGCGCGTGGCGCTCGATCAGGAGCTTGCGGATTTTGATGCACCTCTCGAAGGGGTGCGCGAGGTGGCGTTCTTTCCGCCAATGACCGGAGGCTGAGAATGGATATCCGGGTGCAGGAGCAGCCGTTCGATTTCGGTGCCGAGGCAAACCGCTTTGCCGCTGGCCACACCGAGATGGGCGCGGTGGTCACTTTCACCGGGATCGTTCGCGATGTGGCGGATGGTCTGCAATCCATGCAAATCGAGCACTATCCGGGCATGACGGAAAAGGCGCTGGAACAGCATGCGCGCGAGGCGTTAACCCGGTTTAAACTCGGCGATGTTCTGATCATTCACAGGTATGGCGTTCTTGCGCCGGGCGAAATGATCATGATGGTCGCCACCGCCGCTCCGCACCGCGCCGACGCCTTTCAGGCGGCGGAGTACCTGATGGATTACCTCAAGTCGCGCGCGCCGTTCTGGAAAAAAGAGACTACGGGCGACGGTGCCGGCTGGGTTGCAGCGAAGGACGAAGACGAAGATGCGCTGGGACGATGGTGACGGGCGCGCCGCTGCGCATCCCCAATCGCGCGGCGCGCTGGTTGTGGCTCGAGGCGCAGGGGCTGGCCGACACGCCCACCGGGCCGCTGGACCTGCCCGCGCTGATCCATGACCTGGGGTTTGTCCAGCTCGACACGATCCGGGTGATTTCGCGGGCGCATCATCATATCCTGTGGTCACGCAACCAGAATTACCGTGAGCCGATGTTGGGCAGGCTTTTGAAATCGCGCGGTATATTCGAGCATTTCACCCACGATGCCAGCGTGTTGCCGATGGCGTTCCTGCCGATGTGGCGGCGACAGTTCCGGCGCCGGGCCGAGATCATTCGCAATGCCGGCTGGTGGAAGGGCATGCCCGATGCCCAAGGCCGCGCCGAGATCAGGGCGCGGATCGCGCGCGAGGGACCTCTTTCGACCCATGATTTCGATACGCGTGTTGAAGGCCGCAAGGAGATGTGGCAGCGCCCGCCGCACAAGCTCGCGCTGGACTACATGTGGTACGCGGGCGAACTGGCCACCTCGCATCGTGAAAACTTCACCAAGTTCTACGATCTCGCCGAGCGGGTATTTCCAGCGGATCTACAGGTGCAGGAGCATCCCGAGGCAACGCAGATCGACTGGCTGTGCCGCGGTGCCTTGACGCGCTGCGGCTTTGCCACCACTGGCGAGATTCAACGCTTCTGGGATGCGATGGATGCGCGCGAGACCAGGACCTGGATCAATGCCAACGCCGCGCGCCTCGTTCCGGTAGAGGTCGAGGATGCGAAGGGCGACCTGACAAAAGGCTGGGCGCTTCCCGATATCGAGATGCGATTGGCAAATGTGCAAAAGCCCACCTCGCGCCTGCGCATCCTTAACCCGTTCGACCCGGTGATCCGTGACAGGGCCCGGTTGGAACGGTTATTCGGGTTCCAATACCGAAATGAAATGTTCACGCCCGCCGCAAAGCGCGTATGGGGATACCACGTTTACCCGCTGCTTGAAGGCGATCGTTTCATCGGGCGGATCGAGGCCAGGGCAGATCGCGGCCGGGGGGTGCTAGCCCTCGAAAAACAGTGGATCGAGCCCGGAGTACAATGGACCGCCGCGCGTGATGACAAGCTTCAGGCCGAATTGATGCGAATTGCCCGCCTGGCGGGGGTGGATCGGATTACCCGCCCCTGACCTGTTCGAGATGCGAGCGCAGCTCCTCGGCCTCGTGCCGAGCATCGCGCAAACCTTCCATGGCCGCCGCCAGTTCGGCCTCGGTCTGCGATAGCTGGTTGGTCAGCTCCGCTTCACGCTGTTGCAGGTAGGTGATGGCCTGGTCGCGGGTCTCCTCGGCCTCGTGCAACTCCTGCGCCATCTTCTCAAGCTCTTCCATGTCGGAACGTGCGACGCGGGTGAAGCGATGGATCAACCAGTTCGCAAACCACCCCATGCAAAAGGCAACAAACAGGATAATCGCTGTTGCAATGATGAACTCAGTTCTGGTCATCCGGGGTTCCCTCGTCTTGCGCGCCGTCCTCCGCCGCGTCCGCTGCGTCCTGTTCGACGCTTTCCAGCGTGGTTTCTGTTTCCTCGATCGGCTCCGGCCGGATAATGCGGAATTCGATCCGGCGATTGGCCTCGCGCCCGTCCTCCGTGCCGTTGTCGGCGATCGGTTGCGTTTCGCCATAGCCGACGGCGGTGAAGGTCGATGTCAGAACGCGGCGCGCCCGCAATCCGTTCAACACTGCCTGTGCCCGCGCCTGGCTCAGTTGCTGGTTCATCACTTCGCGGCCCTGACTGTCGGTATGTCCGCCAATCTCAAGTTTGAGCGGACCGCATTTCTTCAGGATTTCAGCGATGTCGTCCAGGGTTTTGCGCGCGCCAGCGTCAATCGTGTCCGAGCCAGGTTCGAAGCTGATCTTGCGGTTGGCCTGAATGGCCTTGATCTGAACTTCGCATTCTTCCGGCGTTGGCAGGCTGGCTACAGGATCGAGTTTTTCCTGGTAGGTCACGTCGATTGAAAAGCGCTCGGCCTCGCCCAGCTTCTCCGACAGCAGACGTGCGATGGTCGCGTTGGCATCGCTGTTGCCGGTATTCCCGCTGACAACAACGCTGTCAGGGGAAATCGTGACCGCGCCGTTCGACAGATAGGACAACGCCTCGAGCCCGGCCAGAACACGTATGGGCCAGGTGGCGGGCAGTTTTTCGTCGATACGTGCCGAACTGTGGACAACATCGAATCCGAAACGCGCGCGCGCAAAGCTCATTGCGGTATCGCGGAAAAGCTCATCGGGAAGCCGGCCGCGCATCTGGACGAGCCCTTCGGGCGACAGAGTGGCGACGAATTCAGGCGGCCCGGCCGCTTCCGATTGCGGCGTCTCGGGCAGAACTGCGTGCAGCGTAAACACTTCAGGCAGCGCGTTTTCAAGCTCGCCCACGACCTGGTCGAACAGGGCTTGCTCGGTGCCTTCGGCGGCCACGAGGGTGATGTCGGCATCGGCAAAGGTGATCGAACCCGCGCCCAATTTTGCAAGCGCGGCAATCGACATCTCTGCCGCGCGCGACCAGTTCGGAGATGGCACGCCAAGCCCGATCGTGCACGAGGCTTTTCCGCTCAGACCGGCCTTCAGTGCCGCCGACAGGATACGATCGCGAGAGGTTTCGCTTTCGGCGGAGCAGCTATCGAAGCGCGCGCCGGCATCGTCGATCAGAAAGCGCAGCGAAAAGGGCGTAATGACCGGACGCGGCGCCGAGATATCAAGCACGATCCTGAGATCGCGCGGCGCGGCGCGCGTCAGATCGGTCTCCAGCTTGCGCTTGGCTTCGGCGCTGTCGGACATGGCCGTCACGCCAACCCGCGTCGCATCTATCGAGATTTTCGAACGTGGAAGCGACCCGAGCGATTCAATGCCAAATTCCAATGCCCTGTCCCATCCATCCGGAACGGGATAATCGGCCGATTCAAGCAGGTCGGCTACGTTGCCTTCGCCGGCGATGTCCGTCAGGTCGTCGATCAGACGCTCACGATCCGTTGCGGCCGGGATCAGGCCGATGAGCGAAATACCGGAATCATTTCGCAGGATTTCAATCGAAAAGCGGGGTGGCGTAAGCCCCTTGTCGGCCTTGACCTCCATGTTGTCGATGACCCTCGCGGCATCGACAACGCTGCCGGCCGTGCTGACGGCAAGAAAGCGCGAGGCCTCGCTGGGAGCCGTGCCGGTCAGGAACACCTGGAGTCCATCAGCATAGACTTCGGCCCAGGTCAGCTCTTGCTCGTCCAGTGCCCTGCGAACGCCTATCTCGGAATTGTCCTCGATCAGGGTAACAGCCAGACTGGCAGCGAAAAGGCAGGCGATGGCCGCAGAGACGAAGGTGCCCAGGATGATAAATAGCGAAGAAAGGCGCATCTGACCCTTGAACCGAAAAGCGTTGCCCGTTCCTTATGCCCTGCTGTCCGAGGTTGCAATCAAAGGAATAGCGCGACGGCGAAAAACAGCAAGGGGATCAGGCCGGTATCACGGTTGGCGCGAAACAGCATGAGCAGGCGATCGTTGTCATCGAGATCCAGCATGCGCATCTGCCACAACATATGCCAGCCCATCACGCAGGGCCCCGCCAGCGCAATCAGCAGCGCCAGGGGATTCGCGTTCTGTTCGACCATAGCCGAGATGATGGCGAGCCCCATCAGGGCGACCGTTGCCACCAGGAAACGCCGCAGCCAGGTCGGCGTTTGCGGACCGAACAGGCGCGCCGTGGATTTGACGCCGATCAGGGCGTCATCCTCTTTGTCCTGATGGGCATAAATCGTGTCGTAGAACAGTGTCCAGGAAATGCCGGCGACATAGAGGAAAAGAGCAGGTGTCTGAAGTGCGCCGGTGTGCGCTGTCCAGGCCAATAGGGCACCCCAGTTGAAGGCGAGACCAAGAAAGACCTGCGGCCACCAAGTGAAGCGTTTGGCGAACGGATAGATCGCGACAGGGACAAGCGACACAACCCCGAGGATGATGGCATTGACGTTGAAACTGAGCAGGATCGCGAAGGCCACCAGCGCCTGTGCGATCATCCAGGCAGCAGCCTGGCGCACAGAAACCTGGCCAGATGGAATGGGGCGCGATCTCGTGCGCTCGACACTGCCGTCGAACTCGCGGTCGGTGATGTCATTCCAGGTACAGCCCGCCCCGCGCATGAGCCAGGCGCCAAGCCCGCAGGCTATGAAAATCCAAAGATCGAACATGCGCGCCTGTCCGTCGTAGAGCATACCAAGGGCAAGACCCCACCAGCAGGGAAGGAGCAAAAGCCATGTACCGATCGGGCGATCGGCACGGGACAGGCGCAGGTAAGGGCGTGTTGCCGGTGGCGCGACACGATCCACCCAATTGCCGCTCACGGCATCGGAAACCTGGCCCGTGGGCTCTGGCGTCTCGTCAGGTGTGGTCATATTGTCGGGCCTATGAAAGCGGCAAAGATCAGACTGTATGTAGAGCACCCGTTGGGCCAAGGGCAAACGGTTCCTTTGGAACGCGACCAGGCGCATTATCTGTTCGGGGTGATGCGGCAGGATGAAGGGGCGCAGGTTCTGCTGTTCAACGGGCAGGATGGTGAATGGCGGGCCGAAATTGTTGAGAAAGGTAAACGCGGCGGTAAGCTTCTGTGTCAGGAGCAGACACAAGTGCAGAGCCTGCCGCCGGACCTGTGGCTTCTGTTCGCGCCGATCAAGAAGGCGCGCACGGATTTCATTGTCGAGAAGGCGGCCGAAATGGGGGTGCGTGAAATCCGGCCCGTACAGACAGAATTCACCAATGCCGAGCGGATCCGCCGCGACAGGCTGCAGGCCCACGTGATCGAGGCGGCCGAGCAATGCGGCGGCGTTTTCGTGCCCGAGGTCAGGGAGCTGGAGCGGCTGGATCGATTGCTGCAGGGATGGCCGGAGGACCGGCAACTGATGTTCTGCGACGAGGCTTTGGCCGGTGGCTCGCCCGTTCTGAAAGCAAATCAAGATGCCGGGCCGTGGGCCATCCTGATCGGGCCGGAGGGTGGATTTTCCGAAGCAGAACGAGACCGGTTGCAGGCCCTGGAGTTTGCGCATCCGGTTGCCCTTGGGCCCCGGATCCTGCGCGCGGATACGGCGGCGGTGGCGGCAATGACCCTGTGGCAGATGCAGTTGGGGGACTGGCGGTGAGCTTCGTCCGGCCAGAAGCGCGCGCTGCCTTGTGGCGCTGGCGCGAGGTGTTGCTGGGCGCGGTGATCACGGCGCTTGGGGCCAACTGGGCCTTGGCGGCGCAGGGCATCCTGTCATGGGTCGGCTGGCCTGTGCTGGTGATCGGGCTTGGCCTGCTGATCGCGGGATTGCAGCGTGCGCGGGTGCGCCCGCGCAGCGGCGGGGCCGGGGTGGTCGATCTGGACGAAGCGGAACTTCGCTATTTTCTGCCGGAAGGGGGCGTGGTCATTCCCCTGTCCACGATCCGGCGGATCGAGATCGATGCGCAGGGAGACACGGCGGAGGGCGAGTTTTTCTGGGAATTTACCGATGCTGACGGGCGGCGGGCGCGTATTCCGGCCTCGGCCGTCGGTGCGGAGAAACTTCTCGATGCACTCGCACAGTTTCCTGGCGCGCAGTATCGCGAGGTCGCCGCGGCCTCGGCCGCGCGGGTGCCGCAAAAATTCGTTATCTGGCAACATGACGTCGCGCGGCTGCATTGACACTGGGTTTCTTTCGCCGCACTCCTTTCGTTGATACGCGAACAGATCGGAGTACTTCTGCATGTCCATTCCCCAGTCCGGCGGCGGTCCGATCGAGCGCCATGAACAACTGGCCGAATACCTGGCCGAGGGCTGCAAGCCCAAGGAAGACTGGCGGATCGGCACCGAGCACGAGAAGTTCGGCTATTGCAAGGATACGCATCTGCCGATTCCCTACCGGGGCGAAAAGTCGGTCCTGGCGGTGCTGGAAGGCCTGCGCGACCTTCACGATTGGGAGCCGCTCTATGAAGGCGAAAATATCGTTGGATTGGAAAAGGATGGCGCCAATGTGAGCCTGGAGCCGGGCGGGCAGCTGGAGCTGTCGGGCGCGCCGCTGCATTCGATCCACGAGACCTGTGACGAGGTCAACGCGCACCTTCGGGACGTCAAGGATATCGCCGACAAGGTGGGTGTAGGCTTCATCGGCCTTGGGGCCGCGCCGGAATGGACGCATGAGCAGATGCCGATGATGCCCAAGGGGCGTTACAAGCTGATGACCGATTACATGGGCAAGGTCGGCACACTGGGCACCGCGATGATGTACAGGACCTGCACCGTGCAGGTGAACCTGGATTTCAGTTCCGAGGCGGACATGGTGCAGAAGATGCGCGTTGCGCTGGCGCTTCAGCCGGTGGCGACGGCGCTCTTTGCCAACTCGCCCTTCTTCGAGGGCAAGCCCAACGGCTGGAAATCGTGGCGCGCGCATATCTGGCAGAATCTCGATCCGGCGCGCACGGGCATGCTGCCCTTCGTGTTCGACGACGGTTTCGGGTTCGAGGCCTGGGTCGAATACGCGCTCGATGTGCCGATGTATTTCGTCTATCGCGATGGCAAATACATCAACGCGCTGGGCCAGAGTTTCCGGGATTTCCTGAAGGGAAAGCTGCCGGCGCTGCCGGGCGAGACGCCGACGCTGAGCGACTGGGCCGATCACCTGACGACGATCTTCCCCGAGGCGCGGGTCAAGAAATTCATCGAGATGCGCGGGGCCGATGGCGGGCCGTGGCGGCGGCTGTGTGCGTTGCCAGCGCTGTGGGTTGGCCTGACCTATGACCAGACCGCGCTGGACGCGGCCTGGGACATGGTCAAGGGCTGGGACGCGGAAACGCGCGATGCGCTGCGCGTAGCGGCCGGCAAGGACGGTCTGCAGGCGCAGGTGGGCAACCTGAACATGCGTGACCTGGCGCGTGACGTGCTGGAAATCGCGCGTGAGGGGTTGCGGGCCCGCGCGGTACCGGGCGCGGGGGGCATGGTGCCGGACGAGCGGCATTTCCTGCATGCGCTGGAGGACAGCGTGACCGACAACAAGGTGCCGGCGGACGAGTTGCTGGAGCGCTATCACGGCGACTGGAACGGCGATCTGAGCCGGATCTACGACGAATACGCCTATTGATTTCGTAAACGGAAGTTTGAGCGATCTTAACCTTCCCTAACCGGTTTGAGGCCGAAAACGGGTGTATGATTTGCGTGCACCGCCCGGCTGACATCCGGCTGCCGGCGGAATCGCCCGCCCGATACGGGCCAAAGCGTTAACGGCACAGCGCACGGTGGGGTTGGATTTTGGTAACAGAGAACGCCTATTTCTGGCCGATCTTCGGCTCGGTCCCGGCGCGCAGGCGGGCGATGTTGGCACTGTGGCGCAGGTAGACGAGGATCGTGAGCGCCACGCCGAGGAAGAATGCCGTGCCGTGATCGAGGATCAGCAGCCAGGCGGTTGAACTTCCGGCAGCGACCAGGGCCGAGAGCGAGGAAATCCGGCTGATCACAGCGGTGGCGAGCCAGGTCAGGCAGCAGGCGATCCCGGCAGGCCAGGCGAGCGCCAGCATGATGCCGAGGAAGGTGGCAACCCCCTTGCCGCCCTTGAAGTTGAGCCAGACCGGGAAGCAATGGCCGAGAAAGGCGAATAGCGCCGCGATCTGCGCCGCGTCCTCGCCCACGATCATCCGCCCTGCGATCACCGCCAGCGCCCCCTTGCCGCCGTCGAGCAGCAGCGTGAGCGCGGCGGCGGCCTTGTTGCCGGTGCGCAGGACGTTGGTGGCCCCGATATTGCCCGAGCCGATCTGGCGCAGGTCGCCCAGTTTCATCAGCCGTGACAGGACCATGCCAAAGGGGATCGACCCCAGAAGGTAGCCGATCACCGCCCAGAGGCCGAGGGTGGCAAAACTTGTTTCGATCGCGGGCATCAGCCGAACACCTTTTCTCCGCCGACGAAAGTCGCCAGCACCTTACCTTGCATGCGGGCGCCGTCAAACGGGGTGTTCTTGGATTTCGAGTTGAGCCCGAACCGGTCGAGCACGAAGGGCGCGTCGGGATCGAACAGGATGAGATCGGCCGGGGCATCGGCGGCCAGCCGTCCGGCGGCGAGGCCAAGGCGGCGGGCCGGGTTAAGCGAGAGCGCGCGGAAGAGTTGCGGCAGGGTGAGGTGTTCGGAATGGTAGAGGCGCAAAGCGGCGGGCAGCAGGGTTTCCAGCCCGACGGCGCCGCTTGCTGCCTCTTCGAAGGGCAGGCGCTTGGATTCCTCGTCCTGCGGGGTGTGCATGGACGAGATCGTATCGATCAGGCCGGTGCGCACCGCCTCGACCACGGCCATGCGGTCTTCTTCGGAGCGCAGCGGCGGCTTGACCTTGAAAAAGGTGCGGTAGTCGGAGACGTCGAGTTCGTTCAAGGTGAGGTGATGGACGGAGGTGCCGGCGGTGATGTCGAGCCCGTTCTTTTTCGCCCGCTCCAACGCGGGCAGGGCGCGGGCGGTGGTGATCTGGTCGGCGTGGTAGCGCGCGCCGGTCATTTCCAGCAGCGCGATGTCGCGGTCGAGCGCCATGCGCTCGGCCATGGGGGTGACCGCCGAGAGGCCGCGCAGCGAGGCGAACTTGCCGCTGGTGGCGGCGGCGCCGTTCGACAGGATCGGCTCCTGCACATGGGCGATGACCAGCGCGCCGAGCGAGCGGGCATAGGTGAGCGCGCGGGAAAAAACCTTAGTGTCGCTGACCACGCGGTCGCAATCGGTGAAGGCCACGGCGCCGGCATCGAGCAGGAAGCCGATCTCGGTCATTTCGCGGCCCTCGCGGCCCTTGGTGAGGGCGGCCATGGGCAGCACGTTGACCGGCGCGGCCTCGTTCGCGCGGCGGCGGACAAATTCGAGCGTTTCGGGCGTGTCGATGGCGGGCAGGGTATCGGGGCGGGTGACCATGGTGGTCACGCCGCCTGCTGCCGCGGCCAGCCCGGCGGAGCGATAGGACTCTTTATGACGTTCGCCGGGTTCGCAGACCTTCACACCGATATCGACGATGCCGGGGGCCAGGCATTTGCCGCCGCAATCCACGATTTCGTCGGCCTGTGGAGCCTCGCCGTCGCCCTGCGCGGCGATGCTCCCATCTACGACAAGGAGCCACCCGGGCGCATCGGTCTGGGCCTCGGGGTCGATCAGGCGGGCGTTGGTGAACAGGGTCTTCATATGGCTTGCCTTTGGAATTGCGTCACTGCGCCGGGGGACGCCCACCGGCCTGAACGCGCTCGATGAGCGCCTTGGTGGCCTTGGCGTCGGGTTGATACTTGATGAGATGCTTGTCGCCGGTGAGTGTGACCACCTGCACGGCCGAGCCGAGCGTGTTGATCTGCTTGATCTCGCGCAGGCCGACGGTGCGGGTACCGGGGCCCATGAGGCGGCGATCGGTCAGGTCCCAGCGGACCGAAAGCTCGTCCGAGGCGACATACCAGCCGCGCAGAACGATTGCGGCGAGACCGCCAATCGCGCCGGTCCAGACATGCGGGTTGCCGATGACCCAGAGGATGGCCATGCCGACGGCCATGGCGATGGCCGCCATGGTGGCGTGATCGCGCCTGTACGTGGCGCGATCGGCCTGGAAACTGGCCAGAACCTCTTCGCCCTCGGCCAGGGGGGTGGTGGGCGTGTTGGTATATTTCAGGTCGGCAGAGGTTTCAGGCATCGCTTTCTCCTGTGGCGGCGGCGCGGGCCGCGAGGATGCGGCGGCGGGCCTCGCGCGGCTGTGGGATATAGCGGATCGAGGTGGCAGTGCCGCTGTCGAGACCGAGGCGCAGGCTCCACCAGAACCACGGTTTTGCCCAGGCGACCGAGGCGAGCGGGATGGCGGCGTGGTCCTCGGGGCTTTCATGGTTTTCGAAGATGAGCCGCATGGAGGTAAGATACCAGCGTTCGCCGCGATGGCGCACCCAGGTGGCGAGATCGTCGAAGACGAAGATGTAGACGAGTGTCAGCACCGGCAGGGCGAGGAGCCATTGCCACCAGACGAGGAAGCCGAAGCCCGAGAGCGCCAGGGCGGTGACGAAGCCGAGAAGGAGCGAGCGCTGCGCGAAGAGCCAGAAGCGCGGTTGCCAGCGGGCGAGCAGGGTTTCGCCGTCGAGCATCGGGGTTTCGGGAATGCGAGCTGGGACGGGTTTGACCTGGGTCATCGCGTCACCGTGAAGATGAACGCGGCCAGCGCGACGAGGGCCAGGACAAGCAGAAGCGGCGCGATCCAGCCGCGCCCGCGCGTCGGTGCGGGGGCTGTGCCGGTCGCCGAGAGCCGGCCCTTGGCGGCCTCGGAGGGCAGACGTTCGAAGATCACCGGCGGGCGCTCTTCGTGCAGGGTGGCGATGAGGCGCAGGGGCGGGCGGGGCGTGAGGCGCTGCGACACGCCGGCGAAGGCGCGCGAAGTGATCACCGCGACCCAGCCACGCAGCGCGTCGAGCCTTGGGCGCAGGCCCGAAAGCTCGGATGTGGGCACGCCGAGGCCCTCATCGAGATAGCCGGATAGGCCGAGCCCCGCGAGATCGGACAGATCAAAGCATTCGACATGGGCGGGATCGAGCGTTTCAGCGCCGAGCGCGTCGCGCAGCGGCCATGTGCCGTTGCGGCGGTTGAAGCGGCGCGCCGCGTCGCCTTCGAGATCGACGGCGAAGAGGCGTATGACGCCGTGTTCGTCTGCCGGGATCTCGATCACGGTGCTCACGCCATGACCCCCTTGGCGCGCTTGTCGCGCGCGGCGCGCAGGTTGCGGGCCAGAAGGTCCATAGCCGCCATGCGCACGGCCACGCCCATTTCCACCTGTTCCTGGATGACCGAGCGGGTGATGTCGTCTGCGATCTCGCCGTCTATCTCGACGCCGCGGTTCATCGGGCCGGGATGCATGACGATGGCGTCATCGCGGGCGCAGGCCAGTTTCTCGGCGTCGAGGCCGTAGCGGTGGAAATATTCGCGTTCCGAAGGGATGAAGCCGCCATCCATACGTTCCTTCTGAAGTCGCAGCATCATCACCACGTCGACATCGCGCAGGCCTTCGCGCATGTCGTGGAAGACCTCGACCCCGAATTGGTCGATCTGGCTGGGCAGGAGGGTGGGCGGACCGACGAGGCGGACGCGGTTTTCCATCTTGCCGAGAAGCAGGATGTTCGAGCGCGCGACACGGGAATGGGCGATGTCGCCGCAGATCGCGATGGAGAGGCGATGCAGGCGGCCCTTGGCGCGGCGGATGGTCAGCGCATCGAGCAGGGCCTGGGTAGGATGTTCGTGGCGTCCGTCGCCGGCATTGAGCACGGCGCAGTTGACCTTCTGGCTGAGCAGGTCGACGGCGCCGGAATTGGGGTGGCGGACCACCAGCAGATCGGTATGCATGGCGTTGAGCGTGAGCGCGGTGTCAACGAGTGTTTCGCCCTTTTTGATCGAGCTGGCCTGCATCGCCATGTTCATCACGTCGGCCCCCAGCCGCTTGCCGGCGAGTTCGAAACTGGCCTGGGTGCGGGTGGAGTTTTCGAAGAACATGTTGATCTGGGTGAGCCCGGCGAGCGCGTCGGAATGTTTCATCTCGGCGCGGTTCAGATCGACATACTGCTCGGCCAGGTCGAGAATGGCGGTGATGTCGGAGGGCGAGAGCGGCTCGATCCCCAGAAGATGCCGGTGTGGAAAGCTCATCGCCTCTCTCCCTTCGTGATCGGGCCGTTTGATCGCGCCGGTTATAGGCAGTGGGCGAAGGGGAGTCTAGCATCAGGGAGAGGGGACGCGCTGACCGGCGCCGCCCACCCACCCACCCCGGCACCGGCCAGCGCGTCCGGGGCTGAAATTGCGCCGCGTGGCGCGTTGGTGGGGGCAGGCATGTTGAGTATTTTCACCAAGAAAGAGTGGTGTGGCGGGGTGCGGAATTTGCGGGCGATTTGACCTGTTCAGGCCGCGGCATGGTTGCGTTAGGGTGCAGGCATGGAATCGGAGGCATATCACGCGGCGCTGGCGGCGCTGGACTGGCAGGTCGCGCTGGGCGCGAACGAGGCCATCGGCGATCTGCCGGTGGATCGCTATGATCTGCCCGACAAGGCTCCGGCGGCGACCGTAAAGGCGGCGCGTCCGGCCCAGGCGGCCCCGGCTGCCGCGCCGCGTGCTGCGCCTGCAGGACCAGACCCGGTGGACGCGGCGCGCAAGGCCGCGGCGGCAGCCCAGGACCTGCCCGCGCTACGCGCGGCGATGGAGGCCTTTGAGCATTGCGACCTGAAACGCGGGGCGCGGCAGTTGGTCTTTTCCGATGGGCAGCCCGGCGCGCGCGTGATGATTATCGGCGAGGCGCCGGGCCGCGACGAGGACCGCGAGGGCCGGCCATTCGTCGGCCGTGCGGGGCAGTTGCTGGACCGGATGCTGGCGGCGATCGGCATGGCGCGTGCGGGTGAGGGAGTGCCGGTCTATATCACCAACGTGTTGCCGTGGCGGCCGCCGCAGAACCGCGACCCGAAGCCCGAGGAGATCGTGATGATGCTGCCCTTTCTGGAGCGGCATGTGGAGCTGGCCGCGCCGGAGGTGATCGTGCTGATGGGGAATATCAGTTGCCAGGCCTGCCTGGGTAAACGGGGGATCACGCGGCTGCGCGGGCAGTGGGCTGAGGCATTTGGCCGCCCTGCTTTACCTATGTTTCACCCGGCCTATCTATTACGAACACCCGGAGCCAAGCGCGAAGCGTGGGCTGATTTGCTGAGTTTGAAGGCGAGACTGGAGGCTGGGACATGAAGAAAGCGGTAACCCTGTGCGCGATGCTGGCGGCGGCGCCGGCGGGCGCGTTCGAGATCGACTATCCCGCGCTGTTTGAGGCCTTTGCCGACCAGGTACGCGAAGTGTCGGAAGACGAGCGTGTGCTGGAACTGCCCGGGCCGGTGACGGTGATCGCCCGCGAGATGAAGAACGGCGCGGTGAATTTCATGGGGTTTGACCAGTCGGGGCTGGGCCCGGCGGGCTGTGGGTTCGACACGCTGGTCAACGCCATGGCCTTTGCCGAGCAATGCGGTGGCACGCTGAGCGAGAGCGAAGTGGCGCGCCTGTCGGAGTTGGCGCAGCAGGCGGCGGGGTTTGTTGCCGAGAACGGCATGTTCGAGGGCGGCAAGGCCGCGGCCGAACTGATGGCCGAGGCGATGGCCGGGGCGCGCCCGATGCCCTGCCCGGCGGAGGGTAACAAAAGCGCCGAATATGTCGGGCAACTGAAAGACATGTTGAAACCCGAGGGCACGGAGCTGTTCGAGCGGATGTTGAGCAAGCCGCGCCTGCCGGTCTGCCTGGCGCAGACCTATTCCGCCGCGGAGTAGGTTGCGGGCCCGGGGCACGGACGCGATGATGGGCGTGCAGCAGGGGGCAAGGCGATGAGGATTCTGGCATTTTCGGATGTGCATGCGAGCGCGAAGGCGACGCGGGCACTGGTGGCGGCCGCGGAGGGCGCCGACCTGGTGATCGGCGCAGGTGATTTCTGCAATGCAAGGCAGGGCCTGCGCGAGGCGATGGCCGGGTTTGCCGCCATCGCGGCGCCTTTCGTCATGGTGCCGGGCAATGCAGAGAGCGCCGAGGAGTTGCGCGATGCCGCGCCGGACGGTGCGGTGGTGCTGCATGGCGAGGGGTGCGAGCTGGGCGAGCTGAAACTGTTCGGCCTGGGATACGGGGTGCCGGAAACGCCGTTTGGCGCCTGGTCCTGCGATCTGGGTGAGGCGGACGCGGCGGCAATGCTTGCAGGCTGCGAGGCGGCCGATATCCTGATCACCCATTCACCGCCCAAAGACGTTGCCGACAGAACATCGACTGGGGTGTCGGTGGGTTCGGTCGCGATCCGCGAAGCGATCGAACGGGTGCAGCCGCGGCTCGCGCTGTGCGGGCATGTGCATGATTGCTGGGGCGAGCGGGGCCGGATCGGCAAATGCGATGTTGTGAACCTTGGGCCGGTGCCCAACTGGTTCGAGATGTAAGGGAGAGCGACATGGGACGGATCGACGAGAGCAAGGATTTCATTCCGGTCCGGATCGCGGTGCTGACCGTATCGGATACGCGCGACATGGCCGGAGACCGTTCGGGCGAGACGCTGGTCAGCCGGATCGAGGCGGCGGGCCACGTGCTGGCCGACCGGATGATCGTGCGCGACGAGCGTGACCAGATCGCCGACCAGCTGCGCGAATGGATCGCGCGCGATGATGTGGACGTGATCATTTCGACCGGGGGCACGGGCCTGACCGGCCGCGACGTGACCGTCGAGGCGCATCGCGACGTCTATGAAAAGGAGATCGAGGCCTTTGCTACGGTCTTTACCATCGTCAGCATGCAGAAAATCGGCACCAGCGCGGTGCAGAGCCGGGCGACGGGTGGCGTGGCCGGTGGCACGTATCTGTTTGCCCTGCCGGGCAGCCCGGGGGCCTGCAAGGACGCGTGGGACGAGATCCTGCAATACCAGTTGGACTATCGCCACTACCCCTGCAACTTCGTCGAGATCATGCCGCGGCTGGACGAGCACCTGAGGCGGAAATGACAGAAGAATTCCGCACCTTGGGCCCGTTGCCGGACGTGGTGACCTGGCGGGGGGCCTCGGTGCTGGCGCGCGATGGGCGAGGCCGGGCGCTGATGCAGCTGCGCGACGGGTTTGCGCGGATCGCCTCGCCTGGCAAGTGGGGGTTTTTCGGTGGCGCGGTGGAGCCGGGCGAGACGCTGGAGGCGGCGGCGCGGCGTGAGTTTTCCGAGGAGACCGGCGTTGACATCGACGGCGACGCGGTGCGGCCGCATGTGCGCTTTGCCAGCCAGGCGCTGTCGGGCGGGCTTGTGCACGTTTTCGTGCTTGAACGGCGGCTGGAGCCTGCTGAGGTGCGGCTGAACGAGGGGGCCGGGTTTGCTTTTCTTACCCGGGCGCAGGTGGAACAATTTGATCTGATTGAGAATTTCCGCCGTACACTGCTGCAATTGGACGATTTTTGATCCCTCGGCGCGACGGAAAAGTGTCGCGGTCTCGTAGAGCGCCTGTGGCTTGGCAAATCGGCGCGGTGCGCTAGACTTGCCGATCGGTGTTTCTGGGGTTGCATGAAGGGCCCGTTGCAATGCGATTTTTGCGTCAGAGCCTGACCGGCCTGTTCCTGCTGTCACTGACGGTGGGAGTGTTGGTGTATGCCGGTTACATCGTTGAGCAGGCGATCGAGGCGCGCATGGCGCGCGAGGCGCGGGTGCCGCAGAACCGCGAGCGCGTCTTTGCGGTGAACGTGGTGGTGGCAGAGCCGGGCACGGTGGCGCCGGTGCTGACGGCCTATGGCGAGGTAGAAAGTCGGCGCATGCTGGATATCCGTGCCGCCGTGGGTGGCACGGTTGTGGACCTGGCCGACAGTTTTGTCGAGGGCGGGCAGGTAAACGCTGGGGTTTTGCTGGTGAAGATCGACCCGGCGGATGCGCTGGCCGCGCGGGAGCGCGCGCAGGCCGATCTGAGCGATGCCGAGGCCGAGCTGCGCGATGCGGCGCGTGCCCTTGCGCTGGCGCGCGATGAGCTGACGGCGGCCGAGGAACAGGCGACGCTGCGCGAGCGGGCCTTCGCGCGGCAGAAGGATTTGCGCGCCCGTGGCGTGGGCACCGATGCTGCGGTGGAGACCGCTGAACTGGCGGCGAGTGCGGCGCGCGCGGCGGTGCTGGCGCGGCGGCAGGCAATCGCCCAGGCCGAGGCGCGGGGCGATCTGGCGGAAACCCGGATGGCGCGCGCGAAGATCGCGCTGGACGAGGCCCAACGCACGCTGGCCGATACCGAGATCCGGGCCGAGTTCGCCGGCACGCTGACCGGGGTGAGCGTGGTCGAAGGTGGCCTGGTGTCGCCAAACGAACGGCTGGCGCAACTGGTGGACCGCACCGCTCTGGAAGTGGCGTTTCGCCTGCCGACACGTGGCTATGTGCGGCTATTGGATGAGGCCGGCCAGCTGCGCCCGGCGCCGGTACGCGCCAAGCTGGACGTGTTCGGCATCGACCTGACGGCCACAGGCACGCTGTCGCGCGCCAGTGCTTCGGTTGGCGAGGGGCAGACCGGGCGGCTGGTATTTGCGCGGCTTGAAGACGCGCGCGGCCTGAAGCCCGGGGATTTCGTGACGGTCGAGATCGACGAGGCGCCGCTGGAGGGCGTGATCGTGCTTCCGTCGGGTGCGCTGGGTCCGGATGGCGATGTACTGGTGCTGGGGCCCGAGGACCGGTTGGAGGAGGTGCCTGTAACGCTGCTGCGCCGGCAGGGCGACGATGTGATCGTGCGGGCCGACGCCTTGGCCGGGCGCGAGGTGGTGGCGAACCGCACGCCGCTTCTGGGGGCGGGCATCAAGGTGCGGCCGCTGCGCACGGGGCCGGAGGCACAGGCCGACGAACCGCAGATGCTGGAACTGAGCGAAGAGCGGCGGGCGAAGCTGGTCGCGTTCGTCGAGGCCAACACGCGGATGCCCGAGGACGTGCGCACGCGGATCCTGACGCAGCTGGCCCAGCCCAGGGTGCCGGCCAGCATGGTCGAGCGGATCGAAGCCCGCATGGGGGGCTAGGCCATGGCGTTGCGCAATCCCGGTGGCCTGCTGAGTTATTTCGCCCGCCATGCCACGGCGGCGAACCTGCTTCTGGTCGTGCTGATCGTGGCGGGCCTTGCTGCGCTGCCGCGGATGCGCGCGCAGTTCTTTCCTGACGTGATTATCGACAATGTGAGCGTGCGCGTCGTGTGGGAGGGCGCGGGGGCCGAGGATGTCGATGCGGCCATCGTTCAGGTGTTGGAGCCGGCGCTGCTGGCCGTCGAGGGGGTGGAAAGCTCGGAGGCGACATCGCGCGAAGGCAGTGCGCGGATCACGCTGGATTTCGAGCCGGGGTATGACATGGGGCGTGCCGCCGACGATGTGCAGGCCGCTGTGGACCAGGTGACGACACTGCCGGATGAAGCCGAAGAACCCAAAGTGACCCGCGGCGTCTGGCGTGACCGGGTGACGGATGTGGTGATCACCGGCCCCGTGGCGAGCGAGCAATTGGGCCGCTTTGCCGATGAGTTCGTCACGCGCCTCTTTGCCGAGGGCGTGACCCGCACGACGATCCGGGGTGTTGCCGCGCCGCGCACGGTGATCGAGGTGCCGAGCGTCAACCTGATTGCCCACGACATCACTTTCGCGCAGATCGCCCAGGCGATCGCCGAGGAGGTGGATGCAGACCCGGCCGGCGACGTGGAGGGCGCCAATGCCCGGGTGCGCACGGGTGTGGAAAAGCGCAGCGTCGAACAGCTGGCGCAGGTGGTGCTGCGGGTCAACCCGGACGGATCGAAACTGACCGTGGGGGATGTGGCGCGGCTGCGGGTCGAGGGGATCAACCGCAACCGGGGCTATTTCGTTGGCGAGAACCCGGCTACCTCGATCCGGGTGGACCGGTCGGCGCAGGGCGACGCGATCGAGATCCAGCGCCAGGTCGAGGACGTGGCCGAGAAGATGGAGGCGACGCTGCCCGAGGGGGTGACGATCGACCTGATCCGCACCCGCTCGGAGGCAATCATCGGGCGGCTGAACATCCTGATCGACAACGGCGCGATGGGCCTGGGGCTGGTGGTGGCACTGCTTTTCCTGTTCCTGAACGCGCGCACGGCGTTCTGGGTGGCCGCGGGCATCCCGGTGTCGATGCTGACGGCGATCGCATTGATGTATGTGTTCGGCCTGACCCTGAACATGATTTCGCTGTTTGCACTGATCATCACGCTGGGCATCGTCGTGGATGATGCCATCGTGGTGGGCGAACATGCCGATGCGCGGGTGAAGAAATACGGTGAGAAGCCGTTGCAGGCGGCCGAAACGGCGGCGCGGCGGATGGCGATGCCAGTGTTTTCCGCCACGCTGACCACGATCATCGCGTTTTTCGGGCTGACCGCGATTTCGGGGCGGTTCGGCGATCTGATCGCGGACATCCCGTTTACCGTGATCGTCGTTCTGGCGGCGAGCCTGATCGAATGCTTCCTGATCCTGCCCAACCACATGGCCCATTCGCTGCACCGTTCGGCCAAGGAGGATCATTGGTACGACTGGCCGTCGCGGGTGGTGAACCGGGGCTTTGTCTGGGTGCGGGAGACGCTGTTCCGGCCGTTCATCGCGGGCGTTGTCTGGTTGCGCTACCCGGTTCTGGCGGGCGCGGTTCTGCTGTTGGCGAGCCAGGCGGCGCTCTTTATCCGGGGCGATGTGCAGTGGCGGTTCTTCAATGCGCCTGAGCGCGGCAGCGTGACCGGCAACTGGGCGATGGCGCCCGGCGCCACGCGCGAGGACACGATCGAGATGATGCGCGCGATGCAAAAGGCGGTTGAGGAGCTGGGCGCGGAATACGAGGAACGCCACGGGCGCAACCCAATCGACTATGTAATCGCCGAGGTGGGCGGCAATTCGGGCCGGGCGCTGCCGGGATCGGATGTGAAGGATGCCGACCTTCTGGGCGGGATCGCGATCGAGCTGATCGACGCGGACCTGCGGCCCTATTCCAGCTTCGCCTTCGTGGGCGAGCTTCAGGACAAGGTGGTGCGCCACCCGATGGTGGAAACGCTGAGCTTTCGTGGCTGGCGCGCAGGCCCCGGGGGCGAGGCGCTGGACGTGCAGTTCTATGGCGCCGAGGCCGAGACGCTGAAGGCCGCGGCGCAGGCGCTGAAGGCGGCGGTTTCGCGCTACCCGGAGGTGAGCGCGGTCGAGGACAACCTGTCCTATGACAAGGACGAGCTGATCCTGGAGCTGACGCCGCAGGGCCAGGCGCTGGGCTTTACCATCGACGGTTTGGGGCGGGTCCTGCGGGCGCGTCTGAACGGGCTTGAGGCAGCGACCTATCCCGAGGGGCCGCGCAGCGCAGAAATCCGCATCGAGCTGCCGCGCGACGAGTTGACGGCGGATTTCCTGGAGCGCAGCCAGATGCGCACGCAGGGGGCCGAATACGTGCCGCTGGTCGATATCGTCAGCGTGAAGACGCGGGCCGGGTTTTCGACGGTGCTGCGCGAAAACGGCATCCGCACCGTTTCGGTGACCGGTGACATTTCCGAGGATGATCCGGCCCGGGCCGAAGAGATCATGCGCGCGCTGGAAACCGAGATCCTGCCCGAGATCGCCAGCGTACATCAGGTGGAGTGGACCCTGTCGGGGCTGGCCGAGCAGGAAAGCGAGTTCCTGACCGACGCGCTGTTGGGCCTGATGCTGAGCCTTGTGGGCATTTTCCTGACGCTGGCCTGGGTGTTTTCCAGCTGGACGCGGCCGTTGGTGGTGATGGCGATCATCCCGTTCGGGCTGATCGGGACAATATACGGTCACCATTACTGGGAGGTGCCGCTGAGCATGTTCACGGTGGTGGGTTTGCTGGGCATGACCGGAATCATCATCAACGATTCAATCGTGCTGATCACAACCATCGATGAATATGCCGAAGAGCGTGGCCTGATCCCGTCGATCATCGACGGGGCAGCCGACCGCCTGCGGCCGGTGATGTTGACCACGCTGACCACGGTGATCGGGCTGGCGCCGCTCCTGTTCGAGCGGTCGCAGCAGGCGCAGTTCCTGAAGCCCACGGTGATTACGCTGGTTTATGGCCTGGGCTTTGGCGTGTTTCTGGTGCTCCTGGTGGTGCCGGCGCTGCTGGCGGTGCAATCCGACATCCGCCGGCAGTTCACCGCGTTGCGCCGGGGCCTGCGCGGGCATGGTGCCGGGCCGGTGCACGTGGCGGTGCGGGTGGGCGCCCTGGTGCTGCTGGGCTGGCTGGGTGCAACGATGGGGCATGCGGCGCTGACCGGCACGATATGGCCGCCGCTTGCGGGATTTGTGCCGCAGTCGGCGGGTATGGCCGGTGCGCTGATGCTGTTCGTGGCCGGCGCGGCAGTTCTGGTCGTGCTGCTTTATTTGCTTGTCATGCTGGTGCGGTTGTTCCGGCTGCGGCCTGCGCGGGGATAGGCGCGTTTTGGCACAGCGCCGGCGCCGCCGCTGGACCTGTTGCCCTGGAATACGCTAAGACCGGTGAAACCTTTGGGGGGAGCGTTTTGCGCAGGATCATCCTAGTTGCTGGCCTGATGGCCGTTGCGGGCTGTTCGGACCCGCTGCGGCAGGTGCCGAAGCTGTCGGAGGTCGAGGTCGACGCGCCGGCCCCGGTGGTCGAGGCGGTGGCGGCCCCGGTGGAAACCGATGAGAATGCAGGCTTGTTCCAGCGGCTGCTGCGCAACCGCGAGGTCGGCGCTGCGACGTATGAGGCCGCTGCTGAAGCACCGGACACCACGGCCCAAGAGGCCGCCGCTGACGAGGCGGCCGAGGACGGTATCGCCGTGGCATCGGCGGAATCGGCCGCAGCACCGGAGCAACGCGGGTTCCTGGGGCGGCTGTTCAGCCGCGACAAGGCGGAAACCGTGACCGGAGATGCGCCCGAGCAGGTGGAACGGGTGGCCCTGGTCAAACCTGAGGGCAGCGGGGACGACGCGGGTGAGCAAGCCCGGCCCGAGCCGAAGGACTCCGGCGGATTTTCCGGACTGTTCGGCAGCCGCAAGGCGGCCCGCCTGACCGGTCCTGATGCGCGCGAGGCCGCACCGGGCGAGGTGCTGCCGTTTGGCGAGATCGCGCGGGCCTGCCATGTCAAACGTGGCGAGTTGGGCCGCGAGGTCGGGCATTTTCCCGAGAAGCGGCCGAAATACCGTGTGTATGACAGTAATCCGGCGGATGCGGGGCTCAATACGTTCTACATCACCGGCTTCGGCGATGGCTGTCCGCGACAACTGACGGCGGCGCTGGCGGTGTTCGGATCGCCGGGCATGTACGAGGCGCTGCGCTATGGCCTGCCCGAAAGCGCGCGCACGGGCAAGGCCACCGACAAGGCCTATGAAAAGGTGAAGTCGCAGGTTTGCGGCGTGCGCCGGAACAAGCCCTGCGGCGCCAAGATTGACCGGATGGAGCGCAATACCGTGTTCGTGAGCGTCTACAACCGTTTCGAAGGTGCCAATGGCTGGATCAACATCCTGATCCATGACGGCGAGATGCTGGCCATGGCGCCGGGCGGCTGAGCTGCGTCAGTAATGCGGCGGGCGTTCCTGCCCGGTGAAGATATGGCTGCCCTGGTCGGTCTCGCGTTCGGCCTCGCGCTGCATCAGCATCTCGACCCGGCGCTTGAGCACGGTGATATCCTCGGCCTGGCGGGCGACGACCCCGGAGAGATCATCGACGACGCGTTCGAGATGGGCGATTTTTTCTTCGAGCTTTTCCATGGCCTGCGCGGTAGCCCGGCAGGGCGTATCGGTCAAGGGCCGGCGCGACATGCCGCCTTGCCCCGCATGGCCCCATCCGGTAGAGGCTTGCGCGCAACCGATGTGGCAAGGAACACCCATGGCCAAGCAGAAAAAAGCCCCGCGTCCCAAGGCGGTGACCCCTAAAGGGTTTCGCGATTATTTCGGACATGAAGTGACCGAGCGCGCCGAGATGCTGCGCCGGATCGCCGGGGTGTATCATGCCTATGGGTTCGATGCGCTGGAAAGCTCGGCCGTGGAGACGCTGGACGCGCTGGGCAAGTACCTGCCCGATGTCGACCGCCCGCATGCCGGGGTGTTCGCCTGGGAAGAGGAAGATGATGGCTGGGTCGCGCTGCGCTATGACCTGACGGCGCCGCTGGCCCGCGTCTATGCCCAGCATCGCAACGACCTGCCGACGCCCTATCGCCGTTATGCGATGGGCCCCGTGTGGCGCAACGAAAAGCCCGGACCGGGCCGCTATCGCCAGTTTTATCAATGCGATGCCGACACCGTTGGCGCGGCCAGCGTGGCGGCGGACGCCGAGATTTGCGCGATGCTGTCGGATGCGCTGGAGACCGTGGGCATACCGCGCGGGGACTACATCGTGCGGGTCAATAACCGCAAGGTTCTGAATGGCGTGCTGGAAGTCATGGGCGTGACCGACGAAGACCAGGCGGCCGACGTGATGCGCACCATCGACAAGTTCGACAAGGTGGGCGAGGAAGGCGTGCGCGAGCTTCTGGGCAAGGGGCGGCTCGATGCCTCGGGCGCCTATATCGACGGGGTGGGCCTTGCGCCCGAGCAGGCGGACCCGGTGGTGGCGTTCCTGACCTCGAAAGGGACGGACAACGAAGAAACGCTGGCCAACCTGCGCGGTGCCGTGGGCGAAAGCGCGATCGGCGCCGAAGGCGTGGACGAGCTGGCCCAGATTGCGGCGCTCTTGGAGGCGCAGAGCTATGGGCCGGACCGCATCGTGATCGATCCGAGCGTGGTGCGCGGGCTGGGATATTACACCGGGCCGGTGTTCGAGGCCGAGCTGACCTTTGAAATCCTCGACGAGAAGGGCCGCACCCGCCAGTTCGGCAGTGTTGCCGGCGGCGGGCGCTATGACGACCTGGTCAAGCGCTTCACCGGCCAACCGGTACCGGCGACGGGCGTGTCGATCGGGGTGGATCGCCTCTTGGCCGCGCTGCGCGAGAAGGGGCGGATCGAGGCGCGCGAGCAGGGGCCCGTGGTTGTGACGGTGATGGACCGCGACCGCATGGCGGACTACCAGGCGATGGTGGGCGAGCTGCGCCGCGCGGGTATCCGTGCCGAGGTGTACCTGGGCAATCCGAAGAATTTCGGCAACCAGTTGAAATACGCGGACAAGCGGCAGAGCCCGGTGGCGGTGATCGAGGGCGCGGAGGAAAAGGCCAACGGCGTCGTGCAGATCAAGGACCTGGTTCTGGGCGCGAAGATCGCCGAGAACGCCACGCTGGAAGAATGGAAGGAGCGCCCGAGCCAGTTCGAGGTGCCGCGCGATCAACTGGTCGCCAAGGTGCGCGAAATCCTGGACGGGCAGGGCGACTGATGCCCATCCGTGTGGCAAACCGGGCCGAGGCCGCGCGCCTGCGCGCGATTTTCGAGGCGGCGGGGGCGGTGCCTGTCGAGGCGCCCCTGCTGCTACCGGCCGAGACGTTGCTGGATTTGTATGGCGAGGATATCCGAGCACGCGCCTACGTGACTTCGGACGCGCTGCGGGGCGAGCAGATGCTGCGGCCCGATTTCACCGTGCCGGTGGTGCAGATGCACATGGAGCATGGGGCCGAGCCCGCGCGCTATACCTATGCCGGTGAAGTGTTCCGGCGCCAAGAGGACGATGCCGAGCGCGCCAATGAATACCTGCAGGTGGGTTATGAGCTTTTCGAGCGCAACAACCCCGCGCATGCGGATGCAGAGGTGTTCGCACTGATCCAGTCGGTGTTGGAGGGTCTGCCGCTGCGCGCCGCGACCGGCGATATCGGGCTGCTGACCGCGGCGGTGGCGGGCTTGAACACGACCGAACGGCGCAAGGCGGCGCTGATGCGGCATATCTGGCGGCCACGCCGGTTCAGGGCGCTGATCGACAGGTTCTCGGGCCGCGCGCCGGTGCCGCCCACGCGTGCGGCGCTTCTGGCCGAGCTGGAGCCGCTGGTGGGCGCCGAGCCCATGATCGGGTTGCGCACGCTCGAAGAGATCGGCGCGCGGATCAGCGCGCTGCATGAGGATGCGGCGGCCGAGCCGATCAGCGCTGGCGAGGTGGCGTTGATGGACGCGATCCTGGCGGTGCGCGAGACCATGCCCTTTGCGCTGGAGCATCTGCGCGATATCGCCGTCGACATGGGCGCGATCGCCGGGGCGGTCGAGCGGCTGGAGGCGCGGGCCGAGGCGCTGGCGGCGCGCGGCGTGGACGTGGCCAACCTGGAATTCGAGGCCTCCTACGGCCGGACGCAGATGGAATATTACGACGGTTTCGTGTTCGGCTTCTACGCCGAGGGTCGGCCCGACCTGCCGGCTGTGGCCAGTGGCGGGCGCTATGATGCGCTGACGCGGCAACTGGGGCAGGGGCGCGAGATTCCGGCCGTGGGCGGTGTTGTCCGCCCGGGCCTGATGCTGGAGCTGCGGGAGGGCCGGGCATGAGCGTGAAGCTTGGCGTGCCCTCGAAAGGGCGGCTGATGGAAAAGACCTTCGACTGGTTCGGCGAGCGGGGCATTACCCTGTCGCGCGCAGGGTCGGACCGGGAATATGCCGGTGCGGTCGAGGGAATCGAGGGCGTCGAACTGGTGCTGTTGTCGGCAGGGGAGATCCCGCGCGAACTGGCCGCCGGGCGCATCCACCTGGGCGTGACGGGCACCGACCTGATCCGCGAGAAGCTGGGCGGGTGGGACCGGCAGGTCGAGGAACTGGCGCCGCTGGGCTTCGGTCATGCCGACCTGGTGATCGCGGTGCCGTCCTGCTGGGTTGACGTGGACACGCTGGATGACCTCGATGCGGCGGCCGCGGCCTTTCGGGCCGCGCACGGGTTCCGGCTGCGGATTGCCACCAAGTATCACCGGCTGGTGCGCGAGTTCCTGCGCGAACATGGCGTGGCGGATTACCAGCTGGTCGACAGCCAAGGGGCGACCGAAGGCACGGTCAAGAACGAAACCGCCGAGGCGATTGCGGATATCACCTCCACCGGCGATACGCTCAGGGCCAACCACCTGAAGATCCTGGCCGATGGCCTGGTTCTGAAAAGCCAGGCGACGCTTTACCGGTCGCGGGTGGCGGTTATGGATGACGATGAACGCGCAGCACTTGTGGCGCTTCTTGATGCCCTGGGCACACGGTGAACTTCAGACGGTTTCGCTGACACGATCATCGTGTGAATTGTCAGATCTCACCGGTCATCGAAACAGAAATCTTCGGATTCATTCAGGAAACGCACGTGTTTTTTGTGCAACTCTTCCAATTCGTTAATAAACGCGTTTCGCCGGATTGGCACGTTAATGATACGTTAACCCTATTGTTTGAAACACTTCTTGGAGTGAGAAAGATGCAACGCAACCTTATTTGTACTGTTTCGGGTTTCCTGCTGTTTGCGCCTGTTGGCCTTGATGCGGCAGAGATGGGTGGTTCCGTGACTTTGGGGTTTTCGAAGTCGGATATTTCGGTGGTGCCGAACGATCTGAAAACAACCACCTTGGATATGAATGGTTATTATGACGTGGGCAACGGTCTGAGTTTCGGCATGAACGCCGCGCTTGCCCGGATCGACATCACCGGTGGCGCGCCGGATCTTGATGCCAATTATTTCGGTCTGGACGGCAAGTACCGTTTTTCCAACGGTTTCGCCGTTGGCGCCTATGTCGAGCGCGGCCACGTCAAGGACAGCGCAGGCCTTCTGTTAGGCAGCGTAACGCTGACGTCTTATGGCCTGACACTGGGCTACGAGACCGACGATCTTTCGGCCGAGGTCTACTACGGTGTAAGCGACACGAAGCCGTCGCTTCCCGCAGGCATCGACATCAAGGATTTTGGCGCCCGGGTTCAGTATGATTTCGCACCGAACGCCTTTGGCGTCGGCGCAATCGGAAGAACACGTATCGAAGGTGCCGGGAACAGTGTCGACATTGATCTCGTCTCGCTGGGTGGCGGGTATTCTTTCAATGACTCGCTGATGGCCTATGGCGGCGCACAGCGGGCCTCGATCGGCCTCGTGAATGTCGATGTCACGACTTTCGGGCTTGGACTGGCCTATAAGACGGCGGCGATTTCGGGCATCCCTACGGTCCTTTCGCTGGAGCTGGCGCGATCGACGCTGGATACGCCTGGACCGTCGGTTGACATCGATACTGTCAGATTTGGCGTGACCATACCGCTTGGGAAATCGAAATCGCACGCGCCTCTGAACAGCGTCGTGAACGGGATCCAGAACGGCGGCCACAGTGTGGTGACTTCGGGCGTTCTCGGGGCTTTCTGATCCGGGTCAGAACCCGGTGTGTTTCGGGCCCGTGCCGCGCGGGCCCGAAACCATTTCGGCATGTGTGATTCCGGTGGCCAGGCCTACAGGCCCCTTGGCAGGTCGGGTTTTGCCTGCGTTGCAGGTTGCCGGCGGTGCGCGCCTGTGCGGAGAAGCGGCACGTTTCGTTATCTGATCAGGCCGTAGATCGCTTGTACCGCCACGGGATAGCCCGCTGCGCCCAGACCCGCAATCACAGCCGTCGCCGCCGGTGAAATCAGGCTGTGCCGGTGGGCCGGATCGCGGGCGTGGATGTTTGACAGGTGCAATTCGATGATCGGTCCCTCGAAGGTCCGGAGTGCGTCGAAGATCGCGATCGAGCGAAAGCTCCAGCCTGCCGGGTTGATGATGATCCCGCCGGCGCTTTCTCGGGCGGCGTGGATCATATCGATCATCTCGCTCTCGGTGTTTGTCTGGGCAAAAACGAGATCACCCCGCGCGGCGTCGCGGCACATGCTTTCGATCTCGGCCAGAGTGGTGTGGCCGTAGATATGCGGCTCGCGCTGACCGAGCAGGTCGAGGTTGGGGCCATTCAGGATGTGTATCGCGGGTACGCCCATCATGTGCCCCTTCAGATTACGCCGATTTCAGCCAGTTTCGCCGAAAGGTCCGGTGGCAGGTCATCGTCGCTTTCACGACCAAAGCTGATGTCGGGGGGCGCATCGGCCGGATCGAGGTAGCGCCAGCCCTGAAAGGGGCGTTTCAAGGCTGGAGCGGTGCGGATCAACTCGGGGTCGAGCACGATGCCACAGCGGCGGATGCCATCCTGGCGGATTACCTCGTCAAGCCGCAGGATGCGCTGGCGGGCCTGCACGACGCCCTTGATGACCCAGTAGATCGAGCCGCCGTTCAGGACATGGCTCTCGCGGCGCGGCCACATGCGGGTCACGTGGCGCGGCAGGCCGTCATCGCCCTGCGCACGGCGCGTGGCCTGCCACGCGGCCAGGTCGTCGACCGACTCGGTGCCGACAGAGAGTTTTATCAGATGTACTGTGTCGCCCATTCATGCCCCCACACTCCAGAATAAGAGATTCTTTGTGGTGTTCAATGCGATCCGCGCTGAAGCGTCTCGGGTTTGATCTGAGACAGGGAGAACCCGAAACGCCGCACAACATATGCGCGTTGCGTGCGTTTCAAAAAAACTCGTGTTTCAGATTTTTCTCGAAACGCTTTAGTCTGCCGGAAGGAGGGCCGAGGCATGGAAAACTGCGATATCCTGATCCGGGGCGGCACGGTGATCGATGGCACCGGGGCGCCAGGATACCGGGGCGATGTGGCGATCACGGGGGACCGGATCGTCTGTGTGGGCGATTGCGCGGGCTGGCAGGGTGCCGAGGTGATCGACGCGGCGGGCCGGATCGTGGCGCCGGGCTTCATCGATGTGCATACCCATGATGATGTGGCCGTATTGGAGACGCCCGAAATGCCCTTCAAGATCACGCAGGGCGTGACCTCGATCATCGCGGGTAATTGCGGCATTTCAGCCGCGCCGCTGGCCGCCGAGGGAGAATTGCCGCCGCCCTTCACGCTGATGTTCAGCGCGAAGAAAAGCCGCTTTGCCGATGTCGATGCCTATCGCGCGGAACTGGCCAGGGCGGCGCCCGCGGTGAATGTCGGGCTTCTGGTGGGGCACAGCACGTTGCGTGTGGGCGCGATGGGGCTGGACCTGGATCGCGGGGCGACGGCCGCCGAGATCGAGCAGATGGGCACGGCGCTGGAGCGCGCGCTGGCGCAGGGGGCGATCGGGCTGTCGACCGGGCTGGAATACCCGCCGTCGAAGGCTGCGGCGATTGATGAGATCGTGCCGCTGGCGCGCCGGATGACGGCCTTTCCGCACACGGTTTACACAAGCCACATGCGCGACGAGGGCGATGGCGTCCTGGAGTCAGTGCGCGAGACGCTGGAGACAGGGCGGCAATCGGGCGCGCGGGTGGTGATTTCGCACCATAAATGTGCGGGCGAGGCGAATTTCGGGCGTAGCGTTGAGACCTTGGCGCTGATCGCAAAGGCGCAGGAAAGCCAGGAGGTCGGGCTGGATGTCTATCCCTACACCGCCGCCTCGACCGCGTTGCTGCATTCCTTTGCCGAGAAATGCACCGATGTGAAAGTGATGTGGTCGCGCCCACACCCGGAGATGAGCGGGCGGATGCTGGATGATATCGCGGCGGGATGGGGCGTGACGCGCGAGGAGGCGATCGACCGGCTGCACCCGGCGGGCGCGATCTATTTCTGCATGGACGAGGGCGATCTGCGCCGGATCATCAGTTTTCCGACCAGCATGATCGGTTCGGACGGGATACCCGGCAGCGAGAAGCCGCATCCACGGCTTTGGGGCACGTTCCCGCGGGTGCTGGGCCATTATGCGCGCGAACAGGGCCTGTTGAGCATGGCGCAGGCGGTGCACAAGATGACCGGGCTTTCGTCGGCGCAGTTCGGATTGTCCGACCGCGGGCGACTGGCCGAGGAGATGAAGGCCGATGTGGTGGTTTTCGACCCCGATACGGTGATCGACCGGGCGAGTTACGACGACCCGGAGCAACCGGCGGCGGGGATTTCCCATGTGCTGGTAAACGGGGTGGTCACGCTGGAAAACGGGATGCAGACATCCCGAAGGGCCGGGGCGTTCCTGCATCACTGAGGGCCAAAGGGTGCGCACGAGATTGACCCGATGAGGCCACGCGCGTATCTTGGCGGGCCTTCATCCACGCGCAGGACATTGCTGACATGAGCCGTTTCGCCGCCCCCATCGCCGAGCAGATCTGGGACATGAAATACCGGCTGAAAAAGGCCGATGACACGCCCGCCGATCTGACGGTGGAGGATACATGGCGGCGAATCGCGCGGGCTCTGGCCGAGGTCGAAGAGGACGGCGCCGCGTGGGAAGAGCGGTTCTATCACGCGCTGGAGGATTTCAAGTTCCTGCCCGCGGGCCGGATCACCGCCGGGGCGGGCACCGCCCGCAGCGTGACGCTGTTCAACTGTTTCGTGATGGGCGCGATCCCCGACAGCATGGCGGGCATCTTCGACATGCTGAAAGAGGCCGCGCTGACCATGCAGCAGGGCGGTGGCATCGGCTATGACTTCAGCACCATCCGGCCCAAGGGCGCGGATGTGAAGGGCGTTGCGGCCGATGCCAGCGGTCCGCTGAGTTTCATGGATGTGTGGGACGCGATGTGCCGTACGATCATGAGCGCGGGCAGCCGCCGCGGCGCGATGATGGCGACGATGCGCTGCGATCACCCCGATATCGAGGATTTCATCACCGCCAAGTCCGATCCGGCGCGGCTGCGCATGTTCAACATGAGCGTGCTGGTCACGGACGATTTCATGGAGGCGGTGAAAGCGGGCGAGTCATGGGACCTGGTGTTCGACGGCAAGGTCTATCACACGGTCGAGGCGCGCGACCTGTGGAACCGGATCATGAAGGCCACGTATGATTACGCCGAGCCGGGCGTGATTTTCATCGACCGGATCAACCAGGCCAACAACCTGAGCTATTGCGAGACGATTTCGGCCACCAACCCCTGCGGGGAGCAACCGCTGCCGCCTTACGGGGCGTGCCTGCTGGGCTCGATCAACCTGGCGCGGCTGGTGACCGATCCGTTCGGCAAATGCGCCGGGATTGACGAGGACGCGCTGGCCGAGCTGGTCAAGATCGCCGTGCGGATGATGGACAACGTGGTGGACGTATCCCGCTTTCCGCTGGAGGCGCAGGCGCAGGAGGCGCAGGCGAAGCGGCGGATCGGGCTGGGCGTGACGGGGCTGGCCGATGCGCTGCTGATGGTCGGACTGCGCTATGGCAGTGACGAGGCCGCCGAACAGACGGAAAGCTGGCTGCACGCGATCGCGCGCGCGGCCTATCTGGCCTCGGTCGATCTGGCGCGCGAAAAAGGCGCGTTTCCGCTGTTCGATGCCGAGAAATACCTCGACAGCGGAACCATGCGGGCGATGGATGCGGATGTGCGCGATGCGATTGCCGAGCACGGGATCCGCAATGCACTGCTGACGTCGATCGCGCCGACGGGGACGATTTCGCTTTATGCCGGGAATGTCAGTTCGGGGATCGAGCCGGTTTTTGCGTATTCCTATACGCGCAAAGTTCTGCAGAAGGACGGATCGCGCAGCGAGGAAGAGGTTGAAGACTACGCCTATGCGCTGTGGCGCGAACGGTTCGGCGATGCGGAGTTGCCCGAGCATTTCGTGAATGCTCAGACGCTGGCCCCGGGCGAGCATGTGAAGATGCAGGCGGCGGCGCAGAAATGGGTGGACAGTTCGATTTCCAAGACGATCAACGTGCCTGAGGAGATCGGCTTCGAGGCGTTCAAGGATGTCTACATGCTGGCCTATGAAACCGGCTGCAAGGGTTGCACCACCTACCGCCCGAACGAGATCACCGGCAGCGTGCTGAGCGTGAGCGAGCAGAGCGAGGCCGCGCCTGAGGCCGACAAGGGCGCCGATGTGATCTACATGTCGGAGCCGCTGGACCGGCCCAAGGCGCTGGAAGGGACGACCTACAAGCTGAAATGGCCGGACAGCGAGCACGCGATTTATCTGACCGTGAATGATATTATTATCAACGGCCATCGCCGCCCGTTCGAGGTGTTCATCAATTCGAAGAATATGGAGCATTTTGCCTGGACCGTGGCGCTGACCCGTATGATCAGCGCGGTGTTCCGGCGTGGCGGGGATGTGTCCTTTGTCGTCGAGGAGCTGAAAGCGGTGTTCGATCCGCGCGGCGGGGCTTGGATGGAAGGCAAGTACATCCCCTCGATCCTGGCCGCGATCGGCGGGGTGCTGGAGCGGCACCTGATCGCCATCGGTTTCATCGAGGGCGAGGGGATGGGGCTCAAGTCCGACCCGCAAGCGCAGGTTGTGAACCTGGACGCGCCCAAGGGTCCGGCCTGCCCGAATTGCGGGCAATACGACATGCGGATGGTCGAGGGTTGCATGACCTGCATGAGCTGCGGCCATTCCAAGTGCGGCTGAGCCGGGCCGGTCACAGCGGATCCGGGATTTGCGCTGTTGTTCAACATATTGCAGCGTGGTCCTGACGCTTTTTCGCGTCAGATATTCTGCAACACTTTTTAGGCGAGCGGCCATTTAGAGGTTGGCCGGGCGAATCACCTCTGTTAGCGTGCCATCAATAAAAAAATAAAAGGCAGGCATACAGGCAATGGGAACGGGCTTTCGCGGCACGTTTGTCATCTCCTGGTCGCAGACGGAAGTAGACGGTTTCAGGACCGCGCCCGTTTACGCGTTGAGTGTCGGGGCATCGTGGTCCTGGCGCGGGGACGCCGTGCGGGTGGATGGGCCAAGTGAGTTGTTGCGGCTGGAACAGGCGGACGGTGAACAGAATATCCGCAAGCGGGCGGCGCGCATGGTGCACCGCCTTGTCGGTGCGGCGGTGAACGAAGCGCAGCGGCTGGATGAACTCGAGATCGAGCGACCGTTGCTGGATGATAGCTTCATCGTCACTGATGGATCCAACAGCTATACCGTGACGATGATCCCGGTGGGCGCAGGACAGCCGCCGCTTCTGATGTTCTTCAACGAAATGCCCCCGCGCGAGACCGAGCTTTGGGTGGTTCACCAGAGTTTCGATAGCGCGGCGCAGCCGGGCGGAGAGCCCGATGCCGGCGGGGTGATCTGTTTCACGCCCGGAACGCGGATCGTGACGCCCGATGGTCCGAAGCTGATCGAGGAGTTGCGCGAAGGCGACCGGGTGGAAACCAAGGACAACGGCGCGCAGGAGATCCTGTGGATCGGATCACGCCGGATGACAGGTGCGCGGCTGTTCGCGATGCCGCGGTTGCGGCCGATCCGGATCAGGGCCGGGGCGCTGGGTGTCGAGCGGCCCGATGAGGAACTGATCGTATCGCCCGAGCACCGGATGCTGGTGCAGGGGCGCGTGGCGCAGGCGCTGTTCAACACCGACGAGGTGCTGGTGCGTGCCAAGGACATGGTCAACGGGCGCAACATCGTGATCGACACCCAGCTGCGCGAGGTGACCTATGTGCACCTGCTTTTGCCAGCGCATCAGGTGGTGTGGGCCAATGGCGTTGAAACCGAGAGTTTCCACCCGTCGAACACCGCGATGTCGAGCCTGGCGGAGGAAGACCTCAAGCGGCTTTTGGCGCTGTTCCCGGATTTCGAGTTCGATCCGAACCGCTATGGCGAACATGCCCGGCGCAACCTGTCGGACTCGGAGGCCGCGATCCTGATGCACGACGCCGCCTGAGAACCGTGTCTTTAATGTTGACTCGGGTCCTCGCTCGGCTATAAGCGCGGCTTCATTGGTGTTGGTGGCCCCCGCAAGGGGATGCCTGTCGGCTGCCCGGAATGCTTCGGAACGCAAAGGACAACGCCCTTCGACACTTGAGAAGGAGAACAGCCGTGACCAAACGCACGTCTGCCAAGTACAAAATCGACCGCCGGATGGGCGAAAACATCTGGGGCCGTCCGAAATCCCCCGTCAACCGCCGCGAATACGGCCCCGGCCAGCACGGCCAGCGCCGCAAGGGCAAGCTCAGCGACTTCGGCCTGCAGCTGCGCGCCAAGCAGAAGCTGAAAGGCTATTACGGCGACCTGACGGAAAAACAATTCCGCCGCATCTACGCCGAAGCCGAGCGTGTGAAGGGCGACACCGGTGAAAACCTGATCGGTCTGCTGGAGCGCCGCCTGGACGCCGTCGTCTACCGCGCCAAGTTCGTGCCGACCGTGTTTGCCGCGCGTCAGTTCGTGAACCACGGCCACGTGAAGGTGAATGGCAAGAAGGTCAACATCCCCTCGTACCGCGTGCAGGAAGGCGACGTGATCGAAGTGCGCGACCGCTCGAAGCAACTGGCCGTGGTGCTGGAAGCCGTTGGCCTGCCCGAGCGTGACGTGCCGGATTACATCGAGGCCGACCATTCGAAGATGACCGCGAAATTCGTGCGCACCCCGAACCTGGGCGACGTGCCGTATCCGGTCATGATGGAACCCAACCTCGTCGTGGAATTCTACGCGAAGAACTGATCTTCGCCCTATCGAACAAGAGGCCGCGACGGGACACCGCCGCGGCCTTTTTCATTCTGGCGCCATGATTTGCCTGCGGGTAGAAGGGCCCGAAGGAGACCGAGATGACAAAGATCACGCCCCAGCCCGGCATCATGGAGATCGATCTCTATGTCGGCGGAAAATCCACGCTGGCCGGGCGCGACGATGTGCTGAAGCTGAGCTCGAACGAGAACCCGCTGGGGGCGCCCGATGCGGCCATTGCTGCGATCAGGGCCGCTGCGGCGGAGGTGCACCGCTATCCCTCGACCGATCACGCCGAGCTGCGGGCGGCCATCGGCGAGGTGCACGGGCTCGATCCGGCGCGGATCATCTGCGGGGTGGGATCGGACGAGGTGCTGCAATTCGTGACGCAGGCCTTTGCCGGGCCGGGTGACGAGATCATACATACCGAGCACGGGTTTTCCATGTACCCGATCCTGACCCACATGGCCGGCGCCACGCCGGTCTGCGTGCCCGAGCGTGCGCGTGTGGTGGATGTGGACGAAATCCTGAACGCGGTGAGCGAGCGCACGCGGCTGGTGCTGATCGCCAACCCGGGAAACCCGACCGGCACTATGCTGCCCGAGGGCGAGTTGGAGCGGTTGGCCGATGCGTTGCCCGCGCATGTGATCCTGGTGATCGATGGTGCCTATACCGAGTTCGCTGATGGATATGACGGCGGCGCGATCTTGGCGGAAACTCGGCCCAACGTATTGATGACGCGCACTTTTTCCAAGATCTATGGGCTGGGTGGCTTGCGCATCGGCTGGGGCTATGGACCAAAGGACATGGTCGAGGTTATGACCCGCATCCGCCAGCCCTTCAACCTTTCGGAGCTGCAACTGTCAGCCGGGCAGGCGGCTGTACGCGATCGGGCATGGGTGGAAAATTGTGCGGCGCTGAACGCTGAACAGCGCGCGCGCCTGACCTTGGCGCTGCGCCAGCTCGGGGTGGCTTGCGATGACAGCCACGGGAACTTCGTTCTGGCCCGGTTTGCCGACGAGGCCGAGGCACTGGCCGCCGACGCGGCCCTGCAGGCCGACGGGATCATCGTGCGGCGTGTCGCCGGATACGGCTTCCCCGAAGGGTTGAGGATCACCGTGGGGGATGCCGCGCAGACCGGTCGCGTGATCGATGTGCTGACGCGCTGGCGGGAGGATATGTGATGGCCATTTCGTATGATCGTATCGCGCTGATCGGGCTGGGCCTGATCGCGGGCTCGATGGCGCTGGCGTTGAAGCGAGCGGGGTACAAGGGCGAGATCACCGGCTATGCCCGCACGCCGGAGACCCGCGCGGTGGCGCGCGAGATCGGCCTGGTCGACCGGGTGTGCGACAGTGCAGCCGAGGCGGTGGAAGACGCCGATCTGGTGGTGCTTTGCGTGCCGGTGGGTGCCATGGGGGCCGTTGCCGCCGAGATCGCGCCGGCGCTGAAATCGGGCGCAACGGTCAGCGATGTTGGATCGGTCAAGGCGGCGGTGGTCGACGCGGTGGCGCCGCATCTGCCTGAAAACATTCATTTTGTGCCCACCCACCCGATGGCCGGGACCGAACATTCGGGCCCGCGCGCGGGGTTTGCCGAGCTTTTCGACAACCGCTGGTGCCTGATCGTGCCGGCGGCCGGCAGCGATGCCGATGCGGTGGCCGCAATCGAAGCGATGTGGCAGGCGATGGGCGCCAATACCGAGGTGATGGAGGTGGAACATCACGACCTGCTCTGCGCAATCGTGAGCCATATTCCCCACCTGATCGCCTACACGATGGTCGGCGTGGCCGACGATTTCAGCCGCGTGAGCGAGCAGGAGGTGATCAAGTTTTCGGCCGCGGGCTTTCGCGATTTCACCCGGATCGCGGCCTCGGATCCGACGATGTGGCGCGATGTGTTCCTCAACAACAAGGAAGCGACGCTGGAAATCCTCGGCCGCTTCACCGAGGAACTTTTCGCGCTCCAGCGCGCGATCCGCACGGGCGATGGCGAACAGCTCTTCGACTATTTCACGCATACACGCGCGATCCGTCGTGGTATTATCGAAGCGGGTCAGGATACGGACGCCCCGGACTTCGGTCGGGCCAAGGTGAAATGAAGTTCAATAGACTGGTATCATTGGTAATTTTCCTCGGCTTGTCAGCGGGTGCGGCTTTTGCCAACGCACCGGACCGGTCGCTGCGCCCGATATCCCGGGCGGTGATCCCGGATGTTCCGCCGACACCTGCGCAGAAAACCGCCGAACCGGAACGACGCGGATTCCTGGGGCTTCTGCGTCCGAAACAGCGCAGCGAACGGGCGCAGCTTTTCGCTTCGAAAAAGCAGCGCGAACTGCAGCGTGGCATGGTGTGCGGAGACATTGCGATCCAGGGGGAGCCGGTCGGCCGCGTGCCGGGGCGGATAAGCGGCTGTGGCGTGAAGGATGCAGTCCGGGTGCGCTCGGTCGCGGGTGTCGGGCTCAGCCAGCAGGCGGTGATGGATTGCACCACAGCCAAAGCATTGAAATCATGGGTGGAAAAAGGCATGAAGCCGGCCGTGGGTAACCGTGGCGGGGGTGTGGCCCGGATCAAAGTGGCCGCGCATTACGCCTGCCGGACCCGCAACAACCAGCGCGGCGCGAAAATTTCCGAGCACGGCAAGGGGCGGGCGATCGACATCGCCTCGCTTACCCTGAAAGATGGCAGCGAAATCAGCGTGTTGCAGCATTGGGGGCAGGGCTGGCGCGGGCGTGCGCTGCGCGCCATGCATGCGCGTGCCTGCGGGCCGTTCGGCACGGTTCTGGGGCCGGATGCCAACCGCTATCACCGTGATCATTTCCACTTCGACACGGCGCGCTATCGCTCGGGCAGTTACTGCCGCTAATGTCACCGTCCCGGCGGCTTAACGCAGCCGCGGCGCGGCGAAAGCCGGGGGGTGATCTTCGGCTGTCCTCCGGCTGACATGCGTGCACCGCCGCAGCGCGGCAAATCTTTACGGTTTCTTTAGTTAACCGCGCGTGCGGTAGGCCGCCCCCCGGCACACGGCCCGCCCACCCACCCCCGTGCGCCGGGGGGCTTGGCGCGCCATGCCAAAGGCTGTGCGGGGGGAGAGGTTGGGATTTGAGTATTTGGACCAAGAAAGAGCGAAGGATCGGATGGCCCATGTCTCTTTCTTGGCAAAAATACTCAATGGCCTGACCTGTCGGAAGGCGGCGCGGTGGAGGATCAGGCAGGCGGATGATGGCCTGGCGGGGCCGAGGCGCCAGCCGAGGCCCCGCCCCGCCGCGACGCGTGGAACACGCGGCGCAAAACCTCGGGCTCAGGCCGCGCCTCCGAGTAGGGCTGCGTTTCCGCCCGAGGCGGTGGTGTCGACGCAGACATGGCGTTCGGTCATCACGTGGCCGGTATCGGGCTGGCCGGTGATCAGCGGCAGGATCCGGCCCGCGCGCGCGGCGAGTGCGCGGGCGTAGGCGCGGGCGTCGTCCGGATCGCCCCAGAAGATCGCGCCCGAGAACCCGCGGAGGGTTTGGAGCGCCGATGGGTCAAGCCGGCCCGATGCCTGCACCGCCCTTCCGCCGAGGGCGGTGACCAACGCCGCCTGTTCGGCGGCGGCTACGGCGCCCGGCCCGAGGCAGAGGAGAGGGGCGCGCGGCAGGGTGGTGAGGCGGTTCGATTCCCCGGTTGGCCCGGGCAGGGTGAGCGTGTTGCCATTCGAGGCGGCCGGGGCGGCGTCGAGCGCGCGCTGGGCTTCGTCCGCGCCCATGGCGCTGTCCCATGCCGCGGCCGTGGCCTGTGCGAGGTTGGCGCGGAAGCGCGCGAGGTAGTGCGGTCCGCCAGCCTTGGGTCCGGTGCCAGAGAGGCCCTCTCCGCCGAAGGGCTGCGAGCCGACGATGGCGCCGATCTGGTTGCGGTTGACATAGATGTTGCCGGCGTGAACCGCCTCGGAAACATGCTGTACGCGGTCGTCGATCCGGGTTTGCAGGCCGAAGGTGAGGCCATAGCCCGTGGCGTTGATGTCGGCGATCACCTGGTCGAGCTCCTCTGATTTGAAGGTGGCCAGATGCAGCACGGGGCCGAAGATTTCGCGTTCGAGATCGGCTATTCCCGCCACCCGGATCAGGGTGGGGGCGATGAAGGTGCCCGCGTTGGGGGTGCGCAGTTCGTGCACCAGTTGCCCTGCGGCGCGCGCCTTGTCGATATGGGCGGCGATCGGGCCACGGGCCTCTTCGTCGATCACCGGGCCGCAATCGGTAGAAAGTGCCCAAGGGGTGCCCATGGCCAGCTGGTCCATGGCGCCGGTAAGCATCCGGATGAAGTGTTCGGCGATGTCTTCCTGCACGTAGAGGCAGCGGAGCGCCGAGCAGCGCTGGCCGGCCGACTGGAAAGCGGATTCGACGATGGCCTGAACTGCCTGTTCCGGCAGCGCGGTGGAATCGACGATCATTGCGTTGAGTCCGCCGGTCTCGGCAATCAGCGGCGCGCCGGGGGCGAGATTTTCGGCCATGGCGCGGCGGATGATCTGCGCGGTTTCGGTGGAGCCGGTGAAGGCCACTCCGTCGACTCGGGCATCGGAGGTGAGCGCGGCGCCGATCGTCCCCGCGCCCGGCAGGAGCTGCAGCACGTCGCGCGGCACGCCGGCCTGGTGCAGCAGGTCGGCCGCGCGGTGGGCGATGAGCGGGGTCTGTTCGGCCGGTTTCGCCAGCACGGCGTTACCGGCGGCGAGCGCCGCGGCGATCTGGCCGGTGAAGATCGCCAGTGGGAAGTTCCACGGGCTGATGCAGGTGAAGGTGCCGGCCGGATCGCCGGCGGGGGCGTTGGCCGCATAGTAGCGCAGGAAGTCCACCGCTTCGCGCAGTTCGGCCACGGCGTCGGGCAGCGTCTTGCCCGCCTCGCGGGCGAGAAGGGCGAAGATCTCGCCGAAGTTTTCCTCGTAGAGGTCGGCGGCACGGTTCAGGATCGCGGCGCGCTCAGTCAGAGAGGCCTGCCACGGCGAGGCGGCGGAGAGCGCGGTTTCCACGTCGGCCGCGCTGGCCCAGGCGACGGTGCCGGGATGGTCGGCCGGATCGGCCGGGTTGGCGACCGGTTGCGCGTCGTCTGGGGCCGCATAGCCAGCCAGCAGCGGGCCGGCCTGCCAGTGATGGGTGAGGAACGGCGCGCGGGCGGCTTCGATCCTGTCGAGCGTCGGGCTGTGGGTGAGATCGAAACCTGTCGAGTTCGGCCGTTCGGGGGCGAAGAGTTGTGGCCCGGTGGGGATCTGTGGGGCGGCGTCCGACAGTGCTTCGAATGGATCGCGGGCGACGTCTTCGGGCGGCACGTCCTCGTCGACGATCTGGTTGACGAAGGAGGAGTTGGCGCCGTTTTCCAGCAGGCGGCGGACGAGATAGGCCAGAAGATCGCGATGCGCGCCGACCGGGGCGTAGATGCGGCAATGGGTGCCTTCGGCCTTGAGCACGATGTCATGCAGCGCTTCGCCCATGCCATGCAGGCGCTGGAACTCGAAATCGTCCTGGACCACGCCCATCTGGCCCGCCATGTCGAGCACGGCGGCGACGGTATGCGCGTTGTGGGTGGCGAATTGCGGGTAGATCCGATCGGTCATCGACAGGAGCTTGCGCGCGTTTGCGAGATAGCTGACATCGGTCGCCGGCTTGCGGGTGAAGACCGGGAAGCCGGCCATGCCTTCGACCTGGGCGCGCTTGATCTCGGTATCCCAGTAGGCGCCCTTGACGAGGCGGACCATAATGCGGCGGTCGAGCCTTTCGGCCAGCGCGTGCAGGTGATCGAGCACGAGGCCTGCGCGCTGGCCATAGGCCTGCACCACCACGCCGAAGCCGTCCCAGCCCGCGAGCGCGGGTTCCGAGAGCACGGTTTCGATGACATGGAGCGACAGCGTCAGGCGGTCGGCCTCCTCGGCGTCGATGTTGAGGCCCATGCCAGCGGATTTCGCCAGGAGCGCGAGCGAGCGCAGGCGCGGGACAAGCTCGTCCATGACGCGGGCATGCTGGGCGATTTCGTAGCGGGGAAAGAGCGCCGAGAGCTTGACCGAGATGCCGGGGTTTTCGCGGATGTCGGGGCGGGTGCAGGCGGCGGCGATGGCGGTGATGGCGCGGGAATAGGCGAGGTGATAGCGGCGCGCATCGCCCTCGGTGCGGGCGGCTTCGCCCAGCATGTCATAGGAGTAGGTATAGCCGCGTTTCTCCATCTTCGCGGCGCGTTCCATCGCGGCGGCGATGGTTTCGCCCAGCACGAACTGGCGGCCCATTTCCTTCATCGCGCGGCCGACGGCGGTGCGGATCACCGGCTCGCCCAGGCGTTTGACGGCGCCGCGCAGCGTGCCGATGAGGCCCGGTTCGGGATCGTCCAGCACCTTGCCGGTAAGCATGAGCGCCCAGGTCGAGGCGTTGACTAGCGGCGAGGTGGACTGACCCATGTGGCGGGCCCAGTCCGACGGCGCGATCTTGTCCTCGATCAGGGCGTCGATCGTATCGGCGTCGGGCACGCGCAGGAGGGCCTCGGCCAGGCACATGAGCGCGATGCCTTCGTCGGTGGAAAGGCCGTATTCCGCGAGAAAGACCTCCATCAGTCCGGGATCGGAGGCGCCGCGGATGCCGCGCACCAGCTCGGCGGCGCGGTCGGCGATTCGCGCGCGGGCGGTGTCGTCCAGCGCGGCGAGCCGGGTGAGATGGGCCAGGGTTTCGGCCTCATCGGCGTAGGTTGAGGCGTCGATCCGGGCGATGTGGGGCGGCAGGGACATGGTAATCTCCGTCTGTTTGGTCTAAATTATCACGAAGTTGGGAGGCATTTGGCCTGAAAGTTGCGTGTATTGCGGAGATTTGACCTGAATTGAGTGAAGAAAACGATCCAAAAGGTTTTGAGGAGCTGGACCGGTTCGACCGGAATATTCTGTCGATTCTGGCGAGCGAGGGCCGGATCAGCATTGCCGATCTGGCGCGGCGGATCGGGCTTTCGAAATCGCCGACGCAGGCGCGGGTGAAGCGGCTGGAGGAGAGCGGGGTGATTACCGGCTACCGTGCGATGTTCGACCCCATTCGCATGGGGCTGGATCACGTCGCCTTTGTAGAGGTGCGGCTGAGCGATACGCGCGAGGCGGCGCTGAGGGCCTTCAATGCCGGGGTTGCGAAGATTCCGCAGATCGAGCAGGCGCATATGATGGCAGCGAGTTTCGATTACCTGCTGAAGGTGAGAACACGGGACATGCGCGATTTCCGGCAGATCCTGGCCGAGACGATCACCACGCTGCCGCATGTCGCGAGCACGTCGACCTTCGTGGCGATGGAGGCGGTAAAAGAGGCCGATGTCGCAGATGTTATTTGACGCATGACCGGCCTGGCGCATGCTGGGGGTATGCGGTTCTTGCTATTCAGTCTGCTTCTTGCGGGCGCCGCGCAGGCCGAGACCTGCCCCGCGCCCCCCGATCATTCGGTCGCCTTTGCCCGGCTGGTCGAACGTTTGCGCGACGCGCCGGACGAGCGCGCGGCGCGACTGATCACCAACGAGATGTGGGAATTGTGGGCCGATGCGCCCAACCAGCAGGCGCAGGCGATCCTGGACCGGGGCATGACCCGGCGGGCGGGGTATGATTTCGCCGGGGCGATCGCCGATTTCGACCGGCTGGTGGAATATTGTCCGGACTATGCCGAGGGCTACAACCAGCGCGCCTTTGTGAATTTCATGCGCCAGGACTATGAGCCGGCGCTGGAGGACCTGAACCGCGCGCTGGAATTGTCGCCCACCCATATCGGGGCGCTGGCGGGGCGGGCGATGACGCTGATGGGGCTGGGGCGGATGGACGAGGCGCAGAACGATCTGCGCGTGGCGCTGGAGTTGAACCCGTGGCTGCCAGAGCGGGGGTTGCTGCAACCGGCCGAGACCGCGCCGGACGGATCGGATTTGTAGAACGAAATTTCCACCCGTCGAGGGTGGTCAGTGCCGGCGTTTGTCGCGGGAGCGTTGCCGGGCACGTTTCCAGGACCCGTGCACCGCCGCGAAGAGGGTGAAGAGCCCGAGGAACAGCAGGGCCAGAACGAAGAAGCCAATGAACCAGTTCCGGGCCATTTCGAGCGCTGTCATGTCGGCGCGCAGGCGAAGCGCCCCCAGAAGGGCCGAGAAGACGACGATCGTCAGGACCTGGCCGCGCTGGTCGCTTGGGATGCGTTCGTAGAGCCGGCCGAGGTTCAGGTTGGACAGGCGATTGACTGTGACCAGAAAGCCGATCCAGAGGCCCAGAAGGATGTAGCGCATGTTCGCATCGAAATCGCCGGGCTGGTAGCCGGACAGGAACAGACCGGTGGAGACAATCATCACCGGGACAAGCGCAATGCCAAGCGCGAGCATCATGCCGCGCTGAAACGCGCGCTTCGATGCGGATTTGTCATACGTTCCGTTCTGGTCCATGGGTGTTTTCTAGCCCCGGAATTTGGCAAGATTTTGGCCGGTTCGGGGTTTTGAAGAGCTTTACACGAGGTAATTGCCGGGTATGGTCGCCGGACCGGAGCGGGCGTGATGGAATGGTAGACATATCGGACTTAAAATCCGAAGGGGGAAACCCCGTGTGGGTTCGAGTCCCACCGCCCGCACCATAATCCGCAATCTGGGGCCGCGGCGCGCTGTCCGATCTGTTGCTACTGGCCGAACTCGCGAATCGCAAGGCCTGGACGGGCCGGGCGGCACGCCGCGATCCAAACGTTTGTTATGCATTGAAATCATCTGATTATCGTAGCAAATCCCCCGGATGCCTGCGAGATGACGACATTGGCATAACATATGTTCTGCTCTAGCGTGCCCGGGGGTAGACAACGGGGAGCAAGAGACCGCATTCTTTACCCACGACAGGCCGCCGCCCACCGGCGCGCGGTATGAGAACGGCACGCCGGGCCGGGGATGGCCCGAGCGGGTGCCGCAAGACCAACCGAAAGGGAGTTGTATCCGACATGAAAATGAAACTTTTCGCAGCCGCTGCCGCGAGTCTGATGGCCGTGGGCCAGGTGCAGGCCGCAGACCAGCAATTCATTTCTATCGGCACCGGCGGCGTGACCGGTGTGTATTATCCGACCGGCGGCGCGATCTGCCGCCTGGTGAACAAGGACCGCAAGGAACACGGCATCCGCTGCTCGGCCGAATCCACCGGCGGTTCGATCTACAACATCAACACGATCAAGGCCGGCGAGCTGGAATTCGGCGTGGCGCAATCGGACTGGCAGTACCATGCCTATAACGGCACCTCGAAGTTCGAGGAGCAGGGCAAGTTCGAGGGGCTGCGCGCGGTCTTTTCCGTGCACCCCGAGCCCGTGACGATCCTGGCGCGGGCCGACAGCGGCATTTCGAACATCACCGATGTGAAGGGTAAGCGCTTCAACATCGGCAACCCGGGCTCGGGCACGCTGGGCACGTGGGAAGTGATCGAAGGGGCCATGGGCTGGAGCCGGGGCGACCTGGCGCTGGCGGCGCAGATGAAATCGTCCGAGACCTCGGGCGCGCTGTGCGACAACAAGATCGACGGCTATTTCTGGGCGGTCGGCCACCCCTCGGCGCTGACGCAGGAAACGATTGCTTCGTGCGAGGCCAAGATCATTCCGGCCGTGGCGCCGGAGATCGACAAGCTGGTCGCGGAACGCCCCTACTATCGTAAGACGGTGATTCCCGGCGGCATGTATCCGGGCCACCCCGACGACGTGCCGACCTTCGGTGTGGGCGCGACCTTTGTCACCTCGGCGGATGTGCCCGAAGAGGTGGTTTACATCGTGGCCAAGGCGGTGATGTCGAACCTGGATGATTTCCGCAAGCTGCACCCGGCCTTTGCCAACCTGAAGGCCGAGGAAATGATCAAGGACGGTCTTTCGGCGCCGCTGCATCCCGGCGCTGTCAAGGCCTACAAAGAACTGGGCCTGATGGAATAATCGGGACCACGGGGCGGGGGCTTTGGCCCCCGTCTTTCGTTTTGGCAACGACGAAGACGCCGAAAACGGCGCGTGTGGCCCGAACCCGGGCCCGACAGACGGGGGAACAAGATGACCAGTGACGAGAGCCGGGGCCCGCAGCGCGTGGCCGATGCCGAGGCCTTTGCGGCCGATCTGGACGTGGGGGCGCGCAACCCGCTGGGCTGGCAGGGCAGCCTGATTGCCGGTGTGGCGCTGCTCTGGGCGGTTTTACAGGTCTATAACGCCTCGCCCATGCCGGCGCTGATCGCGCAATGGACCGGGCTGAACTGGTTCTACGTCAATTCGGATATCGAGCGGATCATCCACCTGGCCTTTGGCCTGACGCTGGCGACGCTGGCCTTTCCGATGTTCAAGGGCAGCCCGCGCGACCGGATCCCTTGGTATGACTGGCTGTTGATCGCGGGCGGGCTGTTTGCCACGTTTTACCTGATCGTTTTCTCTTCGGCGATCGCCGACCGGGCGGGCCTGCCGACGACGGGCGATTTGTGGGCCTCGGCCATCGGGCTGTCGGTGGTGCTGATCGCCACCTACCGGGCGCTGGGCCTGCCGATGGTGATCGTGGCGTTTTTCTTCCTGATGTACGTGTTTTTCGGCGATGCCGAGTTCTTTCCCGACGCGATGCAGTGGAAGGGCGCGAGTTTCGGCAAGGCGATGTGGCATTTCTGGATGCAGACCGAGGGCGTGTTCGGCCTGGCGCTGGGGGTGTCGGCGTCGATGGTGTTTCTCTTCGTGCTGTTCGGCTCGCTGCTGGAGAAGGCGGGGGCAGGGAACTATTTCATTAAGCTGGCCTTCGCGCTCATGGGGCATCTGAAGGGCGGCCCGGCCAAGGCTGCGGTTGTCGCGTCGGCGGCGACGGGGCTGATTTCGGGCTCGTCCATTGCCAACACGGTGACGACGGGGACGTTTACCATTCCGCTGATGAAGCGGGTGGGTTTTCCGGCCGAGAAGGCGGGCGCGGTCGAGGTGGCATCGTCCACCAACGGGCAGCTGACGCCGCCGGTGATGGGGGCCGCGGCCTTCCTGATGGTGGAATACGTTGGCATTTCCTACCTGGAGGTGGTGAAGCACGCCTTCCTGCCCGCGATCATTTCCTACATCGCGCTGGTGTACATCGTGCACCTGGAGGCGGCGAAGATGGGCCTTGAGGGCCTGCCGCGCAAAGGGGCGGCGCGCAGCCTGGCGCAGAAGCTTGCCAGCCTAGCGCTGGGCGTGGCGGTGTTCTGCGCGCTGTGCCTGGGCATCTACTATGGCCTTGGCTGGCTGAAACCGGTGCTGGGGTCCTGGTCGCTGCCGGGCATGATGGTGCTGTTTTTCGCCGCCTACCTGGTGCTGCTGCGCTGGGCAGCGCAATATCCCGATCTTGAGATCGACGACCCGAACGCGCCCTTTACCGAGTTGCCCGAACCGGGGCCGGTGGCGAAAACCGGCTATTACTACATCCTGCCGGTGGTGGTGCTGATCTGGAACCTGATGATCGAGCGGTTGTCGCCCGGCCTGTCGGCCTTCTGGGCGACGCTGGCGATGATTTTCGTCATGCTGACCCAGCATCCGCTGAAGGCGATGTTCCGCGGCGAGGGGCTGAGCGACTGGGCACGTGGCTGGGCCGAGTTCCTGGACGGGATGATTTCGGGCAGCCGCAACATGATCGGCATCGCGGTGGCGACGGGCACCGCCGGCATCATTGTCGGCACGGTGAGCCTGACCGGCGCGCACCAGGTGATCGGCGAGTTCATCGAGGCGATCTCGGGCGGCAACCTTCTTCTGATGCTGATCTTCGTGGCGCTGTTCAGCCTGGTGCTGGGCATGGGCCTGCCGACGACGGCGACCTATATCGTCATCACCTCGCTGATGGCGCCGGTGATCATCGCGGTGGGGGCGAAATCGGGGCTGATCGTGCCGCTGATCGCAGTGCACATGTTCGTCTTCTATTTCGGGATCCTGGCCGATGACACGCCCCCCGTGGGCCTTGCCGCCTTTGCCGCGGCGGCGATTTCCAAGGGCGACCCGATCAAGACCGGCGTCATCGGTTTCAGCTATGATGTGCGCACGGCGATCCTGCCGTTCCTGTTCATCTTCAACACCGAGCTGCTCCTGATCGACGTGACCCCGGCGAAGGCGGTGTTCGTCTTCATTGTCGCGGTGATCGCGATGATGCTGTTTGCGGCGGCGACGCAAAGCTGGTTCCTGACCAGATCGAAGATGTGGGAAAACCTGGCGTTGCTGCTGATCGCCTTTACCCTGTTCCGGCCGGGTTTCTGGCTGGACATGGTCGAGGACCCGTATGTCGAGGTGGAGCCGGCGAAGCTGGTCGAGCTGGCGGGCAACGCGCCGGATGGTGCCAGCCTGCGGGCGCGGCTGACCGGCGAGAACTTCGCCACCGGCAAGATCGACACGGTGACGGTGCGCCTGCCGCTGGGCAACCAGGCCGACGGAGATGGAGCAATGCGGCTGGACCGGCATGCCGGCATCGCCTTCCGCACCGAGGATGACGGCAAGGTCTATGTCGACAACCTGGCCTTTGGCGGTGACCTGCAACAGCAGGGCGTCGATTTCGACTGGGAGGTCGAAGCGGTGGAGCAGGAAGCCGACCGGATGCCGAAGGAAGTGTTCTATGCCCCGGCGCTCTTGCTGCTGTTGCTGGTCATCTGGCTGCAGCGCGGCCGTGTCCGCCGGGCGCAGCCGGCGACGGCGTGAAAAGGAGAGATGAGATGCAAAAGGTTCTTCTGGCGATCGACCTGTTTCACGAGGCCGGCTGGGAAAAGTCGATTGCGCACGCGGTGTCACTGGTGCGGGCGCACGGGGCCGAGCTGCATGTGCTGACCGTCATTCCCGATTACGGCATGGCGATCGTGGGGTCGTATTTCCCGAAAGGGTTTTCGGAAAACGCGATGACCGAGACGAAGGCGACGCTGGATGCCTTCATCAAGGAGCATTTCCCCGACGATGTGCAGCCCATCCCGCATGTGCGCCACGGCACGATCTACAAGGAGATCACCGGCGTGGCCGACAAGCTGGGCGTCGACATGATCGTGATGGCATCGCACCGGCCGGGCATGCAGGATTACCTGCTGGGCCCCAATGCCGCGCGGGTGGTGCGCCATGCCAAGCAATCGGTGACAGTGATTCGCTGAGCCCGACGCATGGGGCGGCGGGCAAAACTATTGTTTTGCCTTCGCACTCCAGTAGACGTTATGCGCCTTGCGCAACTCTTCGTAGGACGAGATGCGCTGCGCCGCGTCGGGGCCACCCATGTTGACGAGGAGCGCGAGCAGCGTTTCCAGCACCGACATCACCCCTGAGAACGTGCCGAAATGGTGGGTCGAGAGGGTGGAGGCGACAAGCGTCACCTCGGGGCGGAAGTTCGCGGCCATTACCTCGGAATCCGTGACGAGGATCAGCTTCACGCCGCGCTCCTGCGCGAACTCGCAGGCCTCGATCGTTTCGCGCGAATAGGGTGAAACGGTGATAGCGATCAACACGTCCTCGGGCCCGGCGGTGTTGAGATCGTCGATGGCCGAGTTCATGTGCTGCGGGATCAGTTGCAGCGTGGTCAGCGCCATGCGCCCGACATAGTGGAAGTGATAGGCGAGCCCATAGCTGGAGCGCATCGCGGTGAGATAGACGGTGCGCGCCGCGAGCAGCATGCGCACGGCGCGCTCCATGGTTTCGGGGGCCTGGCGGGCCAGAGAGTTCTGCACCACCGACAGCGTGTTCAGCGTGACATCGGCCTGCGCCTGTCCGATGTTGCCCTGGGCGCGCATCTCCTCGATCCAGCCGGGTATCGAGGCAATGGGCGCGGTCGAGGTGAGCGCGTGGCGGAAGGGGGCGCGGAAATCCTCGAACCCGTCAAAGCCAAGCCGTTCGGCCAGGCGGATCAGCGAATAGGTCGAGACGCCGGCCTTCTGTGCGCTGTCGCGGATCGAGTCGATTCCGAAAAGCGCGGGATTGTCGACCACGTATTTCGCGGCGGCCTGCAACTGCGGCGAGAGGCCCGGCAGCGCGGTTTTCAGGCGGGTGATGGTGCGGGCCTTGAGGGTGGGATCCATGCGCGTGCCATAGGTTGGGAGAGGTGAAATAACGTATGATATTTTTGCAAGGTTTTCGCAACTCTTGTAATGTCGCGGGGCGTGCAACCGGCCCGCAACCGGGATGAAAAGGACCCAGAGATGTCGCATGTGTTTCCCCGCCATACCAAGGCCCACCTGCCCAAGGCGGTGGCCGGAGACGGCTGCTACCTGATCGACAGCGACGGCAAGCGCTATTTCGATGGCTCGGGCGGCGCGGCGGTGTCGTGCCTGGGCCATTCCGATGCCGGCGTGCGCGAGGCGGTGAAGGCGCAGCTGGACAGCCTCGCTTTTGCCCATACCGGGTTTTTCACCTCGGACCCGGCCGAGGAATTGGCCGACATGCTGGCCGCCCGCGCGCCCGAAGGGCTGGAGCGGGTCTATTTCGTCTCGGGCGGGTCCGAGGCAGTCGAGGCGGCGCTGAAACTGGCGCGGCAGTATTTCCTGGAGATCGGTGAACCCAAGCGGCACAGGATCATCGCGCGGCGGCAGAGCTATCACGGCAACACGCTGGGGGCGCTGGCCGCCGGCGGCAACGAGTGGCGGCGCGAACCTTTCGCGCCCCTGCTGATTGACACGCATCTGGTTTCGCCCTGTTTCGAATACCGCGGCAAGCGCGCGGACGAGAGCGCGGCGGAGTATGGCGCGCGGCTGGCCGCGGAGCTGGAGGCCGAGATCGAACGTCTGGGACCGGAGACGGTGATGTGTTTCATCGCCGAAACCGTGGGCGGGGCCACGGCAGGGGCGATCACCCCGGTCGAGGGTTATTTCAAGGGCGTGCGCGAGGTCTGCGACCGGCACGGCGTGCTGCTGATCCTGGATGAGGTGATGTGCGGCATGGGCCGCACCGGCAGCCTGTTCGCCTGCGAGCAGGAAGGCATCAGCCCTGATATCGTGACCATCGCCAAGGGCCTGGGCGCGGGCTATCAGCCGATCGGCGCGATGATGTGCCAGAACCGGATCTACGACGCGATCCAGGGCGGCAGCGGGTTTTTCCAGCATGGCCATACCTACCTGGGCCATGCCGCCGCGGCGGCGGCGGGTGTGGCGGTGCTCAGGGCCTTCGAAGAGCGTGACCTGATCGCCAATGTGCGTGACAAGGGCGCCAGGCTGCGCGCGGCGCTCGAGGCCGAGTTCGGCCAGCACCCGAACGTTGGCGATATCCGCGGGCGGGGCCTGTTCCTGGGGGTCGAGTTCGTGGCCGACCGCGACACCAAGGAGCCGCTGGACCCCGCGCGCGGGGTGGCCGGGCGGCTGAAGGCGGCGGCGATGCAGGAAGGGCTGATCTGTTATCCGATGGCCGGCACGATCGACGGGCGGCGCGGCGATCACGTGCTGCTGGCGCCGCCTTTCATCATGGAGGATGCGCAGGTGGACGAGGTGGTGGGCAAGCTGTCGCGCGCGGTGGCGACAGCCCTGGCCTGATCCCCCGCTTCATCTGACCGGAAATACCTTCAGGGGGTGAATGCCGAAGGCAGAGGGGGCGCGAGCGCCCCCTGCCCATGCATGATGCGCGCCGCAGGCGCTCATTTCGAGGGCGGTGCGGCGTCGAGGTGCAGAAGGTGGGCGACTTCGGGTTCGCCCTCGTTCAGCAGGTAGTCGAGAAAGGCGCGCGCAGCGTTCGACAGGTGCTTGCCGCGGCGGTGCACCGCGTACCAGCGCCGGCGCAGGGGGAAATGTGCGACATCGAGGGTGACGAGCTCGCCCGCGGCCAGTTCCAGCCGCAGCGAATGCAGCGACAGGAACGCCACGCCCAGCCCCGAGATCACCGCCTGCTTGATCGCTTCGCTGTCATCGAGCTCCATATGCGGGGGCAGGGTGACGCCCTGTGCCTCGAACAGCCGCTGCACCGCCTTGCGCGTGCCCGAGCCGGGTTCGCGGCGGATGAAATCCTCTTCGGCCAGCCGCTCCAGCGGGATGTTGCGGGCCTGCGCCAGCGGGTTCGAGGGGTGGGCCACGACGACGATGACGTTTTCGAGAAACGGGTCGTCCTGCACGTCGAAGCCTTCGGGCACCTGGCCGGTGACATAGATGTCGTCGGCATTGGCCGACATGCGCGACAGCAGGGTTTCGCGGTTGGTGATCTGCAGCCGGGGGCTGACCTGCGGATACCGCCGGGTGAAGCTGCCCAAGAGCTGCGGCATGAAATACTTCGCGCTGGAGACGACGCAGACATTGAGCGGCCCGGCGATGTTGCCGCGCAGATCGTCGAGCGAGGTTTCCAGACCGTCCAGCCGGGCGAGCACGTCGGTACAGGCGGCAAAGACCTCTTCGCCCGCGGCCGTCAGGTGCAACGTTTTGCCGATCTGCTCGGTCAGCGGCATGCCGATCTTTTCCTCCAGCCGCTTGACCTGCATCGAGACCGTGGGCTGCGTGAGGTGCACCTCTTCGGCGGCGCGGGTGAAGCTGCGGTGGCGGGCAACCGCGGCAAACAGGCGCATCTGCTGAAGCGTCGGATGGATCATCTTGGTCGTCCCTTGCCGGTTTTTTCCTTGGATTCCCGCGGGCTGGGGCCGGGGGAGCAGAGGCATAAACAATAGTCTATGGTAATCATAAAAACAATCTAGTGTTCATTATTCAACCCTTGGCCTAGGTCTGAGCGTGACCTGGGGGCCCGGCCCGTTGCGCCAGCCCCTGTCAGAGATTTGGGACGTGCGAGACGTATGGAGGAGAGCTCAAGCCATGGCCAAGACATATAGCGCAGGGGTGAAGGAGTATCGGGAAACCTACTGGATGCCCGATTACACCCCGAAAGACACCGATTTCCTTGCCTGTTTCAAGGTGATCCCGCAGGAGGGCGTGCCGCGCGAAGAAGCGGCCGCGGCCGTTGCCGCCGAATCCTCGACCGGGACCTGGACGACGGTCTGGACGGACCTTCTGACCGATCTGGATTACTACAAGGGTCGCGCCTATGCGATCGAGGACGTGCCGGGCAACGATGAAGCCTTCTATGCCTTCATCGCCTACCCGATCGACCTTTTCGAGGAAGGCTCGGTCGTGAACGTGCTGACCTCGCTGGTCGGCAACGTGTTCGGCTTCAAGGCGGTGCGTGCGCTGCGCCTGGAAGACGTGCGGGTGCCGCTGGCCTATGTGATGACCTGTGGCGGCCCGCCCCATGGCATCCAGGTCGAGCGCGACGTGATGAACAAATATGGCCGCCCGATGCTGGGCTGCACCATCAAGCCCAAGCTGGGCCTTTCGGCCAAGAACTATGGCCGTGCGGTCTATGAATGCCTGCGCGGTGGTCTCGACTTCACCAAGGATGACGAGAACGTCAACAGCCAGCCCTTCATGCGCTGGCGCCAGCGCTTCGATTTCGTGATGGAAGCGATCGAGAAGGCCGAGGCCGAAACCGGTGAGCGCAAGGGCCACTACCTGAACGTCACCGCGCCGACACCGGAAGAGATGTACAAGCGCGCCGAATACGCCAAGGAGCTGGGTGCGCCGATCATCATGCACGACTACCTGACCGGTGGCTTCACCGCCAACACCGGGCTGGCCAACTGGTGCCGTGACAACGGCATGCTCTTGCATATCCACCGCGCCATGCACGCGGTGCTGGACCGCAACCCCAACCACGGCATCCATTTCCGCGTGCTGACCAAGATGCTGCGCCTGTCGGGTGGCGATCACCTGCACACCGGCACCGTGGTCGGCAAGCTGGAAGGCGACCGCGAGTCCACGCTGGGCTGGATCGACCTGCTGCGCGAAAGCTATGTCAAGGAAGACCGCTCGCGCGGGCTCTTCTTCGATCAGGACTGGGGCGCGATGCCCGGGGCCTTTGCCGTGGCATCGGGCGGTATCCATGTCTGGCACATGCCGGCGCTGGTCACGATCTTCGGCGATGACGCGGTTCTGCAGTTCGGCGGCGGCACGCTGGGCCACCCGTGGGGCAACGCGGCGGGCGCCGCGGCCAACCGCGTGGCGCTGGAAGCCTGCGTCGAGGCCCGCAACCAGGGCCGCGAGCTGGAGCGCGAAGGCAAGGAGATTCTGACCAAGGCCGCCGAGCACAGCCCCGAGCTGAAAATGGCGATGGAGACCTGGAAAGAGATCAAGTTCGAGTTTGACACGGTCGACAAGCTGGACGTGCAGCACCGCTGAGAAGGGCGGCCCCGCGAGGGGCCTGCCCAGGGCGCGGCCCCTGCAAGGGGCCACCCATTCCGAAATTCTGACATTGAAGGACTGAACCCATGAGTGAGATGCAGGACTACAAATCGAGCCTGAGTGACGTTACCAGCCGCAAGTTCGAGACCTTTTCCTATCTGCCCGAGATGAATGCCGACGGCATCCGCAAGCAGGTGGAATACATTGTGTCGAAGGGCTGGAACCCGGCGATCGAACATACCGAGCCGGAAAACGCCTTTGGCCATTACTGGTACATGTGGAAGCTGCCGATGTTCGGCGAAACCGACGTGGACCGGGTGCTGGCCGAAGCCGAGGCCTGCCACAAGGCGCATCCCAACAACCACGTGCGCCTGGTGGGCTTTGACAACTACAAGCAGTCGAAGGGCGCCGAGATGGTCGTTTTTCGCGGCAAGCCGGTGTGACAGGGTTCGGACCGCCCAGGGGCGGTCCGACCAGGGTGGGGGCTCTGCCCCCACACCCCCGAGGTATTTTCAGTCAGATGAAGCAGGGGATCAGGGAGGAATGATCCGATGACCGCGCATGACGTCAGCCAGTTCGAGGTGAAGGCCGAACCGTTCTACAGGGCGGTGGCCAATGAAGAGGCGCTTTACGAGGCGGCCTATAAGCGGCGGATGCCGGTGATGCTGAAGGGGCCGACGGGCTGTGGCAAGTCGCGCTTCGTGGAATACATGGCCTGGAAGCTGGGCCGACCGCTGATCACCGTGGCGTGCAACGAGGACATGACCGCGAGCGACCTGGTGGGCCGGTTCCTTCTGGACAAGGACGGGACCAAGTGGCAGGACGGGCCGCTGACCACCGCGGCGCGGATCGGGGCGATCTGTTATCTCGACGAGGTGGTCGAGGCGCGCCAGGACACCACAGTGGTGATCCATCCGCTGACTGACCACCGGCGCACGCTGCCGCTGGACAAGAAGGGCGAGCTGATCGAGGCGCACCCGGATTTCCAGTTGGTGATCAGTTACAACCCCGGCTACCAGAGCCTGATGAAGGACCTGAAGCAATCGACCAAGCAGCGTTTCGCGGCGCTGGATTTCGATTACCCCGAGGCGGAGATCGAGGCCGAGATCGTGGCGCGCGAGGCTGGGGTCGATGCGGAGACTGCCAAGAAACTGGTGCAGGTGGCGCATCGCACGCGGAACCTGAAGGGCCATGGGCTGGATGAGGGGATCTCGACCCGGCTGATGGTCTATGCCGGTCAGATGATCGCCGAGGGGGTCGACCCGGTGGCGGCCTGCCAGATGACGCTGGTGACGCCGCTGACCGATGATCCGGACATGCGCCAGACCTTGCAGGCGGCGGTGGAGACGTTCTTCGTTTGAGAGGGGAGGCGCGCCCGCGCGGGCGCGCAGGGCGGCGCCGCGCGGCGGCGCTTTCGGAGGGAACCGGATGAGCGTGAACCTCGAAGATTATCGCGACTGTTTCGCCAGGGCGCCGGAAGAGATTTTCGACACGCTGGAGGCGACCTTTCACGAGGCCGCGCGGGTGATGAGCCCGGCGGGGTTGAGCGATTACATGGAAGGCGCCAAGGGGTTGTGCAACCTGGGCCGCGGTTACGACGTGGTGCTGGCCTTCCTGGAAAACATGCCGCTGGTGGTGAAAGAGGTCGGCGAGGACGTGATCCGCGACTGCATCAGTGCCGCGATGAAGCTTTCCTCGATGACGAGCGGCGAGGTGATCGCCCTGATGTTCGCGAGCCTGCCGACGGCGGCGCGGCGCCTGGGCGACCCGGAGCTGGTGCGCGGGTACCTCACGCTCGTGCACCAGCTGTCGGCCAAGGCGGCGCGGGGGCTGCGGCCGATGCTGGCCAATATCGACGAGCTTTTGAGCAAGCTGACGCTTTCAGGGCTGCGGCGCTGGGCGAATTTCGGGGCCGAGGCCTATCGGCGCGACCTGAAGAACCTGGCGGCCTATTTCGCGCTGGAGAGCGCGGATTCGAAGAAGATGCTTCAGAAAGAGCGCAAGGGGACGCTCTTTATCGATACGCAGCGGAAGCTGAACTTCTATCTGCGGGCGCTGTGGGGGCGGGATTTCTTCCTGCGGCCGACAGCGGCGGATTACGAGGGGTTCCGGCCCTACCTGGAGCATCACGTGATGCACCTGCCCGACGCGGTGGATGACCTGGAGGGGATCACGGGGCTGGAGCTTTACCGGGCTATGGTGGCGCACCAGGCGGCGCACCTGATGTACACCAAGGACGCGATTTCCGCTGAGCAGCTGAGCCCGGCGCAGATGTTTTTCATCGCGCTGGTGGAAGATGCGCGGGTGGAATGGAAGGCGGTGCAGGATTTCCCCGGGCTGGGCAAGCTGTGGAGAAGGTGCCTGGGTCTGCGCCAGGAGGGCGATCTCGAGCATGAAACGGTGGAGTGGCTGGAGAAGTTCGCGGTGCTGCTGAACGATCCGGTCGCGGAGACGGGGCACGCGGAGCTGGATGCGCTGGGCGCGAAGTTCCACGCGGAAATTGCCGTGCGCGCCGATGATCCGATGTTCAGCTGGCATGTCGGCATGGAGCTGTTCCATGTCTTTGCCAGCACGCGCGATGTGCCGAGCCTGCGGATCCTCAACTCGATCCGGCTGCCCTATCGCTGTGACAACCGCTTTGTCTGGGAATTCGAGGAATTCGACTGGGACAAGGGGGTGGAATACGTCCCGGCCAGCCAGCGGCAGGTGCGCAAATACGTCTCGGTCATGGAAATGGCGCATGAGGTGGATGCCGAGCTGGCCGGCGACGACGCGCAGGAAATCTGGGTCTGCAAGGACGAGTTCCGCCCCTACGAGGACGCAGGCGAGGCGACGACGAGTTTCAACGAGATGTGGGGGAAGGAGCCGATCTCGGCCCCGTATCACTACCAGGAATGGGACTACCAGGTGCAGCTTTACCGGCCCGACTGGGCCACGGTTTACGAACGGCGGCCGAAGAAGGGCGATGCGGAGGACGTGGAGCGCATCCTGCTGGATCACAAGCCGGTGGCGCACCGGATCCGGCAGATCGTCGACATGCTGACGCCCGCGGGCGTGGAGCGGCAACGCGGGCTGGAGGATGGAGACGAGATCGACATCAACGCCGCCGTGGATGCGATGATTGCCATGCGGATGGGCGAACAGCCCAGCCCGCGCATCACCATGCGCAACGTGATCAAGACCCGTGACCTGGCGGTGACGGTCCTGATGGACCTGAGCGAGAGTACAAAAGATTGCATGGATGGCAGCGACAAGACGGTGCTGGAACTGACCCGCGAGGCGGCGGCGCTGGTGGCGACCGCGATCAACGGCATCGGCGACCCGTTCGCGCTGCATGGCTTTGCCAGCGACGGGCGGCATGACGTGCATTACTGGAAGTTCAAGGATTTCGGCGAGCGCTTCGATGCCGAGGCCAAGGCAAGGTTGCAGGGGATGCAGGGTGGGCTGTCGACCCGGATGGGGGCGGCGATGCGCCATGCCGGTGCGCAGCTGCTGAAACAGCCCGAGAGGCGGAAGCTCTTGATCCTGGTGACGGACGGCGAGCCGGCGGATATCGACGAGCGCGACCCCCAGCATCTGCGGCACGACACGAAGAAGGCGGTGGAAGAGCTCTATTCAAAAGGTGTGATTAGCTATTGCCTTACCCTTGATCCCCATGCTGATACTTACGTGAAACGCATATTCGGGGCGAACAACTACACGATCGTGGATCATGTGGAGCGGTTGCCGGAGAAACTTCCGCAACTGTTTGCAAGCCTCACCAGCTGAGGAGGCGCGCGTGCCAGAGCCCAAGACATATGTGGGCATCCATAATGACCTGAATGGCGGGATGACGGATACCGGCAAGATTATCCGCGATGCCTGGGTGTTCGGGATCATTCCGCCGACCGAGACCTGCGAGGGCTGGACCGCCGCCGGAATCGAGGATCTGTGGCGCAAGGTGAATGCCGAATGGGAGAAATACGGCTTTCTGGTCGGCAATCTGCCCGAGGAGATGCGCGCGCGGTTCATGGACATCCATGATGCGGCGGTTGAGCGGGCGAAGGCCGCCGGCTGGGATGGCGAGCGCGAACTGGCGGGCGACGAGTGATGTACTGGCGGCACGAGCAGATCGTGCGGCTGTCGGCCTGGCCCACCAAGGTGGAAGCGCGGCTTTACAACCTGGCGAAACGGGCGCTGGCACGGTTTGGCGACATCCGGATGGAGATGCGCGGGCTGAAGACGCTGGACCTGATCGTGCAGGAGGATGCCTGGATCATCGTCGACCGGGCGCTGAACGACATTCCGATCGCGGCCTGGACGGATTTCGAGGACGAGGAAACCCGGGGGTTGCACGAGCCGGTGATCTGCGAACTGCGCTATTATCACGGGCATGCCGGGCTGGTGATCAAGAAGGTGCTGCGGCGTATGGAGGAAGGCCTGGGCGAGATGCTGGACGATGGCGAGGAGCCCGGCCAGGTAATCGCCTTTCCGGGTCCGCGCGACGACGGTTAGGCGGTTTCGCTGCGTGGGCGCAGGGGCGCGCGCGACCGGGTATTACCCGCATCGGTGGTTTTCTTCAGCAGCGCCAGAAGCGAGGCCTTCTCGGCGTCGTCGAGGCCGGCGAGGATATCGTGCTGAAGCGCACGCACGACCGGCGCGACCTTTTCGAAAAGCGCGGTGCCGTCGTCGGTGATCGTCAGGGTGCGCGCGCGGCGGTCGCGGGGCGAGATATCGCGGGTGATCAGCCCCTTGCCCGCCAGCCGGTCGACGACACCGCCGATGGTGGCCTTGTCATAGGCGATGGTGCCTGCGAGCGTGGCCTGGTCGATACCGGGATTTTCGCGAATCGTCGTCAGCGCCGCGTATTGAACCGGGGTCAGCTCGACCCCGATATCGGACATGCGTTCGGAAAACACCGCCGTGGAAATCTGGTTGAGCCGGCGGATCAAGTGCCCGGCCATATTGTATATTTCGCTCACCTGAGCCTCCGCTGCCGCTTGCATCGACCCTAGCGATTGATAAGCATACATGCAAATTTGACGGGTGCCGTTATAGTATGTATACATACTAATAATTCAGGAGGAGGGAGACCGCGATGTCGCAACAGTTGGGAACGCTCGACGAGCTGCCCGAGGATTATCGGGAGGATATGACCAAGGCGGGTGTCGCGCCGCTGTGGCCGATGATGCGCAACGTGCTGCCGCATGGTGCACCGCAGCCGCAGACGGCGGCGGGCTACTGGAACTATGACAAGATCCGGCCGCTGCTGTTGCGCGCGGGCGAGCTGACGCCGGTGGAGAAAGCCGAACGCCGGGTTCTGGTACTGAGCGATCCGGGCCGCGGCGTGGGCGCGATGCAGGCGACGGCTTCGATCTACCTGGGCCTGCAACTGCTGCTGCCGGGCGAAACCGCGCCGGCGCATGTGCATACACCAAGTGCGGTACGCATCGTCGTAGAAGGCAAGGGCGGCTACACGGTTGTCGATGGCGAGAAGCTGCCCATGGAAGAGGGGGACCTGGTGCTGACGCCGGGCGGCGAGTGGCACGACCACGGGCACGAGGGCGAAGAACCGGTGGTGTGGCTGGATGCGCTCGACCTGCCGCTTTTCTATTACCTCGAAGGGTCCTATGCGACGGAAGGCCCGCTGCAGGCGCAGCGCAACCGCCCGGATGCGAGCCAGGTGGAGTACCTGGCGGCGGGGCTGGCGCCGACACGGCGGCCGGGTGCGGGCCTGCGCCGTTATCCGATGATGCGCTACCCCTGGGCGCGCACCGAGGCCGCGCTGCGCGAGGTGCTGGCCTATGGCGGCGATGACATCGCCGAGCTGGATTATGTGAACCCGGAAACCGGGGCCGACGTGCTGCCGACCATGGGCTTTACCGCCATGATGCTGCCGGCGGGCACCACGCACGCGCCCAACCTGCGTTCGTCCTCGGCCGCGTTCCACGTGATCAAGGGCCGCGGCAAGACGCGGATCAACGGCGAAGTTTTCGAATGGGGGCCGAAAGACACGTTCAGCGCGCCCGTCTTTGCCGAAATCACCCATGAGGCCAGCGAGGAGGCGTTCCTGGTGCGCGTCCATGACCGGCCGCTTCAGGACAAACTTGGATATTACGAGGAACGCGAAAGATGACCGACTACCTGTTCGATGCCCCCAAGGTGTTTTCCGTGCCCGTGAAGGGCGAAAGCGCGGAATACCCGGTGCGGCGCATTTTCTGCGTGGGCCGCAACTATGCCGCCCATGCCGCCGAGATGGGCGCCGAGGTGGACCGCGAAGCGCCGTGGTATTTCACCAAGTCCGCCGCGCATGGCGCGCATTCGGGTGACACCCGGCCTTATCCGCCGGGCACCGAGAATTTCCACTACGAGATGGAACTGGCCATCGCCATCGGCAAGCCGGTGTTCCGCGCCAGCAAGGCCGAGGCGGCCGATGCGATCTATGCCTATGGCTGCGCCCTCGACATGACGCGGCGCGACCGCCAGCAGGACGGCAAGGACAAGCGCCGGCCCTGGGACATGGGCAAGGATGTCGAGGGCTCGGCCGTAATGGCGCCGATGACGCGGGCGGTGGATTTCGGTACGGTTGCCGATCAGCGCATCCACCTGGAGGTCAACGGAGAGGTCAAGCAGGATGCGACCCTGGCCGAGCTGGTGTGGAGCTGCGAGGAGGTGATCGAGCACCTGTCGCGCTATTACCACCTGGCGCCGGGCGACATCATCATGACCGGCACGCCGGCGGGTGTGGGCCCGGTGGTGGCGGGTGACAGGATCACCGGGGGGATCGACGGGCTGGACCCGATCGAGCTGACGCTGACCGAGGCCGAATAACAGGCGCCGAGTAACGGTTTGAAACCAATCGGGAATATCGAGGCGGGGCGTGGCATGGGTCGGCCCCGGACGGAGGAGACGTACCATGAGTGAAGACAGGATCGTGATTGCCGGCGGCGGCATCGGGGGGATGGCCACGGCGATCGGGCTGGCACAGAAGGGCATCCGCAGTATCGTTCTGGAAAAGGCGCCGGAACTGGGCGAGATCGGCGCGGGTATCCAGCTGGGCCCCAATGCCTTCCACGCCTTCGACTACCTGGGTGTGGGCGATGCGGCGCGTGACATGGCGGTCTATATCGACAACCTGCGCCTGATGGATGCGATCAGCGGTGACGAGATCACCCGCATTCCGCTGGACGAGGGGTTCCGCAAACGGTTCGGCAACCCCTACGCGGTGGTGCATCGGGGCGATCTGTACGGCGTGTTCCTGCGAGCCAACCAGGCGCATGAGCTGGTCGAGCTGCGCACCGGCGCCGAAGTGATGGATTACGAGCAGGACGGCACATCGGTGACCGCGATCCTGAAGGACGGGGAGCGGATCACCGGCCGGGCGTTGATCGGGGCCGATGGGCTGTGGTCGAATATCCGCAAGCGGGTTGTGGGCGATGGCAAGCCGCGGGTCAGCGGGCACACCACCTATCGCAGCGTCATTCCGACCGAGCAGATGCCCGAGGACCTGCGCTGGAACGCGGCGACGCTGTGGGCGGGGCCGAAATGCCATATCGTGCACTACCCGCTGAGCGGCTGGAAGGTGTTCAACCTGGTCGTGACCTATCACAACGATGCACCCGAGCCGGTGGCCGGACTGCCGGTAACGAACGAGGAGGTGGCGCGCGGGTTCGAACACGTCAACCCGGTGGCACGCCAGATCATCGAGAAAGGCACGAACTGGAAACTTTGGGTGTTGTGCGACCGCGATCCGGTGCTGAACTGGGTGGATGGGCGCGTGGCCCTTCTGGGCGATGCGGCGCATCCGCAGTTGCAGTATTTCGCCCAGGGCGCCTGCATGGCGATGGAGGATGCCGTGGCGCTGGCCGCGACGCTGGAGGGGCGTCTGGACGATATGGAGGCGGCGCTGGACGACTACCAGAAGCTGCGCCGGCTGCGCACCGCGCGCATCCAGTTGCAGAGCCGCGAGATCGGCAACCATGTCTATCATCCGGGCGAGGCCCACGCGGCGCTGCGCAACGCGGTGATGCGCGCCAAGACGCCGGATGACTGGTATGACGAGGTCGAGTGGCTTTATGGCTCGACCGGGCTGGAAGGGGCGGTTTCGTCGGAAACTCTGCGAGACGCGCGGGCCTGAGAGGCGGTCTCGGAGCGCAAGGCTGGGGGGCCAGCCCCCCAGACCCCCCGGGATATTTGCGGCAAGATGAAGGGGGAGGGCGCCCGGTCAACCATGAGTTAGGAGGTGTTGAATGTGTGGTGAAGGGAATCGTTGCGCGAAAATAGATATGATGTATAACTATTATTGAAATTACCTATCCCGGGAGGCGGACCCATGGCCAGCGACATTCTGTTGATTGAGATCGAGGACGGTGTTGCGACGGTGACGATGAACCGTCCGGGCAAGCGCAACGCGATGTGCGATGAGTTGCTGCACGCGATTGACGCGTTCTTTTCCAACCCGCCGGAAGAGGTGAAGGCGGTGGTGCTGACCGGGGTGGAGGGCCATTACTGTTCGGGGCTGGACCTGAGCGAGCACCAGGCGCGGGATGCGGAAGGCACGATGCGCCATTCGCGGCATTGGCACGCGATCATGGACAAGATCCAGTATGGCGGCTTGCCGGTGGTGAGCGCGATGTTCGGCGCGGTGATCGGCGGGGGGCTGGAGCTGGCCACGTCGACGCATGTGCGGATTGCCGAGCCGTCGACCATTTTCCAGCTGCCCGAAGGGCGGCGGGGCATTTACGTGGGCGGCGGCGCATCGGTGCGGGTGGGCCGCATCCTGGGGGCCGACCGGATGACCGAGATGATGCTGACCGGGCGCAAGTACAACGCCGACGAGGGCTTCATGCTGGGGCTGGCGCATTACAGCGTGGGCGAGGGCGAGGCGCTGGCGCTGGCCAAGGAACTGGCGGCCAAGATTGCGCGCAATGCGCCTTTGTCGAACTACGTGATGATCCACGCGCTGAGCCGGATCGAGGACATGGACAAGGCCGGCGGCCTCTTTACCGAGAGCCTGTGCGCGGCATTGACCCAGACGAGCCCGGATGCCCTGGAAGGGCTGGCGGCGTTCCTGGAGAAACGCGCGCCCAAATTCGGGGTATAGTATGGGGCAGGCGCAGGCAAAACGGCCGACCCCGCGTGCCGGTGACGCGACGCTGCGCGGCTTTGTCGGCTATCACGTCAAGCGTGCGATGAGCGTGATGCTGGCCGATCTGATGCGTGCGTTGGAGCCTTATGAGCTGCGGCTGGTGACCTATTCGGCGCTGGTGGTGATCGTCGACAACCCGGGCCTGCGGCAGGCGCAGCTGGCCGACATCCTGGATATCGAGCGGCCCAACCTGGTGCAGATCGTCGATGACCTGGAGGGCAAGGGGCTGATCCGGCGCGAAAAGGTGCCGACCGACCGGCGCGCCTATGCGCTGATGGCGACGGACCGGGGACAGGAGGTGGCCGGCGAGGCGGGCTATGCCATCCGGGCGGCGGAGGAACAGCGCCTGGTGGCGCTGAGCGACGAGGAGCGCCGGGAGGTGATCCGGGCGATGAACCTGATTGAGCGTGGCCAGGGAGGGGCCAAGGCATGAAGAGAACCACACGGTTTCAACCGCATGACACGACACTGACCGACCGCGGCGATGGCACGCTGATCTACCGATCGAACAAGACGCTGGACCAGGCGGTGCCGCGCACCGGCGACTGGCTGCACCAATGGGCCGGGAAAGCGCCCGAGCGCGTGTTCCTGGCCGAGCGTTACGGCGCGGGCTGGCGCGAGGAGAGCTATGGCGCGGTGCTGGAGCAGGTGCGGGCGATCGCGGCGAGCCTGCTGGCGCGCGGGCTGACGAACCGGACGCCGATCCTGATCATGTCGGGCAACGGGGTGGACCATGGCCTTCTGGCGCTGGCGAGCCAGTATGCCGGTATCCCCGCGGTGCCGATTGCCGAGCAGTATTCGCTGATCCACGGGGCGCATGGGCGTTTGCGCCACGCGATCGAACTGGTGAAGCCGAAAATGGCCTATGTGGTGGATGCCGAGCAATATGCCGAGGCGCTGCGACTGGACGCGCTGGAGGGGATCGAGATCGTCGCGTCGCGCCCCGGGGCCAACACGCAGGTCACGCCGTTCGAGGAACTGCTAAAGGGGGACACGGGCGTGGACGTGGATGCCGCGTTTGACGCGGTGACGCCCGACACGATGGTGAAGATCCTGCTGACCAGCGGATCGACCAGTGCCCCCAAGGGGGTGATGACGACGCACAGGATGATGTGCGTGAACCAGGTGCAGATCGCCGATAGCCTGCCCATCCTGAAGGACCGGGTGCCGCGGATCGTGGACTGGCTGCCTTGGAACCACGTGTTCGGCGGGTCGCACAATTTCAACATGATGCTGGCCCATGGCGGCGCGCTTTACATCGACGACGGCAAGCCGGTGAAGGGGCTGATCGAACGGACGCTGGAAAACCTGTCGATGGTGACCGGCACGCTGGCCTTCAACGTGCCCGTTGGCTATGGCTTGCTGATCGAGGCGTTCCGCAAGGATGCGGGCCTGAAGCAGCGCTTTTTCGAAGACCTGGACATGGTTTTCTACGCGGGCGCGTCGCTGCCGCAGGAGATGTGGCGCGCGCTGGAGGAAATGGCGATGGAGGTGAAGGGCGAGGTGCCCTTGATGACCTCATCCTGGGGGCTGACGGAGACGGCGCCGGCGGCGATGTTCCAGCAGGAGCCGACCGACAGCGCCGGCCGCATCGGGGTGCCGATGACCGGTATCGAGCTGAAGCTGATCCCCGACGAGGACATGCGCTGTGAGGTGCGGGTGAAGGGGCCGAGCGTGATGCCCGGCTATTTCAACAACCCCGAAAAGACGGCGGATGCCTTTGACGAGGAGGGATTTTTCATCACCGGCGATGCGATGCAGTTCGTCGAGGTGGGCAACCCAAATCGGGGCATGAAATTCGATGGCCGCATTTCGGAGGATTTCAAGCTGAACACCGGCACCTGGGTGCGGGCGGCGCAGCTGCGGCTGGATCTGCTGGCGATCCTGGCGCCGATCGCGGCCGACCTGGTGGTCACTGGCGCGGACCGGCACGAGATCGGGCTGATGATCTTTCCCAACATGGCCGAGCTGGAAAAGGAAGGCTTTGGCACCGGGGACGAGGGCGGCGCGATGACTGACCGCCTGCTTCTGGGCGAGGTGCACCGGCGGCTGGCCGAGCGCGCGCGCGAGGTGTCGGGCAGTTCGGTGCATGTGGGCCGGGCCATGGTGCTGGCCGAGCCGCCCAACATGGGCGAGGGCGAGATGACCGCCAAGGGCAACCTGAACTATCGCAAGGTGCTTGACCGGCGCAAGGCGCTGCTTGAGCGGCTGTATTCCGACGGCGATCCGGCCGTCACCACGGTTTGAGGAGACACGACAATGGTCGATATTTCGAAGGTCCGCGCGATCGACATCCACACCCATGCAGAGGAGCCCTGCGGCTGTCACGCCGATGACGGCTATGACGATCTGCAATCGACGATGGCCAAGTATTTCGGCGCGCCGTGGAGCCACCCGCCCACCGTACCGCAGACCGCACAGCATTACCGCGAGCAGAACATCGCCGCGGTGATTTTCCCGGTCGATGCCGAGCGCGAGACGGGATACCGGCGCTACAAGAACGAGGAGGTGGCCGAGCTGGCCGCCGAAAACGATGACGTGCTGATCCCGTTTGCCAGCATCGACCCCTGGAAGGGCAAGATGGGCGTGCGCGAGGCGCGCCGCCTGATCCGCGAGTTCGGCATCAAGGGGTTCAAGTTTCACCCCACGATGCAGGGGTTCTGGCCGAATGACCGGATGGCCTATCCGCTGTACGAGGTGCTGGAGGAAGAGGGGTGCATCGCCCTGTTCCACACCGGGCAGACCGGGGTGGGCAGCGGTATGCCGGGCGGCAATGGCATGCGGCTGAAGTACTCCAACCCGATGGTGATCGACGACGTGGCGGTGGATTTCCCGGGCCTCAAGATCATCCTTGCGCATCCCAGCTTCCCCTGGCAGGAAGAGGCGCTGTCGGTGGCCCAGCACAAACCCAATGTCTATATCGACCTCAGCGGCTGGAGCCCGAAGTATTTCCCTGAAATCCTTGTGAAATACTGCAACTCGATCCTGAAGAAGAAGGTGCTGTTCGGCTCGGACTGGCCGATGATCACGCCCGAGCGCTGGCTGAGCGATTTTGAGAAGATCAACATCAAGGACGAGATCCGCCCGGATATCATCAAGAACAACGCCGCACGGCTTCTGGGGCTGGCGGAATGACGCCATTCAAGGCGCCGCTGGAGGACATCCTGTTCACGCTGAACCACGTGGCGGGGGCATCGGGGCTGAGCGATTGGGACGCGGAATTCGCCGCCGAGATCGGCGGGCATTTCGCGGCGTTTGCCGAGGGTGAGATCGCGCCGCTGGATGAACCCGGCGACAGGCAGGGTTGCCGGCTGGAAAACGGCCGGGTGCGGATGCCGGACGGGTTTCGCGAGGTGTACCGGGCCTATGCCGAGGCGGGCTGGCCCGGGTTGACTGCGCCCGAGGCCCATGGCGGGCAGGGCATGGGCGCGGTGATGCTGGCCATCATGTCCGAGATATTCTCGGGGGCGAACCAGTCGTTGCAGATGGTCACGGGGCTGGTTCCCGGGGCGATCCGGGTGCTGATGCGTTTTGGCACCGACGCGCAGAAGGCGCGGCATATCCCGGGGCTGGCGAGCGGCGAATTGCTGGCCACCATGTGCCTGACCGAGCCCGGGGCGGGCTCGGACCTGGCACGCATCCGCTGCCGGGCCGAGCCCGAGGGCGACGCGTGGAAGATCACCGGCGAGAAGATTTTCATCTCGGGCGGGGATCAGGACATGAGCGATGGTATCTTCCATCTCGTGCTTGCCCGGACATCCGATAACGGTTTGAAAGGGTTGTCACTTTTCGTTGTGCGCGACGTTGTCGACGGGCGGCGCAACGCTGTATCGGTGGCGCGGATCGAGGAAAAGATGGGGCTGCATGCCTCGCCCACCTGCCAGATGGTGTTCGACGGCGCCGAGGCCGAGTTGATCGGGCAGGAGGGGCAGGGCCTTATGGCGATGTTCACCATGATGAACCATGCGCGCAGCGACGTGGCGTTGCAGGGCGTGGCGCATGCGGCGCGGGCGCGGGACGTGGCGGCGCGCTATGCCGCCGAGCGGGCGCAGGGGCGCCGCGCGGATGGCGGCCCGGCGGTTCTGGCCGATCATGCCGATGTGCAAAGGATGCTGGACGAGATCGACATGCTGGCGCTGGGGGGGCGGGCGATTGCCCATCTGGCCTTTGTCACGATGGAGCGGGGGGACGATCCGGCGCTGGTGGAGTTCCTGACACCGGTGGCCAAGGTATTCTGCACCGAAGGCGGCATGAAAGCGGCCGAGCTGGGCCAGCAAGTGCTTGGCGGATATGGGTATTTGCAGGAATACCGGCTGGAGCAGACCTATCGCGACGTGCGCATTTCGGCGATCTATGAAGGTGCCAACGGCATTCACGAGCGGATGCTGGCGACCCGGTTGCTGAAAGGCGACGAGGCGGCGGCGTTCGAAGCCTTCGTGGACCGCGAATACGCTGCGCAACCCGTTGAAGAGATTGAACTTTGCCGCGACCATTGGCGCGCGGCAAGGGACGTGCTGCGCGCCGCAGACGACCCGACGCCGATGGCGCATGACTTCATGCAGCTGACTGTGCTGACGCTGCTGCAATGCCTGTGGGCACGGATGGAGCGGGTGGCCGATTTCCACCCCGAGCCCGACCGCATCCGGCGGCTGGCGGGCAAGGCACGGCGGCATGCGCGCGCCTTTGCGCCGGCTTATGCGATGCAGCTGGGCGTGTGAGACCTGTGCGGCGGTGATCCGTTCGCCCGGGTTAACGCGGGGTTCTGTGCGTTGATTTGGGGGGTGATCCGCGTGCACCGTCCGGCTGACATCCGGCTGCCGGGTGTGGGCGGCCGGCATTAACGGAGAATTCAGTTAACCCGGCGCGCGGTGGTGCGACGCGAGCGACATGGCATGCCGCAAGTGGACGGTTTTGCGCCCATCGTGCCGCTGAGCATTGGGGCAGGACAGCCGGAGGAGAGCCTGCCATGACATTCGACGAGATCGCCGGTTTCATTCTGGAGCCGCGTGAGATCCCCGGGAGCGCGTTGCGCATGGGCGCAACCCTGCTCATTGATACGCTGGGCGTGGCGGCGGGGGCCGAGGGGCTGGAGGTCGGCCACATCGCGCGAAACCATGCGGTGCGGTTCATGGCGGCGGGCACGCGGGCGGACAGGGCGACGCTGCTGTTTGACGGGCGGCAGGCGTCGATCCCCGGGGCCGGGTTTGCGTTGGCCAGCCAGATCGACAACCTGGATGCGCATGACGGCTATAACCCGACGAAGGGGCATATCGGCTGTGCCGTGGTTCCGGCGCTTTTCGCTTTTGCCGAGGCGCACCCCGAGCTGGGCGCGCGCGAGGCGCTGGCGGCGCTGGTGATGTCCTACGAGGTGTCGGCGCGGGCGGCGGTGGCGCTGCATGCGACGGTGGAGGATTATCACACCTCGGGGGCGTGGAACGCGCTGGGGGTGGCGGCGCTGGGCTGCCGGTTGAAAGGGCTGGGCCAGGGGCCCCTGCGCGAGGCGCTGGGCATTGCCGAGTATCACGGGCCGAGAAGCCAGATGATGCGCGAGATCGCGACGCCGACGATGCTGCATGACGGCTCGGGCATGGGGGCGCTGGTGGGTTCGATGGCGGTTCTGCTGGCCGAGGACGGGTTTACCGGGGCGCCGGCGATCACGGTGGAAGCACCGGAGGTGGCGCCATACTGGGCCGACCTGGGCACGGACTGGACGGTGGAGCGCAACTACATCAAGCCCTACCCGATCTGCCGCTGGGCGCATGGGGCGCTGAACGCGGTTGAAGGTCTGATGCGCGATCACGGGGTGACGGCCGGGATGGTCGAGCGGCTGGAGGTGCGGTGTTTTTCGCAGGCGGCCGAACTGTTCCGGAGCATACCGGACACGACAAGCCAGGCGCAATACAGCCTGCCCTTTGCGCTGGCGTCGATGCTGGTGCACGGGCGGCTGGCGCCGGGGCAGGTGATGGGCGAGGGGCTGCGCGATCCGGCCGTGGCGGCGATGCATGCGAAGATTTCGGTGATGGAAGAACCGCGCCATTCGGCGCGGTTCCCGGCAGGGCGCTGGGCGGATGTGACGGCGTATCTGGCAGACGGCCGGATATTGAAATCGGGCGACACGGATGCGCGCGGCGGACCCGAGGCACCGATGGCCGATGCCGAGATCGAGGCGAAGTTCATGGTGATGGCCGAGGCGCTGGGCAAGGATCGGGCGGCGCGCATCTGGGCGATGCGGGATCGGCTGCTGGAGCCGGGGGCACGGTTCGCGGAGCTGGCAGAGATGGTGACCGCGCCGGTTTGAGCCTGGCTGGAAAACGAAAAAGCGCCCGGCCAAGACCGGGCGCTTTTTCGTTTCGTGTGGCAGATGCCCTAGACGCCTCAGTGGCGGCCTTTCCAGGGCACCAGGATCTTCTCGGCCTTGCGCATCAGGATGTCGATGCCGAAGCCGATCACGCCGATGAGGATGATCCCCATGATGACGATATCGGTGAGCTGGAATTTCGAGGCCACCATGATCATCATGCCCGCGCCCTTTTCGGCGGCCACAAGCTCGGCGGCGACAACCGTGCCCCAGCAGACCCCCATCGCGACGCGGGCGCCGGTGAAGATTTCCGGCAGGGAGTTGGGCACGATCACGTGGCGCATGATCTGTGCCTTCGACGCGCCCAGCGAATAGGCGGCGTGGACCTTGGAGATAGTCACGCCCGACACGCCCGCGCGGGCGGCGATCGCCATGATCCAGAGCGCGGCGAGGAACAGCAGGATGATCTTGCCGGTTTCGCCGATGCCCGCCCAGATGATGACGAGCGGAATGAGCGCCAGTGGCGGCACCGGGCGCATGAATTCGACGATCGGGTCGAACCAGCCGCGGAACCAGTCGGAAAGGCCCATCGCATAGCCCAGCGGGATGCCCACCAGCGCACCGAAGAAGAAACCGGCGATGACGCGGAAGAGCGAGAAGCCCAGATGCTCCCAGAGCGTCGAGTCGCGGTAGCCGGAATTGGCGATCTCGACCAGGCGCGAGACCACGGCCTCGGGCGGGGGCAGCCAGATCGGCTCCATCTGCAGGCCTGTGGGCGGTGTGAAGCTGATTGCGCCCTTGTCGGTCAGGGTGAACCGGCCAGAGCCTGTCTTGATGGTTTCGCCGGGGGCGATGGGCGTGCCGTCGATGGCGACGATGCTGGCGCCTTCCTTGCGTTTGGCCTCGTCGTTCTTGTCGAAGATGATGGTTGTCGAGCGCGAGGCGGTCATGGCCTCGGCATCGTCCTTGGCGAAACCGTCGCCCGGATCGACCTCGAATTTCTCGGTTCGCTCGCCGAAGGGGAAGACCTTGACGAAGACGGTGGCATTGTCGGTGGCGCCGGTGCCGTCATCCAGCGTGTAGGTAAAGGACGTGTCGCCCACGAAGGGCGCCGGCGCGTGCAGGAAAGACGGGATCCATTTCGAGCCGGTGAACGAGCCCCAGATCAGGAAAATCGTCACGATCGAGACGACCGAGGCGATGCGGTTGGGGCGCACCGCGCTTTCATCGCCGAAGGTGACGGTCTTGAGCGAGGTGAAATCGTGGACGGTGCGGTGCACGAGGAAGCGCACCGCGAGGAAGGAGCCGACGAAGATCGCGACATAGACGAATAGGATGATGAGCCCGATCATGATGCTGCCCCTCCTGCCGCTTCGGCGCGGCCCATGATTTCTTCTTCCATGTCCCAGATCATGCTGAGGATTTCCTCGCGCTTGACGTTGAAGTCAGGGTGTTTCTTGACCTCGCGCAGGTCCTGGCCGACGCCGAGATCGGCGAAGGGCAGGCGGTATTCGGTATGGATGCGGCCGGGGCGCGGGGCCATGACCAGCAGGCGTTCGCCCAGGAGAAGCGCCTCTTCGACCGAGTGGGTGATGAGGATGATGGTCTTGCCCGTCTCTTTCCAGAGCTTGAGCACGAGGCCCTGCATCTTTTCGCGGGTGAGCGCATCGAGCGCGCCCAGCGGTTCGTCCATCAGGATCACGTCGGGATCGTTGGCGAGACAGCGGGCCAGCGCCACGCGCTGCTGCATGCCGCCGGACAATTCGTAGATCGCCTTGTCCTTGAAATCACCGAGGCCGGTCACGTCGAGCAGGTGATCGACATGTTCGCCATATTGCGAGGCGCGCTGGCCCTTCATGCGGGGGCCGAAACTGACATTCTCGCGCACGTTCATCCATTCGAAGAGCGCGCCCTGCTGGAAAACCATGCCGCGTTCGGCATCGGGGCCGGTGACGGTGTGGCCGTTCATTACGATCCGGCCTTCGGTGGGCGCGAGAAAACCCGCGACGATATTGAGAAGCGTTGTCTTGCCGCAGCCGGAGGGGCCGAGCACGCTCATCAGCTCGCCTTCCTCGAGATGCAGGGACACGTCCTTCAGGGCCTGGACCGAGGCGCCGTTGGGCAGGTCGAAGCGCATGGAGATGTTTTCAATGGAGAGGCCGGACATGGGCAAACCTTCCTGGGTGGGGCTTTGGGGTGGCTTGTCGCGCCGGTTTTGGCGCGTGTCGCGAGGCCGTCTGTCAGGACGGACGAGCAGCCGGGTGTGTGCGCGGCCCGGCATGAGCCGGGCCGCGGCAGTGCCTTACATGTCGCCGGCGGCCTGAAGCGGGCCGGTGTTGACGGCGTTCTCATAGGTGTCGAGTGCGGCGTCGATCGAGCCGGCCTCGACGAAGACATCGGCCACGCCCTTCATGAAGGTCTGGGCGTTGCCGCCGAGCCAAGCACCGCTGAGCTGTTCCTCGACGGTGGGGAACTTGAAGGTCGAGATGGTGTCCATCGTCGCCTGTTCGTCCATGCCCGCGTCCTTGGCGATCAGCGGCAGCATCTCGGCGTGGTTGGCCGGGTCGGCCCACATCGCGTTGGCATCCGCGGTGACCTTGAGGAACTTGGCCACCAGATCGCCGTTCTCGGCAACCCAGTCGGCCGGGCCCGAGGTGACGTCGAACACGAGGATGCCGAGCTCGGTCTTCTCATCCCCGGTCAGCAGCACGTTGCCATGTTCCTTGGCGCGGCGCAGCGAGCCGCCCCAGCCGCAGAACATGTCGACCGCGCCCTGCGCAATGGCCGCAGCGCCATCGGGCGGGTCCATGTCGACCACGTCCATCGAGGCGACATCAACGCCGAAATGGCTCATCTGCTTGAGGAAGCCGTAGTGGGCCGCGGTGCCGAGCGGCACGGCGACCTTCTTGCCGGCCAGTTCGCCGGCGTTGGTCTTGTCGATTTCAAGCTCGGAGCGCACGACGCAGTTGTCGTTGTCGGCGTAGGACACGGCCACGTCGAGGATCTGCAGGTCCTGGCCGGCCGAGGTGGCGACCACGAAGGGCGGCACGCCCTGGCTGACCGAAAGCTGCACGTCGCCCGAGGCCATCGCGGCCGACATCTTCACGCCGGATTCGAAGCTGACCCAGTTGATCTTGACGCCCATGACCTCATCATAGGTGCCTTTCTGCTTGGCGTATTCGAAAGGCATCGGCCATTCGAGGAAGTAGGCCACGGTGATCTCGTCCTGCGCCACGGCCGACGAGGCCGTCAGTGCGGCGACGCTGGTTGCGGTTGCGGCCAACAGCCCCTTGAGTGTGGTTTTCTTCATTTCGTTCTCCCTGTTTGTGATTGTTACTGAGGGGTCTTGAGTGCCCAAAAGGAGTCATGCCCTGTTGACGTCACCCTTGATAGGTCCAGCCCGCCCCCCGAAATAAGGCCAGTTTTCCTTCGCATCCCCGGTCATAGACATGCGATTGATTCGAGCCTGCAACAGCCGGGTCGAAAAATCAAACGCACGAGCGTGAAAGCCCCTCACTTTCAGGTTTCCGAAACGCCTGCTTCGGCTTTTCCGCAGGGGACGCAGATATTTAGCCCAATAAATGGGATTCGGGTGATAGGTTTTGACAATTCGGGCAGCCGGCGACAGGGTTCCGCGGAATCGTTCCTGAAATCTTGATCTGAACCGAGGATTGCCAAGATGCATCTTGCCCGTTTCCCCCGTCTCCACCTTGCCCACCTTCCAACTCCGCTGGAGCCGATGAAACGGCTGTCGAAGGAACTGGGCGTCGAAATCTGGATCAAGCGCGACGACTGCACCGGCATGAGCACCGGCGGCAACAAGACCCGCAAGTTGGAATTCCTGATGGCCGAGGCCGAGGCTCAGGGCGCCGACATGGTGATGACTCAGGGCGCCACGCAGACAAACCACGGGCGCCAGACCGCGGCCTTTGCGGCCAAGCTGGGCATGGACTGCCACATCCTGCTGGAAGATCGCACCGGCTATAACAATCCCAACTACAACAACAACGGCAACGTCCTGCTGGATCACCTGCACGGCGCCACGACCGAGAAATTCGCTGGCGGCACGGACATGGTGGCCGAGATGGAGCGCGCCGCGGAAAAGAAACGCGCCGAGGGGCGCAACGTTTATGTCATTCCGGGTGGCGGATCGAACCCCACGGGTGCGCTGGGGTATGTCAACTGCGCGTTCGAGCTGCTGAACCAAGCCAATGAGCGCTCGCTGAAGATCGACCGGGTGGTGCATGCGACCGGCTCGTCGGGCACGCAGGCGGGCCTGGTGACGGGGATGTGCGCGATGAACGCGCAGGTGCCCGTGCTGGGCATCGGCACCCGTGCCCCGCAGGAAAAGCAGGAGCAGATGGTATACGACCTGGCCTGCAAGACGGCCGAGAAGCTGGGCTGTGCTGGCGTGGTCAAGCGCGAGGACGTGATGGCCAACACCGATTACGTGGGCGAAGGATATGGCCTGCCGACCGAGAAGGGCATCGAGGCGATCCAGATGTTCGCCGAGCTAGAAGGTATCCTGCTGGACCCGGTCTATTCGGCCAAGGGGGCCTCGGGGCTGATCGACCTGGCGCGCAAGGGCGAGTTCAAGGACGAGCGGATCGTGTTCCTGCACACCGGTGGCGCGGTGGGTCTGTTTGGCTATGATTTCGCCTTCGATCACGAGAGCCGCTGGGTCAGCGCCTGAAACCGGAGTCTGAGCCATGGCCGTCACCTATCTGAAACGGGCCGAGCCGCGCCCGGTTGAGGAAAGCGCCGATCTGCGCGACAGCGTGGCGATCATGCTGGCGCGGATCGAGGCCGAGGGCGAGGAGGCCGCGCTGGCTTATGCCCGGCAGTTCGACCGCTGGGAGGGCGAGATCGTGCTGTCGGCCGAGGCGCGTGCCGCGGCAGCAGCGCGGGTGCCGCAAGACCTGAAGGATGCGATCGGCGTGGCGCATGGCAACATCCGCCGCTTTGCCGAGGCGCAGAAGGCGACGTTGCAGGAGTTCGAGGTCGAGCTGATGCCGGGCCACTGGGCCGGGCAGAAGCAGATCCCGGTGTCGAGCGCGGGTTGTTACGTGCCCGGCGGGCGTTATGCCCACGTGGCCAGCGCGCTGATGACGGTGACCACGGCGCGGGTGGCCGGCGTGGGGCATGTGACCGCTGCATCGCCGCCGCGGCCGGGCCATGGGATTCCCGATGCGATCGTTTATGCGATGGACCTGGCGGGCGCCGACATGATCCTGAACCTGGGCGGCGTGCAGGCGATCGCGGCGATGGCCAATGGCCTCTTTGGCGCGCGGCCGGCGGATATCCTGGTGGGGCCGGGCAACAGTTTCGTGGCCGAGGCCAAGCGCCAACTGTTCGGTCGGGTCGGTATCGACATGGTGGCGGGGCCGACCGATTCGCTGATCATCGCGGATGAGAGCGCCGACGCGGAGCTGGTGGCCTGGGACCTGGTGGGCCAGGCCGAGCATGGCGCGGACAGCCCGGTCTGGCTGGTGACGGACAGCCGTGCGCTGGCCGAGCAGGTGATGGCGCGGGTGCCGCAGCTGATCGAGACGCTGCCGCAGGTGAATGCAGATGCCGCGCGGGTGTCCTGGGCCGAACGGGCCGAGGTGGTGCTGTGCGCAAGCCGTGAGGAAATGGCCCGGGTGGCCGACGAATACGGGCCCGAGCATCTGCATGTGCAGGCGCGCGACCTGGACTGGTGGCTGGGGCGGTTGTCCTCCTATGGCTCGCTTTTCCTGGGCGAGCACACGACCGTGGCCTTTGGTGACAAGGCATCGGGGCCGAACCACGTTCTGCCGACCAGCGGCGCGGCGCGCTATACCGGGGGGCTGTCGGTGCACAAGTTCACCAAGACGGTGACCTGGCAGCGCACCGAAGCGCAGGCGATGCCGGTGCTGGCGCGGGCCACGGCGACGATCAGCCGGCTGGAGGGCATGGTAGGGCATGCGCGCTCGGCCGAGGTGCGGCTGGAGCGGATGCACGGCGACACGCCGGCCCTGCGGCGCGCCGCGGACGGCTGAGTTTGGCGTTTTGAATTCTGCCGGTGGGCTGTAGGCTGACGCCGCAACCGGCGAAGGCAGAGCGATGAGCGAGACCGAAAAGAGCCAGGGCATGGTGCGGATTGCCAGCGCATCGGCGGCATGGGGCGACACCATTCACGCAGTGCGCCAGCTGATGGCGGTCGAGGGGTTGGATTACCTGGTTGGCGATTACCTGGCCGAGGTGACGATGGCGATCCTGGCGCGCAAGAAGGCCGCGTCGGAGGCTGGCGGGTATATCCCTGACTGGCTGGCCTCGGTCAAACCGGTGCTGGGCGAGATCCGCGCGCGCGGCGTGAAGCTGATTACCAACAGCGGCGGCATGAACCCGCTGGCGGCACGCGAGGCGTTCGAGGCGATGGCCGAGGCGCAGGGGCTCGAGTTCAAGGTGGCGGTGGTGACGGGCGACGACCTCTTGCCGCGCGAGGGCGAGATCCGGGCGGAAGGCCAGCACGAGATGTTCACCGGGGCGGAGATGCCGGCGCGGTTTGCCAGCATCAACGCCTATCTGGGCGCGGCGGGCATTGCCCGGGCGCTGGACGCGGGCGCCGATGTGGTGATCACCGGGCGCGTGGTGGACAGCGCGCTGGTGCTGGGGCCGCTGATGCACGAATTCGGCTGGAGCGCGGACGACTGGGACAAGCTGGCCCAGGGGAGCCTGGCGGGCCACGTGATCGAATGCGGGGCGCAGGCGACGGGGGGATTGTTCACCGACTGGCAGGAGGTTGCCGAAGGCTGGGCCGACATGGGCTATCCGGTGATCGACTGCGCCGCTGATGGCAGTTTCGAGGTGACGAAACCGCCCGCTACCGGGGGGCTGGTGACTCCGGCCACAGTGGGTGAGCAGATCGTCTATGAGATCGGCGATCCGGGGGCCTACCTGCTGCCCGACGTGACCTGCGATTTTCGCGAGGTGCAGCTGGAACAGGTGGGGCCCGACCGGGTGCGGGTGAGCGGCGCGCGGGGCCGGGCGCCGGGCCCGGACTACAAGCTGTGCGGCACGTGGATGGACGGCTATCGCCTGATCACGACTTATATGATTGCCGGGGGGGATGCGGCGGCGCGGGGCCGGCGGATGGCCGAGGCGCTGATCGAGCGCACCGCGCGGCTGATCGCCGAGCAGGGGTTGGCGCCCTATCGCGAAACCCTGGTCGAGGTGATCGGGGCGGGTGATTGCTACGGGCCCGCGCATGTGGACCCGAAAGCACGCGAGGCGGTGGTCAAGATCGGGCTGCGCCATGACGACAAGCGCGCGCTTGAGATTTTCGCGCGCGAGTTCGCCATGCCGGGCGTGTCGATGGCGCAGGGGCTGACCGGTGTTTTCAGCGGCCGTCCGGCCCCGGCGCCGGTGGTGCGGGTGTTTTCGCTGCTTTGGCCCAAGGCGCGCACGCCAGTGCAGGTGGATGTTGAGGGGCAGGGTTTTGCCATCGACGTGCCAGACCTTGCCCCGGCGCGACCGCCCGCGCCATTGCCGCCGTTGAATGAAGATCCCGCGGCCGAGGGCGACCCGCAGGTGCCGCTGTGCGCGCTGGCCTGGGCGCGCAGCGGCGACAAGGGGACGGATGCCAATATCGGGGTGATCGCACGGCGGCCCGAATTCCTGCCGCGGATCGCGGCGGAAGTGACCGAGGCGCGCGTTGGGGCGTGGTTTGCGCACTACCTTGAGGGCAAGGTCACGCGCTTTGACTGGCCCGGGCTGAACGCGCTGAATTTCGTGCTGAGCGATTGCCTGAACGGCGGCGGCAGCGCATCGCTGCGCTATGATCCGCAGGCAAAGACCTTTGGCCAGATATTGCTGGACATGCCGGTGGCGGTGCCGCGTGAGTGGCTGGCCCCGGGCGGCGCACTGCATATCAAACCCGCGCGCGCCTAGCGCTTTTTCGGGCTGGGATCGGGGCAGGGGCTGCCCCAAAATGGCCCCAATTCAGTTCCGGGTCCGGCCATGCTGGCCACGTGGATTCGCCTGATTGTCATCCGAACCTGAAACAATTTGCGGGGATACGCGACACTTGCCCGGAGGTCGCAACAAAAATCGCCATATGTCGGGCAAATTCATCAAAGAATTGCCACGGTTTCGCCACATCCGGTAGGATCACCGGTGGGGGCAGATGTCGATTCTTGGAGAACGACTCTGGAAAAGCTTGCTCGCCCGTGGTGTTTCCCGGGAACGGTTTCAGAGTGGCGCGTCCGTCTTGGTTTGGGGTTTAGTGAGTTTCGCGTCATCAAATTGTCCGACTGGCCTGGCCGGCGCGGACCCATCGGTTTGGGTGGGGTCTGATGTCGCAGGGCGGTTACCAATTCATTTTTAACGTTGAGGAAGCGCGCGGCGTGCGCGTCTTTTCCGACCCGACGCATCGCCGCAAGGGCCGGGTGCGCCGCCTGACGCTGGCGGTGTTCCTGGTTTCCGTCACCTGGACGATCCTGTTCCTGGGCGGCGCGGTTTCGCTGTCGCGCGTGGCCGACGAGATCGCGCTGTGGTGGAACATCCGGACGCTGGATGAAACCGCGCAATCGCATCATGGCCACGGGCACGATGATGAAATGCGTTCGAGCTTTATAGCGGCGGCACGTGCGGCGCCCGGGCAGGGCCCGGCCTGTGAAGCGGTACGTGGAAGCGCACGCGATGATCGGGGACCGCTGTTCGGGCATGTGCCGACGGCGCTGGACTGGGCACCCCTGTCGCTGAACCAGAGCTGCGAGGTGCTGGACGTTGTCACGCCCGACTGGTTGACCCTGAAGGCGGGCGAGACGGGCGTTGCGGTGGAAGTGGCCGGGCATAGCGTGCGGGAGGCCGTTGAGACCTATCGCGCCAATGCCGATCGGGCGCCGGCGCTGATGCCGACGGTTCTGCTGGATGTGGAAGGCGATGCGGCGGCGTTTCTTGCCCGGCTGGTTGCGCCCGGTGCGGGCGAGGTGCTGGCCGGTGAGCTGGCGACGGCCACTGCCGGGCTGGATGCCGTGGGGGCCTGCCTGGATTTCCGCCAGCTGGATGCGGTGCAGCTGCGCGCGCTGGGACTGACCTTTGCGCAGGTGACGCAGGGCCTATCGGCGGCGGGGCTGCAATCGTGCATCGTGCTGTCGCCCGAGCAGGAGATCTGGGAAGACCGGGCTCTGATGGCGCGGTTTGACCGGGTGGTGCTGCGCGCCTTTCGCCAGCCCTGGGTGGGCAGCCCGCCGGGGCCGCTGGCCGAGGCGGCATGGCTGGAGGGTCTGGGGGGCCGGGCGCTGGCCGCGGTGGGGGCGGATCGCCTGACACTGGCGATCGGTAATTTCGCCGTGGACTGGCGCCCGCGCCAGCCGTTGCCCGAAGTGCAACCCTATGCCGAGGCGGTGAAGCGGGCCGCCGATGCCGGGGCCGAGTTGAGCTTCAGCCCTGAATCTTCGAACACCTTTACCACCTACCGTGACCGCGAAACGGGTATTCACAAGGTCTGGATGCTGGATGCAGTCACCGCGCATAACCAGATCGCGGCGCTGCGGGCGTTGGGTGTGGAAAGCTTTGGCCTGTGGTCGCTGGGACGCGAAGACCCGGCCATCTGGCGCGTGCTGGCCGATGACGGGGCCGATATGGCGGCACTGACGGCGGACCTGTCGGACCTGCGGTTCCCGAACTATGTCGCCTATCGCGGTGAAGGCGCGTTCCTGCGGGTGGTGAGCCGGGCCGAGCCGGGCTGGCGCGAGGTGAATGCCGATCCCGAGACCGGGCGGATCACCGACATGCGCTATGTGCAGATGCCGCAGCCCTACGTTCTGGAGCGCTATGGCCGCCCCGAGCCCGGCAAGCTGGTGCTGACCTTCGATGACGGGCCGCACGCGGAATACACCCGCGATATCCTGGACGCGCTGAAGGAGACCGATACGAAGGCCGCGTTCTTCGTGGTGGGCGCGCGGGTGATGGAAGAGCCCGGGCTGCTGGAACGGATGATCGCCGAAGGGCACGAGGTGGGCTCGCACACCTTTTCGCATCCGCGGATGGACCAGGTGTCTTATGCCCGCACGGATCTGGAACACGGCATGATGAGCAAGCTGATCGCCGGTTACACGGGCCATTCCACGCGGCTCTACCGCGAGCCGTTCCTGCGCGCGGGCGGCCCGATCGAGGCGGCGCGGGTGCGCTCGCTGGCGACGGTGCAGGCGAATGGCGGGATCATCGCCGGCATGGAGATCGTGCCCAAGGACTGGGAGGGGATGAGCGCCGACGAGATCACAGCCTATGTGGTGGACGAGGTGAACAAGGGCACGGGCAACGTGATCCTGCTGCATGACGGTGGCAAGGACCGCAGCGCCACGGTGGCCGCGGTGCCGCGCATCGTGCAGGTGCTGAGCGCGCAGGGCTATGAATTCACCACGCTAGCCGACCTGCTGGGCATGGAGCGCGCCGCGCTGATGCCCGAGGCGCAGGGCCAGTGGATGCTGTTCGACCGGATTTCCTTTGGCTTCATCTCGGTTGCCTGGGGCAGCATCGAGACGATTTTCTGGGTGGTGCTGGTGATCGGGGTGATCCGGATGCTGATGATCCTGACCCTGGCCCATATCCGCCGCCGCCAGCGCCCGATCGAGGCCGGCGCCGAGCCCAAGGTGACCGTCGTGATCCCCGCGCATAACGAGGAAAAGGTCGTGTCGCACTGCATCAACAGCGTGCTGGCCAGCCATTATGGCAATTTCGACGTGGTGGTGATCGACGATGGATCGCAGGACGAGACGTTCAACGAGCTTCTGCGCTATCGCAACAATCCGAAGGTGCATATCTTTGCCCAGCTTAACCAGGGTAAGTGGAGCGCGCTGAACGCGGCGGTGGCCCATAGCGATGCCGAGATCATGGTGTGCATCGACGCCGATACCGAGATCGACCCGGCGGCCATCGGCCACCTGGCGCGCCAGTTCCAGAACCCGAAGGTGGGCGCGGTGGCCGGCAAGATCACCGTGGGCAACCGGCGCAACCTGCTGACCCGGCTGCAGGCGCTGGAATATGTCACCGCGCAGAATTTCGACCGCCGCGCCTATGACCTGATCAACGGCATGCTGGTCGTGCCCGGCGCCATCGGCGCCTGGCGCACCGAGGCGGTGCGCGCGGCCGGGCGGTTCTGCAATGACACGATGACGGAAGACGCCGACCTGACCATCGCAGTGAACCGGGCGGGCTATCGCGTCACCTACGAGGAAAAGGCGGTGGCCTATACCGAGGCGCCCGAGACGGTGCGGCAGTTGCTGGGCCAGCGGCTGCGCTGGTCGCTGGGGATGTTCCAGTGCGCGTGGAAGCACAAGAGCGCGATCCGCGAGGGCCGCTCGGTCGGGTTGGTGTCGATCCCGGACATGGTGATCTTCGGCTACCTGTTCCCGCTGCTGGCGCCGATTGCCGATATTTTCGTGATGGTGCTGCTTTACAACTGGCTGTCGGGCAGCTGGAGCGGCGAGGTTGGCTCGGCGGTGGCGGACACACCCACGCACCTGATCTGGGCCTACATGATCCTGCCGCTGCTGGACCTTGCGGTCGGGGCTTATGCGCTGAAAACCGATGAGCGCGAGAGCCTGAAACTGCTGTGGCTGTTCCCGTTCCAGCGCTTTTTCTACCGGCAGCTTCTTTATTTCTCGGTCTACCGGTCGATCCTGCGGGCGCTGAGCGGGAGCCTGGCGGGGTGGGGCCGGATGCGGCGCACCGGGCACCAGTATGTCGAGCGGACGGCGTGACATGATGCGGCGGCGGAGTTTCCTGGCCTCGACGGCGGCCCTGGGCGTTGCGGGTGCGGTATGGGGCCTGCCCGCGCGGGCGGTCGACAAGATCGTGTCGACGGCGCTGGTGATCACCGACATTTCCGCGCAGAGCGATCCGACGCGGATCGCGGCGGTGGCGCAGCGATTGCTGGACCGTGGCGTCTGGCTGAGCTGTGTTATCGACCTGCCCGAGACCGATGATCCGGACCTCGCCGGGGTTGCGCGCGCGTTGCAGGGGTTGGGCGGTGGGGTCGAGTTCGCCGTGAACCTGCCGGGGCTGGCCGGGCAGTCGCCCTATTTCCAGGGACGGTCGGTGTTCGAGGCCAAGGCGCGGCTGGGGCTGCCGGTGCAGAGCGTTTTGTGCGAGGCGCAGGACACGCCGCAGAGCCCCGAGGGGGTGCGCGCCGCCGGGGTGCGCAACGTGCTGGTGCGCCCTGGTGAGAGCGCGCCGGTGCAATCGCAGAACTGGCCGGTTGGGGTGGCGCGGTTTTTCGGCGGACAATGGGTGGTGCCCGGCGCGATGCCGGATTTCGGCGAGACGGCCGTGGGGGCGGAAAACCGGGTGATCCTGTACCTGTCGGCGCGCGCGCTGGACACGGTGCCGGAGACCCGGTTGACCGCCTGGGCGGATGACCTGGGCGACGAGTTGCTGGCGCGCGAAGCGCAGGGCACCATCGCCCTGATGCCGGTATCCGACCTGTCGCTGCGGGACGATTTCGGCCAGGAACGGCTGGTGGCGGTGGTGCTGGAGGAGGGCGGCGATACCGCGCAGGCGCTGCGCCCGTTGCAGGAGGTGCTGCGCGGGGCGGGTATTCCGGTGACGGTGAAGCCCGAAGGCACCGATTTCTGGGTGAATGCGGCAGGCGAAGGCGCTGGCGCGATCATGCCGCTGCAGGTGGCTTGTGAAACCGGTGCCCCGGCCGGTTTGCGCGCGGCGGGCGCGGTTGGCCCCGGCCATGCGTTGCGCCTGGTGGCCGAAGATGGCAGTGGCCTGGGCCCGGATGGCTGTGGGCGCCTGCAGGTGCCGGTGTGGCGCATGCAGGGCGATGACCTGCCGATGACGGGCGACATGGTTCTGGCCATTCCCGCGGACGGGGCGGGCACGGGGCTGGCCCGGCGGCGGATCATGGCCGCGCTGGAGCCACTGCATGCCGATCCGGTCACACGTTTCGTGACGCTGGCGGACTTTGCCGAGGCGCTGCGGACAAAGGGCACGATCGAGACGCGGCACCGGCTGACACAGGCGGCGGTTGCCGGAGCGCCGGAGAAGGCCACGGCCTGGGGCGAGGCCGAGCGCGCGCGCCTGAGGGAGGATGCCGCGCATGCCTGGGGGTATTTCGAGAAATACACCAACGCGATTACCGGGCTCTCTCCGGCGACGGTTGATTCCGGCCCCGGCGGGATCAAACACGAGGCGGTCACGATGTGGGACGCCGGCAGCAACATCAACGCGATCGTTGCGGCCTTTGAAATCGGGCTGATCGACAAGGCGCGGGCGGAAAAGCGGCTGGCGACGATCCTGCCCAACATCTCGGGGCGGCGCACGCAGGGGCGGCTTTTACCGCAGGGCTGGATCCGGACGGACCGGTTTCACTGGGGCGACTGGAACTTCGATGGCTGCGACGCGGGCCGGTTGCTGGCAGCGCTGGACAATGCGCGGCGGCGGCTGGGCATGGGGGCGGCGCTGGAGAAGCTGGTGACGTCCTGGGACATGGAAAAGATCATCGTCGACGGCGCGATCCATTCGGTGACGAACCGCGAACTGGTGTCGACCTATGCCTCGCATTGCGCGCATTACGCGGCGCTGGCGTTCCGGCGCTGGGGCTACGAGGTGCGATCACCCTACGAGACCTTCGCCGAGCAGGCATCGGCGGATGGCGAGGTGGCGCTTCTGGAAGCGGTGTCGCGGATCGGGCCGCTGGGGGCCGAGCCGCTGTTGCTGGAGGCGATGGAACTGGGGATGTCGCCCGAAAGCGGTTACCTGGCCGATGTCCTGCACGCCGCGCAGGTTGAGGAATATGCAGCGTCAGGGCGGCTGGTCTGTGTGTCTGAGACACCGATCGACCGGTCGCCCTGGTTTATCTACCAGGGGCTGGAACTTGGCTCGGGCGCGCGCAGCTGGCGGTTGGATACCGTCGGGCACCAACCGCAATACCTGACGGCCGAGGCGGCCGAGGATTACCTGGCGTTCAGCAGCAAGGCGGCGTTCCTGTGGGCGGCCTACCGGCCCGGGGCGCATGCCGCGCGGTTCCTGGAAAAAGCCCGGAGCGAGGCGCGCAACGAGATCGGTTTCGCCTCGAGCGTGAACCTGAAGCGGGGTGCAGTGACCCGGGACTATACCGATCTGAATACCAACGCGATCATCCTGCAGGCGGTGGCGCATGTTTTGCGCGGCCGCGCCTGAGGCGGGCCGCGCTGCGCGCTGGCTCAGACGCCGCGGCAGTTGGACAGGGAAATTTCGCCCGCGTTGACAGGCAGGCCCGGGCCGGGGTTGATCACAACGTCCTGCAGGCCGGTGATCGATCGCATGCAGCGGTCAGCGGCGGCGGCGCCCACGGAGCGCCCGCCGACATAGATGTCAAGCCAGGGCCGGCCGCCATAGCCGACATGGCAGGGGCCGTTCTGGGGGCGCGGGCCATCGCCGCACAGATCCTCGACGATGCCTTATTTCTGGAGGTTGAGGAAATAGAAGCGCGTGCCGGCGGGGAAGTCCATGCGGCTGCGCCCACCGAATTTGGCATGTCCCACGGCCACGGTGACCGGATCGCTGTAAGTGCCGGAGCCGCCAGCCTTGCGATGGATGACCGGGCGGGCGATCTGGGCCGAGCCGGGCGGCGTGTTGTCCCAGAAGCTGTAGCCGGTGACATAGGCCTGCATCGTGGGACCCGAGGCGCCGAAGCTGGCCGGGACGGGCGTTGCCGTGCCCGAGGACGACACGACGATGCGGCGCGTCGACGTGTCGGATGCCGACATACAGCCGGCCAGGACGGCGGAGCAGAGGGCAAAGGTTAGGATGCGGGGCAGGGATCTGGGCATGGGCACCTCCTGAAGCGTGACAACCGGCCGGAGGGCCCGGAAATTGGCAAGCCGAGTGCGGACTGTCCGGCGAGGGCAGCTTGGGCCTGGAGGGTTAAGAAGAGCTTTCCCGCCGCCCGCGTATTGGAGGCAATTCTAGTTGAATGCCCGAAACCTGCCCGGTCCGGGCGGATACCTGCCGGGCCGTGGGCGCAGCCATGGCTTGCGATCAGAAGCGGCGGGTGGCGTGGGTCTTGATGAAGGACAGGATTTCGCGGCGGGCCTGGGTGGCGGCGGGTTGGTTGAAGCCCACGAGCTTGCCCAGGTAGCGCTGCACGGGGATGCGCAGATCGAAGGAATGCGCCGCGCCGGAATAGGTTTTCACGTGCACGCTGGCGCCGCGGGACGAAAAGCGCTTGCAATCGCGCGGCGGCACCCAGTCATCGCGCTCGCCGCCGAGGACCAGGAGTGGCGCGGCGAGGTTCAGGCTGACCGAGCCGGCGGCGCCACACCAGGGATAGAGCGCCACGACGCCGCGAAACCCGGCGCGGCCCGGGGCATAGCGCCGCTCGGTTGAGGCCTTGGCGGCGATCAGCCCGACGCTGCCGCCGTTGCTTTGGCCGATCAGAAACACGTTGTCGGGATCGACGAAGGGCTGGGACTTGAGATAGTTCAGCGCGTCATAGGCGTCCTGCGTGCGGTAATCGCGCGCGGCGGCGAGGCGCTGGTAGCTGTTGCAGACGCGGCCGCCGGAATTTCCGCGCGGGCCGAAACTGTCGAGGTTGAGCACGACCATTCCGTTGGACGAAAGGAACCGGGCGTAATCCTCGAGCGCGGCCAGAACCGGGGGCTGCCAGCCGCCGCATCCGTGCATCAGGATCACGGCCGGGGCCCGGCCTGAGCCGGAGGGGCGGTGCAGCCGGCCGTTCAGGGCAAGACTGGACTTGGCGCCCGAGGGAATGCTGACCTGCGTTGCCGCCTGTGCCGCGGGCGCCTGCGCCAAAACCGTGGCGGCGAGCAAGGCCGCCGGAACGGCGGCGCGTAGCCAGGTGAAAAGGGTATGGGGCGCCTTCCTGATGTCGCGCAGGATGTGCATGGTCGTGTCCCTCGGTCTGTTCGAGGCCTTCGCAGAAGAACCTCACCACTTATTCTACAACGAAAAAATGGCGCAAATTGGGCCGCTGGGGCGGACCCGGCGCCATTCGCCGCGATTGGTCCCGTACATTATGCGCCAATCGCCGCGCGTCCATAAACTTCGGGTAGACCCGCACATTCTGGCGGGAAACCGCCTTGGCCGCAGGTGGCCTACTGGTCGGCCGGAGCCAGTTGATAGTAGAGCGGGAACGGCCCCTGAAGCCCGCCGAGCGACGAGCGCAGGGCGAGTGGCTGGATGAACTGGCCCAGCACCGCGAAATTGCCGTTCTGCACGATCTTGTCCTGGATGCGCAGCGCCAGCGCCTTGCGCGCGGCTTCGTCTTCGGACAGGACGAATTGCGCGCGCAGGGCTTCGAGCTCGGGATCGTCGGGCCAGCCGATCCAGCCCAGCCGCGGATCGCCGGAAAACAGGATATGCATCGGATCGGAGAGATCATCGGCCGTCCACCAGGTGTGAAACATGTTCCACACCTGACTGGGTTCGCCGGTGCGTTGGGCGACCGCGTCGCGCAGCTCGCGCCAGCTCATCGGTTTGTGCACGACATTCATGCCCAGCTGACCGAGAAGATCGACGGTGACCCGGGTGAAGCCGGAGAGGACCGGGCTGTCGACCGGATCAACGACGACAACGGGCGCACCGGAATAGCCGGCTTCGGCCAGGGCCTTGGCGGCGAGCTGCAAATCGCCGCGCATGTAATAGGGCGCGGACACCACATGTGAGTAGGTGGTGTGACAGGGATAGATCGACAGGCAGGGCGACCAGTAGGCGCGATCACTGATCGCGGCGGAAAGATAGGAGGTCTGGCCCATCGCGATCAGCACCGCGCGGCGGATGCCGGGATTGTCGAAGGGCGGCATCTGGTGGTTGAAGATCGCGGTACCGAAATTGCCGGTGGGATCGAAGACCACGGTCTTGATATCACTGTCCGGGGGGAGCAGGGCAAGCTCGGGCATGGATGGGGTTTCGACGAGTTGGACCTCGTCGCTGGCAAGCGCCTGCAACGCCTCGCGCGGGTCGGAATAGGCGACGAGCTCGATCCGGTCGAAATGCGCAGTCTTGGCCCCGGCGGCAAACGAGGGGGGATCCTGGCGGGGCACGTAGGTTTCGTTCTTTTCGTATACGGCGATCTCTCCGGGAACCCATTCGGCGGCGACAAAGCGGTAGGGGCCCGATCCGGTTGCATCCGTGATCGGCTGAAACGGGCCGGTTTCGGCAATGCGCCGGGGCATCATGAAGGGCACGTTGAGCGAGGATTTCGCCAGGTGTTCGAGCATGCGCGGATAGGGCCGGCGCAGCGTGATCGTAAAGCTGTCGGGCGCGGTGGCGCGAATCGCGCTTGTGTTGGACATGAGCAACCAGCCCTGCGCGTCGCGCGCACCCCAGCGCAGAAGGGAGGCGACGCAATCCTCGGCGGTGACCGGGGTGCCATCATGCCATTGCTGACCGGGGCGCAGGGTGAAAGACCAGGTCAGTTGGTCCTCTGAGACGGACCAGTCGGAGACCATTTGCGGCTGCGGTTCGAGGTTTTCGTCGAGTGCGAAAAGCGTGTCGTACACGAGGTAGCCGTGCGAGCGCGTTATGTATTCCATCGTGATGACGGGATCGATCGAATAGAGATGCGCGTGCAGGGCAAGGCGCATGGTTTCGGCCCGAGCGGGCAGCGCCAGAAGCCAGACAAAGATCAGTGAGAAAAGGAGTCGCGCAAATCTGGTCGGTCTTGGCATGGCTTTGGCCTCCGCTTGCCTGTTGCTCCGCGCTGGTGCGCGTGGAACATCCGCTTGCCAAGGTAACGCATAACGCGCAGAACGATTTGACCGACATCAATGAAAATGCACCGAAAATGCCTAGGGTTGGGTCGATTTGAAAAGAGGTCACTGATGAAGTCTTCGGCAAGGTCCGCCGGAAAAACGCCGGCGGAGAGGGATATTCCGATCCAGGTTTTTCGTGAAAGGTTCGTCTTCAACCGCAGAACGGGCGCGTTTTTCACCAGCAGCCGCGAAGGCGCTTTCATCCTCGAGGCGGCGTGGCGGGGGTTGAGCCGCGAAGAGATCGAAAAGGAAGTGGCCTTGAAATTCGGAGTGAGTGCGGCCGTTGCGATGAGTGATACCGAACGGTTCCTGTTGCGGCTGAAAGAGATGCACCTGCTGCCCGAGCAGATGCGGGCGGGCAAATGAGCGGGTCGGATAGCCGGCCGGTCATCGCGGTAAGTGGCCTGCACCGCGGAGAGAGCCCGCAGCCTGGTGGCGCGGTGATCGAATCCGTACGCGCCGAACTGCCCGAGGCGCGGCTGATCGGCATCAGCTATGACCTGATGGAAACCGGCCTGCACAGCGTGGGGCCCGACCGCGTCGATGCGGCCTATCTGTTTCCCTATCCGGGTGCGGGGCCGAAGGAGTTCATCGACCGGCTGCGGTTCGTGCACGAGCAGGAGAACATCGCGCTGATCATCCCGACGCTGGACAGCGAGCTGGCGAACCTGATCGGGTTGTACCGCGAGCTGGACGAGATGGGCATCAAGGTGCTGGTGCCCTCGGCGGCATCGCTGGCCGGGCGGGAGAAACCGGCGCTGGCCGAACTGGGGCAGAGCGCGAATGTGCCGGTGCCCAGGACCTACGCGGCGCAGAGCGCCGATGTCCTGGCGCGCTGCGCGCTGGAAATCGGCTATCCGTGTTACGTGAAGGGCGCGCTTTACGATGCCAAGCTGGTGCATCACGAAGGCGAGCTCTTTGCGGCGTTCAAGGCGATCTACGATGTCTGGGGCGGGCCGGTCCTGTTGCAGCAGGCGGTGTTCGGCGAAGAGTTCGTCGTCGCCGGTATCGGCGACGGCAAAGGCGGGATCGTGGCGCAATGCGCGCTGCGCAAGCTGTTGCGCACGCGGCTGGGCAAGGCCTTTGGCGGGGTGGTGATCGACAATCCGGACATGGCCGAAGAGGCCGCACGGTTGATCAGGGCGCTGAAATGGGAGGGGCCGTTCGAGATCGAGTTCGTGCAGCCCCTGGGCGGCAAGCGCTACCTTTTCGAGATCAACCCGCGCTTTCCGGCATGGATTTCCTTCCCGGCCAAGCTGGGCTGCAACATGCCGGCCTGGGCCGCGTGCAAGGCGCTGGGGATGAGGCTGCCCGAGTTGCAGCCGTGCCCGCCGGGCAAGATGTTCCTGCGCCATTGCGAAGATATCGTGACCGATATTTCGGCGGTTGCGGACATGAGTATCGACCTGAAAACCGAGCGACGGCAAATCGATGTCGCGGCCGGTCGGGATGGCGACCGAGAAGAGGGGAATGCGCGACATGAATGAAACCTACAAGGGCCCGGAAATCTCGGACGAGCTGGGCAATCTGCCGATCGAGTCGGCGGCCGAGCGAAACCCGATTTCCCGCGGCATGTACAAGAATGTCCTGGACACGATCGACGGCGTGGCGGTCGAGGACCTGGCCAGGGAATACGACACCCCGGTGTTCGTCTTTTCGGAACGCACGGTGCGCGACCGGGCCCGGCGCATGCGCGAGGCGTTTCGCACGCGATATGCCGACACGAGCTTTGCCTGGTCGTTCAAGACCAACCGGCTGGATGCGATCTGTTCGATCCTGAAAGAGGAAGGCTGGCTGGCCGAGGTCGTATCGTCCTTCGAGTACAGCAAGGCCCGGCACCTGGGGTATCGGGGGGACGAGATCGTGTTCAACGGCCCCTACAAGCGCCGCAACAGCATTGAGAAGGCGATGGGCGAGGGCGCGCTGATCCAGATCGACAACTGGGATGAGCTGGCGACGATCGAAAACGCAGTCGAGGAGATGGGCGGCACCTATGACGTGGGTATCCGCATCTGGTTCAACAGCGCGCATGCGCCGCTGTGGTCGAAATTCGGGTTCAACCTGGCCAATGGCGAGGCCTATAACGCCGCGCGGCGCATCATCGACAATCCGGCGCTGCGGCTGCACACGCTGCATTGCCATATCGGCACCTACCTGCTGGACCCCGAAGCCTATCGACTGACCACGCAGGCGATGCTGGGTCTGCGCGCCGAGTTGAAGGAAGATACCGGCCACCTTGTCCCGTGCCTGAACCTCGGGGGCGGGTTCCCGTCTTACAGCCTGTTGCACGGGATGGCGGGCCCGGCCGAACAGGCGGTGCCGCCGATCGAATCCTACGCCGAGGCGATCACCTCGGAGCTGAAGGCGCTGCCCAAGGCCGAGCGGCCGGTGCTGCGCCTGGAATCGGGCCGCTTCCTGGTGGATAACGCGGGTTACCTGATCACCTCGGTCGTGGCGATCAAGGGCGCGTCTTACAAGCATCCGCCGGGATCGCCCCTGTCGAACCTGGCGCAGAAGGAGCAGAGCCTGGGCGCGCATCCGGCGAAGCTGGGCTATGTGCTGGACGCGGGGGTGAACCTGTTGTTCACGGCGGCCTGGTTCGCGATCGATGCAAGCCCGAGCAGGGCAGTGCCCGGCAAGCTTTACCCGACGCGGTTGCTGGGAGATCTTTGCATGGAGATCGACGTGATCCGCGAAACCATCAACCTGCCGCATCTGCGCGTGGGCGATAGCCTGACACTGCATCCCGTCGGCGCCTACAATTTCGACCAGTCGATGCAGTTCATCCATCTGCGTCCTGCCGTGGTTCTGATCGACGAGAACTCGGACGTGCACCTGATCCGCGAGAGGGAGGACATGGAGTACATGGAAAGCCGGGAGCGCCTGCCCAAGCATCTGACCGGCAAGTGACATGGCCGGAGGCGACGCGGCACGGGACAGTCAGCGGACGGCCCTGGTGGCGGCCTGGACGTTTCTGTCGCGGACCTACCTGATCCCGCTTGCGGGCATTTGCCTGGCGCATTCGCCCTGGGTGGGGCTGGGCCTTTGGGGCGTGCTTGCGCAACAGCCGCAACTGGCGCTGGCGGGGGTTCTGGCGCTGACGGGGATCGAGCTTCTTTCGCTCTGGTTGGTCCGGATTTCGGAGGCAGGCGAGCTGGGGGTTGCCGACCGGGCGAACGGGTTGCTGAGCGCGTTGGCCGGCGCCTGGTTGTTTGTCCCGGCCGAATTGTCGCCGGGTGTGAAGGGCCCGATGATCGCGGCGGTGGTGCTTGGGGGCGTATTGCTGACTTTCCTTGCCCGGGATCTTCTGGAGAAGCGTCGCCTGCCGGCCCTTGTCTGGCCTTATTGCGTGATCGCCGTGATCGTTTTCACGCTTTTCCCGCAGGCCTCGGCGCGGTCGCTGGAGTATTTCCATTGGCCGTTGATGCAGATCGAGGCGCTGGCCGACCTGCCGGAGGTGTTCCTGCGCTCGATGGGGGTTTTCCTGTTCTCGCCCTGGCCCTTGTCCGGCGCGCTGATTGCCGCTGTGCTGTTCCTGTGGTCGCCGGCGTTGTTCCTGGCGGGGATCACGGGCTGGGTGGCGGGCATCGCGGTGTCGTCGCTTATGGTGGCGGCGGGGGCGCAGGTGTTCTGGGCCGCGGCGTCCTACAACTTCTTCCTGTCGGGCGCGGCGCTGGGCGCGGTGTTTTTCGTGCCCGGGTTCAGGGGGCTGTTCTACGCGGTGATCGGGGGCGCGGTTGCGGCGCTGATCGCGGGATGGTTGCAGATCATCCTCGACTACAGCGCGGTATCGTTTCTGCCGATTTCCTTTGCGGTCACGCTTTATGCCGGGCTTCTGGTTCTGGCCGCGCCGCCCTTTGGGGCGCTTCAGGACCGGATCGAGACCTGGGCCGGCACGCCCGAGGACAACCTGGTGGCGCGCGACTGGCTGCGGGCGCGGTGGGGGCGTGCAGGCACGCCGATCGCGGGGGTGCCGATGCAGGGCGCGCTGGAAATCACCCAGGGGTTCGCAGGTGCGCTGTCGCATCGCGGGGCATGGCGCCATGCGCTGGACTTCCAACGCCCGGTGCCGTTCGGGGGAAGCGAGGAGATGCGCCCTTCGCTGTGGGGCGAGGCGGTCTATGCGCCGGTGGAGGGCGTGGTCACGGGCGTGAAGGCGGACGTGATCGACAACGCCCTGGGCGCGGTCAATTTTGCCGACAACTGGGGTAACCATGTCATCATGAAAACCCCTTCGGGCGAGCACGTGATGACGGCGCACCTGATGCAGGGCACCGTCGCGGTGGCGCCGGGCCAAAGCGTGGGGTTCGCCACCCAGATCGGGTTGGCCGGGAATTCGGGGCGATCGGCGGTTCCGCACCTGCATCTGCACGCCCAGAAAGGTGAAGAGGCGGGCGCACCGACACGCGATTTCCTGCTGGCCAATTTCTTCGCCTGCGATCGCAGCACGCTTTTGCCAGTCGAATGGCATGCCTCGGGTCACGTGGCCGAGGGGGCGGTCGTCATGGCGGCGGCGGCCAATCCGTTTGTGCGCAACATCCTGGCCGGGATGCTTCCGGGGCGGGGGATCTGGACGGTATCCGTGCCGGATCGCTTGCCTTCCGTGCATGGTGCCGGCGGGCCGATCGTGGTCGAGACGGCGTTGCAGGAGAACGGGCAATACATGTTCCGGCAGGCGCAGGGCGACTGGATGTCGGCGGCGCTCGAGTTCGACGGGTTGCGGGTGACGGGGCTGGGGGCGACGTCCTACAGCCTGGTATCGCTGCTGGCGGTGGGGCTGGCGACGGTGCCCTATGCCGCCTATCCCGGGCTGGCATGGCAGGACTGGTTGCCACGCGCCTATCCGACGGCGACGCTGAAATACCTTTATCGACAGTTCACGACGCGAAGGTTGCGGTTGACCCGGCTGGAGATGCGCTGCGAGGCGGTCGGCGAGCTGGCGGGGGCCGTGACCATCCTGTCGCGCCCAATGCCCCGCCCCGGGGATTTGCCGCGATCCTGTGCGCTGACCATCGCGCCGCGGCGTGGCCCGGTGAAGCTGGTTGTGGAGGACGAGGCCGGGACGCGGGTGTATGAACAGATATCGTTCGAGCCGCACGAGACATGACGGGCAGACAGGAGATGCATCGCCGGGCAGGCCGAAGAATTTGTTCTGGCGCAAGGCAGGGGTCTGCAAAGGCGCGCTAACAAGAGGGCATGGGTTTGATCGAAGGAAGGAAGGTTTCATGAAACTGCAGTCTGCCGTGCTGGCCGTGTTTCTTGTCGTGGCGCCCGCTGTGGCACAGGCCGATACGATCGTGAAATGCGTGCAGCAGGGGCTGAAGGAGGCCGGTTTCAACCCGCGGGGCATTGACGGCGTTATCGGTGAAAACACCCTGGACGCTGCGCAAGAGTGGGCGGAGAAGACCAGTGCCGGGCTGCCCGATCTGACCGAGGAGACCACGCCGCGCTGGTGCGCGGCCCTCGTCGCGGCGAATGAGGCGGTTCCGGAGCCCGCGCCGGAAACGGGGCAGTATTGCATCTGGTTCGAGGATATCCTGAGCGGCGTCTGGCTGGACCCCGACGGAAAGCCGCTGCTTGGCTTCCGGCTGGCCGCGCAGCAGGACGGCGCGGGATGCTATGCTTGGCTGAATACGGTGCCGGACTGGCAGATCGTCGAGACCGGATTGCAGATCCTGCGGATCACGCGGGATGGGTCCAAATGGACCTCGGGGGACGAGGAAAACGGGCTTTTCGCCGACCGGGAAAGCCGACGGGCCCGATACATTGTCAGCGGGTTCGTCACCGATGGGGTGCTGATCGACTAGGGCGTGGTGCGGCGTGAGCGGGGTACGGAGCGCAGAGGGTTCACCCGTATTTGACTGCCGGTGGGATCAAACAGATATTGCTATTCCCGAAACCTGCTTTACGTTCAGTCCATTGCCCGGCGCGGTGATCCGCGCAGCCATGGAAGCCGCATACAATGTCCCTATGGAAGCAGTTGCTCGTCGTGATCCTGTTGGCTGCCCTGGCCAATGGAGGATACGAGGGATACCAGCGTTACGTTGCCCCCGCCGAGACGGAGCAGGCCAGTAGCGGGCGCCGGGCGCCCGGTCCGGCGCCGGTCGAGGTGGCGATTGCCGAGACCCGCAGTTTGCGCGAGATCATCGAGGCCGTGGGCACGACGCGCGCGCGCCAATCGGTGGATATCGTGCCCGAGGCCAGCGGGCGGATCGAAGAGGTGGCCATTACCCCCGGTCAGCGGGTTGAAAAGGGCGCCGTCCTGGTGCGGTTGGATGATGCCGTGGCCCGGGCCGATCTGGACGAAGCCAATGCACGTCTGATCGAGCGCGAGCGGGCATTGGAACGGGTGACGCAGTTGCGCGGCTCGAACGCGGTGGCCGAGGCGACGCTGGAGGAGGCCGTCGCGCGGCTGGCCGAGGCGCGCGCCCAACTGGACCGGGCCGAGCAGCGGCTGGCCGAGCGCACCATACGCGCGCCGTTTTCCGGCACCGTGGGCCTGGCCGAGGTCGACCGTGGCGCCCGCGTCAGCGCGGGAACGTTCATCACGCGCCTGGATGATCTGGCGGAGGTCGAGGTCGAGTTTTCCCTGCCCGAGACGCTCTTTGCCCGCATCGAGACCGGGCAGGAGGTGACCGCCAGGAGCGTGGCCTTCCCGGGCCGGGGTTTCGCCGGGCGGGTCGACGCGGTGGATAGCCGGATCGACCCGGTGAGCCGGGCGTTCCGGGCCCGCGCGATCATTCCCAACCCCGACGGAACACTGCCCGCGGGCATGTTCATGTCCCTTGAGCTGGTCCTGTCGGAATCGCAGCACATCGTGGTGCCGGAAGAGGCGATCATCTTCCAGGCGGCGGAGACCTATGTCTTTGCAATCGTGGACGACAAGGCGCAGCGCGTCACGGTCAGGACCGGGCAGCGCCGTGACGGGCAGGTTGCCATCCTCGACGGGCTGGCGGAAGGCACGCCGGTTGTCGTGCGCGGGCTGCACCGGGTGCGGAATGGCGGCGCGGTCAAGGTGCTGAACGCGCCCGAGGGCGGCGCGGCCAGTGACGGGGCCGGATCGTGACGCTTTCGGATATTTCCGTCCGCCGCCCGGTTCTGGCGGCGGTGGCCAACCTGCTGCTGATCGTGTTCGGCATCAGCGCGCTGAGCGGCATTCCGGTGCGCGAGTTGCCGGATGTGGACAACGCGGTGGTAACCGTGACCACCAGCTATCGCGGCGCCGCGCCCGAGGTGATCGACACCGACATCACCGAAACCGTGGAAGGGGCTGTCGCCTCGATCTCGGGGATACGCTCGATCAGTTCGGAGAGCCGGCAGGGCCGGTCGCGGGTGACCATCGAATTCGAGGCGGGCCGCGACGTGGACGTGGCGGCCAACGATGTGCGCGATGCCGTGGGCCGGGTTCTGGATGACCTGCCGCAGGAGGCCGACCAGCCCGAGGTGGAAAAAAGCGATGCCGATGCCGACCCGGTGATGCGCCTTGCCGTGGTGTCCGACCGGATGAGCACCGCCGAGATCACCGATTACATCGACCGCTTCATCGCCGACCGGCTGGCGACACTGGATGGCGTGGCCAGCCTGCGCATCTATGGCGAACGCTCGTTCGCGGTGCGCATCTGGCTGGACCGGCGGGCGCTGGCGGCGCGCAAGCTGACCGTGGCGGATGTAGAGCGCGCACTGGTGCGCAACAACGTGGAGCTGCCGGCGGGCGAGGTGAGCTCGGTCAACCGGCAGCTGACCGTGCGGCTGAACAGCCGGTTGCAGAGCGTCGAGGATTTCCGCGAGGTCGTGCTGGACCGCGTGGCGGGCTATCCGGTGCGGCTGGGCGATGTGGCCCGGGTCGAGCCGGGGGTGGCCGACGATTCCACCATCGCGCGCAGCGACGGGCGCGATGCGGTCGGCGTAGCGGTTCAGCGGCAGAGCCAGTCGAACACGCTGCAGATCTCGAACGCGGTGCGGGATGAGATTGCGCGGATCACCCCGACCCTGCCGGAAGGCATGGAAATCCTGATCGGGTCGGATGACGCGCTGTTCGTCGGCGCCTCGATCCGCGAGGTGGTGAATGCGCTGTTGATTTCGCTGGGCCTTGTCGTGTTGGTGATCCTGCTGTTCCTGCGGTCGTTTCGGGCGACGCTGATCCCGGCGATCACAATTCCCGTGTCACTGATCGGGGCCTTCGTGCTGATCGGGGCCTGGGGGTTTTCGCTCAACACGCTGACGCTTCTGGCGCTGTTGCTGGCGATCGGGCTGGTGGTGGACGATGCCATCGTGGTGCTGGAAAACATCCAGCGCCGGATCGAGAATGGCGAGGCGCCGCTGGTGGCCGCGCTGAAGGGCGCTCGGCAGGTGACTTTCGCGGTGCTGGCCACCTCGGTGACGCTGATCGCGGTGTTCGTGCCGCTGTCGTTCATGCCGGGGCAGGTGGGCCGGCTGTTCATCGAGTTCGGCTGGGTGATGGCGGGCACCGTGGCGATTTCCACCTTCGTGGCGCTGACCGCCTGTCCGGCGCTCGCCTCGAAGGTGCTGCGCCGCGGCACAGGGGCCGTGCCCGAGGAGAGCGACAAACCGCGCGGCCGGTTGCAGCGCGGCTATGCCGCCCTGCTGCGGCAGAGCCTGCGCATGCCGCTGGTGGTTCTGGTTCTGGCCGGCGCGGTGGCCGGGGGAGCAGCATTTTTCTATGATGCCCTGCCGCGCGAGCTGGCCCCGCGCGAAGACCGGGGCGTAGGGTTCGTGCCGCTGACCGCGCCGCAGGGCAGCACCGTCGCCTATACCGACCGGGCCGCGCAGCAGGTGGAAGCCCTGTTGCAGCCGCTGCGCGAGGAAGGCGTGGTGGAAACCGTGTTCACCTTTACCGGCTGGGGCAACCGGGCGTGGCGATCCTTCGTCGTGTTCCGGCTGGCGCCCTGGGACGAGCGCGAAATGTCGGCCTCGGACGTGGCGCGATCGCTCGCGCCGAAGATGGGGCAGGTGACGCTGGCGCGCGGCTTCCCGATCACGCCGGCTGGGCTGGGGCTGCGCGGCAACTCGACCCCCGTGCGGGTGGTGGTGAGCGGGCCGGATTTCGACAGCGTGAAAGAGTGGTCGACCGCACTCTTGGCGCGGGCCGAGGAGATCGACGGGCTGGTCAACCCGGAGATCAATTTCGAGCAGAACCTGCCGCAGCTGGAGGTGCGGATCGACCGGGAACGCGCCGATGACCTGGGGATTTCGGTCGAGACGATCGCGTCGACCATGCAGTCGATGCTGGCCTCGCGGCAGGTGACGACATTCGTCAGCCGGGGCCGGGAATATCCGGTGATCCTGCAGGCCGAGGAGCGCGACAGAAGTTCGCCGTCGGATATCGACAACATCTATATCCGCTCGGGCGATGGTGAGACGCTGGTGCCGCTGGGCGCGCTGGTGACGGTCGAGGAAAACGCGGCGGCCCCGTCGCTGCGCCGGTTCGACCGGCTGCCGTCGATCCAGCTGTCGGGGGCGTTGGCGCCGGGGGCGGACCTGGGGGCGGTTCTGGGCCAGCTGGAAGAGATCGCCGCCGAGATCATTCCGGCCGGCGGCAAGCTGGGATATGAGGGCCAGTCGCGCACCTTCAAGGACACGACATCGGGCGCCAACCTGGTATTCGCGATGGCGCTGCTGATCGTCTTCCTGGTGCTGGCGGCGCAGTTCGAAAGCTTCATGCACCCGGTCATCATCCTGCTGACGGTGCCCGCGGGTGTCGCGGGGGCGATCTATGCAATGGCGGCGGGGGGGTTGTCGATCAACGTCTATAGCCAGATCGGGATCATCCTGCTGATCGGGCTGGTGGCCAAGAACGGGATTCTGATCGTCGAGTTCGCCAACCAGCTGCGCGACGAAGGCAAATCGGTGCGCGAGGCGGTGATCCTGTCGGCTGTGCTGCGCCTGCGGCCGATCATGATGACGGTTCTGTCGACGATCCTGGGCGCGCTGCCGCTGATCCTGGCGACGGGGGCGGGCGCGGAAAGCCGCAACGCGATCGGCACCGTGATCATCGCGGGGCTGGCGCTGGCCTCGGTTCTGATGCTGGTGGTGACGCCGGTGCTGTATGATCTGCTGGCGCGCTTCACCAAGCCGCGCGGCGCGGTGGAAAAGGCGCTTGAGCAGGAGCTGAGCGAGGCGTGAGCGCCTGTCCCGTCACGTCACTTGGCCGCGCCGGTGATTGAGGCGCGCGGCGCGGCGCGCTAGCCTTTGCTGAAAGCACGAAGGAGGCCCGTGATGTCAGCCATACCGCATCTTTTTCGTCCGATGAAATTGCGCAGCGTCGAGACGCGCAACCGCGTGGTGATTTCGCCCATGTGCCAGTATTCGGCGCATGACGGGCACCTGGAGGATTGGCACCTGGTCAACCTGGGGCGCTTTGCCATCGGCGGCGCGGGCATCGTCTTTACCGAGGCGACCGCGGTGCAGAAGGGCGGGCGGATCACCCATGGATGCCTGGGGCTGTGGACCGACAGCCAGATCCCGGGCCATGCCCGGATCGCGCAGTTCGCCCTGCGCAATGGCGCCATTCCGGCGATCCAGCTGGGCCATGCGGGCCGCAAGGCGGGGATGCAGCGCCCGTGGTTCGGCAACGGGCCCCTGACCGAGGAAGACTTCGCCCGGGGCGACATGCCGTGGTCGCCGGTTGGCCCATCGGCGATCCCGGTGGCGCACGGCTGGCCCGTGCCGCATGCGCTGAGCGTGGACGAGATCGCGACGCTGGTGGAGGATTTCGCGGTGGCGGCGCAACGGGCCCTGGCGGCGGGATACAAGATCGTCGAGATCCATGGCGCGCATGGCTACCTGCTGCACAGTTTCCTGTCGCCCCTGTCGAACAGGCGCACGGATGCCTATGGCGGAGACCTCGAGGGGCGCATGCGCCTGGCGCTTGAGATTGCCGCAGCAGTACGCGCGGTGTGGCCGGACGAATTGCCGCTCTTCTTCCGCACCTCGGCGGTGGATGGCACGCCGGAGGGCTGGCAGCTGGACGATACCGTGGTTCTGGCGCGCGCGCTGAAGGCGATTGGCGTCGACGTGATGGATTGTTCGTCGAGCGGGATTGCCGGGGCGGCGACGGCGGGGGCCACGGGCAAACGTCAGCCTGGGTTCCAGGTGCCTTACGCCGAGCGGGTGCGCGAGGAAGCCGACATGCCGACCATGGCCGTGGGCCTGATTACGCATCCCGAGCAGGCCGAAGCGATCCTGCAGCGCGGGCAGGCCGACCTGATCGCTATTGCGCGAGAGGCGCTGGTCAACCCGATGTGGGCACTGCACGCGGCGCGCACGCTTGGCTTTGACACTGACTTCGCAACATGGCCCGAGCAATCGGGCTGGTGGCTGGCCGGGCGCGAGAAGACCTCGGATTTCTACGAACCGGAGTAGGAGGCGGCCAGCCGTTGGACGGGGTGACGCGGCGCGCACTCCGCCGCGTGGAAGAGCAAGCGCCTATGGCCGGCTGAAATCCGGTGGGGGACGATCCGTTCGCCAACTCATGTCACGGATAATTCGAAGTCGAAATCCTCGGTGTATTTCGCGCTCAGGAAATCCATGAAGCGGTTGTGGAACTGGCGTGTATGCGCATGGGCCAGCGCGTCTGCGCGGGCAACATCGCCGTCGCGGATCGCGGCGATCATGTCGGCATGTTCCGATCCCAGCAACCTGTCGGTTGTCGAAGCTTGCAGGAAAAACGGCAATGATTACCTTAACGGGGGATTTGGGAATGATGTCCTTGCCGGAGGTCATGGTCGAGATGATCTTGTCGGCGGCAACGGCGATGACGTTTTTGTCTTTTCCTCCGATGGAGGAAGTGACCGGGTGCACGATTTTGAAGCTGGTGCTGACAAAATTGGGCTAAGCGGAGTCAGCTTTTCGGATTTGACCATTGTCGAGCGCGATGATGGCGCATTGATAAGCGATGGGAACGCAGAGCTCCTGCTGGCAGGTATTGGAGCGGATGAATTGTCCGAGACAGACTTCATTAGCGTCGAGTTCGACTACCTGTGAGACTCATCTTGCTACTTTTCTTCTGGAGTGCTGTGGGGGTGATCGCTTGCTCGTAAGCGCGGAAGGTAATCAATTAAGTTTTTCTGCGTTGGCTTGAGGTGTGCGTGTAGGGCTCAATATGCTGCGTTGACCGTTGGCGGCCACCTTTTCGTGCTACTTATCAATTACGGATCGATATCCCTGTTGGGAGGTCTTTCGGCGCAATCCGCTCGATCAGAAGCGGACGCGCTTAAGCGCCGGTTCGCTAAGTTTTGGGGTCCACACATGCGGCTGGGAAAACACTAGTCGCTCTGACTGGTCAGGGTGTTTTCTGCGCGTGCCATGCTCAGCTCTACTCCACTCAGGCCCGTCTCCCGCATGGCGACAATCAGTTGCTCTGCCTGTTCTGCTGCGTCCACAACATTTGTCCCTGCCTCACGGATGTTCGAAATACAATTCCGCGCGCTGTCCTGGGTCGTCGCCTTCGGGCGATGGGTGATGTAGACACCGAGGCTGTCGGCGGCCGAGAGCCCGGGGCGTTCGCCAAGGGCCACCACAACCGTCTCGGCCCCCAACGCTTGAGCTACTCTGTCTCCGATGGCCACCCTTGCCTGTCGCGCGCAGACGATCTTTCCGATCGTCAGGCCTCGAGCCAATAACCTTTTGGAAAGAGCTGTCACGAAAGCCGGGCCGTTGAGCGCAGCTGCAATTGCTGACAGCCCGTCCGCGAGCAGCAGAGCAACGTCCAACGGGCTTTCATTGTGAAGGGTTTCCGCGGTTGCTTCGGGTAAAAGGCGGCCAAGATCGGGACGCCGGATGAAGATGTCTCGGGTGCCTGCGGCGCTGGTCACCGTCTGGCTGTCGAGCCCGGCCGCTTTCAGAGCCTTTTGAATCCTCGGAACATCCAGTTCAGACAGTACCGCCTCGCGAGCTCTCGCGTGATCCAGCGAGAACTGAAGCGATGTGGACGTATCCATTGCGCGCCCACGAGGGCCAAAAGTCAATCGGGCCTCTGTCAGCGCCTTTATGTCTTGCCGGCTGAGATGGTGGAGCTGGCTCATGCTAACGGTATCTGCAGGTTTGCCAACGCATTATCCAGTGTCGGCAAGGTGACGCCCGGAGTGCCGATACCGTTGGCCTCCATCCATGACATGAACTCCGGTGCGGGCGGGCGACCCAGCGTGTCGCGGATGTACTGCGCGTCGTGGTAGGACAAAGACTGGTAATTCAGCATAATGTCGTCAGCGCCGGGCACGGTAATTACAAAGTTCACGCCCGCAGATGCGAGGACAGTCAAAAGGATGTCCATGTCCTCTTGATCAGCATAGGAGTGGTTTGTGTAGCACACATCGACGCCCATCGGCAGCCCCATCAGTTTGCCGCAAAAATGGTCTTCCAGTCCCGCGCGGATGATCTGCTTTCCGTCTGCAAGGTATTCTGGACCGATGAAACCAACCACAGTGTTCACCAGAAGCGGACGGTAGCGGCGGGCAACCGCATAGGCACGTGCCTCCATCGTCTGCTGATCCATGCCATGATGTGCATCTGACGACAGTGCTGCCCCTTGACCGGTTTCAAAATACATCAAGTTTGCTCCCTGCGGAGCGCGTCCAAGGGCTTTCACCGCGTCATGCGCTTCATCCAACAACGAAAGTGACACGCCGAACCCATTGTTGGCCTTCTCCGATCCCGCTACCGATTGAAAAACGAGATCGACCGGCGCGGCGCGCTCCATAGCGGCCAGCGCCGTACTCACATGGCCGAGGCAGCAATGCTGCGTAGGGATGTTCAACTGTGTCCGAATTGCCTCGAGAACCTCGCATATACGTATGTAGTCAGACAGGCTGTCAGTTGCCGGATTTACTCCGATTACGGCGTCTCCAGCGCCCATCAACAAGCCGTCGAGTGCAGACAGTGCGATGCCCCGGCTGTCATCGGTCGGATGGTTCGGTTGATTGCGTGTCGACAAGTGGCCCGACAGCCCAATGGTCGACCGAAAACGCGTGACGACTTCGATCTTCGCAGAAACCGTGATGAGGTCTTGCGAGCGCATGATTTTACTGACTGCAGCGACCATTTCCGGGGTGACGCCCCAGGCAAGTTCAGCCAGCGCCCGGCCATCTGTAGAAGGGTCAAGCAACCAGTCCCGAAATGCCCCGACAGTCAATGAGGCGATCGGTGCAAAGGCGTCGCGATCATGCTGCTCGGCGATCAATTCGGTTACGGCATCACCCTCAACTTCAAGTATGTCATCCAGAAATGCCCTGAGCGGCACGTCCGCCAGACAATGCTGAGCTGCAAGTCTTTCTATCGGTCCGTCTGCCGCCAAACCCGCCAGCACATCGCCTGACCTCTCTGGTGAGGCCTTTGCAAGCAACACCTTGAGAGACGGAAACTCGAACCGGGTCCCGTCAATATTTACTCGGTAGACCATACCGAAAGCATGTGCACACTGTTCTGTCTCGAGCAAGCATTGACATGCTTTGTTGGCTTGAACGTGGTGCAATCGCGAGGCTGGAGAAGTCGAGTTTCATGGTTTTTGCATCCAGGAAATCATCCCGCTCACTACGATCCAGGTCGAAGTCTGAAATGTTCGCCTAAAGGCTGTTAGGCTATTTCCCTCTCAAGCGGCTGTTGAACAGTTCGAACTTTCCTTGGTTCGTATCGCTAAACAGAACCTCGGAGCCGATCCGAAAATGTTAGTGTGTGACCTGCTGCTGAACTGCTTCGGGCTGCTATGGTTGCCCACAGACTTATCGTATCATCGAACTCACAACTTAATGGGCAAGAAAGGGGTGTAACCATGAACAAAAGTATTCAGACAGACAAAGCACCGCCGTCCTTCTCTGATTACAGCCAGGCGGTTGAAGTACCAGCGAACGCGAGGACGGTTTATGTTTCTGGTCAAGTCGGCGCGGAACTTGATGGCAGCATTCCAGATGACGTCGTGAAACAACATGAGCTGGCGTGGCGCAACGTCTTCGCTATCCTGAACGCAGCGGACATGGACAAGACGCACATCGTAGATGTTTTTGCGATCGTGACTGCTCGGGACGGGGTCAAAATCTTCCGTGAGGTGCGCGACAAGATGTTTGGTGGCCACCTTGCCTGCTCGACAATCATGATCGCGGGTCTCGCCAGTGAAAACTGGAAGGTCGAGATTGCCGTGAGAGCAGCAAAAGTGGATTGATCAAGAGGCAGATTATGCAATGTATTGCGCCGTCTTCCTCGATCGCGGTGACCACCTTTTGTAACAGCGGGATTATTGTGATCGGCTGTTTCTCAAAAGCAAGATTCCAGGGCGCAAGACAATGTTTGACGAAAAAAGTCAGATGCACGAGAGCTTTAACGTGGCTCTGCATGACCCACATCGGGGAAGTACTGGTAAACAAAACTTTCGAAAGTCAGTCTGTCTGGGCGTAACTGGCACGTGCAACATTTGTCGTAGCGGAATTTCAAGGCGGAGAAACGCAATTGAGCTTTGATGAAATCGTAAGGTTCTTGTCTGAACCGAAGACGTATAGCTCCGACACCCCCGTTGAAGCGGTTCAAACGCATGGCGCGATGGTTTTTCTGGTGGGCGATGAAGCTTACAAGATAAAAAGGCCAGTGCACTATGATTACCTTGATTTCACTGCATTCGAAACCCGAAGGATGATGCTCCAACGCGAGTTGGAACTGAATAAACCGAGTGCACCGGAGATTTATCTGGGCCTTGTTCCGATCACGCAGGAAGCTGATGGGCGCCTGGCACTGAATGGCACCGGAGAGGTTGCCGAATGGGCTCTGCACATGCGGCGCTTTCCCGCGACCGCAGAACTTTCCCGGGTGGCGGAACGCGGCGAGCTCAACTTCGCTCTTGCCGAAGAAATCGGACGAGCAATTGCTGACTATCACGCTGGCATCGAGGTGCGCGAAGCCGACGGGACGACCCTTGTCACCGAAATTGCGGCTGAGTTCAGACGCGAGTTCTCCGGGATGGCGGACATCTTTTTGGCAACGCGCATCGAACAGTTCCACAATCTTGTCGACGCAGCTATCAGTGCTCATGCGAGTCTTCTGAGCGCGCGCAGTCGTGCTGGCCATGTTCGGCGGGGGCATGGAGATCTACACTTGGGCAATATGGTGTTGCTGGACGGCCACCCGGTGCCGTTTGACGCGCTTGAGTTCGATGAGCGGTTGGGAACGCTCGATGTCCTCTACGATCTGGCCTTCGTGATCATGGACCTTCTGCACGGCGGCTTGAGACGACAGGCGAATGCTGTTCTCAATGCCTATCTCTATCGGGCAAACGAACCGGACCATTTCGACGGATTGGCGGTGCTACCGCTTTTCCTCGGCATCCGGGCTGGAGTGCGAGCAATGGTTCTGGTGCAGGCTGGGCGGACGGAGGGCAAAGAGGCCGAGACGATCTTCGAAAAGGCGCGAGCCTATCTTGATCACGCGATAGAGTACCTTTCTCCAGCCACACCCAGGCTGGTGGCGGTGGGTGGGTTTTCCGGCACTGGCAAGACAACAATTGCCCGGCATCTTGCACCCGATATCGATCCCGCGCCCGGCGCGATCCATCTGCGCAGCGATCTCGAGCGCAAGGCACTGTTTGGGGTAGATCCGCTGACCCGGTTACCGCAGAACGCTTATGATGCGAAGATTGGGCGCGAGGTCTATGCCCGGTTGCTGGATCGGGCCGAGCGCACATTGAGGGCGGGGCATTCGGTGGTTATAGATGCGGTTTATTCCGCTGTGGAGGAACGTCGAGCTCTAGCAGCGCTGGCCGAACGATGTGATGTTCGACTGACGGGGCTATGGCTTCAAGCCGGCGAAGCTGTGCTATTGAGACGAGTGGCCGAGCGACGCGGCGATGCTTCGGATGCGGATGAGGCGGTAGTGCGCCGACAGCTTGATGAAAACAAGATTGCCGCGCTGGATTGGGTGCCTGTTGAAGCAGAAGGGGCAATTCCTGAGGTGTTGCACAAGGCCAGAAGCGCCCTTGGTATCGCTGTCTGAAGGCGCCTCCGAAGTCTGAGAGCTTGGTCGAGTACCGGTCTGCCTCCCGGCAGTTCGGTTGCCGGGCCCATGAGGTACACCGTGGTCGGCTCGGACCAACTTTTGTTTGAACGTCTTTGACGAAGAAAAAGAACAGTCCGCCTCTCACCCCCTGAGCTTTTTTCGTTGGGAACCGGGCATGCATCAAATCTGAAAGCCGCCGACTTTCTTTTGGGCATTTTTGTGCTTACGATCCAGATAAACGCCCGTTTGTTGTGAAAAAGCCATAAAGCAACTTGTTGTTTTACGCCCAAAGGTGTCGAAATCGTTTGGTGTTGGATGCCGCAAAGGAGAACGCAACATGGGAAAACCCGACAAGACGAAACCCGGAAAGGACCCAGGAGCAGCCGCGATGGCTGCGCTCATGGCCTCAAGTCCGGCCGCGACGAAAGCTTGGCTGGACATTTTTTCGGAGAGCTCGCGATTTGTGACAGATCGTCTGCAGCATGACATGGAAACGCAAAAGGCCTTACTTGCTTGCAAGACGCCGGCGGAATTGCTGCAGGTTCAGTCAAGTTTTTTCAAAACCGCAATGGAGCAATACGCAGACGAGGCCAATAGGCTTTTCAAGATGATGTCCAAAGCGACGGAAGACACTCTCAAGGAAGCGCAATCAGGTCTTTCCCGTGAGTATGACGACGTACCACTCTGAATTTTGGGGCGGAAACAAAAGGCATCATGACATCAGGTGATGGGCTGATCTGGCGCGGGGTATGACATGTACGCTTTGCGGCCGTCGGATAAAACTATTGCGAAGGTCCGCTATCCAGCTTCATTACACTTGGACGGGCAGGAACGCGTGGATCATCTCTGAAGAAATATCGATCAATATCGACACGAAACCGAGTACCCCAATACCAGCAGGAAGGCGCCGCCATCTGGATTCGGATCGCGGAGTTGTTCTCGATCTCACGAACCGACCCTTTGAGCTTTGCCATTTACAAAGCATCGCGCATCGCTAGCGAGCAATGTCCTCTGACAAGTTCTTTGAGTAAACTGGGCGAGGGCGTCACGTCATGCTGGAATGCGTCTGAAAAGAAAGCCGTTTCTATGAGAAGGATATGAAATGTCTGCCCGGCTCAGCCCGAGTTAATTTGACAAAACGGGCCGGACAAAGGGTACAAATGGGGTCATCTGGCCGATTTCCAAAAGGTTCTCCTCATGAGCGCGAAAACTGAGACATCTCTTGACGAACAAACCAGAGGGCTCATTCGAGCTGCCGTCGCTGATCACTTTGAAGAGGAGCTCTCTTTCCTTGCTGATTTCGTGCGCATTCCCAGTGTTCGTTTCGAAGAAGCGCCGGCACAGGATTTCATCGCTGCTGCTCTTCGCGAGCGCCGCTACGAGGTCGATGAATGGACGATCGAACTCGATGACTTGGAACCACTACCGGGATTCGGACCGATCCACGGTGACTTTTCCCGCGCTCGCACCGTTGTTGGCACCCACCGACCAAGCGTGACGCGTGGTCAGTCGCTTATCCTTCAGGGCCATCTGGATGTCGTCCCAACCGGCCCTCTTGATATGTGGACGACCCCTCCTTTCGAGCCGACTATTGAAGATGGGTGGATGTATGGCCGCGGCGCAGGCGACATGAAGTCTGGAACTGTGGCGGCAATCTTCGCGCTCGACGCGCTGCACCACGCTGGCTTTGAGCCGGCGGCGCGAGTCCATATCCAGTCCGTGATCGAAGAGGAAAGCACCGGACTTGGTGCACTCTCTACCCTTCAGCGGGGGTATCGCGCGGATCTTGCCGTTCTGCCTGAGCCTTCTGACCACACCATTAATCGCGCACAAATCGGTGTGCTCTGGTTCCGCATTGCCGTGAAGGGCAAGCCTACGCATGTCGCCGTGGCTAAAGAGGGCTCCAATGCGATTATGGCGGCCTATGATGTAATCCGAGCCCTGCAAGAACTGGAGGTGGAGTGGAATGCCCGCGCTGCGAAAGACCCGATCTACGGCGATGTTGCGCATCCTCTGAATTTCAACGCGGGCAAGATTTCCGGAGGAGACTGGGCGTCGAGTGTGCCCGCTTGGTGTAACGTCGATTGTCGTATGGGGGTTTTGCCCGGTCAGAGTCTCGCGGCGGCAAAGTCCGAAATCGAGGCTTGCGTTTCCGCCGTCTCGCGCAATCATCCATTCTTATCCAATAACCCGCCAGACGTGACCTGGAATGGTTTTCAAGCCGAAGGGTATGTTCTTGGAAATGACGCCGACCCCGGTCTGGAGGCCATGCGCCGCAGTCATGCCGCCGTATTTGGGGAGGGGGCTGAACTAGAAGAGCGAAAGATGACTGCGCTTACCGATACGCGCTTTTACGGCCTATACTACGACATTCCCGCCTTCTGCTACGGCCCGCGCGCAGAAAACATTCACGGCTTCGACGAGCGTGTGAATCTATCTTCCGTGAAACAGACGACCGAAGTTCTTGCACTCTTCATTGCTGATTGGTGTGGCCTGAACCCTCTGCAAGACGATTGAGTGGCCGCGCGCGAGCAGGAGTCCTGAGCCTATGGAAGACAAGTGACCGTCGCGCCGAAGTCATCAAGCAGGGTTCTTCGAGCCATCCTTTTTCGTGGGCAACAAAAAGCACTTAGGGCCGTTTGGCACAGTAGAAGCTGCATTGATTAGAGCCCGGAAAATCCACTCAGCGTCCGTTCAACTTGACCGAATTCAACGGCATCCTCGAGCCAAAGGCAGAAGTACGTAGTTCTGCGACAAAGGTGCGGTCAATGAGCCACGTCGCGGCACCTTTTCGATTACTTGCCGCTCAAAAAGCTTACGAGGTAACTACTAACTGGTACTTTTCATGGAATTCTTGAACCTTACGGGAGCGAGGGAGAAATGCGTTTCCTGACAGCTTTGACCTGCGTAATGGTCGCGCTCAGCGTTGGTGCTGGGGCGCGCAGTCAGGAATCGGAGCCTGATCTGGACATGGGCGCAAGACTGGTCAAGGCACGCTGTACTGCCTGTCACGTTCAAAACGCTCTCCCAGAGCTCGTTGAACGCTGCGTCGGAGGACTTGGAGAAGAGTATCTCGACACTTTCCTCCGCACACACCACGCTCCGGATGACGATGCACGCGCAGATATCATTGCTTTTCTTACCTGCGACAAAGCTGAATAGAAATCTACCATTCCTTGCACCCGCGCCAATACCGAGGCTGACAGCCCAAAGCGAACATCTAACCCAACACGCTGTTTCTTGAGGCCGAGGCTCGTGTTCTTTTCTACGTGTTGAAAAGTATTGTCGTGTCCCACTTGGCTGCTTACCAACCTGAGACAGCCAACAGGAATACCAAGACTAATGAGCTCGTGTAGAGAGTAGCGGAGTGGCGGAATAGTAATTCTGGAACATCGTGCAGCATGGATAGCCGGACCCCCATCCGGTTCATCCTTAAGGGGTCATCAATATTTGTGACGTTAGTTTGCCGATATTGCGGCAACCTTTAGGCAAGCCATAAGTGAGGTTTCGCGTTTTGTTGAGCGACGGTTGCGCGGCGCCGATCAGGTCGACCTGGGCAACGAAAGTCCAGCGCCAAAAGCCTATATGGACCGATGAACGGGGGACTCCATATCGGGTGCGATCATCACGCGAACCTTTTCCGCATGGTAGACTCTTGCAACTCAGCTGTAGGGTGCAATTTGTTTGGCGCTGCCACTGAACAGCGCCAAGCGGCCGAAGCGCTTGGTTGTTCGCGACAGCTGCGAAATACTTGTTCAAGTGTTGAGAAGATCCCTTACCGCTCGGCGCAGAACAGCCTCATCTTCAGGGTTCAGAGCGGGGTTGCCCGCGCGATGCCCCCAGATAGAATCGATCGGACGGAATTCTGCGTCGGGCATCATCTCAGTCTCTATCCTGCTATCCTCAGGCGTGAAGTACAGGTCGGTGAGTGACGGCATGATTATGCTGCGTGCGCTGATCGCACGGAGTGCGGCAGTCAAATCGCCGTTGTAGATAACGTTGTCGGAAATATCCGATGCCATCCATGTGTCGATGCTTGCAAGCAAGTCATGCGCATCCCGGCGCAGGAAGTTCGCCTCCCAGGACCGCACCAGAAAGTCCTCAAGCGAGCTGAATCCGGCCTGCTCATAGAGTTTTTCGCGATAGAACGCCTGTGACATAGCCCAGCCGGCATAGACGCGTCCCATGGCGCGCAAGCCGCGCACGGGGTGGGCCGCGAAATGGTCCCCGCGCCAGTTAGGATCTCCTGTCAAGGCTGCGCGAACTCCTTGCAGGAAGACCTTGTTGTGAACCGATGTCCGGGCAGAACCGCAGACGGCACAAATCCGCAAGACCCGGTCGGGAAAGATTGCGCCCCAATGCAGAGCTTGCTGCGCCCCCATCGACCAGCCGTAGATCAATGCGACATGCTCGATACCGAACATTTCAGCGAGCATCTGGCGTTGGGCGTGCACGTTGTCCCAATGCGTGAAGACCGGGTAGCGATCCGGGCCGAAGGGCGATTGCATGTTCGACGGCGATGATGACAGGCCGTTGCCAAACATGTTTGGAATGACAATGAACCACTCAGTCGGGTCCAGAACCCGGCCGGGCCCGATCAGCCATTCGGTATCATAGTGTTGCGCCCCGTAGGAAGTGGGGTAGAGGATCACGTTTGACTTGTCCTCGGCCAATGTTCCGTGTGTTTTGAAGGCGATTTTCGCGCTTGGCAGGGTTATGCCCCGTTGAAGCGTGAAGTTCCTGAGTTCGAAAACCTGATAGTCTTCGGATGACATGCCTGGCCTCCTCTAAGCTTCGCGGGATATGCGAACCTGGTTCTGGTTTGAACATATCGGTTCGTATCTGACGTTTCTACGGAAAGCGCTCTTTGTTGTTCGCGACGGTCGGCCGTGCCGCTTGGTGGTAGATTAGGTGCCGCTTTATTACGCGGAAAACTATGAAACAGGCGTTCCGCGTCGAGCAGGGTTTGACTCTTCAAGAAAACCGGAAAACTCTTCAAGCCATGCCGCTTTTCATGCAATTTTATGTGCTTTGACCTCTGAGGTTTGATCCGCATGTCAAATCTGTTTCATACACGCCTCACCGAACTGATCGGCCAGATCTATCCTGATTTGGACGCAGATATCCTGTCGTCGCAAATGGTCGAAGCCTTCTGGCCGGATGGCACGCATCGCCGCAAACGATCACGTTTGCCCAGCAACGGACTATGGTCAGAACATGATGCGGTTCTCATTACCTATGGCGACACGATACGGGACGGGAAACACAAACCCCTTGATCTGTTGGAGGATTTCCTCGCACGCAACATGGTCGGTGTGGTGAATGGCGTTCATATTCTGCCGTTTTTTCCCTTCAGTTCGGATGATGGTTTTGCCGTTACTGACTACCATTCGGTTAATCCGCAGCTCGGCGACTGGACGGATATCACCCGGATCGCGCAAACATTCCATCTGATGTCCGATCTCGTCTTGAATCACGTGTCTTCGCAGGGTGCTTGGTTTACGGATTACAGGCAGGGCAAGGCCCCCTATGATCGCTTTTTCTATGAGGCAAACCCGGAGGATGACCTTTCCCTTGTCGTGCGGCCGCGCACAACGCCACTGTTGCAGGAAATTGAAACGCGCGATGGGCCCCGCCACGTCTGGTGCACGTTCAGCCACGATCAGATCGATCTCGACTTTTCAAACCCAGAAGTGCTGCTGGAAATGCTCCGGATCATCAGGATGCATATCGACAAGGGTGTGCGTATTCTGCGCCTCGATGCGGTGGCATTCATCTGGAAGGAGCCTGGCACGACCTGCATACACCTGCCGCAGACACACGCCATCGTTCAGCTTCTTCGGCTCTTGTGTGACTATGCGACCGAACCCGTCGTTCTACTAACCGAAACCAACGTACCGCGCTCCGAAAACCTCAGTTACTTCGGTAATCGCAACGAGGCGCACGCGATCTACAATTTTCCGCTTCCTCCGTTGATTTTGCACGCGATGCAGTCCGGGTCGGCGCGCTATCTGCACCGTTGGCAGTCGGCAATGCCCCCTGCGCAGCTGGGGTGCGCCTATCTGAACTTTACCGCCAGCCACGATGGAATTGGTATGCGGCCAGCGGAGGGTTTGCTGCCAAATGAAGAAAAAGAGAGGATGATCGAAACAGCCAAGGCAGCAGGTGGGCTGGTATCGATGCGCGCCTTGCCGAATGGGCAGGAAGAGCCCTATGAATTGAATTGTTCACTGTTTGATGCCATGCGCTTTACGTTCAAGGGCAGTGACATGCATCATTTGCAACGCTTTCTTTGTTCCCAGACAATCGTGATGTCGCTCGAAGGCATTCCGGCGTTCTACATCCATTCTTTTCTTGCCACGCCAAACGACCATGATGCAGTTGCGCGACGCGGCATGAATCGGGCAATTAACCGGCATCGTTGGCACTATCCTGATCTTCTGGAATGTTTGGCGGACCCTGCATCCGATCAGGCCCGCGTCATGCATGGGCTTTCCGAACGGTTGCGTATAAGGGCACGGCAACCTGCCTTTCACCCCAATGCCACACAGTTCACGCTTGCCATGGATGACCGATTGTTTGGCGTCTGGCGACAAAGCCTTGACCGTCACCAGTCAATTTTCGCAATTCACAATGTGAGCAGCGAAACCGTTCTCGTCAGCCCATCAAGGATAAACCTGATCGAGGGGGATTTGTGGGTCGATCTGCTTAGCGGAGAAGACATCCATCCGGCCGGTCCCGAAATCCCCTTTGCCCCCTATCAATGCCGCTGGATATCGAACCGTCAGTAGTGGGAGCCGGCGTCAGGTATACTCTTCTGCGTCGTCGGTGGCGGCTTTGCGCAGATCGGCAAGGAAGTCGGGATCCGCCGCGTGAACACGATTCCAAGTTGGGATGAACGGGCTTTCGTTGGGGTTCTCGAGGAATATTTGACCCGCACGGATTATGTTTTCGGCGAACAGTTCCACGGACTTTTCTTCGGCATGGCGGTCAACGCTTAACCCGTTCATTTTGGCATCGTTGTAATAGCTTTCCAGGAGATCCAGCGCGGTCCGATAGTATGTGGCCTTGAGCGTTCGGAAAAGATTGGGGGTGAATACCGTTCCATCGGCGGCAAGCTTGCGAAAGATTGCTTTGCAGATATCTGTCGACATCCGGCTTAGCCCCTGCGAAGCATCCTCAGGCGAAAGCGACTGGTGCTTGTGATCATACGAGTCGGCAATCTCGACCTGGCAGACTGACTGCGGCGCCAGATTGCGCCATGCCTCTGACAACACCCCTATTTCGAGGCCCCAGTCGGATGGGATGCGAAGGTCGGGCAGGATGGGGGTGCGCAATGCGAATTCGCCGGAAAGCGGATAGCGGAAGCTGCGCAGATAATCGAGGTAATCCCGGTCTCCAACTACGCGTTTGAGCGCGATCAAAAGCGGGCTGACCAACAGGCGGGTAACACGGCCATTGAGCTTTTGGTCGTCGATGCGAGGATAATAGCCTTTGGCCATCTGGTAAGGGAATGTCGGGTTTACGACGGGATAGACCAACCGCGCGAGCATATCACGCTCGTAGGTTACGATATCGCAATCGTGTAACGCCATCACGGATGTGTCGGCACACCCGATAAGGTAGCCGATGCAGCTCCAGACATTCTTGCCTTTACCTGGCTCTTTGGGCGCGAGCCCAAGCGCATCGAGCCGCGCACCAAGCGCCTTCATGCGCGGGCTGTCGTTCCAAATTACGATGTGGTTTTGCGGTAGTCGGGCAAAGTATTTCTGTGCGTATCGAAACTGTGTCTCATCGGCCTGATCGAGCCCGATGATAACACGGTGCAGGTATGGCACCTTCGAAAGTTCGTCTAGGATATGAGAAAGAGCAACGCCTTCCAGTTCGGAGTAGAGCGAAGGCAGGATCAAACTGATCTTGCGGGTTTCCGAAAAGGCGGACAGTTCATATGTCAGATCTTCGAGTGAGCGTGTTCGCAGATTGTGCAGCGTCGTGATGTTGCCGTTTTGGTGAAAGTCAGCCATGCGTTCTCGTCTCCTCGATGGGGGCGTGTTTATCAAGCAAGTCAGAGACGGCTACTGCCCAGCCTTCAGGACCTTCTAGGTGCGTACGCGTTGTGCGACCCGTTGTTTCGCCGGGCATCGGTGGAAGCTCGGGCGTTGCGTTATTTGCCACGATGACTCCAAAGTCGGCTTTTTGCAGCATTTCGATATCGTTTGGAGCATCGCCAAGTGCAATCGTAACCTTTGGTTTGAAGCGTTTTATTAACAAATCCATCTGCTCCGCCTTGGTGGCGCCAAATGATACCGACAAAAACCGCCCGCCATGCCTTAGTTCGAGCCCAGCTATCTCTGCGGCCTGCGTAAAGGTTTCCAGGTCTTCCGGAGTTCCCGTCCAGACGCCTGGCTCGCTGAACGCACGCTCTTTCGCGCGTGCCGCAGCTTCGAGGGTAAGACCAGTGATCTCGGCGACGTGTTGCGCTGACATGTCCCCAAAGCCCACGAAGCCATTCGGAAGGTTTCTTAGCAATTTCCGAATGGCGAAATACTGGGTTTGTGACTGTTTTTCAGACGTTTGCGGCTCCAATATGCCCCCACCGTTTTCAACGATGGCTGGCCAATCAGAAAACCCGATGTCAGATCGAATTGGTGCCACCTCAGATGCGGTCTTGCTTGTTGCAAGGATCAGACCGATGCCTTGTTTCCGCATGCGAGCAAGAACGCCATTTGCCGGAGCCCAGGAATATGTGTGATGATCTAGAAGTGTACCGTCGAGATCGCTGAAAACCAGGATTTGCGAAGGCTTCGTCATATCTGAGAAGATAAAGCAATAAGATGCAAAACGCGAGCGTTCAAAGATGCTAAGAACCGCCTGCGCCGCTGCAAACGATCAATGAACAATGCGGGCTTTAACCATCGAAAACCTCGCAGTAGCCTTTGCGAACGGATCTGCCAATGCACTGGGCGACAGCGAACATGTATTTCCCATCCGATCTCACACAAATCCGGAGAGCTATCTTGAACCTGATAACACCCTCGGTACTTCTCTTCCTGTTCGCCAGTGCCGCTCAGTCGGAAGCGTGGAAATGTTCCGTGCCATATGATGAGGTTAATGGCGGTGGAACCGTAACGATCGAAGACGAACGCCTGGTCTTTGTCTCCGATTGGCCGCATCGCATGCCGGAAATACTCAAGTGCATTAAGGTGGGCCACACAAGCGAATGCATGAACGCCAAACTTACTTCGACGAAAAGCGGTGGCGCATCTGTTTTTCTGAAACTCTACACAATAGTCTGGAAAGCTGACGGAGCCCCTGGAACAATAACAACGAGACAGCCTTCAGCCATATTCAAGAGCCAGGATCAGTCATATGAGATGATCGAGTCATTCCCTGCCAGCGGCTACACGTTTCCAGTAACAGATTGCATGGTTGACTAACCGATGGAAATACACCGCGACAGGACGGTGTGAGGCAAATAACAGTCGGGCGTTTACGTCGCCCGCTCAAGAAACGGAGAAAGACATGAACCTGGCGGGACTTGCGGCCGAGGCGGCCGACCGTGGAACCCCGGTCCGGGCCGGACTAATTGGCGCGGGCAAGTTCGGTTCGATGTTCCTGAGCCAAGTGCCGACAATAGCTGGTCTTGAGGTTGCCGCCATCGCCGATCTCGATCCCGACAAGGCGCGTAGGGCCTGCCGTACGGTTGGTTGGGATGATGCGCGTGTAGCGAGAACCGCCTTTTTGGAAAATGGTGCGGAACTTGCTTTGCGCGACGATGTCGACGTCGTGATTGAGGCAACGGGATCCCCCCGTGCAGGGATAGCAAATGCCGAGGCCGCCATCGCCGCTGGCAAGCATATCGTTATGGTCAATGTCGAGGCCGACGTTCTGGCGGGGCCGGTGCTTGCGCGCAAGGCGACCGCCGCGGGTGTGTGCTATTCAATGGCATACGGCGATCAACCGGCACTGGTGTCTGAAATGGTGGACTGGGCGCGCGCTACGGGGTTTCAGGTCACCGCTGCGGGGAAGGGAACAAAATACCTTCCCGCCTATCATGCCGTCACACCGGATGATGTCTGGGCGCACTACGGACTGACACAGGAAGAAGCGCAACGTGCCGGGATGAACCCGCAGATGTTCAACTCGTTTCTGGATGGCACCAAGAGCGCGATCGAAATGGTGGCCATCGCCAATGCCTGCGGGCTGGATGTGCCGGACGACGGCTTGGCTTTTCCGCCTTGCGGTGTCGACGACCTTGCGCATGTTTTGCGCCCTCGCGAATTAGGCGGACAGCTAGAGCGGCGTGGGATGGTCGAGACTATCTCATCATTGGAGCGTGATGGGCGGCCCGTGTTCCGCGATCTTCGTTGGGGCGTTTATGTCGTGCTTGAGGCGCCCAACGATTATGCGGCGGCTTGCTTTCAGCAATATGGCTTGCCGACCGATGACACAGGCCGCTTCGCTGCGATGTACAAACCATTCCACCTTATTGGGCTGGAGCTATCCATCTCGGTCCTGAGCGTTGCGCTCCGCAATGAGCCCACGGGTCAGTCTCGCGTTTTGAAAGGAACTGTGGCATCGGTTGCCAAGCGAGCATTGAAAGCGGGGGAGATGTTGGATGGCGAGGGCGGTTATACCGTATGGGGAAAAGCGCTGCCACTGAAGAAGGCGGGGACGGCGTTGCCGATTGGTTTGGCGCACGGAGTGCGTTTGAAGCGTGACATCGAAGCCGGGGGCGTTCTTATGCTGGAAGATGTGGACTTGGCTGAGGATTCAGTCACGGCGATCTACGAAGAAGCTACCGCTCGCTGAGGACAGTGTGGGCGCGGCGTCATCAGCTCTTCCGCTTCGCAGGTTGATAAGCGCCATTATGCTAAGTTTCATTTTTTCTAGGAAGCGTCAGGAGACGATTTCGTCGTCTCCTGCGTAAGTCGCAATTCTCCGCCAGGTTCCGAAGCTTTGGGTGGGTTCCCTCTCGAAACAAGGGACTGAGTTTGTAGAACTCAATGATATTTCATTTGCAGTTGAAGGCTGCGCTGACCTCATTGGCCAGTTTCGCGACATCGGCCCCGTAGCGAGCCGAGTAGTGAAATGGCGTGACGCGCCGCACGCCGGCAATGTGGGCGATTTCGCCGGCAGCGCGGGCGGTGAGGTGACGGGTCGCCTGTGCAACATCTTTGTCGGCGTGGAGAAACGGGGCCTCGATGAAGAGCTGATCGGCGCCTCGGGCGAGTGCAATGATCCGGGCGCGGTTGGCGGAGGTATCTGCGGCGTCGGTCACATAGGCAAAATGCTGGCCGGGTTTTCTTTCAAAAACCTGCGCGCGCAGCAGCCCGAGTGGTACCGGTTCCGTACCCGGCACGGCGATCATGTGGTCGTCAGGCAGCTCATCGCGCAATGCCTGCTTGGCTTCGTCGATCCAATGGCCCACCGGCAGGCCCAGCGTATCGAGCGCCGAGCGCCAGACGTTGAAGCGCTGGCGCTGTCGGAATGCGAAGGCGAGCGATGGAATGCCGTGATCGAGCGCGGCTGCACTGATTTCGAACTCGGCTTCGGAGCATACCGCCCCGCGCGGCAGCTCCGGCACCGCCAGGTCCCGCCGGGCGAACTGCTCGCGCGCAGCGAACTCGGCGACCTCGACGATTTGCGCGCCGTCGAATACCTGCACCGTCATACGGAAATCGACGGAGGTTTCGCAGAGCAGGTTCCAGCTGTAGCCGCCAAGACGGCTCTGCATCTGATCCGCGAACCCCGGCGGGCCGAGCAGCGTCAGCGGGAGGGGGCGATGCAGGCGCAAGCGGAGGAGACGCTCGAACCCGGCGATATGATCCATGTGCGCGTGGCTTACGAAAACATGTGAAACGCGGATGAGTTCACGCGCTGACAGGGTGGACGTGTCGCCGAGGTCGAACAGCATTGCACGTCGACCGAACTGGAAGTCGAGATAGAGGCCCGGATCTCCGCTGGGGACATTTATCAGTCGCGGTTGAACAAGAAGGCTCATCAGTACGCTGGCCCGAGAACTCTGGTCTTGTCGGGCAAAGGGAAAAACCAGGCGTGCGGAAACCTGTCGACATTGGTATCGATTCTATGTGCCTCTTCTTCTGGTTCAATTCGTCCGGCGCGCGCCATCTGGCTCTCCCGCATTTCGACAGTTTCTGACGAGGTTAGCAGGGAAGGTAGCGAGGAATAAGACCGGACGATCGGGCGCGGCATTGATCCCGGTGCGATTGTCGTCCAGCATTCTGGGAAGGGATGCGACCGTTAGGTTGGAATTCCTGGTTTTAGTACCTTTGTGCTGCTTGTTTTGGGAGCAAGGTTATGAGCGGAGGTGGATGTTCGTGCAAAGCCGGATCTCTCGCGACCAGATTGCGGACCGCTTTCTAGAAGCCGCCGAGCTTCTTGAGACGCAGGGAGCGGACCGGTTTCGTGTGCGCGCTTACAGGAAGGGTGCGGATACCGTGCGCGCGCTTGGAGAGGATCCGGCACGTATCCTGGAACGCGATGGGCTGGAAGGTCTGATTGCCCTTCCCGGAATCGGAAACCGGCTGGCCCGTGCGATTGACGAGATGGTAGCGACGGGGCGCTGGATTCAGCTTGAGCGGATGCGCGGTGAGGCCGAGCCCGAGAACTTGTTTCGGACCGTGCCCGGCATCGGAGAGGTGACTGCACGTGCAATTCACGATGAGCTTCATGTCGATACGCTCGAAGCCCTCGAAATTGCTGCGTATGACGGTCGGCTGGAGAAGGTTCCAGGTATCGGCCCCCGGCGCGCGGCCGCGATCCGTGCCTCGCTGGCCGCAATGCTGGCGCGCCGGAGAAGGCGTGGCCCGGACGACCACGAGGAACCGACGGTTGCCGAGCTGCTCAAGGTGGACGCGCTTTATCGCGAAAAGGCATGTGATGGCGGACTGCAGTTAATTGCCCCGCGACGGTTCAACCCGACGGGCGAAGCATGGTTGCCGATCTTTCATACCGAGCTGGATGGTTGGGCCTTCACCACGCTCTACTCCAACACGGCGCGCGCACATGATCTCGGCAAGACGAATGACTGGGTGGTCATCTACTTCGGCCGTCCGGGAGGGCCGGAGCATCAGCGCACGGTGGTGACGGAAACCCATGGCCCGCTTGAAGGGCGGCGCGTGGTTCGTGGCCGTGAAACCGAATGCAGGGAGCATTATTTCACAGATGGCTGACTCGTCCCCGAAACGTGATGGGCCCCGGCAGAAGGTATCGGCTCTGGAGCTTGCTTCCCGGCAAAGAGACATCTCGATTTCGGCCTTCTTCCTCAAGAACCGGCACCTTCTGGGATTCGACACGCCTGCGAAGGCGCTGGTGACGGCTGTGAAGGAGGCAGTGGACAACGCGATAGACGCCTGTGAAGACGCCGGTATCCTTCCCGAGATCGAAGTTCGGATCACCCGGCGCGGGCATGTTTACACCGTTGCGGTAAGGGACAATGGTCCCGGGATTGTCGAGCCGCAGATTGGCCGTATCTTCGGCAAGCTTCTCTACGGCTCCAAGTTCCATAAGCTCAGCCAGTCTCGGGGGCAGCAGGGCATGGGCATCGCGGCGGCGGGCATGTACGGACAACTCACAACCGGCAAACCCATGCATATTCTGAGCCGCGTCGAGGGAGAAGAACTGGCAACCTCTCTTTACGTTGCGATCGACACCGAGAAGAACCGGCCTGACGTGCATCGCAAGAAACACGTGGAATGGGATCACCTGCACGGAACAATGGTCGAGATCGTTCTGGAAGGGCATCTTCAGCGCGGGCGGCATTCAGTCGAAACCTACCTGCGCCAAACTGCAATCGCCAACCCGCATGTTACGATCCGCTATCAAGGACCGGAAAAGGACGTCCATGAGTACCCTCGCAGCATTCAAGACCTGCCGCTTCCGACGAAGGAGATCAAACCGCACCCGCACGGAATCGAACTGGGCCGGCTGATTCAGATGCTGCACGCCACGCGGAGTCGGACCCTCATGCAGTTTCTCGTCAAAGACTTTTCAAGTGTGGGCAGTAAAACCGCGGCGAAGATCATCGACGCAGCCGGCAGACGTTTGAGCGCACGGTCCTATCCGAAGCACGTCGCGCATAGCCAGGCCGTTGCTCTGCACCGCGCGATGGAGACGACGAAGATGCCAGCGCCCCGGGGGGATTGTATCGTCCCTATCGGTGAGCCGCAGCTGCTGAAAGGACTGAAAGCCGAGGTTGCCGCGGACTTCTACACCGTGACAACCCGGCCTGCCGCGATCCATCGTGGTAATCCGTTCCAGGTCGAAGTGGCGATTGCCTATGGCTACCCCAATGCGTCTCGACCCGATGCCGCTACGGTTACAGAGCCGGAGGCAAGGGCAGCGGATCTGTTGGGGGCGCGCGACGAACCAGCTGTTCTGCTCCGGTTCGCCAACCGGGTACCGCTGCTTTACCAGCAGTCGAGTTGTGCAATTGCCAAAGCTGCGATCCGGACCAACTGGCGCAGCTACGGCCTTCGCCAGCCAAAGGGAGCTTTGCCACATGGACCAATGGCTATCCTGGTCCATGTTGCTTCGGTCTGGGTTCCCTATACTTCGGAAGCAAAAGAAGCGATCGAGCCCAGCCCGGAAATCACGAGAGAGATCGTTCTAGGGCTTCAGCATTGCGGCAGGGAACTCGCGCAATACCTCGCCCGCAAATCCCGGGAGCGACGCGAATCGCAGCATCGCGCCTATATCGAAACCTACCTGCCGCATATCGGTGGCGCGCTTCAGGATATCCTTTTGCTCAGCGACAAGGAACGCGACAAAACAGTGGCGCAACTCGATACGGTGTTGCGCGACACTCGCCGCAAACAGGGGGGCGAACCATGAGCCGGACGGAGAAAACGAGCTATCACGGACGAGCCAATCCCCAAGCAGGTGCAGATGCCGAGACGCAGCTCGGAGGGGAAATCGGACGGGAAGATCTCGACAAGCGGACGCTTGAGCTGATCGACGCTCTCGCCCGACAGATCGTCGAGCGTATCGAGCAGGGGCTCCTGCCGGAAATCCATCTCCCCATCCGTAGCCTGGGAAATGTGGTCTATGACGAGGCCAAGGGCTATTTTGAGCTCGGCGCGCGGCGCAAGACGCGGACGCTGACCGTCAACACTGCGAAGTCGTTCGCGCAGACGCTGCGGATGATGGCAAGCTCGCATGCGATGGTCGAGCACGACGATTTCGCCACCAAACGCGAGGCCTACTACATCTCGAAGAATTGGGGCGATTGCCGGTTTGAGTCGCAGGCGGAGTCGGACGCGATCATGGACGATATCGAAGCGCTCGCCTCCATCAACGGGCTGACGCGCGAACAGCTGCGGTTCTTTCCTGAGGCGCATGGCGGATCGGTTGCGGGCCAGCTTTCGGTTATCGACCAAAACCCCGGCACCGGAGATGATATCGAAATCGATTGCAGCCAGCTCGGTAGTGGCGCCTACAGCATTCCGCGCTCGGTCGAACATCTGAGCTTCCGTACCGATGCCCGCTTCGTGCTTGCTATTGAGACCGGCGGCATGTTCCAGCGTCTTAACAACAACCGGTTCTGGGAAAAATCAGGCTGTATTATCGTTGAGATGGGGGGCGTGCCAACGCGTGCCACACGACGGTTCATCCGGCGTCTTTCTGACCAGCATGATCTGCCAGTCTATTGCTTCGTCGATTGCGACCCCTACGGCTTCACTAATATCTATAGAACATTGAAGGTGGGTTCGGGCAACGCCGCCCACATCAATCAGTTCTTTTGTGTGCCACGGGCCCGGTTTCTCGGTGTGATGCCGCAGGATATCGCTGATTTTGGTCTCGGTGATGCGACGCATCCGCTGTCAAAAACCGACGTCAAACGCGCGAAGGACGCGCTGAAGAATGACCCGTTCGTCGTGTCGCAGCCGGAATGGGTCGAAGCGATCGAGCAACTGCTGGATATGGGTGTTCGGGCAGAACAACAGGCACTGGCGAAATGGGGACTGAATTACGTGATCGATGAGTACTTGCCTACAAAACTTGCCAATCCGGAAGCCTTCCTGCCTTAAGCTCCCCGTTCGTGCTGCGCGGTCTTTCGGCGGTTGAATTGTTACCGGTCGATGAAGCCAGAAGCCTTCAGCGCCAATTCCGAGACGGTGTAATCCAGGCAATTGACGCGCTCTGAAAGGGTGGGTTGTTTGTGATCGTCGGGGTGCCCCATGCGTGTTGCTTCCTTTTGAGAATTGAGGGAACAAGGTGGGGCGACAAAAAGCGATTAATCCGACATTGCCATAGGGAGGGAGTTAAAATGTCCGTTGAACAGACGGAACAAGCTGTGAAAATCCGAGATGTTCCCCCTCAGTGGCCTGAGTCTCTCTACAGAATCCTGAAAGCAGCGGATATCCAGCAGATGTCTTATGTGCCGGACGCCGGCCATGCGACGCTGATCCGCCTGTTCTGTGCCGACTCCGAGGTTAGGTCGAACGTACTGTCCTCCGAGGAGGAAGGCATCGCAATTGCCACGGGCGCCTGGCTCGGAGGACAGCGTTCGGTCGTGCTGATGCAGTCCTCAGGCGTGGGTAACTGCATCAACATGCTGTCCTTGCCAGTGCAAAGCCGTACACCTCTTTTGATGCTTGTAACGATGCGCGGCGAGTGGGGCGAGTTTAACCCCTGGCAGGTGCCGATGGGTCAAGCTACCGAGGCCGCGTTGCGTGCCATCGGCGTTACGGTGTTGCGCGCGGAAACCGCGGCCGATGTGGTGGACATGGTAGAACAGGCGGCGGGCATGGCTTTTGAAGGTGACCAGCAAATTGCCGTGCTGCTAGGACAACGCCTTCTCGGAAAAAAGAAATGGTGATTGGCATGAAAGAACAGACAATGGATCGTCGTGCCGCCGTGGCCAAGCTCCTGGCAGCACGCAACGGCGCTTTGGTCGTCACCGGTCTTGGCTCTCCCAGTTATGACGTGCATGCGGCGGGTGATAGTCTTGGCAATTTCTATTTGTGGGGCGCGATGGGCGGCGCGGCGCTTACTGGCCTGGGTTTGGCGCAAGCCCAGCCGGACAAACGTGTGATGGTCATCACGGGCGATGGTGAGATGCTGATGGCCTTAGGCGCAATTGCGACGATTGCGGTGGCCTCTCCCAGGAATCTCGACATTATTGTCTTGGACAATCAGCAATACGGTGAGACTGGAATGCAAGCCAGTCACACAGCGCGTGGCATCGAGCTGGACAAGATCGCCGCGGCTGCAGGCTTTTCTGATACGGGTGAGTTGAGGAGCCTTGAGGAAGTCGAAGTCCTGACCGAGCGACTTGATCAACGCGCTCAGGGCCCTAGGCTGTTTGTCTTGAAAATCAACGCCGAGAACCTGCCACGGTCCTTGCCTCCGCGCGATGCGGTATTCATCAAGAACCGTTTCCGGGCCCATCTGGGCTACGCCACCTGCTGAGAACCACGCCGAAAGTGATTTGCGCGAAAGGCTTAGGGAGGGCTGAATGAGGCAAAAGGGGTACTGATCCTCTCAAGAGATCCTGGTTCGAAACGCGCTGGGGATGGTCGCAGAATTCGACCGGGCACGTCATTGTCGAAAAGTCTCGTCTATAGAGGGAGAATAGCATGCGTTTTTCAGGAAAGGTTGTCGTCATCACCGGCGGCGCGCAGGGCATCGGAAGATCGACAGCCGAACGGTTCGTCCAGGAAGGGGCGCGCGTTGTGATCGCAGACGTGAACTCTGAAGGACTTTTCGCGACTGCTGCAGAGATCGGAACAGATGAAAACGTCCTGGCCGTGGTAACGGATGTCGCCGAAAAAGATCAGGTCGACACGCTTATCGGGGAAACCTTGCGCAACTTTGGCCGGATCGACGTCATGGTCAACAATGCTGGCATTGCATCCGTTATGGATTTTCTGGAGGTCACGCCGGACATCTTTGATCATGTGATCGGTGTGAACCTGAAGGGTGCCTTCCTGGGAACACAGGCCGCGGCCAGGGCGATGATCGCCCAGGGCGAAGGCGGCGTGATCATCAATATGTCTTCGATTAATTCCGGGCTCGCCAATCCGAATGTGGCGACCTATGCGATTTCCAAGGGCGGTATGAACCAGGTTACGTCGACGGCCGCTGTCGCCTTTGCGCCGCATGGCATCCGGGTTTGTGGTATCGGCCCCGGCACGATTGCGACAGAGATAATCAAGGGGGCCTTCACCGAGCGCGCGGGGATGGATGCCATACTTTCCCGCACGCCCATGGGTCGCCTCGGAGAGCCAGAAGAAATCGCAGGTGTCGTCGCCTTCCTTGCATCAGAAGACGCCTCCTATTTCACTGGCGAGACTATCTATCCCGACGGAGGCCGCCGCATTCTGAACTACACCGTGCCGGTGCGGGAGTAGCTCTTTGATCCGATCTTCCCGAGCCTTTGTCAAAGAGGCCCGGCTTGAGAAAAGCAGACGGTTTCGATGCGCGTCGCAGGCATGAAAGGCGAAAAAATGCAGCAATCCATGATCGCGTCGAACTGGAAGAGCGTGGCCCCGGATAAGGCCGGCTTCCATCCTCGGAAAATGTCCGATGCCATTGACTTCGCCATCCGGAACGAGTCCGGGATGAAGCGCGACATTGGCGCGGCACTGGCCGAAGGTCATTTCGGGGAACCCTGGCCGATCGGGCAGACAATAGGACCGGTCAAGGATCGCGGTGACCCGAACGGCGTTATTCTCCGAAACGGAGCGATTGTCGCAAGCTGGGGGCGATGTGGAGCGCGTCGACATGACCTTCAGCGTGTCGAAAAGCTACCTGGCTCTATGTGCCGGAATAGCCGTTGATGAGGGGCTGATCCCGGACATTCACGCACCCGTGCGGGAACTTGTGCATGACGGTGGCTTCGACAGCGACAAAAATCGCGACATCACGTGGGTGCAGCTGTTGCAGCTCACCAGCGAATGGGAAGGAACCCTTTGGGATAAACCGGACTGGATCGACCACAACCGGAACCTGACTGCCAAGCCTGGTGCTGCATCGGAGAAAGGGACGAAACGTACCATGCAGGCGCCGGGAACTTATTGGGAATATAACGACGTGCGCGTCAACCGGTTGGCGCCGGCTTTACTGCGCGTCTTGAAAAGGCCGTTGCCTGAAGTTCTGAAGGAAAGGATTATGGATCCAATCGGGGCCTCGGACACATGGCAATGGCATGGTTACGAAAATTCCTGGGTCGAAATCGAAGGTGTTCGCATGCAGTCGGTGTCTGGCGGGGCCCACTGGGGTGGTGGGTTGTGGATCAGCACACTCGACCATGCGAGGGTTGGCCAGTTGATGCTCAATAAAGGGGCTTGGGGTGACCGACGGATATTGTCAGAAAACTGGGTGGAACAGGGTGCTGTCAGACGAATTCGAACTCGTCTCTGCAAGGACAGTGACGCTGTCCCTCATGCCGCGCAGAGATCGCGCCACTCGGCCAGAGCAGCGGATCGATTTTGTTTGAAGTGATCTCGTTTGGAGAGGCTTCGGTCCTGGTTGAAGTGGTTGAAGACGGAGGCGTGGACGACGACAAATTTCTGCAAACTTCGCATCCGACGAAAGCGCTGCATCGCCCGCTCTCGTCGTCGAAATGGCAGGTGCGAGTTCTCGACTCTGTTGTTCAGCCAGCGGCCACACTCTTGCCGATCCTCACATCCTATCTCGCGAAGCGCGGCCTTGTATGAAGCAAACCGATCGGTGACCAGCACCTCAGGCTGACCATATCGCCGCATCAATTTTCTCAGCATTTTCAATGCGGCGCGTTTGTTTCGCCGCTTCGTTACAACGCTCTCAAGCACCTCGCCTTCGTGATCGACAGCCCGCCAAAGATAGTGCCGTTCACCGTTGATCTTCACGAAAACCTCGTCAACATGCCATTGCCATGGCGAGAATGCACGCAGCTGCTGCACACGCCGCCGACGGATCTCAGATACAAACATCGGGCCAAACCGGTTCCACCAGAACCGGATGGTCTCGTGGCTGACGTCTATGCCGCGTTCGTGCAGCAGATCCTCGACGTTGCGGAGTGACAACGGGAAACGCACATAGAGCATCACCCCAAGGCGGATGATCTCGGGGCTGGTTTTGAAGTACTTGAATGGAGAGCGTTTGGTCATGGCCAGAGGCTACGCAAGCCCCCTGCCCGGCTCAAGCAAAGTTCCTCTGACAAGACCGTCCAGCGTGCTATCGATGCCATGGTCGACTCAATAGGGGTGCGTTGATGGAGCAGCAAGGCTCAATAGGCCTTGTTTGTAAGGGGTCTCGAAAGTTGTCGCTCTCCAGAAAGTTTTTTCCACTAACGGGGCGTTGTGTTGTTTTTCCTAACTTGGGAACGCAGGCAACTGGCCAAGTCGCTTTTCTGACAGCCTTTTTCTGACAGCCTTAAGAGTTGTTCACTTGAGGAAACAGCTGCTATTCTCGAGCTGATTTAGACCTTATTCTTTGACCAGGGAGTTCAACATGACCTCATTAAAAACAGCAGTATTGGTTGCTAGCCTGTATCTAGTGCCCAACGTTATCCTCGCAGATGGGAATGTAACTCTTCCTGGCAAAGCTGGTATTGCCAAGGACCTTCTTCGCGCGAACAAGTCAAGAATGGGTGGTTGGGGTACCGGCAAAGGCGATGCCGACAAACCTGTAGTTGTCGATTTGAATGAGCCCAAAGTTAAGCGATTGAAAAGTTGGGGAACTGGAAAAGGCGATGCTGATAAACCGACACTTCGCAATATGGACACAAATCGTAGCTTGTCATTCGACAGGTAAGTTTCCGCCACGAAATAGCTGCAAGTTAGAGGCGCACCTCGTTTTCGGATAGTCTTTGAAACCAGAACTTGTGAACAACTGACAAGTCAACCTTGGCTGGACCTCAAGCCCTCAAGCATCAATTACAGTGCCAAATTCGGTTCTTAAGGTGGGAAAAAATGGAAAAGACACTTATTTTTGTATCCTACATCATCTTGTTTATGTTTTCTTTTTTCGCTTCGCCCGCTGCAGCTGAAGACATTGCTACAGTTACTGGTGCCGTCTTTGAGGATTTGAATGGCAACGGGCAAATGGATCCCGAGGATAGGGGCTTGAGCAACATTGTCGTTGTGGCAATCGCGAATGCTAGTGGCAAGCCGACGACGTCAATGACAGACAGTGAGGGGAAATACCGTATTGAGGCCAATGCCATTGATCACCGTATAGTGGTGGATGAATCCAGCTTACCTTTCCCTGGACGCACCACGACTACCCGCGACGTATTCAACTTGAGAGTGCCATCTGGGTTCGTTGCCCTCAATGTGAATTTCGGCTTTCAGGAAACACAACCGGCTAGTGTCACTGGTCTCATTTTTCAGGACGAGAACAAGAATGGTATTCAAGATCCGCCGGAACCCGGCCTGTCGAATGTGAATCTAGTCGTAACGGATACCCAAACGGGGGAAACGACAGCGTTTCGGTCGGCTGATGATGGCTCCTTTCATTTCTCCACAACTGGCGAAATGAATCACTGGATAACCGTAGACCAATCCTCGCTGCCTTTCCCCAGTCAACTCACGACTGGTAGACAACGTATTCAGCTTCGTGTGCCACCGGGGTTCACCGCGCCAAACACGAATTTTGGCTTCGCTGAAGTTCAACCAGCTGAAGCTACAGGCGTCGTCTTCCGTGATGAGAATGCTGACGGCGTGCGAGACCCCTCGGAAACTGGAGTCTCGGGAGTTCGCCTAATCATTACTAACAAAGCGACGATGAAGACGATCACGCGCGTCACGGATGAAATGGGAGCCTTCCGCTTTTCGGCAAACGGTGAGATCGCGCACCGAATAGAAGTGGACCAGTCATCACTCTCATTTGTCGGACAGATAACCACCGGCCAGGAAAGCTATGAGCTTAACGTGCCGCCTGGTTACGTCGCCCCTAACGTAAATTTCGGTTTTGCAGAAGTTGAACCGGCCGTGACTACTGGAAGCGTTTTCAAGGATGAAAACGGAAATGGCTCCCGTGATCCGTCGGAACCGGGCCTTGCAGATGTGCGTCTCATAGTTACCAGTGACGAAACTGGGGCGGTAATCGCGCTCACAACAGAAGCTGATGGCAGTTATCGCTTCAGCGTTGACGGCTCCATTGATCACGGTATCGAAGTAGATCGCAGTTCATTGCCTTTCATCGGGCAACTTTCAACTGGTCGGGAAAACTACAGCCTAAATGTTCCACCTGGCTTCGTCGCTCTTAGCGTGAATTTCGGTTTTCGAGAGGTAGAGCCGTCGGTCGTCGTCGGGACGGTCTTCGAAGACATAAATGCTAACGGTGCTCTTGATGCCGGTGAGCGAGGTATTCCGGGCGCACTAGTGGAAATAACCCAGCGAAATGGCGGTGACGCTATCACGTTGTCTACTTCGGTCGATGGAAGTTACCGGGCTGAACTGCCGGAAGAAAGTTTGAGCGTCACGGTGGACATGTCTAGCCTGCCATTTCCTGACCCCATCCTGACTACACCCCGAGCAACATATACGTTGAACGTTCCTATGGGTTTTGTTGCGACGAGCACGAATTTCGGCTTTACGGGCGACCGTCCTCAAGATGATCCGTCTTTCACTTTGCCTTCCAGGCCCTCTAGCGAGAAAGCACCGGTTCCAGAACCTTCTGAGCCGGAAGCAAACATTGACGAACCCATGTTCAAGCCGCGCGCGGGAAATTACCGAAACAATCACATGGCCGGTGCAATGACCTGCACAAGCGGTGTGAGTTTCCCGATTCCCAGTTCAGTCGATATGGTTCGAATTGATTTCAGCGAGAACTGGGACACTCTATTAGCATCAGGCGATGGCTTCATGTCGCTTTCAAGCTCGGGCGGTCCAGCGATGACGGACGGCTTGAGTGTGGAACGTGCTTCTCCAGGGCGGTATGTAGGACACATGACGGTGTCCGAGGCTGGATCGACTGGGGAGGTGGAGTTCACTGTCACCTTTACGAGTGAAACAACGTTTGACGCGCTCATCGAAGGCAAGGCTTTGGCAGCGGGTCACAAATGCAATATTTCCCGTAAGGCGACTGGCGTCTGGATAAGTCCGTGAATAGACGACTGCAACCAGTCATTTTCGAAACTCCGAATTGTCCCTCAGCATTGTCTGCAATTCCAATGAGACCTAATTGACTGGAGCCATAGCTATGGTGAAGCACGATTCAGATTCGAGCGTTGAGATCGCGGAGACCGCAGAACGCTATTACCGAGCCATGGTGACCGGGGATCGGGATGCCTTGCGCGAACTGTTCGATGCCCGGGCCTCGATTATAGGCCGTTATGAGGGCGAATTACTCTGGCAAGACCTCGACAGCTTTATCGAAGAGACGGAAAGTCTTGTTGGACAGCACGGTCGGGAAGAGTGTCGCGTCGAGTGTATTAGAGTCGACGGGGATATCGCCACGATCTGTATTGGTGGTCGCTACGCAGGCTTGTGGTTCATAGATCACCTCGCGATGATCGAGAGCAACCACCGTTGGGTGATTATCAGCAAGTCCTTCAACGTGGCGTCCTAGCTTACAGGTGCTCGCTACTACCGGCTTCAAAGCCTGTAAGGCGCAGAAGTTGCTGCGCTTGCGCGTCAGATAAAGACAACTTGAATGTCCCCTTCGTCCCGCGATGCGGTCATTCGAACCGATCACGGCGAACGACAGCTTAGAGCCCAAAGTAGAAGCATGTTTAGCGAATTGGTTGCGGTTGAGTAGCGAAAAAGCTTCGGCGGGAGCCGTCGACTTTAACAAAGCCGTTACTACCCAAAGACGACCAGAAGAAATATCGCACCTAAAGTTGCGACATAGATCTCCGTGCCGTAGCAAATCAGTATGTTCCCAAGTTTCTTAAGCATGGTCGGGCATGAACGCTGTTTACGGGTGCAATTATGCGAACAATTCTTGGCCTCGGTATGACTTAACAGGGAAAACTCTGGGGCAACCCTATTTGGCGAGTGCGAAGGCGTCTTCGCAGTAGACTGCCTGATCGCTCAAGCCTGCTTGGGGCCATCACAAGCGCGACATGCACAACCATGCGTGGGGCAAGCAAAACTCTCGAACATTGCCGCTTGTCGCGAGGGCTGCCGGTTTGGTGAAGTACAAGATCAGATAGGAATGTTATCGATTAAATCTGACATCTTATTGCACAGATTGGACTTGCACACACCTTGTCTTTGCATAGAGTTTGGCCGTGGATGTTATCCCCCACAGATCATCCACTTTGGCCCTGGCGGTGCGCGACGTCGCATCTCCGGGGCTTTTGCATTTCGGGCTCATGATTAACCTCAAACACTTCCGGGACGAATTGCGACCGCGAAACGCGCTGTGGCCTATCCTGGCCTTGGCGCAAGAGGACCGCATCGGCCACTTTAGCTCGGCTGACGGCTCGCTTCACGACAAACCGCTTCCGCAGGTTTTTGGGAGGTTCACGACGAGGTGGCAAGAAAAGACCCCGCCCGCAGGGAGAGTGCGGGCGAGGCGACAGGAGGAAACATAATGAAACTTGTATCTGCTACATTACAAAACGGCGAAGATTCTCGCAACAAAATCGAGGTTTGAACGTGTGTCTCGCGCTATGAAGCTGCTAGGGAAGAAGGTTGATGCAGACTTAGCTCTATACTGGGATCAAGTCATCAGACTACACAGGCAACTATCTTCCGCCGAAAAGCGCTCTTCAGGAATGCCCCACATACTTGAAAAATGCGCCGTTTTCCGGCTATTTCTTGGTCACAATTTATATTTCCGAAAACTAGGGGTCTTCTTTGAAAGATTGCCTGGATAAAGAATCTGCGAAAGCACCGGTTCTGCCCCGTGCAGTTTTACGGCTCCTTATCTTGATGTGGCTGGCAGTATGCTTAGCTGGCGCACTAGTGAACGTGCTGCCCTTCATCTTGTCCCCCCAGCCTTTCAAGGGAACGGTATTTTTTCTCGAACTCCTCCAACTTGATCACGAAAACAATATCCCGACCTGGTTCTCCAGTGCGCTGCTCTTGATGAACTCAGTGCTACTCGCGTTTCTCGCAATGGGTCCCGATGGAAACCGAAATTACTGGTGGACGCTCTCAGCTGTGTTCGCAACGCTCTCGATTGACGAAATTGCCTCGTTGCATGAAGCCTCCGGTCGCTTTCTGTCACGTCTGATTTTCGGCGGTGTGGGCCAAGGATTCTTCTGGGTGTTGCTTGCTGCCCCTTTGCTGATGCTGATGTATCTTATCTTCCGAAATTTTATCATGTCCCAACCAGCGCGGACCAGAAAGCTGATGCTCATATCCGCGGCCATCTACGTCGGTGGCGCTCTTGGCATGGAAGTGGTTGGCTGGATCTACACGCAGCTGGATAACCAAATCTGGGCTATTTATCTCAGCATCACCTTCATTGAAGAAACCGCTGAAATGCTGGGGCAAATCGTCTTTTCCTTCGCACTTCTCGACCGGTTATGCACTCTTGGCTTCAGAATTGGCTTCGAAATCCAGAAATAACGCTAAGTCCGCAATACAGACCTTCTAGCCAGTCCTCGCGAATGTCTGCTTCCGATACGCCATCTTAGGCTTCGGCCCTGGACCCCCAACCACCTCCTCGGGCAGATACCCATCCCAAATCTCATCCACCAAGGCCTTAACCTCGGGGTGATCCGACCATCTATGAACATCTAGGGACCGAGAGAAATATGGATTAATCGGGGTCATGGGGCCTCTTCCTTCGGGTGTTACCTTCTAGGTGGGTCCTGCTAGAGGCTCTACAAGGGCTCCTTATTAGGTTCCTTCTCTTCCTTATTATCCATTACTTATACCTATTCCCCCTGATCTAACCCCCCGACCAGATCATGCTCCTGCTCATGGGTTATCAGCCCCCGAACCAGCAACCCCCAAGCTGGGGCATAAACTGGGGCACTTCTGAGCCCTTGGAGAGAGGCCGATCGATAGCGTTATGGCTCGGAGAAAGGTGGCTGTGTGCACAGTCTTCGGCCATCCGGTCTCGGGTGAAATTTCCCTGTTTTACAGTGAAAGAACAGGGAAATTCTGCGAACTCTGGGCTTTTTGGCTGTATTGCTTCATAAATCAAAGAGTAAATTCAGAGTGTTAGAGACGATTTCCCTGCTCAAAATAACAGGGAAAACTTGCGTAACTATCAGGGAAATTTTCCCAGGCAACAGGGAGCCCGGGTATGGCGTTGTCATCAAAACTCGACCGCCTTGCTGCAGGCCTGCTGATCCTGTTGACCTGTGTGTTCGGACTTGGTGAATGGGGAGCGCGTATCCCGGCATTTCTCATCGAAGGCTTGGCCTTTCTGATAATCGTACTACTAAGCACCCGAGTTCGGGCAACGCGGAAAGCGTTTGTCCTTGTCGGGCTGGCGCTTTCGGTATCGCTTGGTATTGTCGGCGACGATTGGCTCCGCCTCTCCCTGGATGGTCTCGATAAAGCCGCTTTCATCGCTGCATTCTTTACGGCGCTCTCCACCTTGCGGAACGCTGCTGAGACGTCTCCGTCTCTCCGAAAGACCGGTAAGTTCCTTGCCACTCAGCCGCCTGGTCGCAGGTATGCTGCATTGACCGTTGGCGGTCACCTCTTCGCGCTTCTCATCAATTACGGATCAATTTCACTGTTGGGCGGTCTTGCGACGCAATCCACTCGTTCAGAAGCGGACCCACTGATCCGAAGGCTTCGGACCCGTCGAATGTTGTTGGCAATACAACGTGGCTTCATAGCCTCGTTGCCCTGGTCACCTCTTGCATTCGCTATGGCAATCACGACCGCCCTGATACCTGGTGCTACGTGGGCGTCGTCCGTTTTACCGGGTTTTGGTTCAGCTGCGATAATCTTGCTGAGCGGTTGGGCTATGGACAGCATCTTCAAGCCGCGGCTTGCAAATGCGCCTCAGCGCACGCCGGTCGACGGATCATGGGGGCTACTGGCGCCGCTCTTCGTGTTGCTCGCCGTGCTTGGGGTCTTAGTGTTGAGCCTTCATTTCGCTCTGGAGATTCGTGTCGTTGGAGTTGTTATGCTGGTAGTGCCGGCTATCTCGATCGTCTGGGCGATAATGCAGCACCGTGGCATTGGTTCAGACGCCTCTTTCATCCTGCGGACGCAGCGCTACCTGAGCGAGGAGTTACCAGCTTATCGAGGTGAAATCGTTCTCCTTATGATGGCGGGATACATCGGAACGGTCGGAGCGCCTTTGCTTCAACCTCTCGTGCTGTCACTGGGGTTCGAAGCTGACACCCTACCTGCGTGGGTCGTGCTGACGCTTCTGGTTTGGGTCATTCCACTTCTTGGACAAGTCGGCATGAACCCAATTCTCGCAGTCACACTGATTGCACCGCTAATTCCCAATCCCGATGCTCTCAACGTCACTCCTTCCGCCCTTGTCGTTGCTATCGCTTCGGGTTGGGCACTCAGCGGTGCGACGTCGCCCTTCACTGCGACAACTTTGTTGATCGGATCCTTTGGAGGTGTCAGCGCACTTCACGTCGGCTTGAAGTGGAACGGTGGTTACTTCATTTTCACAGCATTCTTGTTAACGGTCTGGGTCTTGCTGTACGGCTTACTGCTTTAGGGGCAAAAGCATGGAGCCAGCATTTGTGGAACATAACGAGCAAGAAATGAATGACTATTGCTGCTCACCAGACGGTGGACGCGATGGATTGGAGCAAGTTCCAGGCATTTGAAAGTCGCTTTTTCTGCACAGGTGAGTTCTGTGAAGTTTCTCGGCAAGAGATTCATCTTCCGGCAACTCGTGGCGGCGTTAGTCGTGCAAGAACCGGTTCGCTAAGTTTTGCGGCCCTTGTGCTGACAGGCTTGCATCTGTGAACAAGTCTAAAAACTGAGGTTACCCAGAGGGTTGGGTATTAGTGCTTTTGTGGACATCAGCCGAAGTGCGCAGATTGGGCTCAAATCCGATGCCGGTGCGCCCAATTTTTCCAAAAAGTGCGCTATTCTTCTGCAGTCGCACCTTGGGGGCGTGCCATCCTGGTATGCGTTTGGCACCTCACACTCAGGGTCAGGCTGCTTATCCACAGGCTAGGGTCACCGTTGTGGGCACTCAGCGCAAGTGTTCGAATACTTAAAGAAGATTTGCTTTTTTTGTGGGTAAATAGTTTTTCTTAACAGGAATTCATAACTGATCTCATAACAAAAGTACCGAGATGGACTAATCCCTTGTGAAAAACCCGTCTTCGCAGCATCAAAACGGCCGGATTTCGGAGCAAGCCTGGTTTTTCGCGTTTTCGTGACCCACAGGCAGTCTTTATGCGAATTGTGCGGAGAAATCGTTCCTTCAAACCTCAAGCGAGACTCGCAGAGGCTCACGCAACTCAATGGAAAATATGAGTATATTTGAAAAACTGAAACTTTCGTCTCTGACAGATTAACGTTCTCGTGCTGCTGAGCGCGAAAAATTGCGGCAAACCCGGCCGAACACCACCAGAGCGGCGCGAATAAAAGACGGGAACGAAGACAGCTTCTTTTAGTCTGCGTAGTCCGCCTTTACGGCTTCATCGCCTTGACCCGCGCGAATGCGTCTTAGCGTGCCAGCGAAGTTTTTCGCCAGGGTATCCGGATCAAGACCCGCTGCACAGGCATTGAGCCCTAGGTCACTGAAGTTAGGTTCGGGCAGACCGGCGATACGGCCAGCGGCAAGCCGGGCAGCAAGGGCGCGCCGGAGGCTGACATGGTGAGGCTGGGTATCGGACACGAACTCTATATCGGAGTCCTCGAGCCAGATTTTGCCGGCTGCTTCGCAATCCGCCAGCAGGTGTTCTCCCACCTCGGTATGGGCGATCAGCATGTTCCAGCCGTCGTCCTCACCCTTGGGCCAGCCGCCTGGCCAGGCATCGCCGGTGGCGATGTCTGCCTGCAACCCCACCGCATCCGGACAAATTTTGCAGCGAAACTGCGTCGTCCAGTGGTTGTCGACCCAGAATTCGCGATAGGCGCCTTCAAATTCACGACCGTCTGCTGTGCGCGCATATGTCGGCCCCGGGCAACCGTGTCCACGCCAGCGAAACTCAACAATATCATTCCGCGTCAAACCGCGGCGGGCGAGAAAATCGTCCGAAGCCTCAAGGCTGGGGACTGTTCCGCAAAACAGCGCGATGGTGCATACAATCAACTTGCGTGCCCGCTCGTTCTCAGCCTGCAGATTTCGGATCGCCGCTATGTCGCAGGGCTTCATCGCGACGGCGATCGGTTCGCCTTCTGCCAGAATATCGGGCAACCTTTCGAGCGTGGCGCAGGTGGCATAGCGAGATCCGGAGCTCGCAAGCACTGACTCCGCGTCACGGTTCGCAACCGGCCGAGAGGCCACCGCATTCTCCGGGTCGGCCCGGACCTGCAGAACTTTGCTGACCCGGCCGCTCTCGACAAGAAACTGGCTGAGTGCGGTCATGATGCCGCCAGCCGCGGCTCTGAATCTGGTATCTGGATCGGCTGCATGGCCCCGAGCGACCCTTTTTACCGCTCCCCAGACAGGATCGGCATCGCCCATGGTTTTGCCGAATGGCCCATGTATGTTGATGCCGGGACAAAGTCTCATGATTGCAGCTTCCTGCTCGGTTTGAATGGGGTTTGAAGCACGCGGGCGTAGATGCCCGTTTTCGGACTCCACCATGGTGATGACAGCGCCAGGCGCCAACGCTTTGCACAGACCGCACCCAATACAAAACCCGTTGTCGATGATGTCTTCTAGGGTTCGGAAGCTGTGCGGCATGGGTGCTCTCTTCGCTGGAATTGAATTTTCAAACAGGGTTCGGCTTGCGCGCGACAAAGTAGGCCCAAGTAATATGGCCGCCTGCAAGCGCCCTCTGCCAGCGTTCTATACTGCTGGCAATGGAGGCCATAGCATCAGGGGAAAGGCCAGAGCTCTGTTCGTCGAGAACTTTGGCCAGTTTGTCGTAATGGATTTTGATGTCGCTCTGCCTCTCCTGGACGTGCTCGATCTTGAAGCCCGCATCGGTGGCCATGTCGACATAGCTTTGGACCGTGGCGCCAGGTGCCACGCCCAACCGGGCAAAAGCCGCATCGACCAGAGCGATGTCTGCTTTGTCGCCAGTGAGGATGTCGGAAAACACGAAAACACCGCCCGGTCGCAACACGCGAAACGCTTCGGCAAAGACCTTGGGGCGATCAGGCGAATGTATCAGCGATTCCTGGCAAATGACGGCGTCCCATTTGCCGGGTGGACTGTCGATCATGTGAAAGTCCCCGAGCGAGACGTTGATCCGATCGTCAAGCCCCGCTGCACGGTTGGCTGAGCGTGCAGCGGCCACGCATCTCTCGGAGATATCGATCCCTTCTACGTGGCAACCCAATCGAGCGAGAGTTCGAAGGGTCCCGCCGAAGCCGCAGGCTATGTCTAACACATATTGACCGGCAACGATGTGAGCATTCTGGATCAGTAGCTGAGTCATCGCGGCACACGCCTTGGCGATGGTTTCATTGCCTGGAGTATAGTGCCCGATATGAATGTCCTCGCCGTCCCAGCAAAGCCTGTAGAACGCAGAGACATCCGTATCGTTGTAGTAGCCAGCGGCTCCATCGGTGTCGTGAACGGTCTGCTGCATGTTTATCCCTGTCGAGGCCCGACACTTGTTTCTCAGATCCTTGCAGAAAGGCACCGCAAGGTCGAGACGCGGTATGTTTGCAGTCAGGCCGAACCGAGCCAGTCGGGGCAGTTGCCGTTCACGAAGCACGGGGACGCAACGCGGCCAGCAGTTTTTCGTTCGAGTGCTCTTACATCGAAGAGAAGAGCCTATTTGGTAACCGGCAAAGTGAATTCAATTCTTACGCAACGCTACTGCAGGCTCAGAAGAAAACCGGGTGAAAACGCACGTGAAGGACGCTAACCTGTTTTTTTAATGCAACCGGCCAGAAAAGATTTTCAAATGTCTGAACACTTTGATGTCCTGATTGTTGGCGCAGGCATTTCCGGCGTCGCAGCGGCCTATCACCTGCAAGATCAGTTGCCCGGCACCTCCTTTGCGATCCTTGAAAGCCAGGACGGTTTCGGTGGCACTTGGAAAACGCATCGCTATCCGGGCATTCGCTCTGACAGCGACCTGTATACTTTTGGCTATCGCTTCAAACCTTGGGTTGGACCTCCGATCGCCACGGCCGAGGAAATCCTGAGCTATTTGGGCGAGGTGATCGAGGAAAACGGCATGGCGCGCCACATCCGCTATGGCCACCAGGTCACCAATGCGCGCTGGTCGAGTGACGAAAACCTCTGGACGCTTACCGCAACACGGCTGGAGACCGGGGAAGAGACCCGGTTCACCGCCGGGTTCCTGTGGATGTGCCAGGGGTACTACCGCCATTCCGAAGGCTACACGCCGCAGTGGGAAGGTGTGGAGGATTTTCAGGGGCAGATCGTCCATCCGCAGACCTGGCCGGACGACCTCGATACCTCCGGTAAGCGCATAGTCGTAATCGGCTCAGGCGCGACGGCGGCGACGATTGTCCCGGCCCTTGCCAGCAAGTGTCAGCATGTCACCATGCTGCAGCGTTCGCCAACCTATTTCAATATCCGGCCCAATGTGCACGAACTGGCCCAGGCGCTGCGGGAGATCGAGGTCGACGAAGAGCTGATCCATCCGATTGTGCGAAAGCGCATCCTGTACGATCAAGATGCCTTTATCCGTCGCTGCATTAACGAACCCGAGGCCGTAAAGCAGGAGCTTTTGGGCCTCGTGCGTGCGCATGCCGGTGACGGCGTCGATGTCGAAAAGCATTTCACCCCCAGCTATCGTCCGTGGCGGCAGCGCATTGCGATGGTTCCGGATGGTGATCTGTTCAAGGTGATACGAGACGGCCATGCCTCTGTGGTTACCGACGAGATCGAGCGCTTTTCCGAGACCGGAATTGTATTGAAGTCGGGCGAAGAACTTGAAGCTGACATCATCGTCACCGCCACCGGGTTCAACCTAAATGTGCTAGGTGATATCGATTTCACCGTCGATGGCGTGCCGCTCGATTTCCATGAAACTCTGACCTATCGTGGCATGATGTTTACCGGAATTCCCAACATGGTCTGGGTATTTGGGTATTTCCGCGCCAGTTGGACCCTGCGTTCCGAACTCATCGCTGATTTCGTCTGCCGTCTCCTGGCGCATATGAACGCCATCGGTGCGAAAAGCGTCGAGCCGATGCCTCGGGCCTCCGAGCGAGATATGAAACTCAGCCCCTGGGTGGACCCCGAGGATTTCAACCCCGGTTATCTGATGCGTGGCATGCACCTGCTTCCGAAGCGCGGCACCACAAGGGAATGGCAGCACACACAGGATTACTGGCACGAAAAGGATGAGTTCCCAAACATCGACCTGACCGACGAGTTGTTCGTCTATGACGGCGGGCGAGCCAGCGCATGAGTATTCCCGAAGACGTTCACCCGCAGGTGCGGGCGATGCTGGAAAAGATGGCCGAACTCGGCATTCCAAAGGTGCACGATCTTTCTACGGCCGCGGCCCGTGATCTGGTCGAACAGTTGGCGGCTGCGCGGCTCGACAGCTATCCGCCGCCTGAAGTCGCCGAGGTCGTCAACACCACAACCGGGCCGGGCTTCGGCCACGTGCCGCTGCGCATTTACCGGGCCTCGGATGAGGCCAACGCGCCGGCCATCGTGTTTTTTCACGGTGGTGGCCATGTCTTCGGCAGTCTCGACAGTCATGACAGCGCCGCGCGATACCTTGCGCGCGCGACGGGTGCGACCGTGGTTTCGGTGGACTACCGGATGGGGCCTGAATATCCGTTTCCTGCCGCGGCGCAGGACGCCTACGACGCCACGCGCTGGGTCGCCGCGCGGGCCGACACGCTTGGCCTTGATCCCGCCAAGTTGGCAGTCTGCGGCGACAGCGCTGGGGGCAACCTGGCTGCTGTGGTTGCCCTGATGGCCCAGGCGGAAGGTGAGGTGGCCCTTGCAGCGCAGGTGCTGGTTTATCCGGTAATCGACTATCGCGGCGGCACTCCATCTCATACCCGTTATGCCCAAGGCTATGGTATCCTCGAGGCCGACACGGTGAAGTGGTTCATGGATCGTTACCTACCCGACGCCGCGCAGCGCGATGATTGGCGCGCCTGTCCGCGCAATGCGCCGTCGCATGCGGGTCTGGCGCCAGCGTTGCTTGTTACCGCCGAATGCGATGTGCTGCATGATGAAGGCATAGCTTATGGCGCAAAGTTAAAGTCGGCCGGCGTGGAGGTCGAGCACGTTGATTATCCTGGCATGATTCATGGCTTCTTTACCCAGCTTGGCCTTGTCGATGATGCCGAAAGGTCTCATCACGACATTGCCCGGTTTCTTTTCACGTGCTGGCAAAGGACACCGGGCAATACAGGCGCGTAAGTGCGGTTATACTAAATTTGTGTTGGGTAGAGTGATGGCGGATTTGTCTGGCGTTTTTTCTGCGACAAGATCAACCCTAGAAGTCGGGTCAAAAATTTTTCTGCTGAGCTGAATTATTGTCGGCGCCCGCCCGGGCGCCAAGTCTGTTTGCCCTTTCGTTCACCTCTCGATAATTGATCTGGTTCGCATGATCCATGGACGGAGCCTTGAGGATGAAGACTGAAGTGGCGATCGTCGGAGGCGGTCTGGCCGGATTGGCCCTCGCGGACCGCCTGCACAATGCCGGTGTGGAATTCCAGTTGTTCGAGGCGCGTTCAAGACTGGGAGGACGGATTTCGGCACTGAATACTCCGACAGGCAAGGTCGATCTTGGACCATCCTGGTTCTGGCCGGGACAGCCACGCATCGCCGGGCTAATCGAAGACCTCGGTCTCCGTGCTTTTCCCCAATACTCGGCGGGTGACCAGTGTTTCGAAGATGAAAGCGGGACCGTACATCGCGCCAAGGGCTTTGCCTCTATGGAAGGGTCGTTCCGTCTGGAAGGCGGCATGATCGGCCTGATTGAACGTCTGGCCGCGCGGTTGCCGCGCGATCGGCTGAACCTGCTCAGTCATGTCAATAAAATCACTCAGAACGGAATGGTTCTTCTCAATGAGCGCATGCAGTGCCAAGCAGAGCATATCATTCTTGCCCTGCCTCCGCGCGTCGCTGCGAAGCTGCAGTTCGAGCCGATGCTCGCGCCCGATGTCATGCAGGCGCTTTCCGCTATTCCCACCTGGATGGCAGGTCACGCCAAGTTCGTTGCCGTCTATGACAATCCGTTCTGGCGCGCGGCAGGATATTCGGGCGACGCGATGAGCCGTCGAGGCCCTCTCGCAGAAATCCATGATGCGTCCGGGGTGAACGGTACGCCTGCGGCGCTGTTCGGCTTTCTTGGCGTGCCGGCGGCGCAGCGTTTCGGGCGCGCAGAGGAAATCAAGGCCGCAGCACTTCAACAACTGGCACGGATTTTCGGCTCGGACGCCATGAGGCCTGTGACGACAGCGCTCATGGACTGGGCCTTTGAAGCGGAAACGGCCACAGACCGTGATCATAACCCACCAGGAGGACATCCGTCATACGGGTTGCCCCCGGCTTTAGAGAAGATCTGGGATGCCAGACTGCAATTCGCCTCGACTGAAATTGCCTCCGATATGGGAGGCTTGATGGAAGGCGCACTGTATTCTGCCGAACGCGTGTCCGCACAAATCCTTGGTGCCAGAACTCAGGATTATGGAGCTTCCTGATGGCCTCGGATCAATGTTGCATCTAATCTGGTCATAGAGGATGCCAAACTGGCCCGACTATTTAGCAATACGACAAAACCACGGAGAACAAGTTTTGAAGAAATCGGTCTGCCTGCCTGCCGTATTTGTGGCAATGATCGGAGTGCCCACCATAGCAGGGGAGTGGATCGAGGGCAGGGTCACACATGTGCGGGACGTCGATACCATCGAAGTCAGTAATCTGCCGGTCCGTTTGAATGGCGTTGATGGACCTGAACTCAATGAGCGGGGCGGTCGCGCGGCTAAAACCTGGATGCAGAAGCTCGTGCTGAGGAAACCTGTGCGCTGCTGGTTGAACGGAGAGAAAACCTACGACCGTTGGGTGGGCACCTGCTACCTCAAGAACGATCAGGATATTGGTGCACTTGCTATCGCGGCTGGGCACGCGCGCGATTGTCCACGCTATTCGGGCGGCAAGTATTCGAGCTATGAAACTGACGACAGCCGAAAGCTACCGAGCCATGGCTACTGCAAGTAGTCTTCGCATGCAGTGTTAGTGCCGCTTAACCCGGTCGTTCTCTGCAGTGGTAATGAACAGCAGCAGAGCGCCGGTAAGGGACAGCGCCGCCCTTGAGCGGTCTGGGCGGTGCTGTCTCAAGATTATTCCCAGAATTGGTTCTATAGGCCGGGTGCTGCAGGCAAAAGTCGTCGACGCTACCGACCAGTCCGGTTTTCTGTCCTGGGACGAGATCGAGTTGTTACATTTCAAGCTCGAACGAGTTTCACCTGGTAGCAGAAAGGTGCAGTTTCGACGACCTCAACAGCATCACCAGCGCGCGCAGTATTCCTTTCGAAAAAGTTCCGGACCCAAGACCGATCACGGAAGATCTTTTTTGAGCCGTCAATGTCGGTGGTAACCGTTACCGAGCCACCCCAGTCGATCGTCAAGGTGCATGGGGCAGCGCTGGCCCTGTTGCCGCCGCCGATGACCTCTGAGGGGAAAGCGCTGATGAATTCGCGCAGGTAGAAGTGGTTGTTGTTGAGATTGCCCTGGGTGAGCACGCTGCGCCCAATGATACCGTTTGTTGACCTGTGAACCGTCAGTGCCTCCTCGGCCTTCGCCGCAGCAAGCTCATGTCGAGGGGGAACGTCTGCGACGGGAGGAGTTGAAGGGATGAGTTCCTCATCTTCGATGACGTCAAAAACATTTTCGAGGCTCTTTGCTCCGCTCTCCGCCATCAGCACAACTTCCGCGGCTGCACGCGCGTCCTCGGCGGCGTCATGATGCTCGAAACGCAACCCGAGGTGCTGCTTCAGAGAAGCAAGGCCATGCCCGCCGTTGTCCTTCAACTCCGGCCAAGCCGCGCGCGCGACGGTAACGCTGTTTTGCCAGTTCCAGTTCGGCTCCGTTCGATCGAGCGTGGCGCAGGCCGCACGGATAGCACTGCGATCAAACTCGGAGTGCTGATAGACGGGGCATCCTACCAGGCGCCTCTCCTAGAGCTCGAGCACGTCTTCAATGCCAGGCGCTCCGACAATCATGTCCGCTGTGATCCCATGCAGATCGCTGAACACCCAACGATCGGTGCGCGGATCAACCAAGGTCACCCAGGTCTCGATGCGGTTATCGGGGCGGACGCAGGCAAGACCCAACTGACAGATGCTCGCGCGATCATGATTAGCGGTCTCTACGTCAAGCGCGAAAAAGCGGAAGGGCCCATCGGGAAGCGTCGGCAAGGCTCCGGAGAGGGCAGGCTTGATGCCACGAGGCACGCCAACCGGAGTGCCTTCGCGAAACCGCGCAAGCTGTCGTCCGATAGCCGCAAGCTCGACGGGCTTCAGATCCAGCTCCTCGATCAGTGCATCGACAAGCGCTTCTGGCTCTTCATAGGCCTCCATCCCGCGGCGGTTCCAAGCAATCATATCGGCGGGCGCAAGGGCAATGACCTGCGCCTCGAGACCGGAAATATCGGCATGGTCCGGCAAGGGAACCCAGACCGCAGCGCAATAGCGCGCGATGAACGCGTTGCGTAGCTTCTTGGCGACATCGCCGTCCGCCTTCGTGGCAGGGTCATTGCGCAGGCGCCACATCCGCCCGGTGTTATACATGCGGGAGAAGTAATGGCTCGTGCTCTCCGAGCCGGTGCGGTGACGTCGATGGATGCGCTTGTAGAAGGTCTCGGCCTCCGAAGAGGTCGAGCCGACATAACGGAAGGCGCCCGTGTGATCGAAGAGGCCATAGATGCCACGCGCATCACGCGGAGCTTCGGAGGTCGGTCGCGGCGTTGCCGCCCGGAGCAGTGCGAGGATCTCGGCTGCGGTAGGAATGGTCATGTGATGCCTCACTTCTTCTCGATACGCTGCCAGGCGACACCACTGACGATGCCCCAGATTCCCTTCTCGTTCGGCCGTCGCCAGCGGGGGACCGACATGGCATTCAGCCGCGACAGGGCCACTGAGAAATCTGCATGGTCCTCCTCTGCTCCCTTTGCTCCGATGCGATAGCTGCCGTTGCGCTGAAGGTCAGGCGTGAACATAGACCCATCCCGCGCGACAGGCACGAAGATCACCCTCTCCGGCACGACGTCGGCATTCTCATCGGCCTGCTCGACAAAAGGCCCCTCTTCCTGCCAGACCGAAGCGAGATAGCCCTTCTTTTTCTGCAACCAGGAGGCGGCGCTCAGCGCCTTGATCCCGCCATCAGGGCCGCGCTCAAGGGGGCCGTCGGACTCTGAAAGCAGGTTGCGCACACGGCCCTCGGAGACACCGCCAAGCACGGCCAGAGAGCGCAGATCAACCTCTCCCTCACCGAAATCGATCGCCAGTCGTGAGCAAGCGAGGCCAGAAATCCGCAACAGTGCATTGTCCCCGTCGTAGAGATGCGCAACATCGCTACGAGCCGCAAATGCCTTGACCTCGGCCACGAGCGCCCGAAGCCATGCAGGACGTTCACCATATTCGATCTCCTCCGGCGTCACGCCGAAATGGCCATACTGGGAAGCTTCAAAGAACCGAGCGGAAATCGGGAGAACACCGTAGAACGCAGAGACATCATCCATTGCTTCGCGCCAGGTTTCGACATTCGGGCGGCCGACATCTGCAATGGGCTGGACAAGCTGGCGCAACGGAGACGCAGACAATTCTGGGCCCATAAGGTCTTCGATCTGCTCCAGAGACTGCATCGTAAGCTCATGCAGGGCCTCGGCGTAGTCCCAATCGTCCCCCCCGAGCAAAAATTCTTTAAATGCATCGCGGCGGTCTGCTGCGGTCGGTACATCATTCATTTTCTTATCCTTTCAGCGGTGTAGGCGCCGGATTTCAGCGCGTACGTTCGTCATGTTGCGGTTATCGGAGGGGGTTACGGGTGCGGTCACGAAGCCTGCCTCGAAGTGAAGGCGACAGTGTTTGCCGCCACTTTCGATCCCGAGGAGCTCAAAGCCCTCCCGCACACACATGCGCCGATAGTCTCTCATCTGCTTTTTCGCCAATTTCGTTAGTCCGTGAATCACTTCATCATGCAGTCTTATAGCGGCAAGCTGGGCGCGCAGTCAATAGGTAATTTTCGTGAAACATGAAAGCACGAATAACGAAAATTCCAGATGTGCAGCGGAAGTGCTTCGACAGCGATTGGGCGAGACGCGCGGTATCCCTTATCCCACTACCGCGAAGCCGGTGTTTTTCGGACACTATAGGCTGAGCGGGCGCCTCAAGCGCCAGGCGCCCAATGCGCTCTGCCTCGATTACTCCGCAGGCATGGCGACCGGTCCTCTAGTTGCTTATCAGTTCAAACCTGGCGATCGAGAGATCCACTTGGAGCACGTCGTTGGTCACTCGACTTGAGCAGAAAGGAAGACCGCGCATGCATGATCGCATTCCCGTTTACATCCGGCGGCAGGTTATGAATGGTCGGGCATTGACGGCATGGGCTCGAGAGCTCGGGTTGTCCGGGATCATCGACCCGGTCGACTTGCATATGACCGTCCTCTATTGCCGAACGCCGGTCCATCCTGATCACATCACGCCTGCAACCGACAGCTTCTCCGTACAGTTGCAGAATGCAAAGCCTTTCGAAATCAAAGGCCACCTTGCCATTCCCTTGCTGGATAGCAAGATCTTCGCGGATCATGCGCGTCATCTGGCGCTAGGTGCAACGCATGACTATGCCGACGGCGTCTTTCGGCCCCACGTCACCGTAAAATACGACGTGGAGGAGGAAGATATCCAATTCTTCGTAGCGCGAGAGGGTTTTTCAGGTGTCATCGAACTCGGCCCGGAGAAGGTGTCGCCACTCGAGAAAGGGTGGCGTCCCGCTCCAAATGGCAAGCCTTTTTCATGAGGCTGTCCGCCGTCGATGCTATCGTCCGGTGTCCGTCGTCAGGGTTTTTGGGACAGATGGCCGCCTGAGCTAAGAGAGGATCTGGCTCATCTAGTTTTTGTGATTATGCGGCGGATTTGCGGTGAAGCAAGCGCCGGGTTTCGATGGTCCTT
>NZ_SKCI01000003.1 GCF_005434965.1 Marimonas lutisalis
CCGCTCGAAAACAACTGGACTACCCGCGAAGACCACGCATCACTGGTCTCATGCCCGAACCGTTCGGGCTCTTCCCGGTACCGAGGAACGGCCTTCCGCCCCCCATGACCGAGGAAAACAAACGGTGCTGTCAGACGAATTCGAACTCGTCTCTGCAAGGACAGTAGCGCTGTCCATTATGCCGCGCAGAGACCGCGCCACTCGGCCAGAGCAGCGGTTCTATTCTGTTTGAAATGATCTCGGCTTGAGAGGCTGCGGCCCTGGTTGAAGTGGTTGAAGACGGAGGCGTGAACGGACACGAATTTCTGCAAACTTCTCATTCTCCGAAAGCGCTGCATTGCCCTTTCTCGTCGTCGGAATGGTAAGTGCGAGTTCTCAACGCGGTTGTTCAGCCAGCGGCCACAGGATTGGAGATGATCGCAACCCAAGTCGCGCAAAGCCGCTTGGTATGAAGCAAACCGATCGGTGACCAGCACTTCTGGCTGACCATATCGCCGCATCAATTTTCTCAGCATTTTCAATGCGGCGCGTTTGTTTCTTCGCTTCGTGACAACGCTCTCCAGGACCTCGCCTTCGTGATCGACGGCCCGCCAAAGATAGTGCCGCTCACCGTTGATCTTCACGAAAACCTCGTCGACATGCCATTGCCATGGCGAGAATGCACGCAGCTGCTGCACACGCCGCCGACGGATCTCAGATGCAAACATCGGGCCAAACCGGTTCCACCAGAACCGGATGGTCTCGTGGCTGACGTCGATGCCTCGCTCATGCAGCAGGTCCTCGACATTGCGGAGTGACAACGGGAAACGCACATAGAGCATCACTGCCAGGCGGATGATCTCGGGGCTGGTTTTGAAGTACTTGAATGGAGAGCGTTTGGTCATAGCCAGAGGCTACGCAAGCCCCCTGCCCGCCTCAAGCCAAGTTCCTCTGACATGACCACTAGAAGAGCCGCGAGCGCCCCCTTGTCGAAGGGCTGCATCGGCGCTGCGGGCAGTACGGCGCTGCGCCGTTTCACCAGCCAGTTACGGGTGAAGGACGGCACTATGCGGCCGCCGATGACCGCGATCATCATCACGCCCGCGCCCAGGCCTAGTCGCAGGCCGTAACCTTGCGCGGCATACTCGCCTTGCGCGGCCTCCCAGTGAAACAGCGCGTTGCCGAGGGCAAAGACCGCGAGCATCGCCAGCACGATTAGATTGCGCCAGTTCCGGCCCGCCACGATTTCGCGCCCGATCACCGTGGCCAGTACGACCGGGAAGGCAAGGTCGACCGCCGCCACCAGCAGCCCCGGCAACCCCGCCGAAAAGATCACAGCCACGCGCCCCACGAGCCACAGCGCCGCCAGTCCGCCCAGCGGCCAGCCGACGATTGGCAGGCGCCCCGTCCAGTTTGGCACCGCTGTCAGGAGAAAGCCCGCGACAACGGCGCCGAGATAACCGTAGAGGAACTCGTGCGCGTGCCATGACACGGGGTCGAAGGCTGTGGGCAACATCAGGTGCCCTGACAGCATCGGCACCCAAAGCGCCATCGCGAGCACGGTCCAGACCGCCGCGCCAAAAAAGAACGGGCGGAACCCGTAGGTCAGGATCGCGGGTCCGGTCCAGGCGCGCATCTGTTCGGCGGTCGAGGTCATTTGTGGCGTCCCTTGCGCGCTCAGGCCGGCGCGGCGGCGGAAATGCGGCGGTAGCCTGCCGTGCCATGATAGAAACCGTTGCTCAGGCCCGCATGCCCAATCAGCGTCGCAAGGCGAGCATCAGCCTCGCCTGTCGGCACGCGCCCATCGAGCGCATCACGAAACACCTGCGCTACCGCGACCATGTCCACGGCCTGTGGCATCAGCCGCAGGTGCGTGACGCCATCGGCAATCAGATGGGCCGCTTCGGGGAGCAGGTCGACATAGCTTTCCGACAGGGTCTGGATGCCGTTCACCCGCAGGATCGGCCGGTCGTCGCGGGTGCGGAGCGGCATGCCGTCGGGGTCTTCTTCACAGACGAACTGGCAGTTGTCCTTGGTGCGGCCGTGCGCGCGGGCGTGATAGCACCGCGCTGACACAGCCAGAGACGCGCGGCCGAAAACCTGCACCTCGACACCCAGGCCCAACGCAACTGCTGCCTGCGCCGCGGCTGCAATGGCCGGGGCCGGCATCTCGGCCGGTAGGCAGACATGGGTCGCGCCCTGCCCGGCCATCCAGGCTATCGTCGCGTCGTTGTAGGCGTTCATGAAGGGGCCGATCCGATGCGGACGCTTACCGCGCGCGTAAAGCCCTGCGGCGTTGTTCACCTCGATCTCGGGCGTGTCCATCGCGGCCAGATCCTCGGTTGCCTTGCGCTCGCGTTTCAGCATCACCTCGGCCAGCGTTGACAGGATCACGGTCTTGCCTGCGCGCTCCAACCGCTCGATCGTGGCCGGCAGGTCTGCCTCGTGGAAGGGCGCGCGCTTGGAGCAAATCACCTCGCCCAGATAAACCTCGTCGACGGGCGCCTCATCCGCGATGCGGGCGTAGAAGTCACGCCGTGCATCCGCGGACCAGTGGTAGGCGATCGGGCCGAGCGTCAGTTTCGTCATGGTATTCACCGCCATTTCTTTGTCTCGAAGGCGCCCTGGGTCTGCTTCTGCCCCTCGGTCAGGGCGATCAGGTCGGCGATGTTTGCCTCGCGTCCGGCCTTGATGTCATCCACCGCTGCGCGGAACGCACGCACAACGCCGCGGACATAGCTCTTCGAGCGCTGACGCCCTTCGATCTTGAAAGCATGCACGCCCGCCTCGATTAATTCGGGCAGGAGCCGCGACAGATTCAGGCTGATCGGTTCCTCGAAGGCGTAGTAGCCCTCGGGGCGATGGGGCGCGGCGTAGCGGCCCTTGCAGATCGTGGGATAGCCGGCCTTCTCATCGACTCCGAACCGGTCGATGGTGAAACCCGCGAGCTGCGAGGACATCGACCCGTCAGCGTCGCGCACATATTCCACATCTGAGGCGGGCGAGCACACCCCGTCCATGTTCGTGGATTGACCCGTCAGGTAATTGGTCAGGCTGCACCGCCCTTCCACCATCAGCCCGTGATTGCCGAAGATAAAGGTCTCGATCTCGCAGGGAATTTCGCGGCGGAGCTGGCGGATCTCGGGGATCGTGAGGATGCGCGGCAGGACCACACGCTTTACACCGAAGTTCTCACAATAGTAGCGGGTCGCCTCGGGCGATGAGGCCGCGGCCTGTACCGACAGGTGCAGCCGGATGCCCGGATACGTCCGGGCGATGTAGTCGGCCACGCCCATGTCGGCCACGATGAAGGCATCAACGCCCAAGCGCGCGCCGGTGTCCGCCGCATGTCGCCAGAGATCGACCTTGCCCGCAGGCGGATAGGTATTCAGCGCCAGCAGCACCTTGGTGCCGCGCGCATGGGCATAGGTCACCGCCTCGGCCAGTTCATCGGGGGTGAAGTTCAGCCCCGGGAAGTTCCGCGCATTGGTCGCATCCTGGAAGCCGCAATAAACGGCATCGGCGCCCGCGTCGACGGCAGTGCGCAGCGCGGCGGGGGTGCCTGCGGGGCAGATCAGTTCGGCAAGGCTCATGCGTATTCCTGCGGTTTGGTGGCATCCGGATAGGCCCGCCGCAACCGTGCGAGAACCGCCCGTCCGGGAGCTCCGAACATCGCCGACGCCTCCTCGGCCAGCGAGCCGTCCATGTCGTCGAGCGCATTCCTAAGACGAACGACGGCCTCGGTGTCCCCGCTGACTTCCAGATCGCGCGAGAAGAAGGCCGCGTCGCCGTCCTGCTCGGCGTCGATCAGTTCCAGAAGCAGCAGGAACCGCCCGCGGATCGTGGCCCCGGCCTGCGGCGCCGTATCGCGCGGCACGGCGCGGAAGACGAGCGCCTGCGGGTCGGGGCGCAGATGCAGCGCAAAGGGCAGTTCCACGGGGTCGATCAGGAAGTCGGTAGCCTGGTGCGGACCGAGCCGCGCGAAGAGAGACGGGTGCCGCGTCGCGACCCGACGGACAACGCGCGTCAGGACCGGTTGCAGCACAAGGCAGGCAAGCCGTGCGATCGCGCCCTCGCCGGGCCGCAACCGGGCAGTTGGTTCGCTCGTCGGGATCATGATGGGTCCTTTCGCTCCCCCGGTACGCCCGTCTCGGTCACGATCCTGTCGAGGGGAATGTCATGGGGCTGCGGGTAGATTGTGGTCAGTCGGGCTGCCGCCAGCGCGATGCCGATGGTGACGGGCCGCGGCGAGAGCGCGGCCAGTGTCCGGTCGTAATAGCCGCCGCCCCAGCCGAGCCGATAACAGCCTGCATCCCAGCCGAGGCAGGGCGCAAGCGCGATATCGGGCGTCAGGACCTCCGCCTCGGGCGGCGGAACGGGGATGTTCCAATGGCCGCGCAGCATGCGCATGCCCGGCATCCATCGTCGGAACACGAACGGCGCTGCGGTGGTCTCCACCACCGGCAGCGCGATACAGACGCCCGCCGCGTGAAGATCGGACAGGATCGGGCGCAGATCCGGTTCTCCTCGGATCGGCCAGTAGCCGGCGAGCACGGTCTCCCGGAGGGTCACGCGCGCGGCGAGGACCGTTCCGAGATGACCGCAGATGGAACTGCTCACCTGCGCCCGTCCTGTCTGGCCCAACCCCTCCCTCAGGCTGGCCAGCCTTGCCCGCTCGGCTCGACGCCAGCGCGCCACGTCGTGCGCCTGCTGCACATCCGTGCCAAGCGGATCGAAATAGGTCGGGTCCACCTCCGCCGCCATGCAGGGGGGCGAGGCATAGGCTCCCTGTCCACTCATGGAGACGCGCCCTCCTCGGCCACGGTTCCGACGGCGGCGTTGCACCAGTCCGTGACGGCAGCCTCGGTCGGTGCGAGGATCGTCGCCATGCCATCGGCATAGCGGTCGAACGCGGCCCTGTGGGTTTCGGAGAGGCCCGTCAGGACAGGAACGCCGCGGGCAAGCGCCTCGGAGATCAGCGCGCGGAAGCCGCGCCCCTCTGCCTCGCTCAGGCCAAACTTGTTGAGGATCACGAGATCTGCCCGGCCGGACAGAAGCCGCGACATCGCCAACCCGACGGCCTCCTCGAAGGCGCCCGCATCCATCCGGCAGGCTGTGGCGCCGGGTCCGAGATCCTGCGTGATGCGCCAGCGCGGCCCGTTGGGCAGAAGCCAGAGATCGCAGTCGCACGACCCCGATCCGGCATCGGGCGAGGCCGCGCGCAACGCGCCCACCAGCCGGACGCCGTCCCGCGTCAGCCGGTCAGCCACCGCGTCCAGAAGACGATCCATCCCGCCGCGCTCCTCGACTGTCACTCCCGCAAACCGCATCTTAGCCTCAAGCGGGCTCAAAGCGCGGGAACAGCACATCGTTCTCCAGCGCGATATGGGCAGCAAGGTCGTCGAACAGCGCCGCCAGGCCGCCATAGAGCGAGCGCCAGGAGCCGCAGGCGTGCTCGGGCGGCGTCAGATCGCGGGTGAGCCGCCGGATCAGCGCGATGTTTTCGGCGTGATCGTCGTGGTCGGCGCGCATGACTGCGATGGGGTGCTCGATGCCCGGCCCGCCGCCTGCGCGCAAGGCCGGAAACAAAATCATCTCCTCCTTTATCATGTGATTCTCCATCTCGCCGGCGAGCGTCCGGATGGCGGCGGCGAGCCCCGTCGGCGCGTCGGGATCGTCCGCGTGCACCCGCTCGACCCGGTCGGCCAGCGGCATGAGCGAGGCGAGATCCTCCCGATGCATCTCGTGGTAGCGCGTCAGGATATGATCAATCAGGGCACCCGTGTCCTGCGGCACTTCCGTTTCAAGGAGGTCGTTCATCGCGAGCCCTTTCACTGGCGAATCGCCCGGTCCTTGCATGGTCCGAAGCGAATTGGTATTTGCAATACGCATACCTCTTGCGAATGCGTACTTCAACTACCAAATCAGGAGCGCGACCTTGCGCCTCACCTCTTTCACCGATTACGGCCTGCGCGTGTTGATGCGGATGGCGGGCGCACCCGACCGGGCCTTCACCACCGCGGAACTGGCCGATGAATTCCGCGTGTCGCGCAACCATCTGGCCAAGGTGATCTCGGCGCTTGCCGCCGCAGGTCTTCTGGAAACCCGGCGCGGCGGTGGGGGAGGCGCCATGCTGGCCCGCGCGCCCGAGGACATCCGCCTGGGCGATGTGGTGGCGACCCTCGAAGCTGATCAGGCTCTGGTAGAATGCTTCGCCGCCGGCACCAACAGCTGCACCCTGACTCCGCAATGTCGGTTGAAAGCGCGGCTAGTCCATGCCGAGGCGGCATTTGTCGCCGACCTCAACCGCAGTACCTTGGCCGATTGCGTTTACCGACCGGAAAACGCCTGACGCGCCACCCACGCGATCCAGCCCCAGACCGTACTGCGCAGCGTCATGGCGAAAACGGTGCGCATCTCGAAAGCTCCACCCTGCGCCACATGCAAACCGAACGCCGCGAAGACCAACAGCGTTGCGGCGAAAATCGCGAACGATAGTGGCCAGGCCCATCGCCGCCCCTGCCACAGGCCGAGACCCGCGACGACATAGGCAAGCCCGGCTAGAGTGTTGAACCACAGCACGAAGGGTACGACTGCCCCCATGTCGGCTGATCCGAGCAATGTTCGGCCACCAGAGAAAACGGTCAGCACGCCAAAGGCAATCGCAACACCGCCCGCTATGCGGCGCGTCAGACTGGTTCTAGGCATCGCAAGCGCCCTCCTTCGCGCGTAGAAGTTCCATCTGCAAGTCAAACAGCCGCAACCCCTCAGGCACGAGCGCAAAGCCCCGCGCGCCAAGCGTCCAGCGGATCGCAACGCCCTGCACCAGCGACGTCAACAGGATAGCGACATCCTCCGGGCCGACGTTCCGGCGCAGGTGACCCGCCGCCTGAAGATCCCGGATCGCGGCGACAAGACGGCCCTGGAACGCGCCTAGAAGCTTGCGAAACACCTCGCGCAGGACTGGATTTTCCACCTGTAACTCGCGCGAGAACAGGATCGACGGCAGGGCAGGCGTTTCAGCAATGGCCGTCAGTTGCGCACCGATCAGCGCTTTCAGGCGCGCCTGCGGCCCGGTGGCGCCCGCCTCGGCCGCAGCCCAGTAACTCTGCAACCGGTCAGCGATATCCTCGGCCACCGCCAGCCAGAGCGCGCCCTTGGTGGGGAAATGCCGGAAGATCGCAGGCTGACTGACGCCGATGGCACGCGCGACATCCGTGGTGCTCAGCCGGTCGGGTCCGATCTCATCGGCCAGTCGCAGAACCTCGGCCACGATTTGCGCCTTTCTCTCTTCAGCACTTTGACGGCCCGACATGTGTCACCTCTTGTTAGTTATAACTCACTAACATATAGTTATGACAACCGCAACCTCTATCCCGAGTCGCGCACCCTGACCGAAAGGATCCTCGCCATGCCCGCCAAGACCGCCCCCACCGGCTATTCCCGCCTTCAGATCGCGCTGCATTGGCTCATCTTCGCACTGATCGCGCAGCAATATCTTTTCAAGGACGCGATGTCGGCCGCATGGGACCGCATCACCGATGGGCTGGAGGCTGGGTTCGACCCGCTCGTGCTGGCCCATGTGGCGGGCGGCGCGCTGGTGATGATCTTCGCGCTGTGGCGGTTGTCCCTGCGCGCCAGGCGCGGCGTGCCCCCGGCGATCGAGGCCAGCAAGGTGCAAGGCATTCTCGCGAAGCTCACCCATGTCGGGCTTTACGCGCTGATGATCCTGATGCCACTCAGCGGGTCTGTCGCGTGGTTCGGCGGGGTCGAGGCCGCGGCGCAGGGGCATAACGTGATGAAGATCATCCTGCTGGCGCTGGTTGCGCTGCATGTGATTGGCGCGCTCTACCACCAGTTCATCCTGCGCGACGGCACGCTGGCGCGGATGCGCCGGGCGCAGGGCTGAACCCATGCGCCTCGCCCCGCTCCTGGCGCTGCCACCCATCGCGCTCGGCATTGCCGCGGCGGTCTGGATGATCGCGTCTGCCCCCGGCCCCGCGCAGGTCGGGGGCGACGCGCCCGCGCTGCCCGTTCGGGTGATGACGGTCGCGGCGCAGGATATTCGGCCCGCCGCGACCGCTTGGGGCAGCCTGCGCGCGGCGGAGACCTGGGTCGCCGTGGCCGAGGTGCAGGGCGAGGTGATCTGGCGCCATCCGGACCTTGAGCCCGGTCGCCTGATCCCGGCGGGGGCGGAAGTGCTGAGGACCGACCCCGCCGACTACGAGCTGGCGCTGGCGCAATCGCAGGCCGACCTCGCGGTGCTGGAGGCCGAGCGCGTGCAGCTGACGGCAGAGGCGGACAACACACGGCGCATCCTTTCGCTGGAACAGAACCGGCTGGCCCTGGCCGAGACCGATCTGGAACGCACGCGCACACTCGTCGCGCAAGGCGCCGTTCCGCAATCGCGCGCCGACGAGGCCGAGCGCGCGACCCTTCTGGCCCGCCGCACGGTGGCGGAACTGGAGAACACGCTCGCCCTGATCCCCTCCCGCGAGGCGCGGATCGCGGCACAGGTCGCGCGCAGCGAGGCCGCCATCGACCGGGCGCGCCGCTCGCTCGACCGCACGACCCTGACGACGCCGTTCGACCTGCGCGTAACCGAGGTGAATGCTGAGCTGTTTCAGACCGTCGCCCCCGGTCAGGTGGTGATCCGTGCCGACGGGATCGCGGCGGCCGAGGTCGTGGCGCATCTGCCCATCGACAGCTTTCGACAGCTGCTGGGAGATGCACCGGAGGGCATCACCCTTGCCGACATGATGCGCGACATGCCCGCCACGCGGATTGCAGTGACGCTTAGCCCTCTGTCGGACCCGAGGCAGATCTGGAGCGCCCGTGTTGTCGGGATCGAGGGCACGCTGGATGCCCGTGCGCGCACCGTGCCGGTCGTGGTCAGGGTTGACGACCCCTATGAGGGCGCCGACCCGCCCCGCCGCCTGCCGCTAGTACCCAACATGCAGGTGCAGCTTGCCTTTTCGGGCGCTTCCATCGCCGGCGTCATCGCCATCCCCGAGGCGGCGTTGCACATGGGCAGGGTGCGGATAGCCGGCCCCGGCGATCTGCTGGAATTGCGCCCCGTCACCGCCGCCTTCGCGCAGGATGGCCGTGTCGTTATCGCCGCTGGCCTGTCGCCGGGCGACCGCGTGGTGATCGACGATATCGCTCCGGCCATCCCCGGCATGGCCCTGACCCCGGTCGAGGTCCAGCCATGATACGCTGGTTCACCGGCCACCCGACGGCAGCCAATCTGCTGCTCCTTCTGTTCCTTGCCGCCGGTGCCTTTGCCGCACCGGGCCTGCTGCGCGAGACCTTCCCCGATTTCCGCGCTGTCGAGGCCGAGATCACGGTGCCGTACCGGGGTGCCGCCGCCGAGGATGTGGAGGCCGCGATCTGCGCGCCGCTCTGGGACGGAGTGCAGGGTGTCGAGGGGCTGGAAACCCTCACCTGCACCGCGCAGAGCGGCCGCGCGCGGGCCGTGGCGACCATGGCGCCGGGCAATGACGCGCTGCGCTTCGTCAATTCCCTGCGCACCGAGGTTTCGGCCATCGATACCTTCCCCGACCGCGCCGATCCCGCCGTGGTACGCGAGTTGCACCGCTCGGATCCTGTTACATCGATCGCCATCTCGGGCGATCTGCCGCTGGGCGAGTTGGACCTTTATGCCGACGTCCTGTCGGACCGACTGACCGCCCTGCCCGGCGTCGCCCGCGTGACGCGCGGGAGGCTCGGCAGCCGGACACTCTCCGTCACCTCCTCGAACGCTTTGCTCGACAGTCACGGCCTGACACCTGCCACGCTGGCCGCTGCCATCGCCGCGCAGAACATCGACCTGCCCACCGGCATGCTGGAGGGGCCCGGCGCGGAGCTGACGCTCCGCTTCACCGCAGAACGCGAAACGGTCAGGACGCTTGCCACGATCCCCGTTCTGGCGTTGCCCAATGGCGCGACCCTGACGCTCGGCGATGTGGCGGCGATCGAGGAACGTTTCGAGCCTCCACAGGATCGCGCCTTTGTCGATGGCATCCCCGCCATCGTGCTCGATGTCGCCAAGGCGCTCGATGCCGACGCGCTGCGGGTGCTCGACGGCGTCGCGGCGCTGGTGGCCGAGGAAACCGCCCGCCTGCCCGACACGATCACGGTGGAGGTGGTGCAGGACGTGACCTCCATCATCCGCGACCGGCTGGTGATGCTGGTTCAGAACGGGGTGATCGGGCTGGTTCTCGTCATCGCCGTGATGAGCCTGTTCTTCCGTCCCGGCTTCGCGATCTGGGCAGCGATGGGCCTGCCCATGGCCTTTGCGGGCGCCTTCGTCTGGATGGCACTGACAGGGCTCAGCCTTAACATGATGACGCTGGTGGCGCTTCTGATGGCGATCGGGATCGTGATGGACGATTCCATCGTGATCGCGGATTCCATCGCGGTTCATTCGGCCAAGGGGGCCACGGTCGAAACCGTCGCGGCGGGCGTCGCCGCCGTGGCGCCGGGCGTGATCTCGTCCTTCCTGACGACGCTGGCCGTGTTCCTGCCCCTGGCCTTTCTGGCGGGCGAACTGGGGGCGGTGCTGGAGGTTCTTCCGGTGGTCCTGCTGGCCGCACTCGCCGCTTCGCTGATCGAGGCCTTCCTGATCCTGCCCCATCACCTGAAAGGCGGGATGAAGGACACCACCGCGTCCCGTTTTCGCATCCGCTTCGAGGCGGGTTTCGATGCCCTGCGCGAACGTGGCGTGGGCCGCCTGGCAGACACCGCGATCAAGGCGCGCTGGCTTGTTGTCGGGCTGGCCATCGGCGCGCTGATCGTGACCGTCGGCGCCTTGGGCGGCGGCGTGGTCAAGCGCGAGGCGATGCCCGAGATCGACGGCGACGTGCTGGAGGCGCGGCTGATGCTGCCCGCGGGCACACCGCTTGGGCGCACGACCGAGGCCGTCGCCCAGGTAGAGGCGGCGCTGGAGCGCGTGAACGCCCGCCTGTCCCCCGATCAGCCCCAGGCACAACCGCTGGTGATCCGCCGCATCACGCGGCTGGGCCGCAACCTGTCGGCGGGCGAGACCGGCGCCCATGTCGCCACCGTCGCGGTGGACCTTCTGGGTGCCGAGACGCGCACCAGTACGCTAGACGAAATCGTCACGCTCTGGCGTGACGAAATCGGCCCCCTGCCCGGTGTGAACTCTCTAATCCTGACCGAGCCGGGGATCGGCCCGCAGGGCATCGCGGTGGAATTGCGCTTGACCCACCCAGACCTCGCCGCCCTTGAGTCCGCAGGCCGCACTTTGTTGGCGGAACTCGAGACCTATGCCGGTGTGCGCAACGCGATCCTCGATTTGCGCCCGGGCGCGCCCGAATTGCGGCTAAGACTTGCGCCAGGTGCCGAAGCCCTCGGACTGACCGCCACGGACGTCGCCGGCCAGATCCGCGCAGCCTTCCTTGGCACGCAACTTGCGGAAATCCGGCGCGGCGATCTGGCCTGGGATATCGAGGTGCGGCTGGCCGATGAGGACCGCACCACCCGCGCCGACCTGAGCCTTTTCGAAGTCGCCTTGCCCGGTGGCGGCACCGTGCCGCTGTCCAGCATAGTCACCATCGACGAAGCGCTCGGCTGGGGCACCATCACGCGGCGCAACGGGTTGCGCACACTGACCGTCGCGGCCGATGTGGACGGCCGGATCGGCAATGCCGACGCGATCACCGCACGGCTGGCCGAGGGCTTTGTGCCCGATCTGGCGGCGACCCTTGGCTTCGAGATCGGCGGACAGGCCGCGAATTCCGCGGAAACCGTCGCCTCGATCCTGCGCGGGTTCCTGATCGGGCTGGTGGGCATCTACATCGTCCTCAGCTTCCAGTTCCGCAGCTATGTCGAGCCACTCATCGTGATGCTCACCATCCCGCTCGCGTTCCTGGGCGTCATCTGGGGCCATGTCCTGATGGGCTACATCATTTCCATGCCCTCGCTGGTGGGGGCGGCCTCGCTCGCGGGGATCGTGGTGAACAACGCAATCCTGCTGGTCGGTGTCATCAAGATCCGCCGCACCGAGGGTCTGTCCGCCGCGCGCGCCGCGGGCGAAGCCGTTCGGTCCCGGTTCCGACCGATCTTCGTGTCAGTTTCAACCACCATCATGGGAATGGCGCCGCTACTCCTCGAAACCTCGACGCAGGCGCAGACGCTCAAGCCGCTGGTAATCTCGGTCGTCTTCGGGCTGCTCGCCGCCACGGTTCTGATCCTCGTGATCCTGCCTGCCTTCTATGCAGTGCTGGAGGATATTCGCGAACCGAAAACAGCTGATCCGGCGATCAGTCGCGGACGGGAGGGCCCCTGACCCGGAATCGACGGTCGCGAGCGGCCTGCCGCCTTGCGGCGCAGTCCCAGGCGCTGCGTCAAACCAGGCGGCAGTCCTGCAGCCTTCCAATGGCCTCTTTCGCCTCTGCGTCGGCGAGCAGGCAAAGTCCGGTCGAAAGGGCGTCGGCCAAGGCAGCCGTGGGTGCGGTGACCGATACGGTGCGTGCCGTTGCCGGGGCGGGTAGTCCGGTCCGGGGGTCGAGGATGTGGCCGATGGTTTCAGCCGCGTCGAAGGACGTGCCAAGCGGTGCCGATGTCGCCAGCGCGCGGTCACGGAACCTAAACGCCCTGCCATCCGGCAGCGACACCGACCAGGGTGCACCAGACGGCATGCCCCCCAAGGCGCGCACCTCTCCCGTGTCGATCAGGATCCGGTCGAGGCCCTGCGCCTCCAGCATCCGCGCTACACGATCTGCGACATAGCCCTGCGCGATGCCGTTCAGCGTGAGGGCCATGCCCGACCGTGCGAAGGCGATCCGCGACGGGGCGACTCTCAGTAGTGACCAGCCGACGCGCGATCGCGCTTCCTCCAGCATCGGGCCCGTCACCGTGCCGCCCGCGGCATATGCCTCGGCATAGGTCGCCCAGAGCGGCTGAATCGTCGGGTCGAAGGCACCGTTTGTCGCGTCATGCACGGCATCGGCGATGCCAAGGCATTCGACAAGCTCGAACGGCGGCACATCCAGCGACCCGTCGCGGTTCAGCCGCGACAGGGCCGAGCCCGGCCGATAGAGGCTGAATACATCCTCGAGGCGGTCGATTTCCTGCAAAACGGCAGTCACGATCTTGGCAGCATCCGGGTGGTCCAGCGTGATCGATGCCCGCGCTCCAAGCGCAGTACCGCTCCAGTACCGCTTCGGTGCCGCCGCGGCGGGGCCCGCCAGCGCGGCGGCGGCAGAGATCGCGATGAAACGGCGGCGGGAAAGGCTCGGCATGGTGGTCTCCTAGTCGATGGCCGCCCCCTCGGGCGGGATGAAATTGCCCTCCTCGTCGAGCGCAAACTCGACCGGGGCCAACACCTTCTCGTCCGGCACCGAGAGCAGCGACAGGATCTCGCCTCCGTTGCGGACGACAAAATCCTCGGCGGCGGCGCGATCGGCGAAGGGAACAAGCTCGGGCGCCCCCATGCCGCCCGCGACGGTGGCGCCAACGACGTAAACGGCAGTCTCGGCGGCGATCCAGTTGTCGGTGCCGGGCGCCTCCCAGCTGGGGGCAGCGCCCATGTCGCTGACATAGATCATGGCGATGGCGTGGCTTTGCTCGGGCATCCGCTGGTAGGCGATCGCGTCGCGCACCTGGCTGAAGAACAGCGGATCGGGCAGACCCGCCAGATGGACCTGCGCCTTGGGGCCGGGATGTTCCAGCAGGTCCATCTGGCAGTAATGGCCCACCGCCTCGGCGGTCATGGTGACGGGCAACGGCCGTTCGGCCACCTCTTCCTTGCAGCCCGACAGCACGAGAGCGACAAGCGCGAGAGCGATGAGGCGGGTCATGGTCGCACCCTCCGGAAGGCGAGCAGGGCAAGGGCAAAACCGCCCGCCGCCCAGACCAGCAGCGAGGACAGCGCCAAGGCCGGCGGAATGGTCTGCGCCGCGCCTGCGACGCCCGCCGCCGCGCCCGCCGCCTCGGAGGCGGCGAGGTTGTAAAGCCGAAAGGCATCCGCCGGGTTGGCCAGCAGAAGCCACGGAAAAACCCGCGTGGTGAAGGGCCCGCCTCCATCGGCGATCACGGCAGCCAGCAATCCGAGATCGTACAGCACCACGAAGACCAGCCAAAGCCCGATGGCTGCGCCGGCGGCCGCGCCCGGGCGTCGCGACACCGCCGAGACGGCATATCCCGCCCCGAGGAAAGCTGCGCCCAGCAACAGGGAGGACAGCAGCAGCCGCACAAGCGCGTGCATGCCTGCCGCCGCCCCGGGATCGAAAGCGAAGGCCGCCAATGCGGCCACGCCGTAGCCGGTCAGAAGGGCGATGCCCAGAACCGCCAGATGCGCGAGGAATTTGCCCGCAAGGATCTCGCCCCGGCTGACGGGATAGGTCAGGATCAGCGGCAAGGTGCCGCGCTCGATCTCGCCCGCCACCGCGTCGAAGGAGATCAGCAGCGCGAGAAGCGGAACGAGATACACGGCAAGAGAGGTGAGGCTGGCAACTGTGACCGACAGCTTGTCGGCGCCGATCTGCCCGGTTGGTGCGCTGCCCGCAGCCGACAGGACAAGCGCAAAGAGCGCCATCATTGCGACCGCGATCGCGACCCAGCGGTTGCGCATCGCGATGCGTATCTCGGATCCGGCCCCAGCCATCACACGGGTCATTGATCTGCCCTCCGGCTGAAATGGGTGTACAGGTCTTCGAGGCTCGGCGGGATCACCTCGACGTCCTCGATCATGCCGCCGAGACGGGCGATCTGTCCGAGGCGGGACAGCTTTTCGCCGTGCGCGCAGGTCAGGTCGACCCGCACGCCGTTGACGCGGGTGCCATCCAGTCGCCGAGCCACGTCGCCCACCGTATCGGGCCGGGCGGCCACCTGGATTTGGATCGGCAGACCGGCCTCGCGGCGCAGGTTGGCCAGGGTGTCGTTGGCGACGAGCCGCCCCTTCGACAGGATGGCGATGCGGTCGGTGCGCGCCTCGACCTCGGTCAGGGCATGCGAGGACAGCAGGATCGCCGTGCCGTCCCGCGCCAGGTCGGCGAGGATGGCGTAGAATTCGCGCCGCGACACCGGGTCGAGGCCGCTGGTCGGTTCGTCCAGCACCATCAGCCGCGGCCGTCCGATGAGCGCCTGCGCCAGCCCGACGCGCTGCCGCATCCCCTTGGAATAGGTGCCGATCCGGCGGTCGGCGGCCTGCTCCAGCCCGACCCGTTCCAGCAGGGCGCCGGCTTTCGAGGCCGGTTCGCCGCGCAGCCGCAGGTACAGCGCGATCTGCTCGCGCCCGGTCAGGGCCGGGTGAAAGGCCGCGTTTTCCGGCAGATAGGCCGTGGCCTCGCGCGCGGCGCGGTCGCCGGGCGCGGCGCCCGCCACGCGGATCTCGCCCGAGGTTGCCGGGATCAGGCCAAGGATGGTCTTCATCAGGGTCGACTTGCCCGCCCCGTTGTGACCCAGCAGCGCAACGCGCTCGCCTTCGGCCACCGCAAGGCTGACATCCCGCAGCGCCTCGACGGCGCCAAAAGTCCTAGTGACCCGAGAGCAGGTCAGCATCGCTCATCTCCTCAATGTCTCCGGCGCGGGCCAGCGCATCGGCCTCCAGCGCCGCGATGTCGGCCGGCACCGCGATCTCGGGCGCCGTCATCAGCGGCGCGCTGTCCAGCACGCCGCCCGGCAGGGTCGCCGGAAAGGCCGACTGGCTCCAGCGCACCAGTTGCACGGCGGGCGAGCCCAGCAGCAGCTTGGCCGAAGGCTGCGACCACAGGATGTGGTCCATCAGGTCGTTCGGCCGGAAGGCACCGTCCGCGATCCCGTCACCGTCCAGATCGAAGGCCGGGTGGTCCGACCAGAAATTGCCGCGGCCTTCCGCGCTCCACTCCATGTGTCGGGTTCCTACGTATTTCACCTGGTGGCGGTTGCCGACGAAGGCATTGCCAGTGATCTGGTTGCGCTCGGACCCGGCGGTGAAGTGAATGCCGATCTCGCATCCCTCGAAGCGGTTGCCCTCGATCCGGTTCTTGTGCGCGTTGTAGATGAAGGTGCACTTTTCATGCGTGCCGCCGCGTACCAGGTTGCCGGTAACCTGCGCGTTGTTGGCGTAGTTCAGCATGATCCCATGCGTGCGGTCGCCCAGCGAGAGGTTGTCGCGCACCTCGATCCGGTTCGAGAACATCAGCGCAAAGCCAAGCGTGTTACCCAGGGAGATGTTACCGATGACCTGAGAGTTGTTGGTGTACATGTAGTGCACGGCAAAGCGCAGGTCGCGGAAGGTGTTGCTGCGAAAGGTGTTGTCTTTCGAGGCATTGGCGAAAATTCCGTCCCGGCCCCAGATCACGTCATTGGCCTCAACAATCGTTCCAGGCGCGTTCCAGACGTAGATCCCATTGCCCCGGTCATTCACCCGCCGATCGCGGCGGCCTTCGATCCGGTTTCCGCGCACGATACTGTCGCGCGCGCCATGCACGGTAATGCCGTGCAGGTTGCCAATCAGGCGGTTGTTTTCGACAAGCGCGTTCGTGGCCGTCCGTTCGAGCTTTACTCCTGAATCGATTTCTGCGCCGTCATTGCCCGAACCACGGATCGTCAGGTTGCGAACCACCGCGCCGTCGCCGCTTACGGAAACGACGCTGCCCGTTCCGTTGCCTTCGAGGATGGCGCCGTCGTGGCCTTCAAGGGTCAGCGGAATATCTATGGATACCGGACCCTCGTGCAGGCCCGGCATCAGTAACAGCACGTCGCCGGGGCCAGCCCCGGCGACGGCGGAGACAAGCGCACCCGGCGCGGGCAGGACCTCCCGCATCTCCGCTGGGACCTGCGACGCCAAGACGATCAGGGCTGCGGCAAGGATGTACCGGATGCGCGACATCGTCACGCGCCCTGCGGTTCGACGAACATCCGACCGCGCATCTCCATGTGTAGCGCGTGGCAGAACCACTGGCAGTAGTACCAGTAGACACCCGGCTGCGCCGCTGTGAAGGTCACCGAGGCAGTCTGCTGCGGCCCGACCTCCATCGCGACGCCGTGGTTGCCCATGGTGAAGCCGTGTGTCAGGTCGTCGATGTCGTCCATGTTGGTGACATAGACGGTCACCTCGTCGCCCTGCTTGACTGTGAACTTCTCCAGACTGAATTGCGGCGCAACCGAATGCATGTAGACCCGCACCTTGTTGCCGTCGCGGATGATCTCGTCATGGCCCCAGTCGAGGTCAACGCCATCCGCCGCGGCCTGCTGGCGCGCGTCTTCCCACATCGGGTCGTCACGGTTCCATGCATGCAATGGATTGACTTTGGAGCGGTGCACAAGGATCGAATCGTGCGGTTCAGCGAAAGTCGGACCATCGTGCACCAATGTCAGGTTGTCACCGTCAATGACAAAAAGCTGCTCGTTCTCGGGCTTCAATGGGCCCACGTTCAGGAATCTGTCCTTCGAGAACTTGTTCATCGACAAATAGTATTTGCCCGACGCATCAAGAGTTTCGCCTTCAGCCGTCGAGTTGTGCCCGGGCTGATAGTGCACATCGGTCTTGGAAATGATCGGATCGACATTTTCGCCGGCATAGGCCTGCACTGCCTTCTCGATGTTCCATTTAACCACCTGGCTATCGAGGAAGAGCGTCGTGAAGGCATTGCCCTGACCGTCAAAGCAGGTGTGAAGCGGACCGAGACCCAGTTCCGGTTCTGCCACTACGGCAGACCGCGGCTCGGCCCCTTCGTAGAACACCGCGTCCAGCTTGCGCACGTCGATCACGCTGACCGTAGGCGAAAGCTTTCCGGCGATGCACAGGTGCACCTTGTCTGGTGCCATGTTGCAGCCGTGCGGGTTGTTCGGGATCGGAATGTAGCGAACGTAGTTCTTTTCAGACCCCTTGCGCCCGTCGATCACCTTAACGCCGTTGAGCTCGATGTAGTCACCCGCAGCAATGCCCTTTTCGATCTCGGCGATGTTATAGACCACGACATGGTCCATATCCGCTGCCGTCATGTCGGCAAGGTTCATGCCCATTTCTGAGTTGTACGAGGTGGAAAAAGCGTACTTGCCCTCGTAGTCGGCGTCGGTGTTGTCGAGGTTGCCCGTCACCATCACCTGCCATGCGACGGTCATCTCGTCGGCATTGATCGCGGTGTAGAAGTTCACGTATTTCGACGGATCGTCGAGGATCATGCCGTCGTTGACCATGGGTGCTTCGTCCTCGCCGTTGGCAAAGACGTAGTTGGTGCGCGGCCACTTTTGCGGACGCAGACCATGAATGCCCTTGGCGTTCGGAATCTCGATGATCTTGTCGCATTTCATAACGTCGCAGCGCACCCGGGCGACGCGCGTGTTGGCCTTGTCGTTCATGAACAGGAAGCGGCCATCGTACTTGCCCTCGGTGAAGGACATGTGGACGTGGTGCAGGTCGCCATTGCGCGGGAATTCCAAGCCGTTTGCGGCGAGGTAGTCCTTGGTCTTCTGGGTCAGACCCTCGGTCAGGATCTTCTTCGATTCGTTCGTGATCCCCCACCCGGTGGCCGAGCAGATGTTGAACACCGGCACGCGCATCAACTCGCGCATCGAGGGCACGCCGAGGATACGCATCTCGCCGGTCTGGCCAGACGACCAGAAGCCGTAGTACTCGTCCAGCTCGCCCGGCGCGACATGGCCGGTCCCGGTTGCGGCCCGGGTCGGCGTGGCCGATCCCAGTAAGGCCGCGCCCGTAGCGCCGCCCAACATGGCACTGCCGGATACGCCCAGCGTTCCGAGTGCGGCCCCTCCGGCCGTCGCGCCCAGAAGTCCGCGCCGGCTGATGCCGCTTTTCCCCATCTTGTCAGACATTTTGAGTCTCCTTTCTGTTGGGGTGATTGGTCAGAACCCTGTCGAGCACCTCGGCGCTCACCGAGGCGTTCGCTCGGCGTTTCTCGCGGCGCTGGACGACAGGGCATTTCGATTTCGACCGGTAGAGCACCTGGCAGTTCAGGCAGTTCAGGCATTCGTTCGGGTTGATCTCACCGGTTGGGTGGATCGCTTGCACCATGCAGTCGTTGGCGCAGGTCTGGCAGGGATTGCCGCATTCGCGGTAGCGTTTGAGCCAGTCGAACATCCGGATCCGGGCCGGAATTGCGAGGGCTGCGCCCAGCGGGCAGAGATAGCGGCAGTAGAACCGCTCGACGAAGAGCCCGATGAATAGCAGGACACCGGCATAGAGCACGAAGGGCCAGGCGCGGTCGAACTTCAGCACGATCGCCGTCTTGAACGGCTCGACCTCGGCCAGATGCTCGGCCTGTTCGATGGAGGCGAGGGAGACGCCGAACAGGCCCAGAAATAGGATGTACTTCACTGCCCACAGGCGTTCATGAAGACCCCAGGGCAGCTCCCATTGCGGCACCTTGAAGATTTTCGCGATGCGGTTCGAGAGCTCTTGGAGCGCGCCGAACGGGCAGAGCCAGCCGCAATAGGCGCCGCGCCCCCAGAAGATCAGTGCGGCAGCGACCGAGAACCACAGGATGAAGGTCAGCGGGTCCAGCAGGAACGCTTCCCATGTGAAGTCGTTCGCGAGCGAATTGGCCAGCGCCATCAGGTTCACGACCGACAGTTGCGCATTGGCATACCAGCCGAGGAAAACCAGCGTGACCGTCAGAAAGCCCATGCGGAACCAGAGTGTGGCGCGGGCCGAGCGCGTGACGAGATCTTGGAAGAAGAACACGACCGTCAGAACTGTGAGCATCACCGCCAGAACGGCGATCTCCACCGTCTTGTCGCGCCAGATGCGCTGCCAGAGCGCCGTCTTGGCAGCGGCCTCGTCTGGCTCGGGCGCGATCGCTGCGGCGGGCGCGGGTTCGGGTGTGATCGGTTCCAGGAAGTCGGCGGGTGGCTGCCAGCCCATCTCGAAGGTGGTATAGACACGCTCGATGGCGCCCACATCGCGCTGGACCAGAAGTTGCAGGCGGAATGGCTCGGTCGGATCGAAGTCGATGCCGGCCGGAATTCGGAACAGGTCCATCTCGGACAGGGTCGGCACTCCGTCCGACGCGATGGCGCCCACCCGGCGGTGGTCGCGGTCGCGGAAGCGCACCGAGATATCGCCCTGGATCAGCTGGATGCGGTCGAAGATACCACCACGGACATAGCCTGAACCCTTGAAGGAATACTGCCCACGACCAGCGACCAGCAGAGCATGCTCTCCCTCGGCCAGCCAGTCGCGCAGGTTCTGGCCCTCGGCCTGCTCAAGCAGCGCGTCGGTGATCCCCGGGATCGAGACAAGCGTGGCGTAAAGATCGATGAACGTGTCGTCTTCCGCGCCGGCAATGGGCCGCGCCGCCGCGCGCGGGTCTTCAACCTGCTCGAATGCGCGGTTCACCTGTCCGACATCCAGCGATAGGCGCCGGACCGTGCCGTCCCCGACCAGCGTCTGCCAGTCCCCTGCCGCAGTCGCCTCGGCGTCGATCGCGTATTTCGGCCCTTGGGGCGCGGTTTCAGGGGCGAGCCCACCCAGACCGAGGACGCGCGCCACCCGGATCGAGGACCGGACGACCGAGTCGTCGATGACCATGATGGTGACCGTCGCGCCGGAAATGATGTTGAGATCATGCGCAACACCACCGGCCACCGCTTCGGCCGCTATGTCCAGACCGGCGTAAGAGGCAGTCAGCGCTTGCACCTTGGCCTCGGGGATGCCGATCAGGACGATGGGTTCGGAATGTTTGACCAGGCGGACCGCGCGCAGCACGGCATCTTGTCCGATGGCGACCATCACGTGGATGGGTTTGCCGGAATAGCCGGTCGTGCCGACAAAATCCGACGTGACGAAAGCCCAGCCCACGGTTTCGGCGCCGCTCTGAACGGGGACGACCGGTAGGTCGTCACGGATCGGTCCGAAGGCGTCAGCGCCTTCGATAAGCTCGGAAGGGGATACTTCGCCCAGGAAATGGCCGAGCACCGGGCTCTGCGCGTATGCGGGCGCCGCCACTGCGGCAAGCAGAAAGAGGATACGAAGGAGGCTTCGGAACAGCAACATCAGGTTTCTTTCTCGGTCGGGGGGCCGCGCGGGACCGGCAAGCGCCCGCGTTCAAGGGCGCGGTTTGTCGATTTCCACGTGTATGGAACAACTGCTGCTAACGACTTCAATATTTCCAAGACGGAGGCTTTTGGGATCAGACAAACTCCAGCGGGCGACGGACATGCAGCACAACCACAGTCGCAGGTCGCGTCGCCGGGTGCCTCGATTGGGTTACCTTCGCTGTCTACGGTTATCGTTATCGCGCCGTCACCTGAGCAAATGACGATCTCGAATCCATTAGCGCGCTCTCCCGCATGGACGCGGCCGGGTTGCGCGAATTGTGTAACCAGTCCCAATACCACGAGAGCCACAAAAACGCGGCAGAAAACCTTTCGCAGGCTCCAAGTACATGCCGTCATCTTATGTGGACCAGAAATGAACATTCCGATTTCCCGATATTTGGGCGATTCTAAATCACCCTTTTCTGGAGGCTTGTCTCATCCGGGTCAGGAAGGCACCTTGATCAAGATCAAGTAAAATGATCTTTTTGCGTAGTAGTGTTTCCAGGATGGGCAACACAGGGTTACTGACGCTTGCCGCGTAAGGAGGTGTCGCTAGTGCGATTGACGAAGTTTTCCGACTATGCCTTACGAATCCTCATCCTTGCAGCAAGCAAGGACGGGAACAACGTGACCATCGAGGAAGCCGCTGCGGTCTACGGAATTTCCGCACCGCATTTGAAAAAGGTCGTTCGGACGCTGACGAACGAAGGGTTCCTAAAGGCTCAGCGAGGACGTTCGGGCGGCTTCCGTCTGGCGGCGCCGCCGGAGAAGATTAACCTTGGCAAGGTCATCCGGGCAACTGAACCGGATTTTGCGCTGGTCGAATGCTTCCGCGAAGATAACCAATGCTTGATAACGTGCTCATGCCGTCTCCCGCAAATCCTCAATAGCGCCATCGAAGCGCTGCTCGAGGTTTTTGACCACTACAGTCTGGCCGATATCGTAATCGACGGCTCAATCTTTCCAGTTTCATGATCCGATAAGCTTAGGACGTAGACGTCCCCAAGCGCCATACCTGAAGACACGGCGAGATTGAGTTCAAAAAATGGAGAACTCCACGACTTGGCACTAAACTTTCGGCAACTCGACCCAGAGGCCTTTGAAAGACGCGTCAATATTCGGCGAGGAATGTTGATCGTATTGGGTATCGACCTCCCCAAACAACGACTTCCCAAGGCCGTGGAAGATGACATCCGACAAAGTATGATTAACTGCGAAAAAATGTGGACATGCGACTGACTGCATAAAGTGGCAGGAAATGCAGATGGATCGCGCATCGCCTCCAAGATTTTGCCTCAACCGCGAAATCTTTCCTCGGCTCGCAGCAATCGAGTAGTTGGAAACACGGACATTCAGTTTCATGGCTGACGTCAATGCCGCGTGCATGCGGCAGATCCTCGGCATTTATAAGCGATAACGGAAACCGGACATGGAGCATCACCGCCAGACGGATGATCTCAGGGCTGGTTTTGAAAGTTCGAAACGGGGAGCGCTTTGCCATGGGCTGACGCTACGCCGCGCCCTGCCCGCGCTCAACCAAGTCTCATCTGACAAGGTCTGCGCGCACAATCATAACGACCGACTGGCGAAACCACGCAGTAGCCATCGTTACATGCGGCCGCCCCTTGCCGTCCAGGCAAAAAAATGGCCGGGACAAGCCCGGCCACAGTCCAACAGGGAGGTAAAAGGCGACGCGAGTTCGCTCAAAACGTCGCCTGCTTTAGTGAGTTTAAGTCGTCTACCTTGATGCAACAAGGCGCAGCGCCTGCATTTCCGGGCACCGCCCAGTACTTTTGGCGCATGTCGCCCAAAGGACACAATGCACCTCGCCTGCCTTGACGGGGCCCTGCGCGGATCACGGGACTCAAGCACAGTAAGCAACACGCACTCGCGCGGCTCCGTGCCGATACGGACCGACATAGGGGGGCGCGTCGCCAGGTTCGCATCAGGGCCGCCTCATCACCGCCGCCTGACCCGCGCCAATTGCCTCTCGCGGCGCTCTCGGTTGATCGCGTGATCCCTTCCAAGGGCGCGATAAAAGCCGGGCCCCTTTGACCAGTTCAGGAACTGGCTGAAGCTGTCGACCTGGTCGTCGTGGCTACCGCGCGGGAAGGACTGCAGCTCCCGCTTGAAGGTGGCCAGCCACGGCGCCTCAGCGGGCAGCAAGACCTTGCCCTCTTCCACCGGTGCGCAGGCCGCGTTGAACCGTATCTCCTTGTCCTTTTCAGGGGTAATGGCTTTGAACCGCCGGTCATCCCGGAAGAGTTCATGCAAAAGGGGCCGGCCTGTCGCCGCATCCTCGATGAGAACACGCTCCGGGTCCCAACAGGCTGCCAAGGCCAGCACCTTCGCCTTCAGGTCAGGATAATCCAGCTGCCCCCGCCACACATCGAGCAGGTACCAGGCATTCTCCCGGAAGCCCCATGTTGTGCAGACCGAGAAGTCGGAACGCGGATCCGCGGAGGTCCCCGTGTCCCAGCTTTGGACTACCAGTTGATACCAGCGGCGATCCTCGAGTTCCGCATAAGTTCCAAACCACTCCCAGCGCAGCGGTGACCCGTCAGGGGCAATCGGGTTCTGCTGGTACTGGCAATTGAAGACCGCCGCCCCCATTTCCCGGCGAAGGCCATCGAGTGTCGCACGGTCAAGCCGCTGCGGGAAGAGCAGATCGCCCGGGGCGCGCCGGTGCACCCTACCCTGCCCGACCGGAACGACCTCTGCCTCTTCCGCTACGGCCGGCAGGTTGAGATGGCGGTAGGTCCCCTTGTTGAGCAGGTATCCCGGCGGGTCGGCTTCGTGGAGACGTTGCGCCACCATCACCACCCGGCCCTCGGCTTGGTTGTCAAAACGCGACAGCAAGGTGCCATCGATGAACTCCTGCGCCCGCACCAGTTCCGCCTCAGAATTGGCGTCGCCGGCTTTCAGCAGGTCATCGATGATGATGTAATCCGCGCCGTGCCCGGTCACCGCACTGCCAATGGAGACAGCCTTTCGGCTGCCGCCTTGCGTGGTCCGGATTTCGTCGGCGGTGTTGCCCCTTGTTGCAAGCCGCGTCTGCGGAAACATCTCCTGGTACCAGCGCGATGTCATCACGCGCCGGCAGTCCTCCGAATGCTTGCGGGCGAGATCGAGACCGTAGCTGGCCACAATGATCTTGGCGCCGGGCTGATGGCCGAGAATAAAGGCGACATAAGCGACCGCCACGGTCACGGATTTGAGGCAGCGTGGCGGGATGTTGATGACAAGGCGCTTGTTCTCGCCCGTGCGGACATTGTCCAGCTCGTGACACATGGCGCGCACGTGCCAGGCCGGCACGAACCTGTCCTCCGGCCTGCCGTTCAGCGTCTCGAAGGTTTTCCAGACGAAGGCGAAGAAGTGTTCCCGGCAGAGCGCAAGAGACGCCTGCCGGACCATGCGGGGATCAAGCATCTTCATGGTTTTCCTTCCCAACTGTGTCGCCGTCCGCCTCGTCCTCCGTATCCCTGCCTTCCGTCGCCGTGAAGTAGTCGCGCAGGATGTCGAAGTCGACGGCCTCAGGACCGGGCACCTGCTCTTCGGCCTCGACCTCTGGCACAAGCCGCCCGTAGAGATCCGGGTCAAGTTTCAACAGCGCGAACAAGGCTTTCGGATCGCCTTGTAAAGCATTGGCAACAATGCGTTTGGCCATAGCCGCGGCCTTGGTGATCGTGACCTGGCGCCCGCGCTCGCGCACCGTGATCTTCGAGTCCAACTCGCGCTTCACGCTTGCAAGGACACCACGCGCGTTTTTCGGGCGCCCCTTGGGATTGCCGGACTGGCCTTTCTTGAACTGGCTGTGCTTCGGCGGCTTGCCGTAGCCCACGTCGTAGTCTTGTTTCTTCTTGTCAGACATGGCCAGCCTCCTCTTCCAGCGGCTCGTTCGACATGGCAGCACGCGTAGTGAAGCTCTCCCCGGACGCAGCATGCACGGCCTCCTGCCCGGTTTTCTCCTGCCAGCGGCGGATCGCGACATCGACATAAAGCGGGTCAAGTTCAACCAGCCGCGCCCGACGACCGGTCTGTTCCGCCGCGAGCAGCGTGGCACCGGAGCCACCGAAAACATCGAGCACCACGTCACCGCGCCGGGTCACGTCCATGATCGCATCGGCCACCAGTGCCGTCGGCTTGACCGTGGGATGGTCCACGAGATCGGCCGCGCGTCCCTTGCCGAAGCTGTTCACACCGGCATAGTCCCAGACATTGGTGCGGTTGCGCCCGTGCTTGCCCAGTTCCACGTTGTTGATATGCGGCGCGCCCGGCTTCTTGAAGATGCAGACCAGTTCATGCTTGGAGCGATAAAGGCTGCCCATGCCGCCATTGGTCTTGTTCCAGACGCAGAGATTGATCAGGTCGAAGCCGCAGGACTTCCCGACCGTGATGAGATCCTCCACGTGGCGCCAATCCATGCAGATGTCGGCAATCCCGCCCATGGGCAGGGTATCGAACAGTTGGGCCAGCACATTGCCAAGGAAAGACCGGAACTCGGACGGCGTCATCTCCCCGGACGCCATCGCAAACTCGCGATGCCCACCCCCGTTGCCCGCGCGCACATGCCCCTGCACGGGGACATTATAAGGCGGGTCGGTGAACACCATCTGCGGCGTCTCGCCATCAAGGATCCGGGCATAGCTGTCATGTTCGAGCGCATCGCCGCAGAGGATCCGATGATCTCCGAGGATCCAGAGATCCCCGGGCCGGGTGACGGCCGGAATGGCCAGATCTAGATCGGTGACTGTTTCCGACGGTGCATCTTCCGAACCGGCAGCGCCCTCAATGATGATGTCGATCTCGGGCAACTCGAAGCCGGTGATGTCGAGATCAAAGCCGAGATCCCCAGAAAGGCCGAGGTCCATCAACTCGGCAAATTCGATCTGCAAGGCCGCCTCGTTCCAGTCCGACAGTTCCGCCAGCTTGTTATCGGCAATGCGCAGGGCGCGCACTTCAGCCGGCGACAGGTGATCTGCCACCACAATCGGCACATTCTGCATGCCCAGGGCCTTCGCCGCCTCGAGACGGCCATGCCCGGCGATGATACCCATCTGCGCATCGACAAGGATCGGGGTGACAAAGCCGAACTGAGCAACCGAAGCCTTGAGTTTGCCAATGTTCCTGGCCGTGTGGACACGGTTGTTCTGCGCGTAGGGTTTGAGGTCGGTGACCGGCACCTGCATGACCTTGTCGGCCATCCAGACGGTCGAGGTCGATGCCGCCGCATCGGGTTGGGGTTTCTTTTCAGGCATAACAGCCTCCTTTCAGACAGCGCCGGTTCGGCGCTTCGATTGAAAGGATCGCGCGGGGAAGTCGGAGTGAGCATACACAGCAACCCCCGGACCGTACGATCCGGTGAGTTGCCCCTTTGAATGCTCTCGGCGGAACCGCGCGACGCACGGCCCGGAGTGCTGCCTGAAGGACAACATCGGCCCTGTGGAAGGATTTCCGTGCAGGGCTCCGCCTGTATATCCACGGCGGAGGGATCCGTCAAGCCATTGTTTATGAACAAGAATCATGGGTGTGGTACCGACAGGTCGCGCCTCCCGCGCAAGGGTCTGCCGACACCCGCTGTCCCATCAACGCAAACGCGCCGCGCCTGACGCACAAGACACGGCCCATTCTCATGGGAGAAGGGGACATAAAAGCAGGTTCAGCATCCCCCTGCCCAAGGGCCCGTGCAAAACCCTTCGCCTGGCCGCCAGACAGGACTGGACTACCGGCCCGAACCACGCATCACTGTCATCACGCCCGCAGGAGATCGGGCGTTCCTCGGTACAGGGATCGGCATCCTGCCGGTCCAAACACTCCGAGGAGACACACAATGTCCAAACAGAAACAGAGCAAGATTGGAACGGTGCAGGCAATGCTCAAGCGCCCGTCCGGGGCCAGCCTCGACGCGATCTGCGCCGTCACGGGCTGGCAACCGCATTCGGCTCGGGCCGCCCTGAGCGGGTTGCGCAAGGCAGGCTTCACCATAGATCGCGAAGCCGCCCGGAAAGAAGGGGGCGACCCGGTTTACCGCATCACCGCTGGACCTGAGGATGCAGCATGATACGGGTCAGCGATCTCGAGAACATGGACCGGGCCGCGTTGATGGCGGCCTGGACGGATATTGTCCGAAAGCCGGTGCCCAAAGGCATGAGCAAGCCGTTCCTGCGGCGGTTTCTCGCAACGGAGATCCAGACACGCATGTCAGGAGGCCTGTCTCCCCGCATGCGCAAAGCGTTGGCGCAGGACGAGACCGCTGCACAACGCGCAAGGCGCCCTGGTCTCGAGCCAGGCAGCCGCCTTCTGCGTGAATGGAATGGTGTCACCCATGTGGTCGAGGTGACTGACACCGGCTTCGAATGGAACGGACAGAACTGGCGCTCACTGTCGGTGATCGCGCGTGAGATCACCGGCGCACACTGGTCGGGCCCACGCTTCTTCGGGCTGGGTAGGAAGACCTCACAATGAGCCAGCGTCCGAAGATCCGCTGTGCAATCTACACCCGCAAGTCTTCCGACGAAGGGCTCGACCAGGATTTCAACTCGCTCGACGCCCAATACGAGGCCTGTGCCGCCTATATCGCCAGCCAGCGTCATGAAGGCTGGAAGCTCGTGCCTGGGCGCTATGACGATGGCGGGCTGTCCGGGGGCACGCTCGAGCGCCCTGCCCTGCAGCGGCTTATGGACGAGATCGACGCCGGGCGCATCGACATGATCGTGGTCTACAAGATCGACCGGCTCACACGGTCGCTGGCGGACTTTGCCAAGCTGGTGGAGCGGCTGGAACAGGTGGGGTGCTCTTTCGTTTCTGTCACACAGGCCTTCAACACCTCTTCTTCGATGGGACGCCTCACCCTCAACGTGCTGCTCTCCTTCGCCCAGTTCGAACGCGAGGTCACCGCCGAACGCATCCGTGACAAGATCGCCGCCTCGAAGAAAAAAGGGCTCTGGATGGGGGGCGTCCCTCCGCTCGGGTATGATCCGCATCCCGACCGGACCCGGCGGGAGCTGGTTGTGAACGCGGCCGAAGCCGCGGTCGTCCGGCAACTCTTCGCCCTCTATGCCGAGCACCGCTGTCTCAATGCAGTCACGCACCACGCAGAGGCGCTGGGTCTGCGCTCAAAGTATCATGTCTTCGCAAGCGGCCGCACCCAGGGCGGTGGCCGCCTGAGCCGGGGACAGATCCACAAGGTGCTGACGAACCCCGTCTATCGCGGATTGATCCGTCACAAAGATCAAAGCTTTGCCGGAAAGCACCCCGCCATTATCGACGCAGATCTGTGGGAGGACGTACAATGCGCGTTGCAGGCTGCCAGCGCGCGCCGCCGTGGTGCAACTGCCGGGCAGCCATGTCCTGATACCGCTCCCCTGAAAGGCAAAATCCGGGACGAGACCGGTGATCTCCTCACGCCGACCCATACGAAGAAGGGTAGCAAGATCCTTCGCTATTACATCTCCAACCGGCTGGTATCCGGCGGAACCGATCCGACCGGATGGCGCGCGCCGGCCCCTGGCGTCGAGGCCGCCATGGTCACGCTCGTTGCCGATCACCTTGACAATTGTGCCAATCGCCACGCGCTTCTCAAGGAATGTGATGTCAGCCTGTCGGGCGCCATCGTGGATCGAACCATCGAACTTGCGCGGTACGTTCGCGACGCAGGCATCCGGGAGGCGGCTGCGCTGATCGAAACTGCAACACTGGGCAATGGTCGTATCGACGTCCAGCTTTCCTCTCGGGCCCTCGCGGCGGGTCTCGGTCTTGCAGTCGATACCCTGAACCCGGAGGTTCTCCGGTTCAATAATCCGTTCACGCATCGGCGGCGCGGTGTCGAGATGAAGATCGTGGCGGGCACACAGAAGCCCGTGCCGGACGTCGCATTGCTCCGTGCGCTGCGCAATGCGCATTGCTGGGCGGATGCCATCAAATCCGGAACCGCACTGAAGCGCCTCGCCTCAGACATGAATCGGACAGAGCGCTATCTGGCCAGGATCATCGCCTTGTCGGGTCTTTCGCCCAAAATTCAGGCGGCGATCATTGACGGCTCCCAGCCCGACGGCCTCACGGTCCGACGTCTTTTGAAGACGAACCTGCCCCTGGACTGGGCCGAGCAGGAAAGGCTCCTCGGCTTCGAAGGCTGATCATCGCTTCCTGTTCGAATTGACGTGCTCCCTGTTGCGCCCAGACTATTCCCTGTTCCAAGAAAAAAATTCCCTGTTTCTGCCTTTAGGGAAATCAGATCACAAACCGTTGGTTTCCAAAGCATAATTGCATATCGAGATGCCGCCATTGCCTGAAAACATCCGCAATTCCCTGTAAATCGAGCCATAACAGGGAAATACGCGAAAAAGCGGACCCACCATTCCGGCGCACTGAGACTTCGGGGAATTTTACTCAATGGAATGCAAAGTTATGTGTCTCTGAACGTCGCAGAGCGACGTAAGCGTCGGGAATTCCGCGGGAATTCTACGCGAAATGGACACCGGAATGCGAGACGAATGTCGGTGGCGGAGCGGAAGGGATTCGAACCCTCGAGACGGTTTCCCGCCTACACACTTTCCAGGCGTGCGCCTTCGACCACTCGGCCACCGCTCCGCCGACGGGTCTAGCGAAAATCGGCAGGGACGCGCAAGGGGCAAAGGGTAAAAACCCCGGCTTAATCCAGATGGATGTTCACCCGGCGGTTCTGCTTGCCCTTGTTCTCGATCTTGCCCAGCCGGATCCGGCCGATCTCGGCGGTGCGCGCCACATGGGTGCCGCCACAGGGCTGGAGGTCGACCTGGTCTTCGCCCGCGCCGATCCGGACCAGCCGGATGCGCCCGGCCCCGCGCGGCGGCTGCACCGACATCGTCTTGACCAGGCCCGGATTGGCCTCCAGTTCCGCGTCGGTGATCCAGTCCTGGCTCACCGGCAGGTCCCGCTCGATCAGGGCGTTCAGGGCCTCTTCGATGGCGTCACGGTCCTCGGGCGGTTCGGGCATCAGGAAATCCAGCCGCCCCTTCTCGGTGCTGATCTGCCCACCGGTCACCGGCAACGGCAGCACCACCGACAGAAGATGCAGAGCGGTGTGCACCCGCATGTGCCGGTGCCGCCGCTCCCAGTCCAGTTGCTGCAGCACCGTCGTCCCTACGGCGGGCAAAGGCTGCGGCTCGGCGGGCACCAGCACGATCTGCCCCCGCTCAGCCTTGACCGTCGTGGCGACCTCAAGCGCGCCACCTGACCATTCCAGCCGCCCATTGTCGCCGGGCTGGCCGCCGCCTGTGGCGTAGAAGATCGACCGGTCCAGCACGATGCCGCCCTCGGGCGTATGCGCCACCACGGTCGCCTCGGCTTCGCGCAGATAGGCATCCTGCAGGAATTGCGTCTCGGTCATCTTTCCCCCCCGTCGGCATCCGTATCGCCATCTCCCAGATCGTCCAGATCCAGATGGCCACGGTCGGCGGGCTCGGCCTCTGCCACCGCGCTGTCCCCTGCCGGGCTATTGCCAGTCAGCGTTTCGGGGTTGCGCAGCCAGACGTCGCGCTGTGCGAACGGAATCTCGATGCCTTCCTCGGCAAAGCGTTTGGCGATCTCGTGGTTCATGTCCGATTTTACGCTCAGCACGTAATTCACGTCCTTCAGGATCGCGCGGATCTCGAAATCCAGGCTGTCGGCGCCGAAGCCCTGGAACACCACCGACGGAGCCGGGTTCATCAGGACCATCGGATGCGCCTTGGCGATCTCCATCAGGATTCCCTCGACCCACTTCGTATCAGTGCCATAGGCGACGCCCACCGGCACGATCACCCGGCCCACCGTGTTGCCGCGGGTAAAGTTGGTGACCGTCCCGGACACCAGATCGGCATTGGGCACGATCACGTCGGTCCGGTCGAAGGTCTCGATCCGGGTGGACCGCACCGAGATGTCGCGCACATAGCCCATCTGCCCACCGACCTCGATCCAGTCGCCCTCGGAAATCGGCCGCTCGATCAGAAGGATGATACCGGAGACGAAGTTCGACACGATATTCTGAAGGCCGAAACCGATGCCCACCGACAAGGCCCCGGCCACGATTGCAAGCGAACTCAGGTCGATCCCGGCCGAAGTGATGGCGAGGATGGCTGCCAGGAATATCCCCACATAGCCCACGCCCGAAACCAGCGCGTTCTGCCCACCAACATCCATCTTGGTTTTCGGCAGCACCGTGTTCTTCAGCGTGCCCTGCAACAACCGCGTGATCGTGTAACCGATCACGAACACGATCGCGAAAACCAGGAAATCCGACGGGCTGATCCGCGTATCGCCGATCACGAACCCTTCTTTCACGCGCGTCCACAATTCGTCCAGCTCGGTGCTGCGCGCGCCCCAGATCAGGGCAAAGAACGGCGCGGACACGATCGCCAGCAGGAACCCTGCCAGAACCGGCACCAACCCTTCGCGTGCATCCTCGTCACCGCCCCGCACGAACACCCACAACTCGGCCATAAGCCGTTGCAGGATCATCAGCAGCGCGAACAACAACAGCGAGAACATCGTCGAGAAAGTCAGCACACGCGACGCCTCGAGATAGCCAAGCGCCGAAAGCGCCGGTCCCGCGAACGCTACCAGGACCAGGGCCTGCCCCAACAGGATCAGCAGCCGGTCGATGTATCTCGGCGCCTCCGTCGCTTCGCCGGTTTTTCTCTTTCCATGCTCACGCAGCAGACGCGACATCCTCCAGACCAGCAGCGCCGCAGGAACGACAAGGGCGAAATTAACGATCGCAACCGTTGAATCCGCCCACGCCTCGAACTGCGCAACCACCCGCAAGATCAGCGACAAACCAAGGACAAGACCGATCAGGCCGGCAACGACCCGGCCCTCTCTACGCTGCTCGGGGGGCAGGTCCAGAACCGGAATATCCCGCTCGACGCGGGGAAAAGCGCGCAGGCCGATCCACATGGCTCCGAACAACAGGAATCCCGCGGGGGCAAGACTGGCGAGGATCTGGTCAATCCGCAGCCCCGGAAGACCTGTCAGATAGGCCGCTTCGATCAGCATCAGAAGCGCTATGTTCATCACGATGGGCTGACCAAGCGATACGATGAACTCCACCAGCCAACGGCCCGATGACCGGCCCTTGTCGTGAATTCTGCGCGTCAGGCGCGCAAGCCAGTGATGCCCGCGCAACAGCAACACGAACGCGATCAGCGAGATCACGATCACGGCCGGCAGGAAGCTGGTGAACCGCTCCCGCTGCACCGGGTTGTTGAAGGCAATCGAAGCTTCGCCCCAGATGTTGTGGACCGCCGTCCGAAGCGACGCCAACGCCCTTGGCCAATAGGCCGGATTCAGCGGTGACGGCCCACGCTCCAACAACTGGCGCGATTGCCGTTCCCGCAGGATGCCGTCGACCCCCCGGATCAGGCCATCGGCCCTGGTATAGGCCAATTCCGCCGTCTTGCCCGGCGTGCGCAACTCGGACAGGCGTTGATTCAACTTGGCGCGGCTCTCCGCGATTTCGGGCGGCTCGTCGCCTTCCTCTGGCTTGGGCCCCAACGCGGCCAACTGCTCCTCGATGGTTTGGATCGTGGCGGCGTTGGCCGATTGTGCATCGACGAACTGCGAGCGCCAGTCGACCAGCTGCAGCCGCAACTCCTGGAACGCGGCGTCCGAGGCCCGGCCAGCTTCGATCGCCTCTTCGGCACGGGTCGCTGTCCGCTCCCAAGCCTCGAAATCGGGCAAGCCGTTCCTGTCCTGCGCCAGCGCATTGCCGGCAATCAGGGTTAGAGCCAGCGGCAACCAAAGGAAAAATGCGCGTAGGTGTCTCATTCTTCGACAAAGACCCCCGGCAGGTTCTTGGGCACCCGGTCCAGCCAAAGCGGCACGGGCAGCTCCTTTTCTTTCAGGAAGTCCGGGTTGAACAGTTTCGACTGGTACCGGGTGCCGTAATCACACAGCACCGTCACGATCGTATGGCCCGGGCCCATCTCGCGGGCCATGCGCACGGCACCGGCCACGTTGATGCCGGACGACCCGCCGAGGCACAACCCTTCATGCTCCAGCAGGTCGAATACATAGGGCAGCGCCTCGTCATCGGGCACCTGGTAGGCCATGTCGGGCGTGAACCCTTCCAGGTTCTTGGTAATGCGCACCTGCCCGATCCCTTCGGCGATCGAGCTTCCCTCCATCGCGATCTCGCCGGTGGTGTAATAGCTGTAAAGCCCCGCACCCATCGGATCGGCCAGGCCGATCTTCACGCCCTTGGGCTGAAGCGCCATGCCGACCCCGGCAAAGGTACCGCCCGATCCGACCGCACAGATGAACCCGTCGACCTTGCCGTCGGTCTGCGCCCAGATCTCGGGGCCGGTGCCCTCGATATGCGCCTGCCGGTTGGCCACGTTGTCGAACTGGTTGGCCCAGATCGCGCCCCTGGGCTCGGTCTTGGCCAGCTCTTCGGCCAGGCGGCGCGAGTAATGCACGAAATTGTTGGGGTTGCGATAGGGCGCCGCCGGCACCTCGATCAGCTCGGCGCCCGCCAGGCGCAGCATGTCCTTCTTTTCCTGGCTCTGCGTATCCGGGATCACGATCACCGTCTTGAAGCCCATCGACGCGCCGACCAGCGCCAGCCCGATCCCGGTGTTACCCGCGGTACCTTCCACGATCGTGCCGCCGGGCTGCAGCTCACCGCGCGCCACTGCATCGCGGATGATGTAAAGCGCCGCCCGGTCCTTGACCGACTGGCCGGGGTTCAGAAACTCGCATTTACCCAGGATGGTGCACCCGGTCGCTTCGCTCACCTGGCGCAGCTTGATCAGCGGCGTGTTGCCCACCGCCTGCGAAAGATCCTGTGCAATCGGGGATGTCATGGCGCGCTCCTTGATACTGCCCTGCCCTGTCAGGTGTAGGCGCTCGCCCCGGGGAACTCAAGCGGGCGCAGCCGCCCCGCCCGCCTCGGCGCGCAGCCGCGCGCGCTCCCGCTCCAGCCACAGAAGCGAAACAACCAGCGGCCCGTTATCCACCTCGCCATCCCGCAACAGCGCCATGGCCGCGTCAAAGCTCAGGACATGGCTGCGAATATCCTCATGCTCCTGGTCCAGCCCGCCAAAACCCGCGGCGTCTTCCGGCAGATCGGCCAGCCCCAGCAGCGAATGAAACCGCTCGGTCGAATAGCCGGGCGAGGCGTAATAGCTGCCGATCTTCTCGAACGCCCGGATCGTCAGCCCCGCCTCCTCCTCGCTTTCACGCGCGCCGGTCAGTTCGGGCGATTCCACCCCTTCCATCCGGCCAGCCACGGGTTCCAGCATCCAGGGCTTGCGATCTCCGCGCGCATAGGCACCCATGCGGAACTGCTCGATCAGCATCACCCGGTCGCGCACCGGATCATAGGGCAGAACCGTCACCGCATCGCCCACCACGAATACCTCGCGCGTTACCCACTCGCTCATCCCGCCACGGTACAGTGGATGCCGTAACCGGTAGCGCCGGCTGATGAAAAAGCCCGAATGCAAAGGCTCTTCCGCGTCCTCCTCGACCGCCTCGCGCCCGGTGTCCTGGCGCACCCGTGCCGGTACATCCTCGCGCTCTGCCGCGAGTTGCGCCGCGGCGCGGGTCTGGATCATGGGGTAACGCGCGGCCAACTCGGCGCCGTCCAGCACCCCGAAATAGCTCATTACCTCGCGTGCGCTGTGGCGCGTCAGCGGCCAGTGGTCGCGCACCCAGGCCTCCAGTGACCAGTCCGCCCCCGCCATCCAAAGGCCCGGTTCCGGAAAATAGACCTTTGCCGCCACCGCGCCCTCGTCCGTCTCGACCGTCACGTCCGCCAGAGCATAGCCAAAGCCCAGCTCGTAGAAATCCAGCCGCGCACGCGCATCACCGGGCACCGCGCGCAGAACCACGCCGTTCGCGACAGCCCCCGCGCTTTTCTGGATCAGCGGAAACCCGTGGCCCTCGGCCCATGTCACCCGGTGGTCCCGCAACGCCCCCGGAACAGGCCTCAGGTCCTGTGGCGCGCAACCGGCCACGATCTCCAGCAAGGGCGCGTGGCACAGCGTGCCATAAAGAAAAATACTATCCATTAAACCAATGCCTTAACGGCGCAGGCTCATGCCCAACGGCGATGCGCATATTCCGCGATAATGCCACTCAGAACACCCCCAACGAACAACGTCAGCAGGATGTTCAGATGCAGGAGATTGTTGCCGTAATTGATTGCCTGCTGGAACATGTCCACCAGCGCCTCGATCGGCCCGCCATAGCGCCGCGCCAGCGACAACCGCAGCATTTCATTGAACGCCTGCACGAAAATAGCCCAGAACACCAGCGCCGCGGCTCCAGTCAGGCCAATGCTGAAGGCGGTGACGTAATCGGTGCCCACACGGTTGCCGATCACCACCCAGCCGCACAACGCCGCCAGCACCAGGTTGACCGTGCGGAAATAGCCGAACTGCGTGTAGTCGGGCATCACCGCCATCACCTGGCTGGTCACGATCCACGCTAGGATCATCAGGCACACGGCGGCTGTAAGGCGGGCTGTCGTCGGCATCAGCTTGGCTTTTCCACGGTAATTTGCACTACATCGCAGTTACCGCCATGAAACGCCGCAGCGCAAGAGGCGAGGTAGAAATTCCACATACGGTGGAACCGTTCATCAAATCCCATATCGCTGATTTCATTCCACTTTTCGTTGAAACTCTGGTGCCAGCGCCGCAAGGTCTGGGAATAGCTTTCGCCGAACTCGATCATCCCTTGGGCCCGCAGCCCGGCGTGGGCAACCTGCTCCTGAAGGGCGGTTTTCGATGGCAGCATACCGCCGGGAAAGATGTATTTCTGGATGAAATCCACGCTCTTGCGGTACATGTCGAACCGCGCCTCGTGGATGGTGATGATCTGCAATGTCGCGCGGGCGCCGGGCTTCAGGCAGTCCCGCAGCTTGCCGAAATAGACCGGCCAGTATTTCTCGCCGACCGCCTCGAACATCTCGATACTGGCGATCCCGTCATACCGGCCCGTTTCGTCGCGGTAATCCTGCATCCGCAGCTCCACCATGTCGGAAAGCCCCGCTTTTTCAATGCGGTCACGGGCATACTTCAACTGCTCCTCACTGATCGTCAGCCCCGTCACGCGCAGACCGCGCTCCTTGGCGGCGTATTCGGCGAAGCCGCCCCAGCCACAGCCGATCTCCAGCACGTGATCGCCCGGCTTCACCCCCATCTGGTCGACCATCGCGGCATATTTCGCCGTCTGCGCGGCCTCCAGGCTTTCCTGACCGGTGGCAAAGATCGCGCTGGAATAGGTCATCGTCTCATCCAGCCACAGCCGGTAGAACGCGTTACCCAGGTCATAATGGTAGGAAATGTTCTTCTTCGCCTGCGGCTTGCTATTCGAATTCAGCCAGTGGCGCAGCCGCTCATAGGCGCGGATCAGCGCCTGGCCCGGAAACCCGCGGTAAAGATCCTCGTTGCCCGCATTCAGCAGGTCAAGGAACGCCTGCAGGTCCGGCGTGCTCCACCACCCTTCCAGGTAGGCATCGCAGAACCCCAGGTCGCCCTCGCGGATCAGGCGGCTGAACGTGTCGGGATTGTGCACATGCACCTCGGCCACCGGCCCGGGCTTCGCACCCTCGGCACGAAATGTCCGGCCGTCGTCCAGCACGAAATCCAGCCGCCCAACGGGCATGTTCGCCGCGATCTCGAACACGTTAGCGAAATAGCGCGGCAGCCCGTCTTGCCCCTTCGTCGTGGTCAGGATCATCCCTCATCCCCCCGGATTGATTGCCAAAAGGCTACGGCGGGATCGGATTTCGGGCAAGTTTTTCGTGAAACCGTCCGCTATCGCACAGATTCGTAAGCCGCAAGCGCACGCTCGCGCCCGGCCTTCAATCCGACGATCGGCTCGGGGCGCCGGTCCTCCGGAGACAGGTTCCAGCTGCGCGGCATCGCCTCGAAGAAGCTCAGCGCAGTCTCGCTCGGGGTTCTCTGTCCCTCGGCCAGCCATGCCTTCGCATAGTCCCCCTTGGGGTCGAATTTTTCCAGCTGCGTATCGGGGTTGAACACCCGGAAATAGGGCGCCGCATCCGGTCCGCAACCGGCCGTCCATTGCCAGCCCATGGCGTTGCTGGCCGGGTCCCAGTCGGTCAGGCACTCGGCAAACCACGCCTGCCCCACCTTCCAGTGCACCAGCATGTGCTTGGTCAGGTAGGATGCCACAACCATCCGCGCCCGGTTGTGCATATGGCCGGTCACGTACATCTCGCGCATTGCCGCATCGACGAAATCAATGCCCGTGCGCCCCTGTTTCCAGGCCATTACCGCATCACTTTCGGCATCCTCTGACCACGGGAAACCGTCCCAGCCCTCACGCCAGTTGTCGCTCAGCAGATGTGGCGTGTGATACATCAGGTGATGGGCGAAATCGCGCCAGCCAACCTCGCGCAGGAACGGTTCAGCGCCCGCGTTGCCGGCCTCGCGCGCCTGCATGCCCACCGCCCAGACCCGCCGGGGCGAGATTTCGCCCAGCGCCAGGTATTCCGACAGGCGCGATGTGCCATCCATCCCGGGCATGTCGCGCCGCGCCTTGTAATCGGCCAGCCCTTCCTCGACGAACTCGTGCAACCGCACCTCGGCGGCTTCCTCGCCCGGCTTGCAATGCCGCGCCAGAACCTCGGCGCCCCGGTTCATTGCCCGGCCCAGCGCCCAGTCCGCCAGCGCGTCGCTCGCCGGCCAGACCTCGGGCGCCGCGATCTTGCCCGGTGGGGCCAGCGGCGCCCCCGGATCACGCCCGCGCACCGCCTTCCAGAACGGCGAAAACACCTTGTAGAACCCACCCGTCCCGGTTTCGACCGTCCAGGGCTCGAACAGCACATGCGCCGCGTGGCTGGTTGCCTCGATCCCCTCGTCCTTCAACTCGCGCTTGATGTCCGCATCGCGCTCACGCGACAGCGGATCGTAAAGCCGGTTCCAGTGCACGGCTTTGGCCCCGGTCTCGGCCACCAGTTCACGCAGAACATCCAGCGCCGGACCGCGGCGCAGGATCAGCCGGCTGCCCATGCCTTCCAGCCGCTGGGCCAAGGCCCGCAATCCCTGCTCCAGCCGCCATTTCGGCGCCGCGCCCAGTTCGTCAACATGCACGTCATGAATGAAAACCGGGATCACCGGCCCCGCCTCCAGCGCCGCGTTCAGCGCCGGGTTATCGCCAAGGCGCAGGTCGCGCCGCAGCCACCAGATCTGCACAGCTTTGCCGCTCATCGTTCCTCACCGCGTTCAAATCGTATCAACGGGCTACGGTCGGAACCGCCGCCCGGATCACAATTCGCGGTCCAGCGCTCCGATCAGCTGCGCGATCTCCGCCTCGCTGGTGTAATGCACGAAACTCAGCCGCAGCACGCCCTTGTCGGCATCCACGCCCATCGCCTGCAGGGCCCGCACGGCATAGAAATCGCCGCCACCCGCCATGATGCCATGCGCCGCCAGCCGCGCCGCCACCGGCTCGGCGGCCTCCTGCAATTCCACCGCCACCGTGGGCGCGCGCCGCTCGGCCGCCGTCGGACCCAGCAGCCTTACCGCGTTCTTCGATGACAGATAATCCAGCAAAGGCTGCAACAACGCCACCTCGTGCCCGCGCATCAGGTCATGCACCCCTGCCGCGCGCGCCGCCGCATCCCCGGAAATCCCGTGATGCCCGGCCAGCGCGTCGATGTAATCGGCCATGCCAGCGCAAGCCGCGACCTGCGCATGGTCCGGCCCCGCCGGGGTGAACCGCTTGTAGAGCGTGCCGGCGTTGAAATAATGCCCCTGGTTCGGCAGCTGCTCGCCCAGTTCGCGCCGGATCACCATGATCCCCTGGTGCGGCCCATAGGTCTTGTAGCTGGAAAACAGGTAGATATCCGGCCCCAGCTCGCCCACGTTGGGAAAGCCATGCGGCGCATAGGATACCCCGTCACAGCACACGAAGGCACCCGCCGCATGGGCCATCACGGTGATCTCGGTCACCGGGTTCACCTCGCCCACCACGTTCGAACAATGCGGGAAACACACCAGCCGCACGCTTTCGTCCAGAAGATCCTCCAGCGCCGCCGGGTCCAGATGGCCGGTCTCGGGGTCGATCTTCCACTCCCGAACCTCGATGCCCGCCTCGGCCAGCCGCCGCCAGGGGCCGGTATTGGCTTCGTGGTCCTGGTTGGTCACCACGATCGCCTCGCCCGGGCGCATCCATTGCCGGAACGCCTGCGCCAGAACATAGGTGTTCTGCGTCGTCGACGGGCCAAAGCTCAGCTCGTCATTGGCCACGCCCAGCATCGCCGCCAGCCGCGCGCGCGCCTCGTCCATCTCCTCGCCGCCCAGCCGGCTCGCCTCGTAGGGCGCATAGGGCTGCACCTTGCGCTCGCGGTAAAACCGCTCCAGCCGCTCGATCACGAAACGCGACGTGTAAGAGCCCCCGGCATTCTCGAAGAAGGCCTGGCCTTTCAGCGCAGGCACCTCGAAGGCGGGAAACTGCGCACGAACATATTCGATATCCAGTGTCATGGCGCGCACGTTACGGGCTTTGCGTCCCGGGTCAATCCCCTCTGCGCGCATGCAAAAGGCCCCGGCAAAACGCCGGGGCCTTCCGTCTCGCTTCACGTTGGCCTCAGCGCCGCTCGGCGCGCAGCCCCTTGAAGATCGCCACGCAGATCAAGAGCAGGATCGCCGTGAACGGCAGGCCGGTGGAAATCACCATCGCCTGCAGGGCCCCAAGGCCCCCGCCGATCAACAGCGCGATCGCCACCAGCCCCTCGAAGGTGCACCAGAACACCCGCTGCGGCACCGGCGCGTCGATCTTGCCGCCCGCGGTGATCGTGTCGATCACCAGCGAGCCGGAGTCCGACGAGGTGACGAAGAACACGATCACCAGGATAATCCCGATGGTCGAGGTGATCGCCGCCAGCGGCAGGCTCTCCAGCATCGCAAAGAGCGACAGCGGCGGGTTGTAGCTGTCGATCACCTGCGCCTTCACCGCGCTGGTTTCGGGGTTGGCGATCACGTCGTTGATCGCGGCACCACCGAAAACGGCCATCCACAGCACGCAGACAAGGCTCGGGATCAGCAGCACGCAGATCACGAATTCGCGCACCGTGCGGCCCCGGCTCACGCGGGCGATGAACATGCCCACGAAGGGCGACCAGCTGATCCACCACGCCCAGTAGAACGCGGTCCAGCCCTGCATATAGCCGGTATCCTCGCGGCCATGCGGGTTGCTCAGCGGGATCACCTCCTGCGCATAGGCGACCAGTCCGGCAAAGAATTCCGCCAGGATGCCACCTGCCCCCGCGGCGAACAGCACGAAGAGAAGCAGCAAGAGCGCGATCACCATGTTGATCTCCGACAGCACCTTCACGCCGCCATCAAGGCCCCGCAGCACCGAAATGAGCGCCACCGCGGTGATCGCGATGATCAGGATCACCTGCACCGTCACGTTGTTGGGCAGGCCATAGACATGTTCCAATCCCGCATTGGCCTGTTGCGCGCCAAAGCCCAGTGACGTGGCCAGGCCGAACAGCGTGGCAAACACCGCCAGCGTGTCGATGATATGGCCGGTCCAGCCCCAGACACGCTCGCCGAAGATCGGGTAGAAGGCCGAGCGGATGGTCAGCGGCAGGCCCTTGTTATAGGTGAAGAGCGCCAACGCCAGCGCCACCACCGCGTAGATCGCCCAGGGGTGCAGCGCCCAGTGATAGGACGTCGCCGCCAGCGCCATGCGCCGTGCCTCGGCGATGTTTTCCTCGATCAGAACGCCGTCCTCGGTGAAGGGCCGGACAACGCCCAGCGGCTCGTCACCCCACGGGGTGCCGAAGTAATAGACCGGCTCGAGCACGCCAAAGAACATCAGCCCGATGCCCATGCCGGCGGCGAACAGCATCGCGAACCAGCCGGCATAGCCGTAATCCGGCGTCGCATCCGCACCGCCCAGCCGGACCGAGCCATAGGGCGTCACGATAAGCAGCAGGCAGAAGATCACGAAGATGTTGGCCGACCACAGGAAGAACCAGTCCAGCTTCGAGGTCAGCCAGGCCCGCATGCCCAGGTCGCAGAACGATCCGGCCAGGCAGGTCTCGCTCACGTCCGATCCGTTGAAGATCGCGTTCGCCGTGTCCTGCGCGAACAGCGCAAAGACGACGAACAGCACGATCGCCAGCCCCGAAATCACGAAAACGGGGTTATGAATGTCCAGGCCGAACGGCCCGATCTTGGTTTCGATATTGTCCTGACCGATGACGTAATCGGTCTCGATGATATCCGACGCGCCTTCCGGCTCGGGAATACCCTGGTTTGTCGTATCACTCATGGAATGCGTTCCCTGTTTTGTCCGTTTCCCGCTCTCAGCCGCGCACGACCAGCACCGAACACGCCGCATGCGCGGCGATCTTGCCGCCATTCGACGGCCAGACGTAATCGGTCAGGTTCGGCAGGTGGCTCGCCATCACGACCAGGTCGGCCCCCGTCTGCTTCACGGCCTTCAGCAGCGTGTCATCCAGATCGGTGGTCGGATCGTGGGCGATCGCGGTGAATTCATGCGCCTTGATCCCGCGGCTCCTGGCCTGCTCCTCGGCAAAGGCGGTAAGCCTGGCTTCGTATTCCTTGGGGTTGTGGCCCAGCGCGCTTGGCGCGGGGGCCGTGACACCGACATAAGTGATCTCGGCCCCGTAATGGTTTGCCAGGTCGGCCGCGCATGTCAGCGCCCGCTCCAGGTCTGCCAGATGTGCCAGATCGACCGGCACCATGATTTTCGAAAACACGTCTCTCCCTCCAGTCCGGCGCGGGTAGAGGCTCTTGCCGGCCTTTGGGCGGGGCTGCGCATCTGCGCTGCCGCCCCCCGCGCGCAGTGGGTTTCGGGGGTCCGCGGCGGCTCCACGGGATGCCCCTTGATACGCCAGACTAGCCCGAAACCGCCCGATCAATCAAACAGGTGCGCCGGGTTGGGCCCCGTTTGCGGCATCTGCCGGGCCGACACGGACGCGAAACGGGCTTATCGGCAAATCTTTATATTCAAATGGAATTATACGTCACCAACCGCCTTCAGACCGTTCCGCACCACGCGGTTGCGGCCCTCTGCCTTGGCCGCGTAAAGCGCGGCATCCGCCCGGTCCAGCGTCACCCAGATCGGCTCTCCGGCGCTGCGCGCGGCACAGCCGATCGACACGGTCACCGCGACCGGCTGGCCGCTCTCCGGCGTCACCGGATGATCAGAAATCGCCTGCCGTACATCTTCAGCCAGCGCCGAGGCCTCGGCCAGGGTCATCTCCGGCAACACCGCGGCAAACTCCTCCCCACCCAGCCGCACGCTCATCGCCTGCGCCGGCAGAACCGATCTCAGAACCTTTGCCACACGGATCAGAACCGCATCGCCCGCGGCATGTCCGTAACGGTCGTTCACAACCTTGAAATGATCGATGTCCAGCATCATGACCGCGGCAGGTACGGGGCGCGGGTCCAGTTGCGCCCGCGCCGCCATGTCAAAGGCGCGCCGGTTTTTCAGTCCCGTCAGCGGGTCGGCAAAGGCCAGGTCGCTCATCGCCCGGGCCATGTCATCGCGGTTGCGGTCCAGCTTGCGCAGCCGCCATTGTGCCCAGATCATCACCCCGGCAAGGCCATAGCACGCCATCACCGTGACCAGGGCCAGCCAGTAGACCACCATCGGCTCGCGCGCCGTGACCCGTAACACCGCACCAAAAGCATAAACCGCCGCGATCACTGCCAGCATCGGCCACCTGACCGAGGCCGCCGCCCCCGATCGCGCAAGAAGCAGCGCCATCACGCCGTGCTCGCCGGTCCGCACCAGGACTGCCAGCGCCACCATCAGCCCCGCCGCCATCGTCAGCGGCGACATGTCTCCGGCATATTTTCCGATCCCGAACAGCATCGCCGTCATGGCCACCAGCTGCGGAAACATCGCCACCACGGTCGCCGCCTGCGCGGCGCGCGGGCGGACCTGCCGCAGCAACCCGACCGCCACGGCCAGCGCGCCCACCATCACCGCCGAGTTGCGCCCAAAGCAGATCCGGTTGCCCGGATCACCCTGACCCGTCAGCGCATCGAACGCGCTGCCGCTCTGGCAAAACGCCGTCGGGTTCAGCAGATCCATCGCGCTGACGGCCAGCGCCACCGCCAGCAGCCCGCCTTCGCGCAACTCGCAAATGCCCGTGGCCGGCCGCAACAAAGCCCAACCGACCAGCGCCAGCGCCAGGGCGGTTGCCTCATGCATCGCCGCGAGGCCCGGAACCGGACGATAGAACTCCTCGACATCCAGCAAATGCCCGAACGCGGCGACCGTGACGCACGCCAGTGCCCCGAGCGTGAGCGCGTTGGATATCGGTCTGGTCTTCACGGGTGCGGCACTTACGGATCAGGGAACGGGACACAGGCACAGCCTGCCCCGATCCTAGGCCCGAGGCCTTAACGTGAAATGAACGTGCATGCCCCGGGGGGCACCGATCAGTCCAGCTCGGCCAGCGCCGCACGGATCTTGTCGGCATTGGCGCGGAGCACGTCCATATCTTCCATCTTGCCCGGCGGGCGCAGTTTCACACCGTCATGGCGCGGCAGCACGTGGTAATGCAGGTGAAACACCTCCTGCCCGCCCGGTGCCTCGTTGAATTGCTGTACCGTCACGCCGCCCGCGTCAAAGGCCGCCATCACCGCATGGCCCATCCGCCGCACCGTGCGCAGACAGGCCGCCAGTTGGGCGTCGCTCGCATCCAGCATGTTGCGCGCCGGGCTTTTCGGGATCACCAGGCAATGCCCGTCCGCGCGCGGCATGATATCCATGAAGACATAGGTCTCGTCATCCTCATAGAGTTTCTCGCTCGGAATCTCGCCGCGCAGGATCTTGGCAAAGATGTTGTCACTGTCATAGCCCATTGGCCTGCCTCCAGAATCGTCTGTCCGGGCCAGAGTATCGCCTCGCCACTATCCAGCCTCAAGCCTCCGCCGGAACCGCATCCCACGGCTCTCGACCTCTTCGAACCCGAGATCGCGATAGAAACGCTGCGCCGCATGGTTCTCCGGATCAGTGCCCACCGTCATCCAGCCACAGCCCTGCCCCCGCGCGCAGTCCCTGACCGCCGCCACCAGGGCCTGTTCCACCCCCTGCCCGCGCCACGCCTCGTCTACGAACAGGTGATGCAGTTCGCAACCCCGCTGCCCGAACTTCATCTGCACCCGCCGCAGCGCCGCGGCATACCCCAACAACCGCCCATCATGTTCGGCCACCCAGACCGGCAGCCAGGCCGCACGCCCCGGGCAATCGCGCCGCAACACCGAAACGCCCGTTACAGGCGTGTCCCCGTGATGCCGCGCCAGGCGCGCCACCATCTCCGACAGCGCCTCCAGGTCTCGCTCTTCCAGGCTCCTGATCTTCATTCCCATGTCTCCCTGGTGAAGCCACGGGACGCCGCTCCAAAGAAAAAGACCGCCCGTGGCGGTCTTGTCTGCTGCACATCATCCTCCCGCCAATCTCAGATGGATCGGCGGCAATAACGGGCGGTCTGTGCACTATGGTTCATGGGCGGCACCCTGCGCGGCGCCGCCCCGCCTGTCAATCCGCTCAGGCGTTCACATCCACCACGACGCGGCCCTTGACCTGGCCTTTCAGGATGTCGCGGCCCAGCCCCGGCAGATCGCTCAGCGTGGCCGGCTGGATCATCGCCTCCAGCTTGTCCATCGGCAGGTCGCTGGCGATCCGCTCCCAGGCGCGCACGCGGTTGGCATAGGGCTGCATCACGCTGTCGATGCCCAGAAGGTTCACGCCGCGCAGGATGAAGGGCGTGATCAGCGCGCCTTCGATCGCCGCGCCCCCGGCCAGGCCCACGGCGGCAACGCTGGTGCCGTATTTCATCTGCTTCAGCACCCGGCCCAGCATGGCGCCGGCCACCGCGTCGACACAACCCGCCCAAAGCTCGCTTTCCAGCGGCTTGCGGGTCACCTCGGTCAGTTCCTCGCGCGGCACGATCTGGGTGGCGCCCAGTTCCCGCAGATAGCCTTCCGTCTCCGGCCGGCCGGTCACCGCCGCCACGTCGTAGCCCAGGTTCGCCAGGATCGCGGTCGCAACCGATCCAACGCCCCCCGCGGCACCGGTCACCAGCACCGGGCCATGATCCTTCTCCAGCCCGTGATCCTCCAGCGCCATCACCGACAGCATCGAGGTCAGACCGGCGGTGCCCACCGCCATCGCGGCGCGCGCGTCCAGCCCCTCGGGCAGCGGCACCAGCCAGTCGGCCTTCACCCGCGCCTTCTGGGAATACCCGCCCCAATGCGCCTCGCCCACGCGCCAGCCGGTCAGCACCACCTTGTCGCCCGGCTTGTAGCGGTCGTCCGACGACGCCTCGACCGTGCCGGCAAAGTCGATCCCCGGCACATGCGGATACTTGCGCACCAGCCCGCCCCCCGGCCCGATGCACAGCCCGTCCTTGTAATTCACCGTCGAATACTCGACCGCCACCAGAACCTCGGCTTCCGGCAGGTCGTCAACCGACAGCTGCTGCACCCCGGCGCTCGTCTTGCCGCTTTCCTCGTCCTTTTCCACAACCAATGCGTTGAACATATCATCCTTCCTTTCCGGCAAGGGGTCCGCCCCCTGCTTCATCTTGCCCAAAATATCCCGGGGGTGTGGGGGCGGCGCCCCCACCCGTCCCCGGCTCAGTTCCAGAACATCTCGTTCACCGTCGCCGCCCGTGCGCCCTCCGGCGTCACCACGTCCAGCTCGGTGCCCTCGTCCCAATGCGTCATGCGCACCATGCCGATCGCCACGTTGGTTTCAAAATCCGGCGACCAGGCAGCGCTCGTCACCTGCCCCACCTGCCGGCCCCCGGCCATCAGCGGCCAGGGCCTGTCACAACCCGGCACCGCCGCGCCGTGGATCTCGATCGGCCGGATCTGCTGCACCGGGCCTTCCTTGGCCACCCGCAAGAGCGCATCGCGCCCGATACAGCCGATCGCCGTCTGCGTGTTGCAGAACCTGCCCAGCCCGCATTCATGCGGCGTGTTGTCGTCGGTCATGTCGTTGCCATAGCTCAAGAGCCCGCTCTCGATCCGCTCGATCAGGTTGGGACAGCCCGCATGCACATCCATGTCGCGCCCGGCCTCCATCAGCGCGTTCCACAGCGGCATGCCGATATCGCCGCCCTCGACATAAATCTCGAAACCGCCCTGCTTGGAATAGCCCGAGCGCGCCACCGCCAGCGACCGGCCCTGGAAATCCAGCATGTCGAAGCGGAAAAAGCGGATGTCGCGCACCCGGTCGCCAAAGACCGCCGCCATCAGGTCATCCGCCTTCGGCCCCTGCACTGCCAGCGGGCTCACGTCCGGCTCGTCCACCAGAACATCCAGCCGCCAGCCATGGGCGATCGCCTTGACCCAGAAAAGCAGGTCCGAATCTGCGATCGAGATCCACCAGCGGTCCTCGGCAAGCTTCACCGCCACCGGATCGTTCAGCATGCCGCCGGTCTCGTCCACGATCGGCACGTAATAGCACTGCCCCGGCAGCATCCGGCGCAGGTCGCGCGGCGTCAGCATCTGCATCAGGCGGCTGGCATCAGGCCCGCGGATCTCCACCTGCCGCTCGCAGGCCACGTCCCAGACCTGCACCGCCTGTTTCAGGTGGCGGTAATCCTCCTCCACGCTGCGAAAGACGGTGGGCAGAAGCATGCGGTTGTAAACCGTGTAGCCTTTGACCCCGGCGGCCTCGACGCCCTCGGAAAACGGCGTGCGGCGCAGCCGCCGCGACAGCGAAATTACAGCCATGGTCCCTCCTCGGACATGAAGGGCAGGTCCGTGACCCACCCCTTGCCGCCCGCCGCCGTCACCATCGCGTGCACCTGCCCGCGATGGTGTGTCTGGTGGTTGAACATATGCACCACGCACAGCCCCATGGGCTTGTGATGGGGCGCCTCACCCGCACCGCTCGTCCAGGTCAGATCACCCGCGAGGTCCACCGCATGCAGCTTCTCGGCCCAGAGCAGGATACGCCCGTCCATGTGGAACCGCGCAACCGCCCATTCCGACAGGTTCGGGGTCAGCCCGGGGCTTTTTTCGATGGCAAGGGTCTGCGCCTCACCGCCGTCGAAACGCCCCATCCAGCGCCCGTCGCCCCACAGCAGGTGATTGACCGTGCCCAGGATCGAGCCGAAGAACGCGCCGCGATCCTCGCGGCAGGCCGCGTCGCCCAGCTCCCGCAGGGCCGCCTTCATCTGCTTGTTCTGCCAGGCGTTGTACCGCGCCATGCTCAGAACATGTTCGGGGGTGACCATCATGCGCCCGTTACCGCGGCCCGTGCCAGTCGATCTGGCAGATTTCGGCGCTGCGCCCGTCGAAATCCCAGACCCGGCCGTATGCGCGCAGCTTGCCCTTCTGGGCAGAGGCTACGGTGATATCGGGGCCCATCCAGTATTCCGTATTGGTAATCACCAGGTCGTTTTCAGGATCCTTGCCCTGCACAGGGGTCACAACGCCCTGGATCTTGCGGCCCACGGTGATGTGACGGGTCTTGCCCTCGGTTTCATAGGTGACCGGCTGGCGCTCATGCCCAAGGATTTCTCCAACCAGAACCTGGAACAGGCCGGTCGTACCTTTTGCCGCGCCCGAGAAGATCGCGACCAGGGCATCGTATTGTTCCTCGGTCGACCGATCGTCGATGAAAAGCGCCACCTTCCAGTTGCCGCGGCTCATCATGCCGGGGATCTCGATCATCAGGCCGATGTTCAGGCCGCTCAGGTCGATATCGCCATACTGACCGCCGTCGATGCGCACACCGCCCCAGGTCTGACAGTGCCCTTCCGTTGGCGGATGCTTGCCAAGGCTCACCACGCACGGACAAAACACCGTGCAGTTGCAGTTCAGGATCAATTCGCCCTTGATCGCCCAGGGCACTGTTCCAACTTCACCGTCCAAAGCCATGTTTTATCTCCCTTTTTCAGATTACACCCAGCGCCAGCCACAGGCCCGTGCCGATCAGCGCCGCCCCCAGTGGCTTGGTCAGCCAGCGCCCGATATCGGGCAGCTTCTCGAGCGCCATCAACAGGGTCGCAAGCCCCATGAAGGCAATGTTCATCACGCCACCGACAAAGGCCAGCAGCATCAGCGCCCAGCAGCACCCCAGGCAGACCGCGCCCAGCCTGAGCCCGTTGCGGAACGGCCCTTCGTCCCAGTGCTGCATGAAGAAGGTCAGCGGCATCCGGCATTTCGACAGGCAGGCCTCCTTCAGCGGGCTGAACTGGTAAAGACCGGCCCCCAGAAGCAACCCCGCAGACAGGATCGGTGACAGGCTGTCACCGATCGGGCTCAACATCCCGGCCTGGAACAGCACCATCTGCAGCCCCGCCGCGACCAGCGAAAAACCCAGCCAGACCACAAGGTAACCGCCCACCAGTCGCGGGAACCGCGCGTCGGGCGCCTGCTTCGACAGGTCGTCATAGGTGGCAAAGGCCGGCAGCGCCGTCGGCGCCATCATCGCCGCCGACATCAGCACCCACATCAGCACGACACGCGCGAACCCCGCCGCGTCCGGCGTCACCGTGCACAGGCTTTTCCAGAACTCGGCGCCATAGATCCGCTGCGCCGCGCGCAACTCCTCGGGCAGCGCCATGGCATAGAGCGCGCCCCAGGCGGCCAGGATCAGCGCGAACAAGGCCAGCCAATGCACGCCGCGCATCGCTCCGATCCGTTGCACCAATGCCGACACCTGCGCTCTCCCCTTGGCGACTCAGCCGTTTCCTGATTAATGTCAGACAATTGACGAAACGGCGCAAGGCTTAAATGTCAGACATATGAAAATCGACCCCAACAGCCCCGCCGATCTCTCGGCCCAGATCGCCAAGGCGATCCGCGACGCGATCGTCGCCGGCGTCCTCATCGTCGATGAGCGCCTGCCCTCCGAGGCCGAGCTGGCCGAACAGTTCGACGTCTCCCGCTCGACCGTGCGCGAAGCGCTGAAACGGCTGGCCGCGCAGTCGCTCATCCGCACCCAGCGCGGCGCCTCTGGCGGCGCCTTCGTCAACCGGCTGGAATACAAGGACGCCTACCCCCAGCAGATCACCACCTCCACCCTCCTGCTCAGCATGAACGCGGTCAGCTTCGAGACCGCCTGCGAAGCCCGCTACGCGCTCGAACGCGCCTGCGCGCCGCTCTCGGCGGCGCGCCGCACGCCCGATCACCTCGCCACCATGCGCGCCGAGATCCACCGCCAGGGCCAGCCCGGCCTGTCCGATGAAAGCTTCTGCGACAGCGACGTGGCCTTTCACCGCGCGCTGGTCGATGGCGCCGGCAACCCGGTGCTTTCCTACCAGCTCGCCGGCGCGGTCGAGGCGATGCAGCCCTTGATGAACATGATCACCTTCACCGCCCGGTCGCGCGCCGAGATCATCCGCCTGCACACCGCCATCGCCGACGCGCTCGAGGCCCATGACGGCTCCGCTGTCGAGTCTGCGCTCAGCGCCCTTGAAACCTACACGCAAAGCCTCGCCCGCGACGTGATGGAAACCCGCGCCCGCGTCCGTGCGGGCGGTTAAATCGCCACGTCCCCGCTATCGCGTGCCTTGCGCCCCGCCCGGCGCTCGCGAAAGGCGATGAACAGACCGGCCGAAAACACCACCGCCGCCCCGATCCAGGTGAAAAGATCCGGGATCTCGGCAAAGAACCACGCGCCCAACAGCGCGGTCCACACCAGTTTCAGGAAATCGAACGGTAGCACCGCTGTCGGGTCTGTCTCTTTCAGCGCCTGGCTCAGCGACACCTGCGCGATCGACCCGCACAATCCCAACAGCGCCATCCAGCCCAGGTTTGCCCAGGACACCGGCTGCCACACCCACAATGCCGGCCCAATCGAAAAGACGCACAGGAAAATGCCCATATAGGCCACGATCGTCACGCTGGAATCGGTGCGTGACAGCATCTTGATCACCACCATCGCCACCGCCCACAGCGCCGCCGAACCAATCACCAGGAGCGGCCCGGTCTCAAGCGCGACAAACCCCGGCCGCAGGATGATCAGCGTGCCCGCGAACCCCGCGAAAATCGCCAGCCAGCGATAAAGCCGGAAACTTTCGCCCAGGAACATCACGCTCATCACCGCCATGAAGATCGGCGCGGTGAAACTCAGCGCCGTCACCTTGGCCAGCGGCGTCAGGCTCAGCGCGGTAAAGAACATCACCATCGCCACGATGTTCAGCACCCCGCGCAGGGCGTGCAGCCCGATCCGCGCCGTCCGCAGCATCTCGAACCGCGAGCGCAGGATCAGCGGCACCAGCACGGCCAGGCCGAAAAGGTTGCGGAAAAACGCCACCTGCACCGGCGGCAGATCCTTCGACACCAGCCGTACCAGCGCATGCATCACCGAGAATGCCAGCGTCGAGACGCACATCATCACGATGCCGCGCATCGCCGCCGGCTGCTGCGCCCAGAGCGCCGCAAGGCTGGATTGGGAAATCGATGTCCGTGGCATGGTCCGCTAAAATCCCCGCGAGCCGCGTAATTGCGCCCGCATGCGCGTCACTATAGGCGGCCCCCTGCGCCCGGCAACCGCCGACGCTGCGTTCGCGTGCCCCTCGCGCGCGCGTTTTGCCCCTTTAAATGCCGCCGCGTGGGCCCTATATTCACCCTGTCCCCTCGGGGACTATGGACATAAACGCGCTCGTAATAAGCGGATCGGACCCGGGGGCGGTACCCGGCGGCTCCACCAAAACCCCTTTCGTTGGAGGGACCATGGGGCCGAAACAGGATCGACGAACGTGTAAAGGGGAATGCTTTGTCCCGGTGAGGTACCACCGTTATCGGTCCGTAAAGCATAATTGCCAACGACAATCGTGCTCCGGTTGCTCTCGCCGCTTAATGCGGTGCGAAAAGCCGAAAATCTAAGTCCAGTCCTCTAGCAAGGGCTGGCGGGGTTCGCAGGCACCTGGCAACAGAAGCCTGCACTTCCAAAAAAAAATCGTCGGTTTCCAATGGAAATTTCACCGGGAAAAAGGGCCTTTTTCTTTGCCCAGAATCGCCTATGCTTGAGCCATCGCTTACCTTGGGGAAAGGCTCAGCCTGATGTCGCGTTCCATCGATTACGGAAGCCTCATGCACCGCGCCATGCGCGGCCTGATCCAGCAGGTTCTGACCGATGTCGCAGAGCACGGGCTGCCCGGCGCGCATCATTTCTTCATCACCTTCGACACCACCCATCCCGAGGCGCAGCTGGCCGACTGGCTGCGCGATCGCTATCCCGATGAAATGACCGTGGTGATGCAGCACTGGTTCGACAATCTCGACGTCACCGATGACGGATTCTCGGTCACGCTGAATTTCGGCGACGCGCCCGAACCGCTCTACATCCCCTACGACGCGATCAAGACCTTCGTCGATCCCTCGGTCGAGTTCGGCCTGCGCTTCGAAATCCATGACGACGATGACGACGGCGATGATGACGGCCCGACCGACGAGGCCGATATCGAAGCCGAAGAAGACGCACCCCACGATGCCGAGGTCGTCAGCCTCGACAGCTTCCGCAAATAGGCCCGCGCCCGGCCCCGGGGCATTGATCCCAGCCGCCGCAACCGTCATGCTGGCGCCACAGCACAAAGGCGCATGCACATGACAGACACCCGCACAGAATCCGACAGTTTCGGCCCGCTCGACGTGCCCGCCGACCGCTACTGGGGCGCGCAGACCCAACGTTCGCTGATGAATTTCCCCATCGGATGGGAGCGTCAGCCGGTCGCCATCATCCGCGCGCTCGGCGCGATCAAGCTCGCCTGCGCTCAGGCCAACGCCGCCCTGGGCAAGCTCGACGCCGACCGCGCCGCCGCCATCCAGGCCGCGGCGCGCGAGGTCTTTGACGGCGCGCTCGATGATCACTTCCCGCTGGTCGTCTGGCAAACCGGCTCGGGCACGCAGTCGAACATGAACGCCAACGAGGTCATCGCCAACCGCGCGATCGAGATCATGGGCGGCACGCTGGGCTCGAAAGAGCCGGTCCATCCCAACGATCACGTCAACATGGGCCAGTCCTCGAACGATACCTTCCCGACCGCGATGCATATCGCCACCGCGACCACCGCGCATGATGTTCTGCTGCCCGGCCTGGCCCAGCTGCACGCCGCGCTCGACCGCAAGGCGCGCGAATTCGCCGACATCATCAAGATCGGCCGCACCCACACCCAGGACGCCACACCCCTGACCCTGGGACAGGAGTTCTCGGGCTATGTCCACCAGGTCGCCATGGGCATCGAGCGGGTGAAATCCGCCCTGCCCCGCATCTATGAACTGGCGCAGGGCGGCACGGCGGTGGGCACCGGGCTCAATACCCCGCGCGGCTGGGACCGGACAGTGGCCGAAAACATCGCCCGTATCACAGGTCTGCCCTTCGTCACCGCCCCCAACAAGTTCGAGGCGCTGGCCGCCCATGACGCGATGGTGGAAATGTCGGGCGCGCTCAAAACCGTGGCCGCCTCGCTCTACAAGATCGCCAACGACATCCGCTTCCTGGGCTCCGGCCCCCGCTGCGGCCTGGCCGAGCTGATCCTGCCGGAAAACGAGCCCGGCTCCTCGATCATGCCCGGCAAGGTCAACCCAACCCAGGCCGAGGCGCTGACCCAGGTCTGCGCTCATGTCATGGGCAACGATGCCGCGGTGGGCTTTGCCGGCAGCCAGGGCCATTTCGAACTCAACGTCTACAAGCCCATGATCGCCTATAACGTGCTGCAGTCCATGCAGATTCTGGGCGATGCCGCCGCCAGTTTCAGCGACAGGCTGGTGGATGGGCTCCGCGCGAACGAAGCACATATCGACAGGCTGATGCGCGAAAGCCTGATGCTGGTCACGGCGCTGGCCCCGGAAATCGGCTATGACAACGCCACCACCGTGGCCAAGACCGCCCACAAGAACGGCACCACCCTGCGCGAAGAGGCGGTGCGCCTGGGTTTCGTCGACGAGGCAACCTTCGACCGCATCGTGCGGCCCGAAAACATGCTGGGGCCCGACTGATGGCCGAGATCGTCAATTTCAACAAGGCCCGCAAGACCGCCAACCGCAGCAAGAAGAAGCGGCAAGCCGATGAAAACGCGGTAAAATTCGGCCGAACGAAGGCGCAGAAGCAGCTCGAAAATGCCCGCGCCGACAAGGCCGCGCAGGAGCTCGACGGCAAGAAGCGCGACGAATGAACCGGCCGGTCAAGCATTCGCTCACCCTGCACGGGCACCGTACCTCCGTCTCGCTCGAGGCCGAGTTCTGGCAGGCCTTCCGCGACATCGCCGCCGAACGCGGCCAGCCGCTCAACGCGCTCGCCGCCGAGATCGACGAGGCGCGCGGCACCGACATGGGCCTCGCCTCGGCGATCCGCCTTTTCGTGCTCAGGCATTACCGCGACCGGCCCTAGGGCGGCTTACTCCGCCGCGCCGGCCTTTTCCTCGATCTCCGCGGCCAGCGCCTCGGCGCGCGCGGCCAGCTCGGCCATGGTCTCGGTCACGGTTTCGGGCACCACCGCCACCTCGACGCGCTCGGGCTCGGGCGCGGGCGCGTTCTTCAGCCGGTCCAGCTCGGCCTGAAGCTCGGCCATCTGCCCTTCCAGAACCTTCAGCTTGTCCTCCACGCCGGCGGTCTTGTCGGCCAGCATCAGCCCCGCCATCAGCAGCATCCGCGATTCCGGCAGCCGCCCGATCTGCTCGGTCAGCACGCTGGCCTCGTCATCCAGCATCTTCGCGGCCGAATGCAGGTAATGCTCTTCGCCATCCTGACAGGCCACTTCGAAACTGCGGCCGCCGATCATGATTTCCACCTCGGGCATCAGGCGTCCTCCCCTTCCTTGGGCTCAAGCAGCGGCGCCAGCGCCTCCAGAATCGCGCCCGCCTCGGCCGTGTCCGCCGCGCGCGCGGCGCGCAGGGCCTCCAGCTCGGTCAGCATCGCCTTGTTGATCAGGTGCGGCTCGCCCACGCCCTTTTCATTGGCCTCGCGCAGCGCCGCGTTCGAGCTGCGCAACTGTTCGTTCGCGGCCCGCAGCCGCTGCAATTCCTCGTCCAGCTTGCTCATCGCCTCGGCCTGGGCTTCGGCCTTGTCCTGCAATTCCTTCAGGCGGCCGTCCTGCTTCTCGTGCAGGGCCTTGATGCGCTCTTCCAGCTGGGCGTTGGCCAGCTTCTCGTCTTCCAGCGCCGCTTTCAGTTGCTCGATTTCGCTTTCATCGGCCTCGACCTCGGGTGCCAACCCGCTCAGTCCACGTCCGATCCGGTCCAGCGCCGCGGTGATGCGGCGTTCCAGTTCCACGATATCCTGGCTCATGCCTTGCCCCCTCGATCCTCGCTTTTCCGGCCTGCATCTTCACGGCACCGCCGCGCGACGAATCATCGTCTCCTGCCGGATTGCTTCAAGAGTAAAGCCTTTCGCCTTGTTTCCAAACCAGGAAACCGATTTCGGGGGCCACATCGCCGCCCCGGGCGCGAATTAGCGCATTTGCCGCCGCCCGCGTCCTTGGTAAGAGCGTAGACGACTCGCACAGCCAACCGAAGGAACCCGAGCCTTGGATATTGCCGCCCTCCGCGCCGCCCACCCCGACCACTGGATGCGTGCCGCCGCCATCCGCACCCTCACGCTGGATGCCGTCGCCGCAGCCAATTCCGGCCATTCCGGCATGCCGATGGGCATGGCCGACGTCGCCACCGTGCTCTTTTCCAAACATCTGAAGTTCGATGCCTCCGCCCCCGACTGGCCCGATCGCGATCGCTTCATCCTGTCGGCCGGGCACGGCTCGATGCTGCTTTACTCGCTGCTCTACCTCACCGACTACCCGGAAATGACGCTCGATCAGATCAGAAATTTCCGCCAATGGGGCGCGATCACCGCGGGCCACCCCGAATACGGCCACGCGCCGGGGGTTGAGACCACCACCGGCCCGCTGGGCCAGGGCATCGCCAATGCCGTGGGCTTCGCCATGGCCGAGGCGATCCAGCGCGCCCGCTACGGCAAGCGCGTTGTCGATCACCACACCTATGTCATCGCCGGCGATGGCTGCCTGATGGAGGGCATCAGCCAGGAGGCCATCACCCTCGCCGGGCGCCAGCAACTGGGCCGGCTCATCGTCTTCTGGGACAACAACAACATCACCATCGACGGCAAGGTCGAACTGTCCGACAGCACCAACCAGGTCGCCCGCTTCAAGGCCTCGGGCTGGCACGTGCAGGAAATCGACGGCCACAACCCCGATGAGATCGACGCCGCCATCGAAAAGGCGAAAGCCTCGTCGAAACCCTCGATGATCGCCTGCAAGACCCATATCGCGCTCGGCCACGCGGCACAGGACACCTCCAAGGGCCACGGCGCGCTGACCGACCAGGGCCAGTTGCAGGATGCCAAGGCCGCCTATGGCTGGACAACCGGCCCGTTCGAGATCCCGACCGAGATCAAGGAATGGTGGGAAGAGGTTGGCCGCCGCGGTGCCGCCGCCCATGCCGAGTGGACCGCGCGCCTCGCCGAGCTCTCCGAGCGCCGCCAGGCCGAGTTCGCCCGCATCTACGCCCGCGACGTGCCCAACTCCCTGCCCGGCCGCATCCGCGCGCTGAAAAAGCAGATCTCAGACGAGGCGCCCAAGGTGGCCACCCGCAAAAGCTCGGAAATGGTGCTCGAGGTGGTCAACCCGATCATGCCCGAAACCGTCGGCGGCTCGGCCGACCTGACCGGCTCGAACAACACGCTCACCGGTGATCTCGGCGTTTTCGACGTAAAGAACCGCAAGGGCCGCTACATCTATTACGGCATCCGCGAACACGCGATGGCGGCGGCGATGAACGGTATGGCGCTGCATGGCGGCGTGCGCCCCTATGGCGGCACCTTCTTCGTCTTCACCGATTACGCCCGCCCGTCGATGCGGCTGGCCGCGCTCATGGGCATCCCCACCACCTTCGTGATGACGCACGATTCGATCGGCGTCGGCGAAGACGGGCCCACCCACCAGCCGGTCGAACATCTCGCCATCTGCCGGGCCACGCCCAACACTTACGTCTTCCGCCCCGCCGACACCGTGGAAACCGCCGAGGCCTGGGAGATCGCGCTCAGCTCGAAAACCACGCCTTCGGTCCTGTCGCTCACCCGCCAGGGCCTGCCCACCGTCCGGACTGAGCACAAGCAGAAGAACCTGACGGCCCAGGGCGCCTATGTCCTGGCCGAGGCCGAGGGCAAGCGCCAGGCGATCCTCCTGGCCACCGGCTCCGAAGTGTCCGTCGCACTCGCCGCGCGCGATCTCCTGCAGGCCGAAGGCATCGGCACCCGCGTCGTCTCGATGCCCTGCTGGGAGCTCTTCGAGACGCAGGACGAAAAATACCGCCGCCGCGTCCTGCCCGCCGGTCCCGTCCGCGTCGCGGTCGAGGCCGCGGTGCGCACCGGCTGGGATCGCTGGCTCTGCGGCGAACGCGGCCGCGAAGCAAAATCGGGATTCGTCGGCATGGATGGCTTCGGCGCCTCCGCCCCGGCCGATGTGTTGTTCGAGAAGTTCGGCATCACGCCCCAAGCCGTCGCCGACAAGGTGAAATCCCTGCTCTGAGCAGGCGGGCCGATAGCCCGGAACAAACCTTGTGACAAAACACGGTATCGCCGGCTCGCAGGCCGGCGATACCGCCATTGTCCACCGCGCCCCATTCGCGCGGGCTCCAAGTCTGAATGTGGGGTTCGCTCAGCCCGGCATTGCTTCATGAGGCTTGCGGCGAACGGCAGCACGGAGCCCATTGCGGACGTTTTTCGGGGGCGGGGGTGTGCTGAACTCAGCCCAGACCGGCTATCCCGCGTGCTGGATTTTCGTCATCGCGGTAGGGAAACTCACGAACACCCCCTTTCCACCTCAACCGAATTTCCTCTGACATGACCCTAACGCAGTCATTCGAAAGTATTGATCCAGCATCAATTACCGGCGCTGTCTCTCTTGATCGAGAGCCCTTCAGACGTCAGTCGTCCCGTTCCATCTTCGGCATTTTGTGAGCAATGCCCTTATGGCAATCGATACAGGTCTCGCCTTCCGACAAATCCGTACCCAAAGCCACCGGTTCCATCTTTTCACGGGCACGTCGGCTCTGATGCTCGAAGTCCATTGCTTCCCAACTGTGACAATTCCGGCATTCGCGTGAATCATTGGCCTTCATTGTGTCCCAGACATGGGTGGCCAGTTCCAGGCGCTTCGCTTCGAATTTCTCCGGCGTGCTGATTGTGCCCCTTACCTTGTGCCAAAGCTCGTTGGTCGCACGGATCTTGCGGACCACCTTTGGCCCCCAGTCATGCGGCACGTGGCAATCAGAACAGATCGCGCGTACGCCAGAGGCATTCTGGTAATGCACGGTCGTCTTGTATTCTTCGTAGACCGTATCGCGCATCTCGTGACAAGAGATACAGAAGCCCATCGTGTTGGTCGCCTCCATCGCAGTGTTGAATCCACCCCAAAAGATGATCCCGATGACCATCCCGATCAGCAGAAGTACACCCTGGCCGATTATGACGCTGGGCTTGAAAAACCACCCCAATATTCGTTTGATCAACCGCATTGCTCGTCACCTCTCCTCGCGCCCATGAACTGAATCCGGGATCCCGTGCCAGGGACCCCGGCTCGCTGACTTGCGCTTGCCTGCTATTCCTTCGGCAGCGTGGTGAGATAAGCCATGACATCGGCCGACACCTGATGGTCGATCGCCCGCATCGCCGGCATTGCTTCGGCGGGTTGACCGTTGAGGATCTTGTGCATGACCTCCCACGGATTGCCCATCAGCGATCCCAATGGCGGCATGTCCTTGGGCTGCTTTCCGTCGTCCCCATGGCAATTGGCGCAAACCGTGTTGTACACCTGCTTTCCTTTTGCGGCATCGCCTTTGGGTGCTTTGGTGTCCGCATCCACGTACTTGGCCCAGTCCACCTGCCCGTAGACAACGAAGTTCGCGATATCCAGCAGATCGCGTTCATCCATCTTGTCGCCATAGCCGTGTGCATCGCCGGTCAGAACCGCAACCACTGCCGCCGGATCGCCGCCTGCCATAGCATCAATGCCCTTGATCCCGGTGGCGTGCTTTCCGCTGGAATATGCCCCGGCGACGCCCCGGCCATCCCAACCGTGGCATTCCTTGCAGCGCCAGTTGTTCTTGGGGTCATCCGCGTATTTCTCGTTGCTGGCCGGGTATAGCGGATGCGATGCCTCAGGCACGTCCGCCTTGATGACCTTGTACCATTTGTCATAGAGCTTTCCGCCCCGCGCGACCGATCCTTCATCGATATCCTGCGCGACAGACCCACCCGCCAGAATGCCGAAAACGGCGACCGCCGAGACGGGTAAACTGAAGTTTGCAAACCATTTCATCGAAGTTCCTCCCTTTTTGCGCCTTTCCTCCACATTAAAAGTATACTCGTCTGCGACATTTTGACTTTGATCCATGTCATTTTTCTGTGCAAAAAGGCACAGGAGGCACTGTTTTCGCCGGCATCTGTTCATTGATATATCATTACAACATCACCCCGGTCTTTCGATCACGCGAAACCCGTGTTGGCTTTCAGATTGAGTTTCAAAGGTTCGTGTCAGCTGACTTCGAACTCGCGATCGCAAGGAAAGTGATGCGCTCCCTTGCACCGCGTAAACTCCGCGCCAATCGGTCAGGGCTGCGGTACGATTTCGCTTGAAGCAGTGTCGTCTGGAACGGCCAAGCGCCTGTTATGATTGGAAAACCACCGCAGCGAATGGCGCATATGCTCACTGCCGCGGAGAGGAAATGGCGACACACTCAACAAGCTCAACACCGACACCCGAAGCATCGGGCAGCATTGTCCCGCAAAGCAGACATCCCGGTAACTCGTGGCTTTCGACCGGGCTTTGCCTTTGTATGCCCGGCAGGCGCTTTGTCCCACCGCGCGCACGCCTAGGCCGTCAGGCCTCCGTCCACCCGCATTTCGATACCGGTGACATAGGCCGACTCGTCCGAGGCAAAGAAAAGCGCCGCCCGCGCCACGTCCCAGGCGGTGCCCTGCCGCCCCATCGGCACCATCGCGGCGCGGCGCGCGGCCAGGGTCTCGGCGTCGGTTTCGCTGTCAACGAAGGCGGCCACATGCGGCGTGTCGATCACCCCCGGCAACAGCACGTTCGCACGCACCTGGAAGGGCGCGTTTTCACGCGCTACCGATTTGGCCAGCCGCACCAGCGCCATTTTCGACACCTCGTAGGACACATAGGAATAGGGCGCCGAATAAACCGCCGCCAAGGACGACACGAACACGATCGAGCCCGCGTTCTGTGCGCGCATCGCCGGCAGAACCGCGCGGGTCACCCGCATCGCGCCGGTCAGGTTGATATCGAACACCCTCGCCCAGGCCGCGTCATCGGTCTCAAGGATGCCGCCCGCCTGGCTGATCCCGACATTGTAATCCAGGATGTCGATCCCGCCCCACAACGCCGTCATGCGTTCCATCACCTGCGGACCGGCCTGCGCGTCTGTCACGTCGGCCATCAGGGTCTCTGCGGTGCCGCCCTCGCCGCGGATCAGCTCGGCGGTGGCCTCCGCGGCCTCTTGGCTGCGGTCGACGCAGAGCACCTTCGCACCCTCCCGCGCGAAAAGCACCGCCGTCGCCTTGCCGTTGCCCCAGCCCTCGCCCACCGATCCGGCGCCGATGATGGCGGCGCGTTTTCCCGCCAGCCGGCTCAATGGTTCAGCACCTTGTTGGGCAGCCACATCGCGATTTCGGGCTGCCAGATCAGGATGAACAGCACCGCCACTTGCAACAGCACGAAGGGCACGATGCCGCGATAGATGTCGCGCATCGACACCAGGTCGCCCGCCGCGCCCTTCATGTAGAACAGCGCAAACCCGAAGGGCGGCGTCAGGAAGGAGGTCTGCAGGTTCACCGCCACCAGGATCGTGAACCAGTAGACCAGGTCCGCCTTGGCGATGTGATCGCCCAGGTCCATAAGCCCCACGATGGGCGCGAAAATCGGCAGCAGGATCAGCGTGATCTCTATCCAGTCAAAGAAGAACCCCATGATGAAAACCATCAGCATCATGGTGAAAAGAAGCGCCCAGTCGCCCAGGTTCAGGCTCCGCGCCAGCTCGATGATGAAATCGTCGCCACCGATCTTGCGAAAGACGTAGGAGAACGCCGTGGCGGCGGCGAAGATGAAGAACAACAGCGCGATCGTGCGCAGGGACGAGTCGGTCGCCTCGCCCAGCACATCGAGGTTGATCCGCCCGCGCAGCGCGCCCAGCACGAGCGCCGCAAAGGCCCCCACCCCCGACGCCTCGGTCGGGCTCGCCACGCCGCCGATGATCGAGCCCAGAACCGCGATGATCAGGATGAGCGGGAACGACACCGACACGATCGCCTCGCGCCACAGCCCCTGCCTGTCCTCCGGCGCCAGCGCCGCGGCGGTGGGCGTCTCCTCGGGGCGCAGCACCGACCGGGCGATCAGGTAGACTAGGTAGACCCCGGCCAGGAACAGCCCCGGCAGAAAGGCTGCGACGAAAACCTTGGCCAGGTTCAGCGACAGCAGATCGGACATGAACACCAGCATCACCGACGGCGGGATGAGAATGCCCAGCGTCCCCGCGCTGGCCACCGTGCCCGTCGCGATCGGCGCGGCATAGCCCGCGCGCATCATCGTCGGCAGCGCCATCACCGTCAGCATCACCACCGAGGCGCCGATAATCCCCGTGGCCGCCGCCAGGATCGTGCCCATCAGCACCACCGCCAGCGCCAGCCCCCCCGGCACCCGCGCCAAGAGCTTCTGCAGCGTCAGCAGCAGGTCCTCGGCAATGCGGGTCTTCTCCATGACCACGCCCATGAAGATGAACATCGGTGCCGCCACCAGCACCGCGTTGTCGATCACCCCGCCATAGATCCGCGTCGGGATAAGCGAGAAATGCACCAGGCGCATTTCCCCCAGCCAAAGCGCGATGCCCGCGAAGATCAGCGTGATCGCCGACAGCACCACCGGCACCGGCAAGGCGGTGAAGAGCCCGGCAATCAGGCTCAGGAACATGATCGCGGGCAGGAATTCGATCAGCGTTTCCATAGGCCCCTCTCGATGAAGGGGTCACTTATCAGATCGGGCCGCTTCAGCCGCGCATAGATTCTCAGCGCCACGGCCAGGCACCCGGCGATGGTAATCAGCGCCGACACCGGCACCGCCGACTTGATGATCCAGCGCTGCGGCAGGCCCCGCCCGCCATTGGCGCCCTCGCCGCGCACGAAGGCGCGTTCGGCAAATTCATATCCATACCAGGCGATGAAGCCGAAGAACGGGATCACCAGCAGAAGGATCACGGCAAATTCCAGCCACAGGCGGAACCGGTCGCTCATCCGGTCGGCCAGCACATCGATGCGCACATGCGCGTTGCGGGTATAGGCATAGCCAAAAGCGAACACCGCCACGACGCCATGCAGGTGCCATTCCAGTTCCTGCAACACGAAGGACCCGGTCGCGAAAAACTTGCGTCCGATCACATCGTAGATGATGACAAAGACCAGGAGCACCATCACCACCGCGGCGATCCGCGCCGCCCAGTCGCAGATCCGGGTCAGCAGGTCTGCCAGTTTCAGCACTTTTTGCATATTGCGTCCCGTCTGCCCCGCGCCTTGGGTGACGGGCCCGGCGGATCACGCCGCCGGGCCCGGTCAGCTTCGGCTCACTTCAGATAGCCGATTTCCTTCCACTGGGCATAGCTGTCGCGGAACGCGGTGATGCTGTCCCAGGCGCGTTTGAAATCGGCGTCCGCGGCCGCCTTTTCGGCCACCACCTCGGTCCAGGCGCTTTCAAAGGCACCCAGCATTTCGTCCGACCACTGGTGCACGTTCACGCCATGCTCTTCCTGCAGCTCGCGCAGCGCTTCCAGCTGCACCGCCTCGCCCTCGGCCATGGTGCGTAGCACCTGCGCCTCACAGGCGGTCTCGATGATCGCGCGTTCCTGGTCGCTCAGGTCGTTCCAGGTATCCAGGTTGAAGATCACGCTCAGGAAGCTGGTCTGCTGGTGCCAGCCCGGCAGGTAATAGTGATCGGCGTGCTCATACATGCCCACCATGTTGTCGAGGAAGGGAAAGCCCAGCTCGGCACTGTCGATCGCCCCGGTATTGAGCGCCGACATCGTATCGGCCAGCCCCATCGACTGCGCTTCCACACCCAGCTTGCCCATCACGCTCGCCCCGAGGCCAAAGAAACGCATCTTCTTGCCCTTCAGGTCCTCGGGCGATTTGATCTCCTCGCGGAACCAGCCCGAGGCCTCGGGCACCAGTGTGCCGCAATGGATGGTCTTGATGTTGTATTTTTCCTCGGTGATCTCCGACCACAGCTCGTGACCGCCGCCATAATACCACCAGGCGGCATATTCCTTCACGTCCGGGCCAAAGGGAAAGGTGGTGAACAGCGGCGCCGAGGGGATCACCCCTTCGGCAAAGCCGATGGAGTACCACGAGCTTTCGACCGCGCCGGTCGAAACCGCATCCCAGACCTCGCCGGTGGCGACGATCTCGCCGGGGTTCTTGACGTCCAGTTTCACGCCCCCCGCGGTCAGTTGTTCGACCTTGGCCGAGATATCCCACGCGGGCTTGCCCAGCAGCGGCAGGGTTTGCGGGAAAATCGCCTGCATCTCGATATCCTTGGCGCTGGCCGTGCTGGCCATCAGCGCCGCGGCGCAGGCGGTAAGTACGAATTTGGTCTTCATCTGGTAACTCCTCCCAATGGTTTGCCCGCGCGTATCAGGCCACGCGGTCGCCTTTCTTGACCTGAACGGTCCTGTTATCGACAGCCGGCAGCATTTTCGCCGGGTCGCGTGTGACCATCACGTCGATGACGCTTGGCCGGTCTTTCTCGGCAAAGGCCGCCTTCAGGGCCGCCGCCAGGTCGCCGGGCTCCTCCACCCGGATGCCGTGACAGCCCATCGCCTCCGCCAGTTTGGCATAATTCGTGTCGGCCAGGTCGGAACTCTGGTAATTGCCTTCGCCATACATCAGGTGCTGCAGCGCCTTGACGTATCCGCTCGCGGCATTGTTCACCACGATCACCGTCAGGCCCAGCTTCATCCGCCGCGCGGTTTCCAGCTCGCCCAGCACCATATTGAAACCGCCATCGCCGGTCAGCCCCACGACAACTGCGTCGGGGTTGGCCAATTGCGCCCCCATCGCGCCCGGCAGGCCATAGCCGATCGAGGCAAAACCGCGATCCGGCACGAAGGTCCGCCGCGCCCTTTTGGAATTGAACAGCAAACCGCCCCAATGCGCGGCGAACCCGCCATCGGCGATCAGGTGTCCGTCCTCGGGCAGGTGGTTGTTCAGCTCGGTAATCAGCCGCGCCATGTTGACCGGGGTTTCGTCTGAATACAGCCGCTCGGCGGCGACCTCGTCGTGCCATGTCTGCATCTTCACCGGGATCTCGGCCAGGTAATCGGCCCGGCGCGCGCGCTGCGCCCCTGCCCTGTCGGCCAGCGTCGCGGTCAGATCGTTCAGCCCCTCGCGCGCATCGCCCCACAGTTTCACGGTGGGTTCATAGGTCCGGCCCATTTCCTCGGCCACGCTGTCCAGGTGGATAACGGTCTGGCCTTTCTGCGGAATGGTGAACCGCTTGGTCGCGATCTCGCCCAGCTTGCAACCCGCCACGATGATGCAGTCGCTGGCCGCGATCAGGTCGTTGGCGATCCGGTCATAGCGCCCGAACAGCCCCGCCGACAGCGGCGAGGTGCAGGCAATCGCGCCCTTGCCGCTCATTGTGTGGGCGACGGGAATGCCGTTTTCCTCGGCAAAGCGGGTCACGGCCTCGGTGGCCTGGCTGATATGGATGCCGCCGCCACACAGCAGGATCGGGCGGTCCGCCGCCGCGATCATGTCGGCGGCGCGGGCCAGCGATGCCGCGTCGGGCCGGCAGCGCAGCGCCGGCGCCGCCTCATGCGCCGGATCGACGTCGAAATCGCCCTCCTCGAACCCCCACAGCCCGTGCGCGATGTCCTCGGGCACATCGACGATCACCGGGCCGGGCCGGCCGCTTGTGGCCACGGCAAAGGCGCGGCGCATGATCTCGGGGATGCGGTGGATCGCCTCGACCCTCAGAAGCTCCTTGCAGGCCGGCCGCAGGATCGAGACCTGGTCGGTCTCCTGGGTCATGTTCTTGCCGGCATGGTCGCGCTGCGCATCGCCGACGATCGCCACAATGGGGCTGCCCGCGTTCAGCGCCTCGACCAGGCCGGTCACCAGGTTCGTCGCCCCCGGCCCCAGCGTCGCATCGACCAGGCCAACCCGGCCCGACACCTTGGCATAGGCATCCGCCGCGAACACCGCGCAGCGCTCATCGTTGATCAGATTGTGCCGCAGGCCCAACCGCCTTGCCGCATCGTAGAACGGCAAAAGCTGAAAGCCCCCCATGCCGAACATCGGCCCGGCGCCATGGGCCAGCAGCATCCGCACCAGCGCCTCGCCACCTGTCATTTCGTTGGATTGGGTCATGCCGGTTCGGTCTCCATTGTCTTTTTCGCGGCGGCGGCGATCATCTCCGCCGTCACCCGCATCTGGTCTTCAAGATTGGGCGCATACGCGATCAGTCCGCGCGGGCTGCCCAGCCGCACGGGCGGCGCCTTCAGCATCACGTTCTGCGCCACCGTGGCCACCACCTCGGCACCGAATCCCGCCACCGCCACCGATTCATGCGCCACGACAAGCCGCCCGGTCCTGCGCACGCTCTCTAGCACCGCCGCCTTGTCCCAGGGCCACAGACTCACCAGGTCGATCACCTCCGCCCCGATCCCCTCCTGCGCCAGCGCCTCGGCCGCCGCGACGCACAGGTTCGCCGTGTTCGACCACGACACCAGCGTCACATCCTCACCCTCCCGCCGGATATTGGCCTTGCCGAACGCGCCGGTGCGGGCGGTATCCACCTCGCCCTCCGTCAGCCAGATATCCTTGTGCTCCAGGTAAACCACCGGATCGTCGCAGGCGATGGCCGCTTTCATCATCGTGTAATTGTCCTGCGGCGTGGCCGGGCAGCAGACGACCAGCCCCGGGATATGCACATACCACGATTCAAGCGATTGCGAGTGCTGCGCCGCCGAAGACCGCCACATGCCCATCGGCTTGCGGATCACCATCGGCGCGCGGCTCTGCCCGCCGAACATGAACCGCGCCTTGGCGATCTGGTTCACCAGCTCATCGGTGGCGCACAGCGCGAAATCGGCGAACCGCATCTCGACGATCGGCCGGGTCCCCGCCATCGCCGCGCCAAAGGCCGCGCCCATGATCGCGGCCTCGGAAATCGGCGCGTCCGAAATCCGGTCGGGGCCGAACTCCTCGACCAGCCCGGTATATTGCTTGAACACCCCGCCCCGGCCCAGGTCTTCGCCCACGCACCACACGGTCGGATCCGCGCGCATCGCCTCGGCAATGGCCAGTTTCGCGGCATCGGCATAGCTCATCACGGCCATCAGAACGCCTCCTCGACGGGCGAGCCGATATCCTGCACATCGGCAAACACGCTGTCATCCGCGGGCCAGGGCGCGGCCCGCGCCGCATCCAGCGCCGCCGCCATCTCCTCGGCGGCCGCCTGGCGCAGCGCATCCATCTCGCCTTCGGTCACGCCCGCGCGTGTCAGATCGGTGCGCAGCCGCATGATCGGGCAGGCCGTCTCGCGCATGTGGTCGGCCTCGCCCTCCGGGCGATAGGTGGCCGGATCGAAATAGGTGTGTCCCGACAAGCGATAGGTCTTGGCATGCAGGAACTCGGGCTTGCCGGTCTCGCGGATGCGTGCGGTGATCTCGGCCGCCGTCGCCGCCAGCCCGGTCACGTCATTGCCGTCGGCCTGCGTCGTGCGCAGGCCCAGCGCCCGGGCGCGCTCGGCCACATCACCCGAAGTCATGTCGGATGTCAGCGTCGAGGCCGAATACTGGTTGTCTTCGCAGACGAACAGGATTGGCAGGTCAAACACACCGGCCCAGTTCACGCCCTCCAGGAACGGCCCGCGATTGGCTGCGCCATCGCCAAAGAAACACACGACGATCTGGTCGCCCCCCAACAGCTTGATGCCATGCGCCGCGCCCGCCGCGATGGTGATATTGGCCCCCACCACGCCATTGGCGCCCAGCATCCGCACCCCGAAATCGGCGATATGCATCGATCCGCCCTTGCCGCCACAACAGCCGCCCTCGCGCCCCAGCAGCTCTTTCATCATCGCCGTCGCGTCGGCGCCCTTGGCCAGCGTGTGACCATGGCCGCGATGGGTCGACAGAATGTAGTCGTCGCGCCGCAGCGGCTCGATCACCGCCGCCGCCACCGCCTCCTGCCCGATCGACAGGTGAATGGCGCCCAGCACCAGCCCCTCGTCCACCGCCGCGCGCCGTGCGGCCTCCTCAAAGGCCCGGATACGCTCCATCAGGTGCAGCCGGGCCAGGCCCTTTTCTTGGTCGAAATTCGACAGGGTCACAGCAGATTCTCCTGCTCAAGTTCGCTGAATTTGTCCGACAAAATCGCCACCTCGCTCTGCAGGAGCGGCAGCAATTCGCCCTCGATCCGCTCCGGGCTCATCCGGTCATTGATCGCCCCGATCCCGATCGCCGCCACCAGCCGGCCTGACGCGGTCAGGATCGGCAGCGCCATCGCGCTCATCCCCGGCACCACGATCGACGGGTTGAGCGCATAGCCGAGCCGGTCGAAATCCCCGGCCAGTTCCTCGGCCGTCTCCGGGGTGTAGTTGTACTCGGCCATCCAGGCCACGTTGGCGCGCGCCGCCGCCATCCGCTTGCGCTTTGGTGTCGCCGCATAAAGCGCCTGTCCCGTCGCCCCGACGCCCAGCGGCACCCGGTCGCCCGCATCCAGCGTCAGCGTCCGGATCGGAAACGCGCCCAGTTCGCGGCAGACGCAGATCGAAACCGCGCCCTCGGGCGCCGACAGAAAGATCGTGTCTTCCGACGCCTCGGCCAGCCGCCGCATGCTGCGCCGCGCCAGCGCCGCCAGGTCCGAGCGGTTGGCGACCCGCGCCAGCGCGGCCAGCGCGTGGCCCAGGTGATATTTGCGGCTATCGGGGTCCTGGTAGACATAGTTCACGTCCATCAGCGAGCTCAGCACGCGATGCGTTGTCGTCTTGGTGAACTCCGTGCGGGCCATAATCTCGGTGAAACTCGCGCCCAGCGGCATCCGTGCCAGAGCGGCCAGAACGCTTTGCGCGCGCGCAATCGATCCGACTGGCGTTTCCGCGTTCACGTCCCGTCTCCTCCCCAGGCAGTTCCATTTATCGGAACAATTGTTTTGATTGTTGGAATCAATTGCGGTGCAGAGTCAAACGAATTATCGCTTGAGCCATGCAGGATGATGTTCGCCTTTTCGACTCGATCACCGATGCGAAACCGGATGCGGCCGGCTGCATCGCGGTTTCCGGATCGCATGGCGGCCTCTACGCGGCGGCGGTGGCCTCGCGCGCGGGGCTGCGGGCCGTCATCCTCAACGATGCCGGCCGCGGTCTGAACGATGCCGGCATCGCCGGGGTCCGGGCGCTGGCCGATGTCGGCATGGCCGCCTGCGCGGTCGATTGCATGAGCGCCGAAATCGGATCGGCCAGCGATGCTGCCGCCCATGGCATCATCTCCTATGCCAATCCCGTCGCCGCCGATCTCGGGATCACGCCCGGGCAAACGGCCCGCGCCGCGCTGGACCTGCTGGCACATGCCCCTACCCCGCGCGACAGGCTTGCCGAAGTGCCCGAGGCGCGATGGGACGAAGACATCGACGGCACGCCGGTTCTCTGCGTCGACTCGGCCTCGCTGATCACGCCGGATGATGCCGGGCGGATCATTGTCACCGGCTCGCATGGCGGGCTGATCGGCGGCAACCCCGCGCGCGCCTGCAAGGCCCAGGCCCTCTATGTCAGCTTTTCAGATGCCGGGCGCGGCAAGAACGATATCGGCCTCACCCGCCTGCCCGCGCTCGACGCGCGCGGCATCGCTGCCGCGACGCTCGACTGCATGAGCTGCGAAATCGGCAATGCCGCCTCCGCCTTGGCCAATGGCATCGTCTCGGCGGCGAACAGGACCGCCCGGGATCTCGGCCTGCGGGTGGGCATGGCCCACGCGGATGCGCTGCGCGCGATCATCGCCGCGACGCGCGGATGACGGCGGCCCTCGCCGGTGAAGGGCCACCGTTCGCCGGGTTCATCAAATTTCCCTTAACAATTGCCGCGCTGCGGCGGTGCACGCATGTCAGCCGGATGTCAGCCGGGGATCACCCCCCGCGTTTCGCCGCGTCGCAGCGGCGTTAACCCCACCGCACGGTGCGCGCGGCTTACGCCTTGCCCTTGAACACCGCCTGCCAGACCGGCCCCATCACCCGCGTCGCCAGCGGGATCAGCAGCACCCCGATCGCCAACCCGATCACGAGGTCCATCACGGCCGTCAACGTCCATTTCAGCGCGCCCAGGTAAGGCCCGGTGACGCCCGCCAGCACGGCCTCGACCGTGTGCTTGACGAACTCATAAGGCCCGTGCACGCCCATTTCATGCAGCGCATGCAGGATGATCGAGCCTCCGACCCACAGCATCGCAGCAGTGCCTACCACCATCAAAAGATTGAGGAATTTCGGCATACCCCGCACGATCATCCCGCCCAGGGCACGGGTCACGCCCAGCCGTCCACGCTGACTCATGAAGAGGCCCACGTCGTCGGCTTTCACGATCAGCGCCACGCTGCCATAAACCGCGACGGTGATGCCCACGGCGACCAGCGCCAGCGTCGCCGCCTCCATCCAGAAGCCGCTTTCCGGAATCGCCGAAAGCGCGATGGTCATGATCTCGGCGGACAGGATGAAATCGGTCTTGATCGCCCCCGCCACTTTCTCCTGCTCCAGATGCGCCGGATCCCCCACGTCATGCTCCGCCGCGTCCCAATGCTCCTCATGCGGAAACAGCTTGTGCCAGACCTTCTCCGCCCCTTCGAAACACAGATACGCCCCCCCTAGCATCAGCAGCGGCGGGATGAGCCACGGCGCAAAATTCGACAGCAACAGCCCTAAAGGCAGCAAAATCAAAAGCTTGTTGCGGATCGAGCCCATCGAGATCCGCCACACGATCGGCAGTTCGCGACTCGCATCAAAGCCCTGCATGTAGGACGGCGTCACCGCCGCATCGTCAATCACTGCGCCCGCCGCCTTTGCCCCGGCCTTGGCCGCCTGCCCGGCCACATCATCGACCGACGCCGCCGCCACCTTGGCAATCGCACCGACGTCATCCAGCAATGCCAACAAACCGCTCATACCAGCCCCCGATTGTTCTTCGTTCGCGCAACATAGCGCAGCATATCCGGTTTGAGTAGGCCGGGCTTCAGCCCGGCTCTTTCGTTCAAATCACGTCGATCTTGCCGCTTGTTGCCTCCAGCACCGCGCGCTCGCCCGCCTGAACCACATCCGCGATCTCGCGGCTCTGGTCCGCGCTCAGGTATCCTTCTTCCGGCGCCGCCTCGATCAGCGCAAGCGCCCTCTCGCGCGCCGTCTCAAACGCCGTGCGCCGGCCGCTCGCCTCGTAATCGTCACGCCCCTGCCGCAGGAAGACGCCCGGCACGTGCTGCTCGCGGCAACGCGCCAGCGTGTGACGACTGTCCAGGAAATGCCCGCCCACGCGGATCCCCATCACCTCGTCCCAGTTCATCGCGGCCTCGGTAATTTCCGGCGGTTCCAGTGACTTGCGGATCATCCCGCCCAATTCGTCATCCAGCACCGCCTGCACCGGCGAAAATACCGTCGCCGTCTCGAGCTGACCGACGCCGCCCATGATATCCGCCCCGGCCAGCGCAACCGCCTGCCCCAGCATCGCGCGCTCGGCCATCGACTGGTGATCGGCATCCGGCGTGTCCGAGCCCATGCCGTAAGTATGCGCCAGCAGGCCAAAGCCTTCTTTCATCAGCTGGATCGCCATCCCCGCCATCTGCACGCTTTCCGGGCAGGATTGCAGCGCCGATCCCGTCGCCATGTCCAGCGTAAACATCAGCGGCGTCGCGATAACCGGCGTGCCCGGGGCCAGGACATGGCCCAGCACCACCATCGACACGATCTCCGCCGCCGCCATCAGCACCATGCCCGCACTGGTCAGCGGCGCCGTCCCCCCGGCCGAGGGCAGTGAACAGGCATGCAGCGGTATGCCATACCGTCCGGCCTGGATGATGCACTCGGTGTCCATGTACTTGAATTCGAGCGGCGAAAACGAACAGGTGATGCAGCTGGCCAGCGGCCTTGCGCGCAGCACATCCTCGCCCCCCGCTGCAATCGCCGCGATCCGCATCAGGTATTCGACATTTTCCTTGCCATAGGGCTGGATCCAGTTGTGCTTGGTCGTGCGCTGAACCATCTCGGCCAAGGAATGGATATCGGCACAGACCTCCGGCACCCCGTGCACGAACGGATGCGCCACGAACCCCACCTGGTCCAGGCCCTCGGCCACCGCGGCGATCTCGCGCGCGGCCCGCAGATCGGTGTTGCGATAGGACGCGTCGCGCGGATCGACATATCCATGCGCCCCCGTCCCCGTCCGCATGATGAACGCGCCGTCGGCGCGTGGCAGCGCGATATCGCGCGCCGGCCCCTTGCCGCAAAGCCGGGCTTGCTTCGGCGTTTCCCGCAGCGCCTCCTCCACCAGCTCCTTCGGCAGGCGCAACCGGTCGGCCGCGTTTCCGGGCCTGGCCCCGGCCCGGCGCAGCGCCTCGGCCGCCTGCGGGTGGATCACCACCACGCCATAGTCTTCCAGCAATGCCAGCACCCGGTTGCGCAGATCGGACACCTGCCCCCCGATCAGGTAACGCGCGCCGATGCGCCCCGCATGCTCCGACTGGCGGAACGCGTTCGCCTTTACCGGGGCGGCCCGCTCGGCCTTGCGCCCACGTCGTTTGGGTTTTCGCTCGTCCATGACATCCTCCATTGCGAAAATCAGAGAATGGCACACACCGTTTAAAGCGATTTTCGAAAACCCGGAACTCCACCGGGCTTTCGAAAAACGCCCGCAACGTCCGAACGTTGCCCGGCGGCGTGTCCGGCCGCCTGTTGGCGGCGGCGCACGGCGCCTTGGCTCACTGCGGGCCCACTTGAGCAGGCAAACGCTAATCCCGCCCGGTGCAACCGGTCAAGCCCGATCCCCCGCTTCATCTGACCGGAAATACCTCGGGGGTGTGGGGGCAGCGCTCCCACCAACAGCCGATGTTAGCGCAACCTCACACAAGTTATCGCTAACAAAAGAAAAATCCACGCCTTCGCCTCTTTCCGCCCGGGGCCAACCCGCATAAGGAAACGCCAAATCCAACGCAGTCCAAAGGAGCCAAGACCATGACCATCAAAGTCGGGATCAACGGGTTCGGCCGCATCGGCCGGTGCACGCTCAGCCATATCGCCGCCTCCGGCCGCGACGACATCGAGGTGATTAAGGTCAACGCCACCGGCCCGCTCGAGACCGCCGCGCACCTGATCAAGTATGACAGCGTGCATGGCCGCTTCCCCGGCCCGGTCACCATCGGCGACGGCACCATGAATCTCGGTCGCGGCGACATGCAGATGTTTTCCACCTACGATCTGGATGAACTCGACTGGTCCGGCTGCGACGTGGTGATGGAATGCACCGGCAAGTTCAACGACGGCACCAAGGCCGACGTGCATATCCGCAACGGCGCGAAAAAGGTGCTGCTCTCGGCGCCGGGCAAGAACGTCGATAAGACCATCGTCTTCGGCGTCAACGACGATCAGCTGACTGCGGCCGACAAGATGATCTCGAACGGCTCCTGCACCACCAACTGCCTCGCGCCGGTGGCCAAGGTGTTGAACGATGCGGTTGGCATCAAACAGGGCATCATGACTACGATCCACGCCTACACCGGCGACCAGCCCACGCTCGACCGCCGGCACAAGGATCTTTACCGCGCCCGTGCCGCGGCGATGTCGATGATCCCCACCTCGACCGGCGCCGCCAAGGCCCTGGGCGAGGTGCTGCCCGAACTCGCCGGCAAGCTCGACGGCTCGGCCATCCGTGTGCCCACGCCGAATGTCTCTGCTGTCGACCTGACCTTCACCGCCGACAAGGACGTGACCGAGGCCGACATCAACGCGATCATGGAAGAAGCTGCCAATGGCCCGATGAAGGGCGTGCTGGGCTACGCGCCAGAACCGCTGGTCTCGATCGATTTCAACCATTCCGAGGAAAGCTCGATTTTCGCACCCGCACAGACCAAGGTGATCGGCAAGCGCCTGGTGCGCGTGCTGGCCTGGTATGACAACGAATGGGGCTTTTCCTGCCGCATGGCCGACGTCGCCGTCGCCATGGGCCGTCTCTGATCAGACCGCGCGGCTTGATCCAACCGGCCGCGTGGGGCATACCCGCGGGGCCGGTTTTCGTTTCTCAGGGCAAAGTATGACCAATCAGATCGCCATCTGGCTCGGCCTTATCATCGTCGCCCTGCTCTGCCTCGATTGGTATTTCTTCGATTGGTCCGGCCTGGTTTTCCTGCTGCGCAAGGGGGTGGAACTGATCGAGTGGCTCGCCTTCTGGCGCTGAGACGCCCAGACAGCGCCTCTACCGGCCCAGCTTCGCCAACAGCTTGTCATTCACCGCCGGCGGGACGAACTTGCTCACATCTCCACCCAGCCGGGCGATTTCCTTGACCAGCTTGCTGGCGATCGCCTGGCGCCGCGCGTCGGCCATCAGGAACACGGTTTCCACGCTGTCATCCAGCGCCCGGTTCATGCCCACCATCTGGAATTCATACTCGAAATCCGCCACCGCGCGCAGGCCGCGCACGATCACCTGCGCGCCCACGTCATGGGCGCAATCAATCAGCAGGTTTTCGAACGGGTGCGCCACGATCTCGGTCCCGGTCTCGCGGCTCAGCCCGGCACATTCGTTTTCGATCATCGCGACCCGCTCCTCAAGGCTGAACAGCGGTCCCTTGTCGCGGTTGATCGCCACCCCGATCACCAGCTTGTCCACCAGCGCCGTGGCCCGCTTGATGATATCCAGGTGTCCATAGGTGATCGGGTCGAAAGTGCCCGGGTAAAGGCCGATGCGCATGAAAGCCTCCCCTGCTGCGGTTGCGCAATAATCTTGCGCTGCAATGCAGTATCATGATCCGGAATGCAAGAAAGATTGGCTGACAGCGGGGCTCAATGCCCCATGATCATGCCTTCCAGCGCGTCTTTCTCCATCGCCAGCTCTTCCAGCCGCGCCTTGACCACGTCTCCGATGGTCACGATCCCCACCAACTCGTCGCCCTCGACCACGGGCATGTGGCGGAACCGTCCGTTGGTCATCCGCTCCAGCACCTGGTCGGCGGTTTCCGATTTCGAGCAGCTCACCGGGTTGCGGGTCATCATCTGGTCCACGGTCTCGCTCAGGCAGACCGCACCGCGCAGCGCCAGGCTGCGCACGATGTCGCGCTCCGAGATGATGCCCTCGACCTTCTTGCCGTCCTTAGACACGATCAAACCACCGATCCGCCGCTCGGCCAGGATCTGCGCCGCGTCGGCCACCGAGGTGCCGGGCTCCACCGTGATCACCGCGTGATCGCCCTTCGACTTCAAGATCTGATGCACCAGCATGGCCTATCCCTCCGTTATCGCGCCGCTTTTCCACAGCGTCGCCGGGATGCGACATTCTGTCAAGTCAGCCGTTCCAGCCGCGCCACTTCACGCCGCACCCCCTCACTCAGCAAGGCGGCAAAGCGGTTGAGCCGCTCGACGCGCCGGTCATCCTCGTGCCGGATCAGGTAGAAACTGCGCGTCAGGCTTACCTCGCGGGTCAAGACCTTGCGGATTCCACTGGCCGAGGGCAGCGCAAAATCATGCACCACACCCAGACCCCCGCCCTGCCGGATCCAGTTGAACTGAACGCTGACCGAGTTGCTGGCCAGCGCCACCCGCTCGATGCCCAACTCGCCTAGGTAGTCCAGTTCGGCGTCGAAGATCATGTCGGGGATATAGCCGATCATCCGATGGCCCTTCAGGTCGGCCAGCCGGTTCACCGGCCCGTGCCGGCGCAGATACATGTCGGATGCCGCCAGGTGCAGCCGGTAATCCGTCAGCTTCGACACCAGAAGCCGCCCGGCGCTTGGCGGGCTCACACCGATCGCCATGTCGGCCTCGCGCTTGGACAGGTTGAACACCCGCGGCAGCGCCACGATCTGCACCTCCAGGTCCGGATTGTCCTCGACGATCTGGGCGCAGACCTGCGGCAGCAGGAAATTCGCCGCCCCGTCCGGCGCGCCCAGCCTGATCTGCCCCGACAGCGCGCTGCCCTGCCCGGCCATGTCGTCCACGGCCTCTGCCATGGCCTGTTCGGCCCGCAACACATGCGCCAGCAGGCGCTGGCCTTCGCCGGTCAGGGCATAGCCCTGCGGAGACTTGGTGAACAGAACCACATCCATGTCCCGCTCAAGCCGGCCAATCCGCCGTCCCACCGTGGCCGCGTCCAGCCGCAGCACCCGCCCCGCGCGCGACAGGCTTTCGCCCCGCGCCACGGCCAGGAAGCATTTCAGATCATCCCAATGCGGTTCCATGCCCGGCCACTTTTGCATTTTTGCAAAATCAACTTTGTCAACTTGCCTCTTTTCCATCCATTTTCGCAAGCCTATCATTTCGCGCGATACCGGATTTGGAGGGAGGACCCCATGGAAAAGCATACCCATTACATCAACGGCGAACACGTCGCCGGCACGTCGGGGCGCGAAAGCGATGTCTACAACCCCGCCACCGGCGAAGTGATCGGCAAGGTGGCGCTCGCCTCGACCGCCGAGGTCGAAAAGGCGGTCGAAATCGCCGCACAGGCGCAACCCGCATGGGCCGCGGTGAACCCGCAGCGCCGCGCCCGCGTGCTGATGAAATTCGTCGACCTGCTCAACCGCGACATGGATAAGCTGGCCGAAGCGCTTTCGCGCGAACACGGCAAGACCGTCCCCGACGCCAAGGGCGACATCCACCGCGGCCTCGAAGTGGTCGAATACTGCATCGGCGCGCCGCAGATGCTGAAAGGCGAATACACCGATGGCGCCGGCCCCGGCATCGACATCTACTCGATGCGCCAGCCGCTGGGCGTCACCGCCGGCATCACGCCCTTCAACTTCCCCGCGATGATCCCGATGTGGATGTTCGCCCCGGCGCTGGCCTGCGGCAACGCCTTCATCCTGAAACCGTCCGAGCGTGACCCCTCGGTGCCGCTGATGCTGGCCGAACTGATGGAAGAGGCCGGCCTGCCCAAGGGCCTGCTTCAGGTCGTCAACGGCGACAAGGAAGCGGTGGACGCCCTTCTGCACAACCCGACGGTGCAGTCGATCGGCTTTGTCGGCTCGACCCCCATCGCCGAATACATCTACGCCACCGGCTGCGCCAACGGCAAACGCGTGCAATGCTTCGGCGGCGCCAAGAACCACATGATCATCATGCCCGATGCCGACATGGACCAGGCCGCCGACGCGCTCGTTGGTGCAGGCTATGGTGCAGCCGGCGAACGCTGCATGGCGATCTCGGTCGCCGTGCCGGTGGGCGATGAAACCGCCGATCGCCTGATCGAGAAACTGGTGCCCCGCATCGAAAAGCTCAAAGTCGGCCCCTACACCGACGGCGACGATGTCGATTACGGCCCGGTCGTGACCGCTGCCGCCAAGGCCAATATCGAACGCCTGGTGCAATCGGGCGTGGATCAGGGTGCCAAACTGGTGGTCGATGGCCGCGGCTTCTCACTCCAGGGCTATGAAAACGGCTTCTTCGTCGGCCCGCACCTCTTCGACAACGTCACCAAGGACATGGACATCTACAAGACCGAGATCTTCGGCCCGGTCCTGTCGACCGTGCGCGCGCAAAGCTACGAAGAGGCGCTCAGCCTGGCGATGGACCACGAATACGGCAACGGTACCGCGATCTTTACCCGTGATGGCGATACCGCCCGTGATTTCGCCAACCGCATCAATATCGGCATGGTCGGTATCAACGTGCCGATTCCGGTGCCGCTGGCCTATCACACCTTCGGCGGCTGGAAGAAATCGGTCTTCGGCGACCTCAACCAGCACGGGCCGGACGCGTTCAAGTTCTACACGCGCACGAAAACGGTCACCTCGCGCTGGCCGTCGGGCCTCAAGGAAGGCGGCGAGTTCCACTTCAAACCGATGGACTAAGCCACGGATTAACAAAACAAAAAGCCCCGGTCAAACGACCGGGGCTTTTTCAGTTAAAGCGAGCGTGAACGCCCTACCAGGACAGTGTCTGCATGCCTTCCCGAAACAGCCAGCTTTCCACCAGCGGCCAGTTCCCCATCTCAACACCTTCGATATAGTCGTCCTGGGTCAGACCGGCGGCAGCGGAACAGGCCTGGCACATGATGACGATTCCACCATCGGCCATGAACGCCTTGAGCATGTCCTGAATACTGGCGCCTTTCTCCTTCATCAGGCCATGCACGTGGCTCGGGCGCTTCTTGTCGGCCAGATAGACCGCCCGCACATTCATCCAGATCGCCGTGGGATGGCCGTTCTTCAATGATTTCTCATGCGCAAACATGATCGCCTTGGCCGCGGCCCAGGTATCATCTGTCGTCAGGTTCACAAAAAGGCCGCGCTTGGCGTCGTCGGCCTGCGCTGCCAACGGCGTGAGAACCAGCATCAACATCACTAGAGCACGTTGCACAATCGCTTTCATTTCCGGATTCCTTTCCTTGCAGTCGCGTTTCACCGTCACCCTAGGCCCGGTCGTGCAAGCCTCACAACTCGAAACCTTACCACGCAGGAAGGTTGTGATGTCGCACCCGTGATTGAACCGCCTCGGAAACACTGCTTTTTACCGCTTGGGTTGTTTTAGTTGCCAATTTGCTCAACTTTATGTTATGGAAAATTGTATGCAACTCCATCAGAGAGCTGCAATTTGGGAAGGAAACGGAAGCATGGGTGTGTCCTACAACATTCGCGACAGCGGACGTATCGTCTATGCGACGTACACAGGCACCATCGACCTTACCCAGATCACCGCGATGTGGCAGGATTACATGAACGATCCGGCCTTTCAGATGGATCGCCCGCACCTCGTCGATCTTGCCCAGGTCACCGAAACCGAGGTCGGCTTCAGCGAGGTGTTCTCGCTCTTCTCCATGTTCATGCGCCATTACGAGCAGGCCGGCCTGCGCCTCTACATCGCCATCAACGCCCCGCGAGAGCTCACCTTCGGCCTGGCCCGGATCTTCCAGAACCTCGCCGAAAGCTCAGACGTCGTAGAGACCGCGATTTTCGATGATCTGGACAGCGCCCGCCAATGGGCGCTTGCAAAGACTGAGGAAAGCCCAGCCCCCTGACCTGGTCCATGCAGGCGGCTCATGCTTGCACCGTCCCCGCAATCCTGCTCAAACTTCCCTGAACGACCAAGCAGCCAGGGGAGTGTCGCAAGAATGGCCAGCACCGAACCCGCATTCAGTCTCGGCATCGAGGAAGAATACCTGCTCGTTGATCGTGACAGCCTCGATCTGTCCCCTGCGCCGCAGGCATTGATGGAGCGATGCTCCGCCGAGCTCGAAGGTCAATTCAGCCCCGAATTCCTCGAATGCCAGGTCGAGATCGGCACCAAGGTCTGCCGCGACATCAACGAGGCCCGCGAAGACCTCAAGCGCCTGCGCAGCACCGTCGCGCGCGTCGCCGGCGAATTTAACCTCGCCCCCATCGCCGCGTCCTGCCATCCGTTTTCCGACTGGCGCGATCAGCACCACACCCGGAAAGACCGCTACGACAGCCTGCGCGATGATCTGGCGGGCGTCGTGCGCCGCCTGCTGATCTGCGGCAACCATGTCCATATCGGCATCGACGACCACGACCGCCGCATCGACCTGATGAACCAGCTCAAGTACTTCCTGCCGCACCTCCTGGCGCTCAGCTGCTCCTCGCCCTTCTGGCAAGGTGAAGATACCGGGCTAAGCTGTTATCGTTTAACGGTTTTCGATAACCTGCCGCGCACTGGCCCCCCCCCCAAACTCGAAGGCTGGGGCGAATTCGAACGCTCGGTCGCCGCGCTTGTCGATCTGGGCCTTATCGAAGACGCCACCAAGATCTGGTGGGACCTGCGCCCGTCGCACAAGTTCCCTACCATCGAGTCGCGCATCTGCGATGTCTCGCCCCGAATGGAAACCGCGTTGACGCTTGCCGCGCTCACGCAAAGCCTGACCCGCATGCTGTGGCGGCTCAGCCAGAAGAACCAGCGCTGGCGCATCTACGACAACTTCCTGATCTCCGAAAACCGCTGGCGCGCGCAACGCTACGGCATCAACCAAGGCCTGATCGATTTCGGCGCCAAGACCATCCTGCCCTTTGCCAACGCCATCGAGGAAATCATCGAACTCGTCGCCGAAGACGCCGGTATCCTGGGCTGCACCCGCGAGGTCGAACATGCCCGCACCATCCTGTCCGAGGGCAATTCCGCCAACCGCCAACGCCAGGTTTTCGAAGACGCCATCGAGGCCGAATACACCCCCGATGACGCGCTGAAGGCCGTTGTGAAACACCTGATCGAGGAATTCCACGCAGACCTTTGAAGCCAAATCAGGCCGTTGTTTGCCTTCAAGTGCCTGCAACAATGCTGTAAGAATCGGGAATTAAACACTCGTTCAATTCCACCGAGGAGGAGCCGCCACATGGATTTCGCACTGAGCGAGGAACAGACCCTGATCTTCGACATGGCCAAGGGCTTTGGCGAAGAAAACATCGCCCCCTTTGCCCAGCAGTGGGAGGAACAGGGCACCATCCCCAAAGATCTCTGGCCCAAATGCGCCGAGCTGGGCTTCGGCGGGCTTTACGTCTCCGAAGAACATGGCGGCTCGGGGCTTAGCCGTCTCGATGCCACGCTGGTGTTCGAGGCGCTGGCCATGTCCTGCCCGGCCGTGGGCTCCTTCCTGTCGATCCACAACATGTGCGGCGGCATGATCGACAAGTTCGGCTCGGACGAAACTAAGGCAAAATGGCTGCCCGATCTGTGCAGCATGGAAAAGGTCTTTTCCTACTGCCTGACCGAGCCCGGCTCGGGCTCCGACGCCGCCGCGCTCAAGACCCGCGCCCAGAAGGCCAATGACGGCTATGTCCTGAACGGCACCAAGGCTTTCATCTCGGGCGGGTCCTATTCCGATGCCTATGTCACCATGGTCCGCACCGGCGAGGACGGCCCCAAGGGCATTTCCACCGTCGTGGTCGAGGACGGCACCAGCGGCCTCTCCTTCGGCGCGCTCGAGAAAAAGATGGGCTGGCTCGCCCAACCCACCGCCCAGGTGCAGTTCGACGATTGCAAGGTGCCGCTCGACAACCTGATCGGCGAAGAAGGCCGCGGGTTCTCATATGCCATGGCCGGTCTCGACGGCGGCCGCCTCAACATCGCCGCCAGCGCCCTTGGCGGCGCGCAGGCGGCGCTGGACAAGACTGTGGCCTACATGGCCGAGCGTAAGGCCTTTGGCAAACCCATCAACCAGTTCCAGGCGCTGCAATTCAAGCTGGCCGAGTTCGAGACCAGGCTGCAATCCGCCCGCACTTTCCTGCGCCAGGCGGCATGGAAGCTCGACAACGGCGCGCATGACGCCACCAAGTTCTGCGCCATGGCGAAACTCATGGTCACCGATGCCGCCTTCGACGTCGCCAATGGCTGCCTGCAGCTGCATGGCGGCTACGGCTACCTGGCCGATTACGGGATCGAGAAGATCGTGCGCGATCTGCGGGTGCACCAGATCCTCGAAGGCACGAACGAGATCATGCGCCTGATCGTTTCGCGCCAGATGATCGCAGACGCGGCATGAGCGATATTTCCGTCCGCATCCAGGGCCGCGCCGGGCGCATCACGCTTCAGCGCCCCAAGGCGCTGAACGCGGTGACCTATGACATGGTCAAGGCGATCGGCACTGCCCTCGACGACTGGCGCACCGATGAGGCGGTCGCTTTGGTCGTCATCGACGCCGAGGGGGATAAGGCGTTTTCCGCCGGCGGCGACATTGCCGATCTCTACGCCACTGGCACGGCCGGCGATTTCGGCTTCGGCCAGACCTTCTGGCGCGATGAATACCGCATGAACGCCAAGATTGCGGAATACGAAAAACCTATCGTCTCGTTCCTGCAGGGGTTTACCATGGGCGGCGGCATGGGCGTGGGCTGTCACGGCAGCCACCGCATCGTCGGCGAAACCAGCCAGATCGCCATGCCCGAGGTCGGCATCGGCCTCGTGCCCGACGTGGGCGGCTCGATGATCCTGGCCAATGCCCCGGGCCATCTCGGCGCCTATCTCGGCACCACCGGCGCCCGCATGGGCCCGGCCGATGCGATCCTCGCAGGCTTTGCCGACATGTTCATCCCACAGGCCCATTGGGCCGGTCTGATCGCCGAACTTGAAGAAACCGGCTCAACATCCTGCCTCGCAGACCGCGTTGAGACCGCGCCGCAAGGCAGAATGCAGGCCCTTCTCGCGGAAATCGACACCCATTTCGCAGCGGCGGAGCTGCCCGCCGTGCTCGCCTCGCTGCGCGGCACGGACAGCGAATTCGCCGCCGACACGCTCAAGGCGCTCGGCCGCAACTCGCCGCTATCGGTCGCTTGCACGCTGGAAATGATGCGCCGGCTCAAGGGCAACACCGATATCCGCGCGGCCCTGGCACTGGAATACCGCTATACCTTCCGCGCGATGGAGCATGGCGATTTCCTCGAGGGCATCCGCGCCGCGATCATCGACAAGGATCGCAACCCAAACTGGCGGCACTCGCTCGACGACTTGCCTGCCGGCGCGGTCCACGACATGCTCGCCCCGCTGGGCGACAACGAACTGACATTCTGAGGGAGGATCAGCCATGAAAATCGGATTCATCGGATTGGGCAACATGGGCGCGCCGATGGCCGCCAACCTGGCCAAGGCCGGGCACACCGTCACGGGCTTTGACACCGCCGCCGTCAGTGTCGACGGCGTCACCATGGCCGCCAGCGCCGCCGAGGCCGCCAAAGGCCAGGACGTGGTCATCACCATGCTGCCCAATGGCGCTATCCTGCGCGCCGTGGCCAACGAGATCATCCCGGCGATGGACGAAGGTACCGGATTTGTCGATTGTTCCACCGTCGATGTCGAATCCGCCCGCGCCGTGGCCGAACAGGCCGCCTCTGCCGGCCTTCTGCCGGTCGATGCCCCCGTCTCGGGCGGCGTCGGCGGGGCCGAGGCCGGCACGCTCACCTTCATGGCCGGCGGCAGCGCCGACGCCTTCGCCAAGGCCGAGCCGCTTTTCGAGATCATGGGGCAGAAGGCCGTGCATTGTGGCGACAGTGGCGCCGGCCAGGCCGCCAAGATCTGCAACAACATGATCCTCGGCATCACGATGATCGGCACCTGCGAGGCCTTCGCGCTCGCTGACAAGCTGGGCCTCGACCGGCAGAAAATGTTCGATGTGGTCAGCACCTCGTCGGGCTACTCCTGGTCGATGAACGCCTATTGCCCCGCCCCCGGCGTCGGCCCGAAATCGCCCGCCGACAACGATTACAAACCGGGTTTCGCCGCCGAGCTGATGCTCAAGGACCTGCGCCTCAGCCAACAGGCTGCCGAAGCCGCCGATGCCGATACGCCGCTGGGCGAGGCCGCGACCAGGCTCTATGAGCAGTTCGTCGAGAACGAAGACGGGCTGGGCCGCGATTTTTCGGCCATGCTGCCCCGCTTCGAGAAACGCCACCGCACATGAGCTGGCTTGCCCGGGCCCAGGCGCTCGACGCGCTCGAACCGCCGGCCCGGGCGGTGCTGGAAAAACTCGCACCGATGGAGCTGCCCGCAGGCGCGGTGCTCTTTCACCCCGGTGAGTCGGTCAAGGGCTACGCCATCGTGCTTTCGGGCCGGGTCGACGTGTCGCTGACCGGTGCGACGGGCCGCGAAATCCTGCTCTACTCCGTCGTTCCCGGCCAAAGCTGCATCCAGTCCACCATGGGCCTTCTGGGCGGGTCCGACTACACCGCCGAGGCCACGACCCAAACCGATACCACGCTGGTCCTGCTGCCCCGCATTGAGTTCCTGCAACTGGTCGACAGCTCGCCCGCCTTTCGCGCCATTGTCTTCCGCGCCTTTTCTGATCGCATGCAGAACATGATGCAACTTCTTGAAAAAGTTGCCTTTCAACGGGTCGAATGCCGCTTGGCCGAACACTTGCTGGCGCTCGCCGAAAGCGCCAACCCCCTGCGCATCACCCAAGCCGAACTCGCCTCCCAGGTGGGCACCGCACGCGAAGTCATCTCGCGCCGGCTCGAATCCTGGACCCGCCGCGGCTATGTCCGCACCGGGCGTGGCACTATCGAAATCCTCGATGCACAAGCCCTGCGCGAGATTGCACAACCGCAAATGTGACGCCGTCACAGACAAATGCGCATTTCCGGATTAACCTTTTCGCCAATTGGACTGAAAAGGAGACCCATCATGACCAAGAATGTCGGCGGCATCGACCGCATCCTGCGCATCGTCATCGGCGCCCTGCTGATCCTGGGCTATTTCATTGGCGGTGACGGCGCCTATAGCTGGCTCTACCTGCTGGGCATCATCCCGCTGGCAACCGGCCTCATCGGCTGGTGCCCGCCCTATGCGATCCTCGGCATCAACACCTGCAAGATGAAATGATCCTGCCGCTGGCCGGTGCCTAACCGGCCAGCGCCACCGCCTCGCGGATGTCGTCAGCGCGGGCGCGCACCATGCGGCGGCCCTCGTCGATCGCTTCGCCGGCGCGATGCAGTTCCAGCACGGTCATCCGGCTCATCAGGTTGGCCTCAAGCAGGATATGCGGCGGATCCGCGGCCTGCCGCGCCAGGCGCATGAAATCGGTCATGATGTCGATCGAGGTCGATACCACGTCGACATAGTTCGGCGGCATAGCTTCCGATTTCTTCTCGCTCAGATAAGACCGCACCGCATCCGGCAGGTATCGCGTCAGTCCCGGCTCATCCAGGAAATCCCACAATCCCCCGCTGCGCTCCTTCTCGCGCCACATGTCGTGGCCGGGCTTGGCATTCGGGTTCACCGCGATCGTCCGCTCGGCGCCCAACGCCCGGCTGGCCGAACAGGGCACCGGGTTGGTCAGCCCCCCATCCAGCAGCCACTTGCCATCCTTGCGCGCCGGGCTGAACACGCCTGGGATCGAGATCGAGCCGCGAATGGCGCGATAAAGGTCCCCCTCCTGCATCCAGATCTCGCGCCCGCTGCTCATGTCGGTGGCCACCACGATCAGCGGCCGCTCCAACGCCTCGAACGTGTCGGGCACGTCCAGATCGCGCAGGATGTCGCGCACCGCCTTGCCCTGGACCAGGCCGCCGCCCGACAGGCCCAGATCGACATAGGTCAGGAACTTCTGCAGGCTCAGCGACCGCGCCCAGTCCTCCAGCGCGTCCAACCGGTCAGCCGCCCAGGCCGCCCCCACCAGCGCCCCCATCGAACAGCCCGCCGCCAGGTCGGGCTCGATGCCCAATGCTTTCAGTTCCTGCAGCACGCCGATATGGCACCAGCCCCGGGCGCCGCCTGATCCAAGAGCGATCCCGACCCGCATCGCGTCTACTCCGCCGCCGTGCGCTTGGCGGCCTCCAGCATCGGCGCCAGGTAACGCCCGGTATGGCTGCGCTCGACCTCGGCCACCTCTTCCGGTGTGCCGGTGGCCACGATCTCGCCGCCGCCATCACCGCCTTCCGGGCCAATGTCGATGATCCAGTCGGCGGTCTTGATGACATCCAGGTTGTGCTCGATCACCACCACCGTGTTGCCCTGCTCCACCAGTTCGTGCAGCACTTCCAAGAGCTTGCGCACATCCTCGAAATGCAGCCCCGTCGTGGGCTCGTCCAGGATGTAAAGCGTCCGCCCGGTCGAGCGTTTCGCCAATTCCTTCGACAGCTTGACCCGCTGCGCCTCGCCGCCCGACAGCGTCGTCGCCTGCTGGCCCACCTTGACATAACCCAGCCCCACGCGCATCAGCGCGTCCATCTTCTCGCGGATGCTGGGCACCGCCTTGAAGAACTCCTGCGCCTCTTCCACCGTCATATCCAGAACATCGGCGATGCTCTTGCCCTTGAAGCGGATTTCCAGCGTTTCGCGGTTGTATCGCGCGCCCTTGCAGGTCTCGCACTCGACATAGACATCGGGCAGGAAGTGCATCTCGATCTTGATCACCCCGTCGCCCTGGCAAGCTTCGCAGCGCCCGCCCTTCACGTTGAAGGAAAACCGCCCCGGCTTGTAGCCGCGGGCCTTGGCCTCGGGCAGCCCGGCAAACCAGTCGCGGATCGGCGTGAACGCGCCCGTGTAGGTCGCCGGGTTGCTGCGCGGCGTCCGCCCGATGGGCCGCTGGTCGATATCGATCACCTTGTCCAGATGCTCCAGCCCCTTGATCGTCTCGCAGGGCGCGGGGGTCTGGCGCGCGCCGTTCAGCCGCATGCTCGCCGTCTTGAACAGCGTCTCGATGGTCAGGGTCGATTTGCCCCCGCCCGACACGCCCGTCACGCAGACGAACTTGCCCAACGGAAACTCGGCGGTCACGTTTTTCAGGTTGTTGCCCGTCGCCTTCACCACGCTCACCGCCTTGCCATTGCCCGCCCGCCGCTCGGTCGAAAACGGGATCGTCCGCGTGCCGGCCAGGTATTGCCCGGTGATCGAGGCCGCATCGGCGGTAACCGCCTCGGGCGTGCCGTGGCTCACCACCTGGCCGCCATGCACCCCCGCGCCGGGACCGATATCGAACACGTAATCGGCTTCGCGGATCGCTTCCTCGTCATGCTCGACCACGATCACCGTGTTGCCTTGGTCGCGCAGGTTCTTCAGCGTATCCAGCAGGCGCGAGTTGTCGCGCTGGTGCAGCCCGATCGACGGCTCGTCCAGCACGTAAAGCACACCGGTCAGCCCGCTGCCGATCTGGCTGGCCAGCCGGATCCGCTGGCTTTCCCCGCCCGACAGCGTGCCGCTCGACCGGCTCAGCGTCAGGTATTCCAGCCCAACATTGTTCAGGAATCCCAACCGCTCGCGAATTTCCTTCAGGATGGCGCGGGCAATCTCGTTCTTCTGTTTCGACAGGTGCTTCGGCGCCTCCTCGATCCAGGCATAGGCCTCGCGAATGCTCATCTGCACCACCTGCCCGATATGCAGGTCGGCAATCTTCACCGCCAGCGCCTCGTCGCGCAGGCGATAGCCGCCGCAGGCGCCGCAGGGCCGGTTGTTCTGGTAGCGCTCGAATTCCTCGCGGATCCAGCTCGAATCCGTCTCGCGGTACCGCCGCTCCATGTTGGGGATCACCCCTTCGAACACCCGCGTCACCTGGTAAACCCGCCCGCCCTCGTCATAGCGGAACTGGATTTCCTCCTCGCCTGACCCATACAGAAACACCTGTTGCACGTGCTTCGGCAGGTCCTTCCAGGCGGCATTCTTGTCAAACTCGTAATGCCGCGCCAGCGCCTCGATGGTCTGCAGGAAATAGGGGCTCTTGCCCTTGCGCCACGGCGCCAGCGCCCCGTCGCTGATCTTCAGCGTCACGTCCGGCACCACCAGCCGCTCGTCGAAAAACAGCTCCACGCCCAGCCCGTCGCATTCCGGACAGGCGCCGAAGGGCGCGTTGAACGAAAACAGCCGCGGCTCGATCTCGGGGATGGTGAACCCGCTCACCGGACAGGCGAAATTCTCGGAAAACGTCACCCGCTCGGGATCGCCCTCCTTGGGGGCGGTTTCCAGAATCGCGATTCCATCGGCCAGGTCCAGCGCCGTGCGCAGGCTGTCGGCCAGACGCGTCTCCATACCCTCGCGCACCACGATCCGGTCGACCACCACGTCGATGTCATGGCGGAACTTCTTGTCCAGCGTGGGCGGCTCGTCCAACTCGTAGAACGCGCCATCCACCTTGACCCGCTGGAAACCCTGCTTGCGCAGCTCCGCAAACTCCTTGCGGTATTCGCCCTTGCGGTCACGCACGATCGGCGCCAGCAGATAGGCCCGCGTGCCCTCCTCCATCGCCATGATCCGGTCGACCATGTCCTGCACCTGCTGCGCCTCGATCGGCAGGCCCGTGGCCGGGCTATAGGGCGTTCCGGCCCGCGCAAAGAGCAGCCGCAGGTAGTCGTAAATCTCGGTCACCGTGCCCACGGTCGAGCGCGGGTTCTTGCTCGTCGTCTTCTGCTCGATCGAAATCGCCGGGCTCAGCCCCGTGATGTGATCCACATCGGGCTTTTCCATCATGTCCAGGAATTGCCGCGCATAGGCCGACAGGCTCTCGACATAGCGCCGCTGGCCTTCGGCATAGATCGTGTCGAAGGCAAGCGACGACTTGCCCGAGCCGGAAAGCCCGGTGATAACGACAAGCTGATCGCGCGGGATATCGACGTCGATATCCTTCAGGTTATGCTCGCGCGCGCCGCGTACTTCGATATTCTTCAATTCGGCCATGACATGCCCCCGCACTCTCCCTTGCACAAATAGTCCAGCCGGGGCGCGCTTCCAACCCAAAAATGTGAACGAAGGGTGAACAGGCGGCTTTCTGACGCGACGCCCCTTAACATTCAAATTCCAGAATGTTATATCCACCCCAACGGCGCATAAACGCCACTCAGGACACCCGGAAAAGGAAACACGCGATGTTCGGATTTCTCATGGGCAATTCCATCGCCCGTATCGACCCGGCCGAAGCCGTCAAAGGCGCCAAGGATGGCACCATCACGGTGATTGACGTGCGCGAAATGAACGAGGTCGCCGCCACCGGCAAGGCCGCCGGCGCCAAGCATATCCCGATGATGCTGCTGGGCTCGAAATGCGATCCCCGCCACCCCGAGTTCGACAGGACGCTCGACCTGGAAAAAACCGTTGCCGTCTATTGCGCCACCGGCGCGCGCTCGGCCTCGGCAGGGCAGATGCTGACACGGTTCGGCTTCAAGGACGTGCGCAACCTGGGCGGCCTGCACGATTGGGTGCGCGGCGGCGGTGCCACCGAACGGGGCTAAACCCCGACTTCAACTTTCCTGGCCAAGGCCCAGGAACATATCGGAAAATCCAGATCGTTGGTCAGGTCATCACGATCTGGATCGTATTTCGGCGGCCAGTCTTCTTCCAGGTTCCGGGCCGCCGCGTGGCGATTGCCCCATTGCTCGGCGCGGATATGTTCGGGCGCGAACCCGGCCTCGACCAGCAGGTTTTTCAACCCCCGCGCCGTCCAGCGCGAACAATCCACAGGGTCCCCGTGGTAGGGAATGAAGAACGGCACCGCCAGCCAGAAAAATCCGCCCGGCCGCAGCATATCCATCACGTTGCAGGTTGCCATGAAGGGCCTGTCCAGATGTTCCCACACCTGGTTGGCCAGGATCAGATCGTACTGCCGCACCCGCCCCTTCGCATCCAGGAACGGGCCTGCGCAGATGTCATGCTTGGGATAGCGGATCCGCCGGTACGAGCGAAACTCGAACATCCGGCCCCACTTGCCTGAAATCTCGGCGGCGTCCATCTGCGCCAGCGGCAATTCGCTCAGCCAGCGGCGGCTGGTCCGCTGCATCACGATCCTGTTCAGGCTTCCACTCACACCGCCCCTTCCGGACCGGGCTCAGAAATGGATCGCCCGGTCATACGCATCCAACACGCTTTCATGCATCATCTCAGAAAGCGTCGGATGGGGAAAGACGGTGTGCATCAGCTCTTCCTCGGTGGTCTCAAGCGTGCGACCGACGACATAGCCCTGGATCATCTCGGTCACCTCGGCGCCCACCATATGCGCGCCCAGCAACTCGCCGGTTTTCGCGTCGAACACGGTTTTCACCATGCCCTCCGGCTCGCCCAGGGCAATCGCCTTGCCATTGCCGATGAACGGGAAGCGCCCCACCTTCACCTCGTATCCCGCCTCCTTGGCTTTCGCCTCGGTCAGCCCGACGCTGGCCACCTGCGGGTGGCAATAGGTGCAGCCTGCAATGCTCTCGGGGCGCACCGGGTGCACCTTCTGGCCCGCAATCATCTCGGCCACCATCACGCCTTCATGGCTCGCCTTGTGCGCCAGCCACGGCGCCCCCGCGATATCGCCGATCGCATAAAGCCCTTCGACACCGGTGCGGCAGTATTCATCCACCACCACATGCGTGCGGTCGATCTGCACACCCAGATCCTCAAGCCCCAGATTTTCGACATTGCCCACGATGCCGACGGCGGAAATCACCGTGTCATAGGTCAACGTCTCCAGCGAGCCGTTGATCTCGATCGACGCGGTCACCGTGCCGCCACCTTTGCCATCCGGATTGCGGTGCAGCGACTTGACCGCGGATTTCTCCATGATGGTCATGCCCTGCTTCTCGAACTGCTTCTTGGCAAAGGCGCTGATCTCCGCATCCTCGACCGGCAGCACCCGGTCCATCACCTCGACAACCGTCGTATCTGCCCCGAGCGTATTGTAAAAGCTGGCAAATTCGATCCCGATTGCGCCGGATCCGATGACCAGCAACTTTTTCGGCATCCGCGGCGGCACCAGCGCGTGTTTGTAGGTCCAGACCAGCTCGCCATCGGCCTCCAGCCCCGGCAATTCACGCGCCCGCGCCCCCGTGGCCAGCACGATATGCTTGGCGGTCAGTTCCTCGTGGCCCGTCTCGGTGGCGACATGAACCTTGCCTTTTCCGGCCAGCTTCGCCTCGCCCATGATCGCGGTCACCTTGTTCTTCTTCAGCAGGTGGCCCACGCCCGAATTGAGCTGCTTCGACACCGCGCGCGACCGCTTCACCACCGCGTCCAGGTCATAGTCGATGCCATCCGCCTTCAGCCCGAACTCCTTGGCCCGGTGCATCAGGTGAAACACCTCCGAGCTGCGCAACAGCGCCTTGGTCGGAATGCACCCCCAGTTCAGGCAGATGCCGCCCATGTGCTCGCGCTCGACAATGGCCACGTTCAGGCCCAGCTGCGCGCCCCTGATCGCGGCGACATAGCCACCCGGCCCGGCGCCGATCACGATCATGTCAAAGGATTTCGATGCCATGGGAGTCTCCGATTCCAAAACTAGTTTGATATTAAACTATCATCCCACCAATCACAACGCACCTTGCACGGCGGCCCTCCACTCCCTCCAGGTCCGCCTTGTCCGACGCGGCCAGATTTGGAATATTCAGGTGTTTTCAGACGCTTCCACAACGAAAAAGCGCCGCGAGACGCGGCGCTTCCGGCTTGTCCGTCGAGTTGGCGCCGGCGTCACGCGGCTTTCGCCACCTGCAAAGCCTTCACCGTGCTGCCATAGCCGCCATCGGCCACGTATTGCTTCTCCTGCGCGGTCGATGCGCGCTGAAGCGCCTCGTTGCGATAGGGGAACCGCCCGAACTGGCGGATCACCTCGCGATGCGCCTGCGCATGCAGCAGGTTGTCCGCCCCGGTCTCCGGCATCCGCTCCTTCATCAGGCGAATGCAATGTTCCTGGTCGCACAGGTTTTCCGAATGCATCAGCGGCATATAGAAGAACTGCCGGGCCGGCTCGTCGATCTTCATGTCCCAGCCCTTGTGGATCGCCGCCTTGGCCGTGGCCCGGGCAATCTTGTCGGTGGCAAAGGCCTCGGCCGATCCGCGATGCATGTTGCGCGGGAACTGGTCCAGAAGAATGATATAGGCAAGCGTGCCGCTGGGATAGGTTAGCCAGAGCGAAAACGCCCCTTCCCGCGCTTTCTGCCAGATATCGCCGAACCTCTCGCGCACCTCGGCATCCAGCGCGTCTGACGCATCATACCATCCCTTCGGCCCGACCTTGTCGAGCCAGAACTCCAAAATCTCGTTCGCGCCGTGCATCGGGTCGCCTCCTACCCTGGCAAAATGCTCCAAGCTTTCATGAAAGTGTTACACATCTTTTTCCGCGAATGAATAGTAAAGTTTTGTGTCCAAATGCGACATTTTATGACTCTGCCGCTTCGTGCTCTTCCATATCTTCCACCGCAATCTCCACCGCGACCTGCGATTGCGACATCATCACCGGCGCATAAGAGCTGGTGTCTTCCACCGCCGGCGCGGCGCGTTGTGTCATCCGCCAGGCCGCATAGCCCCCCAGCGCAAACAGCAGCACGCCCAGGAAAAAGAAGTATCCGCCCGATCCGACCAGCCCCATGATCCAGCCTGTCGCCACCGGCCCCGCGATCGCGCCCAACCCGTTGGTAAAGACCAGCCCCCCGGACACGGCGGCCATATCCTCCAGGTCGACGAAATCGTTGGTATAGGCGATCAGCAACGAATAAAGCGGGTTCGACGTGCCGCCGATCAGGAACGCCGCCACCAGCAGCGCCGGGAACGCCCCGCCAAAGGCAAGGCCCACCACGGCCCCCGCGCCCCCCAGAAGCGAAACCACCATGATCAAGAGCCGCCGGTCCATCCGGTCGGAAATCCAGCCCAGCGGATACTGGATCAGCGTCGCGCCCACGTAGAAGGCCGATACGAACATCGAGATCTGCACCAGGCTGAGCCCCGCCTCGGCGCCGTAAACCGCGCTCATCCCGAACTGCGCGGAAAACACGCTGCCCAAAAGGAACATGCCGACGATCCCCAGCGGGGAAATCGCGTATAGCTCGCGCAGGCTCATCGGCTTGGTGCTTTCAAACGCGGGCGTCGGCGCGATCGACAACAGGATCGGCGCGAACGAGATCGACACCAGCACCGAGGGGATGATGAACAGGATGAACCCCGCCGGATCGGCGACCAGCAGCAGCATCTGCGCCACGATGATCCCCACCATCTGCACGATCATGTAAAGCGACAGCGCCTTGCCGCGGGTTTCGTTGGTGGCGGCATTGTTCAGCCAGCTTTCGGCGGTCACGTAGACCCCGGAAAAGCAGAAGCCGATGACCACACGCATCAGCATCCAGAACCACGGGTTGGCCCAGGTCGCATAAAGCACCAGCACCGCCGAGATGAACGAGGCCAGCGCCGCGAACACCCGCACATGCCCCACCCGCCGGATCAGTTCCGGCGTCAGGCGCGACCCGCCCAGGAATCCGACGAAATAGGCCGACATCACGATCGACATCTCGAAGGTCGAAAAACCCTCGATATCGCCGCGCACACCCAGAAGCGTGCCCTGCAGGCCGTTGCCAACCATCAGGAGCATCATCCCCAACAGCAACGCCCAGATCGAGCCCAGAACCTGAAACATACCCATTCCCTTCGTCGTTCCCCGCCCCTTGCCAGACCGTCGCCCCGGGTTTCAGGCTTCGCAGCGACGTTTTCGTGCCGGTTTCAGTCTCCGGGCACCAAAAGCGAGGCGTCCCCATAAGAAAAGAACCGATAGCGTTCCGCAACCGCATGTTCGTAAACCCGCAGCATTCGCTCCCGCCCCATCAGCGCCGAGACGAGCATCAGCAGCGTCGATTTCGGCAGGTGGAAATTGGTCATCAGCGCGTCGGTGACGCGGAACACGAAGCCCGGATAGATGAAAATATCCGTCTCGCCTTGCCAGGGCGCGATCTGCCCTGTCTCCCGCGCCGCCGTCTCGATCAGCCTCAGCGCGGTCGTCCCCACCGGGATCACCCGCCCGCCTGCCGCCTTGGTCGCGGCGATTTCCGCCGCCGCCTCTTCGCTCACCTCGCCCCATTCGGCATGCATCCGGTGGGTGGTCACATCCTCCACCTTCACCGGCAGGAAGGTGCCTGCGCCGACATGCAGCGTCACGTGGGTGAAGTTGACACCCTTGTCGCGCAGCGCCTCCAGAAGCGGCGCGTCGAAATGCAGGCTCGCCGTCGGCGCGGCGACCGCGCCGGGATTGCGCGCCCAGACCGTCTGGTAATCGGTCTTGTCCTGCGCGTCGGCCTTGCGCTTGGCCTCGATATAGGGCGGCAGCGGCATCGCGCCCGCCTCGTTCAAAGCCGCGTCGAAATCCTCGCCCGCCAGGTTGAACTCCAGCACCGCCTGGCCTTCGGCCTTTTCCACGCACACCGCGCTCAGCCCGGCGGCAAATTCCACCACCTCGCCCTCGTTCAGCTTGCGCAACGGCTTGACCAGCGCCGCCCAGCGCCCCCCGGGTTGCGGCTCCAGCAGCGTCACCTCGATGCCCGCGCGCGTCTCCCCCGCCTCACCCTGCCGCACCCGCTGCCCGGTCAGCCGCGCCGGGATCACCCGCGTGTCATTCAGCACCAGCCGGTCGCCGGGCCGCAGCCAGCCGGGCAGATCGTAAACATGCGCATCGGTGATGCGGTCGCCCTCGGCCACCAAGAGGCGCGCAGAACTCCGCGGGCTCGCTGGCCGCGTCGCGATCAGCGCCTCGGGCAGATCGAAATCGAAATCGGAAAGCTTCATCGGGCTATTGCGTCACCTTCGGAACCGGGCGACGGAAAATCTCGCGGAACATGCCCGGCGTCAACAGCGAAAGCGGATTGACCCGCACCATGGGGCTGTCCGGCGTCCCTTTCAGGATATAGTTGAACCCGACAAGCCCCTCGCCCTTGCGGGTCAGGATCTGGCCCACCGCGTTCAGCACATAGATCGGCGACACCACGCCCTGGAACTGCATCTGCTTGTTGGCGAAATAGTAATAGCCGTCCATCGAAATCCCCATCGAGGCGCCGATCGCGCTCGACCGGGTCAGGGTCACCTTGTCGTCGTTCATGTGGAACCGCGCCTCGACATCGGTGAACAGGATGCCATTGCCGGCCAGCTGCTCCAGCAGGCCGATCACGCTGATCGCGTTCAACAGCGCCGCCATCGCCGGGGCGTCGCGCAGCCGGATATTCTTGATCTCCAGCGCCCCGTTATAGGCCCCCTTGCCACCCGCTGGCAGCAGGGTCAGGTCGAAATCGCCACCCCGCGCACTTTTCAGCAACCCGGCCGAGGCCAGAACCCCGCCCGCATCCTGTGACAGGATGCGAAACGCGCTGCGCCCGTCGCGCGGCGCCACCCGGCCGGTCACCGGCGCGCCGCCATTCACCCGCCCGGTGAAACTGCCATCCATGCCGCGCGCGGTGCTGAACTCGCCCTTGAAACCGGTCAGCGAAATGCTCTCGCTGATGCGCAGCCGGTCCAGCGTCGCGGTGATCGGCCCGCCGCCCTGCTGTCCGCTGTTGCCGGTGCCGCTGCCGATCTCGGTCTGGCTCAGGTCCACCGTGCCCCCGGTCACGCGCACCTCGGGCGCCTGCCCCGCTCCGCGCCCGATCAGCGCCACGGACGCATCCAGCCAGCTGCCCGCGCGCACCCTGTCGAAGGTCGCGCTGCGAAACACGCCGCCCGGTCCCAGCTCCAGCCGCCCGGCCGCGCGCAGCCCCGGCGCATCCAGCACCAGTTCGCTGATGTCTACCGGATCGCCCAGCCGCCCGCCCAGCCGCAGGCTGCCCTTGGCGCCCTTCGACATCGTCCAGCTGATCGGCGCGATCCGCATCCCCATGCCCGCCAGGTCCGAGGACAGAAGGAAACGCGGCCGCTCCCCCCGTTTCAGATCAATGCGCACATCGCCCCGCGTCGCCCCGGACACGCTGCCCGGCGGCAGCCCCACGCGAAACTCCTCGACAAAACGCTGCGACAGCTCGATCCAGCCCGACACCCGGCTGCCGCCGCCGCTGTCTTTGCCCAGCGGCGCCACGAACCGGCCCTCGAACGGCACCGCGCCGATCCGGCCCGCCCCGGCGATACGCAGCTCGCCACCCGCCGCGCGCACGTCCAGCACCGGCGCGGCCAGAACCCGCCCCGACACCAGCGTTTCGCTGCGAACGTCTCGCAGCGTGGCGGTCACGTCGAAATCCACCTCTTCGATTGGCAGCTTTTCCTTGCGCAGGAACCCGATGCGCCCCTGCGCCTCGGCCCGGCCATCGGCCAGCGTCACGCTCTGCCCCGCCTTGGTCAGGAACTGCATCGGCTCACGATCCAGCAGCGACAGCGCGGCGGTGATCGTGCTCCTGGTCTGCAGCAGCACCTCGGCCGGGCCATGGCGATCGCCCACATCGGGCACGCGATATGTGGTGCCCGCAATCTCGATCTCGCCCCCCTTTTCGGCCCGCACCCGCCCGCCATCGGCGGTCACGGTAAAGACGTTGCGGTGCAGCGTGGCATGGCCCCGCGCCCCCCGGATCGGCGGCATCGACTTCATGAACAGCGTGTCGAGCCCCTCGAACTCGAAGCCGAGATACACGTCGGGATCTTCTTCGGGCAGGCTGCGCAGCGCCAGCTGGATGTTCGACATCGTCCCGCCCAGGATATTCTCCGCGATCCAGTCGCGCGTGCGAGGCTTCACCTCCCGCGGCCACAGCTCAAGCAGACGCTCGGGCCCCATCCGGTCCATCTGGCCCGTCAGCGCCAGGTCCCAACCCTTCTCCTTCGCGTCCAGCTGGCCCGACAGGACAAGCCGCCGGTCGTCATCGCGCACCACCATCTGTCCCAGCCGCAGGCGGAACGGCTCCAGCTTCAATTGCGCATCCATCGTCACGTCGGTGATGTTGACCGGGGTCTCGTACAGGCTGTCGGGGTTGGCGCTGATCTCGGCGATGCGCATCTGGCCGATGAAATCGGCCGGCCAGCCGTCGATCAGCTCGCCCACGATCACCTGCCCCTCCGCGCGCATGCTGCCCCATTCGCTGTCCACTGACATCTCGGCGACCTGCATCACCTGGGTCTGCGGCGAATAGGTGAAATAGCTGCGCGCGCTGCGAAACGGGATCGGCCGGGTCTCGTCGGTGGGCTGCAGCACCCCCTCGCCGATCTGCAATGTCGCGTTGAGCGGGCCCAGGTTGCCCTCGGCATCCGTCGTCGCCCGCAGCGCCCCCGACACCGGCGCGCGCATCACGTCGAGCCAGACCAGCGCGGCCGACTGCGCGGCAATATCGCCCGTGTCCAGGTCCTTGAAATTCATGCCGAATGCCGCCTCGGGCGATCCGATCCGGCTCTGGTAACTCAACTCCAGCGTCGAGGCATAATCGCGCGCGCCCAGAAGCGCGAAATCGCCGCGCAGCTTCAGGTCCTCACCCGCCCGCTCCAGGTCGATCCGTCCGCCATCCACCGTCCACGCGCGTCCGGCGCGGGCATCTTCATAGCGCAGGGTCAGGCTCTCGGCCGACAAGCCCTCGAACTGCGCCAGCTGCGGCAACACCAGGTAGCGGTCGATCTCCTCGATCAGCCCGGCCAGGCTCGCGGCCTCGCGGCTCACTCGCGGGGCATCGCCCAGGCTCAGCCCCACCTGGCCGCTGGCATCCCGCCGCAGGACAAGCTGCATCCCGCTCAGCCAGACGCGCGACGGCTGCACCTCGCCCGACAGCAGCGGGCGCAGCGCCACCGTGCCCTCCACGTCCGACAGGGTCAGAACATGCCGGCCCTGCGCATCCCTGAAATCCACGTCGCGCAGGCGGATGCGCGGCTGCCAGCCGTTTTCGACCACCACGCTCACCTGGCCGAAATCCAGCGCCGCCCCGCCCAGCTGCCTGTTCACCTGCGACTCGATCCGCTCTTCCGCCCAGTCCGGCAGCGCCACCGGACGCCCGATCATGGCAAAGCCCGCCAACGCCACCAGCAGCGCCAGCGCCGCCAGCGTCAGCAGCGCGATCAGGCCAACACGGCCCCGCCGCCTGCGCGGGGCCGTGTCCTGCTGCGCCGTCTCAGGCGTCTCGGTCTGCTGGTCCTGGGTTTCGCTCATAGGGCCTGTGCCGGCATCTTCTTGTCGATGCCATCTTATCCGGTTCTATTCTCCCCGCATGGGAATTAATATGAAAGCGCCAATTTTCAAATCAGTCAGGAGCCGCCCATGTCCGATCTGCCCCGCCCCGCGCCCGATTTCTCGCTGCCCGCCGACGATGGACCCCGAGTCAAGCTCTCGGAACTGCGCCCGGCCCCGGTCGTGTTGTTCTTCTACCCGCGTGACAACACCTCGGGCTGCACCAAGGAGGCCAAGGGCTTTTCCGCGCTCAAACCCGAGTTTGACGCGCTCGGCGTCAAGGTCTTCGGCATTTCCAAGGACAGCCTCGCCGATCACGAGAAATTCCGCACCAAGCAGGACCTGACCATCGGCCTTCTGTCCGACGAACTCGACGGCGTCTGCGAAGCCTACGGCGTTTGGAAGGAAAAGAAGATGTACGGGAAAACCTTCATGGGCATCGAGCGCTCGACCTTCCTGATCGACGGGGCGGGCCAGATCGTCGCCGAATGGCGCAAGGTCAAGGTCGATGGCCATGCCGAGGCCGTGCTCGAGGCCGCAAAGGCGCTCTGAATGGCCCAGACCCTCGCCCAGATGGCGACCGAGGTGCTGACCACCGCGGACGGCCGCGAAAAGACCGCCCTGTCGCATGCCCATGCCGCGACATGGTTCGCCGCGCGCAAGGCGGGGCGGGAGATTCCCGTCGGCACGGCCAGCCCGCCCCTGCGCCCGTCGCGTCCGGACCGGCCCGAGCTCCTCGATCCGCGCGACGTGCCCAAGCGCAAACCCGGCAGCCCCCAGGGCCGCATCGCGCTTCTGCATGCCGTCGCCCATATCGAGCTGAACGCCGTCGACCTGCACTGGGACATCATCGCGCGTTTCACCGACATCCCGATGCCCGCCGGTTTCTACGATGACTGGGTCAAGGCCGCAGACGAGGAATCAAAGCATTTCAATCTTGTATGCGATTGTCTTGAAGCACTGGGCAGCCACTACGGCGCGTTGCCCGCCCACGCCGGCATGTGGCGCGCGGCCGAGGATACCGTGGAGGACATCATGGGCCGGCTCGCCGTCGTGCCCATGGTGCTCGAGGCCCGCGGCCTCGACGTGACGCCGGGCATGATCGAGATCTTCCGCAAGGCCGGCGACACCGGCGCCGTCGCCGCACTCGAGACCATCTACGCCGAAGAGGTCGGCCATGTCGCCTATGGCTCGAAATGGTTTCACTTCCTGTGCGGCCGCCACGACATCGATCCGCGCGACGAATTTCACCGCCTGGTGCGCCAGTATTTCCATGGCCCTCTCAAGCCGCCCTTCAACGAGGAAAAGCGCGCCGAGGCCGGCCTGCCCCCCGATTTCTACTGGCCACTCGCCGACGAAACGCCGGTCAAGAACCGCAGCGGCTAGCCAAGCCCTTAAATATCGGCGGTTTTCTGCCGGATATCGGCATGACCCCGCGTCAGATCGAATCACTTGGCCTAAAAATGTTGCCCTTCGAAATCCCACTGGGTAAGCACTCTCTGGGTGCGTCCGGGGACATGCGCCCGAACTGGGATGGGACAAGGACAGGCTCTTTGCGTTCACGACTGGCTATTCGCGTTCATTCGCTTCTCGAGCGGTATTTTCCTGAACGGCGCGTCTTCCTGCGCTCGGACAAGGATACAAGGTTCATCCGGCTGCGCCCGCATGTGCAGCTGATCGGCTTCGCGGGCAGCACCGCGATCGTCGCCTGGGCGATCATCGCCACCGCGATCCTGCTGATGGACTCGATCGGCTCGGGCAATTTCCGTGAACAGGCCAAACGTGATCAGCGCACCTACGAGGCGCGCCTGAACTACCTCGCCAGCGAACGCGACCGCCGCGCCGAAGAGGCGCTGGCCGCGCAGGAACGCTTCAACTCGGCGCTTCAGCAGATTTCGCGGATGCAGTCGCAGCTCCTGGAATCCGAAACCCGCCGGCGCGAGCTGGAAACCGGGGTCGAGGTGATCCAGACCACCCTGCGCCGCGCCATGAAGGAACGCGATTTCGCCCGCAAGGCCGAGAAAGAGCTGCGCGTGGCCATGGCGGAAAACGCCGGCCAGGGCGGCGTGGCGCAGTCCGGCACGGGCAGCGACAGCGCGCTCGACATGCTGGCGATGGCGCTGGCCGATACCGCGGCCGAGCGTGACAAGGTCATCGCCGACGCGCAGGACGCCCTGCAACAGGCCGACGACATGGCCTTCCAGATCAAGCTCATGCAGGACCAGAACGATCAGATCTTCCGCCAGCTGGAAGAGGCGATGACCGTCTCGGTCAAACCGCTGGACAAGATGTTCCGCGCCGCTGGCATGAACACCGAAAGCATCATCAGCCAGGTCCGCCGCGGCTATTCCGGCCAGGGCGGCCCGCTGACACCGCTGACCTTTTCCACCAAGGGCGAAGAACCCTCGCCCGATGCGACGCGCGCGAACCGCATCATCAACCAGATGGACCGGCTCAACCTCTACCGCATCGCCGCCGAAAAGGCCCCCTTCGCCATCCCGGTCAAGAACGCCTACCGCTTTACCAGCGGCTTCGGTTATCGCCGCGATCCCAAGACCGGCGGCAAGCGCCTGCACAAGGGCGTCGATTTCGCCGGTCCCGTCGGCACGCCGCTTTATGCCACCGCCGACGGCGTCGTCACCCATGCCGGCTGGGGCTCGGGATATGGCCGACTGGTCAAGATCCAGCACGAGTTCGGTATCGAAACCCGCTATGCGCACATGTCCAAAATTCGCGTGAGCGTCGGACAAAGAGTCTCGCGTGGCCAGCGTATTGGTGATATGGGAGCATCTGGACGGGTGACCGGCCCCCATCTCCACTACGAAGTCCGCGTCGGCGGCAAGGCCGTCAACCCAATGATCTACATCAAGGCTGCAAACGATGTTTTCTAAAAGCAAAATCAACGACCCCGGCACCAAGACACCGGAAACCCCGAAACCGACTGGCACCACGCCCGACAGCGCCTCTGGCGCCGCCGCGTCGAAGCCCGCAACCGGCGCTTCGGATTTCAAGCCAACGCCGCCCAAGGCCAAGCCGCCCGCATCGGTGCTCTCCTCCGATCTGCACATCACCGGCAATCTGAAAACCACCGGTGACATCCAGATCGAAGGCACGATCGAGGGCGACATCCGCGCCCACCTGCTGACCGTGGGCGAAGGCGCCACCGTCAAGGGCGAGGTCGTTGCCGATGACGTCGTCGTCAATGGCCGCATCGTCGGCCGCGTGCGCGGCCTTAAGGTCCGCCTCACCTCGACCGCCCGTGTCGAAGGCGACATCATTCACAAGACGATCGCCATCGAATCCGGCGCTCATTTCGAAGGCTCGGTGCAGCGTCAGGACGATCCGCTCTCGCCGGGAAAGACCGGGGCGGCTCCGGCAGCGAAGCCCGCTTCGTAACCAGCCGCTGAGCCGCGGTAGAAATGCAAGGGGCGCCTGTCGGCGCCCCTTTTCGTTTGTGCAAAAAGCGTCAGGCCTCCAGCTCGGCATCCCAATAAAGGAAGTCCATCCAGCTTTCGTGCAGATGCCCCGGCGGGAACTTGCGGCCCAGGTTGCGCAACTCCTCGGCGCCGGGCTGACGCGGCGGCTTGCGCAGATGCATCCGCGCCTGCCGCAGGCTTTTTGAGCCCTTCTTCAGGTTGCAGGGCGAACAGGCCGCCACAACGTTCTCCCAGCTGGTCACGCCACCGGCCGCGCGCGGCACCACGTGATCGAAGGTCAGATCGCCCTTCGACCCGCAATACTGGCAGCGAAATTCGTCCCTCAGAAAAAGATTGAAGCGCGTGAAGGCCACGCGCTTCTGGGGTTTGACGTAATCTTTCAGCACCACCACGCTCGGAACGCGTATCTCGGTGCTGGGGGACCTGACCACATGGTCGTATTCGGCCACGATATCCACCCGGTCCAGCCAGGCCGCCTTGACCGCCTCCTGCCACGGCCACAGGCTCAGCGGGTAATAGGAGAGCGGCCTGAAATCCGCGTTCAGAACCAGTGCGGGAAACTGTCTCAACGCCCCGGGTTGCCTTACGAAATCGCTCCTGAAATCTCCGTCCATGCCCTTGCCGCCCATTGCCTGCAGGCGTTGCCATCCGCCCTTGTCTTTGCATTCACTATATATCGTGGTTGGCATCCGGCAAGCCCCACGATATCCGGGTTCAGCCTGTGGATAATCCGTCCCTGCGACAGCTGCGTGACAACCGCAAGCCGCTCGCGCAACCCATTGCCGTTGCATTGGTTTTTCCGATTGTGCAGGCCGACGTGCCCTTCCACGGCCTGCCTCCCGGCCTGCGTCCGCGTCACCCTGGCCCCGCCGGCGCCACGGGAATCACGCGTTGCGATCACTCGTTGGCGCGCTCGGCCTCCAGCTGGCGATAGGCCGCGACATTGGCGTTATGCTCTTCCAACGTCACCGCGAAATTGTGGCCGTCGGCCGGGTCCAGGGTCTTGGCCACGAAATAGATGAAGTCCGTATCGGCCGGGTTCACTGCCGCCTCGATGCTGGCGCGGCCCGGATTGGCAATCGGCGTCGGCGGCAGACCCTCGATCACATAGGTGTTCCAAGGCGTTTCGCCGCGCAGCTCGCTCTGGCGCAGGCCACGGCCCAGAACCCCCTGCCCCTCGGTGATGCCATAGATCACCGTCGGGTCGGTCTGAAGCCGCATGCCGCGCTCCAGCCGGTTCAGGAACACGCTCGCCACCTGCCCGCGTTCCTCCGGCGTGCCGGTTTCCTTTTCGATGATCGAGGCCAGGATCAGCGCTTCTTCCGGGCTTGCCAGCGGCAGGCCCTCGGCCCGGCTTTCCCACGCCGCGGCCAGCAGAACCTGCTGCGCTTCCTGCATCCGCGCGATCAGCGCGGCGCGGTCATCGCCCACGCGCACCTCGTAACTGTCCGGCGCCAGCGTGCCCTCGGCCGGGATCTCGGGCACCTTGCCCTCCAGAACGTCGATCCGGTTCAGCGCATCCACCACCTGCCAGCTGGTCACCCCCTCGGCCATGGCGATGCGATAGCGCGTATCGCCCCGCTCGCGCATCTGTGTGAACGCCTGGGGCGCTTCTTCGGCCACCGGGTCGAAATCCGCCAGCTCGACAAACCGGCTCGTCGCCGGGTCCAGCTCGCGCACCTGCACCGCAGAGCGCGTCACCCCGATCCGGTAGACGATCTCGGTGCCGCAGGTCGAGGCCCCGCCGCGGGTGATGATATCGGCGATCTCCGCCATCGATGCGCCACCCGGCACCAGGTAGCTGCCCGCCTTCAACTGGCTGGTCTTGTCGGCGTAATCCATCCCCAGCCGGAAAATCGTGCCCGAACTGATCGCGCCCTCGTCCTCAAGCGACCGCGACACGCGGGTCACGTTGCTGCCGCGCTCAACCCGCAGGCAGATCGGCTCTTCCAGCGGGCCCTCGGCCACGTATTGCGACTGGCCCCACAGGATTAGCCCGCCCATCAGGAAAACGATCACGATCAGCAATGTGATCGCGTTCGAGGCGATGTGCCGCCACATGCGTTCAGACCTTTCTGAAAATCACGCTGGCATTGGTGCCGCCAAAGCCGAAGCTGTTCGACAGCGCCACGTTGACCTCGCGCTCGCGCTTGACATTCGGGGCCAGGTCCAGCGGGGTCTCCACCGCCGGGTTGTCCAGGTTGATCGTCGGCGGCACCACCTGGTCGCGGATCGCCAGGATCGAGAAGATCGCCTCGATCGCGCCCGCCGCGCCCAGCAGGTGCCCGGTCATCGACTTGGTGGAACTCATCGTCGCGGTTGCCGCCGCATTGCCCAGAAGGCGCTCCACCGCCGCCAGCTCGATCACGTCGGCCATCGTGCTGGTGCCATGCGCGTTGATATAGTCGATCGCGCCCGGCTCCAGCCCCGCATCCTTCAGCGCGGCACTCATCGAACGGAACCCGCCATCGCCGTCCTCGCTGGGCGCGGTTATGTGATAGGCATCGCCCGACAGGCCATAGCCCGCCACCTCGGCATAGATCTTCGCGCCGCGGGCCTTGGCGTGCTCGTATTCCTCCAGCACGACCACACCGGCGCCTTCGCCCATGACAAACCCGTCACGGTCGGCATCATAGGGCCGGCTTGCGGCCTTCGGATCGTCGCTGCGCTTGGTGCTCAGCGCCTTGCACGCGTTGAACCCGGCAATGCCGATCTCGCAGATCGCCGCCTCGGCCCCGCCGGCCACCATCACGTCGGCATCACCATACTTGATCAGCCGCGCGGCATCGCCGATCGCATGCGCGCCGGTGGAACAGGCCGTCACCACCGCGTGGTTCGGCCCCTTGAAGCCGTAACGGATGCTCACCTGCCCCGAAATCAGGTTGATCAGCGCACCGGGAATGAAGAAAGGCGACACCCGCCGCGGCCCCTTCTCGGCCATCATCAGCGTGGTCTGCTCGATCGACTTCAGCCCGCCGATCCCCGACCCGATCATTACGCCGGTGCGCAACAGGCTTTCCTCGTCCTCCGGGGTCCAGTTCGCATCCTTCACCGCCTGGTCGGCGGCGGCGATGCCATACAGGATGAAATCGTCGATCTTGCGGCGTTCCTTGGCGTCGCAATAGGCATCGTCGTTGAACGTGCCATCGCTGCCATCGCCATGCTTCACTTCGCAGGCGTAATCGGTCACCACCCGGCTGGTATCGAACTGGGTGATCTTCCCAGCCCCCGATTGCCCGGCCAGCAGGCGTTCCCATGTTTCCTCGACCCCCGAGGCCAACGGAGTAACAAGACCCAATCCGGTGACAACCACTCGACGCATGTTGATGCCCCTTGCTTTCGCTTTCTTGACGGGCTGTTTACGCGGCTTGGCGCAGCGGGGCAAGCCTGTCTGACCGCCGATGCGCGGCTGTGCGCCCGGCCACCCCGGCGAATCTTCGGCCCGCGCATGAAAAAGGCCCCCGCCAATCAGGCGGGGGCCTCCTGCGCCAGCGGCGCGTATTCAGATCAGGCAGCGTCGTTGATGAACTTCACCGCGTCGCCGAAGGTCTGGATGGTTTCGGCTGCATCGTCCGGGATCTCGATGCCGAACTCTTCTTCGAACGCCATGACCAGCTCGACAGTGTCGAGGCTGTCTGCGCCCAGATCGTCGATGAACGAAGCGTTCTCGACAACCTTGTCCTCTTCCACCCCAAGGTGTTCCACAACGATTTTCTTCACGCGGTCTGCGACGTCGCTCATGTTCTGTTCCTCACAACTTCGGGGCCTTGCGGCCCGGTTCTTGCCCTCGCCCCTCGGGGTCGTCGGTCCTGTGATGCCCCGTTCAGGGCGTTGTCTGCCCCCCGCAGGCGGGCCATCACCGCCCCTGTTTCACGAGAGGCGCAAGTGAATCTGCGCCGCCTATAGCACAGGAAACCCCGAAGGCAAACGCTTTCCCTTTGCCCGCCGCGCGGCAGCGACAAGCACCGCGCCGGTTTCCGCCACCGGCGGCCCGGCGCGCGTGCCGCGGCGTCAGGCCGCTTTCTTGCGCTGGTTGGCGCTGATCACGCCCCAGAAACTCTGGCGCAGTTGCACATCCACGTCGCCCGGCAGGCTGCCATGCGCCAGGTAGGTGCGCACGATCGCCCGCGGGAAGCCCATGATCGCCAGCTCGGCCTCTTCCCGGGTAATGCCATGATCCGACGCGAATTTTTCCAGCGCCGCCTCCATGTCATCCAGCAGCGCACGCGCCTCGCTCGCATAGGGACCGCTCAGCGCGGCCTGCCGCAATGCGGCCCGCTGCGCACTGGTCAGAACCGGCGCCGCCTCGGGTGACTTCCGGCAATAGCGCACCATGTGCAGCGCCGCGCGCAACCCCGAGCGCACCCCGCCCGCCTCCATGATGTTCAACACACCCTTCAGATAAGCACCTTCCGACCAGGCCCAGACCTCGGTCAACAACCCCTCGAACGATCCGAACCGGTGATAAAGCGAGCCCACGGACACCCCCGAGGCCAGCGAAATATCCTTGATTCCCGGCATCGCATCGCCCGTGATCCCCTTGGCCACCACGGCATAGACGTCTTCATCGGCAAAGCCTGCTTTCCTGCCCATAACCTGCTCCGTTTTTTCTTTATTGGTGACGCGATTCTACAAAAGCAGCACCCTGCCGCAAAAGAAAAGACGCCGGCAGGGGAAATCCCGCCGGCGTCCGTGACATTTCGGACTCGCCCGGACCCCGTCAGAGCATCGCCATCCCGCCGTTGACATGCAGCGTCGTGCCGGTCACGTATCCGGCCTCGTTGCTCGCCAGGTAGAGCACCGCGGCGGCGATCTCCTCGGGCGTGCCCATGCGGGCCGCCGGGATCTGCGCGTTGATCTTGGCCTTCTGATCGTCGTTCAGCTTGTCGGTCATCGCCGTGGCGATGAACCCCGGCGCCACCGCGTTGGCGGTAATGCCGCGGCTCGCCACCTCATAGGCGATCGACTTGGTCATGCCGACCATGCCGGCCTTCGACGCCGCGTAATTGGCCTGCCCCGGGTTGCCTGTGGCCCCGACGATGGACGAGATATTGATGATCCGGCCCCAGCGGGCCTTCATCATCGGCCGCATCACGCCCCGGCACAGCCGCATCGTCGCCGTCAGGTTCACGTCCAGTACACTCTGCCAGTCCTCGTCCGACATGCGCATGAACACCTGGTCACGGGTGATACCCGCGTTGTTGACCAGGATATCGACCGATCCCATCGCCTCGGCCGCCTGCCCCGGCAGCGCCTCGACAGCCTCGGCATCGCTCAGGTTACAGGGCAGAACATGGGCGCGCTCCCCCAGCTCTCCGGCCAGCGCGTCCAGCGGCTCCACCCGCGTGCCACTCAGGCCCACGGTGGCGCCCGCGCCGTGCAACGCCGCGGCAATCGCACCGCCAATCCCGCCCGAAGCGCCTGTGACCAGCGCGTTTTTCCCCGTCAGATCAAACATTGGGTTTTCCTTTCCTATTCCCGGGTCCCTTTTCCCGGGCACCTTGTCTGGCTCAGCCCTTCACGCTTTCCGCCGCGGCTTTCACATCCTCGGCCGTACCCACTGCGCGGGTGGCGATATCGCGGTTGATCCGCCGCACCATGCCCGACAGTGCCTTGCCGGCCCCGATCTCCCAGATTTCCGTAACGCCGTCGCCGCCCATGTGCTCGATGGTTTCGCGCCAGCGCACCGATCCGGTGATCTGCTCGACCAACAGCGACCGGATCGTCGACGGATCGCTCACCGGCTCGGACAGCACGTTGGCCACCACCGGCACCGCGGGCCGCTTGATCTCCACATGGCTCAGCGCGTCGGCCATTACCTTCGCGGCGGGCTTCATCAGGCTGCAGTGAAACGGCGCCGAGACCGGCAGCAGCACCGCGCGCTTGGCGCCCTTGTCCTTGGCCAGTTCCACCGCGCGCTCTACCGCCGCCTTGTGGCCCGAAACCACCACCTGCGCCGGATCGTTGTCATTTGCCGCCTGGCATACTTCGCCCTGCGCCGCGGCCTTGGCCACCGCCCGCACTGTCGCCAGGTCCAGCCCCAGGATCGCGGCCATCGCGCCCACGCCCACCGGAACGGCCTCCTGCATCGCCTGGCCGCGCGCACGCAACAGGCGCGCGGTATCGGCCACGCTCAGCGCGCCCGCCGCCGCCAGCGCCGAATACTCGCCCAGCGAATGCCCGGCGACAAAGGCCGCATCGGTGATGGCAACCCCCTCGGCCTCCAGCGCCCGCATCGCCGCCATCGACGTCGCCATCAGCGCCGGCTGGGCGTTCTGCGTCAGGGTCAGCTCGTCCTGCTCACCTTCCCAGATCAGCGCGCTCAGCTTCTCGCCCAGGGCCTCGTCGACCTCGTCGAACACGGCTTTCGCCGCCGGATAGGCCTCGGCCAGGTCCTTGCCCATGCCGATGGTCTGGGCACCTTGCCCGGGAAATACGAATGCGCGGCTCATCTGCCCCTCCCTCGCTTCTCGCTTTGCGACGGGATAGCGTGGCCGCGTCTCAGGCGCAACGGCACAGTGGCCGCCGCCTGCAATTCAGAACCGGAAATGCCGCGTGATATCAGGCGCTGCGCGCAAAGGCCGGGCCAAGCGCCGCGCGGATCTCGTCAAGATCGCCGGCATGTTCCACCGGCATCTCCACCACGGGCTGGCCGTGATGATTGCGCGCAATCAGCATGCCCTCGCGGAAATCCACCTCGCTCAGGTCGTCATAGTTCACCTCGGTGGCGCAGGGCGCACCGTCGATGTCGTGCTGGATCAGCGTCAGGCGCCCGCGGCGGCCATCCAGGATCACCTCGGGCGGGCTCTTGCGGCGCGCCGCCAGGATGAACATCGCCCCGCCGCCCAGGAAAAAGCCCGACATGCCCAGCTTGACCAGCATCAGTGCCGGATCCCAGTTCGCGCCCGGCACGAACCAAAGCCCCAGGGCCGCGGCGCACAGCGCCGTGCCGACGATCGCACTCAGATAGCCGCTTGTCGCATGGCCGGGGATTACCTTGGTTTCCTCGATCTCGGCCGCAATGGCCTTCGCTTGCGCAACCATGTCATTCGCCTCTCTTCTCAGGGCCTGGCAAGGCGGCGGACGCCACCTCTACCTGAACGAGAATCCCCAAAGAAGGCGTCCCCAATTCGACGCAAATTTGGTCTTTTCCCGGCAATTGCGGCAGGAACGGGGCACCGCGCCCATGCCGATCCCCGTGCCGATCACGGGTTGCGCTGTGGTCGAAACCATCGTATACGCCCGCGTCCTTTCGCAGTTTTCATGAACCGCGCAGTCTCTCGTGGAGGGGGTCGCGAAAGGATCTCAGGGGCCCCTCCTTTGAAATGCGCTTGTACAAAGAGGAAGACCGCATGCCGCTCTACGAGCATGTATTCATCTCGCGCCAGGACCTGTCCAACACCCAGGCCGAAGGACTCATCGAACACTTCGGCGCTGTGCTGTCCGACAACGGCGGCCAGGTACTCGACAGCGAGTACTGGGGCGTCAAGACGATGGCCTACAAGATCAACAAGAACCGCAAGGGGCACTACGCCTTCCTGAAAACCGACGCCCCGGCGCCGGCCATTCAGGAAATGGAACGCCTCATGCGCCTGCATGACGACGTGATGCGCGTGCTGACCATCAAGGTCGACGAGCACGAGGAAGGCCCGTCGGTCCAGATGCAGAAGCGCGACGAGCGCGGCGACCGCCGCGAACGCCGCTGATCAGCCTGAAGAAAGGACGCTAAACCATGGCAGCAAAACCGTTTTTCCGCCGTCGCAAGGTGTGCCCCTTCTCGGGCGAGAACGCACCCAAGATCGACTACAAGGACACCAAGCTCCTGCAGCGCTACATCTCCGAGCGCGGCAAGATCGTGCCCTCCCGTATCACCGCCGTCTCGGCCAAGAAGCAGCGTGAACTGGCCCGCGCGATCAAGCGCGCCCGCTTCCTCGCCCTTCTGCCCTACGCCGTGAAGTAAGGAGAGACTGACATGCAAGTTATCCTTCTCGAACGCGTGGCCAAGCTGGGCCAGATGGGTGACGTCGTCGACGTCAAACCCGGTTACGCCCGCAACTACCTGCTGCTGCAGGGCAAGGCTCTGACCGCCTCGAAGGCCAACATCGCCGCCTTCGAAGCCCAGAAAGCCCAGCTCGAAGCCCGTAACCTGGAAACCAAGAAAGAAGCCGAGGCGCTCGCCGCCAAGCTCGACGGACAGCAGTTCATCGTGATTCGCTCGGCTTCCGATTCCGGCGCGCTCTACGGCTCCGTCACCACCCGCGACGCCGCCGATGCCGCCACCGAAGACGGGTTCTCGGTCGATCGCAAGCAGGTCGTTCTGTCCGCCCCGATCAAGGAGCTGGGCCTGCACGACGTGCAGATCGTCCTGCACCCCGAGGTCGAAGCGACAATCCAGCTGAACGTCGCCCGCTCGCCTGAAGAGGCCGAGCTCCAGGCGTCGGGCAAGTCGATCCAGGAACTGGCCGCGGAAGAAGAAGCCGCCGCCGATTTCGAGATCGCGGAACTCTTCGAAGACATCGGCGCCGCCGCCTCGGAAGACGAGGACCTGGCCGAAGCCGCAGGTGTCGAGACCGAGGAAGAAGCCGCCGAAGAAGGCAGCGAAGAGGAAAGCTGAGCTTTCACCGCTTCGCACAAATCGGAAAGGCCGCGCTTACGGGCGCGGCCTTTTTCTTGTCCGGCATTGCTCTCTTTGCCATTCGGGTCATAGTCTGCGGGCAAAGACCACCCCGGCCGAGCAGTGAGGCCCCATGGAAAACGTGATCCACCGGCGTGTTATCGTCGACAAGTCCGCGAAGCTGGAAACCCCGGTGCGCCTCGCGCGCTTCGTCAAGATCGACGCAAACTGCTCGGTGGGGCGTCTCAGCTACATCTCCGATTTCTCCTATCTCGCCAGTGACAGCCATGTCGGCCGGTTCTGTTCGATTGCCCGGTTTGTCGAAATCGGCGTGTTCGACCACCCGATGCATTTCCTGTCGACCCACCCGTTCCAGTATTCGCACGGTCATTTCACGGGCCAGCCGGAGTGGGAGGCGATCACCCGCGTCCCTCTTGAACGCCCCCGCGGCCCGCAGATCGGCAACGACGTCTGGATCGGCACCAAGGTCACCATCCTGCGCGGCGTCACCGTGGGCGATGGTTCCGTCATCGCCGCCGGCAGCGTCGTCAAGGACGACGTGCCCCCCTATGCCATTGTCGCCGGCGCTCCGGCCAAGATCATCAAGTATCGTTTCCCGCCAGATATCATCGACCGGCTTCTGGCTTCGCGTTGGTGGAACCGCCCACTCGAAGAAATCTCGCATCTCCCCTTTGACAATATCGAACAGGCTCTCGACCTACTCGAGGCGATGGCCCCGCTCCCCGTTGATCCCGAATAGCCCGCCACCTGCCGCTTGCCCTCTATCGTAAGCATGCCTACCATGAGCATCGGAGAGGGAGGCACCAATGGACGGCAATATCCGCGATTTCGACCTGATGAGCATCGGGCAGGACTTCATCGAAGATCCCTTCCCCACGCTCCGCGCCCTGCGTGAAACCAGCCCGGTTCACCGCAACGCCGATGGCTCGGTCTTCCTCACCCGCCACGCCGATTGCCTCAAGGTCTACCAGTCGCGCGACATGCTCAGCGACAAGAAGCAGGAATTCGGCAAGAAATTCGGCCAGTGCCCGCTGCTCACCCACCACACCACCTCGCTCATCTTCAACGACCCGCCCTATCACACCGTGGTGCGCAAGCTCATTTCGGGCGCCTTCACCCCGCGCAAGCTGGCCGAGTTCGAGCCGCTCATCGACGAGATCGTCGACCGCCTGCTCGACCGCGTCGAGGACAAGGGCGAGCTCGACCTGATCGAGGATTTCGCCAAGGTCCTGCCGACCGAGATCATCTCCTTCATGCTCGGCATCCCCGAGGAATACCGCTCGAAACTGCGTGGCTACTCGCTCGCCATCCTCGGCGCGCTCGATCCCGTGGTGCCCGAGGACCGGCTGCAGGCCGGCAACCGGGCGGTCACGGAATTCAGCGAAATCCTCGACGACCTGATCAACCACCGCCGCGCCAATCCCGAGGGCGCGCATCGGGGCGAAGTGCTCGAAGCGCTCATCTTCGGTGAACATGACGGGCGGCAGCTGACCCAGGAAGAGCTGATCCAGAACTGCATCTTCCTGCTCAACGCGGGCCACGAAACCACCACCAGCTTCGTCGGCAACTCCATCGGTATCCTGCTCGACGAACCCGCGCAGCACCGCATGCTGCTCGATGATCCCACCCTCATCGACAGCGCGGTCGAAGAGTTCCTGCGCGTGCAATCGCCGCTGCAGATCGGCAACCGCCTCGCCTCCAGCGATATCGAGCTCGAAGACCAGATCCTGCCCGCCGGCACCTACATTCACACCTCGATCGCCGGCGCCAACCGCGATCCGGCGGTGTTCGACGATCCCGACCGGGTCGACATCACCCGCAAGCCCAACCGGCACATCGCCTTCATCACCGGCATCCATGTCTGTCTTGGCGCCACGCTGGCGCGGATCGAGGGGCGGATTGCGCTCGGCAAGTTCGTGAAACGCTTCCCGAAACTGCAGCAGGCCGGCCCCCGCAGCCTCGTGCCGCTGGCCCGGTTCCGTGGCTATGCCACCCTGCCGATCCGCGTGACCTGACGCGCTCCGGTCACGGCACCGTAGGGCGGGCTTCAGCCCGCCACACGTCCGCACACGGCATCGTACCTTGTGTTTACCCTTGTCCGGTCCACAAACGCCCCGGCAGCCGGGCGGTGCACGCAGCGTGCACGCCCTGTGCCCCCTGCTTTTCCGGCGTTAACCTTTGGCGCAACACCCTAGTCGCCGAACCCCTCGCCCACCTCTTGCGGCTCCATCCGGATCAGCCGGGAATCCTGCACACCGGCCTGCCGATGCACCATCGCCTCGCGGTATTCCGGGTCCTTGATCATGCTGACAAAGGCATCGACCGACGGGTATTCGGCGATGAAACACAGGTCCCATTTTTCGCTGTCCTGCGGCCCGATCAGCATGAATTCCATCCGGCCGCGCCACACGATCCGCCCGCCCAACCGCTTGAGAATATGGAATGTTTCCCGGCCATAGGCGACATAGGCCTCGGCACCAGTGGCCGTGCGCCCGTCGGGGTAATCCGCCTTCTCCTTCAGCTTCACCAGGTTCAGCATGTGGATCGGCCCCTCCCGCGGCACATCCCGAAACCCGCGAAATTCCTCGCCCGTAAACCCGACGTAATCCATGGCAGCACCTCCCTTTCAGGCCAGCCTGTCGCGGCCCTGTCCCTGCGTCAACGCATCGCCGCTTGTGACGCCGCGACAGAGCCGACATAGTGCCCCCGATTCCGAAGGAGATTCCGGTGACCCAGGCTCAGGCTTTATCCCGCTTTTTCAATATGTTGCACGCCCGTTCCGCGGCGCTTACGCCGGGCGATCCGGTGCCGGAACCGCTGGTCATGACCTCGGCTTTCGCCCTGCCCGAGCAGCCAGACCCCGACCGCACCTATGGCCGCACCGCCACCCCCAGCGTCTCGGCGGTGGAACAGCGCCTTTCGCTGATCGAAGACGCACCCTGCCTGCTTTTCCCTTCCGGGATGGGGGCTTACGGCGCGTTGCTCATGGCTGCGCTGCAGTCCGGCGACCGGGTGCTTCTGCTGTCGGACGGCTATTTCGCCGCCCGCGCCCTGACCGAGCAGATCCTCGCCCCCTTCGGCATCTCCATGGATACCGTGCCCGCTGATGGTATCGCGACCGCCCCACTCGAAGGCTACGCCATGGTCGTGATCGAAACACCGTCGAACCCGGGCCTGCAGGTTGTTGATATTGCGGCTTTTTCGGCACGCTGCCGTGCCGCGGGCGCCCGCCTCGTCGTCGACAACACGGTCTGCACCCCGCTCCTGCAACAGCCACTCGACCTAGGCGCCGACGCGGTGATCGTGTCGGACACCAAGGCGATGGCCGGCCATTCCGACCTGCTCATGGGCCATGTCGCCAGCCGCGACACGGCGCTGATGGAAAAACTGCACGCCACCCGCACGCTGGCCGGCGCAATCCCCGCCCCGATGGAAGCCTGGCTGCTGCTGCGCGGGCTGGAAACACTGGAGATACGGCTCGCCCGCATGTGCGAAAACGCCCGCGCCGCCCTGCCACTGCTGCAGAATTCTGACAAGGTGGCCGATGTCACCTATCCCCGGCCGCACCCGCAGGCGGCCGACCAGGGCTTTCTCGTCGGTGCCACCTTCGCCGACACGCCCACCGCAGACCGCTTCCTGTCCCTCGCGGGCTTTGCCCCCACAACCAGCTTCGGCGGGTTGCACAGCTCGGGCGATCGCCGCGCCCGCTGGGGCGACGATGTGCCCGGCGGTTTCCTGCGGCTTTCTTTCGGTATCGAACCCACCGCCCAGCTGACGGCAGGTCTCACGCGCGCCCTGGAACGGCTCTGACAAATCCGTCCTCCGACCCCGAACAACCCGGGGACGCCATTCTCGGAAAACCAGACAAGAAAAAAGGCCGCCCCGGTTCGGGGCGGCCTTCGCAGCAACGGGATGATAACCCGGCTTATTCCTCGTCGAGCGCCTCGACAGCCTTCTGCAGGTCGTCCTTGCTGACGTCCTTGTCCTTCACTGTGGCCAGCTCGAACGCGTAATCCACGACCTTGTCCTCGAAGATCGGCGCGCGCAGCTGTTGCTGCATTTCGGCGTTCTGCTGCACGAATTCGAAGAACTGGCGCTCCTGGCCCGGGTACTGGCGGGCCTGGTTCATGATCGCCTGGGTCATCTCCGCATCGCTCACCTCGACCTCGGCTTTCTGGCCCAGCTCGGCCAGCAACAGGCCCAGCTTCACCCGGCGCTCGGCCAGCTTGTTGTGCTCGTCGGTGGCCTCGATTTCACCGTGGTCGTGGTCGTGCACCTCCGGGTGCTCCTCGTGCCACAGCTGGTGCGCGATCTGCTTGGCCTCGGCTTCCACCAGGCTCGGCGGCAGGTCGAATTTCACCGCCTTGTCCAGCTCATCAAGCAGCGCGCGCTTCATCACCGCGCGAGCCGCGCCGGCATATTCAGCCTCCAGACGCTCGGCGACCTGTGCCTTCAGCGCGGCCAGGTCCTCGGCACCGAATTTCTGCGCCAGTTCATCGTTGATCTCGGCCTTCTTCGGTTCCTTCACCTCTTTCACGGTGCAGGAGAAGACAGCCTCTTTACCGGCCAGGTGCTCGGCCTGGTAGGCCTCGGGGAAGGACACGGTCACGTCCTTTTCCTCGCCGACCTTCACGCCGACCAGCTGCTCTTCGAAGCCCGGAATGAACGAGCCCGAGCCCAGCACCAGCGGGTAATCCTCGGCCGCGCCGCCCTCAAAGGCCTCGCCGTCGACCTTGCCGACGAAATCGATCACAACCTGGTCGCCATCCTTGGCCTTCGATCCCTTCTTGCGCGGCTCGAACTCCTGCGCGGTCTCGGCCAGGCTGTCCAGCGCCTCGTTGATCTCGTCATCGCCGGCCTTCACGATCATCTTTTCCAGCTTGATCTTCTTCAGCTCGACTTCGGGAATCTCCGGCAGCGCCTCATAGCTCATCTCCAGGGTGACATCGTCGCCCTGTTTCCAGTTCTCGCCATCGACCATCTGGATCTGCGGCTGCAGCGCCGGGCGGTCGCCGCTTTCCTCGAAATGCTTGCCCATGGCCTCGTCGATCGATTCCTGCATCGCTTCGCCCATGATGCGGTCGCCGAACTGCTTTTTCAGCAGCGCCATCGGCACCTTGCCCTTGCGAAAGCCCTTCATTTCGACTTCGGGCTGGGCTTCGGCCAGCTTCTGGTTGACCTTGTCGTCCAGTTCCTGCGCCGTGATCATCAGTTGATAGGCGCGCTTGAGGCCTTCGTTCAGGGTTTCGGTGACTTGCATGTCCATCCTCGCATAAGCTGAGCAGGCCGCCCGTGCGGCGGCCTGATGAAATTTGCGCCTTCCTAATCTGGCCACCGGGGGGGATCAACCCTGAATCGTTGGGCCCCGGTCGGTTGGGCGGCGTTCTCCTCCGGGGTTGATTTGGTGCGGGTGAAGGGACTCGAACCCCCACGCCTCGCGGCGCCAGAACCTAAATCTGGTGCGTCTACCAGTTCCGCCACACCCGCACGCCGGCGCTATCTAGCAAAGCGCCCCGCCCAAGGCGAGAGCAAATCCCACCCGCGCACGCGAAAAACAGGCGACATTAACCCGATCTTGGCATAAACTGACCCAAAATAACGAGGCAGAAAGAGCAGGTTTGCCCAATGAAAATGTCCCGCAAGGGGGGCTTCGACGCGTCGGGGTGTCCGCATATACATCCAACGGCTTCCCTCTGGGCAGCATCATCCTCACGCTTGACGGCGCGCTGCCGGTCGAACACCTGGCCCCCGGCGATCGCATCATCACCCGCGATCGCGGCATGGTGTTGCTGGGCGATGTGACCTCGCGCCGCGCGCGGGTCGAAACCGTGTCGATCATCGGCGGCTCGCTGGGCCACACCTGCCCGGACGACGACACGCTTATCCCCGCCGATCACAAGGTCCTCGTGCGCGACTGGCGCGCCCAGGCGCTTTTCGGCCAGCCCCAGGCACTGGTCCCCGCCCGCGATCTTGCCGATGGCGAATTCGTCCGCCTCGCCGGCATGCGCGACATGACGCTCTTCGACCTGTCCTTCGATGGCCCGCATATCCTCTATGTAGACGGGCTTGAACTGGCCTGCGAACCGGGTGAGGCGCTCCGCCGCGCCGCGTGATCCCCGCTAGACCCCGATCGCCCGGAACACCTTCGGCAATTCTTCCGGCAGATCCTCGGCAATCAGCCCCGGGCCAAACGAGCGCGCGCATTCCACATGCAGCCAGGCCGCCGTCTCCGCCGCCTGCATCGGATCAACGCCCCGCGCCAGAAGCCCGGTGATGAACCCCGCCAGCACGTCGCCCGACCCCGCCGTCGCCAACCACGGCGCAGCGCGGTCGTAGGCCGCCGAGTTGAGGCTGCACCGGCCCTCCGGGTCTGCAATCACCGTATCCGGCCCCTTGTAGAGAACCACGCATCCCGCGCGCTTGGCGGCGTCCCGCGTGGCGTCCACCTTGGAATAGGCCGGGCACTTGGCGGCGGGCGACGCCAGCCGCTCGGCGATATCTGGAAACAGACGCCCGAACTCCCCCGCATGCGGTGTCATCACCACGCGAGTCTCTCTACAAAGAGAGAAGAGCGCCTCCGGCTCCGCCTCGAATGCGGTCAGCGCATCCGCGTCGAGTACCAGGGTGGGTGCGCGCTCGGCACGCGCGGCCACCTCAACCAACGCGCGCGCCCGTCTCGTCCCCAACCCCGGCCCAAGGCAGAGCGCGTTGATCCGCCCATCCTCAAGCACCGCCACCAGTTCCTCGGGTTTCCCTGCCCGTTTCAGCATCACCGCCGTGATCTGGCTCGCCACCTCCATCTGCGCCGATCCCGGAACCCCCAGCGTCACCAGCCCCGCGCCGATGCGCAGCGCCGCCCGCGCTGCCAGCCGCGCCGCGCCGGTGTGGCCCGGCCCGCCCGAAAGGATCAGCGCGTGGCCATAGCTGTACTTGTGTCCATTCACTTTTTTCAACGTGTTGATGCGTTCTGCGCTACCAGTCAGAACCCGAGGCTCACGAAACATCCATCGCCTCCCCTTCGCGATCCCATGGCGCCAATCCAATATCCTTCACGATCACACGCCCCATCAGATTTGGGTTCGACGCCATGCGATGACCGGATTTCAACTTGTGAAACGTTACCGTAAGACAGGCGGGCAACACCCCTGTTCCGGCAATGTCATCACCATAGACAATGTCGCCACTATCCCCGTCGATCCCGCTGGGCAAATCCACCGCGACGATCCGGGCATCATTCAAATCCGGGTATGCGGCCAGGTAATCCCAATGCCAGACCAACTCATCAATACCACTCAGAGGCCGCGTTAAACCGATCCCGAACAATGCATCAACAACAAGAAACGGAGGCAGCACTTCGCCAGACGGGGCCGCTGCCACGTCGGGCACGTGCGATGCCGCCTCCTGGAACGCATCGATTTCATCACTCGTGGGAACCGGAGCCGACAGCCGGTGCAACGCTACACCATCGGGCAGACGCTCGTAATTCACCTTCGCATCCGGCGGCAGCTTGTCGGGGTCGCCGTAGAGAAACACCTCCACGTTCCACCCCCGCTCTTTCAAAAGCCGCGCCACGACGAACCCGTCACCGCCGTTGTTGCCCGGTCCGCACAGCACCACCGTCCGGTGCGGTGCCCGGGCCAGTTCCGGCCATTCCTCGAATACCGCTTCAACCACGCCACGGCCGGCGCGTTCCATCAGTTCCAGCCCCGTCACCTTGCCGCTGTCGATCGCCGCTTTTTCGATCGCCCGCATCTGCGCCGCGGTCAGCAATTCGGTCATTTTTCCACCGCTTCGATTCACTTTCGCCCACATCTCGGGCGTTTTGCACAAAAAATAGGCATTCGCCTGTTTTCGCCCCTGCGCCACCCCTTGCCCCGACCCTATCCAATTGTGTGCCCCCGGGGGAAGTGCTGAGACACCTCCAACTGAATTGCCGAGGGAGAGGCCCCATGAAAAAGATCGAAGCCATCATCAAGCCCTTCAAGCTCGATGAAGTCAAAGAAGCGCTTCAGGATGTGGGCGTTCAGGGCCTTTCCGTGATCGAGGTCAAGGGCTTCGGGCGCCAGAAAGGCCATACCGAGCTCTACCGCGGCGCGGAATACGTGGTCGATTTTCTGCCCAAGGTGAAACTCGAAGTCGTGCTCGACGACGATCAGGTCGACGCCGCCGTCGAAGCGATCATCGACGCTGCCAAGACCGACAAGATCGGCGACGGCAAGATTTTCGTCAGCCCGGTCGAACAGGCCATCCGCATCCGCACCGGCGAAACCGGATCGGACGCACTCTGACCCTCACCCGGCTCCCGGGCCCCGGGCGCCGCAAACCGAACTCAACGAAATCACTCAGCAGAAGGACGAAAACGGTATGAGCAACGCTGTTCTCACCATGATGAAAGAAGAAGATGTCGAATATGTCGACATTCGCTTCACCGACCCGCGCGGCAAGCTGCAGCACGTGACGGTGATGGCCGACCAGGTCGACGAAGACTTCCTCGAAGAAGGCTTCATGTTCGACGGTTCCTCGATCGCCGGCTGGAAATCGATCGAAGCCTCCGACATGAAACTGATGCCCGACCAGGACAGCTGCTATGTCGATCCGTTCTATGCCGAGAAAACCCTCTGCATCCACTGCTCGGTGGTCGAGCCCGACACCGGCGAACCCTACGAGCGTGACCCCCGCGGCACCGCGCAGAAGGCCGAGGCCTACCTGAAATCGAGCGGCATCGGCGACATTTCCTACTGGGGCCCCGAAGCCGAATTCTTCCTCTTCGACGACGTGCGCTTCTCGAACTCGATCAACAAGGTCTCCTACGAGGTCGACGCGATCGACGCCTCCTGGAACAGCGACACCGAGTACGAGATGGGCAACTCGGGGCACCGTCCCGGCATCAAGGGCGGCTATTTCCCCGTGAACCCGACCGACGACGCGCAGGACATCCGTTCGGAAATGCTCTCGACGATGAAGCGCATCGGCATGAAGGTCGACAAGCACCACCACGAAGTGGCCTCCTGCCAGCACGAGCTGGGCCTGATCTTCGGCAGCCTGACCAAACAGGCCGATGAGCTTCAGAAATACAAATACGTCATCCACAACGTCGCTGCCGCCTACGGCAAATCGGCCACCTTCATGCCGAAACCGATCTACGGCGACAACGGCACCGGCATGCACTGCAACATGTCGATCTGGAAAGACGGCAAGCCGCTCTTTGCCGGCGACAAATACGCCGACCTGAGCCAGGAAGCGCTCTACTTCATCGGTGGCATCCTGAAGCACGCCAAAACGCTCAATGCCTTCACCAACCCCTCGACCAACAGCTACAAGCGCCTGATCCCCGGTTTCGAGGCCCCCGTGCTGCGCGCCTACTCGGCTCGCAACCGCTCGGGCTGCGTCCGGATCCCGTGGACCGAATCGCCCAAGGCAAAACGCGTCGAGGCCCGTTTCCCCGATCCGTCGGCAAACCCCTACCTGTGCTTTGCCGCGCTCCTGATGGCCGGTCTCGACGGCATCAAGAACAAGATCGATCCGGGCGAAGCCATGGACAAGAACCTCTACGACCTGCCCGCCGAAGAACTGGCCGGCATTCCGACGGTCTGCGGTTCGCTGCGCGAAGCACTCGATTGCCTGGCCAACGATCACGACTTCCTGCTCGCAGGCGACGTGTTCACCAAGGACCAGATCGAAGGCTACATCGACCTCAAGATGGAAGAAGTCGAGCTCTTCGAACACACTCCGCACCCGGTGGAATTCGGGATGTACTACAGCTGCTAAGGCTGAGGGACAGTACGGGAAAGGGCGCCTCGCGGGGCGCCCTTTTCTTTTGAACCGCGATCGGTTCGTCTCACTGCTGGATCGACCCCAGGTAATAGACCAGCGACAGCACCCGCCCCCGCACGATCAGCTCGCGTATCTCCGGGGCCTCGCTCTCGGCCTCCTCGCTTGCCGCATCCATCATGAAGCGATCGCCCCACACCGGCATTTCGCCACCATGGAACCGGATCATGTTGCGGCCATCGACCATCCAGAGCACGTATTCGAACGGAAATTCACCTTCTCCCTTCTCGGCCTTCAGCCGGGTCAGGTCGGTCGGTGGGCTTTTCAGCAGATCGGCCAGCGGCCCATCCCCCTTGCCCGATGCCCCGTGGCAGCCGGCACAGGCATTCATGTATTCCTCCCGGCCGGTTTTCTCCTCGGCCACGGCTGCGGTTGCTGCGAAACTCGCGATAACTCCTACTGTTATAAGTGACTTGAACATCACATTCCCTCCCGTGATGTGAGCGGCCGCTCGGAGTGACACGACCTGGCACAATGCTCCCCTGCCAACTGCGGCGGTGCATTGACACAGATCAACGCCCGCCAAAGCCAGGATCAATCGTGGCTTTTCACTTACCTACAGATGGTTTTCCGGCACCCGGTCGGCGCGCGCCGTCCCCCGCGATGCGTGGCGGCCGCGCGATTGCCCGGACGTTTCCTGATATGCCGCCGTCAGGCCGTGCCCACGGGCTCGCGCAGCGGGCTCTCGTCTTTCGGGCGCGCGGCGATGTGGGCTTCCAACTCGGCGCGAATGGCCTGCGCTTCGGGCCGGTCGAACAGATTTTCGCATTCATGGGGATCGGCCTCCAGATCATAGAGCTCCCCTGCCCCGGAATTCAGGTCGACCGTCAATTTATGCGTCCGCGTGCGGACCGTGCGCAGCTCCAGCGCTACGCCCACGCGCCCCGGGCCCAGCCCCCACTCGTTCAGTGCAAACTTGCGGGTCGCGTCGCCTTCGATCAGCGGCTTCAGGCTGGCCCCGTGCTGCGTCTGCAGCGCCTGGGCGCCCCCGTAGTCAAAGAAGGTCGGCCCCAGGTCCAGCGTCGAAACCGGCTCGGCCACCACCTTGCCCGCGGGCACCCCGGGCCCCTGCACGATCATCGGCACCCGCAACAGGCCCTCGTAATGCATCGGCCCCTTCAGGATCAGCCCGTGATCGCCCAGCCAGTCGCCATGATCCGAGATGAAGATCACCAGCGTGTCCTCGCGCAGCCCGGCCTCTTCCAGCGCGATCATCAGCCGTCCAACCTGGTGGTCGATCAGCGCGATCTGGCCATAGGTGTTGGCAATGATCTCGCGCAGCTGCGCGTCGCTCTGCGGCGCGATGCGGCTGTATTGCTTGCGCACCTCGGCGTTGACCGGGTCGGCCGGTTCGCCTTCCAGCGCTGCTTCGTGCCACCAGGGTTTGCCCTCGTAACTGCGGGTGCGATGCTTGGGCAGGTCCACCTCCTCGGGTTTGTGCAGCCACGACCACGGCTCGGGGCAATCGAACGGGTGATGCGGATCGGGAAAGCTGACCCAGGCGCAGAACGGCTGGTCTGCATCGCGCCCGTGGCGCAGCCACTCGATGGCGCGGTCGGCGGTCCAGGGCGAATTGTGCCAGGCCACCGGCAGGCGCGAATGCCAGGTCTGCGCCGCGCCCTTGGTATCGCCCGCGTTCTCCCACATCAGCCGGGTCTTTTCGTCGCCGCGCCCGTCCATGTGATAGAACCGCTCGTAATGCTGGCCCGCCGGCGGTTTCTCGGGCGCCCACCAGTTATGGCCCACCAGCATCATCTCGACATGCTCGAACCCCATATAGGGCCCGAACCAGTCCGCCCCGTAGTTCGCGGACGATCGCAGGCATTCCGGCGTGCCGGTGGGTTCAAAGGTGTGATAGGTCGAAAAATGCGCCTTGCCGAAAAACGCGGTCTGGTAGCCTGCGACAGCCAGCGCCCCGGCGAAACCCTTCTCGCCCACCGCCGGATCAAGGTCGATGCCGTTGTCATGCACCCCGTGCGTGCGGCACAGCTGCCCGGTCAGGATCGACGCGCGCGCCGGCTGGCACACCACCGACGGGGTGATGCAGGCGGTGAAATGCGTGCCATCCGCGGCCATCTGGTCCAGGTGCGGCGTCTTGATCTTGCGCCCCATGAAGCCCAGGCAATCGGCGCGCAACTGGTCGGCGGAAATCAGCAGGATATTGGGGCGTTTCATCTTTGGGCCTCGCTTGGTTTGCGCAGCGACAGCGCCACGAACAGGACCGCCAACGCCATGAACAGCGCTGCGATCGGATGGGTGAACAGGAACCACGCATCGCCCCCCGTCGCGGCAAAGGCCTGCCGCGCGGTATCCTCAAGCTTGCCACCCAGGATGAAAGCGATGACGAAAGGCAGCGGCGACATGCCGACGCGCCGCATCAGGTACCCCAGGACGCCGAAGCCGATGGCAAACCAGATCGCCAGCATCCGCCCCTCCTGCACGTAGATCGCGGTCAGCGTCAGAAGCAGGACAGCGGGCAGCAGGATCGGCTTGGGCACGCGCACCATCACGCCCGCCATTCGCATGAACGCGCCGCCGATGGTCCAGTTCATCGCGTTGGCCAGCATCATCATGGTGAAAAGGCCAAAGGCCGCCACCAGCTCGGGGTTCACCGTCTCGGCGGTGAACTTGAACACCCCCGGCCCCGGGTTGAAGCCGCCGATGCTCTCGGCCGCCAGGATCAGGAAAACCGCCGCCGCGTTGCCGGGAATGCCCAGCGACAGCACCGGGATCAGGTTCGCGCCCGACACCGATGAATTCGCCGCCTCGGTCGCGGCGATGCCCTCGGGCGCGCCCTCTCCGAACTGCACCGCTTGCGGGCGCTTGCGCGCATGCCGCCGCGCCCCCGAGGAATAGCCCAGCGTCGCCGCCAGGGTCGATCCGATCCCGGGCAGCGCGCCGATCACCGTGCCGATCACCGCCGAGCGCGCGATATAGGGCGCAATCCGGCGAATGTCGGCCCAGTGCAGGTGCTGATCGCCCGTTTGCGCGGGTTCGGCCGCCGCGGCAGTGGCACGCCGCTCGTGCCACAGGTCTTCCAGCGCGCGGAACACCTCGCCCAGGATCAGCACGCCCAGAACGGCCGTCGCCACCGGAAAGCCCTGCGCCAGCGCCTGCGTGCCGAAACTCAGCCGCGGATAGAACTCCTCGCCGGTGCCGATATAGACCGCCAGCAAGCCCAACCCCATCGAAATGAGCCCCTTGCCCACCGACCCGCCGATCACCGACGAAATGAACGCCAGCGACAGGATCAGCAGTGCGGTCTTTTCCGGCAGGTCCAGGTAGGCCTCAACCAGCACCGCCAAGAACGGCGCGCACAGGATCAGCACGATATCCGAGAACGTATCCCCCGAGGCCGAGCTGACATGCGCCAGCTTCAACGCCTTGCGCGCCTGCCCGGCCCGCGTCATCGGATAGCCGTCCAGCGTCGTCATATAGGCATCGGGCGTGCCGGGCGTGTTGAACAGGATCGCCGGTACCGCACCGCCCACCGTGGCCCCCTTCATCACCCCGATCAGGAAGCCCATCACCGGCAACAGCGCATCGGGCGAAAACCCGAAGGCCGAAATCAGGATCGGCAGCGAAATCGCCATCGCCATCGGCCCGGCCAGCCCCGGCGTCGCCCCCACGATGATGCCCAGCAGAAACCCCGCCAGCACCATCAGCACGGTGATCGAAATGCCGATCCCGAACAGCGAAAACGCCTCCGGGCCCTGGAACACGGCCAGGATGCCCATCCAGATATAGTCGCCCACCCCCATCACACGTCCCCGTTGGGCGGCAACAGCAGGTCATCGAACGGCAGGTCGTAAAGCGCGATCAGCGCCGCGACGGCCAGCACCGCGATCACCACCGCGCGCCGGCTCAGCCGCCCCTCGATCTGTACGATCATCCCGGCAATCAGGAACGTGCCGCCCAGGAAAAAGCCGATATACTTCCATGGCGCCGTATCGCGCAGCGTGCGATAGCTCAGCGTCTCGTCGCTCACCAGGTTGGCGCCTGCCACCGCCAGCGGCCCGGCCCAGCGCATGATCGCAAAGCCTGCCGCGCACAGCAGCAGGAAACGCAGCAGAAATGCCAGGTTGGCGCGGCTCAGCCCGCCCTGCCCCTCGGCCCCGCGCTGAAAAAGCAGCAACAGCCCCCCGATCGCGATCATCCCGGCGGCCAGCGTCGGCGCCAGCGCATCGCCAATCGTCACCTGCCGGCGCACTTTCACGATCAGGCCGCTGCCGCTGTCCAGCGGCACCCAGACCAGCGCCAGGACCAGCGCAACCCCGATCGCACCCAGCGCAAGATACAGGTTCGCCCGCGATCCGGTTTCAGGGGGACGCATCAGATCTCTCCGGACATGAAAAAGGCCCCGCCATCCCGGGCGGGGCCTGCCATCGCGCGGTTATTCCGAGGCCGCGCTCATAAGCTCGCCCGCGGCCGCGAAATCCTTCTCGGCCATGACCTGGAAGGCGTCACCGGCAATCACCACCGGCCCGCCAAAGGCCTTGGTGATCATGCCGTTAGATTTATTTCCTTCGGTCGAAATCGCGTCTGCAATCGCCGTCGCGATGGCGTCACGCGCCTCGGCGGGCATGCCGGCCGGGCCGATGAAGGCGAAATAGCCATCGGAATTGTACTGCACGCCCAGGTCGGCCAGCGTCGGCGCCTCCGGCGTCTGCTTCAGCGGCTCCGACAGGCCCGAGGCCAGGTTCACCAGGTCACCCGCGGCCACGCCCTTGGCCTGAATGCCGGCCATGAAACCCAGGTCCATGTCGCCGGCCATCACCCCGTTCATCACGGCCTTGCCGCCCTTCACCTGGATGATGTTGAACTCCACGCCCTGCGCCTTGCCCAACAGATAGGCCAGGTCCGCCAGTTTCGGGCTCATCACGCCAAAGCGGATCTCCTGCCCGCCCTTCGCGGCCTCGACCACATCGGCAAAGGTTTTCCAGCCCTTCGAACTCTGGCTGACGATCCCCATCTGAAAGCCCGCCGTGGTGCTGATCGCGGTGAAATCCGATGGCTCCACCCCGGCATTGGCGGCGCGCATGTTGTATCCCAGCGTTTCGGTCACCACCATGCCGATCACGGTGCCGTCATTGGGCTGATCCTTGATCGCCATCGCCAGGTTCATGCCGCCCTTGCCGGTCACCTGCTCGGGAATGAACTGCCAGCCCAGCTTGGCCTCGATATCCTCGGCCACCAGGCGCGCCTGCGTATCGGCGCCCCCGCCTGCGGTAAAGGCGATCATCATCTTAATCGGCCCCGGCGGGGTCCAGTCCGATGCGATCGCGGATGTGGCAAACGCGGCCAGGCCCAGCGCCGTGGCCGCCGCCTTCAGAAATTGTTTCATGGTCATCCTCCCTGTCTTTCCCGGCAGTCAGCCACAGTTTCGTTGACGGGTCAATTAATTTGTTGACCTATCAACCATTCGCAGGAATGCTGGCCCCATGGAAACGGAAATGCCCCATCCACAAACACAGCCCGACAGCGACGCGCACCCCGCCGGCCCGCTGCCGCTGCACCAGTTCCTGACCTACCGGCTCTCGCGGGTGCAGGCCAAGCTCAATGCCCAGGCCACGCGCCTCCTGCGCGACACCAGCGGCATCACGCTGGCCCAGTGGCGCGTGATCGCGCTCATCGGCGCCGCCGGTCAAACCCGGCTTTCGGCGCTGGCGCGCGAAGCCGCCCTCGACAAGGGCCTCGTCTCGCGCAACTTAAAGACGCTGATCGGCGACGGCCTCGTCAGCACCCGCACCGATGACAGCGACCACCGGGCGCAGATCCTGCAACTCACCCGCACGGGGCAGGACATCTACGAACGCACCCTGCCCATCATGCAGGCCCGTCAGAAACGGCTGCGCGACGGCCTCAGCGAAACAGAACTCGAGAGTTTCCGCCGCGTGCTTGATCACCTGGAAATCGCCGCCGAGGAATAGAACACATGCCCCCGTCAAACCTCCTCGTCATCATGTCCGACGAACATCAGGCACGCGCCATGGGCTGCGCCGGCCACCCTTTCGTGCAAACCCCGAATCTCGATGCGTTGGCGGCGCGCGGTCTGCGCTTTACCGATGCCTACACCCCCTCGCCCATCTGCGTGCCCGCCCGCGCGGCCTTTGCCGCCGGTCAGCCGGTGCATGTCACCCGCCTGTGGGACAACGCCATGCCCTACACGGGTGAACCCAGGGGCTGGGGCCATGCGCTGCAGGGGGCCGGCGTGCCGGTCGAATCCATCGGCAAGCTGCACTACCGCAGCGACGAAGACCCCGCCGGTTTCGATGTCGAACATATCCCGATGCAGGTCGCCGGCGGCGTCGGCATGGTCTGGGCCTCGATCCGCAAGGAAGAGGAACGCATCGACCTGCCCGGCCGCATGCTGGGCGACTATATCGGCCCTGGCGACAGCAAGTACACCGAGTATGACAGCGCAGTGACCGACCGCACCGCGCAATGGTTCGCCGACCGCGCCGCCTCGGGCGATACCCGGCCCTGGTGCCTCTATGTCGGCCTCGTCGCCCCGCATTTCCCGCTGGTCGTGCCGCAGGACTATTTCGACCTCTACCCGCTCGACAGCCTGCCACCGGTCAAACTGCACCCGCGCGACGGCCATCCGCGCCACCCGTGGGTGGAAAAACAGAACAGCATGGCCGATAGCGAGGCGCAGTTCCGCGATGAAGCCGAACGGCTCAGCGCCATGGCGGCCTATTACGGCCTCTGCACCTGGCTCGACCACAATGTCGGGCAGATCCTCGCCGCGCTCGATGCCGCGGGCTTCGGGCAGGACACCACCATCGTCTATACCTCCGATCACGGCGATAACGTGGGCGCGCGCGGGCTCTGGGGCAAATCGAACCTCTATCAGGAAAGCGTCTCGATCCCGCTGATCATGGCCGGCCCCGACGTGGCAGCCGGCACCTGCGATACGCCCGTGTCGCTGCTGGATCTCTCGGCTACGATCCCCGCGCATTTCGGCGTGCCGTTCCGGGGCGCGGGCCAGCCGCTCCCTGAAATCGCCGCACACCCCGCCGATCCCGACCGCGCCATTCTCTCAGAATACCACGCCGTCGGCGCCGTTTCGGGCGCGTTCATGCTGCGCAAGGGGCGCTGGAAACTGAACCATTACATCGGCTTCCGCCCCGAGCTGTTCGACCTGCAGAACGACCCCGAGGAACTGACCGATCTCGCCGCCGATCCCGCCCATGCCGATACGCTGGCGGTGATGCAGGCCGAACTGCGCGCGCAACTCGATCCCGAAGCGGCCAACGCACAGGCCTTTGCCGACCAGGCCGCGCTGATCGAACGCTACGGCGGCCGCGAAAAGGCGCTCAAACTCGGCGCGCCCGCCGCCACCCCCCCACCAAAGGTCACGACATGAAACTCACCATTCTGGGCTCCGGCTCGCCCGAGGCTTATGCCCGCCGCGCCTCCTCCGGCTACCTGCTCGAAGTTGGCAAGGATGTGATCCTCTTCGATTGTGGCGGTGGCGTCGTCGACAACCTGCTGCGCTCGGGGCGCAAACCCTCGGACATCACGCATCTGGTCTTCACCCACCTGCATTCCGATCACATGATGGACTACGCCCAGCTGGTCCATGCCGCCTGGGACGAAGGCGGCGCGCCGCTCAGGGTCTTTGGCCCCGCCCCCATCGCCGCGATCACGCGCGGCTATTTCGGCCCTGATGGCGTGCTGGCGCATGATCTGCGCGCCCGCACCGAATTCCTGCCCAGCCAGGAGGTGTGGAAGGCCCGCGGCGGCACCCTGCCCCGCCCCTGGCCCGCCCCGCAGGTCACCGAAATCGAACCGGGGTTCCAGTTGTCGGGCGACGGCTGGCAGCTCGCCTCCTGCGAGGTGCCCCATGCCCAGCCGCACCTGATGTGCCTTGCCTTCTCGCTCGAAAGCGGCGGGCGCAAATTCGTCTATTCCGGCGATGCCGGGCCCTGCGATGCGCTTGACGCGCTGATGCAGGGGGCCGACCTGCTGCTGCACTGGTGCTATCGCCTCGATGGCGAACCCGCGCACCCGATGATGGCGCCGCTCACGCCCACCCCGTCGGAAATCGCGGCCAACGCCAGGTCCGCCGGCGTCTCGCGCCTGCTGCTCACCCATTTCCGCGTGCACATGGACACGCCCGACGCGCACGCCGCCGCGCTTGCCGCGCTGCATTCCGGGTTCGGCCCCGACGCCGCCATCGCCGAAGATCTGCAGGTCTTCGAGGTCTGACCGGCTCAGCCGCCGAACATCTCCTTCAACTCCGCCAGTTGATCCTCGCTCAGCCGGTCGCGCCCCTCGGCATAGTTGCGCGCGTTCATCTCGTAGAACCGCGCATTGCCCAGGTTCTTCGCCCCGCAATCGCGCGTCGCCACCAGTTTCGCCGGCACCCCGGCAATGATCGAGTTTTCCGGAAACTCGGCATTCTCGGTCACGATCGAGTGTCCCGCCACGATCGAATTCGCGCCGATCTTCGCGCCGTCCATGATCGTCGCATTGATCCCGATCAGGCAGCGATCGCCGATCTCGCAGCCATGCAGGGTGACGTGATGGGTGATCGAACAATCCTCGCCCACGATGGTCGGCGTGAACGATCCAACGTGGATCATCACGAAATCCTGGATATTGCTGCGCGCCCCGATACGGATTTCATACATCTCGGCCCGCGTCACCACGTTGGGCCAGATCGACGCCCCGGGCCCGACATAGACCTTGCCATAAAGCTGCGCTGAATCATGCACCACCGCCGGATCGTCCAGCACCACCTCCGCCCCGATATGTCCCATGCGCACCTCCCCGGTCCTTTCTTCAATATGCTTCACCTAGGCCCCGCGCGCGCCCCGGCGTCAAGGCCCCGGTCCCGCAACCGGACGCTGTGCCGCGCCGTGCATTCGCCGCGATTGTCGGCAGCTTGCCGCCGATGATCACGCCGTTTGCTCCCCGATGGCCTGCGACCCGGGCCGATTTCACCACAATTTCTGCGGGTATCCCGGAATTCGAAACAGCCTGTTTCCCAAGAACGGCTTGCGGTCACATTTCCGTCTCATTCAAGCCCAAGGATTTCCATGCAACCATAGCACGATAGTTAACAAATCATAACCGGAGGGGAACTCATGTCTGTTGAGCTTTCCGTGTATACCGCCGGACTAGTATTCAAGGTTGCCCCGAACATAGATCCCGACCGGATCAAATCCGTCCTCGCTCCCGCGCTTGAAGCGCTTGGGCATCCCGTGCGCCAGGTTTCGGCCATCGGTGCCGTCGGTGTGCAGGTCGTGGCCGATCGCCTGCTGATCTGGCTCAACCTTGAAACCCGCGAATATGCCGGTCCGCGCGTCCGCCTCACCCTGCAACCGCTGGGCACCCCCGGCTCAGACGAAGCCGAGATCGCCCCCGAAAACGCCAAAGCCGTGCTCGCCTGCGTGCTGGCCGAGCTTGCCCGCGCGTTCGATGCCGACACGGTCAACTGGCTCAGCAAGGATGTCAGCCTGCCCGCGGCCGATTTCATCCAGGCCGCGACACCGGTGGCCCCCCGCCGCGTGCGCTCGACCGGGGCGACAACGCCCCGCACCATCCGCCCCGAGCCGGGTGACTTCACCCTGCCCGAGATAAGCGACTTCCCGATTCAGCCGCGCCGCGTGCGCTCCAAACGCACCGTCACCCAACGCCCCGAAGGCCGCGTGCGCATGCCCAATATCGGCCTCGACCTGTCGCACAAGCTGCGCCAGCTCCGCGAGACCGAAGAGATACTGCACGCCGCCGTCACGCACGAAACCTCGCTTCCCCTGCGGCTGAGCGCCTGGATCATGACCGCCCTGCTCGCGGTTTTCTCGGTGCCGCTGGCCTGGATCGTCTTTGCCTTCAACCTCAACCGCGGCGGCGATTTCCGCGCCACCACCCATGTGCTGGCCGCTACCGCCGGGCTGTCGGTGCTCCATGCCGTAGGCGGCACCTATTTCCTGCTTGGATTGATGCTGAACTAGGCTGATTTCCGCCCGACAGCCATCCCCGCCGGCGCGCCGTATCCGTGCCGCGGGATGGATGCGCATTCCCCTGTTGCCATACCGCCCGGTCACGCTAGGATCGAGCGCATCCTGTTTTTGTCGGAGAATGTTTGATGGCTTTTGATTTCCTGTCCCGCCTCGCCCCCCTCGCGCTATTGGGCGTGATTGCCGCGGCCCCGCTGCACGCCGCCGGCTGCGGCAACAACGCCAACGGGTTCGAGGCGTGGAAGGCCGGTTTCGCCGCCGAGGCCCAGCGCGCCGGCGTCGGCCAGCGCGGGCTGCAGGCCCTTGCCGCCACCCGCTATGCCAAGGCCACCATCGCCGCCGACCGCAACCAGAAAAGCTTCAAGTACAGCCTCGAAAAGTTCATGAAGATCCGCGGCGCAAACACGATCATCGCCCAAGGCCGCAAGCGCAAGGCGCAGAATGCGGCCTTCTACCAGTCGCTCGAGCGCATCTACGGCGTGCCCTCCGGCGTGCTGATCGCGATCCACGGCATGGAAACCGGCTTCGGCCGTTTCATGGGCGATTCGAACGTGGTCTCGGCCATCGTCACGCTGACCTATGATTGCCGCCGCTCCGATTTTTTCCGCCCGCACGCCATCGGCGCACTGAAACTCGTCGATCGCGGCTCGATCTCGCCGGCCACCAAGGGCGCCAAGCATGGTGAGCTCGGCCATACCCAGTTCCTGCCCGGCAACGCGCTGAAATACGGCGTCGACGGCAATGGCGACGGGCGTGTCGATTTCTACAACCAGGCCGATGCCATGGCCTCGACCGCCAATTACCTGCGCTCCAAGGGCTGGAAACCCGGCCAGCCCTATTCCAAGGGCACACACAACTACCGCGTGCTGAAGGAATGGAACGCCGCCTCGGTCTACCAGGAATCACTGTCCATCATGGGCGCACGGATCGACGGCTGACACGCCCCGCGCTTGACAGGCCCGGCCCCTATCTGCCGGGTCCGGGCGCAGGCCCCCGCCGTCCGCAGGCCCCTGGCCATGGTGAAGCCCTGCATGCACCCTCTCCTCTCTGACCTGACGGTCACGAGCGGCGGCAACGCGGACCCCGTCACCCCACGTGACCCCGGGATGAGACCCATGAAACAGAACACCCCCGCCATCGCGTCGCTGAAACAGCAGGCCCGCCGCCTGCGCACGGCCATGCACGAGGCCGGAACCCCCATCTCCCAGTCCGCCGCGCTCGAGGCGATCGCCCGCCAGCACGGCCATCGCGACTGGAACACCGCCAGCGCCGCCGCGCGATGGGAAAACCCGCCCCGCTGGCAGGTCGGCCAGGCCGTGCGCGGCCGCTACCTCAATCAGCCCTTCACCGGCCGGATCAAATCCGCCAGCGAAGGCACGGGCGGCTTCTGGCGCCTGACGCTGCAGTTCGATGCGCCGGTCGATGTCGTCACCTCGCGCCATTTCTCGAATTTCCGCAGCCAGGTCCGCTGTGCGATCAACAGCCAGGGCGTGACGGCCGAGAAAACCTCGGACGGCACCCCGCATCTCGCGCTCTTCGCGGCCTGAAACACGGGCCGGCGCTCATTCGGGCGCCGCGCCCTCCACATCCGCCCGCGCCAGCACATAGGTGTGAATGCTGAACACCACCGCCCCCGTCACCGGCAGCCGCCGCACCGTCTGCAACTCCGAGCGCAGGAAATCGGCGCGCGTCTCGTGCCGCTCCTCGCGCCGGTCATTCTCGCGCCGGGGCTGGTGCAGGCCCGGGTCGGCATACCACAGCGCGTTGAACCGCCACAGCGGCCGGCCCGCCTGGACCCCGTCGAACAGCCGCTGCACGCGTTTGGCGATGTTCTCGTCATAGCTCAGAACGGGGATGTGAATCCCCACCAGCGGCCGCATGAATTTTTCCTCCAGCGACCAGCTCGCCGGGAAACACAGCACCGCGCCCACCAGCACATGTTCGTCGCCGCGCTTGTCCAGAAGGCAGAAATCCTCCTGCACCAGCCGCCCCACCGTGCCCAGCGGGTCCGCGCGGTCGATCTTTACCGCGCCGCCGTCGGGCCGCATCACCACGCCCGCCTCCTGCGCGAAACCCGGCTTTTCCAGCACCGCCGCCAGCACCGTGTCCAGCAATTCTTCGGCCGCCGCCCGCGCGCTTTCGTCCAACGCGATCACCGCATCGCGCTTTTCGGCAATCAGCCGCTCGCGCTCTTTCATCTGCCCGGCATAGGCCTCGTCGATGCGAATCCAGTCCGCCACATCCAGCGGCGCGATTCCCGGCAAGGGACGCGGTGACAGCGGATCATAAGGCAGGCGTTTTTGCAGGATCATGCCGACTCCCTAGCGCGCATTGCCGCGCGCTCCAAGCCCCTGCTTCATCTTGCCCCAAATACTCTCGCCGAAGGCGCTCGCCCGTCCCGGCCCCGCGCTCGATTGCGGATCGCGCCCGCCCCTTTTCACCGCTGGTCGCTGCAAGACATGCCGCAGGTCGCAAACGATCAAGCCTCGCGCCGGGGCTCAGGTCAGGGTTTTCACAACGAGAAGGAGCCCCGCCATGCTTCAGCACTACCGCGACATCCGCAAGATCGACCCGACCCGGGGTGACCGGCTGGGCGACAACACCCCCAACGACATGGACAGGATCGAAATCGGCCCGACCCAGTTGGCCTATTCGGAATGGGCCGCGGCCGGGCTCGAATTGCCGAATCTCCAGGCGATGCGCGATTTTCGCTGGAAGCGCCTGACCCAGGCGATCGTCGATCGCGGCTATGGCGGCCTTCTGATGTTCGATCCGCTCAACATCCGCTACGCCACCGATTCCACCAACATGCAGCTGTGGAACACCCACAACCCGTTCCGCGCGGTGCTTCTGTGCGCCGATGGCTACATGGTGATCTGGGATTACAAGAACTCGCCCTTTCTCTCCACCTTCAACCCGCTGGTGCGCGAACAGCGCTCGGGCGCGGATCTCTTCTATTTCGACCGCGGCGACAAGGTCGATGTCGCCGCCGATGCCTTCTCAAACGAGGTGCGGCTCCTGATTGAAGAGCATGGCGGCGGCAACATGCGGCTCGCCGCGGACAAGCTCATGCTGCACGGGCTGCGCGCGCTCGAAGCGCAGGGCTTCAAGATCATGGAGGGCGAGGAAGTCACCGAGAAAACCCGCGCCATCAAGGGCCCGGACGAGATCAAGGCGATGCGCTGCTCGGTGCTGTCCTGCGAAATGTCCATGGCCGAGATGGAGACCTTCGCCCGTGAAAACGTGCCCTTCGGCAACGTCTCCGAGGATGCCATCTGGGCCGAACTGCACGCCTCCAATATCCGCCGCGGCGGCGAATGGATCGAAACCCGCCTGCTCGCCTCGGGTCCGCGCACCAACCCCTGGTTCCAGGAATGCGGCCCCCGAATCGTGCAGAACAACGAAATCGTCGCCTACGACACCGACCTGATCGGCCCCTATGGCATCTGCACCGATATCTCGCGCACCATCTGGATCGGCGACCGGAAGCCCACGAACGCGATGATCTACGCCATGCGCCACGCGCATGAACACATCATGACCAACATGGAAATGCTCAAACCCGGCGTGACGATCCCCGAGCTCACCGCCAATACCCACAAGCTCGACGACAAGTTCCAGCACCAGAAATACGGCTGCCTGATGCATGGCGTGGGGCTCTGTGATGAGTGGCCGCTCGTGGCCTATCCCGACAAGGCGGTCGAGGGCGCCTATGATTATGCGCTCGAACCCGGCATGGTCCTGTGCGTCGAGGCGCTGGTGGGCGAGGAAGGCGGCGAGTTCTCGATCAAGCTCGAAGACCAGGTGCTGATCACCGAGGATGGCCACGAAAACCTGACGAAATACCCCTTCGATCCGGCCTTGATGGGCGAAAACTGATCCCGACCTTACCTGATTGATATATCTCAACGTCTTTTACGACTGAAGGCGCTAGGATTTTCGTGTATCTAAGGATGCCAGAGGGGAGCAGTGAACGGGTATTGGTATTCCTCTCCATCATTCATAGTCCGAATTCAAAGGGAGAAGACACATGACAACACGTATCGGTTCCGCGCTTTGCGCACTCGTTTTCGCAGGCGCCTCCACGATGGCGGTGGCCGATGACGCCGGCAAGCAACTCTACATGGAAAACTGCGCCAGCTGCCACGGCGCAACCGGCGTCGGCGATGGTGACATGGCCGAATTCATGAGTGTCCACGTTCCCGACCTCACCACCATCGCCCAGCGCAATGATGGCGTGTTCCCCACCCTCGAGATCGCCCATATCATCGACGGGCGCACCGGCGTGCGCCTGCGCGGCCATGGCAGCGAAATGCCGATCTGGGGCATGGAATTCACCGACGCCCCCTCGATGGAAGGCGACCTGAGCGGCATCTACGCCGCGCGCGGTCGTGTGCTTTCCGTGGTCTACTACCTGGAATCGCTTCAGAAATAAGCCAGTCCGGCAGGGTTCGCGCCGTCCGGGGTCTCAACCCCGGGCGGCGTGTTCTTGTGCGCAACACGATCTCTCACAGCCGCGTGACGCGGGTGACACATCGCTTGCCATTCGCCACGCCGCTCTCCACTCTCGCGGCAACGCCAACGTAAGAAGCAGCAGACATGCCCACCGAGAAAATCACCTTCACCGGCCATGACGGGCTTGAGCTGGCCGCCCGGCTGGATCGCCCCTCGGGCCCGCACCTGGCCACCGCGCTCTTTGCCCATTGCTTCACCTGCTCCAAGGACATTCCCGCGGCCAAACGCATCGCCCAGCGGCTCGCCGCCGCTGGCATCGCCGTGCTGCGCTTCGATTTCACCGGGCTCGGCCATTCCGAGGGCGAATTCGCCAACACCTCCTTCGCCACCAACCTGCAGGATCTGCGCGCAGCGGCCGGTTGGCTGGTCGATCACGGCATGCCGGCCGACATGCTGATCGGCCACAGCCTGGGCGGCGCCGCCGTGCTCAAGGCCGCTGCCGACATCCCCAGCGCCCGTGCCGTCGTGACCATCGGCGCGCCCTTCGATCCCGCCCATGTCACCCGGCATTTCTCCGAGGATGTCGAAACCATCTGCCGCGAAGGCGAGGCGCAGGTCGAAATCGGCGCCCGGCCCTTCACCATCAAGCGTCAGTTCATCGAGGATATCGCCGCCCAGCACCTCGAAGAGGCCGTGCCCAACCTGCACCGCGCGCTTCTCGTGCTGCATGCGCCCCGCGACACGATCGTCGGCATCGACAACGCCGCCGACATCTTCCAGGCCGCTAGGCACCCCAAAAGCTTCGTCACCCTCGACGACGCCGATCACCTGATCTCCAACCCCGACGACGCCGAATATGCCGCCGGCGTCATCGCCGCATGGGCGACGCGCTACCTCGATCTCAAGTCCCCCGCCCCGCCCCCCGGCGCGCCCGAAGGCATCACCCGCGTCTCCGAGGCCGACCCCAAGGGCTTCCTCCAGGACATCGCCTCGGGCCCTTATCATCACGCCGTCGCCGACGAGCCTGAATCCTACGGCGGCACCAATCGCGGCATGTCGCCCTACGGCTTCGTCGCGGCCGGGCTCGGCGCCTGCACCTCGATGACCATCCGCATGTACGCGCGGCGCAAGGGCTGGCCGCTAGATCACGTCTCGGTCGATGTCTCCCACGCCAAGGTCCACGCCCAGGACGCCGCCGCCGGCTCGAAGGAAAAGATCGACGCGTTCCGTCGCGAGATCACCCTCACCGGCGATCTGTCCGAGGATCAGCGCGCACGCCTTCTGGAAATCGCCGACCGCTGTCCGGTGCACCGCACCCTGGAACGCTCCAGCCAGATCGTCACCCACCTCGCCGAAACGCAGGCGCAAGCCGCCGAATAACCCGTAGGGTGGGCATTCTGCCCACCCCGGCCTGCGGCAAAGGCGCCATTCCCTTGGCCCCTGCACCCGGTTAGAAACGCCGCATGACAGATCAACAGGACAGCTGGGATTTCTGGTTCGGACGGGTCGATGGCCACCCGTCCGCGACCTTCGTCAACCTGTCACTGGCCGAACGCGCGCCCGTGCAGGGGTTCACCGATTGCGTCTATGTCTCGGTGAAGATGAAAACGCCCAAACCGAACGGGCTTTCCAGTAAAGAGGAATACGACGCCCTCGCCACGCTGGAAGATGACCTTGCGCGCCTGATCACCGATCAGGGCGGCCTCTATGCCGGCCGCGTCACCCATGACGGCAAGCGTGATTTCTTCGGCTATTTCCGCGATGGCGGCGCGGCCAAACCCACGCTGCAGGGCTTCCAGCGGGCGCATCCCGGCTATGCCATGGAAATCGGCGCGCGCACCGATCTCGAATGGGAAGTCTACCGCGGCTACCTCTACCCCGCCCCGGCCGCCTTCCAGCAGATGAAGAACCGCGCCATGCTTCTGTCGCTGCAACAGGCCGGCGACCGGCTTGACCAGCGCCGCCGCATTGACCACTTCGCCACCTTCCCCGGACATGACGCGGCGCAGGCCTTTGCCGAAGCGGCGGCGGCCGAGGGCTTCAAAACCGAAGCGATCACCGACAAGGACGGCGCGGCGCAGGTCCAGTTCTGGCGCGAAGACGCGCCCCTGGGCATCGACCTCGTCACCGATATGATCGTCTCCGCTATCACCGGGGCCGTCGGCACCTATGACGGCTGGGAATGCGCGGTGCGCGCGTCCACCACGTAGGCCGGGCTTAAGCCCGGCTTACTGGGGCAGCGGCGTCGCGCACAGAAAAACGCCCGGCCATCTGGCCGGGCGCTCCCAAGCGACATAGCCGAATGGCTCAGCGCTTGATCGCCTTCCACGCCAGCGGCATCACCATCGCCGCCAGCGCCAGTTTCAGCGCGTCGCCGGGCAGGAAGTTCACCATGCCATACTGCAACACCCAGCCCAGGCCCTTCTCGGCGGCGAAAAGCCAGCTCATCCAGGCCAGACCCAGCCCATAGATCACCGTGTTGCCCAGCACCATGGCGCCCGCCATGTGCGCCACCGACCGGTCCCAGCCGCGCCGCGCCAGCGTCGCCATCAACGCCGCCGCCGCGATGAACCCGGCCAGGTAACCGCCCGTCGGCCCCGCCATATAGGCCAACCCCGCGCTTTCGCCTGCGAACACGGCCCATCCTGCCGCGCCCAGCGCCAGGTAGCCCAGCACCGACATCAGGCCCAGCCGCAGGCCAAAGCCCGCGCCGATCACCAGAACGGCAAAGGTCTGCATCGTCACCGGCACTGGCCACATCGGCACCCGGATCTTCGACGCCAGCACCAGCGCCGCGATGCCCAGCGCCACCAGCGCCATGTCTTTCGCCACACCAGCCTTTCCGCGGGTCTGCCCCAGCGCCTCGATCAGAACCGGGCGTTCAACTGCAATGCTCAATCTCTTGTCCTCCGTGTCGGATTGCCTGTTTCGCGCGAATTTCTGCACCAGCAAAATCCCGCGCGCAAGCGCAAAGCTGCAGCGCAGCATGATCGGGACAATCTGCCCCGCGCCCCGCCCTTGCCGCGCAGGGGCCAAGCGTCTATGACCCAGCCAACCGGAACCACCAAGGAAAGCTTTCCGCATGATCCCCCGCTACGCCCGCCCCGAAATGACCGCCATCTGGGACCCAGCCACCAAGTTCCGCATCTGGTACGAGATCGAGGCCCATGCCTGCGACGCCATGGCCGATCTGGGCGTGATCCCGCGCGAGAATGCCGAAGCCGTGTGGAAGGCCAAGGATGTGGAATTCGATGTCGCCCGCATCGACGAGATCGAAGCGGTGACCAAGCATGACGTGATCGCTTTCCTGACGCACCTGGCCGAACACGTGGGCGCCGAGGAGGCCCGCTTCGTCCACCAGGGCATGACCAGTTCCGACGTGCTCGACACCACACTCAACATCCAGCTGGTGCGCGCCGCCGACATCCTGCTCGCCGACATGGACAAACTGCTCGCCGCGCTGAAAACCCGCGCGTTCGAGCACAAGGACACGGTGCGCATCGGCCGCAGCCACGGCATCCACGCCGAGCCCACCACCATGGGCCTGACCTTCGCGCGCTTCTACGCCGAGATGGACCGCAACAAGAACCGGCTTGAAAAGGCCCGCTGGGAGGTCGCCACCGGCGCCATCTCGGGCGCGGTCGGCACCTTTGCCAATATCGACCCGGCGGTCGAGGAACATGTCTGCGCCAAACTCGGCCTGCGCCCCGAGCCGATCTCGACCCAGGTCATCCCGCGCGACCGCCACGCGATGTTCTTCGCAACCCTCGGAGTCATCGCCTCCTCGATCGAAAACGTCGCCATCGAGATCCGCCACATGCAGCGCACCGAGGTGCTCGAGGCAGAAGAGTTCTTCTCCAAGGGCCAGAAAGGCAGCTCGGCCATGCCGCACAAGCGCAACCCGGTGCTGACCGAGAACCTCACCGGCCTCGCCCGCCTCGTGCGCATGGCGGTGATCCCGGCGATGGAAAACGTGGCGCTCTGGCATGAACGCGACATCTCGCATTCCTCGGTCGAACGCGGCATCGCGCCCGACGCCACGGTGACGCTCGATTTCGCCCTCAACCGCCTTGCCGGCGTGGTCGAGAAACTGGTCATCTACCCCGACAACATGCTCGCCAACATGAACAAGTTCAAAGGCCTGGTGATGTCCCAGCGCGTGCTCCTGGCGCTCACCCAGGCCGGCGTCAGCCGCGAAGACGCCTACCGCCTGGTGCAGCGCAACGCGATGAAGGTCTGGGAACACGGCGCCGACTTCAAGGAAGAGCTGCTGAAGGATGACGAGGTGCGCGCTGCCCTCTCCGAGGCCGAAATCGAAGAGAAATTCGACCTCGGCTACCACACCAAGCATGTCGATACGATCTTCAAACGCGTCTTCGGCGACACGCCGGCCTGATCGCGCCAGGACAGCAGGGGCGCCACCCGGCGCCGCTTCACCCTTTCGTGATCGCCTTCATGCTCTGCCTGTGCTAGCCTTTTGGTGTTCCAATCCGAAAGGACATGTCATGCAGAAGAAACTCACCCTCGCCGTGATCGCCCTGATGCTGGCGCCGGGCCTCGCCTCGGCCATGTGCTCGCGCGACCACGAACAGGCGATGACCTGCGCCGAAGGCACCACCTACGACGCCGAAACCAGCAGCTGCGTGCCCCAAACCACCAGCTGACCGATCCGGCTTCGTTAAAACTGTCGGCAAACCCTGCCACGCGGGGTTTGAACGCTCTTGATCGCGCCTCCCGGATCGGGAGGCGTTTCAGCATTCATTTACCGCTTTCCCCCTAATCTGGCGCAAATCTCAGCTTGGGGACCGGAATGGCGAATCTTACACCTGTTGCCCGCGGCGCTACGTCTGCGCGCACGCCGGGCAAGGCGCGGCTCGACACCCGCCAGAAGGCGGCGATCATCGTCCGCTTTCTTCTGAACGAAGGCGCCGAGGTGCCGATCGCCGAGCTGCCCGATGACCTGCAATCCAGCCTGACACAGCAGATGGGCGCCATGCGCTATGTCGATCGCGACACGCTGGCCGCCGTCGTCGCCGAATTCGCGGACGAGCTCGACCGCATGGGCCTGACCTTCCCGCAGGGGCTCTCCGGCGCGCTCACCGCGCTTGAAGGCCGGATTTCACCGCAGACCGCCGCGCGCCTGCGCAAGGAGGCCGGCGTGCGCCAGATCGGTGATCCCTGGGCGCTCATCCGCGAACAGGAGATCGACGCGCTCCTGCCCATCGTCGAGCGCGAAAGCACCGAGGTCGCCGCCGTGCTGATGTCGAAACTCCCGGTGCCCAAGGCGGCCGAACTCCTGGGCCGCCTGCCCGGCGACCGCGCCCGGCGCATCACCTATGCTATCTCGCTCACGGGCGCGGTCACGCCGGACGCGGTCGATCGCATCGGCCTGTCGCTGGCTTCCGAGTTCGAGATGAAGCCCATCCGCGCCTTCGACGACGATCCCGTCGACCGGCTGGGCGCAATTCTCAACATCTCTCCGGCCGGCACCCGCGACGAGGTGCTGACCGGGCTCGACGAAGACGATGCCGAGTTCTCGCGGAAAGTGCGCAAGGCGATCTTCACCTTCGTTCATATCCCTGCCCGCCTGAACCCGGTCGATGTGCCGAAAATCACCCGCGATGTGGCGCAGGAGCGCCTGGTCGTGGCGCTGGCCCATGCCCAGGCCGCGGGCGGCGATCTGGCCCCGGCGGCCGAATTCATCCTCTCCAATATCTCCAAACGCATGGCCGAAGCCCTGCGCGAGGAAATCGGCGAAGCCGGCAAGATCAAACCGAAAGACGGCGAAGCCGCGATGACCGAGGTCGTTGCCGCCATCCGCGACCTGCAGGTCGCGGGCGAAATCACCCTTCTTTCGGACGAGGACGAGGAAGACGAGGACTGACGCCGCGATCCTCTGGACAGCCCCGCGCGCCGTGCCTAACGTGGGCGGCATGAGCGAGAACACACCATTCGACGGCCGCCGCTGGCACGACATGGGCGGCCAGCCCGCCGGCCCCGTCACCCCCGAAGAGCATGATTTCGCCCTTTGGGAAAAACGCGTCGATGCCCTGCAGGTGCTGATGAGCGGCAAGGGCCATTTCACCGTCGACGGTCTGCGCCGCGCGCTCGAGGACATGGGCGAAGACGCCTACGAGAAGTATTCCTATTACGAACGCTGGATCGCCGCGGTGAACCAGAACCTGATCGAGGCCGGGCTCTACACGTTGGAAGAACTTGGCGCGAAGATGGACGAGGTCCGCAAGCGCGGCGACACCTACGGTGAGGCCGCCGGTGGATAAGGTGCGTGTCAAGACGATGATGCCCCCGGGGCATGTGCGGGCCCCCGCCTACCTGCGCGGCAAGACCGGCGTGATCGAGCGCCGCCTGGGCGAATTCGGCAACCCCGAACTCCTGGCCTATGGCCATCTCGACGGCCCGAAACAGCCGCTCTACCGCGTCCGCTTCACCATGGCCGAGATCTGGGGCGACGCCGCCGAACGCCCGACCGATACGATCGACGCCGAGATTTACGGCCATTGGCTCGAACCGCTGGACCAAGGATGATCGACCATGCCGCATGACCATCACGATCACGACCATTTCCACCACGAGGGGATGAGCCCCTCGGGCCACCCCTACCGCGCCGACAATGACGAGCCGCTCAGCTATTGGCAGACCATGGAAATCGCCGTGCGCGAGCTTCTGATCGAAAAGGGCCACACCACGCCCGCCGAAATCGCCGCCCAGATCGAGGCGATGGACGCGCGCAGCCCCGCCAATGGCGCCGCCGTCGTGGCCCGCGCCTGGGTGGACCCCGCGTTCAAACAGCGCCTGCTCGAAGATGCCTCGGCTGCCAGCCGCGAAATGGGCTTCGACATCGGCGCGCTGCACCTCATCGCGGTGGAAAACTCCGATGACGTGCATAACGTCATCGTCTGCACGCTTTGTTCGTGCTACCCGCGCAACCTTCTGGGCCTGCCGCCCGACTGGTACAAGACCCGCGCCTACCGCTCGCGCACCGTCAAGGAGCCGCGCAAGGTGCTGGAAGAATTCGGCGTTTCCCTGCCCGACAGCACGCAGATCCGCGTGCACGACAGCACCGCCGACATGCGCTATATCGTGCTGCCTGCGCGCCCCGAAGGCACCGACGGGATGAGCGAGCAGGAGCTCGCCCAGCTGGTGACCCGTGACAGCATGATCGGCACGGGGCTGCCCCGGACCCCCTGATGCCGAAATTTTCCGTGAAAACCACGGCGATCCTGCTGATGATCGCCGCCATCTTCATGTTTTCCTCGATGGATGCCCTGGCCAAGCTGCTCTCGGGCCGGATCGGCACCATGCCCACGCTCTGGGCGCGCTACCTGGGCCAGACACTAGTGGTGTTCATCCTGGTGCTGCCGCGCCTGCGCCGCGTGCTGCGCACCCGCTATCCCCGGCTGCAGCTGGCGCGTTCGGTCTACCTCATGTGCGCCACGATCCTGTTTTTCTTCGGCATCTCCAATATCGGCCTGGCCGAGGCCGCCGCGATCATGTCGACCAACCCGCTGTTCATCACGCTGGGCGCCGCGGTGTTCCTCGGCGAACGCTTCGGCATCCGCCGCGCCATGGCGATCGCGGCCGCCTGCATCGGCGCCTTCCTGGTGATCCGCCCGGGGGCGGATGTGTTCACCCCCTTCTCGCTCCTGCCACTGGGCGCGGCGATCTGCTACTCGGCCTATGCGCTCACCACCCGTTTCGTCGGCCGCGACGAAGACGCCTGGACGTCGCTCTTCTACACCGCGCTCTTCGGCGCCGTCGTCCTCTCGGCCGCCGTGCCGTTCTTCTGGCACCCGCTGGGTGGCACCGACCTGCTGATCATGCTCGGCATCGCGCTCTGCGGTACGCTGGGCCAGCTCTCGCTAATCCGCGCGCTGATGGCGGGCGAGGCCGGCATGCTGGCGCCGTTTGCCTATTTCGGGCTGGTGTTTTCCAGCTTCTACGGCGCCACCATCTTCGGCGACTGGCCCGATGCGCTCACCATCCTGGGCGCCGCGATCATCGCCGGGGCGGGTATTTACGTCTGGTATCGCGAAACCCTCGTGAAACCCACCTGACCGCCCGCACCGTTGGTTTCGCGATCGACTGTTGCGCGAAAGACTCATCCCAACCCCCTGTTTTCCCTGAAAATAAGGCCGTTTCGCCATACCCGCCGACCGGCCCGGGAACATGGCCACTTTTTCGCCTTATTTGCTCCTTAAGGACGACCACAAGGTCGGCGACAGTCCGGCCAACGAAGAACAACCGAGGCAGGACATGGACCCGAACGCCGGACTTTGGGTGCGCGGTGTGCGCGCGGCAGATGCCCCCGATGGGCAGACAGAAAACGCAAAACCGGCTCCCCGGCTGCTCGTGATTTCCACACGCGACGGCTCAGGCCGGCGCACCAGCGTGATCGCCTGGCTGGGGAGGGTCTGATGCGCAATCACCTGCTTCCGATCTGCCTGCTGCTGGTGGGCTGCATGCCCGGCGCCGCCCCCGACACCGCCAGCCGCGCGGCCCAGCCCGCGGCCATGTCCGCGCTGCCGCCGCTGAAAACATTCACCACGCCCACGCCGTCGCGCCCGCAGCGCTCGAACGCCGATATCGCCCGCGATTTCCTGGAACTGGCCTTCAACCTGGAATCGGGCCGCGAACTGCCGGTCTTCACCCGCTTCGAACAGCCGATCACCATCCGCGTCACCGGGCAGGCGCCGGCCACGCTGATGCCCGACCTGACCAAGCTGGTTTACCGCCTCAACACCGAGGCCGGCCTGCGCGTGTCTCTGACCACCTCGCCCGCGGCCAACATCACCGTTCAGGCCGTCACCCGCGCCCAGATCCGCCGCAACCTGCCGCACGCGGCCTGTTTCGTGGTGCCCAATATCGACGACATCTCCGAATACCGCTCGGCGCGCCGCACGACCAAGGCCAACTGGGGCCTCCTGCGCAAGCGCGAGAAGATGGCCGTCTTCGTGCCCAATGATGCCTCGCCGCAGGAAGTGCGCGATTGCCTGCACGAGGAACTGGCCCAGGCGATCGGCCCGCTGAACGATCTCTACCGCCTGCCGGATTCGGTGTTCAACGACGACAACGTGCATACCGTGCTCACCGGCTTCGACATGCTGATCCTGCGCGCCTATTACGCGCCGGAACTGATGAACGGCATGACCCGCCGCCAGGTGGCGCAGCGCCTGCCGGGCATCCTCGCCCGTCTCAACCCCGCGGGCGAAATGGCCCAGGCCCAGCGCCCGGCCCCCACCCCGCGCAGCTGGATCAACGCGATCCAGACCGCGCTCGGCCCGGGCGCCGGCCATGGCGAACGCCGCGCCGCCGCGCGCCGCGCCGTGGGCATCGCCCAAAGCCTCGGCTGGCAGGATCATCGCCGCGCCTTCGCCCATTACGCCATGGGCCGGCTCACCGCCGCCTCCGACCCCGAGGCCGCCATGGGCCACTTCCAGGCCGCCGACCGCTTCTATGCCGCCTCCCCCGGGACCGCCCTGCACCGTGCCTACGTCGCCAGCCAGCTCGCGGCCCACGCGCTCAGCCAAGGCAACGGGAACGGCGCACTGGCCCTGGTCAACCGCTCGATCCCCGTCGCCGCGCAGCATGAAAACGCAGCGCTCCTGTCCACGCTGATGCTCCTGCGCGCCGAAGCGCTCGAAATCACCGGTCGGGCCTCCGAGGCCGCCCATGTCCGGCTGGACAGTCTGGGCTGGGCACGTTACGGATTCGGCGCGGATTGGGCCGTGCGCGCGAAAATGCGCGAAATCACCGCGCTCAACCCGCTTAAAGGGAAACGCGGATAAGCGGGCAAATCACATGATCGTCTGGATCGGGGCGCTTCTGGGGGTGGCATTCGGCATCTTCCAGGCCAGGAAACGCCAGGGCAAGGGGCTGGACTATGCCCAGTACGGGGCGGCCTATGGCATCGCCTTCGCCATCGTGGCGCTGATCATCAACATCGTGATCGTCCGCATGACGATGGGGTAGGCCCATGTTCCTGCCCTTCTTCGAGAACCTGCGCAAACACGCGATCCCGGTCTCTTTGCGCGAATATCTGACCTTCCTCGAAGGCATGACCGCGGGCCTCGTCACCTATGACATCGACGGGTTCTACTACTTGTCGCGCGCCGCGATGGTCAAAGACGAACGCAATCTCGACAAGTTCGACCGCGCCTTCGCCGCCACCTTCTCGGGCGTCGAGAACATCTCGCTCTCCGATGTGTTAGAGGCGGTCGACATCCCCGGCGACTGGCTGGAAAAACTGGCCGAAAAGCATCTGTCGCAAGAGGAGATGAACGAGATCAAGTCGCTCGGCGGTTTCGACAAGCTGATGGAAACGCTGAAACAGCGGCTTGAGGAACAGAAAGACCGCCACCAGGGCGGCAACAAATGGATCGGCACGGCGGGCACCTCGCCCTTCGGCGCCTATGGCTACAACCCCGAAGGCGTGCGCATCGGCCAGAAGGAAAGCCGCCACCAGCGCGCGGTCAAGGTCTGGGACAAGCGCGAGTTCAAGAACCTCGACGGCGATGTCGAACTGGGCACGCGCAACATCAAGGTGGCGCTCAAGCGCCTCCGCCGCTGGGCGCGCGACGGCGCCGAGGACGAGCTCGACCTCGACGGCACGATCCGCGCCACCGCCGAGCACGGATACCTCGACGTGAAAACCCGCCCCGAGCGGCGTAACGCCGTCAAGGTGCTCTTGTTTCTCGACGTCGGCGGCTCGATGGACCCGCATATCAAGGTGGTGGAAGAGCTCTTCTCGGCGGCCAAGACCGAGTTCAAGCACCTGGAATACTACTATTTCCACAACTGCCTTTACGAAGGCGTCTGGCGCGACAACCGCCGCCGCTGGGATGCGCAGACCCCCACCTGGGACGTGCTACATACCTACGGGCCCGACTACAAGTGCATCTTCGTCGGCGATGCCAGCATGTCGCCTTACGAAATCGCCTACCCCGGCGGCGCGAACGAGCACTGGAACGCCGAGGCCGGCCAGGTCTGGCTGCAGCGCGCACGCGAGCAATGGCCCAACCACATGTGGATCAACCCGGTGCCGGAAAAATACTGGGGTTACACCCATTCGATCGGCATGATCCGCGAGATCTTCGAGGATCGCATGGTGCCGATGACCCTCAAGGGCATCGAAGAGGGCATGAAAGAGCTGTCGCGCTGACCCTGCCGTTGCCGAAATATGTGCTGACGCACGCAGGTTTGATGGATGGGGGGCGTTGCCCCCCAGATCACAAAACCGCGGGTTTTGTGACCTCCCCCCAGGATATTTCCGGCAAGATGAAGCAACGTGCGCCGCGTTAACAGGTTTTGGCACGCGATGCGGCGGAGTTTGCCCGGCAGCCGGATGTCAGCCGGGCGGTGCACGCAAATCACCCCCTGCTCGGATGCACAGAAACCGGCGTTAACCCCACCGAACGGCTAGTTCTGGAAGAGACGCCCCGGACCCCAGCCGCGCGCATCGAGGCCCGCGAGTTTCAGCATGTGCCACAGGAACGCGAGGTTCGACGAAATCATCGGCACGCCGGTTTCCGCCTCGGCCTGCTCCAGGATGCCGAAGCAGCGCAGGTTCGTGCAACTGGCAAAGATCGCATCGCAGGTCTTTGATTTTGCGATATCTTTTGCCGCCTGCAGGGTGTCGGATTCGGTGATGCGCGCCACCGTCCAGTCATTCTCCTGCAGGAACGAGTCGCGCGCCACAACCTCGATCCCATGCGCGGCCAGCGCCGCGATCAGCGGTGCATTGACCGTGTCGACATAGGGCGTGATCAGGGAAATCTTCCTTGCGTTCAACGCCTTGAGTGCCTCGACCACCCCCGTCAGCGGGTTCGTCACCCTGGCTTCGGGTTGCGCCTTTCGCACCAGCGCCGCCACCCGCTCGGGTCCGATCACCGTGGCGCCCGAGGTACAGCCATAGCCCACAACGTCGAGCCCCGCGGGCAGCAGAGCGGCTGTCGCCGTCATGTGATTTTCCATTGTTGCCAATGACTTGGGCGTCACGTCCGGCTGCGCCGGAATGCGGCTGTGCAAGAGGCTGACCGGTCGGCCCGCGAGCAGGTTGCGCGCCTCGTTTTCAAGCGTTTCGTCGGTCGACAGCACGATCAGGCCCAATCGCGCCTGCCCGCCAAACCCCTGATCCAACGCGTATTTCAGTGCCATGCCGTCCCTCCTGTCCGGCACCCTGGCGCAACTTTCGTCCCATGCCAAGAGAGCAGGCTTGCAGCGGCCCGCATTCGGCTGCACCATGCCCGGGAAAGGCCCGCCCAATGTCAGCCATCCGCCATCTCTGGACCCACCACCGTCTTGTTTTCATTGCCTTTCTCGGGGCCTGCCTGGTGACGCTCGGCTTCCTGGTAAGGCTGACGGTTTTCACGCTCTACTGGGCCGATCCCAGCCATAGCGATCTCGCCCCCGAGCCGTGGATGACGCCGGGGTATATCGCCCATTCCTGGGGCCTGCCGCCCGAGGACCTGGCCCGTGCCCTGGGCGTTACTCCCGGCAGCCGCCCCACCCTGCAGGAGATCGCCCGCGAGCGCGGCGTTCCCGTGGAAGCGATCATCAACGAAATCAAGGCCTTGCTGCCCGCGAGGCCCTCGGAATGAACGATTGGCTACTGCCTCTCCTGGTCAGTTACGGCCTGCCGCTGGTTTTTCTCGCCACCCTGCTCAGTTGCCTGGCCCTGCCCGTGCCCAGTTCGCTGGTCATGCTGACGGCCGGGGCATTTTCGGCCACCGGCGAACTGTCCTTGCTGCCCACTGTATTGGCCGCATTCACAGGCGCCGTGATTGGTGACCAGATCGGCTATTTTATTGGCAGCACAGGACAATCCCGGCTGGCCACCTATATCGACGCTCATCCCAAACGGGCCGCCCTTCTCGCCCGCGCGGTCGGATTCCTGCGCCGCCACGGCGGCCCCGGCGTGTTCTTCAGCCGCTGGCTGGTCAGCCCGCTGGGCCCCTACGTGAACTTCGCCGCAGGCGCCGCCGCCCTGCGCTGGCCCCGTTTCGCCCTCTGGGGCGCCAGTGGCGAGCTGGTCTGGGTCGCGCTCTATGTCGGGCTTGGATTCGCGTTCTCCGAAAACCTCGCAGCCGTCGCCGAGTTTGCCAGCGATATCAGCGGCATACTCGCCGGCCTGGCGGTCATGCTGGGCTCGGGCCTGTGGCTGCGTCATGCCCTGCACGAAACCCGCAAACAGCAAGGATGATCCCCATGTCCAACGCCCCCGTCACCCATATCGATCCAGCGGCCTTTGCGGCCGATCCCTATCCGACGCTGGCCCGGATGCGGCGCGATGCGCCAGTCACCTTCGTACCGGAACTGGGTGCGACGCTGTTCACCCGCCGCGATGAAATTTTCGAACAGGAAAAGCGTGTCGAGACCTTTTCGTCCTGGCAACCACAGGGCCTCATGACCCTCCTCATGGGCGAAAACATGATGCGCAAGGATGGCGAGGCCCATGCCCGTGAGCGCAAGATCCTCTTCCCCGCGCTCAGCCCCCGCACCGTGCGCGACGTCTGGACACCGCTCTTCCAGGCAAAGGCTTCAAACATTCTCAACGCGTTGAAACCGCGGGGAAAATGCGACCTGGTGCGCGACTATGCCATGCCCGTTTCGGCCGAGGCCCTGAAGCTCGTGACCGGCCTTACCAACATGGCGGCCGAGGAACTGGATCGCGTCAGCCAGGGCATGATCGACGGCTGCGCCAATTACGCGGGCGATCCCGCGATCGAGGCCAATTGCCACGACTGCACCGGCTCGATCGACGCGCATATCACCGCGATGATGCCGCGGTTGCACGCCGATCCGAACATGTCCGCACTTTCGGTGCAGATGCAGGCCGGGCTGGACGAGGCCGCGACCCGCGCCAATATCAAGCTCATCATTTCCGGCGGCCAGAACGAACCGCGCGACGCCATCGCCGGCGCCGCCTGGGCGCTCATCACCCATCCCGACCAGCATGGCATGATCCGCGAGGGCCGCGCCACCTATGCGCAGGCGTTCGAGGAATATGCCCGCTGGATTTCTCCGATCGGCATGTCGCCGCGTCGCGTGGCACGCCCCGATACCGTCTGCGGCGTCGATTTCGTGCCCGAAGACCGCGTGTTCTTCATGTTCTCCTCGGCCGGCCATGACGAACAGCACTTTGAAAACCCGCATATTTTCGACATCACCCGCGACAATGGCCCGTCCATCCCCTTTGGCGCGGGTCCGCATTTTTGCGGCGGCGCCGCGGTGGCCCGCGCCCTGATTGCCGAGGTGGCACTGCCCATGCTCTTCGACACGCTCCCGGACCTGCGGATCGCGGGCGAGGTGCCTTTCACCGGCTGGGCCTTCCGCGGCCCCACCGCAATGCCCGTGGAATGGCAGGCCTAGGCCCTTGCCCACCCGCGCGCCCTGCCCCATATCAGCCCCATGCTGAAGTTCACGCCGATCTTTCTCGCCATTCTCTATGCCGTCGCGCTTTACCGCTTCTCGGCCTGGCGCACTGCACGCGAACTCGATGCGAAATCAACCGAACTGGCCGATCCCAGCCTCAAGCCGCTCTTCGACAAGATGGCCCGCGCGCTCGATCTGCCGCGCATCCGCGTGCACCTTTACGAAATCGCGCCCGTGAACGGCCTGGCCGCACCCGACGGGCGGATTTTCATCACCCGGGGCTTCTATGACAAGTATCGCGCCGGCGAGGTTACAGGCGACGAGCTTGCCTCGGTCATCGCGCATGAACTGGGCCATGTCGCCCTGGGCCATTCGCGCCGCCGGATGATCGATTTTTCCGGCCAGAACGCGCTGCGCACGGCCCTTGCCATGGTGCTCTCGCGCCTGCTGCCCGGCATCGGCGTCTGGATCGCCAACATGCTCACTACGCTGCTGGCTGCGCGCCTGTCGCGCTCGGACGAATACGAGGCCGATGAATACGCCGCTGCGCTTCTGACCAAGGCGGGCATCGGCACGGCGCCGCAGAAATCGCTCTTCGAGAAGCTGGAAAAGCTGACCCAGACCAACATGGGCGCCGCCCCGGCCTGGCTTCTCTCGCATCCCAAGACGGGCGAGCGGATCAAGGCGATTGAGTCGCTCGAGGCGAAGTGGCGCTGATCCGCCCCTTCATCTGACCGAAAATACCTCGGGGGGATGGTGCAAAATGCCCTGGCATTTTGCACCTTGGGGGATGGCCCCCACACCGGCCCCGCCACGCCGACAACGATCTGAGATCAATCCAGGTTCTCTGCCACCGCCTTGCCCAGGCGCGGCAGCCGCGCCTTCTTCAGCAACCCGCGCGCGGTCCAGGCTTCGCCCGACAGGCGCCGCGCCTCGTTCAGCACGCGCTGCACCACCGCCTCCACACCCGCGCGGTCCGCCTGCCAGAAGCCCAGCAGGAAGGCATCCGGATCGGCCCGGCTCACGCCCTCCTCGGCCAGGATGCGGCGCGGGAAATCCCCGGCATTCGCCGTCACGATTACCTCTGCCCCCGCGGCGATCGCCGCGGCCAGAACATGCACATCGGCGCGGTCCGGCAGCCACAGCCGCTCTTCCAGGGCCTCGGGCCAGTCCACCCGCGCCCCGGGCCATTTCGCACTCAGCATCGCCGCCTCGCCACGCGCCTGCGCCTCGGCCTCGGGGCCCAGCTTGGCCGCCGCGCGCGCCCATTCCTCCAGAATGCGGTCCGACCACAACGGCATGTAAGCGCCGATTTGGGCCACGCCCAGCAGGACCTCGCGCATGACCGTCGGAAAGATCACGCAGCTATCCAGAACCGCCTTCACAGCCTGAAAAACAATGCCTTGAGGTATCCGCTTTCGGCCAGCTGCGGCAACAGCGGATGGTCCGGCCCGGCAAAGCCGGTATGGATCAGCTGCCCCTGCCGCCCGGCCCGCCCGATACCCCGCGTGCAGGCCACGCGAAAGCGGTTCAGGTCCGCCGCATGCGAACACGAACACAGGCCCAGGTAACCGCCTTCCGCCACCAGCGGCGCGGCCAGCCGCGCCACCTTCTCATAGGCGCGCAGACCCGCGTCCAGCGCCTGTTTCGACGGGGCAAAAGCCGGCGGATCGCAGATCACCACGTCGAATTGCGCGCCCTCGCCGGCCAGCGCCTCCATCACCTCGAATGCATCGCCGCGCCGCGTGGCAAAGCGCTCCGCCATCCCGCTTTCGCGCGCCCCGGCCTCGGCCAGCGCCAGCGCGGGCTCCGATCCGTCCACCGCGAGCGCGCTCTCGGCCCCGCCCGCCAGGCAGGCCAGGCCAAAGCCGCCCACATGCGAAAACACGTCCAGTACCCGCGCGCCCCGGGCCAGCCTGGCGGCGAACCCGTGATTGTCGCGCTGATCGAAGAACAGTCCGGTCTTCTGCCCGCCCATCAGGTCGGCCATATAGGTCGCGCCGTTCATTCCCACCGACACAGGCCCATCCGGTGCGGTCCCGGCCAGCACGTCCAGCCCTTCGTCCAGCCCCTCCAGAGCGCGGGCGCGCCCGGTGGCATTCTTGATCACGCAGGACACACCGGTTTCCGCGATCACCGCCGCGCAAAGCGGCCCGATCAGGGTCTCGGCCCATGCCGCGTTGGGCTGGATCACGGCGACGTCGCCGAACCGGTCGATCACCACACCGGGCAGCCCGTCGGCCTCGGCATGCACCAGGCGATAGAACGGCTGGTCATAAAGACGCGCGCGCAACGCGAGCGCCCGGGCGATCCGCGCCCGCAGCCAGGCCTCGTCGATCTGCGCCTCGGGGTCGCGGTCCAGCATCCGGCAGAAGATTTTGGAATTGGGGTTCACCGCCACCACGCCCAACGGCGCCTGCCCGGCATCCTGCAACAGGGCAATCGCGCCGGGCGCGATCTTCTTGGTGCGCCGGTCGGTCACGACCTCGTTGGCAAACACCCACGGGCTGCCGTGGCGCAGCTTACGCGCATCGGTTTTCGGCTTCAGGCGGACAACAGGCAAAGGGGACGGCGTCATGCCGTCCCCTTACATGCTTAAATACCGCTTTGAAAGGGCTCAGAACAGGCTGTTCGTCGGATCGCCCATGCTCAACGGGCTCGCGTTCTGCGACACCACCGGGATGGGTTGCACCGGCGCGTCGGTCTTCCGGGCCGCAATGCCCAGCTCGTGCTGGAACACACCGGCCAGGTGATTGACGATGCGGTCTTTCTGGGTGATGCCGTTCTGCTCGGCATGCACGGCCCGCGCGCCGCCAAAGGCCTTGAACGTCGCGTCGATCTTGCGCGGTTCGGCCACCGGCTGGCGGGTCTCGGGGTTCAGGAAATTCACCACGAATTCGATCTCGTGACGTCCGCCAACGGTATAGCGCGCCTTCTCGGTCAACGCGTGAAAGCGCTTTACCTCGATATCCAGCAGAACCGGCACGTTGCCGTGGCTGCCCTGGGCACCAGCGGCCAGGCTTTCCTCGAAAATCTTCTGTACCTGTGTATGACGGTCGCCCAGCGGCTCGCCGCGCCATACGATGTCAGCCGACGGGTAATACAGGTTGGCCTCCGACACGCGCAGGCTTTGCGGCACGCGAACCTGGTAGGATTCAACTTTCATTGCCGGGGCGGTGGCCGCGGCGCTCGGGGCCTCGAACGGTGCGTTGCGCGATGCGACATCCATGCTCGAACAGCCGGTAACGGCCATGCCCATGACGATCAGTGCAACCATGCGAACACGTTTCATGTTCTTCCTCCTCGGGCTTTTGCCCTGTTTTCAGACCGCCCGAGGATCGGTGGCAATTGAGACGAATTTGGGGCGATTACGGGCCAAACAGGGGGTTTTCGCGGGGCAAAGCATGGATTTGCAGGGATTCTGAGTCTTTTGCGCAACAGGGCAGCCCGCTTGTTAGCGCTAAAACCGTCTGCTAGAGAAAGCCCAAAACCCGCGAAAAAGGCTGCCCGATGACGCTCAACACCACGGTCCGCGACGTCACAGACCGGATCATCGATCGTTCCCGCACCACCCGCGAGAGCTATCTCGCGCGGATGCGGGCCGCGGGCGAGGACGGCCCCGCGCGCGCCCATCTCAGCTGCTCGAACCAGGCCCATGCCTATGCCGCGATGGGCGCCGACCAGGACAGGCTGGCCACCACCCGCGCGCCCAATATCGGGATCGTCACCGCCTACAATGACATGCTCTCGGCGCATCAGCCCTTCGGCGCTTTTCCCGACATCATCAAGGACACCGCGCGCGCGGCCGGCGCTACGGCCCAGATCGCCGGCGGTGTGCCGGCGATGTGCGATGGCGTGACCCAGGGCCAGGACGGGATGGAGCTGTCACTCTTTTCGCGCGACGTGATCGCCATGGCGGCGGGTATCGCGCTCTCGCACAACACCTTCGATGCCGCCGTCTTCCTCGGCACTTGTGACAAGATCGTGCCGGGCCTCGTGATCGCTGCCGCCACCTTCGGCCACCTGCCGTCGATTTTCCTGCCCGGCGGGCCGATGACATCCGGCCTCGGCAACGATGAAAAGGCCCGGGTGCGCAAGGAGTTCGCCGCCGGCAAGATCGACCGCGCCGCGCTGATGCAGGCGGAAATGGATGCCTATCACGGCCCCGGCACCTGCACCTTCTACGGCACCGCCAATTCCAACCAGATGCTGATGGAAATCATGGGCCTGCACCTGCCCGGCGCGGCCTTCGTCAACCCCGGCACGCCCCTGCGCGATGCGCTGACCCGCGCGGGCACGGCCCGAATCCTTCAGAATACGGCGCTGGCCGGGCAGTACCTGCCGCTTTGCGACATTCTCGACGAACGCGCCTTCGTCAACGGCATCGTGGGCCTCATGGCCACGGGCGGCTCAACCAACCTCGTCCTGCACCTGCCGGCAATGGCGCACGCAGCAGGTATCACCCTGACATTACAGGATTTTTCAGATCTTTCGGCCATCACCCCGCTGCTGGCGCGGGTTTATCCCAACGGGCTTGCGGACGTGAACCATTTCCATGCCGCAGGCGGGATGCCCTGGCTCATCGCGCAACTGCTCGATGCGGGCCTTCTGCACGGTGACGTGCAAACCGTCGCCGGCCCCGGCCTTGCCAGTTACAGCGAAGAGCCGATCCTAACCGGCGACACGCTCACCTGGCGCCCCGGCCCCGCGCAAAGCGAAAACGACAAGATCCTGCGCCCGCACTCCGACCCGTTCCAGTCCACCGGCGGGCTCAAGCATCTCAAGGGCAATCTCGGCGAAGGCATTATCAAGCTCTCCGCCGTCGCCCCCGAACACCGCCTGATCGAGGCCCCCGCCCGCGTTTTCGAAACCCAGGAGGCGGTGATCGCTGCCTTCCGCGCGGGCGAGCTTGATCGCGACACGGTTGTCGTCCTGCGCTTCCACGGCCCGCGCGCCAACGGCATGCCCGAGGTCCACGGCCTGACGCCCACCCTTTCGGTGCTCCAGGATCGCGGTCACAAACTCGCGCTTGTCACCGATGGCCGCATGTCCGGCGCTTCGGGCAAGATCCCTGCCGCCATCCACCTCTCGCCCGAAAGCGCCACGGGCGGCCCGCTCGCCCGCGTGCGCGACGGCGATGTGATCCGCCTCGATGCCGAGGCCGGCACGCTCGAAAACCTCGCCGCCGATTTCGCGGGACGCTCCCCCGAAACCCTCGATCTCGCCGCCGGCCACCACGGCACCGGCCGCGAACTCTTCGAACTGTTCCGCGCCAATGCCGGTCCCGCTACCTCGGGCGCCAGCCCGCTTTTTCCAGATGGAGATGCCGCATGACCCCCCAGGAGGCCAGCCAGATCACGCGCGATCTCTGCCACCGCGCCCCGGTCATTCCCGTTCTCGTGGTCGAAGACGCGGCCCGGGCCGCGCCGCTGGCGCAGGCGCTGGTGCGCGGTGGCCTGCCCGTGCTCGAGGTCACCCTGCGCACACCGGCAGCCCTTGACGTGATCCGCGAAATGGCCACCGTCGCAGGCGGTATCGTGGGCGCAGGCACCGTGCTCACCCCCGAAGATGTCGCGGCGGCGAAAGCGGCCGGCGCGCGCTTTGCCGTTTCCCCCGGAGCCACCGACCGGTTGCTTGACGCCTGCGAAGAGGCCGGCCTGCCCCTTCTGCCCGGCGCCGCCACGGCAAGCGAGGCGATGCGCCTCCTTGAACGCGGCTACAGCGTGCAGAAATTCTTCCCGGCCGAGGCCGCGGGCGGCGCCCGCGCGCTCCGCGCGATTGGCGCCCCCCTGCCACAGATCACCTTCTGCCCCACCGGCGGCGTGTCCCCCGCCAATGCGCCGGATTACCTCGCCTTGCCGAATGTGGTCTGCGTTGGCGGCAGCTGGGTCGCGCCCGCCGATGCAGTCGCCACCGGGGACTGGACCCAGGTCGAAACTCTCGCCGCGACAGCAGCCGCCCTGAACGGCTGAGCCCTCAGGTCCGCGCGCGCCCGCGGCGCCCGCCGCGCCGCGCGGGGCTGGCCGCTCTCTCGGCGCCCTCGCGCAGCACCTGCGTCATCGGGTGGTCTTCTTCCGCGCCGTAGCGCTCCAACAACACCGCGACCGCCGCGCGGCTGTCCATCCCGTCGGGCAGGCTCAGCGCCCAGTCCAGGAAAACCGACCGGCACTCGGCCAGCCCGATCCCCTCGATGCGATAGGCCTCGCGGATCAGGGCCTTGGGGTCATGGGTATCGCCCTTCATCCCGCATCCCCCGGCACGCGCACCAGCGCTGCATCGATCACGCCCTTGGCCCGCGCGCTCAGCGTCTCCAGCCGCCCGGTCAGTTCGTCCAGCGTCTCCAACCCCGTCTCTCGCATCAGCATCGCGGCGCCTCCACCGCCCAAACCTTCGGGATCAAGCGGCTTCTCACTCAACAGCTTCGACACCGCCTGCACCTGCCAGCAAAGCGCATAAGCCTCCTGCAACGCTGCACAATCCGCGTCACTCAACCAGCCGATCGCGACACAGGCCTGCAATCCCTCGCCCACCGACCGGCCCGCGACACCGCCCATCAGCGCCCCGGCCTGCGCCATCATTTCGATGTCCTGCATCCGTCCCGGGCCGATCTTGGCCTCCCACGGGCCGCTGGGCGACTTCGCCGCCGCGATCCGCGCGCGCATCTCGGCCAGTTCCTTCAGGATCGTCGCGCGATCACCACCCTTTTCGGCCAGCAACGCGCAACGGAAACCCTCGATATCGCCGCCCAGCCCGCCGTTACCAACCACCACCCGCGCCCGTGTCAGCGCCAGGTGTTCCCACACCCAGGCCTCGTCGCGCTGATAGTCCCGGAATGATTGCCAGCTCGTCGCCACCGGCCCCTGGTTGCCCGAGGGCCGCAGCCGCATATCCACCTCGTAAAGCCGGCCTTCGGCCATCTGCGCCGTCACCGCGGTGATCAGCGCCTGGGTCAGCCTTGCGTAATAGGGCCGCGTAGCCAATGGTCGGCGCCCGTCCGACATCTCCGCGCCTTCAGGGTCGTAGATCACGATCAGGTCCAGGTCCGAAGCCGCATTCAAACGCTGGGCACCCAGGCTCCCCATGCCCAGCACACAGGCCCCACGTCCCGGCGGGGGCCCGTGCTTCTCGGCAAACTGCGCCACCACTTCAGGCCAGATCGCGCCCACCGCGGCATCGGCCAGGTCGGCATATTGCCTGCCGGCGTCCTCGGCATCGATCAGCCCGCGCAGGTGGTGCACCCCCACCCGGAAATGCCATTCCTTCGCCCAGCGCCGTGCCAGGTCCAGCTTGCGCTCATAGTCACCCTCGTCCGCCAGCCGGGCCGACAACTCCTCGCGCAGCGCCTCGGCGCCCGGCCAGGGGCTGAAGAAATCCCCGCCGATCACCGCGTCGAACACACCCGCATTGCGCGACAGGTGCCGCGCCAGCGCAGGCGCGGTGCCAACGATATCCACCAGCAGGTCGATCAGTTGCGGATTGGCCTCGAAGAGCGAGAACAACTGCACCCCCGCCGGCAAGCCCGCCAGGAACCCGTCAAAGGCAATCAGCGCTTCTTCGGGATGAGCGGTGGCGTGCAGCTTCTTCAAAATCTCCGGCCGCAGCCGGTTGAAGATCTTCACCGCCCGTTCCGAGCGTAGCGCCGGATAGCTTGGCCAGCGCGCCAGCAATTCGTGATCGAACGCGCTTTCGGCAACCTCCTCGCTCTCTTCGGGCGCGAAAAACCCCTCGGTCAGGCCGTGCACCTCTTCCAGCCGCGCCTTCAGCGCCGCCTCGAAGGCGTCACGCTCTTCGCCCATCATCGCCGCGATCCGGGCAATGCCCTCCTCGCTCTTGGGCAGGCGATGGGTCTGGGCGTCGTTCACCATCTGGATGCGGTGCTCGACCTCGCGATGGCTGCGGTAATCGGCGGCCAGAACCTCGGCCGCATCGCTGGGCACCCAGCCCTTATCGGCCAGCACGCCCAACCCCTCGACCGTGCCACGCACCCGCAACTCCGGATCACGCCCCCCGGCGATGATCTGCCGTGTCTGGGTAAAGAACTCGATCTCGCGAATGCCGCCCCGGCCCAGCTTCATGTCATGCCCGGGCAGCGATATCGCCCCGCCCAGCCCCTTATGCTCGCGGATGCGAAGGCGCATGTCATGGGCGTCCTGGATCGCCGCGAAATCCAGGTGCTTGCGCCAGACGAACGGCGTCAGCGTCTCCAGGAAACGCGCGCCCGCCGCGCGATCGCCGGCACAAGGCCGCGCCTTGATATAGGCCGCCCGCTCCCATGTCCGGCCGAGGCTCTCGTAATAGGTCTCGGCCGCCGCCATCGCGATGCACACCGGGGTGACGCTCGGATCGGGGCGCAGCCGCAGGTCGGTGCGAAACACATAGCCCTCGCCAGTCATGTCGCTCAGCATCGCCGCCATCTTGCGGGTGGCACGCACGAAACTGGCGCGCGCCTCCATGTACTCGTCCGGCTCGAACCGGGATTCGTCAAACAGGCAGATCAGGTCGATATCCGAGCTGTAGTTCAGCTCTCCCGCCCCCATCTTGCCCATCGCCAGCGCCACCCAGCCGGCGCAGGTTTCCAGGTCCTCCTCGCGCGCGCCGGGCAGCTTGCCGCGGCGGATTTCCGGCTCCAGCGCCGCGCGCATCGCCAGCTCCACGCTCAGATCGGCGAAATCGGTCAGCGCGCCGGTCACCTCCTCGAGCGCCCAGACGCCACCCAGATCGGCCAGCGCCGTCAGCAGTGCCACCCGCCGCTTAGCCCGGCGCAGCTCGGTGCCCAGCTCTCCGGCCGCCACTGCGCGCAGCCGCGCCGCCTCGGCCTCCATCGCGCCCTCCGGGTCATCCATCGCCCCGGGCAGCCACTCCACCTCCTTGGTCATCAACCCGCTCAGGTAGGGGCTGCACCCGCCGGTGCCTTCGATCAGCCGCGCCAGGTCGCCCTCGAACATCGGCAGCGCCGCGCGGGCTTCCGCTCCGCGCTCGGGGTCAAAGGCAATGGGCAGGCGGGTGATGCGGGATGCGAAACTCATGCCGGCATCATTTGCCTCACCGCCTTGCAAGGTCAATGACTTACCGCAAATGCCCTACGCAACCCGCCATTGCATTCCGGGCCTCACGCCTTAGGGTGCCTTCAACATCTTTTCCTGCCGGGAATGACCATGTCGAAATCGCTCAAACGCGTCCGCGCCGCCCTCGAAGGCCACAAGGCCGAGATCTTTGAGCCCGGCGAGGCCCGCACCGCCCAGATGGCCGCCGATGCGGTGGGCTGTCATGTCGACCAGATCGCCAAGTCGATCATCTTTCGCGGCGACAGTTCGGGCGAGGCCGTGCTCTTCATCACCGCCGGCGGCAACCAGGTCGATCACGCCAAGGCCACCGCCCTGGCGGGCGAGGCCCTGGGCAAGGCCGATGCCGCGCTCATTCGTGCCCAGACCGGGTTTGCCATCGGCGGGGTGGCGCCCATCGGCCATCTCAACCCGATTCGCGCCTTCCTCGATCCGCGGCTTCTCGACTTCGATATCGTCTGGGCCGCAGCCGGCACGCCCCGGCACGTGTTCTCCGTCTCCCCGCAGGACCTGCTCGGGATGTCCGGCGCGCAACAGGCCGATTTCACCGCCTGAGCGCAAGAAGTCTCACAGAGAATACGAACGCAAGTGTTTGTATTCTATGGACTTTCGAAAATAATGTAAAAAACATTCACATTGGCTCTTGCCAAAACCCGCTTCACTCCCGACATTAGGGATGTGAAAGGCATTAACATTCCCGCCGACACTGGTTCATTGGAAACGGAGAGAGACATGACAACCGCCACGCATACCGCAACCGCCCACAGTCCGGCCTCGGGCCCGATGGCATGGCTGCGCCGCGCCGAGGCCTGGCTCGACAGCAAGGGCAAGGGCGCCTGGATCGCCGCCATGGTGCTGGGCTTCATCTTCTTCTGGCCGATCGGCCTCTTCCTCGTCTTCTACATCACCTACACCCATCGCTGGAGCACCCCCATGTTCAACGGATCCTGTGCACGCCGCCGTCACCACCACAGCCACCGCCACGCTGCCTTCCGCAGCTCGGGCAACAGCGCGTTCGACAGCTACAAGGAAGAAACCCTGCGCCGGCTGGAAGATGAACAGCAACAGTTCGAAGAGTTCCTGCAGCGCCTGCGCGAAGCCAAGGACAAGGCCGAGTTCGACCAGTTCATGGACGAGCGCGCCAAGGAGGCCGCCCGCCCCGACCGCGATGAGGCCGACATCCCCGAACGCCAGGACGCGTAACCCCCATCCGCGCGTCCCCGCGGCCCTGCCCTTCCCCGGGGCGGGGCCTTTTTCCTGCCCGCCTTCTCGCCTATCTGAAGTGTCATGACATATCCGCATCCCGGCTGGCACCTGCCTGATCCGCATTCCCAGCCCGAATTCTACGCCGACGTGCCGCTCAAGCGCCTGATCGCCTTCGTAATCGACACGGTCGTACTGCTGATCATCGCGGTCCTGGCCGCGCTGCTCAGTTTCGGCCTCGCGCTCGTCTTCATCCTGCCGCTCTGGTGGCTTCTGAACCTTGCCTACCGCACGGTGACGCTCACCAACGGCTCCGCTACGCTCGGCATGCGCCTCGTCGCGCTGGAATTCCGCGATGCGCAGGGCCAGCGGTTCGACCGCGCCCTGGCCTTCCAGCACAGCCTCGGCTTCATGCTGTCGTTTTCGTTCTTCCCGCTTCAGATCATCTCGATCGTGTTTATGCTGACCGACCCGCGCGCCCAGGGCCTCACCGACAAGGTGCTCGGCACCGTCGCGCTCAACCGCCGCGCCGGGGCCTGACACGCCACGGGACCGTTAAGTCTAACTTTAATCAAAGCTTGGACAACGCGCGCGCCATTGCTATCGTCGCATCGAAACCCGATATCTATTTGACCATGCGCCATACATTACCGCTCGCACCACAGTTCTATGTCACCGCCCCCCAGCCCTGCCCCTATCTCGCGGGCCGGATGGAACGGAAACTGTTCACCGCGCTGCAAGGCGAAAATGCCGAGCGGCTTAACGATGCCCTGTCGAAACAGGGCTTCCGGCGCTCGCAGAACGTGCTCTACCGTCCCTCCTGCGCGGATTGCGCGGCCTGTCTCTCGGCCCGCATCCGCGTCGACGCCTTCGACCCGTCGAAGAGCCAGAAGCGTGTCCTGCGTCGCAATCGCGCGCTAGAACGGCGCGCGACCAGCCCCTGGGCCACCGAAGACCAATACGCGCTTTTCCGCCGCTATCTCGACAGCCGGCACGCCGATGGCGGCATGGCCGACATGGACGTGTTCGAGTTTGCCGCGATGATCGAGGAAACCCCGATCCGCTCTCGCGTGATCGAGTATACCGACCGCAACACCGAAAGCCTGTCCGCCGTATGCCTGACCGACGTGCTCGATGACGGGCTCAGCATGGTCTATTCCTTCTTCGATCCCGACCGCACGCGCGACAGCCTCGGCACCTATATCATTCTCGATCATATCGACATCGCGCGCGAGGCCGGCCTGCCCTACGTGTATCTCGGCTACTGGGTGCCCGGCTCGCCCAAAATGGGCTACAAGGCCAAGTTCTCGGGGCTCGAGGTCTATCAGCAGGGCGAATGGCGCCCAATGCGCGACCCGGCCGATTTCGAGGCCGACACCCACCCGCTCTCGACCGATCCGATCGCCGAACAGGTCGCCAATATCTCGCTGCCCGACATTCGCCGGTAAACGCGACGGGTTTTGCCAAGCGCTCCCATCCCGCCTATCCTGCCGGCATGAGTTCTGATTACACCCTCTACTACTGGCCTATCCCATTTCGCGGCCATTTCATCCGCCACATCCTCGCCCATGTCGGTGCGCGATGGGACGAGGCCGATATCGACGCGGTCGAAGACCTCAGGGCCACGTCGCCCGCCGATCAGCCCTACCCGTTCATGGCCCCGCCCCTGCTGCATGATCACCGCCGGGATGTCTGGATCAGCCAGATGCCCGCGATCGCGCTCCATCTCGGCCGCGCGCATGACCTGATCACGGACGAGGCGCAGACAATGCGCCTCTTCTGCGATGCCTCCGACGTTCTTTTCGAGATCACCTGCCATCACGGCGACCGGATGTGGGACGAGGCCAGCTGGCGCACCTTCACCGCCCACCGCCTGCCCCGCTGGATGCAGCTGCACGAGGCATTGGCGTCGCGCACCGGGGTGATGCGCGACAGGGGGTTCATGTTCGGTGCAGACACCCCCTCGCTCGCCGATCTGGCGCTCACGACCCTCTGGCACACGATGACAACCCACCTGCCCGCCCTGCGTCCGATGCTCGAGGCCCATGCCCCCACTGTCGCGGGGGTCACCGACCGCATCGCCGCCACTCCGGCCATCGCCGCGCTCAACACCGCATGGGAGACGCGCGAGCCGCGCTACTGCGCAGGCCAGATCGAGGCTTCGCTCATTGATATGCTCGCACGCTACGGCGCCTAGGCCATCCGCGCCCGGGCATAGGCCACGAAGGCATCGAAACTGCCCGGATTGGCCATCGAATCCCGGTTCACCACCTTCTCCGGATCGCCCACCAGGAGCAGCTTTTTCACCGGCACTTCCAGCTTCTTGCCCGACAGCGTCCTCGGCACCTCGGCAATCTCCACGATCTCGTCGGGCAGGAACCGCGCCGAGACCTGCGCGCGGATCGCCGCGCGGATCCTGTCGCGCATCGCGTCATCCAGCACGTGGCCTTCCTTCATCACTACGAACAGCGGCATGAAGCTTTCGCGCCCCAGGAACTCCAGGTCCACCACGAGGCTGTCCATCACCTCGTCCAGCCCCTCGACCGCCCGGTAGATCTCGGAACTGCCCAGCCGTAGCCCGCGCCGGTTGATCGTCGCATCCGACCGCCCGTAGATGATCGAACCACCGTCTTCGGTGAACATGATCCAGTCACCATGCCGCCAGATGCCCGGATAGGTGTCGAAATAGCTTTCATGCAGGCGCGATCCATCCTCGTCGCCCCAGAACTTCAGCGGCATCGAGGGCAGCGGCTCGGTGCAGACCAGCTCGCCCACCTCGCCGATCACCTCGTTTCCCGCCTCGTCGAACGCCCTGACCGCGTTGCCTAGCGCCCGGCACTGCATCTCGCCCGCGCGGACAGCCATCATCGGGTTGCCCAGCACGAAAGCCCCGGCCAAATCCGTCCCCCCGCTGATCGGCGCCAGCCAGACATCCGCCTTCACATGCGCGTAAATCCAGTCATACCCCTCCTGGCTCAGTGGCGACCCGGTCGAGCCCAGCGAGCGCAGCGCCGACAAATCCAGCACCTCGCCCGGGCGCACATCGGCCTTGCGGCACCCATCGAAAAACGCAGCCCCCGCGCCGAAATAGGTGATCCGCTCGCGCGCTACCATGCGCCAGACCTCCAGCATATCGGGGTAATTCGGCGCCCCGTCATGCAGCGCCACCATCGCCCCCTGGCCCAGCGCCGCCCATTGCGCGTTCCACATGATCCACCCCGAGGAGGTGAGCCAGCAGAACCGGTCCTCGGCCCCGATATCCTGGTGCAGGCTCTGCTTGGCGCCTTCCAGAAGCACCCCGCCATGGCCATGCACGATAGGCTTCGGATTGCCCGTCGTGCCCGAGGAATAGACGATCCACAAAGGATGCGAGAACTCCACCGCTACGATCTCCGGCGCACGCGGGGCCCCCTGCACCTCGGCCCAGGGCAGCCAGCCTTCGGGCGCATCGCCCAGCACCGGCACCATCACCTTGTGCTGAACCGTCGGCAATTCCCCCGCGATCTCGTCGAGCAGCGCGCGTCGGTCGATCTCCTTGCCGCCGTGGGTGTATCCGTCCTGCGCGATCAGAACCTTCGGCTCGATCTGCCCGAACCGGTCGAGGATCGCCACATGGCCCATATCCGGCGCACAAAGCGACCAGATCGCCCCCATCCCCACCACCGCCAGGAACGAGACCAGCGCCTCGGGGCTGTTGGGAAGAACCGCGACCACCCGGTCGCCCTTCTCCACCCCCATCTCGCGCAGGCTCGCCTGCACCGCGCCCACGCGCCCGCGCAGCTCGGCCCAGCTCAGCTCGTGCCGCCCGAAGGTCTCCGATTGCTGCACGATCGCCGTCGCCTCGGGCTTCGTATCCGCATGGCGCAGCATCTGCCCGGCGAAATTGGTCATCGCCCCGGGAAACCAGTCCGCCCCGGGCATCTTCCGCTCGGGCAAAACCTCGCTCCAGCCGTCGATCGGCAGGTCGAAGAAATCGATGATCGAGGTCCAGAACCCCTCCAGATCGCTCACCGACCATTCCCAGAGCGCGTGATAATCGGAGAATGTCAGCCCCCGCTCGGCCTCCAGCCAGCGGATATACTGCCCCAGGCGCGAGGACTCGGCGCGCGCCTGGCTCGGCTCCCACAGGATCGGATTATGCTCGGTCATTGTCGCCCCTCCCCGGTTTCGCGCCAGTTTCCACGCCCCGGGGGCCAAGGCAAGGGGATTGACGGAACGTCACGCACGCGCGGCCCTCCAAGCGCGGGGGGACAAGCCCCTCAGTTCCGGATGCTGCATGTCCCGGGACATGTCTAAAGCGGCGGGGCCGGTCGACACAGCACCAAAACCGGACGGAATATTGCTAACGGTTTGCAATCCGAATTCTGTCAGCGATTTCGACCATGCGATGCATCTGCCAAAACTCACCGTTTCCCGAAAAGCCTTGCCACCCAGGTCAGACTGAGGTTGCGTTCGCCGCCGCAGCGATCTTTGCCATGTGTCGCATGTCCGTGCCGCAACATCCGCCCAAGACTCGAATATGTGGGAATCTCTGCCGGATATCGGCCAGTTGTTCCGCCAACTCGCTTGGGTCGCCATCATCAAGCTCCTCAGCTTCATCGAGCTCTGCGTGACTACACCGTGAAGCATTGGCGACAATCCCCTTGATGCGCTGCATCCAGGGCTCACCATTAAGCACCGCATTGAAGTGATCGGGGTGCGCGCAGTTGACCATGAAATAGGCCGCGTATCCGTCGGTTGCGGCATCCACTTCTGATATCGCATCCTCCAGCGTGCTGCCGGTTGGAAGTCTGCCATCCGTTTCGACCGTAAAGGATATCACGACGGGCAATCCGAAACGGCGCGCCGCCCGGATAATGCCAATCGCCTCGGCGGGATAGGCAAGTGTGTATCCACTGATGACATCGACCTCGGTATCCGCAAGCGCCGAAATCTGCTCGGAATGATACCGTTCCGCCTCGTCCGGGGTCATTTGCGCTTCGGGTGCATAGGCATCATCACGCGGCCCGAGGTTGGCGCTGATCACTGTGGGGATGTCTCCATTGGCTGCACGCACATCCGCCATCAAGGCCACGGCCTGCCGGTTGAGCTGTTTCAGCGCATCGGGCGAATAGCCGAGCGCTTCGCCTCGGTCCCGGTTCGCGACCCAGGTCGGGCTTTCAAGGATCACACCAGCACCTGTGTCCCTGCCCAGCGAAATCATGTCTTTCAGATACCCTTCGAGGAGATCGCGGCCCTCGGCCGTTTCCAGAAGGGGGTATGAAGCAAATCCGGGCAGGTCCACTCCACGATTGAAAATCAGGTCGGTTTCCATGCCGACGTAAGCCAATAGCAGATCGGCGTTAATGTCAGGAAACACATCTCGATAAATGGCCATTCCGCCCCCCTTTCGAAGCTTTCGCATCCAAGACTAGCACATGGTCTGTAACCCGCCACCGTCGTGCGCAAGTAGGTCCAACCTCATACGCTTCTGCCTCAGGGGACAACCACCGCGAATGCCGATGTCCCAAAGCCGCCATTGGCGCGGTCGCGGCCAAACCCCATAGCGCGCGGCAGAGCATCGCTACCGTCCCCGAGGGCGCTCGGTCGCCGACCCGCGGGGTGGCGATCCAACATCCCAGCAACGCACTTTTTCCCGGCCAAACACTCCCAACCTCACTGTTCCGCGCCCCCTCCCCAAATCGCCACCCCGGGGGGCGGGTCATGCCAAAGGCATGCTTTCAGCATGACGATCGCGCGGCGGCGCAAGCGCCGCTATTCGCGCGTGTTCAAACCCCAGAGCGTACAGTGCTAATGAGGCCGATTATTGAAACTGTGACGGCAGTTTTAGGCCCATAGCCGACATCCAGGCATTGCGCGGCGAACGGTGGCTAAGAGCCCAAATTGACAAATACTGCAATTTGAGCGTACGACCGCTACGCGGACAAAGCCGCCATTCGCGTCTTCAATATTTTATCCCTAGTGACCAAACTAGGATGCGTCCCTTCCAAGAAACTCAAGCGTCGCTGACATGATCTCGTCCCAAGCTGGTGTTGATTTCAGGAATATGTGATTGTTGCTCTCGACCAACTTGAACTCGGCGTTTGGAATCTTCGCGGCCAGAAGCCTACCCTGTGAAACCGGATGTAGCGCATCGCCACTGGCATGAATGACCAAAGTTGGCGCCTGAACGCCAGGAAGGCTGTCGGCAACGTCGAATTGATCGATTGTCAAACGAATGCGTGCTGCCATCTCAGGCGTGGCCGATGCGATTTGGCTTTCCACGAGGCTTAGCTTTTCCTCGCGTGACGCATCCGGGCAGAACATGGAAATAAAGGCCGACATAAAGGCACTGTCGGGTTTCCCCCATCCCATCCTGACTAGCGTCATGAGGGCCTCTGCCTCATTGCGGGAATAGTTGTCATCGCGGACCAAACGACCCTGAGCGAACCCCCCGCATAGGACCAGCCGGCTTACCCTATCAGGGTGGGTTGCGGCGAAATGAATCGAAATAGGTACCCCTTGAGAGGTTGCGAAAATCGGGAATTTTTCGAGTCCAGCAGAATCCGCCACCGCTAACAGATCGTTCGAGTAGGCTTCAATCGACAACTCGTCGACGTCGGTTTGAGAAAGCCCGGTACCGCGTTGGTCGTACCGAATAAGTGTATAGTTCTCACTAAAAGCTTCTATCGCAGGCCGATATACGGAGCTTTGCCAGTCTTTCTCAAGATGGGTCAGGAAGTGGCCGGCGCGCATAAGCGGCGGTCCGGTTCCCGACACGGCATAGGCAATCTGTGTCCCATCTGGTGCACACGCGTAGCGTACTGTCTGGGTCATCTCAGGGGGAGCTACCCCGGACCCAGCCTCCTCGTCGGACACCTTCACCGCCATTTCAAAACCACGGCGCGAAATCGTACGGATCACGCGCTGATCTTTCCCATTGTCAGCGACTGCTGTGCGAGCAGCATTGATGCGTGCACTGATTGTCGCGTCAGACACAATGCGACCATTCCAGACCACGTCAATCAGGTCATCCTTGGTCACAAGCTGTCCGGCCCGCTCAGCCAAGAGCTGCAGAAGGTCGAATACCTGCGGCTCAATCGGCACCCTTTCGCCATCTCGTAATAACGTGTGGCTTGCCGTGTCTAGCTCGCAATTTGCAAAGAAATAACGCATTATTCGGCCGTTCCCTGCGATTTCCAAGTCAGGATCAACCGTTTCTTCAGGCAAATCAAGGAAATCACAAAGACTTCTAAAGGACTTCTTCAAGCGCGCATTTTTCGAGTCGGGCAAGGTGAATGCATCGAACAACGAGGAGACAAAAGATGACCACCCAGCCCGAATACAACACTATCGCCAACGGCTCGATCGACTACGCCCACTATGACCGCCGCGCCCGGGAAATCCGGAGCCAGGACGCCTGGCGCAACATCGGCACCATTGGCAAAATGCTGAAAGCCATCGCGACAATGTTCGAGCGCGGAGCTTCATACGAGGCGAAACCAATGTCGAAAGCCCCTGGTCGCGAGCCGATGCGAACGCCGCAATTACGTCGCACTCGTCCAAACGTCTCACAGGTAAACCCCGAAACGGCAGTCCGGTAACGCCGAGTGATGGTCCAGAAATGTGATGACCCCGACGGTGTGGCGGGGTCATGACGTTTCCTGCAAGAAACTGCCGGACCAAGTTGGTTTAAGCATACTGCCGACAACTTGCTGATCATCGACATAGCTTTTTATGCGACCATAGGGGGAATCTAGCGAACCAAATTGACACTCGCTCTTAGTATCCTGCAGGTGGCGCGGCCACGGGACAAGGGTAGATTGCCCGGCTCCCCGCTTGCGCGTATCCTTATTGTAGGAGTGCGTGGCATGATTTACGAGATCGGCAATTTCAGACTCGATAAGAAAAAAGGCGAGCTCAGCGACGGCGGCGCACCGTGCGAGATTGAGCCACAAGTCTTCGAGTTTATCTTGTACCTTGTCGAGAACCGTGGCCGCTTGGTGACCAAGGACGAGCTAGTAGACAGCGTCTGGCAAGGGCGCATCGTTTCTGACGCGACCTTGTCGAGCCGCCTGTTCTCCGCGAGAAAGGCTTTCGGGGACAGCGCGAAGAGTCAAAGATTCATCAAGACCGTCCCTCGCAGGGGCTTTCGCTTCGTCCATGATGTAACTGTGCACGACAATACGACCTCGCCCACGCCAATCTCTGCCGACGACCTGGTTAAGACCACTGGCGCTTCTCCGTCTGTTGCAGTCCTTCCTTTTGCAAACCTTTCATCAGAAACTGATGACTTCTTCGCCGAGGGTATTTCCGAAGATATTACTACAGAATTGTCGCGTTTTGGCTCGATCCGGGTGATCTCTCGAATGTCCGCCTTCCGGTTTCGCGATCCTGACCCTGACCTCCCCCATATTGGCCAGACGCTTAGCGCCGATTACTTGCTAACGGGTAGTGTCCGGCGCGCAGGTGAGCAGATTCGCATCAGCGTTGCTCTAAGCGCGACAGAGAACAGGACCCAGGTTTGGGCCGAACGCTATGACCGTTCGATCGCGGACATTTTTTCGATCCAGGATGAGATATCCGAAATCGTTGCCTCGACCCTTGCTGGTCGGGTTCAGAAGATCGATACCGAGCGCGCCAAAGCCAAAAAGACTGACAACCTGTCGGCTTACGAATGCCTTCTGCGCGGACTAGACCTGCACAAAAGTGGCGACGTCTCTCTGGAACGCGCTGAACGGTCAGTTGCCGCCTTCGACGAAGCCATCGAAAAGGACCCCGGTTTTGCACGCGCCTATGCCTGGAGGGCGTGCTCACGCTCCCGCACGTGGGGTTTTCCCGCGGAGCCGGACCGAGCAAAGGCCTGCTTCTACGACGTTCTACGAGCATTGGAACTCGACCCCGGCGAAGCGGAAGCGCACCGCATCGCCGGCGCGATCTATCGACTTTTGCAGGAGTTCGACAAGGCCGACCATCACATAGAACGCGCGCTGGAGCTGAATCCCAACGACGCCCTTGTCGCGATCAAAGCTGCCGAACATCATAGTTTTATGGGACGTCGCCAGCGAGCCGATGCGCTTCGGGAACGGGCTATGAAACTTAATCCATTTTTCCCGGAGTTCTATTGGGAAATTGCTGCTTTGGCACAATACACGAATGGCGAATACGAAGCTGCTATTGCGACCATGAATAAGGTCAATGAACCGACCTTCGCAGGCTACGCCTATCTGGCCGCATCGCAGATGGCGTTGGGTCGGGAGAATGACGCGCAGGAAACGGTTAATCGGTTGAAGGAAGATTTTCCGAACATCCCCCTCGCCGCTTATTTGCGCCAAGGCTACCGGTTCAGCTTCAAAGATGACGCATCCAACCGCTCCTTCGTCGAACGACTGGCTGCCGCAGGTCTGGAGTAGTTCATGAACAACGGGAATTTCTGGAATGAAGGAACGTCTGCGTTGGGCTCGAAGCCGTCGCTGCAGTCAGAGGTGAGCGACGTCTGGTTTTAGATGGCGGACGACTGCTGCCGGCCGCCAAGACTTCATAAGTCGATCTTCTCTGAAATGCTCAGCGCGTCGTCGAGTTCGACGCCAAGGCATCTGACAGTGCTGTCAACTTTGGTATGGCCGAGCAGGAGCTAAACCGCACGCAGGTTGCCAGTATTCCTGTAGATCAACGCGGCCTTTGTCCGCCGAAGGGAGTGCGTCCCATAGGCGTTTGGGTCGAGGCCGATCGCCGATACCCAATCGCGGACGAGACGGGCGTATTGCCTTGTCGAAAGATGGGGCGAGCTATGGAACCTGCTCGGGAACAGGAACCCGCTGCCGACCATCGAGGGTGACGCGACACATTCAAGAACCGATCTTCGCGTGTTCTCTGACACTTCGAACTGTACCGGTCTGCCAGTCTTGCTCTGGATGACCGACACGCGGTCGCGGACTGAGCCGCCAACGACGAGGTCACTGACGCGCAGACGAACGAGATCACAACCGCGCAGCTTGCTGTCGATTGCCAGGTTGAACAGCGCCAAGTCCCGCAGGTTATCTGCAAGTTCGAGCCTCGCTCGAATGGCCCAATCGTGCCTGGGCAGGAGAGGACGCTTCTGGCCGATCAGTCGGCCCTTCTTCCATGGCGGACGTACGGGTCTCGTTTCTGGGAGCTGGATTTTGGACATGATGAGGTCGCCATCCAGCCCTCCCGCACCAGGCATCGGCACCGTGCCGACGCGCGTATCCTACTCCCGAAACCAACGACCGCTTCGTGCACGAACGAACAAACAGGCGTCGCTGCAGCGCAGTAGTCCGCTTTGAGCCCAATCCGGACATTGTATCAATTTGCAGTATCCTTAACAGGCGCCGGAGAAGCGCGGTCCAAATCCACCGTGTACCACAACGCGTTCCTTTTCTGAGGGTGAGGTTCCAACAGCTTTTCAAGCAGTGCAAGGTGCGTTCACATGCCGTGATTGCTGCGCCGCAGCATTGGCACGTTGTTTTTTTGCGCAGAAGGGGCCGCATCAGCCTAAAAAGAAGGCATTGGCGTTTTGGGCGGAAGCTGCTGATGGGAACGTCTTGTCACGGTGAAAGGACTTGGAAACCTTTTGCTCACCTACATGTTCGGATCACCCAGAACAATTAAGGTGTGTGACGGCCTTTCGAATTGCCACTCGGTCGGGCCGCCACACGGTTGCAACAAAAAAGTTGCGGATGAAACGTGCCTGAAAACGCCATCCTAGGCAAGCGGGCCCGGTCTCCGCACGGGAGAGACAGATGAAATCCTTGAAAACCCTTCTTGCCGGAACCGCGGCCCTTGCCGCGATGAGTTATGGCGCTTACGCCGCCGATTGCCCGATCAAAGTGGGCGTCTTGCACTCGCTCTCGGGTACGATGGCCATTTCCGAAACAACGCTCAAAGACACGATGCTGATGCTGGTGGACGCCCAGAACAAGAAAGGCGGCCTTCTCGGGTGTGACCTTGAAGCGGTTGTCGTCGACCCGGCATCCGACTGGCCCCTGTTTGCCGAAAAGGCGCGTGAGCTGCTGACGGTTCACGACGTCGACGTGATCTTTGGCAACTGGACCAGCGTGAGCCGCAAGTCGGTCCTGCCGGTGATCGAAGAACTGAACGGTCTGCTCTTCTATCCTGTGCAATACGAGGGAGAAGAGAGTTCGAAAAACGTGTTCTACACGGGTGCTGCACCAAACCAGCAGGCGATCCCGGCCGTTGACTATTATCTTGAAGAGCTGGGCGTCGAAAAGTTTGCGCTGCTGGGGACCGACTACGTTTACCCGCGCACGACCAACAACATTCTTGAAAGTTACCTCAAGCAAAAGGGCGTCGCCCAAGGGGATATTTTTGTCAATTATACGCCCTTCGGTCATTCGGATTGGTCGAAAATCGTGGCGGACGTCGTCGCGCTTGGCGCTGATGGCAAAAAGGTGGGCGTGGTCTCGACGATCAATGGTGACGCCAATATCGGCTTCTACAAAGAGCTCGCCGCGGCCGGCATCTCGGCCGAAGACATTCCCGTCGTGGCTTTCTCAGTCGGTGAGGAAGAGCTGTCGGGCCTGGATACGTCGAACCTCGTTGGCCACCTCGCCGCGTGGAACTATTTCATGTCGGCCGATACCGAGGCCAATGCCGAATTCATCAAGACCTGGCATGCCTTTATCGGAGACGAAGCGCGCGTGACCAACGACCCGATGGAAGCGCACTATATCGGCTTTAACATGTGGGTGAACGCCGCCACCGAGGCCGGCACCACGGATGTCGATGCCGTGCGCAGTGCGATGTGGGGGCAGGAATTCCCGAACCTGACCGGCGGCATGGCCGTGATGGGCACCAATCACCACCTCGCCAAACCTGTAGTGATTGGCGAGATCCAGGAAGATGGCCAGTTCGACATCATCAGCCAGACCGAGCCCGTGCCCGGCGATGCCTGGACCGACTACCTGCCCGAGTCGGCGGTGCTCAAGTCGGATTGGAAGGATCTGGAATGCGGGATGTACAACACCGAGACCAAGACCTGCGTGCAGATCAAATCCAACTACTGATCGTGGACCAGCGGCGGGGCCCAGGCCCCGCCGCCATTTCCAAGGCGGAGCACAATGTTGAAAAGGGTAATCTTCGGTCTGATCGCCGCGCTGGCGTTCGCCATGCCGATGTTTGCGCAGGATGCAGCCGGGCCGATGCAGGGGATCCTCCAGCAGCACGCCAAAATAATCGTAAAAAGCTCCCGAAAGACGATTGCCCCAGCGATTGATGCAGTTGCTGGGTCGGGCCTTCCCCAAGCACAATCCGTTCTGGAAGCCTGGCAGGCCAAGGATATGTGGCAGCGCGAGTCCGACGGGCTATTCTTCAAAGCCGAGAAAATCGACAGCAAGACGTACCGATTGATCGATTTCGATAGCGGTGACGCAGTGGCCGAGGCTGACAAGCGCGATTTGAAGCAGATTAAGCCGAATTCTGGAATCCGAGCTCTGATCGGTACGGCGCTTGTGAAATTCCAGCTGAACGATCCCGATCCCGCACGGCGCGCAGATGCTTTGGCATCTCTGGAGCGCGATGCCGATAAAACGCTGCTCGAACCTCTCAGAGCGTCAATCGCGTCGGAAAAAGACCCGGAGCTTCAAGCGCGCAAGCGCCGGCTCGAGCGGCTGCTGACAATTTCATATGACCCGGAAGAAGCCGCGCGCATCGCCGCTATCGAGGAAATGTCCAGCGATCTAGGGGTTGACGTTCGCGCAGCGCTCAATCCGCTGGTTGCGACGACACTCAAAATTTTTCCAGGCGATCCGCCCGATGGTCTGAACGTGGTCCGCATTCTTCGCCCGGGAAAAGACGATTTTTCACGCGACTCAGCCTATACACTGCTGTCCGATGCCGGTCTCGCGCCTGAACGTATAACCAGCGATGCAATCCGCACGGCATTGGCCGAGAATATCGAGGATGGTCGTGTTGCCGGGGTGCCCGTGCATCAATTGTCGGACCCGGCCAAACGCGTCGAAGCCTACACGGCACTGGCAGCGGAAGGGCGGGCTGCACCGTATCTGACCGAAGCAGAAATCGACGAAGCGCTCTCAACCCACAGCTTCGCAGAGATCTATGCCGAGCCATCACCAGCGGTCACCAACGCTGCGGTAGCCGCGCTCGGACGGATTGCAACACGGGTTGGCATGAACCAGACGCTGGATCTAGTGCTCGACGCGCTCAGCCTGGCGTCGATCTATTTCCTGGCGGCCATCGGTCTCGCCATCACCTTCGGAGTCATGGGGGTGATCAATATGGCGCATGGCGAATTCATCATGATGGGGGCCTATACGGGCTATGTCGTGCAGCAAATGATCCCAAACCATACGGTTTCGATCATCGTGGCGATACCGCTGGCCTTTGCGGTGACGTTCGGCGCCGGCGTCGCGCTTGAGCGGCTGGTTATCCGCTGGCTCTACAACCGGCCGCTTGAAACCCTGCTGGCGACTTTCGGTATCTCGATTGCGCTGCAACAGCTGGCAAAGAACATTTTCGGCACACAGGCGCGGCCTTTGACATCGCCCGATTGGCTAGGCGGCGCGTGGGTCCTGAACGACGTGGTGTCGATTTCGTATATCCGCATTGCCATCTTTGGGCTGGCCCTGCTGTTCCTTATGCTTTTCCTGTTCATCATGAAGCGCACACGCCTTGGCCTGGAAACGCGCGCGGTCACCCAGAATCCCGGCATGGCGGGGGCAATGGGCATCAATCCGGGCCGCGTGAACATGCTGACATTCGGGCTGGGTTCGGGGATCGCCGGTATTGCGGGCGTGGCCATCGGCCTGTTTGCCAAGGTGACCTCGGAACTGGGGCAGGATTACATCGTGCAAAGTTTCATGACGGTCGTCGTCGGCGGCGTCGGCAACATCTGGGGTACGCTTCTGGGCGCGGGGCTCATCGGATCTTTGCAAAAGGGCATCGAGTGGCTGAACCCCTCCAACACACTGGCGGCGCAGACCTACATGATCATCTTCATTATCATCTTCATCCAGTTTCGCCCGCGGGGGATCATCGCCCTCAAGGGCCGCGCGGCGGGGGATTGAGGCATGCGGAAGAGCTTTCTCGCCCAAAACCCGTCGGTGCTGATTTTTCTCGGCATTCTGGGGATGTTCACGTTGGCAGTCACCGTTGCATCGGAGGGGTTGGGCCTTGGCCTGATTTCAACGTCGTTCGTCAAGACGCTGGGCAAGACGCTTGTTCTGGCGCTGATCGCCGTGGCGATGGACCTGGTCTGGGGCTATGCGGGTATTCTGAGCCTGGGCCACTTCGCCTTTTTCGGGCTGGGCGGCTACATGATCGGCATGTGGCTGATGTACGAGCGGACACGGCAGATCGTTGTCGACTCGATGGCCAATGCGCCCATTCCACCTACGGATCAAGAGATTGTCGATGCGATCGGCACCCAGATCTTCGGCGTTGTGGGCTCTTCCGAGTTCCCGGCAATCTGGACCTTCGCTGACAGTCTGATCATCCAGCTTGTTTTGATCGTCGCAATTCCCGGGGTGCTGGCGCTCGTCTTTGGTTGGCTGGCCTTCCGGTCACGGGTGACCGGTGTCTACCTGTCGATCCTGACGCAGGCGATGACACTGGCGCTGTCGCTTTACCTGTTCCAGAATGACAGCGGCCTACGCGGCAATAACGGGCTGTCCGGGCTACAGAATATTCCGCATCTCGATCACGTGCCCCAATCGGTCTTGTCGGTCTGGTTCCTCTGGGCCTCTGCGCTGGCTCTGGCTCTGGGGTATCTTTTCTCGGCCTGGATCGTGTCGGGCAAATTCGGATCGGTCATTCGGGGTATTCGCGACAACGAGGCGCGCGTACGTTTTCTTGGGTATTCCGTCGAGGGTTACAAGCTGCTGCTTTTCACGACGACGGCGATGATGTCAGGTATCGCAGGGGCGCTGTACTATCCGCAGGCCGGTATCGTGAACCCGGCCGAGATCGCGCCCATCGCGTCGATCTATCTCGCGGTCTGGGTGGCCATCGGGGGACGCGGACGGCTCTACGGGGCTGTCATAGGGGCGATTTTCGTCTCACTTGTTTCAACATGGTTCACGGGCGGGCAGGCGCCGGATGTGAACCTGGGGTTCTACACCATCTCCTGGGTGGACTGGTGGACGATCTTGTTGGGGCTGTCCTTCGTTGCGGTCACCCTTTTCGCGCCCAAGGGCATGGGCGGGCTGTTCGATCTCTGGGCCGGGCGCCGCGCACCTGAGCGCCATGGTGCCGATCTGGGTCCCGATCAGGGCGCCTTGCGCGAAAAGGAGGCCAACGAATGAGCACGCTCCTCGAAGTCTCGGGCGTTTCCGTTTCCTTTGACGGTTTCAAGGCGATCAATAACCTCTCCTTTGCCATCGGGCAGGCAGAGCTGCGCGCTATCATCGGCCCAAACGGCGCCGGAAAAACAACGTTCATGGATATCATCACGGGGAAAACCAGGCCCGATAGTGGCACGGTTCTCTGGGGTGAGAAATCGCGCTCGCTTCTTAAGATGACGGAGGCACAGATCGCACGTGCGGGCGTGGGACGCAAATTTCAGAAACCCACTGTCTTCGAAGATCAGACCGTACAGGAAAACCTGTTGATGGCACTGGAAAACGACCGGAATCCCTTTGCGGTACTGTTCTGGCGGCCTGGACAAACGGATTTCGAGCGCGTGGAAGAAATTGCCACTGAGATTGGACTCGTAGATGCATTGAAGCGGAAGTCCGGTGAGTTGAGCCATGGGCAGAAGCAATGGCTCGAGATCGGAATGTTGCTCGCCCAGGAACCTCGTTTATTGCTGGTCGACGAGCCGGCGGCGGGCATGACGCCGGCAGAGCGTGAACACACAACGCGGCTTCTGGTCGAGGCCGCAAAAACGCGCGCCGTGGTTGTCGTCGAACATGACATGGAGTTTATCCGGCGCCTCGATTGCAGGGTCACGGTTCTGCACGAAGGATCGGTGCTCGCCGAAGGCTCGCTCGATCATGTTACCGCGAACAAGGAGGTCATCGATGTCTATCTCGGCAGGTAACGCCATGCTCGAGGTGCGAGGCCTGACATTGCACTACGGCCATTCCCAGATCCTCCACGGGGTGGATCTTGCCGCCAGCGCCGGCGAGGTGACTTGTGTCATGGGGACGAATGGGGTTGGCAAGACCTCTCTCATTCGCGCGATTTCGGGGCGACATTTGCGTTCGGGCGGCGACATTCTGCTGGACGGCGAAACGCTTCCGCGCCTTGCACCACATCAGCTTGCCCGAAAGGGGATTGCTCTGGTGCCCCAGGGACGCGAGATTTTCCCGCTTCTTACCGTACGTGAGAATCTGGAAACGGGATTTTCGACCTTGCCGAAAGGCGACCGCGCCGTGCCGGAAGAAATGTTCGAGCTTTTCCCCGTGCTGAAAGAAATGCAGCACCGCCGTGGCGGCGATTTGTCGGGCGGACAACAGCAACAACTGGCCATCGCCCGGGCGCTTATCACGCGGCCAAAGCTGTTGCTCATGGACGAACCGACCGAGGGTATCCAGCCCAACATCATCCAGATGATCGGCGACGTGATCCGCACGCTGCGCGACGAAGGCCGCATGGCCATCGTTCTGGTCGAACAGTATTTTGATTTTGCCTACGATCTCGCGGACCGGTTTACAGTTTTACGACGCGGCGAGGTCATCCTCTCAGGCGCAAAGTCTGACTTGACCCGGCAATCCCTGCTGGAAAAAGTCTCGGTCTAGTAAAATCTTAAAGAACACGTCGATCGCCGGGAAAGACGAAAACTGCGACGTCACATTCCCTGCAAACAATTCCGCCCTGAAGAACTTAAAAGTAAATTTCAATGCTATTATCGGCACGATCTGAATTGGGAATGGCCAAGAAACCAGAAGTTTGTGTCACCGGAAATCGAATGTCAGCTTCGTCTGCACAGCGGACCTTGATATCGATTTCAGCGAAGGTCCGGTTCCCGCCCACCGCCACCGCACGCCCCATTAACCTAACGTGCTGTTAACCGGATCCCGTTTTCCCGGCAGCCGAATGTCAGCCGTGGGATGCACGCGTGTCAGCCCTCTCTTGCCCACCGTACGGTGCCGTTAATCTATTCCGGGGCCGCATATGTGCCTGTCAGGCGGCTGAGTCCGCCTCCGCCCGGCGTCACATGGCCCTCAAATTTGCGGATCATGCGCCCGCGGGTGCGTGATCCGAAAGAAATGTTCGCGGAAAATGACCCCTGCGACATAATATTCACCCAATTCGCGGTTGACGCTGCGCAGCGGCAGACCTAATGTCGCGCCCACGCATGAAAGGAGCCTCGTTGTGGCAACGCTCGTAGTACTCGTAGGAAAGACGCGCATGGGCCGGTAACGGAACCCTCGGTTTCCCCCATGCGCCCCCGCCGGATCGGGGGCTTTTTTATGCGCGAAAACATGACGTTAGACGGAGAAGTGTGATGACACGTCAGATGACCGGAGCCAAAATGATCGTCCAGGCCCTCAAGGATCAGGGCGTGGAGGTCGTGTTCGGCTATCCCGGGGGGGCCGTGCTCCCCATCTATGACGAGATTTTTCAGCAGAACGACATCCGTCACATTCTCGTCCGTCATGAACAGGGCGCCGTCCACGCCGCCGAAGGCTACGCCCGCGCCACAAACAAACCCGGCGTCGTCCTCGTCACCTCCGGCCCCGGCGCCACGAACGCGGTGACGGGCATTACCGACGCGCTGATGGACTCGATCCCGATCGTTGTCCTGTCCGGCCAGGTGCCCACGTTCATGATCGGCAACGACGCCTTCCAGGAAGCCGATACCGTTGGCATCACCCGCGCCTGCACCAAGCACAACTGGCTGGTCAAGGATACAGCGTCGCTCTCGGGCACGATCCACGAGGCATTTCATGTTGCCACCACCGGCCGCCCCGGCCCGGTCCTGATCGACATCCCGAAGGATGTACAATTCGCCTCGGCCACCTACACACCGCCGCAAAAGGCAAAAACAAGCCACTATCAGCCCCCAGTTAAGGGCGACATGGAGGCGATCACCGCTCTAGTCGAGGCGATGGAAAAGGCAAAGAAGCCCATCTTCTATACCGGCGGCGGCGTGATCAACTCCGGCCCCGCGGCAAGCCAGCTTCTGCGCGAACTGGTCGAAAGCACGAATTTCCCCATCACTTCGACTCTGATGGGCCTCGGGGCATACCCGGGCACGGGCAAGAACTGGCTGGGGATGCTCGGAATGCATGGCCTCTACGAGGCTAACATGGCGATGCACGACTGCGACCTGATGATCAATATCGGGGCTCGGTTCGATGACCGGATCACCGGGCTTGTCTCGGCTTTCTCACCGAACTCGAAGAAGGCGCATATCGATATCGACCCGTCGTCGATCAACAAGGTCATCCACGTCGATATCCCGATCATCGGTGATGTCGCCCATGTACTGGAAGACATACTGAAAGTCTGGAAGGCGCGCGGACGCAAGACGGACAAGGAGAGCCTGCAAAGCTGGTGGGCGAAGATCGAGGACTGGAAGAAGGTCGACTGCCTTGCCTACAAGCAGGCGGGTAAATCGATCAAACCGCAATACGCCATCCAGCGCTTGGAAGAACTGACCCGCGATCATGACCGCTATATCTGCACCGAGGTCGGACAACACCAGATGTGGGCCGCGCAATTCCTGACCTTCGACGATCCCAACCGCTGGATGACGTCTGGCGGCCTGGGCACGATGGGCTATGGCCTGCCTGCCTCGGTCGGTGTTCAGATGGCGCATCCCGACAGCCTCGTCATCAATGTCGCGGGCGAAGCCTCGTGGCTGATGAACATGCAGGAAATGGGCACCGCGGTGCAATTCCGCCTGCCGGTCAAGCAATTCATCCTTAACAACGAACGTCTCGGCATGGTGCGCCAGTGGCAGGAACTGCTGCATGGCGAACGCTACTCGCACTCATGGTCCGAGGCCCTGCCCGACTTCGTCAAGCTCGCCGAAGCCTTCGGCTGCAGGGGCATCAAGGTGGACGATCCGGCCGATCTGGACGAAGCCATCAAGGAAATGATCGCCTATGACGGCCCGGTGATCCTCGACTGCCTGGTTGAGAAGCATGAAAACTGTTTCCCGATGATCCCCTCGGGCGAACCGCACAACAAGATGCTGTTGGGTGAGGCAAGCACCAAGGACGCAATCGGCGCATCCGGCGCGGTGATGGTCTGACATCGTAAAGTAGGAAAGGAGTGACGAAAATGTCCGCACTCAAGATCAAGAAGGGCTCGACCAAGCATTCGGCCTACAATCTGCGCCCAACCTTCAGCGATGTCATGGAAGCGCACACCTTGGCCGTCGTGGTCGACAACGAGGCCGGCGTGCTTGCCCGCGTGATCGGTCTGTTTTCCGGTCGGGGCTACAACATCGACAGCCTGACCGTGGCCGAAATCGACCACGAAGGTCATCGGTCGCGGATCACCATCGTGACAACCGGCACGCCGCAGGTAATTGAACAGATCAAGGCACAACTCGGCCGAATCGTGCCCGTACATGAAGTACATGACCTGACCGTCGAAGGCGCCGCCGTCGAACGCGAGTTGGCCCTGCTGAAAGTGACCGGAACCGGCGACAAACGTGTCGAAGCGCTGAGGCTGGCGGATATCTTTCGCGCCAACGTCGTCGACAGCACGCTTGAAAGCTTCGTCTTCGAAATCACCGGCACACCGGAAAAGATCGACGCATTCGCCGACCTCATGCGCCCCTTGGGTCTATCCGAGGTTGCCCGGACCGGCGTTGCCGCACTGTCGCGGGGTCAGTAGAGCGGTCGCGGTCCGCGCTCAGCTGACAAGGCTCATGCCGGCGCCGCGCGCCTGAAACGGTACGACATTGCTGTCTGCTTCAGACGCCGTGTACTGGCGAGCGTCGGGGGCGACATCGGTGGTATCCGCGAATCCGTTTGCCTTCAGTTGCTGCGCCAGCAGCGGGTATTGCTGCTCCGCAACCAGGCGCGGATTTCGGGCAAAGCGCATCTCACGGCCCTCACTGAGCTGAAAATGCACGAGATCCCCGGCATCCAGAGACGGCCCATCGAAAGCGCTATTTTCCCCCGCGTTGTAGAACGCCAGATCGCCATGGTCTTCGCACCAGATCACGGCTTTTTTTTCCTCGCTGTCGCTCCACAAAACTACGCCGTACATCCAGGTCCTCGGTGAGTGGTGATGTGTTCCCTGTTCAATGTGAAAAAACTGAACGGTTTTGGACATATCCAATTCAGTGACTCGCCTGCTCTGATTTGTGACAGTTACAGCGTCACCTGACGCTTTTTGACGTCAGCTTTGACGCATTATTGCGTCAGGGGCGCTAAGCGTCCTACTATACCTATGATGGAATCACGCGGTGCCCGTCTCTGCATCTCGTGCAGATAACAACCGGAGCAAGAAGGCGTGTCACAAAGCCAGCCCGATACCAGTGCCGAGAACGACCCCGCCGAACTGCGCGGCATTTTCGGCGCCAACTTGCGTCTGCTGGCCAGCAGCTATGCATCGATCGCCGGATTGTGCCGCGAGCTGGGCATCAACAGAACCCAGTTCAATCGCTACCTCGGCGGCGAAAGCTTTCCGCGGCCCGACGTACTGCACCGGATCTGTGTTTTCTTCGGTGTCGACGCACGCATCCTGCTTGAACCTGTGAATGACATTCGCGATGGAAACCGGGGGCTACTGAACCACCCTGTCGTTTCGGCATTCCTTGGCAACGGATCCGTCGAGCTGAGCGAAAAGGAATTTCCCGATGGGTTCTATCGCTTCAGCCGGCCCAGTTTCACAGATGATCAACGGTTTGTCGTCGGCCTGGTGCGCGTTTTCCGTCAGGACGGCTATGCTTTCATCCGTGGATATGAACCTAAAGAGGCAATGCGACAGCAGGGTCTGCCGACCACCGCCAGCAGCCGGGAGTTTCGCGGAGTGCTGATGCACCAGGAACAGGGGGTGGCCGCATTGATTGCGCGGCACGGCGCTTTGACCTGCAGCTTTAATTTCCTGTCGCGCGTTACCTCGTATGAAAACAACTTCTGGGAAGGCTATGCTACCCGCACCGTACGCGAAAGCCTGAGCGGGCGCCGTGCCGCGCGCATGGTGTATGAGCACATTCAGGGAAACACCAAGGCGATCTTCGAGACCGCCCGGCAAGCAGGATTCGTCAGCCGCGATCAGCTCTCACCCTTCCATGCCCGCCTGCTGCAACTGGATATGCCGTTCCGCTGAGCCTCAAACCGCATCGCGCACGACGATTTGGTCGTAGAGGTGCCAGCTCGCATGCCCCAGCAAGGGCAGAACGAAGTACAGCCCCAGAAAGGCGGGCAGCATCGCAACGAAGGTGACGACGGCGATGAAGGCGGCCCATAGCAGCATAGGCAAAGGGTTCGTCGTGACCGTCTGAAAACTTGTGATCATGGCCGTCACGAAATCCACCTCGCGATCAAGCAGAAGCGGCATCGAAATCACAGTGACCATGTAGAGGATCAGCGCGAAAGCTGCCCCGATCGCCGAACCAACCCCCAGCATCATCAGCCCGTTCGACGTCAGGTACACCTCGTAAGAGCTTGACACATTTGTCATTGTCGAGAGGCCCAGGAACAGGGCGAAGATCATGTGCGCGATGAAGAACCAGAACAGGAAAATCATGATGATGATCGCACAGATCGACGGCAGTTGACGGCGGCCCTGCTGGGCGACGACACCGAAGATCTTGTAGATGTCCAGCGCCCTGCCCTGCGCGATCCGCCTCGATACCTCGTAAAGACCGACGGCAGCAAACGGCCCGACCAGGGGAAAACCCACAGCCGCGAAAATCAGCCAATAGGATTGGCCTGTGACCCAGGTAATGGCGGCCAGCACGATGCCGACGATCACATAGGCGCTGGCGAAAACGAAGCCGAAGCCCGGCGCCCGTTTCATGTCCGACCAACCGCGCTTCAGCGCCGTGAACAGCATCGAAATTTCGACATCGCGCAGCTCTGGCACGCCCATTTCCGCCGTGTCAGTCATGGCTCCTCCCCGATTTTCCGCGCGTCATGGTCAGCAGACCGTTTTTTTCGACGCAAATCAAGAAGCTGCAATTACCCCCGGCAGGCTCGCTGTGTGCTGCGTTGCCGCGTGCCACGCATGACCCAATTGCAAAAGTGCCGCGTCCGAACCGCGTGCCCCGAACATCTGCAGCCCCATCGGCAACCCGCCGGACGAGAACCCAGCCGGGATATTCAGGCAGGGCAGCCCCAGAAGCCCGATCGGGATGACAACCTCCATCCAGCGGTGATACGTGTCCATTTTCGTCCCGGAAATTTCTTCCGGATGCCGCCACTCAACCGGGAATGGCCAGACCTGCGCCGAAGGTAACAGAAGCGCGTCATACTCCTCGAACAGTTTAGCCGCACGCTTGAACCAGTTCGATCGCACAACACTCGCCCGGTGCACTTCGAGGGCCGAGAATCCCATCCCCCGCTCGATCTCCCAGATCGCCTCGGGTTTCAGCTTGGCGCGGGTTTCCGCGTTTTCGTAAAGCGCGGCACTTCCGCCCGCGACTGCCCAGGATCGCAGCGTTGTCCAGCTTTTCCAGATCTCCTCTGACTCGAACGGCGGTGCAACCTCTTCCACCCTGCATCCCAGGTCGTCAAACTTGCCAATGGCCGTTTCACACAGCTCAAGAATGCCCGACTCGAAAGGATAGGCCCCACCCCAGTCACGCAACCAACCGATCCGGCGGCCCTTTACGTCGGCCTCGATCGACGGCAGCGTGGGCTCTGCCGGGCATCCATGCGGCTGGCGCCGGTCTGGCCCTGATTGCACATCCAGAAGTGCCGCGATGTCCCGCGGGCTGCGACCCATCGGCCCCTTGGTGGCCAACTGGTGCAGGAACGTATCGCCAACCGGCTCGGTCGGCACCCGCCCCCAGCTGGGGCGGAAGCCGTATACGTTGTTCCAGGCCGCAGGATTGCGCAGGCTCCCCATCATGTCCGATCCATCGGCCACCGGCAGCATCCGGCAAGCCAGTGCCGCCGCCGCCCCGCCCGAGGAACCGCCCGCCGATCGGGAAAGATCATAGGGGTTGTGCGTCGCGCCGAAGACCGGGTTGAACGTGTGAGAGCCAAGGCCGAATTCCGGCGTGTTTGTCTTGCCGATAATGATTGCACCGGCTGCCCGCATCCGGGCGATCATGATATCGTCCTTTTCGGCGATCTGCCCCTCGAAGATGGGCGATCCCATCGTCGTAGGCAGCCCTTTCGCGTTCGCCAGGTCCTTTACCGCAAGCGGAAGACCATGCATCCATCCGCGCCGTTCAGACCGGTCCGCTGCGCGCGCTTCTTCCATGATCTCGTCAGGATCACGCAGAGATACGATCGCGTTCACGTCGCCATTCACCTGCAAAATGCGCTCCAGCGTGGCCGCCATGAACTCTTCGCAGGTGATTTCCCCGGCCTCTATTGATGCCGAGATCGCTACAGCATCCTGATCAAGAAAATCGCTCACCGCATGCCTCCCCGTTTATGCAGGAGGCAGGTTAGAACCTGCGCGGCTTATTGCAACGCCGAAAATGCGTTTCTCAGGCCTCGCCCTGGGCCTCGGCCCTGCTCTTGCCGCTGACGTCCTGCGCCAGCGTCGCCGCCATCAGGCCATCCAGATCGCCATCCAGCACGCCCTTGGTATCCGAGGTCTCGAAATTTGTGCGCAGGTCCTTGACCATCTGGTAGGGCTGCAAAACGTAGGATCGGATCTGGTTGCCCCACCCCGCCTCGCCTTTGGCCTCGTGCGCCTCGTTGATGGCCTGGTTCCGACGGTCCAGTTCCAACTGGTAGAGGCGCGATTTGAGCGCCTTCATGGCGATATCCCGGTTCTGGTGCTGCGATTTCTCGGAGCTGGTCACCACGATACCCGTCGGGTTGTGCGTGATCCGCACGGCCGAGTCGGTCGTGTTCACGTGCTGTCCGCCCGCACCAGAGCTGCGGTAGGTGTCGATGCGGATATCGGCCGGGTTAACTTCAATCTCGATATTGTCGTCGACGACCGGGTACACCCAGACCGATGAAAAAGACGTATGCCGCTTGGCCGCGCTGTCATAGGGCGAGATCCGGACCAGGCGGTGCACACCGCTTTCGGATTTCAGCCAGCCATAGGCATTGTGGCCCGAAATCTTGTAGGTCGCCGATTTGATTCCCGCCTCATCGCCCGGCGTTTCGGACTGCAGTTCAACCTTATAGCCCTTCTTCTCGGCCCAGCGCACATACATCCGCGCCAGCATCGAAGCCCAGTCACAACTTTCGGTGCCGCCGGCGCCAGCGTGGATTTCAAGAAAGGCGTCATTGGCATCCGCCTCACCGTTCAGCAGCGCTTCCAGCTCTTTCTCGGCGGCTTTGCGGGCAAGAGCCTCCAGTGCGGCCTCGGCGTCCTTGACCACCTCGGCATCGTCTTCCATCTCGCCCAACTCAATCAGTTCGACATTGTCATTCAGATCACGCTCAATCGACGCATAGGTCTCCATCGCGTCAACAAGGCTCTGACGCTCGCGCATGAGTTTCTGCGCCTTTTCGGTATCATCCCAGAGGTTCGGATCTTCGACGCGCGCATTGAATTCCTCAAGCCGGTGCTGCGCCGTGTCCCAATCCATGCGTTGCCGCAAAAGGTTCAGCGACTTCTTGATCTCTTCAACAGTGTTTTGCGTTTCGGCGCGCATATTGTCTTTCCGTAGGCTTGCTCAGAGACGGGTGATAGACGAGCCTGCCCGCCGCGGCAAGCGCACTCAGTAAAGGCCTCCGGAACTCAATGTTCCGAAGCTGGCCTTGGGCCCCACGACAGCTTTCTTGCCCGTCGACGTCGTCACCTGCTTGGCGCCGGCCCTCTGCACTTCGTCGAACAGCGGCAGGTTTTCCCCCATGGCGAAACCGCCGTCGAAGGTCACACCAAAGAGCGGCTCTTCGCCTTGGCGGAAACATTCGGCGACAACGTGATCACCTGATGCGTCACTGCCGAGGCGCGCCCCGGTAAAGCGGTCGATGTTGATGAAGGTGCATTCATCGGGCACGCGGAACGCGCCGCCGCCGTATTTCTTGATCGCCTCGCTCATGAAGCGCTGGAACACGGGGCCGCACATACCGCCGCCCGAAGCTCCCCGCCCCAGGCTGCGCGGGTTATCATAGCCGATGTAACAGCCTGCCACGATGTTCGAGGTGAACCCGATGAACCAGACATCCTTGGCATCATTGGTCGTGCCTGTCTTGCCGGCAACCGGCACCGGCAGCTTCACCGCACCTGACGCCGTCCCGCGCTCGACCACACCGCGCATCATCGAGGTCAGCTGATAAGCCGTGACAGCATTCATGACACGCTGGCGATTCGACATGATCTCAGGGCTTTGGTCACGTGGGATCGCCGGGTTGGCGCATTCCGTGCACTCGCGCGTGTCATGCCGATAGACGGTGTTGCCATACCGGTCCTGGACCCGGTCAACCAGCGTGGGTTCCACGCGCTGGCCGCCATTCGCGAACATCGCATATGCCGCGACCATCTTGAACAGCGTCGTCTCTTCCGAGCCGAGCGCGTTCGCCAGAAACTGCCCCATGCGGTCGTAGACACCGAAACGTTCGGCATAGTCGGCGACCACGTCCATCCCCACCTCTTGCGCCAGACGAATTGTCATCAGGTTCCGGGAACGCTCGATGCCGGTACGCAGCGGGGTTGGCCCGTAGAATTGATTCGACGCATTCTTAGGCCGCCAGACGCCTTGCGGTGTGTTGATTTCAATGGGTGCGTCAACCACGATGGTGGCGGGCGTGTACCCGCTATCAAGCGCCGAGGCATAGACGAAAGGCTTGAAGGACGAACCCGGCTGCCGCCGCGCCTGTGTCGCCCGGTTGAAAACCGAATGCTGATAGGAAAACCCGCCCTGCATCGCGATTACCCGGCCGGTATTCACGTCCATCGCCATGAACCCGCCCTGCACCTGCGGCACCTGGCGCAAGGTCCAGCGGACGAAATCGCCCTCGCCATTGCTGCCAGACGTCATGCGGCGCACAAGCACGACATCGCCCGGTTTGAAATTATCCTGGAAATTGCCGCGGATCCAGGAAATGTCCTTGCGCGGCACCACAGGCTCGGGGTCTCCCACCTTCCAGCCTTCGATGCCAAGGCGCAATTGCTGATCCTCAACACCCAGAACGACGGCCGGGAACCACGGCGATTCCAGTGTGATGTCGCGCGGCACGTTGACGTTGGCCAGCGCTTCCTGCCAGTTCTCCAGTTGGTCTTCGGGAATCCGTTCTCCGGTACCGCGCCAACGGCCAATGCCCCTGTCATACTGCTCCAGCTGCAACTGAAGCGCGTGGGCCGCGATGGTCTGCATTTCCGGATCGACGGTCGCACGCACTGTCATCCCACCCGAAAAGAATTCGTCTTCGCCGAAATCCTGCGACAGCTGGCGGCGGATTTCATCGGTGAAATAGTCCCGCGGCGGCAAGGCCACTTTGTAGCTCTCGAAATCGCCGTTCTGAACCGAACGCAGCGGCTGTGCCACCTCCTGCTCGAAGACAGCCTGCGTCAGGTAACCGTTCTCCTGCATCTCTTCGAGCACGAAATTCCGCCGCGCAATCAAACGATCCTTCTGGCGCACCGGGTGATAATCGCTGGGGGCCTTGGGCAACGACGCCAGGAATGCTGCTTCGTGTGGCGCCAATTCGTCCAGCGACTTGTTGAAATAGGTCTGCGCCGCGGCCGCCACGCCATATGAATTCTGGCCCAGGAATATCTCGTTCAGATAGAGCTCGAGGATTTCATCCTTGCTAAGCGTCTCTTCCAGCCGCGTTGCAAGGATGATTTCCTTGATCTTCCGCTCGGCCCTGCGATCACCGGACAGCAGGAAGTTCTTCATCACCTGCTGGGTAATCGTCGACGCACCACGGACGTTGCGCCCGCCTGAGCGCACGGCGTCTAACGCGGCGCTCGCAATACCGCGCATGTCGTAACCCTTGTGGGTATAGAAATTCTTGTCTTCCGCGCTGATGAACGCCTGCTTGACCAGATCGGGGATATCCTCCGCAGGCACGAACAGGCGCCGCTCATGCGAGAACTCGTCGATGATGCGGCCCTGCCCCGAGTAGATGCGGCTGATCGTCGGCGGCGTGTATTGCGCCAGGCTTTCATGGCTGGGCAGGTCGCGCCCATAGATCCAGAAGACGGCGCCCACCGACAGCGCCATCATCATCAGCCCCAAAGTGACAAGGCTGAACAGCCCCCCAAGGGCAGACAGGAAAAATCTCAGCACATGGGCCCCCTGATGCTCGCCCCGCTTATATAGGCAGCGACCTGTTCAGGGTCAAAACACAATCGGGCAAAACATGCGCTGGTTCTTGCCGGAATCCCTATGCTCATTGTCGCACCAGTTCGCGCAGCGCGGCATCCGAAATGATCCAAGCCTGAAGTCCGTCGCGCAGCGCCTCGGCCATTTGGCGGCGCCAGCCGGGGTTTGCGATGTTCTTGCGGTCGCGATCGCTGGAAAGGAAGCCGATTTCGAGGAGAACCGACGGGATATCGGGCGCTTTGAGAACGGAAAACGCGGCAGATCTGTGCGCACGCCGGTTCAGAGGCGCACCCGCCTGCCGCAACGCGTCGATCAGCGCCTTGGCAAGTTGTCGGGTTCTTGGCCGGGTTTCCGTGCGCGCCAGATCCATAAGCACGTCGGCGATCACGTCGTCCGAACCTGTCAGATCCACCCCGGCCAGCATGTCGGCCCGGTTGTGCCGCTCGGCCAGAAGCGCACTGGCTGCATCGCTCGCCTTCTCCGAGAGCGTATGCACTGTGGCCCCGCGCGCATGACCCTCGGCAAGGGCGTCGGCATGCAGAGATATGAACACATGCGCGCCGGCCTGATGGGCAATCGCAACCCGTCGTTCCAGCGACACGAACACATCCTCATCCCGCGTCAGCACCACGTCCATTCCGTCAACGCGCAACAGCGCCTCGCGGATTTCAAGCGCGAAACTGAGCATCAGGTCCTTCTCCACCTCGCCCCCCCGCTCGGCCCCGGGATCGATGCCGCCATGGCCCGGGTCGATCACAACCACGATGCGATCCTGCGACGGTTTTGCCGGTTCGGGATCGGGCGGCACCCCCCAATCGGGATCCGCAGGCACGACCGACAGTGCCGCGAACTGCGCCCGGGTGGCTGGCGACAGCAGCACCTGCAGACGCGCCTGCCCGGTCGTCTCGTTCACGCTCATGTCGGTCACGTCCACGATCATCGGTGCGGCAAGATCGACCACCATCCGCGACCAGCCCGGCCTGAACCCGCCAAACCGCACCGCACTCGCACCGTCGGCCCGGTCAAAGGCAAGCGCGTTCAGCCCCGTCCAGTCGACCTCCTTGAAATCCAGTACCAGCCGGTCCGGCGCCTCCAGCGTGAACAGGCGATATGGAACACCCTGGCTCAGCGACAGGTCGATCTTTATTCCGCCCCGGTGATCGCTCAGCGTGCTGTCATCGGGCAGAACGCGCGCCAGACCACTGTAGTCCTGCGCTGCAACGCACATTGCAGCGACCGACAGTGCCAGCCCGGCCAGAAATGCAAATAGCCTGCTCATCGCCCCTGAACTTCCCGGGATTCTTGGGCGCAGTCTAGCCGACGAAAAGAAGATTGGAAATCATCGGCGCGACTGCATGAAGGTTTTCAGACGTTCCAGCCCTTCGCGAATATCCTCGGTCGAGCGTGCATAGGAAAACCGCAGCGTTCCGCCCCCGCGATGCGGATCGAAATCCAGCCCCGGCGTGACCGCCACACCGGCCTTTTCAAGGATTTCCGCCGCAAAGGCCCGACTGTCATCGGTCAGGTGCGACACGTCCGCATAGACATAGAACGCACCATCCGGCGGTGCAATCCGGTCGAATCCCGCCGCAGGCAGGCCCTGAAGCATGAGCGCGCGATTCAGGCGGTAAACCGCGAGGTTTTCCTGCAGCTCGGCGTCACAATCCATAGCGGCCAGTGCGGCCACCTGCCCTGCGTGCGACGGGCAGATGAACATGTTCTGCGCCAAACGTTCGATGATCCGCACATGCGGCTCGGGCACCACCATCCATCCGACGCGCCAACCCGTCATCGAAAAGTACTTCGAAAACGAATTGATCACATAAGCGTCGTCTGTCAGTTCCAGCGCGGTCACGGCTTTCGCCTCGTATTCGATCCCGTGGTAGATCTCGTCGCTGATAAAGGAAATATCGCGCTCCTGGCATGTCGCGATCAGGGCCTGCATCGCGTCTCGGGACAACATGGTGCCCGACGGGTTGGCCGGCGAAGCAACCATTAGGCCCTGCAAATCCAGGTCGTCGAGATCGTCCGGCACCGGCTGCAGGCGGTTCTCGGCGCTGGCCGCGATCCCAACCGGTTCGATATCGAGCGACCTTAAGATCTGCCGGTAGGACGGATAGCCCGGCTCGCCTATTCCGACACGATCGCCCACATCGAAAAGCGCGGTAAATGCCAGTATGAAAGCTCCGGACGAACCGGCGGTGACGATCACCCGCCCCGGGTCGAGATCGACATCGTACCACGTGCCATAAAGCTGCGCGATCCGCGCGCGCAAAGCCGGCAGGCCGAGGGCCACGGAATAGCCCAACGGCTGTTCCCGCATTGCGTGCACCAATGCATCGCGCGCCCCGGCAGGGGCAGGTGTGCCGGGCTGGCCTACCTCCATGTGAATGATATGCCGTCCGGCCTCCTCGGCCCGTCTGGCCGCTTCCATCACGTCCATCACGATAAAGGGATCGACCTGCCCGCGTCTTGAGTTTCGCATGGAATCTTCCTTACTGTGCCAAGTGGTTTTCACAGGGAACGGGGGGCAGCGTCAATGCAGCGAATTCTCGGTCTTGTCCTGGCAGCTGGCGTGTATCTGGTTACGTCCCTGCCCGCAGCTGCGGTTACGTTGTTGCGCGATCCGGATATCGAACACGCGCTCAATCAACTCGCCCGGCCGGTCCTTTCTGCCGCGGGGCTCGCGCCGTCGCGGGTCCGCATCCTGGTCGTGCAGGACCGCAACCTGAACGCCTTCGTGATCGACAATCAGCATATCTTCATCCACTCGGGAATGATCATGCGCCTGCAATCGGCCGCCGAATTGCAGGCTGTCATCGCGCATGAAGCGGCGCATATTGCAAACGGACACATCGCGCGAAGGACGGTGAACGCGCGCACGGCGAAAAACATTGCAGGACTCGGCCTGGCATTGGCCGCAGCAGCCGCAGCGAGCGGCAACAACCAGGCCTCGACCGTCCTCGGACTTGGCATCTCGAGTTCCGCAAACCGTGTTTTCATGGGCCATACCCGCGCCGAGGAATCCTCGGCCGATCAATCGGCCGTGCGATACATGGCGCGCGCCGGTGCCGACCCTGGTGGCCTCGTGACTCTTATGGAGCTTTTCGCGGGACAAGAGCTTGTGTCCGCCGCGCGCCAGGATCCCTATGCCAGGTCGCACCCGATGTCGCGTGACCGTTTGCGCCACACCAAGGCGCTGGCCGAGGCCTATGCAGGCAAGACCAAACCCGATCCCACGACCGAGTACTGGTTCTCGCGCGCCAAGGGCAAGCTCACAGCTTTTCTGCGGGCCCCGAAATGGACCCGCAGCCGCGCGGGCGACAGCGCCGCCGAGGACATTCGCCTGATGCGCGTTGCCGTGGCTTACCACCGGGACTCCAACGCCCCGAAGGCCGTGGCAACGATGCAGCAACTCCTCGCCGCCCGCCCGCGCGATCCTTTTTATCATGAGCTATTCGGCCAGATCCTGCTGGAAAGCCGACGCTATGGCGCGGCCGTCAAAGCCTATCGCAACGCAGTCAACCTGGCCCCGCGTGACGCGCTGATACAGGGTGGTTACGGGCGGGCGCTGATGCTGACGGGCGATATGGGCGGCGCGATGACAGCGCTGGAACGGTCGCTGGCGCGCGACCGCAATAACACAAGAGTGATGCGGGACTTGGCCCAAGCTTATGCGAAAACGGGGCGTACCGGCCTGGCCGCCATGGTCACAGCGGAACGCTATGCGCTGCAAGGCCGGATGAAGGATGCAGGTATCAACGCCAAGCGTGCGACGGACCTTTTGCCGCGCGGCTCGGCAGGTTGGCAACGCGCACAGGATGTGCTTTCTGCGGCCGAAGCTGCGGAAAAGAAACGGAGATAGAGATTGATGAAACGCCACCTTCCCCTTGCGCTTGTTGCCGGGCTTGCCGTTACCGGCCCCGCCGCGGCGTTCGACCTCACCAGCATGAGCGACGCTGAGCGCGAGGCATTCCGCGCGGAAATCCGCAACTATCTGCTTGAAAATCCGCAGGTCATCATGGAGGCGGTCGCCGTTCTGGAGCAGCGCGAAGCCGAACAGCAGGCGCAGAACGACAAGGACCTGGTCAAGGTCAACGCCGAGGCGCTCTTTGATGATCCGGCCTCGTGGGTGGGTGGAAACCTGGATGGCGACGTGATCATGGTCGAGTTCGTCGATTACCGCTGCGGCTATTGCCGCAAGGCACATGACGAGGTGCAGCAACTGCTGGAGACCGACGGAAACATCCGCATGATTGTCAAGGAATTCCCGATACTTGGCGAAGATTCCCTGACCTCTTCGCGCTTCGCTATCGCCACGCTGCAAGTGGCCGGCGACGATGCCTACAAAGCCGTCAGCGAGGCGCTGATCAAACTGAAGGCGAGCCCGGAAGAGGCGGTGCTGCGGCGGTTGGCGGAGTCGATGGGGCTGGATGCGGGGGCGATCCTGGCGAAGATGGACAGTGACGAGGTCACGGCGGTGATCGAGGCCAACCACGCGCTGGCGCAGCGGTTGCGGATCAATGGGACGCCCACTTTCGTGCTGGGCGACCAGATGCTGCGGGGCTATGTACCGCTGGCCAACATGCTGGCGCTGGTGGACGACATCCGCGCCCAGTGAGGCCGATGAAATCCCTTTTTTACCTGATAGTTGCGGGACTTCTTTCAAGCCCTGCAACCGCGCGGACGCAGACTGATTTCCGCGCCTTGAGCGATGCGGAGCGCGCCATTCTAAGGGCGGAAATCCGAGCGGTTCTTCAGGCCTCACCGGAAATCGCCGCGCCGGCGCGCGGCAGCCGGCCCATGCCGGAGCCGTGGGACGTATACGCCGAAGAAATCGATAAAGATCATGCACTTATCGAGCGCTTCGCAGACCGGCTGTTCGATCCGTCGGCACCGGGCTTCGGCCCGCAGGAAGCGCGCGCGAAACTGGCGTTGTTGGTCAAGGCCGATTGCCCGGACTGCCGCCGCGCCGAGACCGAGTTGCGCATGCTTGCCGGACATCATGATTTGCGCGTAACCCTTTTGAATATCGACAAAAACGCCGATCTGGCCGAGGCGCTTCAGGTCGACCAGGTACCGTTCTACGTGATGCCGAAAATGATGCTGCGCGGGCACATGCCCGCGCCCATCCTGACCCGCTACCTGGAAAATGGCACAGGTCAGTGACGCGCCAGTGACCCACCGTCCCGCAAGGTTAACAGCGCCGCATGCCGGAATACCCCGGGGGTGATCCCCGGCTGACATCCGGCTGACATGCGTACACCGCCGCAACGCGGCATTCGCTAAGACAAAATTGATTAACGCGGCGCGCGGTGGCTCCCTGCCCGTGCTCGCACGCAGGGCGCAAGCGCCGCTCACTCCCCGGCGGCGGCCTCGATTTCGGCGGCGCGTTTCTCGACCAACTCGACGATATGGTCGATCATCTGGTCATTGCCGATCTTGTGATCCTGCTTGCCCGCCAAATAGACCATGCCCGCCCCGGCCCCGCCGCCGGTGAACCCGACATCGGTCATCAGCGCCTCGCCCGGACCGTTCACCACGCAGCCGATGATCGACAGGCTCATCGGGGTGTGGATATGCGCAAGCCGATTCTCGAGCTCTTCCACCGTCTTGATCACGTCAAAGCCCTGCCGCGCGCAGGACGGGCAGGAAATGATATTGACGCCGCGGTGGCGCAGGCCGAGCGATTTGAGAATCTCGAAGCCCACGCGCACCTCTTCGACCGGATCGGCCGAAAGCGACACGCGCAGCGTATCGCCAATACCCATCCACAGGAGATTGCCAAGGCCGATCGCGCTCTTGATCGTGCCGGAAACGAAGCCGCCCGCCTCGGTGATGCCGAGATGCAGCGGCGCGTCCGTGGCCTCGGCCAGTTGCTGGTAGGCCGCGACCGACATGAACACGTCAGACGCCTTCACGCTGATCTTGTATTCGCGGAAATCGTGATCTTCGAGAATGCGGATATGTTCGAGCGCGGATTCGACCATCGCGTCCGGGCAGGGTTCGCCGTATTTTTCCAGCAGGTGCTTTTCAAGGCTGCCCGCGTTCACCCCAATGCGGATCGAGCAGCCATGATCGCGCGCGGCGGAAATCACCTCCTGCACGCGTTTTTCATCGCCGATATTGCCCGGATTGATGCGCAGGCAGGCGGCACCGGCCTCGGCCGACTCGATCCCGCGGCGATAGTGGAAATGGATGTCGGCGACGATCGGCACCGGGCTTTCCGCGACGATCTCTTTCAGCGCTTTCGACGAGGCCTCGTCGGGCACCGACACGCGCACGATATCGGCCCCGGCCTCGGCCGCGGCCTGCACCTGCGCCACCGTCGCCTTAACGTCGGTGGTGGGCGTGTTCGTCATCGTCTGCACGGCAATCGGGGCATCGCCGCCGATGGGCACGTTGCCCACATGGATCTGGCGGCTTTTGCGGCGATAGATGTTCCGCCACGGGCGCACGTGGTTGAGTGACATGGGTCTTCCCGGTGGTGTTGTGTCAGGGGTTAGATAATCCGCCAGCCGCAGGGCTGCAATGCGGGGTCCGCGTTATTCCTGCGGTTGCTGGACAGTCTGGGCATCGGCGAGTGCGATGATCTTGGCCAGTTCGGGATCGCGGGAAAGGTCGGCGGGCTCATACGAGGCCAGAAGCGCATCGCGAGCGATGGGCAACTGGCGCACAGTGGCCGTGCCCTGCCCGGCCGGGCCGAACAATTCGCCATCGATTTCGAAATAGAGCGAACCGGACATGCCGGCCTGCAGCGTCGGCGCCTCGAGATCCGGGGGCAGCTGGTATTCTTCGCCGGCCTCGAGGATCTTTTCGAAGATGATCGAGCCATCGCCCGCGCGCACCCGCACCCAGGCCGGGCGCACGGCAAAGATCATGACACCCTGCGCCGGTTCCTCGATCACCTGCGGGCTGCTGACCGGAAGGGCCGCGGCGCCAGGCGCGCCGGGGGTGGCGGACTGGGCCACTTCGCGGCCTGCGAAGGTGCCGATGGTTGCGGGATCGAGGGTGGAGATCGGCGCATCGCGCGCCACCATCACCGGAACGTCCAGCGCCTGCGGGCGGTAGAGACGATCGAGCGCATCGGCCGGCGGGGTGAACACGCCCGCGCCGGCGGAGGCGACGACATCATCGGCCGCGGCGGGCGCCACCGGGGCCGCCCCTTCGAGCGGGTCCAGATCGGCCAGTACGTTGGGGGTATGTTCGACCGGGGCGACCTGCACGCGCTGCACCTCGTTCAGGACGGTCCAACCGCCAAAGCCCAGCGCACCGATCAGCGCCACCAGCACCAGCATCGAGCCCACGGCGCGCGGTTCGATCCGCGAGAACGCGCTGTCACCCACCGGGGCGAGCGCCACGCGCGACCCCAGAAGCGGATCGGCATCGCTGCGCCCGAGCTTGCTGTGGCGGAGGCCCGGGCCACGGCCCGGCTCATCGGATTTGCGGATGGTCGAGGCCGCGGCCGACATGCCATGCGCGGTGGTGAACCCGCTTTCGGCGCAGAAGGCGGCATAGGCCTTGTCGGGATCCATGTTCAGGTAACGGGCGTAGGAGCGCACGTAACCGGCAATGAAGCCGGGCGTGTCGAAAGCCGTGGGGTCGCTGTTTTCAATGGCGGCGATGTAGGAGGCCTTGATCCGCAAATCGCGCTGCACGTCGAGAAGCGACTTGCCCATGGTGGCCCGTTCGCCGCGCATGACGTCACCCAGACGCAGATCGTAGTCGTCGAACCATTTAGGTTCGGCGGTATCGTCCTGCGCGTTTCGCCTGGATTTGCGCCCGATCACGTCCCTGCCCCTGACAGCGTTACAACAGCAAACTGGTACCCGAATCGAGTCACCTGCCCCGGCGACTCGCGTGTTTTCATGGCATATTCATAGCATAGCGCAAGGCGCTTTGCACACGCAGCACGCGTTCAGGCAGAGAGTTCGGCACGATTCAGCGCACAATGCGCCCAGAGCTCATCGAGCGCATGGATCAGCTTGTCCATCTCGTCGGGGCCGTGCACCGGCGAGGGCGTGAAGCGCAGACGCTCGGTGCCGCGGGGCACGGTCGGGAAGTTGATCGGCTGCACGTAGATACCGAACTGATCGAGCAGCATGTCCGACAGCTGCTTGGTATGGACCGGATCGCCGACGATCACCGGAATGATATGGCTGCCATGGTCGATCAGCGGCAGGCCCAGCGCCTTGAGCCGGGTTTTCAGGACTTTCGCCTGCTCCTGGTGCTTGTCACGCAGCTTCTGACCCTCGGCGGTTTTAAGGAAAGCGACCGAGGCGGCGGCGCCTGCGGCGATGGCCGGCGACAGCGAGGTGGTGAAGATGAAGCCCGGCGCGTAGGAGCGGATGGCATCGACCATCTTGGCCGAGGTGGCGATATAGCCGCCCATCACGCCATAAGCCTTGGCCAGCGTGCCGTTGATGATGTCGATGCGGTGCATCAGGCGGTCACGTTCGCACACGCCGGCCCCGCGCGGACCGTACATGCCCACGGCATGCACTTCGTCGATATAGGTCAGCGCGCCGAATTCGTCGGCCAGGTCGCAGATCGCCTCGATCGGACCGAAATCACCATCCATCGAGTAGACGGATTCAAAGGCGATGAGCTTGGGCGTGTCCGGATCGTCGGCGGCCAGCAGTTCGCGCAGGTGGTCAAGATCGTTGTGGCGGAAGATGCGCTTGGCGCCGCCGTTGCGGCGCACGCCTTCGATCATGCTGGCGTGGTTGAGCTCATCGGAATAGATGATCAGGCCCGGGAACAGCTTGGGCAGCGTGGACAGCGTGGCATCGTTGGCGATGTAGGCCGATGTGAAGAGCAGCGCCGCTTCCTTACCATGCAGGTCGGCCAGCTCGGCTTCGAGCCGCTTGTGATAGACGGTGGTGCCGGAAATGTTGCGCGTTCCGCCCGAGCCCGCGCCGGTGGCATCCAGCGCCTCGTGCATCGCGGCCAGGACGGCCGGGTGCTGGCCCATCCCGAGGTAATCGTTGCCGCACCAGATGGTCACGGGCTGCGTGGTGCCATCGGGCTTTGACCAGATGGCATGCGGGAAGTTGCCCTTCTCACGCTCGATATCGATGAAAACCCGGTAACGGCCCTCTTCGTGCAGACGGCCCAAGGCCCGATCCAGCTGCGCATTATAGTCCACGCGACATCCCCTTTTACTGTCTTTCCGGCAGGTCTTTCGCCGGTGCGGGCCGCGGCCCTGTTCGCATCAGTCCCGTTTATATAGCGGGAGGTGTATTTTCGAAACAGGTTACAAATTGCCGCCCCCGGAAAACTTGACCTTAATCAAGCGGGGGCAGTTTTTCGACACCCGATCCGCCACGGCGACCTGCTGGACAGTGCCCATCGCGGTGTTAGAGTTCGCCCGACACCAATTCGGGGAGCCTGAGACATGTCACTTGATGCCGTTCTGGAAAAACTCGATTCCGACCTGCCCGCCGCGACCGACCGGTTGATGGCGCTTTTGCGAATCCAGTCGGTTTCGACCGATCCGGCCTACAAGGCGGAATGCGACAGGGCCGCAGACTGGCTGGTGGCCGACCTGGAAAGCATCGGTGTCTCGGCCGAGAAACGCCCCACGCCGGGCCATCCGATGGTCGTGGGCCATGTCGACGGGCCGGGCCCGCATCTTCTTTTCTATGGGCATTACGATGTGCAACCCGTTGATCCGATTGAGCTTTGGGATCGCGATCCGTTCGACCCGGCAATCGAGGACACGGAGGCGGGCCAGGTGATCCGCGGCCGCGGCGCCAGTGACGACAAGGGCCAGCTGATGACCTTTATCGAGGCCTGCCGCGCCTGGAAGGCGGTTCACGGCTCCCTGCCCTGCAAGATCACCTTCTTCCTGGAAGGGGAAGAGGAATCGGGCTCGCCCTCGCTGGTGCCGTTCATGAAGGCAAATGCCGACGAACTGAAAGCGGATATCGCGCTGATCTGCGACACCGGCCTTTTCGAGAGCCGGGTGCCCGCGATCACCACCATGCTGCGCGGCCTGCTGGGCGAGGATTTCACCATCACCGGACCCAGCCGCGACCTGCATTCCGGCATGTACGGCGGCATTGCGATGAACCCGATCCGGGTGCTGTCGAAGATCATCACCGGCCTGCATGACGAAACCGGCCGCATCACCCTGCCCGGCTTTTACGATGGCGTGCCCGAGATGAGCGACGAGATCCTGAGCCAGTGGCAGGGGCTGGGCTTCGATCACGAGAAATTCCTGGGCGACGTGGGGCTGAAGGAGCCGGCCGGCGAACAGGACCGTATGCCGCTGGAAATGATATGGTCGCGGCCGACTTGCGACGTGAACGGGATCTGGGGCGGCTATACCGGCGCGGGGTTCAAGACGGTGCTGCCCAGCAAGGCCAGTGCCAAGATCAGTTTCCGCCTGGTCGGCACGCAGGACCCCGACGCGATCCGCAAGGCGTTTCGCGCCTATCTCGAGGACAACCTGCCACCGGGCTTTACCGTGGAATACCGCACCGACAAGGGCGCGCCCGCGTCGCAGATGTCAATCGAGGACCCTGCCTTTGAGAAGGCCCGCCAGGCGCTGAGCGACGAATGGCCCGACACCGCGGCCTATATCGGCTGTGGCGGCTCGATCCCGATCGCGGGCTATTTCAAGACGATCACCGGCATGGATTCGATGCTGATCGGCTTTGGCAAGGATGATGACCAGATCCATTCGCCGAACGAGAAATACGACATGGAGAGTTTCCACAAGGGCATGCGGTCCTGGGCACGGGTGCTGGCGGCGCTGATCGCGTGAAAGGCAGCGTGACGCCGGCGAACCCGCGGCCGGGCACGGCCGGCTCAGGCCTTAAGGCCTGAGACGCCCGAGGTGAAATGCGATTTTTCTGCGAAAAATCGGTGCTTTATGCGCCACTCTTGAGGATCTGGTCCATGGTGATCGCCGGCTGCGAGCAACCTGCCTCGCCCACGACACGGGCCGGCACGCCGGCCACGGTCTTGCGCGGGGGAACCTCGGTCAGCACCACCGAGCCAGCTGCGACCCGGGCGCAATCGCCCACCTTGATATTGCCGAGCACCTTGGCGCCTGCGCCGATCAGCACGCCATTGCCGATCTTGGGGTGACGATCCTGGTCTTCCTTGCCGGTGCCGCCCAGCGTGACCGAATGCAGGAGCGAGACATTGTCGCCCACCACGGCGGTTTCGCCGATGACGATGGAATGGCCGTGGTCGATCATGATCCCCTTACCGATCCGGGCGGCGGGGTGAATGTCGATCGAGAACACCTCGGACACGCGCATCTGGAAGAACAGCGCAAGATCCTTGCGCCCTTCGTTCCACAGCCAATGGGCCACGCGATAGGCCTGCACCGCCAGGAACCCCTTGAAGAACAGAAGCGGCTGCAGGAACCTGTGGCAGGCCGGGTCACGATCATAGACTGCAGCAATGTCGGCACGGGCATCGGTGGCCAGCGACGGATCGCTTTCATAGGCCTCGTCGCAGATCTCGCGCAGGATCTGGGCCGACATCTCGCCCGATTCGAGCTTGAGCGAGATACGATAGGCAAGCGCCCGTTCGAGCGAGCCGTGATACAGCACGCTGGAGTGAATATGCCCCCCGAGGAGCGGCTCGTTCTTGACGGCCTGTTCGGCCTCTTTCACGATCTGGGCCCAGACCGGGTCAAGCTCGGCGAGTTTTCTGCGCGTTTCAGCCATGTGCATCCATCCTCTGATTGGGTGACCCTATACCAGATAGGCGGGCTTGGCCAAACGCAAAGCCGTGAACGGGGAAAATTGATCATGGACGAGTCCGAGCTGCACCGCTTCCGAAGCCTGATCGAAGCGCGCCTTGCCGCACTGGACGAGGAAAACGCCCTGGGCCGCGACGGCCAGGGCGTGGTGCAGCTCGACCAGCAGTCGGTGGGCCGGCTGAGCCGGATGGACGCGCTGCAGAACCAGGCGATGGCCAAGGCCACGCAGGCCCGCCGCGATGCCGAGGCCAGGCGCCTGACTGCGGCGCTCGCCCGCATGGACGAGGGTGAATACGGCTATTGCGAGGATTGCGGCGAGGAAATCGCTCGCGGGCGGCTGGAGCTCGATCCCGCCGCCACGCGCTGCATTTCCTGCGCCACAGGTTAAAGCGTGAGAGGTAGAACCGCCGCCTCTCCCGCGCCGAAACTGGCCGAGATCTGCGCCACGCGCAGTTCGATCGCACCGCTGGCGCCATCGGAGGCCTGCGCGCCGGCCGGATAGGTCCAGCCCGGCGTCGTGACCTGCGCTTCGCGCAGCACGGCACCGTCCTGCGAAACCTGCACCAGGTAGGCCTCGCTCTCTTCGCCCAGGGGCACGTCAAGGCCCTCCCAGCTGTCCACGCCGATCCGCGTACGTCGGATCCAGGTGAACACCAGGTCGCCGCCCGGCGCTGTATCGACGCGCAGATGACAGGGGCTCAGCGGTTTGAGCCCGATGCCCGCGAACGCCTCAACAAGGTGCTGATAGGTCGGATCGTCAAGCGACCGCTGCGCCGGACCGATCCGGTAATGCCGCGCTAGGTTGCGTTGCGCCGCGTTCATCTCGATCTGCCCGGGCACACCATCCAGCCGCACAAAGTACGACCCGGCTGGCCAGGCCGCGGGCTGGCGGGCATCGCTTCCCAGCTGGCCGCGCAGCCGGTGGCGCAGAAGATAGCGGTTTTCGCCCACCAACTCGGCATCGCGGAACTGGAACAGTTCCCAGTTGGCCGAGGTGCCATCGCCGATCGCGGCAAGGTTGGCGCCGTTCAGAAGTGCCATGTCATCGACCGAGGACAGCGCGCCTGCGGCCAGTTCCACGATCAGCCCCTCACCCCGGTCGATCAGGCCGGCCGGCGCTGCGCCCAGCACCGTCTGCGTGATCCCCATCGTGGCCCGCGCACCGACAAGGCGGTTGAGCGTGTAATCTGCGTCGCTGGCCGAGGCATAGACCGCCACCGTACCCGGCCAGGGATCGGCGGTGACCGCCAGGTGCGGTGCGTGCGGCACCTCCTCGCCCGTCATCAGCGGCAGATCCAGAAACAAGGGCGACACCGGGACCGGCGCCACGAACTCGCCCAGCCTGGTCCGGTCATCCGCGATCTCGGCTGGCGCATAGGCTTCGGGCTCGATCCGGACCGCCTCGACCAGTTGCGACGCGCCCAGGTCCACCCGGTCGATCCGCACGAGCTCTGTGCCTGCCCCGGTATCCAGTCGCAGCACATCGCCCGGCCCCACATCAAGCCGCGACGGCGGCAGGGCAAAACGCAGCGTGTCGCGGGCGACACGGGATTCCGACAGCCAGCGCTCGACCACCTGCCGCCCCTCGCCGCGGGTCATGGCCAGCGGGAATTCGCTGCTGGCCACGGCATGGGTGGCCTCATCGGGCAGCACCGCTTCCTCGGACAGTATCTCGAAATTGCCGTCCGCCTCGACAAAACGCAGCCGGACACGCCCGACCAGTTCGGCCTCGGCTGCGCGCACGCGCTCGACCGTGCCGTCGATCTCGCCACTCTCGGCCAGCATGTCCGCGGCCTGTGACCCGTCCTCGATGCCGTCGCGCATGGAAAACCGCAACACGCCGTCGCGTTCGACCGCGTCGAACCCATAGCGCAGCATCAGCGGTTGCAGGGCGCTGCGGGCATCGCCCACCTCGGCCACGGTATAGCCGCGCACCACGCCATAGAGCGCCGAGACATCGTAATGCGTCACGCCGGCCCGTGCACAGATCTCGGCCACGACCGAGGCGAGCGACCGCGCCGAGGCCCGACCGGTGATCCAGTGCCCGCGGGCATAGTTGCCCGCATCGGTCCACAGATCGGCATTACCGGGAAAGAACGGATAAGGCCGCGCATCCCACGCCCAGACATGGGCCCGCGACATGTCGACCATCGGCCCGCCATATTCGGGGCTGACCGGGTTGTTGGCCGGATCCGACCAGAAGCGGGTCATCGCGCGCAGGTACTGCATCTGGACGAACTCATCCCGCCGCCCGTCCGAGAAATACGGAATCGCCGATTCCGAGGATTTGGGATCGAGAAACTTGTTGGGCTGGTTGGTGCCCTTGTCGATCGCGCCACAGCCCATCTCATCCACCCAGGCCCCGTCGAATTGCGGCCCGCGCAGCGCTTCGGGGTCATGCGCGGAAAACACCTGCGCCACCGCCCCGTTGGGCCAGATGAGCCGCTTGCGCCCCGCCTGCCACTCGGGCCGGCGGTCGGGCGGCGAACAGGCCAGGATGCCGCTTTCGCCGAACACCATCACCTCGCGCACCTGGTCGATCGTTTCGCCCACCAGCGCGATCCGGCGGCACCGGCCATGATCGCGCGGCCCTGGCCCTTCGACCTGCGCGCGCACCCATTCGGCGCCCGCGCGCGTCTTGCCCGCGCCGCGCCCGCCCATGATCACCCATGTGCGCCAGTCGCCTTCGGGCGGTAACTGGTGCTCCAGCGCCCAGAACTCGAACAGGAAGGGCAGCGCCAGAAGCTCCGCTTCGCTCAACTCATTCAGAAACGCGTCCTGCACGGCACGTCCTTCTGAGGCGATCCAGGCGGCACCCGATCTCAGATCGGGCGTCGTCAAGGTTGATGGCGCGGGGGGCGTCCCGCCCGTCATGTCGGCTCTTTTCTTTTGCAAGCTGCACCTCCAGTTCCATGGCGATCCGCAGCCACTGGCGGATCTCTTGCGTTGCGCGCGCGGAATCGGTGATCCTGTCCACCTGCCCGGCCTTGATCTGCCGGTGCAGGCGTTCCAGGTCGCCCTTCATCGCGCGCAACTGGGTTTCGACAACGTCCACCGCCCGTGTCAGGCGGCGGCTGTTCCGTTCGGTTTCATCCGATGACATGTCTGCTGTTCTGCCTCATGTGGGTTGTCGGTCTGTCTCTGCCCCTCTGTCAGCGCATGAAAAAACGGCCGCCGGGATCGCTCCCGGGGCCGCTTGCCCAACTCCTCCATCATGCCGGAATCCCTAGCGCAGACCGTGCGCCCGGTCAAATCGCCGGGGTGGCTAACCGTACGGTATAATTAACAAAATCCTAATTCCGGCGCCGCGCCCGCCGCGTTAACCACCTTCGTTAAGCTTGGGTAAAGATTTTCCCGGCAGCCGGATGTCAGCCGGGCCGTGTACGCAGATCACCCCCGATTTTTCGCCGAAAAATCGTCGTTAACCCTGCCGTGCGGAGGCGTTCAAAGCCCGAGCTTGTCGCGCATGAACGCCAGCGCCACCGAGAGCCCGTCCGGCGCGATCCCGTGGCCCGTGCCCTTCATGATATGGGCATAAACCTCGGTAAACCCCGCCTCCTGCAACGCCTCCGCCGCCTGCGGCAGCGATTGCGGCGGCACCACGTCGTCCATGTCGCCATGCACCAGCAGCACCGGCGGTTTGCTCACCGCCTCGTCCGTCAGCAGATCCGGGCTCAGCAGACGCCCGGAAAAGGCAACGATACCAGCCACTTCATCCTCTCTCCGCGGGGCGACATGCAGGCTCATCATGGTGCCCTGGCTGAACCCGAACAGCACCATCTGCTCGGGCAGCATGTCCTCGTCCACCAGCAGCGCATCGAGAAACGCATTCAGGTCATCCACCGCCGCCTGCATCCCCCGCTCGGCCTCTTCCTCGGACGAGCCGTCAATCCACGGGATCGGGAACCACTGGTATCCGAACGGTGCGCCGGCGCAGTTCTCAGGCGCATCCGGCGCCACAAAGAGCGTATCCGGCAAATGCTCGCCCAGCGGATCCGCCAGCCCCAGCAGGTCCGCCCCATTGGCCCCGTAGCCATGCAGGAACACCACCACCGAGCGCGGTTTATCCCCTGTTTTCGGGCCCTTGCGGCCAGCATTCAATACCCGTGTCATCTGATCCCTTCCCTCTCCTTGGCCACCCGGTAATAGGCCCACAGCACCCGCGCCGCAACCGCCCGCCAGGGCCGCCAGCGCGCGTCGGCCATCTCGCGCAGCGCGCGCTCCTTCGGCCGGTCCTCCAGCCCGTACAGGATCCGTGCCGCCTCCTGCAATGCCAGGTCCCCCGGCGCAAAGACATCGGCCCGGCCCAGCGAAAACATCGCATAGATCTCGGCCGTCCACACCCCGATCCCCGGCACCGCTGTCAGCTCACGCACCACCTCTGCATCCGGCATCTCCCGCAGCGCGTCATAATCGATACTCGCTTCGGCCAGGGCCTTGGCATAGCGCATCTTCTGACGGCTCAGCCCGACCGCTCGCAGCGCGTCGTCACTGGCGCGGGACACCGCGTCGGGCACAGTCAGCCCCGCCGCTTCCATCCGTCCCCAGATCGCGCTGGCACTGGCCACGCTCACCTGCTGGCTGACGATCGCGCTCAGAAGCTGGGCAAACCCGTCCGCGCGCAGACGCAGCGGCACCTCGCCCACGGCCGCCACCGCACGCGCCATGCCCGCATCGTTCGCCGCCAGCCAAGCCGCCCCCTCCGCCACGCAATCCGGCCCGCAGATGATCCGCCCTACGCTCATGCCAGCCCCCGCACCCAGTCCAGCGCCGCCGCCACGCTCTCCACCCGGCAGCCCTCCGGCTGCTCGGGCCGCTTGATCATGCCCACGCGGATCCCAAGGTTCCGCGCCGCGATCAACTTGCTGCGCGATGCCGCGCCGCCCGCGTTCTTCACGATCAGCCAATCCACTCCAAGCCGTTGAAAAAGCGCCTCTTCCTCGGCCACCGTAAAAGGCGGCCGACCCACGAGGAATTCGCCATCGGCAAAGGGAAACGGCTCACTCGGTGGGTCGATCTGCCGACAGATCAGCCGCCGACCCTGCAGGTTTGCAAACCGCTCCAGCGTCGATCGCCCCGTCGCCAGGAACACAACCGCGCCCTCGGGCACATGCCGCGCCGCCTCCGCCTCATCGGCCAGCCAGGTCCAGTCATCGCCCGCCTCCGGCATCCAGCCCGGGCGCAGATACTGACAATAGGGCAGGCCCAGTTCTGCGCAGATCCGCGCCGTGCGCAGGCTGATCCGATGGGCAAACGGGTGCGTCGCATCCAGCACCGCGCCGATCCAGTTTTCGGCCAGGTAGGCGCGAAACCCCGCCTCCCCGCCAAAGCCGCCCACCCGCGTGGGCAAAGCCAGCGACTCGGGCGCCTGCGTCGCCCCGGCAAGCGAAGCCACCGCCGCCAGCCCCGGCATCTCCGCCAGCGCCGCGGCGATCGCCCGCGCCTCGCCCGTGCCCGCCAGCAGCAAAAGGGTCATGCTCCCACCCTCGCGATGATCCCGCCACCCCGGTCGATCACGACGATATCGAAGGCCATCTCGCCCCCGAACCGCTCGTCGACCCGGGCCAGAGCCGCCTGCGCCACCCACTCCGCCAGCGGCGCGCCGACGATTTCATAGGCTTCGAGCGCGGTGTTAACCGTTTCGATACGGCTGTCGCCCACACTCTGCGCCAGGGCCGCGAAATCGACCTGGCTGCGTTTCGAGTGCAGATCCCACGCCCCCTGGGCCAGTTTGGTGATCTTTCCGATACCGCCACCGATGGTCACGCGGGGCACGGGATGCGTGGCAAGGTACTTGAGCATACCGCCCACGAAATCGCCCATGTCCAGCATCGCGCCATCGGGCAGCCCGTAAAGCGCCTGCACCGCGCGCTCGCTCGTGGCGCCGGTGCAGCCCGCCACATGGGTCAACCCCTCGGCGCGGGCCACATCGATGCCGCGATGGATCGAAGCGATCCAGGCAGCGCAGGAAAACGGCCGCACGATACCCGTCGTGCCCAGGATCGAAATCCCGCCCTTGATGCCAAGGCGCGGGTTCCATGTCTTTTCCGCGATCTCCGCCCCACCGGGCACCGATATCGTGATCTTCACATCCGGGCGCCGTCCCAGCCGGGCGGCCATCTCCTCCACCACGCCGCGCATCATCTCGCGTGGCACCGGGTTGATCGCCGGCTCTCCCACACCGATGGGCAGGCCCGGCTTGGTCACCTTGCCCACGCCGTCACCCGCGGCAAACACCACCCCCCCATCCGAGGGTTCCACGCGCACCCGGATCTCGGCGCCATGGGTCACATCCGGGTCATCGCCGGCATCCTTGACCACGCCCGCCTCGGCCCAGCCATCGCCCATGTCGCTGTATTCAATCGCGAATTCCGGCCGCTCGCCCCTCGGCAGGGTGATCCGCACGCGCGCGGGAAACCCCTCGCCCCACAGCGCCATCACCGCCGCCTTGGTGGCCGCCGTGGCACAGGCGCCCGTCGTCCAGCCGCGCCGCAAGTCCCGCGTTTCACTCATGGCCGAACCCTACAGAGCCGGGCCCCGGCAAAACAATCCCCCGCTTCATCTTGCTGCAAATATCCCGGGGGTGTGGGGGCTGGCCCCCACGCCTGCGCCCGCTGATCATCCCGAAACCGGGAACACGAAACACCGGTCGCGGCGGATCGTCAGCCACAGTGCCTTGCCCGGGCTCGGCAGGAACACGTTCGGCACCGTCGCCTTCAGGATCGATCCGTCATGGTCCATCCGGAACTCGACCAGGCTTTCGCTACCCATGAAGCGCGCCCGTTCGACCACACCGCGCGCCGGCACCCCGTCCTGCGGCGTCGGGTCCGGGCCTCGCCCGCCCCGGTCGAAATCGATCTTGATGTGCTGCGGGCGAATGACGATCTCCACCGCCTGCCCGTCAGGCACGCCCGGGGCCAGGAACTGGCCAAACGGCGTGTCGGTCAGCGCGCCTTCGACCTTGCCGCGGATCACGTTGATATCGCTGAAAAACGCCACCGCCGCCTTGTCCACCGGCGCGTTGTAGATGTTATAGGGCGCGCCCTGCTGCACGATCCGGCCCGAACGCATCAGCGCGATCTCGTCGGCCATGCGCATCGCCTCTTCCGGCTCGTGCGTGACCAGCAGAACGGCCGCATCCTCCTGTTTCAGGACGTCCAGTGTCAGGTCGCGGATGTCGTCGCGCAGCCGGTTGTCGAGGCCGGAAAACGGCTCGTCCATCAGCATGATCCGCGGCCGCGGCGCCAAGGCCCGCGCCAGCGCCACCCGCTGCTGTTCGCCGCCCGACAATTCGTGCGGGTAGGAATCGATGAACCGTTTCAGTCCCACCTCGGCCAGCAGTTCCTCGACGCGCGCGCGCTTCTCGTCCTTGCCACCCTTCAGGCCGAAGGCCACGTTCTCGGCGACGCTCAGATGCGGGAACAGCGCGAAATCCTGGAACATCAGCCCGATATGCCGCCGCTCGGGCGGCACCCGGAACACCGTGTCGCAGATCAGCTTACCATCGACATAGATCTCGCCCGTGTCCTGCATCTCGACGCCCGCGATCATCCGCAGCGTCGTCGACTTGCCGCAGCCCGACGGCCCCAGCAGGCAGGTCACCTGTCCGGGCATCACGCGCAGCGACACGTCATCGACAACCGCGCGCCCGTCAAAGACGCGCCGCAGATTTCGAATCTCCAGCCTCGGGATCGGTTTGGTCACGCGGCGCCTCGTCCTAATCCGATGAAAACCATCGGGTTTCCCGAGAGCCTTATCAGCCGCCCCCTGCGCCCGCAAGTCTCAGCAACACGATCCGCCGGCGGCGGCCGGCCCGGCCGTGTCGCGTTCGAACGGGCTTTCGCCACCGCATCCCGCGAAAATGCCGTAATGCGTGTCGAAATTGCCGACAAAGTCGAAATGCGGGCGCAAGCGCGTGTCATGCAGCATCTTCCAGGTGTTACCGCAGACCGGAAACACCTTACCTGCCTCGATCACGTGGTGATCGTCCAGCGCGAAGGCATGCGGCGCATGCGCGATCGTGCCCTTGTAGATCACCGCCTGCCCGTAATCCTCGCAGGCGCTCTCCAGCCCGGCCAGCTTGAACAGCCGATAAGTGGCCGAAGTGAAACGGATCGGCGCAACCCGCGCCTCCAGTTCCGCGTTCTCGATCGTCAGCGGGCGATGCTCGACCAGACGCGGATCATCGAACCCGGTCTGGCGCGCGATCGTCAGGAAATCGTTCCAGTAGAGCGCCCCGGACAGGCATTCACCGTACAGCACCTCGTCCGCGGCCAGGGCGGCCGGGATGCGACGGTCGGCGTAGACGTCCGAGAAATACATCTCGCCCCCGACCTTCAGCAGCCGATGCGCCCCGCGCAACACGGCGGCCTTGTCCGTGGCCAGGTTGATCACGCAGTTCGACACGATCACGTCCACGCTGCCAGGCGCGATGGGCAGCTCTTCCAGCGACTCGATGAAACCCTCGTGGAACGCGACATTGTCAAAGCCGAAACGCTCGGCATGCCAGGCCCTGTGCGCCTCGGCCACGGCCAGTTGCTCGGGTGTCATGTCCACGCCGATCACGCGGCCCTTGGCCCCGACCATCTGCGCCAGCGCATAGACATCGCGCCCCGCCCCGCAGCCCAGATCAAGAACAACCGCGCCCTCCAACGCTTCGGGCATCACCAGCCCGCACCCGTAATAGCGGGTCAGAACCTCGTCATGGATATTCGACAGCGCTGCCTTCACGTGGCCCGGCATGTCTCCCGGTGTGCAGCAGGCATTGGTCTGCAGGTCGTCGCTGCCCTGCAGGACCTTGCCATAGTAATCCTGAACCGCTTCGTGTTTCATGCCCACCCCTTTCCGATTGCGTTGCACGAACGGTTAGGGGCAAGCGCCGCCGCATGCAATCGCCGAAGGTATGTGTCACGCAGGCGTGAGGCGGCGTCAGCCCTCGTCGCGATCTTCCGGGTCGGGCTGGCCCACACCGCGGAACAATCCCTTGAAAGGCAGGATCCAGATGATCCCAAGCCCCACGTAAATCGCCAGCTCCACCAGGATCGAGGGACGTTCCAGCCGGTTCACCAGCGTCACCGCCACCACGACATAAAGTGGCATGCCGACGATCAACACGAGGATCGAAAGCCGCTTGCGGGCCTTGTATGACAGCCGGTCCCACATGCGCGTCAGTCCGCGAACGGATCGGTAACCAGGATAGTGTCGTCGCGCTCCGGGCTCGTTGATAGCAGCGCCACCGGGCATTCGATCAGCTCCTCAACGCGCTTGACGTATTTGATCGCGTTGGCCGGCAGGTCGGCCCAGCTTCGCGCGCCTTCCGTGGACTCGCTCCAGCCGGGCAGTTCCTCGTAGATCGGCGTGCAGCGCGCCTGTTCGTCGGCCGCCGTCGGCAGATAGTCCAGCCGCTTGCCGTCCAGCTCGTAGCCGACACAGATCTTCAGCGTCTCGAACCCGTCCAGCACATCGAGCTTGGTCAGGGCAATGCCGTTCACTCCGCTGGTGGCACAAGTCTGGCGCAAGAGGCACGCATCGAACCAGCCGCAGCGCCGCTTGCGGCCCGTGGTGGTGCCGAACTCGTGCCCGCGCTCGCCCAGCCTCTGGCCATCCCCGTCAAACAGCTCGGTCGGGAACGGCCCCTCGCCCACGCGCGTGGTATAGGCCTTGACGATGCCCAGCACATAGTCGATCGCGCCGGGCCCGACCCCCACGCCTGTCGCCGCCTGCCCCGCGATCACGTTCGACGAAGTCACGAACGGATAGGTGCCGAAATCCACGTCCAGCAGCGCGCCCTGCGCGCCCTCGAAAAGGATGCGCTTGCCGGTCTTGCGCTTCTCGTTCAGCGCTTTCCAAACCGGGCCTGCGAATTTCAGGATCTTCGGCGCGATCTCTTTCAGCTGCGCGATCAGCGCGTCGCGGTCGATCGGCTCAACCCCCAGCCCCTTGCGCAGCGGATCATGGTGCTGCAAGGCGCGGTCGACCCTTGCCTCGAGCGTGGCATCGTCGGCCAGGTCGGCCACCCGGATCGCCCGGCGGCCCACCTTGTCCTCGTAGCACGGCCCGATCCCGCGGCCGGTCGTGCCAATCTTGGTGCCCTTGCTCGCTGCCTCTTCGCGCGCCCGGTCCAGCTCGCCGTGAAAAGGCAGGATCAGCGAGGTATTCTCAGCAATCATCAGGGTCTCGGGCGATATATCCACGCCCTGCGCCGTCACGGTTTCGATCTCGGCAAGCAGGCTCCAGGGGTCCAGCACCACGCCGTTGCCGATCACGCTCAGCTTGCCGCCCCGCACCACGCCGCTGGGCAGCGCGTGCAGCTTGTAGACCTTGCCGTCGATGACCAGCGTGTGGCCGGCATTATGCCCGCCCTGGAAGCGGCAGATCACATCCGCCCGCTCGCTCATCCAGTCCACGATCTTGCCTTTTCCCTCGTCGCCCCACTGGGCGCCGACAACGACGACATTGGCCATGACGGTCCTCTTTATCCGGATCAAACCCGCGCCCGTATATCGCCCCGCGCGCCCGCGCGAAACCGCAAATTCGCCGCAGCGTCTGGACAAGCGCACACCACCTGCGCATCAATGCCTCCTGCAAACCGTACGAGGTCTCAGATGGGTTTCCTTCTCCGCTGGCTCTTTGCCTTCCTGCTGCTGTCGGCCACCTTCAACCCGACCGAATGGAACTACGTGAAATGGGCCCAGGCCAATTTCTCCGATCAGCTGCCGCTGGCGGTGCTCCTCGGCCTGCTCCTGCTGGTGGGCTACATCATCTACCTGCGCGCCACGCTGCGCTCGATCGGGACCTTCGGCATGATCCTCGTCATCGCGGTGGTCGCCGCGCTTCTCTGGGTGCTGTACGACTGGGGCTGGCTGACGCTGGAAGACACCACCCAGAATACATGGATCGGTCTTGTCGCCCTCTCCGTCGTGCTGGGCATCGGGCTTTCCTGGAGCCATGTCCGGCGCAAGCTCTCGGGCCAGGCCGACATGGATGACGTCGACGAGTAACCCACCGCTTGCACCCATTGCCCCTTTCCCCTACATAGCGCCGCAGACACGAACGCAGGGCAGCCCGGTATATGGAAAACGTCGTTCTCATCATCCACCTTCTTCTCGCGCTCGCGCTCATTGGCGTGGTGCTTCTGCAGCGCTCCGAAGGTGGCGGGCTCGGAATGGGATCGGGCGGCGGGGCGATTTCGCAACGCGCGGCGGCCACGGCCCTGGGCAAGGTGACCTGGCTGCTGGCGATCGGCTTCATCATCACCTCAATCACCCTCACCATCATCGCGGCCGAGAAATCCTCGTCGAGTTCCGTGCTCGACCGGGTCGGCAACGCGCCGGTGGCCGAGGAAACCACGCCTGAGGCGCCCACGCTCGACAGCGACAGCCTGCTGCCGCCCAGCCAGGGTGATACCGCGCCGCTCGTGCCTCGGGCAGATTGACGCACAAGCCCTTGAGGCGCGTGAAATAACCGCAACATTATGTTGCGGTCAGGTTGCCAATACCGGGCGAATCTGCTAACTCTCAAATCCCGTGATGCGGCGGCCTTTCGCGGCCGCTGGGACAGGATTTTCTAGGCTTCATCAGCCGCATTCACGGGGGTCATCGGCCACATGGCGCGTTACGTATTCATCACCGGCGGGGTTGTGTCGTCCTTGGGTAAGGGCCTCGCCTCTGCGGCACTTGGCGCGCTGCTTCAGGCACGCGGCTTCTCGGTCCGCCTGCGCAAGCTCGATCCCTATCTCAACGTCGATCCCGGCACCATGTCGCCGTTTGAGCATGGCGAAGTGTTCGTCACCGATGACGGCGCCGAAACCGATCTCGACCTCGGCCACTACGAGCGCTTCACCGGCGTGCCCGCCCGTAAAACCGATTCCGTCTCATCGGGCCGGATCTACACCAATGTTCTGGAAAAAGAGCGTCGCGGCGATTACCTGGGCAAAACCATCCAGGTGATCCCCCACGTCACCAACGAGATCAAGGATTTCATCGAAATTGGCGATGACGAGGTCGATTTCATGCTCTGCGAAATCGGCGGCACAGTGGGCGATATCGAAGGCCTGCCCTTCTTCGAGGCGATCCGCCAGTTCGCACAGGAAAAGCCCCGCGGCCAGTGCATTTTCATGCATCTCACACTGCTGCCCTACCTTGCCGCCAGCGGTGAGCTGAAAACCAAGCCCACCCAGCACAGCGTGAAGGAACTGCGCTCAATCGGCCTGCAACCTGACGTGCTGGTCTGCCGCTCGGAGCAGCCGATCCCGGAAAAGGAACGCGCCAAGATCGCGCTTTTCTGCAACGTCCGCCCCGAGGCGGTGATCCCCGCCTACGATCTCAGCTCGATCTACGAGGCACCGCTCGCCTATCACCGCGTCGGCCTCGACCAGGCGGTGCTGGATGCGTTCCAGATCTCGCCGGCGCCGAAACCCGACCTGTCGATCTGGGAAGATGTCTATGACCGCATCCACCACGTCGACGGCGAGGTGAACATCGCCATCGTCGGCAAGTATACGCAGCTGGAAGACGCCTACAAATCCATCAAGGAGGCGCTGACCCATGGCGGTATGGCCAACCGGGTCAAGGTCAACGTCAACTGGGTCGATGCCGAGGTCTTCGACAAGGAAGACGCCGCGCCCTACCTCGAAGGGTATCACGCCATCCTCGTGCCAGGCGGCTTTGGCGAACGCGGCACCGAAGGCAAGATCAAGGCCGCGCAATTCGCCCGCGAACGCAAGGTGCCATATCTCGGCATTTGTCTCGGCATGCAGATGGCGGTGATCGAGGCCGCCCGCAACGCCGCCGGCATCAAGGATGCCGGCTCCGAGGAATTCGACCACGAAGCCGGCAAGAAACGTTTCACCCCTGTCGTCTATCACCTCAAGGAATGGGTGCAGGGCAACTACACCGTGAAGCGCTCGGCCAGTGACGACAAGGGTGGCACCATGCGGCTCGGCGCCTATGATGCCACACTGGCCGAAGGCTCGAAAGTGGCGCAGGTCTATGGCACCACCGCGATCGAGGAACGCCACCGCCACCGCTACGAGGTCGATATCAAGTATCGCGACAAGCTTGAAAAATGCGGGCTCAGCTTCTCGGGCATGTCGCCCGACGGACGGCTGCCGGAAATCGTCGAATGGTCCGATCACCCGTGGTTCATCGGCGTGCAGTTCCACCCCGAGCTCAAGTCGAAACCCTTCGCGCCGCACCCGCTCTTCGCGGATTTCGTGCGCGCCGCGGTCGAAAGCTCGCGACTGGTCTGATCAGGGGTTGAGCAGCGGCCTGACCATCTGTCCAAGCGAAAACCGCGCTTCTGGCTCGGCTTCAAGCGGCTCGGACGGTTCGGAACGATGCGGGTGCAGGATCGGCTCCAGCGTTTCTTCGTCGAACACCCACCGGCCGCGGCGGCGGTCGGCCACGTCTTCCTGCTGATAATAGATCCAGGCGTGCAGCTTGCTCAGCCCGTCCTGGCGCATCTCGATGGTCCCGGGCAGGTAGAACCCCGCGTTGACCCGCTGCGCGATGGAATCGAGCAATCGGCAGATGCCGCGATGGCTGGCCGGCACATCGGAATTCGGCACATAGTTGAAGCGCATCGGATCGCCGTTGAAAAACGCGCTCAGCGCCGCGCTCATATCCAGGCCCTTCTGCGCCATGGCCCACCCCAGAACACTCTCGTGGAACAGCGACCAGTCATAGCTGCGCAAAAGCTGGTTCAACTGCGCGGTCGTGGCCTTGCGCACCGCGCGCAGCTGCTCGTCTTCGCCGGCCTCATTCCAGTCAATATCGGCAAAGGCTGCCATTTTCGGGTTCCCTAGGTAAGCTTGAAACTGGCGCCAATCTGCCGGTTCAACTGGCCCAAACTTGGGAGCAATTGTGACAGCACTACGGAATCTCGCCTGCAACGTGTGGATGGCATTAACCTTACTCTCGTCTCCGGCTGTCGCGCAGGCCATCGGGCGCGTCGATTATTTCCAGCTGGAAAAACAGCTGGATGGCCGCGTGGGCTTTGAAATCCTGCCGCAGAGGGCCGAGCCGGGCTTCAACCTCGATGCCCCGCTGCGCGAAGGCCGCGTTAACATTGCGCAGCATTTTGCAGGCATGGCCCCGGCGATCCTCACCGACCGGCGTGGCGGGCGATTCGACACGGCAGGCGCCCGGCCACCGCAGGCTCCGCTGCGCGCGCGTCCCGGCCCACCCGGCAGCAACCTCTCGGTCGCCTATCACCGCGGCCTGGGTTCTAACGCGCTCTTTCCACTGGGTCCCGCGGGTTTCCCCGCACTTCAGGCGCGCGGCGAAGGCGCCATCGCGATCCTGTTCGACCATGATCAGCAGGCCACGGGGTTCGTTCTGCATACCGATTATCCCGCCCCCTTGGGCACCGACAGTGGCCCGCGCGGTGGCGTCCGCGTCCGCTTCTATACCCGCGACGGGCGGCTTCTCGCCATCCATGATCACACCCTGCCGCGCGGCCGCTCGGCACTGGGCTATGCGCAAACCGCTGCAGGGCCCGGCATTGCCGGGATGCTGATCACCAACACCGATCCCGGCGGCATCGCCATCGACGATATCCTTTATGCCCGCCTGCCGCCGTTGGGCTGACGCAGATTTTATGTCCTATCGGCCCGGTGCCGGATTATACTACGCCATGGTTCGCCTCATTGCACCTTTCCTGGCCCTCGCCATGACAGCCCTTGCCCCGCTTGCCCGCGCCGACGCCGCCTGCGATGCGCCAGTCTGTCTCGTGTCGCGCGACAGCCTCGCCCTCAGCCACCTGATCGATTTCGAGGACATTCCCAATTCCATGGGCATCGGCACCGCGATCGACGCGCTGCTCGCCCGGCCGGGGGCGCGGTTCGGCGAACGATTTGCTGGCCAGGCGCTCCTGGTCGAGGGCGATTACGACCGCGTCGAAGGTCTGGCCCGTCCACCACTGACCGCCCTGCCCGGCGCGCCGGGGCAAAGCCTCGGTGCGATGCGCCTGCCCGGCACCGTGGTGCTGCACGGGCTGGGCCAGCGCGGCTTTCCCCGCGACGCCGCCGCCGGCGAAGGCATGATCGCGATCGAGTTCGAACATGACCACGGCGCACTGGCCTTCGATCTTCGGGGCGGCGAACAGGGCCACGCGACGGTCATCTTCCTGCGCCGCGACGGCAGCGAGATCGCCCGGCTCTCCATTGGCCCCTTGGCTGAGGAAAGTTACGGCTTCCTGCGCAACGCGGCCCAGCCCGACATCGCCGGCATCCTCATCCTGAACTCCGATCCCCAGGGCATCGCCATCGACAATCTGGCCTTCGATGACCCGCGTTTGACAGGTTGACCCCTTGACCCTGCCCCGGGCGCATCGCAGCATCCGGCAACACGCAACAGAAGGAACGCAACATGCCAAAGGGCTACTGGATCGGGCGCGTCGATGTCGATGATATCGACGCCTACATGAAATACGTCGAAGCCAATGCAAAACCCTTTGGTGAATACGGTGCGCGCTTCCTGGTGCGCGGCGGGCAGTTCGAAAACCCCGAAGGCACCGCGCGCTCGCGCAATGTCGTGATCGAGTTTCCCTCCTACCAGGCCGCGCTCGACTGCTACAGCTCCGAAAGCTACCAGGCCGCCAAGGCCCTGCGCGATCCGGTCTCGACCGGCGACATCATCATCATCGAAGGCTACGACGGCTGATCAAATGCCCATCGTTCAACGCATCCTGTCGGTTTTCTCGCACCACGCGCCCGCGCCGCTGCCCGAGCCCGATGCGCGGCTCGCCCTGGGCGCGCTTCTTGTCCGCGTGGCCAAGTCCGACGCCACCTACCGGGTCGAGGAAATCGCCCGGATCGACCGCATCCTCGCGGCCGCGAACGATCTGAATGCGGTCGAGGCCGCCAAGATGCGCGCCACCTGCGAAAAGCTCGAAAAGCAGGCGCCCGAAACCGAACGCTTCGCCGCGCTGATCCGCGAAACCGTTGCGCATGAGGGCCGGCTGGAGAAGCTGCGCGCGCTCTGGCAGGTCACGCTGGCCGACGGGCTGGAGCGCCCCGAGGAGATCGGCGTGATCGACACCGTGCGCGAAGCGCTCGGTCTCAGCCCCGAAGACAACGCCGCCGCCCGCGCCGCCGCCGAGGAAGGCTGACACCGATGTTCGCCGACTTCCTGCGCAGGCTCACCGCACCCCAACCCGGCCAACTTGGCGATGAAGACGCCCGGCTTGCGCTGGCCGCGCTTCTCGTCCGCGTGGCCCGTTCCGATCACGACTATGCCCAGGTCGAGATCGACCGCATCGACCGCATCCTCTCCACCCGCTACGACCTTTCGCCGTTCGAGGCCGCCGCGCTCCGGCAAGAGGCCGAAACGCTCGAGGCCGAGGCCCCCGACACTGTGCGCTTTACCCGCGCGATCAAGGACGCAGTGCCGCACGAGGACCGCCTAGCCGTGCTCACCGCGCTGTGGCAGGTGGTGCTGGCCGATGGCAGCCGCGACATGCACGAGGACACGCTGTTGCGCGTGGTGGCCAACCTCCTGGGCATCAGCGACCGCGACAGCGCCGTCGCCCGCCAAAGGGCCGGGGGATGATCGCCGCCCTGCCGATGTATGACAGGCCGGAAACCGCCGCCGCGAATGACCGGCTGTGGCAGGCGATCCGCGCCCATCTGGGCCATGGTCCCCAGGCCCTGACCCGCGACATGGATGTCTGGGACATCTGGCAAAACCCCGACCTGTTACTGGCGCAAACCTGCGGTTATCCCTACCGCGCGCGCCTGCACGGCGCGGTCACACTGGTCGGTACACCCGATTATGGCCTGCCCGGCTGCCCGCCGGGCCACTATTGTTCCGTCTTCGTCGCCCGCGCTGATGATCCCGTCGACACGCTTGACGCCTTTTCCGGGCGCCGGTTCGCCTACAACGAAGCGCTGTCCCAATCCGGCTGGGCGGCGCCCGCCACCCACATGGCCGGGCTTGGCCTCGCACCGGGTCCGCTCATCAAGACCGGCGCACACCGCGCCTCGGCGCGCGCCGTGGCCGAGGGCCGGGCCGATTTCGCCGCGCTCGACGCGGTGACATGGACGCTGATCCAGGCGCATGACAGCTTTGCCGCAAACTTGCGTGAAATCACTCGCACCCGGCCGACGCCCGGCCTGCCGCTGATCACTGCGAAAACCCGCGATCCCGCGCCGCTCTTTGCCGCCACGCGCCAGGCCATCGCCGATCTTTCCGACGCGGATCGCCCCCTCCTGCATATCAGAGATCTCATCGCCATTCCGGCCCGCGCCTATCTCGACGTGCCGAACCCGCCCCCGCCGCGCCCCTGACGCCGCCCAAATCTGCGGCAATTCCGCTTTCCCGGGCCGAGCCTTGGCATTGCTCATTGCATCCGCCCCGTTTTTGGGCCCTACTCTCTCGTTGAAACCGCTCATCGAATTAACGAACGGACAACCGTGCCCCAAGACGCTGCCCAGGATACCACGCCCCCGGTTATCGAAGTCCGCAACCTGTTCAAGGCCTTCGGCTCGCTCGAAGTGATCAAGGGCGTCAGCATCACCGCGCACAAGGGCGACGTTATTACGCTCATCGGCTCATCAGGCTCGGGCAAATCCACCATCCTGCGCTGCATCAACCTGCTTGAAAACAGCCAGCAGGGCGAAATCCTGTTCCAGGGCGAACCCGTGAAATGGAGGGGCGAGGGCCACCACCGCCACCCGGCCGATCCCAAGCAGGTGGTGCGCATCCGCACCAACCTCAGCATGGTGTTCCAGCAGTTCAATCTCTGGTCGCACCTGACCGTTGCGCAAAATGTCATGGAGGCCCCCGTCACCGTGCTGGGCCGCCCTCGTCACGAGGCCGAGGACTCCGCCCGCCGCTATCTTGAAAAGGTCGGCATCGGCGAAAAGGCAGATGCCTGGCCTGCACAGCTGTCGGGTGGCCAGCAACAGCGCGCCGCCATCGCCCGCGCCCTGGCAATGGAGCCCGAGGCGCTGCTATTCGACGAACCCACCTCGGCGCTCGATCCCGAACTGGAACAAGAGGTTGTGAGAGTCATCAAGGACCTTGCCGCAGAAGGCCGTACGATGATGATCGTCACTCACGACATGAAACTGGCGCAAGACGTCTCAGACCACGTGATCTTTCTGCATGACGGACGAATCGAAGAAGAAGGCCCGCCCGATCAGATGTTCGGAAATCCGCAATCCGAACGGCTCAAGGGCTTTCTTTCCTCAACCGTTCATGCCTGAGAAGAATGCGGGAAATCTTTGAAAGTACTCGACAAACCACTAAGGGAGCAAACCATGAAAAAACTGATCCTGACCACGGCCGCGCTGGCGCTTTCCGCCGGCATGGCGCTCGCCGGAAGCCACGGCCAGACCGTGCGCCTTGGCACCGAAGGGGCCTATGCGCCCTGGAACTTCATCAACGACAAGGGCGAGGTCGACGGCTTCGAGCGCGAACTGGGCGACGAGCTCTGCAAGCGCGCCGAGCTGACCTGCGAATGGGTCACCAATGAATGGGATTCGATCATTCCCAACCTCGTGTCTGGCAACTATGACGTGATCATCGCGGGCATGTCGATCACTGACGAACGCGAAGAGGTGATCGACTTCACCCAGGCCTACACCCCGCCGGATCCTTCGATCTATATCTCCTTGGACGAGGGTCTCGATGTCGAAAAAGCCGTGATCGCAGCTCAATCCACCACGATTCAGGCCGCCTTCATTGCAGAAAAGGGATGGCAACTCATCGAGTTCGCCACTGCCGAGGAAACCGTCGCCGCTGTGCGCAACGGCGAAGCCGACGCGGTTCTGGCTGACGAAGCCTATCTCAAACCCTTCGAAGGGCAGGACGGCCTCGTGGTCCTCGAACGCACCGAGATGATCGGTGGCGGCGTCGGCCTCGGCCTGCGCGAAAGCGACACCGAGCTGAAGGAAAAGCTCAACGCGGCCATCCAGTCGATGAAGGATGACGGCTCGCTCAACGAGCTCATCGTCAAATGGGAAGTGGCTTCCACCTGGTAAGCCCCTGACGGCCCCCGCGTTACCGCGCGGGGGCCCTTTTCTCCGGGACATCCATGTTCGATTTCTGCACCGATCCCGACACGCTGGGCACATTCCAGTGGTTTGCCTGCTACCTGACCACGGGCAAGCATATGGGCATGTACTGGTCGGTTCTGACCGTGCTGGTATTGCTGGCCATCACCGCCCCCGCGGCGCTGCTCTTCGGCTTTTTCGGTGCCCGGGCGGCGCGCTCGCGCATCCTGCCTCTGTCCTGGCTCGGCAAGGGCTATATCGCCATCACCCGTGGCGTGCCCGACATCGCCTTCTTCATGTTCTTCGTGATCGCGCTGGACCAGATGTTCGAATATGCCCGGCACAAGATCAAATGCCCCGACTGGACCGAGCCCGTGCGCCAGGGCAACGATTTCATCGTCTGCACCCAGGCCAAGCTGCCACTGGGCAACTCGCCGCAATGGGTGCATGAAACCTACGGCTTCTTCCTCGCAGTACTGACTTTCGCCATCGTTTTCGGCGCCTTCACCGCCAACGTGCTCTACGGCGCCATGCGCGCCGTGCCCCGCGCCCAGATGGAAACCGCCGAGGCCTATGGCATGTCGCGCCGTCAGGCCTTCTGGCGCGTGCTGGTGCCGCAGATGTGGGTCTATGCGATCCCCGGCCTGGGCAACCTCTGGATGATCCTGATCAAGGCCACCCCCCTTCTCTTCCTTCTCGGGGTCGAGGATATCGTCTACTGGGCCAAGGACCTGGGCGAAACCAAACACGCCCGCTTCACCGACTACCCGCATGGCGACTGGCGTATCTGGTACTTCCTGGCGCTGCTGGTCTTCTATCTCGCCTTCACCTGGGTCTCGGAAAAATTTATCGCCCGGCTCACCCGGCGGCTGTCCCACGGGCAGGCCACGCTTGGCGGCGATGCGCAGCGAAAGGCAACGGCATGAGCTGCTTGCAAACCATCCAGGACTATGCCCTGCGGTCGATCGGCATCGGCGAACGCCTCCTGCCGAGGAGTGACTTCACCCTCTGCCAGCAGTTTACCCTGATCGGCTCGGGGATGATCTGGAATATCTATTTCGCCGTGCTGGCGCTGCTCATTGGCTTCTTCATCGCCTCGGCCGTGGCGGTGGGCAAGAATGCCGGCCCCGCCTGGATCCGCAAACCCTGCGAATGGTTCATCTTCATCTTCCGCGGCTCGCCCCTGTTCATCCAGTTCTTCTTTGCCTATTTCATCTTCCTGTCGATCAAGAAGGCAGGCTACATGCCCTGGCTGACCTCGGCGCAGGCCGGCGCGCTGGTGGTTCTGATCCTCAATACCGCCGCCTACTCTGGTGAAATCTTCTATGGCGCGCTACGCGCGGTCCCGCGCGGCGATGTCGAGGCCGCAGATGCCTATGGCATCTCCGGCTGGCCGCGTTTCCGCCGCATCCTCTGGCCGACAATGATGCGGCTCGGCTGGCCCGCCTACACGAACGAGGCGATCTTTCTCTTCCACGCCACCACGCTGGTCTTTTTCTCGGCCTTCCCGACGCTGGGCCAGCGCGGTGATGCGCTCTACTACGCCAGCTATTTCGCCGACAAGACCTTCAACCCATTCATCCCCTACCCGATCCTGGCGGGCTATTTCATCCTGTTCTCGCTTTTGATCATCGGGCTGTTCGGCCTGATCAACCGCCACCTCAATCGCCACCTGCCACAGGAATCGCGCCGCGGCCTGCGTATCCGTCCCAACCTGATGCGATGAGCCGCGTCAGCTCGACGGCATTTCGCCGACCTTGGCCTTCTCGATCGCCGGCAGGATCGTCTCGTTCAGCACCCGCTGCGTGATCGGACCGGCAAAGCGCATCACCACCCGCCCGTTGGCGTCGATGATAAAGGTCTCCGGCGCGCCATAGACACCCCAGTCGATCTTGGTGCGCGCGGTCTTCGCCTCGCCCAGGTGGGAAAACGGATTGCCGTCCTCTTCCAGATAGGCCAGCGCCCGCGCCGTGGTGTCGTCGAAATTGATCCCGTGCAGCGGCACATCCAGGTTGTCGCGCATCCACAACAGCGTCGGATGCTCGGCCCGGCAGGCCACGCACCAAGTGCCCCAGAAATTCACCAGCTTCACGGTCGGCTGCGCCAGAACCTCGTCGGTCAGAAGCGGCGTTTCCCCCAGTTGCGCCAGTTCCACCGGCGGCGCCTGTTTGCCCACCAACTGCGACGGCAACTCGTCGGGATTGTCCCGCTTCATTCCGAAATAGAACAACGCCGCCAGCGCCGCAAAGACCAGCGGCGGCGCCACCATCATCGGGCTGAGCTTAGCCATTCTGCTTCCTCCGCACTTCCACCTCGTCAAGCTGCGCCTTCACCTTGCGCGACCGCCGCAGGCTCAACCACACCAGCGAGAAGATCAGCACCAGAGAGACCGCGTAAGACGACAGCACGGCTTCCGCATATTTTCCCAGTTCCAAGTTCATCCCAGGCGCTCCCGTGCCAAAAGCGCCCGCATCCGGCGGGCGCGGATTTCGGTATTGGTGCGAATGATCACCAGCACCACGAAGAACAGGACGAACCCCGCGATACAAACCACCAGCGGCAGGTAATAGGACGGGTCCAGCGGATCTTTCTCACCCACCTTCATGATCGTCGAATCCTGGTGCAGCCCCTGGTTCCAGAATTTCACCGCATAGCGGCTCAGAACCGCAAACACCGAACCCACAAGGCACAGCACGCTGGTCAGGTCGGCCGCCGTGTCATCGTTCTCGATCGCCGCCCACAGCGCCATGTAGCCCAGGTAAAAAAGGAACAGGATCAGGAACGAGGTCAGCCGCGGATCCCAGGCCCACCAGGTGCCCCACATCGGCTGGCCCCAGATCGCCCCGGTGGCCAGCGCGATCACCGTCATCACCGCGCCGATCGGCGCCGCCGCCCGCGCGGCCAGAGCGCTCACATGGTGGCGCCGCACGATCCACACCAGCGAGGTCACCAGCATCATCACCCAGATATTGATCGCCATCATCGCGCTGGGCACGTGGATGAACATGATCTTCACGGTCGAACCCTGGCGGTAATCATTGGGCGTGAAGAAGAACCCCCAGATCAGCCCCCCCACGAAAAAGATCAGCGTCGCAACCGCGAAGAACGGCAGAAGTCGCTCGGTCGTGCGCATGAATTTCAGCGGGTTGGCATATTCCCACAGCGCGTTCAGGTTCATGATGTGACGGTCCTTCGTCCTGTTTGACCCGCCTCATGCCGCGGCGCGGACAGGCCCGCCTTGATCTGCCTTAAATCGCGGCGCATTTCCAGCCTGAAAGGTTCACAAAATCATCACCTTTGCCGCATCATGCCCCGATCAGGTGCACCGGCTGGCGTTTGCGTCCCCATGTGCCGGGCGGGCCGTCGAAAACACCGGGCATCTGCGTGCCGCAGTCCAGGCACCGCCCCTGCCCGTCCAGCTTCCAGTCCGAAATCAGGTGCCAGTCGCGCTCGATCACGCGCGCCCCGCAGCCCGCGCAATAGCTCGACTGCGCCTCGTCGTGATTGACGTTGCCGATATAGACGTGGCGAATACCCGCCTCTTTCGCCACCGCCCGCGCGCGCAACAGCGTCTCCACCGGAGTGGCATCGCGGTCCATCATCCGGTGATCGGGGCGGAACGCGGTGAAATGCACCGGCACGTCCTGCCCGCAGGTCTCCACGATCCAGCGGCTCATCTCCTCGATCTCACCCACCGCATCGTTCTCGCCCGGAATCAGCAGCACGGTCAGCTCCACCCAGCAGCCCGCCTCGTTCACCGCATAGGCGATATTGTCCAGCACCGGGCCCAGTTCCGCGCCCGTCAGCCTGCGATAGAACCGGTCGGTAAAGCCCTTGAGGTCGATATTCACCGCGTCCATCGCGCCAAAGAACTCCGCGCGCGCCTCTTCGGTCACATAGGCGGCGGTCACGCCCACGTTCTTCACGCCCCGCGCGCGGCAGGCCTCCGCGATATCCACGGCATATTCCAGGAAAATCACCGGATCGTTGTAGGTATAGGCGACCGACCGGCAGCCGGCGTTCCGCGCCGCCCGCGCAATCGTCTCCGGGCTCGCCTCCTGCGCCAGGAGATCCGTGTCACGGCTCTTTGACATCTCGTGGTTCTGGCAGAACTTGCAGGCCAGGTTGCAGCCTGCCGTGCCGAAACTCAGCACCGGCGTGCCCGGCAGAAAATGGTTGAGCGGTTTCTTCTCGATCGGATCGATGCAGAACCCCGACGACCGACCATAGGTGTCCAGCACCAGATGGTCGCCCTCGCGCATGCGCACGAAGCACATACCGCGCTGACCATCGCGCAGCGCACAGAGCCGCGGGCACAGATCGCAGACGATCCGCCCATCCTCGGCCATGTGCCAGTATCGCGCCAATTTGCCCATGACCAGAAGATAAGCGCGCGCGCCCGCAATTCCAGACCGATCCCCTGCTTCATCTGACCGAAAATATCTCGGGGAGCGCGAGGGGCAGCGCCCCTCGCTCCCGCCAGTGCACCCGCGTCTCAGCGCAGGTTCACGCGCAACACCGCCGCGCTGGCAAAGGGCAACAGCGCGATCACCCCCGCGCTGATCCCCGCCAGCATCAGAAGCGGCGTCGCGATCTCGGCCCCTTCCGCCCCGCGCCGCGCCACCTCGGCGCCGAAAATCAGCGTCGGCACGTAAAGCGGCAACACCAGAAGGCTCATCAGCAACCCGCCGCGCTTCAACCCCACGGTGAGCGCCGCGCCGAAGGTGCCCACCACCGACAGCGCCGGCGTGCCCAGCAGCAGCGACAGGACCAGCGGACCATAGCCCGCCTGCGGCAGGCTCATCAGCACGCCGAAAAGCGGGCTCGCGATCACCAGCGGCAGGCCGGTGGTGATCCAGTGCGCCAGCGCCTTCATCGTCACGATCCCTTCCAGCGGCAGGGGCGATGTCGCCAGCAGGTCGAGACTGCCATCCTCCCAGTCCAGCGCGAAAATCCGGTCCAGCGACAACAGGCAGGCCAGAAGCGCCCCCAGCCACAGGATGCCCGGCGCGATCTTCGACAAGAGCCCGGTCTGAGGCCCAACGCCAAAGGGCACCAGCGTCACCACGATCAGGAAAAAGGCAAGCCCCAGGCCAAAGCCCCCGCCCGCCCGCATCGCAAGCCGCAGATCGCGGATCAACAGCGCGATCACAGGAACACCTCGTCGAAATGCTCGTCCTTCGGCGCGCGCGCCTTGAAGGGCCCCACATCCAGCACCTCCGCCTCGTCCAGACCCAGGTCGATATGCGTCGCGATCAGTGCCATGCCGCCCCCGGCCAGGTGCGCGCGGATCGCCGCGCCGAACATCGCCACCGCGTCCACGTCGAGCGAAACCGTCGGCTCGTCCAGCACCCACACAGGCCGCCCCGTCACCAGCAGCCGCGCCAGCCCCAGCCGCCGCTTCTGCCCCGCCGAGAGCGCGCCCGCGGGCCGGTCACGCAGCTCGCGCAGGGCAAACCCCTCCAGCGCCGGTTCGATCGTCCCGGTGCCGAAAACCGCCGCCCAGAAGGTCAGGTTCTCCTCCACGCTCAGCGTCGCCTTCAACCCGTCGGCATGGGCGGCATAGGCCATCGCCTCGCGGTCCAGCCCGATTTCGCCCGCCAGCGGTGGCTGCAGCCCGGCCACCGTGCGCAACAGCGTCGTCTTGCCGATCCCGTTCGGTCCGCGCAAAATCAGCGAGCGGCCGGGCTTCACCGCAAAGTTCAGCCCCTCCAGCACGGGAATGCCGCCACGGGCGACGGCCAGATCGGTCACACGCAATTCCATGGCCTTGCCTTACCCCATGCCGCGAAGGGAAAAAACCCTGCTCTTTCTTGGCACTAAATACTCGCCTGCCCGCCGCGGGCCGCAGGCCCCACGCCTGCCGTACAGGCGCAGGGCCGCCGCCGAGGCGCGGGGTGGGCGGGTGGGCGCGCCGGGGCGGCGGCCCTTGCCCCATTCACACCGGGTAGGCCGCCATTGCCACGCGCCGACCCTCGGCGGCCAGCACGTTCCAGGTGCGGCAGGCGGCCGGCGTGTTCATCACCTCCGCGCCCATGCCCGCCGCCTCGATCGCATCGCGCAGATCGGGCGCGATATGCGCGATCTCGGCGCCGGTGCCGAAAAAGATCACGTCGATCTCGCCCGCCAGCGCCAGCACCGCCTCGCGGTCCTCGTAGCCGCCCCAGCTGCGTACGCCGGTCAGGGTCAGCAGCACCGGCCCCTCGCAGACCTCGCCCCCGATGCGGAAAAACCCCGGGCCATAGCCGTCGATCGGGGTCACGTCTCCGAACTGCGTTTCGGTCAGTTTCATCGTCAGCCTCCGTTCAGCACGCCCGCCAGCCCCGACAGCGCCGAGGCCGCGATGATGGCATAGGCCACCCAGCGATAGAGCCTTTCATAGCCGGGCCGGAAAATCCACCAGCCCACCGCGTTGCCCGCCAGGTAGGGCAACGCCGCCATCAGCCCCAGCACCAGCGGCATCCCCAGGAGCCGCCCCAGCGCGGCAAAGACCACCAGCATCGCCACATCGAAGAAATAGAGAAAGGTGGTGTTGTTGGCGCGGATCACCGTCGCGGGATGCGGGCTCGCCATGTAAAGCAGGATCACCGGCGGCCCCGGCAGGCCCACCGCGCCCCCCAGGAACCCGCCCAGCCCCCCCGTGGCATAGATCAGCGGCGGCCGCATCGGCCCGTGATAGCGCACACCCGCCACCAGCAAGACCAGCAGCACCAGGCTCAGCAGCGACACGGCAAGCTTGAACACCGACGGATCGACCCAGAACAGAACCGCCAGCCCCACGGGCAGCGCCACGAGCATCCCCGCCACCAGCCGTGCCAGGTCCTTCGGGTGCCCCTCGCGGATCGCACGCGGGATGATCGGCAGCGGCCCGATCACATCCATCACCAGCAGGATGATGATGCTCCACACCGGCTCGACCACCTGGGCCGCCACCGGCAGGAAAATCATCGCCGTGCCGAAGCCGGCAAACCCCCGCACGATCCCGGCCACGAAGGCCGCCGCGAAAAGCCACCAGACGCCCGCAAGCGCCAGCGCGCCCGCGACGATCTCAGGCATCTATGTTGGCATATTGCGTGCCCGCGTTGGCATCCGGCTTCGACCAGTCGCGCTTCACGCCCAGCCACAGCAGGATCGCGCTGGCCACGAAGATCGACGAATAGGTGCCCACGATCACGCCCCAGATCATCGCGAAGACAAAGCCGCGGATCACGTCGCCGCCCAGCACGAACAGCGCGATCAGCGCCAGAAGCGTGGTGACCGAGGTCATCATCGTCCGGCTCAGCGTTTCGTTGATCGAGATGTTGAGCACCTCTTTCAGCGGCATCTGCTTGTATTTGCGCAGGTTCTCCCGCACGCGGTCGAAAACGACCACGGTATCGTTCAGCGAATACCCCACGATGGTCAGAAGCGCCGCGATGATCGCGAGGTCGAACCGGATCTGCAGCTCGCTGAATATCCCGATGGTCAGCAGAACGTCATGCACCAGCGCGGCCACCGCGCCCAGCGCGAACTGCCATTCAAAGCGCAGCCAGATATAGACCAGCACCGCGCCGATGGCCAAAAGCACCGCGATCACTGCCGTCTGGATCAGCTCGCCCGAGACCTTGGGCCCCACCGATTCCACGCTGACGAACTGGATGTCCGGCACCACGCCCGCCAGTGCCGCCTCGACCGCTTCGATCACCTCGGGGCTCACGGCTTCCTCGCCGTCCTGCGCCTGGATGCGGATCATCGAGACGTTCTGGTCCAGCCCGAAGGTCGGGTCGAACACTTCCGTGATCGAAACATCGCCCAGCTCCAGCGCGTCGATCGCGCCTCGATAGACACCAATGTCGATCGGCTGCGCGCTTTCCGTGCGGATCGTCGTGCCACCGCGGAAATCGATGCCATAGTTCAGCCCCTGCACCAGGAAGCTGGCAAAGGCCACCACCATCAGCAGCGCCGAGATGCCCAGCCACAGCTTCGAGCGGCTGAAGAAATCCCACTTGGTCTCTTTCGGAACGAGTCTCAGGCGCATCTCACACCTCCAGCGTTTTCGGGCGGCGGCGTTCGAACCAGATCACCACCATCAGCCGCGTGACAAAGATCGCCGTGAAAACCGAGGTCAGGATGCCCAGCCCCAGCGTGATGGCAAATCCCCGCACCGGGCCCGAGCCCACGGCATAGAGGATCACCGCGGTAATGAATGTGGTGATATTGGCGTCGATGATCGCCGACAGCGCCTTTTCATAGCCCAGGTCGATCGCCCGCGCCGGGCCCTTCGCGGTTTTCAGCTCCTCGCGAATCCGCTCGAAGACCAGCACGTTGGCGTCCACCGCCATCCCCACGGTCAGAACGATGCCCGCGATCCCCGGCAGGGTCAGCGTCGCCCCGATCAGGCTCAGCAGGCCGAAGATCAGCCCGATATTGATGATCAGCGCTACGTTCGCGAAGACGCCGAACAGGCCATAGCTCAGCGCCATGAAGACCAGCACGGCGACGAAAGCCACGATCGTGGCAACCTTGCCCGCCTCGATGCTGTCGGCGCCCAGTTCCGGCCCGATGGTGCGCTCTTCGAGGAAATCCAGCCCCGCCGGCAGCGCGCCCGCGCGCAGCAGCACGGCCAGTTCCGTCGATTCCTCCAGCGTGAACCGTCCGGTGATGATGCCCGAGCCGCCGGGGATGTGGTCCTGGATGGTCGGCGCGCTGATCACTTCGTTGTCCAGCACGATGGCAAAGGGCTTGCCGATGTTTTCCGCCGTGTAATCGCCAAAACGCCGCGCGCCCGACGGATCGAAGCGGAAGGTCACCGCCGGCCGGCCGTTCTGGTCGAAACTGGGCTGCGCGTCGACCAGGTCCTCGCCGGTCACCACCGGTGCGGATTCCAGCACGTAGAACTGGCCCTGCTCGTCGCGCGACGGCACCAGTTGCTCGCCCGGGCCGGGGTTGGTGTTTTCGTCCGCGGTGCGCGTCACCACCGGCTGAAAGGTCAGCTGCGCCGTGGTGCCGATGATCCGCTTCAGTTCCGCCGCGCTGCCCACGCCCGGCACCTGGATCAGGATCCGTTCGGCGCCCTGCCGCTGGATCGTCGGCTCGCGCGTGCCCACCTCGTCGATCCGGTTGCGGATGATCTCCAGCGCCTGGCGCACCGTGCGGTCATCCGTGGCCAGCTTCTCGGCATCGCTCAGCTGAACGATCACCATGTCGCCCTCGGTGCTTACCGCGATATCGCTGGCGCCCGCGCCGGTCAGGCTCGCCACCGGGCGGGCCAGCCCCCGCACCAGCGAGGCCGCGCGCTCAACCTGGTCGGCCTCCGAGATGCGAATGCGCAGCTCCTCGTCCGCGCCCGGTTGCAGGCGGATCGTGCCGATCGTCGCGCGCTCCTCGCGCAGCATGTCGCGGATTTCCGGCCACATCGCCTGGATACGGGCCTTGTAGACATCCTGGACCTTCACCTCGGCCAGCAGATGCGCCCCGCCGCGCAGGTCAAGCCCCAGGTTCACCAGCCCGGAAGGAAGCCAGTCGGGCCACATCCCCACCTGGGCCTCCAGCCCCGCCGCGTCTCCGCCCGCCTCGATGGCCGCCAGCGCGTCGTTGTGGGTTTCGACCCGCGTGTAGAACGCGTTGGGCAACGCCAGGATCAGGCCGACCACGACGGTCGCCCAGATCAGAACGCGTTTCCAGGTATCGATCTGAAGCATGGATGCGCCCCCGCGCCGCTGTTAGTGAGCCCTCGGGCTCAGGATTGCGCCGGTTCGGTCTTGTTCAGCACCTGTGCGATCGTGGCCTTGACCACCCGCACCTTGACGCCATCGGCGATCTCAACCTCGATCTCGCCGTCTTCCTTCACCTTGGCCACCTTGCCGATGATGCCGCCCTGGGTGATCACCTGGTCGCCCCGGCGCAGCGCCTCGACCATCTGCTGGTGCTCTTTCATTTTCTTCTGCTGCGGCCGGATCAGCAGGAAATACATGATCGCGAAGATCAGGATGAGCGGGAGAAACGAGGCAAATGCGCCGCCACCTTCCATGGGAAACCCTTTCCATATTTGGCATGCAGCGGGCTACCGCCCGCGCGAAGTTTGGCGGAACCTATGCCCGCGCGCGCCCCTTTGCAATCCCCGTAGGGTGGGTTTTCAACCCACCTTCCCCGCCCTATTCAATCCCCCGTTTACCATCCCCCCTTAAATCGTCCATAAGACCGCCACGATAAACCCGAGTCAGAAGGACCAGACCGATGCATGACATTCGTGCCATCCGCGAAAATCCCGCCGCCTTCGATGCGGCCGTCGCCCGCCGCGGGGATGCGCCGGTTTCGTCCGAGATTCTGAAGATCGACGAGGCGCGCCGCGCCAAGATCCTCGCCTCCGAGACCGCCCAGGCGGCACAGAACAAGGCCGCCAAGGAAATCGGCGCCGCCAAGGCCGCCGGCAACGATGCGGAATTCAACCGCCTGCGCGAGGAAGTGTCGGCCAAAAAGGCCGAAGTGGCCCAGATGCAGGCCGAGGCGAAGGAGCTCGACCAGAAGCTCAATGACCTGCTCGCCACAATCCCCAACCTGCCCTACGAGGACGTGCCTCAAGGCGCGGATGAAGAGGACAACGTGGAAATCCACCGCTGGGGCACGCCGCGTAGCTTCGATTTCCAGCCGAAAGAGCATTACGAGATCGACGGCGTGAAACCCGGCATGGATTTCGAAACCGCGGCAAAACTCTCCGGTTCGCGCTTCGTGGTCCTCTCGGGCGCCATCGCCCGCATTCACCGCGCGCTCGCACAATTCATGATCGACACCCATGTCGAGGAAAACGGCCTGCAGGAAACCTGGACCCCGGTGCTCGTACGCGAGGACATGATGTATGGCACCGGCCAGCTGCCCAAGTTCGGCGAGGACAGCTATCAGACCACCAACGGCTGGTGGCTGATCCCGACCTCCGAGGTGACACTGACCAACATCGTCAACGGCGAAACCGTGGACGAGTCCAGCCTGCCGCGCCGCTACTGCGCGCATTCGCAATGCTTCCGCTCCGAGGCGGGCAGCGCCGGCCGTGACACGGCCGGCATGCTGCGCCAGCACCAGTTCGAAAAGGTCGAGATGGTCTCGATCACACATCCCGACCACTCGCGGGACGAGCTCGACCGGATGACCGGCTGTGCCCAGGGCATCCTGGAAAAACTCGGCCTGCCCTACCGCACCGTTGTCTTGTGCACCGGCGACATGGGCTTTGGCGCACGCCGCACCCACGATATCGAGGTCTGGCTGCCAGGCCAGGACACCTATCGCGAAATCTCCTCGGTGTCGGTCTGCGGCGATTTCCAGGCGCGGCGGATGAATGCCCGGTTCAAACCCGCCGACGGTGGCAAGCCGCAATTCGTCCATACTCTGAACGGCTCGGGCCTGGCCGTTGGCCGCTGCCTGATCGCGGTTCTGGAAAACGGCCAGCAGGCGGATGGCTCGGTCGAGCTGCCGGGCGCCCTGCACCCCTACCTGCGCGGCAAGACGCGACTTGCGGCAGACGGGCAACTGGTCTGAATTTCGTGAACAGCGGGGCTTGCGCGGTAACGCGCCTGCCCCGATTGTCCGGCGCATGAACCTCACAGCGCTTCTCACCTTCCTGGCCGCCGTGGCCTTTGCCGTTTCTCCCCTGCTCAGTTCGGGCTTCAACGGCTTCACCCCCGACCAGTTTCCGGTGCCGCAGAACGACCCGCCGGTGCAGCCCGAAGGCTATGCCTTCTCGATCTGGGGCATCATCTATCTCTGGCTGATCATCGGCGCGGGCTTCGGCCTGTTGCGCCGGCCCCGGGCCCCCGGATGGGAAACCGCCCGGCCCATGCTGTTTCTCAGCCTCGTCGCCGGCGCCTTCTGGATTCCGCTCGCGCAGGTCTCGGTGTTCTGGGCGACGGTGCTGATCTTCGTCATGCTGCTGGCCGCGCTCGCCGCGCTCTACCGCGCCGGGGTCGAGGATCGCTGGCTCCTGCGCGAACCCATCGGCCTCTATGCCGGCTGGCTCACCGCCGCCTCGTCGGTCTCGGTCGGGCTGATGCTTGCAGGGTTCGGCGTCACCGGCCCCACGACCGCCGCGATCATCTCACTCGGCCTTGCGCTCCTGATCGCGATCAGCGTGCTCAGCCTGCGCCGCGACAGCTTTGCTTATGCCTTCGGCGTGATCTGGGCGCTCACCGGCGTCATTGCGTCCAACCTGGACCCGTTCAACATCCTGGTCGCCGGCCAGGCCGGCCTTGGCGTGCTTTGCGTTCTGATCCTGGCCCTGCGCAACGAATCCCAGCGACAGTAAAAGAAAACCCCGGCGCCGTTGCCGGCCCCGGGGTCCAGGATAAAACCAAAGGCGCTGGGGATCAGCCTTCGATTACCCCGTTTTCGATCGCGTCGTTCAGCTCGACCTCGTCGATCTCGCCATCTTCGTTGGCATCCATGTCGGCGAACTGCTCTTCCGTCAGGTTGGGATAAGCTTCCGACATTTCTTCCATCGAGAACGTGCCATTGCCGTCGCTGTCCACGGGGGCAGCAAATGCCTGGGTCGCGGCCAGAACCGCAGCACCCAGCACAAGGATATGTGCTTTCATTTCCGTAAGGTCTCCAAGGGCGGCCTCACGCCGCCACGGGTCAAAGGCGAACTTGCCTTCACGCGCGATATCCTCCTCCGCCCCGAGTCGTGCAAGTGGATTCGTTTCGCCCGCACCTGCCATCGGCGCCATTTGGCCGATGCGCGCGCCGCGTTAACCCCTGCCCGCGGGCCGCGGCCGCGCGATGTTAACCTTTTCGCCGGTGCACGGGCCGTGCACGCACTGTGCACGCATCGTGCCTGACGCCCTCGGGCGTCAGGCACGACCGTTCGGTAAGATTAATGAATTTATTCCGCCGGCGTGTTAACCGCCTGCCCGGCCGCGCCACGCGCCGCGGCAAAGGTCACCATCCGCCGCGATTGCTCGTCATAAAGCTTCCAGCCATAGCAGCTCATCGCCTCGCGAAACCCGATCTCGTAACTGTGCAGGAGGTCGCCCGCCTCCTCGAAGCAGCGCTTCAGGTTGTAGCACGGAATATTGGCGTTCAGGTGATGCAGGTCATGATAGGCGATGTTCAGCGTCAGCCGGTCGAACAGGTCGCCAAACCGCAGCACGGATGACCCCTGAAGCGCACCTTTTTCATAGGTGTAGTCGGGCTTGCGGCCCCAATAGACCTGCTCGAAATTATGCACCACGTAAGGGATGACCGCGCCAAAGGTCGCGCCGACATAGATCGACCCCAGCAGTACCAGAACACCGGCCCAGCCCGCAGCCCAGTAAAGCCCCGCGAAATAGGCAAGGATTGCCAGATCATGCAGGACCACGTCCCAGATGCCGGTCTTGAACGCATGGCGCGGGAACCGCCGCAGGATCAGGTAAAGCACGAATGGCCCAACCACCAGAAGCGTGAACGGGCTGCGATAGAACCGGTACCACAACCGCCGGCCCAGCGGCGCGTTGCGGTATTCCTCGATCGTCATGATGTCGATCTCGAATGCCTCGCGATGGTCCAGGTCGCCCACATGGGCGTGGTGCAGGTTGTGATTGTATTTCGTTGCCTGGTACGGCGTCATCGAGATCGGGGAAATAAGCGTGCCAACGATATCGTTCATCCGACGCGACGCAAAAAAGGCCCGGTGCATGCAATCGTGCTGGATCATATAGACGCGCACACCGAACAGCCCCGCCAGCGCCGTCAGCGGAATGACAAGCCACCAGGTTCCCGCCCAGGTGATCGCCAGCCCCAGGCTCAGCGCATACCCCGTCATCGTGACGAACAATTCCCACCACGCGATCCGGTCGTTCTTCTGCGTGTACTGGCGCGAAAACTCACGAATATTCATGAAAACCGTTCCCCCCGTTCTTTACCTGCGGCTTAGAAAAAACCGGCGGCCGCCTTCTATCAATCGACGGGGGCAGGTTAACGCCCACTGCTCAACTCGCAAGTAGGAAAAACCCTGCCCGTGGCCCGCGCGGTCTCAGCCGCGGCGCCCCTCAAGGTGCTTGCGCAGCTTCGACGGCGCCTTCTTTTTGCGGCCCTTGTAGGGGTTCTTGTCGCCCTGTCCGCGCATGGTCAGGCGGATCGGCGTGCCCGGCATGTCGAAATCCTCGCGCAGCCCGTTGACCAGGTAACGCGAATAACTTTCGGGCATCTTGTCGGGGTGGCTGCACATCACCACGAACCCCGGCGGCCGCGTCTTGGCCTGGGTGATATAGCGCAGCTTGATCCGCTTGCCCTGCGGCGCGGGCGGCGGATGCGCCTCGATCATGTCGCCCAGCCAGCGGTTCAACGCGGCGGTCGGCACGCGCCGGTTCCACACGTCATAGGCCCGCATCACCGCCTGGTGCAGCCGGTCCAGCCCCCGGCCCGTCTTGGCCGACACGGTGACCAGCGGCGCACCCTTCAACTGCGGCAACAGCCGCTCGAAGGCCTCCTTCAGGTCGCGCAGCTTCTGCTGTTTCTCGGGCTCCACGTCCCACTTGTTCACCGCGACCACAACGGCGCGGCCTTCGCGCTCGGCCAGGTCCGCGATGCGCAGGTCCTGTTGCTCAAAGGGGATCGCCGCATCCAGCAGCACGATCACCACCTCGGCGAATTTCACCGCCCGCAGGCCGTCGGCCACCGAGAGTTTTTCAACCTTGTCCTGCACCTTGGCGCGCTTGCGCATGCCCGCGGTGTCGAAAATCCGCACTGGCGTGCCGTCCCAATCGAGGCTCAGCGAAATCGCGTCCCGCGTGATCCCCGCCTCAGGCCCGGTCAGCAGACGATCTTCGCCCAGTATCTTGTTGATGAGGGTCGATTTTCCAGCGTTTGGCCGGCCCACCACGGCGATCTGCAATGGCTTGGCCTTGGTGGGTTGCGGCACGGCCTCGAGGTCCTCGCCCTCCTCAACCGTCACGTCTGTCTCCGGGGACTGCTCGGCGGCGCGATCGGCATATTCATCGGCCAGCGGCGACAGCACGGTATAAAGCTCGTTCATGCCCTCGCCATGCTCGGCCGAAAGGCGGATTGGCTCGCCCAGGCCCAGCGCATAGGCCTCCAGCACGCCGGCGTCGGCCGCCGCGCCCTCGGCCTTGTTGGCGGCCAGGATCACGTGCGCGCTGCGCTTGCGCAGGATGTCGGCAAACACTTCGTCTGCCGGCGTCACGCCCACCCGCGCATCGATCATGAAGAGGCAGATATCGGCCATGTCCACCGCGCGCTCGGTCAGCCGCCGCATCCGGCCCTGCAGGCTGTCATCGGTCGCCTCTTCCAGCCCCGCCGTGTCGATCACGGTGAACCGCAGATCGCCCAGCCGCGCCTCGCCCTCGCGCAGGTCGCGCGTCACCCCGGGCTGGTCATCGACCAGCGCAAGGCGCTTGCCGACCAGCCTGTTGAACAGGGTCGACTTGCCCACATTGGGACGTCCCACGATGGCGAGGGTAAAGGTCATGTTTCATGCTCCAGGGCGTATCAGGCCGCCCCGATACACCAAGCGTTGTTCAACGGAAAGCGTAAAGCTCACCATTGCGCGAGACGACATACATCACGCCGCCTGCGAAAACCGGGTTCGACGTGGCCCCGCCCGGGATCTCCGCCGTCGCGGTCAGATCGCCCGAAACCGGGTCGAACGCCCGGATCAGGCCGTCGCCACTGGCCACGATCAGGCGGCCACCGGCCAGAACCGGACCGTAATGCAGGAAGATCTCTTTCTGCCGCCGCGGGCGATTCTTGACGAAGAAGGGCAGCTCCTTGCCCCAGATGCGGCTGCCATCCTCGGCGTTCAGCCGCACCAGCTCGTTCTGGTCCGACACGAGGAACACGGACCCACCGGCAACCCAGACCGGGTTGAGCGGGCCTTCCTCGGCGGTCCACAGGCGCTCGCCCGTGCCCGCGTTCAGCGCGATCAGGCGGCCGGAATGGCTGCCCACGTAGACCGTGTTGCCGACAATGACCGGATCGCCGGTAATGTCCGTTACCCGCGACCGCGTGATGCCGCTGCGCCGCCCCGAAATCACCGAATCCCACAACCGCAACCCGCCGCCGCGGAACGCCGCCTGCACCTCGCCCGAGCCGAAGGCGAAAATCGCAACCCGCTCGTTCACCGCCGGGGCCGGGCCGCCCATCACGTTATGCGCGCTCGGCGTGGAGTCGAGCTGCCAGTTGATCCGCCCGGTCTTGGCGTCGATCGCCCAGGCCGTGGTATCACCCGCAACCAGGTAAACGACCCCGTTCAGAAATGTCGGCGTGCCCGATCCCGTGGCCTGCAGTTTCTGCTGCCACAGCTGCTGGCCCGTCGCCGCGTCCAACGCCGTCAGAAGGCCGAAGCTCGAAGACACGAACACCGCGCCGTCGCCATAGGCCAGACCGCCCCCCGACGCATCCTTTGGCGCATCTCGCGGCGGCACCAGGTCGGCCGTCCATACGGTTTCGCCGTTTGTGGCGGTCGCCGTGACCCGCGCCTCGGCGTCCAGCGTGTAGATACGTCCACCGGCCACGACCGGGTCGGCGGTGACGCGCTTGCGCCGCGAATCCCCCTGGCCGATCGGCGCGCGCCACATCATCTGCATCGCACCGCCAAAGGCGGGGTGGCTCACCCGCGTTGCCGGCGTGCCGGGCCGCTGGGTCCAGTTGGCATTGCTCTGCACCGCCGGCAGTTGCACCGCCACGCTGCGGTCTTCCACCACTGCCTCGGGCATATCGGCCAGTTCATCGCTCAGAACGGCGCGCAGGTTTTCGCGCTTGCCGGGCAGGATTTCCTCGCGCTCGCCGCAGGCCGCCAGCACCAATGCGCCGGCAAGGCCCATCACCCAACCGCTTTTCCTGAAAATGTCTGCCCTCATCATGGCCCCACCTATCTTGCGTACCGGCGTTACCCGCCGTTCGTGGCCGCGTCTGCCGCCGTTGCCGCGCCTGTCTCGGGCTCGGCCCCCAATGCCACCATCAACTGTGTTGCGCGCCGACGCAAGCCCGCTGTCGCCCCCGCATCCGATGCGATCATCTTCAGACGCTCCAGCGCGGCTTCGGTGTCGCCGGTCTCGATATCGATCAGCGCCAGCTGCTCCTCGGCCATCAGCCGCAGCCGCGAATTCGGCCCGATCAGCGACTCGTAGCCCTGCCGCCGCTCTTCGACCGACAGGCCCCCGGCCTGAACCGCCAGCTTCTTGAAGAGCGCGATCTGCCGGTAGATCAGCGGCAGATCGGCATTCGCCTCGATCGCCGCAAGAGCCTGCGCCGCGGCGTCGAACTCGCCCGCGTTCACCTGCTCGCCCGCTGCCAGCAGCGCGGCCACGGCCTGCGCCCCGGCATTTTCCGGCGCCAGCGCGGTCAATGCCTCGGCGCGCTTCAGCGGATCGTCATTGCGCAGCGCCGCGATCATCGCGTCGCCGGTCTCTTGCGCGGCGCGCGTGGCCTGCGCTTTGCGGTACTCGTTAAAGGCCGCACCCCCGACCAGGACAAGCACCGCCAGAACGGCAATCCAGCCATAGCGCTTCATCAGCCGGAACAACCTGTCGCGCCGGACCTCTTCGGTCACCTCGTCAATGAAACTGTCGGTGTCGCTCACGCATCCGCCCCTTCGTACTTTTGCCCCCTCTTACCGCAGCCTCCCGGCCCTGCCAAGGCCGCTCTGGATGTCGCGGTCTCGCGCAATCGTGTGCTTGCACCGGCCCGGCCGCATGGCTAAACTGAACCGGACAGTTCAGTTTTGGCGATTCAGGTCTATTTCCCGCCCCGAATGCAGCTTGCAAAGGGTTCACAACGGGGCTGGATTTGCCTATCTGGTCGGGCATCGGCCCGCCAACCGCGTGAAAGGCATGTGACATGCGACTATTCCCGCTCCTCACCGCGGTTCTGGTGACGGCGTTTCTCTATCTTCTCATCATCGAACGCGACACGCTTTTCGCCTTCGCGCGCGGCGAAGAAACCGCCACCGCTACGACAGCCGTCGAACCGGCCGCACCCGCCACGCCAGAGACGGCAACCGGCACCGTCGGCGTGGTTGCCATCCACTCCACCGCCCAGGTGATCGACAGCGCCGTCATCCTGCGCGGCCAGACCGAGGCCGCCCGCCAGGTCGATGTGCGCGCCGAAACCTCCGGCCTGGTCATCTCCGATCCCCTGCGCAAGGGCGCCTATGTCGATCAGGGCGATGTGCTCTGCCGGCTCGATTCCGGCACCCGCGACGCGTCGCTGGCCGAAACGCGCGCCCGCCTGGCCGAGGCACATGCCCGCATGCCCGAGGCCGAGGCCAGCATCCCGACAGCCGAGGCCCAGCTCGAAACAGCCCGCGCCCAGCTCGAAGAGGCGCGCATCAACGACAACGCCGCGCGCAAACTGGCCGAGGGCGGCTATGCGTCGGAAACGCGGGTCGCCGCGGCGCAGGCCGCCATCCGCGCCGCCGAGGCGTCGGTGAAGTCGGCCGAGGCCGGGCTGAAATCAGCGCAATCGGGCGTGCTCAACGTCCGCGCCGCCATCCAGTCGGCCGAGGCCGCGGTGGCCGCGGCGGAAAAGGAAATCTCCCGGCTCGAGCTTCACGCCCCCTTCGAGGGCCTGCTCGAATCCGACACCGCCGAACTCGGCTCGCTGATGCAGCCCGGCGGGCTCTGCGCCACCGTGATACAGCTCGATCCGATCAAAGTCGTGGGCTTCGTGCCCGAAACCGAGGTTGACCGCGTGAACATCGGCGCCCCGGCAGGCGCGCGCCTGACCAATGGCGAAGAACTCATCGGCCGCGTCACCTTCCTGTCGCGCTCGGCCGACCCGCTCACCCGCACCTTCCGGGTCGAGCTCGAGGTGCCCAATCACGGCCTGCAGATTCGCGACGGCCAGACCGCCGAAATCGCCATCGCCTCAGACGGGGCGGCGGCCCACCTGGTGCCGCAATCCGCCCTCACGCTGAACGATGACGGTATTCTGGGCGTGCGCGTCGTGAGCGAGGACAGCCATGCGCTGTTCCAGCCGGTCACGCTGCTGCGTGACACCGCCCAGGGCGTGTGGATCACCGGGCTGGACGATCAGGCCGACGTGATCGTCATCGGCCAGGAATACGTGGTCGACGGGGTGCCGGTCCGGGCCAGTTATCAGCAGGCCGAACAATGACCGGGCTGGTCGACTGGGCCGCCTCCCGCGCGCGGATGGTGTTGGCCTTCATCGCGCTCTCCATCCTGGCGGGCGCCTATTCCTACTTCGCCCTGCCGAAAGAGGGCGAACCCGACATCCAGATCCCAGGCCTCTTCGTCTCGGTCCCCTTCCCCGGCATCTCGGCCGCCGACAGCGAAACCCTTCTCGTCAAGGTGATGGAGACCGAGCTCGCCGATATCGACGGGCTCGAAGCGATGACCGCCACCGCGGCGGAAAACTACGCCGGCATCTTTCTCGAATTCGAATTCGGCTGGGACAAGTCCTCGACCATGGCGGATGTCCGCGAGGCGATGAACACGGCCGAGGGCAAATTCCCCGAAGGTTACGAGAAATATTCGATCAACGAGATCAACTTTTCCGAATTCCCGGTCCTGATCGTCAATCTCACCGGCGCGGTGCCGGAACGCACGATGAACCGCATCGCCAAGGATCTGCAGGACCGGCTCGAAAGCCTCGATGCCGTGCTCGAAGCCGGCATCGCCGGCAACCGCGACGAGATGCTCGAGGTGGTGATCGACCCGCTCAAGCTCGAATCCTACAATGTCACCGCGGGCGAACTGATCCGCGTGGTGCAGAACAACAACCAGCTGATCGCGGCGGGCGAAGTCGAAACCGAAACCGGCGCCTTCTCGGTCAAGATCCCGTCCAGCTTCGACGAACCGCAGGATGTCTATTCGCTGCCGGTCAAGACCAATGGCGACAGGGTGATCACCCTGGGCGATCTGGCAGATATCCGCCTCACCTTCGAGGATCGCGCCTCGACGGCGCGCTTCAACGGCGAAAACACCGTCGCCCTGCAGGTGGTCAAACGCAAGGGCTTCAACCTTCTCGACATGGCCGTCGAGGTGAAAGCCACGGTGGCCAAAGCGGCCGAAAACTGGCCACCCGAGTTGCGCTCGGCGGTCACCGTGGGCACATCGAACGATCAGTCCCGCGTCGTGGGCTCGATGATCAGCCAGCTCGAAGGCTCGGTGCTGACCGCCATCGCATTGGTCATGATCGTGGTTCTGGGCGCGCTCGGCGTTCGCCCGGCATTGCTGGTAGGCTTTGCCATTCCCACGTCGTTCCTGCTGTGTTTCGCGCTTCTGGCGGTGATGGACGTGGCGGTCTCGAACATCGTGATGTTCGGCCTGATCCTCGCCGTCGGCATGCTGGTCGACGGCGCCATCGTCGTGGTGGAATATGCCGACAAGCGGATCCAGGACGGCACCGGCCCGATGCACGCCTATGTCGAGGCCGCCAAGCGGATGTTCTGGCCCGTGGTCAGCTCCACCGCCACCACGCTCTGCGCCTTTCTTCCCATGCTGTTCTGGCCCGGCGTGCCGGGGCAGTTCATGGGCATGCTGCCGGTCACGCTGATCTTCGTGCTTTCGGCCTCGTTGATCGTGGCGCTCATCTACCTGCCGGTGATGGGCGGCGTCACCGGCCGCGTCAGCCGCAAGTTCACCCGCTCCTCGGACTGGCTGCGCCGCCGCACGCCCTGGGTCGTGCGTGCCCTGCTCGTGCCGCCCTCGCTCTACATGATCTTCTTCGGCGCCATGCAGGTGCTGAACCCCGATTACCTCTTCCGCCCGCTCACCGGCGGGCCTTCTCCGTTCTCGGGTTTCATGGCCTATGTGCCGGGCATCGCGATTTTCCTGGCCGGCGCCGTGGCCAGCTCGATCACCGTCTCGGCAGCCAAGATCATCCGCCGCAAACCGCCCGTGGCCGGCCGCCGCCACCGCACGCTCTTCGGCTGGTTCACCAGGCTGATCGCCGGCAACCCGATCATGCCGCTCGTCACCATCGGCGCGGTCATCTTCCTCGTCGCCAATGTCTTTTCCTATTACGGCGAACACAACAATGGCGTGGATTTCTTCGTCGACAGCGAACCGGAACAGGCCATCGTCTATGTCCGCGCCCGCGGCAACCTCTCGATCCAGCAGAAGGACGCGCTGGTGCGCCAGGCCGAACAGGTCGTCCTCGCGCATCCCGGCGTCGAAAACGCCTTTGCCTTCGCCGGCGAAGGTGGCTTGAACAACAACACCGGCGGCGCCCAGCCCCCAAAGGACACGATCGGCCAGGTCCAGCTCGAAACCATCCCGTGGGAGGCGCGCCCCGCCTATGCCGCCACCCATGACGACATCACACTGGCCCAGCTTGACGGCGACGTGGTGATCGCCGACCTCACCCGCCAGCTTGAACAGATCCCCGGCATCAAGGTCGAAATCCTGGCCCAGGCCCGTGGCCCCGCCTCGGCCAAGCCCGTGCACCTGCGGCTCAAGGGCGACAACTGGGAAAACCTGCTCGCAGCCACCGAAATCGCCCGCGCCCGCTTCGATGAAACCCCGGCGCTGGAACTGATCGAAGATACGCTGCCCCTGCCCGGCATCGACTGGCAGATCGACGTCGATGTCGAAAAGGCCGGCCGCTTTGGCGCCGACGTTGCCACCGTCGGCGGCATGGTTCAGCTCGTCACCCGCGGCATCCTGCTCGATACCATGCGCGTCGAAAGCTCGGACGAGGAAATCGAGATCCGCGTCCGCCTGCCGGAAAACGACCGCGTGCTTTCCACCCTCGACACGCTCAAGGTGCGCACCCAGGACGGCCTCGTGCCGCTGTCGAACTTCATCACCCGCAAACCCGTCGCCAAGCTGGCCGAGATCAACCGCACCGACCAGACCCGCTATTTCGACGTCAAGGCGGGCGTGAAAAAGGGGTTCTTCCGGATCGAGGCGACAACCGGCGGCGCGACACTCGGCACCGCGCAGTTCCTTGACCCTGCCAAACCCGTCCCCGCCTCGGCCGTCACCATGACCGACACCGATGGCGATGATCGCCCCGCGATCGTCACCCCGGCCGAAGATCAAACCATCGACGATTTGCTTGGCAGCGATTACAACCTGGTCCCCGTCAACGACAACGAACGTATCGCCACGCTCACCGAATGGCTCGAAACCGCGCCCTTCCCCGCTGGGGTGGAATGGGAATGGACCGGCGACCAGGACGACCAGAAAGAAAGCCAGTCCTTCCTCATGTCGGCCTTTGCCGGCGCGCTGGCGCTGATGTTCATCATCCTGCTGGCGCAGTTCAACAGCTTCTACAACTCGGTCCTGGTGCTGCTTGCCGTGGTGCTGTCCACCACCGGCGTTCTGATCGGTATGCTGGTCATGGATCAGAGCTTTTCGGTCATCATGACCGGCGTCGGTATCGTGGCCCTCGCAGGCATCGTCGTGAACAACAACATCGTTCTGATCGACACCTACCAGGATTACGCCGGCTACATGCCCCGGATCGAGGCGATCATCCGCACCGCCGAAGATCGCATCCGCCCCGTCTTCCTGACCACGATCACCACCATGGCCGGTCTCACGCCGATGATGTTCGGCCTGTCGCTCGACTTCTGGAATGGCGGCTACTCGATCGACAGCCCCACCTCGCTTTGGTGGAAACAGCTGGCCACCGCCGTGGTCTTCGGCCTGGGCGTCGCCACGCTGCTCACGCTGGTGTTCACGCCGTCGATGCTGGCACTTCGGGTCTGGCTCTCGACCTATGCCGGCTGGATCGCACGCGGGTTGAAGGCGCTCAGCCTCGGCCGCGCCTCGGCGGCTGCGCAGGATTTCGCCCTGCGCCGCGCTGCCCGCCGCTACAAGGCGCCCGAATTGCTCTGGCCCGAGGATTTCGACGAAGCCCTCGCCGATTTCGAGGAATCACATGACGGCACCGCCGAACCCGGGCCGGAAGACGTGAAAGGCGTCTTCGCCCGCCTGGGCAAGCTGCCCGCCCCCGAAGGCGAAGACGAAAACGCCGGGACCGAGACCACGACCGAAGACATGCCGCCCGTGGCCGATGACGATGTCGCCGACGATGCAGCCGAAAGCGACGATACCAAGGAAAAGCCCAAGGGCGATGACACGGTGCGCGCGGCGGAATAATCCCGCTTGCCCGTCCCGGCGCGACTAAACCTCCGATTGCGAAATGCCGCAATCTGCTCTACCCCCTTTACCCGGCCCCGGACCGGGCCGGCAAATGGGGGGCAACCATGCAGATCAGACAAATCACCGGCGTCTTCGGCGCCGAGATCACCGGCGCCGACATCACCGATCCGGCACAGGTCGAGGACATCCACCGAGCTTTCGCCGATCACTCGGTCATCGCACTACGCGCGCAACGCGCCGATCCCGCCAGCCTTGTGGCGTTCGCCCGCCGCTTCGGCGACATCAACATCAACCGGTTCGTCGCCGCCCTGCCCGACCATCCCGAGATCGCCATGATCCAGAAAGCCCCCGACCAGCGCGAGGCGATCGGCGAGATCTGGCACGCCGAACACACCTACGATACCGCCCCCGCCGCCGCCTCAATCCTCCACGCGGTCAATCTGCCGCCGGTGGGCGGCGACACCGTCTTCATCTCGATGGGCGCGGCCTATGACGCGCTTTCCGAACGCTTCAAACACATGCTCTCGGGCCTCAACGCCTGGCACAGCTCGCGCCACGCCTTCGGCGCGTCGAAAAGCGACAGCGAAACCCAGCGCTCGGGCCGCACCGGCAATGCCGAGGCCGCCACCCAGGACGCGCTCCACCCGGTGGTCATCCGCCACCCGCTCACCGGGCGCAGAACGCTCTTCATCAACCCGCGCTTCACCACGCATATCGACGGGTTCAGCCGGGCCGAATCCGACGCGCTCCTTGGCTTTCTCTACGCCCATTGCCAGCAACCCGAATTCCAGCTTAGGCTGGGATGGAGCCCCGGCGACATCACCATCTGGGACAACCGCGCCACGCTGCACAAGGCGATCAACGACTATCACGGCCACGCCCGCATGATGCACCGGATCACGATCGAAGGCGTGCCGCTTCAGGCCGCCTGACCAGCGGGGGGACAACCATGGACATCAAACGCCTCACAGGCCTTTTCGGCGCCGAGATCTTCGGCGCGGATATCCGCGATCCGAACCAGTTCGATGACATCCGCCAGGCCTTTGTCGATCATTCGGTCATCACCCTGCGTGGCCAGACCATCACCCCCGAGGATCACCTGGCCTTCGCCCGCCGCTTCGGCGCCATCAACATCAACCGTTTCTTTGCACCGCTCAACAGCCACCCCGAGATCTCGCTGGTGGTGAAAGAGGCCGACCAGACCGGCGCCGTGGGCGAGGAATGGCACACCGATCATGCCTATGACACCGAACCGGCAACCGGGTCCATCCTTCACGCTATCGACATCCCGCCCCATGGCGGCGATACGATCTTCGCCTCGACCACCGCCGCCTATGATGCGCTGTCCGAACCGTTCAAACGCATGCTCGAAGGCCTCCACGCCTGGCACAGTTCACGCCACGTCTTCGGCGCCGACGTGGCCGACACCGACAGCGCCAGGACCGGCCGCATCGGCAACGCGCACCTGGCCACGCAGGACGTGCTGCACCCGGTCGTCATCCGCCACCCGCTTTCGGGGCGCAAGTCGCTCTTCGTCAATCCCCAGTTCACCACGCGGATCGAGGGCCTCTCGCCCATCGAGTCCCGCCACATCCTCGGCGCGATCTACGAGCATTGCCAGAAACCAGAATTCCAGGCCCGCGTGCGCTGGCAGCCTGGTGATGTGACCATGTGGGACAACCGCGCCACCTGGCACAAGGCGATCAACGACTACCAGGGATACCGCCGCGAAATGCACCGCATCACTGTCGAAGGCTGCGCTCTGGTTGCGGCCTGACCAACCGGCAGGGCTGTGACGCGGACGACGCGGTCATTCAATTCACGGCCTGCGAAGGCGTTGTCGTTCAGCCACTTCGATTTCCTGCGACGCGACAGCCGCTGCTGCCAATTCCACACCGGGCACGAGGACCGCAGCCTTCCACCACCGTCGGCCATGCCGCTCGCCATTGCCCGGCTATTACGGTGGATCCCCGGCATGTTCTATCCGCCACCTGCACGGTGATGGTTGCGAAATGATTTGCAACGGACGCCCGAAGGTGGCGTTCTGGGAGCATGTTCGACGACCTTTCCCTTCCTGTCCTACTGTTGATTGGCAGTTCCGCGGCGCTGGTCATTCTGCTTGTTGGCCTCCGCATGACCGGACTCGCGGATCGGATCGCCGACCGCACGGGCCTCGGCGAGGCGGTGGTGGGGGGCGTGCTTCTTGGCGCTGCGACTTCGTTCTCGGGCACCGTCGTGTCATTCACGGCGGCACTTGACGGGCGCGCTTCGCTCGCCTTCTCGAACGGAATAGGCGGTATCGCTGCACAGACAGCATTCCTCGCCATCGCCGACATCGTATATCGCCGCGCCAATCTCGAACACGCGGCGGCAGAGCTTGCGAACGTTTTCCAGTGCGGCGTGCTTCTCTTGCTTCTCGTGATCCCGGCGGCGGCCTTCACCGCTCCGGAAATCGCGATCTGGGGCGTCCACCCGGCGTCTTTCGTGCTGCCCATCGTCTATGCCTACGGCGTCATCGCAACGGCACGCCTGCGCGAAAAGCCGATGTGGCAGCCCGTCGAGACCGATGAGACCCGCGCCGATGAACCCGAGGATGGCGACACGCCGGGCAATCCGGCGCGCCGGCTCATCTTTGGGTTTATGCTGCTCATGGTGTTTCTCGGCTCGGCGGGCTGGGTCATCAGTCAGGTTGGCGCACAGCTTGTCGACAGGTTAGGGCTCTCGGCCTCGCTCGTCGGCGCGCTCGTCACCGCCGTTATCACCTCCCTGCCCGAACTCGTCACGACCATCGCCGCCGTAAGGCGGGGCGCGCTTCAGCTCGCCGTTGGCGGGATCATCGGCGGCAACACTTTCGACACGCTCTTTCTCACGATCTCAGATGTCGGCTATCGCGGCGGGTCGATATACCATGCGGTGGGCTCGCAGGATCTCTTCTGGCTGGCGACGGGGATGCTGATGACGGCGATCCTCATGCTGGGGCTCATCTTCCGAGAGAAGAAGGGACCCGGAAGCATCGGCTTCGAAAGCCTCGCGCTTCTTTGCATCTATGTCCTCGCCATCGCGATCCAGGTGTATTCGGGAAGGACCTGATCCAGCCGTCCAGGGCGCGGTGACGATCCGACCAAACGACCGGAGGCACGCAACCCTCCTGTCAGAAATGTCTGCCTCGCGCTTTACCCGCGCTTCTTGCCCGTCACGCCGCCTCTTCGCGCTCCGCCGCCTGGCGCTGCCACAGGCTCCAGTAGCGGCCCTGCCGCGCCAGCAGGTCCTCGTGGCTACCTTCCTCCACGATCTCGCCGGCTTCCAGCACAATGATCCGGTCGGCATCGGCGATCGTGCTCAGCCGGTGGGCGATGGTGATCACCGTGCGCCCTTCGCCCGCACGTTTCAGCGCGCCCTGGATCTCCTGCTCGGTCTCGGTATCCAGCGCGCTCGTCGCCTCATCGAGAAGCAGGATCGGCGGGTTCTTCAACAGCGTCCGGGCAATGCCCACGCGCTGCTTTTCCCCGCCCGAGAGTTTCAGCCCCCGCTCGCCCACGGCCGTGTCATAGCCCTGCGGCAGGCTCTGGATGAAGTCGTGGATCTGCGCCGCCTTTGCCGCCGCCACGATCTCCTCTTCGCTGGCCCCGTCGCGGCCATAGGCGATGTTGTAGCGGATCGTGTCGTTGAACAGCACCGTATCCTGCGGCACCACGCCAATCGCGTCATGCAGGCTCTGCTGGGTCACGTCGCGCACGTCCTGCCCGTCGATGGTCAGCGCGCCGCCCTGCACGTCGTAGAACCGGAACAAGAGCCGCCCGATGGTCGACTTGCCGCTACCCGACGGGCCCACGATGGCCACGCTCTGACCCGCCGGCACCTCCAGGCTCACGCCCTTCAGGATCGGCCGCTCGGGCTCATAGCCGAACCGCACATCCTCCAGCCGCACGGTGCCGCCCCCGACCTTCAGCGCGGGCGCGCCGGGCTTGTCGGCCACCTCGGGCGGCTGCTCCAGCAGGTCGAACATCTCGCCCATGTCCACCAGCGCCTGGCGGATTTCGCGGTAAACCGTGCCCAGGAAATTCAGCGGCATGGTGATCTGGATCATGTAGGCGTTGACCATCACGAAATCGCCCACCGTCAGGTGCCCGTTCTGCACGCCGATGGCCGCCATCACCATCACCCCGACCAATCCGCCGGTGATCAGAAACGCCTGGCCGAAATTCAGGAAGGCCAGCGAATAGGCGGTTTTCAGGGCCGCGCGCGCATAGGCCGCCATCGCGCTGTCATAGCGCGCGGCCTCGCGCGCCTCGGCGCCGAAATACTTGACGGTTTCGAAATTCAGCAGGCTGTCGATCGCCTTCTGGTTGGCATCGGTGTCCTGGTCGTTCATCTCGCGGCGCAGCTTCACCCGCCATTCCGTCACCTTGAAGGTGAACCAGACATAAAGCGCGATGGTCACCGCCACCACGGCCAGATACCAGGCGTCGAACAGGAAAAACAGGATCCCCGCGATCATCAGCAATTCCAGCACCAGCGGCCCGATCGAAAACAGCAGGAAGCGCAGCAGGAACTCTACGCCCTTCACACCACGCTCGATGATCCGGCTAAGGCCCCCCGTCTTGCGCGTGATGTGATAGCGCATCGACAGCCTGTGAATATGCTCGAACGTCTCCAGCGCCAGCGCCCGCAGCGCCCGCTGGCCCACGGCGGCAAAGATCGCATCGCGCAGCTGCTGGAACCCGTTGGCCATCAGCCGCGCCATGCCATAGGCCAGCGTCAGCCCCACCGCCCCCAGCATCAGGTCGGACGCACCCGCATCGCTCAGGCTGTCGACCGCGTATTTGTACAGGATCGGCGTGAACACGGCGACCAGCTTCGACGCCACCAGCGCCATCATCGCCAGCACCACCCGCCGCTTCACCCACGCATGCTCTTTCGGCCACAAATAGGGCGCCACCCGGCGGATCGTGCGCATCCCCGAGATCTGGTCGTTGTTCAGGTTGGCATTGGTGTAAACGCGGCGGCCACGGCGCATCGGCGGATCCCTTCGAACTCAAGGCCCCAGAAATAGGCCGCTTCGCCGGGGATTGCCAGTGCCTGCGCCGTTACGTTTCCTCGTCACAGCTCAAAGACATGCCCGTCACGCGGATCGGCCCGCCCCTCGGCCAAGGCGCGATAGACATCCGGCGCCGCCGCCAGTCCCTGGTGCACCCGCAGGTCCAGCCAAGCCTCGGCATCCGCCGCGATGCGTTTCCAGCCTTCGGTGATACGCGCTTCGATCACCCCGGGGCCCCATTCCTCGCGCCGCTTGGCAATCTGCGCGGGCGCGAAAAAGAACTGCGGCTTCGGCCCCGGCAGGTCCTTGGGCGGCGCGAACTTGTCCCAGTGGCTTGTGCCCACCGCCGCCGAGTGTTTCAGCGCGTCACCCAGGTGCCGGTGCAGCGCCGCCTTCACCCCGGCATGGCCCGCCATGTCCACGTAAACCGATGGCACCTGCGCGATCCGGTCGATCTCTTCATAGCTCAGCACATGGTCACAGGCACCCAGCGCTTCGACAAAGGCGCGATTACCCGCCCCGGTCAGCCCGACAATGGTCCAGTCGCGCCCTTCCGGTTCGGCCAGGAACTTGCACAGCCCCAGGCCGGTCTTCGATGATGCGCTGCCGATGATGATCTGGCTTGCCCCGAACATCCCGTTGTCGACCAGCCAGTCAAAGAGCAGGTAGGACGTGGCCAGAAGCGGCTGCAACAGCGCGCGCATGTGATCGTCGCGCGCCGCCCCCTCGCGCACCATCGTGTAGCGGTTGTAGACAGCCGGCAGGTCGGCCCGGTGCGCCGCGGCATCCACCACCACGCCCGGCGCCTCGGCCTCGGGCCGGATCACCAGTTCCTCGGCCATGGGATAGAAGCCGTAGAGCCGCGCGCCTTCCTCCAGCGCGTCCGAGCGGCTCTCACTCACCCGCGCCACGCCCCAGACCGGCACGATGCCCTGCCCGTCGATCCCGCTGGGAAAGAACTTCCAGTAACCGATCACGTGGCCCGTGGCCGCATAGGTCACGTTGTTCGCGGTCAGCGCGAAACTCTCCAGCCGCAACCGCGCCTCACCCTCCTGCAGGTCCGGCACCGGGGCGTCGTCGGCCGCCACAAGTGTAATATCGGATTGATCGACAAGAATGCGCTGCATGCCCGGCCTCCCTTTGCTGGTCGGCCCAGTATGTCACAGCGCCGCGCCCGCGCCAGTATGGCGCTTGCATGACGTCCCGTCGCCTGACGGGCAGATCAGTCTTGCGGAATGTCGAACACCTGGCCCGGATAGATCAGGTCAGGGTTGCGGATGCGGTCCTTGTTGGCCTCAAACAGCCGCACGTAAAGCGTGCCCTCGCCATATCTCTCGCGCGCGATGGCCCAGAGCGTGTTGCCCGGCTGCACGGTGATCGCCGTCACCTCGCCCGCCTCGGCCACCACCTGCTGATCCTCGCGCTTGAACGGCGTCTCGACCCGGCTCACCACTGCGCCCTCTTCGTCGATCTCGTCCACCCGCAGGGTATAAACACCGGTATCCACGTCCGGCAGATCGGTGCGCCAGTTGCCGTCCTCGGCAATCCGCGACGTGGTGATCGGCGTGTTGTCCAGGTAGACCCGCACAAAGCGGCTGCCCTGCCCGCGTCCCGCGATCTGCACCTCGCCCTCGTCGGAATAGGAAATCGTGTCCACTGCCACGGCGCTCATCACCTCCGGCGCGGCCTCGCGCGGCGCGGGCGGTTGCACCACCCGCACGCCTTCCTGGCTGGTCATCATGACAACGGTTTGCGATTGCGCCACGGGGGCCGTCGGAGCCTTGGGTTCGGACGGAGTTTCCGACGCGGCCATCTCAACCTTGGGTTCCTCTGCAGCCCCCTCCTGGGCCGTGGTCTCCGCTGCCGCAGGCTCACTCTCGCCCGCCGTCGGTTCCTCGGCGGTCACAGCCTCGGCCACCGCCACCCGCACCGGCGCCAGGATCGCCTCTTCCGCCGATGTCAGCGGCTCGGCCCCCTCCACAGGCATTACCAGCCGCATCACCCGGGCCATCTCGGCCGGGGGAAGCTGAAGGAAACTTGCGAAATTGCCATCCGATCCCGTCGTCACCCGGGCCAGTTCTTCGCCATCCAGCTCGATCACGATCTCTGCCCCGGGCTCCCCGCGCCCGGCCACCATCGTGCTGCCATCCGGCTCGACCCGGACAAGGTCGAATGCGGGGCGGCGTGGCGCATCCGCCTCGGTGGCGGGCTCCGGCGCGGGCTCTGGCACGGGCTCCGGCTCTGGCGCGGGCGTCACCGCCGCGCTCTGCTGACTGGGCGCCGCCTCGGGCACCACCGCCACAGGCTGCGGCTCCTCAACCGGTTCCGGCGTGAAGACGCCGGCAAAATAGGCCCCTGCCCCGGCGATCACCACCGCCGCGACTCCCGCCAGTGTCAGGCCCTGTACGCCCGTCAAACCAGCCAGTTTGCTCATGTTCGTCCTTCCCCTCCGCGCCTAGGCAGCATGCGCGGTTGAGCCTCTTTAACAACAAGGCTAACACGGGTCAAAACACCTTCTGTCGCGCCATCGGGAATACATCCACATGTCTACATTCACGCCACAGCCTTCGATCTGCGTCTATTGCGGCTCCCGCCCCGGCGCCCAGCCCGCCTACATGGACGACGCCACCACATTCGGCACCGCGCTGGCCGGCGAAGGCTGGCGGCTCGTCTACGGCGCTGGCGATGTCGGGATCATGGGCGCGGTGGCACGCGCCGCACAGGCGGCCGGCGGCGATACGTTCGGCGTAATCCCCACCCACCTGATGCAGCTCGAGGTTGGCAAACGCGATCTCACCCGCTTCGTCGTGACCGAGAACATGCACGAGCGCAAGAAGGTGATGTTCATGAATTCCGACGCCATCGTCGTGCTGCCCGGCGGCGCGGGATCGCTCGATGAGTTCTTCGAGGTCCTCACCTGGGCACAGCTCGGCCTGCACGCCAAGCCGATCCTGCTGGTGAACACCAACGGCTACTGGGATCCGCTGACCGGCCTTGTCGACCACGTCATCGCTCAGGGCTTCGCCGATGCCTCGCTACGCGAATTCATCACCGTGGTCGACGGCCCGGCCGCGGCCATCGCCACCCTGCGTGATGCCCTTTCTCGCGACACTGCCGACACCGAATAAAGCGCCAGCGCCACCCAGATGCAGCCGAAGGCGGCCATGTGCCAGCCGCTGAACGGCTCGCCGAAAATCACCACCGCGCACAGGAACTGCCCGGTCGGGTTGATGTATTGCAACAGCCCGATCGTCGACAGGCTCACCCGCCGCGCGGCATAGGAGAAGAGGATCAGCGGCGTCGCCGTCAGAACACCGGAAAAGACCAGCAGGAAACTGTCCAGCATGTCTTCGCCGAACACCCCCGCCCCCCGCGTCTCCAGCCACATCAGCCAGGCCAGCCCCACCGGCGCCAGCACCGCCACTTCGGCGGTAACTGACACCGTCGGCCCCACCGAAAGCCGTTTCTTGACAAGGCCGTAAAGGCCAAAGCTGAACGCCAGCACCAGCGACACCCAAGGCGCCACGCCCAACCCGTAGGTCAGAACGCCCACGCCCAGCGCCGCCAGCATCACCGCGCTCCACTGCGCCCGCGACAGCCATTCGCCCAGCACGACCCAGCCCAGCATCACCGCCACCAGCGGGAAGATGTAATATCCCAGCGCCGCCTGCGTGGTCATCCCCCACTGCACCGACAGGATGAAGAGCAGCCAGTTGGTGGAAATCATCACCGCCGCCAGCACGATCACCCCCAGCGCGCGCGCACTGTTCATCGCCGCGGGCAGCTGCCCCAGCCGCCCCTGCACCAGCAGCAAAAGCGCAAACAGCAAGAACGACCACACCGTGCGATGCGCCAGGATCTCGACCGCATCAATATGCACCAGAAGCTTGTAATATAGCGGCGCCAGCCCCCACAGCAGGGCCGCCGCCACCATTGCCGCAACACCTTTTCCCGCTTCGCTCACCGCTGTCTCCCTCGGGTTTGGGGCCGTCTGCATGTCGCGCGGGGCCTGGGTCACGCCCTGCGGTCGACATCGCCACTTGGGCCACGGCCGCGCGCGAAGTCAACCCGCCCCCGGGTTGACAGGCGCCGGCTTCACCGTCAGCGTTTCGCGGGCACACACAGGGGGGCGTCATGCACACCGGAACCACGATGTCGGGCGTCGTCCTGACCGGCCACGGCGGTCCGGACATGCTCAGCTGGCGCGATGATCTTCCGATCCCGCGGGCGGGCAAAGGCGACGTTGTTGTCAGGGTGCACGCTGCCGCGGTCAACAATACCGATATCAATACCCGGCTGGCCTGGTATTCCAAGGGCGATGCCGAGGCTGGCGATGCCACCTGGTCGGGCGCGCCGATGACCTTCCCGCGCATCCAGGGCGCCGATGTGTGCGGCACCATCGTGGCCGTGGGGGATGGCGTCGATCCGGCTCGCATCGGCGAGCGTATCCTGATCGAACCCTGCCTTGTCGAAGCCGATGGGCAACGGCTCGAACGGCCCTGGTATCTCGGGTCCGAATGCGATGGCGGCTTTGCCCAGTATACCCGCGTTGCATCGCGCCACGCCCATCGCATCGCAAGCGATCTCACCGATGTTCAGCTCGCCTCGTTTCCCTGCTCCTACTCGACCGCTGAAAACATGCTCACCCGGGCCGACGTCGGGCCAGGTGACACGGTGCTGGTCACCGGCGCGTCGGGCGGCGTCGGTTCGGCCGCGCTACAGCTGGCACGGGCCCGTGGCGCCCGGGTGTTCGCCGTCACGCACCCGTCGAAGGCACCTTCGCTCGTCGCGCTCGGCGCCGACAAAACCGTCGATCGCGGCGCCGATCTCGTGCAGGCCCTGGGCCCCGACAGCGTCGATGTCGTCATCGACCTGGTCGCCGGGCCGACCTGGCCAACCCTGCTCGACGTGCTGCGCCCCGGCGGCCGCTATTCTGTCGCCGGGGCCATCGCCGGGCCTCACGTCACGCTCGACGTGCGCACCCTCTATCTCAAGGATCTCAGCCTTTTCGGCTGCACGGTGCTTGATCCGGGGGTGTTCGCGGCCCTGGTCCGCCGGATCGAACGGGGTGAGATCGCGCCGCTCGTGGCCGCAACCTATCCACTTCGGCAAATCGCGGAGGCTCAGGCGGCTTTTGGCGAAAAGGGCTATATCGGAAAAATCGTGCTCGAGATCGGCTGAGCCGCCCGCTGCGCCGCGCAGAAACGAAAACGGCCGTCCCACCGGGCGGCCGCGTCCGTTTTCAGCCCGCAACGGAGCTTATTTCATACGGCTGGCGACGTTTTCCCAGTTCACCAGGTTGTCCAGGAAGTTGGTCAGGTAGGCCGGGCGCTTGTTGCGGAAATCGATGTAGTAGGAATGCTCCCACACGTCACAGCCCAGAAGCGCGGTCTGGCCAAAGCAGAGCGGGTTCACGCCGTTTTCCGTCTTGGTCACGGCCAGCGACCCGTCGGAATTCTGCACCAGCCAGCACCAGCCCGAGCCGAACTGGCCCGCGCCCGCCGCGCTGAACTCTTCCTTGAACTTTTCGACCGAACCGAACGCCTCGGTCAGCGCCTTTTCCAGCTCGCCGGGCATCGGGCTCGCGCCAGGGCCCATCATCTCCCAGAACTGGTTGTGGTTCCACAGCTGGCTGATGTTGTTGAAAATGCCATTCTGCGCCACGGCGCCCTTGTCATAGGTGCCCACGATGATCTCTTCGAGGGATTTGTTTTCCCACTCGGTACCCGCGATCAGCTTGTTGCCGTTGTCGACATAGGCCTTGTGGTGAAGGTCGTGGTGATATTCCAGCGTCTCCTTCGACATGCCCTTGTCGGCCAGCGCGTCATGCGCATAGGGAAGATCAGGAAGTTCGAAAGCCATGGGTAAGCCCCCCTCGTTGTTCGCGTTCAAGTCATTGCCCTACACATGGGGGCCAAGCGCGGCCAAGGTCAAGGGGCGCGCGGCAATTTCCCGACGAAAACAATAGGAAACCCGCAACTGCCGGGTTTCCCCTATGGCAAAAGTGAGATGAACTTGCCCGCCAGATTCAGATGCGCGCGCTCGTGGCGCCAGTTCTCGCCATCATGTTCAAGCCAGGCCGGATAGGCAGTGACGACCAGCACCATGTCCAGATCTTCGATCAGCGCGATCAGCTGGCCGCCATGACCCCAGGCAAAATTCACCCGGCGGTCACCCACGCTCGCCTGCCACCACTGATAGCCATACCCAAGATCGCGGAAGTAGCGGCCGGCATGGCTCAGCCGCTCCTGCGTCACCCAGGCATCCTCGGAATAGTTGGCAAGCGAGGCCGCGATCCACGCGTCCGATAGCACCCGGCGGCCGCGCGCGGCACCGCCCTCCAGGTACAGCATCCCGAACCTGGCGTTGGTGCGCGCGGTCGTCTCGAGAACCGGATGATATTCGCCTTGCGGATCGCGGGCCCAATCGCCCAGCGTTCCGCCAATCGGCTCGATTACCGCTGCCTCGGCAAAGGCGCGCAAATCGACGTCACAGGCCCGCGCGACGATCACGCCCAGCAACCGCGTCGACATGTTGGAATAGTTGAACGCCGCGCCCGGGTCGTTCACCAGCGGAAAGTCCACCAGTAGGTTCAGGTTGTTCTCGGTAATCAGCTTGTCCCACAAAGCCGGATCGCTCTCCTCCCACGGAAGACCGCTGCGCATCTGCAGCAAGTGCCGGATCGTGATCTCGAATGTGCGCGGATCGGTGATCTGTCCGGCGAATTCCGGAAAGAAATCTACCGCCGCCCAGTCAAGATCGGGCAGGCACCCACGTTCATGGGCGGCCCCGACAAAGGCGGAATAATAGGACTTCACCACAGACTGTATCAGCGACGGCGTGTCGATCCCGCCGTCGTTGAAATACTTCTCGGCCACCAGCTTGCCATTCTTGACGACAAGAATGCTGAACAGCCGCGGCAGCGCCTCGGCCTCGCGGTACATCTCGGCCACCAGCGCCGGGTCCAGCCCCTCGGCCTCGGGCGTCGACACGGGGAAGCCGTCGCGTTCGACAGGGGTAAATGTCACCCCCTCCAGGTCGTCGCGCGATGGGCGCAGCAACCCGGCGATCACCGGCTTTGCGGCCGCGACCTCGGCATCGTCCAGGCGAAACCCGATCGGGGCAAGCTGGGCGCGCAGCACGTCGAAAACCGGTTTCTCTTCGGGCAGAGGCGCCGCCGCGTAGTCAAAGGCCATCGCGCCGTTCGCGCTGCGCGCATATCGGTCCACACCGGCATCAAGCAGGCTCCGAACAACCTCGGTTCGTCCTAGAAAGGCCGCGATGTGCAAGGGGGTCGACCCTTGCGCATCGCGCAATGCCGCATCTGCACCCCCGGCCAGCAATACCGCCGCCACCTTTGGCCGATCGAAAACCGCGGCGATGATCAGCGGCGTCGAACCGAAATCATCGCGCTGGTTCAGATCTGTCCCCGCCGCGATATGTTGCTCGACCGCCGTCAGGTTGCCTGCGATCACGGCCACCGGCAAAGGCAGGTCCGGCGCCGCGTCATCTGCGAAAACCCGCACCGACGACAGCAGCCCGATCAACAGAATTTTCAGAAAATGCGTCTTCATATGTCTAACCCAGGAAAATGAAGCCGGCTGGTTCCCTGCCGGGCCAGCCGCGTGGATCCGGGCCGCCATCTTTCCCGATGACATCCACCACCGCATTGACATGGATCACAGCGCCAGATGGCTCAAAGCGGGCAAATCCCGCCGCCCCGGCTCGCGCCGATCACAGCATCCGTTTCGTTGGCCTGCCGATGGTATCCCCTGCGCAAAACACAGAAGCGCCGGTCACATACGGTCCGAGCGCCCGGCCTCGCTGCGTGTCATCGCACTGCGCCAGTCGGGCGGTTGCCATCCTCGCCGCGCATGTCCGGGTGTCACCAATCACCGGCAAAGACTGCGATCAGGCGTAAAGCCCGACCTCGCTGCCCTCCGCCGCGGCGGCCTTGAGCAGGTCGAACACGTATTGCGCAACCGAGCGGAAGCAGACCACGCGGAACGCGTCTTCGCCCGTCATCCACACCGCCGCCGGTACCTGCGCCATGCGGCTTCGGCGGATCATGCCGGGGCCAAAACCCACCGCGCTGAAATCCACCGGCATCAGCTTGCCCAGCACCTCACGCGCGTGCGGACCGGTGACATCAAAGACCGCGCGCGCGTCCGAAACGTTCACCACCAGCGCATGCGCGCCCGTCAACGCCGCGTTCATCGTCTCCACCGCCTGCTCGGCCTCGCCATGCGGCACCATCACCAGCAGTTCATCCGGCGACATCCACGCGATCCCGCGCTCGCCCACCGTGTTGATCTCGCGCTGGCCCGGCATGTCCACGCCTGCCACGCCGGTCACGGCGTTCTTCACGTCGGTGTCGGCCAAATCGCCCCGCACCGTGATCATGCCGCGCAGGCCCGCCTCGGTCACCACGGCGATCCCGGCAAACCGGGCGCCCTTCAATGCGCTCAGGGTCTCAGACATTCTGCTTCTCCCCGTCCTTGTCATAGAAAACCGGGTCCACGATCTTCGCGTCATAGGTCTTGCCGTCAGTACCGGGGAAGGAAATCACCTCGCCCATCCGGTCCGGCCCGTTCAGCACCAGTCCCATGGCAATGCCCCGCCCCAGCGTCGGGCTGAAATAGGTCGAGGTCACCCGCCCCTGCACGTTGCGCTGACCGTTGGCATTCGTGCCGTCCGCCACCGCATAGGCGCCATCGGGGATAACCGAACCATCGACCGTCTCCAGCCCCACCAGCTTCCACCGCTTGGGATCGGTCATGTGGCTGCGCTCCTGCGCCCGCTTGCCCAGGAAATCCTCTTTCTTCTTGGAAATTGCCCAGTGCAGGCCCAGATCCTGCGGGATGACCGTGCCGTCGGTCTCGTCCCCGATCATGATAAAGCCCTTCTCGGCGCGCATCACGTGCAGCGCCTCGGTGCCGTAAGGAGTCGCGCCATACTCATCCCCCGCCTCCAGCAACATATTCCAAAGGGCGCGACCCTCGCTGGCAGGCACGGAAATTTCGTAACTCAACTCACCCGAGAATGAAATACGGTAAACTCGCGTCTTGATGCGGTTAAGCGTCACATCCTTCCACGCCATGAAGGGGAAGCCCTCGGCGCTCAGGTCGTCCTCGCTCAGCTTCTCCAGCACTTTCCGCGCGTTCGGGCCCACCACGGCAATCTGGGCGTATTGCTCGGTCACGTTGGCAACATAGACTTTCCAGTCCCACCACTCGGTCTGCAGCCACTCTTCCATATGCGCATGGATGCGCTCGGCCCCGCCGGTGGTGGTGTGGCACAGGAATGTATCGTCGTCCAAACGCGCCACCACGCCATCGTCGATCAGGAACCCGTTTTCCGAACACATCAGCCCGTAACGGCATTTGCCTGGTTTCAGCGTGCTCATCATGTTGGTGTAAAGCATGTCGAGGAACCGGCCCGCATCCGGGCCCTTCACGATCAGCTTGCCCAGGGTCGAGGCATCGAGCAGCCCGAGGCTCTCGCGTGTCGCCATCACCTCGCGCGCCACGGCGGCCGCGTGGCTCTCGCCCGTCTTCGGATAGCAATAGGGCCGCCGCCACTGGCCGACCGGCTCCCAATGGGCGCCGTTGGCCTCGTGCCAGTCATGCATCGGCGTCCGCCGCAGCGGCTGGAAAATCTCGGCGCGTGCCTCGCCCGCGATCGCGCCCATCGAAATCGGCGTGTAAGGCGGGCGGAACGTGGTCGTGCCGGTCTGCGGGATGGGTTGCCCCAGCGCATCGGAAAGGATCGCCAGCCCGTTGATATTACTCAGTTTCCCCTGGTCGGTCGCCATGCCCAGCGTGGTATAGCGCTTGGTGTGCTCAACCGATTCATAGCCTTCGCGCGCCGCGAGCTGCACATCGCTCACCTTCACGTCGTTCTGGTAATCCAGCCAGGCCTTCATCCGCAGCTTGGCACCCGCCCCCTGCGGCATCAGCCATACCGGCTCCAGCGCAGCTTCGTCGACATCGGCAGCCACCGGCGCCTTGCCCCGGCCCGGCTTGTGCCCGGTCTCGTCCGCCGCGCGCTTGCCGGCGGCATCGGCATCGGTCAGCCCGGCGCCCAGGCCCAGCTCACCATTCGCCGCCCCTGCCGGAAGAACAAAGCCTTCGCCGTCCTGGTCGGTCGGCGGGCGGTTGCCGTCGGGGCGGAAACAGGCCTGCGCCTCGTCCCAATTCAGCTTGCCACCGCAATGCGACCACAGGTGCACCACCGGCGACCAGCCGCCCGACATGGCAACCACGTCACAGCCCACTTCGTCAAGCACCGCGCCTTCGCCCGCCTGGGCACAGATCGCCACGCCCTCGACGCGCTTGGTCCCATGCACCTTGGCGATGCCCTTGCCGGTCTCCACCCGGATGCCCAGCGCGCGCGCCTGATCGGCCAGCGCCCCGCCGCCGCCCACCCGGGCATCGACGATCACCGGCACCGACAGGCCCGCCTCTTTCACTGCGATGGCGGTGCGATAGGCATCGTCGTTGTTGGTCACCACGACCACGCGGTCACCGGGGCTGACGCCGTAATCAACGATGTAATCGCGCACCGCGCTGGCCAGCATCACGCCGGGAATGTCGTTGCCGGCAAAGCTCAGCGGCCGTTCGATCGCGCCGGTCGCCGTCACGATCCGCCCCGCACGAATGCGCCACAGCCGGTGGCGCGGTCCGGCCTCGTCCGGGCAATGATCGCGCAACCGCTCATAGGCCAGCAGGTAGCCGTGATCGTAGACGCCCGCGCCCATCATCCGCCTGCGCAGGGTGACGTTTTCCATCGCCTCCAGCGCCGCGACGGTCGCGGCTATATAATCGGCCACCGGCGCGCCATCGACTTCGCCGCCATCCACCGCGGCGCGTCCGCCCCACTGGGCGGTCTGTTCCATCACCAGCACCTTGGCGCCGGCCTCACCCGCGGCCTTCGCCGCCTGCAGGCCCGCGACGCCGCCGCCGATCACCACGACATCGAAGAAGCCATAGAAATGCTCATAGGTGTCGCCATCGCGGTCCTCGGCCTCGGGCGCGCGGCCCAGACCGGCCGATTGGCGGATAAACGGCTCGTAAAGATGCTTCCAGGCAAAGCGCGGGAACATGAAGGTCTTGTAGTAGAACCCCGCCGGCAGGAACCGGCTCAGCTTCGCGTTGACCGCGCCGATGTCGAACTCCAGGCTCGGCCAGTGGTTCTGGCTCTTCGCCTCCAGCCCGGCGAAAATCTCGGTCGTCGTCGCGCGCTGGTTCGGCTCGAAGGTCGCGCCCTCGCCGGTGTTGAACAGCGCATTGGGCTCTTCCGCCCCGCTCGCCACAATGCCGCGCGGGCGGTGATACTTGAAGCTGCGCCCCACCATCATCTGGTCATTGGCCAACAGCGCCGAGGCCAGCGTATCGCCCTCATAGCCTTTCAGCCGCTTGCCGTTGAAGCGGAACTCGACGGATTTGCGGCGGTCGATGCGCCGCCCGCCCTGTGCCAGACGCGTGCTCATGCGAACTCCCTCCAGCTCCAACCCGGCCGCTTGGCCGAAATCGCATCCTTGATCTCTTGCGGCGGCTCGGTCACCTGCGCGCTGTAGCTGCCGAACACCTCCAGCGTCGCGGTATCGCGCGCCACGTGAAACCACTTGCCGCAGCCATTCACATGCCGCCAGCGCTCCAGGTGCACGCCCTTGGGGTTCTCCCGGTGAAACAGGTAACCCTCGAAGTCTTCCTCCGACGATCCCGGCCCAAACCGCTTCAGATGCGCCTCGCCCCCGCCGTGGAATTCCGTCTCTTCGCCTTTGACCCCGCAATAGGGGCATTCAAGGATCAGCATGCCAGTGCTCCCTCGATCATGTTGCGTTGCGCCAAGCCGTCGCGCGTTGTCATGCTCACAGCCATCAATGCGCCACCCCCGCGGCCACGCTTTCGTCCACGAACCGCCCCTCGCGGAACCGGTTCAGCCCGAACTCCTCGGTCAGCGATGACTGCCCCTTGGCCATCAGCTCGGCCATGCCCCAGCCCGAGCCCGGAATGGCCTTGAAGCCCCCGGTGCCCCAGCCGCAGTTGATGAACACGTTCTCCACCGGCGTCTTGCTGAGGATCGGCGAGCGGTCCCCGGTCATGTCCACAATCCCGCCCCATTGCCGCAGCATCTTCAGCCGCGAAATCATCGGGAAGGTCTCGATGAGCGCGCGCACCGTCTCCTCGATGTGATGGAAGCTGCCCCGCTGGGTATAGTTGTTATACCCGTCCGCGCCGCCGCCGATCACCATCTCGCCCTTGTCCGACTGGCTCATGTAGCCGTGCACGGTGTTGGCCATCACCACGATGTCCATGCAGGGTTTGATGGGCTCGGAGACCAGCGCCTGCAGCGCCACCGATTCAATCGGCAGCCGGAAGCCCGCCATCTCGGCCAGAACCCCCGAATGCCCCGCCACCACGATGCCCAGCTTGTCGCAATCGATCGCGCCCTTGGTGGTGTCGACGCCGACAACCTTGCCACCCTCCTTGCGCACCGCGGTCACTTCGCATTGCTGGATGATGTCCATCCCCATGTCCGAGCACGCCCGCGCATAGCCCCAGGCGACCGCGTCATGCCGCCCGGTACCACCGCGCGCCTGCCACAGCCCGCCCAGCACCGGGTAACGCGGCCCAGAAAGCGAGATGATCGGCACCAGTTCCTTCACCCGCTGCGGCGAAACAAACTCGGTCTCGACCCCTTGCAGCATGTTGGCATGCGCCGTGCGCTGATAGCCGCGCACCTCGTGCTCGGTCTGCGCCAGCATCAGCACGCCGCGCGGCGAAAACATCACGTTATAGTTCAGGTCCTGAGACATCGTCTCGTAAAGCGAGCGCGCCTTTTCATAGATCGCCGCCGACGGATCCTGCAGATAGTTCGAGCGGATGATCGTCGTGTTCCGCCCGGTATTGCCACCACCCAGCCAGCCCTTTTCCAGGATCGCCACATTGGTGATGCCGAAGTTTTTTCCGAGGTAAAACGCCGTGGCCAGACCGTGGCCACCCGCGCCCACGATGATCACGTCGTATTTCTTCTTCGGCTCCGGCGACCGCCACGCGCGCTCCCACCCCGTGTGATAACGGGCGGCTTCACGTGCAACGGCAAAGGCTGAATAGCGTCTCATGCGTCCCGATTCCCCTTGGGCATGTCATGCGCCACCCTAGTGCCGCGCGGCGCGGATTTCCCCACGTTTCTATCCGTCACAATTCACGCCGAATGCGACATCGGGCGGCGGATTGGGCATTTACCCTTTCACCCGGCCGCCGCCCACATTACATGCAGGCGAGACTAAGCATTAACCGGGGCTCGTTCATGGTTTTCTGGATCACCGCCGCCGCGCTGGCCATCTTCGTCGCCGTCATCCTCGCGATGACGCTTCTGCGCGCCAAGCGCGACGAGGAACATCCTGCCGCCTACGATCTGCGCGTCTATCGCGACCAGCTCACCGAGGTCGACCGCGATCTCGCCCGTGGCGTGCTCTCCGAAGCCGATGCCGAGCGCATCCGCGCCGAGGTCGGCCGCCGGGTGCTGGCCGCCGATGCCCAGCTGCAAAAGGCCCAGGCCGGCGCCGATCAGCCCCGCGGCGCAACCTACGCCCTGATCGGGATCATCGCCGTCGCCCTCGTCGGCGGCACCTTGGCGATCTACCCGCAGCTGGGCGCGCCCGGCATGCGCGATCTGCCCCGCGCCACGCGGATCGAGGCCTCCGAGGAACTGCGCACCACCCGTGCCTCTCAGGCCGATTTCGTGGCCCAGCTTCCCGCCGCGCCCGCCGGCCCCGCCCCCAGCGCCGAATTTGCCGACCTGATGGCGAAACTGCGCGAAACCGTCGCCCAGCGGCCCGACGATCTCCAGGGCCAGATGCTTCTGGCCCGCAACGAAGCCGCACTTGGCAACTACACCGCCGCCTGGCAGGCGCAGGAAAAGGTGATCGCGCTCAAGGGCGATACCGTCACCGCCGATGATTACGTGCTTCAGGCCGACCTGATGATCACCGCCGCCCAGGGCTATGTCTCGCCCGAGGCCGAAACCGCCCTGCGCACCGCGCTGGAAAAACAGCCCGGCAACCCGATTGCCCGCTATTACCTTGGCCATCTTGCCCGGCAGGTTGATCGCCCCGACATGGCCTTCCGCCTGTGGGATGCCCTCCTGAAGGAAGGCCCGGAAACCGCACCCTGGGTGCCCGCGATCCGCAGCCAGATCGAGGAAATCGCCTGGCTTGCCGGGATCAAGAACTATACGCCCCCCGCCGCCCTGCCCGGCCCCAGCGCCGAAGACATGCAGAACGCCGCCGAAATGACGCCGGAAGAACGCCAGGACATGATCCGCGGCATGGTCGAGCGTCTCAACGACAAGCTCGCCAACGAAGGCGGCACGCCCCAGGAATGGGCCCGCCTGATTGGCGCGCTTGGTGTGCTGGGCCAGACCGACCGCGCCCAGGCGATCTGGGACGAAGCGCAACGCATCTTTGCCGACAAGCCGCAGATGCTCGCCATCGTGCGCGGCGGCGCAGTGCAGGCGGGCCTGCTGCAATCGCCCGCCCCGGCGGCCGAACTGCCCGGCCCCACCGCCGAAGACATGCAGAACGCCGAGGAAATGAGCGCCGAAGACCGCCAGGAAATGATCCGCGGCATGGTCGCCCAGCTCTCCGAGCGCCTGACTGCCGACGGCGGCAGCGCGCAGGAATGGGCACGGCTCATCACCTCGCAGGCGATCCTGGGCGATCGTGACGCGGCGCAGGCGGCCTATGACGCGGCGCTCGCCGCGCATGGCGAAAATACCACCGCGCGCGCCACGCTCGACGCGGCCGCCCGGCGCGCGGGACTCACCGAATGATCTTCGACGAGATCGAGGATTTCGCCGCCGCCCTGCCGCCGATGCGGGCGCTGGCCGGGCTCGATCTCGGCGATCGCACCATCGGTGTCGCCGTCTCCGACGGCATGCGCTCGGTCGCGACGCCGCTCGAAACCATCCGGCGCAAGAAATTCACCGCCGATGCCGAGGCGCTCATTGCCATCCTCGCCGCGCGCGACATCTCGGGCATCGTGCTGGGCCTGCCGCGCAACATGGACGGCACCGAAGGCCCGCGCTGCCAGTCGACCCGCGCCTTTGCCCGCAACCTCGCGCGGCTGACCGAGCTGCCGATCACCTTCTGGGATGAACGGCTCTCCACCGTCGCCGCCGAAAGGGCCCTGCTTGAGGCGGATACGACACGAAAACGTCGCGCCGAGGTGATCGACCACGTCGCGGCCTCCTATATCCTGCAGGGACTGCTGGACCGCCTAAGGCATATCGGGTGAGACATGAAACACGATGACGTCTGGAAACGCGACGAGATCGAAAGCCCTTGTATCAAGGTCTGCGTCGTCCATTCCGAAGCGCGGATCTGCACGGGTTGCCTGCGTTCGATCGACGAGATCACCCGCTGGTCACGCATGACCCCCGAGGAACGCCGCGCGGTGATGGATGAATTGCCTGCGCGCGGCGCGCAACTGCGCAAACGCCGCGGCGGGCGCGCGGCCCGGCTCAAGCGCTAAGCGCCCGCCCTCTTCACCTTTTGAAAACCACTTGAAAACCACTGGCACCGCGCGTTGTGTCAACGATTGGCCGGGGCACAACGCGCCCGGTTTTGCCGGCAGCCGGATGTCAGCCGGGGGGTGCACGTATGTCACCCCCCGGTACCCATCCGCCCTCACGGGCGTTAACCATTACCTCACAAAACTGCGTCAGGCAGCGGCCGCGGCATCCATTTCCATCGCCACGACCGACACGTCCTCGGCCACGATGGCACTGCCCGGCACGGCCCCCACAACGGCCAGCCGGATCCCATCGAGGCGGATTTCGCTTTCGCCCGTGTCCGTGACGTCCACGCTGACCCCGCCCGCGCCCGCATAGGTCTCGGGCGTGATCAGAACCAATGAATCCTCGCCACTGACGAAGCCGGCCACCTGCGCCGGATGCGCTGCGTCGGCCCAGACCCCCGCGTCGAACGGGTCCGGGCTTTCAGCGCCCCCGGCGATGTCCGGCGCCGCCCCCGTGGCGCCGGCAAGGCCCGCATCGGTCGTGTTCAGCAGATCCGGGATCCGCGTATCGACCTCCTGCGACTCATCGGTCAACTCCTGGTCGGACACGTCACTCGCCCCACCCGACGCGGCTCTGGTCTGCGATCTCGTCGAATCATCCAGGTCAGACCCGAAAACGGATCCGATCCCAGCCAGCCCCAACAGCGTCAGCAACTCAAACAACGTGGTCTCCCCAGTGTGTTGACCGGAGCTGAAAACGCCACATTTTCGACATAAAATCAACGCTTTATTGCCGTCTTTTGTTGCTTGTCCGGAACTCAATTTCACCCGCGGAACGTGATTGGCCCTGCCCCTGCAACAATCAGGAAGTATCTACGGCGCGCGCAGCCATTTTCCCACGCCGCCCGGCAGTTCCGGCCGGAAATACGCCACCACGCGCCCCGCCTCATCCGCCCCCGCCCGCCAAGGCGCCACGCCATGTAGGCACAGCCTGTGAAGAAGATACGCTTCACCAGGCCGGGCATGCAGCTCAACCCTTTGACAAGTCTCGAAAACTTCGCGCCGTGCCGCTTGATAGGCGGCAGTCAGGTCGACCTCGTGCCAGCGCGATTCGGGCACCTCCTCCAGCGCCCCGAGCAACCCGCGCCGCATCACCTCGTGGCTGCCGTCCCAAATCACCATGGGGCTTGCCCCCGCTGCGGTTTCGTTCAACGGCACACCCAGGATCCAGGCATGCAACTCGTCGATAAAGCGTTTCCTTTCAGGGCCTTGCGCCTTTATCCCATCAAGGTGCGCCGCGTCCCTCTTCAGCCGGAATCGAAAGGCCGCCTCGCTTTCACCATCGCGTGGTTGCGGGTATCCCGGCCAAACCACAGACAACTGCGCCGGATGCAGGGCCAGGGACCCGAACAGTCCCTGCGCCACCTCGATCGCCGCCCCCGTCAGCGGCCCCGAACCATCTACCGATCCGCTCGCATCATTGGCCAACGCGTCAACGCCTACGAACCAGGTTCCCTTGCACACCAACCACTTGGCCCGAAGCTCTTCATCCTCGATTGCCGCCTGCGCAGCCGGCCGCACGGCCCGCACCCAGGCCGCCAGGGCCGAATCGTGCGGAAAAAGCGCGTATCCCCGCTCCAGCAGGTCCGCTACCATCCCATTGCCTTGCGCAGCATGTTCAGGGCCACGATCGTCACGAAAATCGCGAAGATTCGCTTCAACCGCGCTGCATCCGTCGCGTGCGCCAAACGCACCCCGATCGGGGCCGTGATCAGCGTCATCGCGATAACCAGCGGAAATGCCACGAAATTCACGGCGCCAACTGAAAACGGCGGCGGGTCTTGGACCGGCATGAACAGGAATCCGATGACCGACGGCACCGCGATAATCACGCCAAATCCGGCCGCCGTGGCCACCGCCCGGTGAATGGGGGTTCCGTAAAGCGTCATGAGCGGAACGCCAAAGCTGCCTCCGCCAATCCCCATCAGCACGGAAAGAAACCCGACAACTGGGGAAATCACAATTCTTTTCAATCCCTTGGGCATCGCTTCGCCCAATCGCCAGTGGCTGCGACCCAACCCCAGATATGCGCCGACGAGGATTCCAAGGATGCCAAACAACGCCTGAAGCGTGGACGAGCGCAGGCTGGCCGCCGTCAACATGCCCAGAACCGCCCCGGCGGCAATGCCCGGGGCCCAGCCTTTCAGGATCTCCCAGTCCACCGCACCCTTTTTGTTGTGGCTCAGAACCGAACGCACCGAGGTAATCACGATCGTGGCCAGCGATGTGGCCAGACACACCTGCATCAGCTGCGGCCCGTCATATCCAAGCGTCTGAAATGCATAGTAAAACGCAGGCACCAGCACAATACCCCCGCCAACGCCCAACAGCCCGGCCAGAACCCCGGCAAACGCCCCGATCACGGCGACCATGGCAACCATGGCAACCAGCAGTGTCATGTCCGGCATGTCTGTCCCTCACTTCGCCCGCACCCTCGGCTTACACCGGCTGGCAGCCAAGCGGAAGGCCACGATCAAGCCGCGCCGCGCGCCTCTGCGACATGCGCCAGTGCCGCTTCGATCAGTTCGGGCCCGGCGCCTTCGCGATGCGCCCCCTCCGACAGCACCCGCCGCCACATCCGCGCGCCCGGCTGCCCGGCAAAGAGGCCCAGCATGTGCCGTGTGACCTGTGCCAGCTTCCCGCCCCCGGCAAGATGCGTCTCGATATAGGGAAGCATGTCCCGCGCGATCTCCTCGCGCTGTGGGGCGGGTTGTCCGCCGAACAAGCGCGCATCGGCCCGGCCCAGGATGTCATAGGGCTGATGATAAGCAGCCCGCCCTATCATCACACCATCAAGCCCTGCTTCCAGGAATGCCTCGGCCTGATCGAGCGAGGTTACCCCGCCGTTGATTGACAGGTGCAGCGCCGGGAACAGCCCTTTCATGCGCCGCACGAGGTCATAGTCGAGCGGTGGGATATCCCTGTTTTCCTTTGGAGAGAGCCCTTCCAGCCAGGCCTTGCGCGCATGGATGGTGAAGCGCCCAACCCCGGTGGCGGCGACACGCGCAATGAACTCGGGAAGCACCTCTTCGGGGTCCTGGTCATCCACCCCGATCCGGCATTTCACCGTCACCTCCACATCCACCGCCGCGCGCATTGCGGCGCAGCACTCCGCCACCAGACCCGGATCCTTCATCAACACCGCACCGAACGTGCCCGATTGCACCCTGTCACTGGGACAGCCGACGTTCAGGTTGATCTCGTCATAACCCGCGTCCTGTCCGAACCGCGCGGCCTGTGCCAGCTCGGCAGGATCCGATCCGCCAAGCTGAAGCGCCACGGGGTGTTCCTCGGGCGAGAAATCAAGCAAATGCAACGCTCCGCCCCGCACCAGAGCCGGCGCTGTCACCATTTCGGTACAAAGAAGCGCATCGCGGCTGATCAGTCGATGAAAGTACCGGCAATGCCGATCTGTCCAGTCCATCATCGGGGCAACAGACAGTCGGGCGGCCCGAATAGCTGCATTCGAAGACATTCAGCGATCTCCTCGGCCGTTTCTTGTTGCACCGGGCCGGCAGTGCATCTGGTAGAAGCAGGACAGGATGACCGCCACCCCGCCCCCTGCGCGAACAGGTGCTCGGCGGCAATCACGTATACCTGTCAGCGCCGCCAGTCGAAAGCCCCCGATAGTCACGATGGATAGCGCTTGGGCAGCAACCGTGAAAAACGGTCCCGGAGGCAGGCATGCCCCCTCTGAGTATCGCACTTGGTCTTGAAGCCCTGAGCAAGTGCGTCATCAGCGGAAAGAAGGCCATACGGTTTCGCGCGGTCTGTCTGGTCTTCGACCAACATGATCGGGTTAAATACCCTTGACGGCTCAAAGCGGCGGCTGTCTCGCAGGGATGCAAAACCACCCGGAATCCTCGAGGTCCGGTCGCGTCATCGCGCCGCGCTCCCCGGGTTGGCGCTTGTGGTCAATAGCTCTTGCACCAGCGGATTAGGAAATCTCCGCCGCAAGGTAATGGCATAAAAGGTCTCGGTGATCCGCGGGTGCTCCCGGGCTTCTACCAAACGCCCCGATGCCAGCTCGTCCTGCACGACGATCGGCGCCACGAGGCTGAGACCGATATCCTCGCGTGCCAGAAGCCGCATCATCGCCATGTCGTCCACTTCCGCCGCCACTTGCGGCCGCACCGACATGCGGCTGGCCATGGCATCGAAGGCCGTGCGCACGGAGCTGTCCGTGGTCGGCAGGATAAATGGTTGTTCGCCAAGCAGCTCACGGATCGGCCGATCCGGGTCAAGCCGCGTCGGCGTCCCGACGATGCTGACTTCCTGCTCGGCAATGCGATGGGTCTCAAACGGGGTCAGGCTGTCGTCCGGAGCTTCGCGGTTCATAAGAACAAGATCGAGGTTGAGCGTCGCCAACCCCTCCAGAAGCTCTGTCGGGCTGCCCGATCTCAGGATCACCTCGACATCCATCCGCGCGAGGATCGGCCGCAGGAACCCGATCTGGAAATTGCGCGACAGCGTGGCAAGCGCCCCGACGCGCAGCGCCTTTCTGGTGCGACCGGTTTCCTGCAACGTCGCGACCAGTTCCTGACCGGTGGAAAAGATCGCGTCGGCATGATCCAGCGCGATCCGCCCCGCTTCGGTCAGGTGCAATTGACGCCCCCGGCGTTCAAACAGCGGATGCCCGAGGCGTTCTTCCAACTGCTTGATCTGCACGGACAATGCCGATTGCGACAGGTTCAGTCGCTGCGCCGTGCGCGTCAGGTTCCCGTCATGGGCGACGGCCCAGAAGTAACGCAAGTGGTGATAGTTTAATGGCATATTATTCGACTTAATTGAACGATATGTGAATAACAATGTATTTTTATTAATCTCCCGGTTGCCTTACCCCCGGACGGAACGGGCCCTGCCCCTTCCAATTCGGGACCATGAACCATGAGCTACCTTTTCCTGCCGCTGTTGAGTCCGCTGATACTGCTCGCCACTGCCCTCTATGCGGTCCGGCACCCCGGCCTGCGCCCGGGACGGGTGCCGCGTCTTTCCGAATGGGCGGCGCTCACCGCCTTCGGCATCGCCGCGATGTCGGCTGCCTTGCTTGTCCTGAATGGGCCGGGCACCTCTGCGCTGATCGGCTTCCTGGGGGTCGGCATATCTGTCCGGCTGGATGCGGTCAGCGCGACCATGCTGGTACTGGTCAGCTTCATCGGCTGGATCGTCATGCGCTACGCGGCCACCTACATGGATGGTGAGGCGCGGCAAGGCGCGTTCACCGGCTGGATGTCGGCCACCCTTGCCGCGGTTCTGTTTCTGGTGATGTCGGGCAACCTCGCCCAGCTGCTCGCGGCGTGGACAATGACCAGCCTCACCCTGCACCGCTTGCTGCTGTTCTACCCCGAGCGCACCACCGCCCGACGCGCCGCCCGGAAAAAGGCTCTCGTCGCACGGACAAGCGAAGCCGCGCTCGGCATTGCGGTCCTTCTGTTGGCTTTTGCCTACGGCACGTCCGACATCTCCGCAATTCTGTCGTCGGCCCGGCCTGACCTCATCACGATGACGGCCGCGTTTATGATTGCGCTCGCTGCCGTCCTGGCCTCGGCTCAATTCCCGATCCACGGCTGGCTGACCGAGGTGATGGAAGCCCCCACACCTGTTTCGGCGCTACTGCATGCAGGCGTGATCAATTCCGGTGGCTTCCTGTTGATCCGCTTTGCCGACGTGATGCTGGCCGCCCCGGGCGTGATGGCCCTTCTGGTCATGCTGGGCGGGTTCACCGCGCTTTTCGCCGGGTTGGTGATGCTGACGCAACCAGCGGTCAAGACATCGCTGGCGTGGTCCACCATAGCGCAGATGGCCTTCATGATCATGCAATGCGGCCTGGCGCTCTTTCCCCTGGCGCTGCTGCATATCGTTGCGCATTCTCTCTACAAGGCGCATGCCTTCCTCAGCGCTGGCGAAGCGGTTCGGAACATCGCCGCGATCCGCCGCCCCGGCCCCGTCGCCGTACCAAGCGCGCGCAACGTGCTGCACGCTTTCGTCATCGGCATCGCGATCTACAGCCTGATCGGCATGGTTTTCGGCTTTGACGGCAAATCCGTGCAGGCCGTCGCCCTCGGCGTCATCCTGATCTTCGGCGTCGCCTACCTGCTGGCGCAGGGCCTGGCCGATGCCGCGCCCGGCGCGCTGACCCGCCGTACCGTGATCTACGCCTCGGTCACCTCGGTCAGCTACTTCCTGCTGCAGATGGCGGCACTGAAACTTACCGCCGGCACCTTGCCTTCGACACCCGCACCGGGACCTCTGGAATGGGCGCTCGTCATTCTGGCTCTGATCAGTTTCGCGGTCGTCGCCGTGGCACAGGCCACTTTCCCGCTCTGGGCCACGCACCCCGCCGCCGCCGGCATCCGGGTGCACCTGTCGAACGGACTTTACGCAAACGCCGTCTTCGACCGCCTGCTTGATGGCTGGTCGCGGCGCAAGACCGCCTGAACCGGAGACCTGACATGTTCATGAAGCACGAAACCTACCCTGCAGCCCTTCTCGAACTCGTGGCCGAAGCAAACACCGCCGCCGGGGCGATCCCGCCGTTGTTTCCGCTCGCGTCCAACGTAGCGGTGAACCCCTTCCTTGGACAGACCGGCGAGTCCTTGGCCGTCACCGCTGCCCGTTACGCGCGGGTCGCCGGCACGCGCATCATGCCTGAACGCGCGCACTGGGCCGCCAAGATCGATGCCGGCGAAATCACTGACGAGGACCTGCGCGCAGCTCTTTCTTCTGCCGAAGGCCGGTTCGGTCGTCCGGAACTCGCCGATCTGAGGGCCGCGCTTCAGGGCGAGAGCACCCCGGTTGAAGCTCTGCCGACGGTGGCGGACCTAGCCGCTGATGTCTCGGGCATAGATTGGCCCGGCCTGATCGAGGAACGCATCGGCGCCTGGGCGGCCAGCCATTTCGATCAGGGCCAGGCCCTTTGGCAGTCCAACCGCACCGGCGGCACCTTCAGCGCCTGGCGCGATTTCGCCTCGCGCGACCTGACACCGGAAATCCACGGCCTGAAAGGGTTTGGCGCTTTTGTCACCGCGACCAACCGCTCGCATTGGCGGGCCATCGGCCGCGCAGCCGAGGTCCTGGGACTGACGGCCCCGGCCGCCGGAACCGCGTTTCACCGCTGGCTCGTGACGTTGGGCGGCTGGGCACAATATGCGCGTCACCTGCTCTGGCAGGCCGAACTCAACGGCGGGTCGGACAACACCGTGACCGAGCTTCTGGCGATCCGCATGGTTTTCGACGAAGCCCTGTTCGGACTATACGAAGACCGAATCGCCACACGCTGGGCCGACATCGTCGCCCAACACGCGGCACCGGTGACACCCAACCGCGATCTGGTCATCGACGCGATCCTGCAGGACGCGGCCGAAAGGGCGCAGCAACGCCGGCTGGCTCAATCCCTCGGACAAGGCGAACCGCGCCGGGTCAACGGGCGCCCCGCCCTGCAGGCGGCATTCTGCATCGATGTGCGCTCGGAGGTGTTCCGCCGCGCGCTCGAAACCCAGGACGCCGCGATCGAAACCATCGGGTTCGCCGGGTTCTTCGGTATCGCCAGCGCCCACAAGGCCGCCGGCTCGGACGAGATCGAGTCGCGTGGGCCGGTCCTCCTGCCCACCGGCGTAACCTCCTGCGCCGCCGAACCCATGCAGGCCGATCTTGATCGCCGCTATGCGGCGCGCGCCCGCCGCGCATGGGGCCGGTTCAAACTGGCGGCAGTGTCGTCCTTCGCCTTCGTCGAGGCCACGGGGCCTGTCTACGCCGGCAAACTGTTGCGCGATGCGCTTGGAGGCAAACACCGCACGAAACCCGACCCCGCACCAAGGCTCGATCCCGCAATCGACCTGGAAACACGCGTCGGCATGGCCCGCTCCATTCTCAGCGCCATGTCACTCACGCGAAACTTCGCGCGTATCGTCCTGCTTGCGGGTCACGGTGCCGATGTAACCAACAACCCGCATGAAAGCGCGCTTCAGTGCGGCGCGTGCGGCGGCCATGCCGGCGATGTCAACGCGCGCCTTCTGGCGGGGCTTCTGAATGACCCGCAGGTGCGCCGGGGGCTGGCACAGGATGGCATCGACATCCCAGCCGACACCCTGTTTCTCGCAGCGTTGCACAACACCACCACCGACGCCGTCACGCTGTTCGATCACGACATCGCGGTCGGACAGTGGCAGGCGGAGATCGACCAGTTGCGCAAGTGGCTCATCGCCACCGGCCGGCTGGCCCGCGCCGAGCGCGCCCAGCGCCTGCCACGCGCCCGATCCGAAGGCGATATCGCACGGCGCGCGGCCGACTGGGCCGAGCTGCGCCCGGAATGGGGCCTCGCCGGTTGCCGCGCCTTCATCGCCGCGCCGCGCCATCGGACCGCCGAAACGTCGCTTTCGGGACAGGCCTTCCTGCACAGCTACGATTGGCAGGCCGACGAGGGGTTCGGCGTGCTGGAACTGATCATGACCGCCCCGGTCGTTGTCGCCAGCTGGATCAGCCTGCAATATTATGGCTCGACCGTGGCCCCACGTCTCTTCGGCGGCGGCAACAAGCTCCTGCACAATGTCGTCGGTGGCATCGGCGTGCTCGAGGGTAATGGTGGCGCGCTGCGGCCCGGCCTTCCCTGGCAATCCGTGCATGACGGCGACGGCTTCCAGCACGATCCCCTCCGCCTGGCGGTCATCATCGAGGCGCCGCGCGAAGCGATGAGCGATATTCTCCGGCGGCATCCGGATGTGCGGGACCTGTTCGACAATCGCTGGCTGCATCTGATCGCGATGGATGGCGACGGCCAGTTTGCCTGGCGATATGACGGCAATCTGCAGTGGTCACCCTTCATAGAAGAGGCCGGCATCGACCGCGCGATCGCGGCGGAATAATCCACCACCTCTGGACCACGCCTGCCATATCGGCTTTTCTGTCGGTCACACGTCTCCCGGCCGCCATGCGAACAGCGGCCGGGCACAAGAGCGGCGAGGGCATGCCATGGCGGATCTGGAAACGCGTATCGCGCAGGGGCGTGGCGATGAGCCGGCCGATCTTGTCCTGCGGGGCGGCACCGTCTGGGACCTCGTCACCGACAGCCGTATTGCCGGCGATGTGGCCATCTGCGACGGTACGATCGTCGGCATCGGTGCAACTTATGAAGGCCGGCATATCGTCGATGTCACCGGCCTGACGCTGGTGCCCGGCTTCATCGACACCCACCTGCATATCGAAAGCTCCCTGGTCACGCCGTTCGAGTTCGACCGCTGCGTCGCGCCGCTGGGCATCACCACCGCCATCTGCGACCCGCACGAGATCGCCAACGTGATCGGCCCCGAGGGAATTCGCTATTTCCAGGAGGCCAGCCAGCACACGCTGATGGATATCCGGGTTCAGCTTTCTTCCTGCGTGCCCTCGACCGACATGGAAACCGCCGGTGCCCGGATCGAGGCCGCGGACCTTGCCGACCTCATGGGCCATCCCTCGGGCATCGGGCTGGCCGAGTTCATGAACTACCCCGGCGTGATCCACCGCGACCCCGCCGCGATGGCCAAGCTACAGCTTTTCCAGGGCGGCCATATCGACGGACATTGCCCGCTTCTCACGGGTCGCGATCTCAACGCCTATATCGCCGCCGGCATCCGGACCGAGCACGAAGCCACGACCGCGCAGGAAGCGCGCGAAAAGCTGCAAAAGGGTATGCGGGTGCTGATCCGCGAAGGCTCGGTTTCGAAGGACCTGCATGCGCTGCAGCCGCTACTGACGGAAACCACCGCCCCCTACATGTGCCTTTGCACCGACGACCGCAATCCGCTCGATATCGGCGAAGAGGGCCACCTGAACCATATGATCGCCGAGCTGATCCGGCTCGGCACGCCGCCGCTGGCCGCCTATCGCGCGGCGTCGCTCTCGGCGGCCGAAGCCTTCGGGCTCCGGGACCGCGGCCAGATCGCACCCGGCCTGCGCGCCGATATCGTGGCCCTCTCGGATGTCGAAACCTGCACCGTCGAGACGGTTTTCGCCGGCGGTGTTCAGATCACCCCAGCCGCCTTTGATGCACGCCGAACCATCCCGCCGGTGGGACGCAATTCGGTCAAGGCGCCGCACGTCACCGCCCGCAGCTTCCGCACAACAGCGAACCGCGAACACACCGATGTCATCGGCATTCTCGAAGGCAAGATCCTGACCGAGCACCTGCACGAAACCGTTTCCATCGTAGATGGCGACAAACAGCCCGATCCGGCACGCGATCTGGCGCGCATCGCGGTGATCGAACGGCACGGCATCAACGGGAACATCGCCACCGGCTTCGTTCGCGGTTTCGGGCTACAGGCCGGGGCGATTGCCTCGACGGTCTGCCACGATCACCACAACATCGCCTGCGTCGGCATCGATTACGACGACATGGCGCTTGCGGCGAACAGGCTCTCGCAGATCGAGGGCGGTTTCGTCGTCGCCCGGCAGGGCGCGGTTCTGGCCGAGCTTGCGCTGCCCGTCGCCGGACTGATGAGCCTCGAGCCTTTCGAAACGGTCCGCCTCAGGCTCGAAGAGTTGCGCTCTGCGGCCCGCTCACTGGGCGTCACCCTGAAAGAACCGTTTCTGCAGCTTGCCTTTCTGGCCCTGCCGGTGATTCCGGCACTGAAGATCACCGATCGCGGCATGGTCGATGTCACACGGTTCGAATTGCTGCCCTGAGACGACCTGCTTTCGGGCTTCTGCCCCTCGCCCGCCACAGCATTTGAAACGCGGGCCCTGATCGGCCACAAGGGACCCGTAGGATCGCGACATGACAGGACAGGCAGCCATGACCCGACAAGACTATGAAATAGCCGTGATCGGCGGCGGTATCGCCGGCGCGTCCGTTGCGGCCGAACTGGCCGCCCATCCCGGGCTGCAAGGCTCTGTTGCCCTCCTCGAAATGGAGGCGCAGCCTGGTTATCACACCACGGGCCGTTCGGCCGCCGTTTTCGCACCGATCTATGGCCCTGCCCCGATCCGCGCACTGACCCGCGCCTCGGAGGGTTTCTTCCGCGCCCCGCCCGCGGGCTTTTGCGAAAGCTCGCTGTTTTCGCCCAGGCTGATCATGATGATCGCCCGCCCCGACCAGCGCGCCGCGCTTGATGCGCTCCTGGCAGAAGTGGGCGATGCTGCCAGCGTCTCGGAAATCGACGAACCCGCCCTGCGCGCCGCCAACCCGCTGGTGCGCGCCGGCTATGCCACTGCCGCGATGCTGGATACGAACGGACAGGACATCGATGTCGCCGGCCTGCATCAGGGTTACCTGCGCATGTTCAAGGCCGCGGGCGGCGAAATGCACCTGCGCAGCCCTGTCACCGGTCTCGCCCATGACGGCGCACTTTGGCGGATCGAAACCCCGGGCGGTGAATTCACCGCCAGGCGCATTGTCAACACCGCCGGAGCCTGGGCCAATGAACTGGGCGACATGGCCGGGGCAGAACCCATCGGCCTCACCCCCAAACGCCGCACCGCACTGATGGTCGCGGCCCCCGATGGCGTGCAACCCGATGCCTACCCGATCACCATCGACATCGAGGAAGACTTCTATCTTAAGCCCGACGCCGGGCGCCTGTTGATTTCGCCCGCCGATGAAACCCCCTCCCCGCCCTGCGACGCTCAGCCCGAGGAGCTCGACATCGCGATCTGCGTCGACCGCATCGAAACCGCCTTCGATCTCAGCGTGCGGCGGATCGAAAACAAATGGGCCGGCCTGCGCAGCTTCGTGGCCGACAAATGCCCGGTCGTGGGCTATTCCGCAACTGCACCCGGTTTCTTCTGGCTCGCCGGCCAGGGCGGTTATGGCATCCAGTCCGCCCCCGCGCTGTCGCGTTTCGCCGCAAGCCAGGTTCTGGACCTGCCCGCACCCGATGACATCCTCGCCGAAGGGCTTGATCCTGCAAGCCTTTTGCCCGCACGTCTCCTGCAAAAGGCATAATTGCTGATGATCCACCTCTCCGCCGATGACGTTCGCCGCCTCCTGCCCATGACCGAGGCCATTGAAACCGTTGAGCAGACGATGATCGCCGTCTCGCAGGGCAAGGCCAACCTGCCCCTGCGCTCGCTCATGGATATCGACGGTACGAACAAGCTGGGCCTTATGCCTGGCGCGCTGAGCGATCCCACGGTCTATGGCGTGAAACTGCTCAGCCTCTTTCCCGGCAATCCGGCCAGGGGCCTGTCCTCGCATATCGGCGTTGTCGTGCTGTTTGACCCCGACACCGGCGCGCCCATCGCAACGCTCGACGCCGACGCGATCACCGCGATCCGCACCGCCGCCGCCACCGCCGCCGCCACCCGTGCGCTTGCCCGCCCCAAGACCCGCACGCTCGCCATCATCGGAACCGGCGAACAGGCCGAAACCCATATCGATGCGCTCTGCCGGGTCCGCCCCATCACGGACATCCGCATTGCCGGGCGCACCCCGCAGCGCGCGGCCGCTTTCATTGAGAAGGTCGCGCCGCATCACCCGCGCCAAAACTTCATCGCTGCCGAAAACGCGAAGTCGGCCGTCGAGGTCGCCGATATCGTCTGCACCGTCACCTCGTCGCCGACCCTCGTGCTTCACGGCGACTGGATCGACCCTGGCACGCATGTGAACGCCGTCGGCGCCTCGATCCCGGTGCTGCAGGAAATCGACGAGGCGCTGGTGCTCAAATCCCAGCTCTTCGTCGATTACAAACCCTCCGCGCTTGCCCAGGCGCGCGAGATCATGACCGCGCTGGAAACCGGCGCCATGGGCACCGAGCATATCCGCGCCGAAATCGGCGAAGTCTACCAGGGCCAGCATCCCGGGCGCAGCGGCCCCGACGCGATCACGCTCTACCGCTCGTTGGGTATTGCCGCCCAGGACCTGGCCTGCGCCGATCTCGTCCTGCGCAAATCCCGGGGGTAAGTCACCCGCTCGGCTTGGCCCTTGGGCATTCCCGCCTTCGGTGGCATGATGACGCAGAAATGCCCCACGTCTCACCATCCCGCGAGGAGGCCCCATGCCTAAAACCCCCGAAGAGCTCCGCTCCGCCCGTTGGTTCGCCCCTGACGATCTGCGTTCAATGGGCCATCGCTCGCGCGCCATGCAGATGGGTCTCGATGGCGCCGATTGGGAGGGCAAGCCGGTCATCGCGATCATCAACACCTGGTCCGATCTCTCGCCCTGCCACCACCACCTGCGCGACCGGGCCGAACATGTGAAACGCGGCGTCCTTCAGGCCGGCGGCATGCCGGTGGAAATGCCGGTGCATTCGTTCAGCGAACAATTCCTCAAACCCACCTCGATGCTGTATCGCAACATGGGCGCGCTCGAGGTCGAGGAAACCCTGCGCGCCCACCCGATCGACGGTGCCGTGCTTCTGGGCGGCTGTGATAAGTCCACCCCGGCGCTGATCATGGGCGCGGTCAGCATGGGCCTGCCCTTCATCTTCCTGCCCGCCGGCGCCATGCTGCGCGGAAACTATGCCGGTCAGACGCTCGGCAGCGGCACCGATGTCTGGAAATACTGGGACGAACGCCGCGCCGGGACGATTTCAAAGCAGGAGTGGGACGGCGTGCAGGGCGGCATCGCGCGCAGCTATGGCACCTGTATGACGATGGGCACCGCCTCGACGATGATGTCCATCGCGGAAGCCTGGGGCCTCACCCTGCCCGGCGCCTCGGCCATCCCGGCCCCCGACGCCGGGCACAAACGCATGGCCGCCGCCTGTGGCCGCCGCATCGTCGACATGGTCTGGGAGGATCTGACCCCCGCACAGATCATGACTTGGCAAAGCACCCGCAACGCGGTGACGGTGGCCATGGCCACGGGCTGTTCGACCAATGCGATCATCCACCTCATCGCCATGGCCCGCCGCGCCGGGATCGGCCTAACCCTCGATCATCTCGACGAGATCGGCCACACCACCCCCGTGCTCGCCAATATCCGCCCCTCGGGCAAGCAATACCTGATGGAGGATTTCTTCTATGCCGGCGGCCTGCCCGCGCTGATGATGGAACTGGGCGACATGCTGGAGCTGTCGGCCACCACGGTGAACCGCCGCACGCTGGGCGACAACATCGCGGGTGCCGTGAACTACAACGACGACGTGATCCGCCCGCTCTCGAACCCGGTCTATCACGAGGGCAGCCTTGCCGTGCTCAGGGGCAACCTCGCCCCCGATGGCGCGGTGATCAAACCCGCAGCGATGGACCCGCGGTTCCAGAAACACAAGGGCCCTGCCATCGTCGCCGACAGCTATGCCGCGCTCAAGGAAATCATCAACGACGAAAATTACCCGATGACCCCCGACCATGTCCTCGTGCTGCGCAATGCCGGGCCGCAGGGTGGGCCGGGCATGCCCGAATGGGGCATGATCCCCATGCCCAAGGCGCTTTTGAAACAGGGGCATCGCGACATGATGCGCCTGTCTGATGCGCGGATGTCGGGCACCTCCTATGGCGCCTGTGTCCTGCATGTCGCCCCCGAGGCCTTCATCGGTGGCCCGCTTGCGCTGATCGAAACCGGCGATATCATCGAGATGGACATCCCCAACCGCACCCTCAACGTCCTGCTCTCCGATGCGGAACTTGCCGCCCGCCGCGCGAAATGGGCACCACCCGCCCCGCGCTATGAACGCGGCTATGGCAGGATGTTCTCGCAACATGTCGAACAGGCCGACAGGGGCTGCGATTTCGACTTCCTGCGCACCGATTTCGGTGCGCCTGTGCCAGAGCCCGAAATCAACTGAGGGCACCTTGCAACGCGCCGTCAGCAGTTGCAGCCTGCGCTGCGATCATGAATGCTGCAAAAGGCGTACCGGCCAGCCGGCGCGATCCCGAACACCACACAGGAGCACGACATGCGCGACGAAATGAAATTCACCCCGCACGGCAAACACCTGATCGCGGGCAATTGGATCGCTGGCGAAACGACATTCACCTCCGAGCCCGCCCACGGGCCGGCGCATGCGTTTTCGGTGGGCACACCCGCGCTTGTCGATCAGGCCTGCAAGGCGGCAGAAGAAGCGTTCTGGAGCTATGGCTATTCCAGCCGCGCAGCAAGGGCCGAATTCCTCGACGCCATCGCCGACGAGATCGAGGCCCGCGGGCCGGAAATCACCGAGATCGGCACGCAGGAAACCGGCCTGCCCGAGGCCCGTCTCGAAGGCGAACGCGGCCGCACCACCGGACAGCTGCGCCTCTTTGCCCAGCATATCGCGCAGGGCGATTACCTCGATCGCCGCCATGACGCGGCCGTGCCCGACCGTGCGCCGCTGCCCCGGCCCGATCTGAAAATGGTCCAGCGCCCGCTCGGCCCCGTGGCCGTGTTTGGCGCCTCGAACTTCCCGCTGGCCTTCTCCACTGCCGGGGGCGATACCGCCTCGGCGCTGGCCGCCGGCTGTCCTGTCGTGGTCAAGGGTCATTCCGCCCATCCCGGCACCAGCGAAATCGTGGCCGAAGCGATCCATGCCGCCATCGCCAGATGCGGGGTGCATCCCGGCGTCTTCAGCCTCATTCAGGGCGGCAAGCGTGATGTCGGCACGGCACTTGTCCAGCACCCGCTGATCAATGCCGTGGGCTTCACCGGCTCGCTCGCGGGCGGTCGGGCGCTCTTCGATCTCTGTGCCCAACGCGAAGCCCCCATCCCCTTCTTCGGCGAGCTTGGCAGCGTCAACCCGATGTTCCTGTTGCCAGCCGCACTCGCAGCGCGGGGCGCGCAACTGGCCGAAGGCTGGGCCGGGTCGCTCACCATGGGCGCGGGGCAGTTCTGCACCAATCCCGGCATCGCCGTGGTCATCGACGGGCCCGATGCCGACGCCTTCATCGACGCCGCCACCCGCGCGCTCGAACCGATCGGCGCGCAGACCATGCTGACCGATGGCATCGCCGCCGCCTACCGTGCCGGCCGTGATCGCGTCGCCGGTACCAAGGGCGTGCAGGAGGTGCTGACCTCGATGTGCGACATGCGCAACGCCACGCCCTACCTCTTCGCCACCACCGGCGCCGAATGGTTTGCCAACGAAGCCCTCGGCGAAGAGGTGTTCGGCCCGCTCGGCCTCATCATCCGGGTGGCGGACATGGAGGAAATGCGCACCATCGCCCGTTCACTGCAGGGGCAGCTCACCTGCACACTGCACCTCGACGACGCGGATACCGAGGCCGGGCAAAGCCTGATGCCGATCCTCGAACGCAAGGCAGGCCGGGTTCTGGCCAATGGCTATCCCACCGGGGTCGAGGTCTGCGATGCCATGGTGCATGGCGGCCCCTACCCGGCCAGCACGAATTTCGGCCACACCTCGGTGGGCACGCTGGCGATCCGCCGTTTCCTGCGGCCGGTCTGCTACCAGAACATGCCCGACGCGCTGCTGCCCGACGATCTGCGCTGAAGTTCCCGGGGCGCGCGGCACCCGCGCCGCCCCATTTCACCCCAGGCGGCCCTTCTGCTGCATCGGCGTGATGCCAAAGGCCGCCTTGTAGACCCTGGAAAAATGCCCCGGGCTTTCGAACCCGCAGGCAAAGGCGATGTCGATCACCGACCGTTCGGTCTGAACCAGCAGGTGCCGCGCCCGTTCCAGCCGCATTTCCATGTAGTATTTCTTGGGCGAGGTATTCAGGTACTTGCCAAACAGCCGCTCCAGCTGCCGGGTCGAAATCCCGATCTCCGCCGCGATCACCGACGGTGACAGGGGCGTCTCGATCGCCTCGCGCATCTTCTCGATCGCCCGCGCAAGATGGCTGTTGCGCATCCCGTTGCGCGATTGCAGCGAAACCCTTTGCGCCGCCGTCGCCTCGCGCACCGCGCTGTAGACCATCTGGTCGGCCACCGCGACCGACAGGTCATACCCATGCTCGCGTTCGATCAGGTGCAGCATCAGGTCCGCCGTCGCTGTCCCGCCCGAGGCGGTCAGGTGGGTTTCATCGGCCACGAAGACGTTGCGCACCAGGTTCACCTCGGGAAACTTCTCCATGAAGCTGTCATGGTATTCCCAGTGGATCGCTGCCTTCATCCCGTCGAGATACCCCAGCTCGGCCAGCACCCAGGCACCTGAACACAACGCCCCGATTGCCCGGCCATGGGTCTTCTCTCGCCGCAGCATCGCGGTCAGCGGCCGGGTGATATGCCTGTTCATGTTGATCCCCGACAGAACGAAAAGACGGTCGCAATCCGGAACGTCGGAAAACCCTTGATGCACCAGCGTCACCGATCCGTTCGAACTTGTCGCGCCCTGCCCGTCCTCCGACAGGAACGACCAACGGTAAAGCGCCTTTCCGCTGATCAGGTTGGCAATCCTCAGCGGTTCAACCGCGCAGGAAAACGCGAGGTGCGAAAAATCTTCCACCAGGGCGAAAGCATAATGCTGCGTCTGCGTCATGGGCTTTGCTCTCAAAAATCGGCGTAGTTTCGCGCCGCATCTGTCATGCAGCACGAATTTCTATTGTATACAAGTTGTATTTTATGCGAATACCGAGTCGCGGAACGCCAGAAAACTCCGCACGACACCACAGGGGGCGCCATGACCGATACCGTGAAAAACCGCAAAGCCGCGCTCTACGATCACCTCAAGACCTCGATCCTCACCCTCGCGCTGGACCCCGGCAGCGATCTCGACGAGGCAGACCTCAGCACCAGCTTCGGCCTCTCCCGCACCCCCCTGCGCGAAGTGTTTCGCGAACTTGCCGGCGAAGGCTATCTCGAACTGCACGCCGGCCGCGGTGCCCGCGTAAGCGGCATGTCCCACACCACGGTGCGCGATTTCTTCCTCGCCGCGCCGATGATCTATGGCGCGATCCTGCGGCTTGCCGCGCTCAATGCATCGCCCCGGCAGATCGAGGAACTCAGGACGGCACAGGACAGGTTCAGGACCGCGCTGCGCACCGGCGATGCCGCCGCGCGCGCGCTGGCCAACAACCGCTTTCACGAAATCACCGGCGAAATGGCAGGCAATGTCTACCTGCTGCCCTCCTTCTATCGCCTGCTGATCGATCATGCCCGCATCGGCATGACCTTCTATCGCCCGCAGAACAACGAAATGGCCGGGAACCTGACCGCCGCCAGCGACCAGCACGATGCCATCATCGCCGCGATCGAAGCGCGCGATGCCGACGCCGCCGCGCGTCTCGCTGATGAACACTGGAAGCTCTCGCGCGACCAGATCGAGATGTTCGTGATGCCCGCCCCGCTCGACATGCCCTTGGGCACCTTCCCGAAAAACTCCGCCTGAGAAAGACAGCCATGACACCGATCTTCGAATTCCAAGGGATCTACACCCCGGTCGTGACCCCCTATCACGACGATGGCAGCACCAACTGGGACGCGCTTGCCGACGTGATCGAATTCCTGATTTCCAGGGGCGTGCACGGGCTCATCTCCGGCGGTTCAACCGGCGAAAACTATGCCCAGACGGTGGCCGAGCGGCTCGAGATCGCGCGCTTCACCCAAGACCGGATCAAGGGCCGCCTGCCGCTGGTTATCGGCACCGGAGCGATGCTCACTGCCGATTCCATCGCGTTGGCTACCGGGGCGAAGGAAATGCGCGCCGATGCCATCCTGCTGGCCAGCCCGCCCTATGCCGTGCCGACCGACCGCGAAAACGCCTTGAACGCGCTCGCCATCGACAAGGCCGCGGATCTGCCGGTGATGCTCTATAACTACCCCCATCGCACCGGCACCATGATGGGCGAGGAGTTTCTCGACCGGGTCGGCCGCTCGCGCAATTTCTGCGGAATCAAGGAAAGCTCGGGCGATATCAACCGCGTGCACATGCTGGCGCGCGACTACCCGCATATCGCGCTTGGCTGCGGCATGGATGACCAGGCGCTCGAATTTTTCGCCTGGGGCGCGCCCTTCTGGGTCTGCGGCGGGTCGAACTTCCTGCCTGACGAACACGTCGCGCTCTACGAGGCCTGCGTTCTGGAAGGCGATTTCGCCAAGGGCCGGCGCATCATGTCGGCGATGATGCCGCTGATGCGCGTGCTGGAACAGGGCGGCAAGTTCATCCAGACGATCAAGCACGGCGTCACCATGAACGGCATCGCCGCCGGCGCCATGCGCGCGCCCCTCAAGGGACTGAACAAGGACGACAAGCGCGAACTCGAACAGGTGGTTCGCGTGCTGAAAACCACAATTGCAACCATCCGGGCAGAGGGCTGAGACATGGGACTGCTGACAAAAGACGAATACAAGGCCATCGCCGCCGGGCTCGACCTGCCCACCGCCGCCTTCATCGACGGCGCCTTTCGCCCCGCGGCCTCGGGCAAGACCTTTGAATCCATCAATCCCGCCACGGGCGAAAAACTGGCCGACATCGCCGCCTGCGGGCCCGAGGACGTGAATTTCGCCGTTACCAAGGCGCGCGAGGCCTTCGACGACGGCCGCTGGTCGCGCCTGCACCCGTCCGAACGCAAGGACGTGCTGATCCGGCTGGCCAAGCTGGTGACACGAAACGCCCGTGAACTGGCGGTGATGGAAAGCCTCGACAGCGGCAAAGCGATCTTTGATTGCGAAACCGTCGATCTGCCCGAAACCATCCACTGCCTGAAATGGCATGCCGAGGCGATCGACAAGATCTACGATCAGGTCTCGCCTGCTTCCGACGATCACATCGCCATGGTCGTGCGCGAACCCATCGGCGTGGTGGGCCTGGTGCTGCCGTGGAACTTCCCGCTGCTCATGCTGGCGTGGAAAATCGGCCCGGCGCTCGCCGCCGGCTGCTCGGTGATCGTGAAACCCGCGCAGGAGACCTCGCTCACGGCCCTGCGCCTTGCCGAACTGGCGATGGAGGTCGGCCTGCCGCGCGGCGTGCTGAACGTGTTGCCCGGCGGCGGTGCCGAGGTGGGCGAACCTATCGGCCGGCACATGGATATCGACGCGGTCTCCTTCACCGGCTCCACCGTCACCGGCAAGCGCTTCCTGCAATACTCTGCAGAATCGAACGCCAAAGAAGTCGTGCTGGAAATGGGCGGCAAGAACCCCGCCATCGTCATGGACGACGCCGAGAACCTCGACCGCGTCGCCCAGCACGTGGTCAACGGCGCGTTCTGGAACATGGGTGAAAACTGTTCGGCTTCATCGCGGCTGATCGTGCATAAATCGGTCAAGTCCGACCTGCTCGAGCGTATCGCCCACCATGCGAAACACTGGAACCTCGGCGATCCGCTCGATCCCGAAACCCGCATGGGCGCGCTGGTGTCCAAGGCGCATTTCGACAAGGTCTGCGGCTATCTCGACCAGGCCGAGAACATCGTTCTGGGCGGCAAGGCCGAGAACGGCTTTGTCGAGGCCACGGTGGTAGAACTGCCCGGCAACGATGTCGCCCTCGCCCGCGAGGAGATCTTCGGCCCCGTGCTCAGCGTGATCGAGGTCTCGGGCTTCGACGAAGCCATCGGCATCGCCAACGATACCGACTACGGCCTCTGCGCCGCGCTCTTCACCGCCAATGTCAAACGCGCGATCCGCGGCGCGCGCGGCCTGCGCGCGGGCACGGTGACGGTCAACAGTTTCGGCGAGGGCGACATCACCACCCCCTTCGGCGGGTTCAAACAGTCAGGTTTCGGCGGGCGCGACAACGGCCTGCATGCGCATGACCAGTACACCCAGTTGAAAACCATCTGGATCGATCTCGCCGATGACGCGGACGAGGCGGTGGATTGACCGCCTACCGCGCACGCCAACTGCCCGCGCATCGCGGCCCGGCGGCGTGGGACGCGATCCTGCCGCCGCGCGCGGCGCGCCCCGCGCTCGACACCGATCGGACCGTCGATTTCGCCATCATCGGCGGCGGTTTTGCCGGCTTGGCCGCGGCGCGCAGGCTCACTCAGCTTGCCTCGGGCGCGCGCATCGCCGTGCTCGAGGCCGGCCGCGTGGCCCAAGGCGCCTCGGGCCGCAACTCGGGCTTCATGATCGACCTGCCGCACGAACTGACCAGCGAAGATTATGCCGGCACGGGCGACGACCGCACGCTGATCGCGCTCAACCGCGCAGCCCAGGCCTTTGCCGCGCAGGCGGTCGAAGAGTATGGCATCGACCCGAACTATTTCGACCGCGCCGGCAAGGTGAACGGCGCCGCCAGCGAAGCCGCCCACGCCCATAACGTCAGCTATGCCCGCCATCTCGACAGCCTCGGCGAAACCTCTCGGATGCTCGATGCCCGGCAGATGGCCGAGATGACCGGCAGCCCCCACTACCAGTCCGGGCTCTACACCCCCGGTACGGTGATGCTGCAACCCGCGGGCTTTGTCCTTGGAATGGCCGACGGCCTTGCGCGCGCCGGTGTCGCGATCCATGAAAACACGCCGGCCACCGGGTTTGCCCGCGTGGGCAGCAACTGGCGCATTCAAACGCCCAGGGCCAGACTTGCGGCGGGCAAGGTGATCCTCACCGTCAACGGCCATCTCGAAAGCTTCGGCATCACCGCCGGGCGGCTGATGCAGCTTTTCCTCTTCGCCACGATGACCCCCGAACTCGACGCCGACGCGCTGGCCCGGCTGGGTGGGCATCCCCGCTGGGGCATAACGCCCTCCGATCCGATGGGCACCACCATGCGCCGGATCAACACCGACCAGGGCGGCAACCGCATCGTCACCCGCACCTGCGCCGTGCTGCGCTCGGGGCTCGCCGCGCGTGCGGGTGATCTTGCCCGCGCCTCACGCGTGATGCGCGCGAAATTCGACAGCCGCTTTCCCCAGCTTGCGGGCATGAAGATGGAATACAGCTGGGCCGGGCACCTCTGCCTCTCGCTCAACGGCGTCTCCGTCATGCGCGAGATCGAGGACGGCCTCTATTCCGGCTGCGTGCAGAACGGCCTCGGCACCGCCCGCGGCACGCTTACCGGCATCGGCGCGGCTGAACTGGCTTGTGGGCATGCCTCGGACATCACCCGCCATTTCACCGCCGAGGATGCGCCGAAACCTCTGCCCCCCCGGCCCGTCCGCGACATCGGCGCCAACACGGTGCTACGCTGGAAGGAATGGCGTGCCCGCGCCGAGTGACGCCCGGCGCGCCGCCTAATAGACCTGGTTCAACTCATCTGCCGCCGGAATCTCGCGCTCGCGCCGGGCGATATAATCCAGCAGTGCTTCGTCCCTGGCCTCGTCCAGCTTCGGCTCCTGGTACTCCGCCAGCAGCTTGCGCGCGCGCTCCAGCGCCCGCTGGGTGATGTCCTTCTCGCCCTCGGCCACCCATTGTTCGATCGAGTTGTTGTCGAAAAGCTCGGGCATGAAATAGGCCGTCTGGAAATTCTCCTGCGTGTGCGGATGGCCCAGGTAGTGCCCGCCTGGCCCCACATCGGACACCGCCGCCACGGCCGCATCGAAATCATCCCATTTCGGGCCCTCGGCCATGCGATAGGCCATCGCGCATTGCTCGGCATCGACGATGAATTTCGCCACCGAGCAATGCATGCCCGCCTCGTTCCATCCGGCGCTGTGCCAGATGTAATTGGCGCCCGCATGGATCACCGCCGAAAGCGTTGTCGCGCTCTCGTATCCTGCCTGCGCGTCAAAGGTCTTGGCCCCGCCCAGCGTGTTCGACGTGCGCCAGGGCACATCATAGTGCCGCGCCATCTGACCGATCATGAAATTCATCAGGCTGATCTCGGGCGTGCCCGCCATCGGCGCGCCCGACTTCATCGAAACGGTCGACAGGTAATGGCCATAGATCGCCGGCGCGCCCCGGCGGATCACCTGGGTATAGGCCAGCGCACTCAGCGCCTCGGCATTCAGCTGCGCCACCGTTGCCGGCACGCTTGCCGGCGTGTTCGCCCCACCCAGCACGAAGGGACTGCACAGCACCGGCTGGTTCCTACGGCAGAAGGCGCGCATCGCCCCCAGCATGGTTTCATCCCAGACGAGCGGGCTGTTGCCGTTGCAGTTGCCGGTGGTCACCGGGTGGGTGTCCATGAATTCCTCGCCGAAAAGGATCGCGCACATCTCCATCACGTCCTCGGCGTTCTTCGGGCTGGTGGTCATGCCCATGAACATCTTGTCGGAATGCTTCATCGACGAATAGGTGATGCGCAGGTGCCGCTGGCTGATCGGATGATCATAGGGCTCAACGATGTGATGCGCGCTGGAATGCAGCGCGGGCAGCATGTGGCTCAGCTTGTGAAACATCGCCAGGTCATCCAGCGTCGGGTTGCGCCGCACGTCGTCCAGATCGCGCAGGTAGGGTGCGCCAGTCATCGGCACGAACACCGAATGCCGCCCGCCCAGCCGCAGGTTCTTCTTCGGGTCGCGCGCATGATAGGTGAACTCGGCCGGAATCGTCGCGATCAACTCGCGCACAAGGCCGCGGTCTAGGTAAACCCGCTCGTCCACCACCTTGGCCCCCGCGCGTTTCCAGTCCGCCAGCGCGATCGGGTCGCGGAAGACCACCCCGACGTTTTCCAGGATATCCATCGAGGTCGCGTCGATCCGCTCGACCTGCGCGCCGTCCATTACCTCGCAAAGTGGCAGCCTGCCGGTCAGACCGGGCAGCATGTCGAACTTGGGGGCGGTCCGCGCGGCGCGCCGCGCCGCACGCCCGCCGGCGCGGGACCGGGTCAGCGTTTTTGTCATCGGATGTCTCCTCTGACAAGAACCCTAGGCGGCTCCGTCCCCGAATTCGTGCAGGTTTGCGAAATCCTTTTGCAGAAAGCGACACGCGGCGGGCGCCCATCCCGCCTCCCGCAAATGCCTCAGCCGTCGCAGGCGGCCGTGACGATGATCTCCACCCGCAGGTCCTCGCGCGCCAGCTTGGCTTCGCCACAGGCGCGTGCGGGCGCGTGGCCCTCGGGCACCCAGGCATCCCAGACGGCGTTCATCTCGGCGAAATCGGCCATGTCGGCCAGCCAGATGATGACCTGCAGCATTTTCTCGCGCGATGATCCCGCCTGCTCCAGCAGCGCATCCACGCGCGCAAGGCAATCGCGGGTCTGCTCTGCCACGCTGGCGCCATCGCCCACCTGTCCGCACAGATAGGCCACGCCATTGTGCTTGACGATCTTGCTCATCCGTTGGCCAATTTCGATCCGTTCGATCATGTCGCGCTCCTCATTCCGCTGCGTCCGTTACCGGCTCTTCCATCGCAGCAAGTTCTCCCAATGTCACGGGCTTCAATGGTGGCCGGATGCGGTAATATCCCGTCTCGTCCATGCTCTGGCCGGTTTCCTGCGCCAGTATGGCACTGACGGCCAGCCCGCAATAGCGCCCCTGGCACGGCCCCATGCCCGCACGGCCAAAGGCCTTGGCCTGGTTCGGGCCCAGGCATCCCATCCGGGCAAAACGCCGTATGTCGCCTGCCGTCACTTCCTCGCAGCGGCAGACCAGCGTGGCATCTTCGGGCGTGATCGCCCCGGCATAGGGCGGATAGGCCGTATCCAAGAAGGGCCGGATCGCCCGTTCGCGCCGCAGATCCCCGCGCAGGTGGCGGGCCACCTCGTCACGCGCATGCGCGGTGATCGCGCCCAGGTCCTCGGCCACCTGCAATGCCGCCAGCCGGCCGGCATATTCAGCCGCCTTCGCGCCGCCGATCCCGGCCCCGTCGCCGGCGATCAGAACGCCCTCCACCCCTGTGCGTCCCCATTCGTCCAGCACCGGCGAAAAACACTGCTGCACCGCGTCCCAGCGATGCGCCACCCCGATCGAGCGCGCGGCCTGCGTATTCGGCACCACCCCGTGATGCAGCAGCACCGTCTCACAGGCGATCTCGTGATCCCTGCCGCCCCGCCGGAACCGCAGGCCCTCGGCGCGGTCGTCCCCCATCACCGCCAGCGCCTCGGCCCCGACGAACCGTTGCACGCCCGCGCGCTTCAACTCGCGCATCAGGCCCAGCCCCTTGAGCAGGTAGCGCCAGCCGCGCAGCGCCCCGCCCATATGCCGCGCCGCCCGCAGGGCATCACCCCGTGTCTGCGTTTCGACCAGCGCCAGCGGCGGCACGCCCGCGCGCACCATCTGCGCCGCGGTCAGGTAAATCAGCGGCCCCGATCCCGCCAGAACCGCCCGTTCGGGCACCACGCCCGATTGTTTCAGCAGGATCTGCGCAGCGCCCACCGTCATCACGCCCGGCAAGGTCCAGCCCGGCACCGGCATTGGCCGCTCCAGCGCGCCGGTGGCCAGCAGGATGCGCCGCCCCTCGGCCTGCTCGGCCCGGCCCGCGCGGGTAAACATCACCCGGCCACCCTCCTCAATCGCCCAGCTGACAGCGCCGTTCAGATGCGAGACGCCCTGCTCCGCCAATCCCTGCGCCAGCGGCAACCCGGCGGCATAGTCCGCGCCCAGCAAGTCACCCCGCAACGGCACCACGCGCTCGACATCGCGATAGATCTGCCCGCCCGGCTGCGACTGCTCATCCAGCACGAGCACCGACAGACCGGCCCGTCCCGCCTCAGCGGCGGCCGCCATCCCCGCCGGCCCCGCGCCGATGACGATCAGGTCAGCCGTCAACATGGGTGATCTCCTCCTGCGGGCGGGTAATCTCCATCCCCGCCTCGACGTTCAGCATGCAGGCCTGCCGGGTGACGCCGCCGATCTCGACCAGGCAGTCGAAACAGGCGCCCATCATGCAATAGGGCGCCCTTTCGGCCCCCGAAACCGGCGTGCGGCGCAGGCTGCGCACCCCGGCGGCCAGCAGGGCCGCGGCCAGGTTCATCCCCTCGGGCAGGCGCAGCGGCGCGCCATTGAGAAGCACCTCGACCTCCGGGCGCCCCTCGCCCAGGTCACGAAACGGCGAAACGGTCTTCACTGAACACCTCCAGGTCCGGCGCATCGGCCGTCTTTTCCAGCCAGTCGGGCAGGAACCGCGCATGCGCCGCGGCCAGCGTGATGCCCGAATGGCAGGTCACCAGATAGGCCCCCGGCATCTCGGGGCTCTCCTGGTAGATCGGCAAACCATCGGGCGACAGGATGCGCAACGCGCCCCAGCTGCGTACCAGCTGCGCGCGCGCCAGCACCGGATAGGCGGCCACGGCCTCGGCCGCCAGCTGCGCCAGCCCCGGCGCGGTCACGCGGTCATCCAGCCCCACTTCCTCGTTGGTGGCGCCGATCTGGATGCCGCCCTCGTCCACCTGCCGCGCAATCAGCGATGGCCGGTTGATCAGTTTCGGCAGCTTCTCGGTAATCAGCACCTGGCCCCGCTGCGGCCGGATCGGCGCGCGGAACCCCATTTTCGGACCCAGCTGCATGGCGCCCAGCCCCGCCGACAGGATCACCTTGCCCGCGTCCACCTGGGTGCCATCGGCGCAGCGCACCCGGAACGCGCCATTGCGCGACACGTCCGTCACCGTCTTGCCGGTCAGGACGCGCCCGCCCAGCCGCCGCACGTCATCGGCCAGCGCGCGCAACAGTTTCAGCGGATTCACATGCCCGTCCTGGTGATGCAGGATCGCGCCGGCCACCTTCGGACCGATCGCCGGTTCCTCCTTGCGCAGCGCGTTGTGGCCCAGCACCTCGAACGGATAATCCCCGCCCAGCTTGCCCTTAAGCACCTCGTAATCGGCCACCCGCTCTTCCAGGCTTTCCTCGGAAAAATGCAGGTCGTAACCGCCCTTCTGCTCAAGGCCCAGATCGCGGCCCGTGGCATCCGCCAGCTCGTCGGAAAACGCGCCCCAGGCAGCGGCCGATTGCTGCGACCACTCGGCATAGCGTGGCTGCTTCATGCCTTTCGACTGCACCCAGACCAGTCCGAAATTGCCCCGGCTTGCGCGGAATGACCCGTCATCGCCGTCCAGAACGGTCACGCGCTTGCCGCGCTTCAGCAGGCCCCAGGCCACGGACAGACCGACGACACCGCCGCCGATGATGGCATAATCCGCGTCCATGCTGGCCTCCCGTCTGGCAAAGGGGTCTCGGTGCGGCGCGGCGGACTATCCGCCGCACCGGTCATTTCTACAGGCAATTTTCCCGAAGGAAAGCTTACTTGCCGATCTGGTCCAGGATACCCTGGCCCCAGTCCTCGCCCACGTCCTTCAGGACCTCGGGCCAGACTTCGGCGCGCACCTTCGCGGCCATCGCCGCGCGCTGCTCGTCGGTCAGGCTTACAACGTTGGTGCCCAGTTCGTCGGCCAGCCGCTGCTCCCACTTGCCCTGGTCTTCCTCGGCCACGGTCCAGCGCTGCGCTTCGAACTCGGTCGCGGCTTTCATCAGCGCGTCCTTGTCCTCGGCGTCCAGCGCCGCCAGCGACTCGTTCGAGATGATCATGTACCATACCTCGAAATGGGTGTTGGCCGGGATATAGGCCTTTGTCACGTCGCGGAAAGACGCATAGTAGCCCTCCGCGCCTGAGCCGATCACACCGTCAACCACGCCGGTCTGAATCGCGGTGAAGGCTTCCGAGAACGGAATGGGCGACGGGATATAACCCAGCGCCTGGCCGGTCAGCTGGAAGCTCTTGATGCCTGGCACGCGCACCTTGATGCCGTTCGACTGGCTCGGGTCGCCCGGGTTCACCGGATCGGTGTTCAGCGAAATGCCCCCGAAATACACCGGGTAGGCCGCCAGCATGGTGATATCCTGTTTCGCGTAAAGCTCGGCCATCACGTTGCGCACCGGGCCATCGGGGCCATAGATCGCGCGCGCCTCGGCCCAGCTGTTCGCGAGGAACGGGAACGAGCTGATCTGCATCTGGCGATCCGCGCCGGTGGCGGCGGGTTGCGTCGCCATGTCGATCGCGCCCACGCTGATGCGCTCCTGCACGGTGGTGTAATCACCCAGCGCCGAGGCCGGGAAGATCTCGATGTTCACGTCACCGCCGGTCGCCTCTTTGACCTGGTCGGAAAAGGCGCGCAGCTCGTTGTCGATGGTGGCGCCTTGCGGGCGCACGTGGCTCATCTTCAGATCGGCCGCATCCGCGACAGACCCCAGCGCCATCAGCGCAGCCGCCGCCGTGCCAAGCAAGAAATGTTTCATTGTTTAGTCCTCCGTTTGTTGGATTTCAGGGTTTCGGGTCAGTAACCGAACAGCCGCGGCAGATAGAGCGACAGGTCCGGCCAAAGAGAGGTCAGGAACACCACCGGCACATAACCGGTGACGATCAGAAGCATGGCAGGCGGGATCACCTTGGTGACCTTCACCTTGCCGATGCGCGCGCCCAGGTAGAGGATCGAGGCATAGGGCGGCGTCACACCGCCCATCGCCGTGTTCACCCCCATGATCGCGGCGAACTGCACCGGGCTTACGCCGATGGCCTGCATCAGCGGCAGAAGCAGCGGCGCGATCAGGATGATGGCAGTCACGTCATTTACGACCATCCCCACCAGGAACAGCAGGATATTGATGAAGATCAGCAACAGAACCTTGTTGTCGGTGATCTCGAAGATCGAGCTGACCAGCTTCTGCGGGATGCTTTCATAGACAAACATCTGGCTCAGGATCATCGAGAAGAGGATCATGAACATGATCGCGCCCACCGCCGTGGCCGCTTCCTTGCCCGCGGCCAGGAAGTTGTCCCAACGCAGGCCCTTGTAGATCAGGAAACCCACCGGGATCGCGTAGATCACCGCGATGGCCGCGGCCTCGGTCGGCGTCATCACCCCGCCATAGATACCGCCCAGGATGATGATCGGCATCAACAGCGCCGGAAAGGCATGCACCCCCCGCTTGGCCACCTGGCTCGACAGTTCCGAAAAGCTCGGCTTGTCATCCAGCACCAGGTTGAACTTGCGGCTCAGCCACAGGTTCAGCACCGAGAAATTGAACATGATCAAGAGCCCCGGCCCCAGCGTCGCCAGGAAGCACGCGAGGATCGAGGTATCGGTGACCCAGCCGTAAACGATCATCGTCACCGACGGCGGGATCAGAAGCCCCAGGATCGACGAGTTGGCAATCAGCGCGGTGGCATATTCACGCGGATAACCGCGCTTTTCCATCTCGGGGATCAGCAGCGGGCCGATGGCCGCAATACCGGTCAGGCCAGACCCCGAGATCGCCCCGATGATCGCACAACTGACCGCGGCCACCACGCCCAGCCCGCCGCGCACATGGCCGATAAAGGCATTAACGAACCGCAGGAGCGAGGCAGCAATGCCGCTTTCCGACATGATCGTGCCGGCCAGCACGAACAGCGGAATGGCCAGCAGCACCGGGTTGCCCAGCTGCTGGAACCCCCACAGCATCATCCCCTTCATCGTCACGTCGCCGATGAAATACATCACCATCAGCGCCGCGCCGAAACAGTAGGGCAGCGGCACGCCCAGCGTCAGCGTGATGACCAGCACTGCAATCGCCAGAAGCGCGATCTCGATCATGCGCCCGCCCTCCCCGTCAGGGTCCGCACATGCGTCCAAAGATGCCAGGCGGTGTAGATCATCATCAACGCGATCCCGACAACCAGCGCCACGTCCGAATAGAAGGTCGGGATGTAGAGCGTCGGGCTCTCCTTCCACACCCGCCAGGCATAGCGGGTGAAGTCCCACGCCCAGCTCAGAAGCCACAGACCAACGATCAGGCTGATGATCTCGCCGACAATCGCCAGAATCGTGTGGCCCTTCTCAGTCGAGATGAAGATCTCAAGCACGTTGGCGCGGATATGGGTGTTCTCGCGCGATGCATTGACCGCGCCGAAGATATAAAGCCACAGCGTCGGGTAGAGCATGGTCTCTTCCAGCCCCATCACCGGCACCTGCAGCACGTAACGCGTGATGACCTGCACGAACTGGCCCAGGGCCACGATGCAGATCAGCGCGGTCAGCAGGTATTTGGCAAAACGGTCCATGGTTCCCCCCCGGGGCGGCCTCTCCCGGCCAACCAAATCCACTTGACGTCAGCCCACCCATAAAATCAAATTGGAAAAATCGCTGATCCCATAGAGTGAATTTATACCTTGATGAACCTCACCCTCCACGCGCTCAACGCGTTCCGCGAAACCATGCGCTCGGGCTCGATCAGCCAGGCGGCGCGCACCCTCGGGCGCACCCAGCCCGCGGTCAGTTCGGTCATCTCCAACCTCGAGTCAGAGCTGGGCTTTGCCCTTTTCATCCGCGAAAGCGGCAAGCTCACCCCCACGCCCGAGGCGCATTTCTTTCTCGAGGAATGCGACACCATCCTCGACCGGCTCGACCAGACCAGGCGTACGCTCGCGGGCATCGCCAAACTGCACAAGGGACGGCTGCGCATCGCCTGCCACCCGGCGGCCTCGGGCTTCTTCATGCCACAGCTCCTGTCGGCATTCCTTGCCGACAAGCCTGAAATAGATGTCTCGCTGATGATGCGTTCCTCGCGCGTGATCGAGGATCTCATCGCCTCGCAGCAATTCGACCTCGGCCTTGCCGAAACGCCCGGGCCTCGCGCCTCCATGGGCCAGCAGGATTTCGATCTCGAATGCATCGTTGCCCTGCCCCGGCACGATCCGCTTGCCGACCGCCCGGTCATCACGCCTTCGGATCTCGACGGCGCCAACATGGCCATGCTCTTCGATGAACACGCGATCACGGTGCAGACCCGGCAGGCGTTCGAGCGCGCCGGCGCCCGCTTCCGCCGCCGCTTCGAACTGCAAACCGTGCTGCCCGGCCTGCAATTCGTCGAGGCCGGCATGTGCTACATGATCTGCGACATGATCACCGCCCACGGCTTCCTGCAAACCTGCGATACCCCGCCCGGCGTGGTCTTTCGCCAGTTCCGCCCGCGCATTTCCAGCGGCATCTCGCTGCTCTGGCCCGCGCAGGCGCCCATGTCGCTCCTGTCGAAAAGCTTTCTCGATCTGGTGGCGGCCCGCCTCGCCGCCCTGCCCGGCGAGGTTCTGCGCGACTGACGCCTAGCGCCCGCGGATCTTGCGCTCCATGAGCCAGCGAAACAGCCGTGGCGACAACCCGTTGATCCACCACGCCGCCCGCGCCACGCGCCCCACCGGAATGAACGGGGCGCCGCGTTCGACCCCGCGCAGGATGATCCGCGCCGCCACGTCGGGCTCCATATAGTCGATCCCGTCGGGCGCCGATCCGGGGCGGGCTATCCCGTCCGCGCCCTGCTCGGGGTTGCCGATATTCGTGGCCACAAAGGACGGCGCGGCAATCTGCACCCGCACGCCATGCGCCGCCTCCTCGCTCGCCAGCGACTTGAAAAATCCCTCCAGCGCATGTTTCGACCCGGCATAGGCCACCCGCCGATAAAGCGGCGCGAACCCCGCCACAGACGAAATCGCCAGATGTGCGCCCCGTGCCGCCCGCACATTGGGCAACAGCACCCGCGCCATCTCGATAGCGGCGAAATAGTTGATCTCGAACACCCGCCGGTGCGTGTCTTCCGCCAGCGTCTCGAAATCCCCGATCTGGGTGATCCCGGCATTGTAGATCACCAGGTCGATTTCGGGGCAGGCCGCGGCCAGTTCGGCCAGCACCCGGTCGCGCTGCGCCTGATCGGTCAGGTCGCATTCCACCGCGAACAGCGTCTCGTCCTCCTCGAGCGCCGAAATATCCCGGTCGATGGCCACCACGCGCCAGCCGCTGGCGCGCAACCCGTCGCTCAGTGCCCGGCCCAGCCCGCCGGCCCCGCCCGAGATCACCGCCGTCTTCACAGCCCCGCCTCCCGCCGCCACAGGTCAAACACCTCGCGGCTCGTCTTCTCGGGGACGTAGCCGAAATCGCGTTTCAACGCGTCATTGGCCAGCACCGGACGGTATTGCAGGAACCGCACCTGCTCCGGGCCATAGCGCGTCAGGCCCAGTGGCCTTGCCACTGCAAGTACCGCTTTCAGTAACCAGGCTGGCAGCCGCAACACCGGTTTGCCCACAACCCGCGCGATCTGGCTGACGCCCATCGCCCCGTCCGCCGCGACATTGAATACCCCCGCCGACCCATCTGTCGCCGCACGTTTCAGAATGCGCGCCAGATCGCATGTCCAGATAAAGACGAACGGGCTGTCGCTGCCGCGAACGGCCAGCAACAGCTTCCTGTGAAACAGCGCCGTGATCTGGTTTTCGGTCCCCGCGCCCAGCACCGTGCCCACCCGCAGCACCACCTGCTCAAGCCCTGGATGCGCCTTGCGCGCCTCGGCCAGCATCTCCTCGACCAGCCGCTTGTGCCTTGCATAGGCGAATTCCTCGTTGCCGCGCAGCGGGTGATGTTCGCGCAGCGGCACCGGGTTGTCGGGGTGATAGCCATAGGCCGCACCGCTCGACGTCACCACCAGGCGCCGCACGCCATGGGCCAGGCACGCGTCCAGCACGCGCCGCGTGCCCTCTACGTCCACACGATAGGCAAACGCCTCGCCCTGCCCCGGCGCCGGCGTCACGATCGAGGCCAGGTGCACCACCACCTCGGGCCGTACCGCCCCGATCACCTGGTCGGGATCGTCGCCGGTCACATCCATGGTCTCGAACCGCACGCCCTCGGGCAGACGCTTGGGCGCGGTCAAGTCGGTCGCCACCACCTCGGCCCCGGCCAGCTCGGCCATCAGCGCGCGGCCGATCATCCCGCCCGCCCCGGTGATCAGGATGCAGCCGCTCACGCCACCATTGGCCTCCGCGCCCAAAGAAACGCCAGCACCAGCCCCGAAATCGCGTGCCATATGCCCCAGAACGCAGCGACCACCGCCATGCCGCCCAGCCCCCCGAAAAATCCGAAGATCAGCACCAGGCCCAGGCCTGAATTCTGGATGCCCGTCTCGATCGTCACCGCGCGGCGGTCGAAGGCGCGCAATCCGGCAATCCGCGCCACGGTGTAGCCCGCGCCCAGCGCAAGCGCGTTATGCGCGATGACAAGCCCCGCCACCACACCAGCGAAGGCCAGGAAAAACCCCCAGTTCGCCGCCAGCGCGGCCGCGACGAACCCGATGAAGATCGCCATCGACAGCATCTGCAGCGGCCAGCGCATCTTTTCGGTCAGGTCCGGCCGCTTCACGTTCAGCGTCACCCCCAGGACCAGCGGCAGCGCCAGCATCAGCCCCACCGTGATCGCCACCTGCACCGGGTCGATCGCCACCGCGCGCAGGATCTCGCGCGTGGGCGCATAAAGGTTGCCCCAGAGCGCGATATTCAGCGGCGTCAGCAGGATCGCCCCTACCGTGGCCACGCCCGTCATCGACACCGACAGCGCCGCATTGCCCCCCGCGCGGTGGGTGATGAAATTCGAGATATTGCCCCCCGGGCACGCCGCCACCAGCATCAGCCCCAATGCCACCGACGGCCGTGGCGCCGTGGCCAGCACCAGCCCGAAAGTCATCACCGGCAACACCACGAACTGCGACACCAGCCCCGCAATCAGCGGCTTGGGTCCGCGCAGCAGCTTGTGGAAATCCTCGGGCCTCAGGTCGATGGCGATGGAAAACATCACCACCGCCAGGATCGCGTTAAGAAGCATCAGCGACCCGGGGCTAAAATTCAGCATCACCTCGTCGATGCCACCACCCATCATGCCGCCCCTTTCTTCAGCCGCCCGATCCATCCGGTCACGGCCTTGCGATAGGTCGATTTGTCCACGTAATAGGCCATCCGCGCAAGCGCGAGATATTTCATACCACCCGTCGCGCGTTCGAACCCGCCCGCTTTCTCGGCCTGCAACGCCTTCGCCGCGGCACTTCCCGCGCGCAGCCCCCTGATGTAGCGCACCACCATCTCGGCCTGCTCATGCCGGCCCTGCCAGCCCAGTCCGCTCGCCTCGACCATGCCCAGCACGAACAGATCGTCGCGTTCGGGATGTATCGTGTTCAGATAGAGATGCGGCGCATCCCCCTGCCAGTTCAGCAGCGCATCATCAATGAACGGATAGTGCAGCCGGTAACCCGTCGCCGCCAGCACGAGGTCATATTCCCGATGGCTGCCATCCTTGAAAACCACTGCGCGCCCGTCGAACCGCGCGATATCGGGCCGGATCGCAATATCGCCATGGCCGAGGTGAAACAGGATCAGCGAATTGACCACCGGGTGGCTTTCATACAGCCTGTAATCGGGTTTCGGCAGGCCGTATTTCTGCGCATCCCCCACGAACCACCGCAGGATCATCCCGTCGACCCTGCGCTTCAGCCACATCGGCAGACGGATCGCGCCGCCCAGCGTGTCAGCGGGTTTGCCGAATACGTATTTCGGCACGAAGTAATACCCCCGCCGCATCGACAGATCGACGCTTTGGGCATGATGCACCGCATCCACCGCGATGTCGCAACCCGAATTGCCCGCCCCGATCACCAGCACCCGCTTGCCGTCGAACTGCCGCGCGCTCTTGTAATCCGCCGAATGCAGAAACTCACCGGCAAACTCTCCCTCGAATTCCGGCAGGTTCGGCTCGCTCAGCGTGCCATTGGCGATCATCACCCCGGCGAAAACGGCCTCCTGCTCTTCCCCGTCCCTGCGCCACACCACGCGCCAGCCCTCGCCATCGCCGCCCAAGGGCTCCACCCGCACCACTTCGGCGCCGAACAGGTAATGCTCGCGCAGCCCATAGTGATCCGCGAACTCGTCGAAATAGCGCTTCATCTCGCGGTGCGAGGGGTATTCCGCCACCTCGTCGCGCATCGGGAAATCGGCGAACTCGGTCATGTGTTTCGATGAAATCAGGTGCGCGCTTTCATACATGGTCGAGCGTGGCGCCGCGATATCCCACAGCCCGCCCACACCATCCGACAGCTCGAACCCCTGAAAGGCCACGCCCTGCTCTTTCATCACCTTCGCGGCGGCAAGGCCCATCGGCCCCGCCCCGATCAGGGCAAACCTGTCCCGGGTGTTATCCATCGCGCGCATCCTCCCCGCCTTTAGATTGAACATCTGTTCAAAATAAGCAAGAGTAAATCCATGACGCCCGAAACCACCCGCAAACGCGCGCCCTCGCGCCGCTCGCTCGCAACCCGCGCGCGCATCCTCGATGCCGCCGAACGGGTTTTCGCGGATAAGGGGTTCGCCGGTGCCACGATGCGCGACATTGCGGCGGCGGCGGGCACGCAGGTGGGCCTCGTCCACCATCATGGCCATGGCAAGGAAGACCTGTTTCGCCAAACCATCGCTCGCCGGGCCGAAGAGCTGGCACGGCGCCGCCTCGACGCGCTCGCCGTGTGCAAAGCGCAAGGCACGCCCACCCTTCCCGCCATCCTGGACTGTTTCTTCGGCCCCTACCTGAACCTCGCGCAGGGCGACGCGCAATGGCTGGCCTATGCCCGCCTCGTCGCCCATGTCTCGGCCGATCCCGCCTGGCGCGATATCTCCGAGGCGCATTTCGACCCCACGGCGCAGGTCTTCATCGCCGAGATCGCCGCGCTCTACCCGGCGGCGCCGCGCGCCCGCATTGCTGCGGTCTTCGTCTACTCAGTCTCGGCGATGCTGGCGCTTGTCACCTCGCGCTGGCGGATCGACGCGCTGGCGCAGGATGGCGCCGCCGGCACGCTTGACGATCTGGTCGCCTTCTGTGCCGCCGGCCTCGGGGCCAGTCTTACCTGATCACGCCAGCGATGGCAGCCACAGAACAATCTGCGGAAAGGCGATCAGCCCGGCAATCGTCACCGCGTCGGCGATGAAGAACGGCGTCACGCCCTTGAACACGTCCTGAACGGTCAGGTCATCGCGCACGCCCGCTACCACGAAACAGTTCAGGCCAATCGGCGGCGTGATCAGGCAGAACTCGGCCATCTTCACCACCAGGATGCCGAACCAGATCGCGCACATCGGCCCCGACATGCCAAAGGCGCTGTCCGCCGCGCTCACCATCTCGCCGCCGTTCAGCGCCATGACCGCCGGATACACCACCGGCAGCGTCAAGAGCAGCATGCCGATCGCGTCCATGAACATGCCCAGCACCGCATAGGCCAGCAGGATGCAGATCAGGATCAGCATCGGCGACATCTCCAGCGATGTGATCCAGTCCGAAAACGCCCCCGGCAGATCGGCAAACCCCAGGAAGCGGACATAGATCAGCACGCCCCAGATGATGGTAAAGATCATCACCGTCAGTTTCGCCGTCTCCAGCAGCGCCGATTTCAGCTGCTTCCAGCGCATCCCGCGATAGAGCGCCATGCAGAACACGATGAAGGCGCCGATGGCCCCGCCTTCGGTGGGCGTGCCCCAGGCCTTATCGCCGAACGGGTTGTAGACGAAAAAGATAATGATCACGACCACCGCCAGGATGGGCAGCGCCGGCGGCAGCGACGCGAAACGCTCACGCCAGGTAAACCCGCTCACCGGCGGGCCGACATTCTTGAAGATCACCGCCAGCCCGACGATCAGCGTGGCATAGACCACGGCAGAAAACGCCCCGGGGATGAACCCCGCCAGCAGCAGTTTGCCCACGTCCTGCTCCACGATGATCGCATAGATCACCAGGATCGCCGAGGGCGGGATCAGGCTCGCCAGCGTGCCGCCGGCGGCCACGACACCGGCCGCGAACTGCTTGTTATAATTGATCTTCAGCATCTCGGGGATGGCGATGCGGGCGAACACCGCCGCCGTTGCCACGCTGGCGCCCGAAACGGCGGCAAAGCCCGCCGTGGCAAACACCGTCGACACGGCAAGCCCGCCCGGCAGCCACGCAAGCCAGCGCTTCGCCGCTTCGAACAGCGCACGGGTCAGCCCCGCGTAATAGGCCAGGTATCCGATCAGGATGAAGGTCGGGATCAGGCTCAGCGCATTCGACGCCACCTTGGAATGGGGCACCTGCCCCGCGGTCTTGGCCGCCACGGTGATCGCCCAGCCAATCCGCTCGGGGTCGAAATCGCGCTTGGCCCAGAAGATCAGGAACAGGCCAACCAGACCCGCCAGCGCGGCGGCAAAGGCCACGCGCATCCCCATCACCACCATGACCAGCAGGCCGCCGGTCACCCACAGGCCGATTTCAATCGGGTCCATCGGCCTACTCCTCGTCCATCAGGCTGTCGGCCTCGGCCGCCGCCTGCGCCGCCGCGTCCATCACCAGCGGCACGGCCACCGGCGCGTCAAGCCCCAGGATCAGCGCCCGGCCATAGCCGACGACCTGGATCAGCAACCGCAGCGCCAGCACCGTGAAAGCCACCGGCACCAGCAGTTTCGCCGGCCACAGCGGCATGGCGATATCCGTGGTGCTATCGCGGCTCCACAACGGCGCCCCGAAGTCGAACGAGCGTTGGAAATGCGCCCAGCTGCCCCAGATCAGGAAAACCATCAGCAGAAGGATCAGCAGCACGCTGATCAGTTCAAAGAGCCACAGCGCCCGCCCGCGCAGGTGATCCACCAGCAGGTCCATCCGGATATGCGTGCCGTCGCGCTGCGCGAACGACACCGCGAGGATGGCGATCAGCGGCATCAGTTGTTCGATGTAATCGACATAGCCCAGAAGCGGCGCATTCAGCGTCACACGCCCCCCGACCGAGCGCACCGCCAGCAGCATCAGCGAAAAAATCGCCAGGCCCGCCAGCAGCCCGAAAAATCTCTCGACCCGCAGAAGCCCGCGGTCCAGCCGGCTCAGAACCGAGCCATCCTCCAAAACAGGCGATGCACCCGCCATGCCTGCCCCCCATCATGTATTGGAAAAGGGGCCCCGCTCTCGGGGCCCCGCTTCGTTTGCTCGCTGATCAGTTGCTGGCGCGTGTTTTTTCCAGCGTACTCATCAGCAGGTCATAAAGCTCCTGCGCGGGCAGGCCCTGCGCGGTCATGTCCTTGATCCAGGCATCGCGGATCGGGCCAGCGGCCACTTCGCGGAACTTGGCCAGCTCCTCGTCCGACACCATGACCTTCTGCACGTTCTTCTCTTCCAGCACCTCGTCCCAGCGCGCCAGAAGCTTGCCGTAGTTGTCGAGGTAATGGGTGATCGACTCGTCGATCGACTCATCGAGCGCCTTGCGATGCTCATCCGAGAGCGACTCGTAGGCGTCGATGTTCACTACCACCGGGCAGTTCACCGTGCCGGGGTTCAGGTTCGCAGTCCACCAGGTCGCCTGGTTGATCGTGCCGAACGACAGGTGCGCGTGCTGGGCAAAGGCCACCGTGTCCACGACCCCCGATTCCATCGCCTGGTAGGCTTCGGGCGCTGGCACCGAGGTGGGCACGCCGCCGACCGATTTGAACGCCTCGCCGATGCCGCCGGTGGCGCGCACGCGCATGCCGTTCATCTTGTCCAGCGTGTCGCGCGGATCGCCGGTGCCGACGAGGTTGTACTGCGGCATCGGGCTGGTCATCAGGATCTTGGCGTTCCACTGCTTCATTTCCTCGGCCACAGCCGGGTGGGCATAGACCGCGTGGCTCACCGCCACTTCCTCTTCCAGGTTGTTCACACCCAGGAACGGCAGTTCCAGAACCGTGATCGCGCGGTTCTTGTCGCGGTGATAGCCAGCGCAGAACTGCGCCATCTCGAAGGCGCCGATCGAAATGCCGTCCAGGTTTTCCTTCGGCTTCGACAGGCCGCCATAGCTCACGTTCATGGTGAACTCGCCGCCGGTTTTCTCGGCCACCAGCTCGGCCAGCTTCTCGACATGCTCGGTAAACGCCCGGCGCTTGCCCCAGACCGACACGTTCCACTCCGTGGCCATTGCCTCGGATGCAAAGCCAAACGAAAGGGCCGCGACAACGGCCATCTTCATCGATTTCATATGTTTTTCTCCCTGACTTCGGCCCTCCCCCGGGCCGATTGCAGCTAATACCCTAGCGCCCCTGTCAGGATATGCCAACCCCCGCCGACGCGGCGTCGCATGGCTGGCGCCACATCGCCGCTCTGCCGCTTCCCAAATCGCTTTCCACAACATATAGTGTCGCCAACGACCATAACGCGGGCGTCAACCCGCGCGGCAAGCAAGGGGCACAGCGGGCAATGGCACATATCATCGTTGTCGGAAACGAAAAGGGCGGCGCGGGCAAATCCACCGTGTCGATGCACGTGGCGACGGCGCTGGCGCGGATGGGCCACAAGATCTCCGCGCTCGATCTTGACCTGCGGCAGAAAACCTTCGGCCGCTACGTCGAAAACCGCCGCCGCTTCCTCCAGAAATCCGGCCTCGATCTGCCCGGGCCCGCCTATCACGACCTGCCCGAGATCGACAAATCCCAGCTCAAACCGGGCGAGAACGTCTATGACCACCGGCTGTCCGCCGCCGTCGCCACGCTCGAGCCCGACAGCGATTTCATCCTGATCGACTGCCCCGGCTCGCATACCCGGCTTTCCCAGGTGGCCCACAGCCTCGCCGACACGCTGATCACCCCGCTCAACGACAGTTTCGTCGATTTCGACCTGCTCGCGCATATCGACAGCGACGGCGTCAAGATCCTCGGCCCCTCGGTCTATTCCGAAATGGTCTGGTCGGCACGCCAGCTGCGCGCGCAGGCCGGCCTGAAACCCATCGACTGGGTCGTGCTGCGCAACCGGCTTGGCGCGCAACGCATGGTCAACAAGGAAAAGATGGAACAGGCGCTCGAGCGGCTGGCCAAGCGCATCGGCTTCCGCGTCGCGCCGGGTTTCAACGAAAGGGTGATCTTCCGCGAGCTTTTCCCGCGTGGCCTCACGCTCCTCGATCTCAAGGATATCGGGGTGAAACAGCTCAACATCTCCAACATCGCCGCCCGCCAGGAACTGCGCGACCTGATGAAGGCGCTCAACCTGCCCGGCGTGACGGTGGATTTTTAACGACGCCCGGCGGCCGCTACGCGGACTTTTCAGGCATTGCCGCATTCCTCGCCCGAACAGCGCGCATCGCCCTTGCGCCCCGTCGCAATGTCCACAAGAGGCGCTGAGCAACCTTTACCCCCGCCGCGCCAGCGCCACCGCGTTCGACACCGCCAGCGCGCCGATCACCACGACACCCCCGATCAGCGCATAAGGCCCCGGGTCCTCCCCGATCACCAGCCAGGCGAGTAAGGGCGCCAGCACCGATTCCAGCAGGATCAGCAGCCCCACCTCGGCCGACGGAATATAGCGCGGCCCCAGAGCAAGCCCGATGGAACTGCCGGCGATGAAGGCCCCGTGAAGCGCCACCAGGTGCCACTGCCCGTCCGGCACGCTCATCGGCGCGATGAAGGGCCACAACAGGGCCGACGCGCCGATATAGCCCACCGGCACCGCCGCCACCATCGACACGCGGCGCACCTTGCGCGCCGCCGTCAGCCCGGCCGCGAACAGCGCCGCCACCCCCAGCGCGGTCAGGTCGCCCGTCCAGTGCGCGCCCTGCGTCTCGCCCGATCCATAGGCCAGGATCGCCAGCCCGACCGCCACCGCCATCATCGTCCAGATCATCCGCGATGAAATCGCCTCGCCCAGGAAGATCCGCGAATATAGCGCGGCGAAAACCGGCAGCGCGGCGATGATGAACACCACGTTCGCCACCGACGTCAGGCTGACTGCCAGCGGAAAGAGAACCCCTGCCCCGCCCACGGCCACCGTGTAGATCAGCCCGTAGATGCCGGTGCCCGGCAACGCCTTGTAGGGCCGCAGCCCCTGCCACAACAGCACTCCGGCCAGCACCAGGCACCCCGACACCAGGTTGCGCCAGAAGGCGATCACCAGCGCATCGGCCCCGATCAGCCGCACGAAAAGCGAATCCGGCACCACCAGCAGCACCGCCACCGTAGTGATCAGTAGCCCCTTGAACTGGTCGCTCACCGTGCGCCCCCGGCCAGTTGCCGCAGCATGCGCCGCAACAACGCCACCTCATCCTCGGAAAACCGCGCCGCGATCTGCGAATCATAGGCCCGTGCCACATCGCGCAGATCGCGATAGGCCCGCAGCCCCGCCGGCGTCAGTTCCAGGTATTCCAGCCGCCGGTCCGCCTCGTCCTTCTGCCGCGTCAGGAACCGCCGCTCGGCCAGTTTCGCCACCGCGCGGGAAATCTTGGTCTTGTGCATCTTTGACCGCTCCCCGATTTGTTTTGCGGTCATCCGGCCATAGATTCCTAGGTGAAACAGCACCCGCCACTCGGTGCGCAGCATGCCATAGCGGTCCTTGTAGACCTTCTGGAACGAAAGTGAGCTTTCTTCCGCCGCCTGGTTCAGCAGGTAGGGCAGGAAATTCTGCAGATCGAAATCATCTGGTATACTCAATGTGAACCCTCCTGCCGTTGTTAGTTACAAAACCAACAGTTAACAGCGCAACCACTAAAGGAGACGCGCGATGAACAAACAATCCTTTCCCCATCACATGACCCAGGCGCCCTCGCTGCCCGGGCCGCACGAAGGCTACATGCCCGGGTGGGCCAATGACTTCGAAACCGAGGCCCTGCCCGGCGCCCTGCCCCAGGGCATGAACAGCCCGCAGAAATGCAACTACGGGCTCTACGGCGAACAGATGTCGGGCACGGCCTTTACCGCCAACCCGCCCGAACGCACCTGGACCTACCGCATCCGGCCCAGCGTGAAGCACTCGCACCGCTACACCAAGATCGACCTGCCCTATTGGAAATCGGCCCCGAATGTCGATCCCGACGTGATCTCGCTTGGCCAGTATCGCTGGAACCCGGTGCCCCACACCGATGAGAAACTCACCTGGCTCACCGGCATGCGCACCATGACCACCGCCGGCGACGTCAACACCCAGGTCGGCATGGCCTCGCATATCTATCTCGTCACCACGTCGATGAAGGACGAATATTTCTACTCGGCCGATTCCGAGCTGCTGGTCGTCCCGCAGGAAGGCCGGCTGCGCTTTGCCACCGAGCTCGGCATCATCGATCTCGAGCCCAAGGAAATCGCCATCATCCCGCGCGGCCTCGTCTACCGCGTCGAGGTACTCGAAGGCCCGGCGCGCGGCTTTGTCTGCGAAAACTACGGCCAGAAATTCGAACTGCCCGCCCGTGGCCCGATCGGCGCCAACGCGCTTGCCAACCCGCGCGATTTCAAGGCCCCCGTCGCCGCCTTCGAAGACCGCGAGGTGCCCTCGACCCTGACCATCAAGTGGTGCGGCCAGTTCCATGAAACCAAGATCGGGCAAAGCCCGCTCGACGTGGTCGCCTGGCACGGCAATTACGCGCCCTATAAATATGACCTGCGCACCTATTGCCCCGTCGGCGCGATTCTCTTCGATCACCCCGATCCGTCGATCTTCACCGTGCTCACCGCCCCCTCGGGACAGCCGGGCACCGCGAATATCGATTTCGTCCTCTTCCGCGAACGCTGGATGGTGGCCGAAGACACGTTCCGCCCGCCCTGGTATCACAAGAACATCATGTCCGAGCTGATGGGCAACATCTACGGCCAGTACGATGCCAAGCCGCAGGGCTTCGTCCCCGGCGGCATGTCGCTGCACAACATGATGCTGCCCCACGGGCCCGACCGCGAAGCCTTCGAGAAAGCCTCGAACGCCAATCTCGGCCCCGACAAGCTCGACAACACCATGTCGTTCATGTTCGAAACCCGCTTCCCGCAGCACCTCACCGCCTTCGCCGCAAGCGAGGCCCCGCTGCAGGACGACTACATCGACTGCTGGTCGGATCTCGACAAGAAATTCGACGGCACGCCTGGCACGAAATGACGCGGACGGTGGGGTAAAACCCCACCCTACATAAAGCGTAGGGTGGGTTTCAAACCCACCTTCCACGACAAGGAACCGAAATGACTCTTCAGAAATCCTGGGTGGCCTCGGCCAACGACCCGAAACACCCCTTTCCCCTGAACAACCTGCCCTATGGCGTGTTCTCGACCGCCGAACTCGACCCGCGCTGCGGCGTCGCCATCGGCGACATGATCCTCGATTGCCAGCGCGCCGAAGAGGCCGGGCTGATCTCGCTCACCGAAGATCCGCTTTTCGACGTGCCCTTCTGGAACGAGGTGATGGAAGAAGGCGCCGAGCTCTGGTCCGCCCTGCGCGACCGGCTAACCGCGATCCTCGCCGACGGCAGCCCCGACCGCGAGCGCGCCGAGCCGCTGCTGGTGCCGCAAGCCGACGCCGAGATGCACCTGCCCTTCCTGGTCAGCGAATACACCGATTTCTACGCCGGCAAGAACCACGCCTTCAACGTGGGCTCCATGTTCCGCGGCCCGGAAAACGCGCTTCCGCCCAACTGGCTGCACATCCCCATCGGCTACAACGGCCGCGCGTCTTCGGTCGTGGTCTCGGGCACCGATATCCGCCGCCCCTGGGGCCAGCTGAAATCACCGGATCATGACCTGCCCGCCTTCCTGCCCTGCCGCCGCTTCGACCTGGAACTGGAAATGGGCGCCATCGTCGGCCAGCCCTCCGAAGGCCCCATCACCGTGGACGAGGCCGATGCCAACATTTTCGGCTACGTGCTTCTGAATGACTGGTCGGCGCGCGACATCCAGGCCTGGGAATACCAGCCGCTGGGCCCCTTCCAGGCCAAGGCGACGGCCACGACAATCAGCCCCTGGATCGTGACCAAGGCCGCGCTCGAACCCTTCCGCACCGACTGCCCCGAACGCGAGGTCGAACTGCTGCCGCATCTGAAAGACACCGGCCCGATGCTCTACGACATCGACCTCAGCGTCACGCTGGCCCCCGAAGGCAAGGCGGCAACCGAGATCGCGCGGACGAACTACAAGGAGATGTATTACTCCGCCGCCCAGCAGCTGGCGCATCACACCACCTCGGGCTGCCCCATGAACCCGGGCGATCTCTTGGGCTCGGGCACGATCTCGGGCGCCACGAAACACGAACGCGGCTCGCTTCTCGAACTCAGCTGGGGCGGCAAGGAACCGATCACGCTGGATACTGGCGAGGAACGCAGCTTCCTGCTCGATGGCGACACGCTCACGTTGCATGGCGAATGCCACGGCGACGGCTATACGATCGGCTTCGGCAACTGTGCCGGCACCATCCTGCCCGCGCTCGAGGACCCCTACGCCCGATAGACCCGGTGAAGGGCGCACATCCCGCCCTTCATCTTGCTCCAAATACTCCCGCCGGAGGCACCCGACCCCTCCAGGCGGCCAAACGCAAAAGGAAACGCACGACCATGGCCAAAGCATTCGCATCCCAGGGCGACCTGACCGAAAAGAAAATCACCTTCGACGAGATCGGCGAGGGCCTCTGGGCCTTCACCGCCGAGGGCGATCCCAACTCGGGCGTGATCATCGGCGACGACAGCGTGATGATCGTCGAGGCGCAGGCCACGCCGCGCCTCGCGAACAAGGTGATCGAGAAGGTCCGCGAAGTGACCGACAAACCGATCAGCCACCTGGTGCTCACCCATTACCACGCCGTGCGCGTGCTGGGCGCCAGCGCCTATAACGCGCCGCAGATCATCATGTCCGACGCGGCCCGCGCCATGGTCGTGGAACGCGGGCAAGAGGACTGGGACAGCGAATTCCAACGCTTCCCGCGCCTCTTCGAAGGTCACGAGTCGATCCCCGGCCTGACCTGGCCCACCACCACCTTCAGCGACTCGATGACCGTCTATCTCGGCAATCGCCGCGTCGACATCATGCATCTGGGCCGCGCCCACACGGCGGGCGACGCGGTGGTGCACGTGCCCGACCAGAACGTGATGTTCACCGGCGACATCGTGGAATACCACTCGGCCTGCTATTGCGGTGACGGCCATTTCGCCGACTGGGGCGATACGCTCGACGCGATCAAGTGGTTCGACGTTGACGCCATTGCGCCCGGCCGGGGCGATGCGCTCGTGGGTCATGAAATGGTCAACGCCGCGATCGAGAACACCCGCGATTTCGTCGCCTCCACCTATAACCCGGTTGCCCGCGTCGCCGCCCGCGGCGGCAGCCTGAAAGAGGCCTGGGACGCCTGCCGCGCCGAATGCGACCCGAAATTCAGCGAATACGCGATCTACGAACACTGCCTGCCCTTCAACGTCGCCCGCGCCTATGACGAGGCCCGCGGCCTCGACACCCCGCGCATCTGGACCGCCCAGCGCGATCTTGAAATGTGGGAGGCCCTGCAGGGCTGAGCGCGCATCGCTCCCTTTCGGGCGCGCCTCGCGGGGCCGCCCGCAAGGGCGGACGCGCCACCACCCTGACCCAGATCAAACGGCGCGCGCACCATCCATGCCATCATGACACCGCGCGCCACCCGGAGGAGAACCGATGAACAAGATCTTCGAAGTCCCGCTCTACGCCTATGAGCGCAGCCCCGATCAGGATGCGCCGACGCCCGTCCGTCACCCGGTGATCGTCATCGGCGCCGGTCCCATCGGCCTCGCCGCCGCCATCGACCTGGCGCAGAACGACACACCCGTCGTCGTGCTCGACGACAATGACAAGGTCTCTTTCGGCAGCCGCGCCATCTGTTTCGCCAAGCGCCCGCTGGAAATCCTCGATCGGCTGGGCTGCGGCCACGAAATGGTGGAAAAAGGCGTCGAATGGGACCTGGGCAAGGTCTTCTTCGACGATCGCCAAGTCTATGAATTCGACCTGCTGCCGGAAGAAGGCCACGAATTCCCCGCCTTCATCAATCTCCAGCAATACTATTTCGAAGAGTACCTGGTGAACCGCGTGCGCGCCCTGCAGGCCCAGGGCAAACCGATCGAGATCCGCGGCAAGAACAAGGTCGAGGCGATCGGCACCCATGACGATCACGTCACGCTCGAGGTCCAGACCCCCGAAGACAGCTACGTGATCGAGGCCGACTGGCTGATTGCCTGCGATGGCGCCAATTCGCCCACCCGCCGGATGCTCGGGCTCGATTTCGTCGGCCGCGTCTTCGAGGACAACTTCCTGATCGCGGACGTGATCATGGAGGCCGATTTCCCCACCGAACGCTGGTTCTGGTTCGACCCGCCCTTCAACCGTGGCCAGTCCGCGCTTCTGCACAAGCAGCCCGATGGCGTCTGGCGGATCGACCTGCAGCTGGGCTGGGACATCGATAAGGAAGAAGAGAAGAAGCCGGAAAACGTCATCCCCCGCCTCAAGGCGATGCTGGGCGAAGACGTCGAGTTCGAGCTCGAGTGGGTCTCGATCTACACCTTCCAGTGCCGCCGGATGGAGGAATTCCGCCACGGCCGGGTGATCTTTGCCGGCGACGCCGCGCACCAGGTCTCGCCCTTCGGCGCACGTGGCGCCAATTCGGGCCTGCAGGACACCGACAACCTGATCTGGAAGCTCCAGCTGGTGATGGATGACAAGGCCCCCGAAAGCCTGCTCGACAGCTATGACATCGAGCGGATCCACGGCGCGGACGAGAATATCCTCAATTCCACCCGCTCGACCGATTTCATCACGCCCAAATCCGAGATCAGCCGCACCCTGCGCGACGCGGTGCTGGATCTGGCCGAGGAATACCAGTTCGCCCGGCCGCTGGTGAACTCGGGCCGCCTGTCGGTGCCCTGCACCTATGACGGCTCGCCCCTGAACACCGCGGACGCGCTGGAACAGGGCCCGGCGCGCACCCGGCCCGGTTCCCCCTGCCCCGACGTGCCGCTGGGCGATGGCTTCCTGCTGCCAAAACTGGCCGGCAAATTCACGCTCCTGACGATCGACGCCGAGGCCCCCGACAGTTTCGAGGAATCCGGCATCGAGGTCACCCGGCTGGCGCTTTCGGTCAAGGACGACAAGACCCTCGCGCTGAAACAGCGCTACCTGGGCGCCGCACCCTCGGCGGTCTACCTGATCCGCCCCGATCAGCACGTCGCGGCGCGCCGCGAAAGCTGGAACGAAAACATCTTCCGCGCCGCCTTGCGCCGCGCCACCGGACAGGAGCAACAGAAATGACCGAGCTGACCCTGACCCCCAACATCGACTCCGCCGACGATTTCTACGCCGATCTCCTGGCCGCGCATGAGGGCCTCTCCAAGGCCGAAAGCGACGCCTTCAATGCCCGCCTGATCCTGGTGCTGGCCAACCATATCGGCGACCGCTCCGTCCTCAGCGCCGCGATCGAGGCCGCCAGGCGCAAGGGCTGAACTCGTTCCAGCGATTGCGCCGCGTGTGCCACGCGTCGCGGCAAAGCGGGGTCGAGGCTGTCGCCTCGGCCCCGCCCGCCAGTGGGATGAACCGGCGCTCAGGCCTCCATACGCGCTGGCCGCACCTCGCGCGAGAAGCTGAGGAATGCCGCGCCCAGAAGCCCCGACAGGAGTGACCCCGAGATCACGCCCAGACGCACCGCGTTCTGGCTCTCGACATCCGAAAACGCCAGCGAGCCGATGAAGAGCGACATGGTAAAGCCGATCCCGGCCAGGCAGGACACGCCGTAAAGCTTGCGCCAGGTCAGTTCCTCGGGCCGCGCCGCAAGCCCCGCCTTCACCGCCAGCACCACGGCGCCGAAGACACCGATCTGCTTGCCGATGAAAAGGCCCGCCGCCACGCCCAGCGACAGCGGATGCATCAGGGCCTCGAACGAGAGCCCCTTGAGCGGCACACCCGCATTGGCAAAGGCAAAGACCGGCAGGATCGCGAACGCCACCCAGGGGTGCAGCTCGTGCTCGAATTCCTGCGACATCGACTGGCCGCGCGCGTTGCGCTCGAACGGGATGGCAAAGCCCACCGCAACCCCGGCCAGCGTGGCATGCACGCCCGATTTCAGAACCGCGGTCCACAGGATCACGCCGACCACGACATACCCGAACCCGTTGCGGAACCCGCCCAGGTTCATCGCCAGCAGCGCGACAAGGCAAACCGCGGCCACGCCCAGCGCCGTCAGCGACAGGGACGAGGTGTAGAACAGCGCGATGATCACGATCGCCGCCAGGTCATCGACCACGGCAAGCGCCAGCAGGAAGGTCTTCAGCACCGGCGGAACCTTGTTGCCGAACAGGCTCAGCACCCCCAGCGCAAAGGCGATGTCGGTGGCCGCCGGAATGGCCCAGCCGCGCGCCTCGGCACTGTCGATGCCGACGATGGCCAGGAAAATGAGCGACGGCACCACGATGCCGCCCACCGCGCCATAGACCGGCAAAGCCGCATTGGCCCAGCTCGACAGCGCGCCGGCCTTGATCTCGCGCTTGATCTCAAGCGCGACCAGCAGGAAGAAGATCGCCATCAACCCGTCATTGATCCACAACAGGAGCGGTTTCGAGATTTCCAGCCCGGCGACCGCGACGGTGGCATATTCGCCCAGAAGCGCATCGTAATAGGGCGCCAGCGCCCCGATGTTCTCGAACAGGATCCCGGCCAGGGCCGCCGCCGCCAGCAAGAGGCCCGAAAAAATATCCGCAGGTATCCCCATCACCCTCTGGGCCATCCACGTGCCTCCCCATTGTTTACGTTTTTTGTTAGCTATTGCGGAACGCCACGGTTTCAATAGCCTTGCCGCCGGAAAAGGCGCCAGATAAAGTTAACACATTAATTTCATCCGGAGAACCACAATGCGCTGGAGCGACTTTCCGAAATGGGGCAAGTGGCTGGCCGATTGGGCGGCCGAGTATCACGCGGGCCTGCGCGACCGACCCGTGCGCGCCCAGACCGCCCCCGGCGCGATCGCCGCGCAACTGCCCGCCAGACCGCCTGAAGAGGCCCAGCCGCTGGAAGACGTGATCGCCGATTTCGAACGCATCGTCATGCCCGGCATCACCCATTGGCAGCACCCACGCTTCTTTGCCTATTTTCCCTCCAACGCCTCGCCGGCGGCGGTGCTGGCCGATCAGATCGTCACCGTGATGGCGCCGCAATGCATGCTGTGGCAGACCTCGCCGGCCGCGACCGAGATGGAAACGCGGATGATGGACTGGCTGCGCCAGGCCATCGCACTGCCCCAAGGGTTTCATGGCGTGATCCAGGACTCCGCCTCCTCGGCCACGCTTGCGGCGATGCTCACCCTGCGCGAACGTGCGCTCGACTGGCATGGAAACCAGCAGGGCCTCTCGGGCCAGCCGCGCCTGCGCGTCTATGCCAGCGAAGAGGTCCACACCTCGATCGACCGTGCGATCTGGATTGCCGGCATCGGGCAGGAAAACCTGGTCCGCATCCCCACCACAGGCCCCCTGCGGGCGATGGACACCGCCGCGCTCGATGCAGCGATCGAGGCCGACAAGGCCGCGGGCTACCTGCCTGCGGGCATCATCGCCTGCACCGGCGGCACCGGTACCGGCGCCTGCGATGACATCGCCGCCACCTGTGACGTGGCCGAAAAACACGGGCTTTACACCCATGTCGACGCCGCCTGGGCCGGTGCCGCGATGATCTGCCCGGAATTCCGCACGCTCTGGGCTGGGGTCGAACGCGCCGACAGCGTGGTTTTCAACCCGCATAAATGGCTCGGCACGCAATTCGACCTCTCGGCGCATTTCATCCGCTCGCCCGAGGACCTGACCCGCACGCTGGCGATCCAGCCGGAATACCTGAAAACCCACGGCGCCGACGGGATCATCAACTATTCCGAATGGTCGGTGCCACTGGGCCGCCGTTTCCGCGCACTGAAACTTTGGTTCCTGCTGCGCGCCTATGGCCTGGCCGGCCTGCGCCAGATGATCCGCAACCACGTCGCCTGGTCGCAGGCGCTGGCGGACCGGCTGCGCGCCCATCCCGATTTCGAGATCGTCACCGAACCGGTGCTCTCGCTCTTCACTTTTCGCTACGCGCCGCCCGGCGCCAGCGATCTCGATGACCTGAACCAGCGCCTCGTGAACGCGATCAACGATGACGGCCGCATCTACATCACCCAGACCCGCACGCGGGGCGAACTGGTGATCCGCTTCCAGGCCGGTCAGTTCGACGCCACCGAAGACGACGTGAAAACCGCCTATAACGTGATCACCGAGATCGCGAAAACCCTTTAGGAGACAGCCATGCCAGCCCCCGAGAACCGTTTCAAATCCGCGCTGAAGGCCGGGAAGATGCAATATGGCTGCTGGGCCGGCTTCGCCGATCCCTACGCGACCGAAATGCTTGCCACCGCCGGGTTCGACTGGCTGGTGATCGACGGCGAACATGCCCCAAACGACCTGCAGACCATCATGCATCAGCTGCAGGTGCTCGACGGCAAGCATTCCAATGCCGTGGTGCGCCTGCCCGTGGGCAATGAATGGCTGATCAAGCAGGTGCTTGATGCCGGGGCCCAGACGGTGCTGGTGCCGATGGTGGAAACCGCCGATCAGGCCCGCGATCTGGCCCGAGCCATGCGCTATCCGCCCGAAGGTATTCGCGGCGCGGGCGCGGCGCTGGCCCGTGCCTCGCAATTCTCGGCCATCCCCGATTACGTGCCGACCGCCAATGCGCAGGTCTGCCTGCTGGTGCAGGTCGAAACCGTCAAGGGCATGGAAAACCTCGACGAGATCCTCGGCGTCGATGGCGTCGACGGCGTGTTCATCGGCCCGGCCGACCTCGCCGCCGACATGGGCCATCTGGGCAACGCCGCAGCACCCGCGGTTCGCGACGCCATCCGCGACGGCCTTGGCCGCATCGCCGCCTCGGAAAAGGCCGCGGGCATCCTCGCCGTCGATGACGCAGTCGCACAGCAATATGCCCAGTGGGGCGCGCGGTTCCTGGCCGTGGGCATCGACGTGCTGATGCTGGCGCGCACCGCGCGCGAAACCATGGCCCGCTGGCGGGACCGCGACGGCCGCTGAACGCGCGGTCGGGTAAGGCTTTTCATTAACGCTTGGTGAAGTTCCGGCGGCAGCCGGATGTCAGCCGGGGGGTGCACGCATTTCACCCCCCGATTTTTCTGCGAAAAATCGCATTAACCACGCGGCGCGGTGCCCTTCCATAAATATACGGAAAGAGGTGAAATTCTTTACATTTTACGCCGAACGGGTCAGGGTCGCGCCATGGCGGGACAGACCGAAACCATCATCCACGCGGTGCTCAAGGGCATCGACACCGGGGTTCTGAACCCTGGCGACACGATCGATGAACAGATGCTGATCGACGCACACAACGTCTCGCGCACGCCCGTGCGCGAAGCGATGATCCAGCTTGAAACCGCCGGTCTCATCACCCGCAACCCGCGCAAGGGCGCCACTGTCTTCCGCCCCACGCTCGAGGAATTTCTCGCGATATTAGAGGTACATGCCAAGCTCGAAGGACAGGCTGCGGGGCTCGCTGCGCGGCGCCTTTCGAAATCCCACGCCGCCGCGCTGGAAGAGGCGACCGCCGCCTGCGAGGCCCATGCCGCGCGGCACGGCGACGGCCTGCCAGACCTCTACTACCAGCTCAACCTCGATTTCCACCGCGTCGTGGCCGAGGCCGCGGGCAACCCGTTCCTGCTCGACATGATCAAGACCAACGCGCGCAAGCTGATGGCGTATTATCGCGCGCGCTATCATTATGCCGGCGTTATCGCCACTTCGGCGCGCGAACACCGCGAAATCGCCATGCTCATTGCCAACCGTCAGGCGGATGAGGCCGAAGAAACCATGGCCCGTCACGTCAGTTTCGACCACGTCACGGCGCTCGATCTGCTCGCCGCCCTCGCTTGAAACCCGTCAAGTTTCCTTCTGTTTTTTCTCAAGAAACTCGGCAATCCACTCTGCCGTCGTCGCCATGTCCGGCGCCTCGCCAAGCGAGCTGCGCGCCGCTTGTGTGATATCCGAAGGCAGGTCCGTGGCCAGGTACTCGATCAGCGCCGCGATGAAGTCGGGCTCCATTTCGGGGTGATACTGCGTCGTCATCACCGCATCGCCGATCACGAAGGCGCCCACCGGACAGCCCGGCCCCTCGGCGATCACCTCGGCCCCCTCGGGCAACCGGGTCACCTGTTCGCAATGGCTGGCATAGATCGGCATTTTCCGCCCATCCTTGAACACCTGCTCCACCTGCCCGAACACCCAACCGTCCGGGTTCATCTCCACCTTCCCACCCAGGGCCTGGGCAATCAACTGATGCCCGAAACACGCACCGAACAGCGGAATACCTGCGCCGACAATCTCGCGCACCAGCGCCTCCAGCCGCGCCACCCAGTCCTCACCGGAATTCACCGAAGCCGGCGAGCCGGTGATCATCACCCCGTCGATGCCCTCAAGGCTTTCGGGAAACACGCCATCCTTGACCGAATAGACCAGATAGTCCCACTCTGGCCGCACCAGTCGCATCATCGCCGGGAATTTCTCGCCGTCTTTCGGCCAGCGTTGCGCGAAATCGCTTTCGTCGGTGTTGGTCATCAGGATGGCAATGCGCATGGGCAGTTTCCTTTTGCATATTTATCGGCATCTACAATATACTTAACAAATCAACAACACGAATCTGCCGCGGGAGGCGCCGAATATGACAGTCTGGACCCCCACCGATGACGGCCACGCCGACCTCACCAGCCACGATACCTTCACCCGCGGCGCCCCACACAACACCTTCGCCCGGCTGCGCCGCGAAGATCCCCTGCACTGGACCCCCTATGCCAACGGCGAGGATTTCTGGTCGATCACCCGCCATGCCGATATCGCCGAGATGAACCGCGACACCGCAGTGTTCTCCTCGGCACGCGGCATCCGGATGGAGGACCAGACCTACGAGGAATACCTCGCCCGCCGCACCTTCCAGGAGACCGATCCGCCCGAACACATGATGACCCGGATCAAGGTGGCCAAGGCGTTCTCCAAACCGGTCGTGGCCCAGTTCGAGGATGATATCCGCAAATTGTGTGATGAAATCCTTGATCAGGCGCTCGCTCAGGAGAGTTTCGACGCCACCAAGGACATCGCCCGCCAATTGCCCATGCGCATGCTGGGCCGTATCCTCGGCCTGCCCGACGAAGACCTGCCCTGGCTGGTCGAAAAGGGCGATGCGCTAATCGCCAACACCGATCCCGATTTCACCGATCACGTCCTCGACCAGATGACGACCGATGAATTCCGCATGATGCCCTTCAACTCGCCCGCCGGGGCCGAACTCTTCGTCTACGCCAAGAAACTGATGGCCGAGAAAGAAGCCGCCGGCGACACCTCGGGCGTGCTGCACATGATCCGCGAACCGGCCAAGGACGGCAGCGTGATCACTGAGGAAGAATTTCGCAATTTCTTCTGCCTCCTCGTGGCCGCCGGCAACGACACCACCCGCTATTCCATCGCCGCGGGCATTCAGGCCATGTGCCACCAGCCCGAGCTTCTGGAGCAGATGCAGGCGGGCGGTGACATCTGGGAAACCGCACCGGATGAAATCATCCGCTGGGCCACACCGGCGCTCTATTTCCGCCGTACCGCGCTGCAGGACTATGAGGCGCATGGAAAAACCATCCGCGAAGGCGACAAGGTGCTGTTCTGGTGGTCCTCGGCCAACCGCGACGAGGAGGTATTCGACGATCCCTTCCGCGTCGATCTCTTCCGCAGCCCCAATCGCCATGTCAGCTTCGGCCAGGGCGGCCCGCATGTCTGCCTCGGCATGTGGCTGGCGCGGCTCGAGGTACGCGTGCTCTTCCAGGAACTGGCCAAACGGCTCAAATCCATAGAAGCTGACGGCGATCACGAATTCCTCCGCTCGAATTTCGTGGGCGGGATCAAGAAACTACCGGTGCGGATCAAGCGTGCCTGAGCCCGAAACGGGGCCGAAAAACAGGGAGAACCACAATGCACGACCGCCTGCGCGCGATATTTTGCGACCACCTGTCGATCATCCGGGGCAAATACCTGCCCCACTCGAAGATCGCCGATTCCGAGACCCGCTTCTGCCGCTCCACCTTCGGCGTGCATTACGACAAGGACCTGCTCGATGCCCCCGGCGCGATGATGATGCAGGGCCTGCCCGACATGGAACTGCGCTGGCGCCATGACGAAATCCGCGACAGCTGGGACGACCACACCAAGATCGTGATCGGCGATCTCTACGACGACGAAGGCGAACTGCTGCCGCTCTGCCCACGCGGCGCGCTGAAACGCACGGTGGCCGACTGGCAGGCGCGCGGCCTGAACCCCAAGGTCGGGATCGAGCTGGAATGCTTCGCCCTGATGGCCGATGACGAAGGCCGGCTTGTCCCCTACGACGCGCCCGGCGGCGTGGTCTACGGCACCGGCCCTTTCACCGATCCGCTGCGCTTCAACGATGCGATCTGGGAAATGGCCGACAGGCTCGGATTTCGGCTCGACATGATCACGGCCGAATATGACAGCCCGCAATACGAATACACGCTCACCTTCGACGACGCGGTACAGGCAGTGGATGATATCGTCCTCTTCCGCCTGATGGCGCGTGAGATTGCGCTGGAACACGGCGTGATCCTCACCTTCATGCCCAAACCGATCGCCGAGGCCGGCGGCTCAGGCATGCATATCAACTTCTCCTTCACCGACGAGTCCGGCGGCAACGCGCTTTCGTCGGGCCCGCGCGGCGGCCCCGAGCACATGAATGACCTGGCCAGGGGCTGCCTCGCCGGCCTCCTGCACCATCACAAGGGCCTCGCCGGCCTGATCGCGCCGACCGCGAATTCCTACCAGCGGCTTCAGCCCGGTTCGCTCTCGGGCTTCTGGAAGAACTGGGGCGGCGACCACCGCAACGTCACCACCCGGATCAGCTCCGAAGGCGGGCCCAAGGCCCGGCTGGAGCACCGGATGGCCGATGCCTCGTCAAACCCCTACACCGCCGTCGCCGCCGTGCTTCAGGCCGCGCGACTGGGGGTCGAGAACGGCTATGAGCTGCCGCCGATGGAAACCGGCGACGGGTTCGAGAATACGGACGCCAAGGAAAGCACCGCGATCGACCTCAAGGGCGCGGTGGCCGACCTGCGCGCCGATACCGTGCTTACCCAGGCCGTGGGGCAGCTTCTTTGCGACAACCACGCCTTCATGAAGGAAAAGGAAGTGAAAAAGACGAAAGACCTCGAAGGCGACGCGCTGCGCGACTTCTACGTCTATTTCGTCTGATCGAAAGGAAATCCGATGAAAGTCACCTGGAAACTTCCCGATGGCAGTGAACGCACCGCCGACGTCGAAAATGGCACCTCGATGATGCAGGCCGCCGTCGACAACAACGTGCCCGGCATCATCGGCGAATGCGGCGGCACGCTCTCCTGCGCCACCTGCCACGTCTATGTCGATGACGCATGGCTGGACAAGACCGGCAGCGCGGACGATTTCGAAGACGCCATGCTCGACGTGGCCGAGGCCGAACGCCGCGACAGCTCGCGCCTTTCCTGCCAGATCGAGGCGTCCGACGATCTCGACGGCCTTGTCCTGATCGTGCCGCAGGCCTAGGACGCCATCGCCTTCGCATCCAGCACCGCCTGGGCCCACGCCTCGGGGCGCTCCTGCGGCAGGTTATGGCCCGCGTCTTCAAACACCCTGTGCTCATGCGGCCCGGTAAACCTGGCCGCGTGATGCGCGGTACCAAAGGACACGCCATCACTATCGCCATCAATGCTGATCGTGGGCACGGTGATCGGGGGCTGCTCTGCCAGCCGCGCCTCGATTGCCGCGCAATCCGGATCGCCCGGCACCAGCCCATAGCGGTGACGATAGGAATGGATCACCACCTCCACGAAGTCCGGATTATCGAAACTCTGCGCCGTGCGTTCGAAAACCTCCGGCGAAAAATCCCATTTGGGCGACCACATTCGCCACAAGAGGCGCGCCACCCCCTTGCGATCCTTCTCCAACCCGCGCCGCCCGCGCTCGGAATGGAAGTAATACTGATACCAAAACGCCGCCTCCTGTTCCGGCGGCGCCGGCTCTCCTGAATGCGCGATGTCCTGGATATTGTAGGCATTGCCGCTCACCAGCGCCTCAACCCGCCCGGGCCAAAGGGCCGCCACGATACAGGCCGCGCGCCCGCCCCAGTCATAACCGCCCAGCACGGCCCGCTCGAGTCCAAGTGCGTCCATCAGGGCCAGCATATCCGCCCCCAAGGCAGCCTGCTCGCCCGAGCGCGGCACCGCGTCGCTCAGAAAGCGGGTCGGCCCATATCCGCGCAGATAGGGTACGATCACACGCGCGCCCGCCTCGGCCAATATCTCCGCGCTTTCGGCGTAAGTCTCGACATCATAGGGAAACCCATGCCCTAGAAGACACGGCCAGCCCGACTCAGCGCCGTAGGTTCGATAGGCCACCCTAAGCACCCCTGCCTCGATGAATTTCAGCGCCATTTCACACCCTCCCGGCGATTTCCCTCCACCATGCGGCCATTCCCTGCGCACCCGCAAGCCCTTCATCTGTCGGCGAATATCCGGTCAAGCGCGCGGGGCTGGCCCTGCAGCGTGCCCCAATCCATGCTCCCAAGAGCCCGCAAAACCGCGCTTTTCACTTTCCAGACCCGGGGCTTTCGTTTAGTTTTCCCGAAAACAACCTTCGGAAAAGCCGAACAAACATGACGCATCACTCGCAGGCCCCCACCCCCGCCGCCAATGTTTACGACGCCGAACCGATCCCGCCGGCCGCGCGGGACGAAATCGACAGGCTTCTGCAATCAGGCGACCTCTTCCGCTACACCGCGCCCGAAAACGCACCCGTCGCCCTGCTCGAACGCGAATTCGCCGAAATGATGGGCGTGAAATATGCGCTTGCAGTCTCGTCCTGCTCGGCGGCGCTCTTTCTCTCGCTCAAGGCGCTTGGCCTGCCGCGCGATGCCCGCGTGCTGATCCCCGGCTTCACCTTCGCCGCCGTGCCCTCCTCGGTCGTGCATGCCGATTGCGTGCCGGTGCTCTGCGAGGTGGGCGACAATTACCGCATCGACATCGATGATTTCACCGCCAGGCTCGACAGCGGCATTTCCGCCGTCATCATCAGCCACATGCGCGGCCACACCTCGGACATGGACGCGATCATGGCGCTTTGCGACGCGCGGGGCATCCCCGTGGTCGAGGACGCGGCCCATTCCCTCGGCACCGAATGGGCCGACCGCAAAATCGGCACCATTGGCCGGGTCGGCTGTTTTTCCTTCCAGTCCTACAAGCTGGTCAATGCCGGCGAGGGCGGCATCCTGATCACCGACGATGCCGATCTCGTCGCCCGCGCGGTCATCATGTCCGGCGCCTATGAGCATAACTGGCAGAAACACCTCGCCCCCGGCGACAACTCGGCGGCGCTGGAACAGGGGTTTGCCCGCTGGCAGAACCGCCTGCCGCTCTACAATCTGCGCCTTTCGAACCTCGCCGCCGCGGTCATCCGCCCGCAACTGCCCGAGGTGCCCCGCCGTGTCCGCGACGGCCGCCGCAACCACGATTTCGTGGCAGAGCGCCTGAATGCCTCGCCCTGGCTGCACGTGCCATCCGCCCTGCCGCCCGAGGACCGCGCCCCGGATTCGATCCAGTTCAACCTCGTGAACATGGATGATGCCCAGGCCCGCGCCTTCGCAATCGCCGCCGCCGATCGCGGCGTCAAGGTGCAGATCTTCGGCCACTCCACCGACAACGCCCGCGCCTTCTGGAACTGGCAGTTCCTGCCCGGGTCCCGGCCCGATCTCCCGCAAACCCGCGCCATGCTGATGCGCGCCTGCGATGCGCGCCTGCCTGCGCATCTCACCCTCGATCAATGCACCGCCATCGCCGATGCGCTGGTTCTTGCGGCCCATGACGTGATCGGGCACGCTCAGGTCTACGGAACCTGACGCAAGAGGCATGACATGGCGGATTTCTCCAAGGGCGCGGCCTGGATGGGCGGGGAAATCGTGCCCGTCGCCGAGGCGAAAATCTCGGTGCTCGACTGGGGCCTGACCCACTCGGACATCACCTATGACGTGGTGCCGGTCTGGGACGGCGCATTCTTTCGCCTCGATGATTACCTTGCCCGCTTCCGCCAGTCGGTCGAGGCCCTGCGCCTGTCGATCCCGCAATCCGATGACGAGATCAAACAGATCCTGCGCGATATCGTCGCCAGATCCGGCCTGCGCGACTCTTACGTTTCGATGACCGCCTCGCGCGGCGTGCCACTCATCCCCGGCTCCCGTGATCCGCGCGAATGCGGCAACCATTTCTATGCCTGGTGCATTCCTTACGTCCACGTCATCAAACCCGACGTGGCCGAACGCGGCTGCCACCTGTGGATCTCGAAATCCTCGCGTCGCATCCCCGAGGACAGCGTCAACCCGCGCGCAAAGAACTACCACTGGGGCGATTTCACCACCGGCCTGCTCGAGGCCAAGGATGCGGGCTTCGACACCACCGCCCTGCTCGATCACGCCGGCAACGTCACCGAAGGCCCCGGCTTCAACGTCTTTGCCGTGAAGGGCGATACTGTCGTCACCTCGGATCAAGGCGTGCTGCACGGCATCACCCGCCGCACCATGATCGAGATGTGCCAGGCCCGCGGCCTGAGCGTGGAAACCCGCCCCTTGCCGCTTTCCGAACTGCTCGAGGCGGATGAGGTCTTCCTGTCCTCGTCGGGCGGCGGCGCGATCCCGGTCGCCCGCGTCGATGATCGCGTGTTCGGGAACGAGGCCCCCGGCCCCGTCGCGCGCCAGCTGCGCGAGGATTATTTCGCCCTCCTGCGCGACCCGGCCTACCGAACCGAAATCGCCTATTCGTAAAGTTTCAGCCGCTTTTTCAGAAAGGGATGCGCCGCGATCGCCGGCTCGACCACCGTCTTGCGCAGGATGGGTTTCAGCGTCTCGGCCACCCGCGCCGGCATGTCCTGCAGAATCCCCTTGCGCGCGGTCAGGCTGATCGTGCGGCTCAGCGGCGCAAAGGGCAGGTCCATGATATCCAGCTGATCGGCAAAGCGCCGCGCCCGCATCAGCGCCAGTGGCGTCAGGATGGTCCAGCCCGCCCCCTGCCCGACCAGCGCCAGGATCGCGTGATAACTGTCCAGCTCGAACCGGTGCGCCATGGTCAGGTTCTGCCGCGCCAGGTGATCGGCGATCAGCCGGCCCATGTAGTGGCGCGACGTGTATTGCACCAGCGGCAGCGCCTTCAGCTGTTCCAGCACGTTGCCCGTTGGATCCACCACGCCGCGCGGCGCCGCCACCACAAACCCGTCTTCCAGAATCGGGTGGATCTCCATCCAGTCCGCAGCGGCGCCCAGTTCGGCCGCCACGATCACGTCAAGCGCGCGGGCATCCAGCTGGCCATAAAGGAAATGGCTCGCCCCCGTTTCCAGCAGGAACTGACACCCCGTCAACTCGCCCGCCATATGCGCCAGGAGCTGCGGCGTCACATCCGCCTCGAAATCCTCGATCACCCCCAGCCGGAACCGCGTCAGCAGGCTCAGGTCCTGCGCGGCCAACTCCGCCTTGGCCTGCGCCGCCTCGTCCAGGATGATCGTCGCCCGGCGCCGGAAAATCTCGCCCGCCGGCGTCAGGCGGACCGGGCGCTCGTTGCGCACCAGCAGCGGCACGCCCATGGCCGCTTCCAGGTTGGTCAGCTGTTGCGAAACCGCCGAGGGCGAAGCCCCCAACCGCCGCGCCGCAGCGGAAATCGAGCGTTCCTCGACCGTGGCGATAAACACCTCGATCCCCCACAAGGTGATCTTGCCGGGGCTGGAAACCATCGCGATTTACTTGCCCAGCTTGGACAATTTCGCTTGCAGATCAGCAAGTTGCTGCTTGATCTCGTCCAGCTCTTCGCCGTCTTCTTCGGCCTCCGGCTTCTCGGGCGCCGGGCCGGTGCTGCCGGCATTGCCCCAGGCCGAGCTCATCGCCTTCATAAAGGCTTCCTGCTGGGCCTGCATCGCCTCGAACCCCGGCATCTTGGCCATCGGGTTCATGGTGCCCAGGTTTTCCATCATCTTCGACTGGCCATCGCGCAGCATCTCGAAACTGGCCTGCAGGAACTGCGGCACGACGCTGGTGGCCTGGGTAGTGTAACTGCGCACCAGGTCGTTCAGCACCGAAATTGGCAGCACGTTCTCGCCCCGGCTTTCATGCTCGGCGATGATCTGCAGCAGGTATTGCCGGGTCAGGTCGTCCCCGGTCTTCAGATCGATAATCTGCACCTCGCGCCCATCCCGAATGAACCCCGCGATGTCTTCCAGCGTCACGTAATCACTGGTCTCGGTATTATACAGCCTGCGGCTGGCGTAACGCTTGATGAGAAGCGGTTTATCACTGTCGGCCAAGGGTTTCTCCTCCCCATGAACTGCGCGCTGCAGCGCAGCTTACGCGAGCGCAGAAAAAAAGGAAAGGGCGAGCCATCCGGCTCGCCCTTCACAGGTTGCACCCCTAAAGATTGGGAGGAGAGGGAGATAGGGGCGCTAAGCTGTTTGCCTTACTTGGCCGAAGCTTTCTTCGCGGCCGAGGTCACCTCGTCGGTGGCCTTTTTCATGGCGGCGGTTGCTTCTTCGGTCACGTCCTTGCCAGCCGCCATCAGCAGCTCGACGGTGTCCATCTGAACTTTCTTGGCGATCTCGGCGAAGGCGGCCATGTGTTCGGCAGCCGATTCAGCGCTGGCCGATGCGAAATCGGTCATGGCTTTGGCATAGTCGGCCGGCTCTTTGCGGGCTTTCGACATGTCTGCCAGCTTGTCCAGGGTTTCCTTGGTCCACTTGCTCGAGATCTCGCTCGATTTCTCGGCGGCTTGCAGGGCGACGCCCGACAGTTTCTCGTTCAGGGTTGCCTGGGTTTTGAAGGCATCTTCAAAGGCTTTGGTGTCGACGGGGAATGCGCCCATCATGTCTTTGAAGACGGCGGTGAAATCTTGGGTCTTGGCCATTGGTCTGGTCCTCTGCAACTGCTTGCGGGAACATCCCGCGTTTCTGCGTCTGCAAAGAATATAGATGCTGCACTGCAGCAAATCAAGGGTTTTTGCTGCAGTGCAGCAAAACAGGAAATACCCCTTTTAAATCAGACCTTTGGCTTGTTCACCACATAGGTTCCAGGCGCCGGACACAACGGCGGATGCTCCGAATCGCCCGGTTCGCGCGCCGGAACCATCTTGCCCGATCGCTTGCGCAGCCAGGCTTCCCAGCGCGGCCACCACGATCCTTGATGGAACTTCGCCTCCCTCATCCACGTATCGGCGTCACCGCCCAGGTCGTCATTGGTATAGTGGCCGTATTTCTTCTTCGACGGCGGGTTGATGATCCCGGCAATATGGCCCGACTGCGACACGATGAAGGTCTTCTGCTTCGCGCCCATCTGCTGCACCCCGCGATAACAATCCTTCCACGGCGCAATATGGTCGGTCTCGCAGGTCACCGAACAGATCGGCACCTCCACGTCCGAGATATGCAGCTTCTCTCCGCACAGCTCGACGCCCTCGTTCACGAACAGGTTTTGCTGGCACAGCCAGCGCAGGTATTCCACCGTCATCCGCGCCGGCAGGTTGGTTCCGTCGCCGTTCCAATAGAGCAGGTCAAAGGCCGGCGGCGTCTCGCCCATCATGTAGCTGCGGATCGCCGGTCCATAGATCAGGTCGTTCGACCGCAGGAAACTCATCGTGCGCGACATGATGAAACTGCGCAGCACGCCCATTTCGGTCACTTCCTCGACGATCCCGTCAACGAAATCATCCTGCAGGAACGGGGTGAACTCCCCCTGCTCGCTGAAATCCGTCAGCGCGGTAAAGAAGGTGGCCGATTTCACGCTCTTGTCGCCGCGCTTCTTCATCAGCGACAGCGTCAGGTTCAGCGTCGTGCCCGCGATGCAGTAACCCACCGCGTTCACCTGTTTCTCGCCGGTGATCTCCTTGGCCACCCGGATCGCCTCCAGGAATCCTTCCTCGATATAGGTGTCCATACCCACATCGCGGTATTCCGGCCCCGGGTTGACCCAGCTGACCACGAACAGCGTATAGCCCTGGTCGACGATCCAGCGGATCAGGCTGTTCTCGGGTTTCAGGTCCATGATGTAGAACTTGTTGATCCACGGCGGGAAGATCACGATCGGCGTGGCATGCACCTCCTTGGTGCTCGGCGCGTACTGGATCAGCTCCAGCATCCGGTTGCGGTACACAACCTCGCCCGGCGCCGTGGCCACGTTCCGGCCCAGCTCGAACGCGGTGTCATCGGCCAGACGCACCAGCATCTCGCCCTCGTTGCGCTCCAGGTCGGCCACCAGGTTCTCCAGCCCCTGCACCAGCGACTCGCCCTCGGTCGCCACCGCCTTCTCCAGCGCGTCGGGGTTGGTACCCAGGAAATTCGTCGGGCTCAGCATGTCGATGATCTGCCGCGCGAAATAGTTCAGCCGCTTGCGGTCCTTGGGCTCCAGGTCATCGGCCTCTTCCACCGCCTTTCGGATCGCCTCGGCGTTCAGCTGGTACTGCCGCTTGACCATTTGGAAATACGGGTTCGTCTTCCACAGCGGGTTGGCGAACCGGCGATCCTCGGGGCCCTCGTCGTCCTCGACATGCCCGCCCTGCACCAGCGCCTGCTGGGCCTCCATGAAATGCTTGACCGACTTGCCCCAGTATTCGACCTGGGTTTCGAACAGCTTGGCCGGGTTCTGCATCATTTCCGTCCAGTAAGACATCGCCGCCTTGGCAAACAGCTCGCTGTCGGGCGCATTCAGCTGCGCATTGGGCGGCTTGCGATGCGACAGGGCATTTATCAGCCGTTGCGACAACTCCTCGACCCGGGCCAAATTCGCCCCCATCCGGTCCAGGTTTTCCGATGCGACATCGTCTTTTGTTGTCATCTTAATAAATATCCCGTAACTTCGCTGCTATGCAGCATAGCTGTGCTTTGCGGAGGGGGCAAAGCGACCGAACACCACGGGTGCAGATGCCCCAAACCCTTTAGGAGACGCCGATGCGTTACATGGCCACATACGACCTGATGGAAACCTTCCGCAATACAAATCAGTGGCTTGGTGCCTCCGCCCTATCCTTTGCATCCTATCCCATCTTCTCGATGGTGCCAAACCCTGCATTGCAATGGATGGCATCCTGGGGCGAAGTGACCGAGCGCACGTATCAGCGCATGGTGGTAAAGCCCGATTGGGGTATCCGCACCTTCGTCTGCCCCGATGGCAAGGACCACCTGGTCAACATCGAAACCGTGGTCGAAAAGCCCTTCGGCGATCTTATTCATTTCAACGTCGTGGGCCGCAAACCCAACCCGCGGCGCGTGCTTCTGGTCGCCCCGATGTCGGGCCACTATGCCACACTGCTGCGCTCCACCGTGAAATCCCTACTCGTCGATTGCGAAGTTTACGTGACGGACTGGCACAATGCCCGCGATATCCCCGTGTCCGAAGGCAAGTTCGACGTCGAGGATTACACCCTCTACCTTGTCGATTTCATGCGCGAACTGGGCCCCGACACCCATGTCATCGCCGTCTGTCAGCCCGCGCCGCTGACGCTTGCCGCCACCGCCTACCTGGCCGAGCAGGACCCCAAGGCGCAGCCACGCACCCTCACCCTGATCGGCGGGCCGATCGACCCGGACGCCGCCGCCACCGATGTCACCGATTTCGGCCGCCGCGTCACCATGGGCCAGCTCGAGGAAATGATGATCCAGCGCGTCGGCTTCAAGTACAAGGGCGTCGGCCGCATGGTCTATCCGGGCCTGCTGCAGCTTGCCTCGTTCATGTCCATGAACGCCGAACGGCACGCCAAGGCCTTCCGCGATCAGATCATGCGCGTCATGCAGGGCGAAGCCGGCGATCATGACCCGCATAACCGCTTCTACGATGAATACCTCGCGGTCATGGACATGACCGCCGAATTCTACCTCTCGACCGTCGAACGCATCTTCAAGAACCGCGAAATCGCCAAGAACGAGTTCGTGGTCGATGGCCACAAGGTCGATATCGGCAAGATCACCACCGTCGCCGTGAAAACCGTCGAAGGCGAAAAGGACGATATCTCGGCCCCGGGGCAATGCGTTGCCGCGCTCGATCTCTGCACTGGCCTCCCGGCCGAGAAAAAGGCCCACCACGTCGAACCGGGCGCCGGCCATTACGGCATCTTTGCCGGGTCCAGCTGGCGCAACAACATCCGCCCGCTCGTGCTCGATTTCATCGACGCCAACGCCGGCAAGAAGGCGAAACCGGCGAACAAGAACGCCGCCGCGTAAAAGGGCCCCTCAGTGGCACGCGTCCCCTTCTCCTGCACCTGCGGCACGGTGACGGGAGAAATCGACGTGCCCTCACCCCGCGCCGGCAATCACGTGGTCTGCCATTGCCCCGATTGCCGCACCGCTGAGCTTTACCTGGGCCAGCCCGATCCCGATCCCGACGGGGTCGAGCTTTGGCAGACAACGCCCGACCGCGTGCATATCGCCACCGGCCAGGACAGGCTCGCCATCCTTCGGCTCTCGCCCAAGGGCCTCTATCGTTGGCATGCGACCTGCTGCAACGCGCCGATGTTCAATACCCTGCGCAACCCGCGCCTCGCCTTCGTCGGCATTCCCGCCAAGCGACTGTCCGACACCACCACGCTCGGCCCCATCATCGGCCACGCTTTCATGGACAAACCCGGCGGCGGCTATCGCCATCAGGGCTTCAACCGCATCGGCGCGCGCATCATGCGGATGATGCTGGCCGCCAACCTCTCGGGCCGCTGGCGCAAGACGCCCTTCTTCGATGAAAGCGGCCAGCCCCGCGCCACCATCAGGATCATGACCCGCGAAGAACGCACCGCCCTGCGCCGCACCCCCTAGGGCAAGGCCCGCGCCCGCCGCGTTTCCTGCAGCAACCAAAGGTTGCTCATCACCATCGCCCCCAGCACCAGAGCGCCGCCCAGCAGCACCCGCGCGCCCGGGTCCTCGCCCAGCACCCACCACACCAGCAGCGGGCCGAACACCGCCTCCAGCAGCAACAGCAGGCTGACATCCGGCGCCGGAATATAGCGCGGCCCCGTGGCCAGCAGGGCAAAGCCCAGCGGCACCACGACCAGCCCCAGAAGCGCCAGCCAGACGATGTTTTCACCCGGCACAGCCAGCCCCGGCGCTATCCCCGCCGCGGCAAAGCCCGACAGCACCGCCGCCAGGCCGAAGGCCGGCACCTGGCTCACCTCGCGCGTGGCCCGCGCGACCGAGAAAGACACCGCCAGCGACAGCGCCGCACCCAGCGCCGCCAGATCGCCCAGCACGTCACCGCCGCCCGCGCCCAGACTGTCCGAGGCGATGATCCCGATCCCCGCCAGCGTCAGCGCGATCGTCACCCAGGTCCGCAGCCCCACCGCCTCGCGCAGCACCAGCCAGGCAATCAACGCCGAAAACACCGGCGAGGTCGAGGTGATCAGAAGCGTGTTCGCCACCTGCGTGTGGGTGATTGAATAGACGAAACACAGAGAGCCCAGCGCGAAGACCACCGTGATCGCCACCATCGGCCAGCCGCCGTCGCGCATCTCGTCCCACACACCCCGCCCGCGCAGCATCCGATAGCCCAGCAGCGTCGCCACCCCGCTCAGCACCCCGCGCCAGAAGGCCACGGCCCATGTCTCGGCCTCCACCATCCGGATCAGCAGGCTATCGGGCGAAATGATCAGCACCCCGGCCAGGGTGATCAGGAACCCCTTCAGGTAAAGGGTCATCGCGCCTCTCCGAAGAGATCAGTCAGGAAGGCGCGAAACCATGTGTCCTGCGCCGCGTCATGCAGGGCGCAGAGCCGCGCCTGCTCCTCCCGGCTCTGTGCCCCGGGCTTCTCCCGGTCGGTCAGCCACCACTCCTGCGCCTGCCAGTGCGCAAAGCCTTCTCGCGTCACCTCGGGGTGAAACTGAAAGCCGTAAACCTTGTCGCCCCAGCGAAACGCCTGGTTCGGAATGGCCGCGCTTTGCGCCAGGTGCACCGCGCCCCGCGGAATATCGAACGTATGGAAATGCGCCTGCGTCACCACCAGCGGCCCGGGCAGCAGATCGCGGCCCGCTTCGGTCGGCGTGATCTCGTAGTAACCGAATTCGTGCATGTCGTCGTCGCGCGGGCCCACATGCGCGCCCAGCGCATGGGCGATCATCTGCGCGCCCTGGCAGATCCCCAGCATCGGCTTGTCGGCCTTCAGCATCGCTTCGATCCACGCCATTTCCGCCTGCATGAAGGGCAGGTCGGGAATGTCGCTGATGCAGTATTTGCCGCCATAGATGATCGTGCCCGCCACGTCTTCGGTGACGGGGCCCAGCGTGTCGCCCTCGCAGGGCACGCGCCAGTCGGGGACATAGCCCAGCCGCGCGATATGCTCGCTCGCCCGGTCATCATTGCGTGGAGGGGCATGGGCGATCAGGACAATACGTTTTGCCATCGTGCTCTCCTTTCTCAGATCACATCGACGGCCCCTGTTCTCACCCGGTGCCAGCGGTCGGCGTCTCTTGCAACAACTTCCCCGCGCCCGTCAAGACCCCCGCCCGCGCCACCAGCGCAGGATCGGCAGCACGTCGGCCGCCGCCACGGCGATGCCCAGCGGGATCATCCAAAAGCCCAGGATCGGCAGAAACCCGAATATCCCGCCCACGATCAGCAACAGCCCCGCCACCAGCCGCAGCCCCGGCGGGATGTTGTCACGGCTCCACTGCCGCACGCGTCTTGCGTAATCGCGCAAGGTTTTCCGGTCCTTCTTGTCGTCGCTCATCGTCCTATTTCAGGACGTAGGGCTGCGACAGCCATACGGCAAGGGCCGCGTTCACCGCCTCGGGTTGTTCCAGCACCGGCGCATGGCCGGCATCGGGGATGATTTCCAGCCGCGCATAGGGGATCAGCTCGGCCATGAACGTATGGCGCTTGACCGGGGTCAGCCCGTCATGCTCGCCGCACAGCACAAGCGCCGGCACCTTGCATTTGCGCAGGGTCGATTGCTGGTCCTTGCGCCGCTGCAGCGCCCGCACCTGCCGCAGGAACACCTCCGGTCCCAGCGCCTCGGCCATCTCGGCCATCAGGCCCAGCACCTGCATCCGCCCCGGCCCCGGTGCAAAGAACTCGGGCTTCAGGAACCCGCGCATCACCTCGGCCAGCCGCCCGGCCTTCACCCCCACGATCATCGGCTCGTACATCGCCGCGCTTTGCGGCGTTTCGGCCAGCGGGTTGGTGTCCATCAGGGCAATCCGCGTCACCCGGTCGGGCGCCCGGCGCATCACCTCCATGGCGATGATGCCGCCCATGCTCAGCCCCGCCAGCGCGAATTTCTGCGGCGCGCCATCCAGGATGGTCGAGGCGATCTCCTCGATCCGCTCGCCCTGCGTGGCGCAGGCCACGGTAACCGAACGTTCGCGGCTGAACGCCTCGATCTGTGGCCAGTAAAGCCGCGCATCGCACATCATGCCGGGGATCAGAACCAAGGGTTCCTTCATCGCGTTTTCATCCTTGTCGCTGCCTGCGCCGCCACACTCGCACAGCCAGTGCCCGCGTCAACCGCACATTTCGCCTATGCTCCGGCCAATCCCCTGAACGTCGGAAAATCCGCATAGCGCGCGCGCCGCGCCTCGGCGCTTTCCTCCGGCTCAGCGCCCCGCCGCAACAGCGTGCCCCGCGGCGCGATATAGGATGAAATCACCCGCCACGGCTCGGGCCGCCAGCTGATGTTGAAGGCGCAGAGCTTGGGAAAGAACCACAGCTCGGAGTATGGCAGGTGGTCGTGAATCCACCACGCCAGGTCGCGCCAGTCGCGGCCCTGTTCATAGTGATCGGCAAACCACGGAATCACGATCGACGCGCCGGCCACCGCCTCCGCCCCGCGCCCGCGATCCCAGATATGGCATTCCTGCGGATAGTCATTGCGCGCGCAGTTCAGCCGGTTTTCGTTGCCAAAGCGGTTCAGCGCGGCCGAGCGATAGCCCGAGCGCACCGCCACCCGCCCAAACGTCTCTTCCAGCGGGTCCAGCAGCGCCGCGCAGAACGCCCGCCCGTTCTCGATGGTCAGATCCGGATCGTCCGGAATGTTCTGCAGCGCATGGAAATTCGCGATCTCGGAATAGAGAAACTCGCGCATGTAGAAATATTTCGACAGCCGCACCCGTCCCAGCGTCTCGAGGCTCCACATGCTGCCCGGCCTGCGCATACCGTAGGGCGGGCTTCAGCCCGCCTCCCCCGACGGCGCATATCCACCCCAGCGAAACGCGCCATCTTCGCGCAGCGGCGAAAACGGGTTCCACGCCACTTCCCAGACATGGCCGTCCGGATCGGCGAAATAGCCGCCGCGCCCGCCCCAGAACGTGTCTTCCGCCTCTTTCAACACCTCGGCGCCCGCCTCGCGCGCGGCCTCCAGCACCTCGGCCACCTCGCTTTTCTCCTGCACGTTATAGGCATAGCTCGCCGCGCCCGCGCCCAGCGCCTCCGGCGCCAGCCCCATGTCGCGCGCCAGGTCCTCCAGCGGATAAAGCGCCAGCGCCTGCCCGATCAGGTCGAACACCGCCATGCCCTCGGGCGCCTCGGCCCGCCGCCATCCCAGCGCTTCGTAAAACGCCACCGCGCGGCCCATATCCCGCACCCCCAGCGTGGTGAGCGAGATCCGCTGCTCCATGTCAGTCCCCCTTGCAGGTGGCATCGCGCCAGCCTTCCAGCGCCTCGCGAAACGCCCCGGCCTGCCCCGGTACCAGACCCAGTTCCATCGGATAGGCCGGCCCGAAACTCTCGCGCTCGGGCTTGCCCTTGCGTTCATAGCGGATCACCGCGTGATTGCGTTGCAATTCAGGGCCGAACGCGCCCGCGCGCGCCATCTCCGCCAGCTGCCCGTCGATCTCCTCGAACCGCCGGCGCTCCTCGTCCTTTGCCAACCCCTCGGCGAAAAGCGCGTCTTCCATCTTGCGCCGCGCGGCCTCAAGCTTTTTCATCGCGGCCCACATCCGCGCCTGCGCCGCGCGGGCCCAGGGCACGATCACCACGTCGGGCCCACTCTCCTGCGGTGTCACCCGCATCGCCTCGAAATTCAGCGGCGCCAGGTCGAACACCGCATGCGCCTCGCCCCTCGGCGCGCTCAGCACCTGGATCAGCTCCATCCGGCACGGCCCCAGCGCCACCTTCTGCTCGGCCATCATCGGCGACAGGAACAGCGCCTTTTCGATCACCTGCCCGGGCGTCTCACCGGCCATGGCCGCCGACGTGCCCAGCGCCCAGGCAAGGGCAATGCGCCTCACGCCATCACCCCTTTCAGCCAGTCCAGGAACACCTGCAACGCGGCCTCGGTATTGCCGGGCGATGCGATCTGACCGGCGATCACGTGGCGGTTGTCGACCACGTCGGCATCATCCGGCAGCGGCACCACCGTCGCCAGACCACCCGCATCCTTGCCCCATTGCGCGGCAATCCGGTCGGTCTCGCTGGCCAGCACGACCGTGTCCTTGTGCGAATAGTAGAACAGCGCCGGCACCGTGACGCCCGAATAATCCTGCGCCTGGGCGTGCTTCACCAGCGCCGCCAGCGTGATCGCCGCCTGCATCGGGTAACGCGATGTCCAGTAGGTCGCCACCGCCTCGCTCGCAGGCTCCCAGCTGCGCTCGCGCCCGGCAATCAGGGGCAGCCAGTAGCGCGCGCCCGGCAACGTCAGCATCCACGATTTCGTGTCGTTGATCGCGAAGTTCGGCGCAACGAAGATCACTGCCTTCACCGCTTTCGCATTGTCCGGTTGCAACAGCGCCTCGGCGGTCAGCGTGCAGCCGGTCGAGGTGGCGATCACGATCACCTCCTCGCCCACCGCCCGCGCCACGGCCAGCGCCTCGGCCACGTCGTTCATCCAGTCCTCGACCCGCACGTCGCCCAGCGCCTCGCCCGGGCGCCCATGGCCCTTCAGCCGGGTAAAGACCAGGTTGGCGCCATAGGCCGCGGCCACCTTGTCCGGCACCGGCCGCAGCTCCTCGGAACTGGCCGAAAACCCGTGCACGTAAAGCACCGCCAGATCGGTTTTCGTCTCGGGCGCCCCGGCCCAGACAACGCGCTTTTCCACGCCCTCGGTGATATCGTCGAACCGGGCCTCCTGCGCAGCCAGGTAGGGGCCAACCCCGTCCGAGAGCTCGGCCTCGTCAAAACCCACATTCACCTCCACCGGCTCGTAAGGTCCCAGAACCCAGAACGCACCCACCACGACCGCCGGCGCGAAAACACCGCGCCCAAACCACTTGCCCAATGACTTTATCATACCGAACCTTTCTCGATGACCTCTTCAACCGCGTGTTCTATCAGGCTCAGGCAGGTCTCGTCGGAAAACCGGTGATCGGCATCCTTGACCAGCGTAAGCCGCATATCCGGCCCCTCGGCGTGCTCTAACAGCCGCACCGCCGTTTCGACCGACACGGCAGTATCCGCCGTGCCCTGCAGGAACCGCACCGGAAACGGCAGGTTCAGCGGCGCGCGCAGCACCAGCCGCTGCCGCCCGTCCTCGATCATCCGCTTGGTGATCACGTAGGGCTCCATGTAATCGCTCGGCAGCTCCACATGGCCCACGCTCTCCAGCTGTGCTTTCTGTGCGTCGGTGAACTCGGCCCAGTACCCGTCCTCGGTGAAATCCGGCGCCGCCGCGATGGTCACCATCGCCGCGATCCGCTCGGGCATCGCGCGCGCCAGCAACAGCGCCTGCCATCCGCCCATGCTCGACCCCACCGGCACCACCGGCCCCTCGGTCAGCGCGGTAACGGCGGCCAGCGTGTCCTCGTGCCAGTCGCCGATGCAGCCATCGGTGAACTGGCCCGAGCTTTCGCCATGCCCGGAATAGTCGAACCGCAGAAAGGCCCGACCCGTCCGCTTTGCCCAGGCCTCCAGGTGCACCGCTTTGGTGCCTTCCATGTCTGATTTCAGCCCGCCGCAGAAAATCACACAGGGCCCGTCGCCCTCGGTCTTGTGATAGGCCAACCGCCGGCCCTGCGGCGTGTCCAGGTATGCGCTCATCCTGCCCTCCGGGTCTTGTCTTGCCCGCACGCTACCCCCGGTTGCCCGGCGCCGCAATCATCCTTCGGCCTCGGGCAGTGCCGCGGCCACCGCCGCACCCGCCGCCGCCATCGCCGCAAACAGCGCGATCGTCACCGCCGCCCCGGCCAGCGAGGCCAGCGCGCCGAACACGCCCGCCCCCAGCAGCAAGAGGCCGATCGCCGTGTTCGCCACCGCCGTATAGGGCAGCCGCTTGTCCTCGGGCGCCATGTCCACCAGGTAGGTCGAGCGCCCCTGCCGCACGCCGTGATAGGCGATCATCAACGCGAAAAGCGCCAGCGGCAGCGCCCAGACCGTGCCTGCCAGCCCCGCCGCCCGCAGCGCCAGCGCCAGGATCAGCGCCGCCGCCCCGGCCAGCCCGGCATAGATCAGCACCCGGCGCGACGACCGGTCGGCCAGCCGCCCCCAGACATAGGACGACATCAACGACGCCACCGCCGAGGCCAGCACCAGCGCGCCCAGCCGCTCGAACGCGCGGTTGCCCGCTTCGGCGGCCAGCAGCACCAGGTAGGGCGGCGCCAGCGCGGTCGCCACCAGCAGCCCCCGGGCAATCACGAACCGTCCCAGCCCCGGCTCGCGCCACAAAAGCCGCATCTGCCCCAGCGCTGCCCGCCACGCGGTGTCGGCCTCCTCCGGCGTCGCCGCCTCGCGCAGCCCGGCAAAGATCACTGCCGCCCCCAGGAACGCCAGCGCGGCCAGCGTCAGCGCGCCCAGCACGATCGTCATCCGCTCCACCGGCGCCACCATCAGGATCAGGGCAAAGATGATCACCACCGCCGCGCCCGCCGAGGCGGCAAATCCCGTGGCCGCGCCCCGCCGCGCCTGGCCCACCGTCTTGCCCAGCACGTCCTTGTAGCTGACCGAGGCGACCGAGCGCGCCAGCGCCAGCACCGCCAAAGCCGCGCAAATCGCCAGCCCCGGCGCCGCGCCCTCCATCGTCAGGGCCACCAGCAGGATCACCACCAGCATCGCGCCCTGCACCGCCGCCGCGCCGGCCCAGGCCCATTTGCGCCGCGCCATCGCGTGAATATGCGGCGCTGTGAACAGCTGCGGCAACAGCGCCCCGGCCTCGCGGATCGGCACCAGCAGCCCGACATAGACCGACGGCACCGCCAGCGCGGTCAGCAGCCAACTCAGCACCAGCTTCGGATCGAACAGACCGTCGGCCGACTTCGTCAGCGACAGTGACGCGGCATGGCGCAGCCAGTTGCCCGGCTCCTCTGCGTCCACCTCGCTGGCCTGCGCCCCCGACAGCGCCTCGTAAAGCCTGTTCGCCGTTTCCATGCTCAGCGCCGGAACGGCACACCGCCCGTGCCCTCGCCGCGCAGGTCATCCGGCGCGGCCCAGGTCTCGGGGTCCCGGATCAGCGCGGCCACGGCCTCGGCCCCGATCTCGATCAGCCGCTCGCCCTTCTCCGCGCTCGACCGCGCGGGATTGCCTGCCAACCCGTTCGCTGTGACATGCGCAAACGGCCGCCAGCGATAGCCAGCTTTGCCCGCTTTCAGGAATTTCGGCCCGCCCGCGTTCTGCGCGATCTTGTCCAGCTCGGACGTGTCCACTAGCTCCGGCTCCAGCGCCATCATCATCGACGTCTCCGCCTCGCAGGCGTGCTGCATCGTCTCCTGGTCCTCCAGGATCGCGGCGTATTCCTCCTGCGCCTCCATCGGGTAGCAGGTGAACACCAGCGTCGCGTCGATCTGCGGCGCCATCTCGTCGATGAACTGCTGGCAGGCGATGATATTGCCGCCATGGCTGTTGGAAATCAGGATATCGCGGAACCCGTGCCGGGTGATCGCCAGCACAAGGTCGCGCAGCACCATCCGGAACGTTTCGTGGCTCAGCGTCAGCGTGCCGCCAAAGGGCATGTGATGCTCGCTCAGCCCCGCCCACATCACCGGGGTCACCACCACGGGCCGCGCATCACCGGCCTTGCGCGCCGCGCGGTGAGCAATCTCCTGGCCCAGCCGCGTGTCTACCATCACCGGCAGGTGCGGGCCATGCTGCTCGATCGAGGCGACAGGGATGATGACCACCGCATTTTTCTCGGCAAGCGCGCGCAGCTCCTGCGCCTTCATCCTGTCCCAGGCCACTTCCGTCATCTCACGTCCTCCATGTTTCCGGGCCAACCAATTCTGCAGGCCAGCCAATCACAAAGCCCGGCCAACCTCCAGCGGGCTGCCATCGCTGAACCGCGCAAACCGGAACCGGCTCAGGTCGAAGTCCTGCGCCTTGCCCTGAACCATCCGCGCCAGCACCTCGCCAAACCCCGGCCCGATGCCGAAACCGTGGCCGCTCATCCCCGTCGCCACGATCAGCCCCTCGTGGCCCGGCACCCGGTCGACGATGGGCACGATATCGGGCATCACGTCGATCATCCCGGCCCAGGCATCGCGGACCTCCGGCGGCCCGATCAGCGGAAAGCGTGCGGCGAACCGGCGCCGCATCCGCTCCACCCCGCCCAGGTCCGGCGCGGGGTCCAGCACGCGCACCTGCTCGAACGGGGTTTCCTCGTCCTCGCGCCACTGCCGCGCCGTGCCCCAGCCATCGGGAAACCCCTTGCCCGCCAGCGGCCGCAGCCCGACCGAGCGCCAGTTGCGTTTCAGCATCGGCAGGTAGGTGCGCACATGGCGAAACGCGTCCGGCCCCAGGAAAAAGGTCTCGTTCTCGGCCTGCGCCAGCGAATAGCCGCCATCGGCCCGCCGCCGCATCGCCAGCTCCTCATCCGTGGCCGCCCCGTTGAAAAACGCCGGCAGCGGCGCGGTCTGCACCACCGTGTTGCGCACCGACAGTTGCGGAATCTCCACCCCGTGCCGCCGCAGGAACAGCGAGGACCACGCGCCGGCGGCCACGATCACCTGGCCCGCGCGCACCTTTCCCGCCTCGGTCACGATGCCCTGCACCTGCCCGCCCGCGACATCCAGCGCCCGCACCGCGCAGTCTTCGCGGATCGCCACGCCCTCGGCCTGCGCCAGCCGCGCCACCGCCGGCACCGCGCGCCACGGCTCGCCCCGCATGTCCGACGGCGTCACGATCCCGCCGATCCACATCGGGTGCGCATGATCGCCAAAGGCCGCCTCGATCGCCCCACGGGTCAGCGCCTGGGTGTCCAGCCCGTGTTCGCGCGCCACGTCCAGCCAGGCCTCGCGCTCCTCGACCACCTCGCGCGACGTGGCCAGGTAATAGCACCCGCCCACCGTCACCCCACAGGCGCCGTTCACCTCGCGGTCCACCTCCTGCCACAGGTGGCGCGCCTTCATCATGATCGGCAATTCGGCCTCGTCGCGGCCCTGCTGGCGAATCCAGCCCCAGTTGCGTGAACTCTGCTCGCCCGCGATCCGGCCCTTCTCGGCCAGGAACACCCGCAGCCCCGCCCGCGCCATGTAAAGCGCGGCGAACACCCCGATCACGCCACCGCCGATAATCGCCACGTCCACCGCCTCGGGCAGCTCGTCGCGAAACTGCACCGGCGTTTCGATCGTGATCCGCTTGTCCTCGCCCATCCCCACCTCGCCCGGTAAAATTGTCTCACCCGATCAATGCATGACCGCCCCAGATTGACAACCGCCCGCGCGCGCGCCACATAGGCCGCGAACCATACCCGCAACCGGGCGTTCCGTGGGCGCCAAACCGACGAGGAGCAAGGCCAATGGCCCAGATTTCCCTGACATTTCCCGATGGCAATGCGCGCGATTACGCGGCCGGCATTACGCCTGCCGAAGTCGCCGCCGATATCTCCACCTCGCTGGGCAAGAAGGCGATCAGCGCGCAGGTGAACGGCGCGCACTGGGATCTGCAATGGCCCATCACCGAGGACGCCTCGATCGCCATCAACACGATGAAGGACGATGCGCCCGCCCTCGAACTCATCCGCCACGACCTCGCCCATATCATGGCCCGCGCCGTGCAGGAGATCTGGCCGGACGTGAAGGTCACCATCGGCCCGGTCATCGAAAACGGCTGGTACTACGATTTCGACCGCGAAGAGCCCTTCACCCCCGAAGACCTGGGCGAGATCGAAAAGAAGATGAAGGAAATCATCAACGCCCGCGATCCCGTCACCACCGAGGTCTGGGACCGCGCCCGCGCGATCGAGCATTACCGCGGCACGCACGAACCCTACAAGATCGAGCTGATCGACGCGATCCCCGAGGATCAGCCGATCCGCATGTACTGGCATGGCGATTGGCAGGATCTCTGCCGCGGCCCGCACCTGCAGCACACCGGCCAGGTGCCCGCCGACGGCTTCAAGCTGATGAGCGTCGCCGGCGCCTACTGGCGCGGCGACAGCGACCGCGCCATGCTGCAACGCATCTACGGCGTCGCCTTCAAGAACCGCGACGACCTGAAGAAATACCTCAACATGCTGGAGGAGGCCGCCAAGCGCGACCACCGCAAGCTGGGCCGCGAAATGGACCTCTTCCACATGCAGGAGGAAGCCCCGGGCCAGGTCTTCTGGCATCCCAACGGGTGGACCATCTACACCACCCTGCAGGACTACATGCGCCGCATGCAGACCCGCGGCGGCTATGTCGAGGTCAACACGCCCCAGGTGGTCGATCGCAGGCTGTGGGAGGCCTCGGGCCACTGGGATAAATACCAGGAGCACATGTTCATCGTCGAGGTGGACGAGGAACACGCGCGCGAAAAATCCGTCAACGCGCTCAAACCCATGAACTGCCCCTGCCACGTGCAGGTCTACAACCAGGGCCTCAAGAGCTACCGCGACCTGCCCCTGCGCATGGCGGAATTCGGCTCCTGCAACCGGTATGAGCCCTCGGGCGCGCTGCACGGCATCATGCGCGTGCGCGGCTTTACCCAGGACGATGCGCATATCTTCTGCACCGAGGACCAGATCGAGGAAGAAACCAAGGTCTTCATCGACTTCCTGTCGACCATCTACCGCGACCTCGGCTTTGCCGACTTCAAGGTACTCTTCTCGGATCGCCCCGACATGCGCGCGGGCTCGGACGAGGTCTGGGACAAATCCGAAGCGGCGCTCCTGTCGGCCACCCGCGCGGCCGGAATCGAGCCGGGCCTCAACCCCGGCGAAGGCGCCTTCTACGGCCCGAAACTGGAGTTTGTGCTGACCGACGCGATCGGGCGGGACTGGCAATGCGGCACGCTGCAGGTCGATTTCGTCCTGCCCGAACGGCTCGATGCCACCTATATCGGCGCCGATGGCGCGAAACACCGCCCCGTTATGCTGCACCGCGCGACGCTGGGCAGTTTCGAACGCTTCATCGGCATCCTGATCGAGGAACACGCCGGCAAGCTGCCCTTCTGGCTTGCGCCGCGCCAGGTCGTCGTCGCCACCATCGTGTCCGAGGCGGATGATTACGCGCACGAGGTCGTCGCCGCCCTGCGCGCCGCCGGCATCCGCGCCGAGGCCGACACCCGCAACGAGAAGATCAACTACAAGGTCCGCGAACATTCGCTGGCCAAGGTGCCGGTGATCCTCGCCCTCGGCCATCGCGAGGTCGAAGAGAAAACCGTCACTGTGCGCCGCCTGGGCGAGAAACAGACTGCGGTTCAGCCGCTCGACGCCATTGTCGCAGAGCTGAAAACCGAGGCCACCCCGCCCGACCTGCGCTAAGACCTCTCAGGCGGGCGGGCGCTTCGCCGCACCGCCCGCCTCAGTTGCCCAGGATCCCCGGCAGCCGCAACCCGTGCTCTTTTGCACAGTCGATGGCCGCCTCATATCCCGCGTCCGCATGCCGCCACACGCCCGAGGCCGGATCGTTCCACAGCACCCGTTCCAGCCGTTTCGCGGCCTCCGGCGTGCCATCGGCGACGATCACCACGCCCGCGTGCTGGGAAAAGCCCATGCCCACGCCGCCGCCATGATGCAGGCTCACCCATGTCGCGCCGCTTGCCGTGTTGACCAGCGCATTCAGAAGCGGCCAGTCGCTCACCGCGTCGCTGCCGTCCTTCATCGCTTCCGTTTCGCGGTTCGGGCTCGCAACCGAGCCTGAATCAAGATGGTCGCGCCCGATCACCACGGGCGCCGTCAACTCACCGCTCGCCACCATCTCGTTGAACTTCAGTCCCGCGCGGTGCCGGTCGCCCAGCCCGATCCAGCAGATGCGCGCCGGCAGCCCCTGGAAGGAAATCCGCTCCCGCGCCATGTCGAGCCAGTTGTGCAGATGCGTGTTCTCCGGAAACAGCTCCTTCATCGCCTGGTCGGTCCTGTAGATATCCTCGGGATCGCCCGACAGCGCGCACCAGCGGAACGGCCCCACCCCCTTGCAGAACAGGGGTCGGATATAGGCCGGCACGAAACCGGGAAAGGCAAAGGCGTTTTCCAGCCCCTCGTCCAGCGCCACCTGGCGGATGTTGTTACCGTAATCCAGCGTCGGCACACCGTCGTTCCAGAAATCAACCATCGCCTTCACATGCACCTTCATGCTGGCGCGCGCTGCGCGTTCCACCGCCTTCGGATCGCTCTCGCGTTTGTCGCGCCATTCGGCCAGGCTCCAGCCCTGCGGCAGGTAACCGTTCACCGGGTCATGCGCGCTGGTCTGGTCGGTCACGATATCGGGGCGCACGCCGCGCCTGTGAATTTCCGGAAACACGTCGGCGGCATTGCCCAGAAGCGCGACTGACTTCGCCTCGCCCGCCTTGGTCCAACGCGCGATCATCTCCAGCGCCTCGTCCAGGCTCTCGGTCTTTTCGTCCACGTACCGCGTGCGCAGGCGGAAATCGATGCTGTCGGGGTTGCACTCCACCGCCAGGCAGCAGGCCCCGGCAAAGACGGCGGCCAGCGGCTGCGCGCCGCCCATGCCGCCCAGCCCCCCGGTCAGGATCCACCGGCCCGTCAGGTCGCCGCCGTAATGCTGGCGGCCGGCCTCGGCAAAGGTCTCGTAGGTGCCCTGCACGATGCCCTGCGTGCCGATATAAATCCACGATCCGGCCGTCATCTGGCCGTACATCATCAGCCCCTTTTTATCGAGCTCGTTGAAATGGTCCCAGTTGGCCCAATGCGGCACGATGTTGGAATTGGCGATCAGAACGCGCGGCGCATCCGCATGCGTCCTGACGATGGCAACGGGCTTGCCCGACTGCACCACCAGCGTCTCGTCGGCCTCCAGGTCCTTCAACCCCGCGACGATCCGGTCGAAATCCTCCCAGGTGCGCGCCGCCCGCCCGATGCCGCCATAAACGACCAGTTCATGCGGGTTTTCCGCCACGTCCGGATGCAGGTTGTTCATCAGCATCCGCATCGGCGCCTCTGTCAGCCAGCTTTTCGCGGTGATCTCGGGGCCGGTGGGCGGATAGATGTCACGAAGGTTATGGCGCGGGTTGGTCATGCGGGCCTCCAGCGGATCAGGGTTTCAAGAATGGTCTTCAGATGCACGCGCAGCCGGTCCGCATGCTCGGGCAGATAGGTCCAGGGCGGGCGCTCCTGCATATAGGTCGATTGCGCCAGCTCCATCTGGATCGCGTGCATACCATCCTGTGGGCGGCCGTAATGCCGGGTGGTCCAGCCACCCTTGAACCGGCCGTTGCGCACGCTGCGATAGCCCTCGGCGCTCTCGCAGATCGCCGCCACCGCCGCCTCGATCCTGGGCGCGCAGGTGGCGCCGGAATTGGTACCGATGTTGAAATCCGGCAGCCTGCCCTCAAACAGGAACGGAATCTCCGACCGGATCGAGTGGCAATCGTAAAGGATCGCGAAACCGTGCCGCGCCTTCACCCGCTCCAGTTCGGCCGCCAGCGCCGCATGATAGGGCGCGTGATAGGCGGCTTTTCTACGCGCGATCTCCCCCGCGCCGGGCGCCTGCCCCTCGCGCCAGATATCGCGCCCGTCGAAATCCGTCAGCGGGCACAGCGAGGTGGTGTTCTGGCCGGGATAGAGGCTCGCGCCGCCCGGATCGCGGTTCACGTCGATCACGTAGCGATGAATGCGCGTGCGCACCGTGCTCACACCCTCGGCCAGCCCGTCATAGAGGTCGTGAATATGCCAGTCCGTATCGGCCAGTGCGCGCCCCGTCTCGTTCAGCGCATCCTCGATCCTGTCCGGCACCTCGGTGCCGGTATGCGGCAGGCCCAGCACAAGCGGGCTCTCGCCCCGGGTGATCTCCAGAATGCTCACAACACCCCTCCGTAAATGCGGGCGTGCAGCGGGTTCACCCCGATGCGATAGCTCAGCTCGGCCGGGTCTTCCACGTCCCACACGGCCAGATCGGCCCGCTTGCCCCGCGCGATCACCCCGCAATCGCCCAGCCCCAGCGCCCGCGCCGCGTTGCGCGTGGTGCCCGCCAGCGCTTCGGACGGGGTCAGCCCGAACAGCGTGCAGGCCATGTTCATCGCCAAGAGAAGCGAGCCCATCGGCGACGAGCCGGGGTTCCAGTCCGTCGCCACCGCCATCGGCACGCCGCGGGCGCGGAACGCGTCCACCGGCGGTTTCCGCGTCTCGTGCAGCGTGTAGAACGCGCCGGGCAGCAGCACCGCGACACTACCCGCCTCCGCCATCGCCGCGGCGTCCGCCTCATCGGCATATTCCACGTGATCCACCGACAGCGCGCCATAACTGGCGGCAAGCTTCGTGCCGCCGATATTCGACAACTGCTCGGCATGAAGCTTGACCGGCAGGCCCAGCGCGCGCGCCCGGTCAAAGACCCGCGCAATCTGGCCCGTGTCGAACGCGATCCCCTCACAGAACCCGTCCACCGCATCGGCCAGCCCCTCGGCATGCGCGGCCTCCAGCGCAGGCAGGCAGACCTCGTCGATATAGGCATCGGCCTCCATGCCCTTTGGCACGGCATGCGCGCCAAGAAACGTGGTGACAATACGCACCGGCCGCGCCTCACCCAGCCGCCGCGCCACGCGCAGCATCTTCAGCTCGGTCTCGATATCCAGCCCATAGCCCGACTTAACCTCGATCACCGCCACCCCTTCGGCAATCAGAGCATCGACCCGCCGCAATGCCTGCGCGTAGAGCTGCTCCTCGTCCGTGTCGCGCGTCGCCCCCACGGTCGAGACGATCCCCCCGCCCGCACGCGCCACCTCCTCATAGCTGGCCCCCTCCAGTCGCATCTCGAACTCGCGCGCGCGGTGGCCGCCATGCACCAGATGCGTGTGGCAATCGATCAACGCGGGCGTGACAAGGCGGCCTTCAAGGCTGCGGCGCGGCATTTCGTGACAGGCCTCGGGCAGATCCACGCCCGGCCCCACCCACTCAACCGCCCCATCGCGCACCGCGATGGCGCCCCCCTCGATCAGGCCATAACCTCCGGCCGCATCGGCCATCGTCGCGATCCGCGCATTGATAAACAGCTGATCCCCGGGCATGGCATTTCCCTTGAATTAAATCCTGCTTATCAATATTAAGTAACTACATATTATGTCAACCTGGAACGCCCCATGCAAAAGATCCACGCAAACCATGCGCTTACGGAAAACGGCTGGGTTGAGAATGTGGCGATCACCATCGACGGCACCGGCCGAATCTCGGCGGTGGATACCGGCGTTGCCCCCACGCCCGGCGCCCTGGACCTTGTCCTGCCGGCGCCCCTGAACCTGCATTCGCATGCCTTCCAGCGCGCCATGGCCGGTCTCACCGAAACCCGCGGCCCCGATCCAAGCGACAGTTTCTGGACCTGGCGCCGCCTGATGTACCGCTTCCTCGACCGGCTGACGCCCGACCATGTCGAGGCGATCGCGGCCCTGGTCTTCATGGAAATGCTCGAAGCGGGCTATGGCGCGGTGGCCGAGTTCCACTACCTGCACCACGCCCCCCGGGGCACCGCCTATGATGACATCGCCGAAATGGCCGGGCGCATCGTATCGGCGGCGCAGGCCACCGGCATCGGGCTCACGCTCCTGCCCGTGCTTTACACCCATGGCGGCTGTGACCGGCGGCCGCTTTCGGGCGGGCAGCTGCGTTTCGGCAATGACATGGACCGCTACACGCAGCTGCATCAGGCCTCCCGCCGCCTGATCGAAACCGCCCGCCCCGATGATGCCATCGGCGTCGCGCCACATTCGCTGCGCGCCGTCGATCCCAACGGCCTGGCGCAGGTCGCCGCCCTCGGCACCGGCCCCGTGCACATGCACCTGGCCGAACAGCAGGCCGAGGTCGACGAGGTCCAGGCCCACCTCGGCGCGCGCCCCACCGAATGGCTCCTTGCCAATCACCACGTGGATCAACGCTGGTGCCTCATCCACTGCACCCAGATGACAGGCGGCGAAACCCGCGCGCTCGCGCAAACCGGCGCGGTGGCCGGCCTCTGCCCGATCACGGAATCGAGCCTCGGCGACGGCATCTTCAACGGCACCGAGTTTGCCACCGCCGGCGGGCGCTTCGGCGTCGGCTCCGACAGCAACATCCACATCGCGCTCTTTCACGAACTGGCCACGCTCGACTATTCCCAGCGCCTGCGCGATCACAGCCGCGCCGCCCTCGCCGCGCCGGACAGATCCACCGGGCGCGTCCTCTTCGATCACGCCAACCGCGCCGGCGCGCAGGCCGGCGGCCGCGCGTCGGGGCAGATCGCCCCGGGCGCCTGGGCCGATCTCATCGGGCTCTCCACCGACAATCCCTGGCTCTGCCACCGCACCGGCGATACCGCGCTCGACAGCCTCATCTTCACCGGCCGCGGCCAGGACTGCATCACCGATGTCTGGAGCGCCGGACGCCATGTCGTGCAGGGCGGCCGCCACATTGCGCGCGAAACCATCACCCGCGATTTCCTGCGCGTCATCGCCGAGCTTGGGCAGGACATCTGATGCCCGACACACGGCGCAGCTGGAAAGAGGTGCGCGACCGGATTCACCAGAAGATCCTGTCGGGTCAGGTCCGCCCCGGCGACAAGCTGCCCCGCGACGCCGATATCGCCGCGGAAATGAACTGCGCCCGCACCACCGTGCAGCGCGCGATGCAGGATCTCGCCGACAGCGGCCTTGTCGAGCGCCGGCGCAAGGGCGGCACCCATGTGCGCCGCGATCCCGTCACCCGCGCCACGCTCGACATCCCGATCACCCGCAACGAGGTCGAGCAGAAGGGCAACACCTACGGCTATCAGCTGATCGGCCGCGAAACCCTCGCACCGCCGCACAGCGTGCAGGCCGCCTTCGGCCAGAACCTGCCTGGGCCGATGCTGCACGTCCAGGCGCTGCATCTCGCCGATGCCCGCCCCTACATCCTTGAAGACCGATGGATCTGCCTACAGACCGCGCCCGAAATCCTCGATGTCGATCTGTCGGAAACCAGCGCCAACGAATGGCTGGTCATGAACAAACCCTATGACGACCTCACCCTGCGCTTCTACGCTGAAAAGGCCGATGAAAAGCGCGCAACCCTTCTGGGAACCGATCCCGGCGATGCGCTCCTTGTCATCGAGCGCACCACCTGGATCTCCGGCGCCCCGATCACCACCGTCAAATCCAGCACCGAACCCGGGTATCAGCTCATCAGCCGGTCCTGAGCGGCGCAGCCCGACAGGACAGAGCCGCAGTCGTCCCGGCCGAAGCAGACCGATGGTGCAGCGCGCCCGTTCACCCAGACGTGACGCTGTCCGGCTTGACACTCCATCAGCTGGAAGCATTACAAATCCGCAGAAACGCAGCGCTGGATCTTGCGTGCCACATGCACGCGCTATCGGGCGACGGCCTCGTTGTATCAGTCTCTCATTCGAGAGCAGGTTTGAAACATGTCTTTCACCAGGAGAGCACGATGCCCGGCATCACCCGTCGCCAATTCACGCAATCCGCCCTTGGCCTCGCGGCCGCCACGGCGATCCCCGGCGGCGTGCATGCCGCCGCGGGCGATCGCCTCGTCGCGCGGCCAGGCACGGCGCGGCTGGCGCCCGCCGCCTACCCCGAGACCCGGATCTGGGGCTATGACGGCACCGTTCCCGGGCCCATGGTCCGGGCCCGTCAGGGTGACAGGCTGGCAAGACAGTTCGTCAATGAACTGCCCCAGCCCTCAAGCGTGCACTGGCACGGAATTCGTATCGCCAACGCCATGGATGGCGTGGCCGGCATGACGCAGGACGCCGTCGCGCCCGGCGCCGAATTTCTCTATGATTTCGTCCTGCCGGATGCCGGCACATACTGGTATCACCCCCACAACCGCACCTGGGAACAGATGGCGCGCGGCCTTTACGGCGCGCTGATCGTCGATGAAGCAGGCGGCGCACCTGAGGTCGACCGCGACGAGGTGCTCCTGATCGACGACTGGCGGCTGACGGATGACGCCCAGATCGCACCGGGGTTCGGCGCCATGCATGACTGGGCCCATGCCGGGCGGCTGGGAAACTGGATCACCGTCAACGGAAACGGCGCCTGGTCGCAAAAGGTGCAGCGGTTCGCCCGGCTGCGCCTCAGGCTGGTGAACACCGCCAACGCCCGGGTGTTCACCCTCGAAACCCGCGGTCTCGATGGCTGGCTGGTCGCGCTTGATGGCATGCCGCTCGACCGCCCCGAGCCTCTCGCGCGCCTCACCCTGGCGCCCGCGCAGCGCGCCGACCTGATCGTCGATGTCGTCGCCGACGAAGGGGCCGAAGCCTTCCTTGTCAGTTTCGAACGCGACGGCGGCTACGCAATCGCGGCCTTCCCGGTGGAAGACAGCGCGCGGCAGGCGGCCCTGCCCGCGCCCGCGCCGCTGCCACCCAACCCGGTTCCCGCCCTCGGGCCGCTTGCCCAGGCGCGGCGCGCGACGCTGCTGATGGAAGGCGGCGCAATGGGCAGCATGCGCGGCGCGATGATGAACGGCCGGCAGATGGAGATGCGCGACCTGGCCGCCGCCGGCAAGGTCTGGGCGTTCAACGGCATGGCCGACATGGGCGACACCCCGCTGATCGAGGCGCAGCGCGGCGAAACGATCGTTCTGGCCCTCACGAACGATACCGCATGGCCGCACGCCATGCACCTGCACGGGCACCATTTCCGGCAGGTCGCGGCCGACGGCACGATGGGCCCCTTGCGCGACACCCTGCTGATGAACCGCGGCGAAACCGCCGAGATCGCCTTCCTCGCCGACAACCCCGGAGACTGGCTCCTGCACTGCCACATGCTCGAACATTCGGCCGGCGGCATGATGACCTGGCTGCGCGTGGCATGACGCCCCGCGCCCGCCTGGGCCGTGCACGGGCCGTGGCGCGGTCCACCCGGCGGTCTAGCGCGCTTTGGTCCCGCGCAGACGCCGGATATGGCTGACCAGCGGCGGCAACAGCAGAACCAGGATAATCAGCCACATCACCTTCGCGATCTCGCTTTGGAAAAAGATCGTGGGCGACCCCTTGCCGATGATCATGCCCTGCGAAAAACCGCCCTCGGCGATCGGGCCCAGGATCAGCCCAAGGATCAGCCCCTCGAGCGAAAAGCCGAGTTTCTTCAGGAGCAGGCCGAAGACCGCGAAGGCGATCATCAGGTAGATGTCGAAAACCGACTGGTTGAGCGCGTAGGACCCCAGAACCGCGAAGGCGCAGACGACCGGCACCATCACCGAGGGCGGGATCAACGCGATGCGGGCCAGGTAGGGCGCGAAGGCCAGGCCGATGATCAGGAAGGTCACGTTGGCCACGAACATCGACAGGATGAACGGATAGGTGCGGTCCGCGTAGATCGTGAACAGCTCGGGCCCCGGGATCATCCCGTGGATGATGAACGCCCCCATCAGCGCCGCGGCAACCGAGTTTCCGGGGATGCCAAGCGTGATCGTCGGCACCAGCGACCCGCCCACGCACCCGTTGTTGCCCGCTTCGGCGGCGGCGACACCTTCGGGATTGCCCTTGCCGAACATCGCCTTCGCCTTCGAGACCTGCTTGGCGAAATTGTACGAGATGAAGGCGGCGATGGTCGCACCCTCGCCCGGCAGGATACCGATCACCGTGCCCGTGCCCGACCCCAGCGCCATGAACTTGCCGATGCCTTTCGGCAGTTTCGCGCGTTTGCGCGCGCCACCCAGCGCCGAGGTGTCGATCGGTGCGTGGTCGCGCTGGCCGGCAAGTTCAAGCATCTGGATCATCGAAAAAAGGCCGATCAGGGCCGGCATGAAATCCACGCCGTCGATCAGCTCGACCAGGCCGGCGGTATAGCGCAGGCTGCCGGACATGTCGTCGGTGCCCACGACTGCAATGATCATGCCCAGGATGCCGGACAGGAGCGCCTTGATCAGCGACGTGTTCTCATCCGCGATGGAAATGATCCCGGCCAGGCCCATGATGGCCAGAAGAAAGGTTTCGGCCGGTCCGAAATTAAGCGCCTGCCGTGCCAGAAGCGGGGCGAAAAGCAGAAGGATGAAAACCGAAAACGTGCCTCCGGTGAACGACGCCACCACGGAAGTTTTCAACGCAAGCCCGCCTTCGCCGCGGCGGCTCATCGGATAGCCTTCGATCGCGGTGGCCACGGCGGCCGGGGTGCCGGGCGTGTTGAGAAGGATCGCCGGGATCGATCCGCCATACATCGCCCCGCAATAAATCCCCCCCAGAAGCATCAGCCCCAGCGTTGGGTCCATCGTGTAGGTAAATGGCACCAGCAACCCCACCGCCATGGTGGCGGTCAGACCGGGCATGCCGCCCACGACGACCCCGGCAAACGTGCCGATGAGGATTGTCAGGAGAGCGGGCAGCGTGAAGACAACGGAAAGATATTCCATGCGTGTCGGTCTTTCAGAAACGGGGGCCGGGCAACGTCACACCCAGGAGCGCGATGAAGATGAGATAGACAAAGGCCAGCAGGCCGATCGTCGTCAGGGTGATCAGCACCGGGTTGCGCTGGCCGAGCATGATGGCCACCAGCGGGATGAAGACCGCGGCGGGGATGAAGAAGCCCAGCTTCTTGAAGCTCAGGCCAAAGGCCACGAGCGCGGCGATCAGGCCCAGAAAGCGCGGCAGGTGCTCGGTAAGCGAGAGCCTGTCTTCACGGCCGTCGCGCAGAAGGCTGATGCCCAGCTGAACAAGGCTCAACCCTCCGAGGCAGACGGCGAGAAACCTCACGTATTTCGCAGAGGTCTTCTGCGCGATGCCGGGGTAACTGTCGGTGCTGAGATAAAGCAGCACCGACAGCAGAATGAACCCCGCCAGCACGAGGCGGTCAACGGTTGCCCTGCTCATGTTTACCAGGGCGCCGCGTCATAGACCTCTTGGGTTTCGGCCTGCAGCTGCTGCAGATAGGCCGTGTAGTCGGGCCCGCTCATCGGCAGTAGGGCAATCTTGCTGGCCGCGGTTTTTTTCTTGAATGCCGGGTCGGCCAGCACGTCAGCCAGCATCGCATCCAGCTTCGACTGAATGCCGGCATCGATCCCGGCCGGCGCGACAAAGCCGCGGGTTGCGCTCATGTAGACTTCGAAACCCTGTTCCTTGGCCGTCGGGATCTGGTCCGCCGAGGCATCGCGCGCCTCTGTCAGAATGGCGATGATCCGCGCGTCACCCGCGTTGTGCTGTGCGATCATCTGCGACAGGTTCATGAAGGCCGCGTCCACGTGCCCCCCCAGGATGCCGGCCTTCTGTTCGGTCGAACCCTTCGTCGGCAGCAGGTTGAAGGTGACGCCGGCCTGCTTTTCGAACGCCTTCGCCGCCAGGAAATCGTCGGAACCGATGCCGTTGACCGAAACGGTCAGATCGCCGCCTTTCGCGGCCTCCGCCAGGCCGGCCATCGACTGGATCGCGCTATCCTTGGGGACGGCGACGATACCGGCATCCTGCGCGACATTGCCCATGATGTGAAAGCTGTCGAGCGTATAGTCGGCACGCCCCGAAACGACATGCGCCACCATCTGCGGCGTGAAGTTCATCCCGATCGTGTATCCGTCCGCCTCGGCGCGCGCGATCGCTTCAAAACCCTTCTGACCGCCAGAGCCGCCCATGTTGTTGATGACGAACTCGAAGCCTTCGTATTTGCTTTCCGCAACTTCGGCGAAGATACGGGCGGTGGTATCCGTCGACCCGCCCGCTTTCGATGGCACGATGATGGTTACCGCCTGGTCGGGATAATCGGCTGCAAAAGCGGCCGTTCCGACAAGCATGGTTCCGGCCAAGCCGGCCGCGATCAATTTCCTGATCATAGAATTCCTCCCAGAATGTTGTTCGAAGGATAGTCGGGGAAACCAAATGCAAGATCAAGAATATTAAATATGCATGCCCCGGGGCCGGGATCGATCGGCAATCCCCGGGCGACGCGCCTTTCGCCGCGCTTGACCCGGACAGACGCGACCGGCCCGGTCGGGCGCTCGGGGCATTGCCTGCCCCACCCCGGCGAACGGTGCATTCATGAATTTTGCCTTAACGATTGCCGCGGTGCGGCGGTGTACGGATGTCAGCCGGGCGGCAGCCGGGTGTCACCCTGCCCTTCAGGATGGCCCGGCCCGCGTTAACCCCACCGTTCTGCCGCATCGCCGCAGGCCGCTTTGCCGCGCACGTATCGTGGGATCGGAATATCAAACTGTAACATTCCACTTGGGGAAGCTTTATGCCAGATATATTTTTCTCGCACCAAATCCCTTGTTTTTCAGTAACTTGGCGGATTTCGCCTGTAACATCCGCTCACGCGCGCCGCCTCTGTGCTGACGCTGGCGTGATGCACGCCCTCGTGAGTGGTTCGTGACGAAACGCCGCGGTTACCAATCTCCCATCGCAAGCCCGCGATCCGAATTCTCAACGCTTCAAAGGGAGATACCAATGTCGAACCCCATCAAAACCGCAGCCCTCCTCGGCGCCGTCGCCACCGCGCTGGCAACCCACGCCACCACCGCCTCGGCCGCCGAGCAGGAGAAATGCTACGGCGTGGCGCTGGCCGGCCAGAACGATTGCAAGGCCGGCGCCGGCACCTCCTGCGCGGGCAGCTCGACCGTCGATTACCAGGGCAACGCCTGGAAACTGGTCGACAAGGGCACCTGCGCCACCATGGAACTGCCCGCCATGGCCGACGGCACCGCGCGCATGGGTTCGCTCGAAGAGCTCGACCGCGACCTGCCCCAATCGTGAATCCCTGATGGCGGGCGGGGTCTGGCCCTGCCCGCCAAGCCACCAGGATGTCCGCCATGCTCGATCAGACCCAGCAAAACACCCTGCCGCCCGCCCCCGGTGTCGGCTACAAACCCCAGCATTATGCCGCGATCCTGAGCGATCCCGGTCCCGTCGGCTGGCTCGAGATCCACGCCGAGAACTACATGGGCGACGGCGGCCGCCCGATCGCGCAGCTGCGCCATCTCAGTGAACGGTTTCCGATTTCCGTCCATGGTGTCGGTCTCTCGATCGGGGGCGAAGGACGGCTTGACCCCGATCACCTGGCGCGCCTGCGCCATCTCTGCGACTGGCTGCAACCGGCCAGCTTCTCCGAACACCTCGCCTGGTCCACGCATGACAGCGCCTTCCTCAACGACCTGCTGCCTTTGCCGTACACCTCCGAAACGCTGCTAAGGGTCGCCGATCACATCGACCAGCTGCAGCAGGCGCTCGCCCGCCCGATGCTGCTGGAAAACCCGTCAAGCTATCTCGCTTTCGCCGAAAGCACCTGGTCCGAACCCGAGTTTCTTGCCGAGATCGCCCACCGCACCGGATGCGGCCTTCTGCTCGACGTCAACAACGTTTTCGTGTCGGCCACCAATCTCGGGTTTTCACCGCAGGGCTATATCGATGCCTTCCCCCTCGACCGCGTAGGCGAAATCCACCTGGCCGGCCATGACACGGACCATGACGATCACGGCGCACCACTGCTGATCGACAGCCACGGCCGCGAAGTGGCCGATCCCGTCTGGACACTCTTCGACTACACGCTCGCCCGCTCGGGCCCGCGCCCCGCCCTGATCGAATGGGACAACGACGTGCCCGACTGGCCCACCCTCGCGGCCGAGGCCGCGCGCGCCGCACACGCCCTCGCCCTGGTGCCCGCATGACCCGCCAGGCCCAGTTCCACGCCGCGATCCTCGATCCCGCACAGCCCGCCCCGCCCGGCCTGACCGACGGTCAGAACCGCCCGGCCGGCCGCCGCTTCTCGGTCTATCGCAACAATGTCACCCATTCGCTGACCGAGGCGCTGGAACAGACCTTCCCGGTCATCCGCAAACTGATCGGCGCCGAAGGTTTCGCTCGGCTGGCCCGCGCCTACCTGCGCGCGCACCCGCCCGCATCCCCGGTCCTTTCGCGCTACGGCGCCAGCTTCCCCGCCTTTCTCGACGGGTTCGAACCGCTCGCGCATCTGGGCTATCTCGGCGATACCGCGCGGCTCGAACGCGCGCTGGTCGACAGCTACCATGCCGCCGATGCCGCCTCGCTCGATCCGGCGGTGTTTTCCGAAACCGCGCCTGACGCCCTGCCCGGCCTGCGCCTCACCCTCGCACCGTCCGTCCGGCTCGTCCGCTCCGCGTGGCCGATCCACGCAATCTATCGCTTCAACACCGAAGACGGGGCGCCGCAGCCCCCGGCCACGCCACAGGACGTTCTCATCACCCGGCCGGATTACGATCCGCGCCCGCGCCTCCTGCCGCCGGGCGGGGCTACCTTCGTCACCGCCCTGTTTCAGGGGCATGCCCTAGGCCAGGCCGCCGGCACAGCCACCGAAACCGCGCCCGATTTCGATCTCGCAGCGGCGCTTGGCCTTCTGCTCTCTGACAACGCCCTCATCCACGCAACCCTGGATAGCCCCGAATGACCTCCCTGATCTCGCTCTACGCCGCCGCCTGCGCCCGGCTCGACCGCGCCGACTGGCTCCTGCCCACGCTCGCACGGCTGCTCTTCGCCGCGATCCTGCTGGTATATTTCTGGAAATCCGCGCTGACCAAGCTCGGCGACAGCCTTTTCACCCCCTCGCTCGGCGCCTATGCCCAGATCTTTCCCCGCGCGATGGAGGCTGCGGGCTACGATGCCTCCCAGCTTGCACTCTTTCACCGCACCGTCGTGCTTGCCGGCACATGGGCCGAATTCCTGCTGCCCGCCCTGCTGCTGCTGGGCCTGCTCACGCGCCTCGCCGCCCTCGGCATGATCGGCTTCATCCTCGTGCAGACGCTCACCGATCTCTTCGGCCACGGTGTCCTCGGCGAGCCCGCCAGCCTCGGCGCCTGGTTCGACAACGCCCCAGGCAGCCTGATCCTCGATCAGCGCGCGCTATGGGTTTTCCTGCTTCTCACGCTGGTGATCAAGGGCGCCGGCCCCCTTTCGCTCGACCACCTTTTCGCGCGGCCCTTGTCCCCGACCGCCGATCCGGTCCCTTCATCTGACTGAAAATACCTCGGGGAGCGCGAGGGGCGGCGCCCCTCGCCTGCGCCGCTCAGAAATGCGCCTTGGGCTCGTCGGGCTTGCCCGCCGCCAGCGCCAGCAGCCCGCCCAGGATGCAGAACCCGATCGGGAACATCGTGAACACGCCGAACCCGAACGCATGATAGACAAGACCGCCGGCGATCAGCATCAGCACCCCGCCCCACAAGGCGCGCACCTTGGCCATCGCACCGCCGGCAATCGCCAGGATCGGCGCCAGGAAACTGGTGATCCGCACCAGCTGCACATTCTGCACCTCGCCGAACATCTCACCCACTTCCGCGTGGTTGGCCGTCACTTCCGTGTAGCCATAGGAAAAGAACCCGATCACCATCGCGATCAGTCCTCCGATGATCCCCAGCATCAAGGCCGCGTTGCGCATGTATGCACCTCCGTTTATTCCAAGATAGGCCGCCTGCGCCCCTTATCCAAGCAGCGCCGCCTGAACCGCCTTGTCCCATCCCAGGTAAAGCTGCCCTCCGGCCTCGATCAACGGCCTTTTCATCAATGCGGGATGCGCCGCGATCAGCTCGGCAACCGTGCCCTGGCGGTCATCCTCGCTCAGGTTGCGCCAGGTGGTCGACCGGCGGTTGAGCAGGTTTTCGCCGAAATCCGCCAGCGCCTTTTCCATCACCTCGGCCGGAACGGCGCGCTCGCGCACGTCGATCAATTCGGCGTCACCCAATGATTTCAGTGCCTTGCGGCAGGTATCACAGTTTTTCAGCCCGTAGATTTTCATCATCGCCCCCATGTCCGCCATGCAGAATTTCGCCGCCCTTCTTCTCCGTTTCGCTTGCTTTTTACAATAGCGGTGCAATCATCGGGGTCGGGCGACTTCGTATTTCAGACGTCTGCCGGATGCCCTGAGGTCCGGGTTCGCCTTTCAACACGACCGGTCCAGGCCATGCGCCGGGACCAAAGAAGACCTGAAAGGAGACGCGGCATGCCAAACGGCACCGTGAAATGGTTCAACACCACGAAAGGATACGGGTTCATCGAGCCCGAAGACGGCGGCAAGGACGTGTTCGTGCACATCTCTGCCGTGGAACGCTCGGGGCTGACCGGCCTCGCTGACAATCAGAAAGTCAGCTACGAACTGGCCGAGGGCCGTGATGGCCGCCAGATGGCCAGCGACCTCAAGCTCACCTGATCTCGCCACGCTGAAATGAAAAGGGCGCCTCCGGGGCGCCCTGATCCGTCATTGGGTGTAGCAGCCCTTCATGCCTTCCGGGCAATAGGTCTTGGCCACGCGGCGCACATAGCGCTTCTTGGCCTTGCGCACCGGGTGGGGATTGGCCTGCTGATAGCTTATGCTCTGGTTCGGCGTGCCACAGCAGATCACCCCGCCCACGACCACCGGCTGCAACCCGGCCGGACAGTTGTTCTCCGCCCCGGCATAGCCTTAAATCGGCATCTCCGCCGCAGCCGGCACCGCTCAAAGCCTCAGCGCTGCAGCATCCATGAGAAGTTACGCAACTGGCAATACCAGCAATATCCATAGCATTCGTCGCTTCCTTGCACCAAGCGGCACAGCTTCGGTTGTTGATTACCTCGAAAGCCGGCGCGGGCGCCCCGCTCCATCGCCGATCAAGCTTTCAGGATGCCGCCGGTCCGCACGAAATTTTTGCGCAGGAAAAACACACAGCTTTCTTGCGGACTCACCATCCAGACAGCGCCGCTTTCTGACTATGCAACCAATTGGCAACAGCCGCGCCGCGCAGAGCCCAGTTCACCCCTTGAGCATCCCTTCGAACTCGCGCCATTCGCGCGCGCTCATGCCGCTCGTCTCAGCCGTCACCTCTTCGCCCGCCAGCATCCGGCGCAGCGCGTCCACCATCTGCGCGCTCAGCGTCACCGCACCCATCCGGTAATCCTCGAACGCCTTGTAGGCGAACGGCACCCAGTCGGCGACGACCTTGCAGATCGCCTCGGCATAGACACGGATCTCGTACTGTGCATGCGCATCCGCCCGCAGGCGCAGGAAATGCAGCAGGTTGTGCAGGTCAACCTTCCAGTACCACTGGGTATAGATATTCGCCGGCAGGTTCATCCGCGCCATTTCGCGCGCCAGCCCCGCCTGCCCCTCGTCACTGATCATCTCTTCGTAATGGTCGTAACAGCGCGCCGCGTCGCCCTTCAGGATCTCCAGCACCTTTGCCGCTTCTTCGTCCGACAGCACTTCGCCCCGGCCCTGATTGTTGACCACCGATTGCGCCGCAAGCGCCTCGCGCGCGGGGATATAGAATTCGCGGTCCAGGATCGAATAACGCGCCGAGTATTCGTTCACATTCGCCGTGCGGTGCCGGATCCATTGCCGCGCCACGAAGACCGGCAGCTTCACATGCAGTTTCAGCTCGCACATCTCGAACGGCGTCGAATGCCAGTGCCGCATCAGATAGCGGATCAGTCCCTCGTCATTCTGGACCGATTTCGTACCCTTGCCATAGCTCACCCGTGCCGCCTGGCAGATCGCCGCGTCGTCGCCCATGTAATCGATCACCCGGACAAAACCATGGTCCAGAACCGGGATCGCCGAGTAGAGATGTTTCTCCATCCCTTCGCTCACCGCCCGCAGCGTCTTACTCGGGTTTGCGCGCAACGCGTCGATTTCGGCCTGTTGTTCGGGGGTGACGCTCATTTCATGGTCCTTTGCCTCAGAATCGCTAAATGAAACTATATATTGTGGCCACCCCTTGCGGAACCGCAGTAAAACGCGAAAACGCGAGGCTTCAATACAACGCTAAGGCAAATATTGTGTCACTCTGTCCCTCAGATCAATTGACTTTACTGCCCAAACTGTAACACCCTGCTTTCAAATTTCGGGCTTCTGTGGCAGTGGAAACCGAAGCCCCGTAACACTAAGCAGTGAGGCAGTTATGTACCTGACAAAGCGCATATTTTCGGTCTCGGCCCTATGCCTATTGACAGCATGTGGCAGTACAAACCCCTTCATGGATGACACGAACGACAATGCCCCCCCCAGCGACAATGTGCCCCCAGACGAAGGCCCGGGAGACACGTCTTCAAATAGCCTTTTTGCAACGGCACTCAATGAAGACCTTACCATGAACTCGCTAGAGTATAGAGACAACGGCACAGTAGACCCATCAGATGACACGCTTCTGATAAACAATCTGCCATTCGACAATACGAATGAGTCGGAAGGTGGATACACATACACAGAGCCTCCTTTACCCAACGGCTTCTCACGCTACGAAAGCCCAATAGTCCCTGTGGGCGAAGTACAATACTTCGCCGTCTTTCGCCGAAGCGGTTACGCGCAAGTTGGCGCCGTGGCGAGTGGAGATTACGCTAGTTACGGATATGGCGGAGCTGCTGCCCAACGCTTTGACGCTGCTGGAGTTCCTGCTGAAAGAGCAGAAGCGTATTCTTTTTCCGGGGAATATGCGGCTGTGCGGGTCACTGATGGAACAGACGTCGTAGAATACGTTACCGGTGAAGTGAATTTGCAAGCGGATATCACAGACTTCGATAACATTGGAGCGGTTGTAGGCGATATTACCAATCGACAGCTTTACGATGTGAATGGCAATCAGCTCTTGGTATTGACTGATGTAGTTAATCTAGACGTAGCTGAAATCGATTTCTCAAACGCTGCAATTCGTTCTAGCGACGCCAACAATGGCTCTGGGGGCTTATCGGGAAGTTGGCAAGGCATTTTTGCCGGTCCGAATGGCGAGGAAATCGCTGGAATCGTTGTGCTTGAAGGCACTGCAGAGAAGCCTAATCCCGTTCGAGAAACCGGGGCGTTTATCGCTGCCCAACCGGATAATTGATGCGCCTACTTCGGTTTCTGGCTTTTGCTATCCTAGCGAGTTTATTTTGCCACTCAGCCGCGGCAAAAACCGAAGTTGATGTTCCGACTGCAAAGCGTCTTGCCTTACTCCTCGCAGAAAATCGACAGCCACGCGCGGCTCGTTTAATCGCTATCGAGCTCTTGAAACGCTACCCGGATGATCCGGAGATTCTTACCGCTCTGTCGATAGCTGAGCGTGGCTTGGGAAACTTCGAAGCAGCGACAAGAGCTGGTCGCCAAGGCTACAAAGCCGCTCAAACAGGAATGAAAAAGTTTGTAGCAGCTCGTGCTACAGCTCAAGCACTAGCTTCTGCTGGCAGACACACGCTAGCGCAGCTGTGGTTGCGCCGGGCTGCACACCATGCTCCAAATCAACAAGCTAAATCATCGATTCGACGTGACTATAGCTACGTGCGCTCTCGCAATCCGTGGAACTTCGCTTTTTCCGGTTCGGTTGCCCCAACAGACAATGCAAATGATGCGCCAACCAGCAATGAGATCATTATCGGCGGCCTCTTTTTTTCTGACCCAACCGCCTTGCCGATTCCGGGAACACAGCTGACTTTCTCTGCCCAAGCTAGCTACCGCTTACCAGCAACCGAACATCACCACAGCCAATTCAGCTTGAGCTACTACGCAAGACGAGTATCGCTTGGGCGAGAAGCCAAAACCATCGACCCCACATTGCGGAACCATGATTTCTCGGCGGACCGTGTGTCTCTTGGATGGTCAGCGAGGTTTCGTTTTGGTGGAATTACTGGCATTCTGGACACCAACGCACGACTGTTTTCGGACTGGAACGCCGGCCAGCATTCCCAGATTGGTCAGCTGCTTACAGCTGGCTATACCCTCCCTATTTCCAAAGACCAGACGGTTCGTTTCGGAGCCGAGCTGGAAAACCTCAATCGCATCGATCGACCAATCCGATCATCTCTAACGAAAAGACTGCAACTCAACTGGATGAAATCCCTTAGGAACCGCGACAGAGTAGGGCTATCGATAACCTTATCCGACACAGATAGCCAATCATTCGCCGTTGCGCACAAATCCGCAAAAGTAAGCGCTCAATACAACTTTGGAAAACCGCTCCTCGCATTAAGACTGGGAGCTATAGCGGAAGCCAGTACCGTTGTGTTTGATACTCCCCTCTACAGTTCGGAACGGCGACGGGACCAGTTTGTTTCGGTTGGTCTCACCGCAACCATCCCCGATCTAAGCTTTTTCGGTTTCGAGCCCGTTATCGAGTTGAGGCACGAGCGGAATATTTCCAACGTTTCTCGTTTCGACACGCGATCCACAGCAATTGGTCTTTCCATAAAATCAAGTTACTAGTCGCTGACGCACAGATGTTAGTCTGACCTCACAACAAACACGGAGCGGAAATGCACATCAAATACCTGCACACCATGGTCCGGGTGAAGGACCTTGAAAAATCCATGGCCTTCTACGAATTGCTGGGCCTGAAAAAGACCCGCCACTACGACAGCGAAGAGGGGCGCTTTTCGCTCATCTTCATGGCCCCGCCCGATCAGCCGGAATGCCCCGTCGAACTGACCTACAACTGGGATGGCGATGATGGCCTGCCCTCCGACAGCCGGCATTTCGGCCACCTCGCCTACGAGGTCGGCAATATCTACGAAATGTGCCAGCACCTGATGGACAACGGCGTGACCATCAACCGCCCGCCGCGCGATGGCCGCATGGCCTTCGTCCGCTCGCCCGACAACATCTCGGTCGAGTTGCTGCAGCAGGGTGATCCGCTCCCGCCCGAGGAACCCTGGGCCAGCATGGGCAATACCGGCCACTGGTAATCCCCGTGCGCCCGCGCGCCCTGTGTCTCGCCGCCGCCCTGGCGCTCCTGCCTCTGCCGGGGCTGGCACAGGGGTGCCGGCTGGCGCTTGCGCTGGCGCTCGATGTCTCCTCTTCGGTCGACGCGGCCGAAGACGCGCTTCAGCGCGGCGGGCTGGCCGCCGCGCTCACCGCGCCCGAGGTGGTGCGCGCCGCCTTCTCTTCGCCGCGCCCCGTGGCACTTGCGGCCTATGAATGGTCCGGACGTGGGCACCAATCGATCGTGCTGAACTGGACTCTGTTGCACGGCCCCGAGGACCTTGCGCAGGCCGCCCGGGTGATCGCCGACAGCCGACGCGCCTACGACACGTTCGAAACCGCCATGGGCCACGCGCTGGCCTTCGGTGCGGCGCTGCTCACCCGCGCGCCGGACTGCGATTTCCAGACCATCGACCTCTCCGGTGACGGCCGCAACAACGATGGCTTCGGCCCGCGCATCGCCTATACCGATCCCGCCTTTGCGCGGATCACGGTCAACGGGCTCGTCATCAACGCCGCCGACTTCGAGGGCGAGCTGGACCTGATCGACATCTTCCGCCGCGAGGTGCTGCACGGCCCCGGCGCGTTTCTCGAAATCGCGCAGGGCTTCGACGATTTCGAACGTGCCATGCGCCGCAAGCTCGAACGCGAGCTGCGCGGCCAGGTGATCGGCGTCCTGCCCGCCCGGCAGGGGCCACCGGGATGATCCGCGCCGCCTGCCTGTGCCTGCTCCTGCTGGCCGGCCCCGGGGCCGCACAATGCCGGCAGGCGCTGGCGCTTGGCCTCGATGTTTCGGGCTCGGTCGACAGCGCCGAATACACGCTGCAGCGCCGGGGCCTTGCCAATGCTCTGCGCCACCCCGAGGTGGCCCGCGCCCTTCTGGCCATGCCCTCCGCACCGGTGCGCCTGATGGTCTATGAATGGAGCGACGCGGGCGCGCAGCGGGTGATCCTGCCCTGGACCGCGATCACCGACGCTGCGGCCCTCCAGCAGGCGGCGGCGCGGCTCGAAAGCCTGCCCCGCGCGGCCCTGCCGCCTTCGACCGCACTGGGACAGGCGATGCGCCACGGCATCGCCCAACTCGCCACGCAGCGCGACTGCTGGGCGCGCACGCTCGACATCTCGGGAGATGGCAAATCGAACAGCGGCCCCCGCCCCGGCCCGATCCGCGCCGAGGCGCGCGCCGCCGGCGTCACCATCAACGCCCTCGTGATCGGCGCCGATGCGCGCGCCTCGACCGATACGCGCTACGTGGAGATCGGCGAACTGGTGTCCTATTTCCACGCCTATGTCATCACCGGGCCCGATGCCTTCGTCGAAACCGCGCTTGGTTTCCAGGATTACGAGGCGGCGATGGTGCGCAAGCTCAAACGCGAACTTCGTGGCCTCGTTCTGTCGCGGACCCACCCCTGAGGCAGCACCGCGAAAACCGGCGGCGTATCAGAATTTGCGCCGCGCTGGCGCGCGTCGCGGCGGGGCGGGGCCTCGCTCCGCTCGGCCCCGCCTCTGATCGGACCCGTGGACCCCTCCACCAGCCGATCGCGCGCGGTACTGTTTCGCGCATGAGTATTTTCACCAAGAAAGAGCCGCATGCGACCCGGATGGCAGCCCGTCAGTAAATATAGCGGATCTGGTCGCTCCAGTAGCGTTCGACCCGTTTCAGCACGCCGGTGATCTCCTCGATCCCCTCGGGGCTGACCACAGATTTCGACACCAGCCCTTCGGCATGGCGGGCAAAGAGCCGCGCCACGACCTCGCGGATCTCACGGCCCTTTTCGGTCAGCCGCACCCGGACAGAGCGCCGGTCGATCTCGCAACGCTGGTGATGCATGTAGCCCATGTCCACGAGTTTCTTGAGGTTGTAGCTGACATTCGAACCCTGGTAATAGCCGCGCGTCTTCAATTCGCCGGCGGTCACCTCGTTGTCGCCGATATTGAACAGCAACAGCGCCTGCACCGCGTTGATCTCCAGAACGCCGACGCGCTCGAACTCGTCCTTGATCACATCGAGAAGCAGCCGGTGCAGCCGCTCCACCAGCGACAGCGCCTCAAGATAGCTTCCCATGAAGCCGGTCCCGGTGCCCACGTTCATCGGCATATGCATACTCATCATCGTCTCCGTCGAAACTGCTCGGGACGGAAACTGGAGCAAAATGCCGAAAAATCCGTTAAATCACGGCGAGGTTAGATAAAATGCGGCGCAAAGCCCGGCGCGGGCTAGCGCGCGCCGACGATCGCGGCGATCTCGTCGATCAGCGGACGCAGCGCCTCGGGCGCGGGCGCCTGGCCGCTGACCCACTGATAGAGGTCCTGGTCGTTCTCGCTCAAAAGCGCATCATAGGCGTCAAGCTCGCTCTCGCCCATCGCTTCGAGCCGCGCCTCGGCGAAACGCATCAGGATCAGGTCCATCTCCTTGGTGCCGCGCCGCATCGAACGCATCTTCATGCGGCGCAGCCGGTCTTCGCGGGTCTCAGCCAAGCTGCCCCTCCCGAGCCAGTCCGCGCAGGCGCTTCTCCAGCGCGCCCAGGCGGTTGGCGGTCTTGTTGGCGCGGGCCTTCAGCTCGCGCAGCTCGGCCAGCACCTGGGCGAGTTCGTCATTGATCGGCTGGACCTCCTCGGGCGCGTCGATCCCGTCGCCCGTGCCATCGAGCAGCCAGGTCAGCGACACGTTGAGAATGCCGGCCAGCATCTGCAGCTTGTTGGCGCGCGGCTCGTTCACGTCGTTTTCCCAGTCGCGCAACGTGCTCAGCTTCACGCCCAGGCGTTTGGCCAGCTGTTTCTGGGTCATGCCCGCGGCATCGCGCGCGCCGGCGACGCGGTCGCCGAAGGTTGCGTTTTCGGGGTCGAACCAGCCTTCGCTCAGAGTGTCGTCCATCTCGGGCTCCTTTCTTCCCGCTTGAAGGGGATGTCAGGGCAACTTATGACAGAGATAATCCAGACTCAAACCGGGGTTCCCGACATCATGGCCTTCCTTTCCGACACGCTCGCCCGGGTGAAACCTTCACCCACCATCGCCGTCTCCAACCTCGCCGCCGAGCTCAAAGCCGCGGGCAAGGACGTGATCGGCCTTGGCGCCGGCGAGCCCGATTTCGACACCCCCGAGCACATCAAGGCCGCGGGCATCGCCGCGATCGAGGCGGGCAAGACGAAATACACCGCCGTCGATGGCATCGCCGAGCTGAAAGCCGCGATCTGCGCCAAGTTCAAGCGCGACAACGGGCTCGACTATGAGCCCGCGCAGGTCAGCGTCGGCACCGGCGGCAAGCAGATCCTCTATAACGCGCTCATGGCCACGCTGAACCCGGGCGACGAGGTGCTGATCCCGGCGCCCTACTGGGTCTCCTACCCCGACATGGTGCTGCTTGCCGGCGGCACGCCGGTGACGGTTGCGGCCACGCTGGAAAACGCCTTCAAGATCACGCCCGAGCAGCTCGAGGCGGCGATCACTCCGAAAACCAAGTGGTTCATCTTCAACTCGCCCTCGAACCCCACTGGCGCGGGCTATACCTGGGACGAACTCAAGGCGCTGACCGAGGTGCTGATGCGCCACCCGCATGTCTGGGTGATGACCGACGACATGTATGAACACCTCGCCTATGACGATTTCGAATTCTGCACGCCCGCGCAGGTCGAACCGGGTCTTTACGACCGCACGCTCACCTGCAACGGCGTCTCCAAGGCCTATGCCATGACCGGCTGGCGCATCGGCTATGCCGCCGGCCCGAAAGAGCTGATCGCCGCGATGCGCAAGATCCAGTCGCAATCCACGTCGAACCCCTGTTCGATTTCGCAATGGGCCGCGGTCGAGGCGCTGAATGGCCCGCATGATTTCATCGCGGAAAACAACGCCGCCTTCAAACGCCGGCGCGATCTGGTGGTCTCGATGCTCTCGGAAATCGACGGCGTCACCTGCCCCACGCCGGAAGGCGCGTTCTATGTCTATCCTTCGATCGCCGGACTGATCGGCAAGACATCCGCCGCCGGCACGAAGATCGAGAATGACGAGATCTTCGCCAAGGCGCTCTTGGAGGAAAAAGGCGTCGCCGTGGTCTTTGGCGCGGCCTTCGGCCTCAGCCCCTGCTTCCGGGTCAGCTACGCCACCTCGGACGCGGCGCTGAAAGAGGCCTGCACCCGGATCCAGGATTTCTGCGCCGCACTGACATGATCGCTCCGCCGCGTCTTTGCGCAGCCGTTCTGTCCGCGCTGACCCTCTGCGCCGGGCCCGCCCCGGCGCAGCAGGCGCGCGATCCCGCCTCGGTCGAGCTCGGCAGCACGCTCTCCGCGCTGCTCGCCGCGAATTTCGACCAGGCCGCGGAAATGCTCTATCGCAGCTTCGAGAAGAACAGCCATGACGGGCGGCTCGACCTGTTGCGGATCGATGAAACCGCGCGGCTCAACCTGGCAAGGAAACGCGCCGACAAGGTGGCAGGCTTTCTCGCCATCGACATCGACTGGGACGGACAGGTCACGCGGGCCGAGCTGGAAGCGGCCTTTCCCGGCGACCTGTCGGGCTTTGTCCAGGGCTATCTCGACGACGCCGAAGCCGGCGACGACGACATCATCAGCCTCGATGAAATGCGCGCCGCCGCCCTGCGCGATGCGCCCAGTGAAGGCACGGGCGACAGTTTTCTCGACGTGCTGATCCGCATGGATCTGGATAACGACGGGATTGTGACCGAAGACGAGGTTCTCTCGGTGCTCTATGCCCATGCGCAATGACCCGCCTTTTTGGTATCCCAACGGGCTGCGCGCTGCACCTGAACGGAATGCATCATTGACAATCGCCGGCTGAACCGACGAAAACACTGGCCAACCACAGGCAATAGCGGCAGGGACATGGGGGCTGATCTACCCGATTATTATTTCCGGGTGCGTGAAAACGGCGCCTTCGTCTACCGTGTGGACACCGAGAACCGCCAGCGGCGGATCGAGATGGACCAGATCGCGGTGGTCAACACCCGCAACGGCGAAATCAAACCCCATGGCGGGCGCGAGCTGTCCGAGCGCGACCTGCAGGTGATCCAGGACTGGATGGACGAACGCGTTGCCATCCTTGCCGCGCGCGATATCGACGATATCCATCGCGCCGTGGACTACCTCAACCTCACCACCCACTGGGCCCAGTCGCGCGCCACCGACGACCAGCTGGAAGAAGTGACCGACGCGCTGTTGCTGGCCATGCACGACCTGCGCTCGGTCCTGGTGCGCAAAAAGGCCGACCGGCTGCTCGACGAAAACTAGTGCCGCCCGAACCTAGAACGCCCGCGCCATCGACACCGCGAAAAACCGCCACATCAGCAGCCCCGCCGCCACCGCCAGCCCCACGGCCAGACCCAGCCAGACACCGACGCCATTCATCCCGGCGACAAAGCCCAAACCGTAGCTGACCGGAACACCGACCACCCAATAGGCCAGCGCCGCGATCAGCATCGGCACCTTCGTATCCTGCACCCCGCGCAACAGCCCCAGCGCGATCACCTGCGCGGCATCGACCAGTTGGAACAACGCGGCGGCGGCCATCAGCGCGATCCCCACCGCAAGCACCGCTTCGCGCTGCGGGTCATCGGGGTCCAGGAACAGGCCCACCAGCCAGCCGGGGATCGTCAGGAACAAAACCACCGTCATCACCGCGGCCACCCCCGACAGCGCCACCACCACCAGCGCCCCACGCCGCAGCCCGTCGCGGTCGCGCCGGCCCACGGCGCGGCCGGCCCGCACCGTCGCCGCGCTCGACAGGCCCATATGCAGCATGAAGGCCAGCGACGCGATGTTGAGCGCGATACCATGCGCCGCCAGCGGTACCTTGCCCAGCCAGCCCATCATCACCGAACTGGCGGCAAACAGGCTCACCTCGGCCAGCGTCGTCAGCCCGATGGGCAACCCCACCCTTATGACCTGGCCCAGCGCTTCGGGGTCGGGCCGCCAGAACCGGCGGAACAGGTGATGCTCGGGCGTGACGATCAGGATATAGAACACCAGCGCCCCCAGCAGCACCACCTGCACCACGAGCGAGGCAATCGCCGCCCCGCGGATACCCATCTCGGGCGCGCCCCAGTTGCCGAAGATCAGCGCATAGTTGACAACCGCATTGGCCAGCGCCGCCGCCACCGTCCCCCACAGCACGATCCCCGTGCGCTCGCGCGCGGACAGATAGCTCTTCAACACCATGCCGGTCAGCGCGAAGACAATGCCCCAGCCCGCGATGCCCAGATACTGCGCGGCGAGTTCCGCCACGTCCGGCTCCTGCCCCATCAGGCCCAGGATCGGCTCGGCAAACAGGAAGACCGGCAGGCAGGCCAGCCCGAAGGCCAGCGAGGCCCAGAGCCCCATCCGCGTCACCCGGCGCACCTGCCGCGCGTCCTCCTCGGCCTCGGCCGCCGCCACCGCCGGCATCACCGCCAGCGCGAACCCCGCCCCGAAGATGAAGAGCACGAAAAACACCATCGCGCCCAGCACGTTGCCGGCCAGCGCGCCCACGTCATACCAGCCCAGCATCACCGTATCGGTCAGCGTGATCGCGAACTGCGCGACGTTCCCGCCAATCAGCGGAACGCCCAGCGCCAGCACCGATCTGGCATGCTCGCGATATGTGACGGGATGGCTCATCCCATCCCCTTACGCGTGCACCCGCGCCCGGGCAAGCCCCGGCGCAGGCCTCACTCGACCGGCAGCGCGGTGGCGTATTTCTTCTGCCGCAGGATGAAATTCGTCACCGTGCCGCGCACGATGCCAAGCCCCAGCAGGCGCCGCATCAGGAATGTCTCCAGATCCTCGGGATCGCGCGCCACGACCTTGAGCATGTAATCGCTTTCCCCGGTGATCGAGGCGCATTCGATCACCTGCGCCTCATGCGCCACGAAGGCATCGAAAGCGGCGATCGTTTCTTCCCGGTGATCGATCAGCGACACCTGCACATAGGCCATCGCATCCAGCCCCAGCGCCCGAGGGTCCAGGATCGCCACCTGGCCGCGGATCACTCCGGCCTCCTCCAGCCGTTTCAGCCTGCGCCAGCACGGACTCGTCGACAACCCCACCGCCCGGGCCAGGTCGGACAGGCTCGGCTTCGCATCCCGCTGAACCTCTTTCAGGATCAACCGGTCGAAATGATCCAGCTCGGCATGCAGATCGGACATATTTTTCCCAATTTTCGTGTATGGCGAAAAATTTTGCCCAAGATTACCACCTTTTCCACAAAAAAGCGAAAACATTTCGCCCGAGTTGGCATTTCCTTCTTCCGAAACAGGAGACGCCTCATGCCCAAGGATACCAGCTATACCGCCAAGACCCCCGACAGCACGGGCCAAATCCAATACGACGCCGATGAAAACGCCGTCTGGCGCGATCTCGTGGCCCAGCAGATGCCCAAGGTGCAGCGCCTGATGGCGCGGCCCTATCTCGATGGCCTCGCCCGGCTCGACATGCCGCGCGACCGCGTGCCCCAATGCACAGACATCTCGGCCCGGCTGCGCGAGCTGACCGGCTGGCAGGTCGACCCCGTGCCGGCGCTCATCCCCTTCGGGCAGTTCTTCTCGATGCTGGCCGCGAAAACCTTTCCCGCCGCCAGCTTCATCCGCCGGCGCGAGCATTTCGACTATATCGAGGAACCCGACATCTTCCACGAGATCTTCGGCCACACACCGCTGCTGACCGATCCGCGCTTCGCGCGCTTCTCGCAGGCCATCGGCCGGGCCGGTCTCGCCGCGGCGCCGGCCGATTACAGCTGGCTCATCCGGCTCTACTGGTTCACCATCGAGTTTGGCCTGACCCGGGAAAACGGTGCGCTCAAGGCGCTCGGCTCGGGGCTCGCCTCCTCGCCCACCGAATTGCCCTGGTCGGTCTCGGGTGACCCCGAGTACCGCCCCTTCGACGTGATCGACATCCTGCGCACGCCCTACCGCATCGACATCCACCAGCCGCTCTATTTCGTGCTCGATGATCTCGACGCGCTCTTTGCCGCCGCCGAACGCGACCTTCTGGCCGATATCCGCACGGCGCGCAGCCTTGGCCTGCACGCCCCGAAATACCCTCCGAAAACGGCGCGCGCCCGATAAGGTATTGCGCCGCGTGTGCCACGCGTCGCGGCGGGGCGGGGCCTCGCCATCACTGCTTCGCCGCCGTCCACGCTGTGCAAGTGAGTATTTTCACCAAGAAAGAGACCAGGCGAAGACCGCCACCGGTCTCTCTTGGCCAAAATACTCGATGGCCGACGCCTGCCATAGTACCCTGCACCCCGGGCGCGCCGATCGCGCGGCGACGGGGGCGGTTGCGGTTTTCTCAAAACCGCAACCGGGTGGGTGGGCGGGCCGCCGGCGCCGCGCGATCCTGCCTAGAGCGCCGACAGCGCGAGCTGCGACGCGACGACCAGCACCAGGAGCCCCGCCACCACCTCGATCACCGAGGCCGTGCGCGCCGCCCCGGCACCACCCATCCTCTGGGCCAGGGCCCCCTCGCGCATGCTGACCGCCAGGACCGCCACCGCCATGGTCACGCTGGCGGTGCCCAGCGCCATCACCACGGCGCCGGCGATTCCGGCCATGTCGATCTCCATCAGGTGCCCCAGGATCAGCAGGATCACAGCCCCCGAACAGGGCCGGATGCCTACGCTGGCCACCAGCGCCACCGCGTCGCGCAGCGACCGCACCTCGCCGGCCTCTTCCAGGGTCGGCCCGTGGCTGTGCCCGCAGCTGCAGCTGCCATCGTCGTGCCGGTGATGCCCGCGATGCGCCCAGGCGCGGCGCAGGTGCCCCAGCCCGCGCAGCAGGAGCCACAGCCCCACCAGCGCGATTGCCGCATAGGACAGCGGCTCGAGCATGGTTTCGGCCACCGAGATCATCCGCTCGCGTCCCCACTGAAACGCGAACACCCCGGCATAGACCAGCGCCACCGCCGTCACCGCCTGCATCAGGCTCGAGGCCAGCGCCAGCCCGACCAGCCGCGCCAGCGGCACCCGCCGGCCCACGCCATAGCCGCCGATCAGGAGCTTGCCATGCCCCGGCCCCGCCGCATGAAAAAACCCGTAGGCAAAACACAGGCCCAGAAGCCCGCTCCAGGCCGCCGCGTCGCCGCCGCGCAACTGGCGCAGCATGCCCGCGATCGCGTTCTGCGCGTCCCGCTGGCCCTGCGCGGCCCAGGCGGCCACGCGGTCCATGCCGCCAAAGCCCCACAGCCAAACGGCCAGCGCCAGCCCCAGCGCCACCGGCAGGATCAGGAAGGCGCGGCGCATGTCACCTCCACCGTGTCGGCGAACTGCGCCCCCACCTCGGGAAAGGGCACGGTGCCGTCTTCGGGGATCTCGGCCAGCTCCGCCAGCAGCGCCTTCTGCGCGGCGCCGATATCGGCCGGCCGGATCGCCACGCGGCAGCCCTCGGGCACATCCACGCCCAGCCCCAGGTCATAGGCGGTATAGAAGGTCGGGTCATAGGCCTTGACCGCCACCGCCCCCGCGACCGGTTGCGCCAGCGGGCGGAAATGGCGGGTGGTGATCTTGCCGTCCTCGAAGGCGGTGCCGCGCGGCTCGGGCGCGCCCAATGCCACCGCCGCACCCTCCTGCGCGAGATAGAGATCGCCCTCGAACCCATCAATCCAGTGCATGTCGAAACCGCTCAGGCGGGCCAGCTCGGCCTCGGTCAGCTTGCCGTCGTAATCGCCATCCAGTTCCATGTCCTCCAGCACCAGAAGCGAGTAGAACTCGTCATATTGCCAGGCCACCTCGATGCCGGTGATCCGCCCCTCTTCGGCCACCACCCGCAGGCCGGTGGCCACGAAGATATGCGGATGCGCCAGCGCCGCTCCGGGCAGCGCCAGCCATGTCAGTGCCGCGATGGTGCGAAATCCCCCAAACATGCCTGTCCAGATAGCCGCCCCGCCCCGGCGCCGCAACGCCGCCGTTACGCCCAAACCGCCGATGCGCGGAAATGCGCGCGGGAAAAACAAAACGCCACGCGCCCTCCTCCTGGCGCGTGGCGTTCTCACCCAGATCGACCGATGCGCCTCAGGAGCGGCGTTGATCGGGATGCAGGGCTGTCCCAAGGATATGATCGGACCGGTGGATCACGTGGTTCGCACTCGACACCAGCAGCGGGTCGGGACGGCCCACCAGCTTGTGATCCTTGCCCGGGTATTCCAGGCTGGCCAGGAAATGGCGCATGCAGGCCAGCCGCGCGCGCTTCTTGTCGTTCGACTTGACGATGGTCCAGGGCGCATCGGCGGTGTCGGTGTAGAAGAACATCGCCTCCTTGGCCTCGGTGTAGTCGTCCCACTTGTCGAGGCTCGCCTTGTCGATCGGGCTCAGCTTCCACTGCTTGAGCGGGTCCGTCTCACGGCTCTCGAACCGGCGTCGCTGCTCGTCCTGCGTGACCGAGAACCAGTATTTGAACAACCGAATCCCCGAGCGCACCAGCATCCGTTCCAGGTCAGGCGTCTGGCGCATGAATTCCAGGTATTCATTGGGCTCGCAGAACCCCATCACGCGCTCGACGCCGGCGCGGTTGTACCACGACCGGTCATAAAGCACGATCTCACCCGAGGTTGGCAGGTGCTGGATATAGCGCTGGAAATACCACTGGCCCTTTTCCTCGTCCGTGGGCTTGTTCAGCGCGACAACCCGGGCCGACCGCGGGTTCAGGTGCTCGGTGAACCGCTTGATCGTGCCGCCCTTGCCCGCGGCGTCGCGGCCCTCGAACAGCATGACGAATTTCTGCCCGGTCTCCTGCGTCCACAGCTGCACCTTCAGAAGCTCGGCCTGCAGCTTAGCCTTCTGCGCCTCATAGGTCTTGCGGTTCATCTTGTCGGTATAGGGGTATTCCCCGCTCTCGAAGGCGCGCCGCACCTCTTCCAGTGTGGGTTCCTTCTTGAAACTCTTGGCGGGCTTGGCCGCAACAGCTTTCGGGGCCGCCGCCTCCACCTTGGTCTCGGGCTTTGCTTCGGGGGCCTTGGCAGAACTGGGCCGTGCGGCGCTTCGCGTCGTCATATGCGTCTCCTTCACATTCACGCCCGTATCTTACGCCTGCTGCGACAATCCGTCCTTGATCCGCATCAAGTATCCGCACGCCCGGAAAAGGCCGCGAAACATGCAAAACCCGGACGCGGCAGCCCCTCCGCGCCCGGGCGCCCCGCCGCCTCGGCGGCGGGAAAACAACCGCCCCGAAAGGGGCAGCTTCGGCAGGCCATCACAGGATGAAATCGTCTGCCGTGATATTGGCCAGCGCCACGTCATCGATCTTCAGGCGGTCATCCTCGCCCAGGTCGATATAGGTGCTGCCCTTGCGCTCGAAGGCCGAGGCCAGGAAGTCCTCGGCCGAGGCAAAGCCGTAGGCCGAGACATCGATCAGGTCGATGCCGTCCTCGAAATCCTTGATCACGTCAAAGGAGGCATCGGCGGAGAACACCAGCACATCCGCGCCCAGTCCGCCGTTATAGATGTCGCGGCCTTCACCGCCATCCAGCGTGTCGTCACCGGCCTTGCCCAGCACGCGATCCTTCCCGGCACCGCCGGTAATCACATCATTGCCGCCATCGCCGCGCAAACGGTCATTCCCGTCGCCGCCATTGATCGTGTCATCACCCGAGCGGCCGCGGATCCGGTCATCACCGGCACCGCCATCCATCAGGTCATGACCGCTGCCGCCATCCAGCCGGTCGTCGCCATCACCACCGCTCACGGTGTCGTCTCCGGCACCCGCCTTGATCTGGTCGTCACCGCCATCGCCGGTAATCGAGTCCTCGCCCTTGCCGGCCGCGATCGTGTCGGCGCCTTCACCGCCCTGAAGGTCGTCATTGCCGCGCCCGCCCGAGATCGAGTCCTCGCCATCGCCACCCGATACCGAGTCGTCTCCGCGGGTGCCGGTCAGCGTGTCATTGCCCGCCGTGCCCGGCGCGTCGCCCGAACCCTGGTCGGCGGTGCCGTCATCGTCGCCGCTCGGCGTGCCCGGCGCATCGCCCGAGCCCTGGTCGGCGGTGCCGTCGTCGTTGGGCGATCCCGGCGATGCCGTCCCTGCCAGAGATGCCAGACGGTTGGCATCCTCCTCGGTCGCGGCACGCTCGAGGATCGTTTCGTTGTCGGCATTCTTGCGCTCGTAGACGCCGCCGGAAACCGACTCCTTCGTGCCGTCGACATAGGTGATTTCGATGGCCTCGCCGACCAGCGAAACTTGGGCAACCTCGGCGGTGAGCGGGCCCAGCGCCGCCTCGTGGCTCGCGACAAGCCCGTTCAACCGGTCTATGTCCGCCTGCGTGGCAGCGCGCTGTTCAACGGTGTCACCGTTCTCGTCCTTGCGCTCATAGATGCCGGCGTCGATTTCTTCGCTCGACCCGTTGGCATAGTCGATCTTGATATGACCCGAAAGGGTTTCTGCAGAAACGATTTCCATTGGTCTTCTCCGTTTTGGTGTCTGTTCCTGCCAACTGATCTAGCAGCCGCCCGTCCTTGCCGCGAAAGGACGAAGTCCGGCGTTCTGTCAGACTATGGTCGGTACGCTGGCCCTCCTTCAGTCCATCCTGCCTCCGCGGTCCGGCAACCAACGGGGCCATAGCTTCCCACAACAGCTCAACAGCGCAGGCAGCAGTCTCAGAGGGAATTTTGCACGCGTTGAGACACCCCCAAACACCGGCGACAACCCTGAGGGATTTCACCGCTGAAATTGCCACAATCTCACTCGGATTCTTTCATTTGTCCGCCATGATCGGCCCCCACCGTTCCCTGGTACGTTTAAGATCTGCTGTTTTTCCCTGAATTACCGAAAGACAGGTGGGCGGTCTTGAAAATTCTGACAGTCGATGACGACCCCGGCATTCTGACCATTCTTGAGCACGCGCTGACCAGCACCGGATTCCATGAGGTTGTCAGCGCAACTTCGGCAATGCACGCGCTCGAACAGATTGGCTCGGCCGAAACGCCGTTCGAGTGTTTCCTGATCGACATCCAGATGCCCGAACTCGACGGCATCGCCTTGACCGAGATCATTCGGCAAACGCCAGGTCACGGCGACAAGCCGATCCTCATGCTGACCGCGATGCACGACACGTCATATCTGGATCGCGCCTTCCGGGCTGGCGCCACGGATTACGTGACCAAGCCCTTGGATATCGAGCAGCTGCGCCAGCGTATCAGCAGTGCACAAAAGACCAGCTACGAAAAATCCCTCGTCGCCCAGCAGCCCTTCAACGAAGAACATCCGATCGAACTCGATGCCGCAAACCCCGAAATCAAGATTTCGCATCGCGTCGGGATTGGCACCACGGATACCGCGATCGATTTCGGTGAGTTCGAAAACTATGTGCTGCAGCTGACACGCGGGCGGAAAAAGGACCACGTCCTGTTCGCTATCAAGCTCATTCCGGTCACAGGCCGAAAGTTTTCAGCCTCCGGGGCAAGCTTTCGCGCGGCGCTCGACACCGCGGCCGAAGCAATCGGCACCACGCTTATCAACGATCATGGAGTGCTGTGTTACAGGGGGGATGGAACCTATCTCTGTCTTCGCGACGGTCCTGTTTCCGCGTCTCGCTCCGAACTCGAAAACGCGCTGAGCAGCCATTTCGTGGCGGCCAGTTCCGGCGCGGCTTACAAGCCGCAGAACTTCGGTTTCCTCGTCGGAGACCCTGTTTCGCTCAGCGCCTACACCGAGGACACCGTATTCGAAGCGCTGTCCTGCGCGATCGGCAACGTCGAAGACCGGTTTGTTCTGTTCACCCACGAGCGCAAGCGCCCATCGCGCTTCCTGTTCAGGCGGCGCCTGTCAAAGGATCAGCAGAGGCTTGAGCGGCTAGCCTACAAGTCTTTGTTCGAAAAGGTTCAGGCCATCGCCATCGACACGAACTGGCAGGACATCGCTGTCAAACGCACGAAAAAGAAATAGTCCATGCCTGCCCGGCTTACCCGTGACGGGCAGGCATGGATCATTGCTCAGCAATCCTCCGCCGGCAGGATTTCAATATTCGAGTACACCCCGTCCGCCGTGGTGATCTTGGCACAAACGCCTGCCTCACGATTGAACCAGAACATCGTCAGCCCCTCGCCGCCCGGTGACGGTGGCTGCCGAAGAGTGGCTATCGCCTCCGCGTCAGAAGCCGGCAAATAAACCACAGGATGAACAGGTTCACCCCTGGCATCAACAAGGCCAGCACGACCGACTCCATACTCGCGAGCTGCACCCACGGTGAACCGAGAATGATCACGAAAACGCCCGCCAGCGGATCCTGTGGCTGACCGAACCAGCCAAATGTGCCAATCGCCATCAACGCCAGCGCACCAAGCCACAAAACAACGAACAACCCGATCAGAAAACGACAGAAAGCCATGCCAAACTCCTGTTAGAAATCCGGTTTTGTCCCCACTAAAAAGCCTACGGGCCCGCCCGACCGGACACAACGCCTTTCGCCTCTGACCACCCGCGCGATCAGCCCGGCAATGGCGTGCCCCGGGCCGGGCCGAACGCCGCGTTCCACTTGCCTTGCCGCGCGCGATGCGCCAGCCTTGCCCGATGCAAAGCCACCACATCCACCTATCCGGCCAGCCGTTTCACTACCTCACCTGGGGCAGCCCCGACCTGCCGCCGCTGCTCATGCTGCACGGCTTTCCTGAATATTCCGGCGCCTGGGATGAACTGGCCTCCCGGCTCTGCGACCGGTTCTACTGCATCGCCCCCGATCAGCGCGGCTATGGCCAGAGCTGGGCGCCGCCCGAGGTGGGCGAATACACCACCTCGAATCTCGTCGGCGACATGGCCGCCCTCATTGAGGCGCTGGATCTCGCTCCCTGCACCGTGCTGGGGCATGACTGGGGGTCGGCGGTGGCCTACGGGCTGGCGATGATGGCGCCCGACCTGGTATCGCGTCTCATTATCGTCAACGGCGTCCATCCCGCGCCCTTCCAGCGCGCCATCGCCGCGGGCGGCGCCCAGACCGAGGCCTCGCAATATATCCACTACCTGCGCCGCGATGGTTCCGAGGATGAGCTTGCTGCCAATGATTTCGCGAAACTGCTCTCGCTCTTCTCGGCGCATATGGATCTCTCCTGGCTTACTGGCCCGCGCCTGGCCGCCTACAAGCGTGAATGGGCCCGCCCCGGCCGGATGCGCGGCATGGTCAACTGGTATCGCGCCTCACCCCTGCGCGTGGGCACCCCCGGAAAACCGCTCACCGACCTGCCCACCCTGCCCCGCGAACGCCTGATGGTGCGCCAGCCGCATCTCCTGATCTGGGGCGCCAATGATACCGCCCTTCTGCCGGAAGCCACCGAAGGGCTTGAAGAGTTCGCCCCCAACCTCACCCGCGTCACCATCGACGGCGCCGATCACTGGCTCTGCCACCAGAACCCCGATGCCGTGGCCGTCGCGATCCTCGACTGGATCGCCACGCGCCCCTGAACCCGGAAGCCCGCCCATGCGAACCACCGCTCTTTTCATCTTCCTCTGCCTGCTCTCGGCGCCCCTGCAGGCCAACCCGGCTGCCTATACCTGCACGGTGCTCGACATGCTCACCTTCGACCGGAAGGATACCGCCTTCCAGGCCAAGAACCTGCGCAAGGAATTCGATCTGCTGATCGATGCGCGGACCGTCACGATGCTTACGCGCTCGAAGGATTTCGAGGACAGCACCCAAACCCTTGCAATCACCGCCAACGGCCCGGCAGACATCATTGCCGATAAACTCAACCGCGGCGCGCCCACCGGCACCCGCCTCATGCTGCCCCGCCGCCATGCGGCGCTCGCCGACAAGGGTAGCAGTTTCAAGGCCACCTTCGTGGTGCAATACAGCCTCTTCGCCAATTCCTGGCTGCTCACCTGCGCGCGCCCCTCCAACAGCTAGACGCCAACTTCTCGCGTCCCCGCCCACAAGAAATCTCGGCGGCGACCAGAGCGAACCCGCGATGAACTGACGGATCAGGAAACCACCCTGAGGCGAGTTTTCCCGCTCGATTTCGCGATTTACGAAAATCGTGCTGCATTGGTTGCAATTGATATGGAATTTCAACTTCAGGCGTCACCGCATGCCAAACATACTGCGCATATTTCTTTCCGCCCTGCTTTTTCCGCTTGTGACGGCAGCAGGGTCGCTGTCAGCGGACACCATACAGACGAAATACACGCTCTCCCTCTACTACGGCGTCGGCATCCCGAAGGGCGAAGCGACCCTGTCGATCTACGTTAAGTCTCCGGGCGCGGGACGCCCCGAACGATTGCCCTATGCCTTCCTCTACGGGCGCACAGGCGATTCGCCCACCTCCACGACACTCAAGGTCGATGACGTGCCCATCGATTCCGAAGCGATTGCCACCGCCGTCGCCGGACAACTCAAGCTTGACGACGAAAAGACCCTCTTTCTTCCCGTGGCGATCGTTTCACTGGTGGATCAGCGGCGCGATATCATCCCGACCCTCACCTTCAAACTGACCGAAACGCGCGAGCTTGCCTTCCAGCGCAGTTATCCCTTCGAGAAATACAACTGCACCGAACGCATCGCGATCGCCGACCTTGAAATGGTCATTCTCGCCAGCCGCGTGCTCCTGACGGATCACGACACTTACCTGTCGGCCGATAGCAACTGGGATTGCCTGCAGGCCTTCTTCGAAGCCAATGCCTCGCTGATGAAATCCGTCGCGCCGGGGCAGTTCAACGATGTCCTTTCCTTCCTGTCGGACTACCGCACCTTCCAGAAGGAAGACGTCGCCCCGCGGTTCATCACCCTCTATCTCAACTTCCTGCGCAAGGTCGCCGAGCTCGACATCAACGGCGTCGAACTGACCGCCGGTCGGCGGGTGCGCGACCAGATCCGCGCCGAGCTTTCCGAGATCTATTCCGACCACAGCGTCCTGGCGATCGCCTCGGCGGGCGGCATGCTCGAAACCCTCAGCAAGGCCCGCCTCGCCGATATCTGCCTGCCGCTCGCCGCCACGCTGTTCCACAACCTGTCGCAACTGCCGCCCGAAGACCTCGCGGCCCAACAAAGCCTGCACCCGGGCACGGCCGGCCAGCTTCGGTTTGCATTGATCAAGGCGATGGACTGCGCCGTGAACCTCGCCAAGGAAGCCGGTGTCGATCTGAACCGGCAGGGGCCGATACGCGAAACCGTCGATTGGCTCTACCCGGACAAAGCCGATTTCATGCAAACCTACATGGCGCTTTACCGCGCAATGGAGAACCAGGGCTGGTTCAAGCAGGACCTGATCCTGACCAATAGCGGCGCCGAACTGGCCAACAGCTACTATCAAGAGCATTTCCGCGACTTTCAAAGACCAAGGAGCCGTCCAGACACATGAGTCATCCCACCATGTCTCCCGCAACGCCGCATTCCGGGCCTTACCGTTTCACCATCGCGTGGATTGCCGGGCTCGCCATCACGCTCGTCCATATCGGCACCGCCGCCTTCCTGTGGTTTTCCTTCCGGCACCACCCCGCCTTCACCGATGACATTTCCCCGCCCGAGGTGACCTTGCCGCTGACCGTGGCCTGCGTGGTCTCGATCGCGAAATGGTTCATCGACACCCGCGGCCTTCGAAAATCCGACCAGCAATACGGCTGGCCGATGGTCGCCTTTGCCACCATCGTGATCGTCACCTTCCTCGTCTGCCTGCCCCTGGGCCCGTATCTCTACATGACCGGCACGATCGCCCAGGTCGAAACGCTCAACGAGTTCTACCTCTTCGTCGAAAGCGTGATGGGCGGCGTCTTCGCCCTGCTCTTCTCCGAGCTTTTCGGCACCAGCGACCAGACCGAGCAATACCCCGCGCCGCTCATCGCGACCTCTGGCGTTTCCGGCCGATCTGCCCGCTTCCCCCCCGCGCCGCGCTCTGCCATAATGCCCGCCAACAAACAACAAGAGCAGCGGTGACCATGGCCGACGATCTCCTCACCCCCGCGGACAGCGGCGACTACAACGCCGACAGCATCGAAGTGCTGGAGGGGCTCGAACCCGTCCGCAAGCGTCCCGGCATGTATATCGGCGGCACCGACGAACGCGCGCTGCACCACATGGTCGCCGAGATCCTCGACAACTCGATGGACGAGGCGGTGGCCGGCCACGCCAACAGGATCGAGGTCGAGTTGCATGACGACTACTCGCTCACCGTGCGCGACAACGGCCGCGGCATCCCGATCGACCCGCATCCGAAATTCCCCGACAAATCCGCGCTCGAGGTCATCCTCTGCACGCTCCACGCCGGCGGCAAGTTCTCCGGCAAGGCCTACCAGACCTCCGGCGGTCTGCACGGCGTCGGCGCCTCGGTCGTGAACGCGCTCTCGGATTCCATGGTCGTCCAGGTCGCCCGCAACAAGGAACTGTTCGAGCAGCGCTTCTCGCGCGGCCTGCCGCTGGGCCCGGTGGAGAAGATCGGCACCACCCAGAACCGCCGCGGCACCACCGTCACCTTCCACGCGGACGCCGAGATCTTCGGCCAGCACCGCTTCAAACCCGCCCGCCTCTTCAAATCCATCCGGTCAAAGGCCTACCTCTTTTCCGGCGTCGAAATCCGCTGGAAATCCGCCATCGACGACGGTGAAACACCGACCGAGGCCACCTTCCACTTCCCCGGCGGCCTTGCCGATTACCTCAAGGAAACACTGGGCACCGCCTCCACCTATGCCGAGCAACCCTTCGCCGGCACCGTCGATTTCCAGGAGAAGTTCAACACCCCCGGCAAGGTCGAATGGGCGATCAACTGGACCCCCGCGCGCGATGGCTTCATCCAGTCCTACTGTAACACCGTCCCCACGCCCGAGGGCGGCACCCACGTCGCCGGCTTCTGGGCCGCGATCCTCAAGGGCATCAAGGCGTACGGCGAACTGGCCAACAACCGCAAGGCCGGCCAGATCACCCGCGATGATCTCACCTCGGGTGGCTGCGCGCTCGTCTCCACCTTCATTCGTGAGCCGGAATTCGTCGGCCAGACCAAGGACCGCCTTGCCACCGTCGAGGCCCAGCGCCTCGTTGAAAACGCCGTGCGCGACCATTTCGATCACTGGCTGGCGTCCAACACCAAGTCCGCCGGCGCCATCCTCGATTTCCTCGTGCTCCGGGCCGAGGAACGCCTGCGCCGCCGCCAGGAGAAAGAGACCGCCCGCAAATCGGCCACGAAAAAGCTCCGCCTGCCCGGCAAGCTCGTCGATTGCTCCTCGAACGCCCGCGACGGCACCGAATTGTTCATTGTCGAGGGCGACTCGGCCGGCGGCTCCGCCAAGATGGCCCGCGACCGCAATACCCAGGCGCTCCTGCCGCTCCGCGGGAAAATCCTCAACGTGCTCGGCGCCGCGTCATCCAAGCTCGGCTCGAACCAGGAGATCAACGACCTGACCCAGGCCCTCGGCACCGGCCTCGGCACGCGGTTCAACCTCGACGATCTGCGCTATGACAAGATCATCATCATGACCGACGCGGATGTCGACGGCGCGCATATCGCCTCGCTGCTGATGACCTTCTTCTTCACCCAGATGCGCCCCCTGATCGACGCAGGGCATCTCTACCTCGCCTGCCCGCCCCTCTACCGCCTGACCCAAGGCGCGCGGCGCATCTACGTCGCCGACGACGCGGAGAAAGAGGCGATGCTGGCCAAGGGCCTCGGCGGCAAGGGCAAGATCGACGTGCAGCGTTTCAAGGGCCTTGGTGAAATGGACGCCAAGGACCTGAAGGAAACCACCATGGACCCGAAATCGCGCAAGCTCATCCGCGTGACGATAGATGAGGATGAACCCGGCGAAACCGGCGATTTGGTGGAACGCCTGATGGGCAAGAAGCCCGAACTGCGGTTCCAGTATATCCAGGAGAACGCACGGTTCGTGGAGGAGTTGGATGTTTAAGTCGGAGTAAAACAACCTGATGACTAATGTTTTTATTAGCTGGAGCGGCGCAACAAGCAAACGAATTGCAGAAGAGCTACGTGGCTGGATTCCTGCTACGCTTCAATTTGCAAAACCCTATTTCACGCCAGATGACATCGAAAAAGGTTCGAAATGAGGTTCGGAAATTTCCCAAAAATTGTCAGAGACAAACGTGGGGATAATTTGCCTTACTCAAGAAAACTTTTCCAAGCCGTGGATACTGTTTGAAGCTGGAGCGCTTTCTAAAGATTTGGACCGCTCCAAAGTTTGCTCCGTGCTTTTTGGAATGGAAAATACTGATCTTTCAGGGCCTCTGACCACATTTCAAACTACATCATTCGAAAAGTCTGATTTTCGAAAACTTATGTCTGCAATCAATGATGCCGGTGAAGACAGAAAACTAGACGCAGAGACATTTTCAAATGTTTTCGAAATGTGGTGGCCAAAACTTGAAACAAAGATATCAAAGATTTTGAGTGATAGCGTTAGTGGCGAAAATCAGAAATTCGCTCGGATCGCGAACTGCTTGAAGAGATACTGAATATTAGCCGTGCAAACCTTCGCGCGCGGCCCCGTGAAAAAGATGAACCGATTTCACTGGGCTTCATCCACCATTTTATCGACACAATGGTAGAAACAATTGACATTTACGAGAGATCGACGGAAAAGGAGTTTTATCACGTAATCCAAGCACATTTTGAAATGCTGGATTATTTGCGTCATCTTTTTCCGGATTTTCATGCCAAATCCAATTCGCGAGTCTCTGAACTAAGGTCAAGATTTAACGAGATTGTTCCTTTTTAAGGGAACGTCATTTGTTTATCTTCAGACATTCCAGTTGCCGCCAATCAAGTATCGCAACCCGCGCCTCCTCCGCGCCATCGCCGACCCGCGGGGTGGCGATCCGACGCTTCAGCAACGCGCTTTATCCCGGCCAAACCCCTCCACCCCACCCGTTCCGCACACCCTCCCCCAATCGCCGCCCCGGGGGGCGGGTCGGCGATGGCGCGGCGGCCCAAGGGGCCGCTATTCGCGCCGGGGCATGTCCAGACCCGTAGGCCGGGCTTCAGCCCGGCACCCACCCCCACCGCACGCCCGGTTAACCAAACAAACCCTTAACAAATGCCGCGCTGCGGCGGTGCACGCATGTCAGCCGGGCGGCAGCCGGAAATCACCCCCCACCCCATCACCCCCCGAAACCGCGATTAACCCCCTCGCACGCCCCGGCAACACCTCCTAAACTCCCCGACATGCGAGTCGCCTTTCTCCTCTGCCTGCTTCTGGCCGCCTGCGCCGCCCGTCCGCTGACCGAGGCGGAAAAAAACTTTGCAGAACAGCTCTTTGGCGGTATGGCCAACCCCGAGACCATCCGCTTCCACGATGGCGCCGTGGTCGACAAAATCACCTACCAGCGGCAAAAACGCCCCCGCCTCGCCTGCCGCGAGCGGATCTGGCCCGAACCCGAGACCGAAACCGTCACCGTCGGCCCTGCCGCGCTGACGATTCACAACCGGGTTTTCTACTCTAAGCCTTACTATACAAACGATTATTTGCCCGATTACCCCGAAAAGCTCTACCTCTTCGCCGCCATGCTCTTCGCCCATGAACTCACCCATGTCTGGCAATGGCAGAACCGCGAAAAAACCGGCTATTCGCCGATGAAGGCAGCGCGCGAACACCGCTGGGCGGAAGACCCTTATCTCTATGATATCAATACGAAAAACACGTTCTTCGACTATGCCTACGAACAGCAGGCCAGCATCGTCGAGGAATATGTCTGCTGCGCCGCGCTCGACCCGCAGGCGCCCCGCACGCGCCGCCTCGAACAGCTCCTCAAGGGCGCTTTTCCCCTGAAACACCTGCACATCCCCGACAAGATCTACGTGCCCTGGGAAGGCACCCAGAAGTCCGGAATTTGCCAGTAATCACAAAAGCTTGGCGACTTCCTCCATGAAGTGCTCACCGCGCTTTTCGAAGCTGTCATACTGGTCGAACGACGCCGCCGCCGGCGCCAGCAGCACCACCTCGCCCGGCTCCGCCTCGGCTGCCGCGCGCGCCACCGCGGTGCCCATGTCGCCGCACACCTCGGCCTCAACCCCTTGCAATTGCAGGGCAAAGTTCGCCGCCTCCCGCCCGATCACATAGGCCTTCACAACCGACGCGCTCGCCTCCAGCAGCCCCGACAGCCCGCCTTCCTTCTCCAGCCCGCCACAGATCCAGCGGATTTTGTCGAACGCCATCAAGGCCTTGGCCGCCGAATCCACGTTGGTCGCCTTGCTGTCGTTCACGAACCGCACGCCATCCTTCTCGCCCACCAGCTGGCTGCGATGCGGCAATCCGCCAAACGTCTGAAATCCCTGCTCGATCTCCCGCGGCGCCAGCCCCAGCGTCCGGCACACCGCGTAGGCGCAGCAGGCGTTCTGGTGGTTATGCGCGCCCGGCAATCCCGCCACGCCGCGCAGGTCGATCGATCCCACCTGCCGCCCCTTGCGGTATTCGGACAAAAACCCTTTGCGCGCAAAGACATGCCAGCCCGGCCCGGTCAGTTTCCGCTCGACCGTAATGTCGATAACCCGGTCATCGCCCGGCCCCTCGGCCATCTGGTTGGCAAGGTATCGCCCCTCCACCTCATCCACCCCGATCACGCAGCGATCCGGCCCGCCTTCCGCGAAAAGCCGCCGCTTGGCCGCGAAATATCCGCCCATGCCGCCATGCCGGTCCAGATGGTCGGGCGACAGGTTGGTGAACACCGCCACATCCGGCGTCAGCGCGCGCGCCAGGTCGGTCTGGTAGCTCGACAGCTCCAGCACCACCACCGCGCCATCGCCCGGCGGATCGATATCCAGCACCCCGCGCCCGATATTGCCGGCCAGCTGCGCCTCGCGCCCCGTCTCTGCCAACACGTGATGGATCAACGCCGAGGTGGTCGATTTCCCGTTCGATCCCGTCACCGCCACGACCCGCGGCAGCACGTCGAAACTGTCCCAGTCACGCCCGCCCAGCGAGCGGAAAAAGAGCCCGATATCGTTATCCACCGGCACGCCCGCCGCCCAGGCCGCCTCGATCACCCGGTTGGGCGCGGGATAGAGATGCGGAATGCCCGGACTGACGATCAGGCAGGCCACTCCGTCAAACGCGCCCTGCCGCGTCAGGTCAACGCATTGAAAGCCCTCAGCGTCGGCCTTGTCGCGCGCAGAGGCGTTGTCATCCCAGCAAACCGGCTCGGCCCCGCCCGCGCGCAGCGCCCGCGCCGCCGACAGGCCCGACCGGCCCAGCCCAAGAACCGCCACCCGGCGTCCCTCGTATCCGCGCACTGGTATCATTCACGCCCCCTGCCTTGCGAGGCCGCCTGCAACGGCGGACGAGCGGCCTCAGCGAACCTTCAACGTCGCCAACCCGATCATGGCGAGGATCAGAGAAATGATCCAGAACCGGATCACAATCTGCGGCTCAGCCCAGCCTTTTTTCTCATAGTGGTGATGGATCGGCGCCATCAGGAAAACCCGCTTGCCGGTGCGCTTGAAATACAGCACCTGGATGATCACGGACAAAGCCTCGACCACGAACAGGCCGCCAACGATGGCCAGCACGATCTCGTGCTTGGTCGCAACCGCGATCGCACCCAGCGCCCCCCCCAGCGCGAGGCTGCCGGTATCGCCCATGAACACCGCCGCTGGCGGCGCGTTGTACCACAGGAACCCCAGCCCCCCACCGATCAGTCCGGCGGAAAAGATCAATATCTCACCCGTGCCCGGCACGTAATGCACGTCCAGGTATTCGGTAAAGTCGACACGGCCAACGGCATAGGCGATCACGCCCAGCGTGCCGCCGGCAATCATCACCGGCATGATCGCCAGCCCGTCCAGACCGTCGGTCAGGTTCACCGCATTGGCCGCGCCGACAATCACGATCACCGCGAAGGGGATGAAAAGGTAGGACAGGTTGATCAGCGTGTCCTTGAACACAGGCAAGGCCAGTTGATATTGCAGCCCCTCGGGATGATAGACCGTGGCCCAGTAGCCGGCGATGGCGGAAATCACGAACCCCAGCAACAGCCGGATCCTGCCCGGCACGCCCGCCGTGTTCTGCTTGCTGACCTTGGCATAATCGTCGGCAAATCCGATCGCCGCAAAGGCTATGGTGACGAACAGCACCAGCCAGACGAACGGATTATCCAGCCGCGCCCACAGCAGCGTCGAGGTCAGAAGCGCGCCCACGATCAGCAGGCCGCCCATGGTCGGCGTGCCCGCCTTCTCGAAATGGCCCTCGGGCCCGTCATCGCGAATGGGCTGGCCCTTGCCCTGGCGGCGGCGCAGGACGTTGATCAACGGCGGGCCAAAGATGAAGCCAAAGAGAAGCGCCGTCATGAACGCGCCCCCGGCCCGGAAAGTGATGTATCGGAAGAGGTTAAAAAAATCTCCGCCATCCGACAAAGCGGTCAACCAGTACAGCATTCACGCGTCCCCTTCGTTTTGCTGGGCCGGATGGCCCATTTTGCGGATCGCGTCAACAACCAGGCTCACCTTGCTGCCCTTGGACCCCTTGACCAGCACGATATCCCCGGCATGAACCAGCTTGCGCACACGCGCCACCATCTCGTCGGCCGTCTCCATCCAGATGCCGCGGCGCGACAGCTCCAGCGCGTCGTAAAGATGCTTCATCCGTGGCCCGACGCAATGCACCACCTGCACCGCCTCGATCCAGGGCAACCGGGCCAGCTCGGCATGATCGGCGGCCTCGCTCGCGCCCAGTTCCAGCATATCGCCCAGGATGGCAATCCGCCGGCCCCGGCGGCTGTCCCCGGGCCGGGCGGCCGCCAGCACCTCAAGCGCGGCGGCCATCGAGGTCGGGTTGGCGTTGAACGCGTCGTCGATCAGGTCCAGCTCGGCTTCGGTCGCATCGTCCAGCACGACACGTTCACGCGTGCCGCGCCCGGCCGGCGGCACCCAGCGGGCCAGGTCGGTGGCCGCGATATCGCGATCGGCGCCCAGCGCCTCGACCGCGGCCAGCACGCCCAGCCCGTTCATCGCGAAATGCCGCCCCGGGCTTGAAATCCGGAACAAAAGGCGCGTGCCGTCCGTGCGCGCCTCGCATACCGTGGCGTCGTCGGTCAATGTCACCTGTTCCAGGCGATAGTCGCCACGCGTCTCGCCGAACAGCACCGTCTTCGCGCCCACCGCGCGGACCTTGTCCTGCAGGATCTGCGCGGTGCCGATATCGGCGTTCAACACCGCCACGCCGCCGGGCTCCAACCCGTCAAGGATCGCCGCCTTTTCATGCGCGATCCCCTCGATCGACTCGAACGCCTCGATATGCGCAGGCGCCACGGTGGTAATCATCGCCACATGCGGACGCGCCATCCGCGCCAGCGGCGCGATTTCGCCGGGATGGTTCATCCCGATCTCGATCACCGCGTATTCGGTATCGACCGGCATCCGCGCCAGCGTCAGCGGCACGCCCCAATGGTTGTTGTAGGACGCCTCGGCGGCATGGGTCCGGCCCTGCCCCTTCAGCACATCGCGCAGCATCTCCTTGGTCGAGGTCTTCCCGACCGATCCGGTGACCGCCACCACCCGGGCCTGCGTGCGCGCGCGCGCCGCCCGGCCCAGCGCCTCCAGCGCCTCCAGAACGTCACTGACGATCAACAGCGGCGCATCGCCGGCCACACCTTCGGGCACATGGCTCACCATCGCCGCGCCCGCGCCCTTCTCCAGCGCCTGCGCCACAAAATCATGCCCGTCCCGCGCGGCCTTCAGCGCCACGAACAGGTCCCCGGCCTGGATCGTGCGGGTGTCGATCGACACGCCCTCGACGGCCCAGTCGCCCACTGCGCGCCCACCCGTGGCCTCGGCCGCCTCTTTCGCCGTCCACAGGCTCATGCGATACCTCCCTCCAGCGCCGCCACCGCCACGCTGGCCTGCTCGGCATCGTCGAAGGGCAGCACGTCATCGCCCACGATCTGCCCGCTCTCGTGCCCCTTGCCCGCGATCAGCAGCGCATCGCCCGCCTGCAGCAGGTCCACCCCGCGCAGGATCGCCTCGGCGCGGTCGCCCACCTCGTTGGCCTCGGGACAGCCTTCCATCACCGCCGCGCGGATCGTTGCCGGGTCCTCGCTGCGCGGGTTGTCGTCGGTCACGATCACCACGTCGGCATTCTCCGCCGCCGCGCGCCCCATCAGCGGGCGCTTGGTGGCGTCGCGGTCACCGCCCGCACCGATGATCGCGATGATCCGGCCAGCCACATGCGGGCGCAGCGCCTTCAGCGCGGTGGCCACCGCATCAGGCGTGTGCGCATAGTCCACGAACACCGCCGCACCGTTGCCGCGCTGCGCAGCCAGCTGCATCCGCCCGCGCACACCGCCCATGTGTTCCAGCGTCTCGAATACCCGCTCGGGCTCTTCCCCGCAGGCCACGACCAGCCCCGCCGCCAGCAGCACATTGTCCGCCTGGAACCCGCCGATCAGCGGAAGATAGGCGCGGAAGCCTTTCTTTTTCCAGGTGAAAAACACTTCCTGGCCGGTCGCATCGAAACGCTGTGCGGTCAGCTGCAAATCGGCGCCTTCGGTGCGGCCCACGGCCATCACCTTCTGGCCCCGGCCCGCGGCGATCGCCGCCATGTCCGGTCCGCGCGGATCGTCGATGTTGATCACAGCGGCCCCATCCTCGGGCAGAACCCGGGCAAAAAGCCCCGCCTTGGCCTCGAAATATTCGTCAAAGGTCTCGTGGTAATCCAGGTGATCCTGGGTGAAGTTGGTAAATCCCGCCGCCTTCAGATGCACCCCGTCGAGGCGCCGTTGCGCAAGCCCGTGCGATGATGCCTCCATCGCCGCATGGCTCACCCCGGCCTTTGCTGCCGCCGCCAGCGTCCGGTGCAGCGTGATGGGTTCCGGCGTGGTATGCGCCAGCGGCGCGTTCCACGCCCCTTCAACGCCGGTGGTGCCCAGGTTTACCGCCTCGTATCCCAACTCGGTCCAGATCATCCGGGTGAATGTGGCCACACTTGTCTTGCCGTTGGTGCCGGTGACCGCCACCATGGTCTCGGGCTGCACGCCGAACCACAGCGCGGCGGTATAGGCCAGCACCTGGCGCGGGTCCTCGCTCACGATCAGTGCGGCATCGCTAGCGGCCAGCTCCGCCTCGGCAATCCTGGCACCCGCGGCGTCGGTCAGAACCGCCGCCGCCCCCATACGCAGAGCATACTGGATGAACTCCCCGCCATGCACCTTCGTGCCCGGCAGCGCGGCAAAAAGGTAGCCCTCTTTCACCTCGCGGCTGTCGACGGCCAGGCCGGTGATCGTCGCATCTCGCCCGCCAAGGGCGGTCAGGCCCAGATCTCTCAGTGATTTCGCCTGCCCACCCATCTGCCCTGCCCGTTCTGGCCTAGTTCGATGTCAGCGTTATACCAGCCAATTGCCCGGGTTCAACTTGTGGCCGCAGACCCAAAAGCGGGGCAAGACGATTGGTCATTTCCGCCGCCACCGGCACCGCGGTCCAGCCCGCCGTGCGCCGCACCTCGCCCAGGGCGAAGGTCTCGGGCTCGTCCAGCGTGACGACCAGCACGTATTTCGGATCATGCGCCGGGAACATGCTGGCAAATGTCGCGATCACCTTGTCATCATAGTATCCGCCCCGGGGCTTTGGCTTGTCGGCCGAACCGGTCTTGCCGCCCACGGCATAGCCCGGCACCTCGGCAAAGCTCGCCGTGCCCTCGGTCACCACCTTGCGCAGCATCTCGCGCGATGCCGCGGCCACCTGCGCGCTCATCACCCGTTCACCATATTGCGGCGCATCGCGCTTCAACAGTGTCGGCTTCACCCGTGTGCCGCCATTGGCAATCGCGGCATAGGCTGCCGCCAGGTGCATCGGGCTCACCGAAATGCCGTGGCCATAGGAAATCGTCATCGCCGAAATCTCGGACCAGGACGGCGGCAACAGCGGCGTGCTCCCGCTCGCCTCGACGATCTCCAGCGGCGCCTTTTCCATCAGGCCTAGGCGGGCCAGGAAATCCTGCTGCCGTTTCGCCCCGATCATCTGCGCCAGTCGCGCCGTCCCGATATTCGAGCTCTTGACGATGATCTTCGTCACCGACAGTTCCGGGCCATAGTTATGGAAATCGCGGATCTTGTGCTTGCCCCAGCGCAGCGGGCCCTTGGTGTTGATCACTGTCGACGGATTCACCAGGCCCAGCTCCATCGCCTGCGCCGCGGTGAAAATCTTGAAGGTCGAGCCCAGCTCATAGACCCCCTGCACCGCCCGGTTGAAAAGCGGGCTGTCATCCGGCGCGCCCTCGGTCGGCGGGCGGGGCCTGTCGTTCGGGTCGAAATCGGGCAGGCTGACCACGCTGATCACCTCGCCGGTATGCACGTCCATCAGGACACTGGCCGCGCCCTTGGCATTCATCAGCTTCATGCCGCCGTAAAGAACCCGTTCGGCCGCCGCCTGCACCGTCAGGTCCAGCGACAGTTGCAGCGGCATGCCGCCCTCGGCCGGATCGCGCAGGAAATCGTCGAAAACCTTTTCCACGCCGGCTACGCCGATCACCTCGGCGGCGTCCACGCCCTCCTTGCCGAACGATGCGCCCCCCAGTACATGGCTTGCCAGCCGCCCGTTGGGGTAAAGCCGCATCTCGCGCGGCCCGAACAGCAGGCCGGGATCGCCGATATCATGCACCGCCTGCTTCTGCTCGGGGCTGATTTTCTTCTTTATCCACAGGAATTTACGCTTTCCGGTGAAATCCTTGACCAGGCGCTCTTCGTCCAGGTCGGGAAAGATCCGGACCAGCTCCTTCGCCACCCGCTTCGGCTCGATCATTTGCGGCGGCTGGGCATAAAGGCTGTGGGTCTCGAAATTGGTGGCCAGCACCCGGCCCTTGCGATCGACGATATCGGCACGCTGCATGACGATCTCGGCGGCGCTCGCGCGGGCGCGCGGTTCCATCGGCTCCGAGCTTGCCATCAAACCCATGCGCGCGCCGATCACCGCGTAGGCGCAGAAGAACATCACTCCCAGAACCAGCAGCCGGCCCTCGGCCCGGGCGCGGGCCTTGTCGCGCATCTCTTCGTGGCGCAGCCGGGTATTCTCGCGCTCGATCGCGTCGGGGTTCTCGCCCTTGGCACGGGCGTCCAGGATACGGGCCAGCGGGCGCAGTGGCGTGCGGATCATTGCCCTGCCTCCTCGGCCGACACATCGACGGCATTGTCGATCTGCATCGCCTTCTGGCTGGGATAGGAGACCTGGTCGATCCGCCCGAACTGGTCCGGGCTCAGCGCCAGAAGACCCAGCCGCTCGAAATTGATCTCGGCCAGTTCGCGCAGGCGGTCGGGCCGGTTCAGATAGGCCCATTCCGCCCGCAACATGCCCAGGCGGGCCCGGGCCGCGCCGATATCGCGCTGAAGTGTTTCGGTCTCGGTCAGTGCTTCCTGTGTCTTGTAGTTTTCGTGATAGGCCCAGAAGGCCAGCCCGATCACCACCATCGCGGTCACTATGTACAGCAGGGTTCTCATCGCCCTTTTCTCCCCAATTGCGGCATCCCGATTGCCGCCCTGTCAACCGGCCCGGCCGGGGCGTCCGTGCGCACGGCGACCCGCAGCTTGGCGCTGCGGCTGCGCGGGTTCTCGGCCAGTTCCTGCTCGTCCGGCCCGATCGCCTTGCGCGTCTTGATCTCGAATTGCGGGTGGCGCTCTACCTCGGGCGCGTAACGGCTGCCGCCGCCGGTGCGCGATTTTTCCTGGAGGAACCGCTTCACGATCCGGTCCTCGATCGAGTGAAACGTCACCACCGCCAACTGCCCGCCCGGTTTCAACGCCCGTTCCGCCGCCTCCAGCCCCGCAACCAGTTCGCCGTATTCATCGTTCACCGCGATGCGCAGCGCCTGGAAACTGCGCGTCGCCGGATGGCTTTGTCCGGGTTTCGGCCGCGGCAGGGATTTTTCAATGATCGCAGCCAGTTGCAGCGTAGAGCTGATCTCGCCCTCGGCCCGCGCCCTGACGATGTTCCGGGCAATCCGCCGACTCGCGCGCTCCTCGCCATAGTGATAAAGGATATCGGCCAGCTCGGCCTCGTCGGCGGTGTTCACGATATCGGCCGCACTCGGGCCTTCCTGGCTCATCCGCATATCGAGCGGCCCATCGGCCATGAAGGAAAACCCGCGCGCCGCCTGGTCCAGTTGCATCGAGCTCACGCCGAGATCCAGCACCACGCCATCCAGATCGCTGCCATACTTATCGAGGCGCGAGAACGTACCATGCACCAGTTCCAGCCGGTCGCCATAGGCCCCGGCCCAAGCCTTCGCCATCTCGAACACATCCGGGTCGCGGTCCACCGCGATCACCTTCTCCGCACCCTCGTCCAGCAGGGCGCGGGTATAGCCGCCCGCGCCAAAGGTGCCGTCCAGCCACACCCCCCTTACAGGCGCAATCGCCCGCAAAAGCGGGCGCAGGAGAACCGGGATATGCGGGGCATCGGATGGGGCGTGGGCAGCGGCCGCCATCATCCTTCACCTCTCGCCTTGTCGAGGTAGATCAGCGGATCGAAATCCTCGGGCAGCTCGTCCAGCCACTCCTCGGTCTTCGCAAGTTCCTCTTCCTCGTAGGTCTCGGGTTTCCAGATCTGGAACGTGTCGCCCGCCGCGATAAAGAACGCCTCACCCTCAAGGCCGATCTTCTGGCGCAGCTTCGCCGGCAGCACCAGCCGCCCGGTCTCATCCACGTTGGTCGGGAAGGATTGCCCATGGAACAGCCGCTGCAGCATCTTGCGCTCCATGCTGCCGCGCGGCAGCGCCGCGATCTGTGCGTCGACCTCCTCGATCGCCTCCATGGTATAGCATTCCAGGTAGTGCCGGCGATGATCGCCGTAAACGATGACAAGGTTGGGGTTCAGGCCATCGGTCCATTCCGGGTCACCCGCCTCCAGAACACGGCGAAACGAGGCCGGGATCGACACCCTGCCCTTCGCATCCACCTTGTGGTGGCTTTCGCCTCTGAACCTGCGGGTCACTGTCCCTTGGCCCTCTTCTCGTTACCTGCCCTGGTCGCGCGTCCGCATCCCGGGGCCTTGAAAGGAAACGGCGGATTGATCTGCTGCCACTGATCAATCCGCCGCCCTCGTCCCGCTCTTGCGGGGTGTCCGACTGCGCGCGCCACCTGGGGGGATGTCTGCTCGCCCGCGCGCCGGATCTCTTTGTTCGATGAAAGCGGGTGCCTGTATGAAACCTGACTTGGGAGTTTTTGTTCGGGGTTCTTTTTGTGCCCCTTGTTCCCGTCCTCATCGTGTATATAGGGATGACATGGGAATTCATGGTAATCAATAGTTTTCTTGGGGAATTTGCCACATCATCTTGTTTCAGCACCCCCATCAAAACAAGATATTGGGGTCAATTTTGACGCCAAGGCACCGAACCTAGCGGAATATTGCCGATATAAACACAATATATAGTAGACCCTTGCCGTGGCAAAAATTTCCCACGAAATCCCAAAATTTCTGCCAGCAAGCCACTTAAACCCGAGTTTACGCGACAGGCATCCACGAAAAACGGCGCGAATCACCAGTGATTCACGCCGTTTCAGCCGTTTTGATTCGTATTTTCCGTCGTCGCGGCCGAACCGTCCCACGTTTTCCCGTGGGCGGTTCCATGCTGTCCCATACAGGGCCTAGATAACACCCGCTTCAATCAGCCCCTGCGCCAGCCGGGCATAGGCGTCGGCCATCACGCCTTCGCCCGCGGCCACCGGCTTGCCCTCGTCGCCGCCCAGCCGTGTCTGCAAATCGATCGGCAGCGCCGCCAGCAGCGGCGCGCCCAGCTTCTTCGCCTCCGCGGCAACGCCGCCATGGCCGAACACATGCTCCTCATGCCCGCATTTGGGGCAGTGATACACGCTCATGTTCTCGATCAGCCCGATGATCGGCACGTTCAGCCGTTGCAGCATGTCGATCCCCTTGCGCGCGTCGATCAGCGCCACATCCTGCGGCGTCGACACCATGATCGCGCCATCCAGCTCGCTCTTCTGCGCCAGGGTCAGCAGCACATCCCCCGTGCCGGGCGGCAGATCGACGATCAGAACATCCAGTTCGCCCCAGTTCACTTCGGTCAGGAACTGCTGCAACGCGCCCATCAGCATCGGACCGCGCCAGACCACGGCCTGTCCCTCTTCCAGCATCAGCCCGATCGACATCACCTTCACGCCATAAGCCTCGGGCGGGATCAGTTGATTGTCCGCGCCCGCCTGTGGCTTGCCGCTGATGCCCATCATGCGCGGCTGGCTCGGCCCGTATATATCGGCGTCCAGCAGGCCCACTTTCTTGCCGGCCCGCGCCAGCGCCACGGCCAGGTTGGTGCTGACCGTCGATTTGCCGACACCGCCCTTGCCCGAGCCGACCGAGATGATCCGCTTTACCCCCGCGGGCTTGACCTTCTCGGCCTGCGGCTTGGGGTGGCGCCCGATCTTCAGGTCCGGCGGCGGCGCCTTCTGCGCCGGTTGCGCCGGGCCATGCGCGGTCAGAACTGCCGAAACGCCCTCGACCCCGTCAATCTTGCCCACCAGCTGCACCGCGGCCACGCGGATGGGCTCCATCTTCTGTGCGTCCTCCGGCGTCGGCGCTTCGATCACGAATCGCACCTGCCCGCCGTCGATCGACACCGCCTTGATCATCTCGCGCGACACGAGGCTGCCACCATCTGGCACCTGGATTCGGTCCAGCTCGCTCAGGATCATTTCTCGCGTGACGCTCATCTTTTTCCCCTTCGGCCAATTGATTCATCATACCTGCGTGTTTTTGCCCAAAGCGCAAGACCACTGCCCGAAATTCGGGCAGTCTGTGAACGCAACCCCTTGAATCGGAACACTCTTTCCCTTGGGTCAACTATGCAGATGCTGCATGGCGGCATTGCTTCATCGGTTATTGTGCACCTGCAGCAATTCACTAAATTGAATGCAACAGACGACGGCAAGACACAACAAGGGTGGCCCCGATGGCCTACACGACCGCAAACAACACCGTTCCCGCCCACGGCCTGGCCGCTCTGGCCCTGCGCGCCGAGGCGCTGGTCGAACGCATCAACCGCTACCGGCTCTATCGCCGGACGCTGGCAGAAATGGCCGACATGTCGGCCCACGAATTCGATGAACTGGGCTTCAGTCACGCCAACCTGCGCGCGGCAGCCTACGAGGCGGTCTACGGATCGCAAAACTGAACATAAGGATCAGAGGCCCCTCTCCTCCTCCCTGGGGCTTCTCTGATTAGGCGGCGGGATCACTCCTCCTCCCAGACCCCGCCGCCAACAAAATACCGGATTGCGCCGGGGTCTCTCCTCCTCCCTGACCCTGCCGCATGATCGTGACGGCGGCACCCTCTCCTCCTCCCTAGGTGTCGCCGCCCACAAAACCGAATGCGCCGGGGTCTCTCCTCCTCCCTGACCCCCGCATGACAGAGACGGCGGCATCCTCTCCTCCTCCCTGGATGCCGCCGTTTTCCTTTTTCAGACGCCAACAACTCTACAACGCCAGACCTGCAAGGCCCGGCGCTGTTGGCGTCGATACGTTCGGCAAGGTCGAAGTCCGAGCCGTCAGTCGCTCACTTTTTTCACGAATTGAGATTTCAGCCCGATCGGCCCGACACCGGGGATCTTGCAGTCGATGTCATGATCGCCATCGACCAGGCGAATGCCGCGCACCTTGGTGCCCACCTTGATCACCGATGACGTGCCCTTGAGCTTGAGATCCTTGATCACCGTCACCGTGTCGCCATCGGCCAGCGGGTTGCCCACGCTGTCGCGCACCACCGCCGCGTCTCCGCCGGGCGCCTCGGCCGACCATTCATGCCCGCATTCGGGGCAGATCAGCAGGGCATCCACCTGGTAGGTGAAGGCAGACGAACATTCGGGGCACGGTGGCAGGGTCTCGGTCATGGGCATCGCTTAGCGCCCGCAGCCGGGCAAGACCAGCGAAATCTCCCGTCTGCGCGGGGCCCACCCGCGCGGCGCATTAACCTTAACGCGCGTTAACCCCGGCCCTTTCAGACGGCAGCCGGATGTCAGCCGGGCGGTGCACGCATGTCACCACCCGGATTTCGACCGTGCGCTGGCGTTAACCCTTGCTCAGAACGGGATGTCATCCGCGCCGCTGACAAAGCGCGCCACAACCTTCTTCACCCCGGCTTTCTCGAAATCGATCTCCAGCTTGTCGCCTTCGATCCCGATGATTTTTCCATAGCCGAACTTCTGGTGAAACACCCTCTCGCCCATCGTGTGACTGCTCACCGCCTCCAGGTCGATAACCTGGTTTCTCGTTTCTTTCGGCTGGCTTACGGGGCGTTCCCGGCTGCGCGCCTGCATCCGCCGCCAGCCCGGGCTATTATAGACATTGGCCTCCGCCGCACGGCTCTCGATCCCGCCCGCCGACGCCGCGCCATAGCCCCCGCCATAAAGCCCCGGCGGCGTCAGCACCTCGACATGCGCCTCGGGCAATTCATCGATGAAACGGCTGGGCATCTGGCTCTGCCACTGCCCGTAAACCCTTCTGTTTCCAGCAAAACTTATCGTGCAAAGCTCCTCCGCCCGGGTGATCCCGACATAGGCCAGACGGCGCTCTTCCTCCAACCCCTTGATGCCGTTTTCATCCATCGACCGCTGCGACGGGAAAAGCCCGTCCTCCCACCCCGGCAGGAACACCGCGGGAAACTCCAGCCCCTTGGCCGCATGCAGCGTCATGATCGAGACCTTCTCGTCCTGGTCGTCGCTGTCATTGTCCATGATCAGACTGACATGCTCCAGGAATCCCTGAAGGTTTTCAAAGCTTTCCAGCGCCTTCACCAGTTCCTTGAGGTTCTCCAGCCGCCCCGGCGCCTCGGGCGTCTTGTCGTTCTGCCACATCTCGGTATAGCCGCTCTCGTCCAGCACGATCTCGGCCAGTTCCACGTGGCTCAGCTCCGGGCTGCCAACCATGCGCCCCCACCGGTCCAGCCCGTCCAGAAGCTTGGCCAGTTCCACCGCGCCCTTGCCGCCGATCCCCTTGGTTTCAATCAGGATTTTCGCGCCTTCCAGCAGCGACACGCCGTTCGACCGCGCCGCTTTCTGGATCTTCTGTTGGGCCACGTCGCCCAGCCCGCGCTTGGGCGTGTTGACGATCCGCTCGAAGGCCAGATCGTCATCGGGGCTGACGACAAGCCGGAAATAGGCCATCGCGTCGCGGATCTCCATCCGCTCGTAAAACCGCGGCCCGCCAATCACCCGGTAAGGCAGACCGATGGTCAGGAACCGGTCCTCGAAGGCCCGCATCTGGTGGCTCGCCCGTACAAGGATGGCCATTTCATTCAATGAAAACGGGCGCATGCCGCGGGTGCCGCGCTGCATCGCCTCGATCTCCTCACCGATCCAGCGCGCCTCTTCCTCGCCGTCCCAATGGCCGATCAGGCGCACCTTCTCGCCCTCCTCGGCCTCGGTCCAAAGTTCCTTGCCCAGCCGGCTTTCATTGCCGCGGATCACGCCGCCGGCAGCCGCCAGGATATGCGGGGTCGAGCGATAGTTCTGCTCCAGCCGCACCACCTTGGCGCCCGGAAAATCCTTTTCGAACCGCAGGATGTTGCCCACTTCTGCCCCGCGCCAGCCATAGATCGACTGGTCATCGTCACCCACGCAGCAGATGTTCTTGTGCCCGCCCGCCAACAGGCGCAGCCACAGGTACTGGGCCACGTTGGTATCCTGGTATTCGTCCACCAGGATATAGCGGAACCAGCGCTGATATTGCTCCAGAACATCGCTGTGCTTCTGGAAAATCGTCACCATGTGCAGGAGCAGGTCACCGAAATCCACCGCGTTCAGCTCGCGCAGGCGCACCTGGTACTGCGCGTAAAGTTCCGTGCCGCGGTGGTTATAGGCCCCGGCCTCGCCTGCCGGTACGTTCTCCGGCGTCCAGGCACGGTTTTTCCAGTTGTCGATGATCGCCGCCAATTGCCGCGCGGGCCAGCGTTTGTCGTCGATATTCGCCGCCGCAACCAGCTGTTTCAAAAGGCGCAGCTGGTCATCGGTGTCCAGGATGGTGAAGTTCGATTTCAGCCCCACCAGCTCGGCGTGATCGCGTAGCAATTTTGCACAAATTGAATGGAATGTACCCATCCATTTTATTCCGCCATCAATTCTGTATGGCACCCGCGCGAGACGGTCTTGCATCTCCTTTGCGGCTTTGTTGGTAAAGGTCACCGCCAATATCTGGTGGCGCTGCGCTCGCCCGGTATTCATCAAGTGTGCAATCCGCGCCATCAGCGCCTTGGTCTTGCCCGTGCCCGCCCCCGCCAGCATCAGCACCGGCCCGTCCAGCGCCTCGACCGCGTCACGCTGCGCCGGGTTCAGCTCATCCAGATAGGGCACCGGCCGCGCCGCCATCGCGCGCGCCGACAGCGATGCCGCCTCAAATGCGTCCTGTTCGTCAAAACTGCTCATGCGGAACAGATTAACGAAACGTTCCTGCGAGATAAAGAGATGTTCGCGCCTTGTTCCATATCTTTCCTGTGGACAAACCTGACCCGCCGCAAACAAATACGGGCCATGGATTTGCATGCGAAATACCCCGCCCTTTCCGATCTCAAGGCCCGTGCAAAACGGCGCATCCCGCATTTCGTCTTCGAGTATCTCGACAGCGGCACCGGGACCGAGGCCACCACCCGCCGCAACCGTGAAAAGCTCGACGAGGTGCTGTTCATGCCCTCGATCCTGCACGGGCCGCAGACCCCCGATCTGGGCGTTAAGCTTTTCGAAAAGGATTTCCCGCTACCTTTCGGCATCGCGCCGGTTGGTCTGTCCGGGCTGATGTGGCCCAACGCCGAATACCTTCTGGCCGAAGCGGCGGCAAAGGCGGGCATTCCCTATTGCCTGTCCACCGTGGCCAGCCAGACGCCCGAACACGTGGCGCCGGTTCTGGGTGAGCATGGATGGTTCCAGCTCTACCCACCGAAAGACCCGGGCATTCGCCGCGATATGCTGCGGCGCGTGAAAGACGCCGGCTTCAGCGCCGTCGCGATGACGGTCGATGTGCCCGTGGCCTCGCGCCGCGAACGCCAGACGCGCTCGGGCCTCACGCACCCGCCGCGGATGACGCCGCGCATCCTGGCACAGATCGCGCGCCGGCCCAACTGGGCCTGGAACCTCTGGCGCAACGGCACCCCGCGCATGCGGCTTCTGGACAGCTACATGCAGGACAACCGCTCTCTCCCGCCGACGGAACATATCGGATACCTTTTGCGCACCTCGCCGGACTATTCCTATGTCCGCGCGGTGCGCGAGGAATGGGACGGGCTCTTTTTCATCAAGGGCGTGCTCGATCCTGAACAGGCAAAAACGCTTGAAGCAGAAGGCGTTGACGGGCTCTGGGTGTCCAACCATGCGGGCCGGCAGTTCGATGGCTCCCGCTCGACAATCGAGATGCTCCCGGCGATCCGCGCGGCATCGAACCTGCCGATCATCTTCGACAGCGGCATCGAGGGCGGTCTCGATATCCTGCGCGCCCTCGCGCTCGGCGCCGATTTCGTGATGATGGGCCGCGCATGGCACTATGCGCTCGCCGCGCTTGGCCGCGACGGCCCGGCACATCTGCTCGAAATGCTGACCCGGGATCTGGTCGCGAACCTCGGCCAGATCGGCGTAGAGCGTTTCGCGGATCTGCCCACGCGCCTTGTGTCGAAACCGGCCTGATCGCGACCTTTTCCCACGGCCCGCAGGCCTGCGGGAAATGTTACAGGATTATTGCAGGACGTGTATTGCGCTGCACTGCGGCATCGCGGTAGCTATGCGCCCAACTCAGCTTGGCGGGACAGAAGGGGCACCTGATCAATGGCCGAATTCAAGAAAATCCTCATCGCCAACCGCGGCGAAATCGCGATCCGCGTCATGCGCGCTGTCAACGAGATGGGCAAGAAAACGGTCGCCGTCTTTGCCGAAGAGGACAAGCTTTCACTGCACCGCTTCAAAGCAGACGAGGCCTATCGCATCGGCGAGGGGCTCGGCCCGGTCGCAGCCTATCTCTCGATCGACGAGATCATCCGCGTGGCCAAGGAGAGCGGCGCCGATGCGATCCACCCGGGCTATGGCCTGTTGTCGGAAAACCCCGATTTCGTCGATGCTTGCGACAAAAATGGCATCACCTTCATCGGCCCCAAGGCCGAGACCATGCGGGCGCTTGGCGACAAGGCCAGCGCTCGGCGCGTGGCCATCGCGGCGGGCGTACCTGTTATCCCGGCAACCGAAGTGCTGGGCGACGACATGGAAGCGATCAAGGCCGAGGCGCGCGAGATCGGCTTTCCCCTGATGCTCAAGGCCAGCTGGGGCGGCGGCGGCCGCGGGATGCGGCCCATCCTGAACGAAAAGGAATTGCCCGAAAAGGTGATGGAGGGCCGGCGCGAAGCCGAAGCCGCCTTCGGCAATGGCGAGGGTTACCTGGAGAAAATGATCACCCGCGCGCGCCACGTCGAGGTACAGATTCTCGGCGACAAGCAAGGCGGCATGTATCACCTTTACGAGCGTGACTGCTCGGTCCAGCGCCGCAACCAGAAAGTCGTCGAACGCGCGCCCGCCCCGTATCTGAGCGAGCTCCAGCGCGCCGAGATCTGCGAGTTGGGCTACAAGATCTGCAAGCACGTCGATTACGAATGCGCCGGAACCGTCGAGTTCCTGATGGATATGGACTCCGGTCAGTTCTACTTCATCGAGGTAAACCCCCGCGTGCAGGTCGAACATACCGTCACCGAAGAGGTGACCGGCATCGACATCGTGCGCGCCCAGATCCTGATCACCGAAGGCAAGACAATTGCCGAGGCAACGGGAAAGGCCGATCAGGACCACGTCACGCTGAACGGCCACGCCCTGCAATGCCGCGTAACCACCGAGGATCCGCAAAACAACTTCATCCCCGACTACGGCCGCATCACCGCCTACCGCTCGGCCACGGGGATGGGTATCCGGCTCGATGGCGGCACAGCCTATTCCGGCGGAGTGATCACCCGCTACTATGACAGCCTGCTGACCAAGATCACGGCCTGGGCCCCAACGCCCGAAACGGCGATTGCCCGGATGGACCGCGCATTGCGTGAATTCCGCATCCGCGGCGTTTCCACCAACATCGCCTTCGTCGAAAATCTGCTGAAGCACCCCACATTTCTCAGCAATGAATACACCACCAAGTTCATCGATGAGACGCCCGAGCTCTTCCAGTTCAAGAAGCGCCGCGACCGGGGCACCAAGGTGCTGACCTACATCGCCGACATCACGGTCAACGGGCACCCAGAGACCCAGGGACGCCCGAAGCCACCTGCCGATTTAAAAGAACCGAAGGCACCCAAGCCCGCCGCCGATCCGGCCCCCGGAACAAAACAGTTGCTGGACGAGAAAGGCCCGCAGGCCGTGGCCGACTGGATGAAGGCACAAAAACAGCTTCTGATGACTGACACCACCATGCGCGACGGCCACCAGTCGCTTCTGGCAACGCGGATGCGTTCGATTGATATGATCAAGGTGGCGCCGACCTATGCCGCCAACCTGCCACAGCTTTTCAGCGTGGAATGCTGGGGCGGCGCCACTTTCGATGTGGCCTACCGCTTCCTGCAGGAATGCCCCTGGCAGCGCCTGCGCGATCTGCGCCGCGCCATGCCAAACCTGCTCACGCAGATGCTGCTGCGTGCCTCGAACGGCGTGGGCTATACCAACTATCCCGACAACGTGGTGCAGGAATTCGTCCGCCAGGCGGCCGAAACCGGCATCGACGTCTTCCGCGTGTTCGACAGCCTGAACTGGGTGGAAAACATGCGCGTGGCGATGGATGCCGTGGTCGAAAACAACAAGCTTTGCGAAGCCGCGATCTGTTATACCGGCGACATCCTGGATCCGGATCGCGCCAAGTACGACCTCAAATACTACGTCAATATGGCCAAGGAGCTTGAGGCGGCGGGCGCGCACGTGCTGGGCCTGAAGGACATGGCGGGCCTTCTGAAACCGGCTGCGGCCCGTGCCTTGATCAAGGCGCTGAAGGACGAGATCGGCCTGCCGATCCATTTCCACACGCATGATACCAGCGGCATTGCAGGTGCAACGATCCTTGCCGCCGCCGATGCCGGTGTGGACGCAGCCGATGCGGCGATGGATGCCTTCTCGGGCGGCACATCGCAGGCGTGCCTCGGCTCGATCGTCGAGGCGTTGGATCATACCGAGCGGAACACCGGCCTCGACATCGAAGCGATCCGCGAACTCTCTCACTACTGGGAGGCCGTGCGCACCCAGTATACCGCTTTCGAAAGCGGCCTGCAGGCCCCTGCCTCCGAGGTTTACCTGCACGAAATGCCCGGCGGACAGTTCACGAACCTCAAGGCGCAGGCGCGTTCTCTGGGACTCGAGGAGCGCTGGCCCGAGGTCGCACGCACCTATGCTGACGTGAACCAGATGTTCGGCGATATCGTGAAGGTCACACCGTCGTCCAAGGTCGTGGGCGACATGGCTCTGATGATGGTCAGCCAGGGGCTGACCCGCGCCGATGTCGAAAACCCCGAAACCGATGTCGCCTTTCCCGACAGTGTGATCGACATGATGCGCGGCAACCTTGGCCAACCCCCGGGTGGTTTCCCCGCGACGATCGTCAAGAAGGTGCTCAAGGATGAAAAGCCCAACCTGGACCGACCGGGCAAGCATCTTGAACCCGTCGACTTGGAAGCGACCCGTGCGAAACTGTCGGAAGAACTGGAAGGGTTCAAAATCGATGACGAGGATCTGAACGGGTACCTTATGTATCCCAAGGTTTTCCTTGATTACATGGGGCGCCACCGGATGTATGGCCCGGTGCGGACCCTGCCCACGCGCACCTTCTTCTACGGGATGGAAGCGGGCGAGGAGATCAGCGCCGAGATCGACCCCGGCAAGACCCTTGAAATCCGCCTTCAAGCCGTTGGCGAAACCAACGAAGACGGCGACGTGAAGGTGTTTTTCGAGCTGAACGGCCAGCCCCGCGTGATCCGAGTGCCGAACCGATTGGTCAAATCCCAAACGGCCAGCCGGCCTAAGGCCGAGACCGGCAACACCAACCACGTCGGCGCCCCGATGCCGGGCGTGGTGGCCAGCGTTGTCGTCTCCCCGGGGCAGAAGGTCAAAGAAGGCGATATGCTACTGACGATCGAGGCTATGAAAATGGAAACCGGCATACATGCCGAGCGCAATGCGACGGTGAAAGCCGTTCACGCCCATGCCGGTGGCCAGATTGACGCCAAGGACTTGCTGGTTGAATTCGAGCCGGAATGAGGGTGCCGGTGCATACCGGCCCCAAACCGCCCGCGCTGCGTCACAGGATCATGGCGGGCTTTATCGGCAATGTTGTCGAATGGTATGATTTCGCGCTCTACGGCTATTTGGCCGGCGTCATAGCGCCGGTCTTCTTCCCCTCGGAAAATCCCACCGCCGGGCTGATCGCAACCTATGGCATTTTCGCGGCCGGGTTCGTGATGCGCCCGCTGGGGGCTGCCGTGTTCGGCTGGTTCGGGGATCGCTATGGCCGGGCACGAACCATGCAGATATCCGTGGCGATGATGGCGCTGCCGACGCTGTTTCTTGGCTTGCTACCCAGCTACGCACAGGTCGGCATGCTGGCGCCCGCGCTGCTTGTCCTCGTCCGAATCCTGCAAGGTCTTTCGGTCGGCGGAGAATTTTCCTCGTCCGTTACGTACCTTGTCGAAACGGCGCCCGAAGGCAAACGCGGGCTGACCGGCAGCTGGGCAAATATCGGCTCTATGGCGGGCTCCCTTCTCGGAGTGGGAGCGGCAGCTCTCGTGACCAACCTGTTTGATGCGCAAAGCCTTACGGAGTGGGCCTGGCGCTTGCCTTTCCTGGGCGGTGCACTGCTTGGCCTGACGGCAATCTGGCTGCGCCGCAACCTGCATGAATCCCGCCGGTTCCAAGAGCATCACGATGCCCGCGCCAACACTTCACCGCTGCTTGAAGCCTTCACGACCAACCGCCGGGAAACGATTTTGGCACTGGCCTTCGCTGCATGCTACGGCACCTGCTATTACATCGTGTTCGTCTACCTGCCGGAATGGCTCTCGGCGCAGGACCTGATGGAGCGGGGCACGGCGCTGACGATCAACACACTGACCATGCTCTTGGTCATACCCGCCATGCCGCTCGCCGCCATCGTCGGCGACCGCTGGCTGCCCCGGCGCACTTGGATCGCTCTTGCGCTACTGCTTCTGGCCGTCATTGCCTGGCCGCTGCATGACTGGATGCTGGCCTCCAGCGGCTCGTTCACCGCCGTCATTCTGACGCATGCCATCGCGTTCACCCTTCTGTCGGTGCCGCTTGGGTCGGCTCCTGCACTGTTTGCAGAAATGTTCCCCGAACGCGACCGCCTGTCGGGCTATTCAGTGGCCTTCAACATCGGCACCGGCGTTTTCGGCGGTCTGACCCCGATGATCGCCTCGACGCTCATTGCCACAACCGGGGTGATGACAGCACCCGCTCTCTATCTTGCGTTCGCCGCGGCCCTTGCCGTTGCGGTTTTGGCCTTCACCCCAGACAACAGCCGCGGCCCGCTGCGGGTTTGATGCAGCTTGCAGCGGCTGCTTGCATGAAAAAGGAAACCAAGGATGCTCACCGTTGCCCCCATCTATGCCGGATTTCTGGCACTGCTTCTTGTCGCGCTGAGTTTCGGCGTCATCCGCGCCCGCCTAAAGGCGCGCGTCTCGGTTGGGGATGGAGGTGACAAGGGCGTAGTCAAATCCATGCGCGCTCAGGCAAACCTGGCCGAATATGCTCCGATGGGTCTCATCCTTCTGGCGTTTGCGGAACTGCAGGGCGCACCCGTCTGGGCCCTGCATGTTCTGGGCGCGACATTGCTGGCCGGGCGGGCAATGCATGCCTACGGGTTTTCACGATCACCACAAATCGTTCCCATGCGCCAATTCGGCATGGTGCTGACCTTTCTGATGCTCACCGTGGCGGCACTGGCCAACATCGCACATGCAGTTTTCTGAGATGTGCGCCAGATCGGAATGTATACCTCAGCCTGGATAGTTGACCGGGGCATCCGAAAATTCTTGCAGGCAGGCGCAATTTTCCTCTTGCAGCCCCCGGCCATATTTCATATCTCCCCCTCACCCAAGGACGCGGGCGTAGCTCAGGGGTAGAGCATTACCTTGCCAAGGTAAGGGTCGTGAGTTCGAATCTCATCGCCCGCTCCAATCTTCCCTCACGGGAAAACGAAAAAGGCGCGGATTTTTCCGCGCCTTTCGTTTTTTCAGCCGTCGACGGTTCTCAGAAAGCGTTGAAGGTCAGCGTTGTCAACGACCGTTCGATTCCTTCGATGTCCAGCAACCTGTCGTTGATGAACTTACCGACGTCCTTGTCATTCGGAATGTACATTTTCAAAAGTAGGTCATACTCGCCACTGGTCGAGAACAGTTCCGAGTGAATCTCTCGTAGCATGATCTCCTCGGCCACCTTGTAGGTCGTGCCGGGTTTGCAGCGCAGTTGAACGAAAACGCAGGTGGTCATGATCCGCCCCTGTTCAGGAATTCTCGGCGCGCAGACTGGCACGTGGGCGGGGCATAGGCAATCCCCGCTATTCGGCCTGCACCGCCCTCGCGTCAACGCCGGCGGCAGACGGTTTCTGTGTCTCGATGGTTTCGACAACCGCCTCCAACATGCGCACCTCGCTGTCCGCGCGGCTCTGGCTGGTGATATCGTCCAGAACGATCTGGTTGATCGCGCACCATGTTGGATAACTGGCCCATTTGTCATGGCGACGAATGGCCGTGTCCAGCGCGCGCACGTTCCAGAAAGGACTGGTGCCGGTGGCCACGGAAAAGCGGTTCTTCTGCCCCGGCAAGTAAAGCGCATGTCGCCACTGCACCGACGCGCCGTTGCGTCCCCGCGCGATGTTTTCAGCCGCCTTGAGAACCTGAGCACGGCTTTCTGCGCTCAATCCTTCCACCACTTCGGGCGCCAGGCCATAGTCCCATTCGTGACCGTATTTGCTCATCCCCGGTCGCGTGCGGGCGTTGATCAACCAGCCATTGGCGGTGTCGCACCAACCGAGGTTCGGGTCGGCAGCATTGGCGTAGGTGCTTTCATGGAATTGCCCGCCCTGCCACGCGCCGCGCAGCACGGCAATCTCGTGGCTTGTGCCGACCGGATCGCTCTTCAACTCCCAGCGCGCGCCACCGGGCAAGTAGACCGGCGTCAGATGGCCAATGGTCGCCTGGTTCTCACGTCCTTCGATCCGGGCCAGCCTCTGCGCCAACGCAAACACGCTACGGGTCGCTTCGTCATGATCGGTTGGGCGCTCTCTTCCCTCGGCAAAGCCCCAATTGGGCACCGAGGTGATCGCCATGTAGATCGGGCGCTGATCGAGCGGATACATGCCCCGCCAGCGGCGCATTTTCCGCCCGACCTGCGGATTGTAAACTTCCGTGCCCGGGTCGTACGAGGCCAGATGCCGTTCTTCGGGCGCAAACCCCGCCTTCGCCCGTTCCGCGCGCTGCAAGCCTGTCCATTTCCGCGCCTCTGCGGCCGGGTTCAGCAGCACCACCAGGTCACCAATCACGGGTTTCATCCGTGGGCCAAAGCCGCCATCATGGGCCGGCATCGGATGGCGCTCGATCGCCTCCAAGGTCCGATCCTCCATCAGCGTGGCCAGCATGTTGCCACCCAGCGAATGCCCGAAAATCAGGAGCTTGTCGCGGTTCGGGTTTCCCGGGCCAAGGCGCAACCCGGTCTCGATCCGGTCCAGCACACGGCCCAGTATGGCTGTTCCGCGCCGCTCGTCGCCCAGCCGGGTCGATACGCCGCGCCGGTCCCAGAAGGTTGGTGCCGCACCGATGATGAATGGACTCATCGGAGCATCGACCTGCAGGGGCGGCTCGGCAAAGGCGCGCCCGCGCCAGGCCACGAACACCCCCGTCAGTTCGGCGTTGCAGTACTGTCGTTTCTGTATACAACGCGAATTGAGCGCAGCACGGGAATAGGCCAGCAGGCGGCGAAATTTCTGCAAGTCACCATCTCGGATTGCCGCGTCATGCCGCCAACCATGGACATAGGCCACCACGAAATTCTGGCGTCCCGATCGGGTGTTGGCCTTCAGATGCTCCATCACCTGGTCAAGCTGGCCTTCGACGTGCAGGCGGTTCGCATCCGACATCTCAACAAACGCGAGCGAATAGCGGTCCGGGTTCGCCAGCGGGGCCCGCACCAACGAGGCCTCGCGCGCCCACGCCGACAGCCCCGCGGCATCGCGTGTCACCGGCATCTCGTGCTCTTGCAGGTAACAGCGCAAAGGATGCCGTTCGGGCGCGAACAGCCGGGAGGCTTCAAGATTTCCTGGCCCGATCCGGTAAAGCGGCTCGCAAATGTCATCCTGCGGCGGGATCAAACGATGCACGCGATCCACCGCAGTACAGCCGGCCAGGAAAACAGCCAGCGCGGCAAAACTGGAAAGCATCAATTTTCGCATCGAGGCGCTTTCTGAAAAGTGGTTCCCGCATAGTAGGCACGTTTCCCGCCAAAAGTGAATTGACCACCCGGGCACACAATCGAAGTTTTGTCCATACGCGGCAATCCGCGGCTTGGAAGGGGCGAGACCGCTGCGTATAAGAGGCCCGCACAGCACGAAGGACCTGACATGCGCAGCGCCAAGATCAGCCGCAAGACCGCCGAGACGGATATCCGCGTCGAAATCGACCTCGACGGTAGCGGAAACTATGACAACGAAACCGGCGTCGGCTTTTTCGACCACATGCTGGACCAATTGGCGCGGCACTCGCTGATCGACATGACGATCCGCTGCAAAGGCGACCTGCATATCGACGACCACCACACCGTCGAAGATGTCGGCATTGCGCTCGGCCAGGCGATAGGTCAGGCGATGGGGGACAAGAAAGGCATCCGGCGCTACGGCAGCTGCCTGTTGCCGATGGATGATGCGCTGGTGCGCGCTGCGCTCGATCTCTCGGGCCGCCCCTACCTGGTGTGGAATGTCGAATTGCCGACAGCCAAGATCGGCAGTTTCGACACCGAACTGGTGCGCGAGTTTTTCCAGGCGTTTAGCACCCATGGCGGAATCACTCTGCATGTTGATGCGCTCCACGGCATCAACAGCCACCACATCGCCGAGGCAGCGTTTAAAGCTGTCGCCCGCGCCCTGCGCGACGCGCTCGAGACCGATCCGCGCAAGGCCGATGCCATTCCTTCGACGAAGGGGGCGTTGTAAAGCGCATGATCACCGCGATCGTCGACTACGAGTCGGGCAACCTGCACTCGGCCGAGAAAGCATTTCAACGCATGGCGCGCGAAGCCGGAGCGGGCGAAGTGCATGTCACCTCCGACCCCGATCTCATCCGCGTGGCGGACCGGGTTGTGCTGCCCGGTGACGGTGCCTTTCCCGCCTGCCGCAAAGCCCTGTTCGATCATCGCGGCGTGTTCGAGGCGATCGAGGAAGCCGTGATCGCCATGGGCAAGCCGTTCATGGGAATTTGTATCGGCATGCAGATGATGGCCACGCGCGGTCTCGAACACGAAGAAACGCCGGGGTTCGACTGGATCGGCGGAACGGTCGAAAAGATCATGCCCAGCGACGCCGCGCTGAAAGTGCCGCATATGGGGTGGAATGATCTGGTCATTGACCACCCCCATCCCGTGTTCGAGGGCATCGAAACAGGAAACCACGCCTATTTCGTACATTCCTACCATTTCAGCGTGCACGATCCGCGGCAACGTCTTGCGCATGTGGACTATGGCGGTGAAATCACCGCTGTGGTCGGCCGTGACAACATGATCGGCACCCAGTTTCACCCCGAGAAAAGCCAGAAAACCGGCCTCAGGATGATCGCGAATTTCCTGGCCTGGCGCCCCTAGATCAGTTGATACGGCTCCAGGTCTGCGACTGGCAGACCGGCCCAAGACAGCCGCGGATCTTCAGACGCGCGCCCTGGACCAGGAAAACGCCATCGACCGTCTTGCCCAACTGGCTGACATACATGCGACCGGCATATTGCCCCGCTGCGGATTCCGTCACGTCCCAGATCACGCGTTTGCCGACATTGGGCGTGACCACCGGCCTGCCCTTCTGGTCATACGCCCTGAGAACCGTGCCGCAGATCTGGCCACCACACGGGGCAAAGGCCACGTGTCCGATCTGTCCCTTTCGATCCGGGCCGGTCACCCAGACACCTGCCAGCGGCTCTGCCTCGGCCGCAGCTGCCGTCGCCAGAAATCCAAAAACCACCAATGCGCGCTTCATCGCACCACCCCACGGCCCAATCCGGTTTAACCGGACAGCAATGAGATAATCACGATCGAGAAAATCGCCAAATGCTGTTTTCGCAGGGCGGTTTGCGTTTTGGGAATGGCTTGCGGCTTACTTGATCCGTGTCCAGGTTTGGCTGGAGCAGAGAAGCCCCCCGGCAACACAGCCCTTGAGCACCAGTTTATTGCCATTCAACTGCATCTTTCCGATGTAGATCTTGTCATTCGACGGGCGCCAAACCTTGCCGTTATAGCTGCCATCGCCATTGGCTTTCATGTTGCGCACGAGGATCTTGCCCTTGTTGGGCGAGTCGTATTCGCCGCTGCCCTTGAACGTCCGGGAAATCGTGCCACATACGTCGGCACCGCATTTCTTCATGTCGATATGCGCATAGGAACCATCGTCGACTTCGGTTTTCCAAGTGCCTACAACCGGGTCCGCCATCGCTGTTCCTGCCGAGAATGCCAACGCAGCGGCGGCAACTGCCAGTTTTTTCATTATCTCATCCTCCCAAGGTTCCTGCGCGATCCTTGCGCAGCCCCTGCCCTGCGATCAAGCCTGACTTGAGGTCACGTTGCATTTCCCGCGCGCCCGTGCATAACGGCGCCAGATACAATCGAACGGATGACGCAGATGATCCTCTACCCCGCAATCGATCTGAAAGATGGCCGCGCCGTGCGCCTGGTGCACGGGGAGATGGACCGTGAAACCGTGTTCAACGAAAACCCCGCCGCGCAGGCGCTGGAATTCGTCAACGCGGGCTGCGAATGGCTGCACCTTGTCGATCTCAACGGCGCCTTTGCCGGGGAACCGGTGAATGCCGCCCCCGTCGAGGCGATCCTGCAGCAGACGCAGGTGCCCGCACAGCTGGGCGGCGGCATCCGCGACATGGCGACGATCGAGCGCTGGATCGGCAAGGGGCTTGCCCGGGTGATCCTGGGCACCGTCGCTGTTGAAAACCCTGCGCTTGTGCGCGATGCAGCCCGCGAATTCCCGGGCCAGGTCGCCGTCGGCATTGATGCGCGCCATGGCAAGGTGGCCACCAAGGGCTGGGCCGAGGAAACCGACGTCGATGCGACCGAGCTTGCGAAATCCTTCGAGGACGCGGGCGTTGCCGCGATCATCTACACGGACATCATGCGCGACGGCGCGATGAAAGGCCCCAATGTTGAGGCCACGGCCGCCTTGGCCCATGCCGTCTCGATCCCGGTTATCGCTTCGGGCGGTGTATCCTCGATCGAGGATCTCAAGGCGCTGAAGGCCTGCGGCGCTCCGCTCAATGGCGTAATCTCGGGTCGGGCCCTATATGATGGAGCGATTGATCTGGCCGAAGCGCTGGAAGTATTGAAGTGACATGCTGAAAACCCGCATCATCCCCTGCCTTGACGTAGCCGATGGCCGCGTGGTGAAGGGCGTCAATTTCGTCGACCTGGTCGATGCCGGCGATCCGGTGGAATCGGCCCGTGCCTATGACGAGGCCGGCGCGGATGAGCTGTGCTTTCTCGACATCCATGCCACCCACGAAAACCGTGGTACCATGTATGACGTGGTCCAGCGCACGGCCGAGCAATGCTATATCCCACTGACGGTGGGCGGCGGCGTGCGTACCCGCGAAGACGTGCGCGATCTGCTACTGGCGGGCGCCGACAAGGTCAGCTTCAACTCGGCCGCGGTGGCGAACCCGGATGTTGTGGCCGAGGCCGCTGACCATTTCGGCAGCCAGTGCATCGTGGTGGCGATTGACGCGAAAACCGTAAGCCCGGGCAAATGGGAGATTTTCACCCATGGCGGCCGGCGGCCCACCGGGATCGACGCGGTCGAATTCGCAAAGACCGTTGCAGCGAAGGGGGCCGGGGAAATCCTGCTCACCTCGATGGACCGCGATGGCACGCGGGCGGGGTTCAACCTGCCGCTGACCCGCGCGATCTCGGATGCGGTCGATGTTCCGGTGATCGCTTCGGGCGGTGTCGGCACGTTGCAGCACCTTGTCGAGGGGGTAACCGAAGGCGGCGCCAGCGCCGTTCTGGCCGCATCGATCTTTCACTTTGGCGACTACACCATTCGCGAGGCCAAGGAATACATGGTCGCCGCCGGAATCCCGATGAGGCTGGAATGACGCTGGACGAGCTTGAAAAAATCATCGCAACCCGTGCCGCCGCCAGCCCGGACGAGAGCTGGACAGCGAAGCTCCTGCATAAAGGGCCCGACAAGGTGGCCGAGAAGTTCGGGGAAGAGGCGATCGAAGCGGTGATCGAGGCGGTCAAAGGCGACCGGGACGGCCTGACCAGCGAAGCGGCGGATGTGCTTTTTCACCTGCTGGTCATGCTGAAATCGCGCGACGTGGCGCTGAGCGAAGTCATGGACGAACTGGCACGGCGGCAGGGGCAATCGGGACTGGAAGAGAAAGCCGCGCGCAAGGGGTGAGCGTCAGAGCTTGGACGAAATAACGCCCGTATTGAAGCCGCCCATCCGCAATTCACCGAACAACCGTTGATACTCGATTTTCGGACAGCGGTTCATGATCACGTCGACACCGCGGGCACGCGCCTTTTCCGCGGCCTCCGGGCTCTCGACACCGATCTGCATCCAGATGGTCTGAAGTTCCGGGAACGCCTCCAGCGCCTCGTCAACGATTGGCGGGACATGCTCGGACCGGCGGAAGATATCGACCATATCCACCGGTTCCTTGATGTCCGACAGCGTCGCGCGCACTGTTTCGCCGAAAAGCGTTTTGCCGGCGTGGCCCGGATTGACCGGGATCACCTTGTAGCCTTTCAGGTCAAGATATCGCGCCACATAGTAGCTGGGACGCACCTCGTTCATGGAAACGCCAACCACGGCGATCACCTTGGTGCGCTGGAGGATTTCGCGCAGATGCGCATCTGAATACGACTCACTCATGTGCCCTGCTTATCCTTTTGGCCCGACAAAAAAAAGCGCCCGGAAAACTCCGGGCGCCAGTCACGGAACGAGGGACAGTGAATAGAGAAGCGGGGTTCCGTATCCGCCTCTCACCACCTAGATAGGCGCGATTTTCAGGTTATGAAGGGGATGTAATAAACCTGTGAACACCGGGTTAACTTCCCCAAACGCGGCGCCCTAGTGCTCTAGCGAGGCATAGAGCGCCACCGCGGCGGCGTTTGAAACGTTGAGCGATCCGAACTCGCCCGCAAAGTTGATCCTGACCAATTCATCGCAGGTTTCACGGGTTTTCTGCCGCAATCCCGGTCCTTCGGCCCCCAGGACAAGGGCCACCGGACGATCTCGCCGGCCAGAGACCGCGGCTTCGATCGTCTGCTCCGCTTCGCCATCGAGGCCAAGCACCAGGTATCCAAGGCCGCGCAACTCATCCATCGCCTGGGCGAGGTTTCGCACGCGAAGGTATGGCTGACGTTCCAGGGCTCCGCTCGCGGTTTTCGCCAGCGCACCGGTTTCCGGCGCCGAATGGTGGCGCGGCGCGATGACCGCAAGCGCCCCGAACACCTCGGCCGAGCGCAGGATGGCGCCGACGTTGTGCGGATCCGTCACCCGGTCGAGCAGGATGACACGCGGCGCGCGATCTGGCGTTCCAATACACAGATCGCCCATCGACCCCCAGTCCAGCGGACGCACTTCGAGTGCGGCGCCCTGGTGCACAGATTGCGCATCAAGAGGTGCTGCGAACTTGCGCGGATCGGACATTTCGGCTGTCATGCCGCTGGCCTCGATAGCATCGGCAAGCTTGTCGGCGGCGTTGCGCGTCACAACCAGTCGCAGCTTCTCGCGGCGCGGGTTCATCAGCGCATCCCGCACCGCGTGCAGACCGAAAAGCCAGACGGTTTCAGCCTCGCGCGCGCGGCGGGATTTCTCTTTCTCAATAACCCAGGCCGGCTTCTTCATCTCCGCCTCGTTGCGCTGAATGGTGTTGCGCCGCTTATCACGGGATTTTCCTGTTGACGACCCCGGGAAGCATAAGTAATCACCCCGTCACAGTGGGCGACAGGCCGCAAGGTGTGGCAGGGGACTGTAACTCCCTCGCGGAGACGCACGCTTGGTTCGATTCCAAGGTCGCCCACCATTCAATCCCTCCAAAACTAAAGCTGACTTGCCCGCATTGAATAGTTTTTACTTTTCAGTCAGTTACCGACGACAGTGCCAGCTGAGACCTCACGTTTGGTCTCTGATCAAGGGCGTTTCGGGGTAGGTTCGGAGAAAGTCTCAACGGGGCAATTGCGCGTGAGGTCTTGGGGCCGTTTTGACTCGTTTAGAGTTGCGGGAATCCAAGAATCTGACGTTGCTCTTTCCAGTCCAGAGGCAGGTCAGGAAGGCTGCGCAGTGCTTTCGCATTGAGATGGGGTGGCTGGCGGCCCTCGAGAATGGCCGTTGTAATGTCCGGGGCCAGCCAGGCGAGTGGAAGAATGCGGCTGACAGACCCACTACGTAACCCTTCCCGCTCTTCGATTTGCCGAATTGTTGAAGTCTTCCCCTCAAGAACCTCGCCTGCCCATCGTCTTGCATCGGCGACAAGCGTGATGAGGTCCGGGTCTCTTCGTATCGCGCCTTCAGGAGCGATTACGATCGGCCGGGCCCGTCCATTTTGGCTTTTCTGGTACGGTGCTTCGATGTTCGCCGCTATTGGAGCACAGGTTGCATTCGGATCGAGAAGCATATGCAGATTAAGCTGGATGCACAGGCGGTCCTCTTGGACATCAATCTGATTGATCAAGCCGGCTAAGTTCAGCCCGTTGGTATCGTCTTCGTGTGCGGCAATCTCTGTGCACCAGGCGTCTGCCGCCCGTAGGAAATCAGCAATTCGTACGCCGCCCGCCTCCCCCTTGACCCGCATCACCCGATCCGCCAACCAGGTCTTGTCGCTCAGGCTGTTCTTCAAGCTGTTTAGAACAAGGCGCTCGATCTCATTGGCAGGCAAAAGCTCCGTGTTCTTCTTCTCCTCTGCTCCCGATACTTTCGATGCGTAATACCAATAGCGTTTCGTCCGCGTCGTTCCATCTCGACGAATGGACTTGCTTGCGTAGGTCGTGCGCATCGGCCTACCCCTAATGTCGAAGAGCAAGCCGTCCAATGGGCGTCGAGCAGAGCGCCTGGTCGCGCTGATCTTCTTGCCACCGTGACCCGCAAGCAAGGCCTGCACTTGCCTCCATGTCGCGTCATCGATGATGGCCGCGTGCAACCCTTCGTGCAGCTCTTGCTTGTGGCGGATTTTACCGATGTAGATCGGGTTGCGCAGGATGTTGTAGAGCGCACCGCGTGAAAGGGCTCTTCCGCCACTTCTACACCCATGCCTGTCGGTCCGTCGTTTGCTGACAACGCCCAGCTCGGCCAGCCGTACCGAGAGTTGTCGCACCGACCCTGCGATCAGATACTCGGCAAAGATTTTCCGGATCGCCTTGGCTTCACTTTGGTTCACGACCAGCGCCTTGTCCTTGACGTCGTAGCCCATCGGCACGGCGCCTCCCATCCACATGCCCTTACGTTTGGAGGCCGCAACCTTGTCCCGGATGCGCTCGGCTGTTACCTCGCGTTCGAACTGGGCGAAAGACAACAACACATTCAGCGTCAGCCGCCCCATCGATGACGTCGTATTGAAAGCCTGCGTGACAGATACGAACGACACCCCTGCCCCGTCAAACACATCGACCATCTTTGCGAAGTCAGCAAGCGACCGGGTCAGGCGATCCACCTTGTAGACGACAATGACGTCGATGCGCCCACCGCGCACATCCTCCAACAATTGCTTGAGGCCAGGGCGATCCATAGATCCGCCAGAGAATCCACCATCGTCGTAGCGTTTCGACAGCTCTGACCATCCTTCATGTTTCTGGCTCAGGATGTAGGCCGCACAGGCTTCACGCTGTGCATCCAGTGAGTTGAAGTCCTGTTCCAGCCCCTCCTCAGTCGATTTGCGGGTATAAATGGCGCAGCGCTGGCGGATCATTGCATACCCCCTTCACGCAGCCCAAAGAACTTTGGTCCGTTCCTGTTCGTCCCGGTCATCGCCCGTGCCACGGCGGACAAGGACGTATAGCTCTGACCATTCCACACGGCACCGCCTTCGGTGACCAGCACCTCGTGGGTTGCCCCGCCCCAGTCTTTCAGAAGGCGGGTGCCGTCGTGGACAATTGGGGCCAGAACCTTTCCAGCCGTGCCCTTGGCCGCGCCTGCTTCCCTTTCCTTGATGATCCGGTTCCAGTCACGACGCGCTTTGGCAGGCTCGGCGCCCTCCATTCCCACCTGTGCCTGCCAGGCGAGTGCCAGCCGCATCAGGCGGGCGGTGAAGGTCTTTGGCGGCGCGACACCCCTGGCTTCAGCCCAAAGTTGCCGAAGCGTGGCTGCGCTTGCGCCTTCCAATCGCTGAATTTCCGGACTGGATGTCGCCGATCTCATTGGCCTTCTCCAGACACCAGGCGATAGCGTGCCGACTTGCTGGAACGATCAAGTTCGATCAACAGGCCCGAAGATCGCAGCCGCGAGATCGCGGCGCGGACCGTGTGGGCCTGCCAGTCCAGACGGTTCTGGATCTGCGAGACCGTTGCGCCGTTGCGCCGCGACAGCAGCTTGCGCAACATCTCTGTCTTGGTTGTGATTTCTGGTTTGAGAGTCTTGGTTTTCGACAGCTCGGTCGCACGGGCTTCAGTGATTTGTGCAGTCATTTTGGTCTCCATCTATGTGCAGGGCTCCCACGCCCCGTACCGGCCAAAGCCCGGCGATCCGGGCGGGAGACTCAATGGTCGGTGACGTCAGTGGCGCTCCACCGGCAGTCAAAGTCCAGAGAAAATTGCAGGCCCGCCAACTATTGCAGGTCAAGAAAGGCGAACGGCCGTCGCCGCCCGCCCAACTGTCAAATGTCGATCTTCTCAGCGATACTCAGGCCGCCCGTCTCACCCATCCCGAACGCACGTTGACTCACGGGTCCGTTATCCAGGCTGCGCTCCAGAACGCGATCAATAGCGACCTGCTCGGTTCGGTGGTTGCGGTCGTCTCCGTACCGGTCCCGGCGCTTTCCGAGGATCGGATCCTGATCCCCCGAGGCTACAGCTTTTTTGGCCAATATCCCTCCGGTATCGAAATGCACCAGACGCGCATCCTGATCCTCTGGACCCGCGTCCTGACCCCGGACGGCAAGGTCTGGCTCGAGGTCGCCGGCGATGCCACCATGCGCCACGAAGGCCAGACCGTGGACCGGACCACCGCCCTCAACATGGCCCAGACCATCGTCGGCGACGCCAAGGCCCGCGTCTCTGAAAAGAACCCGCTCGTCTCGGGCAAGGTGGAATATGCTTGCCGCCCCCTTCGGGTCCAGGTCGCCGTGCCGCCCGCCATCGATCACGGCGCCTCGATCACCATCCGCCTCTTCGCCTCAGGCAGCGTCCGGGACTACGCCCCCACCTATCTCTTCGGCAAGGCCGTCTCGCTCGATGCACTCCGCGCCGAGAAGATGGAGAACATCGCCACACTCGCCGAGGAAAGCCTTGAGGCCGCGCTGCAGACCTTGGTCGAGGCGAGGCTCAACGTCCTGATCAGTGGGGGGACCTCGACCGGCAACCCGCTGAGCACAGAAATGCCTCGAAGAAGGATGTCTTTGCTGTTGCAAAACGCCTTATTACTACTCGCCTCATGTCCAATGACCAGCGCAAGATCGAGCAGAGAACCTATGGCAGACTATTGAGAAAAGCGATCGAAGACGGTGTTGGCCTAGGTGATGCATGGAGTGAAAAGCTTCGTAGCAAGGCAAAACATGCCGGACACGAGGATTGATCGTCCATCGTCTGTCGAAGTTTCTCCGGATGCTCACTCGCCCAAACAGTCAGCAAAGCAGGATTGATGGCGAAGGGCTTATCAGTCCAGTTTTCGCACGACGCTACGAGAAGGTTCGCGCCACGGTCGATCTGGTCGGTGTTTATGCGGACATGCGATGCGGTTGCACACGGAGTGCACATGTAGAGTGCCCAGGACGCTTGGGATGCTGACGGAGCGCTCCAATCCTCCAGAAGAAATCCGAGAGCTCCCTACAAACAGAGGTTTGACAGGCGACTGTTGGAGGGGATGGGACTGACGTCGAACCATCTCCACATTGAGACGCCACATCCGCCGGGCATCACGGTGGCATCTGGCCGCCAAGACCCCTTGATGTGAGCCCGAATGAGATCGAAGGCGTGGCCCGCAGGCTCATGTCTTAGCCTTTTTCTTCTGGTTCGGTGCGACTTCCAGACTGCTCGTCTCGGTTGATACGAAGGCGGTCTTCTCGGCTCTGTCCGAGGCCTTTGCTCTTTTGAGCCTGACGAGGACGTAACTCGTGTAGCTCACCATCAGAAAAGTGAGCAGCCAACTCGCGGCTTCGTCTCCGAATGCAGCCGAAACCAGGCTCGTCAGAAGGGGGCCTGTGACGGCGCCCATTGTCCAGACGAACAGCAAGGTGACTGTGGTCGACGCCACGTAAACTGGAACCGTGCGATCCATCGCATGAGCGACAAGCAAAGAGTATGCCGTAAGAAGGGCGCCTCCGAGAACAAAGATCAAGCCAAGAAGCGCCCATTGCATGTTGGTCCCCAGGACGGCCCTGTAACCCGCGCCGTCTCCGGAGCCGACGATTGACAGATGCAACAACACAGCAGATGCCACGCAGCCGTTCGCGACGATTATCCTGCGGCGATCGTAAAAGTCTGACGCCCATCCCAAGGGATACATGAAAACGATACGACCCAGATAAAGAGCACCGATGGCAAGCGCGATCTCCTCGGCGTCGATACCTTGGGTGGCCGCTCGATATGGTGCAACATTGAGAAGCGTGGTTGCGACCATGCCGACCGTGAACGAACCAATCCATGCGGTCGGGGAGTCCCGGAACACCGCCTTGAGACGAACCGAGGCATCAGCGTGTACCGATGGCGGATCAGTTCGGGCGGCTGTCAGAATGACGATGGCAAGGCAGTACAGCAGCGAAACCACGACAAACGCGACATTGAGATCGTCGGGAAGAACCGGGATCATGATCTGACTGCCAACGGAAAGGGCGCCGAGCAGGATTGCATAAATGGCCAGCAAGCGCCCTCGGCTGTTTCCATCCACCGATTGGCTGACCCAGGCGTCTCCGATGGCGAAAAGGGCCGCCGTCGCAAGACCAGTGGTGAATCGCACGCCCAGCAGAACTGGAACGAAGTCGGTCAAGGCGAAGACCAATGTCGACGCTATGCAGATCGCCGCGCCGGCAGCGAAGGATCGGATGTGGCCGATCCGCGTGATCCAGCCGGCCGTGTGAAAGCAGCCGACAAGGAAGCCGAACGAGTAGAATGCCGGCGCCAGCGCCGCAACTTCCTGCGAGGCACCGGACGCGGCAAAGTCGAGGGCGACGAGCGTTCCGGACGCAGCCGTGACCAGTTGGATCGAGGCCATCGCGGCGAAAAGCGCGCGCAGGGTGAGAAGTCGTTCGTTGATTACTATCATCTAGACCATACGTCGCTGCGTCTTCCGTAGATTCGGACCGTTGCGGTGCCCCCCGTCGGAACGCGCTTGTAGATAATCTTCACGGTCCGAATGCCGCGCACAAGGCCGGGCAGGAGCATCTTGCGGGTCCGGCTTCCGGCCGAAATCACCGACCGGACACGCAGCTCGGATGTTTCCCCGTTGCTGAACGTCACCTCTATGCTTTCGATGAAGATCGGCTTGTCTACGGCTTCGACAACAAGGCCCGTAAAGAGCCCTTTTGCCAACGTGACCGGAATAATGCTCAAATTCTTGAAAAGGTTGACCCTGCTCTCTCCGAGCGGGATCCAATCGTCCCCCAACGACGGATCTGCGCGCGCCGCCAATGGAAAAGCCGCGACAAGTGCAATAAATCCGCGGCGATGGATTTTCGCCGGAGAACCGAGACTGTTGATGGGGGTCTGAGTCATTCCTCTATCCCTTCGAGCTTGCTCATCTCTTGAGGTTCTGCATCACCGTCTTGCATTCAGCATGTATCGCACTGTGCCGCGCGCCGGTTGGAATGGTCCTGATCCCTGCGATCAGAAACACTGGCCCTATGTGACGTAAGGATATCTTCTTGGTTGTCGTTTCGGGCGTCGTCGGTCGCATAGCCGAGGCCAAATTTCCGGGACACCCGAACTCACAATCCGACACCGGCGGCACGTGCCGCCGCTGTCACGGTCTTGGGGTTCGGTGGAGGGGTCGATCTGCACTGCGCAGGATCGCCCCTCCACCTTATCCGAGGATCTTGTCGCCCCGGCTATTCGAAGACAGTCCCGGAGAGCGAGAACTCATCGACCGCACCTTCACCCCGAATGAAGATCCGGTGGTTGAATCGCACGTAGTTGAGTTCGCCAGACGGATCTTCGAGCAATTCGCCAAGGGCTCCTTCGTTCGGGCCTTCGGTGATGATAAAATAGCCATCAGCCGTGTTGGCCACATTGGCAGGCGCAGGATCCGATCCGCTGGTCAATGCGGAGAACTGGACAAACACATATTTGTCGCCCTCTTTGCGGATCTCGATGTTTTGGGAATTCCCCTTGAAGACGCCGACGAAGGGATCGAGCACAGCCGGATCAACACCCGCTGCGACCGGAGAGTTGGCCTCGATTCCCGTGAAGGCTTTGACCATTGCATTCGCAACTTTCTTGTAGGCCTCGGATCCGCGATCGCTGTGGACCAAAACCACAACGGCAAAGTCGCGATCCGGGATCAACTGCAGGAAGGACCGCGTGCCGGGCCAATTCCCGCCGTGGCTGGGGCTGGTGACCCCGTCGTAATCGTGGATGAACCATGTCAACCCGGTAAAGTCGCCGGCCTCAGCCTCGACTGCCGGAGCGTGGGCATAGTCCAGCGCTTCTTTGGACAGCAGCTGGTTCCCGGCGGCGTCCTTGCCGTCCAGCTGAAAGCGGGCGTATTTCAGCATGTCGTTAATCGTCGACCGGAGCGCGCCGGAGGCTGCGGACTCTCTGATCAGCGGAATGTAGTACGGCGTGAGATCGTTGATGTCGCCTTCGCCGTAGATCGGCGGATGACCCCATGCGTAGCCTTCAGCCGGCGGGGTGGGGTCGTAGTTAAAGGATGACGAATCCATGCCGAGCGGAGTCAACAGGTTCTCTTCGATCAGGTTCTCGATCGACTTTCCGCCGGCATGCGACACCACATGGGTCGCAAAGGTGATGCTGGTGTTGTTGTACATCCAGGTTTGATCGAACGGATAGAGCTGCTCGACGTAAGCCGCCTGGAGCATGACCTTCTCGCTGATCGATCCACCCGGAGGAACACGAAGGAACCCATGGTCGCCATACCAACCAGCGCGATGGTGGAACAGGTCAACGACCCGGGCTTTCGACGTTGCTTCCGCATCCGCGACCCTCCACCACGGCAGAAGGTCGACGACACGCGCGTTCAAATCCAGCTCGCCCCGTTCGGACAGCTGCAGGGCCACTGTCGACAGGAAGGTTTTTGTCACCGAGCCAATTTGAAATTGCGTATCGGGGGTAACGGCCTCGTCGGTGCCTACCTTGGTGATGCCGAGACCGGCGCTGTAAGTGTTGGCCCCATGGATGACCCCGACACCAAGCCCCGGGATGTTCATTTCCTTGATCATTTCAGCAGTTTCGGCGAGGACCGCATCAAAGGTCGCCTGGCCCTGTTCCTGTGTCATGGCCTGCTGTGCAATCGCCGGCTGAATGGCGAGTGATGACGAAACCGTCGCTGTAAATAACAGTTTCATTAGGTTCTTCATTGGATTTCTCCTTTTCATTTCATTGCTCATTGGATCTCTCCTGTTGGCACAACAACGTTCCTTCCCTGGGAGTTCTGTCCTCGTCTGGAAGGGTTGCACTGGTACAGCCTGCGTCGCGCACAGTTTGCCCGCTTACGGCTTTGCCATCCGCCCAACGTAAAAGTAGTCGAACAGTGAGCGGGTGACTTCGGCGATGGCCCGGTCCCTGTCTGCCTCGGATGTCGCGCTGCTCTTGGTGAACACGGCGATGGCGAACCGACGACCGTCGGGAAGCGTGATATAGCCGACGTCATTGGCCACTCCGCCGATGGTTCCGGTCTTGTTCGCCACGGGCGTTCCCCGGGGCAGCAGTCCCTTGAGCCGACCAGCGCCGGTGCGCGTGCGCGACATGACGTCAATCAGGAAGTCGCGGCTCTCGGCGCTTGTCGCCGCGCCGCTGTCGATGGCAAGCAGGAGTTGCAGCATCGCAAGCGGCGTTGCTTGGTCGCGGGGATCTGCCTCGAAGTCCAGATTGCGGTCAGCCTGGATCTTCAAGAGTTCCGGCCGGGCCTTGAAGACCTCTGTGGCGAGTTTATGCGTGGCCGGTCCCGGCAAACCATAGAACTCCCCGATGATCTCGCCGGTGGGCCGATCGACTCTGATATCGCTGATCCCGATCCTGCGCAGATATTGGGTCACCGCCGCGGGTCCTCCAGCCAGTCCCATCGAGATGTCGGTCGCCGTGTTATCGCTCTCCGTGATCATCACCTCGATCACGTTCGCGATCGACAACTGGAGCCCAGGGTGAACGAATGTGCCGTTCAGCGCAGCGTCCCCGATCATCATCATGTCGAGTGTGACATCGACCATCTGGTCGAGGCTGAGTTCGCCTTTGTCGACGCGATCCAAGACCGCAGCGGCGATCGCAACCTTGTATGTGCTGGCCATGGCGAAGGCCTCATCGCCATTGAACGCGATGACGTCGCCGCCGCCGATTTCCTGCGCCGCGAAACCGATGCGCCCGGCAAGCTGTGTCGCGACCCGCTCGATCGCGGCTCCAACCGCATCTGCGTCTGTTGTCTGGCCGTATGCCGGGCCGAAGGTGGCCGCCGCGGAAACCACAAGGGCTATGATGGTCTTGCGTAGTTTCATTGAAGGAATCTCCTTTCTGCGAATGGGGCTTCGGGCCCCTGTGCCGGCAAGCGTCATCGACGTTTTGCGCAAGGTGCCCGAGTCTCTTCACCTCTGGCTTCAAGCCTACCACGGCCGTAAGGCGATCTATTTGCATTCCATGCCAGTGGAGGCATATTCTTGGCACAGGGGGTTAACCGACAAGGGAGGACGGACCGGCGCCGATGAGCAGGAAATCTGACCCGAAATTCACGCGCGCGATGTTGGTTCTTTACCCGCTCGCAAAGGCCTTCACCTTGCGGGGCGGCGATATCGAAGCGCTTCTGGCCCGAAACGGCATTCCCCACGCCGCGATGACCGACCCCACGAAGCTGGTTGACGCCTTCACCTGTTATGCCGCGATTGAGGATATGGCGGAAACTCTTGGTGATCCGTATTTCGGTGCAAAGGTGGCAATCGAGACCGCGAGCAAGGGAACGCCGGCGTTCCGGGAAGCGGCGACCCATGCTCTTACCTTGGGGGATTTTCTGTCCCGGTTGGTGGTGGAAGTCCCAAAACAGGTTGATAACGTGCGGCACTCCGTTTCCGTCACCCCCGATGCTGCAAGCTTCGAGGTGCACCGCACCGTCAAGGCGCACAAGCCCTCAACACAGTTGGATGCAATCGGCGTGACACTATTTGTGACTCTGATAAAGAAAGGGATCGGTGAAACTTTCGACCCGAAAGACATCCTGATCACTGTCCCGACCACCAAGGGGCTTCCGCCGGGTTTTCTTCCGAAGCGGGCGCTCATCACATCCCCGATCGACGGTTTGCGGATTTCATTTCCGCCGCACTGGCTTTGGGCACCGTTCTCGCTGGACTGGGCACTGGCCGCGTTGCCACGCGGGGAATTCGGCCCCGACGACCACAGCGAAGCGACGCTGACCTATCTTCGCGGCATGCTGAGGGATAATATCGCACATCCCGATCTGCACCTTGAAAGCTTTGCCGCGATCTGTGGCCTGCATCCACGCCGCGTCCAGCGCATCATGCAGGCCATGGGCTCCTCTTTCAGCCAGATAAGGGACCACATGCGCCAATGCGTCGCCGAAGACCTTCTGTCGAAGACGGCGCTGCCCGTCTCGCAAATCGCACTTGATGTGGGGTTCTCCAGTCCGGCGGCCCTTAACCGGGCATTCCGCCGATGGACCGACAAGACGCCGACACAATTCAGGGCAGAATCGAAGCCCGAACAGGTTTGACCTACCCCCCGAGAAATCCCTCACGGGATGTTGAGTCTGCGCCGACCCTGAAGGAGCAGACGAATGCGGAAGAGCCGTTTCTGGCGTTATGACTACAACACAGTCAGACCGCAATCATCGCTGGGCAACCAGACACCGCTGCAAGTGTGCCGGACGCTTGAGCAATTTGAGGGCTCCGCGCCCGGTGCGCTTGCGCAAGACGGGCAACCCGAATAACCTGATCCAACCTGCAGACTCTCATTTATGACTGAGGGATCTCGCGGGGGGCAGGTCACGTTGCATGTTTACGCTCAACCTATACACTGGGGAGAAATCTTCCGATGTTTTTTGGCGTAGACGAGGTGAAGTTCAAGGCCTGTGTTCTATTGCTTGTTACAAGTCTTGCAATTGTGGGCTGCGGTCCGGCGGAACGCGGGATGATCGGCCTGGCAGCCGAACCTCAGAATGGTGATGCTGCCGAAAATCTCAGAAAACACGAGATCTTCATCCTGACCTCGCGTGCTCCGGACAGTGATCCAACCATTTTGTTCTCGGGAAAACGATCTTCAGAAATTGGGTTGGCGAAACTGACGGTCAGTGTGCCCCCGAACCACACACCCGGCAAGATAGAGAGCCCCCGGTCCGGCATCCCCCGTCCAACGGAGCATTTCACCGCAACCGATCCAGCAATCTTTGCGTCCGAAGGCGATTTCGTCTCCGCCTTGCAGGCAGAATTGAACCGGCGCTCTGTCCACAACCGGAACGTTTTGGTTTTTGTGCATGGCTACAACACAACCTTGTCAGAAGCAGTTCTTCGGATGGGTCAATTCGTTGAGGATTCCGGCTATGAGGGCGTTCCAGTTTTGTTCAGCTGGGCCTCCGGCGGCCATTTGTTGGACTACGTTTATGACATGAACAGCGTCCTGATCGCGCGGGACGACCTGTTGCTCGGTGCTAATCTTATCTCGAAAACCAACGCAAAGGCCGTTGATGTCCTATCGCATTCCATGGGCAATCTGCTGACGGTCGAAGCAATGCGACAGGCAAAACTTAACGGCACCTTGAACCGGACAGGTCGGCTTCGCCATGTCATTTTGGCGGCACCTGACATTGACGCCGATCTGTTCCGGCAGCAGCTGGCACCGTTTGCTGACAATGAACGGCAGTTTTACATTCTTATCTCTCACGACGACCGGGCTTTGAGTTTTTCCCGGATTCTTGCGCGAGGAGTGCCGCGGGTCGGCAATGAGGATGTTGAAGATCTGGCAGGACTTGGCGTGACAATCTTGGATCTGTCTGAGATCGACGTGAATGGTTCAAACCACTCAAAATTCGCAGACTCGCCCGAGATAGTGCAGTTGATTGGAAAGCGACTGAGCGTCGATGGAGTGGGGGCGAGGAACGGTTCGGATCCACTCCTCTCGTCGGTGCTGATGCTGCCAATTACAGTCACCGCAGCGACGTTGGCCCGGTGACCGCCGCAACGAAGGCGTTTGACCTCTTGCCGGTCAAACCATCGGACATCATCACGGATCCTGCAACCAAGACAACAGAGCGGTTTCAATCACCAGCCTTCACCATCATCGCTTCGCTGCTTTCGAACAAGCGCGTGTTGCCACAGATCACGATGACGGAGCGCAGGCGGGAGGCTGGTGCAACTGCTGTCATTGAAACCGTCTGGGTATCCAGCACCTGTGCAACCATTCCGTCCGGCGGTGTCGTGGAAATCACCGCGAAGACCGATGGCACTGCAGAACGATCTGCCTTTCCGATTTTCAGGCCGACAGTATATCCTGGTGTGGGCAGCGTGAGATCGCCGCTCACGAAAAGGAGGGGGGATGCCCCATCATGCGGAGCCGGGGTGAGTTTTACGACCCAGTTGCTGCTTTCGATCACAGGGCAATCATCGGTTGGCGTCGAGGAAGACATTTCGCGCTGGCTCTGGGTTTGATCCGACTGGTTTTGCGCGTTGCACGCAGTCGTGGCAAGCATCGGTAAAACCGCCAAACAGAGGACCAAAGCTTTCGATGGTGTCATGACTGAATCCTCTTGAAGTTAAACCCGTTTCACCGCCGCTTTTGCGTCGCCTGACATCAAGAGCTGCTGATTCGCAACAGCTTACGACGTCCTTGTAGTACGGTTATGTTCACACCACGCTCCCCGAATGCCTTCGGCACGACAAAGAAGGTATAGATCCAAGCCACGACAAACAATAGGCTAACAGACAATTCTAGGCAGAATTTTACGCGCTGCAGCCGGGAAACAATATCCAATTCCTGCGCTGGCGAAATCCGCCAGGTGCGTTTGGCATCGTGGCTAGGTACCGTTCGGCTCGCCTGTCGAGTTCTAGGTCAGCATCGGTAAACCCAGCGGAAGGTGCGGCAAGGCCGCGCCAATGATGACGCGCTTACCGCGGACATCATCGCACTTGCCTCTGAATACAGGCGCTACGGATATCCGCATTGAAAGGAAACTCCGCTCAACGGATGTCATCGACGTGCTGTCCGACCTTTTCATCCTGCAGGGCGTGCCCGATCACATCAGTCCCGAAAACGGTCCGAAGTTCATTGCCATGGCCGTGAGAGAGTTGATGCCAGCCGTCGACTCAAAAACCGCCGAAATCGAGCCTGGCAGTCCGTGGAAGAACGGCTACTGCGGGAGCTTCACCGAGAAGCTCCGCGACGAACTCCTGAACGGAGAGATCTTCTTCAGCCTCGCCGAGGCGAAGATCGCCATCGAGAACTGACGCCGGCACCGCAACACCAAACGCCCGCACTCATCGCTGGGCTATCGGCCAATGGCCCTGGAGGTCCTGAAGTGGCCGGCTTCGCCATCCGGCCCCACTTCGCTGGCCACCCCGAGCGTAGCGCCAAGACCCGTCCTGCACTAAGATTGAAACCGGGCCACCCGGTAGGGGCAGGCCAGCCAACCCAAGCCGCGTTATTGTGGAGTGTCTTCTATGCTGTCTTTCGCCATCACCTTCGTAAGACTTCTCAAAGCGATCGTGCACTCTTGGAGTGCTCCGATGTTTCGGGCCAATTTCGCGCTGGCCGTGCTTATCTTGCTTTCTGCAACTCTGTTCTACCACTCTGTGGAAGGATGGTCGTGGATCGACGCATTGTATTTCAGCGTAACGACAATTTCGACTGTTGGTCTTGGTGATTTGTCGCCGCGTACCGATTTAGGCAAGCTCTTCACGATCATCTATATCTTCGTTGGCGTTGGCGTTTTCGTCGCGCTGTTCGCTCAATTCGCGCGCGCTTTGTTGAAGGTGGAGGGCGATAACAAAGAGCCGCCCTCCCAAAAGCAACTGACTAAGTCTGATGATGCGTGAAAATCTAAAACCATTTCCGAAATGAATAGTATCCTCGGCGCTTGCTTCCTGCAGGATGCTGATGCGACCGGCCGGCATACACCAGGGCGGTGGTGTTGGCGGTGGTGTTCAAATTCGCCCACAAAATATTTTAAGGTTAAGTCTTAAAGAAAGCAAATCTGAGATTCCGGCAAATTCATCGCTTGTTGAGGGTCTCTGAGGGATATTCCCCAAAAAAGTAGCGATATCGTTTGGAAAAACGACCGCTGTGGGTGAAGCCAAGCGACAGGGCAACATCTTTGACCGAAGGTGGGACCTTTTCCGCCGATAGGAATGTACAGCGCGCTTGGGTAATTCTCTTCGCTTGCAAGTACGCAATTGGCGAAACGCCGTAAACTTCATTGAAACACAAGTGCAATGTTGTTGTTCCGACGTTAGCCGCGTTGCAAAGGTCAGCTATGCTTGGTGGATTGGTCGTGCGGTCTTCAAACAGTCCTTCTGCGCGCCTGACAACTCGTACCGGGTCAAGATTAATACTAGATACAGAATTTTGTTCGATTGTCTCTGCCATGACGAGGTTTGCAATCTCAGAAAACAGATCATTTTCAACGACAGCGTCGAGCGCAAACTTACCGGAGCCCAGAGGCTTTTCCAGTGACGCTGCTATCGTCTCCAGAATCCGCCTGTGAAACCTTGTGCCCACCGCCGCACCAAGGGCTATCTGTTGATCGTCGAGGGCGACATCTTCGATATAGCGACCACTCAAATTGGCACATGCATCCTTGAGTCTAGATTTTCGCACACCCAATGCCAAGTTGTGTCTTTTTTCGCCAGTGGTGGAATAGCCGTCAGGACCGCCAGAAACAAAAACATCGAACGGTCTTGCTACTTGACCATTGAAAACATAGTCGCCGAGCCAATTTACTGGTGCCATCAAGACCATCCAATCCGGGTGAGGCACGATAGTGCTGGCCATTTTCGGCGCGACCTTGCTACGAAAGATGAGCAGATCCCGTCCAGTGACTTGCAGCATCTTGTACTCCAGGCGTCCCGGCCCGAGTAGCGCCGATTCGGCTTGAAGGGTGGGCAAGCCACGCCAGAACTCTTGATGCGTCAGGTCGGTCTTCGCGGGAAAGCGCGACAAGTGCTTCGGTTGGCCCACATTCATGACACCTCTCCCTCCCGGCTTGCGTCTCGCAAGACCTAACGCAGTCAACTCCTAAGTGAACTCGTAGCCGCCGGCAGCGTAGGATTTGACCCTCGATTCTGGGCCCACCTTACCACCAGAGTAGGATCTGACCCTCATTTCCATGCTCGAATCGACTCCGCAGAGATACGGTCGAGAATGCAAAACTGAACCCGAAGCACTTGACCGCGACGCGTGCCGTCGCCCTGCTCGAGAAGGAATAAAGCTTATGAAGCGCAGAACATTCAATACACTAGCCGTCTCTGCAGGGGTTACTGCGCTATCGTCGCATGTACTGGGTTCGCCAGTAAAAAGTGGAAAATTACGGGTCTGCTGTGTTGGTTTTTTCCATGAAACAAACACATACCTCACCGAAGGCATGGGCGAAACCACGCTGGACAACATGCGTATCTTTCGGGGTGATGAAATCAAGGCACTCAGAGGAACAGCCTTGGGCGGGGCAGTAGATGTGTGCGAGGAAAACGGCTGGGAGTTGCTCCCAGGTCTCATATACGGACCGGATTCGAGCTTTGGTTTGGTGAATGCACAATTCTGGAACGATGCGAAAAAAGAAATGCTCGATACGCTTAAAGCACAGATGCCATTGGACATCGTTTACCTCGCTCTTCACGGTGCAGGCGTTGTGGATGGAACGCCCGATCTTGAAGGAGATCTAGCTGAGTCAGTCAGAGGACTGGTAGGAAAGGACACGATGATCGTCTGGTCCGGCGACCTGCATGGCAAGATCACGGACAAAATGAAGAACAATATGAATTTCTTCAGCGCCTGCAAAAAATATCCTCATCTGGATATGAATGAAGCTGCACGTGATGCGATGTATCGTGCCGCTACGATCTTGGCGGGGGAGTCGAGCCCCACAGCCGCCTATCGCAAGGTGCCACTGATGATGCCGCTCAGTAACACCGAAGAGGAAGGCATTTTTGGGAATCTACTCAAAGAGAAGTGTATTGAGATCGAAAATCGTCCCGGTGTTCTCAACTGCTCTGTTATGCACGGCTTCCCATACCAGGACACCGATTTTTGCGGCGTGTACCCGATGGTCACGACCGAAAATAACGCCGAGTTGGCACAAGATCTGGTGGACGAACTGTCCCAGTGGATATGGGATCACAAGAATGAGGCCTTTTATCCACTGAATGACTTGGACTCAACGATGAGCACTGTACTGGCCATGCTCGACAGAGACGGCCGCTATGAGCGTCAGCAGCCGACGAAGGGTGATATCATCGAACATACACCGATTGTGATTGGGGACGCTGCGGATAATCCCGGTGGTGGGGCGGGTGGCTCGGGGACGCACCTGCTGCGGGCCCTCTTGGAAACAGAAGGGTTGGGCAAAGTCGCTTTTATTTCCATACACGATCCAGAAACCGCACAGGCTGCGGTTGCTGCTGGTGTCGGAGCGACAATCGATGTGAGCCTTGGGGGCAAATTTGAACCCATTGCGGGCGAACCGATTGTGACCCAAGCCTATGTCAAGTCAATCTCCGATGGCTACGAATTCGTTCGCGGGGGAACCGCTTACGGTATCCCATACACGTTTGGTCCCTCAGTCAGGCTGGTCATCTCGGATACGGTGGATGTCATCGTTATATCCGGCCTAGTCCAGGCCTATGACGATTCACAAGCGAGACCACATGGTATCGCCGTCCAAGAATATGACGTTATAGGTGTCAAAAGCGGGAATCACTTCCGAGCGTTCTATGAAAATTTCACCGACAAGGTGCTGATCGTTGATGTGCCCGGAGCCACCAGTCGCGATATCACTCTTTTCGAGCACACTCAGTTAACGGACCCCATCTACCCTCTCGACGAAAACACAACGTTTACTGTTGCGAATTAGGAAAAACCTGCAAGAGCGATGAACTCGTGGGGCGCCTCGAGTCCCGCGGGTTCATGACACCGCCCGTCAAACATGTTCAGCACCGAACGGGACACCATACACGGTTGAGCCGGTCTGGCCTCGGACGAATGCAGGACCCGTTGTTGAACCAGAGCCTCGATTTCCTCGGTTGCCTTCTGCCCTTCTTCTGGCCGCATGGCTGGATCAGACAGGAGCCGAAGCGGCAATGGCGCTGTCTCAGATCTTGTGCTTGATCTTGCTTCCAGTCCCCGGTGCCAGAGCGGGTTGGGTTCTGGACCACAGTGTATTCCCGGCGATCCTCGGGGCTGCTTTCGCGGGCGGGATCGACATGCTGCTGTCGATTGTCAAATACGTCATACACTGACCTGCTGCGCGGCTATTCATTCGTCGCAGGTCGAAGGCGCCAGAGGTTTTCACCCTGCGCGACGAGGCCTTGCCGCGCATCGGCGCGTTCTCCCGCATGCAATAGGCGGCGCAGATCCTCACCGACGGCTCGGCTGTAGATGTGATAGAGATGACCTGTTGGACCCTCGCTGGGAAGGTCGCTGAGGTCGATCACCTCGACGCCTGCAAGTCGGTAAACATCGTTTCCCGTCTCCCCAAGTCGCGGGTAGCCATGCAATTGCGCCGAGAGCGCCAGCGGTCTGTCCCCGGTCGTCGCGTAGACTGTCGTGCTCTCCGCGATGGGACGCACCCGGGGTAAAATTCGCTCGAAAATCCCGAAATCCATATCCGGCGCCAGCAGCACAACATGTCCGAGCCGGATGTCGGGATGCCGATTGGCAACTTCGGCCAGCGCCAGAACGACACCCCGAGCACCAAGGCTGTGCCCGATGACATCCACGTTTCCGGCGCCGAAGCGCCGCTCCAACTCTATGATCGTGTCCGCAATGTCCGGCAGACTCCAGTAAAGATCGGCTTCGTCATGGGTGTAGTAGGCGGGAGCACCGTCCGAGGGCCAGCTGAACCACAGGAACCGCCCCACAAGGTCGGCGTTCTGCTGCAGCAACGCAGCGCGGCGGCAGCCTTTCTCGAAGCTGATATAGTATCCGTGGACATAGAGCGCCGGACCACGTGCGCCGGCCGTTTCTTCCAGCCGATCCAGGATGGCGCCCGGGTCCGCTTCCTCCACCGTCTGAACGCGGAGGAGTTCCTCGCGCAAGAAATTCGGAGCCATGTCGGCAAGTGGCGCCAGAACGCCAAGGTCGAGCTCTTCGACGCGGCATGCACCCGCTTTCAGATCGCTGCGTTCTCCTCCGTAGAAGTTAGCTGGATCATCCGATCCTGTCCTGTTGCGAAGCGTGAAATAGGGGAATTCCAAGGCCTGGATATCCGTCTGGGCCATCGACGGCATGGGGAAGGCGCATGACAAGGTGCCGAGGCAGAGCATGACGCCCATCAGGCGGGCGAAGGCTGGCGGTGACATCTTCATCCTCGATATATAGCTCAGCCGCGATTGCCAAAAAAAGCACTTTGGCGTTTGCTCCCTGCACTTTCGCAATGACGGCAAAGGGTCTCTCACAGGCAGTGCTTCAGACTAACCTTTTCGAAGGTAGCATTGGGAAGATGAAAAATTGCATCGATTCGTAAGTTTTTGCGCGTCAGTCGGCTTCGTGGCAAGGTCGCAGTCTAGACGTCGAAACCAGGGTAAACAGGCAACATGAACAACGGGCGAATAGCCAGGATCATCGGCAAGGTCTCGGTGCCGTGCTTCCTTCTCGGACTGCTCTTCTTTGCGGCCTCGCTGACCCCGTCGCTTATCCCGCGCGGACCGGCTCTACAAGGAATCCTCGGCGGGCTTGTCATGGCGATCGGCTATCTGATCGGCCAGATCGTTGCGTTGCTCTGGCGGGCGGCCGATCTTCCGCAGTTGTCCGGGCGGCCCGCAAAAATCCTGACAACGGTGATCGCGCTACCGCTCGTGGCGTTCTTTCTCTGGGTCCTTGGGTCCAGCCTGCGGTGGCAGAACGACATCCGCGGGAAGATGGGCATGGAAGAAGCGGATGCGCTTCAACTCGCCACGATCCTGCTGATCGCCTTTGCGACCTTTGTCATCGCTTTCGCCCTTGGACGGATCGTCGCCGCGCTGTTCCGCCTGATCCGGTCAAGATTCCATCGCATCATGCCGCCGCGGCGCGCCAATGTGCTGGGGTTCATCACGGTCGTGCTCTTCCTGTTCGTGGTCACGCGCGATGGCATCGTCGATGGGGTCGTAACGGGCCTCGACGAAAGCTACGAAGCCGCCCAGGAGCTCTTTGAGAACGCCCCGTCGCTTCCCGGCGACCCACGCATGACCGGCAGCGCAGAGTCCCTGATCGATTGGGCATCCATGGGCAAGCCCGGGCGGGACTTCATCACCTCCGGCCCAACATCCGAGGATATCTCGGCCTTCACCGGTCGGCCCGCGCTTAATCCGATACGCGTCTATGTCGGGCGCGCCAATGGCGAGACGCCCGAGGCGCGGGCCGAACTGGCGCTTGCCGAACTGATCCGGCAAGGCGCGTTCGAGCGCGACGTTCTGGTCGTGGCAAGCCCCACCGGCACCGGCTGGATGGACCCGGGATCCCACGATCCGGTCGAATACATGCATGGCGGGAACATCGCCACGGTCGCCGCGCAGTATTCCTACCTGCAATCACCGCTGGCGCTAATCCTAGAGACACGCACGGGGCTGGAACAGGCGACCGCGCTTCAGGACGTGGTGCATGGGTACTGGAAGACGTTGCCCGTCGATGCGCGGCCCCGTCTATACGTTCACGGGCTGAGCCTTGGCGCATGGTCGTCGATGCATGCCACGAACATGTTTCGACTGCTCGACGATCCCATCGACGGCGCGTTCTGGGTCGGGCCGCCCTTTCCCTCTGCCTTCTGGAACCATGTGCAGAACCAGCGCAATCCGGGCACACCCTGGGTCATGCCCGAGATCGGGGACGGGTCGCTGGTCCGCTATGCATCCCACACGGCGGATGCGTCCGAGGCCGCGGCGGACTGGGGAAACATGCGCATCGTCTTCCTGCAATATTCCAGCGACCCGGTCGTCTTCTATGACCCGCGGTCGCTCTGGCGGGCGCCGCCGTGGATGCGGGATCCGCCGGCCGAGGACATGACGGAGCACTTCATCTTCATGCCCGTCGTGACGCAGTTCCAGCTGGCGCTCGACATGGCCATGTCCTTCGGCGCGCCGCCCGGCCACGGCCATGCCTACTTCGCGCAGGACTATATAGGGCCTTGGGTTCAGGTCACGGCGCCCTCGGATTGGACCCCCGAAGATACGAAGCGGCTCAAGGCGCATTGCAATGTCGGCTACCAGCTCGGTTGCGCCACCGGTCGGCGGTGATCGGGAGCGTCATGGCGCAGGTGGCCGGCTCCCGCGACGCTTCGCGACGGCCACCCTGTCACTCGGGGGTCTCGACGAAATGCAAGACGGTGCGCCCGTCGAAATCTTCCATCACAAGGCCCGCACCAAATCGCACATAATCCGAAACCTGCGCGAGCACGGCGAGGAAACGCCGCTCCTGCGCCTCTATCTCATAGGGGCAGGCCATCATGGTCCCGGCCATGTTCTCTGGAAAGGCAAGCCCGAGGCCGGATGGCTGCAACTGTCCCCGGAACCGATTGCACCCTTCAAAGGCTGAGACATTCATCGCGTCGTCGATCACGAGCGTAGCCGGATCATCATTGGGCCAGGCTTCGCCGAAGACCTCCGTCACGGTCTAAGCCACACCGCCAAGGCGAGATCAATTCACTGGCCTGTTGACCATATGATCGTCAGGGAACTCGCATACGACGGTTGATTGCTAAAGAGCGCGACGGGACGCGAAATCACGCGATCGAAACATGAACATATTTTGCACACGACGCTCCGCAAGTTCTTGAAATCCCGTCAAAATCGTCACCATCCATCACGGGACAGAATTGGTGTGGCCGTCCGATGGCAGCTCTTCGGCCGAATTCACTCTTGGCAGCTGAAGCCAAAGTCGTCCGCTTCGGGCTCGAACCAGTCCTCTGCTGCATTGTCCACAAAGGTCGGCTCTGGCGTCGAAGCCACCGTTCGCTGGTCCAAGCAGTATTCTTCCTACTGCGACCGGTCGCCATGGACCGTGCGCTAAAGCGGCGACCATTTAGATCGCCGCCACGGCTGCCCGTACATCCAGCTACTAATCCGGAATAACCTTTCTGATGGCGTCGAGGCTTTCCTGGCCCAGTTGGATGTGCCGCACGATGTCCGCACGTTCCTCCTCGTCTTCCTCGGTTTCGAGCACCTCGGTCAGATCGGCAATACCGTCCTCCAGGACCTTCTTAGTTCGCACCAGGTCGTCCCATTCGGCCTTTTCCTCCTTTGTCATCGGCCCCATGATGCGGGCCGTCCCGGATCTGTAGTCGATGATGACGTGATCCGGGTGCGGCAAGGGGTTCGGCAGATCGGTAATTCCCAGCTGTTCGCGCCGCTGCAACTCCCTTTCCCACTCGATCTTGTACTCGGTGGCCCCTTCAATCCAGCGGTCATGCAACATCTTATTGGCGCCTTCGGTTGAAGCGAGAAGTTCCGCAAACAGACGCTGCGAGCGATGGTCGCCCTTGGCGGCCTTCACCGACATGGCGCGGACCACAGCTTGTGCCATCGGGACGGAGACATTTCGATTGCCGTCCCTTACCGTAATCTCGCGATAGGCTTCTTCAAGAATGATATCCTTCATACGCTCTTCGTGCAGCCCGGGCCGCTTGTTCTTCGCGCCTTTTGGCCGGCCACGTGGATTGCCCGACTGGCCGGGCTTGAACCGGCTGCTTTTCGGAGGCTTGCCATAGCCAATCTCGTAACCCGGCCTGGCTGCAACGGCTCCCCTGCTCTTCTGGTCACGCTCACTCATCCCGCAGCCTCCTACACCTGTACCTGTTGCGGCCAGCCGCAGAGCAATTGCTCGGCCTCGTCCTTCGCGAAGGCCTCCCACCGCGCCAGGATGCGATCGCAGTAGATCGGGTCGAGTTCGCCGAGATACCCGCGCCGCCCGGTCTTCTCGGCCGCAATCAGTGTCGAGCCCGAGCCCCCGAAGATGTCGAGAACGATGTCACCGCGCCCCGAGACATCCCGGATCGCATCGGCAATCATCTGCACCGGCTTGACCGTCGGGTGCAGCGCCAGCTCTTCCAGGCGATTGCCGTGACGGCTGTTCACGCCGCGGTATTCCCAGACATTTGTGCGATAGCGCCCATGCTGGCCAAGCTCGAAATTGTTGATATGCGGCGCCCTGCCCTTCTTGAACACGAAGATCAATTCATGGCGCGAGCGATAGAACGTGCCCATGCCGCCATTGTCCTTAGACCAGACAATCAGGTTCTTCATCTCGTCATAGATCCCCTGCCCGGCGTCCAGCATCTCAGACATGTGACGCCAGTCCATGCAGAGAAAATGGATCGAGCCATCGGTACTGTGATCGGCGAGATTGCGGAAGGCCGCTTCCAGGAAGGCTGTGAACTCTGCCCTGCTCATCTCACCCGCAGCCATGGCAAACTCGCGGTGCTGGATCTTGCCTGAGTTGCCGACATGACCGTCGATCGGCACGTTGTAGGGCGGATCGCTGAACACCATACGGGCCTCTTCGCCATCCATCAGCGCGGCAACGACATTGGAATCGAGAGCATCGCCGCAAACCAGCCGATGCCGGCCCAGCTGCCAGATGTCGCCAGGCTGCACCCGCGCCGGCGCCAGGTCCGGCACCGCATCGTCCGCGGGGTCGCCCGGCTCTTCCGGCGCCACGGTTTCCAGCAGTCCATCGATCTCCGGAATAGAAAACCCGGTTACCGAAACATCAAACTCGAGATCGGTCGACATTAGCGCCCCGAGCTCTGCCGCCAGCAGATCCTCGTCCCATCCCGCGTTCAGCGCCAGCTTGTTATCCGCCAACACATAGGCGCGTTTCTCATCATCACCCATGTAGTCGAGCCGCAGGCATGGCACATCGATCATCCCCAGAAGCTTCGCCCCTTCCACCCGGCCATGACCGGCAAGGATCGTTCGTCGTTCATCGATCAGCACCGGGTTGGTGAACCCGAAGGTTTCAATGCTGTCCGCAATCTGGCGGACCTGTTTCTTTGAGTGCGTCCGCGCATTCCGGGACCAGGGTTTAAGATCGCCGATTGCGATCATTTCGATATGTGCCTGGGTCATTTCGACCTCCATTTTTCTACTACCGTCAGAATCTCCTGATCGGCCTCTATCGTATGATTTATCTTACGACTGGCTTTTCGTCAATTTTGATCGTATCACTCCGTTCGACACATCAAACGGAGGGCAGCATGCAGATCGGTGAGAGACTGTTCAATCTCAGACAAAAAAGTGGGGAATCGCTTCAGGCCGTGGCCGACGCTGTCGAGATCTCAAAGGCGCATATCTGGGAACTTGAGAAAGGCCACAGCAAGAACCCGTCCTTCGAGCTTGTGCGGAAACTGGCCAAGCATTTCGGGGTCACCATTGATGAACTGATCGGTGAAGCCGCCGAACCGAATGCCGAGACCATTCAGATCAAGCGCATCCATCGCGGACTGGAAAGCTTATCCGAACGCGACAGAGCCATTGTTGAAGAAACCATCCACGCCATGCAAAAGCGGACGGAGAGCACGGGGTAAAGAATTGAAGCTGTCGCGCATTGACCTTGCAGATTTTCACGTTCCGCGTGTCATCGCGAAGGCGATACATGAGCAGCTTGACCGAATAGTTCAGCCCGTCCCGGTCGTTGAAATAGCCAGGGCTCTCGACATTGCAGAAGTCCGTCAGGATGACTTCGACGGTTTCGAAGGCATGTTGCTGACCGACCGTGTGCGTAGTTCGGGCGCAATCCTGGCGAATACGTCACGTGGCATGCGGCGTGCGCGTTTCACAATCGCGCATGAGCTTGGGCATTTCCTGATGGAATGGCATGAGTTCTCCGGAAAAACAGGATTTACATGCAGCGCTCGAAACCTGCGGGAAACTCGTGAGGGCCGCCGTGAACTGAAACAGGAGGCGCAAGCCAATCAGTTCGCAATCGGGCTTCTGGCTCCGTTTCACATGATTGACCCATTGCTGTCGGGCGACCCTGACCTGCGGGATGGGCAACGCCTCCGCGACAGTCTCGACCTCAGCCTCGAAGCTTGCGTCCGGCGGATGATCGAGCGACGCTCCGAACCGCTCGCGGCAATCTGGTCGAAGGATGGCGTGGTGCGTTATGCGATCCGCAACCGCGGGTTTCCTTTCGTCACACTCTCCGCCCGCGATCGCCTGCCGCAGACCTCACAAGCATTCCGGGCGGCATCAAACCACAAGCAAGGCTTCACCGAGTTCGCCGAGGCCCATCCGATGGCGTGGACCAACACATCGGATCTCAGCCTCTTCGAGCAAACACGCCTGACCGCAAATGGCCATGCCGTCACGCTGCTCTGGGCCGACGCGGCAGACGACAGCGATGTGGACGAAGACCTGCTCCCGGAACTGGGAGCGCCAAGTTTTCGGTAGCGCAGAGAGTGCGCTGCAGGCAACTACCCTGTTGTCCATGTCGGTTTCACTGTTTACGGCGCGGCATTCCCTGTTCGTCACCAGAGAATTCCCTGTTCCTGAAAGAACAGGGAATTAGCCTCTAAGCATCTGAAAACACGTTCGCAATCAGAACGAAAAACTCCAAAATTGCGGTAGAGAGGGCCAAAATCAGGGGATTTCCCTGTAAATTCCCTGTTTTCAGGGAAATTTCAGCTGAGACCGGTTCGACGCAGACTGCAACCACCACCACTTCACCCCCGTTCAATCCTCATGGCATCAGCACATCCCTGCGCTGGAAACTGGCCTGTTCGCGCGAAAGATCGTCGTAGATGATCTCGACGTCGACCGACTGGATCGAGCCCAGTGGATGCACCTCGTAGATCTTGGCGTCCTGCGGAATTGCGTTGGGTTGGGCCGTGTCCGACTGACACTCGGCCAGGGGCCAATCCTGCATTGGCGCGCCGTTGATCGAATAGCGCACGCCGACCAGCCCGCACCGCCAAGACAGGATATGCGTGAAATAAATCAAGTCGTTGCCGTCATATTCGCGAACCGCGATCCAGTTTCCCTTGGTCGCCGCCATGATCGGCTTGATCTCGGTCGCGGTCGTGAACTTGCCTGTCGGTGTCTGCGGTTCGGCCACGTATTGTGGTGCCTCGGAAATCTGCGCAACAGGGCCGCCAGCCACGCCTGACGAGGTGCCCCCACCTGAGTTGAGACCCAGGGCCACGAGGATCAGAATGAAATCCAGCATCGATATGTCCTTTTTCGGTTCGCGAGCACCATTCGCCCTTTGTCGGCGCCTGCTCCTGTCCCTATAATGATCGTCGAGCAGGCAATGGGCAGGTAGGATAATGGCCGCAAAGGCAAACCAAAGCCAGAAATTCAATATCATGGTTGTGGGCCAGTCGGGCCGCCTGCAATACGAGGCGTTGCTGTTTGCGGCTTCGCTCCGCCAGTTTTCGCCCGGGTTCAACGGGCGTCTGTTCGTGGCCGAACCGCAACCCGGCCCTGCCTGGAATAAGGACCCCCGCATCGGCAATGGTGACGTTCTGGCGGCATTGAACGACCTCGACGCCGAGATTTTACCCTTTGAAAGCAAACACTTCGGCGAGAACTATCCCTACGGAAACAAGATTGAGGCGCTTGCCGCCCTCCCCGAGGGCGAGCCATTCGTCTTTTTCGATACCGATACGCTGATCACGGGGGACGTCGCCGCCGTGCCGTTCGATTTCACCCGGCCCAGCGCATCGCTGCGTCGCGAAGGCACCTGGCCGCAGATCGAGCTTTACGGCCCCGGTTATACGCAGATCTGGAAATCGCTCTACGACAAATTCGGTCTGGATTTCGAAAGCTCGCTCGACCTCGGGCAGCCGGACGAATACTGGAAGCGGTATCTCTATTTCAACGCGGGCTTTTTCTACTATGAATGCCCGCGCGTCTTTGGCGACAAGTTCCTGGAATATGCGCTGGCAATCCTGTCGGACCCGCCCGAAGAGCTGGTCTGCCAATCGATGGACCCTTGGCTTGACCAGGTGGCTCTGCCGTTGGTGATCCACGCGCTGGGTGGCGGCCGCGACACCCTGCCCGAAGGGTATCTCGACGGCGCGGTCAGCTGTCATTACCGCCTCTTCCCGATGCTGTATGCGCGCGAGGCCGACCATGTTGTCGCCGCGCTGGAGGAAGTGGCGAGCCCGAACAGGATCAAGAAAGTACTCAAGCAATACGAGCCGATCAAGCGCATGGTCTACCAGAACCGAGGCCAGAAGGTACGGGCGCTGTTCGACCAGGATGATCTGCCCCGGCGCGAGCAAGCGATCCGCAACAGGATTAAACGCGAAGGGTTCTGGATGCGTTAACGCGGCGAACGCGCTTCCTGCGTCGCACCGCATGTCAGAACACGCGTTCGCCCCCGGGCCGTGCGCGCGTGAATTCTGCCTTTCCTGCGCGAGGCCAGTTGTTAGGCTGTGCCGAATGGCATACTGCTGTGACAATTCTACGCAAGGGAGGGCCAGTCATGGCATACGGATTCGACACGCTACAGGTTCATGCGGGCGCACGGCCCGACCCGGCGACGGGGGCGCGACAGACGCCAATCTACCAAACCACAGCCTACGTTTTTCGCGACGCCGACCACGCGGCGGCGCTCTTCAATTTGCAGGAAGTGGGATACATCTACTCGCGCCTGACGAACCCAACCGTCGCGGTGCTGCAGGAACGGCTTGCTGCGCTCGAGGGTGGCGCCGGGGCGGTCTGCTGCTCGTCCGGGCACGCGGCGCAGATCATGGCGCTCTTTCCGCTGATGGCCCCGGGCCGGAACATCGTGGCTTCGACACGGCTTTATGGCGGAACGGTCACGCAGTTCAGCCAGACGATCAAGCGGTTCGGCTGGTCGGCGACCTTCGTGGACTTCGACGATGTCGAGGCCGTGGCCGCGGCGATCGACGATGATACCCGCGCTATCTTCTGCGAATCCATCGCGAATCCGGGGGGTTACATTACCGATCTTGATGCGATTTCCGAAGTTGCCAACAAGGCCGGGCTGCCGCTGATCGTCGACAACACCTCGGCCACGCCCTACCTGTGCCGCCCGATCGAGCATGGTGCCACGCTGGTGGTTCATTCGACCACGAAATACCTGACCGGCAACGGCACGGTGACCGGCGGCGCGGTCATCGATTCGGGCAATTTCGACTGGTCGGCCAGCGGCAAGTTCCCGTCGCTGAGCGAACCGGAGCCCGCCTATCACGGGTTGAAATTTCACGAAACCTTCGGGCCGCTGGCCTATACCTTCCACGGTATCGCCATCGGGCTGCGCGATCTGGGGATGACAATGAACCCGCAGGCCGCGCATTACACGCTGATGGGGATCGAAACCCTGAGCCTGCGCATGGAGCGCCACGTTGAGAACGCGAAGAAGGTTTCCCAGTGGCTTGAGAAACATGATAAAATCGACGCGGTCACCTATGCCGGACTGGAATCGTCACCCTATCACGACCGGGTTGCACGGATCTGCCCGAAGGGCGCTGGCGGCCTGTTCACCATCGCGCTGAAAGGCGGCTACGAGGCCTGTGTGAAATTCGTCGACAGCCTGGAACTCTTCAGCCACGTGGCCAACCTGGGCGATACGCGATCGCTGGTGATTCACTCGGCCTCGACCACGCACCGGCAGCTGTCGCCCGAGCAGCAGAAGGCGGCGGGGGCGGCGCCGAATGTGGTGCGCATCTCGATCGGGATCGAGGATGCCGACGACCTGATCGCCGATCTCGACCAGGCGCTGGAAAAGGCCCACGGCTAAAGGCGATTCACCGGTTCTCAACGCCGGTTAACGCCACCGAACGCTGAAAATCAGGGGGGTGATTTGCGTGCACCCCCCGGCTGACATCCGGCTGCCGCCAAATCCAGGCGCGCACGGCCCTGCCGCAGCTTAATCGACCATGCGCCCCCATAAGGGGGCGTTAACCTTTTCCTCGGCGGGAAGCTGCTATAACTTCGGGATGATGTGAGGAGACTCCCCTAGACCTTTAAAGAGTGCTAAATCCCCGGCGATGAAACCAAGTTTTGCTTTATCCCTGTCCTTTGAGGGCATCGGGCTGTTGCACCGATCCTTTCCCGGCTGGAACCGGGTGGGAGAGGTCGCGCTCGATTCCCCCGATCTGGCCGGGGCGTTGGCGGTGCTGCGCGAGACTGCGCAGCAGATCAACGGCAAGGAACTGACCACGAAGCTGGTCATTCCCAACGACCAGATCAAATACCTTTCGCTCGATCTGGGCGTAACAACCGAGACCGAGCGCGAAACGGCGATCCGCGGGGCGCTGGACGGCGCCACGCCCTATCCCGTCGACCACCTGGTATTCGACTGGTCGGTCGAGGGCGACCAGACGCTGGTTGCAGCCGTGGCGCGCGAAACGCTGGCCGAGGCCGAAGCCTTTGCCGCCGATCACGGCTTTGCCCCGATGAGCTTTGTCGCGATCCCGCAGGAAGGCGCGTTTTCTGGCGAACCGTTCTTTGGCCAGACGCGGCATGCCGACAGTGTATTGCCCGAGGGCGAGGCGGTGCAGCGCGACATGGCTGCGATCCGCGTCACCGGCGTGGCACGCCTGCCCGAGGACGAGGCGGAGGATGACGCCGAGACCACCGTGGCCTTGTCCGGGGCGAACACGGTGGACGAAGCGGCAGCGCCCGAAGCCGAGGCGACCGCCCCCGAAGCGGCAGACGACATGCCCGAGGACGAAACGGCGGATGACGAAGCGCCCGGCCCGGAGGTCGCCGCCGAAGCGGCCGAGACGGCGCCAGATGAGAACGCGGCGGACGAGGGCGAAACCGAGGCGGCGGAGCCGACAGATGAGCCGGTCCCGCACGACGCGCTGGAGGAAGAGCCAACCGCCGAGCCGGAGCCGGTGTTCGAGCACAAGCCGGTAACGGACACGCCGCCCGAGCCGGCCCCTGAACCTGACCCGGAAACCGAGCTGGAAGCCGAGCCGGAGGCGGTGGACGAGATCGCGGGCGCAGCCACCGACACAGACACGGGCGAGCCCGAGGAGGAAACACAGGAGCCGGAAGCCGCGGCAGACGCCGCCCCCGTGCCCGCCTTCAGCACGATCCGCGCCCGCCGGGACGAACCGACAACGCCCGAGGCGCCGCGCCTGTCCGGCGTGAAACGCGGGGCAGAGGACCTGACCGCGCCGTCGATCCCGATCGAGCCGGACCACACGGACGAGGCCCCGACCCCCGCGATCGAGGCCACGCCAATGGCCTATGGCCAGGGTGACCTGCCCGGGGACGACATCCCGCCGATCCCCCCGGCCCCCGAATACGAAGAAGTCGGAGAGATTCCGCCCTTCCCCGATCACCTGCGCGATGACGCCCCCGCCGCCGAAGACATGCCAGCCCATGAGGCGGCGGAGCCGGCCGCGAAAGATGGCATGGCCGCCTATGGCCGCAGGGGCGCGGCGATGGCGGCCGGGCTGGCAACCAGCATCGGGTCGGGCCTGGCTGCGCGCAAGGCGCGCCGCGCCGAGGCCCGTGGGCAGGCCGAAACCGAGACCGCCCCGCTGCCGGATCCCGACGCCGAACGCCAGCGCATGACGGTTTTCGGCGCACGCGAGCGCGAAAAGAAGAAGACGGCCGCAGTGGGTGGCAAGCCGCGCTACCTGGGGCTGATCCTGACGGCGGTGTTGCTTCTGTTCCTGGCCGGGGTCGCGGCCTGGGCGTCCATCTTCGTGGACGAAGGCCTGTCACGCTTCTTTGGCCCGCGCGACACGGCGGTGGCCACCCTGCCCGCAGATGCCGTGGATGAAATGAGCGTCGAAGGCGAAGAGGCCATGGTGCCCACCCCGCCCGAGGACATGGTTGAAACCGCAGCGCTGGAGATTGCGCCGCCGCAGGAGGAGGCCCCACCGGCGCTGGCCGAGCCGCAGGCGCCACATGCGCTGAGCCTGGAGGAAGCGCAGGCGCGCTATGCCGTGACCGGCGTGTGGCTGCGCGCGCCCGAACCGCCCGCGCTGCCCCAGCAGGCCGATCTGGAGGAGCTCTACGTCGCCTCGATCGACGCGAGGGTGGAAGAGCACGACGCGGTGGCCCTGCCCGCAATCACCTCGCTGACGACGGACGAGGTGATTGCGCGTGTGGCCACCCCCGCGGCACGCGGCACGGTGTTCGACCTGAACGATGCGGGCCTGGTGGTTGCCACCGTCGAAGGTGCGCTGAGCCCGGAAGGTTTCATGGTCTATGCCGGGCGCCCGCCCGTGGTGCCCGACGCCCTGCCCCAACGCGAGGAGACAGCCGACCCCGCGCTGAGCGAGGCGCTGCAGAAACTGGCAGCCTTCCGGCCCAAGCCGCGCCCGGAAGGCCTGGTCGAGGAGAACGAACGCCAGACGCTGGGCGGGCTGACCCTGGCCGAGCTGGCGCAAATTCGGCCGAAACTGCGCCCGGAAAGCGCGCAGGAACAGGCCGCTGCCACCGCGGCGGCAGCGCAGGCAGCGGCCGAAGCCGAGGCCGAGGCTGAACGGCAACGCGTCGAGAACGCCGCCGACGCTGCGGTGGCCGAAGCCCAGGCCGCAGCCGAGGCGCAGGACCCGACCGCAGGAGGAACCGCGCAGGCGGTGCCTGTCTCGGTCAAGCCCGAAGCGCGGCCGCGGAATTTCTCGCGCATCGTGGAGCGCGCGCAGCAGGCCGATGAACGAGAGGCCACGCGCGTGGCCGCCGCGGTGCCCCGCCAGCAGGCCGTGGCGCCCAGCATCCCGTCGAAATCGAACGTCGCCAAGGCCGCGACCGTGCGCAACCAGCTGAACCTGCGCAAGGTCAACCTGATCGGGGTCTATGGCAAGCCCAGTTCGCGCCGCGCCCTGGTGCGCCTGTCGAACGGGCGCTACAAGAAGGTCAAGGTCGGCGACCGGCTGGATGGTGGCCGCGTTCAGGCGATCGGCGAATCCGAGTTGCGCTATTCCAAGAACGGGCGAAACGTGATCCTGCAGATGCCGCGCGGCTGACCCCGGATTGCAATGATGGACGGGCACGACATCTCAACCGACATCCTGGTGATCGGCGGCGGCACGGCCGGGTTTGGCGCAGCCATCGCCGCCGCGCGGCAGGGGTTTGCGACCTGTCTGATCGAGGCAGGCCAGACCCCCGGCGGGGTGATGGCCTTCTGCCCCGGCATGCCGTGGGGGGCGGCCTATCCGACAGGCACGCTGATCGGCGGGCTGATGGAGGAACTGGCCGGGCGGCTCATGGCCATGACGCCGCCCGCGGCCGAGGCGCGGCCCTGCACGCTGGAGAATTTCGGGCCCGAGATCATCTATGACCCCGAGATCGCGACCCTGACCATGGTCGAGATGCTGGAAGAGGCCGGGGTGCGCTTTCTTCCCGGGACCACCGCGCTTGCCCCGGTGATGGAGGGCCAGCGCATTGCCGCGGTCGAGATCGCCGACCGGCGCGGCCTGCGCCGGGTGCGGTCGAAGATCATGATCGATTGCTCGGGCGATGGCGACATCGCGGCCAAGGCCGGCGTGCCCTTTGCGCTTGGCGATGCCACGGGCGCGATGATGGGGGTTTCGCTGACCTTTTTCATGCAGGGCGCGGACTGGGACCGGGTGTTTGCCGGCAACGACCCCTATTTCACCGGCTTTGCGGAACAGGGCGTGGCCGAGGGGCGGCTGCATCCCGACCTGGCCAAGCTTTACATGATGAAGGGGTTTCATCGGGGATCGGTGTTCTGCAATTCGGTCGTGATCCGTGGTGTCGATGGCACTGATCCGGCCGACGTGGCCCGCGCCACCCAGGAAGGCCGCAGGCGGTGCCACGCGCTGGCGCGGTTCTTGGTGGACGCGGTGCCGGGCTTCGAGCAGGCAAGAATGACCCACCTGGGCCCCACGGTGGGCGTGCGCGAGACGCGCAAGCTGGAAGGCATGTACCGCGTCACCGGCGCGGACCTGGCGGCAGCGCGGAAATTCCCCGACGGGATCGTGGCCTGCGACAACCCCATCGACGACGTCATGCGCACCGACAATTCCATGACCCACGACGCGGCGCTGGGTGCGGGCGACTACTATACCATCCCGTTCCGGGCGCTGGTGCCGCAGACGGTCGAGAACCTGATGTTCGCGGGCCGGATCGTTTCGGCCGATGCCGTGGCCTTTGCCTCGGTCCGGGGGATGCCGCAATGCATGGCGATGGGCCAGGCCACGGGCACCGCCGCGGCCATGGCCATTCGCGATGCGATCCCGGTGCAGCAGGTGGATCATGCCGCACTGGTGGCCGAGTTGCAGCGGCAGGGGCTGCGCGGACTGGGGGACGACCGGCTGGGCGGCAAATGAAAACCCGGCCGCCACGCGGGCGGCCGGGCCCCCTCCTCCCCGGTCGGACCGGTCTTATTCCGCCGCCTGGATCTCGCCGCTTTCGATCTGTTCGCGTTCGATCGACTCGAACAGCGCCTTGAAGTTGCCTTCGCCGAAGCCGTCATCGCCCTTGCGCTGGATAAACTCGAAGAAGATCGGGCCGATCACGGTTTTCGAGAAGATCTGCAAGAGGATGCGGGTTTCACCGCCGCCCACCACGCCTTCGCCGTCGATCAGGATGCCGTGTTTCTTCATCCGGTCGATCGGTTCTTCGTGGTCTTTCACGCGCTCCTTCGACATCTCGTAATAGGCGTCGTTCGGGCCCGGCATGAACTTCAGCCCGCGCGACGCGATCTCGTCGGTGCTGTCATAGATGTTCTCGGTGCCCACGGCGATATGCTGAATGCCTTCGCCGTTGTATTTCTTCAGATAGCTGACGATCTGGCCGGTTTCGCCACGGTCTTCGTTGATCGGGATGCGGATCTTGCCGCAGGGCGAGGTGAGCGCGCGGGAAAACAGCCCGGTGAACTTGCCCTGGATATCGAAGAAGCGGATTTCGCGGAAGTTGAAGAGATCGCCGTAGAACTTGAACCACTTGTCCATGTTGCCCTTGAAGACGTTATGGGTGAGGTGGTCGAGGTAGTAGAAGCCGACGCCCGTCGGGTGGGCATTGGTGATCCAGTCAAACTCCTCGTTATAGGGCGAGGTGTCCAAATACTGATCGATGAAGTAGATCAGCGAGCCCCCGATGCCGCGGATGGCGGGCACGTCCATCGTCTTGCCGGGGCCTTCATAGGGCTCGGCGCCCATCTTCACGGCATGGTCGAAGGCGTGCTGGGCATCCACGACGCGCCAACCCATCGCCGGGGCGCAGGGGCCGTGTTCCGCGATAAAGTCGGCGGCGTGGCTGCCGGGCTCCATGTTGATCAGGTAGGAAATGTCGCCCTGCTGCCAGAGCTCGATGGCCTTGGCCTTGTGGTTGGCGACATGTTCGAACCCCATCCGGGCGAAAAGATCGCGCAGCTCCTGCGGCTCGGGGTGGGCGAATTCGACGAATTCGAACCCGTCTGTGCCGGCGGGGTTTTCATCGGAAATGGTGGCGCGGGGGGCGTCGTGCGGGAAAGGTCCCATGATATGCGTCTCCTGTTGGTGTCCTGTTTCCTGCCTAAAATACGATCAATCGAGTGTGATTTCAGCGCGTTTTTCGGTGGCAATTCTTGGAATAGCGCGCGATTTGCGCAAGAATATGAAAAACCACGCGGGAAACACGCATGATTGACAAAACAGATTCGCGGCTACTGGCCGAATTGCAGAAGAATGCGCACCTGACGGCACAAGAACTGGGCGAGCTTTTGAACCTGTCGGCCAGCCAGGCCGGGCGACGGCGTCAGCGGCTGGAGGCAGCGGGGATCATCCGCAACTACTCGGCCCGGCTCGATCCGCTGAAACTGGGGTTGTCGGTGCAGGCTTTCGTGCAGGTGCAGCTGTCGACGCATAACCCCGAGCAGGCGAAAAGCTTCAACCGGCTGATCGCCACCCGCCCCGAGATCACCAGCGCCTGGACATTGACCGGAGATGCAGACCTGTTACTTCGGATCTATACCGAGGACCTGGCGGCGCTGAACCGGCTGATTCACGAGGTGCTGCTGCCACATGAAGCGGTGAGCCGCGTGCACAGCCAGATCGTGATGGACCAGGTCAAGGCCGACGCACCGCTGCCGATGTAAAGGATATCCATGGAAAGCTTCCTGTTCCAGGCCTCGATCTATCTTGCCGCCGCTGTTATCGCGGTGCCGATCTCGGCACGGCTGGGGCTGGGTTCGGTGCTGGGCTACCTGGCGGCCGGCATCCTGATCGGGCAGATCCCGGGCATCGGGTCGGAAACCCAGGACCTGCAGCATTTCGCCGAATTCGGCGTGGTGATGATGCTGTTCCTGATCGGGCTTGAGCTGGAGCCCAACGCGCTGTGGAACATGCGTCACCGGCTGATCGGGCTGGGCGGCTTGCAAATCGGGCTGACCGGGTTGGCCGTGTTCGGCCTTGCCATAGCCCTGGGCCTTGATCTGGGGGCCAGCGTGGCGGTGGGCATGTTGCTGGCGCTGAGTTCGACCGCGATCGTGTTGCAGACGCTGAGCGAAAAGGGACTGATGCAGACCGGCGGCGGGCGCAGCGCGTTCTCGGTCCTGCTGACGCAGGACATCGCGGTGATCCCGATGCTGGCGATCCTGCCGCTGCTGGCGGTGCACATGCCGGTATCGCTGAACCCCGACGGCTCGATGACGCGGGGCGACGACGCGGGCGCGCATGGCGCCCATGCAACCCATTCCCTGGTCGAGGGGTTGCCGGGCTGGGGCGTCACGTTGGTGACCATCGGGATGGTCGCGGCGGTCATCCTGTTCGGCATCTACCTGACCCGCCCGCTATTCCGCTTCATCCACGCCGCGCGCCTGCGCGAGATGTACACGGCGCTGGCGCTGATGATCGTGATCGGTATCGCCTACGCGATGGTACTGGTGGGCCTGTCGCCGGCACTGGGCGCCTTCCTGGCCGGCGTTGTGCTGGCCAACAGCGAATTCCGCCACGAGCTGGAAAGCGACATCGAACCGTTCAAGGGCCTGCTGCTGGGGCTGTTCTTCATCACCGTGGGCGCGGGCATCGACTTTGGCTATTTCCTCAGCCGGCCGGCCAATATCATCGGCCTGACCTTCGCGCTGATCGCGGTGAAGGGCACGATCCTTTATTTCATCGGCCGGGCCTTTGGCCTGCGCCACCGCGATCTTTGGCTGTTCACGCTGTCGCTGGCGCAGGCCGGTGAATTCGGCTTCGTGCTGATTTCCTTCTCGCTGCAACAGAACGTGCTGCTGCCGTCGCTGGGCGAAAAACTGTTGCTGGTCATCGCCATGTCGATGCTGATGACGCCGCTTCTGTTCATCGTTTACGAATGGCTGTCGAAACGCGCGGGCGAAGGGGCCGAGCACACGACCCCGGACGAGATCGACGAACAGGGACCGGTGATCATCGCCGGGATCGGGCGGTTCGGGCAGATCGTTAACCGCCTGGTCCAGTCGAGCGGGTTCAAGACCGTGGTCCTGGACCATGACATGCGCACGATTCAGCTGATGCGGAAATTCGGCTTCAAGGGTTTTTTCGGAGATCCCACGCGGCCCGAGCTGCTCCATGCCGCCGGGTTGAAGGAAGCGCGCGTTCTGGTCGTTGCGCTGGATGATCCATCTGCGGCGACCCGTCTGGTCGAATATGCCCGGCGCGAGCGGCCCGACCTGCATATCATCGCCCGCGCGCGCGACCGGCACCATGTTTTCCAGCTCTACCGCGCCGGCGCCGATGACATCGTGCGGGAAATGTTCGATTCCAGCCTGCGCGCCGGGCGCTACGTGCTGGAGAATATCGGCCTGAGCGAGTACGAGGCCGCAGCCGCCGAGCAGGCATTTTACGCCCATGACCGCGAAGCGGTGCGTGATCTTGCCCAGCTTTGGGACCCGAATATTCCCGCCGACCGGAACGAGAAATACATGGCACGCGCCCGCGAGCTGGAAAAAGAGCTGGAAATCAACCTCTTGTCGCTGCTGGACGGTGGCGACGGCGGCAGGGGCAACTAGGCGCTCAGCGCCCGCGTGAGGATCGCCGGATCCGGGCGGTCGAGCCGTTCGAGAAGCCGGGCGATGAGCGTCCGGGCCAGGGCGCCGGGCCAGTCACGCCCCATCAGCGCCTCGGGGCCGGGGCCGTGGCGCAGCACCAGCCGCCGCCATTGGTGCAGCGCCAGCACGCGCAGCACCGCCCGGTCGATCGGCGCCCGGGGCACCGGCGCCTGCAGCGCCAGTTCCAGCGCATCCGACAGCGTGGCATAGGCCGCGGCCAGCTCGGCGGGGGCAAGGATCTGGCGCGCCCAGTCCGGAACCGCCCCGGGCATGGCAGCCCATGCCAGGAATGTATCGGGCACCGCGGCCGCGCCATCGGGCAGAAGCGCCGCCCGCGGCGCCAGGATAATCACATCGGGATGATCGAGCCCCTGCATCGCCTCGGCCGTGGGCGCCAGCACGATCTGCCAGCCGTCCGGAGGCGGCGCGGTGTCGCCATAGACACGCTGCGAGACCGACCGCGTCAGCGCGCGGCCATGATCGGTAAGCCCGTAGAGCGAGCTGCGCCCGTCACGTTCGGACTGGACCCAGCCATCGCGGCGCAGCCGGTGCAGCGCCACGCGCATCGCCTCGGGCTTCATTCCCATGCCCTCGGTTAGCGCGCTGAGCACGGGGCCGGGCACGCGGGCGCCGGGGGCCGCAGACAGATCGCCCAGGATGGTCACGATCACCGACCACGTCTTGAGCGCGCCGCAATTCAGCAGCGCCGCCACAACCGGTTGAGGAGCAAAGCTTTTCCCGTCTTCCATGCGGCTTCATAGCATGAAAGACGGGCCCCGCGCCAATGCTCAGAACGCGTTCATCGTCAGGAGTTCGTATTCGGCCACGATGTCGCCATCCTGGTTCGACAGGGTCACATGCCAGCGCACCTCGCCATAGTCGGGGTTGCGCGGGGTTTTCGCCTTGACCGTAAGCCGCACGCGGATCGCATCGCCCGCCTGAACCGGTTTCATGAAGCGCAGATTGTCGAGCCCTGTATTGGCCAGAACCGGGCCTTCGTTCGGCTCGACGAAGAGCCCGGCGGCGAAGCTGAGCAGAAGGTAGCCATGCGCCACCCGCCCCGGAAAGAACGGGTTCCGCTTCGCCGCGTCCTCGTCCATGTGGGCATAGAAGGTATCGCCGGTGAAATGCGCAAAATGCTCGATGTCATCCATGGTGATCTGGCGCGCGGCGGTGTGGATCGTTTCGCCGATGGCCAGATCGCCGTATCTGCGGGTGAAGGGATGCGCGGGGCCCTTGACCTCGGCCGCGCCGGGCACCCAGCGCCCGCCGATCGCGGTCAGGATGTCGGGGCTACCCTGCACCGCGGTGCGCTGCATGTAATGCATCACGCCGCGGATGCCCCCCAACTCCTCGCCGCCGCCGGCGCGGCCGGGACCACCATGCACCATGTGCGGCATCGGGCTGCCATGGCCGGTGCTTTCCGCCATGCTGTCGGCGTTGTTGATATAGATCCGCCCGTGCCAGGCGCCTGCGCCCAGCACCACTTGGCGCGCCACATCGCCATCGCGGGTGATAAGCGAGGTGACAAGGCTGCCGCCGCCGCGATTGGCCAGCGCCACCGCGTGATCAAGATCGCGATAGGCCATCACGGTGGAAACCGGGCCGAAGGCCTCTGTATCGTGCACGCGCTGCGCATTGTCGGGATCGGCGCAATGGAAAAGCAGCGGGCTGACAAAGCCGCCCTGCCCTTTCATCGGCAGATTGTCGGGATCGCCGTAAACGCGCTCGGCCTCGGCGCCAATAAGCGCGGCCTTGGCCAGAACGTCGGCCTTCTGATCCGCCGAGACCAGCGCCCCCATGCGCGTGGTCGGATCGCGCGGATCGCCGATCGGGGTTTTCGCCAGCCGCGCGCTCACCGCCTCGATCACCGGCTGGATCAGCCCGTCAGGCGTGATGATGCGGCGGATCGCGGTGCATTTCTGCCCCGCCTTTGCGGTCATCTCGCGTGCCACTTCCTTGATGAACAGGTCGAATTCAGGCGTCCCCGGCGCCACGTCCGGCCCGAGGATCGAAGCATTCAGGCTGTCCTGCTCGGCCGCGAAGCGCACCGAACTGGCAAGCAGGTTGTCATGCCCGCGCAGCCTCAGGGCGGTGGCGGCCGAGCCGGTAAAGGCCACAACGTCCTGTGCGCCCAGATGGTCGAGCATGTCGCCCAGCCCACCGGCCACGAATTGCAGCGCGCCCTCGGGCAGGAGGCCGCTTTCCAGCATCATCCTTACCGCCAGTTCGGTGACGTAACAGGTGGCCGTCGCCGGCTTCACGATCGCCGGCACACCGGCCAGGAAGGTGGGCGCCAGTTTCTCCAGCATGCCCCAGACGGGGAAATTGAAGGCGTTGATATGCACCGCCACGCCCTGCAGCGGCGTGCAGACATGCTGCCCCAGGAAGCGGCCTTCGCGGCCCAGCTGCTCCAGGTCACCATCCAGGTAGACCTGTGCATCGGGCAGTTCGCGCCGCCCCTTCGAGGCGAAAACGAAAAGCGTGCCGATGCCGCCGTCCACGTCGATCATGTGATCGGACTGGGTCGCGCCGGTCTCGAAGGAAATATCGTAGAGCGCCTGCTTGCGCTCGTTCAGGTAGAGCGCCAGCGCCTTGAGCATCTTCGCGCGCTGGTGAAACGTCATCGCGCGCAGGGCCGGGCCACCACGTTCGCGCGCATGGGTCAGCATCGCGCCCGCGTTCAGCGCGTCATTCCCCGCCTCGGCGATCACTTCGCCGGTGATTGCGCTGGCGATGGGCCGCGCCCCCTGTCCCGGCGCCAGCCATTTGCCTGCCACGAAACTGTTGATCTGCTGAACGCTCATCGGCTCCCCCTTCGTCCATCCGCCCCGCTTCATCTGACCGGAAATACCTCGGGGGTGTGGGGGCTGGCCCCCACCTCCGCGGGTGATGCCGGGCGGGCACTCGTCTTTTATTGACCAACCGTTCGGTTTATGCAAGCTTTCCGACATCGCGACACGAGGGGGAGACGATGAGCGACACGATTCTTGTGACAGATCACGGCACCTGGGCCGAGATCGCCCTCAACCGGCCCGACAAGCTCAATTCCTTCAATGAAGAGATGCATCACGCCCTGCGCACCGCACTCGAATCCGTGCGCGACAGCGGCAAGCGCGCCGTGCTGTTGACGGGCTCGGGGCGCGGGTTTTGCGCAGGCCAGGACCTGGGCGACCGTGACCCGCGCAAGATGGACGGTCCACCAGATTTGGGCGCGACGGTGCGCAATTTCTGGGCGCCGCTGGTGCGTCTCATCCGTTCGCTTGAGATGCCGGTGATCTGTGCGGTCAACGGCGTGGCCGCCGGCGCGGGATCGTCGGTGGCGCTGGCCTGCGACATCGTTCTGGCCGGTGAAAGCGCGAAATTCATCCAGTCCTTTTCCAAGGTGGGCCTTATCCCCGACACCGGTGGCAGCTGGCACCTCACCCGCCTTCTGGGCGAGGCGCGCGCCAAGGCGCTGGCGATGACGGCCGAGCCGCTGCCCGCCGCTGAGGCCGCCCAATGGGGGCTGATCTGGAAGGCGCTACCGGACGAGACGCTGATGGACGAAGCGCGCGCACTGGCCGAACGCATGTCAACCGGGCCCACGCTGGGCTATGCCCGCACCAAGCAGGCGATCGAGGCGGCGCATGTCAATTCGCTCGATGCGCAGCTCGATCTGGAGGCCCAATTCATGAAGGAATGCGGCGAAAGTGCCGACTATGCCGAAGGCGTGGGCGCCTTCCTCGACAAACGCAAGCCGGAGTTCAAGGGCCGATGACCCCGAAGGAACGCGCTGAAAAATCGGCCTCCGCGATGTGGGCCGACGACAATGCCAGCAAATGGGCCGGCATGGAGATCACCAAGGTCGATGAGGGCCGCGCGGTGCTGGAACTCACGGTGGCGCCGCATCATTGCAACGGGCATGGCATCTGCCATGGCGGCGTGACCTTCATGCTGGCCGACAGCGCCTTTGCCTTTGCCTGCAATTCGCGCAACCAGGCCACGGTGGCGCAGCACAACATCATTTCCTACCTCGCGCCGGGGCGCGAGGGCGACCGGCTGCGCGCCGAGGCGACGGAATTGTCGCTGCAGGGCCGCAGCGGAATTTACGACATCAGGGTGACCAACCAGGACGGCACGGTGATCGCCGAGTTCCGCGGCTTTTCCCGCGCGATCCGGGGCCAGCTGTTCGAGGAAGAAGGGGAAACGCGATGAAAGACCTGACACCGAAGAAATCCGATCTCGACCCGATCGAGATCGCCTCGCGCGACGAGATCCAGGCGCTGCAGCTGGAGCGGCTGAAATGGTCGCTGCGCCATGCCTACGACAACGTCCCGATGTATCGCGAGCGGTTCGACGCGGCCGGTGTGCATCCCGATGACCTGAAAACCCTGTCGGATCTGGCGAAGTTTCCCTTCACCTACAAGACCGACCTGCGCGACAACTATCCCTTCGGCCTCTTTGCCGTGCCGCGCGACCAGATCATCCGCGTGCACGCGTCCTCGGGCACGACCGGCAAGCCGACGGTGGTGGGCTATACCCAGAAAGACATCGACACCTGGGCCGACCTGGTGGCGCGCTCGATGCGCGCCAGTGGCACGCGGCCGGGCGATATCGTGCATGTGGCCTATGGCTACGGCCTCTTCACCGGGGGCCTCGGCGCGCATTACGGGGCCGAGAAGCTGGGCTGCACCGTGGTGCCGATTTCCGGCGGCATGACCGAGCGGCAGGTGACCCTGATCAACGATTTCAAGCCCGGCACGATCATGGTGACGCCGTCCTACATGCTCAACATCCTTGAGGAATTCCAACGCCAGGGGCTGGACCCGCGGGAATGTTCGCTGGACGTGGGCATCTTCGGGGCCGAACCCTGGACCAACGCGATGCGGAGCGAGGTGGAACAGGCCTTCGACATGCATGCGGTCGATATCTATGGCCTTTCCGAGGTGATGGGCCCCGGCGTGGCCAATGAATGCGTCGAGACCAAGGACGGGCTGCATATCTGGGAAGATCATTTCTATCCCGAGATCATCAACCCCGAGACCGGCGAGGTGGTCGAGGATGGCGAGATGGGCGAGTTGGTGTTCACCACGCTGACCAAGGAAGGCCTGCCGATGATCCGGTACCGCACCCGCGATCTGACCCGCCTTCTGCCCGGCACCGCGCGCAGCATGCGGCGGATGGAGAAGATCACCGGGCGCAGCGACGACATGATCATCCTACGCGGCGTCAACGTCTTTCCAACCCAGATCGAGGAACAGCTGATGAAATGCGCGGGCCTTTCCCCGCATTTCCAGATCGAGCTGGCCAAGAAAGACCGGATGGACGCGATGATCGTGCATGTGGAATGCACCCCCGAGCAGGCCAGCGATGACGCCCGCGCGGCCAGCGCGAAGGAACTGGCGCATCACATCAAGTCGGTTGTGGGCGTCTCGACAAAGATCGAGGTTCATGGCGAAGGCGGGGTCGAGCGCAGCCAGGGCAAGGCGCGCCGCGTCGTCGACAACCGCCCGAAGGAGTGAGCCTTGGCCCGGACGATTGCGAAAGACCACGGCGAGAAGCGCGCGCAGATCCTGAAATCGGCGGCGAAAGTTTTTGCCGACCAGGGGTTTGACCGCGCCTCCATGGCCATGCTGGCACGCGAATGCGGGATCTCGAAGGCCAATATCTATCACTATTACGACAGCAAGGATGCGCTGCTTTACGATCTGCTGGACAATTACCTGAGCAACCTGCGCGATCGCATCTGCGCGATCACGCCCGACGGCAAATCGCCCGAGGACGCGCTGCGCGAGATCGTTCTCGAGGTGCTCTTGGCCTACCAGGGCGCGGATGACGAGCACCGGGTGCAGAGCGCGGGCCTTGCCGCCCTGCCCGAGGAACAGCAGAAAGTGCTGAAATCCTATCAGCGCGACATGGTGGGCCACATGGCCGCCGTTCTGGCGCGGATCGCGCCCGAGCGGTTCGACGGCCACCCGGCGAAACTGCGCGCGGCCACCATGTCGGTCTTCGGGATGCTGAACTGGTTCTACATGTGGAACCCCGGCGCCGACGAAGCTGCCCGGCGCGACTATGCCAGGCTGGTCAGCGACCTGACACTGGGCGGCCTGCAGACGCTATAGGCTGCCGCCCGGCATCCCATCCATCTCGGCCAATTTCCGCCGCCCGATTGGCGACGGACCGGTGTGCTGCCTACGTAATACGGGCACGGAAAACGCCCCTAGGGGCAGCGCAAAAGAGGATGATCGAGATGAAACGGATTGCACTTGCCACGGCACTTGTCACCACGGCCGCAATCGCCGCGCCCGCGGCGCAGGCCGACCCGGCCTTCGGTTTCGGCCTCACTTACGTCTTTGGCGGCGGGCAAAGCGACGTCGCCTTTGGCGCAAAGGTGTTCTCGGATGACACGCCGCAGGACGGGGTTGTCTCGCTCGGGCTCGACTACAAGATCGGCTCGAACAGCCTGCGCCCGAATATCGGCGCGGCCTACCTGGACAATGATGTCTACGGCGATGTGAACATCGGGTATGACATCGGCGCCGGCGCCGTCGATTTCGGCCTCGGCGTGGGTGGCTGGGGCAACTAGGCGCACGCGCCTGACCGCAGGTCCGATTGCACCCGGGCGGCGGGCCCGTCAGGGCCGCCGTCCGGGGCTATTCCTGCGAAACGATCACGTTTTCGGATAAGTTTACTAATATTTGAAAATGATGAGAGTTTTGTGAGGAGAAAGCTTCTTTTCCCGTCCTCGCGGCGACATCCTTCATTCTTCCTTCGGCGGCACTCAGCGACCCCTCTTTTGGCTTTGGCATAACGATCACCACCGGGGGCGATGTTGCACGGGGCGCACGTATCTTTTCGACCGACAAACCAGAATCCGGTGCGCTGTCGGTGGGTCTCGATTACAAGCTGAATTCGGGAACGTTGCGGCCCAATGCCAGCGTGGCGTATCTTGATCGTGACGTCTATGTCGATTTCAGCGTGGGCTTTGATCCACAGATCCGAGGGATCGATTTCGGGTTCGGCATCGGCGGTCTGGGCGGCATGACCACCCCGGCCCCCGCAGCAGGCGGCGCGATCGTCACGACGCCGACCACACCGACGACCCCCACCATACCGACAACGCCAACCACGCTGACAACACCGACAACCGACGCGTCGTGATCCCGGCTCAGCCTGACTGAAGGCCCTGACGCGACAGCGCGCTGCCGGCGCGCTCTTCCCATGTGTTGCGCAGGTCCGCGTTGGGCGTGTGGCGCAGGCCCATGGATTTGAGCGCCTCGAAACGCTCCGGGTTGCCAATGCCGAAACTGGCAGCAACCCGGGGCCACCAGTATTCAACGCTGGCCTGCAGGCTGTCGCCCTGCCCTTCGGAGATCAGCCGTTCGATGCCTTCCTCGGCCAGTTCGGCATGGCGGGCCTCGACCGGTGCGATGGCGCGGAAGGCCTCGGCCAGTGGTTGATAGCTGACGCGCTTGAATTCCTCCATCTGCACGCCGACGGCCCGCCCCATCAGCAGGTTCATCACCACCGCATCGCCCCAGCCTGCCAGCGGGTAGTTGAAGACGGCAAGCCGCATGTCATGTTCGGTGCGGCTGGCACCGATATCGGCATCGCGGTCCAGCCGCGCAGTCCAGGGGTGATGATTGGCGTAACGCGCGGTATCGGCCCCGAATTCACCCATGAGTTTCAACACCTTGTCGGCATTGTCGGTCTTTTCCAGCACGATCTTGGCGGCGGCAATCCGTTCCTTGATACCGGGGCCCGCGTTGATCGCATCGGCAAAGCCCGCAGCGCCGGCCAGTTCGCTGTCGACGAAAGTGGCCATCAGCTTTAGCAGCTCGGCGCGATAGCGCGGCGGCACATTGGCCGGGCTGGTCAGCTTGCCACCCTGCGCCAGGTAGTCGGTAAGGTTCATCTCGTCCATGCTTCCGCCCTCACTGATCGTAGTCGACGACAACGCGGTCGGTGACCGGGAAGGACTGGCATGACAGCACATAGCCCTTCTCGACCTCGTAATCCTCGAGCGCGTGGTTGGCGACCATCTCGACCTCGCCCTCGATCACGCGGCAGCGGCAGGTCGAGCAGACGCCCGCCTTGCAGGCATAGGGCGCGTCCATCGCGTTTTCGCGCGCGGCGTCCAGAACCGTCATGTCCTTCGCGGCCGTGATCGTCTGGGTGGAGCCGTCGAGGGTAATGGCGATCTCGGCCTGGTTGGCCTTCTTGCCCGCCTCTTTCGACACCACCTTGCGTTTCAGCCGCCCGGGCTGGGCGCTGGCGAACAGTTCGAACTTGATCTGCGCATCGTCAAGGCCGTGATCGCGCAGCGCCTTGGCGATGCCCAGCATCATCGGCTCGGGGCCGCAGATGAAGGCCGTGTCGATATGCTGAATGTCGATCCAGGTCCGGAAGAGCTGTGCGCATTTCTCCTCGGTCACCATGCCGGTGAAAAGGTCGATTTCCTGCGCATCCTGTTCCAGCACATGGATCACGGACAGCCGGCCAAGGTATTGGTTTTTCAGGTCTTCCAGTTCTTCGCGGAACATGATCGTGGCCACACCCTTGTTGGCGTAGACCAGCGTGAAGGTGGATTTCGGCTCGACCGCGAGCGTGGTCTTGATAAGCGACAGGACCGGCGTGATGCCCGACCCGCCGGCAAAGCCGAGGTAGTTGTTTTCATTCGCCGGATCGAGCGGGGTGAAGAACCCGCCCATCGGCTCCATCGCCTGAAGCGTGTCGCCCACCGCCAGCTCTTCGTTGGCCCAGGTGCTGAACGCCCCGCCCTCGACCCGCTTGATGCCGACCTGCAGCCTGCCCTCGGTCTTGCCCGAGCAGATCGAGTAGGAGCGGCGCAACTCCTCGCCATCGAAATCACGGCGGAAGGTCAGGTACTGGCCTTGGGTGAAATCGAAGGCCGCCGGGTCATCGGGTTCGAGCGTGAGGACCACCGCGTCGCGGATGGTGCGGTGAATGTCGGTGACTTTCAGGTCGTGGAAGCGCGCCATGTGCGGTCTCCTCAGATGCACTTGAAGTAGTCGAAGGGTTCGAGACAGTCCTTGCAGCGCCACTGCGCCTTGCACGGGGTCGAACCGAACTCGGATATGCGTTCAAGATGGGTGCCGCCGCAATGCGGGCAGCGTTCGGGGCCTTTGGTGGGGCTGGGCGGGGCGATGCCGTAGTCTTCCAGCTTTTCGCGCCCCTTCTCGGTCAGCCAGTCGGTGGTCCAGGCCGGGGACAGCTGGCGTTTCAATTCCAGCTTCTCGATGCCGTGGTCGCGCAGGGCCTTTTCGATCTCGAAATTGATCACGCTGGTGGCCGGGCAGCCGGAATAGGTGGGCGTCACGGTGACCTGCAGCGTATCACCCTGCCATTCCACATCCCGGATGATGCCCAGGTCGACCAGGGAAATCACCGGGATTTCCGGGTCGGGCACCTGGTCGAGCCAGTCCCAGATCTCGTCCACGCGCGGCTGCATCTAACCCTACCAGGTCGCGCCCGGATAGGCGCGTTGCAGCCATTGCATGGTGCTCAGGATATGGCCCAGATGTTCCGTGTGCATGCGGCCCGTGCGCCCGCCGGCATGGGCAAAGCGGTCATCGGGGATGCTCAGCGTTGCCTCGGCCATGACTTGCGCCAGCCTGGCGTCGTAGGCATCGCGAAGCGAGGCCGGATCGGGCGCAATGCCCGCCTTGGCCATCGCCGCGTCCACGGCATCGCTTTCGAACATCTCGCCCACATAGGGGTAAAGATAATCCAGCGCTGCCTGCATCCGCTGGTGGCTTTCCTCGGTCCCGTCGCCCAGGCCGATCACCGTGTCGCCCGAGCGTTCGACGTGATAGGCCACTTCCTTGCTGGCCTTCTCGGCGATCTCGGCGACGCGCGCATCGCTCGATTCCTTGAGGGCGCCCAGCATCAGCTCCTGCCAGGCGTCGAACAGGAATTGCCGCATCAGCGTCTGGCCGAAATCGCCATTGGGCAGTTCGACCAGCAGAACGTTGCGGAAATCCCAGGCGTCGCGCAGGAACGCGAGGTCGTCGGCCGAGCGGCCCTGCCCTTCCACCTCGCCGGCAAGGCCGAGCCACAGCTGGGTCTGGCCAATGAGGTCAAGCGCGGTATTGGCCAGCGCGATATCCTCCTCCAGCACCGGCGAATGGCCGCACCATTCCGACACCCGGTGGCCCAGGATCAGGGTGTTGTCCCCCATCCGGCACAGGAATTCGAAAAGATCGGCGCTCATCACATCGCCCCCACGTCATCGGGAATGTCGAAGAAGGTGGGATGGCGGTAGATCTTCGATTCCGAGGGTTCGAACATCGGGCCTTTTTCGCCGGGGTTGGTGGCGGTGATATGCTTGGCCTCGACCACCCAGATCGACACACCTTCGTTGCGGCGGGTATAGACATCGCGCGCGTTCTTCACGGCCATTTCCGCGTCCGGCGCATGAAGCGAGCCGACATGGCGATGGCTGAGGCCATGCTGGCCACGGATGAAGACTTCCCACAGGGGCCATTCGTTTTTCATATCCTTAGCTCCTTACTCGGCCGCGACCTTGCGGGCCGCACGCTTGCGTGCATGCGCCAACAATCCGTCACGCACCCATTTGCCGTCTTCCCAGGCTTGCACGCGGGCGTTCATGCGTTCTGTGTTGCAGGGGCCCTTGCCCTTGAGAACATTGAAGAACTCGGTCCAGTCGGGCTCCGAGAAATCGTAGCCGCCCTTTTCCTCGTTCCATTTCAGGTTCTCGTCGGGGATGGTCAGCCCGAGATATTCGGCCTGCGGCACGGTCTGGTCAACGAAGCGCTGGCGCAGTTCGTCATTCGAGTCGATCTTGATCTTCCAGGCCATCGACTGCGCGCTGTGCACGCTTTCCTTATCCGAGGGGCCGAACATCATCAGCGACGGATACCAGAAGCGATTGAGCGCATCCTGCGCCATTTTCTTCTGCGCCTCGGTGCCCTGCGCCATCTTCATCATGATGTCGTAGCCCTGCCGTTGGTGGAAACTTTCCTCCTTGCAGATGCGGATCATCGCGCGGCTGTAGGGGCCATAAGAGGTGCGCTGCAGCGGCACCTGGTTCATGATCGCGGCCCCATCAACCAGCCAGCCCACCGCGCCGATATCGGCCCAGTTCAGCGTGGGATAATTGAAGATCGAGGAATATTTCATCTTGCCCGACAGCAGGTCCTCGGTCAGTTCGTCGCGGGAAATGCCCAGCGTTTCGGCGGCGCAGTAAAGGTAGAGGCCATGGCCCGCCTCGTCCTGCACCTTGGCGAGCAGGATCGCCTTGCGCTCAAGCGTGGGCGCGCGGGTGATCCAGTTGCCCTCGGGCAGCTGGCCGACGATTTCCGAATGCGCGTGCTGGCCGATCTGCCGGATCAGCGTGGCACGGTAATCGTCGGGCATCCAATCCTTCGGCTCGATCTTGATGTCGGCGTCGATCCTGTCCTGAAAGGCCGCCTCCTCGGGGGTCATGTCGTCCCGGGATTTGACGCCGGTTCCGGCGGTCTTGATCATCTGTGCATACATCTTTGGCTCCTCCCTCAGACGCGTTCAAGGATCAGCGCGGCACCCTGGCCCACGCCCACGCACATGGTGCAGAGCGCATAGCGCCCGCCCGTGCGTTTAAGTTGATAGGCCGCCGTGAGCACCAGGCGCGCGCCCGACATGCCCAGCGGATGGCCGATGGCGATCGCCCCGCCATTGGGGTTAACATGGGGGGCCGCATCGGGCACGCCAAGGGCGCGCAGCGTGGCAAGGCCCTGGCTGGCGAAGGCTTCGTTCAGCTCGATCACGTCCATTTCGCCGATGTTCAGCCCTGCCCGGCGCAGCACCTTCTGGCTGGCGGGCACGGGGCCGATGCCCATCACTCGCGGCTCCACCCCGGCGGCGGACATGGCGACGATGCGGGCCATCGGCTCCAGCCCGTTTTTCTTGGCCGCCTCTTCGTTGGCAATAAGCAGCGCCGCGGCCCCGTCATTGACGCCGCTCGCGTTACCGGCGGTCACGGTCTTCTCGGGCCCGTTCACGCCTTTCAGCCTGGCCAGTTGCGCCGCATCCGTGCCCGGGCGCGGATGTTCGTCTGTATCGACGATGATCGGATCGCCCTTGCGCTGCGGCACGGTGACGGGCGTGATTTCATCCTTGAAGACGCCCGCCTTGCGCGCCGCTTCCCAGCGGGCCTGGCTGCGGGCGGCGAAGGCATCCTGGTCCTCGCGGCTGACATGGTAGTCTTCGGCGACGTTGTCGGCGGTCTGCGGCATCGAGTCGATGCCGTACTGCGCCTCCATCTTCGGGTTCACGAAGCGCCAGCCGATCGTCGTGTCATAGACCGCGTTCGACCGGCTGAAGGCGCTCGTGGCCTTTGGCATCACGAAGGGCGCACGCGACATCGATTCCACGCCGCCGGCGATCGCCATGTCGTAATCGCCCGCCCGGATGGCGCGCGAAACGGTGCCCACGGCATCGAGCCCCGAGGCGCAGAGCCGGTTGATCGTGGCGCCCGGCACATCGACCGGCAGGCCAGCCAGAAGTGCGGCCATGCGCGCCACGTTGCGGTTATCCTCGCCCGCCTGGTTGGCGCTGCCATAAACCACGTCATCGAGCCTGGCCCAGTCCACATCCGGGTTGCGCGCCATCAGCGCGGCAATCGGGATCGCCGCCAGATCGTCGGTGCGAACCGAGCTGAGCGCGCCGCCATAGCGGCCAATGGGCGTTCGCGTGGCGTCGCAGATAAAGGCTTGGGTCACGTGTCTCTCCTGTTCTATCGGGGATTACGGATAATACCCGACCGCATGGTCGGTGATACGGATGGAAACGATTCGAAGCAAGTTTTTTCGTTACTTCGAAAACGTATTCGCGGCGCAATATGTAACATGTCAGTCCAGCGGCCCGGTCTGGTAAAGCCGCACCTTGAGTCCCCCATGCGCCACCGGGGGGCCCGGCGGCAGGAACGGAAGATCGGTCGCCCTGGCCAGGCCGCCCTCGCTCGTGATGATGCCGACACGCCAGCCGGAAAACCGCTCGCGCAGGACCTGGCCCAGGGTGGCGTGCAGCGCGTAAAGCAGCTTCTTGTTGCCAATGCGGGCGCCGTAGGGCGGGTTGACGATGACCAGCCCCGGCGGTCCGTCGGGGCGTTTCAGCTCGGCGATGGGTTGCTGTTCGAAGGCGGTTAACGCCCCCACCCCGGCGCGCTCGGCATTGGCGCGGGCATTCTGCACCGCGCCGGCATCACGGTCATAACCGTGGAACACGATGTCAGGCGTCGTTGCCGTCGCGAGCGCTGCGCCGCGCAGATCGGCATAGGCCCCGGCATCGAAGGCGGCAAATTGCATGAAGGCGAACTCGCGGTCGCGTCCGGGCGGCAGATGCGCGGCGATCTCGGCCGCTTCGATCGGGAAGGTGCCCGAGCCGCACATCGGGTCGATCACCGGCTCGGTCCCCGTAAAGCCGCATTGCCGCAGGAACAGCGCCGCCAGCGTCTCGCGCATCGGCGCCTTGCCCACGGCGGCCTTGTGGCCGCGACGGTGCAGCGGCTCGCCCGAGGTGTCGAGGCTGATGGTGCAGAGATCATCCTCGATTCGCACCATCACCCGCAGTTCGGCCTTGGGCGAGATCGGCGCGCCCAGTGTCTCGGCGATCGCGCGTTCGACGCGCTGTGCGGCGGCACGATCGTGGTAGATGCGCGATTTGCGGCAGGTCGCCTCGACCCGCACGGGCACGTCGGGGCGCAACACCGCGGCCCAGTCGAACTTGCGCGCGCGTTTATCAAGCTGGGCCAGGTGCATGGCGCGAAACGCGCCGACCCGCACCAGCACGCGCGCCGCCCCGCGCAGCACCAGGTTGGCGCGCCAGACCTCGGGCCAGCCGCCCGTGATCGCGACGCCGCTGCCGGGCACCACCCGGGGCGATGCGAAACTGGCCTCGGCCACCTCGTCGCGCAGCGCGGTTTCCAGCCCCGGCGCGACGGACAGGAAAATCTCGAACCCGGTTTCCATGCGCCCCATCCCGTCAGATGTCATCGAAATCGCCGTGCCGGCCCTTGCCGCCGGCAAAACGCGCGGCCCCGGCCGCGCCTTCGGCGCGGACCATGTCCTTGCTGCCCGCCCATTCATGGCGCAGCGCCTCGCGCAGGCCAAGCCCCGCCTGCCCGCGGGCCGAAGCGCGATCGGCCCTGAGGCAGCCCTGCGGGAAGCGCGCGATCCCGTGGGCCATTTCCTCGGCCCGGGCGCGGGCGCTGCCATCGGGCTCCACGTATTCGCAGAGCCCGATGCGCAACGCTTCTTCGGCCCCGACCTTGCGACCGGTCAGGATCAGGTCCATCGCGCGCCCCTCGCCCACCAGCCGTGGCAGGCGCACGGTGCCCCCGTCGATCAGCGGCACGCCCCAGCGCCGGCAATAGACGCCCATGAAGGCGCTTTCGGCCATAACCCGCATGTCGGCCCAGATCGCCAGCTCCATGCCACCGGCCACCGCCGGCCCCTCGACAGCGGCAATCACCGGCTTCGACAGTTCCAGCCGCGACGGCCCCATCGGGCCGATCACATCGCCGGTTTCGGGAAACGCCAGCGCCTCCCAGGCCTCGCCCTCGGAAAGCGCGGCGACCTGTTTCAGGTCCCAACCCGCGCAGAACGCACCGCCTTCGCCCCAGAACACGGCCACATGCGCGGCCTCGTCGGCCTCGAAGTCGAGAAACGCCTGATAGAGCGCGCGGGCATGGGCCACGTCCATCGCGTTACGCGCCTCGGGGCGGCTGTGGATCACCGTCCAGACGGCGCCCGTTTTCTCGATCCTGACCGGCATATGTGCCTCCCCTGCCCGCGAAATGTCTTCTTTGCCGCAAATTCGCAAAGAAGCGGTGCAATTTCTGCCCCTTTCTTGCATTAAACGCAGCGTCACGCTTTGAAATTCGCACACCCCCGCCCGGAGGCCCCCATTTCGACCCTGCCCCACCCCGCCTATCGCCCGGAAATCGACGGGCTGCGCATGATCGCCGTTCTGGCGGTGGTGCTGTATCATTTCGGCGTGCCGGGGTTGCCGGGGGGCTTTACCGGGGTCGATGTGTTCTTCGTGATCTCGGGCTTCCTGATCGGTGGTATCCTGTGGCGTGACCTGACCGAAAACGACAGGCTGCACCTTGGCCGGTTCTATATCCGCCGGGTGAAGCGCCTGGCGCCGGCTTATTTCGCCATGGCAGCGGTCACATCGCTTTTCGCCTTTGCGATCTTCCTGCCGTTCGAATATCGCGAATTCGGCAAATCCCTGATCGCGGCCACGCTTTACCTGTCAAACGTGCTGTTCTGGCGTGGCGAGGGGTATTTCGACATCGGCGCCGACAACAAGGCGCTGCTGCATACCTGGTCGCTATCGGTGGAAGAGCAGTTCTACATCGCGCTGCCGATCCTGATCCTGCTGCTGAAATTTTCACGCCCGCTGCTGATCTGGACGTTGATCGTGGCCTTTGCGGGGTCGCTGGCGGCCTCGGTCGCGCTGACGCCCGGCAGCCAGACAACCACCTTCTACCTGTTTCCCTTCCGTGCCTGGGAGCTTCTGGCGGGCGTGCTCCTGGCGATCTACGGCCAGTCGCGCGGCGCCACCTGGGCCTATCACGCGGCGCTCAGCTGGCTGGGCCTTGCGCTGGTGCTGGCGGGCATTCTTTTCATTCGGCCCCAGGGTTTTCCCGGGTGGCAGGCGATCCTGCCCGCGCTCGGCACCGCGCTCCTGATCGCGAACGGCAAGCAGGCCAACCCGGTCAACCATGTGCTTTCGATGCGCCTGCCGGTGTTCTTCGGCAAGATCTCCTATTCGCTCTATCTCTGGCACTGGCCGGTCCTGGTGCTGTCGAAATACTGGCGCGATGGCTATTCCGGCTGGAGCGAAACCGCGGGATGGATGGCGCTCGCGCTGGTGCTGTCGATCCTGTCCTGGTGGCTGGTCGAAACCCCGTTCCGCCGGGTCGAGGGCGCGCGCGGCAAGAACGTGCTGGTGATCCTCGTGGCGTGCAGCCTGGCGATGTTCGCCATCGGCTGGAGCGCCTATGCACGCGACGGGATGCCCGAGCGGTTCGGCCCCGATGTGCGCCCGCATATCAGCGCCTCGGCGGATTTCCTGCAGGATACCAGCCGCTGCGCGCCCGTGCCGGAAGGACCGCTCGAAGGGCTGGAGCTCTGCGTGATCGGCCCCACAGGCCCGCCCCGCGTCGTCATCTGGGGCGATAGCCACCTGCGCGCGCTGATGGACGGGCTGGGGCAACTGGCGCAGGAAACCGGAACGCCCGGCGTGATTTACTGGCACGCGGGCTGCATGCCGCTGGTCGGCGTCGACAAGAGCGAAAGCTATGCCACCCCCGCCGAGGATGCCGCCTGCACGCGGGACAAGGCCCGGATGTTCAAGGCGCTGCCGACGTTTGACAAGGCCCAGAGCATCATCCTGGTCGGGCGCTGGTCCTATTATGTCGAAGGCCGCGGAACCGGTGCCGGTACCGGCGACACGATCACGCTTTCGGGCTATGATGGTGCCGACAACGCCGAGGTGTTCCGACGCGGATGGGAGGCGACGCTGCCGGTTCTGGAAGAAAACTTCGACAACATCCACGTGCTGCGTCAGGTGCCCGAGATCGTGTCCTACGACAGCCGCGAGGTTGCCCGGCGCCTGGCCCATGGCCGGCTGTCCCCCTCTGCCGCCCCGACCAGCATTTCACGCAAGAAGGCCGAGGCCCGAGCGGCCCGCGCCGAAGCGGTCTTTGCCCCCGCCGCCCAGGCCGGGCGGATTACCGTGATCGACCCATGGCCGCGGCTTTGCGATGTCGGCGGGTGCTACGCGCTCGAGGGCCCCGTGGGCCGCTATTTCGACAACAACCACCTGACCAACACGGCCGCACGGCAGATCCGTGATCTGTTCGCCCCCGCCTTCCGCGGCGAGGCCCCGCAATGAGCCGCGCCCTGGCCGACAGGCATTGGGACGTCATCGTCATCGGCACCGGGATCGGCGGCGGCACTGCCGGCCGCGCCCTGGCCGAAGCAGGACTGAAGGTGCTTTTCGTCGAAAAGGGTCCGGCAGGGCACCGCGCCGAACAGACCCCGCTCGACCATGAGATCTTCGTGCCCGAGGCGCGCGCGGCCCGCGGCTTCTGGCCCGCGCAGATGCGCGCAAGGGTGGATGGCCGCGAGGCGCGTTTCTTCGCGCCCCTGGGGGCGGGTGTCGGCGGATCCTCGGTGTTCTATGCCGCCACTCTGGAACGGCCCGAGCCGCATGATCTCGATCACTCCGAGGATCGCCCGCACCCGACCGGCGGCTGGCCCGTCTCCTGGGCCGCCTTCACCCCCTGGCTTGATCGCGCGCAGGCGCTCTACCAGGTGCATGGCGCGCCCGATCCGCTGTCCGGCACGCCCTGCCCGAACCTCGGCCCGCCCCGGCCGCTGTCGCCCGGGGATGCGATCATCACCGAAAGGCTGCGCAGGAACGGGCTGCACCCCTACGCGCTGCATTCGGCCATCGCGCACCTGCCGGGCTGCGCCGAATGCCTGGGCTTCAAATGCCCGCGCGCCTGCAAGATGGACGGGCGCTCGGCCGGGGTGGAGCCGGCGCTGGCCACCGGCAATGCTGCCCTGCTCGACCGGTGCGAGGTCACCCGCCTTCTGGGCGACGGCAGGCGCATCACCGGGATCGAGGCCTGTCGCGACGGTGAGATTCTGATGCTGAAGGCCGGTCACGTGCTGCTGGCGGGCGGCGCCTTCGGCTCGCCCCGGCTCTGCCTCGCCTCGGCCTCCGAGGCGTTTCCGCAGGGCGTCGCGAACACCAGCGGCCTGGTCGGCCGGGGCCTGATGTTCCACCTCAACGAAATGTTCGCGATCTGGCCCGGCGGCGATGATCCCACGCCGTCGAAATCCGTCGGCCTGCGCGATCTCTATTGGCGCGACGGCCATCGGCTGGGCATGGTGCAGGCGATGGGCGTCGCCGCCTCCTACGGGGAAATCGCGTGGTACCTGCGCGGCCTCGTCGAACGCTCGGCACTGGCGCGCGTCCCCGGCGCGGCGGGCCTGACCCGCCTTCCCGCCGCCATCGCCGCCCGGATGCTGGGCACCGCGAAAATCTTCGTCGGCCTGCTCGAAGACCTACCCTATGACGAAAACCGCGTGCTGCCGCCCGAGCCGGGCAGCGACGAGATCGCCATCGCCTATACCCTCCACGATGAACTGAAAGCGCGCCGCCGCCTCTTCAGGCGCGAGATTTCGCGTGCCTTCCGCGGGCAACGACGGATGTTCCTGACGCGCTGGCCGGAATTGAACTATGGCCATCCCTCGGGCACGATGCGTTTCGGCGACGATCCGGCTCGCGCGGTGCTGCGCGGCGACGGGCGGGCGCATGGGCTGGCCAATCTCTGGGGGGCGGATGCGGGCTATTTCCCCAGCTCGATGGGGGTGAACCCATCGCTCAGCATCGCGGCGCAGGCGCTGCGGGTGGCCGACGCGATCGTGAAGGAGGGCGGACATGGCGCGCAATGACGAACGGCTGATATCGGGCGTGGCGCTGGTCACCGGCGCGGGCGGCGGGCTCGGCCGGGAACTGGCCCGCGCGCTCTCCGCACGCGGCCTGCGCGTGGCCGCCCTGGGACGCGACGAGAACGCCCTGGCCCAGACGGCCGACAACGAGGGCCGGATCACCCCGATCTTGGCGGATGTGAGCGATTTCAACAGCTTGCGCAGCGCATTCACAGCGGCTGACCGGCTCGGCCCCTTGACCCTGCTGATCAACAATGCCGCCACCTATCCCCGCCGCGATATCCTCGATGAAAGCCCCGAAAGCTTCATGGCAACGGTCAACACCAACCTCGGCGGCACGCTCGCGGCCTCGCGCCTCGCGCTCGACCGGATGGTGGAAACCGGCTTCGGCCGCATCCTCAACGTGGCCACCTTCGCCGATCTGCACCCGCTGCCCGCGTCTTCGGCCTATTCTGTCTCCAAGGGGGCCGCCCGCATCCTGACTCGCGCGCTGGTGGCCGACCTGGCAGACCGGTTTCCCGATATCGTGATGTCCGACTGGATGCCGGGAATGCTGGCCACGCGCATGGGCATCCCGGACGGGCTCGACCCCGCCCAATCCGCGCAATGGGGGGTGGAACTGGCGCTCTGGCATGATCGCACGCTCACCGGCACGACCTTCGAGCAGGCGCAGGAAATCCCGCCTCCGCGCGGTCTCAAATCCCGCCTCAAGGATCGCCTTTGGGGCCGCCGCGTCACGCCGCGCCGCCTCGACTGATCCGGCCCTTTATCTGACCCGAAATACCTCGGGGAGCGCGAGGGGCAACGCCCCTCGCTCCTGCGCCTACCGCGCGCGCAGACGCGCGAGAACCGCGCGCAGCGAATGGCCGGGCAGGATGGCAAAGCACTTCGCATAGCGCGGACCCAGCCGCACGGGCGCCGACAGCATGCGCCACGCCCATTCCATCGCGATCGCGCGCACCCATTTCGGCGCCCGCCGCTGCTCGCCCGACAGGAAATCCAGCCCCGCCCCGATCGAGGCAAAGCCGAGCTCGGGTGCCACCGCGCGCCCGCGCGCAGCCAGCATCTCCTGCTTGGGCGCGCCCAGCGCCAGGAACACCAGCCGCGCCCCCGAGGCGCGCACCTCTTCCAACACCTCGTCGGCCCCCGCGCCCGACGGATCGAACCCCATCGGCGGCGCGATCCGCGCCACGATCTCCAGCCCCGGCACCGCCGACTGCATCGCCTGCGCCGCGGCCGAAAGGCTCGCCTCGGTCGAACCGACAAATCCGACCTTCACGCCCTCTTCGGCCGCCAGCCGCGCCAGCGGCATCACCATGTCAGAGCCGGGCACGAGCCGCACCGGCCGCCCGGCCAGCCGCGACAGCCAGACGATCGGGTTGCCATCGGCCACCACGAAATCCTGCGCCTGGTAGGCGGCGCGGAACCCCGCATCGCTGCGCAGTTTCACCAGGTGATCGAGGTTGATCGTCGCCAGCGCAAACCCCTCGCCCGCGCGAAATCGCGCGCGCACGGCCTGCTGCAATGCCGCGGCATCGGGCAAGTTCACCGAAATCGTCGCGTCCGAAACCCTGAAATCCACGTTTGTCCCTTTGCTGCAGCCTGTGCTGGAAACCTGCACGTTTTCATGGCAAAAACCCAGAAAAATCCCGATATTCCGGGCACCTGCCCCAGTATTGACACCTTTCCATGCTCTGAAGGCGCGCGACTGAGATGACAAGAGCCAAGAGGCAACCCGGCATGCCATCTGCGCCCCGCTGTCCCGCCCGGCCCCCGTGCCGGACCATCCCGCATGCCCCCGGGGGCGTGCGATGAGTTCGGTCGTGCTCATAGGGTGCGGTTTCGTGGCCGATCTCTACATGGCGGGGCTGGCCCGTTTTCCCGGCCTGCGCATCGTCGGCGCCCATGACCGCGATGCCGCGCGGCTCGCCGCCTTTACCCGGCATTGGGGCATCGCGGCCTTCGACACGCTGGAACAGGCGTTCGACAATCTGCCCGCCGATGGGCTGGTGCTGAACCTCACCAACCCGGGCTCTCATTACGATATCAACGCCGCCGCCCTGTCTGCCGGGCATCACGTGTTCTGCGAAAAGCCGATGGCGCTGTCGCTGGAACAGGCAAAAACGCTTGCAGCGCAGGCCGGCGCGGCGGGGCTGCAACTGGCCTCGGCGCCGTCCTCTGTGCTGGGCGAGGCGGCGCAGATGCTGGCCCGCGCCGTGCGCGAGGGTGTCGCGGGCACGCCCCGGCTGGTCTATGCCGAACTTGACGACGGGTTCATCCCGCAGGCCCCGGTGCAGGACTGGATCAGCGAGAGCGGCGCGCCCTGGCCCTTTGAGGACGAGTTTCGCACCGGCTGCACGCTGGAACATGCAGGCTATTACCTCAGCTGGCTGATCAACATGTTCGGTCCCGTCCACCGGGTGATTGCCGCCAGTGCCGAACTGCTGCCCGACAAGCTGGGCGTGACAGGCGGCGCGCCCGATTTCTCGGTCGCGACGCTGTTTTTCGAGGATGGCCCGCCCGCGCGGCTGACCTGCTCCATCGCCGCGCCGCATGATCACCGCATCCGGGTGATCGGTGACGCGGGCGTACTGGCCGTGAACGAGGCGTGGAACAACGCGGCGGCTGTGAAATTCCACCGCCGCCTGCGCCTGCGCCGCCGGTTGCTGGAACATCCCATCGGCCGCCGGATCAGGCCCACGGGCCCCACCCACCCCAAGGTGAAACGCCGTGGCGCGGCAGCGATGAACTTCGCCCTTGGCCCGGCCGAGATGTGCGCGGCGATCGCCGCCGGCCGCCCAAGCCGCCTTGCCGGGGATTTCGCGCTGCACCTGACCGAGGTCACGCTGGCGATCCAGAATGCAGGCACGCAAGGCGCGGTCGAGATCGAAACCCGCTGCGACAAGCCGGAGCCGATGCCATGGGCGCGCTGACGATCCTTGTCACCGGCGCGGGCGGCTTCATCGGGCGCGAGGTGGTCGAAACCGCGCTGGCGCGCGGCCACGGCGTACGCGCGCTGGTGCGCCGGAACTGTTCGGACTTTGGCGGCATCGACGGGTTGGAATGCATCGCCTTCGACCTGGCCGACGACGCCGGCGCGTTGGACAACGCGCTGCGGGGCGTGGATGCGGTGATCCACTGCGCCGCCGCGATGGGCGGCGATGACGCGGCGATGCAGCGCGATACCGTGGCCCCCACCCGCGCGCTGGTGCGTGCACTCAAGGCGGCAAAGCCCCAGCCGCGGCTGGTGCTGGTCAGCTCGATCGCCGTTTACGCGCCCGACGCCCTGCCCGAGATGGCCACGATCGACGAAAACACCCCGCTTGAGGAATTTCCCGAAGGCCGAGACGCCTACACCCGCGCCAAACTGGCGCAGGAGGCGGCGGTGCGCGGCTCGGGCCTCTCGGGCTGGATCGCGCGGCCCGGGGCGGTCTATGGGCCGGGTCGCGTGTGGAACGCTCATCTGGGCCCGAAAATCGGCCCCGTCCTGCTGCGGCTGGGGCGCGAGGGGCAGATTCCGCTGATCTCGGTTGCCGGTTGCGCCGAGGCGCTGGTGCGCGCGGCCGAAACGCCGCCACCGGTGCGTGGCATGCGGGCGGTGAACCTGGTCGATGACGATCTGCCCGACCGCGAACGCTTTCTTCTGGCCCTGGGCCGCACCGCGCCGGGCCTGATCGTGCCGGTGGGCTGGCGGCTCTTCGACCGGTTGGCCGGGCTTTTCACCCGCTTTCCCGGTCTGGCGCGCCGCATGCCCGGCCTTCTGCGCCCGGGGCCGCTGCGCGCGCGCATGCGGCCCGCCACATATTCCAACGCCCGCGCCCGGGCCGAATTGAAATGGCACTCGGCGCAACCCTTCGAAAACGCGATGCGCCATGCGCTGAGGGGGCCGGCATGAGCATGAAGATCGCCTATCTGACCGGCGAATACCCCCGCGCCACCGATACCTTCATCCAGCGCGAGGTGGCGGGCCTGCGCGAGGCCGGCGTAATGGTCGAGACCTGCTCGATCCGCCGCACCGGCCCGGAACATCACGTCGGCGAAGAGCAGCGCCAGGAAGCCGCGCGCACCTTTCACGTGCTGGAAGCCGCGAAAAACCCGCTACGCCTGGCGGGTGCGCATCTGGGCTGGATCGCGCGGCGGCCCGGGCGCTGGCTGCGCGCACTGGCGCTGGCCGGGCGCACCGCGCCAGGCGGGCTGCGCGCATGGCTCTACCATATGATCTATTTCGCCGAGGGCGGGGTGCTGGCCCGTCACATGGCGCGCGAAGGCGTGACCCATTTGCACAATCATATCGCCAAGTCGAGCTGCACCGTCGCCATGCTCGCCTCCGAGATCTCGGGCATTCCCTATTCCTTCACCCTGCACGGGCCCGACATCTTTTTCGAGCCGATCCACTGGCGGTTGGACGAAAAGATCCGCCGGGCAGTTTTCGTGTCGTGTATTTCCGAATTCTGCCGCAGCCAAGCAATGGCATTTTCGGATACAGATCAATGGGATAAGCTGCATATCGTGCATTGCGGCGTCGATCCTGCACGCTATGCGCCCGCCCCCCGCGCACGCGGGCACCAGGTGCTGTTCGTCGGGCGGCTGGCGGCGGTCAAGGGCCTGCCGGTGCTCTTCGAGGCGCTGGAACATCTGCGTCACGAAACCCTCAGCCTTGCCATCATCGGCGATGGCCCGGATCGCGCGGCGCTGGAACGGATGGCGCGCGACAAGGGGATCGACCAACAGGTCGATTTCATGGGCTACCGCTCGCAATCCGAGGTGGCCGCGATGCTGGCCGAGACCGATCTGCTGGTGCTGCCCAGTTTCGCCGAAGGCCTGCCCGTGGTGCTGATGGAGGCGCTGGCCGCCGGCGTGCCGGTCGTCACCACCCAGATCGCCGGCATTCCCGAACTGGTCGAACATGGCGTCAACGGCTATCTCTGCCCGCCGGGCGATGAACTGGCGCTGGCCCACGCGATCGAGGCCGTGCTGGATGACCCGGAAACCGCCGAGGCGATGGGCGCCGAGGGCCGCGAAACCGTGCGCCACGATTTCGACAGCCGGATCGAGGCGGCCCGCCTTGCCGCGCTTTTTGCCGCCTATTCCACCCCTGGCGCGCCTCGCCCGCCCAAGCGACCGGAGCCCCTGTCATGACGCGCACCCCCTCGACCATCGGCGCCGTCGTGATCGGGCGCAACGAAGGCCAGCGGCTGATCAACTGCCTTGCCTCGATGCAGGGCGAGGCCGCGCGCCTCGTCTATGTCGACTCGGGCTCGACCGATGGCTCGGTCGAAGAGGCCCGCAAGGCGGGCGCCGAGGTGGTCGAGCTCGACACCACCGAGCCCTTTACGGCGGCGCGGGCGCGCAACGCGGGCTTTGCCGCGCTGACGGCGGATGCCGAGCCCCCCGACTACGTGCAGTTCGTCGATGGCGACTGCACGCTGGAACCCGGCTGGCTGACCCATGCCGCCAAGGCGCTGGACGACACGCCGGATATCGGCATCATCACCGGCTGGCGCGCCGAGATCGACCCGAAAGCCAGTGTTTACAACGAGATGTGCGACTATGAATGGCATCGCCCCGCCGGCGATATCGAGGCCTGCGGCGGCGACATGATGGTGCGGCGCGACCTCTTTGCTCGCCTCGGCGGCTTCAATCCCAAGGTCATCGCGGCCGAGGATGACGAGCTGTGCGTGCGGGTGCGCAAGGCGGGTTTTCGCGTGCACCGCCTGCCCATCCCAATGACCCATCACGACGCGGCGATGTTCTCCTTCGGCCAATGGTGGCAGCGCGCGATCCGCTCGGGCCACGGCTTTGCCCAGGTGGGCGATCTCCATCCCACCCACTTCATCAAGGAACGCCGCCGCGTTTGGCTCTACGGCGCGGTGCTGCCGTTTCTCTTCATCGTCGGCGCCGTGATGTCGCTGCCCCTGCTGCTCGTCGTGCTGGGACTTTACGCGCTGTCCTATGTCCGAACCGTCAGGGGCCTGCGCAGAACCGGCCTGCCGCTGAAGAATTCGCTCCACCATTCGGTGCTTCTGTTCCTGTCCAAGTTCCCGAACCTGGTTGGCACGATGCGCTACTGGAAGCGCAAGCGGCGCGGCTGGGACATGGAAATCATCGAGTACAAGTAAGGATCTGACAATGGCAAAGACACGGGTTGGCATCATCGGCGCGGGCTATATCGCAAGCTGGCACGCCGACGCCCTGCGCGCCACCAAGGGCGCGGCGCTCACCGCCGTCTGCGATGCCTCGGCCAGCGCCGCCGAAGGTTTTGCCGCTGCCTATGGCCTTCAGGCCTTTACCGATCTCGGGGACATGCTGGCCGCCGACGTAGTGGATGCGGTGCATATCCTGACGCCGCCCAACCTGCACCACGCGCTGGCCCTGCAATGCATCGCGGCCGGTCTGCACGTGGTCGTGGAAAAACCCGTCGCTATGAGTGCTGCCGAAACCCGCGAGATGGCCGAGGCCGCGCAGGCGCGCGGCGTCACCTTCGCCGCCGGGCACAATTTCCTGGGCATTCCCGCCTACCAGCGGCTGAAAACCGCGCTGGCCCGGGGCCGGCTGGGCCGGGTTTCGACCGCCGAGATCACCTGGGCCTTCCCGCTGGGCCCCTTGCGCGCCGGGCCCTATGGCATCTGGCTGATGCGCGAGAGCCGCAACCTCCTGCTGGAGCTCGGGCCGCATCTTTACGCCTTCATGACCGATCTCTTCGGCCCGGCGGAAATCCTGCACCTGGAAACCGCCAAGGAAATCGCCCTGCCCGGCGGCGGCACGAGGCCGCAATCCTGGCGCGTCACGGCGCTCGCCGGCGATGTCGACGTGCTGATTACACTCAGCCTGGTGGAAACGCATGATGACCGCTCGGTGGTGCTGCGCGGCTCTTCGGGGATGGCGCGGCTGGATTATGCCAACGACACGCTGACCATCGCCGCGCCCAACACCTCGGACCTGGTGCTGAACCCGCTGCGCGCCGAACTGGGGCAAGGCTGGGCGCATCTGCGCGAAGGGGTGCGCAACGCCGCGGTGCAACTCACCTCGCTCAACCAGAAATCGCCCTATGGTCAATCGTTTCGGGGGCTGTGCGCGGCGGTTTATGGCGCGATCGCCGAAAACCGGCCGGTGGATGCACGGTTTTCCGGCGAAAGCGTGGTGCAGGTGATGGAGGGGATCGACGCCACGCTCGCTCATCTGCGGCCCGATCCGCCGTTGAAAAAACCCAAGGGAACGCCCAAACCCGACGTGATGGTGATCGGCGGCACCGGCTTCATTGGCCGGGCGCTGACACGCGCATTGGTGGCGCGCGGCCATGATGTGCGGGTGCTGTCGCGCGGGCGCACCGGCCCGTTCGACGACATCGCCAACCACGTCGAAACCGTGGGCGCCTCGCTCTACGACGAAGATGCCCTGCGCGAGGCCATGACCGGCATCAAGCACGTCTACAACCTTGCGAAATCAATGGACAAAACCTGGGAGGCCGCGCTGGAGAACGATGTCGGCGTGAGCCTGCGCATCGCCCGGGCCGCGCGCGATGCGGGCGTGGAACGGCTCGTCTATACCGGCACCATCGCCTCCTACGACATGTCGGATCCGGGTCAGACCATCACCGAAGATACCGATTTCGGCGATCTGGAAGAACGCAACATCTATGCCCGCTCCAAGGCGGAATGCGAACGCCGGCTGATGGAGATGAACGGCGACGGGATCGAGATCGTCGTCGCCCGGCCCGGCATCGTGGTGGGCGAAGGCGGCCCCCTGCAGCACTGGGGCATTGGCCGCTGGCACGGCGCGGGGGCGGTGAAGATCTGGGGCCATGGCCGCAACATCCTGCCTTTCGTTCTGATCGGGGACTGCGCCGATGGCCTGGTGCGCATGATCGAGGTCGAAGAGGCCGCCGGCCAGAGCTTCAACCTGGTGGGCGAACCAATGCTCTCGGCCCGCGGCTACTTCGATGCGATCCATGATGCGCTCGGGGCACGCATCCGCGTTTCGCCCGGGCCGCTCTGGGCCTTTTTCGCGGCCGACGCGGTGAAATTCTTCCTCAAAACTCGCGTCCTGCGCCGCAAGGGCCTGTCGCGCCCGTCGCTCAAAGACTGGAAAAGCCGCGCGCATTTCTCGCCCTTCGAGAATGCCCGCCCCAAGACCGTGCTGGGCTGGCAGCCCGAAACCGACCGCGCGCGGTTCATCGACGCGGCGATTACCCGCGCCAACCTGATGGGGTTCTGATGCGAAATAATGGACAATCGTCCTATTTTGGCCCCATTTTTCTGCTTCAAGGGGACAAAATACGGGCAAGAACCCCGGCGCGCCCCTATGTAGGGCCTGTGTCGGAGCAAGGCAGGACAAAGACGTGAACGGCAACAGCAGAGCGATGCAGGTCGGTCGGCGGGCGCTCTCCGGTTCGGGGGGCGGCCATGTCTGACAACCAACCCCTGACGCGCAAGTCGCGCCGCCGTCTGGACCCGGCCGAACGAGACCGCCTGATCGCCGAAATCGCCGAGGCCTCCAGCATCGACGAGACCGTTACACACTTGCGCCAACTGGTCGGCGTGCCCCACGTCACCGCCGACGAAGAAGCCGCGGCAGAGATCGAAGCCGAAAACGCGGCCCTTGTGCCGGAGAGCCCCGACGCGCTGTGGACGACGGACGCCTTCGATGACGAGGCGGACTCGCTTCTGGACGATGAAGAGGCAGAACCCGCCTTCGACTATGCTGAAGAGCCGCGCCACGCCCCGGCCCATCCCACCGCGCCGGACGCTATCGGCGACGTTTTCCCGGCGGAATCCGGCTTGGACATGTCTCGCGAGATGGCGGAACCCGCTGCCGAGCCGGAAACCCCGGCCGAGATCGAGACACCCGCAGCACCGGAGCATGAGCCCCAGTCGATTGCCGAAGCTGAACCCGCACCGGAACCTCAAGCCGTTGCCGAGGACATGCCCTCGCCCTTTGACGAGGACACCCCGATGCCGGGCCACGGCTGGGACAGGCTGGCTTCGATCCCGGTGGATGCGCGCCACCTGGAACGCAACCTGATCATCACCGCCAGCCGCCATGATCCCGCGCACGGCGCTTTCGACGTGTTGCGCACCCGGCTGGTGCAGACCCTTCTCGAGAATAACTGGCGCCGCGTGGCCATCACCTCGCCCACGCGCGATTGCGGCAAGACCTTCACCGCGACAAACCTGGCCATTTCGCTGTCGCGCTATGAAAACAACCGCACGATGCTGATGGACATGGACATGCGCAACCCGTCGCTGGCCAATGTGCTGGGCGCGTCCGACGTGGGCAGCATGGGTGATTTCCTGCAGGGCAGCGTTCCGGTCACAGACCATTTCAAGCGCCTCGGCCGCAACGCCCTCAATATCGGTTCGAACCTCGCCGTCGCCATGAATGACCGGGTCGAACCTTATGCAGCCGAGCTGTTGCAGGACCCGATGACAGCCAGCGTGCTGGAACGGATGATGGACGAGCTTGACCCCGACATCGTGCTTTACGACCTGCCCCCGGCCCTGGCCTTCGACGACGTCATCGCCTTCAAGGGGCAGTTCGACGGGGTGCTGATGGTCGTCGGCGGTGGATTGACCCGGGCCGAGGAGGTGCGCGAGGTCATGCGTCGGCTGGGAGATGACGTACCACTCCTGGGCGTGGTCCTGAACCAGGCCGAGGGCGAGGATTCGCGCGGCTACACCTACGGCTACTAGGCTGGGGCGCCACGGCGCCCGGTCAGGCCCCGGTGGCCCTGCGCGCTACCCCCTGCAACAATGCCCCGGCGAAATCCCGGATCAACTGCCACCCGGCCGAGGCCAGTGCCACCAGCGCCACCAGGACCGCGATGGTGATCAACCACCGGCGGCGGCGTTTCTGAGGCGTCGTCAGGTTGGGGATGGCAACGACGGCCTTCACGTTCAGTTCGCGCTCCAGCTGCGCCCGGGTGCGAATGACCGGGTTCATCATTTCCAGCAGGAACGCCAGGCCGAGACCCAGGACACCGCTCAAGGCCGCGCCCATCGCGGCCTTTTTCTTGCGGCTGCCTGAAACAGGGTTCTCGGGAACCAGCGCGCTTTCCAGCACCTCGATCCGCTCGAACTGCTGCTGGCTTTCCAGCACCTGGCCCATCTCGGCCTCGGTCGCGCGGCGGGTGATGACGCTGTATTCATCCTGCAGCTGTTCCAACTGCCGCGTCAGAACGCCGAACTGACGATCAATTTCCGGCGCACTGGCAATCGCATCCTCGATCTCGGCGATCCGCGTGTTGATCAGGGCGCGCTGCTCTTCCAGCAGGGCGCCCTGACGCTCGATCACCTCGGCGCGCTGGCGCGTGCGCGTCGCCTCCAGCTCGATCAGCTGTTGCTCGATATCCAGAAGCGTGCTGCGCAGCGTGCCCATTTCATCGCGCTGCGCCGTGATGCCCGCCGGCAGGTAGGCCGAGTTCTGTTCCTTGAACGCCGCGAGCCGCGCTTCCAGCGCCGCCATCTCGGCTTCGACCCGCTGCGCTTCGGACTGGTAGAACTCGAGGTTCTGCAGCGCCACGCTCGAGCGCCGCTCACGGTTCAGGCTGACCAGCTGCGACAGGAATTCATTGGCAACCGCCGCCGCGGTTTCAGGATTGGGATGGGTGACGGAAATCATCATGCCCGTGGGCACGCGCTGCGCACCGAAAGCCGCGGTCGGATCGGTGATCTGGGTGATTCTCACGGATTCGCGCAGCTGCGCCACCTTCAGGCTCAGCGACAGGTCGGTTTCACTGAACAGGCGGAAGCCGTCAATCAGGCCGATCAGGTTGTCGCGCGCCATCAGTTGCTGTTCCAGCAGACGCAGGCGGTGGTCGATGGTGGTTCCCCCGGTCGGGCTGGCGGCCGGATCATTGATCGTGGGCGTTTCGATCTGCGCCACCGCGGTCGCCTCGTAAACGCGCGGCTGGTTCAGCGTCCACCAGACGGAAAAGGCGCTGCCCAGCATCACCACAGCGATGATCAGCATGGCGCGCCGGCGCACCATGTTCAGGAAATCTCCAACCGACTGAATCTGGCTCATCGTCCAAACTCCGTAACCTTGGCGAAATTCCCTGCCCCCGCAGGAATTTGGCTGAAAAGTTCGATACCCGCGTGCGTATCAGGTTCGCACGGGCAGCCAGCTCTGCCTCGGCGGATATGTGTCCTAACTTAGGCGATCTGCCCCATTTTCGCCATGGTTTTCACAAATTAGCCAGAAACACTGCGTTTCCGCCCAGGCGACAGAGAAATCGCCTGTGGAAAACTCATTTTATTGTTTTTTATGAAAGTATTACCGCAGGATCATCACGCTATGGATGATCGTGCCGTGCCAGTCGATCTGCCCGTCCAGCGTCTCTCCGGCGCAAAACGGCGCCTGGTGATCCAGGAAACGGGCCCGGAATCGCCGGCCGGGAAGGTCGATATCCACCTGCAAATCCGCGAAATCCAACATTTTTCTGGTAATCGGGAACTGCAGTTTGTAGGCGCATTCCTTGGCGGAAAATATCAGCCGCGCCGCCCACATCCGGCGCTCCGGGGCGAGACGGTCGATCCACGCCCGTTCGGCCGGCAGACAGACCATCGGCAACACCTCGCGCGGCAGGTTGGTATTGTCTTCCAGGTCGATGGCCACGGCGCGCAGATCCGCCCCCCGCGCCACCAGGGCGGCACAGCCGCCATTGCAATGCGAAATCGACCCGATCAGCCCGTCCGGCCAGACCGGCGCCCGGTTGGCCTCCATCGTCACCGGCGCGGCCAGGTGGCCCAGCGCCTCCATCGCCCGGTGCGCGGCGCGCCGCCCGGCGGCAAACTCGGCCCGGCGTTTGGGCACCGCGCGGGCCACCGCGGCGGCCTCGGCGGCAAAAAGGCCGGCATCGCCCGCCGACGGATCCTCGACCGCGACGGCAACCTCGCCGGGCAGGACCGCGCCAAGCGCGGCCTCGAGCTGGTCTAGGACTCCGCTATCAAGCGCCATGTTCAGGTCCTCGCCATCCGGCGCCTGGCGCGCATTTCACGGCGTCGCGACATGGTATCGTCGCGTGGCGCCTGCGCTGCTGCGGCGTCCGGTCCGGGTGCGGCCGCCGGGCGCGTCTCCGCGCCCCCGGCCCCGGCCAGTTCGCGCACCCGCGCGGCCAACCCCTCCAGCGTCGGGAAGCGGAAGATATCGGTGATCGCCAGCCGCGGCACCGCACAGCGCTCGCGGATCTCGCGGTGCGCCTGCACCGCCAGCAGCGAATGCCCGCCCAGGTCAAAGAAACTGTCGCGCGCGCCGATCCCGTCAACCCCCAGAACATGGGCCCAAACGGCAGCGATCTGTGCCTCGATGCTGTCGCCGGTCTGCCCCACTGGGGCCGCCGCCGCGCGCGTCGGCGCCACCTGCATCGGCGCCGGCAGCGCCTTGCGGTCGACCTTCTTGTTCGGCGTCAGTGGAAAGTCCTCCAGCCGCACGAAATGGCTAGGCACCATGAAGTCGGGCAGGTCGCGGCCCAGCGTCGCCTTCAGCGCGGCCTCATCGGGCGCACGGTCCGACAGCAGGTAGGCCACCAGCCGCACATCGCCGGGCGTGTCTTCGCGCGCCATCACCACAGCCTGACGGATGCCGGGCTGTTCGTGCAGGCGGGTTTCGATCTCGCCCAGCTCGATCCGATAGCCGCGCAGCTTCACCTGGTGGTCGGCCCGGCCCAGGAAATCCAGCTTGCCATCGGCGCGCCAGCGCACCAGGTCGCCGGTGCGATACATCCGGCCCCCATGATAGGGGTTCTCGACGAACCGCTCTGCCGTCAGCGCCGCGCGCTGCCAGTATCCGCGCGTCACGCCGGCACCGCCGATAAACAGCTCGCCGGGCACGCCCACCGGCACAGGCTGCATGTCCGCGTCCAGAACATAGACCTGCGTGTTGGCGATCGGCGTGCCGATATTGACCACTCCTTCGCCCGGCCCGGCGGTTTCCGTGGTCGACCAGATCGTCGTTTCGGTCGGGCCATACATGTTCTCGATTCTGGCATCGGTGACCCGGCTGAAATCTTCCACCAGGTTGCCCGGCAGCGCCTCGCCCCCGATCATCAGGTGTTTCACCCGGCCCAGCGCCATGCGCGATTCCTCGTTCATCGCGATCATCCGGGCCAGGCTGGGGGTGCATTGCAGGTGGCTGACGCCGTGGCGCACGATCTGCGCCGCGATAGAGAAATCATCCTCGGCCATGCCCTCTGCCAGGTTCGCGCGCCGGTGCACCTCGGCCAGGCGCGGCAGGCTTTCAAGCACCAGGTCCGGCTCGATGCCATAATCGATCAGGCAGCCGATCTCGGTCACCCCGATCCGTTTGAGTTGTTCGACCCGATCCAGGCAATCCTCGACCGTGCCGAACAGGCCGGAATCCTCGAAATAGCGCAGGAAGGCGAACTCGAGGATCCCCTCCAGGTCCTCCTCGGTCAGCGTGTCGAGGTCCAGCTCGAACGGGTTGTCCACGCCCTTGGGCCGTTTGAAGGCCGGGAAGGTCCAGGCATATTGCTTGATCAGCACCGCCGCCGCACCCAGGTAATCCTTCATCGGTCCGCGGGCGATGTCGCGCGCCTTTTCGCGCGTCTCGTCCACATAGGTGTGCAGCATCAGCGTGACGTTGAAATCCTCGGGGTCATGCCCGTTGTCGCGCAGCGCCTGGTGGTAGATCCCGATCTTCTCGCCCACCTCGTCGATCGACTGGCCCAGCAGGTGGGTCAGCACGTTGGCCCCGATCTCGCCCGCCTCTTTCCAGGTCTGCGGATTGCCCGCGATGGTCAGCCAGATCGGCAGTTCCTTCGACACCGGGCGCGGCTGGGTCAGCACCGCGCAGTCCTTGCCACTGCCGTTGGGAAATTCCACCGTCTCGCCGCGCCAGAGCGCGCGCAGCTTTTCGATCGTGTCGAACATCGCCGTCTTGTTGTTGGGCGGCGCGTTTTCCGGGCGCAGGACGAAATCATCGGGCTGCCAGCCGCTGGCGATGCCCAGCCCCGCGCGCCCCTCGGTCAGATTGTCGATCACCGCCCAGTCCTCGGCGATGCGCAGCGGATGGTGCAGCGGCGCCACGCAAGAGCCTGAGCGCACGGAAATATTCTGCGTCACCGCCGCCACCGCGGCGCCGGTCACCGCCGGGTTCGGATAGGGCCCGCCGAAGGCCGCGAAATGCCGCTCGGGCGTCCAGACCGCGGAAAACCCGTTGGCATCAGCGAATTTCGCGCCTTCCAGCAGCATCCGGTATTTCTGCTTGCCCGGGCCGTCATCATTGCCCCAGTAGAACAGCCCAAACTCCATGCCCTTGCCGGTCATCGCGATCCGGCCCTGGCTGACCAGCGTGCGGTTTTCGTCGCCCGACAAGACCAGCTTGAACCCGCGCGCCAGCGTCCAGAAGAGCTCGAGCACCGAGATATCGAAGGAAAGCGAGGTGACGGCCAGCCAGACGCTGCCATCCTCGTGCGGGATACGCCCGTCCATGCCGGTAAAGAAATTCGACACATTTCGATGTTCGACCATCACGCCCTTGGGCTTGCCGGTCGAGCCGGAGGTATAGATCAGATAGGCCAGGTCCTCGCCGCGCACGCCGCTTGCAACATTGTCTTCGGGCGCCTTGGCCAGCCGCGGATCGGCATCCAGCACCAGCCGCGCCGCGCGCCCCTCGGGCAGTTGCCCGGCAATGGCCTGCGTGGTCACGATCACCGGGGCGCCGCTGTCCTCGACATAAAGCTTGATGCGATCGGCGGGGTAATTCGGATCGAGCGGCACATAGGCGCCCCCCGCCTTCAGGATACCCAGCGCCCCCACCAGCAGATGGGCGGAACGTTCGGTCGCCAGCCCCACCAACGTGCCGGGTGTCACGCCCATATCCCGCAGCACATGCGCCACGCGGTTGGCCCGCGCATTCAGCTCGGCATAGCTCAGGCTTTCGCCTTCGAAGACCAGCGCGGTCGCCGCGGGCGTGCGTGCCACCTGCGCCTCGAACGCCTGGTGGATGCAAAGCGCGGGGTCATAGGCGGTTTCCGTGGCGTTCCAGCCGTTCAGCACCAGCTCGCGCTCGGCTTCGGGTAGTACCGGCAGATCGGCGGGCGCCATATGGGCCGCGCCGTCGATCCCGGCCAGGTGTTCCAGACGCTTCGCCCACAACAGCGCCAGCGCCTCGCTGGCCCGGCGGCCATCATAGTGGATCGCCTCGGGCGTGATCGTCAGGGCCGTGCCGTCGATCAGACCACCATTGTCGGCCAGCCCGATCTGCGGCATTTGGATCAGGCCGATATCGCGGTCACGCGCCTGAAGATCCAGCGCGAAGCACGGGAATTCGCGTGCTTTTTCCAGTTCGTCGCCCGCCCTTAACGGCACCCAGCGGCTGGCATAGCCCGGGGCCGGTTCCGCGCCGGGCGCGGCATAGGCCAGGTCGGCCACGCCATGTTCGGCCAGCGCGGCGGCCAGACCGGCCGCGAGTGTCAGAACCGCGTCGCCCTGCAGCCCGGTGGCCAGCGGCACCTGGCCCGCCGCGCCCTGTGCGCCACCGCCCGCGATCTCGGCCGGCGCCAGCGCACGCAGGCGCGCGCGCCAAAGTTCATCGCCGCGCGCCGCCTGGGCCATTGCCTTGTCCAGCCGCGCGCGCGTCTCTTCGTCAGGCGAGGCCAGCACATCGCCTTCGGCCACCAGCGCGGGCAGCACCACGTCGCCGCCGCAGATCGCCGTTACGCCCTGCAAGACCACCGGCACCGTCGCCGTCGCCACGCGAATGGCGCTGTCGTCCACATCCAGCACCGTGCCCGGCACCGCCTGCGGCGCGGGCTCGCGCGGGATGCGCGCGCCTGAGACCAGCAGAACCTGCCCGCCCGCCTCGATCTTGGGCGCGCTCAGCGGGTTCCAGTAAGGCCCGTGATCCAGCGCGCGCACCATGCGCAGGATCTCGTCCGCGGGTTTGGCGAAATCGATCCTTGCGGCTGCTTCGGGCCGTTTCAGCCGGCCGAAATAGCTGCGCTGGCCCAGGTCCTGCCCCGTCACCGGCACCTCGGCGCGCGACAGCTTCTCCAGCACCGCCCCGAACGAGCCGATGGCGGCCTCGTAGCACTTGGTGTTCAACGTCAGCGCGGTATCGGCCTCGGTGATGTCGAACATCACCTGCTCGATGATCCCGCCGGTGTCGGCCTTGGCCTCGATCATGTGCCAGGTGATGCCGTGCTTCCGCTCCCCGTTCATCTGCGCCCAAACCGGCGCGTTCAGCCCGGCATAGGCGGGCAGCGGGCCATCGTGGAAATTCACTGCCCCGCGTTTCGGCAGGGCCAGAACCGCATCGGGCAGCATGTCGAGATTGGCAATCGACAAGAGCCAGTCATGCGGCCGATCGGCCAGCCGTTCGGCCAGCCCCGCGCCGGGCGCGATCACCGGTAGGCCGCGGCCCTCGGCCCAGCCCGCGATGTCGGGGTTGCGTGTCACCACCGCCGCCAGCCGGTGACCGGCCTCAAGCAGCTTTTCGCTGCACTGGATGGCCAGGCTTTCGTTGCCGATGACGATCATGGTTTGCGCAGACATCACGATTTTCCTTCCCGCAGGGCGGCCTTGCCGCCCGGTTTGCCGCCGCGTGCCCCCGGCGCGGCAAAAAGTGCCTTCAGGTCGTGGGCGATCAGGTGCCGCAGGAAATGCGGCGGATCGACCAGCCCGCGCCGCTGCAGCAGCGACCGCAGGCGATAGAACAGGCCCCCCGCCACATGCGCCAGCGTCGCCAGCGCGGCATAGGCGCGCCCGTGGTTCTTCACGAAGTAGTGCCACCGGCTGTTCAGCCAGTATTCCGGAATCCGGTCCCAGGCCTTCATGCCCGTGCTGACCGAACCGATATGCGTGACCCGGCTTTCCACCACGTAATGCGTGGGCCAGCCCGCCAGCGCGGCGCGGCGGCACAGGTCGGTTTCTTCGAAATAGAGGAAAAACGTCTCGTCGAAGAGCCCGATCTCATCCAGCACCCCGGCCCGCATCATCATGCTGGCGCCTGCCAGCCAGTCGACCGCGCCGCTCTGATCGGGCACCGGCAGCGGCACCACGTGATCGGCCAGCATCCGCGTCACCGGACCGAACCGGATCGCGCCTTCCAACTCGCTCAGCACCCCGGGAAAGCGGAAAGCAGTGACATGCGTGTCCTGTTCCGGCCCATGTATATAGCTGCCCGCGAACCCGACCTTGGGATGACGCTCCAGATAGTCCAGAAGGTGGCGGATCGCGCCGTCGTCGGGAAAGGCGTCGGAGTTCAGGATATAGTAGAAATCGGGTGTCGTGCCGTCACTCATTCCCGCACGGATGCCGAAATTCATCCCTGCGCCGAACCCGCCATTGCGCCCCGATTGCAGCACCCGCACCTTCTTGTCGGTCTCGGCCCAGCCCTTCTGTGCTACGCCCTGCTGCAAGGTTTCGAACGACCCGTCACCGCTGTCATTGTCGACGATCACCAGCTCGCCCTCGATCCCCTCCATCTCGCGCAGCGCGGCCTCGGCCGCCTCCAGCGTCATCGCGGCGGTGCGATAGTTCAGGATGATGGTCAGAACCCGTGCCATACCCTACTCCGCCGCATGCGGCTTCAGCGGAAGTGCTGCCACCCGCGCGGCCCGCGCCGCCGGGTTCTCGGCATCCTCGATCGCGCGTTTCATCCGCGCGGCCAGAACCCGCACATTGGGCTCCAGCACCATGGAATCGTGATCGCCCGGCACCTCGACCACCTCGACCAGCGGCGCATATGGCGTCCAGTCGTTGTCATGGGTGACATAGGCGCGCTCCGAGTTGACCCAGCGGCCCTCGCCCACCTGCCACTTGCCCACAAGCGGCGGCCGGAACAGCGCCAGCGGCCCATCCCAGGGTTTCAGCTCGTATTGCGCCACCGCGCCCAGGAAGGCCTGTTCGATCGCGGTGTTGTGGAACGCGGTCTCGGTGGCCTCGGCGGGCGCGGCCACCGGCGCGCGGCGTTTCTCAATTTCCCAGCGGACGCGGCGCGCCAGCCATGTGAACGGATAGGCAAAGCCGCCCGCCTTCAATTCCTGCAGCTGGATGCGCAGCCGGTCCCCGCCGCTCAGCGGGCGGCGCTGCGGCAGCGGCGTGTCCAGCATCACCAGCATCGCCACCTCGTCGCCCGCCGCCTTCAGCTGCTGGGCGATTTCATAGGCGATGATGCCGCCGCCGGAAAACCCGCCCAGCATATAGGGCCCCTTGGGTTGCACCTGGCGGATCTCAACCAGGTAATCGCGCGCGGCCTCGGGGATGGTGCGGTGCGGTTCGTCTTCGCCGTAAAGGCCACGGGCCTGCAGGCCATAGAAGGGACGATCGGTGCCCAACAGATGCGCCAGGTGCCGCAGGTTCAGCACGTTGCCGAACATCCCCGCCACCAGGAAGAAGGGCCGCCGCGGCCCGCCTTCACCGGCATGCATCGGCACGATATGGGTGAACCGCCGTTCCGGGCTTTTCGGCACGTCGCCGGCCGGGGCACCACCTTCGCTCTCGGCGCTGACCCCTTCGGCGGCGATCATTTCCGCACATTTGCGAATGGTCGGCGCCTCGAACAGCACCGAGATCGGGAAATCCACGTCCCAGGTTTTCTTCACCTGCGCAAAGAGCCGCACGGCGATCAGGGAATGCCCGCCCAGATCAAAGAAATTGTCCTCGGCGCCCACCTGTTCCACGCCCAGAAGCGCGCTCCAGAACTGCGCCAGCTTCTGCTCGATCGCCCCCTCGGGCGGCACGTAATCATTGTCCAGATCCGGCCGCTGGAAGGTCTGCGCCTCGCCCTCCTCGGCGCCGGTATCGGCGGCCTGGCGGATCAGGTCATGCAGGTCGAGCGAGGAGACCACCACCTGGCTTGCGCCCATGCCCAGCGCGCGCAGGAACGCCTCGGCGCCTTCCTCGGGGCGAATGCCCTGGCCCAGGTTGTGGCGCAGGCGCTCCTCGGCGGGCGAAAGCGGGCGGTTGGCCTGCGTGTCGGGGAATTCCAGGTCCCTGGCCGATGGCTCGGGGATCAGACGCGCGTCCGCCTCGATCCGCCGGATCGAGAAATTGTGCACCTCGACGCAGACATTGCCCTGCGCGTCGCAGATCGTGATATCGAAACTGGCCGCGCCCGCCGCGGCGCGGTTTTCGCCCGCGTTGCGCACCCAGCTGACAACCTCGCCCGGCAGCGGGCGGAACACCCGCACCGCGCCGTAGGACACAGGCACCCATAGATGCGACGGCTCATAGCCCTCAATCAGTTCCATCGCCCAGCCGGTGCCCAGGTCCATCAGGCCCGGCGAGAGGCGATAGCCCTCCTCGCGCAGCGCCTCGGGCAGGCGCAGCCGGGCCACGCCTTCCCCGTCGCCCAGCGCCGTACGGGTCAGAACCCGCCAATGCGCGCCGAAATTCAGATGCGCCTCCTGCGGGCTGCGCAGCGTGCGGCCCGGCTCGGCCTCGCGCTCCGCGCCACAACGCGCCTCGAGCGTGGCCAGGTCCACCGGATCCGGCGCGGCCATCGGCAGGATCGCCAACGTCGCCTGTGCGTTGGTCTCGAACCCGTGCCGCTCGTCCACGGTGCGGGCCGATTGCACGTTCATCGCGTATCCCAGATCATCACGGCGCAGGGTCACCCGCATTTCGCGCGGCGCATGATCGCTGACATCCAGCGGGCGCAGGAAATATAGGTCCCGTATCTCGAACGGCCCGGTTTCCCCTTGCGCCTCAAGGGCTTGCGCCGCGATTTCCAGATAGCCGGTGCCGGGCAGCAACGCCTCGTTCTCGGCCGTGCGATGCTCGCCCACCACCCAATGCGCGGTGGACAGCTCGGTCTTGAAAAGGCGGTTGCCGTCACGGTCGAAGGTCGCCGCGTCCAGAAGCGGCGGATCAACCTGATGCTCACTCTGGTCGGGCTCCTCCTGCCCCACGCCCAGCGCATCGGCGGCCATGCCGACCTCGGCCCAGATGCCCCAGTTGATGGCCACGACGCGCGTCTTGTCGTCCGCGCGGGACTTGGCATAGGCGTTCAGGTATTCGTTTGCCGCCACGTAATCGACCTGCCCCACCGGCGCCGTCACGGTGGACGAGGATGAAAACAGCACCATGAAATCCAGGGAACCATCCGGGAATAGCTGGTCCAGAACCTGCGTGCCATGGATTTTCGGCGTGAACACGTCCTCGACCGTCATCGGCGATTTCGCCAGCAGCGGCTCATCCGCGATGACGCCGGCGGCATGGATCACCCCGTTGACCGGGCCAAAGCGCATCTGCACCTGCTCCAGCGCACCGCGCATCTCCTCCACGTTCGACACGTCGGCGGCGACAACCATCACCTGCCCGCCCAGCGATTCCAGCTTTTCGACCGCGGCAATCCGCCTCGCGGTGGCGTCATGCGCGCCGAACCGGCGGGCATAGCCCTCCCATTCGTCACGCGGCGGCAGCGGCGTACGCGCCATCAGCACGATCCGCGCATGGCTCTCGCGCACCAGCCGCTCGGCCAGGGTCAGCCCGATGCCGCCGAACCCGCCGGTGATCAGGTAAACGCCCTCCTGTCGCAGCGCGACAGGCGCCGCGCCCTCGGCCTCCAGCGCCTTCGGCCGGAACACCTGTTCATAGCGCCGCGCCCCGCGCAGCGCCGCCACGGCGCTGGCCGGTTTCGCGAATATCTCTTCCAGAACCCGCTCGGCCAACTCCGACAGGTCGGCGGTGCCCCGGCGCGGAACCTCGGGCAATTGCAGGTCCAGCGTTGTCACCGTGACGCCCGGCAATTCACGCGGGATCACCCGCGCCGGGCCCTGCATGGTCAGCTTCTCCGGATACTCCAGCGTCTCGCCCTTCACCTGGGCCGCGCCGGTGGTGAAACAGGTGATATGCACGCCGGGCCATTCCGCCCCGGCCATCGCCTGCGCCAGGAACATCAGCGAATAAAAGCCCTGTTCCTGGTTGCGATGGAAGAAAGACGATCCGGGGCGATGCTCCTCGCCCCGTGTCACCAGCCAGAAATGCGCGATCCGCGTCGGCACCCAGTCCTTCGCACCCAGCGCCGCGATCAGCGCGTCATAGCCTTCGCGCCCGCGTTCGGGGCTCAGGACATAACCGCCCTCGCCATCCGGGCCAAAGGCATCGCCTGCCCGCACGGTCATCACATCCTGGCCCGCCGCGCGCAGCCGATCCACCGCCGCCCGGCCCAGCCCGGTGTCATCGACAAAGACCAACCAGCGTTCCCGAGGCGCATCCGTCAGTGTGCTGACATCCACGTCGCAATCCGCCGCCACCGGCTTCCACGCGGGCACATAGCCCCAGTCCTCCAGGACATCCGTGCGCATCAAATGCGTCGGCACCGCCTCGGCGCCGCGCGCCTCGCCGGGTTCGATGAAATAGGGTTTGCGCTGGAAGGCATGGCCGGGCAGCACCACGCGGTTGCGCCGCGCCGCGCCCCAGATCTGGCTCCAGTCGAAATCGCCGCCCATGGCCCAGACCCGGCCCAGCTGCGCGATGAAATATTCGTCATCCGGCATGTGGTCATCCGGGTGGCGCAGGGCTGAAATCACCTGCTCGCGATGCACGTCCGGGTGCTGGGCGGCAAGCGAAGACAATGCCTTGCCCGGCCCCATCTCGATGTAGATCCGCTCGCGCCGCGCGCTCAGCCGGTCGATGCAATCGGCAAAGAGCACCGTGCCGCGCAGATGCGCCACCCAGTAATCGGGGTCGGTCGCCTGTTCGGGCGTGATTTCCTGCCCCGTCCGGTTCGAGATGAACGGGATCCGCGGCGGATTGAGCGGGATCGCCCGCAGGTAATCGCCAAAACGCGACAGGATCGGCTCAAGCATCCGGGAATGCGCGGCAATGTCGATCTGGATGCGCTGACAGTCGATGTCCTGCGCCTCCAGCCGTTGCTGCAGGTCGTCCAGCGCCGCCTGTGGGCCACTGGCCACGCTCAGCCCCGGCGCATTCACGCCGGCCAGGTCCAGGTCATCGCCCAGATGCGCCTTCAACTCTTCGGCCGGCAATGAGACCGACAGCATGCCACCCGCCGGCACCGTATCAAAGAGCGTGCCGCGCAGATGCACCAACCCGATGCAATCCTCGAAACTCATCACGCCAGCCAGGCAGGCCGCCGTGTTCTCGCCCATCGAATGGCCAACCAGCACGTCCGGCGCCACACCCCAGCTCATCCACAGCTGCGCCAGCGCGTATTCGGTGATCATGATCAGCGGCAGTTGCACCGACGGGCGCTTCAGCGCCGCGTCCGCCGCCGCCTCCTGGCCCTCTTCGGGCAGCCACAGCGCTTTCAGGTCATAGTCGAGCCGCGGTTGCAGCACCTCAAGGCCCCGGTCCATCCACTCGGCAAAGACCGGCTCGGTCTCGTACAGATCGCGGGCCATGCCGGCATATTGCGCCCCGCCGCCCGGAAACATGAACACGGTATCGGGCCGGTCGCCCGCCACCGCATGGGTAAACACCCGGCGCGGATCGTTTTCTTCCAGCATATCAGCGGCTTGGACTGCGTTCTCCGCCACCAGAACGCGGCGTTTCTCGAATGCGCGACGGCCTTCTTTCAGCGTCCAGGCGACATCGGCCAGCGGCTCGTCGGGGTTGGCGCGCAGATGCGCCGCCAGCCGCTTCGCACCCTCGTCCAGCGCCGCCTTCGAGCGCGCCGACAGAACCAGCAACTGGAACGGCCAATCGCTTTCTTCGCTGGCCGCGCGCTCGGGCGCTTCCTCCAGCACCACATGCGCATTGGTGCCGCCCACGCCCAGGCTGTTCACACCCGCCCGGCGCGGCCCCTTGCGCCGGCCCCAGGGCGTCAGCGTGTCGTTCACCCGGAACGGCGAATGCTCGAAATCGATCGTCGGGTTCGGGCTCTCGTATCCCAGCGATGGCGGCATCTGCCTGTGATGCAGCGCCAGCGAGGTCTTGATCAGGCTCGCCACCCCGGCAGCCGTGTCCAGGTGGCCGATATTGGTTTTCACCGATCCGATCCGGCAATACCCGGTCTCATTCGTGGTCCGGCGGAATGCCTCGGTCAGGGCGGCCACCTCGATCGGGTCGCCCAGGTAGGTGCCGGTGCCGTGGCATTCCACGTAATCCACCGTGTCGGCGGGCACCTCTGCAATCGCCTGCGCCTCGGCCACGGCGGCCGCCTGCCCGTCCACGCTGGGCGCCAGGTACCCGGCCTTGGCCGCGCCGTCATTGTTGACCGCGCTGCCCTTGATCACAGCCCAGATGTGATCGCCATCGGCGATCGCATCCTCCAGCCGGCGCAGCACCACCGCACCCGCACCCGATCCGAACACCGTGCCCTCGGCGCGGGCGTCGAACGCGTGGCAATGGCCGTCGGGCGACAGGATCTCGCCCTCCTTGTAGACATAGCCATGCCCCTGCGGCAGCTCGATCGTCACGCCGCCCGCGATCGCCATGTCGCATTCGCCATTCAGCAGCGCCTGCGCCGCGTAGTGCGTCGCCACCAGCGAGGTGGAACAGGCCGTCTGCAGCGAAATCGACGGGCCTTTCAGGTCGAACACGTGGCTCACCCGGGTCGACAGGAAATCCTTGTCATTGCCCGTGTGACGCAACAGGAACATCCCCACCTGGTCCACCAGGTCGGGGTTCGAACAGATGTTGAAATAGAAATAGCTGCCCATCCCGCAGCCCGCGAACACCCCGATGGGGCCATCGACGTTTTCCGGCACATGGCCCGCGTTCTCGAACGCCTCCCAGGCCACTTCCAGGAACTGCCGGTGCTGCGGGTCAAGGATCGCGCTTTCCTTGGGGCTGAACCCGAAAAACTCGCCGTCGAAATACTCGAACCGGTCCAGAAGCGCGGCATGGGGCACGTAATCGGGACGGTTCAGCAGCGCCTCGGACACGCCCGCCTCGCGCATCTCCTCGGCGCTCAGCCTGCGAATGGATTCGACGCCATCGCGCAGGTTTTGCCAATACTCGCCAATCGTCGCCGCACCCGGAAGATGCGCCGCCATGCCGACGATCGCGATATCGTTCTCGCCGGGCGTAAGGGGTTCGCCGCTTTGCGTCATCAAGATTCACTCGTCCCGGGTCCAAGACAGTTGGAACCGGTTCTTACATACAAATAAGGTCATATTAGGGCGATTTCCCAAGTTTTCGGCTATTTTTATTGGCTTGGCCCTGCGCAATAGCGCCATATTTCAGCAACATTCAGCCCGCGCCTGCCCCCGCCAGGGCAGAAATGGAATCGGCGTTCACCCAGAAGGCCAGCGCAATGAGCGCAAGGCCAGCCAGTGCCAGCGCCCCGTCATGCAGCCGGTCCCAGGCCCCTGTCGCCCTGCTCAGCCAGATCACCACCGGATAGACCGCCAGCATCGCGATCCCCTGCCCGATCAGCGCGCCGAACAGGCCCGCCAGTTCCAGCCCGGCATAAAGGCAGATCACCATCAGCACCGCCTTCGACGCCGCGAGAACGAAGAACCGCTTGCTGTCGCCCGCGGCCAGCGCCGCCTGGTCATAGGTCAGCGCGATGATCTGCGGCACCTGCATGCAGGCGATCACCACCGTCACCGCGCCCGCCATCGCATAGCGCGGATCATACAGCAGATCGACGATCCACACCCCGCCCAGCGCCAGGATCGCCAGCAGGATCAGAAGCGCGCCCGACACCGCAAAGCGCATCTTGCGCAGCCGCGCGAAATTCTCGGCACTCTGGCCCGGCGGCCATTCGCGGTAGATCGGGATCAGGATCCGACGCACCAGGACGCCCCCCATCAAGAGCGGGAACGAGGCCAGGAAAAACCCGATATTGTAGACCCCGAACTGATCCAGCGGCAGGTATTTCCCGATCAGGAGCTTGTCGGCCTGCGTCAGCAGAAACCCCGCCACCGTGCTCAGGAAGATCCATTTGCCGAAATTGATCAGCTCATCCGCCGCCCGCCGTTCCCAGCGGAACCGGTTCCGCACCCCGGGCAAAAGCGCCGTGTAGATCACCAGCTGCGCCGCCGCCCCGATCACCCCCGAAATGACCAGCGCCCAGACCGATTGCCACCACCAGGCAAGGATGATCGCGGCCAGAATCCCGATCACCTGATTGAAGATATCAAGCGCGGTCAGCCGCCCCACCCGCAAATGCCGTTGCGCCGTGTCCATCCGCGTCGGGTTGAACCCGGTCAAAATCAGCGTCAGCGCCGATACCGGCAGCATCACGGCGAGCTCCGGCACCTCGTAAAGCAGCGACACCGGATAGGCGATGGCGCAGGCCACGGCAAAAAGGCTAAACCCCCGCATCACCTGGATCGTCCAGGCGGTGTTCAGGAAATCCTTGTCGTCGCCGCGCTCCGATTGCATGATCGCGGGCGTCACGCCCACATCGGAGAACTGGTTCAGACCCATCAGGAAAACGGTGATCAGCGCCATCATCCCGAACGCCTCGGGAAACAGCAGCCGCGTCAGGATCAGGTTCGAGACGAGCCGCAGGCCCTGGCTCGTGCCAAAGCCGAACACGGTCAGCCCGGCGCTGCGCACCGCACGCGCCAGAACGCTTTCGCCGCCCAGGATGCGCGCGGCAAGGGTCATCGTCCGCGGCTCCAGCCCTCGTCGCCTTTCAGTTTCGTCGCCAGCGCCACGCCGGCATAAACGGCGAAACTGGGCGGGTTGCGCAGGAACAAGAGCAGCTTGCCCAAGATGCCCAGCGCCGGCTTGTCATCGTTGCGCGCCAGTTGCGGATATGTGCCCAGCACCTCGCGCACCCCGGCATCCTGCCGCGCGCGCACCTTCACCAGGTTCGCCCAGCCCTCGACGAGCGGCCAGTCATAGGTGGCCGCGACGGCCACGCGTTCCTTGGGGGAAAACAGCAGCCGCACGAACGTGTCGTCGGAAATGATGTTCGGGAATTGCTTCCAGCGCCGCCGCCCTTCGCCGTTCACCGCGAAGAACCCGCAGCCGGGCACGCCCTGCGTCATGAACGGCACGCGCGCGTAAGTCTGCGCATAAAGCTTTGAAATGGCAGATCGCGGCGGCGCGATGTTCACGCGCCCGCTGACATAGGCCGGGCGATTGATGCGCAATGCGCGGCCCACCTGGTCCAGAAGCGGTTTCGATACCACCACGTCGGCATCCAGGTAAGCGCGCGAGCGGAATTTCGCGTTCCGGTCGCCCTCGTTCAGCGCCGCGGGCTTGCTGCCCTTGGCCAGCTCCAACACCTTGAAATCCCAGCCCATCGCCGCAAACCCCCGCGCATAACCACGCGCCATGCCCGCGGTATCGTCGGAACAACCATTGGCCACCACGATCACCTCGACCGGCATCGGCAACGGGATCGAGCCCGACCCCGCCCCGGGCTTCGGATCCGAGGCCAGGATCGCCTTCAGGCAGCGCCCGATCAGTGCTGCTTCGTTACTGGCTGGAATGATGATGCTCAGCCCCGGCATGTCACGCACCCCCCAGCCAAGGCTTGCCCTGCACGGCCCTCTCGGTGCAGGGTCGCAGCGCGCCACTGCACGGCGCGTCCCGATTGCTGGAATCAAGTGTCAAAGTGAAAGCCCGCTTCGTGCCCAAACCAACAAAAATTGGCATCCTGATACCTCAATTCCCGGGTCAAACCCATATTTTCTTCTGGCGCGAGATCCTTGAACTGGAAAAAATGGGCGTCAATGTGACGCTTTTTAGCACCAGGCCGCCCCCACCGGGATTAATTTCGCATGACTGGTCGGACGAGGCGATCGCGCGCACCATCTATCTGGGCGATCTGTCGCCCGGCAACGCGGCACTGGCCCTGCCGCGCCTGCCCCTGGCCGCGCTCTGGCGCGACCTGCGCCGCGAACCGCGCGCCTTTGCCCGCGACGTGCTGATTTCCCTGCCCGCTGCGCGCCGGCTGGCGCAGGAGTCCCGCGCGCGCGGCATCACCCATGTGCACGCCCATTCCTGCGGGCGCGCGGCGCTGATCTGCGCGCTGGCCAACCGGATCTGGGGGCTCGACTATTCGCTTACCCTGCACGGGCCGTTGTCGGATTACGGCCCCGGCCAGGGCTTCAAATGGCGCCATGCCGCCTTCGGCACCGTCATCACCCGCAAGCTCACCGCCGAACTCCGCCGCGACCTGGGGCAGGACCTGCCCGATCGGCTCTACCTACAGCCCATGGGCGTCGATACCGACGTTCTCAGCCGCGATGCGCCCTATGCCCCACCTCAACCGGGTGGCCCGCTGCGCATCTTCTCCTGCGGGCGCCTCAACGTGGTGAAGGGCCATCAGGACCTGATGCAGGCCGTGCGCCATTTGCGCGATGCGGGCATCGACGCGCGGCTTGAAATCGCCGGCGAAGACGATGCCGGCGGCGATGGGTTCCATGTCGAATTGCAGGCCGATCTCGAACGGCTGGGGCTGGGCGAACACGCCACGCTCCTGGGCGCGATCGACGCAGGCGCGGTACGCGAGCGCCTTCAGCACGCGCATCTCTTCGTGCTGGCGAGCTGGCACGAACCGCTGGGCGTGGCCTATATGGAGGCGATGTCGATGGGCGTGCCCACCATCGGTACCGATGCCGGCGGTGTGCCCGAACTCATCACCCCGGGCCGCGATGGCATTCTCGTGCCGCCCAAGGACCCGGAAACACTGGCCGGCGCCATCGGCGAACTGGCGTCTGATCCGGAACGCCTGACCGCGCTATCGGCCGCCGGCCGCGCCCGGATCGTCGAAGGGTTTTCCTCGGCCCGCGGAGCGCAGACCCTGGTCGAGGGGATCTCCGCGGCCTAGTCAGGCAGGTCCAGCCAGTACACCCGGCCATCCTCGCCCTCGAATTCAAGCTTCTCGATGGCGCGCAGCGCATGCACCTCGGGGCCACGGATCGCCAGAAGCCGCGCGCCCTGCATGGCAAAGCGGTAATCATCGCGCCGCCCCGGCAGAACCGCGATGTCCACGCCATCGCCGCCATGCAACGCGTCACCGCCACCGTGGCTGACCAACCGGTCATCGCCCGGGCCCGCCAGCAGGATGTCCTCTTCCGCCGTGCCTTCGATCTCACCCTCGCCCTGCCGCAGCACGCCATGCAGAAACGCACCCGGATCGCGCGCGCGCCCCTTGGGCCCCCGCGCGTTGACTGCCATCAGAACGTCCCAGCGCGGATTGTCGTCCTGCAGGTGGCGCAAGGCGCCCCAGCTGCCGAACTGGCTGGGCGGGGCCACGTCGACGAAAGCATTGAACATCTGCCCGCCGACATCGCGCCAGGCGTCCAGCAATTCGCCGTAAAGTGCCGCCATTTCAGGGCTGTAGTTGAAAGCGTTGAAAAACGCCGTCAGCTCGGCATCGCCGCTGGCGCGGCCATGGCCCACCGCGTGGGTGCCGCCCTCGTACATGGTCAGCTCCAGCCCGTTGCGCGCCGCCACCGCGCGGTGATAGGGCCACAGCGTCTCGGTCAGCTCGCTCAGCGATCCCTCGCGCACGGCCTGGGCCGCGCGCGGAATGGCGCGCTCGAAACGCACCGGCGCAATCGCCGCCTCCAGCGCCTTGCGCTGCAATCCTTCCTGCCGTGCCGCCGCCTCGGCGATCTCGACGCTCTCGGCGATCCAGCGGCGGGTGTCCTCCAGGCGGCCCTCCTCGCCGTCGCCCAGCTCGAACCCAAAATAGCCCGACACGGCATAGGCATCGAAATGCGCCGCCGGACGCAGGTTCACCTGGCCATCCTCGGCCACCCAGAGCGGCGCCTCCATGAACGGCTCTTCCAGCCCCATCCAGCCGGTATGCACCCCCATCACCCGCACCAGCCGCGCGGCATCCGGGCCCGCGAATACGCCGCCCCAGGCGCGCATCACCTGCGCCGCGCGCATGCCGGCAAACTGCATCCAGGCATCGTCGCCCGCTTGTACGCCCCAGCGCAGGCGCGCCTGCTCGCCCGCCCAACGCGCCTGCGGAAAAGTATAGTTCCAAAGCTCGTTGGAATATTCGACATAGACCTTGAGACGCGGGTCCAGATGGTCACGCACATACCCGGCGAACTGCCCGGCAAAATCGTCGCCGGCCAGGTGCGGCATGCAGAACCACGGGTCCGCCCCGATCCGGTTGGCCAGATCCACCATCACCTCGAGCGGCACGCCGCGCCAGCCATAGGAAAAATCGCCCCGCGTCGGGCGGTTGTCCCAGCCGGTCACCGGCGATCCGTTGGTCAGCATCCAGTCCATGAAGCGGATGCCGCGCAGATCCGCGATCCGCGCGATCCAGTCGGGGTTGAAGGTCACGCCCAGCTCGTGCAGGGCGACATGATCCTCGTGCACAACCTCGATGTTGCGGATCGGGTTGCCGGCCTCGGTCGCGGTGATGGCCAGCGCCACCAGCCCCTCGCCGGGCGTATAGCTGAACCAGGCCTCGCGCGCCGCTTCGTCCATCTGCACCCGGCGCAGCCGCCCGGTGATCTTCAGGCCGCCCTCGCCCTCCCAGCGCACCCGGTAGCGCCCAGCGAGGCCCGTCGCCGCCTCGGGCTGATCGGTCAGGATGAAGGCCTCGATCCGGTCCACCCCCGGCGGCAGCGCCTTGGGCCAGCCGCTTTCGTCCAGATACCCGCCCTCGGCCAGGCGGGCCGCATCCCACGCGCCCCAGTCGGCGCCTTCATGGCCCACCCAGGGCCGGGCGGTCTTCATCACGTCGATGAACGGGTGTTGCGTCGACCAGTCGGCGATCCCGTTCAACCCCATCGCAAGCGACGGGTTGTCGAGCCCCACCGCCGCGCCGCCCTGCGCTGCCGCTGCCGCCACGACCGGCTGCGTCGCGGGCGCCGCCCCGGCGGCGGCTTTCTCCTGCACGCCCAGCGCCCCGGATATCCGCGCCACCGTGCCGGGCCAGTCCTCGCGCACCGCCGCATGGATCGTCTCGGGCAGGCTCAGCCCCGTCGGCGCGGGCTCTCCGTAAAGCGCCTGGTAGAGCACGGCAGCGGCGAGAAGATAGGTCGTCGGCGTGCCATGCGGCGCATCGTCGAGATAGAAAACCTCGGCCGGCAACTGCGCCAGCGGCTCGGCGCTCATCAGCTCCGACAGCACACGCGCCACCGGCACCAGCCGGATGTCGTGGCGCGGCCGCGCCTCCTGCAGCTGCGCCACGAAATCCTCGTACCAGCGGTGATAGGCGCCGCGGTTATAGCCGTGATACTTGGCCAGCCCGTCGCGCGCCGGCGGAAAGCGGTCGGCCACGCCCGCCATCTCGGCCCAGCCTTCATAGACCAGAAGCGGCGTATCGTGGCCATGCTGCTCGATCAGTCCCAGCATCGCCGACAGCGGCGAAGCGCCATCGGGATTGTCCCCGTCATAGGGCCGGTCCGGGGCCTGGTACTGGATGAAATTCGCGGTATTGACGATGATCGCGTCGAACCCGGCCTCGGCAAACGGCGTGCGATCGCGGTTCCAGGCGCCCTTCACCTCGCGGAACGACCAGTTGGCAAGCGGTTTGCCGGGACGCGCGAAATCGCGCAAGAAACCCCATTGCCCGTCGGCGGCAAACCCGTGCCCGCCGGCCCGCGCCATCAGCGCCAGCCAATGCGGCACGGTGGTTTCGTCACTGTCGCTCAGGTGATGGATAAGCGAATTGCCGAAGAAATAGACCTTGCGGTCGGCGGCCCCTGCGGCGCGCGGCCCCGCCGCCAACATCGCCACCAGAACCGCCAGCTGCACCAGACCCCGACCCAGATTTTTCATGCGGAACTCCCTGCCCGACCACACCTCGACTGTTGCGGTTTTGTGCTTTTCTTGCAAGGGTCTGGCCATCACGGGGGCGTCATTTCGCCCGTCCCCGCGCAACAGCCCGGAGACGACCACAGATGAGCGATAGCGATGTTTCGGCCACCGTGCCCGACTGGTCGCGCGAGACGGTCCAGCGCTTCTGGGACCCGGGGCGCAAACTGCTGCGATCGATCCGCCGTTACCAGGCGGCAAGGGCGCGCGGCGGGCCGCTGGGGCGCCTGGCGGCGAAATACTGGGTGCTGGTGCACTGGTTCTGGTCGCTCGTCACCCAGAGCGAGCTGCATCTGAACACCGAGATCGGTGGGGGGCTGCGGCTGACTCACCCGACCGGCATCATCGTCCACCCCGAGGCGAAAATCGGCCCCAACTGCATGATTTTCCACCAGGTCACCCTGGCCGGACCGGTGGAACTGGGCGGCCATGTCGACGTCGGCGCGGGCGCAAAGCTGATCGGGCCGCTGCGCGTGGGCGATCACGCGCGGATCGGTGCGAATGCCGTGGTCACCCGCGACGTGCCCGCCGGCGCCACCGTGGCCGGCATTCCCGCCCGCATCATTTCCGACAGTGACTGAGGCAGGGGTTGCGCCGGCTGCGCCGTCGCGGCGGGGTCACCTTGGATGAGGCTGAGGCCCGTCAGTCGAACGGCGCGGGTTTCGCGGCCCGGCCCAGGACCCAGTCATAGACCTCCCGCACCTGCCCGGCCTTGCGCGCCCAGGTGAATTTCTCCTCGACCCGCGCGCGCGCCGCGGCCGCCAGCGGGGCCAGCCCGGCCGGATCGGCGGCGCAGCGACCAAGCTCGGCGCGAAACGCCGCGACGATCTCGGCTCGCGACCCGATCGGCACCTTGAGGCCCCAGTCCGGCCGCACCAGTTCGCCCGGGCCGGCATAGTCGACAATGAGCGGCACCAGCCCCAGCGCCATCGCCTCGAGCACGACGCCACCGCCGAACTCGCGCACCGAGGGGAAACTGAGCAGGTGGCAGCCCGACATCACCGACTGCACCTTGTCATGCGCCACCCATCCATGAAACGTGACCGCGTCCGCGATACCTTCGCGCGCGGCAAACTCCTTGAGCCCGGCCAGCATCGGACCATCGCCGATCATCTCGAGCTGCATGCGTCCCGCGCGCAGCAGCGGCAGCGCCGCCTCGAGCAGCATGTCGGGCCCCTTGTAGGGCACCATGCGGCCGACGAAACAGGCGCGCAGAACATCGTTCTCCGGCGCGGCCAGCTGCGAGAACCGGGCCGGATCGACCGCGTTTTCGGGGATGTAGACGCATTTGCCCCGGTGGCGCGCGGGGATCTCGGAGAGCGTATGGCACGATCCGGCGATGATCGCGGCCGCGTGGCGCAGCGTGGTCCCGCGGCCCGGCAGCGCCTTGTAGGCGCCGCGCAGGTAGCTCAGCCATTCCCGCTCGCGCCGCCGCTCGGCGTCGAAGCCGCGCGGCCAGGGCACGCCGCCATTCAATGGCCCCATCACGAAGGGCACGCCGGCACGCGCGCATCGGCCCGCCAGCGGAGAGCTGATCGTGGGCGAGAGCGGCGTAACCCGGTGGACGAGATCATAGCGCCCGGCGCGGATATCCGGCCCGAAACGGCGCCAGACCAGTCGCTCGAAATAGGGGTAGGAGAGCGCCGAGACCGCCTGCACCATGGTCCAGCCCTTGCCCTGCCCCATGCGCAGAACTTCGCCCAGTTTCCACATCGGCCGGGCAAAGGCCTCGCTGTCGATGGCGGTAAAGGTTTCGCCCTCCACCTCGCCCGCGCGCTGGAATGCCTCGCGGTTGCGCACCTGGGTCACGATATGCACATCCGCCACCCCGCGCAGCGCGGTTGACAGCGACCAGCCCACCAGCGGCACGCTCACCCATTCGGGGTTCGCCGCTTCGGCGATGACAAGGACACGCGGTTTTTCCATGACTCACATCACCGATTGCAGCGCCGCCTTGCGGCACCTGCTGCGCAGGCCTTCGCCCTCAAGATATCCCAGAAGCGCCCCCGACATCAGCCATGTCAGCGTGGTGATCGTGGCATTGGGCAAGAGATCGAAGAGGTTGAAGGCAAGGATCAGCGACAATGGACCCAGCCAGGGCGACAGTACCCTGGGGTCGCGCAGGTTGAAACTGCGGGCCGCGAGGATGTAGAGCGGCCAGGCCAGCAGTGCGAACTCGGCGAAGAAACCGACCCAGCCGAACACGCCGATGGTGATCACCCAGCGGCCGTCGGTCACCGTCAGGATCTGCCCCGAGACGGGATCCAGGATATGGTTGCGCCCCCAGCTGCCCCATCCGAACACCGGCTTTTCATAGGCGCGGTCCATCAGGATGTCCTCGTTATGGAACCGGAATTCCAGCGAAGCGGCGCGATCCGGGTCGATGCTGGCGGCCTGGCTCAGCAGGAAATCGGTCGGAATGAGGCCGTTGCCCTTGAGCACCGGATAGGCGATCGCCAGGAACGCCAGCAGGGCGGCCACGCGGAACTGCAGCATCTTGCTGCCAAACAGGATCAGCGGCACCAGGACCAGCGAATAGGCGATCGAGGCCACCGATTTGCACAGCACCAGAACCGCCCAGAGATAGGCCGTGCCGACCATCAGGTAGCCCTTGTTCTTGCTCGCACTTTCGCGAAACAGCGCCGCCGCGGCCGCCACCACCATCAGCGCGAAAAACGCCACCCACAGCCCGTGATACAGGAACACGATGGGCCGGAAACCGCCAAACCGCACCATCTGGTCGAAGACGTGCTGGAAATAGCCGTAGATCCAGATATTGAGCTGCGGGCTCAGCCGCACCTCGATCAGCATCAGCACCGAATAGACCAGCCCCGTCGCCACCAGCGCGATCAGCAGATCCCTATGGTCGTCTTCACCTGTCAGGAAACTGCGCGCCAGCACGAAGGGCATCAGCAGCATCGCCTGGTTCACCATCAGCGCGGCCGCCTCAATCAGGCGCAGCCCGGGCAGGCCGACCGCGCCATAGGAAACCGGCTCGCCATTGGTCAGCACCGTGGCCAGCGGGCTGAGCACGAAAATCGCCATCAGGATCCGTGCCACGGTCGAGCGCGGGAAAATCTGCAGATCGCGCCCGCGCATTGCCAGCACCACCAGGAACGCGCTGATCGACGGCAGCGTTTCCTTAGAAAGGGGCGGCATCAGCGGAAAGTCGAACACCGCCGGCGGTGGCGGCAGAAAGAGATAAGCCAGCAGCAACGACCAGATCACCGCGCGCCCGATATCGAGACGGCGGAAAATCACGATCGTCATCAGCGGCCAGGCGGCCAGCACCAGATAGGCGAGCGTATTCGGCATGAATGGGTTTCGAACCCCGGCTGCTCATCAACTTGCCCAATCCTATCAGTGATTTAGCCGGCTGTCCTGTTCTTCCTTCCCATTTGTCACGGAATGGCCAACAATTCCCCGAATTCTGGCCTACTGGGGCTGGTTTGTTTCCGGTCATCGCAATTTGCAGGGTGCCACCGCCAAGATGAGTTCCGAACGCCCGCTGAAAATCGCCTATCTGTGCGACATCAGCCCCGAACACGCGCAGCCCTACTCGGGCGGCAACGCGCGCATTTTCGGTGCGCTCTCGGATCATGCCGATCTGACGATCCTGCCGCAAAGCTGGGGCCTGGCCGAGCCCACCCGACGCGCGATATATGCGCTGTCGGATGCCGCGCAGCTCAGGCTGCGCTGGCGGGCGCATCTGGCGCTGGCCCGCATCATCGCGGCACCGCTCAACCGCCAGCTGGCCGAAGGCGGATTCGATGTGGTTTTCGGCGCCTATGCCTTCCAGTCGATGTCACGCATCGCGCCGCCGCCCGGCACGCTCAGCGTCTTCACCTCGGACGCCACGCCAACCGTCTACAAACGCTCGGAAATCGGGCAGAGCTTCGGCTCGTCCTGGGTCTCGCGGCAGTTGCTCGATCCGCTGACATTGCGGGCCGAGCGGCGCATCTTCAACGCCACCGACCTGCTCCTGTGGCCGTCGGACTGGCTGAAATCCCGGGCCGATGCGCTCTATGACCTGCCCAGCGGCAAAGCCCATGTCCTGCCCTGGGGCGCGAATGTCGCTGATCCGGGCCCCGGCGCCGCGCCGCCCGCGCCGGGGCCCGGCGCGCCGCTGCATCTGCTGGTCGTGGCGCGTGACTGGTTTGCCAAGGGCGGGCCGGTGGCCTTCGACACCATGCAGGCATTGCGCGCCCGTGGCCTCGACGCCCGGCTGACGGTGATCGGCTGCACCCCGCCCGATTTCCACCTGAACGAACAGGTCACCCTGCTCGGCCCGCTCGACAAGTCCGACCCGGACCAGGCCCGGCGCTTTGACGCAGCTATGCGGGCGGCGCATTTCCTGGTCCAGCCCAGCTTCGAAAGCTACGGCTTCGCCTTCTGCGAAGCCTCGGCCTTCGGCCTGCCGTCACTGTGCCTGGATGTCGGTGGCGTGCCGGTGCGCGACGGCATCAACGGCCGTGCCCTGCCCAAAGAGTCAACGCCGTCGGATTTCGCCGATGTGGTGATGGGGTATGCCGCCGATCCCGCCGCCTATGACGCGCTGCGCCAGACCGCGCGGCGCGAATACGAAACCCGGCTCAACTGGCGTGCCTGGGCGGGTGCGGCCATTGCGGTCATGCGGGAAAAACTGGCGGAAAAACGCGCTCAGTAACCGGTGCCGCGCAGCATCACTTTCACCGTGGCGGCCAGCACGCGCAGGTCGGTCATCAGCGACATCTGCCGGAAATAGTTCGTGTCATAGACCGCGCGCTCGGAAAACGAGGTCTCGTTGCGCTCGCTCACCTGCCAGAACCCGGTGATGCCCGGGCGCATCTCGTAATAGGCAGCCCCGGGATAGAGATCCTTCTGCTCAACCATCATCGGGCGCGGTCCCACGATCGACATGTCACCCAGCAGCACGTTGAGCAGTTGCGGCAGCTCGTCGAGCGAGCTCTTGCGGATGAACTGGCCAAAGACGGTGATCCGCGGATCGGCCTTGAGCTTCTGCGTCCGGTCCCACTCGGCCCGCGCCTCGGGATTGCGCGCCAGGTAGGACTCCAGCACCTCATCCGCCCCGGCCACCATCGAACGCAGCTTGAACATCCGGAATTGCCGGCCATTGCGGCCCAGCCTTTTCTGTACGTAAATAGGTGAACGTCCATCCAGCGCGATGATCGCCGTGAGCGGCAGCAGGATCGCGATCGTAGGTACAGCCGCGATCAGGACGATCATGATATCCAGCGCCCGCTTCACGCCTCTACGATAGGCCGCCCGCCCGCGCTGGGCCGGTAACTCCGCATCGACCAGCCGTTTCAGCTTGCCGACATCGAATGTCTCACTCGTGCGTTGGCTCACGATATTTTCCCCAAGTGGCGCGCGATACATGCGCAGGCAACAAGCACCAAATTCCCTTCCCCGCCCCACACGGACAGGCCACCGCAAAAGCATGCGGTTTGTCTTTCGCTCTCTACTAACCAATTGGCAGCAGGGCCGTTTTTTCCCTTCGTAAACGCCGCATTACGAACCTGCGGTCGTTTCCGGTCCCGCCCCTGACAGGCCTTATCGCGACAGCCCCTTACGCGATTTCGGCATGGTCGTGTTGCCAGCTCTTGGACAAATTCATGTTACGCCCTGCGCTACCTTTCCGTCAATTCGGCAAAAATCCGCTCAACCTATGAGCGATGGCCCCTGGCCCGTGCGGAAGACTGTCTCGCGATGGTCTCGACAATCTTTGCCTTCCTGGCCCATGCGCCCGGTGCAACGCAGCCCTCTGCGCCCGCGCCCCGCGCACCATGCAGCCACCCAAAAGATTGATGCACACGCAGAAACAATAAAGGGGGAAATTTCCAAGATTGGCGTCACAAGAAACAGTCGCGCAGTATTTTTCCCCTAAACACCTAAATTCGCACAAGAATTCTACGGCCTTCGGCGCCGCATCCGGTGGATGTTTTCGGTGCATAGCTCACCACTTTCAGCATGCATCGCCCCCTGCTTGCTGCACCGCCGCGAACATTCCAGCTGCCATCGACCCGACACGCCCCGGGCGAGTGCCCGCGATATCCGGCTGCGCTTCTGCCAGCCCATTCTCCCGGATTTTCCGGAAAATCGATTCGCCTTTTAACCAGATTTTGCCGAATCACTGCCGCCTTTCCGCCGCATTTCGCGCTTCCTTCGCAGCGCTCCTGCCGCGCGGTGCGAAATCCATGCCGAAATACGCCTGTCCGGCCCGGTTTTCCGTGGGCAGGCCCGTTTCCCGGGTTTATCCGCTGGTCTGCGTCAACTAATCATTTGGAACTTGCGGTGTTAACCGCTTAACTTATCGTCATATGCAAATATAAAGATACCAAAGCTGAAAAACAGGGCATGAACATGACTGATACGAAGGTGGCGCCGCGCCCCTCCCCCAAGGTTTCGGACGAGGTGCGCAAGACGACATGCTACATGTGCGCGTGCAGATGCGGCATCAACGTCCACCTCGAGAACGGCAAGGTCAAATATATCGAGGGCAACCGCGATCACCCGGTCAACCAGGGTGTGCTCTGTGCCAAGGGCTCGGCCGGCATCATGCAGCATTACGCCCCCTCGCGCCTGCGCAAGCCCCTCAAACGCACCGGCCCCCGCGGCTCGGGCGAGTTTCAGGAGATCAGCTGGGACGAGGCCTACGAGATCGCCGCGGGCTGGCTTGCTCCCCTGCGTGAAACCGCGCCGGAGAAACTGGCCTTCTTCACCGGCCGCGACCAGTCGCAATCCTTCACATCCTTCTGGGCCCAGGCCTTCGGTACTCCGAACTATGCCGCGCATGGCGGCTTCTGCTCGGTCAACATGGCCGCCGCTGGCATCTACACGATGGGCGGCGCCTTCTGGGAATTCGGTCAGCCCGACTGGGACCGCACGAAACTCTTCATGATCTTCGGCGTGGCCGAGGACCACGACAGCAACCCGATCAAGATCGGCATCGGCAAGATGAAGGGCAATGGCGGCCGCGTCATCGGCGTGAACCCGATCCGATCGGGCTACAACGCCGTGGCCGACGACTGGATCGGCATCACGCCCGGCACCGACGCGCTCTTCATCCTCGCGATGATCCACGAGTTGCTGAAGGCCGGCAAGGTCGACCTGAACTATCTCAGCCGCTACACCAACGCGGGCTTTTTGGTGAACGACAATCCCGACGATGCCGATTACGGCCTTTTCCTGCGCGACAAGGACGGCACACCCCAGGTGATCGATCGCGCCACCGGCAAACCGGCCAAGTATGACAAGAAAGGCGTGAAGCCGGACCTCGCCGCGCACCTGCGCAAGGGCGGCGTCACCTACAAGCCCGCCTTCCAGCTGCTGGCCGAGAAATACCTCGATGACGCCTATGCGCCCGAAAAGATCGCCGATCAGTGCGGGCTGAGCGCGCAGAAGATCAAGGCCACCGCCGCCGAACTGGCCCGTGTCGCCTTTGAAGAGGAAATCACCCTCGATGTCGAATGGACCGACTGGAAGGGCGAAAAACACAAGACGATGACGGGCCGCCCCGTCTCCTTCCACGCGATGCGCGGAATCTCGGCCCACTCCAACGGCTTCCAGACCTGCCGCGCGCTGCACATCCTGCAGATCCTGCTGGGTTCGGTCGAGGTGCCCGGCGGCTTCCGCTTCAAGCCGCCCTACCCCAAACCGCCCGAGGCGCACCCCAAACCGCATGCGGGCGTGCAACCCGGCAAACCGCTCGACGGGCCTCACCTGGGCTATCCGCTGGGCCCGGAACACCTCCTCATCAACGAAGACGGCTCGGCCAAGCGTATCGACAAGGCCTATACCTGGGAAAACCCGTTCTCGGCGCATGGCCTGATGCACATGGTCATCTCCAACGCCTACGCGGGGGATCCCTACAAGATCGACACGCTCTTCATGTACATGGCCAACATGGCCTGGAACTCGACGATGAACACGTCCGAGGTCATCAAGATGCTGACCGACAAGGACGAAAACGGCGACTACGTGATCCCGCATTTCATCTATTCCGATGCCTACAGCTCGGAAACCGTGGCCTATGCCGATCTCGTGCTGCCCGATACCACCTACCTGGAACGGCACGACTGCATCAGCCTGCTCGACCGCCCGATCTGCGAGGCCGAGGCCGCCGCCGATAGCATCCGCTGGCCAGTGGTCGAGCCGGATCGCGACGTGAAAGGCTTCCAGTCGGCGCTTTGCGATCTGGGGGCCAAGCTGGGCCTGCCCGGTTTTGTCAACGACGACGGCAGCCAGAAATACGCCGACTACGCCGATTACATCCAGAACCACGAACGCCGCCCCGGCGTCGGCCCCCTCGCGGGTTTCCGTGGCCCCAACGGCGACAAGAACGGCCGCGGAGAGCCGAACCCCAACCAGATCCAGGCCTATATCGACAACGGCGGATTCTGGATCAACCACATCCCGGAAAATGCCCAGTTCTACAAACCCTGGAACCAGCATTACCAGGATTGGGCGGTGGAAATCGGCCTCTTCGACGCCGCCGCGCCCTACGTGTTCAACCTCTACCTCGAACCGATGCGCAAATTGCAGCGCGCGGCCGAAGGCCACGGCGACATCCAGCCGCCCGATCACCTGCGTGACCGCGTGAAAGCCACGATGACCCCCCTGCCCGAATGGTATGAACCGTTCGAGGAGGCCGCCGTAAACAAGGACGAATACCCGATCCACGCCCTCACCCAGCGCCCGATGCACATGTATCACTCCTGGGGCTCGCAGAACGCGTGGCTGCGCCAGATCACCGGCGTGAACAAGCTCTACATCCCCGGCAAGATCTGGGACGAGAAGGGCTTTACCGAAGAGGAGAACTGGGCCTACGTCACCTCGACCCATGGCAAGATCAAGTGCCAGGTCGCCCGGATGGACGCGCTCAACGAAAACACCGTCTGGACCTGGAACGCCATCGGCAAGAAGCGCGGCGCCTGGGCGCTCAGCGAGGATGCGCAAGAGGCCACCAAGGGCTTCCTGCTCAACCACCTCATCAACGAACTCTTGCCGCCCAAGGGCGATGGCCGCCGCTGGGCCAACTCCGATCCCGTCACCGGCCAGGCTGCCTGGTTCGATCTGCGGGTGAAGATCGAAAAGGCCCCACCGGGCGAACACGTATCCGAGCCGGCCCTGCCGGCCTCGAAATCGCCGGTGGGCCAGGGCCCCAAAGACATCGCCTACGGGGAGGAGTTCAAATGACCACCCTACCCACCTCGACCGAAAAGAAACTCGGCCTCGCCATAGACCTTGATACCTGCGTCGGCTGTCATGCCTGCGTGGTGAACTGCAAGGAATGGAACACCTCGAACTACGGCGTGCCGCTCTCGGATGAAGACGCCTATGGGGCGGAACCGCACGGCTCCTTCCTCAACCGCGTCCACACGTTCGAGGCGCAACCCTCGGGCGGCGGCTGCTCGCAGACCATTCACTTCCCGAAATCCTGCCTGCACTGCGATGATGCGCCCTGCGTCACCGTCTGCCCCACCGGGGCCAGCTACAAGCGCACCGAAGACGGCATCGTGCTGGTCAACGAAAACGATTGCATGGGCTGCGGCCTCTGCGCCTGGGCCTGCCCCTACGGCGCGCGCGAACTGGATGCGCTGGCCGGGGTGATGAAGAAATGCACCCTCTGCGTCGACCGCATCTATAACGAGAACCTGCCCGAGGAAGACCGCGTGCCCGCCTGCGTGCGCACCTGCCCCGCCGGCGCCCGCCATTTCGGCGATTTCGCGGACCCCAACTCGAACGTCTCGAAGCTGGTGGCCGAGCGTGGCGGCATCGACCTGATGCCGGAAATGGGCACCGCGCCCGTGAACAAGTACCTGCCGCCGCGGCCCAAGGACGTCCCCTCGGACGCCGCGCTGAACGGTGAGAACAAAGAACCCAAGGGCTTCCTCGCGTGGCTCGACAAGGCACTGGAGGCGATCTGATGCATCCCGCACCCTCAGTTATCTTCTTCACCGCGTTCTCCGGTCTCGGCTTCGGCCTGTTGGCTTGGCTCGGCCTCGGCCTGCCCACCGTCACCGGCTGGACCGCCTTCTTCATGTACCTGCTGGGCTACGGCATGGCCGTCGGCGGTCTGGTCAGCTCGGTCTTTCACCTCGGCAACAAGAAGAACGCGGTCAAGGCGTTCTCGCAGTGGCGCTCGTCGTGGCTGTCGCGCGAAGGCATCATGGCGGTGATCACCCTGCTGACCTTGGCCCCCTATGCGTTCGGCCAGGTCTTCCTCGACACGACGCTCCGGCCGCTGGGCCTTCTGGGCGCGCTCTTCGCGATGGTGACCGTGTTCACCACCTCGATGATCTACACCCAGCTCAAGACCGTGCCGCGCTGGAACACGCCGCTTACCCCGATCCTGTTCCTGCTGTTCTCGATCGGCGGCGGTGGCCTCTTCGCAGGTCAGGTCCACGCCGCGGCGGCCTTCCTCGTCGTGCTCGGCGTGGTGCAGGTGCTGGCCTGGATGCAGGGCGACGCCAAGGGCGCCACCGGCGACAGCACGCTGGAAACCGCCACCGGCCTCGGCCGCATCGGCAAGACCCGGCTGCTCGAACCGCCGCATTCCGGGCAGAACTACCTGCTGAAGGAAATGGCCTACACCGTCGGGCGCAAGCACGCTGTCAAGCTGCGCGCCGTCGCGCTGATCTGCGCGGTGCTGCTGCCGGTGATCATGATCCTGCTGCTGCCGAACGGCCATGCCCTAGCGGTGCCGCTGATCGCGCTGCACATCCTCGGCCTGCTCGCGGCCCGCTGGCTGTTCTTCGCCGAGGCCGCCCACGTGGTGCGCCTCTACTACGGCAAGTAACCCACCCCGCATATCAGGCCGGGCCCCAATCCAAATACCGGGCCCGGCCTTTTCTTTTACGCGCGAACGAAAGAGAGACGGACCATGAAGAAAGTCATCGTCAGCCGCCTGCAAACCATCCCCGTCAAGGGCGTCCACCCCGATCTGGTCATGTCCGGCATGATCGTCGAACGCGAGATTTCGGTCGAGGACGGCAAGGTCATCATCCCCGTCCACGTCCCCGACAAATTCGAGGGCGACCTGTCGGAGCTGCAAAAGGCGATCGAGGAAAAGATCAAGCCGGTCGAGGGCGTGGAAAACCTCCTCGTCGTTCTCACCGCCGACCGCCCGGCCCCCGCCGCGCCCGAACCGCCACGCCTGAAAAAGCGCCCGACCGAGGCGAAAGGCGAGGACAAACGCCCCGAAATGGCGCCAATCCCCGGCATCAAAACCATCATCGCCGTCGCCTCGGGCAAGGGCGGCGTGGGCAAATCCACCACCTCCACCAACCTCGCGCTGGCGCTCTCGGGGCTCGGCTTCAAGGTCGGCCTGCTCGATGCCGATATCTACGGCCCGTCGATGCCCAAGCTGCTCGGCATCCACGAACACCCCCGGATTGAAGGCGATGTCGTCTACCCGGTCGAACAATACGGCATCAAGGTCATGTCGATGGGCTTCTTCATGGAAGAGGAAAACCCGCTCATCTGGCGTGGCCCGATGGTCGTTTCGGCGCTGATGCAGCTCACGCGCGAGGTGAACTGGGGCGATCTCGACGTGCTTGTGCTCGACATGCCGCCGGGCACCGGCGACGCGCAGCTGACCATGGCCCAGCAGACGCCCCTGAACGGTGCGATCATCGTCTCCACCCCGCAGGATCTCGCGCTGATCGACGCCCGCAAGGGCCTCAACATGTTCAAGAACGTGGACGTGCCGATCTTCGGCATCATCGAAAACATGAGCACGTTCATCTGCCCTCATTGCGGCAAACCCTCGGACATCTTCGGCCATGGCGGCGCCGAGGAAGACGCCCGCCGCCTCGGCGTGCCCTTCCTGGGCGCGGTGCCCCTGCACATGGACATCCGCGAACATTCCGATGCCGGCACCCCGGTGGTGGTCTCCCAGCCCGACAGCCCGCATGCCCAGATCTACCGCAAGATCGCCATGCAGGTGGCCGCCCGTCTCTTCCCCGAAGACGACGAAGGCTAAGAGCGCAAGATCGCTCCTGACGCGCCCGGCACGGCAGCTCACCGCACATCGACCCGCCGCCGACACTCTCTCGGCGGCGGGTTCTTTCTTGGAAAAAATACTCATCCCCCCCTCGCCACCACGCCAACGCCCAAAAGCAGACGCCCCAGGACCGCCCGAGGGCCCCGGGGTCGGGTGGGTGGGAGGGGCCCGAGGGCGGTCCTTTCCGATCACCGTGCGCCGCGTTAACCGGTTTTCCCACGCTGCAATACGCAATCCTCCGGCAGCCGGATGTCAGCCGGACGGTGCACGCAAATCACCCCCCGCAAAAACGATCCCCCGGGGCGGTTAACCCCGGGGGACGATGCGTTGACGAACGGTTCGGAAACTTGGGCTCAGACCATGCGTTCCATCAGTTTCATGCCGATGAACCCGCCGATGATGATGGCGATGAAGGTGATGAGCGAGCCCAGCGCCAGCGTCGAGAACCCGGTCACCGCCTGCCCGATCGTGCAGCCCAGCGCCGTCACCCCGCCAAAGCCCATCAGGATCGCGCCCGCCATGTTGCGCAGCGTGTCGCCCGGATCCGAGAAGGTGGCGAGATGGAATTTCTTCTGGCTCACCGCCATCAGGAACGCGCCCAAAAGCGCGCCCACCGTCGTCGCCACGGCAAAACTCGGCGTCTTGTCCGCAGTAAAGCGCATGAAATAGTCGATGCTGTCACCGGCCGGCCGCACATAGCTGAGCGAGGCCAGCGTCGGGTTGTCGGCAAACTCGTCGAAGGTCAGCGCGGTCAGGAACCAGCCCGCGGTCACGCAGAGCCCGATCCCGATTCCCGCGATCAGGTGCGACGGCGACGTGCGGAACCGCTTGTCGGCAAAGGCATAAATGATCATGCCCCCGGCCAGCACCGCCACGGTCAGAAGCTGTGCAGTGCCCGCCGACATTCCCGTCGCGGCCGCCAGCAGCGTGTCCAGCGCCTGGTCGGTCGCCAGGTCGATGCTCGTGGCATCGGTAAAGGCCACCCGGCTTTCGGCGAAAAGCCCACCGATGGTCATGTAGGCGGTTCCGCCGATCAGCCACAGCACGATCAGCGACCGCAAATCGCCCGAGCCCGCGCGCACGAGGTTCTTAGAAACGCAGCCGCCCGAGAACACCATGCCGATTCCGAAAACCAGTCCGCCCAGGATATGGCCGCCCACCATCAGGCGCGACCCCAGGTAGAGGCTGTTGCTCATGTCGGCCAGTTCTGCCCGCTCGAGCCAAAGCACCCCGAGCATGGCCACCGCCACGGCCAGAAGCCACGAGCGGAATCGCCGCCAGTCACCGAAATTGGCGATGTCCGAAAGGGACCCCATGGTGCAGAAATTCGTACGCGCGATGATCGCGCCAAAGACGATGCCGATCAGCAGCCCGCCCCACCCAATATAGGCCGTCGCATTTTCGACCGCGGCCTCTCTCCATGTCTCGATCATGTTCATGTCCCTCTCTCTGTCGGGCCCGGTCTTGACGCCGGGTCATCCGATTAAAGAATTAGCATGTGTGATTATGTTTTACCCAATGAAAAATGGGCAGACGCGGCAAAATGACGGATCGCCGCTCAGCTGTCCCTGGAGCAGTACACATCGTGCAGCGTTTGCAGGATCGCCCCGGCCTCGTCGCTGTCCAGCGCATAGTAGACCGATTGTGCTTCGCGCCGGTAACTGACCAGCCGCTCGCCGCGCAAGACGGCCAGCTGCTGGGACACCGTCGACTGGCCCAACCCGGTCGCTTCCTGCAGCTGCTGGACCGAACATTCCCCTTCGGCAAGGTTGCACAGGATCATCAGGCGTTTTTCATTGGACATGACACGCAAAAGCTGACTGGCCCTCAGCGAATTCTCTTTGAAGTCCAGCAAATCCATGAAAATCAGGCCCTTTCCACCGTGCTGCGCCTGTCTAGGATCAAGCCCGCCTGAAAAACAAGCAAAAATCGGCAAGAAACTGTCAAAACGGCGCAAGATAGACTCGATTTTCCCGCCCCTTATTGTAATATTCAAATATTGGAACCTTTTTGGGAGGAGAAGAGGCGATGCTGGATACCAGCGACATGGACAATGCCAAGAGCATGTCGATCATCGTTACCAAGGGGTCGCTGGACTGGGCCTACCCGCCCTTCATCCTCGGCACCACCGCAGCGGCCATGGACGTCGACGTGACAATGTTCTTCACGTTCTACGGTCTGCCGCTGCTGAAGAAAGAGTTGGACCTGAAATTCACGCCGCTTGGCAATGCCGCGATGGAAATGCCCATGATGGGCGGGCATATTGCCATGCCCAATATCGTGGGCATGTTGCCGGGTGTCGGCGGGATGGCCGGCAAGATGATGAAGAACCTGATGAAGAAGAAGGGCGTGGCCTCGATTGAGGACCTGCGCGAAGCCGCCGTCGAAAGCGACGTGCGCATCATCGCCTGCCAGATGACGCTCGACCTGTTCGAATACGACGTCAACGACATGATCGACGGTGTCGAACTGGGGGGTGCGGCAACCTATATGGAAACCGCGCTAAAATCGGATATCAACCTGTTCATCTGAACAGGATTCGCAAAGCCAGAGTTTAGAGGAGAGACATACATGGCTGATCAAATGCTGGACGCAAAGGGCCTCAACTGCCCGCTGCCGATTCTGAAGGCGAAGAAAGCCCTCAAGGGGATGACCGCAGGTCAGGTCCTGGCCATCGAAGCCACTGACCCGGGTTCGGTTGCCGACTTCGCGGCTTTCTGCAGCCAGACCGGCAACGAGCTGCTGAGCCAGTCCTCGGAAGGCGATGTCTACAAGTTCGAGATCAAGCGCAGCTAAGCTGCGCGTTGAGACCGGATGTCGATGCCCCGCCGCCTTTCGCGGCGGGGTTTTTCTTTGGTGGCTACTCGATTTTGCGGTGCGCCATTCTTTGCGCCGTCAGGGCCGCGTGAAGGCCATCGCTCATCCCGCCGGGCGCGTAAGGACCGTACCGGTTCGGCCCGACCACGAATGATACGGTGACACGGTTGCCGGGCATTTCGCGAATGCTGAAGCGGAAATAGTCGGTCTGCCGCTTCAGCGATTGCCCGATGATGCGCCGCAGCCCCGTACGGGTGATCTGCCCGTCCCAGTCGCGCCCCCAAAGCACCTGCACATCGATCACCGCAACCGCATCGGCCTCCTCGCCTTCCCCGGCAGCGGCCAATCCCTCCGCCGTCAGTGCAAGCGGCTGCAGATAGGGATCATCGGAATAGTGGCTGGCAATCCGGACACTCACTGCCGGGGCCGCCAGGAACACGATGATCAGGATCGGCCGAAGCCAGTTGCCATAGTCCATTTCGCGCCGCCATGCCTGCCAATGCCGGCACAGTTTTGCACGCCCGGACTGAAAAAGGGTTAAGCCGCGCCGCCGGCCTTGCAGCGGGACACGAATTCCAGGAACCCGCGCACCCAGGGCACCCGGGATGTGTTGCGCAGATGGATGAACCCGGCCACCGTGTTGGCCTTGACGATGGCATCGCGCTCACCGTCCGTGCCATGCCCCCGCGTGATCCGCCGGGCCCAGGTCAGCCCGTCGGGCACCCCGTCCAGGCTGGCATAATGGAACTCGTGCGCACGGATTTCACGCCCGGCGCTGCCCCAGGGATTGGCCTCGGTGCAATCGTATCGCACGTATCCCCGGCCCTGTGGCCGCGCATGCATCACCGACCGCCCCGGGATAAAGCCAACCATGTCGTGGCACTCCCCGCCCCAACAGATCGCCTCGCTCAGATACATCAGCCCGCCGCATTCCGCATAAGCGGGCAGCCCCGCCTCAAGCGCCGCTTTCACGCTGGCGCGCATCGACGCATTGGCCGACAGCTCCGCCGCCCGCATCTCGGGAAACCCGCCCCCGATGAAAAGCCCGTCAATCGCGGGCAGCGCCGCATCGCGGATGATGTCGATCGGGACCAGCTCGGCGCCCATCCGTTCGAATGCCTCGAGATCGTCGGGATAGTAGAAGCCAAACGCCGCGTCCCGCGCATACCCGATCCGCAGCCCCGCGCCCGGCTTGTCCATCAGTCCCGGTGGCGCGGACGCATCCAGACCCGGCGCCGTCCGCGCCAGCCCCCGCAAAAGATCAAGATCAACCGAGTCTCCAACAACGGCACCGATCCGCGCCACGACCGCGTCGCGCGCCTCGGTTTCCGCCGGCGTGGTCAACCCCAGATGCCGCTCACCGATTTCCAGGTCCTTGTTGCGCCAGACCGCCCCCAGGACAGGCAGGTCCGTGTAAGTTTCCACCGCGCGCCGCAGCTTGCCTTCATGGCGCGCACCGCCCACCTTGTTCAGGATCACCCCGGCAATATTCACCTCGGCGTCAAAGGCCTCATAGCCCATCAGCAGGGGCGCGATCCCGCGGCTCATCCCCAGGGTATCGATCACCAGGACCACCGGCAGCTGCAACAGCTTTGCCAGCGCCGCGTTCGAATCCGATCCATCCGGCTCGACCCCGTCGAACAGCCCCTTGTTGGCCTCGACCAGCGACAGGCCCCGCGATTTTTCGCAGAAAAATCGGGCGATATCATCGCGTTCCATCGCGTTGAAATCAAGGTTGTAGCACGGCCGCCCGCTCGCGGCGGACAGCCACATCGGATCGATGTAATCCGGCCCCTTCTTGAAGGTTTGCAGATCGTCGCCCGCGGCTCGGAGTGCCGCCGACAGGCCGACCGAAACAACCGTCTTGCCCGACGACTTGTGCGCCGCCGAGATCATGAACCGGGGATGCGTGCTCATGCCTTGGCGGGCAGGAAATCGCGGTCGCGCGCGGCCCAGACCGCGCGGCCCATCTCTTCGGCCTCCGCGATCGAGCCGGCCTTGCCCATGGTGCGCAACGTCACAGCGATGGTGCCAGTGATCGTCGCCTCGGCATAGGTGTCCTCGATCTCGCCGCGCCAGACCTGCAACAGGCGCGCGGTGTCCATCTCTTCATCCGGCGGCTGGTGCCCTTCGGGCAGAAGCTGCGGCCATTCCTCGACGATGGGCGCATCCTTGCCATGCGTGGTCCAGACCTGTGTCGGCTTGTTCGGGCGGCGTTCGATCTCGCCGCCTTCGCCACGGAACACGGCCATGTTGGGAATGCCCAGGTGCTGCGCCGCACCCGAATGGATATCCATGAAGCCGCGGTGAAAAATGCCCTGCATCACCGTCGGCGCATCGAACGGATTCAGCATCCGGCTGAACGAATGAACCGGGCTGCGCAGCCCGAAGATCGGGCGCAGGTTGATCAGGTGGCGCAGCGTCGGGCTCATCACCTCCAGCGGCACATAGGCAAACCTGCGCGCCCGGATCTGATCCGCCGCCTCGGCCAGCGTGCGTGCCGCCGGAAAGCCCAGCTCCTCGAGCACGCCGCGCGTATAGACGCGGCCCGGGGTGTGCCCTTCGGTGCCATGCATGCAGACCGAATAGCCCGCATTGACCAGCGCCATCACCGACAGCACGAACCACGGCAGCTGGATGCGCTTGCCGGCATAGGACGACCAGTCGATATCGACATGCGGCATGTCGGCAGGCAGATCAAAGGTCTTGCGCGTGCCAAGGGCAAAGCCGGCAATCTCTTCGGGCGCTTCCTCTTTCAGCCGCAGCAGCATCAGAAAGGCGCCGATCTGCTCGGGCACGGCCTCGTCGCGCAACAGCATTTCCATCGCCTCGACGCTTTCATCCAGCGTCAGGTGCCGTTGCTTGGTCTTGCCGCGGCCAAGGATGGCCACGAATTTCGAAAACGGATGCGGTTGCTGCGCGTTCATCTCAACCTCCCGGGGTTCAGCTTCGCTGCAGGTAAGGGCGCTTGCCCCCCTTTTGCAAGGGGGTCAGCTCTCCGGCACATTCGCATCGGACAGATTTGTCGGCAGGATGCGCAGGATCTTGGCCGCCACACCCACGGCCAGAAGCGCAATCGCCACGCCACCCAGCCCCAGCAGAACCTCGGGCCATTTCGGAGCGTAACTGCCGATGGAGCCGTCATTGAAGGTCGAGCTGATCTCGTAGCCGGGGAACATCTCGAGCGGATAGAGCTGCCCGCCCACGACGATGACATAGACCTGCGCCAGACCGCCGATGATCACAAAGATCGAGGCCCAGACCGGCTCGGATTTCGCGTCGCGGATATAGGGCAGGTAGATCAGCGCGATCGGAAGCAGCCCGCCGATCAGGATTTGTCCCACCCAGAAGTAGAAGGTCACGTGCCCGCCATCACGCAGGATGAACCGTTCGAAGCCCGCATGCTCGGCCGCGTAAAGCGCGGTCAGGTGCTGCACCGCGGTGAAGTAGAGAACCGCCATGCAGAAAATCGCCAACAGGCCGCCCATCCGGTGCAACAGGCCCCAGCCCACTTCGCGCCCCGACACCTTCATCAGCGTCACCATCACCAGGATGAACACCGCCAGGCCGAAACTGAACGACATGGCGATGAACAAGGGCGCCATGATCGCCGCGTCGTAACCGGGCCGCGCTACCAGCCAGCCAAAGATCGAGCCCGTGCCGGTGGTGAGCGCCAGCCGCCATAGGAAGGCCACGGTGCCGGCGACGCGCACGTATTTGTAGTCCAGCCGGTTCATCTGCACCGCCAGGTACACCCCGACAACGGCCAGGAACCCGGTATAAAGATAGATATTCCAGGCAAAGATCGACTTGAAATTGTAGGTCGTCATCGCCACGAGAAGCCGGTCGGGCCGGCCGAGGTCAAGCACCAGGATGGCAAGACCACCCACCAGGAGCGACATCGCCAGCACCGCGGAAAGCCGCGAAATCGGCTTGTAGGGCGCCTGCCCGAAAACGCTCGCGATCGAGGCCGCATTGAGCGCACCCGAGGCCGCGACGATCAGGAAGATCGCAAAGACATGCGGCAGGCCCCAGACCACCTGGTTGGTCATGCCGGTCACGATATGGCCGTGATGCTCGGTATAGAGCACGGAACCCAAAGCCCCGGCCAGGAAGGCACCCAGCAGGATCGCCAGGCCCCAGACTGTGTTCGTCGCCTTGATTTCGCGATAGATCGTGCGTTCCATGGCCCTGCCCCTTATCCGAGATTGCTGTAGCGGACCCCGGGATTGAGATCGAGGTCAGGCCGCAGGGCGACCGAGGGGTACCCGGCCAGACGTTTCGAAATAGCGCTCTCGGGGTCCTTCAGGTCTCCGAAGATGATCGCCTCGTGCCCTGCCTTGGCGCAGGCCTCGACACAGGCGGGCGTGCCGCCCTTGTCCACGCGATGCACGCAGAGCGTGCAGCTTTCCACCGTGCCCTGCCCGCGCGGGGCGTGGGATTTCTGGTTCACCGTCGGCTCGTGCACAAAGGACCGCGCCTTGAACGGGCAGGCCATCATGCAATAGCGGCAGCCGATGCAGATATGCTTGTCGACCAGGACGATCCCGTCCTTGCGCTTGAAGCTGGCCCCGGTCGGGCAGACATCGACGCAGGGCGGGCTCTCGCAATGCTGGCACATCACCGGCATTTCCGCCGTGTGACCCGTGGCGCTGTTCTTCAGCGTCACCTTGCGGATCCACTGGGCATCGGTCTCCGGGTGGCCGGTGTCATGCCAGCCGTTTTCCTCGGAACAGGCGGTGATGCAATCGGTGCAGCCGTCCTGGCACTTGCTCACGTCGATCAGCAGGCCCCAGCGTTTGCCGGCATCGGCCGCACCGGCGGCCTCGGCCGGGCTGCCGCCGAAAGCCATCAGGGTGACACCGGGCGCCAGCGTGGCCGTGGCCACGGCCGCACCGCTGCGCAGCAGGTCGCGGCGGGTCATCTCAGCGCGGTTCACGGCCCGTTGGGCGGGCGGTTGCCGGGTATCGTCGGGCATCCGGAACGTCATTCGCCTGTCTCCGCTTGGCTGTTGGTTCGCATCGCCGCCTTCGGTGCCTTGCCCATCAGGTAGGCGGACAGGGATTTCACCCCGGTCTCGCCTTCAGGCTCGGACATCAGCCGGGCATGGGCGCTGCCCTCATCCACCCCGTCGGGCGTCGAGCGGTGGCACATGAAGCAATCCACCTTGACCGCCGCGTAATCGTGGCAGACCCGGCAGAAATGCTTGTCGCTGGCATAGGTCACCGGCGTGCCGGTCTCATCCTCGACGGCATGGCAGTCGAAACAGGCCTTCAGGCTGGCCTGAACCTGGCGATCGCCTTCGTACATGGTCTCGTCGCGATCGTGCTTCATCAGCTCCATGTGCTGCTTGCGCCAGTATTCATTGCCTTCCGGGTGCGGCGTGCCGCTGGCCTTGGGGATGTCCGGCCACAGCGAGGAACGCTCCTCGGCCTGGGCCATCCCGGCCAGCGCCAGCATGAAAGCCAGTATTGCGGCGATCCGTGCCATGCTTACTCCCCGAGGCCCATCTTGATATAGCCGGTCGGGCAGACATCCGCGCAGATGTGGCAGCCGACGCAGGCGTTGTAATCGGTATAGACATAGCGCCCCACCGTCCGGTCGGCCTTGGGCACCCGGTGCACGGCATCCTGCGGACAGAAGATCACGCAGTTGTCGCACTCGAAACACATCCCGCAGGACATGCAGCGCTCGCCTTCCTTGCGCGCCTGCTCTTCGGTAAAGCCGATGATCCGCTCTTCGAAGTTGCCCAGAACGGCATCGCCCTCGATATGCACCTCTTCGCGCACCCCGCGCTTTTCAAAGGCGAAGTGGCCCTTGTACAGCTCGGTATGCGGGATGATCTGCGCGTTCGAGCGGTCCTCGTAATTGTGGATCGCGTATTTGGCCGAGTTCGTCCCGCGGCCCTGCGTGTGGTCATAGGGCTCGGGGTCCTTCCCGCGCTGGTGCAGCTCTTCCATCAGGTTGAAGTGATGCACATCCACCTTGGGCCGCTTGTTGACATTGCCGTCATCCAGGTAGTCAGTGATGATCTCGGCCCCGATCCGGCCATGGCCGATCGCCGTGGTCAGAAGGTGCGGCTTGATGATGTCACCACCGGCGAAATGCTTTTCGCGGCCTTTCACCTGGTAGGGGCCCTCGATGTCGATGAAACCGCGGTCGTTGGCCAGGTCTTCCATGCCTTCGAAATCGCCCATCTGGCCGATGGCGGCGATGATGATGTCGGCCTCGATCTCGAACTCGGTGCCTTCGATCGGCTCCGGAGCCATGCCGTTCATCTTGCATTCGCACATCTTCAGGCCGACGGCCTTGCCGTTGTCGTCCTTGATCACCTCAAGCGGCATCACGCTGCCCTTGATGTCGATGCCTTCGCGCTTGGCGTCTTCCCGCTCGCGCTCGGCCGCGGTCATCTGCTCGACCGGGAAGAGCGAGGTCAGCGTTGCCTGCATGCCTTCCCGGCTCAGGCTCGACGCCACGTCATGGCTGGTGAAATCCACCACCGAACCGTCGTTGCGCTCGGGGTTGTAGGGTTTGTTAATATGGCCCAGGCGCCGCGCCACGCTCGCCACGTCGATCGAGGTGTCGCCACCGCCGACAACGACGACTTTCTTCGCCGTGCCAAGCACATAACCCTGGTTGAACGCATCCAGGAACTCGATCCCGTTGATGCAGTTCTCGGTGCCGTCCCAGCCCGGAATGGGCAGCGGGCGGCCATTCTGCGCGCCAATCGCCCAGTATATCGCGTCGAACGCCTGTTCCAGTTTCTCGACCGTCACATCGCTGCCGATGCGCGTGTTCAGATGCACGTCGACGCCCATGTCGATGATCCGGCCGATCTCCTTGTCCAGCATGTCGCGCGGCGTCCGGTAACCCGGGATACCATAGCGCATCATGCCGCCCAGCTTGTCATGCGCCTCGAAGATCGAAACCTCGTGGCCATCCAGCCGCAGGTAATAGGCTGCCGAAAGGCCGGCCGGTCCGCCGCCGATCACGGCTACCTTCTTGCCGGTCGCCGCGCCGGGTGCGCCCATCTTCACGCCGTTTTCGTTGGCCCAGTCGCCGACATACTGCTCGACACCGTTGATGCCGACATAATCGTCCACCTCGTTGCGGTTACAGCCCGCCTCGCAGGGCGCGGGGCAGACCCGGCCCATCGTGGCCGGGAACGGGTTGGCCTGGACCATCCGCTGGAACGCGTATTCCTGCCAGGCCATGTCCTCGACCGGAGGCTTGTCCATGCCGCGAGCAATCGCCAGCCAGCCGCGAATCTCGTGGCCCGACGGGCACGAGCCCTGACAGGGCGGTGTCTTGTGCACATAGGTCGGACACTTGTAGGACGTGTCCCCCTGGAAGATCTTTTCTTCAAGGTCCCAATCTGCAGCCGTCTCGCCTTCCTCAAAGCGGCGGAACGTCAGTTTCGGGTCGTTGCTCACGTCATTCATCGTTTGTCCTCCACGTCCCCGCAGCCTCAGGCGGCCTCGGTTTCATCCTCGCTGTCATCGTCGTCGCCGTCCTGCCCGGTCAGAATGATCGCATTCGAAACCAGCTGGTGCACCGAGACGATGCTGTCCATGTCATAGCCATACGCCGGCATGACCTTTGAAAACTGGGTTTTGCAGATGGCGCAGATCGCGGCCATATGGGTCACCCCGTGCTCTTCCGTGACCTCCTGCAACGCGGTCATCCGCGGGCTGGCCCCCTTCTTGCGCAGCTCCATCAGGTCGTCGGTCAACAGTCCCCCGCCGCCGCCGCAGCACAGCGTGCTCTCATGCGTCGTCGAACGGTCCATATCATAGTAGTAGTTGCACACCGCCTTGATGACGTTGCGCGGTATCTCGAACTGGCCGCCCGGCTCATCGCCCATGCGGCTGGCACGCGCCACGTTGCAGCTGTCGTGATAGGTCAGCTTGATGTGGTCGTTCTGGCTCTTGTCGAATTTCAGCGTGCCCTTCTGGATTTCATTCCAGGTGAACTCCAGGATATGCTGCGGCACCGGGTATTTCGGGTCCAGGAAATCGAACGGCCCCGCCAGCGTGTTGAGGAAGCTGTAAGCCACCCGCCACGCATGACCGCATTCGCCGAAGATGATGCGCTTCACGCCCAGGTCCTCGGCTGCCTTGCGGATTCGCAGCGCGATTTCCCGCATGTTCTCGTAGGAGCCGATGAACAGGCCGAAATTGGCGGCCTCCGAGGCATAGGAGCTGAGCGTCCAGCTCACGCCGGCCTCGTGAAACACCTTCGCATAGCCGATAAGCCCGTCGATATGCGGTTCGGCGAAGAAGTCGGCCGAAGGCGTGACCAGCAGGATGTCGGCGCCCTTCTCGTCCAGCGGCAGGCGCACCGAAATGCCGGTGTCGTCCTCGATCTCTTCTTCCAGGTCTTCCAGCGTCGCCGCCAGCGCCTTGGGGTTGAGGCCGAGGTTGTTGCCCACGTCCTTCACCTTGCCGATGATCTCGTTCGAGTATTTCTGGCCCATGCCGACCGCGTCCATGATCTCGCGCGCGGCCATGGTGATTTCGGCGGTGTCGATGCCATAGGGGCAGAACACGCTGCAACGGCGGCATTCGCTGCATTGGTGGTAATAGGAATACCACTCCTGAAGCACCTCTTCGGTCAGGTCACGCGCGCCCACCAGCGACGGGAAATACTTGCCCGCGAAGGTGAAATAGCGGCGATAGACGCTGCGCAGCAGGTCCTGGCGCGCCACCGGCATGTTCTTCGGATCGCCCGTGCCCAGGAAGTAATGGCACTTGTCGGTGCACGCGCCGCATTTCACGCAGGCATCGAGATAGACCTGGAACGCGCGGTTCTTCTCCGCCAGCTCGGCCATCTTGGCCAGCGCCACCTCTTTCCAGTTCGGCACCAGCTCTCCGGGGAAGCCCAGCTTTTCCTGGTGCTCGGGCGCCGCGATGAAGGGCTGCAGCCCTTCCATCGCCCCGCATTTGAGCTTCGGGATCTCGAGCGGGTGGCTCAGCTTCGGGATATCGTCACCATCGGCTGCCATGGCTCAGCTCTCCAGTTTCTTGGCCCAGGGCGCGATATGGCGCACTTCGCGCGGGTTATCGACCTGGTTGCGCGACGGGCTGAAGAAGACGCCCGGCGCATGCAGAAGTTTCGAAATCGGGAAGATGATCATCAGGACCGCCACCGCGCCCAGATGCACCAGCAGGATCGGATCGCCCGGCAGGGTCTCGATGCGCAGGCGCATCAGGCCCAGCATGAACGCCTTCACCGCCAGGATGTCGGTATGCACGACAAAGCGCATCATCATCCCCGACCCCACGATCGCCACCAGAAGCGCCAGCATCAAATGATCGCTGGGATTGGTGATATAGCGGATCCGCTCGACTAGGATCCGCCGCGCCCACAGCCCCAGAAGCCCGCCCAGCATGGCAAAGCTCGCATAGGTGCCGAACGGCTGGGCCAGCTGGACCCACCACCAGATATCATAGGTGAAATAGCGGATATGCCGGATCAGGACGAGCCACATGCCCATGTGGAACGCCCAGCCAAACAGCCAGATCCACTTGTTCGACTTGAACAGGCTCTCGAAGAACACGACCTCGCGGAACATCCGCAGGACAACACCGCCCGTGGTCGTGGGTGCCGGCGTCGTCGGAATCTTCAGGGGGGCCGGCGTGCGCGCATATTTGCGGATTTTCATCGCCACACCCACGACCAACAGGATCGTCGCGACGTAGAATAGGATGGCGTAGATCACAGACAGCACGCGGACTCCTCCCGTAGTTTTCGCGCAAGCCTTTAATTTTAAAGGCTATTTTGCCCGGCCAGCCTCCCAACGGGCCGGGCAGAACCGATCAGACGCAGCCGGTCGGCTTGGGCAGGCCGGCAATCTTACAGGCCTGTTTGGCCGGGCCGTAGGGGAACAGCTCGTACATGTACTTGTTGTTGCCCACTTCCGGACCCATTGATTTCTTGATCGCCTTGATCAGCACGCGCACGGCCGGCGCGATCTGGTATTCGTCATAGTATTCCCGCAGGAAGTTGACGACGGCCCAGTGCTCCTCGGTCATGTCGATGTTTTCTTCCTTGGCGATCACCTCGGCCAGGTCCTTCGACCAGTCGCTCAGGTTGGTGATGTAGCCTTCTTCGTCATGCTCAACGGTCTGGCCGTTCACGCTATATGCAGACATTTCTTTCTCCTCACAAAAGTTCGCCCGAACCCCGGGCAGGTTTCTTCAAAGCCAGGCTTGCGTCCGGTCGGTTTCCGCGACCAGGTTCACAAATCCATCATACCCGACGGCTGTCACCCCATCTATCAGGCGACCTGCGTCAATGCCGCGCGCTTCCAGATCTTCCTGCAGGACGAAAACCTGCACCGATCCGGCCTTGGCGGCCACCGCGTCCGACAGGCCCGACCCGGCAAGCCCGCCATAGACACCGTCTTCTATCATCAGAACCGAATCGCCGTCCTTGACATGGTTCAAACAGCTCAGAAGCGATTGATTGGCGAAGGGCGACTTGTTCACCGTGTGTAGCGTTGCCATTTGCTCTCTCCCCTCAGAAGCTCAGAACCACGTCCTGATCGGCCATGACATCGGCCATCTCGGCACGGCTGACGATGCGGATGCTGGGCTTTTCTTCCCAGTCGTCATCCTCGTCCTCGTACATGATCTCCTGCAGGTCGTCCTCGGTCAGGCCACGCTCTTCCAGGCTTTCCTTCTCGACATAAAGCTTGGTGACCTCGTAGTCGCCCAGCGCCCGGAAGGTCGGCGAGAAGTTCTTGACCCCGATACCGTCGGTCTTCTGGCCCTTGGTCAGCTGGAACACGCCGTCATCCAAGAAGGCCAGCGAAACGTCCTGCTCGAACGCCGCGCCGATCAGCACGACTTCCAAGCTCTCCAGCGCATAGATCGTGCCATAGGGCGCCTTGCGGTTCACATAGAGGAATTTTTTCACGTCCGACATAAATCCCTCCTCAGTCGCCGAAGGTCACCAGGCGGTCGCACTGGATTCCCATTTCGATCAATTGCCCCAGCCCGGAAATCCGGAAACCGTCGGCAATGTTGTTGGCGTCTTTGCCCTGGCGGTTGGCTTCATTTTCGTCCAGCAGGCCGCGGCGTTGTGCGGCGGCGATGCAGACCACCAGGTCGGTGCCATGCTCCTTGGCCAGCCCGCTCCAGTTCTGCTGGATGTTGCGCTCGTCCTGCGGCGGCACGCTCAGGCGCGTCGCCACGTTCACACCGTCATGGTAAAAGAATACCCGCGGCACCTCGTGGCCGGCGGCAATCGCCGCCGTCACGAATTTGAAGGCCGTGTCCGCCGCTTGGTGCGTATACGGACCCTCGCTTATCAATACTCCGATTTTCACCTGTAGTCCCCGTGGCTTAGAAGTGGATATGCGCCGACATGTTCATCGTCTTGCGCGCCCCGGTCCAGGTGTCGAGGTGGTGCTTGGTGAACGCCAGGTCGGTCATTTCGAAGAACCGGTTCCAGCCGATCCGCTCGATCCACTCACCCATGCGCTCCCAGTGCTTGGCGTCTTTCTTGTAGGCATTGATGATCTTGCCCACCACTTCCTTCACTTCCGGCCAGTGCGGCGCGTTGTTGGGAAGGTTGGCGACCGCCAGTTTGTGGAAGGTCGGCTTCGAACGGGCGTTCGAGTGCTTGCCCCCCACCCAGATCGCGATCTTGGTGGAATCGTCACCGTTGATCTGCATCGGCGGGCACGGCGGATAGCAGGCCCCGCAGCAGACGCATTTCTTCTCGTCCACTTCCAGGCTCGGCTTGCCGTTCACCATGGCCGGGCGGATCGCCGCCACCGGGCAGCGTGCCACGACGGCCGGGCGTTCACAGACGTTGGCGACCAGGTCATGGTTGATCTTCGGCGGCTTGGTGTATTGCACGTTCACGGCAATATCGCCCTGACCGCCACAGTTGATCTGGCAGCAGCTCGTGGTGATACGCACGCGGTTCGGCATCTTCTCCTGGATGAACTCCTTGTGAAGCATGTCCATCATGCCCTTCACCACGCCCGAGGCGTCGGTGCCGGGAATGTCGCAGTGCAGCCAGCCCTGGGTGTGGCTGATCATCGACACCGATGCGCCGGTGCCGCCCACGGGGAAGCCCTCTTCACCCAGTTTCGCGATCAGCGGATCAACCTTCGACTGGTCGCCCACCATGAACTCGATATTCGAGCGGGTGGTGAAGCGCACGTGGCCGTCCGCGAACTCGTCGGCGATATCGCACAGCTTGCGGATCGTGAACACGTCCATCTGGCGCTGCGTACCGGCACGCACGGTCCAGATCTCGTCACCCGATTTCGATACGTGGTGAAGAACGCCGGCGCGGGGGCGGTCATGCCAATCCCAGTTGCCATAGTTCTTCTTCATGATCGGGTGCATGTAGGGGAACGGATCGGGAACCCCGACCTCGTCCGGCATCCGCGGCTTGGTGTCTTCTGCTGCTGTCATGTCTTTCCTCCCATCCTGCCGCCTCATCCTCCGTGACGGCAGGAGCCAAATGAAATCCGGATGTGATCGCGCCGATTACTCGGCGCTGATCTGAAGTCCTGCCTCGCGGGCCTTGCGCTCGAACCACTTCTCGGCTTCGTCGTCGAAGTCGTCGGTGCGCACATAGCACGATGTCCGCGGGTGGTTGACCATGTTCGGGTCCGGTTCGATGTCCAGCGCCTCAAGGAAGGCCGGCAGGCCGATCCGGTCGATCGTCTCGCCCACACGCTCGTGTTCCAGCGCGTTATCGGCAAAGAACTCGACCACGTTTTCCGCGAATTCTTCAAGTTTCTCAAAGTCTTCGTCGGTTTCCAGCTTCATGAACGGCACCACCATGATGCCCATCAGGTCACCGATTTTCAGCGAACGTTTGCCGCCGATCAGGATCGAGATGCCGCGGTCGTCGCCGGGCGACAGCGCCTTGGTCATGACGTTGATGCAGTGCATGCAGCGCACGCAGCTGGGGTTGTCGATTTCCAGCGTGTCATCGTCATTCAGAGAGATCGCTCGCGTCGGGCACATGTTGACCACCGTGTCGATGGTGTACTTGCGGCCCACCTCGGCGATGTGCTCCTTCACCTTCTCCTGGTTGATCTTGATGTCATCACGCCAGGTGCCGATCACGGCAAAGTCGGCGCGGTGGATCGCGTTCACGCAGTCGTTGGCGCAGCCCGAGAACTTGAACTTGAACTTATAGGGCAGCGACGGGCGGTGCATTTCGTCCAAGAGGCTGTTGATGATGGTGCGGTGTGCGCGCACCTCGTCATAGCAGGACTGCTCGCAGCGGGCATGGCCCACGCAGCTCATCGCCGTCCGCAGCGCGGGGCCCGCGCCGCCAAGGTCGAAGCCGATCTCGTTCAGCGCGTCGAAGGCCTTTTGGGTGCCGGCGGTGTCGGTGCCCTGGAACATGATGTCACCCGACTGCCCGTGGAAGGCAATCAGGCCCGAGCCATGCTCTTCCCAGATGTCGCACATCTTGCGCAGAACCTCGGTGTCATAGTGGTATCCCGCCGGCGGCATCACGCGCAGCGTGTGGAATTCCTTCGATTCCGGGAACATGCTGGCCACTTCCGAAAACCGCGGGATGATGCCCCCGCCATACCCGAACACCGAAACCGTACCGCCCTTCCAGAAACCCAGGCGCTTCTCGTAGGAGTGGTTCAACTGACCCAGCAGGTCGTTCATGATTCGCCGATTGTTCGGCGATCCTTCGTCACGCAGCCGCTTCAGGCCGGTCACGAAGCTCGGCCAGGGGCCGTCCTCGAGCTGGTCGAGGTGAGGGGTCGGATGGACGTCCTTGCCATCCAGGGTTTTCTTTGCGTCGCCGTCTTTCACAACAGTCCTCCCAGAAATCTGGTTGCGGGTTCGGCCGGTTCGGCTCTGTCATTGGCCGGCGTGGTGATCTCGCGCGTTTCCCAAGATCGCCCGCCTCAGCGTCCTCCCAGACCCGCGCCGGCATGGCATTTCACCTTTCTATCTATACATTACGATAAACGAATGTAAAAAAAATATGCACTCTCGGATGCAGATTATTTTACGTTCGCATGTCCAGGCGGGCAACATCCGAGTTCAGGGAGAAGACCGGGCGCGACCGAAATGCAGACAGAAACTCAACATAAACAAAGCTTTAACTGGCAAAACCTGTCGGATGAAACGGCCTACCAGGCATGGCGTGCGACAAAATTGTCAGGCGCGGAAAATTGCCGCCGGCTCGCCCCCGTGGCGCTCGCAGATCTGGCCAATCCCGGCGAATCTGAGCAACAAGAAATCATCCGGCGCTGCCGGATGAGCAATTTTGCTATCTACAGCAGCCCGCCTGAGAAAGATGATTCCAAGGTCCGCCGCGACCTGCGGTCTTTCGCCGAGCGTTTCGGCCTGCGCATCGCCGAGGCGCACCGCTCGGGGGGCGACCAGGGCATCGTCGCGCTGCGTGTCTCCGACGCGCCGAAACAGCGCGGCTACATCCCCTACTCCACCCGCGCGATGAACTGGCACACCGACGGCTACTATAATGCGCCCGAGAACCGCATCTCGGCCTTCGTGCTGCATTGCGTCTCGCAGGCGGCCCAGGGCGGCACCAACGACATCCTCGATCCCGAGATCCTCTATATCCGCCTGCGTGACGAACATCCCGCCTACCTTCAGGCGCTGATGCACCCGCAGGCCATGACCATTCCCGAAAACACCGAACCCGACGGCTCGGTGCGTCCCGCCTCGGTCGGCCCGGTCTTCTATCCCGATCCCGGCACCGGCCAGATGCAGATGCGCTATACCGCGCGGACCCGCTCGATCGAATGGCGCGACGATCCCGCCACCCTTGAAGCCGAGGCGTTTCTGCGCGACTACCTCGCCACCGGCGATCCGCTGGCGGTGCGCATCCGGCTCGAGGCCGGCCAGGGCGTTCTCAACAACAACGTCCTGCACAACAGGACCGCATTCGAAAACGACGACGATACCGGGCGCCTCATTTTCCGCGTCCGCTTTCACAACAGGGTAGGAGAAGTCTGACATGGCACGCCTCAGCGATCTGATCATCGGCCACCCCGAGGTCACCAGCTTCAAGGAGCTTGAAGAACTCGTGAAACACCTGGGCCAATCCGGCGAAGTGTTCATGGAGTTCGATCTCAAGCCGGATTACCGCGACACCCCCCGCAAATGGGAATGGATTCTCGAAACCGCCTTCACCAAGGGGCTCGAATATGACTGAGGACTTCCGCGAAATCGCCGCCTTCGACCTGCCTTACTCGCGCAAGGCCCAGGTGCGCGAGGTTACCTTCGACTCGGGCATGAAGATGACCCGCCTGATCCTGCGCGAAGGCAAACGCATCACCCAGGTCGACCTCGACGCCGACAGCGCCCGCAATCTCGCCGCCGCGCTGATCGAGGGCGCGGGCTCGGGCGGCAACGCCTGACAAAGAAGAAAGACACCCATGGACAACCTGCCCATTTTCCTCGGCATCACCGGCAAGAAGGTCGTGGTCGACGGTGGCGAAACCGTCGCCGCGCGCCGCGTCGAGCGCGCGCTCTCCGCCGGCGCCCATGTCGAGGTGTTCGACCCGCACCCCACGCAGGAACTCGAACTGCTGCTCGACCATCCCAATGTCACCCATCATCCCCGCCTGCCCACGCGCGATGACATTCGCGGGGCGATGGTGGTCTGGGGGGCGTCCGAGGATGACGAACGCGACCAGCGCCTCTATCAATGGACGCGCGAAGAGGGCTGCCTGACCAACATCGCCGACAATCCGCCGATGTGCGATTTCATCACCCCTTCGATCGTCGACCGCTCTCCCATCGTCATCGCCATTTCCACCGGCGGCGTCGCGCCCGTGATCGGCCGCATCCTGCGCGCCCGGATCGAATCCACCCTGCCCGCCGCCTTCGGCCGGATGGCCGATTTCGTCGGCGGCTTCCGCGACAGGATCGCCGCCATCTTCGAGGACGGCCGCGACCGGCGCCATTTCTGGGAACGCATGATCGAAGGCCCGGCAGGCGACTTCTATCTTGCCGGCGAAGAAGACCGCGCGACCCGCCAGATCGAACAGGACCTGCACGATGCCGCCACCGGCAAGACCAAGCCCGTTGGCGAAGTCTATCTCGTCGGTGCGGGGCCCGGCGATCCCGATCTGCTCACCTTCCGCGCGCTGCGCCTGATGCAGCGCGCGGACGTGGTGCTCTATGATCGGCTGATCGGCGACGAGATTCTCAGCCTCGTGCGCCGCGACGCCGAGCGGATCTACGTGGGCAAGGCGCCCTCGAACCACACCATGTCGCAGGAGGAAATCTCGGACCTCATGGTCAAGCTCGCGCGCGAGGGCAATCGCGTGCTGCGGCTCAAGGGCGGCGATCCCTTCATCTTCGGCCGCGGCGGTGAGGAAATCGAGGTGCTGGCCAAGGCCGGCATCGGTTTCCAGGTCGTGCCCGGCATCACCGCGGCCGCCGGCTGTGGCGCTTATGCCGGCATTCCGCTCACCCATCGTGGCCATGCGCAATCCTGCGTCTTCGTCACGGCGCATGGCCGCGGCGGGGTGCTGGGTCTCGATTGGGAGGCAATGGTGCGCCCGGGGCAGACCGTGGCCATCTACATGGGGCTGTCCTCGCTCGATGCGCTGGTCGAAGGATTCGAGGCGCGCGGCGTCGACATGACCACGCCGGTGGCGGTGATCGAGAATGGCACCCGCCCCGACCAACGCGTGGTGACCGGCACGCTGACCGATATCGACGACCGTGTGGACGAGGCGAAACTGAAAGGCCCGGCGATGATCATCGTCGGCTCGGTGGTCACGCTGCGCGACATCCTCAACTGGGGCGCCGACGACGAGGTGCATGAGATGAGCCTCGCCTCGGCCAAGGGGATCGATCTCTGACCTGCCCTCCCGGCGCAGGTTTTGCGCCGGCTCCGCGCTGCACGCCCGCATTGGCCACGGGTTCGAGGTGCCGCCTGCGGTTCCGTCGCGCCAGTGAGTATTTGTGCCAAGAAAGAACGGATCGGCTTGACCTGCAGTTGGCCGCTCCTGGCACGGTACCGCACGGCGGGTTAACCTAACAAAGCGTAAAGATTTGCCGCGCTGCGGCGGTGCATGCATGTCAGCCGGATGTCAGCCGCGGATCACCCCCTTGGGTTCGCGGCACCGCAGCGCCGTTAACCCGACCGTACGCCGATTCCCCGGGCGGTCTGCACGACCAGCTCGGAAAGGCGGCCACGTTGCCGCAACACGCTGGCTCAAAGCGAAAAGCGGACCACGCTGCCGAGCCGAAAGCGATGGCCGCGCGTGCCAGGCCTGGCGGTGTTCCGCGGGCTACCGAAAAACGTCCCGGCGGTTAGGGATGGCCAGCAAACCATTGGAAAATTTAAATTATCCCGGCCGCCAGCGCGTTCACTTTCGCCACCCCGAAAACGACTGAGGCGGGGTAACCCCGCCTCAGATCAATGCACGTATTTGGTCGACGCCTCAGAAGATGAAGTCGTTGGCGTCCAGGTCCGTAAGCAGCACATTCTCCAACCGGATCGACGACGCACCCCCGGTGGTAATCACCACATCCGCACCATCCTCGACCGCAACCGCTGTCACACCATCGAAGTCAACGATCGTGGAAAGTCCCGAGAAATCAATCCTCTCGGCATCGTTGGTTGCCTCGAAGTCCGTGATGACATCCACACCGTGGCCATCTGCAAAGACGAAGGTGTCGCTATCCTGGTTGCCCTGCATGGTGTCATTGTCCTGACCACCGATGAGCAGGTCGCTTCCACGGCCGCCCAGCATGAAGTCATTACCGGTACCACCATCCAGCGTGTCATCCCCACGACCACCGCGCATGTTGTCATGCCCGCGCCGACCGATCAGCATGTCATTGCCGTCATCTGCTTCCATCCGGTCGCGGCCCTTGCCGCCGTCGAGCTCGTCATCGCCGTCGCCGCCGAACATGGTATCGCGGCCTTTGCGTGCACGAAGAACGTCGTTGCCGCGGTCACCATCCAGGAAGTTGTCGCTCAGGTCGGTCGACAGCAGGTCGTCGTAATCGGTGCCGATCACGCCCTCGATCCCATCATAGAGATCGTCCGCCGCGGCGCGCGCATTACCCGCCTCCTAGTTCAGGAAGTCGACCCGCGCGCGTTCGGCCGCGTCGGCATAGCTGACGATGTCGAAGCCATCGCCGCCGGAGAGGCTGTCTCCGCCGAGGCCGCCGACGAGTGTATCGTCGCCGAGCAGGGCAAAGATCGCGTCCTGTCCATCGTTTCCGGTGATCAGTTCCGACGCATCGGTTCCCTCGATGAAGTTGTAGGCAGCGTCCAGCACGGCCAGCGACGGCGCGGAGAGCAGGCTTTCCAGCGTGCCGCGCCCATCAGTGTAGCTCACCTCGACCGTCAGGATCGAGCCGACCTCGTCCTGGCCAGGCGTGAAGGTAAGCCCGGTTGCACCGACAATGGCCACATCATCCGCAAACCACTGATAGTTCAGCATGCCCAGGCCGTCGGCATCGGCAAGCCCGGAGACGAGAACCGCCAACTCGCTTGCCTCTTGCGCGACACCCGAGATCGACACCGTGCCGACGGGATCGTCGTTGACCGGAAGCAGGTCGATCACACCGGTCGCAGCGACCGTTTCGTCACCATCGGTCACGTCGAAGGTGAAGCTCACCTCAGTGTCGTCATCAGCCGCCGGCGTGAAGGTCCAGGTGCCGTCACCATTGTCCACGAGGACACCCGCACCGGCGCTGATCGCCAGGTTCTCGGCCACGAGCGCGCCCGCATCGGCAAGGTCCACGTCGGACGCGATCGACAGCAGGTCGTCCTGCTCGATCAGGATCGGCAGCGCATCCTCGTCTTCCATTGCCAGCACGGGCCCGCTGACCACCGACGCGTCGTTGGCACAGCTGATCGTCAGCGTCACGGTTTGCGAGACGGTATCCGACCCTGAAACCACGTCGAGGCTGATCTCGTAGATTGCTGCCTCACCTTAATTCAGGAAGTGGAAATCGGCACGGTCGTGGCTGGAAGTACCATCGCCATTGTTGGTGATAAGGCTGAGATCGGCGGTGGCAGATCCGATCGCTACCGCAATGGCAACCGAGGCGTCGTTGATCACCGGCGTATCGCCGTAGTCAACGGTTTGGCATTAACCACGATTCAAGTTTTTCACCTCGTAGCCGCATCGTGGGAGAATTTTGAAAGCGAGTCTGCCATTATAAGAGCATTGACCACAGTCGCTTCCTTTTCTCCGCCCTTAAGGGGCTGTGGCGGCAACCGGTTGTTCAAATGGACACTTCCCGGCCCTGTGCCAGGGCCTCGGCGATGCCTGCCACGGCACCTACAAACAGGTTCCTATGACCAGGCCCCGGCAAAGTGTCAGTACTGCACCATTCCCTCCACGCAGTCGCTCCAGTTGACCGCAAAGCTGCCATTGCTTGCTATGAACTTGACGTTGGTCATTTTGCCATCGACGTAGAAGACGCTGAGCTTCATTCGCGCGCCATGCTGGGTCACGAGTTTGTCGCCATCCCTGGTGTTGAGTGCCGTGAAACTGATGCGTGGCGACTCGATGATCTCCTGCAGGATGAATGGTGACGTGGTGTGGTTCGCAAATGCGCCCTCAACCGCGGATTGCGCGGCCTCGGCATCAAGCTCCGAGAGAATCCTGAGTGACTGCGCACCAGAGGATGTAGAGGACGTGCCGCTCTCTTTCAGGACGAAGGAACGGTCCTCGGCTGGCAATGATCCGAGCTGCTCCATCGGGACCAGCTTGCCGGAAACCAGCTCGATCACGGCGCCGGGCTCAACGCGCCATGTACGCGGCATCATCTCGCGCAGCAGCGTGTCATGCTCGTCTCCAAGTTCCTGCTTCCAGGTCGACCGGAGTTCCGGATCCCAGAAAAGGCACATCCATTCCTTTTCATCGAGCGACTGCTTGCATGTGTTGATCGATTGGACAGCGCCGGCGAAATAGGCATCGAGCAGCGGTGCCATACCTGGATGGGTCATCTCGGCGATTTCGTAAATATCGATGAAGCGGTCGAAGACGTGGATCTGCTTCTCGTTGCCATCCGGCTGCCGCAACAACAGTCGCTCACCATCGAAATGCAGGCTGGCCAGTTCCTCACCGCCGATCGCCAGCGCATCGACCCCTTCACGCTGCAACCGGGCCGCGATCGGTATCGCCTCGTCGATGATGTACCACCAGATTGGATGTGGCGCGGTCAATAACGCCAGCGTTTTCCCAGGCCAGCGACGTTTGAAGGCTTCGGCGTAGTTGCGGATCAGGCCGTTGTCACCATCCAGACCATAGAGTTCGGCCATAGCGGCCGTGTCGTAGCGCGCGCAGACGGTAATCTCCAACTCGACGAATTTCGGATTCCAGTCGCGGTCGAACACCACGTCAGGGCGTGGCATGAGCGGCAGCGCATCGGGTTGGGCGCGATTCAGCAAGGCATAATTGGGCGTCATCCGCTTCTCGAGCCGGCTCTGTATCCACGGTTCGCGGAGAAAAAGCGCGTTGGCCACCTCGAAAAACCGCTTCAACGCCGGCCCGGCCTTTCGCATCTTCTCGATGGCGTTGTCGGGCAGTTCGAACGGCTCCTCAGCAATCAGCCAGTCTGCGCGTTCTTCGGGATTGTCCCTTGAGAGCGTGCGGTTAAGTTCCTCTTTGACCTTCAGCAATCGCTGGCGTTCGGGCGTGTCTTCCTCTGAAACGATGGTCTCGATCCGGTTCGATTCGCGCAGTTTCACTTCTTTCCTCCATCGGATTTCACCCGGGCAGCCAACAGAAATGGCACGGCACCCAACCCGGCCAGCACGAACAGCAAGATCGCCAGATCCGTAATCGGCAAGCCGAACAGTCCGGTTGGCAGGTCGACATGAGTCGAGACTCCGCCGGAAAATGCAGTGATCAGGTCGGGCGTCGCAGCCTGCAGCGCGTCGCTGCGGTCCCCAAGCAAGAGTGCGAACAGCCCGATACCGGCCACCATCGCAACCCCACTTGCCTGGTTGACGATAGAACCGATGGTGGCGCGCTGTGCCGAGGGAATAAGATCGTGCAGATGCGCATCGGCGACCGGATCCCAAATCGAATCGAAGAAAACCAGGAAGAGAAACAGAAGCACGACGGCCCACAGCCCCGGCTGAAGAAAGAAGATCAGCACGGCGAGAGCGGGGATGATCATGAAGACAGCCAGCAAACGCGTAGCGCCGAACCGCCGCGCAAGCACGACGCCGATCAAAGGTGCGACCATTCCGATCAGGTCATCAAGTATACCCAACGGTGCCAGCGCACGCGCATCCAGACCGCGCGTGACCAGGGCTATGTCGAAACCCTGGTCGGCGACGGCCCCCGAGAATGTTGCAATCACGATCGCGATCGCAAGCATCAACAACGGGCGTTTGCGACTGATGCTGCGAAAACCGGCAATCGTCTGTTGCCAGAGCCCCGAGATTCGCGGTTCGCCGTCTTGCTGCTGCGGCCGCTTCTCCGGGATGGTTGCGGCCATGGCGATGGCCAGCAACAGCCCGAACGCAGCCAGGCACCAGAGCCAGCCAAGCACGGCCTGCGTCACGTCCGTGCTGAAAAGAATGAGCAACGCGATACTGCCAGCCATGACCCCGCCAAGCGAAGCAAAGGAGCGCATGCGTGCGAAATACCGGTCGACGAGATCACGACGGCCCGCACTTGCCAGATTATCGACGACCCAGGCCTGCTGCGCACCCGACACCAGCGTCTGGCCGAAACCGCTGAGGAAAAAACAGAAGCTGACATAGAGGAGTTGATCCGGCCCGGTTGCCAAGACCGCCAGAGGGATCAGCCCCCAGCCGAGCGCCGAGACCAGCCCGCCGCTGATAACAGAGATCTTGCGTCCCCAGCGGTCGGCCACGACACCGGTCGGGATTTCCATGACCAGTACCGTCGCCATCTCAACCATCAGCGGAATTACCGCCCATTCCGGTCGCTCCATGACCAGAAAGAGATAGATGAAACGGAACGGGAAGATGACATTCAGGATCTCACTAATGCTTTCGGCTATGTAGAAACGGCCGAGTAGCTTGCGCTCCTGCGGGTCAGGCCAAAAACTGTCGTTGAGCGTCATGGCTGTGTCTCGTCAACCAGTCGCGGATCTTCGTAGATGGGCAGGAGCACTTGCGAAGGACGGGTAAGCGAGTGATGCAGCCGGACTTTCGCAGGCTTCCTGTCAGTGTCACCACCAAGGTCGTTCCCCGTACAGGGATTAACATCTATCCGGCCGAGCGCACCGGAAGCAACCTCGAGGCGCAAGGCATGGCCGGGGCGGACGACATGACCCAGATGCCAGAGATCGATACTGAACGAATTGACCTGACCGGGCTCGACACGTGTCGGCCTCTCATGGCTATCGCGGAACCGCGCGCGCAGCACCCCGTCACACAGCAGAATTGCGCGACCGTCTGGATAACGGTCGAGCAGCTTCACGCAGAGATCGAAATCGGCGACGTCGGCCTCGGCATAAAGCAAGGCTGATACCTGGCCGACAAGCGCAAGAGGCGCACCGCGCGGGTCCGTTTCGAAAACGAGAATGTCACTGCGGCTTTCGGCCAGTTTTGAATTGTCGAACGGGTAAGGCTTACCGCGATAAGATGGCGGACCGAACGGCGTCGGATCGGATGGATCGAAACTGTATCGGCTGGAGTTCTCGGCAGCCTCGGGCAGCTCAAGCCGAAGAGCGCCATCCCCGTGAAGATAATAGGTCGACTTGTGTGTCCGGTGCGGCGGCCAGTCGTCGAGATCGAGCCAGCGATTCACCCCCGTAACAAACAGTGTCGTGCGGGCCGATGTCGCTGGACCGGACGGAAGATCGCGCAGGTGGGTATCGAACCACGCGAATTCGTCATTGAGTTGGTCCCGTCCGGCTGCGCGTATGATAGATTGTGCATCATCCTCGGGCAGATCACTGCAATCGGGTGCCTTGAGCGCATGATCCCATGGCCCGAACAGCAGCCGCCGCCTATCCTGACCGGACTTGCGCAAACCGTCAAAGAAAACGGACGCGCTGCCGCCATTGCCGTCCCACCAGCCGGAAATGAAAAGCGCCGGGGCCTTGATGCGTTCGATACGCCCACCGACCGAGCGCGCGCGCCAGAAATCATCAAGTCGCCAGTGCTGAATCCACTCGCGAAACTGCGGTTGAAAGACACCGAGGCGGCGATCGATTTCCTCAAACGGCCGCGCCATTCGACTGGCGAAAAGAGCCGGCCACTCATCATCGGTGTCGTCTTCAGGTCTCGAGTTGCCATCAGCCTCGTAGAGATTGACCGTCATGCTGTTGGCGCCGAAACGTCGAATTCCAAAATCCTCGTCGGGCCGTGCATCCCGGCTGACGCGTCCGGTGATCTCCAGCAACCGGATCAAGTTGCCGACATTATAGGCGCCCCCGACAAAGGGGGCATTCACGAAAGGATCACCTGGCGCCATCGTGGAGACGATTGCCTGCAATGCTTCGGGTGCGTCTATCGCCGCCAGCAGCAGGTTGTAACCGCTGTAGGAATGGCCTCGCATGCCAACACGTCCGTTGCACAAGGGATTCTGCGCAAACCACTCGATGGCAGCATGCCCATCCTTCTGATCATGCGCGAAAGGCTCCCAATCGCCTGCTGAACGGTATCTGCCACGGCAGTCCAGTGCCAGGAAAAGAAAGCCACGCCGTGCGTATATACGCCCGAGCCCGGCCAGTGAGCGAGCATTGTATGGCGTGATCTGCAGAATGGCCGGGAACGGGGGTTTTCCAGCAGGAATGTAGAGATCGCCGACAAGCTCGGTACCGTCCTCAGCGCGGACGATCTGATTGGTCAGAACATGATCGGAGGATTCTGGCACGGCCACGGTCATTGTTACCCCGAGACTCCTGACCCTGTGTTCGCGGAAAAGCGCTCGAGCCACAACCTGGCAATGACGACGGCACGCGCCGGATCAGGCATCCAGTGCCTCCACAAGGTAGTCAGTGTTCGGCAGCATATCCGCAATCCGTTTCAACGTCGGTGGTGTCAGCTCAAGCGTAAGCCCGATACCTACATCCCCTTCTCTGTTGACCGGCGCATTGACGAAACCCAATTTGCGGTAAAAATCCGCCAGTCTGCGCCCCGTTCTGTCCTGCTCCTCTGTCGTCAGACCCGCCACATTGTAACCCAGCAGGTAGATCAGGAAGAGTACCGGTAGCGAAAGCATGCTGCCGATGCCCTTCGCCTCGTAGGCCAGCGAGATGACGGCCGAGTCGACAAAGTAGTCGCTGCCTTCCACGACCGGATTGCCGGGCTCGTCCGCATAACCGAAGAGATAGCCCTCGACTTTGCCGCCAATGGTCAGTGTCAGCAGCAAAGCATCCTGCATCGCCAGACATTCCCGCAGGTCGCTCTCGGTGTAGACGTTGTCCTCAACGCGGAAGATCTCCTCCTCGATCTGCTCCATTCGCGCAAGCAGATCACCATCGACCTCACTGGCCAGATCGAAGCGTGTCTCGACACCAAGCAACGCCGTCAGTTCTGCACTGGTGTGCCGGAGAATATGCATTACCAGGTCGCGTTTTTCGCCGAATTTATCGGGGCTTATCATTATCGTGCCTATTTACGCCTCTGTTAAAGAAATCGGCCTTGGTTCCGCGTAATAATGCTGCAGTTGTTCGAGCGGTAAGCATACCTGGCCGTCACGCAGGAACCCTGAACCGATGCGCACCGGTCGCGCAATGAGATGCCAATGCCCACCATCGAAATAGATACTGTGCATTCCCCCCGGCGAGCAGACATGAAAACGGCGCGGGCCATCCGGCGTGCCGAAGACCGCCGCGGTCGCCGCAACCGAACCGGTGCCGCACGAGAGCGTATGTCGGCGGACACCGCGTTCGTAAGTGCGGATCAGCACCCTGTCATCCTGCTGCTGGAAAACAACCGTTACGTTGACGCCTCCAGGAATGTCCAGAAGATCCGGCAGCGGCCTGCAATACTGCTCGAATTCGCGGCGGTCGATATTGAAGCCCGGCAACGCCTCCGGCAAGCCGAGCACCAGGTGAGGCTCGCCCGCACGTATCAGACCGATCACTGGAAAATTTTTGCAAAGAGCCGGATCAAACTCGAGCCGCTCGGCCTCCCCTACTTCGGCCTGCCAAGCATCACCGACACGCGACGCCCTGCGAACTCCGGTCGGCATCTCGATCGTTACGGCGTCGCGTCCCAACTCATCGCCGATTTTCGAGGAGACATACAGCAGCCCGTTGGCACAGAAATCGGCCTCGAGACCGTCTGCGCCGAATATCCGCAATCGTACGTCAGCGACTTTTGAAGGCTGCAGGACGAGCATGTCGTCGCACAAAGGGCTGGAACTAATCTTGCTGCCCAAATCCAAGAGGAATTCTTCGGAGAACTCCCCCGTTTCGCGCAGATCGAGAACGATAAAGTGATTCATGCAGGTATGCGCATAATCCACAGGAAGCGATGGGGCGAAAATCGTCGGTTCTCCAGCTTTTTTTCCTGTTTTCAAGCTATTGCCGGGCTCATTTTCTGTCAACCAATTGGCGCTTACCTTCGGCTGGGAAACGCCTGCGGCGCTGCCAGCCGAATTCGAACAAGTCTCTGCTGGGACAGTAGCACTGTCCCTTAGGCCGCGCAGAGACCGCGCCACTCGGCCAGAGCAGCAGTTCGATTTTGTTTGAAGTGATCTCGTTTGGAGAGGCTTCAGTCCTGGTTGAAGTGGTTGAAGACGGAGGAGTGAACGGCAACGAATTTCTGCAAACTTCGCATTCGGCGAAAGCGTCGCATCGCCCGCGCTCGTCGTCGGAATGGTAAGTGCGAATTCTCAACGCGGTTGTTAAGTCACCGACCGCACGCCTGCAGATCATCGCAACCCAGATCGCGAGGCGCGGCTTTGTAAGACGGAAACCGAACATACAGCATCACCACCAGGCGAATGATCTCAGGGCTGGTTTTGAAATACTTGAAGGAGAGCGCTTGGTCATAGCCAGAATCTGCGCAAGCCCCCTGCCCGCCTCAAGCCAGGTCTATCTGGCATGATCCCTCAAACGTCTCTGCTCCACTCACCCTCTTCGATAAACGCACCTACCTCCAGAGTCCGATGCGAAAAAACCCGTCGGCACTCGTGCGTATCCACATGCTCGATATCGTAGAGATATTCCCTTGGGCTGTCAGGGTTGGCCAGATCGACAGCCTGTTCCACCACGGCCTCAGCCCCCAAAGTAAGAATATTTTCTGTATGCTTGGCTGTAACCTTCCATTTCGCTGCCATAATGGCCTCCTGTTGTGAGTTTTGGATGCATTACTAGACTGAAACAAACCTAAGGGACGCAATTTCCCGTTTAAGAGTATCATCGGAACAAAGGGTGTTCGAGGCCTTGATTTACGACAAGGCGGTCTATCTTGGGATCGTGCTAATCCGATCTGGCTGCGTGAAGTCATACTTTAAGTTGGAAGAGGACATGCTGGGATCAGTCTGGTGCATTATCGTGTGAATTGCCGGAATCTCATTCTAAGCCTGGCATGGGTTCTCAGAGGAAACGCGGATGAACATTCTTTGTAACCTGCCCCTGATTGCCGGTCTCTTGGCAGAATGCGGACCACCACCTCCTCTGGCGACAGGATATGTTGAAGGGGAATACACCTTGGTTGCACCGGTCGAGGCGTCGCAGGTACGTAGCCTCAATGTACGGCGAGGGGACCACGTTGCAGCAGGAAATGCTCTGGTGGAGATGGAACGGCAGGACGCGGAAATCGCCCTCGCCCAAGCCGACGCGAACCTCGCTCAGGCCCGCAGCCAGCTGGCCGATCTCCTGGAAGGCGCACGTCGCGAAGAAATCGAGGTGATCGAGGCCGACCTCGCAGCGGCACGCTTGCAAGCGGACGAAGCAGAGCGCGCGCTGGAACGCGTAGCGCAACTCTCACAACGCGACGTGGCAACAGATGCTCAGCTGGATGACGCCGAAACTGCCGCCAAGGTCGCCAGAGCGAAGGTTGCCCAGATCACGGCCCAGTTGGCCGTGGCCCGCCTTCCCGCCCGACCGCAAGCTATCGCGCGGGCCAAGGCCGCCGTCGCCGCGGCGGAGGCCGCGCGCAACCAGGTCTCCTGGCGGCTTGAGCAACGCAGCCTGTCACTGACGGCCCCCGTGACAGTGGTCGACATCATTCGCCATGAGGGTGAGATCGCGGGTCCAACCGCCCCGGTCTTGTCCGTGCTTCCGGATGGAGCGGTCAAGCTGCGTCTCTACGTTCCTGAACAGAGCTTCGAAACGATCGCGATAGGCGGCACACTCGAAATTGGTTGCGACGGCTGTCCAGAGGGGCTGACTGCGCGCATCAGTTACATTTCGGATGAACCCGAATTCACGCCGCCAGTGATCTACTCGCTCGAGAACCGGCAAAAGCTTGTGTATCTCGTCGAGGCTCGGCCGACGGGTGAACATACGCTGAAACCCGGGCAGATCATCGAGGTCAGCCTGCCGGAGCCTGCGAAGTGACCACCAACGCGATCACTGTCCGCGAACTGACCAAACGGTTCGGCGACAAAACCGTTGTCAACGGGATCGACCTGTCTGTCCGCCGCGGCGAAATCATGGGCTTTCTCGGCCCGAATGGCTCGGGCAAGACGACAACGATCCGCATGATGTGCGGCCTGCTCGAACCGGATTTCGGCACGGGCACCGTGCTGGGTCACGACATCCGTCGCGAACGCAGCGCGATCAAGCGCAAGGTCGGCTACATGACCCAGCATTTTTCCTTTTACGACGACCTCACCATCGCCGAGAACCTGCACTTCGTTGCCGGGCTCTATGCGATGCGGCCCAAGCGCCAGATCGTGAAAGACACGCTCGAAGATCTCGGCCTCGCCAGCCGCAAGGATCAGCTCGCAGGCTCGCTCTCGGGTGGCTGGAAGCAGCGTCTCGCACTCGCGGCCTGCATCATGCACAAGCCTGAATTGCTGATGCTCGACGAACCGACGGCCGGGGTCGATCCGAAGGCACGCCGGGAGTTCTGGGACGATATTCACGAGCTGGCCAATAACGGTCTGACCGTTCTCGTTTCCACCCACTACATGGACGAGGCCGAACGCTGTCACCGGATCGCCTACCTTTCCTTTGGCAACCTCGTCGCAATCGGCACAACCAAAGACGTCGTTCGGGACGCGGGCCTGACCACGATGATCATCGAGGGCGCGGATGTCCCGTCAGCTGCACGCGCGCTTGCCGGGGAAGAGGGTGTCGACCAGGTCGCGTATTTTGGCGCGACCCTGCATGTGGTCGGATCGGATGCACGGGCACTCAAACGAAGTGTGACACGGATCGCTGCGGAAACGGACTGCACGGCCGTACCAGCCAAGACGAGCCTCGAGGATGTATTTATCCAGCTCATGAACACGTCCAGGGACAACACGCCATGAGCAGGTTCTTTTCCCTTACGCGGCTCAGGGCACTCCTGAGCAAGGAAAGCATCCAGATGCGGCGCGACCGCGTCACATTTGCGATGATGATCGGCGTTCCACTGGTTCAATTGATGCTGTTCGGCTTTGCCATCAACACCGACCCCAAGGAATTGCCGGCCGCTCTGGTTGCTCCGACGCAAGATCGTTTCACCCGGGCCATGGTCAGTGCTCTGGAACTGACAGGGTACTACCGCTTTATCGCCCCCAATGCGACGGCGACGCAGGCCGAGGCGATGATCGCCCGCGGTGACGTGGCTTTCGTCGTCACGGTTCCATCGGATTTCGGCCGACGGATCGAGCGCAATGACAGGGCCGCGATCCTGATCGAGGCGGATGCAACAGATCCCTCTGTCGCGTCGGGCGCGATTTCCACGCTTTCGACCGTTGCAGGCAGGGCGTTGCAGCGTGAAGCCGGAGACGCGGCGCCGCAGCAGGATCGCGGCGTCGAGATTATCGTGCATCGCCGCTACAATCCCGAGGGCATCACCCAGTACAATATCGTGCCAGGCCTCCTTGGGGTCATTCTCCAACTGACCATGGTGATGATGACCGCGATGGCCCTGACGCGCGAAGCCGAGCGCGGAACGATGGAAAACCTTCTGTCCATGCCCGCCACACCGCTGGAAATCATGCTTGGCAAGGTCCTTCCCTATCTTGCGGTCGGCGCCATTCAGGTGGTTGTTGTGCTCGCCGCGGCCAAGTTGATGTTCGATGTGCCATTCATAGGCAGCCTGACCGTCGTTCTTGCCGGCATATTCGTCTTCGTGCTGGCGCTGGTGATTCTTGGCTACCTGATTTCAACCGTTTCGCGCACCCAGATGCAGGCCATGCAGCTGACGTTTTTCTTTTTCCTGCCATCGCTCATGCTCTCGGGCTTCATGTTCCCGTTCCGCGGCATGCCCCAATGGGCCCAACACCTGGGCGAGATTTTTCCACTGACTCACTTCCTGAGGCTGATCCGCTCCGTGATGCTGAAAGGGGCCGAAGCCCAGACGGTTGCGGATTCGTTCGTTGCGCTCGGGTTATTCGTGGTTCTTCTGTCGGTCGCCGCTCTGTTCAGGTTCCGCAGAACTCTGGATTGAACCACCTATCCAGCGAAGAAAAATCCAACGTACCATCCCGTTCTTTCGGCCCGAATGCGCTTGGTGATGGACACCGCTTCATCGGCGCCAGAACAGGTTGATGCACATCAATGATTTGAAGATGGCACAATGCGATCATTTTGTTGCACACTTCGTCAGGCAGGTTGGGCGATGCCATTATCCCGCGACAAACCGGAACCATCACACCCTGAAACCAGGAAGGCAGATCTTCCCTGGAAAAGCCCGAAACCCAGGTCCGAGGATCCGAAGGCGCCCGGCCTTATCCAGGCGATCCTGAAAAGCCCGGAATACGTTGAGGCCGATAAAGACATCGAGTTCCTCCAACTCGATGACACGCGGGGTTTGCGGCTCCAGCTCGACTATATGAAGGCGGAACAACTTCTCCAGGCTCAGGGGATCAAACATTCTATCGTCGTGTTCGGAAGCACCCGAATACCGGAGCCGCAGACCGCCAAGCAAAGAGTCGCAACGCTGGAGGAGCTTTCAAGGAAACACCCAGATGACCAAGACGTTGCCGACAAGCTCAGAACCGCCAAGCGGATTCTTGACAAAAGCCGGTATTACGAAGTCGCCCGAGAGTTCGGGCAGATTGTCGGACGCGCCGAAGGGGCCATGGGAAACAGGCTGGCCATCGTCACGGGTGGCGGGCCAGGCCTGATGGAGGCTGCCAATCGCGGCGCCCACGACGTCAACGCCAGAACCGTCGGCCTGAATATCACGCTGCCGCATGAACAATACCCCAACCCCTATCTGACACCGGGGCTGTGTTTCCGGTTTCACTATTTCGCCATGCGCAAACTGCACTTTTTGCTCAGGGCCCGGGCGCTCGTGGTCTTTCCCGGCGGGTTTGGCACGATGGACGAGTTGTTCGAAACCCTGACGCTCATCCAGACACGGAAAATAAAACCGGTCCCGGTGATCCTGGTCGGCCGCGAATACTGGCAAAAAGCCTTCAACCCCGAATTCCTTGCCGAAGAAGGCGTGATCGACCCGGAAGACAAGGACCTCTTCTGGTGTGCGGAGACGGCTCAGGAAATCTGGGACGATATTCAGCGTTGGTATGCACGCGCCGGCAAATCCCTGACCTGAAAGGACAAACAGCATGCAGTTATCATTTCATGGGGCGGCTCATGGTGTGACTGGATCATGTCACCTCGTATCCGCCGCCGGGCGCAAAATTCTCGTGGATTGCGGCATGTTCCAGGGCGGCCGCGAACTCTATGAAGACAATGCAGAGCCGTTCGGCTTCGACCCGGGCGCAGTCGATTTCATTCTTCTCACCCATGCGCATCTCGATCATTGCGGCCGCATCCCGCTCCTTGTCAGGCGTGGCTTCGAAGGAGAAATCATAAGCACAGCCGCGACCCGCGATCTGACCCGCCTCGTCCTGATGGACTCAGCGCATCTCCACGAGGAAGAGGCGAGGCACCGGCGCAAACACGGCAAGCGCGCCGAAGCTCTATACGATACCGTGGACGCGCTTGATGCTATCGACATGTTCGGCCGGACATCGCAATACGGCAAACCCATAGAGCTTTGCCAGGGCGTGACAGCCACCTTCTTCGATGCCGGGCATATTCTGGGCTCTGCAAGCATCTTGCTTGAGGTGACTGAAAACGGTCAAAGCAAGAGCATCCTGTTCTCCGGCGACATCGGGCCCGGCGACCGGCCACTTCTCAATCCTCCCGCGCCACCGGAGGGGGCCGACTACGTAGTGATGGAGACCACTTATGGCGATCGCCACCACCGATCGCTGGATGCCTCTGTAGAGGAATTCTACGATGCGCTGAAAGATGCCGAGGCGCGCGGCGGCAATGTGGTCATCCCGACTTTCGCCTTGGAGCGCGCTCAGGAACTTTTGTATTTCCTGCACCAAGGCATGGAGAACAAAACGATCCGGTCCTCGCTTCAGGTGTATCTGGATTCGCCCATGGCAATCTCTGCGACGAAAATATTCGAACGCCATCCCGAAGCCATGAAACCCGAGCTCGCCCAGATGCTGCGCTGTCACAAGGATCCGTTCGATCTGCCCGGCCTTCATTTCACACAGGATGCATCGGAATCGCGGGCGCTCAACCGCGTTCGCTCTGGTGCTCTGCTCATGGCGGGATCGGGCATGTGCACCGGCGGACGCGTGCGGCACCACCTGCGCCACAACCTCGCCCACAGCGATTGCAGCGTCGTTTTCGTGGGATATGCCGCCGAAGGAACGCTTGCCCGGATTATCATCGACGGTGCGAAATCCGTGAAGCTGTTCGGCGATCACATTCCGATCAGGGCGAAAATCCACACGATCAACGGATTCTCGGCCCATGCCGGCCGCAAGGAACTTCTCGAGTGGCACAGCCGCACCGGCAAGCCCAAGACTACATTCCTGGTCCACGGCGAAGAAAAGTCGATGCAAAACATCGCGAAAACGCTGAAGGGGCATCACGTGCAAATGCCTAAGATTCATCAAAGTTTTGAACTCTGACACGACCACACGAAAGGAAGCGAAATGGCCGACTATCTAGAACATCTTGCGAGCAAGCTGCACGAAATCGACAGCGGGATCGAAGCAGCCAAGGCCAAACTGGAAAAAGCCGACATTGGCGAGAAAACCAAGGCGCTTGCCGAGTTGAGCCAATTGCGCCTGCTCCATGAGGACCTCTCGAACCGCATCGAAGACGCCAAGAAGAAAGACGCCGACGAATGGTCATCGCTCCGGACGGGCTTTCAGGAAGAGGCGGACGGTCTCAAGGACACTGTCGAAAAATGGCTGACGCGGTTGAGCTAGGCAGGTTGCCAAAATGATCGAGTTCATGGACGAAAGTCACGGGAACGTCGTCGGACTGCGCGTCAGCGGCACGCTTCATGAAAAGGACTATGCCGAGTTTCTGCCGAAACTCGAAGACCTTTTCCGAAAACATGGCAAGCTGCGCGTAATGTTCCTTGCCGGGCCGGATTTCCACGGTTGGGATCTCTCGGCCGCCTGGCAGGATACGAGCCTGGGGTTCAAGCATGCATCCGATTTTGAGAAACTCGCCCTCGTGGGCGCACCTGACTGGGTGGTCTGGTGCGTCCGGCTCAGTGCGTTTCTGTTCAAAGGCGAGGTGCGTGTCTTCCCGGCTTCCGAATTCTCCGAGGCCTGGCGCTGGTTGAACGACTGACGCCTGCCCCTATTGCTGGTTGGCCGCTTCTGCCCCCGTCACGACATCAAGCATATCGGAGGTCGTCTCTTCCTGCCTTGCGACGCGCATATCGCGCGTCAGACGTTCCAGTTTTTTGTCGATATTTCTTGATGCCGCATCCATCGTTCCAAGCCGCGCGGCGTTCTCGCTGGCCAGGCTTTCCATCAGGGTATGCGCGATCTCGGCAAAAAGATACTCGTCTGTCAGGCCAGCCAGGAGTTTCTGGGACGGAACATGGGTCACTGGCGGAGTGCGAAGCTCGCTTTGCGGCAATTTCGCCAGAGGCACCACCTGCTTCTCGGCCAAATCGAACAACGCGCCGGTTTTTCGGCAGGCAAACACAATTCTCACCGAGGCGCAGTTGCTCAGTGCCCGGGCGATGCGCCGGGCAAGCGTCGTCACACCCTCTATCCGCGTTGTCATCGGAAAGCCGGTCAATTCAGCCATACCCTTTTCGGACGCAACAACTTGCCCACGCCGACCGACGATCAGCAGCTGTTCGTCCGGTGCGCGCAGTCCCAGGGCGTGACCGATCAAGCGGGAATTGAAGCCGCCAACAAACCCGTTCTCGGAGGCGATAACCAACAGGCTTTGCCCAGCTTCCTTTTCACTGGCCGCATCGCCCGCAAAGTCCCGCACAAGTGGCGCGATCTCCGAAATCGCGCGCTCGACGACCTGTTTATACGCTCGCGTGCCGTCAAGCGCCTCCTGCGCATCCTGAGCCCGCGATGCAGCCATCGAGCGAAGCGCCCCAACCAGATCACCCAGTTCCTGCAGGCTCTCCAGACGGGCCGTTATCTGGCTCAACTCCATGTGTCAGGCCTCATCGCCTTCTCTCACTTGCGTCAACTCGGCGGCACAGGCATCGACGATCTCTAGGAGCGCAGCGCGCGCCTCGTCAGTCACTTCTTTTGTTTCGTTGATTTCCGCAACGGCACGAGGACGTTCAGTCGGCAACCGCTTGGCCAGCATCTCTCGAAATCTCTCCACCTCGGCCACCGGAAGCGCATCCATCCGCCCTTCGGTCACAGCAAGAAGAAGGGCGACCTGCAACGACAGCGGCAAGGGAGAATACTCCTCCTGCCGGAGTATCGCCCTGAGACGTCGACCATGTTCGATCTTCTTCAACGTCCGGTCATCGACCATGGCCCCGAAACGCGTAAAGACCTCAAGCTCGAGAAACTGCGCGTAATCGAGCTTCAAAGTGTTCGCCAGCGACTTGATCGCTCTGGCCTGCGTGGCACCACCGACGCGTGACACGCTCATTCCGACATTCACCGCGGGTTTCTGACCTTCGTAGAACAGTTTCGGCTCAAGATAGATCTGCCCGTCCGTGATCGAAATCAGGTTCGTGGGAATATAGGCCGTCAGGTTGCCCGATTGGGTCTCCGCCAACGGCAACGCGGTGAGGGAGCCGCCTCCGTTTTGCTCCGAAAGCTTTGCGGCACGCTCGAGAAGACGTGAATGCAGATAAAAGACGTCCCCTGGATACGCTTCGCGCCCGGGCGGGTTCCTCAGAATAAGCGAAAGCTGCCGGTAAATGATCGCATGTTTCGTCAGATCATCCAGGATCAGGAGCGCATGCCGCCCACGGTCGCGGAAATATTCTGCAATGGTGCAGGCGGCATAGGGCGTGATCCATTGCGCGCCGGGCGCGGCGTCGGAGGCCCCCATGACGAAAATGCAGCGCTCGGCCGCGCCGTGGTCGCGAACGGACTTGATGACACGAGCAAACGTCGATGCCTTCTGGCCGATGGAAGCGTAGATACAGATGACGTCGGTATCACGCTGGTTGATGATCGTATCAATCGCGATCGTTGTCTTGCCGGTCTTGCGATCCCCAATAACAAGTTGGCGCTGACCTCGCCCGAGGGGGATCATGGAATCAACGACGGTGAGCCCGGTCAAAAGCGGTTCGGTCACGAGGTCACGGTCAACGATTCCGGGGGCCGGACGTTCCAACGGATCCATGCGCTCAGCTACAATTGGCGGTCCGTCGTCAAGCGCCTCCCCGACTGGAGAAATAACGCGTCCGAGCAGGTCTTCCCCCACTGGCACGCGGGCAACTTCGCCTGTGCCATAGACCCGCCCCCCGGCTGAAATCGTCTCATCCGACGACAGCAGAACGCACCCGACAAAGGCCTCCTCGACCGTCATCGCCAGGCCTAAAGTCCCGTCTTCGAACCGCAGGAGTTCGCCCAGTTTCGTATGCGGCAAGCCCGCCACGCGGGCGACACCATCGCCGATCAGTTCCACACGCCCGATCCGCCTGAACTCGGGCTCCAGCGCGCTTTCGCCGATGCGGTGCCGGGCCTGCGCGATCCATGCCTGCATGTCCTTTTCTAACGTCATGGCATCACATCTTCAGCTCGGCCGCCGCGCGCCGCAACCGGTCCGCGACAGAGAAGCTCAGGACGGAATGGGCAAACCGCAATTCGGCTCCTCCAATGATATCTGGATCCGTCTCAAACGAAATCTTTCCGTCCCCGAAATGCTCGGAAACAAAGTTGCGCCAGCGGGACTGCTCGGTCGTCGACAGCGGTGTTGCGGTTACAATCTTCAACTCTGCCGACGCCCCGGCGAAATCGGCACGCAGATCCGCCATGTCGGCCTCGCTCAGGCCGTCCAGATAGTCCGAAACACGCGCCAACAGCTCGGGTTCTTCCAGGTTTCCCCCTTCCGCCAACGCCTTGAAGGCCAGGTCTTGCGCAAGATCCGCAATCTGGTCGCGCAGAGTTTCAAAGGTCTTGTGGCGCTCGGTCTCGATCTGAGCGCGGGCATCGGACAACAACTTATCAGCCTCTTTCCGGGCCTTCTCCAGAACGTCCTCGCGCTCGTTTTCCATCTGCGTTTGCAGCTTTGCCTCTTCCTCGCGCAGCGTTTGCGACAGCTCCGCACGTTTTGCCTCGAATTCTTCTCGCGCGGCGTCTGCCGCCTCAGTTTTTTCTTGCGCTGCTTCGGCCGCCTTCTGATCCGCGGCTTCACGCTCCTCGATGACCCGTCGGATTGGCCGATACAGGAATTTGCTCAACAGCCAGACAACGACCAGAAAATTGATCGTTTGAAGCGCGAGGGTCCACCAGTCGATCGCCATTGCCTCAGCCGGTAAAAGGGTTCGCGTAAAGCAGAAGCAGAGCAATCACCAGACAGTAGATTGCCATCGTCTCGATCATCGCGAGACCGACGAACAACGTCCGGGACAGTGTTCCCGCTGCCTCCGGCTGCCGTGCAATCGCCTCCATGGCCGCGGCGATTGCTCGGCCTTCGCTGAAAGCAGGCATTATCGCCCCGAAGGAAACGGCCACGACCGCCCCCAGGATACTGACCACCTCAACCAGATTTTCCATGTCGTTTCCTTTCTCACGCCTCGACCGCGCCAACCGCGGCGGCGATGTATACTGTTGCTAGAACGGTGAAGATATAAGCTTGGATGATCCCGATCAGGATGCCGAGCAGCAGGAACGGAATTGGCACCAGTAGCCCTGCCAGAAACACCACGATCGCGATAACGAATTCATGGCTCATCATGTTTCCGAAAAGGCGGATCATCAGCGAAAAGGTGCGCGTCAGCTCCGACAGGATATTTAGCGGCAGCAGGAACAGGTTGGGTTCTGCATAGTGCCGCAGGTATTGCCAGCCGCCTCGCGCACGAATTCCAAAGAAATGGACCGACAAGAACACGATCAATGCTAGGGCAGCGGGTGTTTCGATATGGCCTGTCGGCGGCGTTGCCCCAGGCAGAATCGCGGCAAGATTGGCAAGCACCAGGAAAATGAAAAGCGACCCCAGCAATGGCAGGAAAGGCCACGGATCCCGGCCCAGGATTTCACGCAGCTGCGCCGCGATTGTCGTCACCACGATTTCCAAAGCGGCTTGTACCGGGCCCGCCTTCGCAACCGGACGCCTGAGCGCGATCGACAGAAACACGAAAAGAACCGCCATGATCGCCCATGTTGTCACGACGGCGCGGCTGATTGGTACGGAGCCCAGCTGAAACACGATATCAACAGCAAGGGGGCTTCCCTCCATGCCTAGCCCTCCCTCATTTTGCGCACCGCCATGCTGCGCATCAGCAGGAAACCGGCCAACATCACGATCACGGACAAGGCACCACTCTGTGCCGCGAAATAGAACGCTACCCCCGCCAATCCGACACGAAGCGCCAGCGGGCCGAAGGCGGCAATCCAACCCGTCTCGCGCATAATGGCCTGAACCGAAAGATGGATCAGGAAGAGGTAAACCCCACCCAGCGCAAGGCCGCAAACAAACCACGGTATCTGGCTTTGAATGATACTCATTTCTCGTTCATCCTTCTCCAGGCGAGGTAGAAGCCAAGGCCGGCCCCGGCAAAGGTCAACGCGCCGCTCAGTGTCACGCCGGTGCCAAGGCGATCATCAAGCCAACGGCCCGCGAACACGCCGATCAGAACCGGGATCACGATTAGCCAGCCAAGTGCGCCGATCATGGACAGGTTCTGCCACAACGGGCGCTCGCCCTCGCTTTCCCAGGTTTTTCGTCGCGCCTGACGAAGACGAATTGCATCCTGCATATGCTGGCGCCCCTCTTGATCCTCTTCGCTCATCCGGCAGCCTCCTGCCCGCTTGCATCGGCACGACCGTCAAGCCGGGGCGGCATCGCTTGTGCCCCCCGTTCGACGCGCAGCACTTTTTCGATCTGCCGGATCGTGGCCAGGTGCAAACGCGTCTCCGAGGTTCGCGCCACATCCTCGACCTCGTCGGACTGGCGCAATTCTTCTAGAACCTTCGTCCCGAGCGCCGGCAGTTCGTCATCACGAAAGCCTCCGCGCGCGGCGATCTCCACATGCTCGCCATTCCGAACCGTCAAGACACCCTGCCGCACAAGCACGAAACCCTCCCGTCCATCCGACGCTCGCCAGGTCACGATCGAAATCGGAAGGATCGCCACGAGATCGGCATGACCAGGCAAAATCCCGAAGGCCCCGGTTTCGTCTTCTGCACGCACATGCTGAACGTCCTGGACGTCCTCGACCAGCGCGGTTGGGGTACTCACCGTCAATCTCATGCGGCCCTCCCCTTTGTCCGCTGTTCCGCCTCCTCGAACGTCCCGATCATGTAGAGATCGCTCTCTTCCATCTCGTCGGCCTTGCCATCCAGGATCGCCTCGCAACCTGCCAATGTATCGTCGAGCGCAACCATTGCCCCCGGCTTGCCCGTGAATTGGGACGTGACGGCGAAAGGTTGGGTGAGAAAGCGGATCAACCTGCGCGCCCGCCCCACCGCCTTGCGATCTGCAGCGCTCAGTTCCTCGATCCCCAGAAGCGAAATGATCTCGCGCAACTCCCGGTACTGCTCGATCAGCTGCCGCGTTTTCTCGGCGATATCATAGTGCCGGTGACCGACGATCGAGGGATCAAGCAGCGTCGAACTCGACGCGAGAGGATCAACGGCAGGATACAGCCCCTCACCCGCCATCTCCCGGCTTAGCACGATGGAACTGTCGAGATGGGTAAACGTGGCCGCAACCGCTGGGTCGGTGAAATCGTCGGCTGGCACATAAACAGCCTGAATCGAGGTAACCGCTGCGCTGTGAACCGACGCGATCCGCTCTTCGAATTCTGCGATTTCCGAAGCCAGCGTCGGTTGATATCCGACCCGCGACGGCAGACGACCCAGCAATCCCGAAACCTCCGCCCCCGCCTGGACGAAGCGAAAAACATTGTCGACCAGAAGAAGCACGTCTTTGCCTTCCTCATCCCTGAAATGCTCGGCAATCGCCAGGGCGCTCAGCGCGACCCGCCACCGGGCGCCCGGCGGCTCGTTCATCTGCCCAAAGACAAGGGCCGTGCGATCGATCACCCCCGATTTCTTGAGGTCGAGCCAAAGCTCATGGCCCTCGCGCGATCTCTCGCCGACCCCCGCAAAGACCGATGTGCCCTTATATTTTTCCGCGATTGTCCGGATCAGCTCCATGATCAGGACGGTCTTGCCCACCCCCGCCCCCCCGAACATCGCTGCCTTTCCCCCGTTTGCAAGCGGCGCCAGCAAATCGATCACCTTAATGCCGCTAAGGAAAAGATCGCGGCTAGCCGTCTGCGCGGCCAGCTTTGGCGGTTTGCGGTGGATCAGGTTTCGTTTCATCCCGTCAGGCAACGGCGGACCGTGGTCGATAGGATCACCCACCACGTTAAGAAGCCGCCCCAGGACCGCTTCACCAACCGGAATGCTGATCGGCCCGCCGGTGTCCAGCACCTCTGCCCCGCAGGCCAGCCCCGCGGTCTCCTGAATGGCGACACAGCGCACGGTTCTTACATCCTTGTGCTGCTGCACTTCGAGCGTCAGGCGCTTGGGTGTCTCCCATTGCACTTCCAGGGCCGAGTTTATCTCCGGCAACTTTCCGGCCGGAAACCGAACATCCACGACCGATCCGGAAACGCGGGAAACGCTTCCACGTACTCTCTTTTCATCCTGCAGTCGCGTGCGGTGATCGGTCATGACGTGTTGAAAAACCTCAACAGAAGACGATTGCGAACAAACCTTCGGTGTCAAACCTAGCGGGCTCCTCAGTGCCCGAACGCAAGAACTTTCACGAGTGCCGCCAACATGGCGTGGGGCAAATTGGGCCCGCGGCCAACCCCGATGTATTCATCATTGTCCCGGACACCGGACTTTCTCAACGTGCAGCGCCAATGTCCGTTCGGCCCGTGCGCAATGCCCTTTGCCGACACGCTCCATCCCGGTCGCACTTCACAAATCACGGCGAGTATCCGATCGGTCGAGTCCAGACCCTCCCGATCGAAGTCCTTCGCCTCGATCGCCTTGCGAATTACCGCGACGATTTGATCGGCAAGCTCGCCACCCAGCGTGAGTGACGCCTCGATTTTGCGGGCAAGATCGGCTGTTGCTTTGTCCATTTCGCACCCTTTCGTCCAGTTTTCTCTAACCCGGGATCGCGGCGGGCGGCCTTGATGCGGATCAATGCCCAGAATGGCACGCAAGCTACGTTAACCTGAATTCGGCTCTAAGCGAGATGGAAAGCATCAGATGCCAATCTCAGACGAAGTTTGCTTCTTTGAAAGCATAGGCCGCAAAGATCTTGCCGTTTTTGGCGGCAAGAACGCGTCACTGGGCGAGATGGTGCAGACGCTCGCAGAGGTCGGGATTGCTGTCCCGCCGGGTTTTGCAACAACGGCCGATGCCTATCGCCGGTTTCTCGCCGAGAATGCGCTCGACCAGGTGATCTCGGAAACGCTCGCCGCGCTGGAAACCAACAAGACCACGCTCAAGGCGGCAGGCGAAAAGATTCGCACCGCGATTGTCGCTGGTGACTGGCCGAAAGAAACCGAAGGCGCAATTCGGGAGGCCTACCGTATCCTTTCGGAACGTGCACAGCACGATAACGTCGCCGTCGCGGTCCGGTCCAGTGCCACGGCCGAAGATCTCCCCAACGCAAGCTTCGCAGGTCAGCAGGAAACCTTCCTGAACATTGCAGGGGAGGACGCTTTGCTGACAGCCTGCAAGAAATGCTACGCATCGCTCTTCACCGACCGCGCCATCACCTATCGCAAGCTCATGGGCTTCGATCACCAGATGGTCGCTCTCTCGGTCGGGGTTCAGCAGATGGTCCGCTCCGATCTCGGCGGCTCGGGCGTTATGTTCTCGATCGACACCGAAACCGGCTTTGACAAGGTGGTCCTGATAAACGCGGCCTGGGGGCTTGGCGAAAATGTGGTGCAAGGCGCGGTCACCCCCGACGAAATCCAGGTATTTAAACCGTTTCTCGACCGCCAGGGCCTGCGCCCGATCATCGAGAAGAAACTCGGCGCCAAAGAGATCAAGATGATCTACGCAAGCGGCGAAGGGCCGCGCCAGGTGCGCAACGTGCCAACCTCGAAGGCCGAGCGCGCGCGCTTCGTTCTGAGCGACGACGAGGCCCTTCAACTCGCACATCAAGCCATTGTCATCGAAAAACACTATGGCGTGCCCATGGACATGGAATGGGCCAAGGACGGCGAGACCGGCAAACTGTTCATCGTCCAGGCCCGCCCGGAAACCGTTGAATCGCAAAGAAAATCCGGAACGTTCAAACGTTACGACATCGAATCGCATGGCGCGACCCTGGTCAGTGGTCTCGCGGTCGGCGAACAGGTCGCTTCGGGGCCTGTCTGCCTTATCGAAACACCCGATGAGATGGACCGCTTCATAGACGGCGCGGTGCTGGTGACCTCGGCAACGGATCCGGACTGGCTGCCGCTGATGAAACGTGCCTCGGCCATTGTGACCGATCACGGCGGTCGAACCAGCCACGCCGCCATTGTCAGCCGCGAACTGGGCGTGCCCGCACTGGTCGGCTGCGGCAACGCCACCGAGCTGCTTCACGACCAGCAGGAAATCACGGTCAGCTGCGCGGAAGGTGATGTGGGCTATGTCTACGAAGGGCGCAGCGAAGTATCGGTCGAAGAGATCGACCTGACAGAGGTTCCCGCGACACGCACGAAGGTCATGCTCAATCTGGCCAACCCGGCAACCGCCGCCCGCTGGTGGCGACTGCCCGCCGATGGCGTTGGCCTTGCCCGGATGGAATTCGTCGTCGCGAATACCGTACGCGTCCACCCCGAGGCGCTGCTCCATTTCGATGAATTGCGAGACGAAGCAGTGCGCGCCGAGATCAACACGCTCACCCGTGGCTATGAAGTCAAGGCCGATTACTTCGTCGACAGCCTGTCGCTCGGACTGGCACGCATCGCCGCGGTAGCGCACCCACATCCGATGATCCTGCGGATGAGTGACTTCAAGACGAACGAATATGCGGATCTCCTTGGCGGCGCACAGTTCGAACCGGAAGAAGACAATCCCATGATCGGCTGGCGCGGCGCATCGCGCTACTACGACCCGGCCTACGAAGATGGGTTCCGTCTCGAATGTCGCGCGGTGCGGAAACTGCGCGAGGTAATCGGCTTCGACAACGTGATGGTCATGATCCCCTTCTGCCGAACACCCGAGGAGGCCGACCGCGTACTGGATGTGATGCAGCAAGAAGGACTGCAGCGCGGGGCCAAGGGGCTGCAGATCTACGTCATGTGCGAAATTCCCGCGAACGTCATCCTGGCCGAAGAGTTCGCGAAAAGGTTCGATGGCTTTTCCATCGGCTCCAACGACCTGACACAACTCACCCTCGGCGTCGACCGGGACAGCGACAAGCTGGCCCCGCTCTTCGATGAACGCAACCCGGCTGTGGAATGGATGATCCGTACCGTCGTCCAAAAGGCGCATGACGCCGGCGCGAAAGTCAGCCTGTGCGGGCAAGCGCCATCGAACTATCCGTCTTTCGCCCGCGTTCTGGTCGATGCCGGGATCGATTCAATCTCGGTGGTGCCGGACAGTTTTCTTCAGGTGAAGAAACACGTGGCCGCCAGCGAGTCCAAATGACGGCCCGGCACGCCTGTTTATCCCATTGCCTGAAGGGTCATTTGTCCGCGACGGTATTGTGAAAACCCACAAGTCCCGTTTCAGACAGCCTCCACCCGGCATTCCGGCATCAGGCGCACCACGTCCGCGCCTTCGCACAGGTTTGTCGCCTCGGTCATGACGGCTGCGGCCGCTGCGGCAACGCCCGCCTGCAAAGCCGCTTCAACGCCGTCACCTTGCGCAAGGCGCCACGTGACCGCCCCCATGAGGCTGTCGCCCGCGCCCGTTTCACTTTTGACCGGCACCTTTGGTGGCCGGCAAAACAGCCTCTGTGTTCCATCCACCAGAACCGACCCTTCGGACCCGCGGCTTACAATCACCATTTCCGCCACCCCCCGATTGATCAGGTCCCTTCCGAACTCAGCACTATCTCCAGCGTCCTTCAATACCTTCCCCGCAGCCTGCGCGGCCTCAGCCATATCAAGACGTAAGACAGCAAGCGGACCGCCCTTGCCGGACAATATCGCGTCCATCGCGGGACCAGAGGTGTCGGCAAATAGCCTGGCGCCCACGTTCGAAAGGCGTGCCGACAGGCGTATCAGGAAATCGTCGGGCGCGCCCGGCGGCTGACTGCCGCTGAAAACCACGATGCCCCCCGCCGCCAACTCACCGATCCGCCGCAGCGCGTCTTCGATCTCTCCCTCGGTAAGACGTGGTCCGGGCAGAATGAACCGGAAATGCTCCGCGGTATCAGTCTCGGTCACGGCAAAGCTGATGCGGGTCGAACCGTTGACGTCCATAACCTCGGCTTCGATCCCCTCGGCTTGCAGCAGCGAAAGAACTTCATCGCCGACTGCCCCGCCAAGCGCGACGAAGGCGTGGCTATGTCCCCCGATACGCCGGATCGCGCGGGACACGTTTATCCCGCCACCACCCGGATTGAGCATTGGCGCACTGCACCGCAACTTGGAACGGGATCGGATGACGGGCACCGAAGTCTCGTAGTCCAACGCGGGGTTCATGGTAACGGTCCAAATCTGGTTCATCATGTCATCCCAAACACCGTCGTTAGGAAATATCCCGGATTTGCGTGCCGGTCTTTGTCAAAACTGCATCGCACCCCGGCAGACATCCTCGTCCTGCTTCTTCCAACTGCATCCGTTTCTCCGTCACGCCGCCCTGATCTGCGCATTCACACTGCGATCGGCCACACCGTGCAGCAGCAATTCGATCACGAAGGAACCGCCGAAGGTAATGTCAGAATAAACACCGGAAGCACAGCACTCTGAACATGCGGCAAAAATTCTGCCGGATTTGCTTTGTTGGCAAGACAACTGAGCAGAATGGCGTAATTCGCTAAGCGGACATTTGTGCAGCCGCAGCAAAAGTCTACTATGTCCGCTTAGCAGCCATTCGAACCGACCACAGCAAACGGCGGCTCAGAGCCGATTGTGTTGAAGAAGTCGGTCTAAAGATCGCGCTACTGGTCCGGCCGTGTGCGGCTTGGTCTTGCATTCAGGCTAAGGCGGGCGTTGCGGTGATCAATTTCGCGAGTTTTCGGAGGTTTTGGGCGGTTGCGGCGAGGAGGAACTCGTCTCTGGCGCCGTTGGGTCCGCGGAGGCGCAGCCGGTCGAGCCGGAGAATGCGTTTGAGATGGGCGAAGAGCATCTCGACCTTCTTTCGCCTTCGGCTGGCGTCAGCGTAGGCATCCGTCGTCACGATGCAGCGGGCTGCGTCGCGTGCGGCCTCGTGGACATGGCGGGAGATCTTCCTGGTAGGCTGGTTCGGGGTGCACTGTTCTTTGAGCTCACAGGCCGAACAGTCCTGCTTGCGAGCGAAGTACTTCCGGAAGCCGTCCTTGCCGACCCCATCTCGAGGCGTCTTCATCTTGCGCCAGTACTTCTTCAGGGCCTTCCTGCCTGGGCACGTGTACTCGTCTCGCTCCGGGTCGTAGCGGAACTCGGCATTGGAGAAGGTGCCGTCCCGGCGCTCCGACTTGTCGATAACCGGGATATGCGGCTCGATGCCTTCGCCGACGAGCCAGCCGAGCATCTCGCCAGAGCCGTAGGCCGTGTCTGCCGCAAGCCGCTCTGGCGTCAGGCCGAAGCGATCCCTCGTTCGTGCGATCATCGCCCGCGTAGCGCCGACCTCCGCCGTGCGGATCGACCTGGTGGCCTCTACATCGAGGATCACGCCGTGGTCCGTGTCGATTAGGTAGTTGTCGGAATAGGCAAAGAAGGCTGGCCCCTTCCGCGCGCCGGTCCACTGGCTGGCAGGATCGGCGAAGGAGGTGAACTTCGGCTCAACTTCGCTCGCCGCCCCGAAGGCGGCATTGTCCAGCGTCTCGAGATACTCGCGCACGGCACGCGGCGCGGAAGTCACATCGATCCGGTCTGGGTCCCAATCCGCCTTGGCTGCTGCGTACTGCTTGTTCGCGTCCGCCTGGATGAGGCTGGCATCAGAGGCGAAGGTCTGGCCACCAACCAGGCCCTCGGCAATACAGCGGGCGACTACGCTCTCGAACAGGTGTCGGAAAAGGTCACTGTCCCGGAACCTGCCGTGGCGGTTCTTCGAGAAGGTCGAATGATCAGGCACCGGATCGTTCAGATCGAGGCGACAGAACCAACGATACGCCAAGTTCAGGTGCACCTCCTCGCAGAGCCGCCGCTCCGACCGGATCCCGAAGGCGTAGCCCACGATCAGCATCCGGATCATCAGCTCGGGATCGACCGAGGGCCTGCCTGTCGTGCTGTAGAAAGGTGCGAAATGTCAGCGCATATCTCCGAGATCGACGAACCTGTCCATGGCTCTCAACAGATGATCAAGTGGCACGTGATCCTCGATCGAGAACTCGTAGAACAGCGCGCCCTACGCCACCTGCCTCAGCCCCATCATCGCCAGAACTCCCTTGCTTCAAGGAAAGTGAATCAGCAGTCAAAGCATCGCTCAAGAAGAGTTTTTCAACACAATCAGCCCAGAGCGGACGTTGCTCAGAGCAAAGCATATCAAGCTGCTCAAACCATCCTGATCTGGCAATTTGTCTTTCGAAATAATGAGAACCCCGCACATTGGCGGGGTCATCACGTTTCTGGACAGTCGCTCGGCGTTAGCGGACCGCAGTTTGGGAGTTTGCTTGCGAAACTTTCGGATGGGCACGACGTATTTGCGGCGTTCTCATCGGTTTGCGACCAGGAGCCTTCGAAATTAGCTTCGCCTTATGTGAAACTCTGCTCCGGAACACTGTGGCGATGGTCCCAAGGGCCTTGCCAATAGTGCCGATGTTGCTCCACGCGTCCTGGCTCCGGATCTCCCGGGCGCGGCGATCATAGTGGGCGTAGTCGATCGAGCCGTTGGCGATAGTGTTGTATTCGGGCTGGGTGGTCATCTTTTGTCTCCTCGTTGTTCGATGCATTCACCTTGCCCGACTCGAAAAATGCGCGCTTGAAGAAGTCCTTTAGAAGTCTTTGTGATTTCCTTGATTTGCCTGAAGAAACGGTTGATCCTGACTTGGAAATCGCAGGGAACGGCCGAATAATGCGTTATTTCTTTGCAAATTGCGAGCTAGACACGGCAAGCCACACGTTATTACGAGATGGCGAAAGGGTGCCGATTGAGCCGCAGGTATTCGACCTTCTGCAGCTCTTGGCTGAGCGGGCCGGACAGCTTGTGACCAAGGATGACCTGATTGACGTGGTCTGGAATGGTCGCATTGTGTCTGACGCGACAATCAGTGCACGCATCAATGCTGCTCGCACAGCAGTCGCTGACAATGGGAAAGATCAGCGCGTGATCCGAACCGTCTCGCGGCGCGGATTTGAGATGGTCGCTGATGTAGCTAGGGAAACAAAGTCTAAGGCCTCTTTGACCTCTGAGAGGGGCCAGACAATCCGGTATGCATCCTCCAAAGACGGAACCAACATCGCTTGGTCCAGCGTCGGTGAAGGGCCGCCTATCCTGTATGCGTGGCATCACCTCTCACACCTGGAGAAAGACTGGCGCAGCAAATTATTGCGCCCGACCTTTGATGCACTCTCGGAAAATCATCGGCTGGTTAGATATGACATAAGAGGGTCAGGGCTCTCTGACCCTATCAATCCCGACAATACTCTCGACAACCACGTTGATGACATGCTTGCAGTTGCCGATGCAGCTGGCATTGACCGTTTTCCAGTGATTTCAGTTCTGCAGTCAGCGGCAACTGCAATTCGATTATGCGCGCGACATCCCGAACGTGTTTCACGCCTTGTAATCCAAAATGGCTATGCGCGTGGCAGAGCCATGCGTGAAGGTGCTTCAGATGCCGCTGACAACGATCCCTTTATTGCGCTTCTGAAGAGTGGAGGCTGGGGCAATCCAGACAATGGCTTTATGCGTGCTTGGGCGACGATGGTTTTGCCGATGGCCTCTTTCGAGGAGACCACGGATCTCATCCATCTGATCTCCCATGCAGGCTCCGGAGAAAACGCATTGCTACAACGACAGCTGATCGACATACTAAACGTTCTTGACGACCTGGAACGCGTTCAGATACCAACGCTCGTAATCCACTCGCGTATGTGCCCAATACATCCCGTAACAGAAGGGAGAAGGGTTGCGGCTGGCATTCCGGGCGCAGAGTTTCTCGAGGTGGATAGTTCGAATACGTTTCTGGTCGCCAGCGATCCAGCTTTCCAAGAGATTATGGCGCATACGCTCGAGTTCTTGGGCAGAGCAGACGGTCAAAAAGCTCTACAAGCTTGAACGTCACTTCGAGATCCGCAGGTCAAGAGAAACTGTATGACTTCGGTTGCTGTCAGACGAATTCGAACTCGTCTCCACAAAGACAGTGGCGTGTCCATCTTGCCGTGCAAAGACGCCGCCCCACGCCCGATCCGCTGTCCTGAACGCTTGTTCAATCTGTCTATTTGTCCAGAAGGAGGGTCAGAAATGGACATCTGGACAGATTGGACGCGCATAGCAGTCGTTCGTGGGACGCGCAGCGAACGGTGGCTCTGAGCCCAAACTTCTCATTGGTGAGTCTCACACCACAAGTACCGATGGGCGGAAAAAACTTTCGCAGATTTAGCGAAGAATTCGGACCGGAAGCTTATAACCGAAGCTTAACTTGCGCGGTTTCAGAGTCATAGTGATTGCTTTCCACGCCGAACCTCTCCAAAACCCGCAAATGACTTATCGCCCCGAAATAGACGGATTGCGCGCAATCGCCGTCATGGCCGTGATCCTTTTTCACGCCGGGTTCGATCTCTTCAGCGGCGGTTATGTCGGCGTCGACGTGTTTTTTGTAATCAGCGGGTACCTGATCACCTCGCTCATTCTGAAGGACCTTGAAAAGGGCTGCTTCTCGTTTGGTCACTTCTACGAGCGTCGCGCCAGGCGCATCCTGCCAAGCTTGACCGTGGTCATACTGGTCAGTATTCCATTCGCCTGGGCCTGGATGCTGCCTTCGCAGTTTCAGGAGTTCTCCGGCAGCCTGTTTTCGATCGGCTTCTTCCTGTCGAACTTCTACTTCCTTAGCCAGCTTGAGTACTTTCAGCCAAGCTCGGAACTGCAGCCGATGCTCCATACCTGGAGCCTGTCCATTGAGGAACAGTATTACCTGATCTTCCCGGCACTCCTTTTCAGTTTGGCTCGTTTCGGAAGATTGGTTTTGTTCGCCGTGATCCTGCTGTCGGTGCTGGGCGGCATTTTCCTGGCGCATGTGGGTGTGACGGATGACCCCGGCAAGAACTACTTTCATTCCGCCGCGCGTCTGTGGGAGATCGGCGCCGGCGCGCTTTGCGCGTTTCTTCCAAACCGCCGGCGTATCGACGCGCTAGGCTTGGCAGGTCTCTCCCTTATCTCCTATGCCGTTTTCGGGTTCGACAGCAACACACCCTTTCCAAGTCTCTTCACGCTGGTTCCGATCGCGGGCACGATGCTATTGGTTCTCTTTGCCGACCACACCGGGATCGTGGGCCGCATTCTGGCGAACCGGGCGATGGTCGGGGGCGGTCTTGTCAGCTACAGCGCCTATCTCTGGCACCAGCCGCTTTTCGCCTTCGCCCGCTTGCGCAGCCTGCACGATCCCGGCCCCGGTCTGCTCGTCGCGTTGATCGCGGCAACTCTGGTTCTTGCCGCCCTCAGCTGGCGCTTCGTGGAAATGCCCTTTCGTAGGCGTCCCAGTCCGCTGCTGAAGGCGCGCGGGCCCTACATGGCGGCCTCGCTTGGGCTAATGGTCGCAATCTCAGCCGGCGGGCTGTGGGGCTACCTGCAAAACGGGTTTCCCGATCGCAAGGTCAACGGCGTGGCGCTGGCCGAGCTTGATACGCGGTTGCGGCCGAATATGGGGCTCGACGAAAACTGTACCGGCGGTTTCACCTCCGACCCCGCCTGCGCGACCTCTGATGAGCCGGAGGTGATTTTGTGGGGCGACAGCTATGCTATGCATCTTGTGCCCGCACTGCTGGCCGCGAACCCAGGGATCAAGTTGCGCCAGCACACCTATGCCGGCTGCGCACCTCTTCTCGACGTGGCATTCCGGGCGCACAGCCTTGGTTTTGTAGACACGGCAGGCTGCTTTCAGTTCAATCGCGATGTGCTGGACGACCTGGACAGACAAACTAGTCTTCGCACGATCGTTCTGTCCTCGCCATTTTCACTTTACGAGAAAGCGCTCTGGAACGCGGACGGAACACGGCTTGTCGGTGAAGACGCATTTGAAGCTGTAGTGGCGTCATTGGAAAACACGGTAAGACGACTAAAGGAAAAAGGCCTTGAAGTTCTGATCGTCTCACCGCCCCCGATGGAGGGGATTGACCTTGGCCAGTGCGCCGCGCGCGTGGTCCGGTTCGGAGCCCAAGAAGACGCCTGCGATTTCGAATTTGAGTCCACGCGCAACCGTGAGGTGTTCCGAATCATGGATCGGATCAGCGCCGTGGCCCCAGTGCTGCGGCTGGACGAGGCGATCTGCGTTTCAGGGCGGTGCGACACGATCCGTGACGGCATCATCCTTTTTCGAGACGACGGGCACCTCACAATTGAAGGCTCCCAAACTCTTGGGCAAAGAATACAAGGCTTCAATTTGGATCGATAGTTGACTTCCTACCTCCGAGAATTCAGTCCGGCATTTGTTATATCCAGTGCTCTTGCAGTGAACGGTTGGTTAGGGTTTAGTTATTTAAATGGCGTCTTTCGGGAAGTTCAGCCGCGCTGTGGCGCGTACCTGAATGGCTTAACCCTCTTCAGGGTCTTCGATCTTTCCACAGGTGCATCGGGCCGGTTTGTCCGCAGAACGGTCGTCCATACGGCATGCAGTGAACGACCGAAGCGGACGGCTTACTGGAAGCATATTCAAGCAGCCTGTCTCTGGTTACACTTCACCGGCAGACACTTAACCTAATTGCGTCAAAAAAATGTTGACCCAACGTCGGCTTCAGACATTCATATGTATATGTTCGACGAAGAGCTGGAAAACATTCGACGTGAGATCGGTGCAAGATTGAGGGCGCGCCGAAAAGAAGTTGGCCTAAGGCAATGTGAAGTTGCCCAAGCACTCGGACACACCTCGTCTTCTCGGATTAATCAGATTGAACTCGGGAGAATGCGGCTTTATGCCGAAGAGCTTCCCTGATTGTGTGAAAAACTGGGATGCTCTTTGCGTGACATAATCGGCGAATATGTCGACCCGGACGAAAATATTAGCCGATGACCAGGTTCTTGTTTGGGCCTTACGCAGCGCCAGCGGTTAAGGCACTTATCCGCATGTCGTCATGATCCGAAAAAACTCTTAGAATTTGCTGTGTTTGGTGTTTCGGTCTTAAGAATGTCCGGCATTGGAGAGAAATCATGATACCACTTGACCCGCCTTTTCGGCTTGGTCGCGCAACAGATGCCTCAGCCTTGGCCCAGCTTATCAACCTTGCCGGAGAAGGTTTGCCAGAATATCTCTGGGCCGAAGAGGCAGGCACAGTTGAAGCGGGTTGGGAACTTGGACGCGCTTACCAGGCAGAAAAAGCAAAAGACGGTCGTGTCGTCGTGGCCGATGAAGGAGATGGCCCCATAGCAGCGCTGATGGGCTACAGCATTCCTGAATACCCTGATCCTGTTCCGGCAGATGCACCGCCGCTTTATCGGCCCATGCTCGAGCTTGAAGCGCTGGCCCCGAAGTCTTGGTTCATTGAGTCGCTGGCCTGTTTTCCGGAGCATCGAGGCCGAGGTCTCGGTTCGAGACTTCTGGACATTGCCGTAACTATTGGAAGAGACAAAGACGCAGATGTGATTAGTCTTCTTGTAGAAGACAACAATCTTGGTGCCATTCGTCTTTATGAGCGTCGCGGTTTTGAAGCGACTGAAGAACGCGAAATTATCGGCAATGGATGGCAAACCTCAGCGACGAAATGGGTTCTTATGATCTTGGACCCGCGCCGTAGGTGAGGAGGTGACCTGAAGGGCCGGTTCGTCCCGCATGTGAGACACTTGACGCCCGCGCGGCGAATGGCCGGTTTGGATTTTAGTCGATTTCGCAGTCTTGAATAACCGTTTCGGGTAACTCGTGCTGCACCGCCGCGAGCCATTTCAAGGTTCGATCGATCGGCCGAGAGGGGTTTTGCTGCACCAACATCACGCAGCTTCGTCCGCAACTTAGCCATAGCCCCTTGGAACTTCGCTGCAGGCACAACCAACGACGGCTTTTCTTCTGCAGCGCAGCCAGCAGTTTTGATTAACCGGGTTGCTGCATCTGCGAACATCGATGCGGATCATGTCTGCCTTGGGCTCTGAGCTGCCGTTAGCTGCGACCCAGCCGCATGGCCGCTCCGCGGACAATCCTGCCGTTCGCTGCAATGCCGCGTCTGTGAGCCGTTTGAATGACTGCGTCGCGGACAAAGCTGTCGTTTAGCGAGGAGGGTGCTGTCAGACGAATTCGAACTCGTCTCTGCAAGGACAGTAGCGCTGTCCCTTATGCCGCGCAGAGACCGCGCCACTCGGCCAGAGCAGCGGATCGATTTTGTTTGAAGTGATCTCGTTTGGAGAGGCTGCGATCATGGTTGAAGTGATTGAAAATGGAGGAATGGACGGCGACGAATTTCTGCAGACTTCGCATCCGCCGGAAGCGCTGCATCGCCCTTTCTCGTCGTCGGAATGGCAGGTGCGAATTCTCGACTCTGTTGTTGAGCCAGCGCCCACATGATTGGAGATGATCGCAACCCAGATCGCGAAGCGCAGCTTTGTATGAAACGAACCGATCCGTGACCAGCACCTCAGGCTGACCATACCTCCTCATCAATTTTCTGAGCATTTTCAATGCGGCGCGTTTGTTTCGCCGCTTCGTGACAACGCTCTCAAGC
>NZ_SKCI01000004.1 GCF_005434965.1 Marimonas lutisalis
TCGCCGTGGCTCTGCTTGGTTCCGGGTTTCTGTCTCATCTCCACTCCTTGGTGGTTACGATGTGCCAGAAACCCTCTCTTATCAATTCAGCCTAAACTGTCCCATTGGCGCTGACGTCAGACAGCCAAGACCACCGAACGAACGCTCCAGGATCCAAGCCGGATAAATGGAAATCAAGGAATTCACCTCACTGCTCTATTCGACTGCTTAACTGCTTATCGTGGCGAAACTTTGGAGTTCGCGAACGTTCTATTCCGCGAGAATCCAAGATACCGAAACTAGCCTCTACTACCCACGCTACCAGCTAGCACAAAATCTTCAACCTCTAGGCAAAACGAGATTACCCACCGTCATACCCGGCCGAATTTCGATTTTCCCTAGCAATTGCCGTTGGAGCGAAAGCCACGGAAACTCGGGCAATCCACCAAGTGCTTTCGACGCAGAGCCCGGCGGAAATTGTTCCTGGTACCTCCTCCGGAGAGACGCAGGAACGGGCACCTTGATCGATTCTTAGCTACGGATAGACACGGGCATCCTCGGGGTTCGTGTTAGAACCATGACCCACTATGATCTCGCATCTCCGCGTTCCAACAGGGCTTGCACGGTTTCTTCCAGCCGCTTCACCCTTTCCGACAGCGTCGGACGCTTTCGATCGTCTGGATGTCCAATCCGCGAGCCGGCCGGCAGCGCGTCTTCCCAGAACCCGGTTTCCTTCAGGTACTGCTCGACCGCGCCGGCGATAACACCGTTCCTCGTTTCCCCGGGATGCGCCGCCAGGTAGCGCTCCAGGGCATCCATGCGGCGTGCTCCCAACCTCACGGATATGGGCTTGTCGTCCACGTGCCTCTCCTCGTCGATGCGGCTTGGTAGATGAAATTCGAATACGTGTTACAAAGTACTTGTAATACGTATTACGTAACGCTATGTTGAAGTCGAGGCGCAAAGCCTCTTTCCCAAGAAAATCTTTACCGAGGTACAGCGCATGGGCCAGCAACGGCAGGGCGCCTGGGGTCCTTGGACGCGGCACGATGGCAATGGCATGCCCGTGCGGCCTGGCACCGTCGTGGAGGTGTTCTCGGAAGAAGACCCCAAGACCGCACGAAACGGCGTCGTTAAGCGCGTCGGCATCGCGGGCGTGGACCTTGTGTATTACTGGCACTGGACCGCGGAAACCCGCGCCACGCAATCCTTGCTCCCGATCGATCTCTACCGGGAGAAAAGGCCGAGAGGCCTCCTTCAGCTCGAAGACTTGCTGGTTCGACCGCGAGAGCCGGTCGAGGCTTGAAGGCCCGCAGTTTCCCCAACCTCGAAAAAGAAAGGATACACCATGTACGACATAATTCCCGACATTCACGGGCAGGCCGCCAAGCTTCGCGGCACGCTTTCGCTGCTGGGTTACCAGGAACGTAACGGCGCTTGGCGGCATCCCGACCTGAACCGCCAGTGCATCTTTCTCGGTGATTTCATCGATCGCGGCCCCAAAAATGCCGAGGTCATCGACATCGTCCGCCGGATGATCGACGCGGGTTCGGCGCAAGCGGTCATGGGCAACCACGAGCTCAACGCGATCCAGTACCATTCGATCCACCCGGAGACGAACGTGCCGCTACGCGAGCATTCTCTGAAGAATGCGAAACAGCACGAAAGTTTCCTTCGAGAGTTCCCGTTGGGCGATGCTGAAACGCGGGAAGTCATCGAGTGGATGAAGACCTTGCCCCTGTTCCTGGAACTGGACGGGTTTCGCGCGGTGCACGCCTGCTGGGACGACGAACATATCGCGACGCTCCGGCAGCACGCGGAAGATGGCATCCTTGCCGGTGACTTGGTCTACCATGCCGCCGATCCGAAGCACCTCCTGCACGAGGCCGTCGAAACGATCACGAAGGGCCCCGAACATCCGCTTCCCGAGGGAGCGGGATTTCACGACAAGGATGGCGTGGTTCGCAACTCCATCCGCGTGAAATGGTGGGCATATCAGCCCGATACCTGGCAGGACGTCGCGATATCGGTTCCAAACCCGGAAAAACTGCTCGCGGGTGCACCACCGGAAGGTGTCGTGCGACGAGGCTATGCGTCGACCGCCAAGCCGGTGTTCTTCGGACATTACTGGCTGAATGGGTCCCTCGAAATGCAAGCCAGTAACGCGCTTTGCCTCGACTACTCGGCAGGCAGGGACGGCCCCCTCGTGTCCTACCGGTTCGTTCCGGGAGACGAGGCGATCTGGCTCGATCGGGTCACGGTACCGGTTTCCAGGTAAGGGTCTTAGTCCTACCGACACCCGGTAGATAGGTGGACCAAGTTCTCGAACTCGCAACGCCGACATGTCCTTGATCCCCCGGAAGGGTCGAACAACAAGGCAACTCGACCTTTGCCGGATGGCCCTTCTCGCTATAGCGTGTGCATGGAGAGAAACTGCAGCTAGGCAAGTTGCTACTTCCTGGAGGTGGGATAGTGGAACCTCGAAAGGCCCGCTGTTCTAGCGACAAGCAGCCCCATGGCACGGACGGCCGTGTTGAAAGAGAGAACGACCATGAACTGGAAGACTGCGTTTCGATCCTTTTACTATGAAACCGCCGAGGAACCGGAGGATATAGAGTTTCTACCCTCGGAGACGGCAGTTCTCGTTATCGACATCCAGAACACTTACCTGGAACCCAAGGACAACCCGCTCGAGAACGCGCGGTGGGCGCCGTTCTTTAACCGGATGCGCGAGATCGTGATCCCCAACACGTCCGCTCTACAATCTTGGGCGCGGAACAACGGCATCGAAGTTATTCATGCCAGGATTGCATGCCAAACCGAGGATGGTCGGGATCGGTCCCTAAGCCAGAAAAAGCCGGGTTTCAATTACCTGCTATTGCCGAAAGACCGCGAAGATAGCCAAATCGTCCCGGAGGTCGGGCCGGTCGGCGACGAGATCGTGGTGACGAAGACTACCGACTCTGTGCTCACGGGCACTAACCTGCGCCTCATCCTTCACAACATGGGCATTCGCAACATCATCGTTGCAGGCATCTTCACTGATCAATGCATCTCGTCGAGCGTGCGTAGCCTTGCCGACGAAAGCTTCAATGTGATCGTGGTGGAGGATTGCTGCGCCGCCGCCACTGACGAGTTGCATAGGCACGAGCTGGCGGTCATTAACATGATCTATTGCCACGTCGTTAGCTCAAGAGAGGTTCGGGGTTTTCTTGTCGGCGCCGAGGGATGAAAAGAAGCGCGAGAGCCCGAAGCGTCGAGCAATCCAGTGCAATCCTCAACAACTCAGCATCTAGCGACCCAGATGCTCTCTAGAACCTACCTATCGCTTCAATCGCCGCTGGGAGTAGGTTGTTGAGCTTCCGTGGGTGTATCCTGGGCATCAGGTCGCTGACCTTGCGATGATGGCATATTTGATCTCACCGAAATCGTATCCCCGATGTTATTGAGCCGGTTGAGATTGGTATCGTAGAGATCGGTCACGTAAATTGCATACGATACCTTGCCACTGTCTCGCTTGCGTTTCTCGCTGTCCCAGCCTCTTGGACCGCACGCGATCATCTCGGTGTTGGTGGCGACTAGGTTGGCGTCGTCGATTATTCCGCCTTGGACCAAGTTGTTCGCAAACCACTTGCGATCTGAGAGCGAAATGGTTTGCCCAGCGCTGTTTCCCGATGCATCGAGTTGCTGGACCGAGACTTGTGCTCCGCCGTAAGAATTGGGGAACTCCGGGTTCGCGTGACAACCTTCTTCGGGACATGGATCGGATATCGATGTTTCCATGGAAATACCGAACTTGATGGAAACCTTGAGCTCACCGGGTTCAAACGGACACTTTTCTGGCTGGTTGATCACCGAAATGGTGTACGGCGCCGTCCAAATTGGATTGGTGATGCAGTATGACTTTTCGATGCCGCGGCCGCGTTTGCCGACGAGTTGCAGGGCCGATGCGCGGTAGTTCCTGTTTGAAACGGCAAGGCTTCCCAAGTCGAACTGGTTTTTTACGCCTTCTTCGCCGGACGGTGGCGAAATGAACCCAAAGACGCGTCCCCCACCAATCCTGTTAAGTGTAAACGCCATGGAGCTACTGTCATTTGCCTTGTAGAAATACTGGTTCCCGCCTTTCCACACGGTTTGAGCCGTGATCCCCGAAACCCCGTTTTCGAGATCCCTCGGAACGAGTGCCGTCCTGCCGCCGTCAAAGTGACCAGCTCCTCCAATGGCCCCGTCCGCGTTCTCAAACTCGCATCTCTGGTCGTGCCAGGACAAATCGTCTCCAGACGAATTGAGCCTGCAGTTTGCATCGAGGTGGAACATGCAAATGGGTCCATCCGTCAGAACCGTGTTGCCTTCCTCGTATGCGAGGACGTTCGGGTCGTTTTGCGAGCCTCCATTGGAGTGTTCACCAGCGAGGGGTTGCGGCGGTGGTGCTGTCGGTTGAAACGGTCCTGGCTGGTTGCTCGCGCCTACGAACTCGCCCGGCGCCAAGCTTTTGTCGGATGCCAAGGCATAGGTGCGAACTCTGCCAAACGCGTTGGAATTCTTGCTCAGCTGTTCTGGATCAAATGAGAACTCTAGGAACGGGATCCCATTGATCGCTCGTTCGAAATCCTCGGAAATGAAAAACAAAACGGTCGACGGCACGGAAATCTCGTAGTTGAAGTCTCCATGCGCATCCGTGCCGGCACTAGCGTAGACTTTGCGGATAAACCTGCGGTTGGGTGAATCTTGAAAGGAAAACGCCAAGCCATCCCGCACGTGGTCGTAGTAGCGGGCCATTGTTTTCTTCATGTCACTGTCCCAGTTTGGACGGCCCACGAAGAGTTGCTCGGGCTGAGCGCCGGAAAAAGGGTCTCTTTGGCGAGCGGCCTGTGACGTGAGCCCGTCATCCTTGAGACTGGCGCTGGTTACGAAATCCGCTTTCCCGTTCCAGACTTGCGAACCCTTGAAAATGAATTCGCGTCCCGACGCGTCAACTTGAATGGCCGATTTGTCTGCGGGTCGGAATGGCGGGTAACCCAGCCCGAAACGAAAGTCGTCGCTGTGCCAACCCCCGATACTGCTGAATGGATGCGCGGCATACCCAAACCCACCACCACGTTGCATTTCCGCCAAGACACTTCGCAAGTCATTCGGGTTATGCGAACCGGTCGCATGGAAGTGCGGTTCGAAGTCGTCCGCATCAATACCCACGGAACCCAGGTCGAAGTTGAGTTCCGTCGAAAGAATATCGACCATGTCGATATCGCCGCCATGCCACGGGCCTTCAAAATGGGGCGCGTCGTAGCTGAGGAGATGCGACCCGTAGCGCGGAACTCCCGAGGCAACAACTTGGCCGCGCCCTGATAACGTGATTTCTTCGCCGCCCATGGCGCCCAGGTGGTTTCGATACCATTCGAACTCGCCGCGCTTTCCGTCCGTGGTACTGGTAGGTCCAAAGCCAGGAGCATTTCCTGCGTCAAAGTCTCCACCCGAGAAAAAAGCGTTGTGATCCGTTGTAGCGATCTTGTTGCGAAAATCGCTCCAATTCCCCGCGTTTAACTGGACGTCAAGCATCCCCAGGGCATAAGCAGCTTCAACGAGCATGGCTATCGGGCCACCAAATGCCTTTCGCGCACTGTTGACGTCGTTGAGTTTACTCGCCGTTTGCTCCGCGATTGTGTGCACGTGGATATCATAGTGACGATCTAACGGTGAGAACTTCGGCAAGCCTGCATTCGGCTCGACCACGACACGCATTACCCGTTCAAATTCATCGCCGTTGCTCGCGATGGCGACACCCCTGATGTGTTGAACACCGGGCAGTTCATCCAGGCCCGGAATGCCTAAACATTCAGTTGGTATTCGAACAACGTAGTGCCAGAAGTCAGTGGTCTTTTCGCTTGGCGAGAGCGTTTGGCGTTCATGGCCGTCGGGATCGATAATTGAAACTTCATGGGTCGAGCCATCCGAGCCAGTACACGTGGTCTGGTCCGCTTCATCGATGCGATCATGAAACAAGATCCGTACGGACTCACGCGACCGCACGTCAAAGGCGGTTATCTGTATCTCGGTCAGCCTGGCGGGATTCAAGGCAGTCGGGGAGCTTATTTGAGGTGTAAACACCAACACGGGCACGTAGTCGCGAACGGTTCGCCAGGGCGCATCGAAAAAGACATCTAGGCGTTCGGTTTCCGGGTAGGCGAGCGCAGCCTGCGCGTTGAGGACCAGGAGCCCAAGGAATGAAATTAGTCTTCTTGCGGCAATTCTCATAACGCATGCCTTCCAAATTTGACCGGTGATATGCAGAGAAGCGTACACGAATAACGAGTTTTGACCAAATTCGGTCAACTTCGTCTTGTCTGGCTGCACGCTCTAGCCGCGGTTGAGGCTTTGGTTTAATCAGCCTGGCAACCGCTATTTTGGAAATCGGCCTAGCGATGCTTGTAACCCGGCAGCACCCAAGAAAACTTCTGTAAAACCTTTGCCTGGGTTTTTCACTCGGCGCATTGGTGCACCTGGTCAATCGCACCCATCTTTTTCAGCAGTTGCTGTGCCATCCAGTAGTATCCGATTTCATTCGGATGTGCCGTGCCGGTGAGGTTCGACATTTTTCTTGCTGGTGCGCTTTGAATCGCGAAGCTCTCGATGCCCGCGCGGAACCACCGTCCTTCCTGGCATCCGTCAACTGGGATCTGCGGCTGAAACCCGCCACTATGTTGAAAGCTGTACTCGGGCGGTCCGGCGCAGATACCGTTGTTCATAAACATTCGCCAAGGCATATCGACGAACACCCAACCATGCTCCGCAGCAGCTTGGCTTTGTATTTCGGAGAGTTTTGCCAGGGCATTGTTTCTCGCCCAGTCGGCCTCGAAACTCGCGATGTCAAGTTCGTCGCGGTTCACTGCATCGAAGATCGACATTGGCAAACCGACAAGTCGACCTGATATATTTTCAAAGAACTCGCAGGTAACATTTTCGCTGCGGCGGGTGAAATCAGGATAACCCATTAAGTAGGTGTCGCCGACGGAAAGTTCACCCGTGTCTTGGAGTTTTGCCAACTGTTTTGCGAGGTAATTGTATTCATCGCGAAGCCGCCAAAGACCTGCGACAGGCGCTTCGCCCGAAAAGGCAAAGTGCACGTCTGACCAGTTGCCGTAGTTTATTCCGTGCAAGATGCTTCGAAATGGCGGGCCAAATTTGACGTCGCCTCTTTCTCCTTCTCTCAAGATCAAGGCCGTCAAGATGTTGGAGAAGCCGATGTCGTTACCGCCAAAACCCATGATCAACTTGTCAATTTTCCGTCCGCGGGTGAGGTCTACTAGTTTCGCGAGTTGGTCTTCACTTTGAGGCCAGCCGATTGCGGGTTCGAGCGATGGATTGCGAATACCACGATCGATTGATGCGCCCGACACGGCCAGGTTCACAAACGTCACGCTGCTCTTCGGCTCGCCTTCTTCAAGTTCAATGGCTGCCTGGCTTCCAGGTGCGAACGGGGAGCGGTGCGCACGCGCGTGCTCACGGGATGACGGGTCCAAGCTGCCTAGGTCCGTTTCGCCGAACCTGACAGTGTAGTAGCGGGTTCCAAAGGGATGGGCCGTATCCTGCCGTTCAAGCATTAATCTAGCTGTCGACGTTCCAGATGCCCAAAGCGGCCAGCCAAGCCCGAGCTCGCGAAGTGCATGGTCTTCGTACAACTTCCTTTGGTTTTCCTCGGTAGCTTCTTCTATGGAATCAATAACTTCCTCGTTCAGAAGCCGCCATTTCCTAGCGACCTGCGCTCCTAGTTGAACGGCAGTCCCCACACGGTCCTCATAGTTCAGAATTTGCGGGTCGATCCGCGCAACGGGAGCACCTTCTCCAGACGAATAGCTGTCTCCCATGACAGCAACCAGGATGTCATCGGCAACCACCTCCAATGGTTCGCCCTTGCTGCAAGCAGACGCTTTATCAACGCGGTACGAAATAGAGTAGGGCTCCTCGGGGAGGCACACTACTGTAGAGATCTCGCCGTAGGCGAAATTGCTTGCTTGAAGCCGCGCGTAGGCCAATTCATCAGTGCCATTTGCACTGATCTTCAACATGAGCCTCGGGTAAGCGTTATTGGCCTGCAGCCTCGCGGCAGCAAGGGCTGCCAATTGCTGCGGCGGCGATGTGGACTGTCCCACGACAGGGCCATTACCTGATTGCGAACTTTGCAAGGAGTCAACGGCTTGCAGGCCATTGGTAGTCGCACCAGATGGAGCTTGAGCAGTCGGCGACGGCGGTTCTTCGATTTTTGTTCTAATCAAGACCGGAAATCTTGCTTCGTTCGTTCCGCAATTCGTGCAAGGGCATTGTGTTCTACCAAGCAACCAATCCCGCGTGTTGTGAATCAATAAGTCTCTTGGTCCTTGCGAGGCGGGTGCTTGGTAACGCGGCACCATCTCCCAATCGACCGAAACGTCCATGACGCCCGATATTTCGTCGCACTCTGATTGGAAATCAGCTTCGAGGCCAACCTCGGGAGCAACCAATGGCAAATCCTGCAATGTGTTGGTAGCGACTTCAATGGATGGAGGCCCAGCTAGTTGCTGGCGTTCTAGTGTGAAATTATTCTGTTGTGCGTGAGCCGTGTGCGCCGCCAACAAGAGAAAAAAAGCTATGGATTTCTTTAACACTTGCTCCTCCTAATAGGACTGACCAATTGTTCGAATAAGTGAGAATGCTAGCAAATTTTGCAAAAAAAATCGAGGCGCGGAGCGCTCACGAGCAAAATGGATGTAGAATCTATGCTTTGCTGTCGCCAGGTGCCAATTTGCGCTAGCCAGGACCATCTAGGTAGCCCAGCTTTATTGTTGGCCAATGGTTCTGGTCTCTATTCTATCCAGATAATGGTGTCCGTTACCGTCCGGAGATAGAGCGCCCGGCCAGTTCGAATGACCGCGGAGTGGGGAAAAGCCGTGTTTAGTCTTTGCAGCGACTTACCATCTTGCCATTGTCTTGTCGGTAGCTTGCCTGACGGTTGGAGTGGCGGCACTATTTGAGACATGTTGTAAGGCTTTGAGGAACTGACCGATGCGTTTGAAAAACAGATGGTTAGAGTTTGTGTCCGTCGCGCTTTTTGGATTGATGTTTTCGACGGAAGCCAGCGCGCAACAATTGTGGAACGGATCTCTTGTAAGCCGGGGCAAGTGCGGTAGTCACATTGGGGTTGTTGGACCTTGTCTGACGTCAGTACCTACCGGATAGATTTAGGGGTTTGAGCAACGGAGGATTTCTGGTTCATCGAAGCCATTAAGGAGCGAAGATGAACGAGAAATCCGGAACATCGAAAGACGCCGCTGACAAGTTGGTCAGGGGCATCAAAAGGAAGACCCGCAAACAGTATTCGGTCGAGGAGAAGATCAGGATCGTCCTGGCAGGTCTTCGGGGCGAGGAGAGCATTGCCGCACTGTGCCGTCGCGAGGGAATCGCAGAGAGCCTGTATTACTCCTGGTCAAAGGAGTTCCTGGAGGCCGGGAAGAACCGGTTGGCCGGGGATACAGCACGGCAGGCGACGACGCCAGAGGTCAAAGAGCTGCGATCTGAAGCCTTGACCCTGAAGGAGGTCGTTGGCGAACTGACGCTTGAGAACCGGCTGCTCAAAAAAAGCATGCTCGGAGATGGGGGCGAAGACGAATGAGATACCCTGCCTCAGAGAAGCTTGAAATCATCCGCACGGTGGCAGCCTCGCACCTGCCGGTGAAGCGGACGTTGGCGATGCTCGGTATCCCCAGCAGCACCTATTACGACTGGTATGCACGCTGGGCTGATGGCGGCCTTGATGCGCTTGCCGATCGCTCTCCGCGACCGAGATCAGTGTGGAACCGCATCCCGGACAACATCCGCCAGGCCTTTGTTGACTTTGCGCTGGACCACGAGGACCTGACACCGCGAGAGCTGGCGGTCAAATACACCGATGAGAAGCGGTATTTTGTCTCCGAGTCATCAGCTTATCGTATCCTCAAGGCCGAGGACCTGATCACGGCCCCGGCCCATGTGGTTATCCGGGCGGCGGACGAGTTCCGCGACAAGACCTCGCGCCCGAACGAGCTCTGGCAGACCGATTTCACCTATCTCAAGGTCATCGGCTGGGGCTGGTTCTATTTGTCCACGATCCTCGATGATTACAGCCGCTATATCATCGCCTGGAAGCTCTGCACGACGATGAAGGCCGCAGATGTGACCGACACGCTGGAACTGGCGTTGGACGCTTCGGGCTGCAACTGCGCGACTGTTGTGCACAAGCCGAGGCTGCTCAGCGATAATGGTTCGTCTTACGTGGCGGCCGATCTGGCGTATTACCTCGATGGCAAGGGAATGGATCATGTTCGTGGTGCGCCGCATCACCCGCAGACCCAGGGCAAGATCGAGCGCTGGCATCAGACGATGAAGAACCGGGTTCTGCTGGAAAACTACTTCCTGCCCGGCGACCTGGAACGGCAGATCGGCGCTTTCGTCGATCATTACAACAACCACCGCTACCACGAGAGCCTGGCCAATCTGACCCCGGCCGATGTCTACAATGGCCGCGGCGCAAAGATCCTGAAGATGAGAGAGGAGATCAAAAAGCAGACAATCCGAAAACGCCGCTTGCAGCACCAATCCGCGGCCGCCTAAACTCAAACAGAAACCGAACCAGAGCCTCCGTTATGAAACAGCCTCAGCTCTCCGGAAATCTCTGACGACGGACAACCTCTCGAAGCGCCTCTCAATCTTCGCCTTTCGACGGTACAGGATCATTGATCTTGCTGCGCGTAAATATGGCAGGCGTTGATTTTGGCCGCACTATGATAGCAGGATTTCCCCAAACAGAAACGAATACAGCAACACGACCAGACCGGCTTAGGTGAGCTGGCTCGACCTCAACGATCCGAACTCGCAGCTCGGCGTTTTGTTCCAAGGCAGGGAGTAGAATATCAGTTGCATGGGCATCTAGCTTTCCCGCCGGTACAAGCCTTGGCTTACCTATGCCAAATGGCAACCGGGAAGGTTGCTCGATGAATACTGACACCGTCGCATCAGCGTTCAGTGAAAGCATCGCACCGTCGCCTGGAGAAACGCCTGCGGACACAGGGTCGATTTCCAAAGCAATTTCCGCTTTTTGAATGATTGGCTGCATGCCGCCTCACTGTCCTCAATTGGTCTGAGGTTGGGATGAGTATACCTGAGAGCAGCGGCTCAGTAGACTCGTGATTTTGTCTGTCAGGACGCAAAGTCCACGTCGATGTTCCTAGCTTTGAGCGCAGCCAACACACCGCCCAAGACATTTCTTGCGTTGATCCCCTCTTTCAACGCTGCGTTGATGTCGAAGTCTGCGGCCCCCGCATCACGAATGTTAAGCAACACGCGCTTTCCCGTCCTCGCGTCATAAACAACCTGACGACGCCCGCCCACGATAGATCTAAGTCCAACAAATTCAGAGCCGTTTCGCGAATGAAAAGACATAGCAGCACCTTCATTTTCACGAAGTACAGACTAGTCAAAAGCGTTCATAGGCATAGTCGTCCCGGAAGTTCGCAATAAGAACTGTGCCGGAACAGACACATCATCAGTGGCGGGTGCGTATGCGAATACCACATTTTGAGTTTTTGACCATTATCGCCACAAGTGCTGCATCACCATCCCAACCACCTTCCTCCGAGCCTTGAACCGTTGACCCGCGCGGGATGCCGTTCGGGTGAAAGAGGGCGCTCGATATTTTAGTGATCCAAATATTCACGCCCTACCCATTGCAGGCTCGGCTTCAGGCCCCAGAAATGCCTGCTTGATACCTCCCACCGGTCCCGGAAACCATCGTCCCTATGAACCAAAGGCCAGTAATGCACTAACAAGCAAACCGGACCAGTCAAGCGGGGCTGATTACGAGCCCAAAGTGACCGGATTCTGTGCTTTGCGCGAATTCCTGATATCGTATGCAACGCGACTACAGACCTTCAATGGTAGGTTTACGTTAAATACATTGTGATGGAGGGAGAGTTCATTGGCACAGAGTTTATTTAAGATATTGGGTGCGCAAAAACCAATCCTGTCTGCACCTATGGCTGGTGCTGCGGGACCGGAATTGGTTGCTGCGGTTTGCAATTCAGGCGGGTACGGCGTCACTCCGCTTTGGACACAAGCGGCCGATCACGTGGTGGCTGGAATTGGAGAGCTGAGAGCACTCACAGACCAAAACTTCTCAGTAAATCTCAACCTTTACTTCTCATATTAGGAGCAGCTTGAGGCGTGCATCGATCAAGGCGTGCACGGTGTTTCATTTTCTGGGGAATGGAACCCAAGGCCATTGAGCGGGCGAAAACGGAAGGCTTGGTTGTCTTGATGAGCGTAGGGAGCGCAGAGGAAGCGAAAATTGCGGCTGATGCAGGTGCGGACGTAATTGTAGCGCAGGGCTGGGAAGCGGGCGGGCATGTTTGGGGCCAGGTTTCGACCTTGGCTCTTGTCCCGGCGGTCGTGGACGCTGTAGACAAGCCTGTTGTTGCTGCCGGAGGCATTGCGGATGGACGCGCGATGGCTGCTGCAATGATGCTGGGCACTTCGGGTGTCTGGATAGGTACCCGTTTGCTTGCGAGCAGAGAAGCAACCATCCATCAAACCTATCGGACCCGCCTGTTGGAGGCATCAGAATCTGACACCGAATGGGCGCATGACTTATACGACATTGATTGGCCTGACGCACCGCATCGCGCACTCAGAAATTCCACGTTACAGGCTTGGAAAAAGGCTGGAAGTTTAGCGCCCGGAAAGCGCCCGAACGAAAACCAAGTAATCGGCCATCGGCCTACCGGAGAGCCAGTTGTCCGATATCAAAGTTATACTCCTTTGCCCGAAACATCCGGAGATGTGGAGGCTATGTCGCTTTGGGCGGGCCAAGGCGTGGCGCAAGCCCGGAAAGTATCGTCTGCGAAAGACATCGTTAATGAAATCTACCAAGATGCAAAAAAACACCTCAACATCGGAAGCACAGCACTCTGAAAATGAGGAAAAAACTCCGCCGGATTTGCTTTATTGGCAAGACAACTTAGCAGAATGGTGTAATTCGCTAAGCAGACATTTGTGCAACCGCATCAAAAGTCTACTATGTCCGCAGAGCTGTCATTCGGCCCGATCGGGACGAACGTCCGCTTTTAAGCCTTACAAAATTGCAGTTATCTCGTCCGCTAGGCTCATCACTTCTGATACGGCCAGCATATTATTTCCTGCTTCGACAACACCCAACCCGCGGCCGAGTGTTTCGGCATAGATGACCCGGTTCCCGAGGTTGGATTTCAGTGTCGTTGCGCCCTGTTTAGCTATCGCCTCCGTGACTTCTGACCCCAGACGCGTTCCCGCACGTGTACGGTTCATAACTATGTGCCCGGTCTTTCCAACTCTGTCGGCCAGATCCAAAACATCTTGTGTTGCCCACAAGTCGACATGGCTGGCAGACATAGGCACCAGAACCAGATCAGCTTCTCGAAGCGCAGGCCGCAGATCGCTGTCTGCCTTTGGCGGAGTGTCAACAAAGACGTAGTCAGCAGCTTTGGTGCGAGAGCGCAATTCGTACGATATCCCCCACGGCGTCGCTGTAGAAAAATGGAGATTTGGGTTCTCGCCGAGTTTGTTTTCGCGCATCATGAACCATTTCCCGAGACTACCCTGTGGATCTGTATCCAGAAGGGCTACCTTTTTTCCTTTTGAAAGAAGGGCTATGGCAAGGTTAACAACAACGGTTGTTTTTCCAGACCCACCCTTTTGCTGCGCGACGGTAATGATGTGGCCTGACATGGACACGTCCTCAAACGAGCTGATTCTGCAATGCAGCATAAAGCTGTTGAGTAAGTATGGGGAGCCTGCGTTCATTGCGGTTGGTGGTGCCGCCCATTTGTTAAGCCCGATTGTTTAGGCTTTCCTATTTGTTAAGCGCGATGAAACCTGCGCGCTTGCGCGACCGTTTACAGAAAACCCTGCCGGAAGGACCCGCAGGTAGCCCGGGTGTTGCGTTAAGTCTTTAGTGCGGGCTGGCTCCTCTGACGCCTCGTACATACTCTCTCTTTTTCGATTTTTAGTTTGATTGAGCAGGATTTGCCATGGCTCGAAACAATGGATAGTTACAACCGGGACACCACTGGGACATAGCTCTGTCCCGCAAAAGCCTTTGAAAACACGCTCTTTTTTTGTTGCAACAGCAGTTTCATAAACAAGACAATATATCGTAATTACAGCTACCGTATGGGTTATGTATGTTTGCTCCTGCCGGAGATGTCCCAAGCGTCCCGAAGGCAAGTTTTCAACATCCATTCAGCAACTTAAGTGGGACGCCACGCCGCTACGCGGGACTTCAGCCGGCTAAGATGTCAGGAGAACAGGCATTCGAAGGGCACCAGCACAACCCGATGTTGTTCGTGGGGCGCAACTCGAACACCGCTAGAAGGCTGGATCACACCATCGATTTTCTTGAGCGCTGAAACATAGGAGCCGTTGCTCCACTTGGTCTTGTCATAGAGTTTTGCGGATGTCGTTGTCTTACCCGTTCGTAGCGCCAGACATTCCCTGTTCTCGAGGACGTAAATGCCATGGCGCCGCAACACTGCGACTGGATCCTCTACACCTGTGATGGGTTCCTGATCGAAGTGCGCGAAGACAATTTCGCCCACAGTTCTATTTATACCATGATCTAGAGACAGTGACGCGCTGAGGAGATGATCCAGTGCATCGCGGCCTTCCGACATCTCTTCGGACTCTTTGCCATCAGCGATCAAAGCTCGCATTGGGGCTTCCAAGTCTTCCAAGCGGAGATCATCGATTTCGCCATCGAACAGGGCGAGGTCCAGGCCTGCCAGAATTGTCGCCGCCGTATCGGCCTGTCGCGCATCGGCGCCCAGGGTTCGGGCTTTCGCTGAAATTGCTCCATGTGTTTGATTCCACCTTGAACTCTGAGCAAGCATTCGGCCACGGAACCGCGCTGAGATTTCCCGGCTCATCTCAAAGACACCAGAAAGGTCCACTGCTGCTTGGGTCGGGTCTTGGCAGCTAGGCAGTGCCCTCAATTCCAGCAGAACAAATCTCGACCGGTCCTGCGGTTCCAGGTGGATGTGATTGATAGAGGTAACGTAAGCTGGGCCCAGCGTCCGGAATGACACGGGTGAATGGTCCGAGCGGCCGCGGGATATGCGCCCACCCGCTCCTCCTGACATCCGCCGGAGCAAAGCAAGCATGCTGTCCTGTCGGGAAGCGTTTCTAGGATTATCGTCCGGCTCAAACTCGTCCATGAGAAGCGGACGTGCCTGATTATCGCGAGACTGCCGGATCCCGGCCTCAGTGGCATCATTGATCACCTCGCCAGCAAAATCCCCAAGCAAGCAAGCTGCCAACTCGATCAGCTTGGACTTCCCACTCCCCCTGCTGCCATGAACGTAGAGATGTGTCCGCCAATCAGGAAAGCCTCCGAGGCAGGCCGCAGCAACCCACCCGAACCAGATGTCGGCATCTTCGGGCGTCTTCCATCCCCACAGCGGCCGAATGCTGTGCAACAAGTTCGCGGCCTCGCCCGGAAGCATTGGCGTCAGGTCCGGCGGGGTGATCGGCCCAGCACCAATCGGTATGTACTTCGCGTGGTGCTCCAAAAGCGCCTGGGTCTGTCCGTCTGGAAAGACAAGGCTATCTCCACAATGCGCGATTGCACCACCCGCGTCGTCACACCAGACGCCAATAGACCTCAAATCGGCCCGACCTGGTTCAAAAACGCCCTTCGCATTGCATTGCTCGATGATCCAGAGGCCAGCGCGTTTGTGGCACCAATCATTGTTTTGCGCAGAAAACATCGAGCGACACCATTCCTCGGTTTTCGTCCCGCTGCCCAAGAACAACGACCGAACCCCCCTGCCTGCCTCTAAAGCTTCAGCGGTAAGCTTTCGGAACTGGCCGCTTGGCGGAATTATGAAATAGTGACCTCCACTATGTCCAAGCGGGATAATGGGGCAGAATTCTACGGGGTCTGCGTATTTGATGTCCCTTGCATGAAAGGTTCCCACGTCGCCACCCGTGTCTTGCTGAATGCTTGATGTCAAGTTGCCGTCTGCTTCGCTCGGTGCGACACGCGTGGGATTCGCGAAAGCCTCAACTATTGGATCCCTTTGGCCGACAATTTTCGAATCCTCTCCTCCGTTCGCTTGCCCAGCGAAGGAGCCGGTCTTTTTTCTGCCTTCCATCACGCAAGCCTTCCATTCTGCAAAAATTGGCCACAGACCTCAGATTTCATCGAAGCTTCAAGGTCTCGCCGGCGGCATTCGACATTTCGGACAGCATCTTCGATTGATGCGCCGTTAGAGGCCGCTCCGTGACCCGAACCCGAATGCTTGTTTTCGTCAGACATGGAAATCTCCTTCTACGCGCTCCTCGATCCAACGGCGGACATCGCAGATCCGGTATCGAACCAACCGTCCCAGGCGTACAACCGGCGGACCATCATCCCGCGCGACCGCCAGCTCCAGAAACCTTGTCGGAATACCGAACAACTCTTCGACTTCGGATCGATTGAGCAGGCGGTTGTCCTCACATTTCGCCATCGCGTTTCTCCAAATTCGCCTCAAGATCTGGTAGCTCCCCTCAACAGAGGTCAGCTATCTTGTGGCTTGGTCTTTTCAGATCTGAACGAAGATAGTCCAAGGGCGTTACAGGAAAGCACAGCCACCGGGTTTAGGAGGAACGGATTTCCGCCGAAGCTGATGCCGTAAGCACCGCTGCGCGATCAATATTTGCAATAAATCAATGGCTTAGAATTTTTCGCGGACATGAAAGCAAGCTGTCGGACTTTTTTTCTTATGTCTGTGTCAACGTCCACAAAGTGCCAAGATCCCGACGTTCTGCGCTGTTCAGACCCGAATCGTCTAATCCATGCCGACTGAAAAATGCTGCTCTTTTTCGCCGGTTTCGGGGCCGATCGAAAACCGTCAGTCGCCCTGAATGTCCTGGCGGGAGCTTGCCTGACGTCCTTCCGGCGGATGGTTCGGATTGATCCTTCCGGAGAGTTCCTCGCAGACCGTTTGCATTGCCGGCCTCAGCCCGTCGAGTGAAGGTCGTACATATCGCTGCCCCGTGATCGACAAAGGCGTGTGATTGAGAATCCGCAACCGGCTCAATTGGTCAAGAGCGTGTCACCGGAATTCAGCTCCTACGTGCTGGCCAGCGCAATTCCTCCCGCCGCAGCCAACATGCAGAGAGTCGTCTGGGAGACCGTCCGGCACCCCGGATCATCTCGGCCTCTGATACACCGCGCAAACACCTCAATGGATCTTCTTGTCTCCGTATTTCATTGCCTCCAAGCAATGTTGCAATCTACGCTGACGAAAAAGCCAAAAAGATGGCAGAGACAATCGAACGATTAACTATGGGATGGGATTGGAAAGATGATTGGGTTGGCAGAAGAACAAATAGGAATTCTGGAATTATTCCAGGAAAGCGACTGGCTGGTCTTCAAAGTCATGATAGGAGTGGCTGCGGGGATGATACTTGCAGACCACTTCATTGGTATCGGGGAGAAAAAGAGGATGGGGCTCTCTGACTTCTTGTTCGTGACCATTTTCCTGCCGGTGGTGCTGCTGACCCTCACTTGGCCAGTTTCAAAACTTCTTGTTCTTCTGGTGGTCCGCTACTCACTGGGACAATAGCGCTGTTCCTCGGGGTTTCCAAAAGGGGATCGGAAATTTTCCTTCCTTATGTGTAGGCCTCGTATCGATCTATCCCGACCAGATAGTTGATCCCGCTCATCCGATCGCGGTACCGAACCACCAGAAGACAAGCCGAGCACAATCAGTGACGTTTCCGGCCCTTTCGATAGGTGGGGCGTACTGTCAATAACGACCAAGGATAGGTGGCTGGGGTGGTAGGAAGAACCCTACGCGACAAGCACCAAAAAATGCCTCAGCTTCGTGGAAAATTTTCAGGCCTGTGCCGTTTCGTAGCCACTTCGCTCCTCCGTTTTCACAAACATAAAGGCGGACCACTTCACAGGGGAGAGTCAGTCGAGAAGCTGCCGACAATGTTTGAGAAAACTCTTTTCTTTCCCCAAGATTTTTGAATCTGATCATCCTTCTTGGAGAATACATTGAAAAAGTGGAATTCTGAGCCCTTTTTAATGAGGAAATCCCTGGGCCGGCATTAGTTTGCTTAAGGCCTCCATAGAAAAAGGGCTCTGCTGCCGCTATAGTGGAGCTAAGTGACAAGAAGTTCAGTACACGAAGATCCAAGGGGGCTTGGAGTTGATACGAACGACCATCACCTTGTTCCTAGTCGTTGCAGCCGTGCTTGGAACCTACTGGCTTTGGGGCATGTATACGGGAAGAAATTGGCAGTTTCCTGAGATCATAGGCATCGGTGGTGGTTCGACACTCGGAGGCTTCGGGAAGGCACTTTGCGGTGCTTGGGGTGGATGCTGAGAGGTGTTCTTTAGTTCGGAGAAATGGTCTTGAGCTGTGCTCAATACCCGCTCTGACTGGAGTATCAGGGAAAACAATACCTGTTACTAGTTCTCCACAAAACTCGGCCCGGAAGGAAAAAAGGTGACTCATGGAGTCCCCGTCTTACTCGTGACGTATTTCTCTACTATAAATAGCTGGCGTGCGATGTCGTCAAAAAACATGATAATGCACCGAAAGTGAGGAAATGTGATACAGCGCCTGAAGATAGCTATCAAGAACTTAACACACGAAGAACATGGAGTGGCAATGTCCGAGTATCTTGTCGTGCTCGGCTTATTGGTAGGCGCTATAATCGGCGCAATTGTGATCTTTTCGGGATCTGTATCAGGCGTATTCGTCAGTTTTGCGAATTTCATTCAGTCACTTGCATAGAATGCGCAACAGTAAACGGCCCTCCAAAACTTCGATCTGTTCAACTTGAAACCAGAGGAACGATGTTTCCATAGGCCAAAGTGAGGCATCGAACCGCCGACATTTTTTCAAATTAACGCCCAAAATAAGTTGCAGACTACAGTTACTGGAGCCACGAAAAACGAAATCTTGATTGGTTCGTTTACAGAAAAGTACATGTAGCGAGAAGATGCATGGCCGAAGACGATTTCGATTTCGACGTTCAAGAGTTCATAGCAAAAAACGAATTGTCGGGCGTAAAACCTAAACATATTCGCCCGGAGCCCGATCAGCTTGTCCCAAGAGAAAAAAACTGGACTTTGCCAGGGTTTCATGGCCGCGCCCGCGTTATGACGAACTTTGGAAACCTTCCAATCATGGGCTTGCGCAAAGGTGATCGCGTCAAGACAAAGTCTGGGGCATTCAAGAAGGTGGAATGGACAGACGAGCTGCGACTGGATGAAGATTTCCTGAAGTCTTTTCCAAAAGCGCAACCCGTAGAAATTTCTCAAAACGCTCTGGGTGCCAATTCACCCGAAGCCGGTTTCATGTTATCGCCAGCTCAAGAAGTCATGCTGCCGCGACAGTCGAGCTTTATAGAGCTTGACACAGTTCACGCGCATGAAATCGTGGGACGGCATGGCGTACGTTGCGCCGCTCAGGTCTCGATCTCTTATTTTCTTTTTCATTGCGGCGGCGAGGAGATTGTACGCGTTGAGGGAACTTGGTGCCGGGTTTCTTTGTAACGGCGCAGATAGGGTCCAAAATGGACACCTTCTTTCAGGCGTACACCCAATCTTCCGAGGAGGGTGCTTGTCCCACCCGGGCGGCAGCTATCTTGTAGCTTGGTCCTCACTGATCTGACCGAAGATAGTCCAAGGGGATTACGGGAGAATTCAGCCACCGGCTTGAGGAGGAACGTATTTCGGCCGAAGCTGATGCCGTGAGCACCGCTGCGCGATCAATATTTTCAATAGATCAATGGCTTAGAATTTTTCGCGGACATGAAAGCAAGCTGTCGGACTTTTTTTTCTTATGTCTGTGTCAACGTCCACAAAGTGCCAGGACCCCGACGTTCTGCGCTGTTCAGACCCGAATCGTCTAATCCATGCCAACTGAAAAATGCTGCTCTTTTTCGCCGGTTTCGGGGCCGATCGAAAACCGTCAGTCGCCCTGAATGTCCTGGCGGGAGCTTGCCTGACGTCCTTCCGGCGGATGGTCCGGTTTGATCCGTCCAGAGAGTTCCTCGCAGACCGTTTGCATTGCCGGCCTCAGCCCGTCGAGTGAAGGTCGTACATATCGCTGCCCGGTGATCGACAAGGGCGTGTGATTGAGAAGGCGGCCAACGACCTCTTCCAGGACACCGGCTTCCATCGCCACGGTTGCGAAGGTGCGCCGGTGGGCGTGCGGGCTCCAGGTGATGCGTTGCGGTGAACTCAGGCGACCATCCAGACCCTTGGGCGATGGAAACACCCATTTCCGATGGAGACCGCGAACCGGCGCCAGGATCTCGTGATGCAACTGGAGGATTGGCAGATCGAAGCTTCGCCCGTTCTTCGTCATCGGCAGAGAGATGTGATCCTCATGGACGTTCTTCCACTCCAGCGTCAGCGCCTCGGTCTTCCGGAACCCCGTAAACAGGATCAGTTCGTAGAACACCTTGTGGATCGGGTTGTAGAGCCCATCGACTGTATGCCGCCAAGCCTTCAGGTCCTCGATGATCTGACCGTTCGGCTTTTCCTCAAACCATTCGATCGCCATGGTCGGGCTTTCCGGCAGGTCATAGGTGCGCCGCGCGTGGTTCCAGACAGTGCGGAAATATTTCAGCGTATGATTTGCCGCTGACGGGTGTTTTGCCATGGACCGGTGCCGTTCCACCACCATGGTTTTGGTAATCTCGTCCAGCGGCAACCGTAGCCAGTCTTTCAAGTGAAGGTCGAACTGCTGCCGCAAGCTCAGACGATGCGCATCAGACCTGAGTTTCGGCCGGGCCAGATAGGCGTCCAACGCGTCACCCAGGGTCGGCGCGCCGATCTGGATGTGCTTGCCTGCCCCCCTGCCCCATTCAAGCGCAAACCCCAATGCGGTTTGCCGGGCGGCTGCCGCCGAGATGACCGGAAAGCGTCCGATCATGACCCGCCTAGTCTGACCACCGACATCCTTCTGAAAATACCAGGTCTTCGCTTTCTTGCCGACGAAGAGCGCAAGGCCTTTGATCTCGCTATCCCAGTACTTCTCGGTAACGGACTTTGTCTGTGGAACCTTGCGGGCGTAGGTTTCTGTGAGCTTTGGCATTTTGTCGGTTTTTTGTAGGTAAATACATGCAAATGGATGAAACTGGCTGCAACCAGATGCAAGATATTATTCAATTAAATGAAACTTTTGGCAAGTAGATGCGATTAGATGAAACTCACAACATCTGCTTGGAAGGCTCGTGTGATACCATTTCACCATGCTCGCCCGGCAGGTTGATTCCATATGGCATCCCCACGAACCCGTCAAGCAAGCCACGGCCCCCGCCACAAGGAAATGACCGCGGCCCGCTTCTGTGCTAGCAAACCGCCAAAGACCGGCCAGAACGGCCCACAGGGAGACATCGCATGACCCAGATCTGGCAGATGACCGCAACCGCCATCGCCGCCGCCATCCGCGACCGGAAACTTTCAGCCGAAGAAGTCACGCAGGCCCATCTCGATCGGCAGGACCAGGTCAACCCGGCCATCAACGCCGTGGTGCAGGCGTTCCCCGAAGAGGCGCTCGCCGCCGCGCGCGCCATCGATGCCACCATCGCCCAGGGCGAGGATCCGGGCCCGATGGCCGGCGTGCCGGTGACGATCAAGGTCAATGTCGATCAAGCAGGACACGCGACCACCAACGGCCTCAAACTCCAGGAAACCCTGGTCGCCCAGCACGATACCCCCGTTGTCGCCAACCTGCGCCGCGCCGGCGCGGTGATCACCGGGCGCACCAACACGCCCGCCTTTTCGCTGCGCTGGTTCACCAAAAACCAGCTGCACGGCCAGACGCTCAATCCGCGCAACCGCGCGATCACACCGGGCGGGTCGTCGGGCGGGGCGGCCTCGGCGGTGGCCGCCGGGCTCTGCGCCATGGGCCACGGCACCGATATCGCGGGCTCGATCCGCTACCCGGCCTATGCCTGCGGTCTGCACGGTCTGCGGCCCAGCCTGGGCCGCGTGCCGGCCTGGAACGCCAGCGCGCCGGATCGCTTCATCGGCGCCCAGCTGATGGCGGTCTCCGGCCCCATCGCCCGCAGCATCGACGATATCGCGCTATCCCTTGCCGCCATGGCCGGCCCCGATCCGCGCGATCCCTGGTCGGTGCCCGCGCCGCTCGCGGGCGGCGATTTCCCGAAACGCGCCGCGCTCTGCATCGCCCCCGACGGCATGCCGGTCGATCCGCCGGTCGAGACCGCACTGCGCGACGCCGCCCAGCGCCTGCGCGATGCCGGCTGGCAGGTAGACGAAGCCGATAGCCCGCCGATGCGCGAGGCCGCCCGCATCAACGCCACGCTCTGGATGGGCGAAACCCAGTTCGGCGCGCGCGAATTGATCGAACGCGAAGGCGACCCGGACGCGCAATTCGTCTTTGCCCAGATGTCGCGCGACGCGGGCGAGGTCGGACTTGACGAGCTGATGCGCGCCCTGCAAGCGCGCGCCACCCTCATGCGCAGCTGGGAGGTGTTTCTCGCCGAAACCCCGGTCCTGCTCTGCCCCGTCTCGGGCCAGTTGCCGTTCGAACAACAGCTCGATGTCCGCTCCGAGACCGATTTCGCCAGCGTCTACGAGGCCCAGCTCACCCAACGCGGCCTGCCCGTCATGGGCATGCCCGCGCTCTCGGTCGCTACCGGCACGGCGCAGGGCCGTCCGGTCGGCGTGCAGCTCGTCGGCCCGCGCTACCGCGAGGACATCCTGCTTGCCGCCGGCCACGAGATCGAATCCCGCGGCAGCCCCGTCACGGTCTGCGATCCCGATCCGGGCTGACGGCCTCAGGCCCCCAACCCCGGGCCCCCAACGTCAGGCCCCGCTCACCCGGGTCAGAACGTCGGGCACCTCGAAAACGATCAGCGACAACAGAATCCAGGCCACGATCACCAGGATCGGCAGGCTGTAACCGGTGTATTTCCCCAAAAGCTCGATATTTCCCTCGGCCCCCGGCCGCATCCGCGCCCCTGCCACCGCCGGGAACTCGCCCTCGGGGTCGTATTTGTGCGTGCCGTCGGCATGTGTCAGGTCCCGCCAGCTTTCCGCCGTCACCGCACTGGCCCTGAAGGCCGCCGACACGCTGAAATACGTCGACGCGGCCGAGCCGACGCCGACCAGCGAAAACACCAAAACGCAAAGCCGGAAGGCCAGCGGCCCGATATTGCCTTCGGTCAGCAATGAAAACGAGGTGAAGAGAAGCGCCTGGAAGGTCACGAACCAGAAAATCCGCTGGTTCACCAGCGCATCCTCATGCACCACCTTCTCGCGATACGCCCGGTAAAGTTCCAATGCGTATTCGCGGTCATCCACGCGTCCGTCGGCCATACCGCTTGCCCCCTCGTCACCGTTACCCGGCCAGCCTGCCCCGTGGCCTGCGGCCGCACAAGACCGGTCCACCCGCCGGGTATGGACCCACGCGCGCTTCTGTGGCCTAGATGGCACATCGCCCCCAACAGGCACGAGGCCCGCCATGACCCCCGAAAACGCCCTCAACACGCTGATGACGGAAACACGCGCGCTGATCGCCACCAAACGCGCGCTGATGGAATTCGCAGGCCCGCTCGACGGCCTGTCGCTCACCCTACCCCAGCCGCACGACCTGCCGGTCACCGCCGGGCTCGATCTGCTGATGCCGCAAACCGCGCCCGAGACCGCCCCGCTCACCTTCGCCGTTCTGGCCGCCGCCCCGCATCTCGAATGGCAGCAAAGCTATTCCCGGGCCGAGGTCGGCGCGCATTACCTCGACAATTACGGCTGGTTCAACCTCGTCGGCCCGGATGGCCCCTTCATCGCGGAGGACCTGCGCATTTCCTTCGGTGTCTGGGGCCAGGGCCTCACCTATCCGCGCCACTGGCACGCGCCGGAAGAAATCTACTGCGTGCTTGCCGGCGGCGCGCGCTTCCTCGCCGATGGTCGTGACCCGGTCGAGGCCGGACCGGGCACCCTCGTCCATCACCCGCCGAACCTGCCGCACTCCATGGAGATGCACGCAGCCCCCCTGCTCGCCGTCGCGGTCTGGAAGGGCGCGGGCCTCACCGCCAAACCCGGCATCGACGCCCCCGGCGGCTAGTCCTCGATCTCCTCGATCAGCTCCGGCCCATGCGCGCGGTTGGAATTCACCGCGCGGCTCACCCGGTGGCCACGCAGCACGTCCTCGCCCGCGGGCTTCATCAACAGCGCCGCGCCACGCCCCTCCTCGCCCAGCCACTTGCCCCAGTCCGCCTCTTCCAGGATCACCGGCATCCGGTGATGCACCTTGCCCGCCACCTTGTTCGCATCACAGGTCACGATGGCACAAGTGGTCAGCGGCGCCTCGCCCCTGTCCCAGACCTGCCAGACCCCGGCAAAGACCATCGGCGCACCATCCGTCCGGCTGAAATACCACGGATAGCGGTTGCCCTGCTCATCCTTCGACCATTCATAGAACCCGCTCGCCGGGATCAGGCAACGCCGTTCGCGTGCCGCGGCGCGAAAGGCAGGCTTGCCGGCAATGCTCTCGGCCCGCGCATTGATCAGAAGCGGCCCGTCGGTGGGGCTCTTGTACCAGTGCGGAACAAAACCCCAGCGCATCGCGCCCAGCCGCCTCTGCCCGTCCGCATCGCGGCTCACCGCATGGATCTGCGTCGTCGGGCACACATTGTAATTCGGCACATCGGGTAGGTCGTTGGCCGGCACCGCCTGGAAAAGCCGCGCCATGGCATCGTTGGGCAAGGTTATCGCGAAGCGTCCGCACATGGTCCCACGATAGGCGCACCGGCGCGACGTGAAAACCCGCACCCATCCGGCCCCTTCATCTGACCGGAAATACCTCGGGGTGAAGGCCGCGAAATCCCCGATTTCGCGGCCGAGGGGCAGCGCCCCTCTTCCCGCTCTCCACGAGCACGACGTTCCGGCACATCTGATACGGCGCCGGGGCGGGGGTGGCGGCGCGGGGTGGGCGGGTGGGCGCGCCGCCACCCCCGCCCCGCTCAGTTCCTGGCGATCCGTCCGTCCGTATAGGGCGTGAACGCGCCCTGCGCGGCAATGAACTCGGCCGTCACATCCGCCAGGTCCGGCCCGAAATCATAGGCGTTCTCAGCATCGCGGAACATCTTGTAGCCATCGCCGCCATTGCGCACATAGTTGTTCGACACCACGCCATAGACCTTGTCCAGCTCGATCCGCTGCCAGCCCTCCGCGCCATTGACCTCGACGGTCATGATACGGTTGCCCGGCGCCCGCGCGGGATCCCAGACAAAGCGGATCCCCGCCACCTGCGGAAAGCGGCCCGCGCCCTCTTCCACCTGGCTCACCCCGTTTTCCAGCGCCGCCACGATGGTTTCGCCGGTCACCTGGAAGGTCGACAGCGTGTTCTGGAACGGCAGCACGGTCAGAACCTCGCCCATCGTCACCGGGCCCGCGTCGATCGAGGCACGGATACCGCCGCCGTTCTGGATGGCGATCTGAATGCCCTGGTCGCGCACCCGCGCCAGCATCGCGTCGGCGATCAGGCTGCCCATCTCGCATTCCTGCACCCGGCAGACATCGCGTTCGCCGCCGATCGGGGCGGCGGTTTCGGCCACCACGCGGTTGCGGATCTCCTCCAGCGGCACCGCCGCCTCGGCCACCCGCGCCTTCACCGCGCCGTCCTCGGCCACGCCGGCATCCATGATCAGCGGCGCGCCCCTGGCCTCGGTCACCTCGCCCGCGTCGTTGAAGGTGACGTTCAACTCGCCCAGGAACTTGCCATAGGCATAGGCCTGCACGATCGCCGTCTGCCCCACCATCGTGGGATACGGCCCCGCCGCCCCCTCCATCTCGCCCAGAAGCGTGTTGGAATGCCCGCCCACGATCACGTCCACCCCGGTGGTTCCGGCCGCCACGCGCTGATCCACGGCATAGCCGGAATGGCTCAGCACGATGATCTTGTTCACGCCGGCCGCGGTCAGCTTGTCCACCTCGGCCTGCACCGCGTCCACCGGATCGGTGAAGATGATGTTGGGCCCGGGGCTGGCCAGCTCGTCGGTATCCTGCGGCGTCAGGCCGATCAGGCCAAGCTTCTCGCCGCCCCGCTCGATCACCGTCGATTTCTGCAGCGTGCCCGCCAGCAGCTCCTCGCCGCTCACATCCGCGTTCGACATCAGCACCGGGAAGTCCACCGCGTCCATGAACCCGCGCAGCACCTCGGGGCCGTCATCGAACTCGTGATTGCCCACCGTCATCGCATCATAGCCCATCCGGTTCATCATCTCGGCGGCCAGCTTGCCCTTGTAATAGGTGTAGAAGAGCGTGCCCTGGAACTGGTCCCCGCCGTCGAACAGCACCGAGTTGTTCGAGCGTTTGCGCGCCTCGCCGATCGCCGTCATCAACCGCGCCGAGCCGCCGAAACACTTGCCCTCGGCATTGTCCTCTTCGCCGCAGCCGCTGTCATACTTGCTGATCGGCTCGAACCGGGCATGGAAATCATTGGTGTGCAGGATGGTCAGGCTGTAATCCGCCGCCGCCATGCCCGCGCTCACCGCCAGCGCCGCAGCGGCGCCCAGCATACGTGCAAACATCTTCAATACCTCGCTCATGGAAAATCCCTGAGTCGAATGGTGCCGCGCCACTTCGCACCTGTCAAAGCCCACGTAGGGGAATGCGCCTTGACCGCGCCCGCCCGGACGGGCAATCAACCCTCATGCTGATTTACAAGATTTTCCGCACCGACGAGTTCCGCACATTTCTCGAAAAGGGCCACACCGCCGGGGCCCCGGTCGATCTTGCCGACGGGTTCGTCCACCTGTCGAAGGGCGATCAGGTCCGCGAAACCGCCGCCCGGCATTTCAAGGGCGAAGACGGGCTCTATCTTCTGGCGATCGACGCCGACAAACTCGGCGACGCGCTCAGATGGGAGGCCTCGCGCGGCGGCGACCTCTTCCCGCATCTCTACCGCGATCTGCGGATCGAGGATGTGCTCTGGCACGAACCCCTGCCGCTGGAAAACGGCGTCCACAACTTCGGCAGGCTGCTATGACCACCACACTCGAACGCCTCGCCCTGCCCGTCCTGCACCGCCTCGACCCCGAGCGCGCGCATGATCTCGCCCATGTCGCACTGCGCGCGGGCTTCGGGCCGAAGGGCGGGCCAGTCACCTCGCCGCGCCTGCGCAGCGAACTGGCCTCGCTGTCGCTGCCCAACCCCATCGGCCTTGCCGCAGGCTTCGACAAGAACGCCACGCTGATGCACCCTCTGTCGCGCGCGGGCTTCGGCTTTCTCGAAGTGGGCGCCATCACCCCCCGGCCCCAGCCCGGCAACCCCAGGCCGCGGTTGTTCCGCCTGCGCCAGGACCGCGCGATCATCAACCGCTTCGGCTTCAACAATGACGGCATGGAGATTGCGGCGGCCCGGCTGCGCGTCAAACCCACCGGCATCATCATCGGTCTCAACCTCGGCGCCAACAAGGACAGCGCCGACCGGTCCGAGGATTACAGCCGCGTGCTGGGCCATTGCGGCCCGTTCATAGATTTCGCCACCGTCAACGTCTCCTCGCCCAACACCGAGGCGCTGCGCGACCTGCAGGGCCCAGCGGCGCTGCGCGAGCTTCTGGGCGGCGTGCTGGCCACCCGCAACTGGCTGAAACGTCCGATCCCCATTTTCCTCAAGATCGCGCCGGATCTCACCGATACCGAGATCGAGGACATCGCCGAGGTGGCCCGCGCCGTCGGCATCGACGGGATCGTCGCCACCAACACCACGCTTTCCCGCGAGGGGCTTCAAAGCCCGGCAAGGGATCAGGCCGGCGGCCTCTCCGGCGCGCCGCTCTTCGAGATGTCCACCCGCGTGCTGGCAAAGTTCTCCAGCCTGCTCGACGAGCATATCCCCCTCGTCGGGGTCGGCGGTATATCCTCGGCCGAAGACGCCTATGCCAAGATCTGCGCCGGCGCCTCCGCGGTGCAGGTCTATTCGGCCATGGTGTATCAGGGCCTGTCGGTCATTCCCGACATCGCCCGCGGTCTCGATGCCCTGCTCGAACGCGACGGCCATGCCAACGTGGCCTATGCCGTCGGATCAAAACGAAAGGATTGGCTGTGACACTGACCATCTGGCACAACCCCCGCTGCACCAAGTCCCGCCAGACGCTGGCGCTGCTCGAAGAGCAGGGCCACGCCCCCACCGTGCGCCGCTATCTCGACGATGCCCCCTCCGAGGCCGAGCTGCGCGCCGCCGCCGCCGCGCTGGGCCTGGCGCCGATCGCGATGATGCGCACCAAGGAGCCCGAGTTCAAAGCCGAGGGCCTGACGAAAGACAGCGACGACGACACGCTTTTCGCCGCCATGGCCCGTGTGCCGAAACTGATCGAACGGCCCATCCTGTTCCACGGCGGGAAGGCCGCCATCGGCCGCCCGCCCGAATCCGTGCTCGACATTCTCTAGGCGCTTACGTTTCAGGACAAAGGGCGCGCCGGTTGGACGCGCCCTTTTCCTGTGCCATCACGAGCAGGTTCAGCCGAAGGTATTGATCGAATCCTCGAACATGAAATTCGCCGCCGTCAGATCGGCCATGTCCACGCCTTCGAGCAGAATACTCGACCCTTCGACATAGGAAATCAGCGCACCTTCGGCCGTCTGCACGGTATCGGCCAGAGGATCGTATGTCGTGCCGCTCGTAATCTGGAAATACAACGCATCCTCGCTGGCGTCGAAATCGGTCACCACGTCATTTCCGCTGCCAAACGGGAACGGCCCCGATGAATACCGGCTGACCCCGAAAATGTCGGCGCCCTCGCCCAGCGTCACGGTATCGTCGCCCATATCGCCGGCGACCAGGTCATTTCCAGCACCACCCAGGATCACGTCGTCGTATTCGCTGCCCCCGGCCATGTCATCGCCCGCGCCCAGATCCAGATACCGCAGATCGGTATTCCACAGGCTCACCACATCGGCTTCGCCCGTGCCAATGATGGCCTCGACATTGCGGAAGGTCTGTTCGCGCCCGCCCGTCACCGGGTCTTCGCGGAAGATCGCGCCGGGCTCGGAATAATCACCAACCAGTCTCACCCCGACCGACAGGCCCGAGAAATCGACCGTGTCGAAACCCTCACCTCCGTCGGTCACGTCAAAACCGTCGGTCGCCAGGATCAGGTCATCGCCTCCCAACGCCTCGATCACGTCATCGCCCGCGGTGCCGGTCAGGGTATCGGCTGCTTCCGTACCACTGATCACCGGCGGCGCCGCGGGATCCTCCAGCGTCAGGTCCATGCGGAACACGCTGTTTCCGGCATAGTCATCCGGCGCGGCCAGCGTCACGATCAAGGTGTAGTCGCCCGCATGAACCGCCGGATCGAGCGCCGCATCGACCCACACGGTCGTGCTTTCACCCGCGGCCAGCGAAACCGTTCCGCCGTCGATGCGGATATCATCGGCGCTGATGCTGCCATCTGTCGACAGCCAGGCCGTCACCGGCGCCTCCGAGAACACCTCACCGACATTGCTGATAGCCACGTCATAGCTCAAGAGGCCGCCATCCTCGTCCAGTACCAGGTCCGTTTCCGCGCGCAGCGTCACATCGTTGATCGCCAGATCGCGCAGCGCGGGCGAGAACGTCACCTGCTGGACAATTGTGTTGTCCTGCGGCGACGCCTCCACGGTGCCATCCGCCCAGGTGATTTCGCTGATCAGGTAATAGGTGCCCGCTTCGAAATCGGGCTGGAAGTAGTGCGAGGTCGTGCTCGACCCAACCTGCCCCGCAACCGTGCCGCCGGAAATGCCCAGGATGGCCATGTCATCGGCCGAGATTTCCGCGTCGGTCGACAGGTAGGATTTAATCGAAAACGCACCCTGCGGTATCGCGCCGGCATTCTCCCAGTCATAGGTGATCTCAAGCTGGCCACCCCCCGACAGGTCGGTATCGGTGGCCCCGCCCAGCGTGGCCGCGTTCAGCCGCAAATCCGACACCACCGGGGTCAGGCTCACTGCCTGGGCAATCGTGTTGTCGCCCGGCGTTGCTTCGGTTTCGCCGCCGGTCCATTCGATCGTGGTCAGAACCTGCCAGTCGCCGCCCGGGGTATCCCCGGGCAGGTAGGCGCGCAGTTGGTTCGTGGCCGAACCACCATCGAACAGAAGGCCCGAATACTCGGCAATCTGGATATCATCCGCGGAAACCGTCCCGTCACGCGACAGGAACGCCACCACACGATACTGCCCCGAGCCGGTATTGCCCGCATTGGTGATGGCATAATCGATCTCGATCAGGCCGGCACCGTCGCTCAGGTCGGTATCGGTGCCCGCTCCCAGCGTGGCTGAAACCATGCGCAGATCGGTAACCGGTTCCTCGATGGTGATCTGCACCCAGTCGGCCAGGTTGTCGGTTTCGTCCTCTTCCTCGATCGTGCCGGCGGCGTCCGCCCGCACCGCCACCCAGTAAGTGCCGGGGTCCAGCACATCAGCCGGGATCGTGGTTTGATAAACATCCGTATCGCCGGTGACGATCGGCGCCGCGGTTTGGGTATCCAGCACCGCGATCACCGCCCCCTCGTCCGGGGCCGACGCGATCAGAAGCTCAAACACCGACTCTCCGGCGTCGACCACCCCGTTCGAGACAAGGTGAAACGCCGCACCCGTGCCTTTGCCCGGCGCCAGCGACGTGTCATAGACAGTCAGCGTACCCGCCACCAGGTTCGCCAGCCGTGGCACGACAACCTCGGCCGCGCTCTGCGTCATGTCGGCAAACTCGTACAGCTCGATATTGGTGAACGTATCGGTGCCTTCCGGCCCCGAAATCTCGATCAGCCCGCCGCCCAGATCGGTGACCGTGTAGTCGTCGCGGTTGCCGTTGAACAACGCGATGTCGGTTCCGGCACCACCGTCGATGCTGTCATCGCCCGCGCCGCCGTCCAGCCAGTCATTGTCATTGCCGCCCAGAAGCGTGTCGTTGCCGTCCAACCCGATCAGCGTATCGTTGCCGTCATTTCCCTCGATCAGGTCGGCAGTCGTCGTTCCTGTCAGGATGTTGTCGCGCTTGTTGCCGGAAATGCTGCCGCCGTCGTTGCCGCCGCCTTTGCCTGGTTTGGGCATAATACCTTCTCCCTAAAGTTGCTCACTAATTAAAGCCCATCGCTTTGGTTGAGGGCTTACATCGAAATGTGACGAAAAAATGGCGATTGTCGCGGCCTGTGAAAACTTTATCCAAATGACGCGGCGATCGAGATAACGCCCGGGCCAATAGATTGAGCCAAGTCCATGTTGCCCGAAAATGCCCTGCCACTTTTCGTCGGCAAACATGAATCGCCGACCTACCACCGCACGCAGCATTAACCATGAAGCGTTAAATTGCGGGCCGATTTCCCCGGCAGCCGGATGTCAGCCGGGCGGTGCACGCATGTCACCCCCCGGATTTCGACCGTGCGGTGGCGTTAACCTGTCTTGCCTAACCCTTGAGATGCGCCAGCAGCGCGCGCGATGGCTCGCCCGTCACCGCCAATCCACTGGCCTGCTGGTAGGCGCTGATCGCGGCCTCGGATTTCTTGCCGAACACGCCATCCGCGCCACCGGTGTCGTATCCCTTCGCCATCAGGCGGCGCTGGATATCCTTGCGGTCCTTGATCGTCAGGCCATAGCGGTCGGGCCCGAAACTGCCCTTCAGCGGTCCGCCCCCGGCCAGCCGATCCGACAGGTGCCCCACCCCCAGCGCATAGTTTTCCGAGTTGTTGTAGCGCAGCAAGACATTGAAATTGTTGAAGATCATAAAGGCCGGCCCGCCCGGCCCTGCGGGCAGAAGCACCGAGGCCGCGCCATGGTTCGGAAGGCTGCCGCCGCTTGCGTTACGCACACCCATCGCCGCCCAGTCGTCCACCGCGCGGCCCTTGCCGCGCCCGGCAAGGCCGGCATTGAACCCCTCGGGCACCAGCACCTCCAGCCCCCAGCGCTGGCCCTCGCGCCACCCCGATTTCGCCAGGTACGCCGCCGCCGAGGCCAGCGCGTCGGTCGGATCGTCGCTCCAGATATCGCGCCGCCCGTCGCCGCGGAAATCCACCGCATAGGCGTCAAAGGTCGTGGGGATGAACTGCGTATGCCCCATCGCCCCCGCCCAGCTCCCCATCATCCGCTCCGCACTCACGTCGCCGCGCTGCAGGATCCGCAGCGCGGCGATCAGTTGCTTTTCGAAAAACGCTCCGCGGCGCCCGTCATAGGCCAGCGTCGAAGTGGCTGAAATCACGGGAATATTTCCGCGCCGCGCGCCATAGCGGCTTTCCACGCCCCAGATCGCCGCGACGATCTGGGCGGGCACGCCATAGCGCGCCTCGATCTCGCCCAGCACCGCCCGGCGCCGGCCAAAGGCCGCCCGCCCGTTGGCGATCTTCTCGTCCGAGGTCATGATCGCCAGGTAGTCCTCGGTCGTGCGGGTGAACTCGGTCTGGTTGCGGTCGCGCTCGACCACGCCCGGCAGGTATCCCGCCCCCCGGAAGGCCGCGTTCAGCGTGGCCTGGGAAATGCCCGCGCCCGCCGCGCGCCCGCGAAACGCCGCCACCCAGGCATCGTAGCCCGGGTTCGCCTGCGGACGCATGGCCGGGTCCATTGCACCGCCGCCCGATGCCACCTTGGGCACCACGCCGCCTTGGCAACCCGCCAAAAGCGCCACCGGCGCCGCCATCGTGAAAAACCGTCTCGTGACCTGCATCACACCCACCTTCTCGCCTGCTCTGAAAACAAGTGTGACGCGTCCCCGCCTGCGAAACAAGGGCACGCCTGCGTGATCGGCAAGGTTCCGTTCACGCCGCCGCCGCCGCCCTCTCCAGCGCCGGATAGCGCAGCGCCAGTGTCGCGCCACGCGCAATGAACGAGATATGCAGCGCCAGCCACAGGCCATGATTGCCCAATGGTCCGATCAAGAGCCACACCGCCGCGGCGTAAACCAGCGCCGCCACCAGCATCATGTTGCGCATGTCCGCTGAGCGTGTCGCGCCGATGAAGATCCCGTCGAACATCACCAGCCCCAGGATCATCGGCGGCGCCGCGATCATCCAGGGCAGATAGGTCCGCGCCGCGGCCCGCACCTCGGGGTCCTTGGCCATGATATCGATGATCTGCGGCCCCGCGATCCAGAACACCCCCGCCAGGATCACCGCCACCACCGCGCCCCAGAAGCTCGCCATCAGGGCGCTGCGGCGCAGCTGCATCACCGCGCCCGCGCCAAACGCCTGCCCCACCAGCGCCTCGGCGGCAAAGGCAAACCCGTCCATCGCGTAGCCGGTGATATGCAGGAACTGCAACAGCACCTGGTTCGCGGCCAGCGCCACATCGCCGAACTGCCCACCCAACAGCAGGAATGACACGAAGATCGCCTGCAACAGAAGCGACCGGATCAGGATATCGGTGTTCACCACCGCCATCCGTTTCAGCTTCACCCGGTCGAAAACCCGCTCCCAGTTGCGCCAGTCCGGCACGGCAAAGGCGCCCCGGCACAGCCACAGGCCAAAGCCCAGCGCCGACCACTCGGCACAGAATGTCGCCCAGGCCACGCCGCTCACGCCCCAGCCCAGGCCCAGCACGAACCAGAAATCCAGGATCACGTTGATGCCGTTCATCCACAACAAGAGCCACAACATCCCGCGCGAACGTTCCTGCCCGATCAGCCACCCGGTGATCCCGTAGATCGCGATCGCCGCCGGCGCCGACCAGATGCGGATCTGCATGTAATCCCGCGCCAGCGCCTCGACCTCGGCACTGGCGGGAGAGATGCGAAACGCCCCGGCAAAGACCAGCGGTTGCAGCACGATCAGTACCACGCCCCCCGCCAGCCCGATCATCAGCGATCGGGTCAGCAGCGCGGCCACCTCGGCCCGGTTCTTGGCGCCGGCGGCCTGGCTGGTCAGGCCCGTCGTGCCCATCCGCAGGAAACCGAAAATCCAGTAGACCGCCGACAGGATGATCGCCCCCACCCCCACCGCCGCAATCGGCTCGGGTGACGGGATCTGGCCCACCACGCCGGTATCCACCGCGCCCAGAACGGGTACGGTGACATTGGCCAGCATGATCGGAATGGCGATTTTCAACACCCGTTTATGGGTGATCGGCGCCGCTTCAGCCATTGCGCGGCGGCATCAGGAAATGCCCGGTCGCCTGGGCAAAGGCGCGGTTGCGGTTATCCTGCCAGGCCTCGACATGCACGCTGGCATAGCGCCGGCCCGACCGGTTCACCTTGGCGCGCGCATAGGCATCGCGCGGCAGACCCGAGCGCAGGTAATCGACGGTGAAATCAATCGTCTTCGGCAGGCGCGGCAGGTGGCCCTTCAATATCTCGTCGACATCGCGCTCGCCCGCCTCGATCTGGTCCCACAGCACCGCCCAGCTCAGCCCGATCACCGCCGTGACCTCTAAGAAACCCGAAATCGCCCCGCCATGAATCGCCGGCAGCATCGGATTGCCGATCAGCTTGTCGTCATAGGGCATGATCGCAGTCAGCTCGTCGCCGCGGCGGTCGAATTCGATGCCCAGATAGTTGATATAGGGCACGCCATGCACCAGCGCGCTCAGCGCCGCATCGCGGCGCTGCTTGACCACCTGCACGGGCTCGGGGCGCTTGCGGGCCATCACTTGCCCTCCACCGTAAAGGCGCCTGTCGCCGTGGCCACAGGGCGGGTTTCGTCTTCGTCCATGGCGACGGCACGCACAAAGGCCACGCTGCGAGTGATGTGATAACATTCGGCCCGTGTCGTGATCGCCTGCCCCGGCGTTGCCGGGCGCATGTAGTCGATCCGTAGGTCGATCGTCGCCGTTCCCGCCGGCGAAGACGGGTGGCTCATCGCCGCCGCGCCGCAGCAGGTATCCATCAGAGCCGACACCGCGCCGCCATGGATCACGCCTGTTTCCGGGTCGCCCACGAACCGCTCGTCATAGGGCATGCGGATCTCCGCCGTGCCGTCCCCGATATCGGTCAGTTCCATCCCCAACGCGCGCGAATGGGGAATGGCCTCGATGAATTGTTTGGCGATTTTCGACTTGTCCACCGGTCCCACGGCCCCGCGTCTTCTTGATGCCCTTGTTTGAACAGTAATGCCAAACCGGTGCAAGCCACGAAATAACCTTGCGTCGTTTGCCGGCGGGCCCTTGATGCCGGTGCAGAAATTTCAATACTGCGGCGCAGAATGCACCGGTCACATGGCTGGCGATCTAGTTGCCCTTGTCGGCGCAACGCAATACCATCCCAATCAAGGGAGAAGCTTGATGTCCGAAATCCGACTATCCTTCAAGGAAATGTGCGAGCGGTTCGACGTCACGCCCCGCACATTGCGCTATTACGAATATATCGAGCTTCTGCAGCCCGAACGCGAAGGCCGTGCCCGTTTCTACGGCCCACGCGAGATCGAGCGCATGATCCTCATCCTGCGCGGCCGCAAATGGGGGTTTCAGCTCGAAGGCATCCGCCAATGGCTGCTGATCTACGAGAAAGACGGCTACCACGCCCGCAAGGCCTGGGTGAAATCCGCCAACAACCAGCTCGAGGTGCTGCGCGCCCAGCTCGATGAGCTCAAGGACGCCATCGAAACCCTCGAACTTTCACGTGATAACACGGTGAAACTGATCGAAACTGAGGAACAAGGCGGCGATATCGGCGACGAATGGCGCCCCAAACTCGAGGTCGAACTCAAATGACGTGACGTTACGTTTACGTCAACGTCAACTTTCCTTGCATCGACTCATCCGCGCCTCCACATAGCGGGCATCTGCTTAGCAACCGGAGCCGGATCATGCCCGATTCTGATGACCTGATGACCATCCGCCAGATGTGCGACGCGTTCGACGTGACGCCCCGCACCCTGCGGTTCTACGAGGCCAAAGAGCTTCTCTTTCCCATCCGCGAAGGCCAGAAAAGGCTCTTCACCAAGCGTGACCGCGCGCGGCTGAAACTCATCCTGCGCGGCAAGCGCTTCGGCTTCTCTCTGGAAGAAATCCGCCAGCTGCTGGAACTCTACGACATCGGCGACCAGCAGCAGACCCAGCTGCAACGGACCTTTGAGATCGGTCAGGACCGCCTGGCCGATATGGAACGCCAGCGCGCCGAGCTGGACGAGGCGATTGCCGACCTGAAAGAGCAACTCGCCTGGGGCGCCAAGATCATCGAGTCGATGAACCAGACGAAAAAGGCCGCCGAGTAACCGCGCGGCCAGCCATTTTCCGTAACGATAACGCCAACAGGACAAGAGACATGCCAAGCTACACTGCACCCACCAAAGACCTGCAATATGTGCTGCACGACGTGCTCAACGTCTCCGCGTCGGACATCCCCGGCTATGCCGAGCTGGAATCCGATTTCACCGCCGCCGTCCTCGAAGAGGCCGGCAAGCTCACCTCCGAGGTGATCGCCCCCCTCAACGCCGTCGGCGATGCCGAGGGCTGCAAACTGGAAAACGGCGTCGTCCGCGTGCCCACCGGCTTTCAGGAGGCCTTCGACCAGATCCGCGAAGGCGGCTGGACCGGGCTCGACATGCCCGAGGAGTATGGCGGCCAGAACATGCCCTACGTGCTGGGCACCGCCGTCGGCGAAATGTTTTCCGCCGCCAACCAGGCCTTCACCATGTACCAGGGCCTGACCCACGGTGCCGCCTCGGCGATCCTGGCCCATGGCTCCGAGGAGCAGAAAAACACCTACCTGCCCAACATGGTCTCGTGCCAGTGGACCGGCACGATGAACCTGACCGAGCCGCATTGCGGCACCGATCTGGGCCTGATGCGCACCAAGGCCGAACCGCAGGGCGATGGCAGCTACAAGATTTCCGGCCAGAAAATCTTCATTTCCTCGGGCGAACACGAAATGGCCGAGAACATCATCCACCTCGTGCTGGCCAAGATCCCCGGCGGCCCCGAGGGCATCAAGGGCGTGTCGCTCTTCATCGTGCCGAAATTCATGGTCAAGGAAGACGGCTCTCTGGGGGAACGCAACGGTGTTTCCTGCGGCAAGCTCGAGGAAAAGATGGGCATCCACGGCAACTCGACCTGCGTCATGAACTATGACGAGGCCACGGGCTACCTGCTCGGCGAAGAGCACAAGGGCATGCGCGCCATGTTCACCATGATGAACGAGGCCCGCCTCGGCGTCGGCATGCAGGGCCTGGCCCAGGCCGAAGTCGCCTATCAGAATGCCGTGGACTACGCCCGCGACCGCCTGCAGGGCCGCGACGTGACCGGCACCAAGAACCCCGATGGCCCCGCCGATCCGCTGATCGTGCACCCCGATGTGCGCCGCATGCTGATGGATCAGAAGAGCTTTGTCGAAGGGGCCCGCGCCTTCATCCTCTGGGGCGCACATCTGATCGACAAGGCGCACCGGTCCAATGACAAGGACGCCGATGGCCTGATCTCGCTGCTCACGCCGGTGATCAAGGGCTTCCTCACCGACGAAGGCTTCGACATGACCATCCAGGCCCAGCAGGTCTATGGCGGTCACGGCTATATCGAGGAATGGGGCATGTCCCAGTTCGCCCGCGACGCCCGGATCGCCATGATCTACGAAGGCGCCAACGGCGTTCAGGCGCTCGACCTCGTAGGCCGCAAACTGGCCCAAGACGGCGGCAAGCATGTGATGGCCTTCTTCGAGCTGGTCAAGAACTTCTGCAGCGAGAACAAGGATGTGGACGGCATGGCCGACTTCGTCGAGCCCCTGAAGAAAGCTTCGAAGGATCTTCAGGCCGCCGGCATGTTCTTCATGCAGAACGGCATGAAGAACCCCAACGCGGCGCTGGCTGGCTCGACCGATTTCATGCACATGATGGGCCATGTCTGCCTCGGCCTGGTGTGGGGCATGATGGCCAGGGCCTCGCTCTCGGCGCTGGCGAACGGCACCTCCGACGCGGCGTTCCACGAGACAAAGCTCGCCACCGGGCGTTATTACATGACGCGCCGGCTGCCCGCCACGTCAATGCATCTTGCACGAATCGAAAGCGGCGCCGACCCTGTGATGGCGCTCGCAGCCGACGCCTTTTGACGTAGGCCGGGCTCAAGCCCGGCTTACCCACGTCCCGGAGGAGACCGATGCCAAAACGCTTCCGCCTGACCCGCCGCTTTCCCGTCGCCATGACGGAAGACGGCTACCGACGTCTCAAGCGGTTCGCGGCCGAGGCGGGGCTGGACGAAGGGGAAGCACTCAGCTTCCTGTTCGAGCATTTCGACAGCGTGATGAATCACGAGAACCTAACCGCCCGGCTGCGGCTCTTCAACGCGGAAATCGACGCGCGCAAACGATAAACCTGGGGAGGAACCACATGTCATCCTGGATGACCGAAGAGCACCGGATGCTCGCCGAGATGACCGCCAAGTTCATCAACGATGAATGGGCGCCCCATTTCGAACGCTGGCGCAAACAGGGCCAGATGGACCGCTCCGCCTGGAACCAGGCGGGCGAGCTGGGCCTGCTCTGCCCCTCGATCCCCGAGGAATACGGCGGCCATGGCGGCGATTTCGGGCACGAGGCGGTGATCATGATGGAACACCCCCGCGCCAACCTGGCCAGCTGGGGCAATCCGATCCACTCCGGCATCGTGGCGCATTACATCCTGGCCTACGGAACCGAAGAACAGAAAAAGCGCTGGCTGCCGAAAATGGTGTCCGGCGAAATGGTCGGTGCCCTCGCGATGACAGAACCCTCGACCGGCTCGGACGTGCAGGCGATCAAGACCCGGGCCGTGAAAGACGGCAATTCCTACCGCCTGTCGGGCCAGAAAACCTTCATCTCGAACGGCCAGCACGCCGACCTGATCATCGTCGCCGCGAAAACCGACCCCTCGCAGGGCGCCAAGGGCGTCAGCCTCGTCGTCGTCGAAACCGAGGGCGCAGCGGGCTTCTCGCGTGGCCGCAACCTCGAAAAGGTCGGCATGCACGCCGCCGATACGTCCGAACTGTTCTTCGACAATGTCGAGGTGCCGCCGGAAAACATCCTCGGCCTCGAAGAAGGCCGCGGTTTCTACCATATGATGCAGCAGCTTCCGCAGGAACGGCTGATCATCGCCTGCGGCGCCGTTGGCGCGATGCAGGGCGCCATCGAGCGCACCATCGCCTATTGCAAGGAGCGCGAGGCCTTCGGCGGCAACCTCATGCAATTCCAGAACACCCGCTTCAAGCTGGCCGAATGCCAGACCAAGCTGACCGTCGCCCGCGCCTTCGTGGATGAATGCATTGCCGAGCACCTGAAGGGCGAACTAACCGTCGAAAAGGCCGCGATGGCGAAATACTGGACCACCGACACGCAGGGCGAGGTGCTGGATGAATGTGTGCAGCTGCATGGCGGCTATGGTTTCATGCAGGAATACGCGGTGGCCGAAATGTGGGCCGACGCCCGCGTGCAACGCATCTACGGCGGCACCAACGAGATCATGAAAGAACTGATCGCGAGGTCGCTTTGATCCTCCTGACCACAGCGCATACTGAAACGGGCGGAAGCCTCCGGCGGGGATATTTTTCGCAAGATGAAGGCATGGTCCACCCCGCCGCCACCGCATTGCTGCCTGGGGCGCCTTGGCGGTGGCGGGCGTGGCTTCACCTTGCGCGTCCATCGGCTTCCCAGCCTGTAACGCCTATCCATTCAGACGGCATTAACGTTAACCTCGGGTTAAAGTCCCCACCTTCATCTTGCATGAAATATCCTGCGGGGGTCTGGGGGTGCAAAACCCCCAGCTCCGCCCCAAGAACAGGGAGCAACACATGACCATCAAACTCCACTGCTTCGGCGAATCCGGCAACGCCTACAAGGCTGCGCTCGCCCTCGAACTCTCGGGCCTCGACTGGGAGCCCGTCTTCGTCGATTTCTTCTCGGGCGCCTCGCGCAGCCCCGAGTTTCGCGAAATGAACGTCATGGGCGAAGCCCCGGTGCTCGAAGCCGGCGATTTCCGCCTCACCCAGTCCGGTGCGATCCAGCAATGGATCACCGACCAGACCGGCAAGTTCGGCGGTGAAGGCGATGACAAGTACCAGGTGCTGCGCTGGGTGCTGTGGGACAACCACAAGCTCAGCTCGCAGGCCGGCATGACCCGCTTCCTGATGAACTTCCTGCCCGAGGACAAGCGCCCGGCCGAGGTGATTGGCTTCATGCAGGGGCGTCTCAAGGCCGCCTACCAGACGCTCGATGCGCATCTCGCGGGCCGCGACTGGATTGTCGGTGACGGCATCACCAATGCCGACATGTCCTGCTGCGGTTACCTCTTCTACCCTGAGCCCTTCGGTTTCGACCGCACCGAATGGACCAATATCGACCGGTGGCTTTCGAACATCGAAAACACGCCGGGCTGGAAACACCCCTATGACCTGATGCCGGGCAACCCCTCGGATCGGGCCTGACCTGAAGGAGACGCAAATGACCGACGCCTATATCTATGACGCCGTGCGCACCCCGCGCGGCAAGGGCCGCGCCGACGGCGCCCTGCACGAGGTGACCGCCGCGCGGCTGTCCGCCGTTGCGCTCAATGCGATGAAGGACCGCAACAACCTCGAAGGCCACGCCGTCGAGGATGTGGTCTGGGGCAACGTCACCCAGGTGGGTGAACAGGGCGCCTGCCTTGCCCGCACCGCCGTTCTGGCCTCGGATCTCGATGAATCGATCCCGGGCCTTTCCATCAACCGCTTCTGCGCGTCGGGGCTCGAAGCCGTCAACGTCGCCGCCAACCAGGTACGCGGGGGTGCCGGCAATGCCTATATCGCCGGCGGCGTCGAATGCATGAGCCGCGTGCCCATGGGCTCGGACGGTGGTGCCATCGCCGTCGATCCCTCGATCGCGATCGAACAGTATTTCGTGCCCCAGGGCATCGGCGCCGATATCATCGCCACGAAATACGGCATCACCCGCGACGACGCCGATGCGCTGGCCGTCGAATCCCAGAACCGCGCCAAGGCCGCCTGGGACGACCGCCGCTTTGACCGCTCGATCGTGGCGGTGAAGGACGTCAACGGGCTCAACATCCTCGATCACGATGAATACATGCGCCCGGGCACCGATATGCAGGCGCTGGGCGCCTTGAAACCCAGCTTCCAGCAGATCGGCGAGGTGATGCCGGGCTTCGACAACGTAGCGCTCCTGAAATACCCCGAGCTGGAGCGGATCAACCACATTCACCACGCCGGCAACTCGTCCGGTATCGTCGATGGCGCCGCCGCCGTGCTGATCGGCAACAAGGAGTTCGGCGAACAATACGGGCTCAAGCCGCGCGCCCGCATCCGCGCCACCGCGAAAATCGGCACAGATCCCACGATCATGCTCACCGGCCCGGTACCGGTAACGAAAAAGATCCTGGCCGAGAACGGCATGGAGATCGGCGACATCGACCTGTTCGAGGTGAACGAGGCCTTCGCTTCGGTGGTGCTTCTCTTTGAACAGGCCTTCGGCGTCGATCATGCCAAGGTGAACGTGAACGGCGGCTCCATCGCCATGGGCCACCCGCTGGGTGCGACCGGCGCGATGATCCTCGGCACGCTGGTGGACGAGCTCGAACGCTCGGACAAGGAAGTGGGGCTTGCCACGCTCTGCATCGGGTCCGGCATGGGCGCGGCCACCATCATCGAACGGGTGTAAGCCCGTGTCGGCCCGGGAATTCCGCGAACTGGCCGAGCGCCTGACCAAGGCGCTCGTGGAGGGGGATTTCGCCCTTTACGCGCAGGTGATGGAGCTGCCGCTCCGGATCGAACCGCGCGACGGCAATCCCTACACGCTGGAGACCGAGGCCGCACTCAGGGAAGATTTCGAGCTTTACTGCAACAACATCCGCCTGCACGGCATCAACGACATCTACCGCGAGGTGACCGAGGTCGAGGAACCCGACGAGACCCAGAAGATCGTGACTTGTCTCGTCAATCTGCTGCGCCGCTCTGGCCGCGCGGTCGATCCGTTCCATTCGGTGATGTGGATGCGCCTCGGCGCGGATGGCTGGCGGTTCCACCGCATTCAAAGCTCGCTTGGACATATCAACTGGACGCTGGGCCAGGCCGGGATCGACGACGGATCCTTTACCTGACACCGGCGCGAATGGAGACATAAATGGCTGACTTCACAATGGAAAAAGGCGCCGATGGCGTCGCCGTCATCACCTGGGACGTGGCGGACAAAAGCATGAACGTCATGCGCGCCGACGCGCTGCAAGAGCTCAGCGATTGCATCGACGATGCGCTGGCCGATGAGGCGGTCAAGGGCATCGTCATCACCTCGGGCAAAGATGACAGCTTTGCCGGCGGCATGGACCTGACGGTGCTGGCCGACATGAAGAACAACGCCGGCGACGAACCCGCCAAGGGCCTCTTTGACGGCATCATGCAGATGCATGGCCTGTTGCGGAAAATCGAACTGGCCGGCATGGACTTCAAAACCAAGAAAGGCGGCAAGCCCGTCGCCGCGGCCCTGCCCGGCACTGCCGCGGGCATCGGCCTTGAACTGCCGCTTGCCACGCACCGCATCTTTGCCGCCAACAACCCGAAGGCCAAGATCGGTCTGCCGGAAATCATGGTCGGCATTTTCCCCGGCGCCGGCGGCACCACGCGGCTCGTGCGCAAGCTGGGCGCGATGGGCGCCTCGCCCTACCTGCTCGAAGGCAAGATGATCTCGCCCGACAAGGCCGCCAAGGCCGGCCTCATCGACGAGGTGGTCGAGGATCCGCTGACTGCAGCGAAAGAGTGGGTGCTGAACGCCACCGACGCCGATATCGTCAAACCCTGGGACGCCAAGGGCTACAAGATGCCCGGCGGCACCCCCTATCACCCGGCTGGTTTCATGACCTTCGTCGGCGCCTCGGCCATGGTCAACGGCAAGACGCAAGGTGCCTTCCCGGCGGCCAAGGCGCTCCTTTCGGCCGTCTACGAAGGCGCGCAGGTGCCCTTCGATACCGCCCTGCGGGTCGAGGCGCGCTGGTTCACCAACATCCTGATGAACCCGTCCTCCGCAGCGATGATGCGGTCGCTCTTCGTCAACAAGGAAGCGCTGGAAAAAGGCGCCGTGCGACCCCAGGGCATTCCCGATCAGCGGGTCAAGAAGGTGGGCGTTCTGGGCGCCGGCATGATGGGCTCGGGCATCGCGCTCGTCTCGGCCATGGCAGGGATGGACGTGGTGTTGATCGACCGCGACGATGAAACCGCCGAACGCGGCAAATCCTATACCGCCAACTACATGGACAAGGGCATCAAGCGCGGGAAGGCGACCGAAGAGAAAAAAGAAAAAACGCTGGCGCAGATCACCGCCACCTCCGATCTCTCTGCGCTCGAGGGCTGCGACCTCATCATCGAGGCCGTGTTCGAAGATCCGAAGGTAAAGGCCGAGATGACCCAGAAGGTCGAAGCCGTGATCCCCGAGGATTGCATCTTCGCCTCCAACACCTCGACCCTGCCGATCACCGGGCTGGCCAAGGCCTCGAAACGGCCCGAGCAGTTCATCGGCATCCACTTCTTCTCGCCCGTCGAACGCATGTTCCTGGTCGAGATCATCAAGGGGAAAGAGACCGGCCCGCGGGCCGTGGCCAAGGCGCTGGATTACGTGCGCCAGATCCGCAAGACACCGATCGTCGTGAACGATGCGCGGTTCTTCTACTGCAACCGCTGCATCATCCCCTACGGCAACGAAGCCACCCGCATGGTCACCGAAGGCGTTGCGCTGCCGCTCATTGACCACGCCGCGCGGCAGCTGGGCTTCCCCGTCGGGCCGATCCAGCTGGGCGATGAAACCTCGATCGATCTCGCGGCCAAGATCACCCGCGCCACCAAGGAAGCGATGGGCAACGAATACCCCGCCTCCGAGGCCGACGACCTGGTCTTCTGGATGGAGGAACAGGGCCGCCTGGGCCGCAAGGCCAAGGCCGGGTATTTCGACTACGACGAAAACGGCAAGCGCCAGGGCTACTGGCAGGGCATCCACGACAAGTACCCGCTGGCCGAGGAACAGCCCCCCCTGCAGGAAGTACAGGACCGGCTGATGTTCGCCCAGGTGCTGGAAGCTGTCAAAGCGCTGGAAGAAGGCGTTCTGGAAGACATCCGCGAAGGCGATGTCGGCGCCGTCCTGGCCTGGGGCTTTGCGCCCTGGTCGGGTGGCCCGTTCTCCTGGCTCGACATCATCGGCGCGCCCTACGCCGTCGAGCGCTGCAACGAGCTGGCGGCAAAATTCGGAGACCGCTTCGCCCCCCCGGCGCTGCTGGTCGAAATGGCCGAGAAGGTCGAGACCTTCTATGGCCGCTTTGCCCCGGATCAGGCCCAGGCCGCCTGATCGCCGCCCGCGACACACACGCAAAGGCGCGCCATCCCGGCGCGCCTTTTTTCGTTTCGGGATAGCGGCCGCCCCCGGCGATTTCGCCCCCCCCCCCGCGGGCTGCGGCTGCGTTTCCGTTTGAGTCGTCCCGCCAAATGGCGCAACGTTACCATGGGGGACGTTCCTTTGGAGAATACCAGAATGATACATCGAAACCTCGCACTCTCTTGCCTGATCGGCGCATTTCCCCTCACCGCAACCGCCGATGCCTCGTCCGAATGTGGCGTGCGCTTTGGCAGCCAGGTCGAAATCGGGCGCTGCGTCGCCGAAATGGAAGAAACCGTCGACAAGACCGTCGAAATCATGCTCGGCTTCGCGATGACTGCAGCGCAAGATCTGGATCAGACAACCGGCCGCACCCTTTCCAAGCCGGCCTTGGAACAGGGCCAGGCCGCATGGTCTGCCTATCGGGATGCGCATTGCGAATTCGTCGGAACGACATTCGGTGGCGGTTCAGGAACCGGTATCGCGATCAGCTCGTGCCGCGTCGAACTGGGCCGGGCCCGGGCGGCTCAGCTGCTTCGCTACGCGCAATAGCCCGCCCCTGTTCCCGGCATCATATGCCGCCACCCAAAAACAAAAAGGGCGCGCCCCGGCGGCGCGCCCTTTTCCGTCATGCTGCTCCCGTCCCGGATCAGGCCGCGTCCACGAAGGTCGCGCCCTCCTCCTGAGCAGCATAACGGTCTTCCCGAAGGCACGCACTGCAGAGTTCGCGGTTATCCGCGCCTTGGACCAGGGCAACGGCACATGCCTCGGGAAGCATCTTGTAGGGACAAAGTCCGCTTGCCTCTTGCGCGGCAAGCTGTACCAGGTCCTGACCGGCCGGGCAGAAAAGCAGAGCGCCCTGCTCGGCAAAGATCACCTGGTCAATGTCGAAATGCACGCTGATCACGTCAATCGGATCATTGGGGTAGATGCGCTCGATCCCCGCGGTGCCCTCCAGTGCAGCCGCGGGGATCAGCGCAAAGGGATCACCATAGAGCTCTTCTGCCAGATCGCTTTCCAGCATCACGCCCTGGCGCGGCAGAAGCATCACCGGCTTGGCGTTTTCCAGAACGCCGGCCGGCACCATCAGCGGCCAGAACGCCTGCGGGCAGGAGCTCATGCCATCCCACAGGCGACGGCGGGTGATGCCTGCCACTTTCTGCAGACCGCCATCGAAGGTCAGAACCATGTCGCCCGCCTGCAGCGCGCCCACCTCGCGCCAGCCCATCGCGCTGGCCACGCGCGTGCTTGCAACGATGCCGCTCATCACGCCTGTTGCACCGCCGTCATATGCGCCCGTCGTCTCCATCATCCGGTCCGTCTTGCGGTGGTTGGCGGCTTTCCATCCAAACATGGTTTCTTCCCCAGGTTGTCCTTGTGCCGTTGGCAGGCGGCTTGATTGCAGCAATGGCCTCATTAGGGGTGATTCACGTGCCCACCCTTGGGCATGACCCGGGCGCAAATGTGGCATTGTTGCTTAAGTCGGGCCAATCCTGGTAACGCGCTGCAATTTCAAGTCAGACCGGAAACAATCAGGGGCATCAATCGAAGCGATAGCCAAAGCGCGCGATGTCCGAAGAACAAATTTCGGCCAACTTCTGCGAATCGTTTTCGTTGTAATAGGACCGGTAATCACGGGCCCGCTCCGAGGTATTAGCAACCGGCAGGCTCAACTCGAATCCCAGGTGATCCCACAACCCTGAAGCATCCTCTTCGAAATGCTCCAGACGGATATAGAGGGCCGCACGCTCCTGCCCGCAGGCATCGCGCATGTAGGACGGATAGGGAAAATCCCGGAAAGACTGTGCAATCAGCGGATGATTCAGAAAGGCGCTGAATTCCAGCGTGCGGGCCAGTTGCACAGACGGGTGACCGAAACTCTGCCCACGCAGCCAGTGATAATAGCTCACCATCCTGTCCCACGGGTTTCGCACCAGCGTAAAGCAGAACATGTCCGCAATCTCTTCGGGCGTGACCAGCCCGTCGATATCGGCCAGTGTCGAATGCTTCCACAGCCGTCCCCGGGTCGCCGCTCCCTTCACCCGGCCGCGCCGCCGTATCGCCTTGGGCGTGTCCCCGATCAGGATGTCATCACGCATCGCGCGCTCCTCCAGCGCCAGCGCCATCGCGGTGCCGCCGGTCTTGGGGATATGCACGAAGATATAATTGCGCCCGCGCGAAATGATCATGCGCGCACGCTACCCTCTCGCAGGCGCCTGCGTAAGCCCCCTGGGCCTCGGCGCCGCACTTGGCCCCGTGCCGGCTTCTGGCGTCGACAAAGGCGCGCTTATTGAGCCGATTTCCCTGCTGCCTTATAGAAACGCGATACTCTCGCCTGCATGGCCAAACGTCCGGAAAGAAACACGACGCATGATTGCCTATGTCACAGTCGGCGCGGATGACATCACGCGCGCGAAACGGTTTTATTCCGCGTTCCTGCCAGCCCTCGGCTACGAACTGGAGGAAGGCCCTGCGGGACTGAGCTACGCGCTGCCCGTTGAGCCCGGACAGTCTTCTGTTCTGCCTGACTTCTACGTCAAACCCACCTTCGATGGACGTCCGGCCTCGGCTGGCAACGGCTCCATGGTCGCCTTCGAGGCGCGCAATCAAAAGCAGGTCCGCGATCTTCACGCCGCAGCCCTTGCCGCCGGCGGCGCCGACGAGGGCCAGCCCGGCTTTCGAGCCTCTTATGGACCTCATTTCTACGTTGGCTACCTTCGCGATCCGCAAGGCAACAAGATCGCCCTCTTTTCCAGCGATCCGAACGAACCAGGACGTGACGGCTAGCACAGGTTACACGGGCGGCCAAAACCTTCGCGTCTTGCAGAAGGCCCGAAAGATGGGCGCGAACCTGCCAAACCTGCCCGTCCCTACTTCGACCGCACCGTTATGATGGCGCCCGCCCCCGCGATCATCGCCGCGCCGGCCATCTGCCACGGGCCCATCTGCTGGCCGAACCACAACCAGCCGAACAGGGGGCCAAAGATCATCACTGCGTATTCGAACACCGAAACATAGGACGCCTCTGACCACTGGTAGGCCCGGATGATCCCGAATACCCCCACGACCGAGCCCACGCATTGCAAGAGCAGCCAGCCGTAGATGTCATCGAACGGCCAAACCCAGCCGCGGGTAACGAAACCCAGCGCGCCCTCGGCCTCGCCCAGGCCAAGCCCGGCAATTATCGCCAGCCCGATCACACCCATCGCGCCCTGCATACCCATCACGCCGGTCAGCATCGCCACCGTGCTTTCGCGCGCGCACCACGCCCGCGTGGCAATCGCCCCCAGGGCATAGAAAAACCCGCCCAGCATCGGCACCAGGCTGCCCCAGGTCACGTTGGCCGGGTCGAACTCCAGCACGATCAACGCGCCGGCAAACCCCATCACCACGGCCAGTATGCGCCACGGCCCGATCTTCTGGCGCAGGACCACCGCACTGATCACCAGCACGAAGATGGGCGAGGTAAAAAGCCCCGCCAGCGCCTGCGCTATCGGCATCACCGTCAGGGCCGAGAAATAGATCAGCATCGCCAGCGCCACCATGAAACTGCGCGCCGCCACCGCCCACAGGCGCGCGGGCCGCATCGTGCCCATCCCGCCCAGCGCCATCAGCCACAACAGCGGCAGCGCCAGCGCGAACCGGACAACGTAGAACTGCCACAGACCGATCGTGCCGCCGATCACGGCGACGAAATTGTCGATCACCCCGATCACCAGCATCGCCGCCAGCATCGAAACCGCTGCCGCCACCGGACGTGTCTCTGCCTGGTGCATTTTGTCCCTTCGCCGTCTTTGGCTTCTTCCAAACCCCGTCCGCGCACAATAATCTGTCCCGAAACCGACATGTCACGGGAATCAGGAGGGGAACCCATGGGTTGGCTAAGCGATGAAACCGGTCTGGAAAAGAATGCCGCGAATTACGTGCCACTGACGCCGCTGTCGCACCTGCGCCGCGCGCGCGATATTTTCCCCGACCACCCCGCCGTGGTCTACGGCACCCATCGCAAAACCTATGCCGAGTATTACGAGCGCTGCACGCGGCTCGCCTCGGCGCTGGCTGGGCTGGGCGTCGCTCCCGGCGATGTCGTCGCCACCGTCATCCCCAACCTGCCCGCCCATGCCGAAGCGCATTTCGGCGTGCCCGCCTGCGGCGCGATCCTCAATGCCATCAACACCCGACTCGATATCGGCACCGTGTCCTATATTCTGGGCCATGGCGGCGCCAAGGTGGTGCTCGTGGATACCGCGCACCTGCCGCTGGTGATGGATGCCATCGGCGAAATGGAGGGCCCGGCGCCCAAGGTGATCGAGGTCGCCGACCCCCAGGCCGGCTTCCCCGCCACCGGCGCCCACATGGAATACGAGGAACTGCTGGCCTCGGGCGATCCTGCATTCGACTGGATCATGCCCGAGGATGAATGGGAATCCATCGCGCTCAACTACACCTCGGGCACCACCGGCCGACCCAAGGGCGTGGTCTATCACCATCGCGGCGCCTGCCTGAACACCTATGGCCAGGTGGTCGCCTGGCGCATGGTGCTGCACCCGAAATACCTCACCATCGTGCCGCTCTTTCACTGCAACGGCTGGTGCCACACCTGGATGATGCCGCTCCTGGGCGGCACGGTCGTCTGCTGCCGCGACATCACGGCGAAGAACATCTATGACGCCATCGCCGACGAAGGCGTCACCCATTTCGGTGGCGCGCCCATCGTTCTGAACTCCATCGTCAACGCCCGCGATGACGAACGCCGCGAATTCGACCACATCGTCGAGGTCTTCACCGCCGGCGCGCCCCCGCCCGCCGCCACCCTGCGCGCGATCGAGCCATTGGGCTTCAACGTCACCCAGGTCTATGGCCTTACTGAGACTTACGGGCCGGCCACCGAATGCACCTGGAACTCCGACTGGGACGACCTGCCCGACGAAAAACGCTACGAGATCAAGGCCCGCACCGGTGTGATGATGCCGATGATCGAGGAAAACACCGTCATGGACCCCGACACCATGACCCAGGTGCCGATGGACAGCGCCACCCAGGGTGAGATCATGTATCGCGGCAACGGCGTAATGAAGGGCTACCTGAAGAACCCCGAGGCGACGGCCGAAGCGTTCAAAGGTGGCTATTTCCACACCGGCGATCTCGCCATCCAGCATCCCGACACCTACATGAAAATCCTCGATCGCTCGAAGGACATCATCATTTCCGGCGGCGAGAACGTCAGCTCCGTCGAGGTCGAAGGCGTGCTGATGATGCACCCCGCCGTGTCGCTCTGCGCCGTGGTGGCCAAGCCCGACGAGAAATGGGGCGAAGTGCCCTGCGCCTTCGTCGAGTTGAAGGACGGTGCCCAGGCGACCGAGGAAGACCTCATCAAATTCGCCCGTACCAAGCTCGCCGGCTTCAAGACGCCCAAGCAGGTTCTCTTCCAGGAACTGCCCAAGACCTCGACCGGCAAGATCCAGAAATTCGAATTGCGCAAGGAATTGACTGGCGGGGCGGGTTGACGCGCGAGAGCGACACCCGCCCTTACGGTCCCGAATGACGCGCTGCCAACCGAATTGTGCGCCAATTCCGGCTCTGCGGAAGATCGCGCTCGTCGCACATACCGAACCTTTTTGGACATCCACGATACTTTTCCACGAGGTGCTTTGTCGTTTGCACTTGAAGTGGCGCCGGTGGCTCACTACCTAAGTTAAGCAAAGCATCTTCTTTCGACCTTCTGTTTCCTAACGGCCTCAGTTGATCTTACGACGACACTGAGCCGGGCCGTCGCATTGTGTGGACGGCGAATAATCTAGGAGACAACACGATGGCCAATGGCACCGTGAAATGGTTCAATTCCCAAAAAGGCTTCGGCTTTATCGCACCTGAGCAAGGCTCGAAGGACGTCTTCGTTCATGTTTCGGCGCTCGAACGCTCGGGTATCCGGCAGCTGGACGATGGCCAGGCCGTCACTTTCGATATCGAAAGTGGCCGGGACGGCCGCGAATCCGCGACCAATCTCGCACTGGCGTAAGCCTGCGACGAACCGAAAAACGAGGCGGGGCGGCCTATGGTTTGGCCCCGCCTTTTCAAAAACTCGAATACGACTCTCTGTTCTTCAGGGATTCACACACAAATATTATCGGAAAATAACTTGATAGAAACAAACTGGGGAAATCCCATCACTCTCGTCGTGTCACAGCAGGGTGAAACGCAAAAAATCGGCACGATCGAGCAGGCGTTTTACTGGCTCCGCAAGAAATGGCCGGTCGCAGACCATAACCGCGATCTCGCAATCGACTACGTTGATGCCGCGATGCATTGCATGGTCACCGTAGGCGCAGCCCGCAAAGCTTTTCTCGCCGCGGCTAAGACTGCTGGATTCATGCTTGGTGACAACACCACCGAAATGTCTACCGCTCGCTGAACCACAACGATCGATATCGGTCTTGAGAACAGTCGATGCGAGTGCGTCCGGACCAGAAAGGTTTTGTGGTCTCTGAAAAAACTTTCAGCTCCCTGCCGAAGTCCCGATCATCCACTCCCGAGAGGATCTTTAGAGATGAAAAAACTTACGAAAAACAAGTCGTCCAAGGCCGAAAATCTCCGTGCGGAAACTGTTATCGATCGGTCCACACGTGTCTCTAAACAGATACTCCAGGACGAGGCCGAACAGCGCGAACTCAAGACAGAACGTCTTCGCAAGGCGCGTCTCGAAAAAGAATCCGGTTTCTCGGGCAAAGAGCCGAAAGCAACTTCAAAAGGAATGCACGGGAAATCTTGATACAGGTGCGCAACCGCATCCGGTTCAAACATCAAGGCGCTTTCTCGACAAGCTTTTCCACCGAAGAAAAACGGGGGCGGCAGTGCCGCCCTTTTGTATTTGCCAAACGTAGAAGAGACCGTCTTGGGATCGGAGCGGGCACAGGCGTCCTGCGACTGACCTGGCGAAAACCCCTGCGACCACCTGACCCTTGCAAAACGACATAATATTCCATAAATGGAATGTAATAGTAGATTCCGTTCTGAAAGGACCGCAACAATGACCGTCAACCAAGCCGTCATGGCCTTCGCAGGCTTCATGGTAATTCTCTCGGTGCTGCTCACCTATTTCGTGCACCCGCTCTTTGTCTGGCTCACCGTCTTCGTCGGCGCCAATCTGTTCCAGACCGCGTTCACCGGCCTTTGCCCGGCTGCCTGGGCCTTCCGCAAGATGGGCTTCAAAGCGGCCTAAGCGCCCGGCGACGCTCAGGAATTGCCCGTCCGGGCCTGCCCGTGCTATCGTTTCCCGAAACGAGGCAGAGCAGGCCCGCACATGACAGCACTCAGCGCATATGACCGGCTCGAGGCCACCGGCCTCTGGCGTGCGTCCCCCGATGCCCAGCGGCGCGAGGTCATCGTGTCGATCGGCGAGGCGACGCTGACAATCTCCGACCAGAATGACCAGGCACTGGCGCACTGGTCCATTCCCGCCGTGGCCCGCGCGAACCCGGGCCAGCATCCGGCCGTCTTCCATCCCGATGGCGATCCCGGCGAAACGTTGGAGCTGCCCGAAACCGAAGCCGACATGGTCGCCGCGATCGAGAAACTGCGCAGCGCCGTCGAGCGTGCCCGCCCCCACCCGGGCCGGCTGCGCCTGGTCAGTTTCGTGCTGACGATCCTCGCCGTGCTCGCGCTCGGCATCTTCTGGCTGCCCGGCGCACTGCGCGATCACACCGTCTCCGTCGTCCCCGACGTCAAACGCCAGGAAATAGGCGAGGCGCTTCTTGCCAAGATCCGCCGCGTCGCCGGCGCGCCCTGCAATGATGCCCAGGCGATGCCCGCGCTCGCACACCTCTCCTCGCGTCTGCCCGGACCGCAGGGCGCCGCCCGCCTCGTCGCGCTGCGCAGCGGCGTGGCCGAGGCCACGCACCTGCCCGGCCAAATCATCCTTTTGAACCGTGCGCTTTTCGAGGATTACGAGGAACCCGACGTCGCCGCGGGATTCGTCATCGCCGAACACCTGCGCGCCCAGATCAAGGATCCGCTGCGCCGCCTGCTCGAAGCCGAGGGCTTCATGGCCAGCCTGCGCCTGCTCACCACGGGCGAACTGACCGACGCGATCCTGCAGGACTATTCCGAGAAACTGCTCACCGAACCGCCCGCAGCACTCTCAGATGAAACTCTGCTGGCGGGGTTTCAGGCCTGGTCGGTGCGCGCCCGGCCCTATGCCTATGCGCTCGATGTCACCGGCGAAACCACCCTCGGCCTGATCGAGGCCGATCCCTTTGCCGCCAGCACCCCCGATCCGCTGATTTCCGACGCCGACTGGCTGCGTCTTCAGGGCATCTGCGGCGGCTGATTTCCCCCGTCGCCCAAAAGCGGCAGCAGCAGGTTGAACAGCTCTGCCTGGCTGCTGATCGCGCATTTTCGGTAAAGCTGCCGGCGGAACACCTTCACCGTCTGCGGGCTGATCCCCAGCTGCAGCCCGATCGACACCGAACTGTGCCCCCGCAGGATCAGCAACGCCACCTCCGCCTGGCGCGGCGACAGCCGGATGCCATGCGCCTCGTCCAGCGAATCAATCAGACGCCGGGTCACCTCGGCCTCCGAATAGGCGCCCTGATCGGCCAGGTCCGCCCAGTGCCGCTCGCACAATGCCACAACAATGGGCGAAACGAGTCTCGCGGTCACGATCTCCCTCTGGGTGAACCGCGCATTCGAGCTCGCGTCGCGGCCAAGGCAGACATGCACGCTCACCCCCGGCGCGGGGTAGGCGACAAAGGCCAGTTCATCGAGCAGCGTCGTCGCCGCGTAATAGTCCAGGAAATACGGATTCCGGTGGAACTGGTCCGGCGCGATATCGGTCAGCCGGTACACACCCCGCGCCACGCGCGAGCGGTGAAGATCGTGAAAAGGATCAAGCAGGTAAGCCCCGCCGACATAGGTGCGGTCGAAATTCTCGTGCACCTCCTGCACGCGTGCCCGGGTCAGGAAAGCCTGCGGCGGGCGGCCCTGGAAATAGGCCAGGATGGTGATGTTGTCATGGCGCAGCTGCACCTCCAGCCACCGCGCCAGCGCACGCGGAAAACCCTCTCCACCCTGTGCCGCGATCGCCTCGCCCAGCCGCCGTTCCGCCTCGCCCTGGATCGTCATGGCATACCCCCCCGGGGGTATATACCCCTCGATTAGCCGGATTTAACCTGATCCCATCATTCTAGGGGGTATAAGCAGGGGGTCAACGTGCCAGACGGCAACGGCACCATCGCGGTCGATATCGACAACGTCACCAAACGCTACGGCGATTTCACCGCGCTCCGCGACGTGTCGCTGGCGATCGCGGATAATGAATTCTTCACCCTTCTGGGCCCCTCGGGCTGCGGCAAGACCACGCTCTTGCGCTGCATCGCCGGGTTCGAGGACATCAGCGCCGGCGCCATCCGGCTCTATGGGGATCCCATCGCCGAGCTGCCCCCCAACCGCCGGCCGGTGAATACCGTCTTCCAGCAATATGCGCTGTTTCCGCATATGGACATCACCCGCAACGTGATGTTCGGCCTCCTGCGGCTGGGTAAATCCGAGTCCGAGGCCCGCAAACGCGCGGGCGAGGTGCTGGAGCTCGTGCAACTCACGCAATTTGCCACCCGCCTGCCCGCGCAGCTCTCGGGCGGCCAGCAACAGCGCGTCGCACTCGCCCGCGCGCTTGCGCCCAATCCCAAGGTGCTTTTGCTTGATGAGCCGCTCTCGGCGCTTGATCTGAAACTGCGGCAGGCGGTGCGGCTGGAACTGCAGCAGCTTCAGCACGAAACCGGCATCACCTTCATCTTCGTCACCCACGACCAGGAAGAGGCGCTCACCATGTCCGACCGCATCGCCGTCATCTCCGATGGCCGGGTGCAGCAGGTCGGCACAGCGCGCGCGATCTACGAGGAACCCAACAACAAATTCGTCGCCGACTTCATCGGCGAAACCAACCTGATCGATGTTGCCGTCGCCGCCATCGACGGGGCCACCGCTACCTGCACCCTGCCCGGCGGCGCGCAGTTCACCTGCCCCGCCGCCTCGGGCGCGCATTCCGGCCAGGGCCATCTGTCTGTCCGCCCTGAACGCGTCTCGCTCACCGATCCCGCGCAGGCGCCGCTCTCTGGCACGGTCTCGCGGCTCATCTATCTGGGCACCGACATGCATGTCGATGTCACGCTCGCCGACGGCGAAACCGTCACCGCCCGGGTGCAGAACTCGGCCGACACCACGATCCCGGAAAAAGGCCAGACCGTCGGGCTGAATTTCGAGGCAGGCGCCGCACGCCTGTTGGTGGACTGATGGCAGGCGGGCTGGGACAGGGCACCGGAAAATCCGCCCGCACCTATGCGGGCCTCGGCGTGCCGCTCATCCTGCCCGCCTGGCTCATCATCGGCATCTTCCTCGTCGTGCCGATTCTGATCATGCTGGTCTATTCCTTCCTGACCAAGGAATTCCGCGGCGGCGTGATCTGGGAACCGACGCTCGCCGCCTATGACCAGTTCTTCTTTGATCGCGGCCTTTTCGGGGATGAACCGCCGAAAATCGAATGGACCTATATCCTGATCTTCTGGCGCTCGATCTGGCAGGCGGGGCTGGCCACGGTTCTGTGCCTCCTGATCGGCTTTCCCACCGCCTGGTTCATCGCCACGCGCCCGCCAAACAGCCGCACGATCTGGCTTTTCCTCATCACCGTGCCCTACTGGGTCAACCTGCTGATCCGCACGATCTCGATGAAATTCCTCATCCGCGATAATGGCCCGCTGAATCAATGGCTGCTCGACGCCGGCCTGATTTCCGAGCCGATCCACGTCATCAACACCGCGACCGCCGTGCAGCTGGGCCTGTTCTATTCCTACCTGCCCTTCATGGTGCTGCCGATCTATGCCGCGGTCGAACGCTACAATTTTGCGCTGTCCGAGGCCGCGGCCGATCTCTACGCCTCGCGCTGGGTGACGCTCACGCAGGTCATCATCCCCTCGGTCAAACCCGGCATCATCGCTGGCTGCATCCTCGTTTTCGTGCCCTCGCTCGGCGCCTTCCTCGCCCCCGATCTTCTGGGCGGGGCCAAGAATTTCATGATCGGCTCGCTGATCGAGGAACAGTTCAAAGGGGCGGCAGGCAACTGGCCCTTCGGTGCGGCGGCCGCAATGATCCTGCTGACGATGGTGCTGATCGTGCTGATCTTCTATGCCCGCAGCCAGGCACGGGGGGCGCGCTGATGGCGAAGAAACCCGACCTCCGCCGCTTCCCCGGCTTCTACGGCATCACGCTGCTGTGCCTCTTCCTGCTCTATGCGCCGCTCATCATCGTGGCGATCTATTCTTTCAACGATTCCCAGTCGATCACCATCTGGGGCGGCGCATCGCTCCGGTGGTACGAAGACGTGTTCTGGGGACTCGAGGCCGACAAGTTCAAACAGGCCGCGGTCAACTCGCTCACCATCGCCGTCACCGCGGCCATCGCCGCCACCATCATCGCCACCATGGCCGCCACCGCCATGCTGCGCGCAGGGTCTTTCCGCGGCAAAGGCGCCAGCTTCGCGCTCATAAACCTGCCGCTCATGGTGCCCGAGATCGTCACCGCCGTGGCCACGCTGATCTTTTTCTCGGCGATTGGCTTCACCACCGGGATCATGACGATCCTGGTTGCCCATATCGTCTTCTGCATCCCCTTTGCCTACCTGCCCATCGCCGCCAGGATGGAAGGGATCGAGGATGTCTACGAACAGGCCGCGCAAGACCTCTATGCCACCCGGTGGGAGGCCTTCCGGCTCGTGCTTCTGCCGCTGATGATGCCCGGCATCATCTCGGGCTTCCTTCTGGCCTTCATCATCTCGCTCGATGACTTCATCATCACCAATTTCGTCAAGGGTGCGGGCGTCGAAACCCTGCCCACCGCGATCTTCGGGGCCGTCAAACAGGGCATCAAGCCCAACATCATGGCCATTTCCACCCTGCTGCTGCTGGTGTCGATCCTCTTCGTCACCCTCAGCTATTTCGCCGGCCGCATGGGCCAAAACCGCCAATAACCAACAGGAGAGAAAACCATGAAAAACCTTCTCAAAACCGGCGCCTCGGCGCTCGCTCTGTCGCTGATGGCCACTGTCGCCACGGCCGAGGGCAAGCTCTCGATCTATCACTGGTTCGAGTACATCCCGCAGGAGCTCTTGGACAAGTTCGCCGCCGAATACGACGTCGAGGTGACGCTCGACACCTATGACAGCAACGAAGCGCTGCTTGCCGCATTGAAGGCCGGCAAACTGGGCCAGTATGACGTGGCCGTGCCCGGCGACTACATGGTCGAAATCATGGGCAAGGAAGGCATGCTCGACACCTTCACCGATGACGAGATGCCGCTCAAGGGCAACATCCTGCCCCAGTGGATGGACGTGGGCTTCGATCCAGGCCGCAAAAGCTCGATCCCCTACCAGTGGGGCTCGACCTCGTTTTCGGTCAACCGCGATGTCTATTCCGGCGACATCCAGACCACCGACATCATCTTCAACCCGCCCGAAGAGCTGAAGGGCAAGATCAACGTTCTGGATACCGCGGGCGAAACCCTGACGCTCGCCTCGATCCACCTCGGCATCCCGCAATGCACCACCGATCGCGAGCAGCTCAAGGCTTTGAACGACCTGGTGCAGAACGCCAAGCAATACTGGGCCTCTTTCGGCTCGGACGTCGCCAAGGACGTGCTGGTGTCGGGCGATGCCGCCGCCGGGATGATCTGGAACGGCTTCGGCATGAAAGCCCGCGAGGAAGGCGCCAACATCGAATACGCATACCCCGCCCAGGGCTATATCGTCTGGATGGACAACGTCGTTCTGCTCAAGGACGCGCCCAACCGCGAAAACGCGCTGAAGTTCATGAACTTCCTGCTCGAACCGGAAAACGCCGCCGCGGTCACCAACTACGCCCGCTACACGGCCGGCGTGAAAGGCGTGGAACCCTTCCTCGAGGAAGCGGTGAAATCCGCGCCCGAACTGAACCCGCCCGCAGGCGGCAACCCGCAATTCGTGCAGGCCTGCGATGAAGAGGTGCAGAAGGTCTATGACACGATCTGGACCAACCTGAAGAAATAGCGGCACCTCCGGGACGCGAGGGCGCGCGCCCTCGCGCTGCGGGGCCGCGCGGCCCCGCTCTCCCGACAACCGTCGCGCAGACCTCAGACAAGGGGGAACGGCCATGAAACTCGCGCTCTACCAGGGCCCGCCCATTCAGGGCGACATCGAGGCAGGCTTTGACCGCATCAAGGCCCAGCTCGGCGCCGCGGCCCTTGCGGGCGCCCGCATGGCCGTCTTCCCCGAGCTTTTCCTGCCGGGCTACAACCGGCCCGACCTGCACTCCTCGCTCTCGCAGCCGCTGGGCGGGGCGTGGTGCGAACGTCTCGGCGCGCTGGCCCGCGACGCGGGCTGCGGCCTCACCCTCGGCTGGGCCGAGCGCGACGGCGATCTGGTCTATAACGCCGCCACCACCTTCGGCCCCGATGGCGCGATCCTGGGTCATTACCGCAAGATCCAGCTCTTCGGCCCGATGGAGCAGCAGAGCTTCGCCTTCGGCAGCAGCTACACGATCTTCGACTACGCGGGCCACAAGACCGCGCTGATGATCTGCTATGACGTCGAGTTCGCCCACCACGTCAAGGCGCTGGCCGACCAGGGCGTCACGCTCATCCTCGTGCCCACCGCCAACCCGGCCGGGTTCGAGCATGTCTCGACTGCGATCGTGCCCTCGCAGGCTTCGGCTTATGCGCTCACCATCGCCTATGCCAATTTCTGCGGCGCGGAGAACGGGCTGACCTTCGGTGGCCACTCGGTGATCGTCGGCCCCGATGCGACCGCGCTTGCTGCGGCGAACACCACCGAAACGCTGCTCGTCACCGACATCGCCAAGGCCTACGACCCGGCGCTGCTCTCCACCCAGTCCGCCGACTATCGCGAGGTGCCGGAATGAAAACCGTCTATGCCGAGACCCACGCGCTGCGCGATGCGAAAACCGAGGTCTATGGCGGCGAACTGGTCTACCCGTTCGAACGCCCCTCGCGCATGACCTATATCCTCGACCGGCTGAACACGGTCCAACTCGGCCCGATCCTGCCGCCTGACGATCACGGGCAGGGTCCAATCCTCGCCATCCATGACAAGGGCCTCGTCGATTTCCTGCAAACCGCCTGGGACGAATGGACCGCCGCCGGCTACGCGGGCGAGGCGATCCCCACCTGCTGGCCCGCCCGCCGCATGGTGCAGCGCTGCCCCAACCATATCGACGGCAAGCTGGGCTATTTCGCGCTCGCCACCGAAACCTCGCTCACCGAAGGTACCTGGCCCGCCGCCTATGGCTCGGCCCAGGTCGCGCTTACCGCTGCCGATCTGATCCGCACAGGCGAGCGTGCCGCCTTCGCGCTCTGCCGCCCGCCCGGCCATCACGCCGCGCTGGATATGTATGGTGGCTATTGCTTTCTCAACAACGCCGCCATCGCCGCCCAGCATTACCTCGAAAACGGGGCGAACCGCGTCGCTATCCTCGATGTCGATTTTCACCACGGCAACGGCACGCAGGACATCTTCTATGACCGCTCCGACGTGCTGTTCCTGTCGCTGCATGGCGAGCCGGAAAACGCCTTCCCGCATTTCCTGGGCTATACCGACGAAACCGGCTCCGGCGCGGGTGCGGGCTTTACCGTCAACTATCCCATGCCGCCCGGCACGCCCTTTGCCCAGTGGCGCAAGGCGCTCGCCGACGCGCTGGACAAAATCGCGCAATACGCCCCCGACCAGCTGATCGTCTCGCTCGGCGTCGACACGTTCGAAACCGATCCGATCAGCTTTTTCAAACTGAAATCACCGGATTTCACCACCTACGGCGCCGATATCGCCGCGCTCGGCCTGCCCACGCTCTTCGTGATGGAGGGCGGCTACGACATTGACGAAATCGGGCTCAATACCGTCAACGTGCTGCAGGGTTTCCTCGGCGCCACCTGAACAGGGAGAGAGAGAATGAACAAGCTGACCACCGACGAGATCCTCACGAAGGATTCCCACCTCATCCAGTCTTTCGCCAACCTGCACGCGCTGAAACAGGATGACGCCCGTACCGCCATCGTCGCCGCCGAAGGCGCCTATGTCACCGACAGCGAAGGCAACAGGCTGATCGACGGCATCGGCGGGCTCTGGTGCGTGAACGTGGGCCACGGCCGGCACGAGATCATCGACGCCATTACTCAGCAGCTCAACACGCTCGACTACTACTCGACCTTCTACAACTTCACCCATCCCGCCGCCGCCCAGCTGGCCGAAAAGGTGGCCTCGCTCGCGCCCGGCCACCTCAACAACGTCTATTTCGGCAATTCCGGCTCGGTCGCGAACGACACGGCGGTGCGGATGCTGCACCACTACAATAATCTCAAGGGCCGCCCGCAGAAAAAGCAGATCCTGTCGCGCATGGGCGCCTATCACGGCTCCACCCACATGGCGATGGCGCTGACCACGCCCGCCTATGCCGAAGGCTGGGGCGCGGTCGAAGGGCTCGTCCATCATCTCAAGGCGCCGCACAAGTATCGCGAGGCGCCCGAAATGACCGATGCCGAATTCCTCGCCGTGCTGGAACAGGACATGCTCGACGCCATCGCCCGCATCGGCGCCGAGAACATCTGCGCCTTCTTCGCCGAACCGATCCAAGGCGCCGGCGGCGTCATTACCGCGCCGCCGGGCTATCACAAGCGGATGCGTGAAATCACCCGCGCGCATGACATCATGTATGTCGCCGACGAAGTGGTGACCGCCTGGGGCCGCCTGGGCCACATGTTCGCCAGCGAGGACGCCTATGATTGCGTGCCCGACATCATCACCACCGCCAAAGGGCTGACCTCGGGCTACCAGCCGCTTTCGGCCACGATCATCTCGGATGAGATCTATGACGTGATTTCCGGCCCCGATGCGATGTTCCTGCACGGGATGACCTATTCGGGCCACCCCGCCGCCGCCGCCGCGGGCCTTGCCAATATCGCGATCCTCGAATCCGAGGATATCCCCGGCCGCGTGCAGACCACCGGCAAGCTTTTCGAGGGGCTGCTGCGCGGGCTTGAAGACGTGGATATGGTGGGCGAGGTGCGCGGCTCGCATTTCATGATGGGAATCGAGTTCGTGAAGAACAAGGACACCCGCGAAGAATTCCCCGCCGATGCCATGGTCGGCAGCCTTGTTGCGAAGGAGGCGCAGAAACGCGGCCTCATTGCCCGCGCGCTCGGCAATATCCTGATCCTGTCGCCCACGCTCATCATGGATGACGCGATGATCCACCAGATCGAGGCGACCCTGCGTGAGTCGATCGGCAAGGTTTCAGCCGATCTCGGGATCTGAGATCAGGTTTTGCGCTGGCTGCGCCATGAGTATTTATTTCCAAGAAAGAGCCACAGTCAGGATCTGCCGGGCTTTCTCAGGCCTGGTAGCGCGCGGCGCGTTAACCGGTTTTCCTGCTTCCGCGCGGGGCATTGCCCGGCAGCCGGATGTCAGCTGGGGGGTACACGCAAATCACCCCCCACATTGCGCCGCGCCGCGCCCCGTTAACCGGCCGGGGCGCGCCGTTGACCGTTTCTTGGCAAATCCATCTGCTTGCGGGCTTGTCATCCGGGGCGACTCGCAACACTCTGGAAACAGCCCTGCCGCACCTGCCCCTTTTTGCGCGGCCAATTCGGGAGACTGGACACGATGAGATTCGAAACCCCAACCACCGTGGACGAGGCCGTGCGCCTGCTGTCGGACGATCCCGAAGCGCGCATCCTGGCCGGCGGCACCGACCTTCTCGTGCGGCTGCGCGCCCGCCAGGTTGCCCCCTCCGCCGTGATCGACGTTAAGCGCATCGCCGAGATGACGGTGATCACCCGCGAAGAGGGGGGCTGGCGCATTGGCGCGGCTGTGCCTTCTGCGGAAATGAACGAAATGAGTGACTTATGTGCCGACTGGCCCGGCGTGATGGAAGCGGCCGACCTGATCGGCTCGACCCAGATCCAGGGCCGCGCGACGATGGCGGGCAATCTCTGCAACGCCTCGCCCGCTGCCGACAGCGTGCCCGCCATGGTCGCCGCCGGTGCCGTGGCGCGCATCGCGGGGCCCTCGGGCACCCGTGATGTTGCGGTCGAGGATATTCCCACTGGCCCCGGCCAGACCTCGCTCAAGCCCGGCGAACTGATCACCTCGATCTTCCTGCCCGTGAAACCGGCCATGTCCGGCGATGCCTACCTGCGCTTCATCCCGCGCACCGAGATGGATATCGCCGTTGTCGGGGTGGGTGTTCACGTAACCCTCGACGATCAGGGCAAAATTTCCGCTGCCCGCGTCGCTTTGGGCGCTGTCGCCCCCACCGTGATCCTGTCGCAATCCTGCGCCGATGCGCTCATTGGTACGCCCGGCGATGACGCCGCGCTCGACGCGCTGGCCGCCGCCGCCACGGAGGAAGCCACCCCCATCGACGACAAGCGCGGCACCGTCGCCTTCCGCAAGGATATCGCCGGCGTCCTTGCCCGCCGTACCGCCAAGATCGCTATTGCCCGCGCCAAGGGAGACGCCTGATGTCCCAGATCCATGTCACCGCCACGATCAACGGGGATGAAACCGAATTCCTCTGCGATCCAACCGAAACCCTGCTCGACGTGTTGCGCGATCATCTCGACCTGACCGGCAGCAAGGAAGGCTGCGGCTCGGGCGATTGCGGCGCCTGTTCCATTATCCTCGATGGCCGCCTCGTCTGCTCCTGCCTGGTGCTTGCCGCCGAGGCCGAGGGCCGCAGCGTCGAAACCATCGAAGGCATGGCCGAGGGCGACAAGCTCCACCCGCTGCAGGAAAAATTCATCGAACATGCCGCGCTTCAATGCGGCATCTGCACGCCCGGCATCCTGGTCGCGGCCAAGAACCTGCTCGAGCGCAACCCCAACCCCTCCGAGGAAGAGGTGCGCTACTGGCTGGCCGGCAATCTCTGCCGCTGCACCGGCTATGACAAGATTATCCGCGCGGTGATGGACACCGCCGCCGAAATGAGGGGGGCCGCCTGATGCCGAAGGACGAATTCCAAGCCCGCGATTTCAAGATTGTCGGAACCCGGCCGCTGCGCCCCGACGGGATCGACAAGGTCACCGGCAAGGCGCGCTATGGCGCCGATGTCACCGCCCCCGGCATGCTCTGGGGCGCGGTGCTGCGCAGCCCGCACGCCCATGCCCGGATCGTCTCGATCGACACCTCGGCGGCCGAGGCAATGAAGGGGGTCAAGGCCGTCATCACCCGCGCCGATTTCACCTATCAGCCCGATGATCCGGGCCTCGCCGATGTGCTCGACAACTGCATGGCCGGTGAAAAGGCGCGGTATGACGGCCATGCCGTCGCCGCCGTCGCCGCCACCTCGAAGAAAATCGCCCATGACGCGCTCGACGCGATCAAGGTCGAATACGAGGTGCTGGCCCATGTCACGGACGTGGACGAGGCGATGAAGCCCGACGCGCCGGTAATCGAAGCCGGGCGGCAACAGGAAAACGTGCCCGCGGGCCTGTCGGAAAACGTGACCTCCCGCTCGAAATACGGCCATGGCGATCCCGAAGCCGGCTTTTCCCAGGCTGACCTGGTGATCGAACGCAGCTTCACCACCGCCGCCACCCACCAGGGCTATATCGAGCCGCATGCCTGCCTTGCCACGCTGGGCGCCGATGGCCAGGGCGATCTCTGGGTCTGCACCCAGGGGCATTACATGGTGCGCAACACCTGCGCCGGGCTTCTCGGTCTCGATGCCGGCATGCTGCGCGTCACCGCCTCGGAAATCGGCGGCGGCTTTGGCGGCAAAACCCATGTCTGGATCGAGCCCGTGGCGCTGATGCTGTCGCGCAAGGCCGGCAAACCGGTCAAGCTGGTGATGAGCCGCGACGAGGTATTCCGCGCCACCGGGCCCACCGCGTCCTCGTCGATCGACGTCAAGATCGGCATGAAAAAGGATGGCACCATCACCGGCGCCACCGCGACCTACCGGCTGCAGGCCGGCGCCTATCCCGGTGCCATCGCCTTCCTGTCAGCGATGTGCGGTTTCGCGCCCTACGATCTGGAAAACGTCCGCACCGAGGGCTTTGAGGTGATGACCAACCGGCCCAAGGCCGCCGCCTATCGCGCCCCCGGCGCGCCGATGGCCGCCTACCCGGTCGAAAGCGTGATCGACGAGCTCTGCCAGAAGCTCGATCTCGACCCGCTGGAAACGCGCCTGAAAAATGCCGCCGACGAAGGTACCAAATCGGCCTATGGCCCCACCTACCCGGCGATCGGATTGAAGGCCACGCTGAAAGCGGCGCAAAGCCACCCGCACTGGACGGCGCCGTTGGGCGAAAACCAGGGCCGTGGCGTCGCCTGCGGCTTCTGGTTCAATTTCGGCGGCGATACCTGCGTGTCGCTGATGGTCAACCCCGATGGCACCGTGTCGCTCTCCGAAGGCAACCCCGATATCGGCGGCTCGCGCGCCTCGATGTCGATGATGGCGGCCGAGGAACTGGGCGTGCCGCTCGACCAGGTGCGCACCATCATCGCCGACACCGCCAGCCTCGGCCAGAACGAGGTGACCGACGGCTCGCGCGTCACCTTCGCTGTGGGGCTTGCCACGATCAAGGCAGCGCGCCATGCGATCGAGATCATGAAGGAACGCGCCGCGATGACCTGGGGCATCGACCCTGAGGCGGTCGACTGGCACGATGGCGCCGCCCACCCGGCCGGGCCCAACGCGGGCAAGTTTCCCCCGATGACCATCAAGGAGATCGCCGCCATCGCCTCGAACACCGGCGGGCCGATCGCCGGGCACCACGAGGTCAACGCCGAAGGCGCGGGCGTCAGTTTCGCCACCCACATGGTCGATACCGAGGTCGATCCCGAAACGGGCGCGGTCAAGGTGCTGCGCTACACCGTGTTCCAGGACGCGGGCAAGGCTGTGCATCCCGACTATGTCGAGGGCCAGTTCCAGGGCGGCGCGGCCCAGGGCATCGGCTGGGCCATCAACGAGGAATACATCTACGGCGAAGACGGCCGGCTGCAGAACCCGGGCTTCCTCGATTACCGTGTTCCCGTGGCCTCAGACCTGCCGATGATCGAACCGGTGATCCTGGAAATTCCCAACCCCGGCCACCCCTACGGCGTGCGCGGCGTTGGCGAAACCTCGATCGTGCCGCCGCTCGCGGCCATCGCCAACGCCGTCTCCCGCGCGGCCGGTGTGCGCCTCACCTCCCTGCCGATGTCCCCGCCCAGGGTTCTGGCCGCGCTGAAGGGGCAGTAGTGGTCGCCGTCCGCCTCTGGGGCTCGCTGGCCGAGCTGGCGGACGGCCAGCAAACCGTCGAGATCGAGGCCGCCAACCTGCGGCAGCTTCTCGACGGGCTGGCGCGCGACTATCCCGCGCTGAAACCCCAGCTCGAGCGCGGCGTCTCGGTCTCGATCGACGGCAAGATCTACAACGATACCTGGGCCACGCCGATCGAAAAGAACAGCGAGGTCGTCCTGCTCAACCGTCTCGTGGGCGGCTGACCTCGCTATTTCATCTTGCCGGAAATATCCCGGGGGGCGGTCACAAAACCCCCGGGTTTTGTGACTGGGGGGGCAGCGCCTCTCGAACCCGGGTCAGCGGGTTCGATACGCCCGAATTTGCTCGACCGTGCGGGTAATGAACATCCGCACCCCTTCGCGCCCCATCTCTTCGGTGGCATCCCCCGGCGCGCGCACCGCTCCCGGCTCCACCGCCAGCATCAGCGCCGTGTCGGCCAGCCCGGCATGGGTGCCCGCGTTCGCAAAGCCCTGCTCCTCCAACCACGCCGCAAACACCGCGTGTGAGCCGTAATAGGCATCGGCAAACAGCACCCCGCCGCCCCATTCCTGGTTCAGCCGCTCGGCGACCACGGCCATCGGCTGCTGGTTCCAGCCGCTGTCGCCCAGCAGAACGATGGTCTCGAACCCCGCCAGGCGCAGGCTGCGCGCGGCCCATTCCACGTTGGCGGCAAACAGCTCCGGCGGCACCGTCATGGACCCCGCGAACGGCATATGGCCCGACGGCGGATCAATCCCGCCTTCGGGCACATGCGCGATCACCGGCGCGACGATGGCATCGCCCAGCGCCTCGGCGATCAGCCCGCTCAGCGCCCGCACCCGGATGTTGTGCTTGCCCAGCACCATCGCCGTGCCGTTCTGCTCGGTCCCGCCGGTGGGGATAATCACCGTGCGCGCACCCTCCGCGATGGCCGTAGCCACCTCGGGACTGGTCATGTTCTCAAGGAAAACCTCGGCCCGCAGCGGGGCCGCAACGGCCAGGGCCAGAACAGCCCCGGCCAGGATGCGCGTCACGCTCAGAGCGACGCCTCGAGCTTGGCCACGATCGCGTCGCCCATCTCGCCGGTCGAGACCGGCTGCACGCCTTCCTCGCCCAGCAGGTCCGCCGTGCGCAGACCGTCGGCCAGAACCGCGTTCACCGCCTCTTCCAGGCGCGTCGCCTCCTCGCCCGCATCGAACGAATAGCGCAGCGCCATGGCAAAGCTCAGGATGCAGGCGATCGGGTTCGCCTTGCCCTGGCCCGCGATATCCGGCGCCGAACCGTGCACCGGCTCGTAAAGCGCCTTCGGCCGGCCGTTGGGCATCGGCGCGCCCAGGCTGGCCGAGGGCAACATGCCCAGGCTGCCGGTCAGCATCGCCGCCAGGTCCGACAGCAGATCGCCAAACAGGTTGTCGGTCACGATCACGTCGAACTGCTTGGGCCAGCGCGTCAGCTGCATCGCGCCCGCGTCGGCATACATGTGGCTCAGCTCGACCTCGGGGTAATCCTCGCCCACCTTGGTCACCACTTCGCGCCACAGGATGCCGGATTCCATCACGTTGGCCTTTTCCATCGAGCAGAGCTTCTTGTCGCGCTTCATCGCCAGTTCGAAGGCCGAACGCGCCACCCGGTCGATCTCGCTCTCGGTATAGCGCTGGGTGTTGATACCCACCCGCTCATTGCCTTCCTCGAAGATGCCGCGCGGCTCACCGAAATAAACGCCGCTGGTCAGCTCCCGCACGATCATGATGTCGAGGCCTGCCACCACGTCGCGCTTCAGCGACGAAAAATCGGCCAGCGCGTCGAAACACTGCGCCGGGCGCAGGTTGGCATAAAGGTCCATCTCCTTGCGCAGGCGCAAAAGGCCGCGCTCGGGCTTCACGCTGAAATCCAGGTTGTCGTATTTCGGCCCACCCACGGCGCCCAGCAGAACCGCATCCACCTCCTGCGCCTTTTCCATCGTGTCGTCATGCAGCGGCGTGCCGTGCTTGTCATAGGCCGCGCCACCGACAAGGTCCTCGCTCACGTCGAATTTCAATCCGCGTTTCGCGCCGTACCAGTCGATGATCTTGGCCACCTCGGCCATGACTTCCGGGCCAATGCCGTCACCCGGCAGGATAAGAAGCGAGGGGTTGCTCATGGGGTGTCCCTTGTCCTTGGAAAACGTTGTCACCCGCCTATCGGGAAGCTGCCCGAGGGTCAAGAAACCACAGCGCCCAACCCCTCGGCCAGGATGTCCCAGACACGCTTTATGCGCGGCGTATGGCGCATACCCTGATGCGCGGCCAGCCATACCGGCAGCGGCGGGATGGGAAAACCCAGGTCGATCTCCACCACCTGCGGGTCGTGCGCCGCGACCGCGCGCTGCCCAAAGCCGATACCGCATCCCGCCCGCACCAGCTCCCAGTAAACCGTCTGCATGTCGCACCGCGTCGCGAACCAGTCGCGCGTCGCCTCGAACCCGGCCTCGCGCATGCCCCGCAGGATCAACTCGCTGCGGTCATAGCCCACCAGCTCATGCTCGAAGAGTTCACCTGCACTGCGTGGCGTTCCGCGCCGGTCCAGGTAGCTGCGCGCGGCAAACGCCCCCATCTCCATGTCACCCAGATGCCGCGCCACCACGTCCAGTTGCTCGGGCCGGTACATCCGCACGGCGATATCGGCCTCGCGATAAAGCAGGTTCTCCGTCGCATCGCTAGGCGCCAGTTCCACCTGCACCTCGGGCAGGTCTCGGCGCAGCCGCGCGATGATCGCCGGCAGGTGATACTGCGCCATCATTTCCGAAGTGGTGATCCGCACCGTGCCCGACAATTCGCTGTCATGGCCCGCCGCATAAAGCGCGATATCGCGCACCGCGTCCCGCATCCGCCGCGCCGGTCCAACCAGCGCCTGCCCTTCCTCGGTCAGGTCCAGCCCCCTGGGCTGACGCTGGAACAGCTGTAGGCCCAACTGGTCCTCGATGGCGCGCACCTGCCGGCCCAGCGTCGGCTGGCTCGCCTCCAGCGCCCGCGCCGCCCCGCTCAGCGACCCCACCTCGGCCACAGCGAGGAACGCCTGGACCAGTGACCAATCCAGTTCTGTGATCGTCTTTGCCATTCATTTATGAATACACGACCATCACTTTTCGGCAATTCCAAAATTCTGGTGAATAGCACACTCTGGCGTCAGTTCATCTTTCAGGAGACACGCCATGACACAGACAGCCCTCATTCTCGGCGGCTCGGGCCGTTTCGGCCGCCACATGACCCGGGCCTTCAACGATGCCGGCTGGATCACCCGCCAGTTCGATCGCAAGACCGACAGCCTGATGCAGGCGGGACAAGGCGCCGATGTGATCGTCGCGGGCTGGAACCCGCCCTATCACCACTGGGCCGATCAGGTGCCGCAACTGCATGCCCAGGTGCGCGCCGCCGCGCTGGCGCATGGCGCCACCGTCATCCTGCCCGGCAATGTCTATGTGTTCGGCGCCGACACGCCCGCGCCCTGGGGGGCGGACACGCCACACCGCGCCGCCAACCCGCTGGGCCGGATCCGGCGCGAGATGGAAGAGGCCTACCGCCGCGACGGCGTGCGCACCATCCTTCTGCGCGCGGGCGATTTCATCGACACCGCGCAATCGGGCAACTGGCTTGACCGGATGATGTTGCCCAGCGTGCCCCGGGGCGCGCTCACCTATCCCGGACGCGCCGACATTCCCCATGCCTGGGCCTTCCTGCCGGATCTCGCCCGCGCGGCGGTGATGCTCGCCAATCAGCGCGACCGGCTGGACCGCTTCGCCGATATCCCCTTCCCCGGCTACACCCTGACTGGCCAGCAGATGGCGCAGGTGCTCGGCCTCATCAACGGGCGGGCCATCCGGGTAAAGCCGATGCGCTGGTGGCCGCTGCGCCTCGCGCAGCCCTTGGTGCCGTTCGTCAAGCATCTCTTCGAAATGCGCTACCTCTGGGACACGCCGCACGGCCTCGCTTCCGGCACCTTCGACCGGCTGTTGCCGGGCTTTACTCAAACGCCGGTGAAACAGGCCCTGTCACAGGCGCAGGTCAACCCAGACCAGCCGGTGGCGGCTGGCCCGGGCCGCAAGGTCGCTGCCTGACTGATCCGGGGCGGGCCAGAACACGCCCGCCCCCGTTACCGTCAGATCGGCCGAGGGCAGCACGTAATCCACCCGCAGGTTGCCCGGCGCCCCATCGGGCCAGTCCACCGTATCGAGCGCCGGATCGCCCCTGTGGTCTGCATCCGCCGCCGCCCTTGCCCCCTCGCTCATGGGCTTGGGATCCTGCAACCGGTCATCGGCCAGCAACCCTGTGATCGCGGTCTTGATCCCCTCGCCATCCACCGGGTCCAGGTTGGCATCCCCGATCACCGCCAGCGGCGGCTCCGGCACTTCGCCCAGATGCCCGTCCAGCAGCTTGCGCCACAGCACGATCTCATCATGATTGCGCTTGCCGTTGCGGTCCTCGGGCCCGTCGAACACCGGCGGCGTGGCGTGAAACGCCAGCAGGGTCAGCCACTGCTCGCCCACCTGCACCGGCACCACCCAATGCGCCACGCTCGACAATCGCTGGACTGCAAGCGCCTCGGCCGACGGAAACGGCGCGCCGTCACGCTCGGGCAGCGTGGCCCAAGCCTGCTCGGCCCAGATCAGCCCGCTCAGGTCGCGGACGTCACCAATCGGATAGCGCGACAGCACCGCCATGCCGCCTTCGCCGGCATACCGCCCAAACCCCTGCGCATCGCCCGCGCCGCCGCGCCGCCCGTCGCCATCTAGGTCAAGGCCCGTCGCCATGCCGCTGTTGGGCCGCGCCGTGAACCGGTGCGCAAACCCGTGCCCAGCCGCCTCCAGCCGCGCGTTCAGCGCCGCCAGCGTGCGCTCCTCGTGGTCGAAATCCACGCCGGTCAGAATCAGGATATCCGGCGCCACCCGGGCGATGACGGCGGCCACCGCCTCGGCCTGCGGATCACCTTTCAGGATATCGCGCAGCAGCAGGCCCGGCCCCTTGCGGGACAGTTCGGCATTGAAGGTAGCCAGTCGGATGGTTTCGGCGCAGACGACATGGGTCAGCGCCAGCGCGAAGAACGCGGCGATCAGGCCGTTTGCAGCTGTTTTTCCTCGGCGTCGATTTCGCCCTCGGCGCGGGCCTTGGCATAGGCGCGGGCGCGCTTTTCCTCGATCAGGTCGGCCACCCGGCTCATCGCGATGCCGCGCATGATCATGCTTGCCGGAAGAAATGCCCATGCACTCATCGTCCAGATCAGGGTCTGCGGATTCTCCATCGTAATCGGATCGATCAGGTCCGCGGCGGCCTTCACAACCGCCGGGATCAAGAATGGCAGCAAAATCCCTAACACAATGTTAAGGCCCGCATCGCGCTTGAGCCGTTGCAGCACGTCGCCGCCGCCCGTCGGGTCGAAAAGCGGCAGGTTGACCCAGACGTTAAACGCCCTGCGCCGTGTGGGCCAGCCCAGCAGGCGCACCATGGTCACGAACACGAAGAGCATCAGCAGCGACAGCATATAGGAAATCCCCGCCGCCGTGCGCACCGACGAGATCAGTTCGGGCGCGGCATCCGCGGGCATCATCAGCACCACCAGCCGCACCGGCGAATAGGGAAAATCGATCGCGCTGCCCAGATGCGTGCCGATCCTCGTGAACAGAAGGCCGACGTCGCTGGGCGCCTGCTTGCTGGCGCAGATCACCGACAGGAACACCACCGTCACGAACAGCGCGGCAAAGCGCAGCCGGTTGAACGGCGGCGCAAAGCGGAACTCGATCATGCTGGGATATTCGCTGAAATATTCGACAAAGGTCATCAGGAAGGCGAGGATCGCCACCAACACCACGATCTGCGTCGTGTCCGACGTCACGTCGCTCAGCATAAGCGACGGGGTTGCAATCAGCAACGCCATCAGTGCCGCGCGCACGAACGCACTTGTCAGTCGGGATACCACTGCCCCATTCCCTTCAAACTGGCCGAGTCCGGTACGATGCCGGCCCCTTGTTCCAACTTGACCCCGCGGTTTCCCGCGGTTTGCCTCAATCTTGCCCAATTTTTGCCTTCTTTCGCATTGTGGCTCAAGTCATGGTTAACAAGACTTCAGTTTTCGGGCGATTTGAGGGAGCGAGTGGTGCGCGATTGCATCATTTTTGGTGCAAAAAAATGACGGAGTAGAAGGCCCTACTAGATGTTGTGGAAGCAGGTCCGGCAAGTGCTACTTTCACGCGGAAATGACGCCATTTGGCGTCAGTATCGTCAATCAGACAGAAACAAAAGGACCGCCCAAATTGCGGGCGGTCCCTATGCACTTCGCTAAAGGCTGGTCACACCCAGGGGCGTGCAGCGCTGGCTTTGGCCTCGAACGTGTCGATCGCGCCGACCTTCTCCATGGTCAGCCCGATGTCATCCAACCCGTTCAGCAGGCAATGCTTCTTGAACGGGTCGACCTCGAAGCTGAAGGTCTCGCCATCCGAGGTGGTGACCGTCTGTGCCTCCAGGTCGATTTCCATCCGCGCGTTGGCGCCCTTCTCGGCATCCTTCATCAGCACATCGACCACTTCCTGCGGCATCACGATCGGCAGGATGCCGTTCTTGAAGCAGTTGTTGAAGAAGATGTCGGCAAAGCTGGTCGAAATCACCGCCTTGATGCCGAAATCTGCCAGCGCCCAGGGCGCGTGCTCACGCGAGGACCCACAGCCGAAATTGTCCCCGGCCACCAGGATCTGCGCCTCGCGGTAGGCGGGCTTGTTCAGAACGAAATCGGGGTTCTCGTTGCCCTCGCGGTCATAGCGCATCTCGTCGAACAGGTTCACACCAAGACCCGAGCGCTTGATCGTCTTCAGGAACTGTTTCGGGATGATCATGTCGGTATCGATATTGACCAGCGGCAAAGGCGCCGCGATCCCGCTGAGTTTCTCAAACTTTTCCATCGCGGTCTTCCTTATGCCAGTTCACGTACATCGGTCAGGTGACCGGTCACCGCCGCTGCCGCGGCCATCGCCGGGCTCATCAGGTGGGTGCGCCCCTTATAGCCCTGCCGTCCCTCGAAGTTGCGGTTCGAGGTCGAGGCGCAGCGCTCTTCCGGGGCCAGTTGGTCGGGGTTCATCGCCAGGCACATCGAGCATCCGGCAAGCCGCCATTCGAACCCGGCCTCCTGGAAGATCTCGGCCAGGCCCTCTTCCTCGGCCTGCGCCCGCACCAGGCCCGAGCCGGGCACGATCATCGCGCGCACACCCTCGGCCACGTGCTTGCCCTTGACCACATCGGCCACGGCACGCAGGTCCTCGATCCGGCCATTGGTGCAGGATCCGATAAATACCGCGTCGACCTTGATGTCGGTCAGTTTCTGGCCCGGCGTCAGGCCCATGTAGTCCAGCGCGCGGCGTGCCGCGTCCACCTTCCCGCCCGAGAAGCTCTCGGGGTCCGGCACCACGTCGGTGATCGGCAGAACGTCCTCGGGGCTGGTGCCCCAGGTCACGACCGGGGCGATATCCTCGCCCTTGATGGTCACCACCTTGTCCCAATGCGCGTCGTCATCGGAATAAAGCGTCTTCCACCATTCCATCGCCTGCTCCCACTGCGCGCCCTTCGGCGCGTGCGGGCGGCCCTTGATGTATTCAAAGGTCTTCTCGTCCGGCGCAATGAGGCCAGCGCGCGCGCCGCCCTCGATCGCCATGTTGCAGACGGTCATGCGGCCTTCCATGCTCAGGTCGCGAATGGCCTCGCCGCAATACTCGATCACGTAACCGGTGCCGCCGGCGGTGCCGGTCTTGCCGATCACGCTCAGCGTGATGTCCTTGGCGGTCACGCCCGGGCGCAGCTTGCCGGTGATCTCGACCTTCATGTTCTTCGATTTCTTCTGGATCAGCGTCTGCGTGGCCAGAACGTGCTCAACCTCGGACGTGCCGATACCATGCGCCAGCGCGCCGAATGCGCCATGCGTGGCGGTGTGGCTGTCGCCGCAGACCACGGTCATGCCCGGCAGGGTCCAGCCCTGTTCGGGGCCCACGATATGCACGATGCCCTGGCGCACGTCATCCACCGGGTAGTAGTGAATGCCGAACTCCTTGGCGTTCTTGTCCAGCGCCGCCACCTGGATGCGGCTGTCCTCGGTCATCTGCGCGGGGTCTTCGCGGCCCTCGGTGGTGGGCACGTTGTGGTCCGGCACGGCGATGGTCTTGTCCGGCGCGCGTACGCCGCGCCCGGCCATGCGCAGCCCCTCAAAGGCCTGCGGGCTCGTCACCTCGTGCACGAGGTGACGGTCGATATACAGCAAACAGGTGCCGTCTTCGTCTTCCTGGACGACATGTGCGTCCCAGATCTTGTCATAGAGTGTCTTGGGGGACATCGGTCCTCTCCCTTTGGATGGCATGTTCGGAAATGTCGAAACGGGTGGCTTGCGCCACCTTATAGGCGCGCCAGAACCGACCGGGCCTCGCCGAAAAAGCGCTCGCGCAGGCGGGCACGGTCATCCATGTCGAAAATGCGTTTCATGGACGATCAGATACAGTCTGCGCGGCCCTCTCGCAAGGGGTGGCCCACGCAAAGCGCTTGCCCGCAAGCCCTGCGCCGTGCCAGCATCGCCTGAAAATGGACAGACGATGAGCATCCAGACCCTCCACCCGGCCGCCCAGACCACCGGCACCACGACAGCGCCCTCGGCAGGCCAGGCAACCGGTGATTCTGCCACCTCGGCGGCGGAGACCACGCAACAGGCGCAGGAGATCGCCCTGTCTCTGGCCGACCGGGCGCAGGATTTCCTCACCGGGTTACTGCGTCCCTGGAATGCCTACCAGGTGGGCATCGCGCTTGTGCTGTTCCTTCTGGCCTGGCTTCTGTGCCGCCTGACCGCACCGCGGTTCAAGGAATGGATGCGCACGCGGGAAAACTGGCCCAAGTGGCGCTATCGCTACCTGCTGCTGATCGAACGGCGGCTGCGGCTGATCTATTTCGTCGCGCTGATCTGGCTCACCGTCACGATCATGCGCGGCATCACCTGGCCCGCGCCGCTGAATTTGCATTGGCCCTCGCGGTCCTACCTTCTGGGCATCATCGCCAATCTCGCGCTGGCCTGGCTGGTCATCGCGCTGGCCACCCGCCTCATCAACAACAATTTCCTGCGCATGGTGGTGCGCTATGCCGGCTGGATCTGGGTCACGCTCTCGATCCTCGGCCTGCTTGACGAGGCCCGCGCCCTGCTCGACAGCATCGCGGTCGACCTCGGCAACCTGCACCTGTCGCTCTGGATGCTCATTTCGGCGGTCATCACCCTCGGCATCCTCTTCGCGCTCGCGCGCTTCGTGTCGAAATCCACCGCCTCGGGGATCAAGCGCAACAAGGACATCTCGCCCTCGATGCAGGTGCTGGCGGTCAAGTTCGTCCAGGTCCTGCTCTACGGCGCCGCCGTCTTCATCGGGCTCAAGGCGATCGGCGTCGATCTCACCGGCCTTGCCGTGCTGTCCGGCGCCATCGGCGTGGGCCTCGGCTTCGGCCTGCAAAAGGTCGTCTCCAACCTCGTCTCCGGCGTCATCATCCTCCTCGACAAGTCGATCAAGCCGGGCGACGTGATCTCGCTTGGCGACACCTTCGGCTGGATCGACACGCTGGGCGCGCGCTACACCTCGGTGGTCACCCGCGACGGCAAGGAATTCCTCATCCCGAACGAGGACCTGATCACCGGCCAGGTGGTGAACTGGTCACACACCAACGATTACGTCCGGCTCGACATCTTCTTCGGCACCTCCTATGGCGACGATCCGCACCAGGTGCGCAAACTCGCCATCGACGCCGCGCAGAGCGTTGACCGGGTGCTCAGCTTCAAACCACCGGTCTGCCATATCGTCGGCTTCGGCGACAGCAGCGTCGATTACATCCTGCGCTTCTGGATCTCCGATCCTACCGGCGGGCTCACCAATATCCGCGGCAATGTCTATCTCGCGCTCTGGGATGCGTTCCGGGAAAACGGCATCTCCATCCCCTTCCCTCAGCGCGAAGTGCGCATGCTGGGCGAAAAACCCTGACCGGCAAAGCCCCGCCATGCTTGATCCTGTCATTGAGAATTCACATATGCAGTGCTAATCTGAAAACACGCCCGGCACCGGGGCGCAGGACCGGTGTGCAACAAAGGAGGACAACGTCCTGTCAACGCATGTTGATGCGGCCACGGCCGCGCATAACGCAAACGCCCTGCAAGGCGTCCGCGACGTGACAAGCGAAGAACTGCTTGCCCGCATTCTTGAATCTCTCGAAAGCGACAAGGCCGAGGACATCGTGCAGATTGACCTGCGCGGCAAATCCTCGATCGGCGATTACATGGTCATCTGCTCGGGGCGCTCCTCGCGGCAGGTCACTTCGATCGCCGAGAAACTGGTCGACCGACTGAAGACCGATTTCGGCCGCCTGTCCAAGATCGAGGGCAAGGACACAGGCGATTGGGTGCTGATCGACACGGGCGATATCATCGTCCATGTCTTCCGCCCCGAAGTGCGCGAGTTCTACCAGCTGGAAAAGATGTGGCTGCCCTCCACGGCGGCTGCGCAAAGCCACAGCTAGATGCGCGTACATGTCTGCGCCGTGGGCCGGCTGCGCAAGGGGCCGGAAAAGGCGCTGATCGACGATTACACGACCCGCTTCGACAGGACGGGCCGGGCCTTGGGCCTCGGCCCTCTTACTTTCAGCGAAGTCGAAGACAGGAAGGGCGGCGGCAAGGAGACCGAGGCGACCCTGCTGTCGCGTGCCATTCCGGACGGCGCGGCGCTCATCGCGCTCGACGAACGCGGCAAGCTCCTGTCCTCGCCCGATTTCGCCCAAACCCTGGCCCGCTTCCGCGATGACGGGCGCGGCGACCTCGCCTTCGTGATCGGCGGTGCAGATGGGCTTGCCCCCGATCTGCGCGCCCGCGCCGACCTGTCGCTCAGCTTCGGCGCGATGGTCTGGCCGCACATGCTGGCGCGCGCGATGCTCAGCGAACAGCTCTACCGCGCCGCTTCGATCCTGGCAGGCCTGCCCTATCACCGGGCCTGACGAAACGGTGCGCGATATTCCCGATCGCGGTCGAAGACGTCGGACCTTGGGGGTTTCACCCCCAAATACTCAAAATGCCGCCCTTTCCATCAGCGCCGTCAGCATGGATCAAGCCCCCTTGCCGCCCGAGGGCCCCGGGGTGGGCCACTCTCGATGCCAGCACGGCGGGCCTCTGCCGCCAACGGGCCGGGAGGGGTCCGAGGGCGGCAATCCGCCGGTTGCCCCTTTGCCTCGCAGCGATTAAATGCGGAGCCAAAGCGAAAGGCAGGTCATGAGCATACCGAAACCCGTCGTTCTTTGTATCCTCGATGGCTGGGGCCTGCGCGAGGAGACCACGGCCAACGCCCCGGCGCTGGCCGACACACCGGCCTTCGACCGGCTGATGTCGACCTGTCCGCACAACCAGCTGATCACCCACGGCCCCGATGTGGGCCTGCCCTCGGGCCAGATGGGCAATTCCGAAGTGGGCCATACCAATATCGGCGCCGGCCGCGTGGTGGCGATGGATCTCGGCCAGATCGACCTGGCGATCGAAGACGGATCGTTCTTCGAAAACCCGGCCCTGCTGGCCTTTGTCGACAGGCTGAAAAAGACCGGCGGCACGGCGCATTTGATGGGGCTCGTGTCCGATGGCGGCGTGCATGGCTCGCTCGATCACATGATCGCCTCGGTGCGCACGATCACGGAGGCCGGCGTGCCGGTGGCGATCCACGCCATCACCGATGGGCGCGACGTGGCCCCGAAATCGGCCCTGGGCTATGTCGCCCGGCTGCAGGAGGCGCTGCCCGATACCGCGCGCATCGCCACCCTGACGGGCCGGTATTTCGCCATGGACCGCGACAACCGCTGGGCGCGCGTGGCCGAGGCCTATGGCGCGATGATCCGCGGCGAGGGCCAGTTCCGCACCACCAGCGCCATGGCGGCGATCAACAACGCCTACAACCGGTCAGAGACCGACGAGTTCATCCAGGCCACGGTGATCGGCGACTATGACGGAGCGAAGGACGGCGACGGGCTTTTCTGCCTGAACTTCCGCGCAGACCGCGCCCGCGAAATCCTCGCCGCGATCGGCGAGCCGGGCTTCTGCGCCTTCGACACCGGCGAGCGCCCCAGGCTGGCTGCGCTCCTGGGCATGGTCGAATATTCGGACCTGCACAACGGCTACATGACCACGGTTTTCCCCTCGCGCGAGATCGTGAACACGCTGGGCGCATGGGTGGCCCGGTACGGGCTGCGCCAGTTCCGTCTGGCCGAGACCGAGAAATACCCGCATGTCACGTTCTTCCTGAACGGCGGCCAGGAAGAGCCCTACCCGGGCGAAGACCGCTACATGGCGCCCTCGCCAAAGGTGGCCACCTATGACCTGCAACCCGAGATGAGCGCGGCGGAAGTAACCGACCATTTCGTGCAGGCGATCGAGGATGGCTACGACCTGATCGTCACCAACTACGCCAACCCCGACATGGTGGGCCATACCGGCGACCTGCAGGCCGCGATCAAGGCCTGCGAGGCGGTGGATCGTGGCCTGGCGCGGGTGATGGCCGCGCTGGAACGGAAAGGCGGGGCGATGATCGTTACCGCCGACCATGGCAATTGCGAAATGATGATCGACCCGGAAACCGGCGGGCCGCATACCGCGCATACGCTCAACCCGGTGCCGGTGGCGCTTTTCAATGGCCCTGCGGGCGCGCGGCTGCGCGCTGGCCGGCTGTCGGATCTTGCCCCGACGCTGCTGGAACTGATGGGGCTGGAAAAACCGCCCGAAATGACCGGGGAAAGCCTGCTGGCATGATGCTGCGCGCCGCCCTTTTCGGCCTCGTGCTGGCCACTGCCCCTGCCATGGCGCAAACGGCCGATCCGGCAACGGCCGCCCGCGCCGCGGCCGAGCGGCTCGACCGCGCCACCGCGCAGCTGGACGCGGCAGAGGATGCGCGCAACCGGGTGAAAGCGCTGACCGAAACCATCCGCGCCTTCGAGGACGGGTTGCAGGCGATGCGTGAAGGGCTGCGCCAGGCCTCGATCCGCGAACTGGCGCTCACCCGTGAACTGGCCGCCCGCGAAGACGAGATTGCCCGCCTGCTGGGCGTGCTTCAGACCGTCGGCAAGGCACCGGCTCCCACGCTCCTGCTGCACCCGGCCGGGCCCACCGGCACCGCGCGCTCGGGCATGATCCTGTCGGATGTCACGCCCGCGCTCAACGCCCGCGCCCAGGCCCTGCGCGACAAGCTCGACGAGGTACGCACCCTGCGCCAGCTGCAGGCCAGTGCCGCCGAAACCCTGCGCGACGGGCTGACCGGCGTGCAAAAGGCGCGCACCGCGCTCAGCCAGGCGGTGGCCGACCGCACCGACCTGCCCCGCCGCTTCACCGAAGACCCGATCAGGACCGCGCTGCTCATCGCCTCGGCCGAAACGCTCGAAGGGTTTGCCAGCGGCCTCACCCAGATCGCCGAGAACGAGGCGCAGGGCAGCCTGCCTGACATCTCGCACCGCAGGGGCGAACTGCCCCTGCCGGTGCAGGGACGCGTACTGCGCGCCGCGGGAGAAGCGGATGCCGCCGGCATCACCCGCCCCGGCATCGTGGTGGCCACCCGCCCCCGCGCACTGGTCTCCACCCCCGCCGCCGCCACGATCCGCTACCGGGGCGAGCTGCTCGACTACGGAAACGTGATGATCCTTGAGCCGCAGGCGGGCCTTCTCTTCGTGGTGGCCGGTCTCGATGTGGTCTATGGTGAGGCCGGTCAGGTCCTGCCATCGGGCTCGCCCATCGGCCTGATGGGCGGCGATGATCCCGCCATCGGCACGATTCTGTCACAAAGCAGCGAAGGGGCTGGAACTGACAGGACAGAAACGCTCTATATAGAGGTCAGAGAGGACAACGTGCCAGTCGACCCGGGTTCGTGGTTCCGCACAGATAGGATGGACGACAAATGAAGAAATTCCTGATGGCCGCATCAATCGGCATCCTCGCCGGCGGGTTCGTCACAACCCAGGTGGCCGCGCCCCTGCTGGCGCAGGAAGCCGCGAAAACCTCGAATGTCTATGAACAGCTCGACCTCTTCGGCGACATCTTCGAACGCATCCGCGCGCAATATGTCGAGGAAGTGGACGAGGCCGACCTGATCGAAGCCGCGATCGACGGTATGCTCACCTCGCTCGACCCGCATTCCAGCTACCTGTCGCCCGATGACGCCGCCGCCATGCGCGTGCAGACCCGGGGCGAGTTCGGCGGCCTCGGCATCGAGGTCACCCAGGAAGAGGGCTTCGTCAAGGTCGTCTCTCCGATCGACGGCACGCCCGCCGACGAGGCCGGCATCGAAGCCGGCGATTTCATCACCCATGTCGACGGCGAATCGATCCTCGGGCTGACGCTGGACGAGGCGGTCGAACTGATGCGCGGCCCGGTTGGCAGCGAGATCGTGATCACCATCGCACGCGAAGGCGTGGACGAACCCTTCGACGTGTCGATCATCCGCGACACGATCAAGCTCACTGCCGTGCGCACCCGCACCGAGGGCGAAACCGTGGTGCTGCGCGTGACCACCTTCAATGACCAGACCTTCCCCAACCTCTCCGAAGGCATCGCCAAACAGGTGGAAGAGGCCGGCGGCATCGACAGCGTCAACGGCTTCGTGCTCGACCTGCGCAATAACCCCGGCGGGCTGCTGACCCAGGCAATCAAGGTCTCGGACGCGTTCCTTGAATCGGGCGAAATCGTCTCGACCCGCGGCCGAAACCCCGAAGATGGCGACCGCTACAATGCCACACCCGGCGATCTGGCCCTGGGCAAACCGATCGTGGTGCTGATCAATGGCGGCTCGGCCTCGGCCTCGGAAATCGTCGCCGGCGCGCTGCAGGATCACCGCCGCGCCATCGTCGTCGGCACGAAAAGCTTCGGCAAGGGCTCGGTCCAGACGGTCATGCCGCTGCGTGGCGACGGTGCGATGCGCCTGACAACGGCGCGCTACTACACGCCCTCGGGCCGCTCGATCCAGGCGCTGGGCGTGTCGCCCGACATCGTCGTGGCCCAGCCCCGGCGCAATCCCGACGCGACCGAGGAAGAGGCTGACAGCAACCGACGCACCCGGTCCGAGGCCGACCTGCGCGGGCGCCTGAACAACGACAGCCTCAGCGAAGACGAGATCCGCCAGATCGAGGCAGACCGCGCCAAGGCCGAGGCCGCTGCGAAGCTGCGCGAAGAGGATTACCAGCTGGCCTATGCCATCGACATCCTCAAGGGGCTGAGCGCAATCGGGCCGCGTGACTGACGCGGCCCCGGCCGGAGGGAAGTGATGACGCCGGAAGAAATCGCCGTCCTGCCCTATCGGCGCAACGTGGGCGTGATGCTGGTGAACGAGGCCGGCCACGTCTTCGTCGGCCAGCGCATGGACAGCGAAAGCGCGGCCTGGCAGATGCCCCAGGGCGGGATCGACGCGGGCGAAGACCCCCGCGCCGCCGCCCTGCGCGAACTGCAGGAAGAAACCGGCGTCACCCCCGACCTGGTCACGGTCGAGGCCGAAACCGAGGGCTGGATCCCCTATGACTTGCCCCACGAAATCGTGCCGCGCATCTGGAAAGGCCGCTACAAGGGACAGGAACAGAAATGGTTCCTTCTGCGTTTTCACGGCACGGATGAGCAGGTGCGCATCGACGCCGACGACCACCAGGAGTTTTCCGAATGGCGCTGGCTGGCACCTGACGAGGTGGTGGCCCAGATCGTGCCGTTCAAACGCGCAGTCTATGAGCGCGTGCTGGCGGCCTTCCGGGACAGGCTGTGAAGCCGCGTTTCACCGTGCTGATTCTTGCCGCCGGGGTGCTGGCAGCAACCGAAGCCGCGGCGCTGTCCTGCATGCGCCCGGATGTGCGCCGCAGTTATGCGCAGGCCGAAGCCGCACAGGAGCGCTACAGCATCGTGCGCGGGCGACTTTCGTTTGATACCGCACAGCTGCCACAACCGGACCTGAAGAACCAGCGCGCCCGCACGGTAACGATTCCGGGGCGCCTGTCGGGGCATGGGCTGACCGCCCAAGGCTTTGCCGCGCCCTTCGACCGCGCGATCACGCTGGAGGTCAGCTGCGTCGGAGCCTGGTGCGGTAGCGCCCGGCCCGGACGCGACGTTCTGGCCTTCCTGCGCCGCGATGGCGCGGAATATGCGCTGGAAATCGGGCCCTGCCCGTTCTTCCTCTTCCCCGCCCTCGATACAGCGCAGATCGCGGCGGTGGTGGCTTGCCACGCGGGCGGGCCTTGTGACCCGGACGCACCCCTGCCCGAATAACCCGAACAGCAAAACGCCGGCCCTGCCGTTTTGGCAGGTACCGGACGTTCTCCTCCGGCCCTTCTGACCGGTCCGGGCGGCAGCGCCGGTCGACCCTTCGCCGATGCTTACGCCACCGATTCCCTGCCATCATCATCCCAGATTAACCTTAACGACTGATGAACTTGGCCACCGGATTTCTGCCTGAGCCCGAGGTTTTGCGCCGCGTGTTCCACGCGTCGCGGCGGGGCGGGGCCTCGGCTGGCGCCTCGGCCCCGCCAGGCCATCATCCGCCTGCCTGATCCTCCACCGCGCCGCCGGCCGACAGGTCAGGCCATTGAGTATTTTTACCAAGAAAGAGACATGGGGCTGTCCGAACCTTCGCTCTTTCTTGGTCCAAATACTCAAACTCCGCCCTCTCTACGCGCGCGCCATTTGTCATGGCGCGCCAAGCCCCCCGGCGCACGGGGGTGGGTGGGCGGGCCGTGTGCCGGGGGGCGGCCTACCGCACGCGCGGTTAACTGAAGACACCGTAAAGATTTGCCGCGCTGCGGCGGTGCACGCATGTCAGCCGGAGGACAGCCGCGGATCACCCCCCGGCTTTCGCCGCGCCGCGGCGGCGTTAAGCCGCCGGGACGGTGCGGTTGTGTCTTTGTCATGGCGCGGACTCTCGCAATAAGAACAAAACGTGAATATAATTCCGATTCGCCCATGTTTGCAGAGCTTTGCGCCATATCGAACTTCACGTTCCTCACCGGGGCCTCGCACCCCGAGGAATATATGCACCAGGCCGCGCGCCTGGGCCTGCCTGCGCTTGCCGTGGCGGATGTGAACTCGGTCGCAGGCATCGTCCGCGCCCATACCGCCGCCCGACGTATGGCCGAAGAAATAAAGGAAAAACAAGATTTTGAGGCCAGGTACGGGATCATCGGCCCGCCCGCGCCCACCGATCATCCGGCACCCGCCGCGCCGGTTCTGCCACGTCTGATCCCGGCGGCGACGCTGGAGTTTTCCGAGGGCATGCGCCTGACGGCGCTGCCGGCAAACCGCACCGGCTGGGCCAATCTCTGCCGCCTGCTGACCCGCGGTCGCCTGCGCGCCGAAAAGGGCCATTGCCTGCTGCATCTGCCGGATCTGGCCGAGCATGCGGAGGGGCTGCAATTGTTGCTGCATCCGCCGCGGCCGGACGCACCCGATGATGTTGCAACCCACTGGGAAAAAACGGCAAAAAATCTGTCGAGCCGGTTTCGCCGGCAGATGTTTCTTGTCCTGTCTCCCCGTTACGATGGGGATGACAGGACGCATTTTGCCCGGCTCGCGCGGCTGGCCGAAGCATTGGGGCTGCCCACGATTGCCTCGGCCTGTCCGCTCATGCATCGCGGGCGCAGGCGGCGGCTGGCCGATGTGCTCACCGCCATCCGGTTGAAAACCAGGGTCGATCAACTCGGCCGCGCCGCGCTGGCCAATGCCGAGAGCCGCCTGCGCTCCGGGGAGGAAATGTTGCGGATTTTCAAAGGGTTTGAGGATGCCGTCCAGCGTGCCGGCACGCTGGCCCAAAGCCTCGGCTTCTCGCTGGACGAGCTGCGTTACGAATACCCCTCGGAAGTGGCCGCGGGTGAAACCCCCGCCGCGCGGTTGCGGCAGCTGGCCGAAAAGGGGCTGCGCTGGCGCTATCCAGGCGGCGCGCCGCAAAAGGTCCGTAACATGCTCGAGCATGAGCTGGCGCTGATCGCGCGGCTGAAATACGAGCCATATTTCCTGACCGTGCACGACATCGTGCAGTTCGCCCGCCGCCGCGACATCCTGTGCCAGGGACGCGGGTCAGCGGCCAACTCGATCACCTGCTATTGCCTGGGCGTCACCTCGGTCTCGCCCGAGATCGGCACCATGGTGTTCGAACGCTTCGTCAGCGAGGCGCGCAACGAGCCACCCGATATCGACGTCGACTTCGAACATGAACGCCGCGAGGAAGTGATCCAGCACATCTATGAGCGGTATGGCCGCCACCGCGCCGGCCTCTGCGCCACCGTCGTGCATTACCGGGGCAAACGTGCGATCCGCGAAGTGGGCCGCGCCATGGGGCTGAGCGAGGACACGATATCGGCGCTTTCCTCACAGCTCTGGGGGTTTTTCGCCGCTGGTCATCTTGAACATCAGCGGATGCGCGAGATCGGGCTCGATCCGGCTGACCGGCGGCTGGCGCAATGCATGCAACTGGTGCACGAGATCGAGGGCTTTCCAAGGCATCTGTCGCAGCATGTCGGCGGCTTCATCATCACCGAGGGCCGGCTGGACGAACTGGTGCCCATCGAGAACGCCACGATGGAAGACCGCACGGTAATCTGCTGGGACAAGGACGATATCGACAGCCTCGGCATTCTCAAGGTCGATGTGCTCTCGCTCGGCATGCTCACCTGCATCCGCAAGGCGCTCGACCTGATGCGCATGCATGTTGGCCAGGATCACACGCTGGCCTCGCTGCCGACCGAAGACCCGAAGGTTTATGATATGCTCTGCCGCGCTGACAGCGTCGGCGTCTTCCAAGTGGAATCCCGCGCCCAGATGAACTTTTTGCCGCGCATGCGGCCGCGCAATTTCTATGACTTGGTGATCGAGGTGGCGATCATCCGCCCCGGCCCGATCCAGGGCGACATGGTGCACCCCTTCATCCGACGCCGCAATGGCGAGGAAAAGGTCGAGTTCCCCTCGGACGCGCTGGGAGAGGTTCTGGCCAAGACGCTGGGTGTGCCGCTCTTTCAGGAGCAGGCGATGCAGATCGCGATCATCGGCGCGGGCTTCACGCCCACCGAGGCCGACCGGCTGCGCCGGTCGCTTGCCACTTTCAAGAAACACGGATCGGTCAGCGAGTTTCGCACCCGCTTCATGAAAGGCATGCGTGACAACGGCTATGACGCCGATTTCGCCGATCGCTGTTTCTCCCAGATCGAAGGCTTCGGCTCTTACGGCTTTCCGGAATCTCACGCCGCCAGTTTCGCGCTGCTGGTCTATGCCTCGGCCTGGATCAAGTGCCACCATCCCGGCATCTTCGCCTGTGCGCTGCTGAATTCGCAGCCGATGGGCTTCTACGCGCCGGCCCAGATCATCCGCGATGCACGCGAACACGGGGTCAGCGTGCGGCCAATCTGCATCCAGTCCAGCTTCTGGGACAACGCGATGGAGCCCGATGGCAAGGGCGGGCTGGCGCTGCGGCTGGGCTTTCGCCAGATCAAGGGCCTGCGTGAAGAAGACGCCGGCTGGATCGCCGCCGCCCGCGGCAACGGTTACCGCTCGGTCGAGGATGTCTGGCGCCGCGCGGGGCTGTCGCCCGCCGTGCTGGCGCGGCTGGCCGAGGCCGATGTCTTTGCCGAACTGGGCCTTTCCCGGCGTGAGGCCTTGTGGCAGGCCAAGGCCATCACTGCTGATACGCCGCTGCCGCTGTTCGCCGGTGACATGGATGGTGAAGGAATCGAGGAGCCATCGCCCAACCTGCCCGTGATGCATCTGGGCGAAGAGGTGGTCGAGGATTATGTCGCCACACGCTTTTCGCTGCGTGCGCATCCGCTGGCGTTGTTGCGTCCGCTGCTCAGCCCGCCAAACAAGGCGCCGCACGGTTATTTCGCAGTTGCAGAAAACAATACCCTGCCGTAGGGTTTCTGCATGGCAAGGAAACCAAAGGCCCGGCTCAATCGCGATGACTGGCTTGCCGCCGGTCTGGCCGCGCTGGCCACGGACGGCCCACGGGCACTGCGAGTCGATCCCCTGGCCGAAACGCTGGGCACGACCAAGGGCTCGTTCTACTGGCATTTCAGGGATGTCGGCGATTTCGCCGGCGCGGTTCTGCATACCTGGCAAGATACCGCACTGGCCGCCGTCGCGACGGTCAGCACCGCCTCGGCCCCTCCGGCGGTTCGGTTGCGCGCGCTGATCCAGAACATCGCATCTCCCGATGGGCTAAACCCCGAACCCGCCATTCGCGCCATGGCCCAGACCGATCCGGCACTGGCCGAGGCCGTGCGAGAGGTCGATACTGCCCGGCTCTCCCTGCTGGCAGGGCTCCTCTCGGCCTGCGATGTCACCAATCCTGACCTCGCTCGCGCGCTTTATGCCGCCTCTATCGGGATGGAAGAGCTTTCGACCCGCGACGGGCAACCCAATGCCGAGCCCATCGGCACCCTTCTCGACCTGCTCCTGGCCCTGCGATGAAATACCTGGCCGCCCTGATATTCGCCATCCTTGCCAGCGTCACCGCCGCCTCGCACGGCGATCCGTCGCCCTATGAGCACCCGAATGTCACCTGGATCCTGGTTTCGCTGGATGGCAAACCGTTTCCGGCCAGTGCGACTCTCACCTTTCCTGAAACCGGCCGCATCGCGGGGCAGGCCCCCTGCAACCGGTATTTTGCGGAAATGCGCGCCGAATACCCCTGGTTTAAGGCGGAAAGGATCGGCGCCACGCGCATGGCCTGCCCCGATCTCGACCACGAGACCGCCTATTTCACCGCGCTGTCGGAAATGACGCTGGCCTATGTCGAAGGCGAAGACCTCATCCTGGCCAGCGATGCGGGGCGCGAAATGGTCTTCACCGTGGCACCACGCTCCGGCTGAACCGGTCGACAAAGCGTTGCCGCGCCTCGGGCAGCGGCTTGTGCATTTCCTGCGCCAGCTTTTCGCGCAGGAAATACCCTGTCAGTTCAAATCCCTGTAGTATCTGCTCATCTGGCGCCCCACCGCGCCCCAGCAGGCATTCCGGCAAGGGCAACAAGCGGTCCAGCCATTCACCCGCCCCTTCGCGCGATACCGCCCGCCCGGTGCGGGGCGAAACGAACTCCAAACCCTCCGTTGCCCCCGTCACGGCGCAGGCCGAGAAATCCAGGCCAAAGCCCACCTCCTCCAGCAGGGCCATCTCCCACCGCAGATAGGCCAGCGGCCACAGGTCATCCTGCCCCAGCAAGTCCATCAATTGCTCGGTCCGTCGGTAAAGGCCGCGATGTGCCTCGCGCTCGGGCAGACAAAACAGCAAGAGCCCCGAAACCGCGTTCAGCCCCGCCAGCGCCAGGCGCGAACCCATCACCGCCGCCGCGCGCGAGCGCAGCGGCTCGACCGTGAAGCTGCCGATATGATCTTCCAACCGCGCGCGCCACGTCACGTCAAGCTGCGCGCCGGGCTGCAAAATGGGCGCGATCTTGCGGCTGGTGCCACCGCGCACCACGCCAGCATGACGGCCATGCTCCTCGGTGAACATGTCGATGATGGCGCTGGTCTCGCCATGCCGCCGCACGTTCAGCAATATGCCCTGATCCCGCCACTCCATGCGCGCAAGCCTAGCGCCGGCACATCGGGGGGAACATCACTTTTTCACCACACCCTCAGCAATCCACCGGTCGACGATTTCCAGCGCCTTTTCGCTGAAGGCCGCGTCATTGATATGACTGTCCAGCGCATGCAGCGTCACGTTTGCGGGCACGCAGGATCGCACCTCGGCGCAGAAGGCCGCCAGCCCTTCGGCATCATGCAGATCGGCGCCCTCGCGGTCCCATTCGTTACAGCCTTGCAGCGGCAACAGGAACTCGACCGGACCATTCGCGCCCGAGAGTTTCTCACACATCAGCCGCGCCACTTCGCGGCGCTCCTCGGTGTCCAGAACGGCCGAAGTCAGCAACCGGTTATGCGCGTGCGTCGGTCGATCGCGCAGGCGTTCGGGCGGGTCCATCCAGCCCACGAAATCCACCAGGTCATAACACCCCGGCGCCACCAGCTGCGGAATACCCTTGCGGCCCGCATTCGTCATCCGGTCCGGCCCGGCCGTGATGCCCGACCCGAAGTGATGGTTCACAATCTCCTGAGGCGCGAAATCCAGGACGCAGGCAAAGGCCCCTCCCGCCACCAGCCCCTCGAAGGCCCGCCCGCCCATGCCGGTGGCATGAAATACTGCCACTTCAAAACCCCGCGCCTCAAGTGCGGGTTTCAGGCTGACCATGTAGCGCAGAACCGTCTTGCCGAAACTGGTCATGCCGATCAACGGCTTTTCGAAGGTGGGCTTCTCCACCGACCGCGCGGATCCCAGCACCGCTCCGGCGGCCTGGCTCAGCGAGGACTTGCAGACCGAATTGAGACCGTAAAGCCCGCCGGCCCACAGGATCATCTGGATGTCGGGCGCCAGCCGCTCGGGCGGCAGCATGTGGGAAAACGACACGGTCGATACCACGTATTTCGGCACGCCCAATGGAAGCGCCGCACAGACGTCCAGCGCCAGGTCGGTGCCCATCGAGCCGCCCAACACGATCACCCCGTCGATCCTGCCCTCGCGGTAAAGCCGCAGGGCCAGCGCCGCGGCGCCCTCGGCCATGATCTGCATGGCGTGGTTTTCGTCCCCGCTGTCGATCGCCGCCCGGATCGAGGATCCCCCCTCTTCGGCCACGTCATGCTTGGAATAGTCGGTGGGCGCGCTCGGATCGCCCAGAACGCTCACGTCCATCGACAAAACCCGCCCGCCCTGCCCGCGAATGCAATCGCACAGGTAGTTCAACTCGTCATCCTTGGTGTCATAGGTGCCCACCACCAGGATCGTCTTGTCATCCGCCATCGTCATCCTCCGTATGTGTCCAGCCACTTCCACGCGCTGCGCATGGCCGTGGCAATCGCCCGCTGCGATCTTTCTGCCGCGCCGGGCTCATCCAGGCGGTCCGCGATCCAGCCAGGATAGGTCAGCGCCCTGAGCAGCAAGAAAAGGTCCAGCTCATCGGCCCTGACGGACCGCCTCGCGGCATAGCCCTCACATAGCGCGGCACGCAGATCGGCATAGTCATCCGCATCCTCGAAGCGCAGCAAGAACGTGGCCAGCTCGAAATCGCGAAATCCTAACCCGCCATCATCGAAATCGATCAGGAAAATTCGCGTCCCGTCCCACAGCATGTTTTCGCTGATCAGGTCCGCATGGATCAGCCCGTAATCGGCCTCTCTCTCAACCCGCGCTAGAACGTTATCCGCGGCCTTGCGCACCTGTTCCAGAAGCGCCTTTTCACCGGGTTCCAGGTGCGGATGTTCCCAGAACCGCCCCCAAAGTGGCGCCTCGCCCAGAAGACCGGGCCGGTCCCAGAAGGGCCGTGTGAACCCATCGGGCCGTTCCCAGGCATCCGACACGTCATGCATCCGCGCCATCGCCGCACCCAGCGCATGGCAAAAGGCAGGCCGATCGGCGACGCCCAGCAACTCGCCCGCCTTGCCCAAAGCATCGCCCGGCACCCAGCCCAGCACGTCCACCTGATAACCCGCCACCGAGACCATGAAATGCCCATCGCCCGCGGCCAGCGGCGCGGGAACGCTCAACCCGCCGGCTTCCAGCACGGCCATCCATTCCAGCTCGGCTTCGAGCTCGGCATCGCTGCGATAGCCGGGGCGGTGCAGTCGCAAAGCATAGTCGCCCGACGGCGCCGAGACCCGGAACACCACGTTCTCGCGCCGCGCGGCCAGGGCGATATCCGCCCCGTCAAGCCCCCAGTGCCGGGCCGCTTCTCGCGCGATCTCAAGCAAGCGGCACCTCGCTCAGCGCCTCGTCCACGGCCTGCAACATCCGGTCCGCATCTTCGCGCGAAAAAACCATCGGCGGACGCATTTTCAGCACGTTGTAGTGGATCCCCAGAAAGTTCATCAGAACGCCCTTGTGCCGCACAGCGTTGGCTACCTTTTTCGTGAACTCGGTCGCGGGCGTCTTGTCATCCCGGTCCAGCACCAGCTCGGCGCCGAAGAAAAGCCCCGATCCGCGCACGTCGCCGATGCAGGCATGTTTGCCGGCAAGATCGCGCAACCCTTCGCGGGCGTAGTCCCCGACCTCCTGCGCGTTTTCTTGCAACCCCTCGTCGCGGATCACGTCAAGGGTGGCCTGCGCCGCGGCCATACTGACCGGGTTCCCGCCAAAGGTGTTGAAATAGCGGAACGTGTCGCGAAACGCCTCCATCACCTGTCGGCTCGTCACCACGCCCGCCACCGGATGGCCATTGCCCATCGGCTTGCCCATGGTCACGATCTCGGGCAGGAAACCTGCCTTTTCATGCCCCCAGAAATGCGTGCCCAGCCGCCCAAACCCGGGCTGCACCTCATCGGCAATAATCACGCCCCCGGCGCGCCGCACCGCCTCGATCGCGGGGCTCAGCCAACCCTCGGGCAGGTCCGGAAAACCCTCATTGGCGAAATAGGGACAGATGACCAGAGCCGATACCCCGTGGCCCTTCTCTTCCAGCCGCCCGATAGCCGCCTCGACATGCCCGGCCCAGTCCTGCGCCGAGATCGGCCTGTAACTGTCGGGCGCGGGCACGAACTCCACACTGTCCCAGCGGTCGGGCGGCGGGTTGGTGCAGCTCAGCTGCGCCACCGCCATCGTGTTGCCGTGATAGGTGTGATCGGTGGCGATGACGCCTGTCTTGCCGGTCACCGCCCGGGCCATGCGCAGCGCGATGTCGTTCGCCTCGGACCCGGTGCAAGTGAACATCATCGATTTCAGCGGCTCCGCGAAGGTCGCGGTCAGGTCCTCGGCATAATTCACGATACCTTCGTGCAGATACCGGGTGTGCGTGTTGAGCGTTCCTGCCTGCCTGCAGATCGCCTCGACCACCTTCGGGTGGCAATGGCCGACATGCGGCACGTTGTTGTAGCAATCGAGGTATTCGCGCCCCTCTACATCCCAAAGTTTCGTGCCCAGCCCCCGCACGAGGTGCACGGGCTCTTCGTAGAAGGTGGTCAGGCGTGGGCCCAGAAGGCGGTCACGGCGCTCGAGAAGGGATTCACTCACAGCTGTATCCAGGCGGTTTTCAGATCAAGATACTTGTCTATCGCATGAAGCGACTTGTCATGGCCATTGCCCGATTGCTTTACCCCGCCCAGCGGTACGGTGTTGTCGGACCCGCCATAGGTGTTCACGTGCACGATGCCGGATCGCACGCCCTTCACCATCCGGTGGGCGCGGCTCAGGTCGCCCGTCCACACCCCGGCCGAGAGGCCATAATCGGTGGCGTTGGCCAGCGCGATCGCTTCGTCGTCACTGTCAAATGCGGTCACGGCCAGCACCGGGCCGAACACCTCTTCCCGAAACACCCGGTTGTCCGGCTGCACACCAGTCAGAACCGTCGGTTCCATGTAATAACCGCCGGTGCTCTCAAGGATGCGGCCTCCGCCCAGAGCCACCTGCGCCCCCTGCGCCGTGGCATCCGCGACAAAGCCCAGGTTGCCTTCCAACTGGCTCATCGAGTTGATTGCGCCGACCTGGCTTGCCAAGTCCAGCGGATCACCCACCTTCAGATTCGCTGCCTGCGCCGACAGGGCGTTTACAAACTCGTCATGGATCGAACGCTCCACCAGCAGGCGCGAACCCGCCACGCAGACCTGGCCGGAATTTCGGAATATCCCCATCGCCGACACCGCCGCGGCCTTGTCCAGGTCCGGCGCGTCGGCGAAAACGATGTTCGGGCTCTTGCCGCCCAGTTCCAGGTAGACCCGTTTCAGGTTCGACCGCGCGGAATACTCCAACAGCCGCCGCCCCGTCATGCCCGACCCGGTGAACACCAGCACATCCACGTCCATCGACATCGCCAGCGCCTCACCTGCCACGCTGCCCTGCCCCGTCACCACGTTCAGCACGCCATCGGGCAGGCCCGCCTCGGCGCAGTATTCCGCCAGTTTCAACAGCGAGAGCGACGCGGTTTCCGCCGGTTTCAGCACAACGGAATTGCCCGTGGCCAGCGCCGGCGCCAGTTTCCACGCGCCGATCATCAGCGGGAAGTTCCAAGGGACAATGGCGCCAACCACGCCCACCGGCTCCTTGTGCACAAGGCCCAGCACGTCATCGGCCGTGGGCGCGACCTCGCCATAGATCTTGTCCACCGCCTCGGCATAGTAACGGAAGGTACCAGCCGCCGAACCGGCCTCGGCCTTGATCGCCATGTTGAACTCGGTGCCGTTGTCGCGCACGCCCAGCACCGTCAGCTCCAGCGCGCGCTCCTCGATGATGTCGGCGATCTTGTGCAATACCTTCTTGCGCTGCGCCAGCGCGATCCGCGACCAGCGGCCATCGTCAAACGCCCGGCGCGCCGCGGCCACCGCGCGGTTCACGTCCTCCGCCGTCGCCCGCTCTAGCGTGGTGAGCGGCCGCCCGTCGATCGGGGAGTGTATTTCGAGCGTTTCTCCCGAACCCTTTTGCCACGTTCCGTCGACAAATAATCTCTGCGGCGGAACATCTGCATTCCGAAGCGCGTCGATGCTCTCTTGGCTGACCATTTGGCCTCCTTCAATTTGCGGCGTTCGGCCAGCACGTATCGGATGTGCAGCGCCAGAACGCCCAGGATCATCAGAAACAGGATCATCGCGATGGGCCGGTCGATGAAATCGAGCGGCGTTTTCACCCGGGCCATGCCGGCGCGCAGCTTCACCTCCATGATCCCGCCCAGCACCATGCCCAGAACGATCGGCACCGCCGGCAGGCTCAGCCGCTTCAGCACGAAACCGAACACTCCGAAACAGGCCGCGATCAGGCAATCCGTGAACGAGTTGCGCAGGGAATAGACGCCGACAAAGCTCAGCGTCAGGATGCACACGCCCAGGAACCGGTTGGGGATCTTCACCACCTTGATCAGGCTGTTCGTGGCAAACAGCAGGAAGATCAGAACCAGCACGTTGAGGATCAGAAGCGCGAGGTAAAGCGCCACCACGAAAGGCATGTCGTTCTGGAAAAGCTGCGGCCCGGGCACGACATTGTGCACATAGAAAACGCTCAGCATCATCGCCGTCAGCGCCTCGCCCGGGATTCCCAGCGCCAGAAGCGGCACCATCGCCGCGGCGGGCACCGCGTTGTTTGCCGTCTCCGCCGCGATCAGCCCCTCGGATGATCCATGGCCGAAATCCTCCGGCCGTTTCGAGCTTCGCTGCGCATAGGTATAGCTCAGGAACTGCGCCGTGAACTCGCCCACACCGGGGATCATGCCCATCAGCACGCCGAACCCGCCCGAAATGCCCGCCACCCGCGGATGCCGGCTCAGCTCGCGCAGGCCCTGGAACAACCCGCCGCGCAGTTTCGTCAGGCGGATTTTCTCATCCTCGCCCTGCAACAGGAAAAACGCCTGGCTCAACGCGAACAGACCCAGCACCACGACGATCAGGTCAACGCCCGACGACAACCAGCTCTGATCGAAGGTGTAGCGTTTGGAATACTTGACCGGTTCCAGCCCCACCGTGTTCAGGAAGATCCCGAAACAGGCCAGCGCGGCGGCAATCAGCGCCTGCCCGCGATGCGCGATCACCACCAGGATCAAGCCCAGAAGCGCGGCCAGGAAAATCTCGCGGCTGCCGAACATCGGCGCCACCTTGGCCAGCACCGGCGCAAAGAGGATCAGGCAGATCACGCTGAAGACGCCGCCGAAGAACGACGCCGAATAGGCCAGGCTCAGCGCGCGCCGCGCCTCGCCCCGCGCCGTCATCGGGAAACCGTCATAGGTGGTCAGTGCATTGACCGCGGTGCCCGGCGTGTTGATCAGGATCGCCGGGATCGCGCCGCCATACATCGAACTGCCGTAGATTCCCAGAAGAACAGTCAGCCCCACGATCGGGTCCATGCTGAACGTGGCCGGCAAGAGGATGGCAATGGCCACCGCCGGGCCCACGCCCGGGATCGCCCCGATCAGGACACCCCCGACCGATCCCACCAGCAAGGCCAGAAGCACGTCCCAGCGCGCCAGGATTTCGGTGGCTGAAAGAAGAAGCTCCATGCCCGCCTCAGAAATTCAGGATCAGGAACGAGCGCAGCGCGCCCGGCAGGTATTCATAGATCGCCCCACCGGGGATCCGCACCTGCAGGAAGGTCTTGAACAATACCACCACGGCCATGGCGAAACCGGCCGAAATCCACAGCATCCTGCGGCTGCGATAGCCGATACGCCACACCATCAGCGGCACGAAGATCAGCGTGGTCGGCAGGTATCCCAGCACCGGAACGACCGTGACGTAAACAAGAAACCACAGCACCCATTCGATGGCGAAGAACCAGATTCGCCATTCCACGAAATCGGGCTTCACAAACCGCTTTCGCGGCAGTTTCCACAGGTGCAGGCCGCCGAACAGGACCATCCCGATCACCGCCACCGCAGGCCAGAACCGGGGCTGGGCGAAAAACTTGGTGCCCTTGGCCCACTTGGTTTCATTGCCCAACTGGCTCAGCAGCAGAACAGCGGCAACGACAAACACGACGGCAAACAGAAGTTGCCCCCTGATCGGCCACTTGAATCTGCGTTCCTCTTCGGTCATCCGCCTGCCTCCGGACAGAAAAAGGCCGGGCAGTCCGCCTGCCCGGCCCCCGTGTTCAGTGGATCACTCCAGAAGCTTGCCGATACGGTCGACCGTCTCGATATCCTTGGCAATCCGGGATGCGCTGTCCTCGGCATTCTGCCAGTAGACCAGCGCACCGGTTTCCTTGGCCACCGCCTGCGCGCGATCGCTCATCACGGTTTTCTGCGCCACCGCGATGATCTTGTCGCGCACGTCCTGCGGCGTGTCCTTGGTCACGAAAAGGCCGTTCCACAGCGCGATGTCGAGGGTCGGATCAACCTCGCCCGCCGTCGGCGCATCGGGCACCAGTGCGATACGCTCATCGGTGATCGACACCAGAACCTTCACATCATCAAGGCAGGGCAGGATCAGTTGCAGCGTGGTGTTGATCACGTCGGCATCGCCACTGGCCAGCGTGTTGCAGTCCAGCGCGTCGAACGCCGCATCGCTGCCCCATTCGAACCCCTTATTCACGGCCAGCGCCTTGGTCACCTGCGTCGGCGTCAGAACGTCACCGAAATGGCCCAGCGCTACGTCGTTCTCTTTCGCATAGGCCGCCAGCTCGTCCATGCTGGAATATGGCGCGTCACCGGAGGTTGCGATGACGAAGGGATAGGTCAGGAAAATGCCCAGCGGGTCGAATTTCGCGGGCGTCAGTTCGTCGATGCCGATCTGGTGACCCACCACCGGCACGCCGATCACGAAACTGCCGATCGTGTAGCCATCGGCGGGCGCGCTCGCCACTTCGATCGCACCGGGGAACGGGCCGCCGCCGCCGCCCGGCTTGTTCACAACCGCCGCTGCCACGCCGTACTCGGCCTGGAAGTCCTCGGCGATCATCCGGGTCAGCACATCCTCCAGATCACCCGGCGGCCACGGCACGATGAAGTTCACCGGCTTTTCGGGATATTCGGCCATCGCGGCCCCGCCCATTGCGGTCATGGCAAGGGCCAGCGCCCCGCCCAGAAGCTTGCTTGCTTTCATATCAGCTCTCCCTGTGTGTCGGCCTCGTTCGGACCGGTTCATTATTCAAACCAACGGTTCTAAAACAGATTGACAGACCGCGCTCGAGTCTGTCAACACATTTAACAGGTGAAACGAATTCACCACTTCAACGCAAAGAAAAACAACCGGGAGCCTTGTGCAAACACCCATGGGAACCGTCACCAAAGCCCTGTCTTTGTTGAGCTTTTTCAACCGATCTCGCAGCACCATCGGGCTGAGCGAGATGGCCCGCCTGTCGGGGCTGAACAAGGCAACGGTGCACCGGCTTTTGACGGAAATGCAGGCGCAGGGATTCGTCGAACAGACCGGCGCAGGCCGCGAATACCGGCTCGGGCCCGCCTTTCTGCGCCTCGCCGCCCTGCGCGAAGCCGCCGTTCCCACCCGTGATCTGGCGCAAGCGGTGCTGGCCGATCTGTCGCAGGCCACCGGCGAAACCGCGCATGTCTCTATGCTGCACGGCGATACGCTCGTCACCGTGGCTTATGCCTATTCGCCCCAGCACGGCACCCGCGTCACGATGGAGGACGCCGAGGTGCTGACCTTCCACAACACCTCCTCTGGTCTTGCGACTCTCGCCTTCTCCGAGGCGGGATTCGTTGACGAAATCCTGTCTCGCCCGCTCGAAAAACGCACGCCGCACACCGAAACCGACCCCGGCAAGATCCGCGCCACGCTTTCCGATGTGCGGACCAGCGGCATGGCCCAGAACATCGGCGGCTTCGAAGACGACGTGCATTCCCATGCCATGCCCCTCTTCGACGCCCAGTCTCACGTCATCGGCGCCATCGCCGTGGCCGCCCCCACCGCCCGCATGTCCCGTAATCACCAGGCCCTCATCCAGCGCGAACTCCGCCACCATGCCCTGCGCCTCACCCGACTGATGGGCGGCTTCCTGCCCGATGGCTTCCAGCGCGAGGAGGCCGCATGACAACCCGCGCCCTGATCCTCGATTTCGGCGGTGTCGTCACCCGCACGCTGTTTGAAACCCACGACCTGACCGAGCGCGCCCTGGGCCTCGGCCCCGGCACGCTCACCTGGCAGGGCCCATTTCATCCCGAAACCGACGGCCTCTGGCAGGCGATGCAGGCGGGCAAAATATCCGAGCGCGACTACTGGCGCGAACGCACGCGCGAGGTGGGCGCGCTCCTGGGCCAGGACTGGACCGAGATGAGCCAATTCGTCCGCGCCGCCCGCGGCGCCGACCCCGATGCGGTGATCCGCCCGGAGTTCCGCAATGCCATCGCCCAGTGCAAGTCTGCCGGTATCCGCCTTGCCATCCTGTCGAACGAGCTTGATCTTTTCTACGGCGCCGACTTCCGCGACAAGCTGCCGTTCCTTTCCGATTTCGACGTCATCGTCGATGCCACTTATACCAAGGTCCTCAAACCCGATCCGCGCGCCTATGCCGAGGTGCTGGATCAGCTAGGGCTGCCCGCCGCCGATTGCGTCTTCGTCGATGACCAGAAGCGCAATGTCGACGGCGCCATCGCGGTCGGCCTGCCAACAGTTCATTTCGACGTTGCCCGCCCGGGCACCAGTTACGCCGAGGCGCTCCGCCTCCTCGGCCTTCAATAAGGGAGAATTCACATGAAAGACGGCAATTTCCTCAAAGAGAAGAACGCGCGCTCCCTCTGGCATCCAATGGCGCATCCCGCCGACAGCCTGGCCAACCCGCCCACCATCGTCACCGGCGCCGAGGGCGTGACCATCACCGATGTCGATGGCCACACCGTGGTCGATGGCGTGGGCGGGCTCTGGAACGTGAATCTCGGGTTCTCCTGCCAGCCGGTCAAGGATGCCATCTCGGCCCAGCTCGACCGACTGCCCTATTACTCAATCTTCCGTGGCACCACGAATGACTGTGTGATCGAACTGGCCGAGGAGCTGCGCGATTTCTTCGCTCCTGATGGCCTCGCCCGCGCCTTTTATACTTCGGGCGGCTCCGACAGCGTCGAAACCGCGCTGCGACTGGCCCGGCAGTATCACAAGATCCGCGGCGACAGCGCGCGCACCAAGTATCTCAGCCTGAAAAAAGGCTACCACGGCACCCATTTCGGCGGCGCATCGGTCAATGGCAACGCCAATTTCCGCACCGCGTATGAGCCGCTCTTGCCCGGCTGCTTCCACATCCCGGCGCCTTACACCTATCGCAACCCGTTCAACGAAACCGATCCCGCGCGCCTCGCCCAGCTCTGCCTGCAGGCGCTCGAGGACGAGATCGCCTTCCAGGGCGCCGGCACGATCGCCGCGCTCATCATGGAACCGATCCTCGGTGCCGGCGGCGTCATCCCCCCGCATGAAAGCTTCATGCCCGGCGTGCGCGAGATCTGCTCGAAAAACGGCATCCTTCTTATCGCCGACGAGGTGATCACCGCCTTCGGCCGCACCGGCAGTTGGACCGGCAGCCGCCACTGGGGCGTGCAGCCCGACATGATGTGCACCGCCAAGGCCATCACCAACGGTTATTTCCCCTTCGGCGCGGTGATGATCGCGGAACATGTCGCCGAAACCTTCGAACAGGACGAAACCGGCAAGGCCGCGATTGGCCACGGCTACACCTATTCCGGCCATCCGGTCGGCGCCGCCGCGGCGCTGGCCTGCCTTACTGAGACCAAGCGCCTGAACGTGCCCGAAAACGCCGCCGCCCGCGGAGCCGAGTTGCATAAGGGAATGCTGGCTTTGCAGGAAAAACACGAGGTTATCGGCGACGTGCGCGGCGGCCACGGGCTGATGTGCGCGATGGAACTGGTCTCGGACCGCGCCACCAAGACACCGATCGACAAGAAAACCATCGGCACCGTGCAGGAGGTCGCCTACCAGACCGGCGCCATGGTGCGCGTCTCGGGGCCCAACATCATCTTGTCGCCACCCCTGGTGCTGACAGCCGATGACGTGCAGACGATCCTGTCGGCACTCGATGCGGGCTTCTCGTCGGCTTCTGGCTGACGCAATCGAATGCTTCGGGCGGCCTCACAGCCGTCCGAGCAACGCCGCCGTCGGCCAGCCGTCTACCGGCAGGCCCAGCTTGGCCTGTATGTCCCGTACCGCTGCCCGCGTGCCCGCGCCCAGGATCCCGTCGATCCCGCCCACGTCATAGCCACGCTCGGCCAGTTTGGTCTGCAGCGCTTTCATCTGATCGCCGGACAGGCCCGGTTCGGGATTGCCCGGCTCGAAAACCGGCGCCCCTTCCAGCCGCGTGGCGAAATAGGCCGCGGTCAGAACATAGGTAAAGCTCTGGTTCCATTCGAAATAGACGCGAAAATTCGGATAGGCCAGAAAGGCAGGCCCGAACCGCCCCTGCGGAATGATGACCGAGGCAGGCAAGCCATCGGTCAGCGCCCCCTGACGCGGCTTCACCCCCAGCGCGGCCCAGTCCGCGGCGGTCTTCTGCGTCTCCAGCCCGGTTTTCGACCAATCCAGGTCCGTGGGCAGCACAACCTCCTGCAACCACGGCTCGCCTGCCCGCCATCCCAGGTGGCTCAACATCTTCGCCCCCGACATCAGCGCATCGGGCGCCGAGGTCTTCAGCCGCACGTGCCCGTCGCCATCGCCATCCACGCCGTTTTCGATGATATCCTTGGGCAGCATCTGCACCATGCCGATCTCGCCCGCCCAGGCGCCCGTTGTCTTGGTCGGGCTGAAATCGCCCTGTTCGTAAAGCTCGAGCGCCGCGAATATCTGCGGGCGAAACAGATGCGGACGGCGGCAATCATGCGCCAGCGTCACCAGCGCATTCAGCGTGTTGAAATTGCCCTGGAAGCCGCCGTAATCCGTCTCGAACGCCCAGAACGCCAGAAGCACGCCGCGAGACACGCCATAGCGCTGCTCGATCTCGTCGAACACATGGGCATATTCCCGCGCCTTGGCCCGTCCGGTGTTCAACCGACCAGAAGAAATCAGCCGCCGCGCGAACGCGGTGAAATCCATCTGGAACACACCTTGTTTGCGGTCCGCCGCCAGAACCTTGCCGTCCTGCCGAACACTGGCAAAGAACTTCTCGACCGTGGCCGACGCATGGCCTTTCGCCATCGCCTCGGCTTTCAGATCCTGAACGAACCCCGCGAAACTGCCGCCACAGGGCGTCTGCGCTGCACCAGGCGACGCACTCAGAAAAATCGCGGCAAGAATCGGCAGAACACGCATGCGCACCTCTAGGATCAATAAAACAACGGCTGGAACCCTAGCAGCTTGCCGCGCCTGCGCCAGTCAGAAAATCCAGACCAGAACCGCCAGCGCCAGCATCACCGCCCACACCCGCCACAGCACGGCGCAGGCCGCCTCGATATCGCGCGGTCCCGTGTCGCGGCGCCCCGCTCCGTTCACCCAGGCGAACTCACGCATCTCGCCTTCATAGGCCCGCGGCCCCGACAGGGCCACGCCCAACGCACGCGCCATCGCCGCCTCAGGCCAGCCTGCATTGGGCGAGCGGTGCAGCCGCGCATCCGCGACGATCTCGCGCCACGCCTCCCAAATCCCGTAGAGCCCCGCGATCAGCACCGCCGTCAGCCGCGCGGGGATCACGTTCAGCACGTCGTCAAACCTTGCCGCCGCCCAGCCGAAGGCCTCGTGCCGCTCGGTGCGGTATCCGATCATGCTGTCAGCGGTGTTGGTGATCTTGTACAGCAACAGCCCCGGCAGGCCCGCCACCGCAAACCAGACAACCGGTGCCAGCACCCCATCGCTGAAATTCTCAGCCGCGCTTTCGATCGCGGCGCGCGCCACTGCGGGCTCATCCATTTCACCGGTATCGCGCCCCACGATCATCGCCACCGCCCGCCGGCCCTCGGCCAACGACAGGCGCAGCGCATCGGCCACCGCCTGCACGTGGTCGACCAGCGACCGTTGCGCCACCAGCACCGCAAGCACCAGCGCCTCGGCTACCCATCCCAGCGCACCGATCATCCGGCCCAGCAGAATGGCGGCAATGGCAAGCCCGGCCATCACGGCCACGCCCTTTGCCCGCCGGGCTGGACCACGGTTGAACCGCGCATCGCACCATCCCACCGCGCGCCCCATCAGCACCGCAGGATGCGGCACCCGGTCCCAGATCGCTTTCGGCTCACCAAAAAGCGCATCCAGGATCAGGCCTAGCACAAGGCTCACAGCACAGCCTCCAGCCGCGCCCAGTGCTCCGGCGCCGGCAGGCCAAGGCGCAGCCAGGTTGCGGAATAGGGAAAAATCCGGCTCCAGATATGGGCTTCGGCCAATCGCGCCTGGAACGCAGCCGCATCAGCCACTTTGTACAGGCGAAACAGGTCGGTACCGCCCACCAAGGCCCCATGCGGCGTCATCAGGCCGTCCAGCCGCGCCGCGTCGCGCGCCAGACGCGCGCGCGTCGCCTCGGCCCAGCCACGGTCCTCCAGCGCCCGCGCGCCCAGCTCCAGCGCCGGGCCCGACACCGCCCATGGCCCCAGCCGCTCGCGCAGCCGCGCCATGTCCTGCGGTACGCCGATAGCAAAGCCCAGCCGCATCCCGGCCAGCCCCCAGAACTTGCCAAAGCTTTTCAGAACCACCCGGCCCGGACCGGCCTGCGCCACCAGCGACCGCTCCGGCGCAACATCGCAGAAGCTTTCGTCGATTACGCAGAACTCCGCGGTCAGGTCCCCGGACCCGTACCACCGCCCGTCCGGGTTGTTGGGATGCACGACCACCTTCGCCGACCCGCCCCGGCCAATTTCCCAACCGGCATTGCGGAAGGCCGCTTCGTGCTCGTTATAGGTCGGCCCGGGAATCTCGACCCGTCCGGCCTGGCGCAACCCCGGCAGCGCCGCGATCAGCGCCGACGCCCCGGGCGCCGCCACGATCTCCAGCCCCTCCGGCACGCTCCAGAACGCCCGCGCCGCCGCGATCAGCCTTGCCTGCGCGCCCGCATCGGGCAGGGCCGTCCAGGCCATGTCCGGAAAAGCACCTACGGGATACGGCACCGGGTTGATCCCAGTTGACAGGTCGATCCACCCGTCGCGCGTGCCGCCCCAGCGCGCCACCGCCGCATCGACACCCCCGCCATGATCGCGGGCGCCGCTCATTCAGTCTCGGCCTGCGGCACGGGCACCTGGCGCGACACGAAATGACCCTTCACCCCCTGCGGCCACTGGCGGAAGGGCACCTGGCCCGTCTCGGTTTCCGCGTGCATCTCGGCATAGTCGACGATCGCCTGCGCATCCGCATCCACAGGCTCAAACTTGCCCAGCGAATAGCCGATCTTTCCGGGCGCCTGCACGATCACGTTGCAGGCCCGCTCGCATCCCATGGTACAGGACACCCGCCGCGTTTTCACTGCGCGGCCCTCTGCCGCCGCCTCGATCAGCGCGGCCAGCTTCTCGCCATCCGGCGCGCCGTCGCGTTCGGCCTCCCAGCCTTCGCGCTTGCAGGTATCGCAAATCGTGATCCAGGTGGTCATGTCGCCTCCGCGCCTGTCGTGCTTCGCGCGTTTCAAAACGATTCCACGCGGCAAGACAAGCCCGATGCGCTCAAAACCGCATGGCGCCCCGCCCATGCGCCGCCTCGAAGTCCGGGCGTGGTCCGATCGGCACGATGCGATTGGGGTTAATCGAGTCGTGGCTGTAGTGATAGTGACGCGTGATATGTTCCATATGCACCGTCTCGCGCACTCCCGGCCATTGATACAGCTCGCGCGTATAGGCCCACAGGTTCGGATACTCGATCAGCTTGGCCCGGTTGCACTTGAAATGCCCGTGATAGACCGAATCGAACCGCACCAGCGTCGTGAACAGCCGCCAGTCCGCCTCGGTGATCCGCTCACCCATCAGGTAACGGTTCCCGGCAAGGCGCTTCTCCAGCCAGTCCAGCGTGTCGAAAAGCGGCACGACCGCCGCGTCATAGGCCGCCTGCGTGGTGGCGAACCCGGCCTTGTAGACCCCGTTGTTCACCGTGTCATAGATGCGCGCGTTCACCGCCTCGATCTCCCGGCGCATCTCCTCGGGCCAATAATCGTCGGTGTTGCCGGTAATCGCATCGAAGGCCGAATTGAACATCCGAATGATCTCGGCGCTTTCGTTCGACACGATTGTCTCGCGCTGGGCGTCCCACAGGATCGGCACCGTCACCCGGCCCGTCACGTCGGGATCAGCCTTGGTATAGATGTCCCGCGCATACGCCAGTTCATAAAGCCTGTCGCCGGTCGCACCGTCGAAACCGCTGTCGAAACTCCAGCCATCCTCAAGCATGTCGGGATGCACAACCGACACGCCGATATGATCCTCCAGCCCCTTTAACGCGCGAAAGATCAGCGTCCGGTGCGCCCATGGACAGGCATATGAGACATAAAGGTGATAGCGCCCGCTTTCGGCGGCAAACCCGCCCTCACCACTCGGTCCCGCGCTGCCATCGGGCGTGATCCAGTTGCGAAATCCCGACGTGCTGCGCTTGAACGCTCCGCCGGTCTCGCTGGTGTCGTACCACCCCGTCTGCCACTCGCCATGCACAAGCTGGCCCATTGCGCGCCTCCGTCACTCTCTTTTTCGTGATCTATGTCTGAAAGCCCCCGGTCCCAACTCCGCCCCAACGCGCAGCACGTCGTGCATCCGCGCACATGTCGCAAAGCGCCGCCCCTGCGGCGGATTGGGAATTGCGCGCCCCTCGGCCGTTGCCTATACCAACCCCTGACGAAGCCCGATCAAGGGCCGGAAAGGTGTGCTGTTCAGGGGGCCGACCCAAACCGGGGGCCGATTGCAGCGTCGTCAGGCCCGGTGCATGCCACCGGTCCGCTTTCGGCATTCGGGCCAGGCTGAACCACCACGGGGGACCGACATGCGCATCTTCACCACTCTTCTCGCCACCCTTCTGGCCTCTGCCGCGCAGGCCCATCCCGGCCACCTGGCCGAGGTCGCAGGCCACGGTCACTGGCTCGGCGCCGCCGCCATCGGCGCGGCCATCGCCATCGGGCTGTGGAAAGCGGCGCAGGACAAGAAGGCCAGCCGTGAAGAGGCGCCCGAGGACGAGGGCGAAGAGGCCGAAGGCGACCTGCAGGAGGCATGAAGACAATGTCGAAAATCGGTGTGATGATCTGCGGCCACGGCTCCCGCTCCCAGGCGGCGGTCGATGAATTCGCCGTGCTGGCCGAGAAACTGCCCGCCCACTTCCCGCAGGAGTGGGAGGTAGAATACGGCTATCTCGAATTCGCCAACCCGGTGATCCGCGTCGGCCTCGACAAGCTGCGTGACAAGGGCTGCGATCGCATCCTCGCGGTGCCCGGCATGCTCTTTGCCGCCATGCACACCAAGAACGATATTCCCACCGTTCTGAACACCTACGCCACCCAGCACGGGATCGACGTCACCTACGGCCGCGAACTGGGGGTCGATCCGAAAATGATCGCCGCCGCCGGTGCCCGCATTCAGGCAGCCGTGGACCAGGCAAACGCCGAACAGGGCGAGGTTCCGATTGAGGAAACCTGCCTCGTCGTCATCGGCCGCGGCGCTTCCGACCCAGATGCCAACGGCAACGTCGCCAAGATCGCCCGCCTCCTGCAAGAGGGGATGGGCTTCGGCTGGCTCGAAGTGGGCTATTCCGGCGTCACTTTCCCGCTGGTCGAGCCTTGCCTGCAACACGCCGCCAAACTGGGCTACAAGCGTATTGTCGTTTTTCCCTATTTCCTCTTCACCGGCATCCTGATCGACCGCATCTACGGATTTACTGATCAGGTCGCGGCCGCGCATCCCGGCATCCAGTTCGTCAAGGCGGGCTACCTGGGCGACCACCCCAAGGTGATCGAAACCTTCGCCGAGCGCGTCACCGAACAGCTCAGCCAGACCCCACCGCCCAACTGCGGCACCTGCGCCTACCGGACCCAGGTCCTGGCTCTGGAAAACGGCGAAACCCGCGAAATCACCGCCGAGGAACGCGCCTCGCATCCGGCCTTCGCCGATGTGCCGCCGCCCACCTGCGTGATGTGCAAATACCGCACCCAGGTGCTGGGCTTCGAGGCCGAGGTCGGCGCCGTGCAGGAAAGCCATCACCACCATGTCGAAGGCCAGGGCGCCAATGCCCCGGGCTCCAACGTTGCCGACTGCAAACTCTGCGATACGTTCTGCACCGGCGAATGCCGCCTCGACATGGATCATCACCACCACGATCATGATCACCACCATGACCACGATCATGGCCACGATCATGGCCATCAACACGGGCATGATCACGGCCACCACCACGCCCACGATCATGACCATCACCACCACCCGGTCTACCCGCATGCCAAACATCCGCACGGCCCCGAAAGCGCGCGTCGGCACAAGCACTGATCCGAACTTCATCTGACCCCAAATACCTCGGGTGTCCGGGGGCGGCGCCCCCGGTCCTGCCCGCGAAACCCAGGACCACGCCGCCTTGCGCCCCTACGAGAAAAACCCAAGCCGCATTTACGAGATGAGCTTCGCCACCGTCCGCCGCGAAGCCCGGCTCGACCGTTTTCCGCCGGGGCTGCAATCGCTGGCGATCCGCCTTATCCACGCCTGCGGCATGGTCGAGGTCGCCGATCGCCTGGCCTTCTCGCCGCTCGCGTTCGAGGCTGGCCATACCGCCCTGCAATCGGGCGCGCCCATCCTGTGCGATTGCGAAATGGTCGCCGCCGGCATCATCCGCCGCTACCTGCCTGCCGAAAACCCGGTGATCTGCACGCTCAACGATGCAAAGACCCCGGCCCTGGCCGCCGGCATCGGCAACACCCGCTCGGCCGCCGCGGTCGAGCTCTGGGCCGATCGCCTCGACGGCGCGGTCGTGGCCATCGGCAACGCGCCCACCGCGCTGTTTCACCTCCTCGAACTTCTCGACGAGGGCGCGCCGAAACCTGCGGTGATCCTCGGCTTCCCCGTAGGGTTCGTCGGCGCAGCCGAATCCAAGGCCGAACTGGCCGCCAACCCGCGCGGCTGCGATTTCGTGGCGCTCAGAGGCCGGCGCGGCGGCTCTGCCATCGCCTCGGCCGCTGTCAACGCGCTGGCCGCCGGCCTGCCCGAGGAAGCCCGCAATGACTGATCCATGGCTGCATATCGTCGGCATCGGCGAAGACGGCCTTGACGGGCTTACGCCTGCCACCCGCGCCGTGGTCGAAGCCGCCGAGATCATCATCGGCGGTGACCGCCACCATACGCTCTCCGACAGCATCACCGCCCAGCGCGTCGCCTGGCCCTCGCCCTTCGATGCGCTGATCGACACGCTGAAATCCTACAAGGGCAAGCGTGTCGTCGTGCTCGCCACCGGCGATCCGCTGTGGTTCTCGGTCGGCGCCCGCATCGGGCGCAGCATCGACCCCGCGGAAATCATCTTTCATCCGCAGCTCTCCGCGTTTCAGCTCGCCTCGGCCCGCATGGGCTGGTCGATGGCCGATCTGGAAACGCTCACCGTGCATGGCCGCCCGGTCGAGCAGATGATCGCCTTCATCCAGCCCGACGCGCGGCTTCTGATCCTGACCACCGGCGCCGAGACGCCGGCGCAGATCGCCCGCTTCCTGACCGAACGGGGCTTCGGCAAATCGCGCATGACCGTACTGGCCAGCATGGGCGGCGCCGACGAACAACGCTTCGACGGCATTGCCGAAAACTGGTCACACACCGTGCCCGCCTTCAACACGCTCGCCGTCGAATGCATCGCGGCCCCCGATGCGGCGCTCCTGCCCCGCGTGCCCGGCCTGCCCGACGACATGTTCCGCTCCGACGGCACCATGACCAAGCAGGAGGTCCGCGCCGCAACGCTTTCCAAGCTCATGCCGATGCGCGGGGCGCTTCTATGGGATATCGGCTGCGGCTGCGGCTCGGTCGCCATCGAATGGATGCGCAGCGCCCGCTATGCCCGCGCCATCGGCATCGAACCGCGCCCCGATCGTCGCGACATGGCCGCAGCCAACGCGCTGGCGCTTGGCACGCCCCGGCTGCACCTGCTCGACGGCCGCGTGCCCGAGGCTCTCACCGGCCTTGAAGCCCCAGATGCCATCTTCATCGGCGGCGGGCTGAGTATCGAAACCTTCGAGGCCGCCTGGGCCGCCCTGCGCCCACTCGGCCGGCTCGTCGCCAACGCGGTCACGCTCGAATCCGAAGCCGTGTTGCTCCAGCTGCACAAGAAACATGGCGGCCAGCTGGTGAAACTCTCGGTCGCGCGGGCCGAACCCGTCGGGCCCCGCACCGGCTGGCGCCCGCTCATGCCGGTCACGCAATGGAGCCTGGTGAAACGATGAGTACTCCAGGCACCCTTTACGGCGTCGGCCTCGGCCCCGGCGATCCCGATCTGATGACGCTCAAGGCCGCCCGCCTCATCGCCGCCTGCCCGGTGGTGGCCTACCCGGCCCTGCCCGGCACCGAAAGCTTTGCGCGCTCCATCGCCGCCGCCCACATTGCCGACGGCACGCATGAAATCGTCATGGAAATCCCCATGACCCGCGACCGCGCTCCGGCCCAGGCCGCCTATGACCTTGGCGCCCAGAGGATCGCCGAGGCGCTCGATCTCGGCCAGGACGTCGCACTTCTGTGCGAAGGCGATCCGTTCTTCTACGGCTCCTTCATGTACCTGCACGCGCGGCTCTCGGATCGCTACACGGTCGAGGTCGTCCCCGGCGTCTCCTCGGTCATGGCCGCCGCCTCGCGCATCGGCCTGCCGCTCTCGGCCCGCAACGAGGTCCTGACCATCCTGCCCGCGCCCCTGCCTGACGACGCGCTGCGCGCACGTATCTCGCAATCGGACAGCTTCGCCATCATGAAGCTCGGCCGCCACATGCCCCGCATCCACGCGCTGCTTGAGGGCATGGGGCTCACCGCCCAAGCCCACTATATCGAACGCGCCACGCTGGCCGACGAACGCGCCATGCCGCTCGCCGACGCCCCCGCCAACGCCCCCTATTTCTCCATGATCCTCGTCACGAAAGGCGCCGACCCATGGCTGTGACACCCGTCATTCTCTGCCTCAACCGCGCGGGCGAACCGCTCGCCCACCGCCTCGCCGCCTTTCTCGGTGCCCCCGTGCATGGCCGCGAAAACCGCGTGTTAAAGGCCGATGCCTTCTTCCCCAACGCGCTCGACCACGCCCGCGATCTCTTTTCCGCCGGCACGCCCATCATCGGCGTCTGCGCCTCCGGCATCCTCATCCGCGCCGTGGCGCCGATGCTGGCCGACAAGACCTCTGAGCCGCCGGTGCTTTCGGTCTCCGATGACGGCGCGGTCGTCGTGCCGCTGCTGGGCGGCCATCGCGGCGCCAACCGGCTGGCCGCGCGCATTGCCGCCGAGATCGGCGCCACCCCCGCTGTCACCACCGCGGGCGACATCGCCATGGGCGCCGCGCTCGATGAGCCGCCAGCTGGGTACCGCCTCGCCAATCCCGGCGATGCCAAGCCGGTGATGTCCGCACTGCTCAACGGCGCGGGCCTCAAGATCACCGGCGACAACATCTTCGGCCTCGATGAAACCGGCACCGATGTCGAGCTCCTGGTCAGCGAGGCGCCCGCGCAAGGGGGCGACGAACGGCTCGTCTATCATCCACAGCGCTACGCCCTCGGCCTCGGCTGCGCCCGCAATGCCGACCCGGACGAGATGTGGCAGCTCGTCACCCACACGCTGGCGCAGAACAACATCGCGCCCGGGGCCATCGCCTGTGTCGCCTCGCTCGATCTCAAGGCCGATGAACCCGCGATGAACGACGTGGCCCGTCGCCTGGGCGTGCCGTTCCGCGTCTTCACGGCCGCCGAACTGGACGCGCAGACACCCCATCTCGCCAACCCCTCGGACGTTGTTTTTGCCGAAGTCGGCACCCATGGCGTCAGCGAGGCCGCGGCGCTGGCCATCGGCGGCACTCTGCATGTGGCGAAACGGAAAACCGCCAATTGCACCTGCGCGCTCACCCGCGCGGATGAGCCGATGACGCAGCTTGCCGGACGCTCCCGAGGCCGCCTCTCGGTCGTCGGCATCGGCCCCGGCCAGCCCTCCTGGCGCACGCCCGAGGTCTCGCGCCTCGTGGCGCAGGCCGAGGAACTGGTGGGCTACGGCCTCTATATCGACCTTCTGGGCCCGCTCGCCGCCGGCAAGAAACGCTCGGACTTCCCGCTGGGCGGGGAAGAAGCACGCTGCCGCTACGCGCTGGAACAGGCAGCCCTTGGCAAAAACGTCGCGCTGGTCTGCTCGGGCGATGCGGGTATCTACGCGATGGGCGCGCTCGTCTTCGAACTCCTGGATCGCGGCCCGGACGAGCACGGCGTCTCCGACGCCGCCCGACGGGTCGAGGTGGTCTGCTCGCCCGGCGTGTCGGCCCTGCAAGGCGCTGCCGCCCGCGCCGGTGCGCCGCTGGGCCATGATTTCTGCACCATTTCGCTCAGTGACCTGCTCACCCCGCGCGAGGATATCCTCCGCCGCCTGCATGCTGCGGCCGAGGGCGATTTCGTCATCGCCTTCTACAACCCGGTCTCGAAGACCCGCCGCACGCTTTTGGCCGAGGCGCGCGACATCCTTCTGCAACATCGCCCCGCCGACACGCCGGTCATGCTCGCCTCCAACCTCGGCCGGCCCGAGGAACAGGTACGCTATCGCCGCCTCGAAGATTTGCAGGTGGATGAAGTTGACATGCTGACCGTGGTACTGGTCGGCTCATCGAACTCGCGCCTTGCCCGGCTGGGCGAAGGCCCGCGCATGTTCACGCCGCGCGGTTATGCCCGCAAGATCGACGGCGATCTTGCCCGGCCCGCAAACCCGGGGGCGCTGCCCCCGGACCCCCGGAGTATTTCCGGCAAGATGAAGAAAGGGAGCTGAACCATGACCGTCTATTTCATCGGCGCCGGTCCGGGCGATCCCGAACTGCTGACATTGAAGGCCCAGCGCATCATCTCGGAATGCACGGTCTGCCTTTATGCCGGCTCACTGGTTCCGCCCGAAGTCGTCGCCTGCGCCCCCGAAGGTGCGCGGGTGTTGGACACCGCGCCGATGACGCTTGACGACACCCATGCCGAAATCGTCAGGGCGCATGAAAAGGGACAGGACGTGGCCCGGGTGCATTCCGGCGACCCCTCGCTTTACGGTGCCATCGCCGAGCAGATCCGGCGATTGAAGGCGGATGGTATCGACTACCAGATCGTGCCCGGCGTGCCGGCCTATGCCGCCGCTGCCGCCACCATCGGGCAGGAACTGACCATCCCCGAGATCGCGCAGTCGATCGTGCTCACCCGCATGTCGATGCAATCCACCTCGATGCCGGCGGGCGAAACGCTGGAGAATTTCGGCCGCACCGGCGCGACACTGGCCATCCACTTGGCCGTGCGCAACATGCGCGAGATCGAGCGCCAGCTGGTCCCGCATTACGGGCCCGACTGCCCGGTGGTGGTGGCCTATCGCGTCGGCTGGCCCGACCAGCAGATCATTCGCGGCACGCTTTCGGACATCCGCAAATCCGTCCGCGCGGCCAAGATCACCCGCACCGCGCTGATCCTCGTCGGTCCGGCCCTGGCCGAATCGCATGATTTCTCGGATTCGGCACTTTACGACCCGGCAAAACCCCATGTGCTTCGCCCCGTGGCAGGTGTCGACTTGGTCGAAGACCACAATACGTAGAGTACCGCGCCGGAAACGGTCTGTTTCATCAAAGCTTTACTTGACTGTTAACCATTTCGCTCCAGACTTGACCCAAGACCAATGGGGATGGGCTGATGACGGATTTTCTGACGGATGAGTTGCGCGAGGGTCTCGCGCAGGCGCGGAAACTGGCGGCAAGGAAGAACGCCCGCCTGCGGGTGCAGGTGGGCGAGGACACCTATCCGGTGCTGCGCGTCTGGAAAGACGGTTTCGCGCTCGATGCCGAGGACGCGCCGCACATGCGCGGCCTCGTCGACATCTACGATGGCAGCCGCCATACCGCGCAATGCCTGGTCATCGCGTCCGAGGAAGAGAACGGCGAAATGCGCTATGAGTACAAGCGCTCCACCCAGGCGCATGACAGCGCCCCGCTCGATTTCGCCCGCGAAGACGACGCACCGATCGGCCTGATCGAACACCAGTAGCCGCGGCGCGGGGCCCCTTACTGGAGATCGCCAAAGGCTTTCTGCATACGCTCGACCGCCTGCTCGACCAGGCTACGCGGCGTGGCCAGGTTGAACCGCAGGAAATTTTCGCCGCCGGTGCCAAAGGTCGGCCCGTGGTTCGGTGCGATCCGCGCGTTTTTCTGAACGCGCTCGGTAAACTCCTCGCGCGCCATGCCGGTGCCTTCGAAATCCACCCAGGCCAGGTAGGTCGCCTCGAGGTTCATCGACTGCAGCCCCGGGATCGCGTTGATGCCGGCATCGAAGACCTTGCGGTTGCCATCAAGATAGTCGCAGAGCGCATCCACCCATGCCGCACCTTCCGGGCTATAGGCGGCTTCGGCCATGAACAGGCCGAAGGAGTTCGGTGACAGCCCCAGCCCCATCATCCGCGCGCCGAACTCGGCCCGCAGCTTTTCATCGGCGATGATCACGTTGCCCGAATGGCTGCCGGCGATGTTGAAGGTCTTGGTCGTCGCGCTCATCATCACCAGCCGGTCGGCGATCCCGTCGATCGTCGCCATCGGGATATGCGTGTGGCCCGGCATCACCAGGTCATGGTGGATCTCGTCGCTGACCAGGATCAGGTCATGCTTGCGCGCAAACTCCGCAACCTGCTCCAGCTCGGCCTTGCTCCATACGCGCCCGCCGGGGTTATGCGGGCTGCACAGGATGACCATCTTTTCGCTGCCATCCAGGATCGCGTCGTAGCTGTCGAAATCCATCTCATAGCGCCCGTCGCGGATGACCATCGGGCATTCCACCACGCGGCGGTTGTTGGCGTTAATGACCTTGGCGAAGGCATGATACACCGGCGTGAACAGCACCACGCCGTCGCCGGGATCGGTCCAGGTGTCCACGCACATCGCTGTGCCGTTCACCAATCCATGCGTGGTGAAAATCCATTCCGGCTCGATCTGCCAGCCGTGGCGCGTTTTCATCCACCACTGGATCGCCGCGCGATAGGACGCATCATCGCCATAATAGCCATAAATCCCGTGGTCCAGCATGCCCTGCAGCGCATTCTGGATGCATTCCGGCGGGCGAAAATCCATATCCGCCACCCACATGGCGATGCCATCCTCGGCGGGAACCCCATAGAGTTTTTCCATCATGTCCCATTTCACAGAATGGGTGCCGTGGCGGTCGATGATCTCGTCGAAATTCACTTGGGCCTCCTTGAACGCGCTGCGGGGAAGAGTAATCTCAACACGCGCCGGGAAACAACGGCATCCCGCGCGCAGACTTCTTTTCCGATACTTTCCTTCCGAATGGAAGGAAATTCATTTATTAACGATGTTTTTGGAACAAATTACCAATATTCAAAAATTTCGGGAACTTTTTCCCCCACGGCGCCGACGCGGCGCATAACTTGCGGCAACAAGGTTCCGGCCCCGCAGGGCCGGCGCCCCACCGCAACATTGCAGAACCGGCCCGCATCGCCTAAATCAGCCCCATGAAACGGCCCATTCTCATCCACCCCGATCCGCGCCTGAAAAAGGTCTGCGATCCCGTGACCGATCTCAGCGACGATTTGCGCGCGCTGGCCGACGACATGCTTGAAACCATGTATGACGCGCCCGGTATCGGGCTGGCGGCACCGCAGGTCGGCGTGCTGCAACGGCTGATCGTGCTCGACTGCGTCAAGGAAGAGGGCGAAAAACCCCGCCCCATCGTCATGTTCAACCCCGAGGTCGTGGCCGCGTCAGACGAGATGAACACCTATGAAGAGGGCTGCCTGTCAATCCCCGAGCAATATGCCGATGTCACCCGCCCGGCCGAGGTGACGGTGAAATGGATCGACCGCGACGGCAACGAACAGAGCGAGGATTTCGGCGGCCTCTGGGCCACCTGTGTCCAGCACGAGATCGACCACCTGAACGGAAAGCTCTTCATCGACTATCTCGGCGCAATGAAACGCCAGATGATCACCCGCAAGATGCAGAAGCTCAAGCGCGAGAAGGCGCGCGCCTGACCGCATGGCCATCCTGCCGATCCTCAAATGGCCAGACCCGCGCCTCTCGCAGCATTGCGAACATGTCGGGCACGAAGATCTCCGCCCGCTTATCCGCGACATGTTCGACACCATGTACGATGCGCAGGGCCGCGGCCTCGCCGCGCCGCAGGTGGGCGTGATGAAGCGGCTCTTCGTCTATGACGTGACCTGGAAAGAGGGCGAGAAGACCCCGATGGCGATGATCGACCCGGTCGTCATGGCCTGTGAGCGCGTGCCCGTGGTGATGGAGGAAATGTGCCTCTCGGTGCCCGGCGTGCCGGTGCCGGTCGAGCGCCACACCGCCGTCACCATGCAGTGGACGGACGAGACCGGCGATATACACATGGGCGATTTCGACGGGGCCGAGGCCCGCGTGATCCAGCACGAGTTCGACCACCTGAACGGTAAGCTGCATTTCGACAACATCGCACCCGATCTGCGCGCCGCGCTGGAAACCCCTTACCTGAAGGCGCTCGCATGACCGTCCGCCCCTGCATCCCCTGGCCCGACAAGCGCCTGCGCACCCCCGCCGCGCCCGTGGACCAGATCACCGACGAGATCCGCGCCACCTGGGACGACATGATCGACACGATGGAGGCGATGCCCGGCGTCGGCCTCGCCGCGCCGCAGATCGGCGTCATGCTGCGCCTGGCCGTCGTCGATGCCTCGCGCGAACGCGGTCAGCCCATTCGCATGGCCAACCCCGAGATCATCGACGCCTCCGCCGTCATGCGCGAGCATGACGAGGCCAGCCCCAACCTGCCCGGCGTCTCGGCCAGGCTCAAACGCCCCCGCGGCGTCACCGTGCGCTTTCTCAACGAACACGGCCAGTGGGACCGGCGCGACCTGGTCGGCCTCTGGGCCACCTCCGTCCAGCACCAGATCGACCATCTGAACGGCAGGATGTATTTCGATAATCTCTCGAAACTCAAACGCGACATGCTGATCAAGCGGGCGCGCAAATTGAAATGACGGGACAGGCGGGCTAAACCCCGCCCTACGCCAACCGGCACAGTAGGCCGGGCTTCAGCCCGGCACCCCCGAAGGACACCCGCCATGCGCATCATCTTCATGGGCAGCCCCGAGTTTTCCGTCCCCGTGCTCGACGCGCTGGCCGATGCCAGCCACGACATCGCCGCGGTCTACTGCCAGCCGCCCCGCCCCGCCGGGCGCGGCAAGAAGGACCGCCCGACCCCTGTGCAGGCCCGCGCGGAAGAGCTCGGCCTGCCCGTGCGACATCCCACCTCGCTCAGGTCGCCCGAGGAACAGCAGGCCTTCGCCGCGCTCCATGCCGACGTCGCCGTCGTCGTCGCCTATGGCCTCATCCTGCCCAAACCCATTCTCGATGCGCCGGCGCAGGGCTGCCTCAACATCCATGCCTCGCTCTTGCCGCGCTGGCGCGGCGCCGCGCCCATCCACCGCGCGATCATGGCGGGCGATACCGAAACCGGCATCTGCATCATGCAGATGGAGGAAGGGCTCGACACTGGCCCGGTGCTTTTGCGCCGCGCCACGCCCATCGGCGCCACGGAAACCACCGCCCAGTTGCACGACCGCCTCTCGCAGATGGGCGCCGCGCTCATCACCGAGGCGCTGGACCGCCTCGATCAGCTCACCCCCGAACCCCAGCCCGAAGAGGGCGTCACCTATGCCGCCAAGATCGACAAGGCCGAGGCCCGCGTTGACTGGACCCGCCCGGCGGCCGAGATCGACCGCCAGATCCGCGGCCTCTCGCCCTTCCCCGGCGCCTGGTGCGCGCTTGACGGCCAGCGCCTGAAACTGCTCGCCTCGCGCCTCGCCCCCGGCAGCGGCCAGCCCGGCGCGGTGCTCGACGATGCGCTCACCATCGCCTGCGGCGACGGTGCGGTACAGATCACACGCTTGCAAAAGGCAGGCAGCAAGGCGCAGGATGCAGGTGAGTTCCTGCGCGGCAATCCCCTGCCGCCCGGCACCCAACTAGACTAGGGAGGAACGTCATGTTCCCCACCATCATGGGCACCGTGGTGATCGCCGGCATCATCGGCTACGCCTCCGAGAAATCGGGCTTCACCCGCAATGGCTATGTTCAATCCATCATCATCTGCGTGGGCGGCGCGTTTCTCTTCTATTTCGTGCGGCTGATGTTCGGCATCGGCTTCGGCAGCCCGGGGCTCAACGCCATCGTCTCGTCCATCGGCGCGCTTGTCATCGTGCCCACCCATTACCGCAAACGCTAGCAAAGGAGGCCGCCATGGCCGTCATCTGGCTCATCATCATCGGCGCCGCCGCGGGCTTCATCGCCACGCGGCTGATGAACCTCGAAACAAACATGATCACCACCATCTCCATCGGCATCGGTGGCGCGCTCATCGGCGGCCTGATCCTGCGCATCCTCCTGGGTCTCATGGGCATGGCCGCCGGTTTCGTCGGCGCCATCCTCGGTGCGCTTCTGCTGATCTGGCTGTGGGAAACCTACGGGCCGAAGAAATAGCGCGCGGCCGTCACTCCCTGGGCGCGCGCGCCTTGTAGACCGGCAGGCGCCAGCCCAGCCCGACCGACCCGGCGCGCAGCGCCAGCGTAAGCCCCGCGCAAACCACCAGCGCCGCCGCCGCGCCCATCCCCGCAGCGGACACCGCGACCGCGCCGCAGGCCCCGGCAAACGCGGCACTGGCATAAAGCTCACCCTGCTTCAGCACCAGCGGCACCTCGTTGCAGACCACGTCACGCATCAGCCCGCCCAGGCATCCCGTCACCATCCCCATGATGATCACCACCGGCGCGCTCTGGCCCATGTCCAGCGCCAGGCTCACGCCCGCGGGCACCGCCACGGCCAGCGCGAACGCATCGAACCATGTCAGCCAGCGATAGCGGCTTTCCATCCGGTGCGCGGTGAAAAAGACCACCACTGCCGCCGCGCAGGCGATCGCGATATAGGTCGGCTCGGCCACCCAGAAGACCGGATTGCGGTCCAGCAGCAGGTCACGCACCGTGCCACCCCCCACCGCCGTCAGGCAGGCGACAAAGGCAAAGCCCACGATATCCAGCTGCGCCCGGCTCGCTGCCAATGCGCCGGTCAACGCAAAGACCAGCACCGCGGCGAAATCCAGAACGGCGACAGCACTCATTGCCCGTTGGCCTTGTAGGGGGCCATCCCCGCGCGCGCCAATTCATCGGCGCGCTCGTTCTCGGGATGGCCGGCATGGCCCTTGATCCATTCCCAGGTCACGTCATGGCGCGCCCGTGCCTCATCCAGCCGCTGCCATAGCTCGACGTTCTTCACCGGCTTCTTGTTCGAGGTTTTCCAGCCATTACGCTTCCAGCCGTGAATCCACCCGGTCACGCCGTTCTTCACATAGGCCGAGTCGGTCACAACGGTGATCGTCGTGGGCCGCTCCAGCACCTCCAGCGCGTTGATCGCGGCCAGCAGTTCCATGCGATTGTTGGTGGTCTCGGGCTCGCCCCCCTTCAACTCGCGCTCTTTCACCACGCGCTCGCCCTCCATCGCGCGCAACAGCACGCCCCAGCCCCCGGGCCCCGGATTGCCCGAACAGGCTCCGTCGGTATAGGCGAAAAGCTCAGCCATCAGGCATCAGTTCCACATATCCCGGCAGCGCCGCGATCCGCTCGATCCAGGCGCGCAATCCCGGATACCGCTCCATGTCGAAGCCCCCGCGCTCTCCGGCGGTGTGGGTGTAGGCATAAAGTGCGATATCGGCCAGATCGGGCCGCGCGCCACCGAAATAGGGGGCCTCGCCCAATCCCTCTTCCATGATCTGCAAAATCGCGTGCCCGGCGTCCAGCAGTTCGGCCATATGCGCCTCCGTCGCTTCTTGCGCCAGGTGCGGATAACAGCGCAGCGATGCGCGTACCGCGACCACCGGTTCATGCCGGTTCTGCTCGAAGAACATCCAGCCCAGCATCCGCGCCTGCGCCAGCGGGTCCTGCGGGATCCAGCCGCTCCCCTGCGCCAGATACCACAGGATCGCGTTCGATTCGGTCAGGATTTCCCCGTCCCCCAGGTGCAGCGCCGGCGCCTTGCCCTGCGGCAACTGGCCCTTGGCCTTCGCCGCCGCGATCTCTGCCGATTGCGTCTCGACCGGCACATGGGTGTAGTCCCGCCCCAAAAGCGCCAGCAGAAGGCGCACCTTGTAGCTGTTGCCGGAAGACGGCATCGAATAGAGAACCAGATCACTCATGCGGTTGGGCTTTCTGCAATGGCTAATACGATGATGTGCCGCGACGGGCTGCCATCCAGACCGGTGCCCGTCCCGAAATGCCGGGACACCACCTCGAACCCGGCGGCGTTCAACAGACCCACCAGTTCCTCCTCGCCGTAATAGGCATAGAACCGGCCGATCTTGTCGGGCCCCTCGCCCTCGCCCATCTTCAGGCCGACATGCAGCGCCATCCCCGGCTTGCCCGCGCGCCGGATACGCGCCAGCACGTCCGGCATCTCGGATTTGGGCAGGTGCAGCAGGCTGAAATTGGCCCAGACGCCATCATAGGCGCCCTCGGCGCCCAGCTCGTCGAACCGCGCCTGCCAGGCGGTCACGCCCGGTCGCCGCGCCGCCCTCCCCACCATCTCGGCCGAAGCATCCGTGGCATCCGCCTCGAACCCCCACTCGGCCAGTTTCTCGGCGTAGAACCCCGGCCCGCACCCCAGGTCGAGCACCCGAGCGCCCACGGGCAGCCGTCCTGCAAAGGCCTCGAGGTCTTTCAGCTCATAAAGCTTCGCATTGGCCTTCTCGTAATCCTCGGCGCGCTCGTCATAGACCGCGATCGTGCGTTCATCGCTCATGCCACCATCACTCCCAACATCAGACAGGCGATCACTACCGCCGTCAACGGCACGCGCAACGCCATCCACCATTCCGGTGTCAGCCCCGCGCGCCAGTAAAGCCAGTCCAGCCCCAGAAGCCCGGCAAACCCGGCGATCAGCGCCAGGCCCGCGCCGTAGGGCCCGCCTCCCGTCATGAAAAACGCCCACAGCGCCGGGATCACCGACAGCCCGTACCATTTGATCTCTCCCGCCTCGGCGCGCGTGGCAAAGCCCCACAACACGCCGGACATGAAGGACAGGATCACCATGCCATAGAACAGCTGCACATAGGGCCCCACCATTCGCTGGCCCAGCGCCTCACGCGCCGCATCGCCCAACTCGGGCATCAGCGTCGTGCCAGCGCCCCAGATGAACGGCAACAGGCCCGCCAGGCCCAGCCACAGCGCTGCACGCGGTATGCCTGCCGCGCCCATCACACCCGCTCCAGCGCCAGACGGCCCGCCAGCGCGGCAAAGATCGCGGCAAAGCCGCAGTTGACCCAGGCCATCAGCCGCCCATTGCCCAGGATCAGCGCCCGCGCCTGCGCGGCAAACAGGCCGTAAAGAACGAAAATGCCGAAGGTCAGCGCCATGAAAACTGCCCCCATCGCCACCATCTCGCGCGTGGCCGTCGCCGGATCGCCGCTCAGGAACGGCGGCAGCAGCGCCAGGAAAAAGATCGACAGTTTCGGATTCAACGCGTTGATCAGCACCGCCCGCCACGCCACGCGCCAGCCCGGCTCGTCGCCCCGCTCGGCCCGCACGTTCAGCGCACCACCCGCTTTCAGCGCCTGCCAGGCCAGCCACAAGAGATAGGCGACGCCGGCGAACTTCACCACCTGGAAGAGCAGGGCCGAGGTATGCAGCACCGCCGCCAGCCCCAGCACCGCCGCTGCCATCGCCGGCAAAATCCCCAGCGTGCAGCCCCAGGCGGCCCACAGCGCCGCACGCGGCCCGCGGCCCAGCCCCATCGCCAGCGTGTAAATCACCCCCGTCCCGGGCACGAGGCAGACGACCACCGCCGTAAGCAGGAACTGAACCGACATTGCATAACCTCCCGGAACCGGATCACCGGCAACCTAGCGGCCCGGCCCGCCCGGCGAAAGAGGCGTTTGGGTGCTCATCACGCTTGGCCGTTCGCGCGCCGCGGCCCACCACGCCGCGAGCCGCGGGAAATCCCCCAGCATCGCCGCCCCCTGCGGCGCATCAGAAAAGGCCGCGATCATCGGGGCAAGGTGGCAATCGGCGCGGGTGAACCCACCGGCCAGCACAAGCCCCTCTTCGACCAGGCTGTCGAGCGCGCACAGAACACGCGGCGCCGAGGCCAGCCCCTCGGTGATGATGTCGCTGGAACAGGGCTCGCCCAGGGCCGGGCGATAAACCGCATGGGAATAGACCTGCCGCACCAGTGGCCAATAGCCATAGGCGTCGACGATCCCGATCACCTGCGCCACGCGCGCCGCGGGCCTGGCCCCTTCCGGCATCAGGGCGGGCCCGTCAAAGGCCCGGTCGATATAGTCCGTTATCGCCGCCGTTTCGTAGATCCGGAAGTCGCCGTGCCGCAGCACCGGCACGCGCCCAAACGGATGCGGCCCCTGCGCATCCGGCGCGAACGGGTCGTGCTCTTCATAGTCATGGGCGACGCCCTTTTCGGCCAGCGCGATCCGCACTACGCGGGTATAAACGCTTTGGCGAAACCCGGTCAGGATCGGGGCCGGGCCACTCATCCCGCCTGCCGAAGCACGCGGGGCACCTTGAACTCCACGTTTTCCTGCGCGGTCTCGACTTCCTCGATCGTCAGGTCGAACCGCTCTTTCAGCGCGTCGATCACCTCTTCGACCAGCAGTTCAGGGGCCGAGGCGCCGGCGGTCACGCCGATGCCCGTCACACCCTCAAGCGCGCGCCAGTCGATATCGCCCGCCCGCTGCACCAGCTGCGAATAGCTGCACCCCGCCCGGCTCGCCACTTCGACCAGGCGGCGCGAGTTCGATGAATTGGGCGCGCCCACCACCAGCATCGCCTGCGCATGGGCGGCAATCGCCTTCACCGCCTCCTGCCGGTTGGTGGTGGCGTAACAGATATCTTCCTTGTGCGGGCCGCGAATGGCCGGGAACCGTGCCTGCAACGCCGCCACGATATCAATCGTGTCATCCACGCTCAGCGTCGTCTGTGTGACAAAGGCCAGCTTTTCCGGATCGCGCACCGCGACCGTCGCCACATCCTCGACCGTTTCGACCAGCAGCACCTCGCCCTCCGGCAGCTGCCCCATCGTGCCGATGGTCTCGGGGTGGCCGGCATGGCCAATCATGATGATCTGCAGGCCCTGCGCTGAATGGCGCTCGGCCTCGATATGCACCTTGCTGACCAGCGGGCAGGTCGCATCAACGAACACCATCTGCCGCCGCGTCGCCTCCTCGGGCACCGATTTCGGCACACCATGGGCGGAAAAGATCACCGGCCGGTCATCCGGGCAGTCCGTCAGTTCCTCGACGAACACCGCGCCCTTTTCGCGAAGGTCGTCCACCACGTATTTGTTGTGCACGATCTCGTGGCGCACATATACCGGTGCGCCCCATTTCTCGATCGCCATTTCCACGATCTTGATCGCCCGGTCCACACCCGCGCAGAACCCGCGCGGCGCAGCCAGGTAAAGTGTCAGCGGTGGCTTGGTCATGTCGTCTCCTGTCGCAGGCAACAGCTATGCGCTTTGGCCGCCTGCGTCCAGATCAGTCCGGCGGGAAAAGCCGCTGCAGACGTGCCAGCGCCTGCGCCGCGCGCTCTGCGACCACCTCGGCGTCCGGCGGCGCCATCGCGCCTGTCACCCGGCGCACTTGCAAATCCCCGATCAGCAGCGCGAACCATGCCTCGGCCATCTCCATCGGCTCACCTCGCAGAATACCCTCGTCGCGGGCACGTTGCATTACGCCAGCGATCCAGGGCGCAACCGTCTCGCGCCCGGCCTTGCCCAGCGCCCGGCCCAGCGTCCCGCTGGCGTCCGCCGCCGCCGCCCGGTTCAGCGCCACCGCCCGCGGCCCCAGCAGCATGTTCAGCAAAACCGGCCCGACCCGCGCCAAGACCTCCAGCGGCGCGCCCTCCTGCGCCTCTTCCAGCGCCGCGCGCACCAGCGCGGTATTGCCCGCGATCAGCGCCTCGAAAAGGCCGGTCTTGTCGCCATACCAGCGGTAAAGCGTCTCGTTCGAGGCCTTGGCGTCCTTCGCCACAGCCTGCATCGACAAACCCTCATAGCCCTTCGCGTCCAGCACCCGATAGGCCGCCGCCTCGATTTCCTTCGCCCGCGCCGCGCGCGCCTCGCTTCGCATGTCCGATCCTCCGTCTTGACGATATCCGTAATTCTGGTTACGGATGACGTCAATAACCGTAATTGCAATTACGCAAAGGAATCCACATCATGCCCCGCGCCGCCACCTCCGCCACAACGCTCTTGCTCTATCCGCTCGCCGGCCTCTCGCTGCTGCTTTCCGGGGCGATCTTCGGGTTTTTCTATGCCTGGGTCTGCTCCACCATGTGGGGGCTCGACGCCGCCGACCCGCGCATCGCGATCCCGGCCATGCAGGCGATGAACGCCTCGGTGCGCAACATCGTCTTTGCCCCCGCCTTCTTCGGCACGCCTTTCGTCCTGCTGCTCACCGCGGCGGTGGCCCATGCCGCGGGCCGGTCGCGGCCGGCACTGCTCCTTGCCGCGGCCGGGCTCCTCTACCTGGTCGGCGGCATGATCCTGACCATCGGTGTCAACGTCCCGATGAACCAGGCACTGGCGCAGCTCGCCACGCCCGAAAGCCACGCGGCGGCAGCCGAGATCTGGGCGGGCTATTCCCCGCGCTGGCAGGTCTTCAACGTGATCCGCACACTGGTCTCCGGCCTGGTGCTGCTGCTCTCCGGCTGGGCCATCCTGCTCCTGGGCCGCAACGCCCCGCTCACGCCCGCTTGATTTGACCTTCCCGCGCTGGAGGCTCTGATCCCTGCGCGAACCAACAGGATCAGGACCTCCATGCGCGCCTATGTTTTCGCCCTCTTCGCCCTCGCCCTGCCCATGCCGGCCACCGCGCAGGGGCTCTTTCCATACACCGATCCAACGGCGGTGGCCTTGGGCGAACAGCTCTATGCCGAAACCTGCGCCGCCTGCCACGGTGACAATCTCGAAGGCGAACCCAACTGGCGCCAGCCGGATGACGAGGGCTACCTGCCCGCGCCGCCGCACGATGCCACGGGCCACACCTGGCATCATCCCGATACTCAGCTTTTCGCAATCACCAAACATGGAACCGCCGCCCTCGTGGGCGGCGACTACAAGACCCGCATGACGGGCTTTGGCGATCAGCTCAGCGATGACGAAATCCTCGCCGTTCTGGCCTATATCAAATCAACCTGGCCGGCACAGATCATCGCCCGCCACGATCGATTGAACGCGGCGCAGGATCAATGAAACCTGGGTCCCCGGTCAGCCGCTGGTCACGCTTTCGCGTTCGCGATCCGGCTGCGGCTCGCGCGGCGGACGGCCGATCACGTCCTTCAACTCGTCCAGCTCGATGAAATTGTCGGCCTGGCGGCGCAGCTCGTCGGCGATCATCGGCGGCTGGCTGCGGATGGTCGAAACCACCGAAACCCGCACGCCCTGGCGCTGCAGGCTTTCCACCAGGGGGCGGAAATCCCCATCGCCCGAAAACAGCACGATGTGATCGACGCGCGGCGCCAGTTCCATGGCATCGACCGTAAGTTCGATATCCATGTTGCCCTTCACCTTCCGACGGCCCTGGCTGTCGGTGTATTCCTTCGCCGGTTTCGTCACCATCGAAAAGCCGTTGTAATGCAGCCAGTCGACCAGCGGACGGATCGGCGAATACTCGTCGTTTTCCAGAAGCGCGGTGTAGTAGAACGCCCGCAGCAGTTTTCCCCGGCGCATGAACTCGTGACGCAGCAACTTGTAATCGATGTCAAAGCTAAGTGCCTTGGCAGCCGCATAAAGATTCGACCCATCAATGAACAGCGCCAGCCGTTCGTCTTTGTAAAACATAAATTGTCCTTCCGATTGCGCTCTGCCACAGGTTCCGTGAGTGTAAAGGGGCGGCAAAGCGGCCTAGGTGGAATATTGTTTAGTAAATCACCTTGCAAGTCCGTAATCACGGGAAAAATCCTATGTCTAATGTAACGCGTAATCAACTTTGCTTGCTCGCGCTCGGCGGGAACCAGGAAACTGAAGCCGGCCCGCCCGCGGAAACCCTGCGCGCCGCCCTGCGCGACCTGGCCGTGGCGGGCTGCGAAATCAGCGCGGTCAGCCGCTTCTGGAACACGCCTGCCTTTCCTGCCGGTTCCGGCCCCGATTTCGTCAATGCGGCTGCGGTTTTACGCTTTGATGGCACCGCCGCGGACCTGCTCGCACTGCTGCACCGGATCGAAGCCCGCCACGGTCGTGCCCGCACAACCCGCTGGGGCCAGCGCACGCTCGATCTCGATCTGCTGGCCATCGGCGATTTACTGCTGCCTGACAGGGAAATTTGGCAATTCTGGCATGATCTGCCCCCCGATCAGCAGCGCAACCGCGCACCCGAGCAACTGATTCTCCCGCATCCACGGCTGCAGGATCGTGCTTTCGTGCTTGTCCCACTGGCCGAAGTCGCCCCGGACTGGGTGCATCCGGTGCTCGGGCGCCGCGTCGACGAGATGCTGGCGGCCCTGCCCCCCGCCGATATCGCCGCGGTTCGCCCGCTTGACGATCCCGCAACCGGGCGCAACAGCTGAAATCTGCCCTTGCAAATCCCGCTTTCGGCGCGTAAACACGCGCTTTCTAATGCCCGTTTGCAAGCTGGAGTGCCCCATGGCCCGCGTAACCGTCGAAGATTGCGTAGACAAGGTTCCGAACCGGTTCGACCTGGTAATGCTCGCCGCCCACCGCGCGCGCGAAATTTCGGCCGGTGCGCCGATCACCGTCGACCGTGACAACGACAAGAACCCCGTCGTCGCCCTGCGTGAAATCGCGGACGAAACCCAGTCGGCAGAAGAGCTGCGCGAACGCCTGATCGAGTCGAACCAGACCCAGATCGAGGTGGACGAGCCCGAAGACGACGCCATGGCGCTGCTGATGGGGGCCGAGGCCGACAAACCGGCCGAGGACGACCTCTCGGAAGAGCAGCTCCTGCGCGCCCTGATGGAAGCCCAGGGCCAGGGCTGATCTCCGCCCGGCCCCAAGACCCGGGATGCGGACCGGATGATCCCCGTTGATGAGCTGATCGAGCTGGTCCGCGCCTACAACCCGAAGACCAACGAAAAACTTCTGCGCGACGCCTATGAATTCGGCAGGGCTGCGCATGAAGGCCAGTTTCGCCACTCGGGCGAGCCGTATTTCTCGCATCCCGTCGAAGTGGCCAAGATTCTCACCGGCCAGCGGCTCGACGATGCCACCATCATCACCGCCCTTCTGCATGACACGATCGAAGACACCGGTGCGTCTTACTCAGAGGTCGAAAAGCGCTTCGGCCGCGAGATCGCCGATCTCGTCGATGGCGTCACCAAGCTGACGAACCTGCAGCTCTCTTCGACCGAAACCAAGCAGGCCGAAAACTTCCGCAAGCTCTTCATCGCCATGTCGCGCGATCTGCGGGTGATCCTCGTGAAACTCGCCGACCGTTTGCACAACATGCGCACGATCAAGGCGATGCGCCCCGAGAAACAGGCCCAGAAAGCGCGCGAGACGATGGACATCTACGCGCCGCTCGCCGGCCGCATGGGCATGCAGTGGATGCGCGAAGAGCTCGAGGATCTCGCCTTCAAGGTGCTGAACCCCGAAGGCCGCAACTCGATCATGCGCCGTTTCCTGACCCTGCAGAAGGAAACCGGCGACGTCGTCGAACGCATCACCGCGGACATGAAGGCCGAACTGAAAAAGGCCGGCATCGACGCCCGTGTCCTTGGCCGCGCGAAAAAGCCCTACTCGATCTGGCGCAAGATGCAGGAAAAGGATCTTTCCTTCTCGCGCCTCTCCGACATCTACGGCTTCCGCATCCTCACCTGCTCCGAGGAAGACTGCTATGCCGTCCTCGGCGTCATCCACCGCCGCTGGCGCGCCGTGCCGGGCCGGTTCAAGGACTATATCAGCCAGCCGAAATCGAACGGCTACCGTTCGATCCACACCACCGTCTCGGGCCGCGATGGCCGCCGGGTCGAGGTGCAGATCCGCACCTTTCAGATGCATGACGTGGCCGAGGCCGGCGTCGCCGCGCACTGGTCCTATCGCGATGGCGTGCGCTCGGAAAACCCCTTCGCAGTCGACCCGGCGAAATGGGTCGAGGGCCTGACCGAACGCTTCCTGACCGAGGAAGACCACGAGGATTTCCTCGAGGCCGTCCGCCTGGAAATGTATGCCGACCAGGTGTTCTGCTTCACGCCCAAGGGCGACGTGGTCAAACTACCGCGCGGCGCCACCCCGATCGACTTTGCCTATGCCATCCACACCCGCATCGGCGATGCCTGCGTGGGCGCCAAGATCGACAACATGCGCGTGCCGCTCTGGACGCGCATCAAGAACGGCCAGTCGGTCGAGATCATCACCGCCGAAGGCCAGATGCCGCAGGCCACCTGGCTCGACATCGCCACCACCGGCAAGGCCAAGACCGCGATCCGCCGCGCCCTGCGCGAGGTCGACCGCGAACGCTTCATCAAGCTCGGGCGCGAGCTGGCGCGCGCCGCCTTCGAACACGTCGGCAAGAAAGCCACCGACAAGGCGCTGGCCACCGCCGCGCGCAACCTGCGCCTCGGGGATCGCGATACGCTGCTTGCCCGCATGGGCAGCGCCGAGCTCACCGCCCGCGAGGTGGTGCAATCGGTCTATCCCGATCTCGCCCAGGACGAGGCCGACGAGATCTCGACCGAACGCGCGGTGATCGGCCTTGCCGCCGACCAGTCGATGCAGCGCGCGCCCTGCTGCCAGCCGCTGCCGGGCGAACGCATCGTCGGCATCACCTATCGCGGCCGCGGCGTGGTCGTGCACGCGATCGACTGTGATGTGCTCTCATCCTACGAAGAACAGCCCGAACGCTGGCTGGACCTGCACTGGCAGCCGGGCAAGCACCCGGCCGAATATACCGTCACGCTGGACGTGACCATCGGCAACGATGCCGGCGTGCTGGGACGAATTTGCACCTTGATAGGCGAACAGAAGGCCAATATTTCCGATCTGCACTTTCTGGACCGTAAGCCGGACTTTTACAGACTGCTGATAGATGTCGATCTCAGCGATGCCGAGCATTTGCACCGCGTTGTTTCCGTCCTCGAGGCCGATAGCGACGTCGCCGCCATAAGCCGCCATCGCGACCCCGACCGCGCGGGCCAGCGCATGGTGCACGAGTAGGGACACGAATTTGAGGAGAGAAGACCGTTGGTCTTCAAAAGACGCGACAAACGGCCCTACTGGAAGATCTTCCTCGAGTTCTTCTATCCGCGTGGCGGCTGGCTGCGCGCGGCGCAATATGTCCGCCATCGCCTCCACCGCCTGCCCGACCCGCCCCACCGCATCGCCCGCGGCATCTGGGCGGGCGTGTTCACCACCTTCACGCCCTTCTACGGGCTGCATTTCGTCATCGCCGCGATCATCGCACGGGTCATGCAGGGCAATATCATCGCCGCGCTGCTGGCCACCTTCTTCGGCAACCCGCTCACCTACGTCCCGATCGGGGTGATCTCGCTCAAGACCGGCCACTGGCTCCTCGGGACCGAGTTCGACGAGGGCGCGCACCGCTCGCTCGGCGGCAAGTTCGCCGATGCCTGGGCCGACCTGTGGCACAACCTGAAAACCCTCTACACCGGCGGCACGCCCGACTGGCACGGACTGTCGGTCTTCTATGACGAAGTGTTCTTCCCCTACATGATCGGCGGGCTCGTTCCCGGCGTCGTTGCGGCGTCGATCTGCTATTACCTCGCCGTGCCGGTGATCCAGGCCTACCAGAACCGCCGCAAGGGCCGGCTCAAGGCCAAGCTCGACGCGCTCAAGCAGAAACGCGCCGAGGCCAAGGCGAAATCCCACGATACCCCGCACGGCGAATAACCCGCGCCATCCCCGGCATTCTTTGATTCACCCCGCCCGGCAAAGGCATTACCTTGCCCCGGAAGATCAAGGGAATCATCGCCATGCAAGACACCGGCAAACTCCGCCTCGGCGTGAACATCGACCACGTCGCCACCGTGCGCAACGCGCGCGGCAGCGCCTATCCCGATCCGCTGCGCGCGGCCAAACTGGCCGAAGAGGCCGGCGCCGACGGCATCACCGCACATCTGCGCGAAGACCGCCGCCACATCGGCGACGCCGATATCGAGGCGCTGATGGAGGGCCTCTCGGTGCCCCTGAACTTTGAAATGGCCGCCACCGACGAGATGCAGAAAATCGCCCTGCGCCACGTGCCCCACGCCGTCTGCATCGTCCCCGAAAAGCGCGAGGAACGCACCACCGAGGGCGGGCTCGAAGTCGCGCGCGAGGAAAACCGCCTCGCCCATTTCATCGCCCCCCTGCGCGATGCCGGCTGCCGCGTGTCGCTTTTCATCGCCGCCGACCCGGCCCAGGTCGAGGCCGCCGCCCGCATCGGCGCGCAGGTGGTCGAACTGCATACCGGCGCCTATTGCGATCTTCACTACGAAGGCAAATTCGACGAGCGCGACGCCGAGCTCGAGCGCCTGCGCGATATGTCAGCCTTTGCCCATTCCCTCGGGCTCGAGGTGCACGCCGGGCACGGCCTCACCTTCGAAACCGTTGGGCCGATCGCCGCCTTTCCGGAGGTGATGGAACTCAATATCGGCCACTTCCTGATCGCCGAATCGATCTTCATCGGCCTGCCCGCCGCCATCGCCGAAATGCGCCGCCTGATGGACGAGGCCCGCGCATGACGCGCCTTGCGGCAACGGCGCTTGCACTGCTGCTCGGCCTGCCTGCGCAGGCGCAGGAGGTCAGCCAGTGCGATCACCGCGCCCATGCCGACGGCATCCCCGAACCGTGGGAGGCCAACACCCGCAGCTTCGCCAACGGCGAGGTGCGCGTCGCCCTGATCGACCGGATCGAGCCCGCCGCCGGCGCCTTCTACCTTCTCATCCTGCACCCGCCGCGCGGCGTGCTGGGCGAACGCCGCTGCTCGCTGGTGGGGTTTGGCTCCGGCATGGGCTATGCCGCGCTCGATTTCGCCGCGCTCACCGCCGGGTATGATCCCGCCCGCGGCCTCACGCTTTCCCTGCCCGGGCGGCTCTACCTGCCGGAAGAGGGTTTCACCAATTCCCTGATCATCCACGCCACCGTGAACCAGGCCACCGGCCAGGTCACCGCCAACCACGAACTGGGGCGCGAATGATCCTCGGCATCGGCACTGATCTCGCGAATATCGATCGCATTGCCCGCACACTCGACCGTTTCGGCGATCGGTTCCGCAATCGCGTCTTCACCGAGATCGAACAGCGCAAGGCCGAGCGCCGCCGCGACACCGTCGGCACCTACGCCAAGCGCTGGGCCGCGAAAGAGGCCTGCTCCAAGGCGCTTGGCACCGGGTTGCGCATGGGCATTTCATGGAAGGACATGGCGGTGACCAACCTCTCGACAGGTCAGCCCGTCATGCATGTCACCGGCTGGGCCAGGGAACGGCTCGATGAGATGACCCCGCCAGGCTACGAAGCGATCATCCACGTCACCCTGACCGACGATCACCCCTGGGCCCAGGCCTTCGTCCTGATCGAGGCCCGTCCCGTCGACGACGCGCTGCCCGGCGCCGAACCCCTGCGCCCGTCGCACTAAGGCGCTGGACAGCGACTTGCTGAACGAAACGTGACGCTGCAGCGAATGGGGCAATGGCCCTTTGCACACTTCAGGCGATCGCGTGTACCGAAGACAGATGCTGCTTGGCGGCACGGATGCTAAGGCAAGGTCGGCAAGCCGGACCGTTTAAACCGTCACTCGCTGGATTGGGGAACATGCGCGATAACCTGCGCTGCGTGGCCACGCCAAAAGACTTCACGATCACCGGTCCCAACAGAAGCGATTCCGAGAACGCGCCTTCGGCGATCACGACCGCATGTGTCTCCAATGCAAAGTGGTGCCAGGTTATCCTGCGTTTGCCAAGCATGTGTCTGACCCCGGGCAGACTGACAAGAGATTTCGCAGGCACCAAGACTTTCCCCCCGGTTTCGCCTCCGAGCTGACCGGGACAAACAAGCATTCGATGCTGTGGCGAGACGATCAGATCGCGTGCGGGGCGACCGTACCCAAGTGCGCCCGCCTGTATGAGAACAGGACGGCCTTCAGGCCGCGCTTCTTCCAGCGGCTGTTCACTGACCGACACCCAGAGGATCGGCATTGCCCCACGATCAACCGTGGTCACCATGTCGCCCGGCCCAAGCGTTTCGACCGGACGCGGCCCGTCCGGCGTGTCGATCAGGGTGCCGGACGCATAGCAAGGCTGTATCGAGCCAGGGTTTTCGTTCGGTTGGAGCTGATAGCTGGCGCCTGCATCGCTGGTCTCATAGGATTCGCCAAAGGCCCAAGGGCCGACATCGGTGCTGGTTTCGCCCGCTGCTGGCCCGTCCGTCGCGGTGACGATTGCTCCGTTGAAGGACAGGAATTGAAGCACGGTCCCGCTGTCATCGACGAATGCAATGGCATCACCCGTTACGATATCGTTCAGGCCCTCGCCACTATCGACGACGTATATGTCCTGATTATACTCGGTGTTGACCACGGACCCCAGTGCATGGGTCGATTTTACCGTACCGGACGAGTCATAGATCACAACGCTGTAAGACGATGTGTCCGTGCCGGTGGGCACAGCGAGTTCAACAAACTCCTGACCTGAACCGCCGAAAATGGCGAATTCCGAGATGTACCTCGACATAGTTGCTCCGAAAATCAGCCTCTATGTCAGGCTAGCGCCCGCCCCTTACGAATTGGTTTCCGTCGTCACCTTGTAGACAGCTTGGCGTGCCGTCAGAACGGCGGCGGACAACTCGCTGCGCCCGTCGCACTGAGGGCACAACCGCAACACTTGCCGGTCAAATCGGCCAAACCGCCCAGCTTTCGCCACCTTTTCCCTTATCCTGCGGCCATGTGACAAGTTCAGCCCTCGGAGGCACAATGAGCAAGAATGACAAATTGCGCCCGTCCTGCGCCAGCGGGCCGACGGTCTGGGACTTCCTGCTTGGCATCCTGACAGACACGCTGCGCTTCCTGCTAACCTCGGTCGGCATCATGGTCGCCGGCGCAATTGCCGGCGTCGGCATAGGCGGCGTCGCTGCGCTCAATTTCGGATTCCCCATCGGCACCGGCCTGCTCATCGGTGCGGTCGCGGGCTTTCTCCTGGCCGTGCTTGCTCTCGCGGTCGTGCACGGCGGCTGGTAGAAAGCTTGCCGCGCCTCACCCCTCTTTCTTCTGGTGAATCTCGATGACGTTGCCATCCGGATCATAGAAGAAGATCTGGTGCCAGCCCTCGACCGCCCGGTCGCCCCAGTCGGAATAGGCCACGCCCTTCTCCTCCAGCTCGCGCTTCACCGCCTCGATATCGTCGCAGCGATAGGCGATATGGCCGCGCTCCACCGGGTTCACGATCTGCCCGGTGCGAAACCCGGCCATCATGTCCTTCTGCGCGATATGCAGCTGGATGTTGCCATCCCAGGCAAAACCCACATCCCCGGCATAGCCCTTGGTCTTCTCCAGCACCGGAATGTCGGCCACCGGCGCCGGCAGGTCCAGCACCTCGCGATAGAACCTTTCCATCCGTTCGACGTTCTCGGTCGCCAGGTTGATGTGATGCAGTCTCAGCTTCATGCGCGCCCTCCCTTTTCCAGCAGATAAGCACAGCCCGCCGCGCCTGTCTCGCATCACCTGCCTCACCCGCTTCGTAGGCCGGGCTTCAGCCCGGCACTCCCGACAACCGCCATTGTCCCACCGTACGCCGCATTAACCTTAACCCGCGTTAACCCGGGGCCGATCCGGCGGCAGCCGGCGGGCAGCCGGCCGGTGCACGCAAATCACCCCCTCCGGTTTCGACCGCGCGGTGGCGTTAACCCGCGTCCGCACCCCCCCGACCTTGACAGCCCCGCCCCCGCCCCGCATGAAGCGCAGGACAGTGCGGCAGGGAGTTTCCGGGCATGAGTGAAAAAGGCGGGTTCATGAGCGGCCTCATCGAGACGATCAAGACGATCGTCTACGCGCTGCTGATCGCGGGCGTCTTCCGCACCGTGTTCTTCCAACCCTTCTGGATCCCCTCGGGCAGCATGAAGGACACGCTACTCATTGGCGATTTTTTGTTCGTGAATAAAATGGCTTACGGCTATTCCTACGCCTCCTGCCCGTCGATCCGCCTGCCCCAGGTCGGCCTTGATATCGACGCCGAGGACATCTGCGGCTGGATGAAATCCGACAATTCCCGCATCTGGGGCGGCGCGCCAGAACGCGGCGATGTCGTCGTCTTCCGCCACCCCGTCACCGGGACCGACTATATCAAGCGTCTCATCGGCCTGCCCGGCGACAAGGTGCAGATGAAGGACGGCGTGCTGCATATCAACGGCGATCCGGTCAAGATCGAAGCCGCCGGCACCTTCACCGAAATCTTCGAGCCCCAGGGCCCCGAAGGCCGCACCCCGCAATGCGAAAACGGCCCTGTCGGCGCCGGCGGAATTTGCGAAAAATCAAGGTATTGGGAGACGTTACCGGAAGGCACCCGCCACGCGATCCTGAACGTCACCGACCGCCGGTCGGACAATACCCCGGTCTTTTCCGTGCCCGAAGGCCATTATTTCTTCATGGGCGACAACCGTGACAACTCCACCGACTCGCGTTTTGCCCAGACCGCCCAGGGCGTCGGCTTCGTGCCCTACGAAGACCTGATCGGCCGTGCCGACCGGATCATGTTCTCCTCCGCCGGCCGCTCGATGCTCTATTTCTGGACTTGGCGCTCGGATCGCTATTTCAAGGCGATCGAGTGATCCCCGGCAGGCTCGACCGAACCGCATCGCGCATCTGGACAGCGCCGCCGGTTCGCGCCATCTAGGGCCTGTCATGAAACTCGCACGCGACCTTAAGGAATTCGAAACCCGTCTCGGGCACAGTTTTGCCGATCCGGCGCTGCTGATCCGTGCGTTGACCCATGCCTCGATTTCCTCGCCCACCCGCGATGACAATCAGCGGCTCGAATTTCTGGGCGACCGGGTGCTTGGCCTCGCCATGGCCGAAGCCGTGCTCGATCACGATCCCTCGGCCACCGAAGGGCAACTCGCCCCGCGCTTCAACGCGCTGGTGCGCAAGGAAACCTGCGCCGATGTCGCGCGCCAGATCGATCTCGGCGCCGTGCTCAAGATCGGCCGCTCCGAAATGCTGTCAGGCGGGCGGCGCAAACAGGCCCTGCTCGGCGACGCGATGGAAGCGGTGATTGCCGCCGTCTATCTCGATGCCGGGTTCGAAACCGCGCGCAACCTCGTGCTCGCCCTCTGGGGCGAGCGGATACGGACCGTCGACACCGACGCCCGCGATGCCAAGACCGCGCTGCAGGAATGGGCCCAGGCCCGAAAACTGCCCCCGCCCGTCTATACCGAGATGAAACGCGAAGGCCCCGACCACGCGCCCGTCTTCACCATCGAGGCGCGGCTTGATAACGGCCACGCCGCCACCGCCACCGCCAAATCGAAACGCCAGGCCGAACAGGCCGCGGCCAGGGCCCTTCTGGGCGAGGTAGAGAAATGACCACCAAATGCGGCTTCGTCGCCCTGATCGGAGAACCCAACGCCGGCAAGTCCACGCTGACCAATCACATGGTCGGCGCCAAGGTCTCGATCGTCACCCACAAGGTTCAGACAACCCGCGCCCGCATCCGCGGCGTCGCGCTTGAAGGCGACAGCCAGATCGTCTTCGTCGACACGCCGGGTCTCTTCCGCCCCCGCCGCAGGCTCGACCGCGCGATGGTCGCCGCGGCCTGGGGCGGCGCGGCCGACGCCGATATCATTGTGCTGCTGGTCGAGGCGCATCGCGGCATCACCGAAGGCGTCGAACGAATCCTCGAAGGGCTGCAGGACCTGCCCCAGGGCCGCAAGATCGCCCTCGCCATCAACAAGATCGACAAGGTCGAGGCGCCGGCGCTCCTGAAACTCACCAAGGATCTCAATGACAGGTTCCCGTTCGCCGAAACCTTCATGATCTCGGCCGAAAAGGGCCACGGCACCGACGCGCTGCGCCACTGGTTGGCCCAGAACCTGCCCGAGGGCCCCTGGCTCTACCCCGAGGACCAGATCGCCGACCTGCCCATGCGCATGCTCGCCGCCGAAATCACCCGTGAGAAACTCACCCTGCGCCTGCACCAGGAGCTGCCCTACCAGCTCACCGTCGAGACCGAGAACTGGGAAGAGCGCAAGGATGGCTCGGCCCGCATCGACCAGGTGATCTATGTCGCCCGCGACGGCCACAAGGGCATCGTTCTGGGCAAGAAGGGCGAAACCATCAAGGCAATCTCGAAACTCGCCCGCGAAGAGCTCGAAGAGTTCCTCGGCCGCCGCATCCACCTCTTTCTGCAGGTAAAGGTGCGCCCGAACTGGCTGGAGGAATCAGAGCGCTACAGCGAAATGGGCCTCGACTTCAAAGATGGCAACTGATCCCCTGCTTCATCTGACCCGAAATACCTCGGGGGTGTGGGGGCTGGCCCCCACATGCGGCCGGTGATGTCACGCCTGACCGCCGAATTCTGGGTACATGCCTACCTTGCCCGCCTTCGCCTGTACGACATCCCGGCCTTCGTCACCTCGCACGGTGATGACACGTCGGGCGCCGTGCTGGTCAAGCTCAACACGCTCGATGGCCGCGCGTGCGCTTATCACCGCACCTTCGATTTGATGACAGGTTCGCGCAAGTGGGACCTGCTGGTCGACGGCGACGAGGTTGATGTCGACGCCTCGATCGCCAAACAGCTCGGCTTCGACCCGGATCTCTGGGTGGTCGAGGTCGAGGACCGCCAGGGCCGCCACCTGCTCGATGAACCCGGGCTCGGGGAATAACGCCGCGTCATGCGCGGTGACGTAACGGCGAAACCACCGATCGCTTGCGCGCCGCTGTTGCTCCCTTACCTCAGGGCAAGGCATATTGCCTCCCGTGCCGGACAACCGGTGCGCCCGGGAGGATTCAGAAAAGGATGCGCACGATGAGCGATCAGGTCACCCTTACCCGCGACGGCGATATCGCCGTGGTCACAGTCGACAACCCGCCGGTCAACGCGCTCGGCACCGCCGTGCGGCAGGGCCTTTTCAAGGCGATGGAAGAGATCGACGCCGACGATGCGATCAAGGCCGCGATCATCATCGGCAAGGGCCGCACTTTCCCTGCCGGCGCCGACATCCGCGAATTCGGACAAAAACCCCAGCCCCCAGCACTGTGGGAGGTCTGCACCCGGATCGAGGAAACCACCAAGCCGGTGATCGCCGCGATCCACGGCACCGCGCTTGGCGGCGGTCTGGAAATCAGCCTCGGCGCGCATTACCGCATCGCGGACCCCAAGGGCCGCGTTGGCCTGCCCGAAGTTTTGATCGGCGTCATGCCCGGCGCCGGCGGCACCATCCGCCTGCCGCGCATCGCCGGCATCCCGACCGCGCTGGAAATCATGGTCTCCGGCCGCCAGGTCGGCGCGCAGGAGGCTCTCTCGCTCGGCATTCTCGACCGGCTGGCCGAAACCGATCTGCTCGACGACGCCAAGACCTTCGCGCGCGAACTGATCGACCAGGGCGCCGGCCCCCGCAAGACCTCCGAACGGTCCGAGGGCCTCGGAAGCGATGCCGAAAACGCCGCCGCTTTCGAGGAAGCTCGCAACGGCGTCGTGAAAAAGGCCAGGGGCCTCTACGCCCCCGCCCGCATGGTCGACTCGATGGAATACTCGCTGTCGCACTCCCTGCTCGACGCCTCGCATTACGAACGCGATGCCTTCATGTCCTGCCTCGGCACGCCGCAGCAACAGGGCCTGAACCATGCCTTCTTCGCAGAACGCGCCTCCGCCAAGGTGCCGGAAAACGGTCGCGCCGATCCGCGCCCGCTGAACCGGATCGGCGTCATCGGCGGCGGCACGATGGGCGCGGGCATCACCGTGGCGGCCCTCAATGCCGGCCTGCCCGTCACCATGGTCGAACGTGACGACGACAGCATTGCCAAGGGCAAGCAGAATGTCGAAAAGGTCTATGCCCGCGACGTCCAGAAAGGCCGCAAGACCGAGGAACAGAAAGCCGCCATCATGGCGCGCTACACGCCGTCCACCTCTTACGAGGATCTGGCCGATTGCGACCTGATCATCGAGGCCGTGTTCGAAAACATGGACGTCAAGAAAGAGGTGTTCGGCATCCTCGACAAGGTGGCGAAACCCGGCGCCGTGCTGGCCTCGAACACCTCCTACCTGAACATCGATGAAATCGCCTCGGCCACGTCGCGCCCCGAGGACGTGATCGGCCTGCACTTCTTCTCGCCCGCCAACATCATGCGGCTTCTGGAGATCGTGATCCCGTCGAAAGCCAGCGACGATGCCATCGCCACCGGATTCGACCTGGCGAAGAAGATGAAAAAAGTGCCCGTGCGCGCCGGTCTCTGTGATGGCTTCATCGGCAACCGCATCCTCGCCACCTATGGCCGGGCCGCGGCCTACATGGTCGAAGATGGCGCCTCGCCCTATGACGTGGACAAGGCGCTGGTGAATTTTGGCTACCCGATGGGCATCCACGCCATGGGTGATCTGGCTGGCCTCGACATCGGCTGGTCCAACCGCAAGAACAAGGCCGCGACGCGCTCGAACGACGATCGCTACAGCGGCACCATCGCCGATCGCATCTGCGAACAGGGCTGGTTCGGCCAGAAGACCGGCAAGGGCTGGTATGTATACAAGGAAGGCGACCGCCGCGGCACGCCCAACCCCGATGTCGAGAAGATCATCGACGACGCCCGCAAGGATCTCGGCATCACCCCGCGCGAATTCACCGAGGAGGAAATCATCCGCCGCTACCTCGCCGCGATGATCAACGAAGGCGCCAAGGTGCTGGAAGAGGGCATCGCCCTCAAGCCCTCTGACATCGATGTCACCTTCCTCTTCGGCTACGGCTTCCCGCGCTATCGCGGCGGGCCGATGAAATACGCCGACATGTACGGCCTTGAAAACGTGCTGAGCGATCTGCGCGAATTCGAAAAGGAAGACCCCAAGTTCTGGAAACCGGCGCAACTGCTCGTCGACATGGTCGAGAAGGGTGAAACCTTCGACGACCTGAACAAGCGCGCCGCAGCCTGAGGAGGCAGAAATGGATCTGAACTTTACCCAGGAAGAGCTCGCCTTTCGCGACGAAGTGCGCAGCTGGATTCGCGAAAACCTCCCCGAGGACATCGCCACCAAGGTGCGCCACGATGCCCCCCTGTCCAAGGATGACATGCTGAAATGGCAGCTCATCCTGCACGACAAGGGCTGGCTCACCTACAGCTGGCCGGCCGAATTCGGCGGCACAGGCTGGGGCCCGGTCAAGCAGTTCATCTTCGAAGAAGAGATGGCCTATGCCTGTGCCCCGCGCATCCTGCCCTTCGGCCTGCGCATGCTGGGCCCGGTGCTGATGAAGTTCGGCTCGAAAGAACAGCAGGATTACTATCTGCCGCGCATGTGTGACGGCACCCATTGGTGGTGCCAGGGCTATTCCGAGCCCGGCGCGGGCTCGGACCTGGCGTCGCTGAAAACCGCCGCCGTGCGCGATGGCGATCACTACATCGTAAACGGCCAGAAAACCTGGACCACCCTGGGCCAGCACGCCGACATGATCTTCTGCCTCGTGCGCACCTCGACCGAAGGCAAACCGCAGGAAGGCATCTCGTTCCTGCTGATCGACATGAAAACACCGGGCATCGAGGTCCGCCCGATCCAGACGATCGACGGCGGCCGCGAGGTGAACGAGGTCTGGTTCACCGACGTGAAAGTGCCGGTCGAAAACCTGGTCGGCGAAGAAAACAGGGGCTGGACCTATGCCAAGTATCTTCTGACGCACGAACGCACCAACATCGCCGGCGTCGGCAAGTCGAACCAGGAGCTTGACCGCCTGAAAGAGCTGGCCGCCTCTCAGAAACGGGGGGGCAAGCCGCTGTCCGAAGATCCCTATTTCGCCGCGCGCATGGCCAAGGTCGAGATCGACCTGATGAACATGGAGATCACCAACCTGCGCGTTCTGGCCCAGGCCGAAGCGGGCGGGGCACCGGGGCCGGAAAGCTCGATGCTGAAAATCCTCGGCACCGAGATCGAGCAGGAACTGACCGATCTCACCCGCCGCGCGCTCGGCTCTTCGGCGCGCGCGCTCACGCCCGAGGCGAACGAGACCGGCTATAACGGCCCGCATGTCGCGCCCGAAGGCTTCAACAACGCCTCGGCGGTCTATTTCAACCACCGCAAGACCACCATTTATGGCGGCTCGAACGAAATCCAGAAGAACATCATCACCAAGATGATCGTCGGACTCTGAGGGGGACATCACGATGGACTTTACCCATACCGAAACCCGCCGGATGCTGGCCGACACGATCGACCGCTACCTGCGTGACAAGTATCCGTTGGCCGCCCGCGTCGAGGCCGGCAATGCAGAACCAGGCTATCAGCCCGCGCATTACGAAGGCATGGCCGAGCTGGGCGTGATCGCCGCGCTCTTCCCCGAGGATCAGGGCGGCTTCGGCGGCGAAGGCTTCGACATCGCCGTCGTGTTCGAGGAACTGGGCAAGCGGCTCGTGAACGAACCCGTGATGGACAGCGCCCTGATCCCCGGTCCTATCCTCGCCGCCGCAGGGCAATCGGACGCGGTGGAAAATATCATCGCCGGGGCCGCGCGCTATGCGCTCGCCGCCGAAGAACCGCAGGCGCTCTACGATCTGGACCACGTCGAAACCACGGCCGAAGGCGCGGGCGACAGCTTCACACTCACCGGCACAAAGACGGTGGTGAAATACGCCGGCGGCTGCGATGGCTTCATCGTCTCGGCGCGCACGGACAAAGGCATCGCTCTCTTCCTGGTGGCGCCCGGTGACGTCGCGCTGCGCAGCTATACCACCGTCGAAGGCGGCCGCGCCTCCGAGATCACGCTTGACGGCGCTCCGGGCACGCTTCTGGGCGAAGACGGCGCCGGCGCCGCCATGCTCCAGGACGCCGCCGACCGCGCCATCCTCGCCCTCTCGGCCGAGGCGCTGGGCATCATGCAGACTATCCGCGAGATGACGATCGAATACCTGCGCACCCGCAAGCAGTTCGGCGTGCCCATCGGCAAGTTCCAGGCGCTGCAACACCGCACGGCGGAAATGCTGCTGGAAATCGAACAGGCGCGCAGCGCGGTCATCAACGCGTCCAACGCCATGGGCCTTTCGGGGGCCGAACGCGCCCGGATCATGGCGGCGACCAAGTATTCCATCGGCCGCATCGGCCGGCTGGTGGCCGAAGAGTCGATCCAGATGCATGGCGGCATCGGCATGACCTGGGAATACGATCTGGGCCACTATGCCAAGCGGCTCATCATGATCGACCATGAATGGGGCGATCAGGATTTTCACCTCGCCCGCTTCGTCGAACTGGGCAAGGCCGCCTGAGCGCACCACCGCCATGACTGCGTAGGGCGGGCTTCAGCCCGCCCTTTCTTCATCCCCCCGCATGCCGGCATTTCGGCGCCGGATCGCTCAGCACCCCGTCCTGCATCCGCAGTGTCCGCGTCGCCAGGCGCGACCGGAAATGCGGATCGTGGCTGACGATCACCATCGCCTGCGGCAGCCCCTCCAGGATCTCGACCAACCGCGCCTCGTTTTCTTCGTCCAGCGCATTCGTCGGCTCGTCCAGCAACAACACCTGCGGTGACATCGCCAGCACCGCTGCCAGCGTCACCAGACGCTTTTCCCCGCCCGAAAGCTTGTGTGTGATCCGGTCGCGCAGATACATCAGGTCCAGCAGCGTCAGCACCGAATCCACCTGCGCCATCGCCTCGTCGCGCGACTGCCCCAGGTTCAGCGGGCCAAAGGCCACGTCCTCGGCCACCGTGGGGCAGAACAGCTGATCGTCCGGATCCTGGAACACCAGCCCGGCCGAGCGCCGCACCGGCACGAAATCGGCTTCGCTTGCGCGTTCCTGGCCAAAGGCCGTCACCGTCCCGGCATCCGGGCGCAGAAGCCCCACCATGATCCGCAGCAGCGTCGATTTTCCAGCGCCATTATGCCCGGTAATGGCCAGCCGCTCGCCATCCTCCAGCACCAGTGAGGCGCCTTTCAGAACCTCACCGCGCCCGGGATAGGCAAAGTGGATATCGCGCAGATCAAAGAGCGGCATCGACCCACCCGATCCCGCCCAGACCTAGCAAGGCCAGCGCAGATCCCGCAGCAAAGATCCAGTCGGCCCGGCCGGCCCGGAACGTCTCCAGCATCGGGAACCGCCCGGCAAAGCCCCGGCATTTCATCGCCCCCAAAATCCGCTCGGACCGCTCGATCGCGCGCACCAGCATCATGCCCACCAGGTATCCGTAGGATCGCAACGTGTGCCGCGTGGTCGCGGGCCGGAACCCGCGCGCGCGCATCGCCGCGCGCATCCGCAGGTATTCGTCGTGCAGCACCGAAAGGTAGCGGATGGTGAACATCAGCAGCTGCACCAGCCGCTCGGGACATCTCAGCGCATGCAGCGCATGGCCCATCACCACCGGCTCCAGCGTGCCCACCAGCGCCATCAGCGCCAGGATCACCGCATTGGCCGTCAGCGCGATTTCCACCGCCGTCCAGATACCGGCCCAGCTTGCCACCAGCGGCCCGATGGAAAAGGCCGCGACGCCCGGCGTGGTAAAGGGCAGCATCAGCACCAGCAGGATGATGAACCCATCCACCGCCGCCATGCGTTTCAGCGTCGGCCCCGCCGGCAAACGCGCTGCGCCCATCAACGCAAGGGCCAGCGCCATTGCCGCCACCAGTGCCGTGATCGACGACAATGCCACCGCGACCACGGCAAAGGCCACCGCCGCGACCACCCGGAACCGCGGATCGATCCGCGTCAGCCAGCCATGGCGCGACCGCGCGGCGACCGGGCGGGCGAGGACATCAGCCATCGCCCTGCCCCGTCATCCTGCGCCGCGCCGCGATGTAGAACCCAGCCCCGAACAGCCCGGCGATAAAGCCCAGCCCGCCGAGGATGTCGCGCAGGTCGGTTTCGTCCTTCATTGCCGCGATCTCGCGGCGCAGCGGGCGCAGCTCGTCGCGCACGATCTCGGCAATCCGCGCCTCGTCGACCGCCGCCACCGGCGCGGCTGCCGACGTTTGTGCCGCAACCGGCACCGCGCCCGCGGGCGCTGCGCGCAGCCCCTCCGGCAGATCCTCCACCGGCATCACCGCCTGCGCCACGTGCCCCGATCCCAGGTCGGCGCGGAAATGCAGCGCGACCGCCTGCTCGGGCCGGTAGGTGAAAAACCCGTCCGCGTCGGTCACGGTCTCACCCAGCTTTGTGCCATCGGCGTCGAAAACCTCGACAACAACATCGCCTGCCATCGCGCCGCTGGATAGGCCGATCTCGCCTTCGATCATGTCACCCGCTGCATAGACCGACACGATTACCTTGTGCGCCCAAACCGCCCCCGGCAGCAGCATCAGCAGCAGGGCCAGCACGCGGATCATGCCCGCGCCCCCGCCCATGCACCCAGCAACTCGGGCTTGACCTGCGCCATCAGGTAGACCGCCGCCCCGGTCAGCGCGGCCTCGACCGCGATCACCGGCAGATGCGCCAGGATCACCAGCTTGGCCGCCAGGAAAAACGCCTCGCCCGTCAGCATCAGCGCCAGCGCCACCAGCATACCCGTCAGCGCCAGCGAAAGCCCGCCGGCCACCGCGCCCGCCACGGCGGCCCGGCCCGGCGCCACACTCCGGGTGAAAGGCCCGCACATGTAATGCACCGCGACCGCCGGCCCGGCGATCAGCACCGTGTTCACGCCCAGAACCGTCAACCCGCCAAACCCGAAGAACACCGCCTGCAGCAGCAGTCCGACGAACAGCGCCGGAAACGCCGCCCAGCCCAGCACCAGCCCCGCCAGCCCGTTCAGAATCAGGTGCACCGAGCTGGGCCCGATCGGCACATGGATGAGCGAGGCCACGAAAAACGCGGCCGACAACACTCCCGCCGTCGGGATCCGCTCCATCTCCAGCCTGCGCAGCCCCTGCGCGATGCCCCCCGCGGCAACGACCGCGCCGCCGATCACCACCGGGTTCGACAGGGCTCCATCAACGATATGCATGGCTCACTCCCCCATCCCGTAGGCGCGCACCCAGATCACCGCGTCCTGGCTCAGCGGCTTGCCTTGGTGTTCCTTGACCGGCCCGATATCCAGCGCGGCAAAGCCCCAGTGCCCCGCGCGCGGCACGGCAAAGGTGAAATAGCCCGCCTCGTCCGCGCGGATCACGATGGCCCCTCCCGGCATCGGCCCCACCGCTGCGGGCCCCGCGCGGTTTTCCGTCATGTCGGGCTCCGCCGCGATGTATTCCACCTCGATCTCGGCCCCCGGCACAGGCTTGCCATCCGCCATTACGCGTCCGGTGAAACTCGACCCCGCGATCAGGTTATAGGGTTTCGACAAGGGCAGGATTTCCGCCGGCAGGCCCAGCTCGGCCTCCCAGTCGGTGGGCAGGCCCGCGCGGTTCAGGTAGGCCTTGGCGAATTGCTGGATATAGATATCCTCGGCCTCTTCCAGGAAGGGCTCAGGCTCGACCGCGATCACGTAATCACCCGCCCGCTTGACCGGCAGCACCGCGTCATAGGCTCGCCCCGTATTCTGCGCGCCGGTGAAGGTGATCGGCGCCAGGCTCCCGCTCAGGTCGATCCGCTCGCCCCGGTGAAGCGCCCAGACGGCGCGCGGCGGCCCCATGTCCATCACCGCGCCGTTCTCGAACGGGTGCCAGAAGATCAGCTTGATCGGAACGTCACCGGCCTTTTCCAGCTGGGTTTGCGGCGAATAGGCCAATTGGAAATGTGCCCCGGCCACCCCCGGCCAGGCAAGGATCCCCGCAAGGATCAATCGTTTCAGCATGTCATGTCTCCCACGCCCGCGATTGCGGGCAAAGGCGACGGGGTTTCGGCTTGGAAAAGCGACCGCTTCCTCGCCAGATGCTCACCCCGGCATCCGTTCAAGTTCGACACCCGGACAAGCGGTCCGAACGCCACCGGCGGCAGGTCTCCTGACTCGCGGGTCCTCGCTTGGCCTCGCCTTCCCGGGGCATACCCCAGTGGCTTTCCTGGCCGCGCTCGCCGCTCACAGTTGCGGGGGCAGTCACGGATTTGGCGCCTGATGGCTACACCGCACCGTGTTCCCTTTTCATCCGGGCGTGGGTTTACCCGGAACCGTCAGCCCTTTTGGAATGGCACCCGCCGCGTGCAGAGTCAATCCACCCCGATGACGCGATCGTGAAAGCCGCGCCCGGCCCGTCGTGGCAAACTGCCCCCGTTTCCGGTTCAGGAGAAACCCGATGTTGCGTCACCTCGTCCTGCCTGTCCTGCTTGCCCTCGGCATGCCCGCGATGGCTCAAACCGCCCCCACGCCGATCGAGATCGAGGCCTACAGAGGGCTGCACAGCGCCGCGCATGCCGACGATGTTTCCGCCATCCGCCGTCTTGTGGCGCAGGGGGCCGACGTGAATGCACGCGACCACCGTCAACGCACGCCCGCCCATGTCGCCGCCTTCGCCTCAAGCGATGCGGCCCTGCGCGCCCTGGCCGAGGCGGGTGCCGACATGAACGCGCTTGAGTTCATGGCCTATGACGTCGTCACCATCGCCGCCGTCGCCAATGACCCCGATCTCATGTCGCTGGCAATCGAGCTGGGCAACGATCCGGGGCTTGTCACCTCGCCCTATGACGGCACGGCGCTCATCGCAGCGGCCCATCTCGGCCATGCCGAGGTTGTACGCCGCCTGATCGCCGCCAACGCCCCGCTCGATCACGTCAACAACCTCGGCTGGACCGCGCTGATCGAGGCGGTGGTGCTGGGCGATGGTGGCCCCGATCACCAGGAAACGGTCCGGGCCCTGGTTGCCGCCGGTGCCGACCTCACGATTACAGACCGAGACGGGCGCACCGCACTCGACCTGGCCCGTGCCCGTGGATTCCGCGCGATTGCAGAGTTGATCCCCGGACCTGACTGATCTTGCCTCGCCCCCGCTTTCACGCCACTCTGCGCGGGACCGAAAGGGAGGGTTGGAATGATCGACAAACTGCGTGCCATCGTGGGCGCGGCGCATGTGCTGCAAGACACTGATACCGCCAGGTATTCGCATGACTTCACTCATACCTACAGCTGGGCGCCCATGGCCGTCGTCCGCCCCGCGAATACCAGCGAAGTGGCGCAGATCGTGAAGCTCGCCAATGAAACAGGCACGCCCATCGTGCCCGTCTCCGGCAACACCGGCCTTGCCGGTGGCGCGCGTGCCGAAGGCGCGATCATGCTCTCGCTCGAACGGATGAACCGCATCCGCGAAATTCGCCCCGAGGCGCGCATGGCGATTGTCGATGCAGGTGTGGTGCTGGCCGATATCCGCGCCGCGGCCGAGGAACACGGCCTGATCTTCCCGCTCACCTTCGGCGCCCAGGGCAGCGCGATGATCGGCGGCAACCTCTCCACCAATGCCGGCGGCTCGAACGTGCTGCGCTATGGCAATACCCGCGACCTGGTGCTGGGGATCGAGGCGGTGCTGCCCAATGGCGAGGTGATGGACATCATGTCCGAGCTGCACAAGGACAACTCAGGCTACAACCTCAAGCACCTGCTGATCGGCGCCGAGGGCACGCTTGGCATCATCACCGGCGCGGTGCTGAAACTGGTGCCGAAACCGCGCGCCTATGCTTCGGCGATGGTCGCCGCGCCCTCGCTCGACGGCGCGCTGTCGCTGCTCAACCGCCTGCAGGAAGCCACCGGCGGCGCGGTCGAGGCCTTCGAATACATGCCGCGCAGCTATATCGAGCAGCACCTCAAGGTCGTCTCCGGCGCGCGTGAACCTTTTGACGCCCCGCATGACGTCAACATCTTCGTCGAGGTGGGCGCCACCGCCCCACGCGACGCCGAACCCGGCCCGGACGGCAAACCGCCGATCACCGCCTATTTCGAAACCGTGCTCGAGGAGCTCTTCGAAGAGGGCGCGGTGCTCGATGCCGTGGTGGCCCAGAACGAGGCCCAGCGCCGCGAGATGTGGGCGCGCCGCGAAGCCGCGGCCGAGGTGACGCTGTCGCGCCAGCCAATCCAGAACAACGATGTCGCCGTGCCGCTCGACAAGGTCGCGAGCTTCCTCGAGCGCGCCCATGCGATGCTGGAACGGACCGACCCGGGTGCGATTCCCATGGTGGTCTCGCATCTGGGCGACGGCAACGTGCATTACGCCGTCTGGCCGCAAAGCCAGGATCCGGAGACCTTTGACGCGATCATGGAAGGGGTCGAGGAGATCGTGCTCGATCTCGGCGGCAGTTTTTCGGCCGAACACGGCATCGGCACCTCGAAACTGCCGTCGATGGCCCGGCGCAAGAACAAGGTCGCGCTGGCGGCGATGCGGGCGATCAAGGCCGCGCTCGACCCGAACGGCATCATGAACCCGGGCAAGGTGCTGCCCGACGCCTGAGGGGTTGCGCCGCGCGGGCCGCGCGTCGCGGCGGGGCCTCGGCTGTCGCCTCGGCGGGGCCACATGTGCGCCGCTGCGCCATCCTCTCTTCCGCTTGCCTCAGGAGGGCGCGGGCCATTGAGTATTTTTGCCAAGAAAGACCGTCAGGAACCACTATCCTGAAATGCCGGGTCAGGCTTTGCGAAAGAGCAGGACGAAACCGGTATCCGTTGCATGGGGGCCAGTGGCACGCGGCCCGTAGATCGGCACCTCGGTCCGCTCCAGAGCGGCAAGGTTTGGCGCCATCCTGTCGAAGGCATCGGCAAAACCCGCGCCCTGCCAGTGCTTGGCATTGACCGAGATCGCCGCCAACCCGCCCGGCGCCAGAAGTCTCAGAACCTCGTCCAGGGCATCGGGGCCGACATGGCCGGTGGTGAAGGTGCCGGAACTGACAACGCTCTGATAACTGCCATCCGCCACGTCGAGCCGCTGCGTCAGGTCGCCCTCGAAAAGCCTGCGATAGACCCCCTTGCGCGCGGCCACCTCCAGCATTTCGCGCGAGATATCGGTACCATCGACCGGCGCGACCCGACCTGCAAGCAGCGCCCCCATCACCCCCGTCCCGGCCCCGAGATCGAGCACCGGCCCCTGCGGCTCCGCCTCGAGGAAGACGCGCGCCACATGCGCGGGCAGGCGGTAATCCATCTCGTCGATGAACGCGCTGTCATAGGTCTCGGCCCAGTCGCGGTAAAGCCGCACGCTGTCCTCGGGGGTTTGCAGCGCATAGGCCGCGTCAAGATCGGGATCGTCCTGCGTCATGGCCCCAGCCAAGCGCATCGAGGGCGGGTCGGTCAACCCCTGCGGATCATCCGCCCGCCTGCAGCGCCTTGCGGAACTCGAGGAACCGCACATCGGTCTTGACCCGTTCGTTCATCGCTTCGCGCAGGGCGGCCACCGATTTCAGCGGCCGCATCGCCACCTCGAACTCTGCGATCAGGCCATCGTCATCGAGCGTGATCAGATCCACGCCCACGGCGTCCAGATCGCCCACCTTGCACTGGAATTCCAGCGCCCAGTCCCGCCCCTCGCCCATCACCCGGCGATAGCGAAACTCGGAAAAAACCTGCCCGACATGGCCCAGCACCGCGGCCACCGCATCGCGCCCCTGCCATACGGCCCAGTAGGTCGGTGGCAGGAACCGCACGGTCTCGGCCATCAGCGGCGCAATTGCGGCATCGTCGCCCTTGGCCACCACCTCCATCATGGTTTCGATCGTCGGATGCATGCGCAGCCCTCCCTTTGCGCCAGACTGCGCGGCATCCTGCGCCCCGGCAAGCCTGACGTCGGGTTGCACCGGGTCCGCCCCATCGCTATCTGGCAGGGCATGAGCGACAGCTACACGCCCCCGAAGGACCCGCTCGAGGTTCTGCACGAAGATCACGAGCTTATCGTCGTGAACAAACCCGCCGGGCTCCTCTCGGTGCCGGGCAAGGGCGCCCACCTGGCCGATTGCTTGCTGACGCGGGTGCAGGTGGCCTTCCCGACGGCGCTCCTGGTGCACCGGCTCGATCGCGATACCTCGGGCGTCATGGTCTTTGCCGCCACGCCCCATGCCCAGCGCCACCTGGGGCTCCAATTCGAGAAACGCCAGACGAAAAAGACCTATGTCGCGCAGGTGCGCGGCCACATGCAGCCGAATGAGGGCACGATCGACCTGCCGCTGATCGTCGACTGGCCCAATCGCCCGCGCCAGATGGTCTGCCACGACACCGGCAAGGAAGCGATCACCGATTTCAAGGTGCTGAAGGCCAGCGATGCAGAAAGCCGCGTGCGCCTCTTCCCCCGCACCGGGCGCAGCCACCAACTGCGCGTGCACATGGCCGAACTGGGCCACCCCATCCTGGGCGATCCGCTTTATTCGGACGATGCCGGCGCTTTTCCCCGCATGATGCTGCATGCCGAAGAGTTGCGCCTGCGCCACCCCGATGGCGGGCGTGGAATGCGGTTTCGCGCCAAGACACCGTTCTGAAGACGAAAGCCGCGGGGATCAGGCCGCGCGGCGCTGCACCAGCGTCAGCGCCTCGAAGGGTTTCAGCATCGGATAGGCCGATTTGGCATGCTCGGGCAGCAGTCTGCGGTCGATCCCGGCCAGCAGGCTCTCGCTCAGCCGGTCGGCCTTGCGTCTGATCCGCCCGAGATAGAGGCTCTCCACCGGGCAACCGGCTGCGATCACCGATTCATGTGCCGGCAGGATCACCTGGGTATAGCGCACGACAGGCGGCCCGCTGACCGCGATGGCCGAAATGCCGTTGACCAGGTGCCGCGCCGGCACCAGCACGGCCTCGCGCCCAAACATGTATTCCACCTCCGAACCACCGACCACGAGTCGCTGATCGGGCGCGACGACGATATCGCTCTGCAGCCCGAAATAGGGCGCACGCAGCCGCACCGGCCGGAACGATCCGCGCGCCGGCACCAGCCGCTGCACCGCGTGCAGCACCGGCACCAGCCCGGATTCCATCGTTTCCACCAGGTCGCCGCGCCGCAGCTTGCCGGCGAAAATGTACTGTCCCGCGCCCAGAAGCGGCACGCGGCCCGTCAGCGTGGGCATCGGGCCAATCGGCTCCACCTTGCTCGACACGGCAAAGAACTGCACATCGGCATCCATCAGCCGCCGGCGCGGATCCGTCGTCATCTCGCGTATATCGTCCAGCCGCATCCCATGCGGCGCGGTCAATTCGGTCGAAACCGTCTTGTCCTGTTCCGGCCGCTCGATAGCCAGCCTGCCCCAGCCTTTCGTCACATCCCAGCTCAGGCTCACGCGCAGAACATCCGCGCGTTCCTGCGCGTCCTGGTTCAGCGCCGCGTGAAACACCTCATCGCCATCGGCCATCACCACCACGACGCCGCCGCCAGGTATCGCCTGTATCGAAAGCTTGAAGGGCCGCGGATGCAGCCGCTCGTATCCCAGCAGGGTCTGCGGCGCGCCATCCGCGGACAGCCGCGTTTCAACCAGCAGCGTTCCGCGCGGCAGAACACCGTCCTGCAGCAGCGCATCCGGCGCGCGGAAACTGTTGGTCATATTATCTGATATCGCGAACCAGCCCATATACCGTCCCTATGCCGCCCGCGTCCGCATTTCGCCCGCCAGAAGCGCCGCTTCGTACCCCTTCAGCGTGCGCCGGGCAGCCGGGCCATAGCCTTCTCCCGCCTCGGGGTCGAGTTCGGGGAAGATTTCGCAGATTTCCGCCACCATCTCGGGTTCGAAACTGTGGTTAACCTGCGGCCCGGGATGAAAGCTCTCGGTCGCCAGTTCCTCGCTGAAGATCACCTGGTGCTCATCGCACAACAGGTGCACATAGTCGACCAGCCCTCCGGGAACCGGGCGCACCCGCCTGTCATCGACAAGGTCCCGCGCCGCCACCAGGACTTCGCGTTCACCGAACAGAAGTTCGGACACGCCGTCGTGTACGAGTATGCGATGAAGCGGCGATACGGCTATGGCGCTGTGCCGCCCGAATGTGTTCGGCGCGACAAAGATCGGCGCGAACCTGCCCTCGGCCCTGACCCGCCGCATCCCGCGCCAGCGCAACGGTTGCGGCCCGCTATCCTGGGTCAGCACCATGTCCCCCGGCTCAAGCGTCTCCACCGCTCTCGGCCCTTTCACGGTGTCGATCATCGTGCCCGCCACGAAATACGGGATCGCGTCGACCAGAACGAACCCTGTATCCGTATTGGAGCCGCTCTCGATCGTGTAGGTGAAGTTGAAGGTTTCGTCAGTGCCATCGCCCACGACCGTGAAGGTGCCGTTGGCATTCAGCGTCACCGTCTGCCCGGTATTCAGTGTAACGGTGTCACCGGCGCTGACCGCGATGCCGTTAACATGCGTAATCGTCAGCGTCCCGCCCGAGGCGTCAAAGTCGTTGGCCAGCGCGTTCATCACCTTGGTCTGGTTGCCGGTCAGGTGCACCACGTCGTCATTGGCCACCAGGACCGTCTGGACCGAGTCACCGGCGATCAGCAGGTTCGAGTCGTAGCTCGAATCGCCCACGTCGGCGACGCCGATCCGGATCGTGTTGACCTCTCCGGCTGTCACCGGGATGGTCAGCGTCATGGTGACGGTGAAACCGTCCATTTCCGTATTGTACTGGTCCTGCGTGTTGTCGACGTAAAGGTTCTCATTGCCCCCGCCATTCAGGTTCCCGGGGTTGGCCGCCCCCACCGACATGTCGACCTGCGCACCGTTGATCCAGACGCCGCCGAAATCCTGGAACTGCGAATTGGCGTATTCGGGAAACTCTTCCGACGAAAAGACGAACTGCATCGTCATCGTGTCGCCGGTCGGGATGAAATCAATGTCCAGCCACGACGCATCATAGGTGCGCGCACCGGCCGCATCGTTGAAATCGCTGTTGTTGCTGGGGCCTCTGGTGTTGGTCGAGGTGTTGCTGTTCTGGTTCGATTGCGCCGGGCCGCCACCTTGCCACCATGGAAGGTTGCCGGCCTCACTGGTGAAATCCTGCGCTCGCCCGGTCGACAGGATCACGCCCTCGTCGCCGGGAACAACGCCGGGCGATATCGTATCGCCGTTAGTGTAAATCCCGGACGAGCGCGAGTCCCCGGTGTAGGATGCGCTCACGACAGTCACCCCATCGCCGAAAATTGTTTCCGCCATCTGCATCGCGGAGGCTTTGGTGTTGATCGGAAGTTCGGACGCCGCAACCATGACCTGCACACCTCGCTATGTCCAATGGCAGGCCACGGCAAATATGCCGTTTCCCGGCCGGATGTTTCCGGCCCAAGTGGTCATTTCTGCTCGGCGGGGCGTTGTCGCCCTCTGTCCGCAACCTGCCTCGGTTTTTTGTTGACCAAAAGTTAACACGGAATACGCGAATCTGTTAAGCCGCATTTTTCGCCTTCCCCTGCGTCACGTGGCGCGGTCGCGGCATTTGCGCCACATTTGCGCCGCCGCCCCATCCGCGCTAGGGCTTTGCCATCGCATCAACAACTCCGGGCCGCCCGCCATGACCCAACCGCTCGATCCCGTTCACCTCACGCAGAACCTCATCCGCTGCAACTCCGTCACTCCGGCCGAGGGCGGCGCGCTCGTCCTGCTGGACGAGGTGCTGACGGAAGCCGGCTTTGCCTGCACCCGCGTGGATCGTGGCGCGGTGTCGAACCTCTTCGCCCGCTGGGGTGACAAGGGCCATGCGAAAACCTTCGGCTTCAACGGCCATACCGATGTCGTGCCCCCGGGTGATACGGCCGCCTGGACACATGCACCCTTCTCCGGCGATCTTGCTGATGGCATCCTGTGGGGCCGCGGCGCGACCGACATGAAATCGGGGGTTGCCGCCTTTGCCGCCGCCGCGGTCGACTTCGTGCGCAACACGCCGCCCGACGGCGCGATCATCCTCACCATCACCGGCGACGAGGAAGGCGACGCCACCGATGGCACCACCGCGCTGCTCGACTGGATGGCCGACAACGGCGAGCAGATGTCGGTCTGCCTCGTGGGCGAACCGACCTGCCCCAACGAAATGGGCGAAATGATGAAGATCGGCCGCCGCGGCTCGATGACCGCCTGGTTCCGCGTGACCGGCGTTCAGGGCCATTCGGCCTATCCGCACCGCGCGAAGAACCCGCTGCCCGCGATGGCGCGGCTGATGGACCGCCTCGCCAGCCACGAGCTTGACCAGGGCACCGGGCATTTCGATCCCTCCACGCTGGCCGTGGTCGGCATCGACACCGGCAACCCCGCCACCAACGTGATCCCGGCCGAATGCACCGGCGCTGTCAATATCCGCTTCAACGATGCGCATTCCGGCGCCACGCTCACCGCCTGGCTCGAACAGGAGGCCGACAAGGTCGCCGCGGAATTCGGCGTCGGCATCGACATGCGGGTGAAAATCTCCGGTGAAAGCTTCCTCACCCCGCCGGGGCCGCTCTCGGACCTGATCGCGAACGCGGTCGAGGCTGAAACCGGCCGCCGCCCCGAGCTTTCGACCACCGGCGGCACTTCGGATGCGCGCTTCGTCAAGGATCACTGCCAGGTGGTGGAATTCGGCCTTGTCGGCCATTTCATGCACCAGGTCGATGAACGCGTGCCCGCCACCCAGATCGAGGAACTCAAATCGATCTATACCCGGATCCTGCACGACTATTTTGCATGAGGCCTGGCATGAGGCCCCGCCTCGTCATCATGCTGAAAGAGCCTCGCGCGGGCCGGGTGAAAACCCGGCTCGGGCGTGACATTGGCACGATCCCCGCCACCTGGTGGTTCCGCCATCAATCCGCGCGCCTGCTGCGCCGGCTGGCCGATCCGCGCTGGGACATGGTCCTGGCCCTGGCCCCCGACACGGCCATTGCCAGCCGCGCCTTCCCCGCGCACCTGCCTCGCGTGCCGCAGGGCCCCGGCGATCTCGGCGCGCGCATGGCCCGGCTCTTGCGCCTGCCCCATCCCGGCCCGGTCTGCCTTGTCGGCGGCGATATCCCGGGCCTGATGCCCCACCATGTTGCCCGCGCCTTCCATCTCGCCCGCGCGCATGATGCCGTCTTCGGCCCCGCCACCGATGGCGGCTTCTGGCTTGCCGGCCTGCGCCACCCGTCGCGCAGCCCCGCACGCCTCTTCGAAAATGTCCGCTGGTCCACACCGCACGCGCTTGCCGACACCCTTGCCACGCTTGGCAAGCACCGCACGGCCCTCGCCGACACCCTCTCGGATGTCGACAGCGCCGCTGATCTGTGACTGCCCGGCGCCCGGTCGCCCCCTGCTTCATCTTGCCTGAAAATACTCAATCCCAACGCGGCCGACGTTCCACCCCGGCCCCGATATGCGCCACCGCCTGACCCGCCCCCGCGGCGGACGGGGGCTGGTGGGTGGGCCGTTCGCCGCGGGGGCGGTGCCGACTTTCCCAATGACGCGCCCCGCGCCCCATGCTATCGGGACAGCATGAGCAAGCTGCCCACCAAGGACGAGATCCTGCAATGGATCTCCGACAACCCGACCCAGACCTCGAAACGCGACATCTCCCGTGCCTTCGGCATCAAGGGGGCCGCCCGGATCGACCTCAAGCGCCTGCTGAAAGAGCTTGAGGACGAAGGCCACCTCGCCAAGCGCAAGAAAACCTACCGCGATCCCGACAAACTGCCCCCCGTCTCGGTGCTGCAGGTGGCCACGCCCACCCCCGATGGCGACCTGACCGCGCGCCCTATGGAATGGCAGGGCGAGGGCGATGAGCCCCGCATCGTCATCATCCCGCGCGCGTCCGACCCGGCCCTTGGCGAAGGCGACCGCATCCTCGCCCGCCTGACCGAGATCAAGGGCGATTTCGCCTACGAGGCCCGGCTCATCCGCCGCATCGGCACCAACCCGCGCCGCGTGCTCGGCATCTTCCGCGCCACCCCTGAAGGCGGCCGCATCCTGCCAATCGACAAGGGTGACGGCAAGGAATGGCAGGTCGGCAAATCCGACATCGGCGGCGCGAAAGAGGGCGAACTGGTCGAGGCCGAGCAATCCGGCCCCAAGGGCCGCATGGGCCTGCCCCGCGCCCGCATCACCCAGCGCCTCGGCGACCCATCGGCGCCCCGCGCCGTTTCGCTCATCGCCATTCACCAGCACGGCATCCCGCATGACTTCCCCGACGAGGTGATTGCCGAAGCCGACGCCATGCACCCCGCGGGTCTCGATGAAAACCGCGAAGACCTGACCGAGCTGCCGCTCATCACCATCGACCCGGCCGATGCCCGCGACCACGATGATGCCTGCTGGGCGCATGAAGACGACGATCCGAAGAATGAAGGCGGGCACGTGATCTGGGTCGCCATCGCTGACGTGGCTCACTATGTCCGCCCCGGCACCGCGCTCGATGCCGAGGCGCGCAAGCGCGGCAATTCCTCCTATTTCCCCGACCGGGTCGTGCCCATGCTGCCCGACCGGCTCTCGGGCGATCTCTGCAGCCTGCACGAAGGCGTCAAACGCGCCTGCCTTGCCGTGCGCATCCAGATCGACGCCCATGGCGAAAAGCGGTCGCATTCCTTCCATCGCGGCCTGATGCGCTCCATCGCTTCACTCAACTACCGCGAGGTGCAGGAGGCGCAGGATGGCAGCCCGAACGACAAATGCGCGCCCTTGATGGACGACGTGATCGCGCCGCTCTACGCCGCCTACGCCGCGCTCACCCAGGCCCGCGCCCGCCGCCAGCCACTCGATCTCGACCTGCCCGAGCGCAAGGTCGTGCTGACCGAGGAAGGCGAGGTCGAGTCGGTCAATTTCCTCGAACGGCTCGACGCCCACCGCCTGATCGAGGAATTCATGATCCTCGCCAATGTCGCCGCCGCCGAGGAGCTGATCGCGCGCCGCTCGCCGCTCCTTTTCCGCGTCCACGAAGAGCCCCCGCCCGAGAAACTCGAAAGCCTGCGCGACACCGCCGAGGCCGCCGGCCTGACGCTGGCCAAGGGGCAGGTGCTGAAAACCTCGCACCTCAACGCGCTCCTTGCCGCTGCCGAAGGCACGGATCATGACGAGCTCATCAACCTCTCGACCCTGCGCTCGATGACCCAGGCCTACTACAGCCCGTCGAATTTCGGCCATTTCGGCCTCGCGCTGCAGGCCTATGCGCATTTCACCTCGCCTATCCGCCGCTACTCCGATCTGGTCGTGCACCGCGCGCTCATCTCGGCGCACAAATGGGGTGATGATGGCCTGACGCCCGACGATATCCAGCGCCTCGAACCCACCGCTGCGCATATCAGCGAAACCGAACGCCGCTCGATGATGGCCGAGCGCGACACCACCGACCGCTACCTCGCCGCCTTCCTGTCCGAGCGTGTGGGCAACGAGTTTAGTGGCCGCGTGTCGGGCATCGCCCGTTTCGGCGTCTTCGTCCGGCTCGATGAAACCGGGGCCGACGGGCTCATCCCGATGCGATCACTGGGCCATGAGTATTTCCGCTTCGACCGCGACGCCGGCACATTGACTGGCGCGGACACGGGCACCGAAATCGGCCTCGGTGATCGCGTGACGGTGAAACTGATGGAGGCCGCCCCCGTCACCGGCGGCATCGCGCTCGAACTCGTCTCGCTCGAAGGCAAGGCCATGCGCCGCGCCCCGCGCGGTGGCTCCGGTGGCAAACCCAAGGGTCGCAAGCCTGCCCGGGCCAAGCGCAAGTCCGACAAGACCAAACGCAAGGTCACCCGACGACGGCGGTAGGCCGGGCGTCCGCCCGGCACCCCCTTGCCGACGCATCGCAACCGCCTTTCCCCGTGCCGGTTTTGCCCGTAACATCGGGCAGAACCCACAACCGGGGCAAACAGGCACATGCGTATCCGTTATCTTGTTGCATCTCTCGCGTTTCTTGCCTTTCCCGCGCTGGCCGAGGCACCTGTGCAATCGCTCCGCCCCCCACAAATCTCGCCCAATCCCGTGATCTCGACCAAGAACGCCGCCTTCCAGCGCTGGATCGCCGATTTCCGCGGCCGCGCTATGTCGGCCGGCATCCCCGCAACCGTGCTCGACAGCGCACTGGCAGGGCTGAAATACAACGTCGACGTTATCCAGAAGGATCGCACCCAGAACGAGTTCACCAAGACCGTCTGGGTCTACCTCGACAGCGCCGCCTCCGATGCCCGCATCACCGCCGGCAAGAAGGCGCTGCGCAAACACGCCGCCCTTCTTGACCGGATCGAGGCCCGCTACGGAGTTGAAAAGGACATCGTCGCCGCGATCTGGGGCCTCGAATCCGCTTATGGCAGCTTCCGCGGCTCCATCCCCACGATCGAGGCATTGGCCACGCTCGCCTTCGACGGCCGCCGCGGCGAATTCTTCGAGGCCCAGCTGCTCGACGCGCTGATAATCCTCGCCAACGGCGACACCACACCGCGCAACATGCGCGGCAGCTGGGCCGGTGCCATGGGCCATACCCAGTTCATGCCGTCCAGTTTCCACGCCCATGCTCAGGATTTCACCGGCGACGGCCGGCGTGACATCTGGGGCGATGACCCGTCCGACGCGCTGGCCTCCGCCGCCGCCTATCTCAAGGCCAATGGCTGGCAGACCGGCCTGCCCTGGGGGGTCGAGGTGAAACTGCCCGACGGCTTCAACTACATGCTCGCCCGCCGCGACCTGACCAAACTGCCCTCCGAATGGGCGCGGCTGGGCGTCACCGACATGGCCGGAACCCCCGTACCCGATCACGGCCCCGCCTCGGTGCTGCTGCCCGGCGGGCACCAGGGCGCCGCCTTCCTGATCTTCGCGAATTTCGACGTGATCGAAACCTACAACACGGCCGATGCCTACGTGATCGGCGTCGGCCACCTCGCCGATCGGATCGGCGGCGGCCCGGCGATCCGGGGCGGCTGGCCACGCGGCGACCGCGCCCTTACCCTGCCCGAGAGACAGGACCTGCAACGTCGCCTGCGGACCGCGGGCTTCGATCCCGAAAAGATCGATGGCAAGATCGGCCCGCTCACCATCAACGCCGTGCGCGCCTACCAGAAGGCGCGCGGGCTTGTCCCCGATGGCTATCCCTCGCCCGGTTTTCTCACCTTCCTGCGCCGCAACGGCTGAGCCTGCAAAGCACCGCAGACAGCGTGGCCCGCCTGCGAACCATCCGTCCCCGGTCAGAAGATCCTGCAATTCCCCGCTCTTTCTTGGCGAAAATACTCAATTGCCCAGCCTCTCCTCTGGCGCGCCGCCGGCGGTCAATGCGCTTGTCGCCCGCAGGTGTGGGGTGGGTGGGCGGGAACGCCTGCGGGCGGCAAGCGTGGTCTCAATAGGCGCGCGGCGTGCAGGTCATCTCGCTGATGCTCTCGCCCAGGCCGCGGTTCACGTAGGCATCCGCGATATCGCAGTCATAGACGATCCGGCCGGGCATCACCTCCATCGCCCGATCCTCCCTGCCGCAACTCAGCCTGGCAAAGAACTGCGCCTGGTCGCCATCCAGCCGGCGCACGGTGCAACCCGACACCTTCTCGATCGCCGCCACCGCGCGTGGCGCCACCGCCTCGGGGCGCGGCGCCCATTCCGCGTTCAGGCGGATTGCCTCCGCCTCGCGGCCCTTCACCCGGATGTCAAAGGCGCTCTGGCCCACGCTGATCCGCACCGGGGCGATCCCGGCAAAGCGGGGGTGCGGCGTGTTGCAGGCGGCCAGCCACACGCAAGCCAACAGGATCAAATGTCTCATCCCGCCAGCGTCGCGCGATCACGGTTAAGAAAGCGTTAAACAGGCCGCGACATTTCGTCAGTTTCAGATGCAACTTTTCTCTTTCATATTCCATTTATCGCATGTTATTTATATTCGGAAGTTGCTATATGAGATTCGAATCCGAAAGGACCCTGTGATGGCCACCGATGTAAAACGTCCCGCCGACAGCTATGCGCCGCTCTATTTCCTCGCCTCGCTGGGTGCGGGCGGCCTCAGCGTGACCTTCTTCATGTTCCTCTTTTTCTGGGTGCCCCATCCCGGCCAGCCCGTCCCGATCTTCGAGGACGTGATGGCGGCCTTCTCCAAAGGGGTCCTGCCGCAACAGATCGCCATCGCGATCGCCTGGATCGGTATCGCCGTCTTTGCCTTTCTGAACCTGAAATACCTGGCCTGGAACCTTTCCGCGCTCTCGGCGTTCAAAAAAACCGAGGCCTACGAAAAACTGCGCAATTCCAACGCCGAAACCACGCTTCTGGCCGGGCCGCTGGCCGCGGCGATGACGATCAACGCAATGTTCATCGTCGGCCTCACCTTCGTGCCGCAGCTCTGGACGATCGTCGAATATCTCTTCCCGCTGGCCATGGTCGCCTTCGGCCTAGTCGGTTTCTGGGCGCTCAAGATCATCGGCGATTTTCTCGGTCGCGTGCTGTCGCAGGGCGGCATCTTCGACGTCACCGCCCATAACAGCTTTGCCCAGCTGCTGCCTGCCTTCGCCCTGTCGATGGTCGGCGTGGGCTTTGCCGCCCCCGCCGCGATGAGCACTAATACCGTCACCGTCGGCGCTGCTCTGGTGATCTCCACCTTCTTCGCCGTGGCCGCCCTCATCTACACCGTCGTCGCCGCGATCACCGCATTCTCGTCGATGCTGCATTACGGCACGCATAAAGAGGCCGGCCCGACCCTGATGGTGATCGTGCCCATCGTCACCATCCTGTCAATCCTCTTCCTGCGTCAGAGCCACGGGCTGCACACCACCTTCGAAGTGCACGGCTCGGCCGGCGAAACCATGGTGTTCCTCGCCCAGATGATCGCGGTGCAGGTGGTCTTCCTGCTGCTTGGCCTCACCGTGCTGCGCCGCCAGGGCTATTTCACCGATTTCGTGATCGGCCCGAAAACCTCGCCCGGCTCCTACGCGCTGGTCTGCCCCGGCGTGGCCTTTGCGGTGCTGATGCAGTTCTTCATCAACAAAGGCCTCGTTGGCGCCGGCGTGCTCACCAAGTTCAGCACAGGCTACTGGGCGCTGACCGCAATCGCACTGGCCAGCCAGGCCCTGATGATCGTCCTCGTGATCCGCCTGAACCGCCAGCATTTCGGCAAACCCGCCGCGCCCGCCGCGGTGCCCGCAGAATAACCACCACTCACCACCCCCCCGGGCCGCGACCTCCCTTGCGGCCCGGCACTCGGGCGGGCAGCCCTTTCCTCCTTGAGCTGCCCGCCCCTATTTCCCACCTCCCCGAAATCGCCCTTGCGCCCGCGCCCCCACTTGCCCACATTCAGGTCAGGGCAAGGGAGACGCGCATGACCACCGACAGCGAACGCCACGCGCAGAAGATGGCCAAGAAGAAGGCCGCGCGCGACAAGATCATGGCCACCAAAACCGACGAGAAGGGCCTGATCATCGTCCATACCGGCAAGGGCAAAGGCAAAAGCTCGGCTGCCTTCGGCATGATCTTCCGCTGCATCGCCCATGACATGCCCTGCGCCGTGGTGCAGTTCATCAAGGGCGGGATGAGCACCGGCGAACGCGACCTGATCACCCGGCATTTTTCCGACAAATGCGCCTTCCACACCATGGGCGAAGGCTTCACCTGGGAAACCCAGGACCGCGACCGCGATGTCGAAATGGCCCGCGCCGCTTGGGAAAAGTCGAAAGAGCTGATCCGCGACCCGAAAAACCGCATGGTGCTGCTCGACGAAATCAACATCGCGCTGCGCTACGATTACATCCCGATCGACGAGGTGGTCGATTTCCTCGTCAATGAAAAGCCCGAGATGACCCATGTCGTCCTCACCGGCCGCAACGCCAAGGACGAACTGATCGAGGTCGCCGACCTGGTGACCGAGATGGAGTTGGTCAAGCACCCGTTCCGCTCGGGCATCAAGGCGCAGATCGGCGTGGAATTCTGAAAAACTTCAGGGCCTTACCGCCAGAACGGCCAAGCGGCGAACCGCCGCTGCTGGTGTTCTGCGAGAGAATCAATTGTCCGACATTTGATTCTGTGCGACATTCCGCCACAGGCGCATTCACGTATTTCGTCACTTCGCGCGTCTTCAAGGGAGGAATTTCATCATGAATCTACGACCGGACCCCACATTTCACGCCACCCCGAAACTGGCGATGGAGGCCCCGGCGGAAACGCTGGCCTTCACCCTGATGCTCAGCCCCGACGGCAGCCAGCCCGACGGGCTCGCCGTGGTCGATGTCGACCCCAAGTCCAAGACCTACGGCCAGATCGTGCACCAGGTGATCATGCCCAACACAGGTGATGAGTTTCATCATTTCGGCTGGAACGCCTGCTCCTCGGCGCTCTCGCCGCTCACCGGGCACGCGTTCCTTGAACGCCGCTACCTGATTATCCCAGGTATCCGGTCCTCGCGGATCTACGTGATCGACGTCAAGGAACCGCTCAAGGCCAAGATCCACAAGATCATCGAACCCGAAGAAGTGTTCGCCAAGACCGGCTATTCGCGCCCGCACACCATCCATTGCGGCCCCGAAGGCATCTATGTCTCGACCCTGGGCGGCGGCGGCGCAGACGGCACCGACGGACCGCCGGGCATCTTCATCATGGATTGTGAAACCTTCGAGATCCTAGGCCGCTATGAAATGGATCGCGGCCAACAGGACAAGCACTACGATTTCTGGTGGAACCTGCCGCGCGACTACATGGTCAGCTCGGAATGGGGCCTGCCGCCGCAATTCGAAAACGGCATCGTCCCCGAGGACCTGCTGTCGAACAAGTACGGCCACAAGATCCATTTCTGGAACCTGCGCGAGCGCCGCAACGTGCAGACCATCGACCTGGGCGAAAACCACCAGATGGCACTGGAAATCCGCCCCGCCCATGACCCGTCCAAGGATTACGGCTTCTGCGGCGTGGTGGTCGACACCACCAACCTGCAGGGCGCGATCTTCACCTGGTGGCAGAAGGACGACGGCACCTTCGAGGCGAAAAAGACCCTCACCATCGACCCGCGCCCGGAAAAGCCCGAGAACCTGCCGCCGCTGCTGCAGGGGTTCGAGGCGGTGCCGCCGCTGGTCACCGATATCGACCTCAGCCTCGACGACAAATATCTCTACGTCGCCTGCTGGGGCATGGGCGAGATGCATCAATACGACGTGTCGGACCCGATGAACCCGAAACTGGCCGGCAAGGTCGAAATCGGCGGCATCGCCCGCGGCGCCAAACACCCCAACGGCAAGGATTTCGCCTATGGGCCGCAGATGGTGGAAATCAGCCGCGACGGCAAACGCGTCTACTGGACCAACTCGCTCTACTCCACCTGGGATGACCAGTTCTATCCCGGTGACGACGGCGGCCAGATGGTGATGGCCAACGTCGGCGAAAACGGCGGGCTTGAGCTCGACAAGGACTTCTACATCGAGTTCCCCAAGGGCTATCGCAGCCACCAGATCCGCCTCGAAGGCGGAGACTGTTCGACCGACAGCTTCTGCTACCCCTCCGTCTGAGCCGTGGCAGAGATGACAACGGCGGCGGCCCTGTGGTGGGCCGTCGTCGCCTCGGGGATCTATCACGGGGTCAATCCCGGCATGGGCTGGCCGCTGGCCGTGTCCGCCGCCCTGATGGAGCGGGACTACAGGAACCTCTACAAGGCGCTCACCGCGCTGGCCGCCGGTCACCTGCTGGCCATGGCGGCAATCCTGTTCCCCTTCACCGCGCTGCTGGTGCTGGCGGAATGGCAGACCCGGATCCAGGTCGGCGCCGCAATCCTGGTCATGGCGCTCGGGGTTTACCTTCTTATCAACCGCCGGCACCCGCGCTTCCTTGCCCGGGTCCCGCCGTCACGGCTGGCGCTGTGGTCGTTCCTCGCGGCGATGGCGCATGGCGCCGGGCTGATGCTGGTGCCGATCTACCTGGGCATCTGCCGCACGGTCGAAACCGATGCCGGCCACGCCGCAGCCGGCGACCTGATGGCCGGCAATGCCGGCACGGCCGTGACCGTCGCGCTGGCCCACACCGCCGCCATGACGCTTTCGGGCGGCGCGATCGCACTGGGCGTCTATCACTGGCTCGGCCTGAAGTTCCTGTCCAAGGGCTGGTTCAATCTCGATGTGGTCTGGGCGCTCAGCCTGATCGCGGTGGGGGGCATTTCCCTGCTCTCCCTGCATTGACGGCGACCTGAGGAACGGGCATCCAGACCGCGTTGCAGGAAAGGACGACACGATGCCCGAAACCCGCCTTCTGACAGAGATTGGCATGGGCACCTCGCTCAGGCGCCAGGATTATACCGAGGCCGCGCTGCGCGGCATCCGCGACGCGCTGTGGCGCAACTCGATCAACCTCGCCGAGCTGTTCGGCGCCCCGAAAGAGGCGATGATCCTCGATGTCGAGATTGGCGTGGCGCAGCCGGGTGCCGTCGATGTCGCCAAGGTCGCGGCGGCCTTCCCCTATGGCCAGCCACGGGTGAAGGTCACACAGGGCGGGCTCGATGTGCCGCGCCCGGACGCGGCGCCGAACGTGATCGCCACGGTGGCGATCTCGGTCTCGCTGGACCTGGAGCGCGCGCCATGACCGATCGTCGTTTCATCATCGAGATGGCCCAGGGCACCGACCTGCACGGCGGCGACTACACCAAGGCGGCGTTGCGCGCGGTGCGGGCGGCGCTGCAGGGCTCGTCACTGGCGCTGCTGGGGGGCGAGGGGATCGACCCGGCTGCCATGCGCGTGCAGGTCACCGTCGGCGTGCAAGACCCCAACGCCGTGGACCGCGCGGCGATTGCCGCGCTGCTGCCGGCGGGGCGGGTGACGGTGGACGTCATCCATGGCGGGCTGGATCATGCCGGGCCCCGAGGCGGCGCGCCGATCGTCATCGCCACCGCCGCGGTCGAGGCGTTCCTGCCGGACCATCCCGGCGGCTGGCGGGCCGCGACCTGAGACAAGAGGGTGCGCCGCGTGTGCCACGCGCCGCGGCGGGGCGGGGCCTCGGCTGACGCCCCGGCCCCGCTGAAACGTCTGCCACCGCTGCGATCCTCTTGGGGCGTTCGGCTGACCGCAAGGGCGCAATGAGTATTTTTGCCAAGAAAGAGCAGCCGAACGGTGCGCTAACCTTAATGCGCGTTAACCTCGAAGGCATTAGCCGGCAGCCGGATGTCAGCCGGGCGGTGCACGCAGATCACCCCCCGCATTTGGACCGTTCGGTGCTGTTAACCCGTCCCTTGCCGGCGTGCAAAAGCGGTCATATGATCTGACCAATTAACTGAATGGTGCCGCATGCCGTTTCATCCCGTTCACCCCGAGAAACTCTCGAGCGCCGTGGTGCGCCAAATCGAGCTTCTGATCCTGCGCGGCATCCTGCGCCCGGGTGAGCGCCTGCCCTCGGAGCGCGAGCTTTCCGAGAAACTGGGCGTGTCGCGCCCGTCGCTGCGCGAGGCCATCGGTGAGTTGCAGGAACGCGGACTTCTGACCTCGCGCGCAGGATCGGGGATTTACGTGGCCGAGGTGCTGGGCTCGGCTTTCTCGCCGGCGCTGGTGCGGCTTTTCGCGTCGCATGACGAAGCGGTCTTCGACTACGTCGCCTTTCGCCGCGACATGGAAGGGCTTGCCGCAGAGCGCGCCGCGCGCTTTGCTTCTGACACGGATCTGCGCGTGATTTCCAAGGCTTACCAGCGGATGGCCGACGCGCATGACAAGGGGGACGCCGCCCGCGAGGCCGAGGCGGATGCCGATTTTCACATGGCGATCATCGAGGCCAGTCATAACGTGATCATGCTGCACATGATGCGCTCGATGTACGAGCTCCTGCGCGAGGGCGTGTTCTATAACCGTGCCCAGATGTTCCGGCAGTCCACCTCGCGCGAGGAGTTGCTGGCCCAGCATGCGGCCATCAACGATGCGCTGCAGGCGCGCGATCCGAAAGCGGCGCGCGCGGCGGTCGAGGCGCATATGGATTACGTCGAGGGCGCGCTGGCCGCTCAGCAGAAAGCCGAACGCAACGAAGAGATCGCGCGCCAGCGGATCCAGCACGAACACGCGCGGTAAGAGTTTATCACCGCCCGGCGCGGCAAGCGGCCGGTTATATGTTTGCGGCAGGTTAGCCGGAGCCTATAGACGCGAAAAACCCGGGCATTCAGCCCGGGTTTCCCGATCTCACTGGACGCTATGCATCCGGAGTGTTCAGTGCAGCTTTGCTTCGACCTCGCTGATCGCATCGTCGATCAGCTTGTTGCCGTCCGCTGCCGTCATGTTTTTCGCGATCAGGTCCTGTGCCGCGCCAACGGCGATGGCGATGGCCTGGTCACGGACGTCCCTGACAGCCGAAGCCTGGGCGCTGGCGATCTGATCTTCGGCCGCGGCCAGACGGCGCGCGATCGATTTCTTCAGGTCTTCCTTGGCCTGCTCGGCGGCCAGTTCGGCTTCTTCGCGGGCATGCGCGATGATGCGTTCGGACTGTTCCGCCACTTCCTTCTGCTTGCGCTCATAGGAGGCCAGAACGCTCTGCGCCTCTTCGCGCAGCTTACGTGCCTCGTCCAGTTCTGCCTGGATGCCTTCGGCGCGCTTGTCCAGCATCCCGCTCAGCAGCCCGGGTACCTTCAGGTAGACCAGCACGGCGATGAACAGGAGAAACGCGATCAGCACCACGAAGTTGGTGTTCGCGAGCGAGAAAAACGGCCCCGACGCGGCCAGCGCGGGGCTGGCGGCGAAAAGGGCGATCATGGTTGCAAATGCGCGCATCTGATTACCCTTTCATCCGTTCATTGATGGCCGCGGTGATACTGCGGGCATCGGCCTTGCCGCCCATCGCCGCCACGATTTCCTTGGCGGTGTCCTTGGCGACATCCTTGACCGCTTCCAGCGCACCGGCGCGGATCTCGGAAATGGCCTTTTCGCTTTCGGCGGATTTCGCGGCGATCTCGGCGTCGGCCTTGGCAATCTCTGCATCCACTTCGGCCTGCATTTCGGCCTTGGCTTCGGCGATGATCCGGCCAGCTTCGGCACGGGCATCCGCCAGCGCCTTGTTATAGGCTTCTTCGGCCTCGACGGCCTTTTGCTTGAGCTCTTCGGCCGCTGCGATGTCGTTCGTGATCGTACCCTGCCGTTCGGCCAGCACGGAAGCGATCCGCGGCAGCGCGATTTTCGACAGGATGAAGAAGATCACCACCAGCGTGACGACCAGCCAGAAGATCTGGTTGCCCATCCAGTCGGGGCAGAGCTGCGGCATACCAATCGCGCCGCCATGCGAATCTACGCAGGAGCTGACCGGTGCGTGCGTCTCGGTTGCCATGTCGTCGTCCTCCTCGAACCGGGGTTACAACGGGTGGGTCATGCGTGATGACCCACCCGAGCGTAAGGATGGTCCGTAAGGTTTAGACGGCGAACATCAGCAGAAGCGCGACGAGGAACGAGAAGATCCCCAGGGCTTCCGAGAACGCGATACCGATGAACATGGTTGCGGTCTGGCCACCGGCCGCCGACGGGTTGCGCAGGGCACCCGACAGGAAGTTGCCAACCACGTGGCCCACACCAACAGCCGCGCCGCCCATGCCCGTGCATGCGAGGCCTGCGCCGATGTAAGCACCCATTTGTACGATGTCGCCTTCCATTTCGATTCTCCTTACGTTGGAATTGGCTAAAGTTGTTTGCCCTGATCAGTGGTGCGGATGCAGTGCATCCTTCAGATACACACAGGTCAGGATCGCGAAGACGTAGGCCTGAATGAAGGCCACGAGAAGTTCCAGTGCATAGATCGCGGTGATCGCGAGGATTGCGAAGGGCGAGATCGCCAGCAGCGCCGCGAAGGCCGCGAACACCTTGATCACCGCGTGGCCCGCCATCATGTTGCCGGCCAAACGAATGGAGTGGCTGACGGGGCGCACGAAGTAGGAAATGATCTCGATGATCGCCAGGATCGGGCGCAGCACCAGCGGCGCGCTCGAAATCCAGAACAGGCTCAGGAAGCCGAAACCGTTCTTCCAGAAGCCGATGATCGTCACGCTCAGGAACACCGCCACGGCCATCACCGCCGTCACCGCGATATGGCTGGTGGTGGTGAAGGCCATCGGAATCAGGCCCAGCATGTTCGCCATCAGGATGAACATGAACAGCGTCATGATATAGGGGAAGTAGCGCAGGCCATCCTTGCCGGCGACATCCTCGACCATCTTGTAGACAAAGCCATAGGCCAGTTCGGCGATCGACTGACTGCGGCTCGGGACGATCGCCCGGCGCGAGGTGCCGACAACCAGCAGCAGCAGGATCGCCACGACCGAGAGCGCCATCCACAGCGTCACGTTGGTGATCGTGAACATGCCCACCGGACCATCGCCAAACAGAGGTTTGACAATGAACTGGTCCATCGGGTGAAAGACCAGGCTAGAGCCTTCTGCAGCGGCTTCGGTGGAATGCGTCTCGGTTGCCACGTCTTACGTCCTCTCGTCTTCATCGGCCCGCGCCTGGGCCGCGTTTTGCTCCTGGAACTCCTTGGCCGTCCGCATCATCGTGCGCACCCCGGCGACAAAGCCCAGCAATGTGAACGGCACAAGAAAGATCGGGAGCGTCCCGAACAGGCTGTCCAGCCCGTATCCCATGCCAAAGCCGATCAGCAGACCGGCGACCAATTCGATCACCATTCGCCAGCCCTGCTGGGCCTGGGAATAGTGTTCGTCCTGATGGCGTTTTTCCGGTGCGCCGGCGGCTTTCGCCGCTTCGATCCGTGCTTCCAGCTCCGCCAAACGCTGCTTCTGGTCAGGATCGGTCACGCGGAATGCCCCCATCGGACGATTGCGCCTTTGCTAGGGGCGCGGCGCTACAGAGTCAAGCGCCGCGAAGCGCCCCCAGCAAACCATTCAAGCATATGATTTGTAAACGATTTTTCGCAGAAAAATCGAAGCAGCACAAAGCGTCGCAGCCGCCGTTAGCGCTGACTCCGGCGAAAACGCATATTCAACCAAATGGTTGACGAATGCGCCCGCCTTCGACAAACCGCTGGACATGAGCGACACGCTGGATGCCACCTTTGCCGCGCTGGCCGATCCTACCCGCCGGGCGATCCTGACCATGCTTCTCGAAGATGACATGGCCGTCACCGACGTGGCCGAACCGTTCGAGATGTCGCTCGCGGCGATCTCAAAGCACCTCACCATCCTCACCCGCGCCGGTCTCATCAGCCAGGAAAAGCGCGGCCGCGTGAAATGGTGCAAGCTCGAGCCCGACGCGCTGCGCGCGGCCAGCGTCTGGATGCAGGGTTTCGGCCAGTTCGAGCCGGTCAACCTCGACGCGTTCGAACGCTTCCTCGAAACCGAACTGTCGCAACCAGGCGACGAGGCCTGAACGTGCTGCCCCTGCCCCCGGCCACGCTGCAAGGGTTTGCCAATGCCATCGTCACTCCGGTTGGTGACGGGCGTGATCTGCCCTGCGGCATCTTCGGCGCCGACGGCCGTTTCGCACCGGCATCGCGCACCGCCCTGTCAGGCCAGCGTTTCACCGGCACGCCGGTTCTGCCGCACGCCGACACGGTGCAGGACCTGCCGGGCCGTTATCTCTACGGCGGGCTGGCCCGGGTGCATTTCGGCCATTTCCTGGTCGAAACCATCACCCGCCTCTGGGCCCTGGCCCACCTCGATACACCGCCCGATGCGGTGCTGTTCCTGCCCATGCCGGGCCGCGTGCTACGCCGCAGTCTCGAAAACCGTCTGCGTCCTCTGGTCTCGGCCATTATCGGCGATGTGCCCTACAGGCAGGTCGATACTCCCCTGCGCGTGCAAGAGCTGATCCTGCCCACACAGGGCGTGGGACATCTTCGCTTGAGCACCGGCACCCCGGAATACCGCGCCTTCACCCGCACCCGGCTCGAAGCGCGGTTCGCCCCCGAAGGCCCCGAACGCCTGTATGTCTCGCGCTCGCGGCTTGAGGGCGAGGAAAAGCGCTTTGACCGCGAACCCGAGGTGGAAGAGGCAATGGCCGACGCGGACTATGACATCTTCCACCCGCAGGAGCACCCCCTCGACATCCAGATCGCGTGCTACCGCGCCGCGCGGGTGATCGTGGGCGCCGACAGTTCGGCCTTTCACCTCGCAGCGCTGGTGATGGCCCCCGGCACGCGCGTCGGCCTGATCAAGCGCCGCCATCGCAACGCGGTCTTCCGCGCGATCCGCCGCCAGGTCGAGGCGTTCTCGCAGGTCGATCTCGTGGCGTTCGACCCGCTGCTGCCACAGAAAAAATCTGCCGCCTTCGCCCCGGTTGACCTGCCCGCGCTGCTCGCATCGCTGAAAACCGAAGGTTTCCTCTGAGGCTCAGCGCCCCTCGTCCTTGAGCAGGATCAGCAGCGCCACGACGGTCAGCACCACGCCCCCCAGCACCAGAACCTGCGGCACATCGTGTCCCAGCATGACTTCCCAGACGATCACCCAGCTGGGCGTCAGGTAGGTATAGGCCATCACCTTGGCCGAGGGCAGGCGCAGCGTGGCGAACTGCAGCAGAACGAAAGTCACCGCGCTGGCAAAAATCGCCACGTAGATCAGAGTGATCCACACGATCCCGGGCAGCGCGGCCCAGTCGGTGGCCATGATATCGCGCCAGCCATAGGCCGTGACCACGATGCAGCCCGCGACCAGCATGCCGAAGGTGAACACCACCGGCGCCTCGCCCCGGTTCAGGAACCGCACCAGCGGCGTATAGACGGCATGCGCCACGCAGCCCCAGAAATAAATCATCTCGCCCCGGCCCACCTCGAAGGCGCGCAGGGCAGAAAGGTCGGCGCGAAAGATCACCCACAGCGCCCCCGCCGCCCCCACGCTCAGCCCCAGCGCCATGCGCGGCGTGGTGATCTGGCGCATCAGGATGTATCCGATCGCCGCCGACATCACCGGCGTCAGGGTAAAGACCGCCGCCGCCGAAACCGGCGCAGCGGTCTTCAGCCCTTCGAACATCAGCACGAAATAGGCGCCGAAAGTGCCGCCCAGCAGCAGGTAACGCCACGGCGCCCGGGCCGCGCTGCGCGGCAGGCCGGTCGTGGCCAGTGCCGCCGTTCCGACCAGCACCGCCGCGATCAGAAAGCGCGGCGCGTTCAGCGCGGCGGGCGCGATATGCGGCGCGGCCATCACGCCCAGCGAAAACGATCCCGCCACCAGCGCCGAAAAGGCCAGCATGGCCAGATGTCCGGCCTGTGCGCGTGTCACTTGCGTGCGCCCTCGCCCAGCGCGGCTTTGAGCGCGGTCAGGAAAGCCTGCACCTTTACCGTCCGGTGCAGGTCCATATGGGTCACGATCCACAGCGGGATCGACCAGCTCTCGCGCGGCTCCATCACCTCGACCAGTTCGGGAAACTGCCCGGCATCCGTGCGCGCCAGAAACCCGATGCCCGCACCGGCGCGCACCGCCTCTTCCTGCGCGCGGAAATCATCGGCCCGGAACACGATCCGGTCTTCGGGCACATGCTGACGCAGCCAGACGGCAAAAGGCGCGCGCGATTCCATGTCGTCAGTGCTGACGAACACATGATCCTTCAGCGCTTCCGGCGCAGCGGGCGCACCGTGACGCTCGACATAACTCTCACTGGCGTAAAGCCCGATCGCCTGATCCGTCAGTTTCTGCACCACGTTGTCGGGCTCGCCCGGTGCCTCGGCACCGGCGCGGATGGCGACATGGGCCTCGCCATATTCCAGCCGGAACAAACGCTCGCTCGCCTTCAGCCGCACCACGAGCCCGGGATGCGCACGCTGGAACTCGGTCAGGACCGGAGCCACCACCCGGCTGAACTCGGCCAGCACCGTCACCACCAATTCACCCGTCACCTCGTTGCCGCGGCCCTTGATCCGGCCGGCCAGTTGCTGGAACTGGTCGTCGGTGGTGCGCGCCACCCGCAGCAGGTCCTCGCCCGCCTCGGTCGGGGTATAGCCGCGGGCGTGGCGCTGGAACAGTTTCACTCCCAGCCGCGCTTCCAGCGCGTCGATATGCCGGATCACCGTGGCATGATGCACGCCCAGAACCTCGGCCGCGCCGCTGACCGTGCCCAGCCGCGCCACCTGGTAGGCGGTTCGAACTTCGTCCCAATGATCCATGCCACCCTCTGTGCGCTGACAAACGATTTTCTGAAACCCTGCCACACTTGTTGAAAAATGCAAATGGAACCCTCGCGCAAGACACCATAAGCTTCAATCATGAAAATCAAGACCGACACACCTGACCTGCTGATCGTCGAAGACACCCCCTGGCTCTTCGCGATCATGGTCACGATCATGACACTGGTCTTCATTGGTATCGGCATGGGCCTCGTCTTCTCGGGCGAATGGATGGGGCTGTTCTTCGCCGTTATCGGCGGCGGCCTTGGCCTTCTGTTCTTCTTCCTGATCGTGCGCCGGGTCCAGGTCGTCTTCTACCGCCCCGAAGGCTGGGTCGAGATCCGCCGCGCGAACGTGCTGCGCCGGGCCACGGTGCGCCACCAGCTCGACGAAGTCTCGCGCGCCATCGTCCAGCGCACATCGGGCGACAGCGGCGATCTGCATCGTGTCACGCTGGAAATCGACCACGGCGAAAGCGCCGGGCAACACCCGCTGACCATGGCCTATTCCAACACCGGCGATCACCACGGCGTCGCCCGTGCGATCAACGATTGGCTTTCCGCCCGATAAACCGCGCCACCAGGTCGGTGTCGCGCCCGCCTGCACGCTCCCATTCCCGGTCCAGCGCCGCGCGCTCGGCCTCGACAATCCGCTCCAGTCCGCGCAGGCGCTCACCCTGCCCCCGCATGTGATCCATCAACCGGTGGGAGTGGATGATCGTCGGGATCGCATCCTCGGGCTCCCACGCATCCAGCACCGTCAGACGCCGCAGGTTGAACTCGGGCGGCAGCACGTAGAACCGCATATCGCTCTGCCACAGCATGTCCTTCAGGATCAGCTGGTCACGCGTCACGCCCGCCTCGGCAAACCGTCTGGCCCACTCGGTCAGAAAGGCCAGCACCCGCTCGCTTCGCCGATACAGCACCACGCCGGAATTCAGCTGGGGAAAGGCATAGGGCGTGGCGTGTTCGTGGCCTTGCCGGATCAGGTCGCTGGCACGGCGCACGTCATGGGCCAGCGCCATCTCGAAACGCTCCAGCAGGTCAAACAGATCGCCCGGCGGCGCGGTGACCAGCGTGTCGCAATCCAGATACAGGGTGCGGTCGAACCGCGTACGGGCCATGCACTCGAGCTTCGAGCGCCGATGCGGATTCGAAATTCCGTGCACTTGATCGAACAGGCCGCCGGGCACGTCCTCCCGGCGGTCGGTGAACAGATCGATTGGCACCTCTGGCTCGACCGCCCGCAGCGACCGGGCAGACTGAACCGCAAGATCGAGGTAATCGGCCCCCGTCGCCACATAGATCACGCCATGCAACGCGCGCCCGGGCGTCATTCGCCGCCCCTGTCCCGACGCAGCAGGCCCTTCATCCTGTCCAGCGCGCCCCTGACCTTGCTGTCGGTCTCTTTTGCCGCGTCAACCGCCTCGGGCGTGGTCGCGCCGTTGACCAGTTGGCTGGCGATGACGTCCCAGAACCCGCTCAGATCGCCCGACCGCGCCATCGCGATATCATTCTGGTTCAGCCGCAGGCGATAGTGGAATTCCGCATCGCCGTCCCGTGCCGCAACCAGCCTGCCAAATCCTGCCGCCAATGCCTTCTCGCGCAACCCGGCCTCGTCCGGCACGGCCACCTCGATCCCTTCGAAAAGAAACCGCCAATCCATCTCGATCCAGTCCTCCGACAGGCTCCAGCGGTCCTCGACAATCGCCGACATGCGCCCCTCCCTCAGCCATGTCATCGGCGCCCGGGGAACGACGGCCGCCAGCTTCGCCACGTCGACTTCCTCGAACCTCCAAAAGGTCTCGCGCCCATATTCCGTCACCTCGCGCGTCTCGACAGACAGCGATTGCCCGGCAACCCGCGCCTGCATGTTCGACCGGAACAAAAGGTCGAACAGCGCCGACCGGCTGCGGAACGGAGCAACCCGGGCCTGCGTGATCGCAAAGGGATAGGCCGCACCCGTGCGCGGCCGCACCTCCAGCGCCACGTCTTCAACCATGATATCGTCGGCGTGGAAGGCCCGCCCGGATCTCTTACCACCGTCGGGCTTGTCCTTCTCCCGCGCCGGCGGGGTCACGAAGCCGCGCACCCCGATCACCTCGGCGCTTTCGATCTCGGGCTCGCCCAGCAGACTTGTCAGAACAACATCCAGCGCCACGCGCTCGGCCTGGATGTCGAATGCCAGCCCCTCTTCGGCGCTGCGCCGCATATGTATGCCTTCCAGCGAAACCTGCCCCCAGAGCAGGTTTCCCGCGCTGCGCTCATAGCGGATTTCAACCCCGGTCTTCGCCTCCGCCCGGCTCAACCCGTATCGAAGGATCGGATCGAAAAAGAGATAGCTGGCTGCCAAACCGGCAAGCCCGACCGCAAGAAGAACGCCGGCACTCCAATGCAGCAGCTTGCGCGGGACCAGCGGCTTGCGCGGTGCGGCCTGTTTCTTCGGGGTTGGGCCGCGCCGCGATCCGCGCAGGGCATCGATTACCCCGACCAGCAATGCGACCACGGCGAAGACCAGTTCCGCCAGTATGCTGATCATCGCACCGGCCAGGGCGGCCAGCGGCACAAGGCAAATCTCGATCAACGGAGCGAGAAGGATAAGAAGCGCTTCCACGAACGGTCTCCCGGGCCCAACATACGCCTCGCACTCTAACGGCCCGCCGGCAGCGGTCAAACCCCGCGCTTGACTCCATGGCCCTATCGCCCTAAACGCGCACAAGATTTCCGGAAGTTCACAGGCTTCCGGTCCCATGGGCATTGGCCCGGGATCGCCCTCCGTCAGCGCGTTGCGCCCACGGGGGCATTTGTGCATTCGCCGCTGCGCCCCCATCTAAGGTGCAGCAAACGACAACAGGTCAAGGAGGCCATGATGTTTGAAAATCTGTCCGAACGCCTCTCCGGCGTCTTTGACCGCCTGACGAAACAGGGCGCGCTCTCCGAAGACGACGTGAAAACCGCCCTGCGCGAAGTGCGCGTCGCCCTGCTCGAGGCCGACGTGTCGCTGCCCGTGGCACGCGAATTCGTCAAGAAAGTGCAGGAACAGGCCACCGGCCAGGCAGTGACGAAATCGGTCACCCCGGGCCAGCAGGTCGTCAAGATCGTGCATGACGCGCTGGTCGACACGCTCACCGGCGAGGAAGACCCCGGCAAGCTCAAGATCGACAACCCGCCCGCGCCCATCCTGATGGTCGGCCTTCAGGGCGGCGGTAAAACCACGACCACCGCGAAACTCGCCAAGCGCCTGAAAGAGCGCGACGGCAAGAAGGTGCTGATGGCCTCGCTCGACGTCTATCGCCCCGCGGCCATGGATCAGCTCGCGATCCTCGGCACCCAGATCGGTGTCGATACCCTGCCCATCGTTCCCGGCCAGAAGCCCGTCGACATCGCCAAGCGCGCCAAGCAGCAGGCGACGATGGGCGGCTTTGACGTCTACATGCTCGATACCGCCGGCCGTCTGCATATCGACGAAACCCTCATGCAAGAGGTCGAAGACGTCCGCAACGTGGTCGAGCCGCGCGAAACCCTGCTGGTGGTCGACGGCCTGACCGGTCAGGTCGCCGTCGAAGTGGCCGAGGAATTCGATGCCAAGATCGGCATCTCGGGCGTCGTGCTTACCCGGATGGATGGCGACGGCCGCGGCGGCGCCGCGCTCTCGATGCGCGCGGTGACGGGCAAGCCCATCCGCTTCGTCGGCCTTGGCGAAAAGATGGACGCGCTCGAAACCTTCGAGCCCGACCGCATCGCCGGCCGTATTCTCGGCATGGGCGACATCGTCAGCCTTGTCGAAAAGGCCCAGGAAACCATCGAGGCCGAACAGGCCGAACGCATGATGAAACGGTTCCAGAAGGGCCGCTTCAACATGAACGATCTGAAAATGCAGCTCGAACAGATGATGAAGATGGGCGGCATGGAAGGGATCATGGGCATGATGCCCGGCATGGGCAAGATGGCCAAGCAGGTCGAAGAGGCCGGCTTCGACGACAAGATCATCCGCCAGCAGATCGCGCTGATCCAGTCGATGACCAAGATCGAACGCGCCAACCCCCAGATCCTTCAGGCCAGCCGCAAGAAACGCATCGCCGCCGGTGCCGGGCTTGACGTCAGCGACCTCAACAAGCTGCTGAAGATGCAGCGCCAGATGTCGGACATGATGAAGAAGATGGGCAAAGGCGGCATGCTGAAACAAGCCATGAAAGGCATGTTCGGCAAGGGCGGCCTGCCCGAGGACATGGCCCAGGGCATGGATCCCAAGGCACTCGAACAGGCGGCCAAACAGCTCGGCAAGGGCGGTGGCCTGCCCGGCCTTGGCGGCGGCATGCAACTGCCTTCGGGTCTCAGCGGGCTGGGCAAGAAGAAGTAACCCACTTGAGCGCCCAGTTCACCATACCCTCGCTCGAAACCGAGCGCCTGATCCTGCGGGAGCCCCGCGAGGCCGATTTCGCGTATGAGCGCGCGTTTTTTGCCTCCGACGCATCCCGCTTTGTCGGCGGGCCGCTGCCCGCGCATCGCGCCTGGCGCACGCTGGCGATGGTGGTTGGGCACTGGGCCTTCCGCGGCTTCGGCCTCTGGGGGGTCGAGGACAAGGCGACCGGCACCTATCTGGGCCGCGTGGGCCTGTGGTTTCCCGAAGGCTGGGCCGAGCGCGAAATCGGCTGGACGCTGATGCCCCACGCCTGGGGCAAGGGCTATGCGACCGAGGCCGCGATTGCCGCCCGCGCCCATGCCTATGACGTTCTGGGCTGGGACACTGCGGTTTCGCTGATCGCCCCGGAAAACGACGCATCCAAGGCCGTCGCCCGCCGCCTTGGCGCCACGCTCGAACGCATGCACGACGATCCCGAATACGGGCCCGTTGAAATCTGGCGCCACCTCGCGCCGGCCGATATCGAAAACGGCGGCATGGAGGCTTACGCATGATGGATACCGCGCGCATCTCGGTCCACACCGAAAACATCCCCGTTCTCGAAACCCGCCGCCTGGTCCTGCGCGGACCCGAGGCCGAGGATTATCCGGATTTCAAGGCCACCTTCAGCTCCTATCGCGCCCGCTTCATGGGCGGGCCGCTCAATGCCTACGAGGCCTGGATGCTTTACGCCGCCGAGATCGGGCACTGGAACATCCGCGGCTATGGCATGTGGATGATCCACCTGAAAGATACCGATGAAACCGTCGGCATGGCCGGCGGCTGGATGCCCGCCAAATGGCCCGAACGCGAGATCGCCTGGATCATCTGGCCCGACCAGGCCGGCCACGGCTACGCGCTCGAAGCGACCAACGCCGCACGCAACTATTTCTACTACACGCAGGGCTGGGAAGGCGCGGTCAGCTATATCGACCCCAAGAACCTCGACTCGATCCGCCTGGCCGAACGCCTTGGCGCGAAGAAGGACCCGGAAGCACCCACCATCGACGGCACCGACGCCGTCTATCGCCACCCGGCACCGGGCACGCTCAAGGGCAGCCAGCTCGAACACGGCATCGAGATGGAAATCGCGCACTACGCCGATCCCCTTTTCAAACCGAAAGGATGGGCCATTGACTGATGCAGTTGAACGCGCCGCCGCGCTCCTGAAAGAGCACCGCGCCAGCATCGACCGGCTCGATGCCATCCTCGTCTACACCCTGGGCGAGCGGTTCAAACACACCCAGGCCGTGGGCAAGCTCAAGGCCGAGCACGACCTTCCCCCGTCCGATCCCACGCGCGAGGCGCAACAGATCGCACGGCTCGAAGACCTGGCGAAAGAGGCCGACCTCGACCCCGAATTCGCCAAGAAGTTCCTCAACTTCATCATCGCTGAAGTGATCCAGCACCACAGAAAGCACCAGAGTTAACCCGAAACGTCGGGTGCGCGCCTGCGCACCCCACCCAAAGCCACGAACAGGAGATTACACCATGGCTATGAAAATCCGGCTCGCCCGCGGCGGCTCGAAAAAACGTCCCTTCTACCGCATCGTCGCGGCCGACTCGCGCATGCCGCGCGATGGCCGCTTCATCGAGAAGCTGGGCACCTACAACCCGCTCCTGCCGAAAGACAGCGAAGAGCGCGTGAAAATGAACATGGAACGCGTGCAATACTGGCTCGACCAGGGCGCCCAGACCACCGACCGTGTGTCGCGCATGCTCGAAGCCGCCGGCGTGATCGAGAAGAAAGAGCGTTCGAACCCGAAGAAGGGCGAGCCGGGCAAAAAAGCACAGGATCGCGCCGAGGAGAAAGCCGCCAAGGCCGCCGCAGCCACCGAAGCTGCTGCCGCCCCGGTCGAAGAAGAAGCCCCGGCCGAGGAAGCACCCGCCGAAGAGGCCGCTGCCGAGGAAGCACAGGCCGAGTAATCGCGCCCTGTCCGCAGCTTGCGGCACATGCAATGCCGCCCGGGCCGGCCCCTGCCGGCCCGGGAACGTCCTTCACAACGGGGCAATCCCATGAGCGATCTCATCTGCGTCGGCGCCATCTCGGGCGCCTATGGGGTCCGAGGCGAGGTCCGGCTCAAGAGTTTCACAGCCGAGCCCGAGGCCATCGCCGATTACAGCCCGCTGTCCTCCGAGGACGGCGCGCAAAGTTTTACCGTCACGATCATCCGGCCGATCAAGGGCGGTTTCGCCGCCCGGCTGGGCGGCATCGCGACCAAGGAACAGGCCGATGCCCTGCGCGGCACGCGCCTTTTTGCGCGTCGCGATCAGCTGCCCTCGCTGCCCGATGACGAATTCTACCATGCCGACCTGATCGGCCTTCAGGTCTTCGACACCGGCGGGCACGAACTCGGCCGGGTGAAATCGGTGCAGAACCATGGTGCCGGCGACCTGCTGGAAATCCACGGACCGGGGCTCAAGTCCACCGTGCTCCTGCCCTTCACCCGCGACGCCGTGCCAACCGTCGACCTCACCGCCGGCCGTATCGTCGCTGATCCGCCCGACGGTCTTTTCCCCGAATGACACGCATCCTGATCCATGCCGGGTTCTACAAGACCGGCACTTCCAGCGTTCAGGCGTTCCTTGCGCAAAACCGGTCCGCCCTCGCCCCCTATTTCGATTTCTACGGGCCTGGCGATATCGGAAACAGCGGCCAATATGCCCGCGAATACGCCCAGCGCCCCTTTCCCTGGCGGCTTTACCGGTTCCGCCGGGCGCTGCGCCGCTTTCTCGCCGGTATCCCCGATCCGGCCTCCGGAACCGTTGTCATCAGCCGCGAGAACTACACCGGCGTCATGCCCGGTCACCGCGATTGGCGCGGGCGCCCGGTGATCGGATTTCCCGCGGCGGAAAAACTGCTTGCCACCCTGCTCGGCGAACTTCGCCACCGCTTCGGACCCGAGGCACAGATCGAGTTTCTGTTCACCACCCGTACCCGCGAGTCCTGGCTCAAAAGCGTGCACGGCCATCTCCTGCGCTCGATCCGGCTGACCGACGATCTCGATACCTTCATCGCCCGCTTTCCCGCAGGGTTTTCCCCCGCCGCCGAAGTTGCCCGCCTCGCACGGGTGTTCGCGCCGATCCCGGTACATGCCACGACGCTGGACGAGCTGATGAAACGCCGCGAAGGCCCCGCCGCCGCAGTTCTCGATATTGCCCGGGTACCGCAGGCACTGCGCGATAGCCTGCCCGATCCCCGTCCCGTCAACATCGGTCAGAGTGACGAGCTGCGCGCCCGCTTCCTCGAGTTGAACCGCAGCCGCCTCTCGCGCGCCGCCCTCAAGGCGGAAAAGGAAGCGCTCCTGCGCAATTCCTAGTCCCGGCGCGTCATCCCGGCCGCGCCGCTACAGCGCCGCACCCAGCCGCACACCCTGGTCGATCGCCCGCTTGGCATCCAGCTCCGCAGCCAGTTCCGCCCCGCCGATCACATGCGCCTTCACGCCCTTCGCCTCCAGCGTGTCGGCCAGGCCGCGCTCGCTCACCTGTCCGGCGCACAGCACCACGTTGTCGCATTCGATCACCTTGGGGGTCTCGCGCGCCTCGCCGAAACTGACATGCAGGCCGGTCTCGTCGATCTTCTCGTAATTGACGCCGCCCACCATTTCGACGCCCTTCATCTTCAGCGCCGCGCGGTGGATCCAGCCGGTGGTCTTGCCCAGTCCCTTGCCCAGCGCCTTGGCCTTGCGCTGCATCAGCGTCACCTGACGCGCGGGCGCGTGCGGGTGCGGCCCACCTTTGGCCAGCCCGCCGCGGGTCTCCTCCGGGTCGCCCACGCCCCATTCCTCTTTCCACAGCTCCAGGTCCTCGGTCGGGCTTTCCCCCGCATGCACCAGGTATTCCGACACGTCGAACCCGATGCCCCCCGCGCCGATCACCGCCACGCGCTGGCCCACCTCGGCCCCGCCGCGCAGCACGTCGATATAACTCAGAACGTTCTCGCGCTCCTGCCCCGGGATCTGCGGATCGCGCGGGGTCACGCCGGTGGCCACCACCACCTCGTCGAACCCCTCCAGCATCTCCGCCGTCGCCTCGGTATTCAGCCGCAGTTCGACACCGGTCTTCGCGATCATCGTGCCGAACCAGTCGACCAGCCCGTGAAACTCCTCCTTGCCGGGGATCACCTTGGCCATGTTCAGCTGCCCGCCGATCTCGCCGGCCTTGTCAAACAACTTCACCACGTGCCCGCGTTCGGCCGCAGTCATCGCAACCGAAAGGCCCGCCGGCCCCGCGCCCACCACGGCCACTTTTTTCTTCGTGGCGGCCGGTTCCACCACGATCTCGGTCTCGAAACAGGCCTTCGGGTTCACCAGGCAGGACGAAATCTTGCCGCTGAACGTGTGGTCCAGGCAGGCCTGGTTGCAGCCGATGCACGGCGCGATCTCGGCCGCCCGGCCCTCTTCGGCCTTCTTCACGAAATCCGGGTCGGCCAGGAAGGGCCGCGCCATGCTCACCATGTCGGCACAGCCCTCGGCCAGCACGCTTTCGGCCACCTCCGGTGTATTGATCCGGTTCGAGGTGATGACCGGAATCGACACCTTGCCCATCAGCTTCTTCGTCACCCAGGCAAACGCCGCCCGCGGCACGCTCGTCGCGATCGTCGGGATCCGCGCCTCGTGCCAGCCGATACCGGTATTGATGATGCTCGCGCCGGCCTTCTCGATCTCGCGCGCCAACTGCACCACCTCGTCAAAGGTGGACCCGTCAGGCACCAGGTCGATCATGCTCAGGCGATAGATGATGATGAAATCCTCGCCCACCGCCGCGCGCACCCGCTTCATGATCTCGATCGGAAGGCGCATCCGGTTTTCATAGGATCCGCCCCAGCGGTCGGTGCGCTTGTTCACATGGGTGACAAGGAACTGGTTGATGAAATACCCCTCCGATCCCATCACCTCGACGCCGTCATACCCCGCCTCGCGCGCCCGCGCCGCGGTGGTGGCGAAATCGGCGATCTGTTTCTCGATCCCCTCCTCGTCCAGTTCCTTGGGCGGAAACGGGCTGATCGGGCTCTTCACCGGGCTCGCGCTCACGCAATTCGGGCCATAGGCATAGCGGCCTGCGTGCAGGATCTGCATCGCGATCCGGCCACCGGCCTCGTGCACCCGGTCCGTCACCTTGCGGTGGTTGGCAATGTCCTCGGGCGTATAAAGCCCCGCCGCCCCGGGAAACACGCCGCCTTCTTCATTGGGCGCAATGCCTCCCGTCACCATCAGGCCCACGCCGCCCCGCGCCCGCTCGGCATAGTACTCGGCCACCCGGTCCCAGTCGCCCCGCTCCTCCAGCCCGGTATGCATCGATCCCATCAGAACACGGTTCTTCAGCGTCACATGCCTCAGGTCGAGCGGTTTCAGAAGATGCGGGTAATTCGTCATGGCGGCCTCCCTGTCAGGCGCACAGAATGCCGCCGGCGCGCGCCCTTGTCATCCCCAACGCAGCGTCAGCCTGCCACGGCGCTCCGGCATCGTCGGCCTGTCATGGTCCAGCAAGGGTGCGGGGCCGGCCTGCACCTCATCGTCCGAAACGTCCCCCAAGCCCCAGGGCGGCCAGTGGCCTGCCCTGTCCTCAGTGGTTTCATGCCGACCCCGCCGGCTCAGCCTGCCGCGTCCCGATGCAATCGGAAAACGCTTTGGCGCGATCCGCCTCTTCATCTGACCGGAAATACCTCGGGGGGTGGCGAAAAAATTCGCCGGAGTTTTGTCGCAGGGGGGCAGCGCCCCCCTCAGCCGGCGTTGTCCACGATCACCGGCGTCTCGAAATACTGGAACCGCGGGCGGCTGCCATACATCTTCTCGGCCATGTCGCACCAGGCCGCGTCATGCGCCGCCTTCGCATCCTCGATCGACGGCCACAGGTACACGCCCCCGCCGATCCGGTTTTCTTCGTCATAGAGATAGTATTTCCGCACCAACGCCTCGTTGGCCTGCCAGCGCGGCACGGTCTTCTCGTAAAGCGCCACCGCCTCCTCGCGGGTCATGCCCTCGGGCAGGTCGAAATTCACGATCTCGGTAATCATCGGCTCCTCCTTCCCGCGCGGCCTCCCCGCGCGCCCAGCCCGACGGCCGGTCAAGCGCACTGGTTTACATGGACTCCAGGCAATGCCGCCGGAACGCCCGTTTCAACATGTCCAGCTCGGCGCGCAGCAAATCCATCTCGGCGCGGATGTCATCCTCGATCGCCTCGCCGGCAATCAGCGTGAACGCACCCAGCTTATCGGCCGTGTCCTTCTCGCGGATCAGGAAGGTCTGCACGCCATCGCCGATCGCCTCCAGCGGCACCGGCACCCGCAGCCCCCAGCCCCCCTGCTGATCGGGGATCACCTCGATCCCGGGAATGGTCTGCTCATCCAGCGTCACCACGATCTGTGGCGGCGCCCCGTCTTCGCCGTCGCGGCGCAGCAGTCCTTCCCAGACCCCTTCCTTCATCCGCGTTTTCGTCAGCGTCAGATCACTCATCTCACCACCCTCGCTTCCGGCCTACAGGTCCGCCCGCGGCCGACGGCTGAAGGTCAGGTCCCTCAGCGTCACCTGGTTCATCTGCGGCCCTTCGAAAATCAGGTCCAGCCAGATCTTCTCGACCCGCTTTTCATTCAGCTTGGTATAGGCCAGGTCGAACTCGACCATCACATCTTCGGCGCCCAGCGGCAACTCGTGCACGATCTGCTCCACGTTGGGGCCGTGCTTGACGTTCAGCCGGGCAAAGATCTCCAGCGGCTTTTCCATTTCAACGATCGTGTCCACGCGCAGCAGGTGCTTGCGCTTCAGGTCGCGCGCCGCTTCTTCGGGCAGGTCGACGACCAGCGACAGGAACGAGCCGTCGAAATTGAACACGTCCAGGCGCAGGCCAAAGGGCGCCAGGTCGGCCTCGCGCCGGTTGCGCAGCTGGCGCAGTGTCAGTTCCGAACGCTGGCAATCGTGAAACAGCGTCACCTCGCGCCCCAGCATGCTCTTCGACTCGACCGAGCTCATCCCCGGCACGGGCAGCGGCCCGCGCCACAGTTCGGGCCGCCAGGCCCAGTCGGAATCATGCGGCTTGGGAAAGGCGGTCGATCCGATCATCGGCAGCGCCAGCCGGCTTTCCGAGACATGAATCAGCTTGTCCAGATGCGCCTTCAGCCGTCTTGCCCGCCCACGCTGCGCCCGCAGCCGCGGCAGGTCCGTGCTGTCGGCCGCGCGCGCGGCCCGGGCCCAGCGGCGCACGGTGGCTTCGTGCAGAAGCTTTCTCAGATATTCACCGCCCAGTTTCGCCATGCCTGCCCGCTATCCGCATTTCTGCCGGTCGTTGTGTTGCCGCCGCCCGGCACAGTTTTACCGGAAACAACGTTAACGAAAAGGTCTCACTGGAACAAATTTGGAAACAACCTGCGCAACCCGCCCGTCTCGCGCGGTGGCACATCCGGGCTCGCGGCCTCGCCCTGCGCCTCCCGCGCCGCCTGTGCCGCCTGCGCGGCGGCAGCCTCGGCGGCATAATCCCTGATCGGGCTCGCCTCGCGCAGCGCCTCGGCCAACGCCAGCATATAGGCCTTGCCGCGCGTGCCTGCCGCCGGGCTGTCCTTCGGCGCATAAAGCGCCAGCCCCACCAGGTAACCGTTGATCAGCATCGCCCCGCGCCAATACCGCCCGTCACCCGCGCCCAGAACGCGGTCACCGCCCTCGGCCAGGTGGATCATCGAAATGCCGTCGCCGTCCGCACGCTCCAGAACCTTCGCGGGCGCCGCCGCCGTGGCCAGCGCCGCGGCGTCCGGGGCCTCTTGGCGCAGCAGGCGCGGCTGTGCCTGCACCGTCATCACCACGGGCTCCACATCCGGGCCGGACGTGCCCAGCACCGCGCAGGATCCGATCAGGGCGAAGCCGCCACTCGGCCCGGATTTGAGCGTGTTGCGATCAATGCAATATCCGCGGGGCGCGGCCACCACCACCTTGCCGCCGGCCAGGCTGGCCGATGCCAGAGGCGCCCGGCGCCCCACCGATGAATCGGACTTCTGGCCCGCAAAGCCCAGCCCGCCGCCTGCCCCTTCGCCCAGGCATCCCGCCAGGGCCAGAAACAGGGTCGCGGCCAGCCCCGGGCGCATCGCGCGCCCGGGCAAACCTGTCTTACAGGTCCATGTAGCCATGCTTCTCGGCCTTGCCGCCGGGATGGGTCACGGCACCCTTGTAGGTCGCGCCGACCTGCTGGGCATATTTCCAAAGCGCGCCCGAGCCGTAGATCGTCTCGCGCGGGCCTTTCCAGTCGGCCTTGCGCGCCTCCAGCTCATCGTCGCTCAGGTCCACGCTGATCTCGCCCTTGATGGCGTCGATGGTGATCATGTCGCCATCCTTCAGCAGCGCGATCGGGCCGCCATGCGCGGCCTCGGGGCCCACGTGGCCCACGCAGAACCCCCGCGTCGCCCCCGAGAACCGGCCATCGGTGATCAGCGCCACCTTCTTGCCCATACCCTGGCCCGACAGGGCCGCTGTGGTGGCCAGCATCTCGCGCATACCGGGCCCGCCCGACGGACCCTCGTTGCGGATGACGATCACTTCGCCTTCCTTGTATTGCCGTGCCTTCACCGCCTCGAACGCGTCTTCCTCGCATTCGAACACGCGCGCCGGACCGGTAAAGACGATGTCCTCTTCGGCCATGCCCGCGATCTTCACGATCGCGCCCTCGGGCGCGACATTGCCCTTCAGGCCCACGACGCCACCGGTTTTCGAAATCGGCTTGTCGACCGGATAGATCACCCGGCCATCGGCCTCGCGGGTGATCATGTCCAGCTCCTCGCCCATGCTCCGCCCGCTGGCGGTGATGCAATCTTCGTGCATCAGGCCCGCCTTGCGCAGCTCCTTCATCACGACCGGCACGCCACCGGCCTCGTAAAGGTCCTTGGCCACGTATTGCCCGCCCGGCTTCAGGTCGACGAAATAGGGCGTGTCGCGGAAGATCTCGCAGACGTCATCAAGGAAGAAGTCGATCCCCGCCTCGTGCGCGATCGCCGGCAGGTGCAGGCCGGCATTGGTGCTGCCGCCGGTACAGGCCACCACGCGGGCGGCGTTTTCCAGGCTCTTGCGGGTCACCACGTCGCGCGCGCGGATGTTCTTCTCGATCAGGTTCATCACCGCCCGGCCCGAGGCCTCGCCATACTGGTCGCGGCTCTCGTAGGGTGCCGGCATGCCCGAGCTGTTCATCAGCGCCAGGCCGATCGCCTCGCTCACGCAGGCCATGGTGTTGGCGGTGAACTGCCCGCCACAGGCCCCCGCCGAGGGGCAGGCCACGCGTTCCAGGATGTCCAGCTCGGCATCGCTCATGTTGCCGGCCTGGTGCTGGCCAACGGCCTCGAATACGTCCTGCACCACCACGTCCTTGCCGTTCAGGCGGCCCGGCAGTATCGACCCGCCATAGATGAACACCGACGGCACGTTCAGGCGCACCATCGCCATCATCATCCCCGGCAGGCTCTTGTCGCAACCGGCCAGGCCCACGATCGCGTCATAGCAATGCCCGCGCATGGTCAGCTCGACCGTATCGGCAATCGCCTCGCGGCTGGCCAGCGATGCGCGCATGCCCTCGTGGCCCATCGCGATCCCGTCGGTCACGGTGATGGTGGTGAACTCGCGCGGCGTGCCATGCGCCTCTTTCACGCCGCCCTTCACCGCCTGCGCCTGACGGTTCAGCGCGATGTTGCAGGGTGCTGCCTCATTCCAGCAGGTCGCGACACCCACCAGCGGCTGGTGGATCTCAACATCGCTCAGACCCATGGCATACAGATAGGACCGGTGCGGTGCCCGCTGGGGCCCCTCGGTCACGTGGCGGCTGGGCAGTTTGGACTTGTCGAATTTGGTCATGTCGGGCCTCCCGGAAAACGTCTCGATCCGGAATAAACAAGGGGCGCACGGGGCACAAGGCCGTATGACGCGGGGACCCGCCCCAGCGTCACGTTTGACAGACCGCCCCACCTTGCCCGACCCTGACAGGCAGGAGGAACCACCATGACCCCGGCACCCCGGCTCTTCACATCCGACGAGATCCGCCCGCTTGCCCGGCGCTCGGACCTGTGGGGCGCATGGCTGGTGCTGCATTGCTGGGGCGTCATTGCCGCGGCCATGGCGCTTTTCCTGCTCTGGCCCAATCCGCTCACGCTTCTTGTCGCGGTCATGCTCATCGGCTCGCGTCAGCTGGGCCTCGCGATTCTCATGCACGAGGCGGCGCATAACGCGCTCTTCAAAACCCGTTGGCTCAACGAGTTCGCGGGCGACTGGCTCTGCGGCCGGCCAATCCTGGCCGATCTGCCCGCCTACCGCCGCTACCACCTCAAGCATCACCGCTACACGCAAACTGAAGACGACCCCGATCTCGTCCTGTCGGCGCCCTTCCCGACAACCCGCGCCTCGCTGCGCCGCAAGATCCTGCGCGATCTTACTGGCCGCACCGGCCTGAAACTGCGCGCCCAGCAGATCGCCTTCGCCTTCAAGACAGCCTTCGATCCCGACATCACCGCCGATGCAGACGGGCTCTCGCAGGCTTTCGCCGGACCGGCCCTGGGCAAATCCTTGCTCGCCAATGCGCTGCTCTTCGCGCTCTTTACCGCGATCGGCGCCTGGTGGTGGTATCCCGTGTTCTGGCTCCTGCCGCTGCTCACCTGGTATCAGCTCGTCGTGCGCATCCGGAACATCGCCGAACATGGCGCGGTCGACCGCACGGCCGACCCGCTGCGTAACACCCGCACCACGCTGGCCGGGCCGCTCATGCGCATCTTCGTGGCGCCCTACTGGGTGAACTACCACCTCGAACATCATCTCGTGATGCACATGCCCTGCCACAACCTGCCGCGCCTGCATGACATTCTGATCGCGCGCGGCCATGGCGATACCATGCAGATCGGGCGTTCTTACGCCGACGTGCTGCGCCTCGCCTCCTCGCGGCCCGGCTAAGGCATCTGGCGGCAGCCTCTGCTTGGCGTTATTGCTGGGCCTATGCGTTACGCCGCTCATCACCTGCTGTCCGATCCCGCCCGCCCCAGCGCCCAGCTGTGGCGGCTGGCACTCGGCGTGGCGATCGTCGTGGCCTGCTTCTTTGCCATGGGCTTTGCCTATTTCAACCTGCTGGCCGAACTGGTCACCCAGGATGAATGGCCAACCCTCGCCGCCGAGATCGACGAAGGCTCCACCCCCCGCGGCATGCTGGCGCTGCTGGGGTCCTTCGGGCTGATTTCCCTGTCGCTCGCCCTGGTGCTGCGCAGCCTGCACAGGCGCAGGTTCGTCACCCTTGTCGGCCCCCTGCCACGCGCCGCGGCCGATTTCTTCCGCGTGGCCATCGCGCTCACCGCCCTCGCGGTGCTCCTGTGGCTATTGCCCGAACCCGATCTGATGGTGCCGCAACCCAACCTGCCGCTCTTGCGCTGGCTGGCGCTGCTGCCGCTGTCCCTGCCGCTCCTCTTCGTGCAGATCAGCGCCGAGGAGTTTGCCTTTCGCGGCTACCTGCAAAGCCAGCTCGCCGCGCGCTTCTCGCAACCGGTGATCTGGATTCTCGGGCCGTCTCTGCTCTTTGGCCTGCTGCATTACGATCCAGCGACGCAGGGCGCCAATGCCGCCATCTTCGCCGTCGCCGCGTGCCTCTTCGGGCTGGCCGCCGCCGATCTGACGGCGCGATCCGGCAATCTCGGGGCGGCGCTGGCGCTGCACCTGTCGGTCAATATTCCCGCGCTGCTGGTCACCGCGCCCGCCGGTCATATGTACGGGCTGGCGCTGGGCACCTATCCGTTCACGCTCGATGACACCGCCGCCCGCGCGGTCTGGCTTCCCTATGACACGCTGGTGCTTCTGTGCTCGTGGCTGGCCGCACGCCTGGCAATCACCCGATGACACACCGCCGCCCGTCGCCCTATGCCGCGCATCGCGGTTTCATCGCGCCTGCACTCGGTACGCCCGGGCTGCGCCCGGTGATCCTCGGCTTCATCGTCATCGAAACGCTCTACGAAATCGGTCAGCGCGCCTTCGGCTACCTGCTGGACACCTTCGCACCGGCCTTCGCAGACAGCGTGTTCTACGGCGATACGCCGCCGGGCATGCTTACCAATCTCGCCTCGTTTCTCATCCTCATTCTCACGCTCACGCTGGTGCTGCGCTTCGTGCACGGGCGCGGGCTGGCCAGCCTTCTCGGCCCTCCCGGTCTCGCCTTCACGCAGTTCCGCGCGGCGCTTCTGCCGCTTGCTGCCGTCGTTCTGCTGGTCGAACTGTCCCCGCCATGGTGGAGCCTCGACACCATCGCCGAGATCCGCCCGCCGCTTCTTTGGCTGGCGCTGCTGCCCATCGGCATGGCCGCCCTTCTTATCCAGACCAGCGCGGAAGAGCTCTTCTATCGCGGTTACCTGCAACAGCATATCGCCGCGCTCATGCCCTGGCCTGTGGCCTGGCTGGTCATCCCCAACCTCGTCTTCGCGCTCGCGCACTGGAACGCCTACGCGCCGCTGATCATCAACGCCCAGTACCTGCTCTGGGCTTTCGTCTTCGGGCTGGCGGCATCCGATCTCACCGCGCGCTCCGGCTCGCTCGGCCCCGCCATCGCGCTGCACCTCGTCAACAACGCCTACGCGTTCCTGTTCTATGGCGAACTGCGCGGCCCCGACTCGGGCCTTGCGCTTTTCCTCTTTGATCCCGACGCGGTGATGCAGCCTTTTTCACCGGACGAAGCCCTGCCCTTCCTGCCCGTTTCGCTGATCGTCGAGCTCATCCTTGTCGGCCTCATGTGGCTCGCCGTGCGCGTCGCGCTCAGGCGCTGATTGCATTTCACGGCCCGTGCAATTATCTCGAACCCAACGCAGCGGCAGGAAAAGAGGCGCATCGCGATGAACTGGATCACCAATTATGTCCGGCCCCGGATCAACTCGATCTTCTCGCGCCGCGACACGCCGGAAAACCTGTGGTCCAAATGCGATGGTTGCGGCACCATGCTGTTTCACCGCGAACTGCGCGAAAACCTCAATGTCTGCACCTCCTGCGGCCATCACATGGCGATCACGCCCCGCGATCGCTTTACCGCGCTCTTCGACGGCGGCATCTTCACCGAGATCGACGTGCCGACACCGCTCGAAGATCCGCTGAAATTCCGCGACCAGAAAAAATATCCCGACCGGATGAAAGCCGCGCAGAAAGCGACCGGCGAAAAAGAAGCCATGCTCGTGGCCGAGGGCGAAATGGGCCGCACCCCGATCGTTGCCGCGGCACAGGATTTCTCGTTCATGGGCGGCTCGATGGGCATGTATGTCGGCAACGCCATCATCGCCGCCGCCGAACGCGCGGTCGAACTGAAACGCCCGCTGATCCTCTTCTCCGCCGCCGGCGGCGCCCGCATGCAAGAGGGCATCCTCAGCCTGATGCAGATGCCCCGCACCACCGTGGCCGTGCAGATGCTGAAAGAGGCGGGCCTGCCCTACATCGTCGTGCTCACCCACCCCACCACCGGCGGCGTGACCGCGTCCTACGCCATGCTGGGCGACGTGCAGATCGCCGAGCCCAACGCACTGATCTGCTTTGCCGGTCCCCGTGTCATCGAACAAACGCTCGGTGAAAAACTGCCCGACGGCTTCCAGCGCGCCGAATACCTGCTCGATCACGGCATGCTCGACCTCGTGACCCCGCGCACCGAACTGCGCGACGAGCTGATCACCATCACCCGAATGCTGATGGGCCAGCCCCCCGCCGTCGCCGGCGATCTGCCCGCCCCGGGTGACGTGGCCGATGCGACGCCGCCGGAAACGGCGGAGGAGCAACCCGCCGAAGCCCCGCAAAAATGACCGCCCGTTCCGACGCCATCCTCGAGCGGATGATGGCGCTGCACCCCAAGATCATCGACCTCACGCTCGATCGCGTCTGGCGCCTGCTCGACGCGCTCGGCAATCCGCAGAACGATCTGCCCCCGGTGATCCACATCGCCGGTACCAACGGCAAGGGCTCCACCCTCTCGATGATCCGCGCGGGGCTCGAAGGCGCGGGCAAAACGGTCCATGCATACACCTCGCCTCATCTGGCGCGGTTCCACGAACGCATCCGCCTTGCCGGCGATCTGATTTCCGAGGATCACCTGACCGCCGTGCTCGATGAATGCTATGCCGCCAATGGCGGCGAAAGCATCACCTATTTCGAAATCACCACCGTGGCCGCGCTTCTCGCCATGGCCCGCACCCCGGCGGACTATACCCTGCTCGAGGTGGGCCTCGGCGGCCGGCTCGATGCCACCAACGTGATCGGGAAACCCGCCCTTACCGTCATCACGCCCGTGTCCTTCGATCACCCGCAATTCCTCGGCAACACCGTCGCCGAGATCGCGGGCGAAAAGGCCGGCATCCTCAAGCCGGGCGTGGCCTGCGTCGTCTCGCGCCAGCCCGAAGATGCGATGGCGGTGATCGAGGCCCGCGCCGACGCGGTCGGCGCGCCGCTGCTGGTGCAGGGCCGTCAGTGGGACGCATGGGAGGAACGCGGCCGCCTTGTCTATCAGGATGAAACTGGCCTGCTCGACCTGCCACCGCCTGCCCTGATGGGCGCGCACCAGTTCCAGAACGCCGGCGCCGCGATCACGGCGCTGCGCCACCTTGGCTTTGGCGAAGACGCGGCCGAGGCCGCGGTCACCCGCGTCAGCTGGCCCGCCCGCATGCAGCGCCTACGCACCGGCCCGCTGATCGACACCCACCCGGGCGCCGAGTTCTGGCTCGATGGCGGCCACAACGCCGCCTGCGGCGAAACGCTGGCCGAAACCCTCACCCGCCTGCCCGAGCGCGATACCCATCTCGTCTGCGGCATGATGAACACCAAGGATGTCGCGGGCTACCTCGCGCCGCTTGTTCCCCACGCCGCCAGCCTCACCGCCGTGTCGATCCCGGGCGAAACCAACACCCTGCCCGCCGACGAAACGGCAAAACACGCCACCGCCGCGGGCATCCCCGCCGGCACCGCCACCAGCGTCGCCGATGCGGTGCAGGCAATCACCGCCGAAAATCCGCAGGCCCGCATTCTGATCTGCGGCTCGCTCTACCTCGCCGGCACCATCCTGCGCGACCACGGCTAACCACCTGAAACGACTCAATTCCTTCGAATCGCCTTCTTTTCCTCGGCGAATCGCAGGCATCGCGAATCACTTTATGTTGACTGATTCGCGATGATTCGCCTATATCTGGGACAGCAGTCAAAGCGCGCCCACCTTGGCACCTGCCGGCCATGAACACGCGGCGCGCACGGAACTTCGGGGGAAATCATGCTGCGCTACCTGCGCCACGCGATCGCGTTTTTTATCAGTTTCACGTTACCAGTTGCCGCCGGCGCGCAAGAGGTTCGCATCACGCCCGACACGCCCGCGCGCACCATCATGTTGAACGGCGAAACGCTCGTCATCGAGCGTATCCAGGACACCACCCATCGCCTCAACAGCGAGTTCACCAAGACATCGCGGCCCTGCCCGCCCTTCTGTATCCTCCCGATCAGCGCCGCACCCGGCGTCGCAACCGTGGGCGAGATCGAGGTGATGGACTTCCTCGAAGACACCGTCGCGCAGGGCAAGGGCCTGCTGATCGACAGCCGCGTGCCCGAATGGTTCGCCAAGGGCACGATCCCCGGCGCCGTCAACGTGCCGTTTTCCACGCTCGAACCCACCAACCCCTACCGCGATGAAATCCTCAAGGCGCTCGGCGCACGCCAGAACGGCACCGGCTGGGATTTCTCCAACGCGCTCGACCTGATGATGTTCTGCAACGGCCCGTGGTGCGATCAAAGCCCGCGCGCGATCCGCAACCTGACCGATGCGGGCTACCCGGCCGAAAAGATCCGCTACTACCGCGGCGGCATGCAACTGTGGATGCTGCTCGGCCTCACCGTCCGCACCCCGACAAGCTGAGATCGGGAGGAGTGACATGATCCGCATCCTGATCATCGCCGCCGCCTTCCTCTCGGTCACGGTCGGCCTGTTGCTCCTGCAACCCGGCAGCGAGCCGGCGCGTGACACCCTCGCCACGTCGCCAGCACCGCGCACCCCGGCCCCCGATGCCCAGGTCTCGCGCGCCGAGACCGATCTCAGCCATATCGTCACGCGACAGGCCGATGCCGCCGCGCCCGCCAACCCCGCCGATCGTCTCGGTGCCGCCGTGGCCCTGGCCACCGCGCCCGCCGCGGCGCCCGCTGGCGATAGCGCTTCCCCCGATGCGCTGCGTAACCTGACCACCGGCGTACTCGCCGATCTGGGGGCGCCGTCGGCCACGAATGATGCGGATGCGTTGCGCTCGATGACATCGGGCGTGCTGGCCAGTCTCAATGCAGCAACCACCACCCGCAGCACGGACGGGCCCGCCCCGCTGGAAACCATCATCGTGCAGGCCCTGCGCGAAGGCCAGTCCGACGCCTATCTCGACGCGCTCCTGAACGAAGCCGCGGCGACCGGCGCCATTCAGGTCCCCTCGGCCCTAGTGACATCCGAAGGCCGGGTCGACACCGTCACGCTGCTGGCCAACCTGGTGCAGAAATCCAGCGGGCAGTCCGGGCTCGACACCTCGGCCCTGGCCGCCGCCGCGGGCCGCCCGCAGCCGCGCCCCGCCGCGCTCGCCTACGATCAGGTCTACGTGGTCCAGCCCGGCGACAGCCTCGCGGCCATCTCCTACCGCTTTTACGGTGAAACCCTGCGCTACCGCGAGATTTTCACCGCCAACCAGGACAAGCTCTCCAGCCCCGACAAGATACGTATCGGGCAACGTCTTACCATCCCGGCGCTCTGACCGGGTCCAGTCACGTAAGGCAGGAATGATCGAGGGGCCGGTTCAACGGCCCCCTTTCATTTTCGGCCCCCTCGTGCCTCAACATGACTTCGATCAATGCACTCTTCCCCGCGTGTCGGCACTCTTCCCTGGTCAACGCTTGCAGGAATTACACACATGACCGAAACACCCATGAACCCCGACACCGTCATCAACCTCCCCGAAGCCGTGGGCGTTTTCGATTCGGTCGAAGCGCTCCAGGCCGCTTTCTACGACCTGCGCATGCTCGGCTTTACCCGGCAGGACATCAGCCTCCTGGGCAGCCAGGAAGCGCTGGAAGAGAAATTCGGCAAGGCCTTCTGGCATTCGAAAGAACTCGAGGATGATCCCGCCGCGCCCCGTGCCGCCTTCGTCTCCGAAGAGGCCATGGGCGAGCTCGAAGGCGGCATCATCGGCGGCTTTCTCTTCCTCGGCTCCTACATCGCCATGGCCGCCCTGCTGACCCCGGCCAGCACGCTGGCGGCTTCGATCGCCGCCATCGCCATCGGCGGCGCGCCCGCCACGATCGTCGGCGCGCTTCTCGCCCGCCGCGTCGACAAGCATCACCGCGACTACTACCAGTCCCAGATCGAACACGGCGGCATCCTTCTCTGGGTCCGCGTCGCCGACAAGGAAAAGGAAGATCTCGCAGTGAAAATCCTCAAGGGCCATTCCGGCAAAGACGTGCACGTGCACGCGTGGAGCAACTGACCCGTCAGCCCCGGGCCCAGTCCTCGCTCTGCATCTCGCGCAGCCGGCTGGCCGTGCGTTCGAACTCGAAACTGCCCGCGCCCTCGACATACAGCATCTCGGGCGCGGCCGCCGCGCTCGCGATCAGCCGCACACCGGCCTCGTAAAGCGCGTCGATCAGCGTGACAAAGCGTTTCGCCTCGTTGAAATTGCCGCGCCCCAGCCTCGGGATGTCTTCCAGGATCAGCACCTTCACCTCCTCGGCCAGCGCCAGATAATCCCCCGGCCCCAGTGCCTTGCCACACAGGTCATAGAAACCCGCCCGCGCCACCCCGTTGTGAAACTGCGGCACCTCCACCTCGCGCCCCTTCACCCGCAACACCAGCACCTCGCTCATGCCGCCGCTGAAATCGTGCCAGATGCTCTCGATCGCGGCGCGCGCGGTCGCATCATTGGGGCTGAAATAGGTGGGCTGCCCTTCCAGCCGGTCCTGCCGGTAATCGGTCGGGCTGGTCAGCTCATGCACCACCATCCGCGCCTTCAGCAGCTCGATGAACGGCACGAACAACTGCCGGTTCAGCCCGTCCTTGTAGAGATCGTCCGGCACCCGGTTCGACGTGGTCACCACCGCCACGCCCGCCCCCATCAGCACCTCGAACAGGCGCCCGACGATCATCGCGTCGGTGATGTCGGTCACCTGCATCTCGTCAAAGGCCAGGCAGCGTACGCTGTCGATCACGCTCTGCGCCGCCGGCATCAGCGCATCCTCCACCCCCGCCTTGCGCGCCGCATGCATCTCCTCGTGAATCTCCTGCATGAAGGCATGGAAATGCACCCGCCGCGCCGGCACGCCATCCAGGCAATCCACGAACAGGTCCATCAGCATCGACTTGCCCCGCCCGACACCGCCCCACAGGTAAAGGCCCTCGATCGGCTCGGGCTTCGCCCGCCCGAACCAGCCCTTCTTGACCGGCCGGTCCAGCACGGCGCGAATCCGCTCCAGCTCGGGCAGCACCGCCTCCTGCGCCGGGTCGGGCCGGATCGTGCCGGCGGCCACGCGGGCCCTGTATTCCTCGATCACGTCACGCGTCATGGCCCACCTCTAGCGCGGCTTCCCGGCAAGGGCCAGAGGCGCTACCCTGCCACCATGACAGCCCCGCTCAACATCCTGCGCGCCGGCCCCGCCGACGGCCCCCCGCTCCTGCTGATCCACGGCGCCTGGCACGGCGCGTGGTGCTGGCAGGGCAACTATCTCGATTACTTCGCGCAGGCCGGCTTTCACACCCACGCGCTCGATCTGCGCGGCCACGGCGACAGCCCCGCCATCCGGGCAATGCGCTGGAACCGCATCCGCGACTATGTCGACGATGCCGCCCGCACTATTGCTGACATGCCCGCACCGCCCATCGTCATCGGCCATTCCATGGGCGGCTTCGTGGTTCAGCACCTGATGGCGCGCGGCGTGCCCCTGCGCGGCGCGGGCCTCCTCGCCGCGCTGCCCCATACCGGCGCGCTGCCCGTTGCGCTCAAAACCCTGCGCACCCGCCCGCTCACCCTGGCGCGCATCCTCCTCACCGCCTCGCTCTACCCGATGGTGTCCGATCCGCAGGCCGCCGCGCATCTCTTCCTCGATGCCGATGCCTCACCGGACGAGATCGCCACCTTCCACCCCCGCCTCACCGACGAAAGCTTCCTGGCCTTCCTCGACTTGACCGCGCTGGCCCTGCCGCGCAAACCGCGCGATCCACCACCGGTCTGCGTCGTCGGCGGCAGCGCCGATCAACTCTTCCCGCCCGCCTCGCAACAGCGCCTCGCCGCGCGGTTTGCAACATCCGCTCACGTCATACCCGACGCCCCGCACGACCTCATGCTCTCGCGCCACTGGCAGACCAGCGCCGGGGTTTTCCTCACATGGGCCAGCGCCTTGCCCCCGGCCTGATCCGCCTGCTTCATCTGACCGGAAATACCTCGGGGGTGCGGGGGCAGCGCCCCCGCCGGCGCACGCCGCATTAACCAGCCACCGGCCACCGCCATACCCTCTCGTATGTCATACGCATGTCAGCCGGATGTCAGCCGGACATCACCCCCCTCTCCCGGGCCGCTCGCTGCCGTTAACCTTTCTTTCCATTTCCTGAATTGACGTCCTGTCCGCCGCCGCTAGTCTCCGCCGCGACAGGAGACGCGCATGCAGAAATCCGCACCGCTCATCACCCCGGTCCTCGTAACCGGGTGTATCATTATCCTCGTGTCCTTCGCGGTGCGGGCCAGCTTCGGGGTGTTCCAGATCCCCATCGCCGAAGAGTTCGGCTGGGCCCGGGCCGAGTTCTCGATGGCCATTGCCCTGCAAAACCTCTTCTGGGGCATCGGCCAGCCCATTTTCGGCGCCATCGCCGAGAAAATCGGCGATCGCAAGGCGATCGTCATCGGCGCATTTACCTATGCCGCAGGCCTCGTGCTCAGCTCCTATGCCACATCACCCACGGCGCATCAACTTTTTGAAATCCTTGTCGGATTCGGCATCGCCGGCACCGGATTCGGGGTCATCCTCGCCGTCGTCGGCCGCGCCAGTTCGGACGAAAACCGCTCGATGAGCCTCGCCATCGCCACCGCCGCGGGCTCGGCCGGACAGGTGGTGGGCGCCCCCACCGCCGAATGGCTGCTCACCTGGTTTCCCTGGCAAACCGTCTTCGTGATTTTCGCCGCCGCCATTCTCCTGTCGCTCCTGATGCTGCCGATGATGCGCGCGCCCCGCCCCGCCACCCGTGCCGAGCTCGAGGAAAGCATGGGCGCGGTCCTGCGCAAGGCTTTCCGCGATCCCTCCTACACGCTGATTTTCCTCGGGTTTTTCTCCTGCGGCTACCAACTCGCCTTCGTCACCGCGCATTTCCCCGCCTTCGTCACCGAAATGTGCGGCCCCATCGCCTCGGGCGGGCTTCTGCACAATCTCGGCATCACCACCACCTCGCGGCTCGGCGCCGTGGCGATCTCGCTCATTGGCCTGGCCAATGTGGCGGGCACGCTGCTGGCGGGCTGGCTCGGCAACCGCTACTCGAAAAAGTACCTTCTTGCAGGTATTTACACCGGTCGCACGCTGGTGGCCGCGGCCTTCATCCTTACCCCGATGACACCGGCCACCGTGCTTCTCTTTTCGGTCTCGATGGGCGCGCTGTGGCTTGCCACCGTGCCGCTCACCAGCGGTTTGATCGCGCATCTCTACGGGCTGCGCTACATGGGCACGCTCTACGGCATCGTGTTCTTCTCCCACCAGCTGGGCAGCTTCCTGGGCGTCTGGCTGGGCGGGCGGATGTATGACATCTACGGCAGCTACACCGCCGTCTGGTGGGTGGGCGTCGGCGTCGGCGCATTTTCCGCCATCGTGCATCTGCCGGTCAGGGAACGCCGCCTCGTGCCGGCCTGAACGACCGGTTAAACCGCTGTTAACACCTGCCTGCCATCCTGCCCTTCGTGAAAAATCAAGCGTAGGCCGGGCTTCAGCCCGGCACACGAAGCAGGAAACCTACCCCCGCGCCCGCCACGCATCCAGGATATAGCGGCTGGTCATCAGGTCCAGATGCGCCCCGCCGCCGTTCTTGAACAGCGTAATCTCGTCGTCCGAGCCGCGCACGAATTTCTCCATGTCGTAGTAATCCGCCACAAGGTCCTCGCGCCGGATCGCGCCCGTCTCCAGCGGGATCTTGATCTCGCCGATATGGCCCACCGTGGTGTCGTAGCTGTCCACGAAAACCCGCGCCCTTTGCAGCGCCACGTCATCCACCTCGCGCATGTCGGGCCGATAGGCGCCGATCAGGTCAATATGCTGCCCCGGTTGGAACCACTCGCCCTTCAGCACCGGCTCGGTCACCATCGTGGCCGAGGTAACGATATCGGCCTCTTTCACCGCCGCCTCCAGGTCATCGGCCACGGCCATGCCGGGGTACTCCGCAGCCATTTTGTCGGCATTCTCCCGTGTCCGGTTCCATACCGTGAACTCTGCCTCGGGAAACCCCGCCGCATAGGCCTCGCGCAGCGACCGGCCCACCGTGCCCGCCCCAACGATCAGAACCTTGCGCGCATCCCTGCGCGCCAGCTTCAGCGCCCCCAACAGGCTGTCTCCGGCGGTCTTCCACTTGGTCACCAGGTGGAAATCCAGCACCGCCTCGAACCGCCCGTCGGCATCGTCGTAAAGGTTCACCGCGCCGCCGATCATCGGCTTGCCCTTGCCCGGGTTGCCCGGAAACACCGTGGCGCTTTTCACCGCGATGCCCATGCCATCGATCCACGCCGCCCGGCTCAGCAGGGTATCGGCATCACGATAAAGAAACGTGTCCCCGATCTCGGCCTTCTGCCGCTTGTGGCCTTCTTCAAAGGCCCGGGTCAGCCCGACCCAGTCCAGCAGCTTCTCCCCCTCTGCAAAGGGGATCATCGTCACGTCCATCAGTCCGCTCCCTGGTTTTCTGGCCCCACCCTAACGCCGTTGCCCGTCGGGTCAAATCACCGCCTGTATTTCGGCCCCTCGGCGGCCACTTCTTCGTGCACCTCGGCCTCGCGCCACAGCAGGAACAGCCCCGCGCCCACGATCATCGCGATGCCCACCCACGCGGTCCAATCGGGCCATTCACCAAACACCGTTACCCCCCAGATCACCGCCATCGGCATCGCCACGTATTCGAACGGCGCCACGAAGGCCGCCTCGCTCATCCGATAGGCCTGGCTGATGAAATAGCCACCCGCCACGCTCGTCACCCCGATCGCGGCCAGCACGGCATAATCCCCCGGCGCCACCGCCCCCCAGGCCCGCGTCAGAAACTCCAGCGATGGATGCGCATTTCCCGCCAATGCGCCATCGCCCAGCACCAGCCCGATCGCAGCCGAGGTCGCGACAAAGGTGATCTGGATGTAAAACGCCATCGTCGCGGCGCTTTCGGTGCCGCCGATCTTGCGGGTCAGCGTGTGCAGCGTGGCATAAAGCGTCGCCGCCACGATCGGCAAGAGCGAGGCCAGTTGAAACGCCGAGGTTCCCGGCTTCACGATCACCATCACCCCGGCGAAGCCCAGGAAAATCGCCATCCACCGCCGCGGCCCCACATGCTCGCCCAGGAACACCACGGAAAACACCGTGATCACCAGCGGCGAGATGAAGAAAATCGCCACTGCGTCCGCAATGGGCAACGCCGCCAAACCCAGGAAAAAGCACATGTTGGCCAGCACCACGCACAGCCCCCGGATCATGTGCATACCCAGGCGGGCCGTCTTCATCACCCGCCAACCGCCGCTCAGCGGCATGATCACGGCCACGAACACCGCCGTCCCGATCAACGAGCGGATCAACACCACCTGGTGCAGCGCATAATCTCCGGACAGGAACTTGATGCCGACGTCGTTGACGGAAAAACACATCACCGCCACGGCCGCGCAAAGCGCCCCGATCAAGTTGCCGCTTGTCCCGCTCACCGCGCGCATTCCCCGCTCCCTTCCCGATCACAAGACGCAAGCCATCGGAAAAAGTAAAGCGCCGGCACTCTTCATCTTGCCCGAAATACTCCCGCCGGAGGCGTCCAACGGCGCCACCTGACAATCGGCCCGAGAGACGCCGCGCGGCGCGGCGGCGGGGGTGGGTGGGCGGGACGTCGCCGCGCCGCGCCCCTCACCCGCGTGCTGCGGCCCGCAACTCGCGCTCCAGCGCCTCCAGGAACCTTGACCGGTCGGTCTTGGTGAACCCCTTGCCGCCGCCCTGCCGGAAGGGATCGGCGGCGCGCAGGTCGGTCATCAGGTCACGCATCGCCAGCGCCTCGCGCACATTTGCCTGGGTCAGCCGCTCGCCATTGGGCTTCAGCACGGCTGCCCCTGCTTCCACGCATTTCGCCGCCAGCGGGATATCCCCCGTCACCACCACATCGCCGGGCCGCGCCCGCTCGGCGATCCACATGTCGGCCACGTCCGGCCCCTCGGGCACGATCACCACCTCGACCAGCGGGTTCTGCGACATCCGCAGCCCGCCATTCGACACCAGGAACATCTTCGTCCCGTGCCGCGTGGCAACCCGCTCGGCCTCGACTTTCACCGGGCAGGCATCAGCATCAACGTAAATCACTCCGCCCTGCCCTTCCTGACCTTGTATTCCTCGGGGATCGGCATGCGGTTGAACGCGTCCAGGCCGGCGATCTTGTAGGCCTCGGCCAGGGTGGGATAGTTGAACGTGTTCTGCACGAAGTAATCCACCGTGCCCTTCAGGTTCAGCACCGCCTGCGCGATGTGGATCAGTTCGGTCGCCCCTTCGCCCACGATCTGCACGCCCAGGACCCGCCGGGTCTTGAGCGAGAACAACATCTTCAGCATGCCGTGTTCCAGCCCCATGATATGCCCGCGGCTGGTTTCGCGGAGTCGCGCGATCCCCACTTCGTAGGGAATGCCGCGCTCCTGCATCTCCTCCTCCGACATGCCGCAGGTGGAAATCTCGGGGACCGAGTAGATGCCATAGGGAAACCAGGGGCTCTCCGGCAGCGTCGGCGTTTCCAGCGCATGACAGGCCGCCACCCGCCCCTGCTGAAGCGAGGTCGAGGCGAGCGAGGGATGCCCGATCACGTCGCCGGTGGCATAGATATGCCCCGAGCCGGTCTGATAGGTCTTGCGGTCCACCTCGATCCGTCCGCGATGGTCGGTTTCGATGCCCACGGCCTCGAGGTTCAGCTTCGCTGTCGCGCCCATCCGGCCAGCAGCAAAAAGCAGCATCTCGGCGCGCACGTGGCGGCCGTTTTCCAGCGTCACCTCGACATGCTCGCCCGCGTCCTCGATCCTGTCGATCTTTGATCCCAGCCGCAGGTCGACACCGTTCTCGCGGATCTGGTGGGTGAAATCCTCGATCAGCCGCTTGTCGATGAAATCAAGGAAGGTCTCGCGCGGCTCGATCAGCGTCACCCGCACATCGAGCGCCGAGAACATCGTGGCATATTCCACCCCGATCACCCCGGCCCCCACCACGACAAGGCTACGCGGAATCCGCGCCAGTTCCAGGAACTCGTCGCTATCGACCACGCTCTGCCCATTGAACGGCACATAGTCGGGCCGGAAGGTCACGGTGCCGGTGGCGATGATGAATTTTTCGGCTGTCAGGCGTCTTGTCTCTCCCGCCTCGGTGGCCACTTCCACTTCGTTCGGGCCGGTGAACCGGGCAAAGCCGTTCAGCGTATCCACGTGGTTGCGGTTGAACTGGTGCTCCAGCACGTCGACCTCGTGATCCAGCGTCATGTGCAGCCGTGCTTTCAGGTCTCCCGCGTCGATATCGTCCTTCACGCGGTAGGACCGCCCGTAAAAGCTCCGCTCGCGCCAGCCCGATAGGTTCAGCACCGTCTCGCGCAGGGTTTTCGACGGGATCGTGCCGGTATGCACTGAAACCCCGCCCAGCCGGTACTTACGGTCGATCACTAGCACCCGGCGCTTCAGCTTGCCGGCCTGAATGGCCGCCGCCCGGCCCGAGGGCCCCGAGCCGATAATGATCAGGTCGTAATCGCGCATGCTTATCCCGCGTAAAGCGCCGCGGCATGGAAGGCCACGTGATCTTCCATGAAAGTGCTGACGAAAAAGTAACTGTGGTCATAGCCCGGCTGCAGCCGCAGCGTCGCCTGCTGGCGCCGCACCGCGACCGCCTGGGCGAAGTCCTCGGGGCGCAGCAGGTCGATGAACTGGTCGTTGGTGCCCGTGTCGATCAGCATCGGACCATCGAACCCGTGTTCGCGCATCATCAACGTCGCATCATGGCGCCGCCATGTACCCTCGTCCTCGCCCAGGTAGGCGCTCAGTTGCTTGCGTCCCCAGTCGCTCGCCGTCGGGTGCGAGATCGGCGAAAAGGCCGAGACGGAACGGTAGCGCCCGGGCAGACCCATTGCGAGCGTCAGAGCGCCATGCCCGCCCATCGAATGGCCGGTGATCGCCTGCCGCTCCATGTCCACGGCGAAATTCGCATCCAGCACGCGGGGCAGTTCTTCGGCCACGTAATCCCACATGTTGTAATGCGGCGCCCAGGGGCTTTGCGTCGCGTTCACGTAAAACCCCGCGCCCTTGCCCAGGTCATAGGCCTCGTCATCGGCCACATCCTCGCCGCGCGGGCTGGTGTCGGGGAACACCAGCGCGATGCCCTGTTCGGCGGCCCAGCCCTGCGCGCCCGCCTTCACCATCGCGTTTTCATGCGTGCAGGTCAGCCCGCTCAGGTACCACAGAACCGGTACGGGCCCGTCGCGCGCCTCTTCCGGCAGGAAAAGACCGAATGTCATCGGGCAGCCGCAGGCGTCCGAGCTATGGGTATAAACCCCCTGCACCCCGCCGAAACATTTGTTTTCCGATACCGTTTCCATCGCGCTCTCCTGTCTTTTCATCCCGGCCCTCAGGGCCGGCTCACTTGTCCATGAATGTCGAAATTTCGCCCAGCGGCTTCTTCTTCAGCGCCTTTTCCGGAACGGTTGCGTCATCCGCCGGATGGCCGACGGCCACGATCATGATCGGCTTTTCATGCTCCGGCCGGCCGCAGATCTCGGTCAGGAACTTCATCGGGTTCGGCGTGTGCGTCAACGCCGACAGCCCTGCCCGGTGCAACGCCGCGATCAGGAAGCCGCTGGCGATGCCCACGCTTTCAGGCACGTAATAGTGCTTGTAACGGCTGCCATCCTCGCGCAGTCCCCAACGCTGGGCAAAGACGACGATCAGCCAGGGCGCCACCTCCAGGTGCGGTTTTGAAACGCCCGTGCCAATGGGCTCCAGCGCACTCAGCCACTCATCGCCAGCCGCACCCGCATAGAACCGCTCTTCCTCCTTCTCCGCAGCCTCGCGGATCTTCGCCTTCACGCCCGGATCGGCGATCGCAACGAAATGCCAGGGCTGGTGGTTCGCCCCGCTGGGCGCAAGGCCCGCGGTGGCGATGCAATCCTCGATCACCCCGCGCGCCACCGGCCGGGTGGAAAACTCGCGGATCGTGTGCCGCCGGGCCATCTCCGCGCGAAACTCGTGCGCCCGCGCGGCAATCTCGTCATCCGGCCGGTCCACCCAGTCGGGCAGCGGCACCGGTTTGTAATCTTCCGCCATGGCGGTCCCCCTCAGTAAAGCTGCGTGATCCAGGCGATGACCAGTGGCACGGTCAGCACGCTGATCGCCGTCGAAATCAGGATCGAGGCCGACACGCGATGCGGCGCCACCCCGTAATGCTGTGCCAGGATATAGATATTGCCCGCCACCGGAAGCGAGGCACAGGCAATCATCACCGCCGCCGGGAACGGATCGACCGGGAACAGGTAGAGCGCGGCAAAGGCCACGAAAAGCGGATGCAGGATCAACTTGCAGAAGGACAGCCAGCCCGCCACGAACATCCGCTCGGCCGATTTGCTGGCCAGCGACGCGCCAATGGCAAAGAGCGCACCCGGCGTCGCCGCCCCGCCCAGGATACCCACGAAATCGTTCACCGGACCGGGGATCGGAATCTCAAGCCCCGAACACAGCAGGCCCAGCGCCATCGACATGATCATCGGATTCTTCAGCAGGCCCATGCCCACCGTGCCCAGCACCGCCACGCTCATCCGCCCGTCGCGCCCGCCCGTGATCAGGATCACGATCAGCGAGCCAAAAACGATCAGGTCCATCGCCAGCACCATCATCACCGGTCCGATCGCCGCTTCGCCCAGCAGCAGCGCCAGCATCGGCACGCCCAGGAACCCGGTATTGCCAATGACCGCGCATTGCGCCTCGACCGAAGCTTCCTCGGTCCCCAGCCCCCGCAGATAGGCAATGGCCAGCGCAATCCCGTAAACGAAACCCGACCCCCACAGATACGCGCTGATAAAACGGGTATCGATCAGCTCGCGCAGCGTCAGGTTGGCCGAAAACCGGAAGATCATCGCCGAAAGCGCAAAGTAGAAGACGAACTTGGTCAGGTAGGCGGTGGCTTCCTCGGTAAAGAAGCCGGTCTTGCCCGCGCCGTATCCCACGCCGATCAGCGCGAAAAAAGGGATGGTCTGCAGGAACACCTCAAGCATGAAAATGTCGTATCATGCAGGCGGGCAAGTGCAACGGGGAAACATCTCCGCCCGCATTTTCCCCGCCCTCTCGACAGCCCGGCGGACAGACGCTAGCACATTATGCATCGAATGATCGGGACCGGTGCCATGGATATCCTTCGAAAAATCACAACGCTCTGGGCCATGCTGGCCTTCTTGGTTCTTGCCGCCTGCGCCAGCGCGCCGCAATCGCGCGACGACCAGATTGCCGACCTGGCCCGCGCCATCCAGGCTATGGGCCCGAACATCGAACCGGCCGAGGCCTACCGCGCTGCCGAAATCGCCCATCTCTATCCCCTGCAACTGGCCAGCCAATGGCAGGTCTCGGATTCGCCGCTCTTGCACAACACCAAGGTCAACATGGGCCTGCGCCCGCGTGGGCTCTGCTGGCACTGGGCCGAGGCGATGGAACGCCGCCTGCAGCAAGAGCAGTTCGAAACCCTGTCGATCCACCGCGCGATTGCCAATTCCGACAACCCGCTGCGCATCGACCACTCCACCGCGATCATCTCGTCCATGGGCGAAGGCATGTACCAGGGTATCGTGCTCGATCCGTGGCGCGCAGGCTATGGACGCCTGACATGGACGCCCACGCGCACCGATCCCGACTACGCATGGAAACCCCGTCTCGAAGTGCTGGCGACGAAACGCGAACGCGCCCGCCGCCGCGCGCGCAACTGACGCTAGCCGCTGCCGATCAGCACACCGGCAGCAAAGACGAGCGCACCGCCCAGAACCACCTGGAACGCGGCGCGCATGAACGGCGTCTGCATGTATTTCTTCTGGATCCAGGCGATCGCCCACAGCTCGACGAACACCACGATGATGGCAATCACCGTCGCGGTCCAGAAATCGGGGATCAGGTAGGGCAGCGCATGGCCCAGCCCGCCTACGGTCGTCATCACCCCGCTGGCAATCCCCCGCTTGAGCGGGCTGCCCCGGCCCGAAATCTCGCCGTCGTCGCTGGCCGCTTCGGTGAAGCCCATCGAGATACCCGCGCCCACCGACGCCGCCAGCCCCACCAGGAAAGTGGTCCAGGTATCCTGCGTGGCGAAAGCGGTGGCAAAGATCGGCGCCAGCGTCGAGACCGAGCCATCCATCAATCCCGCCAGGCCGGGCTGCACCCAGGTCAGCACGAATTGCCGGTGCGCCATGCGCGCCTCTTCTTCCCGCGCGTCCTCCGGCAGGTGCTCTCTCTCCAGCCGTTCGGCGGTATGTTGATGACCCGCTTCCGCCGCGGCCAGATCGCCCAGCAGTTTGCGCGTCGCGGCATCCTCGGTCCTCTTGGCGGCCGCCAGGTAGAACCGCTCGGCATCGCGCTCCATCGCCTCGGCCTCTTCGCGGATCCGCTCCAGGCCGAGGTTTTCGATCAGCCAGACGGGCCGACGCGCGTAATAGCCCGCGACATGTTCGCGCCGGATCAGCGGAATCGTATCGCCAAAGCGCCGCTTGAACACGTCGATCAGGCGCTGGCGGTGGCCATCCTCTTCCTTGGCCATACCCTCGAACACCTTGGCCGAATCCGGGAAATCCGCGCGCAGACGCTCGGCATAGGTCCGATAAATCTGCGCGTCGTCCTCTTCCGACGAAATCGCGAGCGCCAGGATTTCCTGCTCGCTCAGGTCCGAAAAATGGCGGCGTTGGGTAAAGAAACGCATCTTGTCCCCCGTTATGGAATTGCCCCAAGCCTATGGGCCGCGCCGATCCGAGACAAGCGACAGATTGCCCCTGGCGCACTGCGGCCTTGTCGCAACTGAACTGTGCGGTTTAGTATTCCAAGGTCCGAAGGGAGGGGCGACATGAACGCGCGGACCGAGATCAAGCGAACCGGCCGGAAATTCGACCAGGTGCTCGAAGGCGCCCGCAAGGTCTTTCTTGCCGACGGCTTCGAAGGCGCCAGCGTCGATGACATCGCCCGCGCCTCGGGCGTCTCCAAGGCCACGCTCTACAGTTATTTCCCGGACAAGGCGCTGCTCTTCATGGAGGTGGCCCGGGCCGAGTGTGACCGCATGGCCGTCGCCGCGCGCCAGGAAATCGACATGGATGCCCCCATCCGCGAGGTGCTGACCATGGTCGCCGGCCAGCTGGCGCGCTTCCTTCTGTCGGATTTTTCCCAGCAGATGTTCCGCATCTGCGTGTCCGAGCGTGACCGCTTTCCCGAACTTGCACGCGCCTATTACGAAAGCGGCCCGGAAATGGGCCGCAAGCAGCTGGAAGCCGGATTTCAGGACGCGGTGGCGCGCGGCGAACTCAGGATCGAGAACCCAACGCTCGCCGCCGAGCAATTCGCCGACCTGGCCAAATCGCGCCTCTGGCTGCGCGCCGTTTTCGGCGTGCAATCGCAGTTCTCAGAAGACGAGATCGCCGAAGTCGCCCGCGAGGCCGTCGATACGTTCCTTGCCCGCTACGGCGCCTGATCCAGCTGGTTCAGCCATTCCCCGGCAAATCGCTCAAACCGCCGCCAGCCCTGCGAACTGCCGCCATAGACCTTGCGCCGCACCTGCCCCGATGATGCCGTGAGCACCGCTCGCCGGGATTTCTCCGGGCTCAGGCAGGCCGGGTCCCATTCCAGCCCCAGCGCGCGCAGAAACGCCCGCGTCTGCGCCTCCTGGTCGGCCACCAGCGCATCGTAGTCCAGCGTGACGATCCGCCCGGGAAACCGCGCCTCCCAGAACGCCATCAGGTCACGATAGAGCGCATGATAACGCACCAGGTCTTCGGGATCATAGGCAAAGGCGTTGCCCGCGCTCGAGAAATTGTGCCGAAAGATCGACCAGCACGTCGCGCGCGCATCGCGGGTGACATGCACGATACGCGCCCGTGGCATCGACAGCACGACATGCCCGATAAAGCGGAAGTTCAGCGGCATCTTGTCCGTCACATGGCGCGCTGCCTGCGCCACGGGCGGTAGCGCCTGCATATAGTCGCGTGCCAGCGCGGCGGGTTTCTCCGCTACGGGCAGGTCCGGGTTCAGCCAGTTGCGCCGCACCGCATGCATCAACGTGTCCAGCTCGCCCAGCGCGGTGACATCTGCGTGCCGCGACAGGATCGTTTCGGTCAGCGTCGTGCCCGAGCGCGGCAGGCCGGTGATGAAGATCGGCACCGGCCCCGCGGCGTCACCCGCCGGCTCTGCCGCTCTGGCGTCGGCGAACTCCCGTTTCAGTGCGGCGAACATGCGCGCATCATTTTCCGGGTCATACCGCAGGCCGGCCCGCCGCATCCGGTTTGCCTGCAACAATGCTTCATAGGCCGCCGCGTCGTCGCCCGCCTCTTCCTCGGTCCGCGCCAGCGTGAACATCACCGAGGCGCGTTTCGACCGATCGCCCCCTTCATCCTGCGCCATCCGCCGCAGTGCCTTGGGAATTTCCGGGGCATTGGCCACCGAAAACCACGTCGCGTAGTTGACCAGCGGCGCATGGTTGCCCGGATCTGCCCGGATCGCCGCGCGCAACGCGTCCCTGGCGGCGTCCACTTCGCCCAGCGCCGACAGGATCACGGCCCGCGTGTTCAATATCTCCGCATCTTGCGGCCATCGCTCACCCGCCGCCCGCAAGCTCTCCAGCGCCGCTTCGGTGGCACCATTTTTTTGCTCCAGCCGCGCCCGGGCGGCGTGGTGGCCAGGATTGTCCGGGGCGATCGCGCAGGCCAGGCCAAAGGCCCGCCGCGCCTCGGCCATCATCCCGGCCAGTTCGAAGGCCCGGCCCAGGTTGGCCATGTAATCCGCCTCATCCGGAGCCAGCCGGACCGCCTCCGAAAGGATGGTCAGCGCCTGTGGAAACCGCCCCGTCGCCAACAGCGCCATGCCCATCCCGTTGCAGGCCGATGCGTCTTCCGGCGCGGTGCGCAGCCGTTCGGAAAACCATGCCACCGCCTCCTCCGGCCTGTCGCGCTCCAGGAGCAGCGCCGCCAGCCGCCGCGCAGGGTCTCCACCCGGCGCATCGGCCTTAACCGCCCTGCGCAGCAACGCCTCGGCCTCGCTCCAATGGCCCAGTTTGCGCGCCGCCATCCCGGCCAGCGCCAGCAATCCGGCGTGATCCGGCATCTGCCGCAACGCCTGCTTCGCGCGGTAAAGCGCCTTGCGCCAGGCGCCACGATCGTAAAGCTTTTTAATTCCGTCCAGGTCGGGCGCCCGGTATCGGGTCACGGGCAGTGCGGCTTGGCGTGGCATGGCGTCCCCATCCGGAAAAGGTTCCGCCCCAGCATTGTCCAGAGGGGCAAAGAATCCGTTACCGCCACCACGTTTTTGCCGCCGACGCGCCCCGGCTCAATCGATGCGCCGCACTTCCAGCTGGTTGCCAGCACCGCGGCGGGTCTCGAAGATCTTCAGCTCTGTGACGAGATCGCTCAGCTTCTTCTTGCCATAGCTGCGGGTATCGAAATCGGGATGCGCGGCCAGGATCATCTGGCCCAACCGGCCCAGGTTGTACCAGTCCTCTTCCTGGTCGATACTGTCCATCGCCTTCAGGATCAGGTCGCGCGCCTCGGTCAGCCTGCCGCCGGCCGCGGGCTTTGCGCCGCCCCCGGCCTTGCCGCCCGCAACCGTCTCGGCCCCTTCCAGGTTCTCCAGGAAGATGAACCGTTTGCAGGCCTTGCGAAACGCCTCGGGCGTCTTGCGCGCTCCTATGCCGTAAACATCCAGTCCCTGCTCGCGCACCCGGCTGGCCAGCCGGGTGAAATCGCTGTCCGAACTGACCAGCACGAAGCCGTCGAACCGGCCCGAATGCATCAGGTCCATGGCGTCGATCACCAGCGCGATATCGCTGGCGTTCTTGCCCACGGTGTTGGCCGGCTGGTGATGCGGCACAAGGCCGAACTCGGCCTGCACCTTGTTCCAGCCGCTCATCTGCTGGCTTGAGAAATCGCCATAGACGCGGCGCACGCTGGCCTCGCCCATACCGGCGATCTCGTCGAAGATCGCCTTGGTCCATTTGGGCGAGGTGTTGTCGGCATCGATCAGCACCGCCAGAAGCGGGGTCGCATCGCTCATGTGGTTTCCTTTCCCGACAACCCTACGCCGCGTCCGCGCCGGGCGAAACCCCTTGCCTTGGCCGCATGGCCTGCCCCAGTCTGGCAGGTAAAAGGAGACCGCCATGCATTACGCGCCCCAATCCGAAGACTGCCCGCTGCCGTTTTCGCCGTTCAAATCCTGCACCGTACCGCGGCCGATCGGCTGGCTATCGACCATTTCCACCGACGGCGTGCCCAACCTTGCGCCATATTCCCAATGGCAGAACCTCACCTTCGATCCGCCGATGGTGATGTTCGCCGCCAACCAGCTGTCGGATGGCACGCGCAAGCACACGGTGGTGAACGCCGAGCAGACCGGCTGGTTCGTGTGGAACATGGCCACCTATGACCTGCGCGAGGCGGTCAATATCTCGGCCATGGAACTGCCTGCCGATGTGGATGAATTCGACCGCGCGGGCGTGACCAGGGCCGCCTGCATCGACGCTCCCGCCCCCCGCGTGGCCGAAAGCCCCGCGCATTTCGAATGCCGCTACCTCTCGACCCATCGCCTGCGCGGGCATTCGAACCACGGCTGGGTCGATGTGGTTTATGGCGAGGTCATGCGCATCCACGTCAACGACGACGTTGTCACCGCCGAAGGCAAGCTGGATATCCCCCGCATCCGTCCGCTCGCGCGGCTGGGATATTATGACTACACCTCGGTGACCGAGGTGTTCGAGATGAAGATCCCCTCAGACAACCCGGCCACGCTGGTGGGGCTGGAGGGCAAATCGAGCTGAGGGTTTGCGCCGCGCGCCGCGCGTCGCCGGGGGGCCTCGCTCCGCTCGGCCGAAAGGGGGCGTTGCCCCCTCTGGCTTCGCCATTCACCCCCAAGGTATTTGGGGTCAGATGAATCCGGGGATCGAGCCCGCCTTCATCTGACCGGGCCTGTCATGCGGCCCGGGGCGCAGCGCCCCATCGCCTGCGTCAGTACACCACGACCGAGCGGATCGATTCACCCCGGTGCATCAGGTCGAAGCCGTTGTTGATATCCTCGAGCCCCATCGTGTGGGTGATCATCGGGTCGATCGCGATCTTGCCGTCCATGTACCAGTCGACGATCCTGGGCACATCGGTGCGGCCGCGTGCGCCGCCGAAGGCGGTGCCTTTCCACACCCGGCCCGTGACCAGCTGGAAGGGCCGCGTTGAGATCTCGGCGCCGGCCGGGGCCACGCCGATGATGATGCTTTCGCCCCAGCCCTTGTGGGCGCATTCCAGCGCGGTGCGCATCACATCGACATTGCCGGTCGCATCGAAGGAATAGTCCGCGCCGCCCCCGGTCAGCTCGACCAGGTGACCCACGAGATCACCCTTCACATCCTTCGGGTTGACGAAATCGGTCATGCCGAAATGCCGCGCCATCTGGCTTTTCGAGTCGTTGATATCGACGCCGACGATCTGGTCGGCGCCGGCAAGCCGCAGCCCCTGGATCACGTTGAGGCCGATGCCCCCCAGCCCGAAGACGACCGCGCGGCAGCCGATCTCGGCCTTGGCGGTGTTGATCACCGCGCCAATGCCGGTGGTCACGCCGCAACCGATATAACAGATCTTGTCGAACGGCGCGTCCTTGCGCACCTTGGCCAGCGCGATTTCGGGCAGGACCGTGTGGTTCGAGAAGGTCGAGCAGCCCATGTAATGCAGGATCGGCGTGCCATCGAGCATCGAGAACCGGCTGGTGCCGTCCGGCATCAGGCCCTGGCCCTGGGTTGTCCGGATCGACTGGCAAAGGTTGGTCTTCGGGTTGAGGCAGTACTCGCATTCGCGGCATTCCGGCGTGTAGAGCGGAATCACGTGGTCGCCCGGCGCGAGCGAGGTTACCCCCGGCCCTACTTCCAGAACCACGCCCGCACCCTCATGCCCCAGGATCGCCGGGAACAGGCCTTCGGGATCGGCGCCCGACAGGGTAAATTCGTCCGTGTGGCAGATTCCCGTCGCCTTGATCTCGACCAGAACCTCGCCGGCCTTGGGACCTTCCAGGTTCACGTCCATGATTTCCAGTGGTTTACCGGCCTCTACGGCCACGGCGGCTCTGGTGCGCATCGCGTCGATCCTCCCTCGCTTGTTCCGCTGCAGACTGCGGCAATACGGCACATAGATCAAGGCAAGTTCATGGGTGGCGGCGATTGCAGAGCATCGTCCCCGTTCGCCGCTGCAATGCCCCAAGGGTGCCACAGAATCGTCACTGTCCGGGCCGAGACTCCTGGGAAATCGGGGAACAGGATGCTGCCATGATCGCTATTCGCGCCGAACAAAGCTGGACGAAACCGCTGTTGCGCCTGCTGGGCCTGGCCATTTTCTTCAATGGCTTCATCGCCGGCGAATTCGTGTTCACGTTCTTCGGGATGCTGATCTTTGCCAGCGCCCAGTTGACCGGCTCCAACGCCGGGTCGGCTGATCGCGTCACTGCTGCGGTCTCGCGCAGCCGCGCCCTGGCCAATCTAGACGCGGAAGACATGCAGCACGCCGGCATGGTTCCCGCCGGAGCCGGGTTTGCTGATGCAACCGCGGACCAGCCCGCACCCGTCGAAACAACGCATGCCTTTCTCGCCGATGCAGGCGGCACGGGCGCCGAAATCGCGGAGATCCCGTCCGAGGCCTCTTTCGATCCGACAGTGGATCACACCCCGCTTCAGGCCGAGGCCGTGCGCCTGCGTCCGGTCGTGCCGCTCAACCGGCATACCGACGTGCACAGCTGGTTGGGTGGCCTTCCGCACCTGCCGTCCGATATCGAATGGCCGGTACTCGACAACAAACCAGCGCTTTTCCTGGCCCAGATCAGCTGTTCACACCTGCCGGCCGGGCTGTGGGGCGGGCGTGGCCCGCACCAGGGCTGGCTCGCGATTTTCATGTCACAGGAACGGCAGGGCCGCCTGGCCGTGGTCCATTCCGAGCGCTTCGGGCCGGAACGCCAGCCGCCCGCAAAACTCGTCTATCCGCGCCCGCGCCTGTCGCGCTCGGACCTGATTGCCGACATCACGGGCAAACCGTCGCTCATGCCACGCTGGCCGATCGACATCCGCCCGGTCGACCCGGATGAAGATGCCCGCCTTGAACGCCGGTTCAAATACACGCGCCCCGACAATCGCGGCGCCCTGCTCGAGTCCGAGCTGGACCTGTCCGATCCGCGTTTCCATCCGTTCGACTGGGTTTCGGCACAGCTGCTGGTCGCGGTGATCCGCACCGATCTGGACTGGCAGCACCAGGTACTCGCAACGCTGAGCGACGCGAACGACAAGAATCCGAAGACCCACGCGTTTCTCCTGTCGCTCGAGGAAACCCGCACCCACCTTGCCGAACTGTCCAGCGAACTGCAGCGTGCCGAAGGCCTTGGCCTGGAGCTCGACCAGGAAATCCTGTCGTTGATGCTGTCGGGCCTCGAAAGCCTGACTTTGGAAAGCTACGAAGTGGCCGCCGACGGTACGCAGGTGCCGGTGATGCGCAGCGTTCTCGAGCATGACCAGATCCTGCACAGCTATTTCCGCTGGCTCGATCGTTATGCGCGGCAGGTCTACGCCGCTGCACCCGATAACCTTCCGCAGCCCCAGCGCCGTATGTTCGAAGAGCTCTGGGCCTGGCACGCGATCCACGAACGCGGCACCATGGGTGGCCCGATCCCCGCCCGCTTCCGCGACGCCGCCGACACCGGTTCGGCGCTGCTCCTGCGCCTGCAAAGCAGCGAACTGATCGGCTGGACCTTCGGCGATACCGACGATCTGGGCATCTTCATCGCCCCCGACGCACTGAGCTCGGGCGAGTTCCGGGCCTGCTTCGGACGGGTTTCCGGCTAGGCGTCAGCCCCGCCCTTGCCTGCCGGGCCTCCTGCCTCCATCATGCGGAAAACCGAAGGAGCCCCAATGCGCACCCCGATCCTGACCGCTCTCGCGGCGAGCCTGTTGCTGCCCGGCTGCATGGCCGAGTCACCGCCCGCAACACAACCGGATGAAACCACCTGCGGCGCCGCGGCGCTGCAATCGGCAATAGGCCAGCCGGTGAACTCGGTCGATCTCACCGGGCATGACCCGCTGCGCATCCTGCCGCCGGGCTCGATCATGACGATGGATTACAACCCGATGCGGCTCAATGTCCTACTCGATGAAAACGGGCTTATCACCAAGGTGCATTGCGGCTAGGCATCACTTGTCGATGCGATAGGGCTTGTGGCACCCGCCGCAGCTCTGGCCCAGCGCGCCCATCCCGGCGCGTACCCCGTCAAGCGAGCCCGCATTGAGAGCCGCGGCCGCATCCTCCATCGCCCGCGCACGGGCGATGAAACCATCCCAATCGGTCCAGATCTCGTCCCGTGCCTCGGATTTCGGATCGGTCTCCCGTGCCTCGAAGGCAGGCGGAATCCGGCCCGCCTGTTCGATCAGGGCCTCGCGCGCCGCGGCGGCGCGGGCCGGGTCGAAAGCGATCTCGCCCTTGGCCATGCCGCCCAGAACGCCGGTTGCATCCTTGATCTCGCCCATCAGGTCCATCCGCGCCTTGACCGCCGGGTTCTTCACCCCGGAATGGGCCAGAACGGCAGTGCCCAACCCGATCGCCGCCATGGCCACCATGCCGATTTTTCGCATCCTGTCCTCCTTTGCGATTTGCATGACCGTGCCCTGCCACGCCCGCCCGCGCAACTGACATGGGCGTGACCGGCTTGCCTTTCGCGCCTCACCCCCTACATATTCGCGAAACCGCAACCGTCCATGGCAGGAAGGGAGACCCGCCTTGGCCCTCGTCTCGCAAAGCACTCTTGCCGATCCGTCCTATCGCGGCGCCGACTGGCATGGCCACGTGCTTGAAGACTTGGCACAGCGCCTGACGCCGCCCTCTGGGTTTCCCTGCACTTTCTCGCAGAACGCCTTCCGCCGCTCGCTCGTTATGTTTTCCTTTGTCGAGGACACGGGCGCGCAAGCGCTGGCCGCCATGCGCGCCGACCTGGCCGAATACGTGGCGCTCAGCCGGCAATGGGACGGGCAGATCAACACAGCGCACCCGCTGGTGATGGCGTTTTCGGCCACGGCCGTTCCGCCCACCGAACTTGCCGGCTACCACGCCTTCGGGTGGGACATGATCCAGAACTGGCACGATCACGATCCCGCCCCCTGGCCCGACGATGTCGCCCGCGATCCGGCCGCACCCTTCTGGTCAATGTGCTTTGCCGGCATGCAACTGTTCATCAACATGTCCGCACCCGCGCATGAGCGCCGCAAAAGCCGCAACCTTGGCCGGCATTTCCTGTTCATCGTGAACCCGCGCGAACGCTTTGACATGGTCGCGGGCGAAACCCCCGAAGGCCGCCGCGTGCGCAGCGTGATCCGCGCCCGGGCCGAGGCCTATGACGGCATGCCCCACGCGCCGGTGCTGGGCAAATACCTCAAGGGCGAACTGGAATGGCCGCAATACGCCCTACCCGACGACAACGACAACTTTCCCGCCACCTGCCCCTTCCGTCCGCGCGGCACCTGATCCGCACGCGCCCTCTCGACTCGCGGCGCGACTCGCGGCAGAATTGGAACAAATCATGAACATGTATTGCTGCCATGCCTGCCCGCCGCATCCTTTCGCTCTGGTTCCCCGCCCTCGGGGCCGAACGGCTCCTGCGCCACGCCGCCACGGCGCATGATCCGACCGTGCCCTTCGCCGTGGTGCGCGATACCGGGCAGATGCAGGTGCTCAGCTCGCTCTCGCCCGCAGCGCGGGATGCCGGGCTGCACACCGGCCAGCCGCTGCGCGATGCCATGGCGATGTGCCCGCAACTGGTGACACGGCTGCGCAACGCCCAGGCCGAGGCGGCGTTCCTGACCACCCTGCGCCGCTGGGCCACGCGGTTTTCGCCCTGGGTGGCCGAAGATGGCGAAGACGGGCTGGTGCTCGATACCACCGGCTGCGCCCATCTCTTCGGCGGCGAAGAGTCGATGCTGAACGAGATCGAGGAAAGCTGCACCGCCCTCGGGCTCAGCCTGCGCGCCGGCCTGGCCGACAGCCGCGGCGCGGCCTGGGCCTTGGCGCGTTTTGCCGGGCAAGGGACAGTATCTCACCGCTCGGGCGACGCCATCGACCAGGAGGCCCGCGCCACCCGCTCGCGCGCGGCCAGGCGCCGCCACTGGACCCGCCGCGGGGGCACCGCGCCCCGTCCAGCCATCCCGGCCGCCCATGCCAGCCACCGCATCGCCGCCCCAGGCCAGACCCGCGCCGCGCTCGCCCCCCTACCGGTGGCGGCGCTGCGGATCGAGCCTGCAACGATCGAACAACTCAACCGCCTCGGGCTGCGCCAGATCGGCGACTTGGCCGGCCAGCCACGCGCCGGGCTTGCCCGCCGCTTCGGCAAGGGGCTGGTGCACCGGCTCGACCAGGCGCTCGGCGCCACCCCCGAACCGGTCTCGCCCGCCCGGCCCGACACACGCTTTGCCACCCGGCTCACCCTCCCCGAGCCGATCGGCCTGATCGACGACATGCTGGCCGCGCTCGACCGGCTCCTGCCCCGGCTGTGTGAAATGCTGGACGAAAAGGGCCATGCCGCCCGCACGGTCGCTCTGCAGGCCTTCCTCAGCGACGGCACGATGCAGGCGGTGCACGTCACGCTGGCCCGCCCCGGCACCGATCCGCACCGCATCCGCCCGCTCCTGGCGATGAAACTCGACGAGATCGAGGCCGGCTTCGGCATCGACATGCTGCGGCTCGAGGCGGTGCAGACCGAACCGGCCGACCGCGTCCATGGCGGCCACGATCACGCCAGCCGCCACAGCCGCAGCCGGCGCGCCAATGGCGCGGCACTCGAAGACCTGATCGGCCGGTTGGGCGCACGCATCGGCATGGAGGCGATCACCCGCCGCCATCCGGGCGACAGCCACCTGCCCGAAAAAGGCGCCCAGGTCCTGGCCGCTGCCTGGTCCGCGCCCTGCGCCGCCTGGCCCGCGCGCCCGGGCCCGCCCCGGCCGCTGCTGCTCTGGCCGCCCGAACCGGTCTTCGCCCCCGACCATCCCAGCCCCGCCGAGCATTTCCGCTGGCGCGGCCAGGAGCATCGCCTCGCTACGGCCCGCGGCCCCGAACGGATTGCCCCGGAATGGTGGCTCGACATGCCCGACTGGCGCACCGGCACCCGCGACTACTGGACCATCACCACGACCGAGGGTCTTCGGCTCTGGCTCTACTTCGCCCATGGCGCCGCCCTCTCGCCGGGCTGGTTCTGTCATGGCAGCTTTGCCTGAGCCCGAGGTTTTGCGCCGCGTGTTCCACGCGCCGCGGCGGGGCGGAGCCTCGGCTGGCGCCTCGGCCCCGCCAGGCCATCATCCGCCTGCCTGATCCTCCACCGCGCCGCCGGCCGACAGGTCAGGCCATTGAGTATTTTTGCCAAGAAAGAGACATGGGCCATCCGATCCTTCGCTCTTTCTTGGTCCAAATACTCAAACTCCGCCCTCTCCACGCGCGCACCCTTTGCCATGGCGCGCCAAGCCCCCCGGCGCACGGGGGTGGGCGGGCGGGCCGTGTGCCGGGGGGCGGCCTACCGCACGCGCGGTTAACTAAAGAAACCGTAAAGATTTGCCGCGCTGCGGCGGTGCACGCATGTCAGCCGGAGGACAGCCGAAGATCACCCCCCGGCTTTCGCCGCGCCGCGGCTGCGTTAACCCGATCGCACGGTGGACAGCCAAGGCTTGATTTCCGCGCATGAAAGGGCGCAGACTGAAAACATGACAATTCAGGATCCAACGCCCTTTCCCGGCCAGACCTCGTCGCAGGTGTCCTTTCACCGCACCGAGCTTAGCGTGATCCTGTCGCTCTATGGCCGCATGGTCGCCGCGGGCGAATGGCGCGATTACGGCATTTCCTGCCTGCGCGATGCCGCAGTCTTTTCCGTCTTCCGGCGCACTGCCGAGCATCCGCTCTACCGCATTGAAAAAAGGCCGAAACTGCGCAACCGGCAGGGCCAGTACTGCGTTGTCGGCATGGATGGGCAGATCCTCAAACGCGGGCACGATCTGCGCACCGTTCTGCGCGTACTCGAGCGCAAGTTGATCCGCCCGGTCGACTGACGCGCACACTATTCACCATTTGGAAAGCCTGGCACTGCAATCTCTGGGCAGTCTTTTGTTGCGCGCTCGTGGGATCGGTCACACGACTTTTTTGAAATCTCCCAATGGCTGATCTGGCCAAAAAAGAAACTTGCCAGTCGCCGCGCGACCTTTAATTTGGCTGCGGTAAACATACGGGAGGAGAAAATGTTCAAGAAAGCCCTTTGCGGCGCGGCGATGCTTGCCGTGCTTGGAACGTCGGCATTTGCGCAAGAGAAGATGCGCATATCGCTACAGCTGCCGCTGACCAGTCACCTCGGCGAAAACCTCGTGCTGTTCGAAAAGGAGGTCGAGGCACGTACGAACGGTGCCATCGATGTCGAGATTTATGACAGTGCCCAGCTCTACAAGGACAAGGAAGTCCCCGCCGCCGTCGGCTCCGGCGCGATCGAGGCGGGCGTCGCCTCGCTCACCCGCTATGTCGGCGATGCGCCGGTGGTCGATGTCTTCTACATGCCGTTCCTCTTCAACACCGAAGAGAAGGTGCGCGCCGCCGTGGCCCCGGGCTCGACCGTGCGCAGCGTGATCGAAGAGGAAGTTGCCAAGACCGGTGGCCAGATCTTGTTCTGGCAGGCCTATGGCGGTGCGATCATGCTGTCCAAAGGCGGCCCGATCAAGACACCCGACGACCTGAAGGGCAAGAAGGTCCGCGTCTTCGGCAAGACCCTGGGCGATTTCGTCTCGGCGGCCGGTGGCGCGCCGACGCTGATCTCGGGCTCCGAACAATACCTCGCCTATCAGCGCGGCACGGTCGACGTGGGCATGACCGGTGTTTCGGGTGTGAAATCGCGCAAGCTGTGGGAGGTGATGGACACAATCACCGTGACCAACCATGCCGATATCGAATTCGTGGTCGTGGTCAACACCGACTGGTGGAACGGCCTCTCGGAGGAAGTGCGCGGACAGATCACCGAGGCTGCCAACGTAGCCCAGGACAACGTACGTGACCGCATGTCCCAGATCGAAGCCGACGCCTATGCAGCGGCCAAGGAAAACGGCATGACTGTGGTCGAGCTCAGCGACGAAGACCTTGCCGCGTGGAAGGCCGTGGCCCAGCCCGTCTATGACGCCTATCTCTCGGCCGCGGGCGACGCGGGCAAGAAGATTCTCGACGCCGTCGGCGGCGGGTCCTGATCCTCGGCCTGAAAGGATTGCGGGCGGTGCGCTTTCACCGCCCGCATATTGTGGAAAATGTCCCTGATCAACCTGATCTCACGCCTGGCCGGCATCACGGGCGCCGGCTTGCTGGCCCTGACGGGCCTGATGCTGACCTATGAGGTGATTGCCCGCTATTTCTTCATCCGCCCGACAATCTGGGCGGCCGAGCTCAGCCAACTCTGCCTGATATGGGGCTGCCTGCTGGCCATGGCGCATGTGCTGACGCTGCGCCAACATATCACGGTGAACGCGCTCACCAATCTCTTGCCGCTGCGTGCGCAAAAGTTCTGCGCGGGACTCGCGCTTTTGTTCATCATCGGGTTTTCGGCAATTGTCACCATCTGGGGCTGGGACATCTTCCACGACAGTTTCGTGCGTGGACGCACCACCGGGTCGCTCCTGAACCTGCCGGTCTGGATCGCCGAGTTGTCGGTGCCCGTGGGCTTCGCGCTCCTGGCGCTGCAGGCCGTGGTTGAACTGGTCCGCCTGCCCGCCACCGCGCATGCAAGCCTCGGGAGCAGCCACGAATGACCATTCTGTTAATCCTCGCGGCGCTCTTCGCACTTTTGTTGCTGGGCGTACCGGTCGCCTTTGCCCTGGGTGGCATCGGCCTGGGCATGCTCATGTTAGGTGGGTTTTCGCCACTGATGGCGCCGCAGGCCATACTGTCTACGCTGGATGGGTTCATCCTGCTCGCCGTGCCGCTGTTCCTGCTGATGTCGAATGTGCTGCTCAAAGGAGGCGTGGGGCGCGATCTCTTTGCCGCGGTTCAGGCCTGGGTCGGGCATTGGCCCGGTGGCCTTGCGGTTGCCACGATCCTAAGCTGCGCGCTTTTCGCCGCGATCTCGGGCTCGTCCGTGGCGACGGCCGCGACCATCGGCACGGTCGCCATCCCCGAGATGATTTCGCGCGGGTACGAGCGGCGCTTCGTCTATGGCCTGCTGGCCGCGGGCGGCACACTGGGCATCCTGATCCCGCCGTCGATTCCGATGATCGTCTACGGTTTCGTCACCGAGCAGTCGGTGATCGCGCTGTTTCTCGCAGGTGTGGGCCCGGGGCTTTTGCTGGTGGTTCTTTTCGTAATATTCGCGATGCTGCATGCCCGCCTGTCGGGCGCATATACACCTGTCGCGCGCGCAGATTGGTCCGAACGCCTTCAGGCCACCGGCCGCGCCATGCCTTCCATCGCACTGGCCCTGCTTGTCGTTGTCGGGCTCTACTCGGGCGCCTTCACCCCGACCGAGGCCGGCGCCGTCGGGTTCAGCGCCGCGCTTGCCATCACGGCGCTGTGGCTGCGCACCCTGACTTGGGCCGCCCTTTGGGAAGCGATCCGGGATTCAGCAATCACCACTACGGCGATCCTGCTGATCGTCGCGGGCGCCAAGGTCTTCGGCAAGGCAATCGCTCTCTATCGGATTCCGCAGGACATCTCGGCCTTCATCGCCGCCACGATCGACGGGCCAATCATGTTCCTCTTGGTGGTTTCGATCGTGCTGCTGCTCATGGGGCTGGTGTTCGAAACCCTGTCGATGATCCTGATCATGACCCCGGTCCTGCTGCCCGCTGCGATGGGCCTGGGGTTCGATCCGATCTGGTTCGGCATCTACATGGTGATCATGGTGGAATGCGCCCTGATCACCCCGCCTGTGGGCCTGAACCTCTACGTTATCCAGTCGGTTGCTCGCGCCTCGCTTTCCGATGTGGCACGCGGCGTCACGCCGTTTCTCGTCCTGATGCTGGTCACCGTTGGCCTGCTCTACCTCGTGCCCGACCTGGCCCTCTACATCCCGTTCAAATGGTGATCTCATGACCCAAGCCGACACGCTGCGCAGCCTTCTTGCACAAGACAAATGCCACGTGATGCCCTGCTGCTTTGATGCGCTGTCCGCCAAGCTGATCCAGCAGGAGGGATATGATCTGACCTTCATGTCGGGCTTTGCAGCCTCGGCCAGCCGCATCGGCGCCCCTGACCTCGGGTTGATGAGTTATGGCGAAGTCGTGGATCAAGCCCGCAACATCACCGATGCGATCAGCATTCCGCTGATCGGGGATGGCGACACCGGCTACGGCAACGCCATGAACGTGCGACGCACCCTGCGCGGCTTTGCCAAGGCCGGCTGTGCGGCCGTCATGATCGAGGATCAACTCGCACCCAAACGCTGCGGGCATACGCCCGGCAAGGCTGTTGTCGGCCGCGACGAGGCGTTTGACCGCATCCGTGCGGCGGCTGATGAACGCGAGGCCCTGCGCGAAGCGGGCGGCGACATCCTAATCCTCGCGCGCACCGATGCCCGCCATGAACACGGGCTTGCCGAGGCGATCGACCGCGCCGCGCATTTTGCAGAACTTGGGGCCGACATCCTTTTCGTCGAGGCACCGCGCACAGTTCAGGAAATGCGCGATGTCTGCACAAACCTGCCCGGACCCAAGATGGCGAATATCGTGGAAGGCGGTGAAACGCCGGACCTGCCAAACGCGGAACTGCATGACATCGGCTTTTCCATCGCGGCCTATCCGCTTTCTCTGATGGCGGCGGCCATGCAGGCCATGGTTACGTCACTGCGTTCGATGCGCGATGACAAGCGCCCCGGCCAGATGGATTTCGTCGAACTGCGCCGCCGCATCGGTTTCGACGACTATTACGAAACGTCCGAGGCCTATGCCTCGTCACGCCGGGGTCAATAGTCCTTCTCGAAGAAGATCCCGATCCCACTGTCACCATCGCTGCCCAACCGGCCACGCATTTTCACGGTCGGACTGACCTCGATATTGAGATTGATCTGGCTGGTCCCGTCGCTTTTGACAGTCACGTCGGTATAGGCTTTGTCCGAAATGTACTTGCCCACACGCGCCTGTGTCGTCCCCCCCTCATCGGTACTCAGATCCAGGTCGTCCACGCCCAGCGACTCACGCAGGGGACTTGTCAGATCGATGATGCTCTGGCCGGAAAGCGTGGCGATCGCCGCCGCCAGCTGCACCGCCTGGAAGGCGGAAATCCGGGTCGCGTCACGCCCGAACAGAAAGTACGAAAGCGCCTCTTCCTGCGGCAACTCGGGCACCGAGCTGACGGTCAGCTGCGGCTGCGACGCCACCCCTTCAAGCCGCAATGCAACGCTCACGTCATCAACCTGCGATGTCGCGGCAAATGCAATGTACGGATCGAAACTGCCGCGCATGGTCACGCTGCCCTCGGTCAGGACAAGCCTGCGCGCCAACACGTCCAGCCGGCCACGGATCAATTCGAACCGCCCGATCGGAACGATATTGTTGGTCGAGCCCGTCAGCCGCAGGCTTCCCCCCAGTTCGGCATCAAGCCCGCGCCCGCGCACGAAAATCCGGCTGGGCGCACTGATCCTGAGATCGAGCGGAAAGTCCGGCATTGGCACATCGGTTGCGGTTTCCTGGTCCAATCCCGAATACCGCAATGTGCGCTGCACCGCGCGCGGAGGATTCAAGTGTCGCAACCCTTCAAGCGCAGAATAGGATGGCCCGAACTGGGGGATACGCAGCTCGGCCGATTGCACGGCGATCGCACCGCCGATGCGCGCGTTGCCCTGCAGGGGGCCGTCAACCGTCACGCTGCCCGCCATGGTTGCCTCGACAAAGGCCGGTTGTCTCAGCGTAACATCAATGAGTTCAGCTTCCAGGCTGGCCTGATAGGGCGCGGAAAGCGAAATCGGTCCACTCACCCGAACCGTGCCGCCACTCGCGACGTCGGCCTCAAGAATGGTTTGCGCCCGCGCCCCCGAGAGATTGATCTGGCCACGTATCCGGTCAAAGGCCAGATAGCGCGCAGGGTCGGCAAAGCGCGCGTCACTGATGTTGACAGAACCCGAGACTGAACTCAGCGCAAGTGGGCCGTTTACCGTGGCATCTATACGCGCCACCCCCGACAGGGCCTGGCCGCGCAGCCTCGCATTGGCAAGCGCCAGCGGCAATTTCCCGTTGACGCGCAGATCGACACGAGAGCCGTCCTGAGCAATCCCCCCCGCTGTTTCAAACGTAATGCCTGCAGGTCCGCTTCCGCTCGCCGCGACTTGCCAGGTTTGACCTTGTCTGCTTGCCCTGCCGGAAAACCGAGCCGGCCCCGACAGATCGGGGATCACCGTCGACAGGTTGCCAAGCCCCAAAGAGTATTCAAACTCGCCTGCGCCACCGGCCAGCCATCCCTGGGCTGTTGCAGTTGCCGCAGGCGAAGATACCGCCACTTGCCGAACCGCGATCCTGCTATTGTCGCCCCGGGCGACAGAGATGTCGAACTGCACTCTGTCCCCCAACACCGGTTTCAGAGTCGGAATGGAAAGATCCAGTTTTTTCGCCTGCCCCGTGGACACCAGGTCATAACTTCCCTTCAACAAGTCCGCCGAGATGTCCGCGGTCAAGTCTACCTCTCCAGCGACGCGCCGGTGCAGTACCTCCGAAAACGCGGAAACGCGCGCCACCCGCGCAGTGACTTCGCCGCTCGTGGTCAGGCGGTCCAGCCCATTGCCTTCGACCAGGCCGCGGAACTCCGCACGCGTCTCTCCGGGCAGGCTCGTGCCGATATCGACAGTCCAGACATCCCCGTTCTGGCGGGCCTCGACGGCTACCTCGGCCGCGCCGCGCAAGTCGGGCAAGGCAATCGTAACGTCGGGCAGGGTAGCGCTGGCCGACACAACGCCGCGGTCCGTGCGCAGATCGGCATCGGCCTCGATACGCGCATGATCCGTCGCGATCATAAAAGGCCGCACACGCAATCCCGCCTCGTCGCGATCCAGCTTCATCTCAAGCGCTCCAGCGCCAGACAGCAGCGGATCAAGCGATGCAAACCCCGTGGTGATATCCTGCGTCGCACCGTTCAGAGCAAGAGAAATCCTGCCCGTCAGCGGCTGGACCTGACCACGCGCGGACAGTTGCGCGCGTCCTGACAGGGAAAATCCCGCCACGCCCGCAAAGCGGGAAAGATCACGCGCTTCCAACCTGAGCTCCGGAAGGATCGCAAGCGCGCCAAGACCTTCAAGTCCGCTGATCGTGGTCACGCCCCGCAGCCCGTAATCTGCACCCTCCAGCGCGATGTCACGCACCCTCAGCGGTGCACCCCGCGTCCAACCGAACTTCAGCCTGCCCCGCAGTTGCTCACCAACCGCTTGCGCGATCACCTGTTCTGCCGGCGTGAAACCATCAAGCTGGATCTGCACCGCCCCCGAGACGCTCCGCGCGTCCCGCAGAATTGATCCTGACGCGGCAACAGCGGCCGCGTCGATCTGCAAGCCCTGTTGCTTCCACTCTTTGACAGTCCCGTTGATTTGCCATGCGTCCCCGGCTTTCGCATCGAACCGTGCGAAAAACTCCGCCGAGCGAAGCGATATCCGAGCGTCGGGTAGAGGAAGTAGGACGCGCTCGCCACTGGGAGGAGTCAGCGTGCCATCGAGCGTGAAACTCTCGGGCCATCCATCATTCGCCAGTTCCGCAGCACCCCTGATCTCCATTGCCTGGGTCTGAAGCTGCAGGTCTTCCAGAACAACAGCACCGTCTGCAGCGCGCCGGCCTTCCGCGACAAGCTTCAGATCACTTCCCAGAAAATCGTGCAGTTCTGGCGCCAGAACCGGCGCCAGATCACCGCTCATAGCAGCTGAAAAGCGTGTCGCGCCATCCTGTTCCGGCACGATCTCCACGCCCCCTTCAAGGCGCTCCCGCCCATCAGTGGACAGGCTGAAACTGGACTTGAAATCGCTGATCGGATCTTTGCCCGAGACGACAAGGGCGAGCGAGGGTTTGCCGGGCAAGTTCAACAGATTGGCCGCGATCCCATCCTCGGGCTCGCTCAGGTTCAAATCGATGGCCAGAACCCGTTCCGTTTTGTCGAAGCCACCAACAAAGCGAAACATTCCCGGCTGGTCGAGGCGCTTTACTTCAAGCGAGGCATTGCCGGAACCCGCCGCCAGGTCCGCCTTGCCGGCAAACGCAAGACTCGCTGCTTTTCCGAAGAATGCCTCGCCCAGTTTCGCCTGTTTTATCTCCATCTTCTCGATCGCTACCGAGACCGGCAGTTCGGGAAGAGCGAATTCGCCGCGCGCCTCGGGACTTGGCAGGCTTGGCCCCTGCTCGGCGGTAGGGCGTGGCAGGTCAATCTGGCCGACGGTGATTTCTTGGATGTCGATCCGCCCCCTCAGCAGCGCAGACCGGTTCCAGATGAGAACGACATCGCTCGCGCTGAACCATACCCCCTGCGGATCGGTCACTGTGACACGTTTGATGGTTGCGCGCGCGCTCAGCGCGCCTTCGAACCCTTCCAGGCGCACTGTGCGCCCAGGTGCGGAAAGCGCATCTTCCAGCAGCCCCTGGATGTACCCGCGATCGCTTTGCTCGTCCTGAGCCAATGCGGCCAGCGGCACAAAAAAACATATGAGGAAGAAAAGCACCCGCATCAGAACGCCTGCCCTATCCCGACATAGAGCTGAACGCCGTCACCGGTAGCGCCCCCTACAGGGCCAGCAACGTCCAGCCGAATCGGACCAACCGGGGTTTTGTATCGCACCCCCAGACCGGCCCCCGCATGCCAATCACCCGCGTCGAAAAGACCACTGCTGACAAAGCCCGCATCCGCGAACGCGACAAGCCCGAACCACTCACTGACCGGAAAACGCACTTCGCCCGAAAGTGCCGCGAAGCTTCGCCCCCCCAGCGTAATGCCGCCGTAATCGGCACCCAGCGATTGATAGGGCTGACCACGCACCGTACCCCCCCCGCCGGAATAGAACAGAAAGGCCGGCGGCGCTGCCTGGGCCGTAGGCCCGACCAGCGCACCGAGCTGCAGTCTTCCCGCGGCCACCACGGCGCCGCTTTCCCCGATTGTCCTGTAGGTTCTGGCGTCGAACTCCAGACGCGCGCCGGTCTGCGATTGAAAGGTTTCGAAGTACGGCAGCAGATCTGTGCGCAGATAAACCCCACTGGAGGCATCCAGTGGGTCGTCGCGGCCGTCATACGTCACCGTCAACGGCAGGCCGACGATCCGAAGCTCTCGCGTGGTGTGCGGCAGTGTATAGCGATCGGTAACACTTACGAAACCGTATCCAATGCCCAGTTCCCCAGTAAGTTTGTCGCTGAACGTACGCGACGCCCCAACGGTAATCTCGGCCCGCTCCTCGAGGAAACCGGGCTCATCGAGGTAGTAGAAGCCCGCCTCGGCAAAGAAGTGCGTGTCGGGCCCGTAGACCGCCGGTTTCTCCAGCCGGAACGACAGGGAATAATCGATGCCCTGCAGCATTGTTCCTATCTGTGCGATTTCGGCGTCGACCCGAAACCTTTCCGCGCCGCCGAGCAGATTTCGATGCAGCCAGTAGCCTGACAGGGTCAGCCCGTCGAAACTGGAATACTCCAATCCACCGCCAATACGACGGGGTTTCTGATCGACAACGGAAATCCCGATATCCATGGCGCCATCAGGGGCCACGCCCGCGGCCTCGGTCAACTGCACGGATTTGAACGCACCTGTCTTGCGCAGTCTCGTGGCGGCCTTTTCCATCACTTCAGGCGAATATCGCAGACCGCGAGTAATGCCGGCGATTTGCCGAATCCGAGACACCCGCACAGCAGTATCCCCGGACACGACCACGTCTCCGAACCTTACCCGCGGACCTGGCACAATACCGACATCCACATCCAGACGCGCGGCATCGTGATGGGCAAGAACAACTTGCAGGTCAACGCGGGCTTTCGCATGGCCGGCCCGGCGCCAGTCATCCACCGCAGACCGCGCCGCGTCATGAACGACCGTAGCCGAGGCTGGTGCCCCTGCCAGGAACTTTTCGGAAGGCGATGCACCTGGCGCCAGCGGCGAAATTCTTACATTGCCGAACCGAAACAACCGTCCGGGCTCAACTTCTATAAGAGCGGCATTCACGCGGTCTGGTGGGGTCAGGGGATCGATCAGCGCTGCCTCTTTCCCATCCAGGCGAATGTGCACAACGACCGAATAATATCCCTCGGCGTAAAGTGTTTCGACCAGACGTGCGTAATCGCTTCGAGCAGCCGCAACGACTTCATCGGGCTGCACGTCTTCCCGACCGGCAAGGCTGTTCAAGACCGAACTGTCAGCCAGCTTTTCTTGCAGGGCTTGGTTTGCTCCGCCCGAAACGCGCAGCTCCACTTGCTCTACGGCAGCGCAAACCCCGGGCCAGGCCATCGCCAGAATGAATGCTGCTCGTCTCATGTAAGAAATGTCAGGTTTCATTGCCCGCCGTGCCTTCGAACGCACTATAGCTCATCAGCAAAACAGCGACCACGGGCAAAAGCTACGACGGCATATTCGAGCCAGTTGAACGGGTCTGCCTATTTCGCCGATTTTGGCGACCCCGGCAGGATTCGAACCTGCAACCTGCCCCTTAGGAGGGGGCTGCTCTATCCAGTTGAGCCACGGGGCCACGCGCGGCCTTATTAGCGCGGGATTTGCTGCTTGTCATGAACAGTTGTCATGAAAGACGTCCGGCATGACGGCTTGCAAGAAGCAGATCGCTTGAACAGACCTTCACGTTCGGGCTAACTGATCGCAACGTCATTATGCCGGAAACGCTCACTTGACCACGCCCCCGAACCGACCGCTCACCCTACGCGATGTGTCCGATGCCTCGGGCGTGTCCGAAATGACGGTCAGCCGCGTTCTGCGCAACCGGGGCGACGTGTCTGACGCAACACGCCAGAAGGTCCTGCAGGCGGCCAAGCGTTTGGGCTATGTTCCGAACAAGATCGCTGGGGCATTGGCTAGTCAGAGGGTCAACCTTGTGGCGGTGATAATCCCCTCCATGTCCAACATGGTTTTCCCCGAGGTCATGACGGCGATCAGCAGAACGCTTGAGGATTCAGGCCTTCAACCGGTCGTCGGCATCACGGACTACCTTCCAGAGAAGGAAGAAAAGGTTCTCTATGAAATGCTGTCCTGGCGGCCCTCGGGCGTGATTATTGCCGGCCTAGAGCATTCCGACGCATCGCGCGCCATGCTCAAGGCGAGCGGCATTCCCGTGGTCGAGATCATGGATGTCGACGGTCAGCCGATCGATACCATGGTGGGAATATCTCACCGCAAGGCCGGCCGGATGATGGGCGAGGCGATCATCGAGGCGGGGTACAAACGCATTGCCTTTCTGGGCACCAAGATGCCGCTTGACCACAGGGCACGCAAACGCTTCGAGGGGTTCACTCAGGCTCTGGCGAAAGCCGGCATCGAGATAGCCGATCAGGAATTCTATTCCGGCGGATCCGCGCTCCTCAAAGGGCGTGAGATGACAGAAGCGGTTCTCCGGCGGACACCTGACCTCGATTTCATCTATTTTTCGAATGACATGATCGGTGCCGGTGGCTTGCTCTACCTGCTCGAAAAGGGCATCGACGTTCCAGGGCAGGTCGGGCTTGCCGGCTTCAACGGGGTCGAACTGCTGCAAGGGTTGCCAAAACGTCTGGCCACCATGGATGCATGCCGTTTAGAGATCGGTCAGAAAGCGGCCGAGATCATCCTGCGCCGCAGCAGTGAAACGGAAACGCCAACAGACCCGCGCAAGATCGAGATGACGCCGATGATCTCGCCGGGCGATACGCTTAAACGCTAGGCATTTTCCAAGCTCCATTTTTATCTTTAGACCCCCGTTAATACCCGGGCTGATACCGCTTGTTTCGGGTGAGTAGAAAAGGTGGTGGACATGAGCGCGCAGGGCAATGCGGCGCCGGTCATCATCAAGAGAAAGAAAGTCACCGGCGGCGACGGTCACCACGGGGGTGCGTGGAAGGTCGCCTATGCCGACTTCGTGACGGCCATGATGGCCTTCTTTCTTCTGATGTGGCTGCTGAACGCGACGACGGAAAAACAACGCAAGGGCGTGGCCGACTATTTCAGCCCGACAGTCCCGATAAACCGGGTGTCGGGCGGCGGCGACGGTTCGTTCGGAGGGAACAGTGTGTTCTCTGAACTTGAGCTTCCGCAGAATGGTATCGGCGCGACCAACCTGCGCCCGACGGAGGCGAACAAAGCGCGCGGCGAAAGCGGTGTATCGGACACCGGCCTTGAGCAGTCCGGCGCAGGAGGCACCGAGGGAGCCGATCGCGACAACCTGATGAAAATCGAAGAGGCACTGATGGGTCGTGGTGGCGAAAGTACCGTCAGCCCCGAGGTTTTCAAACACATCATAACGCGCGTAACGGATGAAGGCTTGGTCATTGAAATTTTCGAACGCGAGGGCGCACATCTCTTTGAAAAAAGCTCGCGCCGCCCTACTGGGCTGATGCGGGAAATCTCTAAGATGCTCGTCCGCGTTTTGGGCCTCGTCGAAAACGGCGTGGCGATTGGCGGTCATACCCGTGCGAATGCGGTGGTGCTGGCCAACAATCCGGTCTGGAATCTGTCCGCGTCCCGCGCCAACGAAATCCGCATGCTTTTCGAAGATGGCGGCTTCCCTCCTGCCAGAATACAGCGTGTCACCGGCCACGCCGACCGAAGCCTCGCCACCGAGAATCCGATGTCCATTCGCAATAACAGATTCGAGGTGATCGTTCTGCGCAGCGATAACTGAAATCCGTCGGATTTTATCCATTAGCGCGGCGTTAATCGCGGGCGGATATCTGTTGGCATCAATTGACGGTTGATGCAGCAGAAAGGCGTATCCATGACGATTTCCTCTTCGCTCAATGCGGGGGTTGCGGGGCTCTCGGCCAATGCAACCCGGCTGGCAGCAATTTCGGACAACATCGCGAACTCGGCCACCTTCGGCTACAAGAGGATCGAAGCCGATTTTCACTCGATGGTCATTTCCTCCCAGGGCGGTACCTACTCGGCAGGGGGCGTGCGCAGTACCACGCAGCGCCTGATCGACGAACGCGGCGCGCTGGTGGCCACCTCGAACCCGACCGACCTGGCAGTTCGCGGACGCGGCATGCTTCCGGTTGCACAGATCACCGATGTGCTGAACGCAAATGGCCAAAGCCAGATGCACCTGACCACTACGGGCTCATTCCGAACGGATGCCGACGGGTACCTGCGCACCGAATCCGGGCTCGTGCTGCTGGGCTGGCCAGCGCTGCCGGATGGCACCGTTCCAACATATCCGCGCGACACCGCGGATGGGTTGGAGCCGGTGCAGATCAACGTCAACCAGTTCTCCGGCGAACCCACGACAAGCATTGATCTGGGCGTTAACCTGCCAGCCACCCAAACCGAAGCCGGCGCAGCCGGCACGACATCAGAATTGTCGGTCGAATATTACGACAACCTCGGAACCTCGGAAAATCTCACGATCGAATTCACGCCATCGGTGCCCGCCACTGGATCATCCAACGAATGGACGATGACGATCACTGATACGGCCCAGCCAGGCGTGGTGATCGGTGAATACACACTTGTCTTCGATGACAGCCGATCCTCGGGCGGCACGCTTCAATCCGTGACCAGCGCCACGGGCGGCGCCTATGATCCGGCGACCGGATCCATGATCGTCAATGTCGCCGGCGGCCCGATGGAAGTCAATATCGGCCTGGTCGGCGCACCGGACGGACTGACCCAGCTATCGGATACTTTCTCTCCGGTTTCCATCTCCAAGGACGGCTTCCCCGTCGGCAACATGACCTCGGTCGAAGTTGACCCGAACGGGTTCGTTCACGCGTTCTTCGACACCGGCATTACGCGGACCATTTATCAAATCCCGCTGGTCGATCTGCCCAATCCCAACGGTATGGTCGCACTGGATGAGCAGACCTATCTGCCTTCGCCTGAAAGCGGCTCCTACTTCCTCTGGGACGCCAGTGATGGCCCAACCGGTGACATCGTGTCCTTCGCACGCGAGGAAACGACCACCGATGTCGCAGGGGAACTTACAAGCATGATTGAAACGCAGCGGGCCTATTCATCGAACGCAAAGGTGATCCAGACCGTCGATGAGATGCTGCAGGAAACCACCAACATCAAACGGTGATCGGTTTCTGATTTGCACCCCTAACCGAAGGGAAAAGACATGAGCCTATCCGGCGCTCTTTCGAATGCTCTTTCCGGCCTTACTGCCGCGTCACGCTCGGCACAGGTGACAGCTTCGAACCTGTCAAACGCGCTGACACCTGGATTTGGTCGCCGTGAAGTCGCACTCGGCGCGAGAGATCTCGGCTACCATGGCGGCGTCCAGGTCTTGGGCATAACGCGACACGCCAATCCAGGCCTGGTCGGCGAGCATCGACTGGCCGCTGCAGCACAGGGCGAAAGCAGCGAACTGGCGGATTTCCACGCTCGCCTGGAAACCCTTGTCGGCAGGCCCGACAATCCGGCTTCACTGTCGGCGAGACTTGCCGAGTTCGAAGCCAGTGTCGTTTCCGCCGCCAGTCGTCCCGACCTCAACGCACGTCTCGATCAGGTCCTGTCAAATGCGAAGAGTCTGGCTATCGGCTTCGAGGCCGTCTCAGACGGCATACAAGCGTTGCGCAGCGAGGCGGATCGATTGATCGCCTCGACAGTTGATCACTTGAACACCGCACTCGGCCAGATACGAGAGCTGAATTTGCGTATCTCCGCAGCCGTCGTGAACGGGCGGGCGGCTGTCGGCCCTGTTCGAGATCCGCGACGCGATCGCCCCCGGCGCTCAGGAGAGACTTGATGCCGTAGCGCGCGATCTGGTCGAACGGTTCCAGGATAGCGGCGTCGATCCAACGCTCTTGCCCGGAGATGCGGGCCTCTTCACCGATGCCGGCGCAGCCTTTTCCAATATGAATGAAATCGGCTTGTCTGGACGACTTGCCGTAAATACTGCAGTTGATCCGGCCACCGGGGGCGGATTGTGGCGCTTGCGCGACGGGATTGGAGCCGTAGCACCAGGTGAGGTCGGCAATTCCGATCTTTTACAGGCAATGCATGGCGCATTGGGAGCTCTGCGCGTTCCCGCTTCGAGTGGCTTCGGTCCTGGCGCGGTGAGCGCTGCAACTCTGCAAAGCAGCTTGCTGTCGGACATCGCCGTCGATCGCCTCGCCAGCGAGCAATCAGCCACTTTCGCAACAACACGCTTTGCCGAGGCAGAAAAACAGCTTTTCGAGGAAGGCGTGGACTCGGATGCGGAGATGCAGCGCCTGATGCTGATCGAACAGGCCTATGCCGCAAACGCGCGAATGCTTCAGACGGTCGACGAAATGATTGACGCGCTAATGAGGATCTGAGCCATGACCGTCAATTCAATTGGCGACATGGCGCACAGCATCGTGCTGCGCCGCCAGAATACACGACTTGCCTCAGAACTTTCGCGGCTATCGCAAGAACTGGCCAGCGGGGCGGCATCGGATATGTCAAAGCACCTCCGCGGCAACTATTCCTATCTCGGCGCACTCGAACACGGGTTGAGCGTTCTGGACGGATATCAGGCAGCCGCGCGCGAGGCAAAGACGATAACGTCGGTGATGCAATCGTCCCTTGGCCGAATTTCAAAGTCCATGTCTACATTGGCGCCAGAGCTGCTTTCCGTCGGAAAGAACGGCCTGCCCCAGGCGATGCGCGCCACGGGCGGAAAGGCACGCGGCGAATTGGACGCCATGGTTTCCGCCCTGAACACAACCGTCGCAGGAAGAACGCTGTTCGCCGGCGCACTGACGGACGGGCGCGCCATCGCTGATGCCGCAACGATGCTTGGCGATCTCCGTACTGCCCTAGCAGGCGAAACCACCCTTGCTGGAATACTGAGCGCGGTCGAAGGATCGTTCGATACTCCTCGCGGCGGCTTTGAAAGCGCAGGATACAAGGGATCCACGCGCAGGATGAGCGCATTTCTGCTCGGACCGGGTGAAGCTGTCGATCTGAATCTTCGCGCTGATGCTCCGCAAATTCGCACGACCTTGCGCTTCACTGCGCTTGCCGCCCTGGCGACCGATCCGGGATTGGGCTATCCACCCGATCTTCAGGCCCAAATCCTGGAAACCGCTGGAGAAGGGTTGTTGTCGGCTCAGTCCGAGGTAACGGAAATCCGGGCGAATCTCGGTTATGCGGAGCAAAGGATCGAAGAGATCGAGACCCGCATCGCAGCGGAGACTACGAGTTCCAAATACGCCATTGGCGAATTGCTCGGTGTCGACACATATGAGACGGCGACGCGGCTGGAGGAAGTGCAGTTTCAACTCGAGGGCCTTTACACGGTAACGGTCCGCCTGTCGCAGTTGTCACTGGTGGAGTTCATGCGATGAAACTTGTTGCCGCATTTTTCATGCTGATTGCCCTGCTGGCCATGCCGGTACGGGCCGATCAGGTCAGGATCAAAGACCTGGTCGAGTTCGATGGCGTCCGAAGCAACGATCTGGTGGGTTACGGCTTGGTCGTGGGACTGAATGGAACCGGCGACGGAATCAGAAACGCCCCTTTTACCGAGGAGATAATGTCGAACATCCTCGAACGTCTTGGCGTCAACGTAACCGGCGAACAATTCCGACCCAAGAATGTCGCCGCCGTTTTTGTCACTACAAGCCTGCCCCATTTTGTCCGTGCAGGCGGTTCGATTGACGTTACCGTTTCTGCCATCGGCGATGCGAAAAGCCTGCTGGGCGGAACGCTTGTCATGACTCCGCTGAATGCGGCCGACGGCCAGATATACGCAGTCGCGCAAGGAACGATCATCGCCGGCGGCGCTGCCGCCGAAGGTGACGGCGCCGGCGTGGTGCAGGGCGTGCCTACTGCCGGGGTAATCCCATCCGGTGCACGCATAGAACGTGAAGTGGAGTTCGAGCTGGCCTCGCTCTCAACACTGCGACTGGCCCTGCGCGAGCCCGATTTCACGACCGCCAGCAGGATCGAAACCGCCATCAACCGGGACTTCGGGCGTCGGGTCGCACTGATGCTGGACTCCGGTACGGTTAAACTCGACATTTCGCGCACCCAGCAACAATCTCCCGCCCATGCACTTGGCCGGATCGAAAACATCCTCGTACGCCCTGAACGCAAGGCCCGGGTGGTCGTCGATCAGCGGTCCGGCACGATTGTCATGGGGCAGGATGTCCGGATTTCACGCGTAGCTGTGTCGCAAGGCAACCTGACATTGCGCGTGCAGGAAGCCCCGATCGCGATACAACCAAATCCGTTTTCCGAAGGCGAAACCGTCGTCGTGCCACGTACCAATGCCACACTAACCGAAGAACCGGGAATCGGACTTGCTGAAGTTCAACCTGGCACATCTCTTTCGGAAGTGATCGCCGGCCTGAATGCGCTTGGCGTTTCGCCCAGAGACATGATCGACATCCTAAAAAGCATCAAGGCCGCGGGCGCGTTGCATGCTGAATTTGTCGTACACTGAAGCGCAGGAGCCTACGCCCGCGCTAGTTCAGCTGACGGGATGATCGGAAAAAACCGGCCATTCGACCACAGGCCGAACCATGATTGCCCATCGACCTCGCGCTCCACGCCTAGTTCGATGAGGCGATAGAAGCTCTTCCGGTCAATCAGCGCCTCCAGGTTCGCCCTGACAAGTACATATGGCGTCGGCTCGCCCGTTTCTTCGTCGATCTCGACGCGAATGGGATTGTCGGCGCTTGCATCCACTTCATCGCCAACATTGGTTTCGAAACGCAGGCATTGATCCGGCCCTTTGCCTTCAGCAGTGAAATCAACCGCGACGAATGGCGCGTCATCAACGATGATTCCCACCTTCTCGACCGGTGTGACCAGAAAATACTTGTCACCATCCCGACGCAGGATGGTCGAGAAAAGCCGGACCAGTTCAGGTCGACCTATTGGCGTGCCCAGGTAATACCATGTTCCATCCCGGGCAATCCGCATATCCAGGTCGCCGCAGAACGGTGGATTCCACAGATGGACCGGGGGAAGCCCTTTCCCTTTGGTCGCCGCCTTGGCCGACTGTGCAATCCCTTCGGCCGACGGGTTCACGTTCATTTGTCCGCTCATTGCTTTTGCCATTCGCAATCTGCGCGCTAAAGTCGGGCAGACACTATCCTATCATCAGGAGTATTGCCATGTCCGAGTCCGACAGCCTCATCCGTGAGATCGAAGCACTCGAAGAAAAGCTGGCCGAGGCCAAACACTCGATAACGCGCCGGTTTATCGGGCAGGAACAGGTGGTGGACCTTACGCTGTCAGCGCTGCTGTGCGGTGGTCACGGGCTTTTGATCGGCTTGCCGGGCCTCGGCAAGACCCGACTTGTCGAAACACTGTCGACCGTGATGGGCCTGGATGGCAATCGGGTTCAATTTACTCCGGACCTCATGCCTGCAGACATCCTGGGCAGCGAGGTGCTTGAAACCGGAAGCGATGGCAGCCGTGAGTTCAAGTTTATTCAAGGGCCCATTTTCTGCCAGTTGTTGATGGCTGACGAAATCAACCGTGCAAGCCCCAGAACCCAGTCAGCGCTTTTGCAGGCGATGCAGGAAAGACAGGTCACCGTGGCCGGCAAGAACCGCCCCCTGCCTTCACCGTTTCACGTTCTGGCTACGCAAAACCCGATTGAACAGGAGGGCACCTACCCCCTGCCCGAGGCACAGCTTGACCGTTTTCTGGTGCAGATAGACGTTTCCTATCCGGACCGGGACACCGAGCGTGCGATCGTCCTCGCTACGACCGGTCATGAAGAGGACGAGGCCCACAGCGTCTTTTCCGCGGCCGAGCTGGTTGATGCACAGTCGTTGTTGCGCCGCATGCCGGTCGGGGAAGCCGTCGTCGAGCAGATCCTCGACCTCGTCCGCGCCTTCCGACCCGAAGACCCGACGGCCAGCGACACCGTTCGCGCAACCGTCGCATGGGGTCCGGGACCTCGAGCCGCGCAGGCGCTGATGCTCACGGTACGTGCCAGAGCCCTTTTGCACGGAAGACTGGCCCCGAGCACGGATGATGTGCTGGCAATGGCGCGGCCTGTTCTCATTCATCGGATGGCATTGAACTTTGCCGCGCGTGCACGCGGAGAGAATCTGAGCGCAATGATTGAAAAGACAGCCGGCGACGTTCTCGGGCTGGAGGCCGCCGCGTGATCGATGCCCCCGAAAATCTGCGCGCGCGCTCCGAATACGAAGCCGCGCACTTGCCTCCGCTGCTGGCCCGCGCAGAGCACTTGGCGGGGGCAATACTCCTGGGGGAGCACGGACGGCGCCGATCGGGCCTCGGCGACGATTTCTGGCAATACCGCCCCATGCAGCCAGGCGATTCACGCCGCATGATCGATTGGCGCCGATCGGCCAAGTCGGACACACAATACGTGCGCGAGCATGAGTGGCAAATCGCTCAAAGCGTTTTCATGTGGGTCGATCAGGCCGCCTCGATGCGTTTCTCCAGTGCCTCGGACATCCCGCAGAAATCGGATCGTGCACGCCTGCTGGCGCTGGCTCTTGCCATCCTTCTCGTGCGTGGGGGTGAGCGTGTCGGGCTCACGGGCACGACCTTGCCGCCGAGACGCGGCGAGGCGCAAATTAGCCGGCTCGCGCAACTGCTGTCACAAGATGATGTCGTGGATTATGCCGCTCCCGAAGCGCGTGGCATGCTGCCTCATGCGCGCGCAGTCTTCATCTCCGATTTTCTGGGCGACACCGCAGCGGTTTCCGCCGCCCTCACCAAAGCGGCAGATCGCGGTGTCCGGGGCATTCTACTTCAGGTTCTGGACCCTGCCGAAGAAGCTTTCCCCTACAAGGGACGCACGATATTCGAAAGCGTTGGCGGCACTTTAAAGCACGAGACGTTGAAAGCCGACGAATTGCGCCACAGATATCTGGGGAAACTCGCCGAACGCAAAGCCGAGTTGTCGTCTCTCTGCGGTGCGACAGGCTGGCAACATACATTGCATCATACAAGCGATAGCGCTCAATCCGCTCTGCTGTGGCTCTATCGCGCGCTGGATGGAGGCACATCGTGACCTTGGGCGCACTTGCCTTTACCTCCCCCTGGATCTTGCTTGCGTTTCTGGCGCTGCCGATTCTATGGATCATTTTGCGTGCCGTCCCTCCGGCACCGATCCGCCGCCTGTTTCCCGCGGTTGGATTGCTGATCGGATTGCGCGACGATGACAGCGTATCCGATCGAACACCTTGGTGGCTTCTGCTCCTGCGCTCCTTGGCTGCGGCCCTGGTTATCCTCGGGCTGGCTGGGCCCGTGTTGAACCCCGAACAGAATGCAACCCAGGGCGATGGGCCATTGCTTGTCATTCTTGATGGCGGCTGGGCCAGCGCTGACGACTGGTCGGAACGAATGGCCTCGGTCGACAACCTGCTTGCTGAGGCAGGCCGGTCCGGACGAACCGTTGCGGTCCTTCAACTCTCCTCCCCCGAGGCACTCGTGTTCCTGTCAGCATCAAACTGGCGATCGCGCATAGCCGGAATTTCACCAACACCGTGGGGGCCCACCAAGGCTATGATGACGGAAACCGCCCACAATCTCGAAAAACTCGAGAGCTTTGAAACCGTCTGGTTCTCGGACGGACTAGAACGTGACGGCAGGTTCGAGCTGCTGGGCGATCTCAGGCGGAAAGGCCCTGTTTCAGTCGTGGAGGGCACGGTAGATGTCTTGGCACTCCATTCCCCGGAGTTCGAGGACGGCCTCATCAAGATCAGTGCTGCCCGGGCCAATCCTCTGCTGGAGCGCGATGTTCTGGTTCAGACCCACGGACGCGATCCGGCGGGCATAGAACGCGTCCTTGCGGAACTTCCGATGCGGTTCGACACCGGCGAGACGCAAGCAGAGGCAGAACTCGCGCTTCCCGGTGAGCTGCGCGGACGCATCACCCGCTTCTCGATACGAGGACTGCAAGGGGCGGGCACTGTCGTGCTGTCCGACGACAGGCTGAGCCGGCGTGAAGTCGCTCTTGTTTCCGTACGGCAAAATCGGGAAGGGCTCGAACTTCTCTCTCCCCTGCACTACCTCCGCAACGCACTCGAAACGAGCACCGACCTCTTGGAAGGTTCTCTGGAAACCGTGCTTCCCGGCAACCCGCATGTCATTATACTTGCTGATATTGCCGAACTATCTCCGATCGAAGAGGAAGCGCTGCAAACCTGGGTCGAGGAAGGGGGGGTGTTGGTACGTTTCGCCGGGCCGCGCGTTGCGGCCAGTGAAATCAGCCGGCGCGAAGAACACCCATTGATGCCCGTGCGTCTGCGGACCGGTGGCCGCACCGTTGGCGGCGCGATGAGTTGGGGCGAGCCCAAGAAAATCGCCCCATTCGATCAGGACTCGCCGTTCTCGGGCCTGGATATCCCAGACGATGTGGTGGTCTCCGCCCAAGTCATGGCTCAACCCGATCCCGTTTTGTCCGAGCGATCGATTGCCCGGCTCAGCGATGGCACGCCACTTGTTACGCGCAAACCCATCGGCGCCGGAAACGTAGTGCTGTTTCACGTTACGGCCAATGCCGAGTGGTCAACGCTCCCCCTGTCTGGGCTTTTCGTCAACATGCTCGAGCGTCTCTCTGTATCGACGCCGTCCACTTCTCCCGATGCGGCGGACATGGAAGGCAGAATCTGGCAACCGCTGCGCGTGATTGATGGTTTCGGAATGATCCTGGACGGCGCTGATCTTCCCGGCGTCGACGGCACAGACCTCGTCAACGCGCCACTGGGCCCAGAACTGCGTCCGGGTCTCTACCAAAGCGGTTCCCGGCAAACCTCGCGAAACGTTCTCGCGGCGAGTGAAACGCTCGACAAAGCCAGTTGGCCGGCCGACATTTCCATCAAGTCGATGGAGCCTGGCGTGGAACGCCTTCTCGGTGGCTGGCTGCTCGCCGGCGCGCTGTTGCTTCTCTTCGCAGACATCCTCGCCTCATTGTGGCTGAGCGGTCGGTTATTCGCTGCACGAACGGCGGGCTTGACGGCACTCGCAATCGGTCTTGCCGCCGCTCCCGACCCTTCGTTCGCGAACGACGAGATGGCTATCGACGCGACCGCCGATGTTGTTCTGGCTCACGTCCTGACTGGCAACAAAGCCGTTGACGATACCGCGCGCGCAGGCCTTTTGGGCCTATCCGAAACCCTGTATTTCCGCACCTCTGTAGAGCCGTCGAGCCCTATGGGCGCGAACCTGGAAACGGATGAACTCGCGTTCTTTCCCTTGCTTTATTGGCCTATCACACCGGACCAACCCCAACCGTCCAAAGCAGCGTACGAAAAACTTAACCGCTATCTCAGAACGGGCGGCATGATCCTGTTCGATACCAGGGATGCTGACATCGCCGGTTTCGGCGCGGCCAGCCCGAATGGCCGCAAGTTACAGCAACTCGCTGCACCGCTGAATATTCCGCCGCTCGAGCCTGTCCCCTCCGATCATGTTCTGACACGCACCTTCTATCTGCTGCAGGAGTTCCCTGGGCGCCACACCAGCAATGATATCTGGGTCGAGGCCGCCCCGCCCGATGCAGAAAAGATCGAGGGCATGCCGTTCCGCAATCTGAACGATGGCGTGACCCCTGTTGTAATTGGCGGCAACGACTGGGCTGCGGCCTGGGCCATGGACGCCCGCGGGAACCCGGTTTTTCCCGTCGGTCGCGGTCTCGCCGGCGAGCGTCAGCGCGAACTCGCTTTTCGCTTTGGCGTCAACCTCGTGATGCATGTTTTGACCGGCAACTACAAATCCGACCAGGTTCACGTTCCCGCACTGCTTGAGAGGCTGGGGCAATGATCACGACAATCGTCTTGGATCCACTGATTCCGGTTCCGGTACTGATCGTGCTTGCGGTACTTGCCGTGGGCTTTATCGCCCTGGCCATCTTGCACGGGCTATCGGGCTGGGCGCTTCGGGCCGGGGCAGCAATCGTTTTGTTCCTTGCGCTAGTTTCTCCCCAACTTCAACAGGAAGACCGTGAGGCTTTGACCGATATCGTCATTGCCGTGGTCGACAAAAGCACCAGCCAGGCTTTGGCGGATCGAGCTCAGCAAACTGATAGTGCTCTGGCAACTCTGCAGGAACGAATTGCGACCCTCGAAAACACCGAGCTCAGACGCGTTGATGTGGTCGATGGCGTCAATGACACCGGAACACTGGCGATGACGGCACTCACCAAGGTTCTCGCGGAAGAGCCTCAGTCGCGCATCGCCGGCGTGTTTCTGATCACTGATGGCCGGATCCACGATATTGAAGCCGCGCCCAACCTGCCCGCACCGGTTCACTTGATGCTGACAGGCCGCCCGGATGACTGGGATCGTCGGCTGGTTGTTCACGATGCCCCGGCCTATGCCATTGTCGAGGAAAGCACGACGTTGACGCTCCGGGTAGAGGACCAGGGCCAGACACCGGCCGGGGAAACGACCACGCAGCTTGAAATTTCCGTGGACGGGGACGAGCCTATGCGGTTCGACGTGCCCATTGGCCAGAACATCGAACTCCCCCTAACGCTTTCGCATGCCGGGCGGAATGTGATTCAGTTCCGGATTCCAGAAGCGGACGGAGAACTGACCGACCGAAACAATTCCGCACTCGTACAGATCAACGGGATTCGCGACCGACTGCGCGTTCTTCTGGTTTCCGGAGAACCACATTCCGGCGGGCGCACCTGGCGAAACCTTCTGAAGTCCGACAGCTCAGTTGATCTCGTCCACTTCACGATTCTAAGACCACCCGAAAAGCAGGACGGCGTACCGGTTGGCGAGCTTTCCCTGATTGCATTTCCCACCCGCGAACTCTTTCTCGAAAAGATCGACGATTTCGACCTGATCGTTTTCGATCGCTACAAACGGCGTGGAATCCTTCCATCGCTCTACCTTGATAACGTGCGCCAGTATGTCGAAAATGGCGGGGCCATCCTTGTTGCTGCTGGCCCCGATTTCGCCAGCGCCGACAGTATATATCGATCTCCATTGTCGCAGGTGATTCCCGCCGAGCCCACTGCGCGGGTCATCGAACAGGGATACCGGCCCGCCGTAACCGCATTGGGCCAGCGCCACCCTGTAACTGCCGGGCTCACGGCTCCGAGTGAAGGGCCCGAGTGGGGGCGTTGGCTGCGTCAGGTCGAGGTCGAAGCGACACGAGGGAACGTCGTAATGTCGGGCTTCGATGACCAGCCCCTGCTCGTTCTCGACCGTGTCGGCGAAGGCCGGGTGGCACTTCTCGCTTCTGATCATGCCTGGTTGTGGAGCCGTGGATACGAAAATGGCGGACCGCAGCTCGAATTGCTTCGCCGGCTTGCCCACTGGATGATGAAAGAGCCCGAGCTGGAAGAGGAAGCGCTGATTGCTGAAACTTCGGGAGAAACGATTAGAATCATCAGGCGGACATTGAAGGAGACCACGCCCCCGGTGACAGTCACCACACCGGGTGGCGAAACGCGGGTCCTGACGTTGGAAGAGACGTTCCCCGGCCGTTTCGAAGTGACACTGACCGGAGAGGACATCGGCCTCTACCGGTATACCGATGGCGAACTGTCGAATGTGGTGGGTCTTGGTCCGAGCTCCCCGCGCGAGCTGATCGAGACCGTCGCCACACCTGGGGTTCTGGAGCCTTTGATCGAAGCGAATAGAGGCGGTTTCGCCTTATTGGATGAAGGTTTCCCGTCGCTCCGGACTGTCCGCCCCGGCCGTCCGGCAGCCGGTCGCAACTGGCTTGGCATTACGCCACGCGGAGCGTTTGAGACTAAGGGTATCATGCAGTATCGGCTGCTGCCAACCTGGCTCGTGTTGCTCCTCGTGTCCGGGTTCATGCTGTCGGCCTGGCTGCGCGAAGGTCGTCGCTGAAGGGTGCGAACTTGGCGCTGATCGTCAGAAATAGCTTCTGACCAGACTACCTGCGATCAAGCTCCAGCCATCGGCCAAAACGAAAAAGGACAGTTTGAATGGCAGAGACACAATCGCCGGGGGCACCATCATCATACCCATCGACATGAGGATTGCCGCGACGATCAGATCGATGATCAGGAAAGGTAGAAAGATAGGGATATTGCATTTTTCCTTTGGTCAGTGGATGCTTTGCACCCGTTACACATCCCGCCCACTTTCGGGACGGATCCAATGTCGTTCTGACGCGTGCAGCGCTGGCATCGGCCAGGCGGCGCCATCCGGTTCAGGATGCAAGACCACCTTGTGCGCATATGTCCTAACGTAGTCCTAAATCGTCCTCCCCTTCTGTTCGGCATTTGAAGCGTATTACATCGAACCGCCTCTCAGGCCCGCTTTTCCATTTCGCCCTGCCTCAGGGTGTCGATTGTCGTCTTCCGCCCGGTTTCGTCGTAGGTCTCCAGCGATCTGCGGATTCTGTGCAATGCGCTCATCCGCTGCGCCACGCTGCGGATGCCCTCCAGTGCGCTGTCGAAAAGCACCTGATTTTGCGCGGCCTTTTCCCGCAAGGGCTGCAACTCGGCACCATCAGCCGAGCTATCCTCGCTCAGCGTCTCGATCAGGGTGCGCTTTTCATCAAGCAACCCGACAAGGGTATCGAGGTCGCCCTTCAGCAGTGCGCGGCGCTCGCGCTCCAGAAGCGCCTCCAGCGCCTCGATTGATTGCATTGCGGTTTCAGTGGTCATTCTGTCTCTCCTTCAGTGCGTGATAGAGCGACTCGGCCAGTCCGATGCCGCCGGATTTCACCATCTCCTCCGCCTGCGCCTGTCGCAGGAACGAGGTAAACTGCTCCTCTCCGGCTCCTCCGCCAAAACTTTCACTTGGTTTTCCGACGCCGGCCGACTCCAGCATTTCCGCCAGGAATGCGGCTTCGAGTTTGCGGGCCGCGTCGCGCAGCGCCGCATGCCTTGCCGTGTCCGGCGCCTGCCTTTGAGTATTCGCCACGGAGAGTGATGAAATCTCGGTCACGGGAAAATCTCCAATTCGATGCAGTTTTCCCGATTTACGCAGACAACGGTAAAGAACCGGTAATCGTGTTGCGGAATACTCGGATCTGACCAGAAGAATTCCCGAGGCCGATATGCCAGAACTCCCTGCGCTTCATTTCCCGACGAAAGCACATCCTGCTTCAGCTACCAAACCCGAAACGCCCACGATCGAGGGCGAAAACGCAAACGTGGCCTTCGCCACCGTTTTTAGCATGATACTTGCCGAAGACCCGAAATCGGGCGATCAGGCCAACGCTCCTGCCACTGCCGAAGCGGAGGAGGAAGCCGATGACGGAAAGACCGGCACCGGCAATCTCGCGTCGGAACCATCGCCCGAAGCGGGCACGGCCGACATCGCCGCACCAGCGCATGCCGATCGGGAAAGGGAAACGCGCCTGTCTTCAGACGCAGCAGAACCGGATATGGCGTTCGGAGCACCGGCACGACCTACTCCGGCGACACCTCGCGCTTTCGAGCCCCCCCGGGACCATGCCGGGCTTATGCTCCACTCCGACGGGCGGAGGTTTTCTTCTCCGCAATCCCAGGTGCAAGGCGCGCGGCCGCCGCAAATCGACAAAACCAGTTTGCCCGCCTCCGCAACTGCCATCCTCAAGCATGACGCACCCAACGACATACGGCTTCGCGTTTTGCCGGCTTCGCCTGCTCAGGCTAAAACCGCGGCCGGTACGTCCCTGCCCCAGCACGCCCTCTCGCACAAGAGCGGGCCCGAGTTTTCGCCGACAGCGAATTTCCAGGCATTCGCTGCGCCATCCATGTCTAACAGGCAAGGCACATCGGCGGCAGACCCGAAGTCGCCACCGCCGTCCGGTCCGGACTTCGGGCACGACGCCCGGCAGACCCGGCCTTCGGCAGCCACTTCAGCACCGGTTTCGCCGTCGCGGGCGGACATACCTCTCGGGCCGCCCCCTGCACCGGCGCAGGCCATGCCGGGCCCGGTTCCAACGTTGACATCGCCGCAGGCGCGTGAGGCCACGCAACCTGTGCCTTCTCTGCCCCCCGATCATGCGCTGACGCCTCCGCAGCTGGCCGAACCCGGCCGGGCCCGGGCACGGCTCGCAGGGCAACCGGCGGCAGGTAACGCTACAGCTCAGCCCACACAGCCCACCCTGCGCCCTGCTCAACCCACCGAGGCCGAGGCCCTGCTCAGGCCCGACACGCCGCTTGACTCGCTGCGCGATCCCGTCCCGCCACAGGCGGCACCGACCGCAAGGGCCGATCCCGCCTCACATCCCGGTCTTGCCCGTCAGATCGCGGCCCAGATCACCGAGGCCGCCGCCAGGCTGTCGTCTCGGCCAACCGAGATACAACTCGACCCGGTCGAACTTGGCCGCGTGCGCATGACGATGGTGCAGACCGATACGTCGATCTCTGTCAGCATTCTGGCGGATCGCGGAGAAACACTCGATCTGCTACGTCGGCATATCGCCTTGCTCAGCACTGAATTCAAACAGATCGGCTATGACGATATCAGCTTTGATTTCGGCCATGGCGCGCAACGCGATTCCGACGGCACCGCAGAAGTCGCGACCAAGCCGATCGACCCGGAAGAGCCGGATCGCCCGCCAGCATCCGGCCACCCGGATCCCGCCGCACGCCAGCAATCCGCTACCGCCGAACTCGACATTCGCCTCTGAACAGGACACCCCATGACCGATGCCATTCAACCGCTTGCCGGCGCCGCCGCACAAGCCGCCGCACAATCCGCAGCCCAGGCCAGTGCCGCAAAACCCAAGATCAGCTCGGATTTCCAGACTTTCCTCGAAATGCTGACCGTCCAGATGCAAAACCAGGACCCGCTCAACCCGATCGACAGCTCGGACTACGCGGTTCAGCTCGCCACATTCTCCTCGGTCGAGCAACAGGTGCTGACCAATGACCTGCTGAACGGACTTCTCGAGCGGATGAGCGATAGCGGCATGACACAACTCGCCAGCTGGGTCGGCATGGAGGCACGCACCACCGCGCCCGCCCATTTCGATGGCGCACCAATCACGCTTTACCCACCGGCCAACAGGCTTGCCGATACCGCTTCGCTCGTGGTGCGCGATACAGATGGCTCCGAGGTCCAGCGCATGCCCATCGACATCTCGGGTGATCCCGTCACCTGGGCCGGCGTCAGCGGCGACGGCGCGCCACTGCCTTCCGGCCTCTACCGGTTCGAGGTCGAACACCAAGCAAACGGAGAGATCGTCGCAACCTCTCCGGTTCAAACCTACGGACGCGTGATCGAAGCCCAGAACAACGCCGGCACCACCACGCTCGTCCTGGCCGGCGGCGTTCAGGTCACCTCCTCCGAAGTTTCGGCCCTGCGCGACCCGGGCTAAGGTCTTGAAGGCTCACCACCGCTCGCGTAAGCCCGACAGGTCTTTGGAGTCTGCCCATTCCGGAATCTGCGCTTGTGATGGTGAACCCGCCCACCCCTCACCGGACCATCGAGGCCCAATTGCGCCAGCACCTCGCGTCGCTTGGCCTCTTCGGTGATCCTGATTGTTGGGTTCCACTTTCAGGCGGGCGCAGCAACCGTCTCTGGCGTGTTCAGGCAAACGGCAAAACCTGCGTGGTCAAACTCTTCGCGGCTTCCGATGACAACCCGCTTTTTCCCAACACACCGACGGCCGAGGCTCAACTGCTCACGCATCTGGCTGGTACCGGACTCGCCCCGCGCCTCATCGCCGCAAAGGCAACGCCCCTTGGCCAGGTAATCGTCTATTCCCATGTCGACGGCGCATCATGGTCAGAGAATCCCGAACCGGTCGCACGCGCCCTGCGCAGGCTTCATGATCAACCCGTCCCGCATGGTCTGCCCCACGCGGCCGATGGTGCCGCCGCGCTTGTCCGTCAGACAAGGCGTATTCTGTCACTTTGCCCATCCCAAGACAGCACCACGCTGAGCGCGCTCATTCCCGCAGGCGGGCCAGACCGTTCGAGCGAATCCCGTCTTCTGCATGGCGATTGCGTACCGGGAAACATCATCGTATCGCATACCGGCGTCACGCTGATCGACTGGCAATGCCCGGCAGTTGGTGATCCGGTGCACGATCTCGCGGTTTTTCTCTCACCGGCCATGCAACAGGTCTACCGCGGCGCGCCGTTGACCCCGGACCAGATCGCTCGTTTTCAGGATGCCTACGACGACCCCGAAACGGTGAAACGATACAAATCCCTGGCCCCCTGGTTCCACCTTCGCATGGCGGCCTACTGCCTGTGGCGCGTGGCGAATGGCGCTATGGATTACCGTCGGGCTTTTGTCCTGGAGCAGGCAGCCTTTGGCGCCTGAACATGAAGGGGCTGCGGTTCGGCGACTTCGACTGAACGCGCGAACCCTGCTGCTGAGCCGTCAGCCCGCGCCAGGCTCCGTTTGATCGCTCAATCGGCCCCAACCGCGGACCGAAGCCTTTTTCCTCAGAGTGTTGCGCATTCCCAACTGTGCAAATTCACAAGAATGATGTGTCGTTTCAGAGTCTTGCGCCGACTCGATGCTATTTTATGCACCCGTGCATTTATCCGGACGATCTTCATGAAAGATATTCCAACACTGGTCTTTCTGTGCAATATTCGCTGTGATTGCTCCGGCTTCGGTCGGGCCAATAACGGTTTGGAGAGAATTATGAAAAAGCTTTCGGTTATCGCAGCAGCCGCTGCATTCGCCGCTGTCACCGCTGCACCGGTTGCAGCAGAGACCAAGAACGACCCATTCGTTTCCACTCAGGGCAGCATTCCCTTGATTGGTGGCTTGGGCGCAGGTGCTACCATTGCAGTGGCGGTCGTGGTGGTATCGGCGGTAGCAGCCATTTCAAGCAGCGACGGTTCGTAATCACGCTCCGGGCTTCTCCCGGATCAAAGGTTCAGGGAACGGCGGTCACCATCGGGCCGCCGTTTCTCATTTTCGGATCATCAAACGCCGAAATATTCTCGGTACCAATCCACGAAGGCCCTTACGCCCGTTCGCAGATCGGTCTTCGGCAATTCTCCGATCAAATCATGTAGCAAAGAGGCATCGGCCCAGGTCGCCGGCACATCGCCGGGCTGCATCGGCATCATGTTGCGCTCGGCAGGCTTGCCAATGGCCGCTTCGATCGCCTCGACGAAGTCCAGCAGGCGCACGGGCGCGCCATGCCCGATATTGACAACGCGCCACGGCGCGACCAGTGAAAGGCTGTCCCCTGTTTGCGTGGGTCCCATACCGGGCACCACGTCCATCAGGCGCCGCACGCCTTCGACAAGGTCATCAACATAGGTGAAATCGCGGCGCATATCGCCATGATTATAGATGTCGATCGGATCACCGTTCAGGATGGCCTTGGTGAACTTGAACAGCGCCATATCCGGGCGGCCCCAGGGACCATAGACCGTGAAGAACCGGAACATCGTGACCGGCAGTTGGTACAGATGCGCATAGGAATGCGCCATCGCCTCGGTTGCCTTCTTCGTCGCCGCGTAGAACGACATCTGCCAGTCGGCGCGGTCCGTCTCGGCATAGGGCATCTTTTCATTCGCGCCATAGACCGACGATGTCGACGCCAACAACATGTGCACGGGCGGCACCGCGCGCGCGGCTTCCAGCAATTCGAACGTGCCGCGCAGATTGGCATCGACATAGCTGCGCGGCGCTTCGATCGAATAGCGCACGCCAGCCTGCGCCGCGAGGTGGATTACCACCTCCGGGCGCTCGGCGTGCATCAGGTCCAGCAAAACACCCGGGGTCTCGATACGTTCTTCGACGGCCCGGAACCCACCTTTGTTATTTAGGATCTCGTGCCGCGCCCGCTTCAGATCGACATCATAATAGTCGGTCATCGCGTCGAGACCGGTCACCTCATACCCGTCCGCCAGCAATCGCTTGCAGCAATGGAATCCGATAAAACCCGCCGATCCGGTGACCAACGCCCGCCGTTTCATTCTGCCCTGTCCCCGGTTCAGCGCCGAAGCGCCTGAATGGAGATATGGCCATTCGCCGGGCTCAGCCATTGGCGCGCCTGCACCGCATAGCCCGAGGGATCAACCATGTAGCTGTTCTCGAACTGCGTCTGACCGGCCGAACACCGCTCGGTCATCTCGGTTACGCGGGTGTTGATCTCGCCGATTTTGACGTGCTTGGCACCGCCACGCGCGACTGTGCATTCGGCCACCAGGGCAACGGTGTGGTTTTCCCCGTCCAGATACCGCTGTACCCGCGTCGCGGTCCCGCCTTTGCGCGCCGAAACAAGCGCGGCAACCGCGTCGATCTCCGAAGACATCACATCATTTCCCAGGCCCCGCGTGCCCGTCACCAGACCACCGCGCAAAATGATGGTACGCCGGTCAGATGTTCCCCAGGTCCCATAGGCGCCATTGGTCTCGATCCGCGTCAGGATCGCAGTCGCATTCCGCTTGTCCATCACCGCCAGCGCCAAGGGCAGATCAGTGCCCTGCAGGGATTGCTGTATCGCAATGGCCACCTGCTCGGGCGTCACTGAACCGCCCTGCTGGTCACCCTTCTTGAGGAAGCCCGCACTCAAGGTCTTGAAAATCTGGTTCTGATCCGACCTGTTGCCGCACGCGGCAAGAGCCAGGCACGCTGCCAGGGCGGCAATGCTACGTTTCACGATCATCGCCAGAATTTCCCCCAGGTTTTCGCCATCTGCGGTTTGTGCGCATCGCGCACGGCTTCGTAAAGGCGTCCATCCACATTCAGGCGTGCGCCACCGTCACGCGTGAGCGACTGGATCACGATGTCGTTCTTGCGGCGCGTTGCGGTGCCCGTGGCCCAGCTCAGCGGCACGGTGATGCGGATGCCCTTGTCGAACGATCCTTCCCCGAAGGCCGCAGAGGATACGTTGGTCTTGGTCACATAGGCGCCAACACGCCAGCCATTGTCGAACTCGCGGTCCAGCGCCACGGTCGCCCCCCAATCCCCGGCCAGGTAACGGCCCATGTCCATCTGCCCATGGTAGCCGCCGCCAAAATCGTAATAGGCCGATACATGCCCCGTCGCTACGGTGTAATTCTGCACGCCGAACAGCTGGTCAAAGTCGCGCTGCGCGACATAGTTCAGCTCTGCGCCCAGCGCCAGCTTGCTATCGACAGGCTTCCACAGCACTTCGCCGGAAATACCGGCATACATCTGCTCCAAGTAGCCGAATGTCACCCGGCTGTACCAGTCCTCGCCCAAACGCCCGTACCGCGCCAGCGTCAGGTGATCGATCCGCGGATCGTTACCCATCGAATAAAGTCGCGCATTCGACCGTACCTTGGGCAAAGTGCCCGGCCCTGCACCGGAACGCCCGCTGGGCGGATCGTCCAGGTTGCCGACCATCTTCGCCGAAACCGAACCTGACAAAACCCAACCCGGCGCGACATGGTAATCGGCCGACAGGCGGGCGCCGATATCGGCCTTCACGGGGTTATCGGGGTCAAAGACGCTCAGCTTCGCATATGGTCCAAGGCTCCATTCAAACCTCGGATACGAACCGCCTTCGGGCGCCATCCCGGCCCAGGCCCCTGCATCTCCGCCAAAGGTAACGCGCTCGAACATGTCCGTGGCCGGCGCGTTTTCCAGGCGCTCCACATCGCTGCGCGTCATTGTCACCGCGCCGGTCGGCATGCCGTTGAAGGTCTGCCCGATCGTAAACGTTTCGACCGAAGGCGGCAGCGTCCGGCTCAGAACGCGCGCGGCCCGGCCGACGGCTTGCGCCTCAACGTCATATCGCGTGTTGCGCAGCAATACATGTGCGCGCGTCCCTTCCAGGCGTATGCCTTCCAGGATCAGGCCTTCGCCCGCCAGCGTTTCGGCCACCTGGGCGCGCAGGCTATCCTCGGCGCCCGGCTGCGTTTTCCATCCAAGGTCGCTGGCCGAAAACCGCGGTCGCATTGCTACCGGCAATGGCGCGGTGTCCGCCCCGCCCGGCACAGGAGAGCTCTTGGGATCCAGCGCCACCGTCACGCTCAACCCCACTTCTGAGCCGTAAAGGTAATAGGCACCCACGTTCACGGACCGGCTAACCTGGTAATCCAGTCCGAAATTCCAGGGCGACTTGCGCTGGAACATGTTCGACCCCGGGTCCTGGCCGCCACCACGCTCTTCCAGATAGGCATCCGACGAATACTCGGCCTTGAAGCTCAGCCGGTCGGTCGCCTGGTAGCTGATGCCGCCGAACCCGGCGACCGGGCCCCGAAACCAGCGGTCCGTGGTCGGAAGACCACCCGAACCGATCACGCCCGTGGGGCGTGTTCCCGTCGTGGCGAAGCTGTTGAAACTGCCCAGGCGGCCCCAGCCGACACCACCGGTCAGACGCAACCGATCGCCGATCGACTTGGTCGCCACCACGTATTCCGACCCGTAAAGACCCGTGCCGATAAAGTCGCGCAAACCCACGGCAACGCCGGGGCGATACTGGCCTTCGGTCAACAGCTGGTAACGCAGATCGAAACTGCGGTCGTAATAGGTGCCGTTGGGATAGGGGTTCGGCCCGCCCCGTCCGGGGCGATACTCGTTCAGCGCCGAGTAGCGGAACGATCCGGTCAGCCGCGGCGTGATCTGAAAGGTCAGGGTAGTCTTCGAGGTGCCCCCGAAATGCGACACAGTCGAGGACAGCTCGCCATCGTGTGCCATCTCAGCGGTGGGCATGTCGATCAACCCGCCCGGGGTGCCGTACATGTTCTTGGATGTCGTGACCAGGTTCTGGGCCAAAACAGTCCACGGAATCGATACCACCAATCCTGCAACAATCGCCGGCTTCAAAACCCGCATTATCCTGCCACTCCGACTTGTTTTCGGCAGTCTAGGCAATCCTGTTTGAAAAAAACAGACACGATCCTCCACCGGCACTGCTCCACCGGCAAGTGTCACAATATTGCATGGATATTGGCGCTCGGCTCAGATCAGCAGGGCGGCTGCCGCCCCTGCGGCGCCAAGCACCACGCCACCGGCCAGCCACAGCACCTGCACCCGGCGCCCGCCCGTGCGCCCCGCTGCTTCGGGCGGCTCGCTCTGGCGGACCAGGATCGCCTCAACCAGCCCGGGCAGGCGCGGCCCGAACCTCGACAGCACCCGCGCCGTTTTCGCCAGGTCACGGGCCAATGCCTTCGGCCCGATCGATTGCTTGATGTAATCCTCGACGATCGGCTTTGCGACCTCCCAGATGTTCAGATGCGGGCTCAGCGACCGCGCGACCCCCTCGACCACGACCATCGTGCGCTGCAGCAGGATCAGCTCAGTGCGCGTTTCCATTCCGAAACGTTCAGTCACTTCAAAGAGATAGCTCAGCAGCCGGCCCATCGAAATCTGGCTGGCATCCATGCCGAAAATGGGCTCCCCCACGGCGCGCAACGCGCGCGCAAACTCGTCGACATCACGGTCTGCGGGCACGTAGCCCGCCTCGAAATGCACCTCGGCCACACGCTTATAGTCACGTTGGATGAACCCGAACAGGATCTCGGCGTAGACGCGGCGGGTGTATTCGTCGATATGCCCCATGATCCCGAAATCATAGGCAATTATGTCGCCATTCGCGGCGACCTTCAGGTTGCCCTGGTGCATGTCGGCATGGAAAAAACCGTCGCGCAACGCGTGGCTCAGGAACAGCTGAAGTACCCGCTCGCCCAGCGCGCGGCGATCGTGTCCCGCCGCTTCCAGCGCCTCATTGTCTCCCAGCGGCAGACCCTCGGCCCAGCCCATCGTCATCACCCGGCGGCCCGACAAAGCCCATTTCACATCAGGCAGGCGGAACCCTTCATCGTTGGCCGTGTTCGCCGCGAACTCGCTGGCCGAGGCCGCCTCGAGCCGTAAATCCAGTTCGCCCTTCACCACGCCTTCGAAATGCTTGATCACGTCACGCGGTCGCAATCGCCGCGATGCCGGGCTCAGGAACTCGATCACATCCGCGGCGAAATAGAAGGCGTCGATATCGCGCTGAAAGGCCCGCTCGATCCCGGGGCGCAGTACCTTTACGGCAACCTCCTCGCCCGTGCCCTTCAGCCGTGCACGGTGCACCTGCGCGATCGAGGCCGCGGCGACCGGTTCGGAAAACTCCTCGAACACCTCGCGCACCGGCAATGCGAGCGCATCGCGCACTGCCATCTTGGCCTTCTCGGTCGGAAACGGCGGCAGCTTGTCCTGCAGCACGCGCAACTGCACGGCCAGCTCATCGCCGACAAGGTCCGGCCGGGTGCTCAGGATCTGCCCGAACTTGATATAGGCCGGTCCCAGTGCGCTCAGCGACCGGGTCGCCGGGGGCATCGTCTTGTCACCCTTGTCGCCCAGCCACTGGAACGGCCAGACCAGCCCACGCAGCACCACCCGCATCAGCCGCGGCGCGTCATAGGCGTCCAGGATCACCTTCATCGCCCCCGTCCGCTCCAGCGTCGCGCCGGTACGGATCAGGCGGATAATGTTGTGCGGCCCTCTCACAGCTTCCAGCCCGAATGCAGACAGGCGATCCCCATCGTCAGGTTGCGGTATTTCGCCTGCTCGAACCCCGCCGCTTTCACCATCTCAAGGAACGTTTCCTGATCCGGGAACTTGCGAATGGATTCAACAAGATACTGATAGCTCTCGCGATCGTTCGCGATCACCTTGCCCATCTGCGGAATGATGTTGAAGGAGTAAAGGTCATAGACCTTCTGCATCAGATCGTTGGGGATCTGACTGAACTCCAGCACCATCAGCCGCCCGCCGGGTTTCAGCACACGAAACGCTTCGTTCAGCGCTTCTTGTGGGCGGGTCACGTTCCGGATGCCGAAACTGATCGTGTAGACGTCAAAAGTGTTGTCGGCAAAAGGCAGCGCCATCGCGTCGCCCACCACCCAGTCCAGGCTCTCGGCCATCTGCGCCGCTTCCGCGCGTTTGCGGCCTTCCACCAGCATCGGCTCGGTCAGGTCCAGTACCGTGGCATGCCCATGTCCAGCCCGCTTCAGGAACCGGAACGAGATGTCGCCGGTGCCGCCAGCCACGTCCAGCAGCCGCTGGCCCGGCCGCGGCGCCAGCCAGTCCATCATCGCATCCTTCCAGACGCGGTGTATGCCGAAGGACATCGCATCGTTCATCACGTCGTATTTCGACGCCACCGAACCGAACACCCCCTGCACCCGTCCGGCCTTTTCATCCTCGGGTATGTCCTGAAATCCGAAATGCGTGGTTTTCTCGGTCATGATCGCAGCGTAAAGCCTTGCCGTTTCGTCGTCCGCTCCCTCTTATACGGGGCGCGACGGGCGCACAATGCGCCCCGGTGACGTCGAAAGAGGGTCGATGCCCGAACTGCCCGAGGTTGAAACGGTCCGCCGTGGTCTTGCCCCGTCGATGGAGGGGCAGAAAATCGTCCATGCGGCGGTCAACCGCCCCGACCTGCGTTGGCCGTTTCCCGAAAACTTCGTCCAACGCCTGACCGGCCGCACCGTCCTGCGCCTGCGGCGGCGGTCCAAATACATCCTCGCGGATCTGGACAATGGCGAATCCCTGCTGATTCACCTTGGCATGTCCGGCCGCATGACCGTCTCAGGCGACCCGCTGGGGCAATTTGTCCATGATCACCCCCCGCAAGAAAAGCACGATCACGTCATCCTCGATATGGAGAACGGCGCCCGCATCACCTTCAACGATCCGCGCCGCTTCGGTGCGATGGATCTCGTGCCCACAGATCAGGCCGACCAGCACCCGCTCTTGGCGAAACTCGGCCCCGAACCTCTGGGCAATACCTTCAACGAGGAATATCTCGTCACCGCCCTCAAGGGCAGGAACACACCGATCAAGGCCGCCCTTCTCGATCAGAGCATCGTCGCCGGCCTGGGCAACATATATGTCTGCGAGGCGCTCTTCCGCGCCCATATAGCGCCAACGCGAAAGGCCGGGCGCATCTCGGCCAAACGCGTCGCCGCCCTTGTTCCCGTTATCCGCCAGGTTCTGCAGGACGCCATCGCCGCCGGCGGCTCCTCTCTGCGCGACTTCCGCCAGACCGATGGTGAGTTGGGCTATTTCCAGCACAATTTCGATGTCTACGACCGCGAAGGCGAGCCCTGCAAGACCCCCGGCTGCACCGGAACAATCCGCCGGATCGTGCAATCGGGCCGCTCCACCTACTACTGCCCGAAATGTCAAAGATAGCTTGATCCGTGATTTCACAGTGGTAATGAGTCCCACTCATGCGAAACAAGCGAAAGCGAATTCCCAATGGCCTATGAGACGATCATCGTCGAAGTAGAAGACCACATCTGCCTCATCCGTCTGAACCGCCCCGATGCGCTGAACGCCCTGAACGATCAGCTTCTTCGCGAACTGGCCCAGGCGATGACCGAGGCACAGGAAAACGACAAGGTGCGCTGCATCGTTCTGACCGGCAGCGAGAAAGCCTTTGCCGCCGGCGCCGACATCAAGATGATGAGCGAGAAAAGCTTCACGGACGTGTTCTGCGAGGATCTCTTCACGCCGGAAACCGAAACCATGCTTCGGGTGCGCAAACCTGTGATCGGCGCCGTGGCCGGCTATGCCCTCGGCGGCGGCTGCGAGCTTGCCATGCAGTGCGATTTCATCATCGCCGCCGACACGGCCAAGTTCGGCCAGCCCGAGATCAACCTCGGCGTCATGGCCGGTCTCGGCGGCACCCAGCGCCTGACCCGTTTCATCGGCAAGTCGAAGGCGATGGACATGAACCTCACCGGCCGCTTCATGGACGCCGACGAGGCCGAGCGCGCAGGCCTTGTCAGCCGCGTCGTGCCCGCCAAGGACCTGATGAAGGAAACCATGGCCGCAGCCCAGAAGATCGCCGAGAAAAGCATGATCACCGTCATGGCCGTCAAGGAAGCGGTGAACCGCTCCTACGAGACCACGCTGCGTGAAGGCCTGCTCTTCGAGCGCCGCGTTTTCCACTCTCTCTTCGCCACCGAAGACCAGAAGGAAGGCATGGCCGCCTTCATGGAAAAACGCGAGCCCCAGTTCCGCGACCGCTGATCACGCCGTTGCAGGACCATGGAAAACGCCCGGCCCTCGCGGTCGGGCGTTCTAACTTGGCGCAGTTCCGTGATCGACAAGCCGCAACCGTGCTCTCAACATGTCGACATCCACGCCGGCCCCGCGCAGCTTGGCGCGATCATCCTCGCTCAGCGCCGCCCAGATCTTTGCGCGCAACTGTCGGGACAAGGCAAGCTGACGCGTCGCGTCCTGCTCCTGCAAAATTTCGTCAACCCGTCCCTTGATCATTACCCTTGCCTCACTGTTTGAATTGCCGCGCCTGCGGATCGGTCACACGTATGAGTTGACCAGCTTCCCTCCACGTGTCAAATCTCGATCAGGTCTTTACGCATATGTCGATTTTCTGAGGGTCATGTCGCTTGGCGAAACCATAGTGCGAGCATGCAAGTCACGCGGGCTGTCGCTCTCGCGGGCCTGCAAGCGTGCGGGACTCAACTATTCGACACTGCATTCGCAAATCCGCAAGGGCCGTGAAATCCCCTTCCGCACGGTCGAGTCGCTAGCAGCCACGCTCAATCTGCCGCTCGCCTATTTCGCCGAAGCCCGCCCCTCTCTCTCGGTCGCACCCGCCGACGCCGCCACCGACGCCGAGGCCGAATCCGCCAACGCGCTTTCCGAACGCATAGCCGAGCACGAAGCCGCCGCATCGGAGGCCGGACAGGTCATCGGCACCGACGACGTGCTCGACTGGCTGATGGCGAATGACAACCGGCTTCAGAACCATGAATGGCTGATCAACAAGCTCAATCTCTACTACCCGTGTGAACCGGGTGAAACCGTTCCCCGCCCCTATTGGATCGGCGCTGACAGTCTGTCCGCGAAATACTATCGCCTGCTCGAAACCAATACCTATGAAGAGGTATTTCTAAGCTTCGATCCCGAAGTTCAGCAGGAAATCCTGCAGGCGCATACCGAGGTGGTCAATCACCCCTATCTGATTTCCGATCGCAAGGTCGATTCCGAACTGGGCGGCGTGCGGGTCTCGGGTACCTACCGTCGGTTGCTCGCACCGGTCACTGACGACACGGGGCAGCTCTTCATCCTTCTGTTCTCAAAACTTACTCATTTCCCCCGTCGCTAGCAGGTGCCGGAAATCACAGGCCGGGATCGCGACCAGCATATGGCTGTCATCGCGCCCTTCCGGGTAGGGTTTGCGCCAGATGATGACCCGCGGCAGCCGATAGGTGAACCCGTACAGGTCGGACAGGCGCAGGTGCTCACGCGCGATATAGGCGAACATCCAGTCGAAATCGGGCCACTCCATCCCCGCCAGGATCATCGAAAGCCGCGAATAAGCCGCCAGAACCCGCGCGTTCCCCCGCGCGTTTTCACGAATGAACAGATCCCCGAAGACCACAATCCGACCGCCGATCAATTCGCTCATCACCGGGGCGATGCTCTCGATCACGTCCTCGCCATTGCCGAACTGGGCCTTCGCCGTGCGCCTGATGTAGCGGTCCAGGGGCTCGCCCCGCAGGTCTATGAACCGTGCGCCCAGCGCGCCCAACCTTTCGCCATCCTTCAGCAGAAAGGTCCAGAACGCGGTTCCGCGGGTATAATCGTTGCGCATCGGCGAAATCATTGGGTGCTGCGGGCGCACCCGGTTCGATTTGCGGTTCCACTCGATCACCGCGTCGAAATCATCCTCGACCTCGAAATCGTAACCCGCCTCGCTCAGGCGTTTCAGGATCGCCGATGATTGAACGATCAGGTCCTTCTGGATCATACTGCCCGCGCCCCACGCACGTTTTGATTGCATCGCTAACACAACAGGGGGCGGTCGCGCCAGCCGTATCGCGGTTCGCGGGCAAATGCTGCAGGCGCATTGCCAATTGCATTTTCCCCACAAATGCGTATTAAGCGCCCCAGACATGCGTGTGATGCCCGCTTTGGCAAGAATCACCCGGACGACGCCGGGGCCCTTTCGGGCATTGTCACGCAGTGAAAATGAACCGAACCAGACAAAGGCCCTGACACCATGGCAAATACGCCCCAGTCCAAGAAACGCGCCCGCCAGAACGAGCGCCGTTTTGCAATCAACAAAGCCCGCCGTTCGCGCATCCGCACCTTCCTGCGCAAGGTCGAAGAGGCTATCGCATCCGGCGACAAGGATGCCGCACAGGCAGCCCTGCGCGCAGCTCAGCCCGAACTGATGCGCGGCGTCACCAAAGGCATCTTCCACAAGAACACCGCTTCGCGCAAAATGTCGCGCCTCGCGGCACGGGTCAAAGCTCTCGGCTAAGGTCGGGAACCCGAAATTCGATTGAAAAGGGGCGCGCCGCTGGCAGCGCCCTTTTTTGTCGAAGCCCTTATTTCATTGGGTTTTAAGGCTTTAGGAGATTCTTTTTCAGAAAAGGCCGAGTCAAGCGCGAAGTTTCGTTGCCCCGCCGCTTTCGATGTTGCTAATTTCCCTCCTGCGAGTCACATCGCCGTTGGGGGGACAAGCTGTCCGGACTGCATTTCCAGCCCTGAAAACCGGGACGGAAAGCTGCAATTCGAATGCGCATTTTGCGCACTGCATTGTCCGATATCTCGCAGACGGGTCACAGCGTCTGCGGCGCCGAATGGGGACAGTCGGTGCAAAGATGCGGAGATGTGTCCATACCTTTGGCTGGTCCGTTCTGGACATCACAACAGCACTGTATGCCTTGCAGTGTGCGCGGTTGCTGTTGTCAGTCAGGGGTTTCGTGTGGTGGGGCTGCGATATGGTGCCCCTTGTGATCAGGGTTGGATTGGGGCTATTAGACGTGGATCGGGGACAGATGACGCAAGAAGAATGGGGACAGGTTCAGCAGGCTCTCTTGAAAACGGTCGGGAAGAACAACTTCACCAATTGGATCGAGCCGCTGACCTTCGACAACCTCACCGACGGCGTCGCCACCTTCCAGGTGCCCACCAGCTTCCTCGGCAACTATGTCAGCCAGAATTTCGGCGATGTGATCCTCTATCAGATGTCGGCCTCCGGCGCCGATGTGCGCCGGATCCGTTTCCGCGTGGGCACCGGCCAGGCGGCCGCCCCCGCCAAACCCGCGGCCAATAACGGGACCGCCCCAGCTCAGACCGCGGCACCGGCAGTCACCGCCAACGCAGCGCGTGATGATATCCTTCCTGCCGCGCCGCTCGATCCGCGCTTCACCTTCGACAGCTTCGTCGTCGGCAAACCGAACGAACTGGCCCATGCCGCGGCGAAACGCGTTGCCGAAGGCGGCCCGGTCACCTTCAACCCGCTCTTCCTCTATGGCGGCGTCGGTCTCGGCAAGACCCACCTGATGCACGCCATCGCACACGAGCTCCAGGCCCGCCGCCCCGATCTCAACGTACTCTACCTCTCGGCCGAACAGTTCATGTATCGCTTCGTGCAGGCGCTGCGCGACCGCAAGATGATGGATTTCAAGGAACTGTTCCGCTCGGTCGACGTGCTGATGGTCGATGATGTGCAATTCATCGCCGGCAAGGACTCCACGCAAGAGGAATTTTTCCACACCTTCAACGCGCTCGTCGACCAGAACCGCCAGATCGTCATTTCCGCCGACCGCGCGCCGGGTGAAATCAAGGATCTCGAAGACCGCATCAAGAGCCGCCTGCAATGCGGTCTCGTGGTCGATCTGCATCCCACCGATTACGAACTGCGCCTCGGCATCCTGCAATCCAAGGTCGACATCCAGCGCGCTCAATATCCCGATCTCGTGCTCGCCGACGGCGTGCTCGAATTTCTCGCGCATCGCATCTCGACCAATGTCCGCGTGCTCGAAGGCGCGCTCACCCGGCTCTTCGCCTTCGCCTCGCTTGTCGGCCGTGAAATCACGCTCGAACTGGCGCAGGACTGCCTCGCCGACATCCTGCGCGCCTCCGAACGCAAGATCACGGTCGAGGAAATCCAGCGCAAGGTCTCCGAGCACTACAACATCCGCCTCTCCGACATGATCGGGCCCAAGCGCGTGCGCACCTTCGCCCGCCCGCGCCAGGTGGCGATGTATCTGTGCAAGCAGCTGACCTCGCGCTCGCTGCCCGAAATCGGCCGCCGCTTCGGCGGGCGTGATCACACCACTGTCATGCACGGTGTCCGCCGGATCGAGGAACTGCGCAGCCAGGACGCCCAGATCGAGGAAGATATCGAGCTTCTGCGCCGCGCGCTCGAAGCCTGATGCAAAACCGCCCGCCTGCCCGCGCCAGCGGGCGCGCCGGCCCTTGACCTCTGCCCCGATAGACCCGAAAACCAAGAAAATACTTGTGCAGCAGGGGAAAGGCGCTACCGTGCCCTTCCCCGCCGAAGGTCAAGGAGTGAGGGCATGAAAATCAGCATCGAACGCGGCGCGCTGTTGAAAGCCGTTTCGCAGGCGCAATCGGTCGTCGAACGCCGCAACACCATCCCGATCCTCGCCAACGTGCTGATCGAGGCCGAAGGCTCCGACGTGCATTTCCGCGCCACCGACCTCGATATCGAAGTGGTCGATCGCGCGCCCGCGCAGGTCGAACGCGCCGGCGCCACTACCGTGTCCGCCGTCACCCTGCACGAAATCGTCCGCAAGCTGCCTGATGGCGCGCTTGTCACCCTCACCGATGACGGCGCCTCGGGCCGCCTCTCGGTTGAGGCTGGCCGCTCGCACTTCAACCTTGCCACCCTGCCGAAAGAAGATTTCCCGGTGATGGCAAGCTCGGAATACAGTTCGAATTTCTCGGCCCCCGCGCCAGTGCTGCGGCGCCTCTTCGACAAGTCGAAATTTGCAATTTCAACCGAGGAAACAAGGTATTACCTCAACGGCGTCTACATGCACGTTTCCGAATCCGACGGCGGCAAGGTACTGCGCTGCGTGGCCACCGACGGCCACCGCCTCGCCCGCATCGACGCCGACCTGCCCAATGGCGCCGCCGACATGCCCGGCGTGATCGTGCCCCGCAAAACCGTGGGCGAGTTGCGCAAGCTGCTCGATGACGACGACACCCAGATCGCCGTCTCGGTCAGTGAAACCAAGGTGCGTTTCGCCACACCTGACATCACCCTGACCTCCAAGGTGATCGACGGCACTTTCCCCGATTACACCCGCGTCATTCCCCAGGGCAACACCCGTCGGCTCGAAGTCGACGCGGCCGAGTTCGCCAAGGCGGTCGACCGTGTCGCCACCGTCTCCTCGGAACGCTCGCGCGCGGTCAAGCTGACCCTGGAAGAAGACAAGCTCACCCTCTCGGTCAACGCCCCCGACAGCGGCGCCGCCGAGGAAGAACTCGCCGTGGCCTATGGCGACGAACGCCTCGAAATCGGCTTCAACGCGAAGTACCTGCTCGAGATCGCCAGCCAGGTCGATCGCGAAAATGCCGTCTTCCTGTTCAATTCCTCGGGCGATCCAACGCTCATGCGCGAAGGCAACGACACGTCGGCCGTTTACGTCGTCATGCCCATGCGGGTCTGATCGCGCGCGCCGATCCCCTGCTTCATCTGACCGGAAATACCTCGGGGGTCTGGGGGCTGGCCCCCAGGCCTGCGCTCTACGCGCGCGCGTGATTTCCCATTGGCGGCCAGCCGCCATTCGCGCTACCTCATCGTCATGACCCTCGCGCTCACCCGTCTCACGCTCTCGCATTTCCGCTCGCACAAACGCGCGGTGATCGAATGTGATGCGCGGCCCCTGGCCATCTACGGCCCCAATGGCGCTGGCAAAACCAACATTCTCGAGGCCGTCTCGCTCTTCTCCCCGGGCCGCGGCATGCGCCGCGCCAGCGCGCAGGACATGTCCCGCCGCCCCGAGTCTCTGGGCTGGAAAATCACCGGCCACCTGCACAGCCTCCACCAAGTCCATGAGATCGAGTTCTGGTCCGAGGACGGGCAACCCCGCCAGACCCGCATCGACGGCAAGGCAGCCGCACAGACGGCGCTGGGCCGTATCGCGCGTGTGCTCTGGCTCATCCCCTCGATGGACAGGCTCTGGATCGAAGGCGCCGACGGCCGCCGCCGCTTTCTCGACCGGATGACCCTTTCCTTTTTTCCCGACCATGCCGAGCTGTCGCTCGCCTATGAAAAGGCCATGCGCCAGCGCAACCAGCTCCTGAAGGACATGGTGCGCGATGCCCATTGGTATGTCGCGCTGGAAAAACAAATGGCCGAAACCGGCGCCGCGATCCATGCCAACCGCCTTGCCGCGCTGGCTCAGCTCGACGCGGCCCAGCGCGCCGCCGAAACTGCCTTTCCCACCTCGGAACTCGACCTGATCCAGACCGAAGGCGCAATGCCCGAAACCTCGGCCGACCTGGCCGAAGCCCTGGCCGAGAGTCGTTTTCGCGACCTCTCCGCCGGGCGCACGCTTGTCGGCCCGCACCGCACCGACATGACTGGCGTCTATGCCGCCAAGGGCGTGCCCGCGCGCGATTGCTCGACCGGAGAGCAGAAGGCACTACTGATCTCGCTCATCCTCGCCAATGCCCGGGCCCTGGCCCAGGAATTCGGCGCCCCGCCGCTGCTGTTGCTGGACGAGGTTGCGGCCCATCTCGATGCCGAACGCCGCGCCGCGCTCTATGACGAGATCTGCGCTCTCGGCGCCCAGGCCTGGATGACCGGCACGGGGCCGGAACTCTTCGAAGAACTGGGCAACCGCGCCCAGCGGCTCGAAGTGACCGAAGAGAACGGGATCAGCGAGACCCGCATGCATGGCCAACCCGAATGACGATCACCTTCTCCGAATTGCTGCTCTATGCCGGCGGCATGGCCGCGCTCTGGGCCATTCCCGGCCCTGTGTGGGTCGCTCTCACCGCCCGCGCGCTCTCGGGCGGCATGCGCGGCGCCTGGCCGCTGGCCGTGGGGGTTGCCCTAGGCGATCTCATCTGGCCGCTCTGCGCCATTTTCGGGCTTGCCTGGGTGCTCTCGGTCTATGGTGATTTCCTGTCACTCATGCGCTGGGTCGCGGCTGCTGTTTTCCTTGTCATGGGGGTCATGCTGATCCGCAAACCCGCCCATCGCCTCCAGGGCGATAGCCGCCTCACGCGGCCCGGCCTCTGGCCCGGCTTCGCAGTCGGCGTCGCGGCCGTGATGGGCAACCCCAAGGCCATCCTCTTCTACATGGGCGTGCTTCCCGGGTTCTTCGATCTCTCCCGCGTCACCGCATCCGACGTTGCCACCATTCTCGCCGTTTCGGCCGTGGTGCCGATGCTGGGCAATCTCGGCCTCGCGCTTTTTCTCGATCGGGCCCGGCGCCTCCTGCAAAGCCCGGCAGCGCTGCACCGGCTCAACATCTTCTCCGGTGGCCTTCTGATCTGCGTCGGGCTGGTGATCCCCTTCACCTGACCGGCGTCATGCCGGTTGCAGATCAGGTGCATCCCGCTCCGTGAATTTCGCCGGCTCTGGCGCGCGCTGTACCGGGCGCCACACCGCCCACAGCCATGACCACGATACCGAAACCAGCATCTGCAGCGCCGCGCCCACGACACCAATCAGCAACACCGGCGCAAAAAGCTCGATCGCGAAGGCAAAGTTCCTGCCACCCAGGATGAAGGCAAAGGCGATCACGATCAGCACATATTGCGCCACCGCCTCGAACAGCGACCACAACCGCAATGGCCTGTCGCCCACCGGCGCCTTGGCCGTTGTCTCTGTCGCAACATTGTCAGACATCTGGATCTCCCCATCCTTGCCACCACCTGAATGGAGCGGCGTCAGGCTACCTTGTCCGGGCCGCCCACAGACCGGCGGAAATGCGGCAAATCCCCGGCTTTTCCCACGCATTCTAAAAGGTTGAAAAAACCTCAAAATGTTGGCGTTCCACTTAACATCGCCCCCCAGAAATTGTATAAAATGACATCAAGAATAACCAAGGCGCGGACATGGCCGAGAACGAGCAGCAACAACCTGAATACGGCGCGGAATCCATCAAGGTTCTCAAGGGCTTGGAGGCCGTACGCAAACGTCCTGGCATGTATATCGGCGACACCGATGATGGCTCGGGCCTGCACCACATGGTCTACGAGGTCGTCGATAATGGCATCGACGAGGCACTGGCCGGCCACGCCGACCATGTCAGCGTGACGATCCATGCCGACAATTCGGTCTCGGTCTCCGATAACGGGCGCGGTATCCCCGTCGATATCCACCGCGAAGAGGGCGTCTCGGCGGCCGAGGTCATCATGACCCAACTGCACGCGGGCGGCAAATTCGACTCGAATTCCTACAAGGTTTCCGGCGGTCTGCACGGCGTGGGCGTCTCGGTGGTGAACGCGCTCTCCGACTGGCTCGAACTGCGCATCTGGCGCAACGGCAAGGAACACTATGCCAAGTTCGTCCGGGGCGAGACCGCCGAGCACCTCAGGGTCGTCGGCGATGCCGACGGTCGCAAGGGCACCGAGGTGCGCTTCCTCGCCTCCACCGACACGTTCTCGAACCTCGAATACAGCTTCGACACGCTGGAAAAACGCCTGCGCGAACTGGCCTTCCTAAACTCCGGCGTGCGCATCATCTTGCGCGATGAGCGTCCCGCCGAACCCCTGCAGGCCGAGCTCTTCTACGAAGGCGGCGTCAAGGAATTCGTGAAATACATCGACCGCCACAAGTCCCCGATGATGCCCGAGCCGATCTACGTCAAAGGCGATCGCGACGATATCGGCGTCGAAGTGGCAATGTGGTGGAACGACAGCTACCACGAAACCGTGCTGCCCTTCACCAACAACATCCCGCAACGCGATGGCGGCACGCACATGGCGGGCTTCCGCGCCGCGCTGACCCGCACGATCCAGAAATACGCCACCGAAAGCGGCATCGCGAAGAAGGAAAAGGTCAACTTTACCGGCGACGATGCCCGCGAAGGCCTCACCTGCGTGCTCTCGGTCAAGGTGCCCGATCCGAAATTCAGCTCCCAGACCAAGGACAAGCTCGTCTCGTCGGAGGTCCGTCCCGCCGTCGAGAGCCTGATGAACGAAAAGCTCTCCGAATGGTTCGAGGAAAACCCCAACGAGGCCCGGATGATCGTCGGCAAGATCGTTGAGGCCGCACTCGCGCGCGAGGCGGCGCGCAAGGCCCGCGAACTCACCCGCCGCAAAACCGCGATGGACGTGAACTTTCTCGCCGGCAAGCTCAAGGACTGTTCCGAGAAAGACGCAGCCAAGACCGAGCTGTTCCTCGTCGAGGGCGACAGCGCCGGTGGCTCTGCCCAGACCGGCCGTGACCGCCGCACCCAGGCCATCCTGCCGCTGCGCGGCAAGATCCTGAACGTGGAGCGCGCGCGGTTCGACAAGATGCTTTCCAGCCAGGAAATCGGCAACCTCGTCATGGCGCTCGGCACCGGGATCGGGCGCGATGAATTCAACATCTCGAAACTGCGGTACCACAAGATTATCATCATGACCGACGCCGATGTCGACGGCGCGCATATCCGCACCCTGCTGCTTACGTTCTTTTATCGCCAGATGCCCGAGCTGATCGAGAACGGTTACCTCTACATCGCTCAGCCACCGCTCTACAAAGTCGCGCGCGGCAAATCCGAAGTTTATCTGAAGGATCAGGCAGCGCTGGATGAATACCTTATTCAACAGGGCATCGACGGCGCCGTGTTGCGCCTCGGCTCAGGCATGGAGATCGCCGGCCAGGATCTGGCCCGCGTGGTCGACGAAGCGCGCCAGCTCAGGCGCGTGCTCGATGCCTTCCCCACGCATTACCCGCGCCACATCCTCGAACAGGCCGCCATTGCCGGCGCCTTCGTGCCCGGTGCGGTCGATGCCGATCTGCAGGGCGTCGCCGACAAGGTCGCCGCCCGTCTCGACCAGATCGCGCTTGAATACGAACGCGGCTGGCAGGGCCGCATCACCCAGGATCACGGCATCCGCCTCGCCCGTATCCTGCGCGGCGTCGAAGAGGTCCGTACGCTCGACGGCCCGATGCTGCGCTCGGGCGAAGCCCGCAAGACCGGCAGCTTCACCCGGTCCCTGCAAGAGGTCTACGACAAGCCCGCAACCCTCGTCCGCAAGGATCGCGAACAGATCATACACGGCCCGCTCGACCTGCTGACCGCTATTCTGGAGGAGGGCGAAAAGGGCCTGTCGCTGCAACGCTACAAGGGCCTTGGCGAGATGAACCCAGACCAGCTCTGGGAAACCACCCTCGATCCCGATGCCCGCACCCTGCTGCAGGTCAAGATCGACGACATGGTCGAGGCCGACGATCTCTTCACCAAACTCATGGGCGACGTCGTCGAACCCCGGCGCGAATTCATCCAACAGAACGCGCTCAGCGTGGAAAACCTGGACTTCTGATCGCCATCGAACCTGCTCCGGGTGTTCCGCTGATTTGCACATGCCCGGATCAGCCCGCGTGCTTCATCAGCGCCCGGATCGCCAGGTCCTTCACCGCGGTTAGATACTCCGCCTGGGACCAGCCCGCCTCGCGGGTCAACTGTTCCCAGTTGCGGACTGACAGCAACGTCCACAAAAGGTCGGTCGCTTTCTCTCCGGTCAGGTCCGCCCGCAGCTCCCCGTCCGCGGCAATCGCCGCGACAGCGGCGGCACAGCCATGGCGCAAGGCCTTCATCCGGTCGGCCCAGGCTTTGCGCGCTTCCTCGTCGCTGTCCTGCATCGCCATCAGCGCCCGCCCGACGCCGTAAATCTCGGGAATATAGTTCCCCCACGCCTCGACGAACAGCTCCAGCCGCGCGCGTCCGCCCATCGCCTGCCGGCTCGGGGCAAGGCGCGCGTCCACCTGCTTGGCTTCGTCGATATGCCGCGTCGTCGCGATCAGCAACTCGGCACGCGACGGAAAATGCAGATAGACCGCCTGCCGGCTGACCCCCGCCGCCTTGGCGATATCTGACATGCGCACCCGGCTTCCCCCCTCCTCGAGCAGGGTCCAGGCAGCATCAAGGATGCGAGAGCGGGCATTCGGATTCGAACTTGACATAATGTAAAGTTACCGCGTATTGACACGATGTCAACTTTACACGGTGTCAAGTTCAGCCGTTCCCACATTGAAAGGAGATACCCATGAAAGTCATCGTATTCGGAGCAACCGGCAGCATTGGCCGCCTCGCCGTCGAACGCCTGCTGGCGGACGACCATACTGTCACCGCCTTCGCCCGCCGCCCCCAGGCCCTCGGGCTGGATCATCCCAGCCTGCGGCTCTGCCCCGGCGACGCGCAGAACGCCGATGATGTGGCGCGTGCCGTGGAAGGCCAGGACGCGGCTGTCATCACCCTCGGTGCGGGGACCTCCCGCACCAGCACCATCCGGTCGCGTGGCACGCTCAACGTCATCAACGCGATGCAGCGCCACGGCGTTCGCCGCCTGGTATGCCAATCCACGCTCGGCGCGCATGAAAGCTGGGCCAACCTGAACTTCTTCTGGAAACGCATCATGTTCGGCCTGCTCCTGCGGCCCGTACATCGCGATCATGAACTTCAGGAAAGCCTTGTGCGGGCCAGCGGGCTCGGCTGGACCATCGTGCGCCCCTCGGCCTTTGCCGATGGCCCGGCCACCGGCCGGTTCAAGCAGGGTTTCGGCCCCGACGAGCGCGGCCTGACGCTGAAAATCTCGCGCGCCGATATCGCCGACTTCCTCAAACACCAGATCACCGATGCGGGCAACCTGCACCGCACTGTGGCGATTTCCAACTGACACCCGCCAAAGAAGGATGCCACCATGTTTTCTGACCTCTTCCAGATCACCCTCATCGCCGCCACGCTTGCCTCCGCACTAGTCGCCGGCGTATTCCTGACCTTTTCCGATTTCGTTATGCGGTCGCTCGCTCGGGCCCGGCCCGCCGCGGGGATCGAGGCAATGCAGATCATCAACCGCGAAGTCTATCGCTCGCAATTCATGGTCCTCCTGATCGGCATGGCGATCGCGGCGATCACCCTGGCCGCTGTCGGTCTCGTGCTGGCTTCTGGCCCGGTCGTACTCTGGCTGCTGGCCGGCGCTGCCGCCTACCTCGGTGGCGTCATGGCGGTCACGGCCAGGGCCAACGTACCGATGAACCAGCGGCTCGATTCGCAGGACCCGCACAGCGCATCCGCACGCACACTCTGGCAAACCTACCAGCGCAACTGGACGCGGTGGAACCATCTGCGCTCTGCCGCCGCAGCCATCGCCGCACTCTGCTACCTTGCCGCCGCGCTCGCGCTGAACGTGTCTGCCTGACCGCCCCCCTGCGCCCGGGCAGCACTCGGGCGCAGTTCCGTCTTGCCCCCGCGTTTACTGCCGATACTGTCGGGCCATGCACGCGAACAAGGGGCGCAACCATGATCCACCTGCCCGGCCTGACCAATTCCGACCTCGTCGCACTCACCGAATGGCGGCGCGATCTGCACCGCCATCCCGAACTTTCCGGCGAGGAACGCGCAACTGCCGCCCGCGTGGTCGCGATGCTCCACCCCACGCAGCCCGACAGCATCGTTACCGGCCTCGGCGGTCACGGCGTCGCCGCACTCTATGACAGCGGCACGCCCGGCCCCCGCATTCTCCTGCGGTGCGAACTCGATGGCCTGCCGATCCAGGAAACCGCCAGCCACGACCATCGCTCGCAGACCCCGGGCAAGGGCCATCTCTGCGGCCATGATGGCCACATGACGATGATCGCCGCCGTGGCGCGTCTGCTGGGCCGGCAGCGCCCGGCGCGCGGCTCGGTCGTGCTGATGTTCCAACCGGCCGAGGAAACCGGCGCCGGCGCTGCCGCCGTCGTGGCCGATCCGGCCTTCGCCGACTTCAGGCCCGACTACGCTTTCGCCATCCACAACTGGCCCGGCGTGCCGCTGGGCCGCGCAGCCATTACCGCCGGTCCCGTGATGTGCGCCTCGCGCGGGATGCACCTGCGCTTTGCCGGGCGCACCGCACATGCCTCGCAGCCGGAAAACGGCCTCTCGCCCATGGCGGCCCTCTCGCGCCTGATGCCGGCGCTCGCGGCACTTGGCCAAGGCCAATGCGGCACCGATCCCGATTACGCTCTCGCCACCGTCTGCCACGCGCGCCTGGGCGAGCCCGCCTTCGGCGTCGCCCCCGGCGAGGCCGAGCTGTTCGTCACCCTACGCGCGCTCACCGATGCCCGCATGGAACGCCTCGTGGCCGAGGCCGAAACCCTGGCCCGCGAAGCCGCGCAAAGCGATGGCCTCGCCCTCGACATAGCCTACGAGGATGTGTTCGTGACCACAGAAAACACCCCGGCCGCCGCCGGTATCGTCACCCGCACGCTCCACCGCCTGAATATCCCCCACGGCTCCGATCCCTTTCCTTTGCCGGGATCCGAGGATTTCGGCCGCTTCGGCGGCGTTGGCACCGAACTGGCGATGATCCTTCTGGGCTCCGGCCTCGACAGCCCCGCGCTGCACAACCCCGATTTCGACTTCCCAGATGATCTCATTCCCATCGGCGCGCGTCTCTTCGCCGGTCTGGTCGAGGATCTGACCGCCCCAGCGTAACACTTGCGGCCCCCGCACCCCGCGCTACAGATAAACGCGTCGCAAAGGGACGCCACATGCAACAGCAACCCACGGCACACCCACAGCCCGGCGCGCGCGCATGAGCGCGGCCGCCGCCTTTTCCCATGCCGGTTTCCGCCGCTACTTCATCGGCGCGGTCGCGGGCGTCAACGCCAACTGGATCTTCCGGGTCCTGCTGGCCTGGCTTGCCTGGGATCTCACCGGATCGCCCAGTTTCGTGGGCCTCATCGCCGCGGCCAGCCTCGCCCCGGTCGCGCTCACCGCGCCCTTCTTCGGCGCGCTCACCGATCGCCTGCCGATCCTCGTGGCCTATCGCTGGGTCTCGCTCGGGCTTGTCATCTGCCCCTCCGCGCTTCTGGCGCTGATGGCCGCCGACATGCTCTCGCCCGCCGCGATCCTCGGCATCGCGCTGCTTTTCGGCACCATCATCTCGGCCTACCACCCGGTGCGCCAGTCACTGGGCCCCCGGCTCGTCGATCCACCGCTCATCGGATCGGTGGTGGCGCTGGCCGCGCTCAATTTCAACATGGGCCGCATCATCAGCCCGGCCATCGGCGGATTTCTCATCGGCCAGTTCGGCACCATTCCCACCGCCGCGCTCTCCGTTGCGCTGTTCCTGCCCAACCTCGTCATCGGCCCCACCCTGCGCCCGCGCGAAGTGGCGCAGACCGGCCCACGTCAAAGCTATCTCGCCGATCTTGCCGAAGGTCTGCGCCAGGGCTGGGCGCGCTGGCCGATCCGGCGCAGCCTGATGCTCACCGTCGCCGCCCTCGGCCCCATCCGCGCGATCACCGAGATCCTCGCGCTGATCGCCGACGGCCGTTTTGGCCGCGGCGCCGAGGGGCTGGGCCTGCTCACCTCCGCTGTCGGCGCGGGCGCGCTTCTCGCCGCGCTCTTCCAGGTCGCCGCCGGCGCGCGCCTCGCGCGGCTGCCCGCCGTCCGTTTCGGCGTGATCGCCCTGGGCTTTCTCGCCACCGCCGCGCTGGTCCTTGCACCATCTTTCATCATGGCGATGGTGATGGCGCCCGTCGTCGGATTCGCCGGCACCTATGTCGGCGTCTCGCTCCAGATCGGCATCCAGGCCCGGCTCGAAGATGAACTGCGCGGCCGTATCATGTCGCTCTGGATGGTTTCGATCACGCTGTCGACTTCGGCGCTCTCCTTCGCGATCTCGGCGATTTCCGAGGTGTTCGGCCTGGGCCCAACCACGCTTGCCGTTCTCGTAGTATCCTCCGCCGCCGTCCTGTGGCTGGCGCTCAACCCCCCGACGGACTGATCACAGCCCCAGGAACATGCGCAGCCCCGCGGTCATCCGCTGGAACGCGGCCTCGCTGGGCGGGCTGACCCCGCGAAACCGGATAAACCCGTGGATCAGCCCCTCGGCTCGCCCATGCAGCACCGGCACGCCATCCTCGACGAACCGCTGCGCAAGCGCATCGCCTTCCGAACACAACGGGTCCAGCGCCGCTGTGAACACCACCGCTGGCGGCAGCCTGGCATAGCTCTCGGCCAGTTCCGGCAGGGCCAGCGGATCCCCCCAGTTCTCGGGCGACTGCAGATAGGTGTCCCAGATCCAAACCATCCCGCGCTTGTCCAGGAACGGCGCCTCGGCGTGCTCGACATAGGACGCGCTTTCAAGGTTCTTCGAAACGCAGGGATAAATCAGAAGCTGCGCCCGGGGCAGTGCACCGCCCTCTGCCTGCGTCTTCATACATACCGCCAGCGTCAGGTTGCCACCCGCGGAATCGCCCGCGATCGCCATGCAACCGGGGTTGATCCCGCGTGCCGCGGCGGTCTCGCGCAGATGGTGATAGACCCAGTGGCACTGGTTCAGCGCACCAGGATAGGGGGTTTCCGGCGCCAGACCGTAATCCAGCGCGATCACCACCGCGCCCACCTGCAGCGCCAGGTCCACGCATACCCCGTCATGCGAATTCAGGTCGCCCATGATCCACCCGCCACCATGCATGTAGATCACGCAGGGCGCCGGATCAGGCAGGCCCGCGGGCCTGTACATCCGTGCGCCGACCGGTCCAAACGGTGTCTCGAATACCAGGTCTTCCACCGCCATCCCCTCGGGCCGCGTCTTCGGCATCGCGGCCGACCGCTCTGCCATCAGCCGCCGCCACTCCTGGTGGCCCAGCTCGTCCGGCGGGGTGGGAAAGGCCGCCTGCAACTCCGCAACCACCGGTACCAGTGTCGGGTCCAGTCCGGGATAGGCCATGTCTCTCCTCCTTATCCGCCGAATTGCTTCATCCGCTCGGCCGTCTCGGGGTCCATCAGCGCGTCGACCAATGCCCGCGTCTCATCAGCCAGCACAGCACCAAGGTCGCCATAAAGCGCCCGGTTCACCGCGCGTTTCAGGTCCGCGACCCGCGCCGCAGGCAGCCCGGCCACCTGTTCGGCCACCGCCTGCGCCTCATCCATCAGCAGGTCATCGGGCACCACCCGCCAGGCCATCCCCATTTCCTGCAAGCGCCGCGCGGGCAGCTTTTCCTGCAGCAACAGCATTTCGAAGGTCGCATAGGCCCCGGCTCGCCTCGGGATCGCTGCGGTGCTGCCCCCGCTGGGATAGAGCCCCCATTTCAGCTCGGGCATAAACGCCCTTGCCCCCTCGGCCCAGATCGACAGGTCGCAATTCAACGCAATCTCGAATCCCGCGCCCACGGCCCAGCCGTTCACGGCGGCAATATAAATCTTGCCGCTCTCCACGATCATCCGGGTGATGTCCTGCAACTGGCCGACGCTTTCCTCCAGCGCCGCGCGGTCGGTCAGGTCGGCCTCATCCTCCAGGTCTTTGCCGGTGCAAAACGCCTTGCCAGCCCCGGTCAGGATCACCGCCTTGATGTCGTCGCGCGCCTCGACCTCCTGCATCCGCGCGTGCATCGCCCGGATCATCGAAACCGAGATTGCGTTCATCTTCTCGGCCCGGTCCAGCGTGACCACCGCAACCGCGCCCTGCGTTTCGAATGTCACCCCGGCCATAGGTCCTCCCCTGGCGGATCATTCCGCCTCGTTCAGTTCCGCCAATATCTCGGCACCATGCTGGCCGCGCTCCGGCGCCTCGACCGGTTGCCACGCGTCCCGCCCGGCAAAACGCGGTGCCGGCGCCGCCTGCAACACGCCCGACGGCGCCTTCCACACGCCCCGCGCCGCGTTCATTCCATGCGCCATCGCCTCATCCGGGCTCAGTACCGGCGCCACGCAGGCATCCGTGCCCAGGAACAGCTCCGCCCACTCTTGTCGTGTCTTTCCCGCGAATATCTCGCTCAGCCGCCGCGTCGCCCCCGGCCAAAGCGCACGGTCGAACTGACCGGCGAAATCGGGATCGTCGCTCAGCCCCAGCAGGTCCAGGAAGATGGCATAGAATTTCGGCTCCAGGCATTGTACCGACATCCAGCCGCCGTCGCTTGTCCGGTAGCTCCGGCACCAGTGCGGCCCGTCCAGGATACCTGCGCCCCGCGTCTCGGGCATGCCGCCGCCCTGGCGCAGCGACATCAGCAGGTTCATCATGTGGGCGGAACCATCATATATCGCCGCGTCCACCACCGTGCCCCGGCCCGTGGCCCGCGCCTGCATGATCCCCGCCAGCAGACCCACCACCAGGTAAAGCGCCCCGCCGCCGATATCGCCGACCAGCGTGGCGGGCGTCACGGGCGCATCGCCGGGCGCGCCCGCATACCACAGCGCCCCCGACATCGAGATATAGTTCAGATCATGCCCGGCCGCGCTCGACAGCGGGCTCTCCTGACCCCAGCCCGTCATCCGCCCGAAAACCAGCGCGGGATTGATCGCATGGCAGGCCTCGGGCCCGATCCCCAGCTTTTCCATTACGCCGGGCCGGAATCCCTCGATCAACCCGTCGGCCGTGGCCACCAGCTTGCGAAAAACCTCCAGATCGCCCGCATCCTTCAGGTCCAGAGCAATCGAGCGTTTCCCGCGATCCAGCACGGAGCGCTCGGGCACCCCCGGCGTGGGGTTGCCGCCCTTGCGGTGCACCACGATCACGTCGGCGCCCAGGTCCGCCAGCGTCATCGCCGCGAACGGTCCGGGGCCCAGCCCCTCGACCTCGATGATCCGAATGCCATCCAGCATCACAGCCCCCAAAGCGAAAAGGCCCCGGGCGCTGCCCGGGGCCTTCTGATCAGAAGTTCAGCGAGATATCGCGATGCACCGCACTACAGGACGCCATGTATAGCGCCTGTTCGCGGTCCAGCCGCTCCTGCGAGCGGATGCCAAGCGTTCCGCGAATGCCGTCAAGATAGGCTTGCAGCCCCGGCATCAGGCTCTCGGCCTCGGCGCGCCACGCTTTCTGCGCCTCGTATTCCGCCACCGCATCGTCATACGATTCCAGCGCTTTCTCGCGGTCGAACCGGCTCACCCGCAGGGCCCGACGGGCCTTGGACAGGGCCGATTTCACATCGCCAGCGCCGGCAACTTCGCCGAACTTGCCTTCCAATGCCTCGACCGTGGCTTCGGCCGCTTCATCGTTCTCGGCAACGCCCTCGATGTACCCGCGCATGTCGCGCAGTTCCTGCTCCAGCCCCGCGAAGGCCTCGTTGGCCTGCAGCACGCCCAAGATCTCCGCCGGTGCCTCCCAAGACGAGTCGGCATTGCGGCGATAGGTGACGCGCGCTTTCTGCTCGGCATTGGTCAGTTCGGCGAACCGCTTGTGGTCCTCTTCCCAGTTTGCGGGAATCTGCGCTTTCAGAGCTTCGACCTCGGCCAGCATCACCTCGCGCTCGGCTTCCAGCTCGGCGCGTTCTTCCGCCTCGCCTTCGCTGCGCATCCGCTCGAAGCGCGTGCGCAGCTCCTCGGCTTCCTCGTTCAGCTTGCGCATATCCTTTTCAAGATCGCGCACCAGCCGCTGCAGCGGACGGTAATCATCGGCCGCCGTGTTCACCACGTTCTCGGCATCGAACGCCGCCTGCAGGTCCAACAACGCCTGGTCGGCACTGTCAAAGCTCTCGCTCAGGTCCTTCTGCAGGTCCTTGGGCAGAACCGACAGGTTCAGCGCTTTCGCCGTTGCAATTGCCTCGCCCGGTCTCGCTCCCTGCGCGATCTGTTTGCCGGTATACTCCTCGATGCAGTATTGCAGCTTGGGGTTCTTCGGCGGTGGCGCGGTTTCCGAAAGGAACGACACGCGGTTCGGCAGATAGTTCACCAGAGGCGGGTAGGCGCCCACGATCCCGAGCGCCAGCAGCTGCAACGAGATGAAGGCAATCACGCCCTTGTACATCTGCACCGTCTTCACCGTCGCCGGTGCCACGCCGCGCAGATAGAACAGCGCAAAACCGAACGGTGGCGTCAGGAAGGATGTCTGGATGTTCAGGCCGATCATCACACCCAGCCACACAGCGGTGATGTTGGCCCCCGGATCGGCCAGCAGGATGGGCGCCACGATCGGCACCACGACAACGGCGATCTCGATGAAGTCCAGGAAGAAGCCCAGGACGAAGATCACCGCCATCACGATGATAAACTGCGTCCAGAACCCGCCCGGCAGCGCATTCAGGAACTCGCGCACCAGCTCCTCACCGCCGAAGGCGCGGAACGCCGCGGTCAGCATCGCCGCACCCAGCAGGATGATGAACACCAGCGACGTGGTCTTTGCCGTTTCCAGCATGACGCCGTGCATCGTGTTCTCGATCTTCAGAACCCGCAGGCCACTCCAGATCAGCGAAACGATCAGAACGGTCGCGGCGAAAACACCCAGGTAGATCCCGGTCCAGTCCTCGGCCGAGTTCGCCGATTTGAGGTTCATCTCGTAATTCGACAGCACGAAGGCAAGCATGCCCAGCGCCGCAAGCGCCATCAGCGCGGGCGCATAGGTCAATCTGCCCTTGCCCTCGGCCAGCCGATAGCCCGCCATGATCAACGCGCCCGCGGCACCGATGGCCCCGGCCTGGTTCACCGTCGCAACGCCCGTGATGATCGACCCCAGCACCAGGAAGATCAGTGTCAGCGGCGGGATCAGCGTCAGCGCAACCTTGCCCCAGAAGGCACGGTCGAACTTGCCACCGGAATGCACCGCCGGCGCGGATTTCGGATTCAACAGGGCAAAGATCAGGATATAGGCCATGTAGAGCAGCACCAGCAGGATGCCTGGCACGAAGGCGCCCAGGAACATCTCGCCCGCGCTGGTCGAGGCCACACTGAAGGTCGACGGCATCGAAATCTCGCCAGTCGCTTCCTTGTACAGCGCCTTTCGCGCGGTGCCCGCCTGGTCGGTCGCACTGGCCAGCTGGTCGGCCAGGATGATCAGCACGATCGACGGCGGAATGATCTGCCCCAGCGTGCCCGACGCGGCAATCGTGCCGGTCGCCAGGCTGGGCGAATAGTTGTTGCGCAGCATCGCGGGCAGCGAGATCAGGCCCATGGCCACCACCGTGGCGCCCACGATCCCCGTCGTGGCCGCCAGCAGCGCACCCACGAAGACAACCGAAATGCCCAAGCCCCCCGGCACCGGGCCGAACAGTTGCGCCATGGTTACCAGAAGGTCCTCGGCGATCTTCGACCGTTGCAGCATGATGCCCATGAAGATGAAGAGCGGAATCGCGATCAGCGTATCCCTCTCGACCTCCCAATAGACCCCTCGAAGGTTGGTCACCCCCGCCGACAGCCACTGCTGTGGCCCACCGGAGTGGAAATAGGCATCCGTCGACCCGGCGAACAGATAGCCCGCCCCGGCCGCCGCGCCGATGGTGATGATCGCCGCGCCCGGCAGCGCGAAGGCCACCGGATAGCCCGAGCCCAGCGCAAACGCCATCAGGAAGATCAGAAGAGCGAGAAAATAAAGTTCCATGATCCCGTCGCTCCTTAATGTGCCGCGGCGGGCGCGATTTCACGCCGGCCCTTGTGGTCGCGCCAGTCCGCCACGGATTCCAGGAAATAGCTGATGAACTGGATCAGCATCGTCGCCCCGAAAATCCCTAGGAAGGCCGCCATCTGGTATTTCACGTACATGCCGGTGCTGCCCGATTGGGTCACCTCGAAATTCATCACCGGCGAGTTGATGATCGACTGCTTGCCATTGAAGCCGATGGCCAGGATCACCCAAGCCGTGCTCATGCCCAGCAGGATCGAGCCCCAGGCATTGACGAAGCCGCGCTTGGTGTATCCGAAACCGGAATAAAGAACGTCCACCCGCACATGGCCGTCTTCAAACAGCGTGTAGGCGCTCGCGAACAGGAAGAGCGCGGCATACCAATAGCGCACGAGGTCGCCCATCAGCGCCTGTTCATAGGAAAAGCCGAAGCGCGAAATCACGATCAAGAGCTCGGCCAGCACGATCAGCAGCGCCAGCCAGTGAAAGCCCAGCGTGCGCGTGAACAACGCGATGATCAGGCCCAGCCCGACCAGCGGAAGGTGAATATTGGGTCCGATGAACTGCGCGCGACCCAGTTCCCGCACCATGTCTTCGCCAAGGAAGCCCAGCAGGTTCTCGACGCGCATCAGCGCGATGGTTGCATCGACCACGCCCACCAGCAGGACCGACCAGAAACAGGCTCGGACCAGGTAGACGTTGAAATCGTGGATTTTCATGGCATCCCAGCGCAGGTTCCGCCCCGGCGTCGTCACCACATAGGCCACCGCCAGCCCCAGGCCGGCCGCGTAAATCAACCAAGCGATCAAGGTGCCGCCCTCTTCGCTCCCGGCAAGAATCTCATGCGTCCCTGGAATGCCCCAACCGACATTCAGGACGTTCACGATTGCAAAGGCGAACAGTATGCCCAGCATTCCCCAGCCAAACAGACGTGCGATCATCGACGTCTCGCCGACCTTCGGCACTACAGGTGTTGCACTAGCGGATGTCATCGAAACTCCCCCGACTGCCGACATTCGGCTTCACTTCGCTCCCCGAAGCCGACTGCGCCTCATGTAAGAAGAGCGGGGCCAATTCACGGCCCCGCCCCAAGTCTCGTTCAGGCAATAATCAGATCATGCCCAGCACGCGGTTACGCTGCTGCGAGAATTCGACCTCGGCCGCGGCGCGCCAGGACCCGATTTCACGGAGTTTTTCCTGGAAGTGGTCGTTGATCTTCGCAGCCAGGGCCGAGTGTTCGCGGGTTTCCTCGAACACTTCCGCCGCCGCATCGCCGAAGGCATCCCAGATGTCTTCGTTGAACGCACGGGCTTCAACGCCATGCTCGTTGATCAGCTTCTGCAGGTACTGACCGTTCAGGGCTGCGGCTTCTTCCGGCTGGGCGCCGTTTTCTTCCATGCAGGCCGCGGTCAGAACAGCTTTCTCATAGTCGGTCAGCGAACCCCACCACGATGCGTTCATGCCGAAGGCCAGACCACCGCCCGGCTCGTGCATGCCACCAGTGTAGTAGTACTTGGCGGCTTCGTAGAACTTCATGAAGTAGTCGTTGTACGGACCAACCCACTCGGTGGCTTCGATCGCGCCCGACACCAGGTTTTCATAAATCTGGCCGCCCGGCAGCGACACGGTCGATGCGCCCAGCTTCGACAGCACGGTGCCGCCCAGGCCCGGGATACGCATTTTCAGGCCCTTGAAGTCGTCGGGGCTGTTCATTTCCTTGTTGAACCAGCCGCCGGCCTGTGCGCCGGTGCCGCCGCAAGTCAGTGCTTTCAGGCCGAACTCGCCCGACAGCTCGTCCCACAGCTCTTGGCCGCCAGCGAACTTCACCCAGGCGTTCCATTCCGGGGTGGTCATGCCGAACGGCACGGCGGTGAAATAGGCAAAGCCCGGGTGCTTGCCGACCCAGTAGTAGTCAGCGGCGATATAGGCTTCACTGTTGCCCGAGGCGACTTCGTCGAACACGTCGAACGCGCCAACGCGCTCGCCCGCGGCGAAGTATTCCACGTTGAAGTGGCCGTCCGAGATCTCAACGATCCGCTTGGCCAGGCGCTGTGCCGACAGGCCCAGGCCGGGGAAGTCCCGCGGCCAGGTCGAAACGATGGTCAGCTGCTTGCGGTCCTGCGCAATCGCCGGCGCTGCCAGCGCGGTTGCGCCAGCACCAAGGGCTGCGCCTTTCAAAAACTTACGACGTTCCATTTATCTCCTCCGAGTTGTCGTTTTCGTTATCGTTCACAGGCCATAGGTAAACCCCGCAGCCTCCATGCCGTCAATTACTAAGCATGTCGGACCAGAAAACAATTGGATTTTTCGAAAACTGGTAATGTTACTTTACCAAAACCCGCAAATCGCTTGGATCAATGCACAATTTTTCGCACGGGCTTCCCGCTCCGGCTGTTTTCCGTGCGCACGCTCACCCGTGCATAATCACGATTCGCGCCTATTGGTCGCGCCCTTCCCCGGGCTCGGCGGCTTGCCCCGCAAAGGCCCATTGCAGCTGGCCCTTGGTCTCGACCGCGCAATCGCGCAGGGCCCGCAGGCGGTTCAGCGCCTCGAAACGGTCCTCGCCGCATTCCACCATCAGCCGCAGCGCCACCATGCCCGATCGTCCGCACCCGCCTTTGCAATGCACGATAACCCGGCCGCCGCCGTTCAGCGCGCTGCGCACCGCCTGGCTGACCTCGGGCCATTTGGCCTCCATCTCGGTGCCCGGCGTGCCGAAATCCTGCACCGGCAGGTGGCACCAGCGGCTTGCCAACCCCTGGATATCGCTGCCGAAATGCGGCGCGCCCACCTCGATGAACTCGGCCTCTGTCGTCATCGACAGCACGATTCCGGGCTTCCATTCACGATAGACCTCGAGGTCGCCGGCATAGTCGCCCCCGCGCCCGGGTAGCGACGACAGCGCCAGGGTCCCTCCACCCACCGGCAGGGCAAATACCACGAGATCGGACATCGCCCTACAACCTGCTGGCCCCGAACGTGTCGCACCGGTTGGGATCGCCGGTCTCGTATCCGGTCGCGAACCAGCGCTGGCGCTGTTCGCTGGTGCCGTGGGTAAAGGTATGCGGCTGCGGCACCCGCCCTGCCCGGCGCTGCAGCGTATCATCGCCGATCTGCCGCGCCGCGTTCAGCGCCTCCTGCAGGTCGCCCGGCTCCAACAGGCCATCCACCGCCCGCGCCCAGACCCCCGACAGGCAATCGGCCTGCAATTCCAGCCGCACGGTCAGCGCATTGGCCTCCACTTGGTTCGATTGCTGCCGCGCCTGGTGCACCTTGGGAATGATGCCCAGCTCGTTCTGCACATGGTGGGCCACCTCGTGCGCGATCACATAGGCGGCCGCGAAATCGCCCCTCGCGCCCAGTTGGTGCGACATGGTGACAAAGAACTCGGTATCCAGATAGGCCTTGCGGTCGGACGGGCAATAGAACGGCCCCGTCGCGCCGCTCGCGCCGCCGCACGGGCTTTGCGTCACTCCGCTATACAGCACCAGCACCGGCGGCGCATACTCGCGCCCGAAGGCCTGCGGGAATACCTGCCCCCAGACCTGCTCTGTCGTTGCCAGAACCCGCGTGGCGAACTCGCCCGCCTGTTTCTCCTCGGCGGTCAGTTCCCTTGGCGCGCCGGTTTGCTGCGCCGAACCGTCCAGTTGCCCCTGCAACAATGGCGTCACGTCGATCCCGGCGAAATACCCGATCGCCAGCACCACCAACAGCCCGACACCGCCGATCCCGGCCCCGGCCGCACCGCGCCGTCCACGCCGGTCCTCCACGTTGCGGCTGCCGCGCACTCCTCTCAGTCGCATCCCAAAACTCCCCAGAACTCGTCTTCGCCCAGACTGGCCCGATTCCGCCCTCATGCCAATCCTTTGTTGCCCCGCGACAACGGCACGCTTCGCGGCGCGTGACATTTCGTGCCATAACAAGGGCCCACCCAGCGGAGCCTGCCATGCGTCTTGTCCTTCTTGCCCTGTCCCTCCTGATCGCGTTCGCCCTCCCCGCCCGTGCGGCCCCGCCCTACGACGTGCAAGAGGTGGCGCCGCGCACCTTTGCCATCGTCGGCCCCTTCGGCAACAGAACGCCCGAGAACCTCGGCAACAACGCCACCTTCGGCCTTGTCGTCACCGATGACGGCGCCGTGCTGATCGACCCGGGCGGCAGTGAACAGGGCGCCGCTGCGCTCGATACCGTCGTCCAGTCGCTCACCGATCAGCCCGTGCGCTTCGTCATCAACACCGGCGGTCAGGATCACCGCTGGATCGGCAATGCCTACTGGCAGGCCCGCGGCGCCACGGTCATCGCCTCCTCCGCCGCCATCGCCGATCAGGCCGCGCGCGCCTCGATGCAGCAAACCATGCTCTCCACCCTTCTGGGCGATGCCTTCGCAGGCACCGTGCCCGCCCATGCCGATATCGGTTTCGACGACAGCTACACGCTTTCCCTCGGCGGTCGAACGCTTGAAATCCGCCACCCGGCCATCGCGCATACGCCGGGCGACAGCTTCGTCTGGGTGCCCGATGCCTCGACCGTCTTTACCGGCGATATCGTCTATGTCGGGCGCTTGCTGGGCCTCTTCGATTTCTCCTCGTCGTCCCAGTGGCTCGAGGCCTTCGATGCCATGGCGGCGCTCGATCCGGTCCATGTTATCCCGGGTCACGGTCCGGCCACCGATCTGGCCACCGCGAAACGCGAAACCCGCGACTACATCGCTCATCTGCGCACCGCGATGCGCGCCTATATCGACGAGGGCGGCGATATCATCGGTTCGGTAGAAATCGACCAGTCCGCGTTTTCCTACCTGATTGACTTCGACATTCTCGCCGGACGCAACGCGCAACAGGTCTTCACGGAAATGGAATGGGAATAACCGGCCAGTCTTTACCAGCCCCCTGCGCGCCCCTACTTTCCGAGCATGACGGATAAGCCCGACACCAGCCCCGAGGCCGAGTCGCACCGGCGCACCGAATGGTCCGAGGATCGCACCCTCATGGCCTCGGAACGCACGTTCAACAGCGCGCTCGGCACAGCGCTCGGCTGCCTCGGCGTCGCCATCGGGCTGCACGCGGTTTTCGGCACGCTCGAACCCACCTGGGCGCCCAAGGCCGTGGCAAGCCTCTTTCTCGCGCTGTCCCTGTTTCTCGTCTGGTCGGCCCGGGCCCGCGCGGTCGCAACCCGGCAGCGGCTGTCCGAACATTCCGCCCGGGTCGAAGACCGCCACAGCTTCACCATGATCAGCGCCACCGTCACGCTCGGCGCGCTGTCCATCGGCGCCATCCTGTGGTTGATCTAACGGTCATGTCCCCCGGTATCACGCTCCGCCCCTTCCTGCCCGGCGACTACCCCGAGGCCCGCGCCCTCTGGGAGGCCACTCCGGGTGTCGGTCTTAGCGCGGCAGACGAACATGCACCCATTCTCGCCTTTCTCGCCCGCAATCCCGGCCTCAGCCTTGTCGCCCTGCACGACGGTCGGATCGTCGGCACCATTCTTGTCGGTCATGACGGGCGGCGCGGCTTCATCCACCACCTCGCCACCGGGGCGGACCACCGCCGCACCGGCATCGCCCGCGCGCTTGTCGACGCGGCCATCGCCGGGCTTCGCGGCGAAGGCATCGGCAAATGCCATCTCATGGTGTTCGAAATGAACCGCGAAGGCCGGGCTTTCTGGCACAGCATCGGCGCAACGTTCCGTGACGATCTGGTGCTCTATTCCATCCCCGTCGAATGACCGGCCCGCATTTGACCCACCTGCGGCCTAGACCTCCCCGCCGCCCGGCTTTACCGTGCCCCCCACGCCCGAATCCAGCAAAGGCCATCGCATGAGCGACGACGCAAAGAAAACCTATCAGGTTCTCGCGCGCAAATACCGCCCCGAGACCTTCGCCGATCTCGTCGGGCAGGACGCGATGGTGCGCACGCTGAAAAATGCGTTCAAGGCCGACCGCATCGCGCAGGCCTTCATCATGACCGGCATTCGCGGCACCGGCAAAACCACCACCGCCCGGATCATCGCCAAGGGGATGAACTGCATCGGCCCCGACGGCACCGGCGGCCCCACCACCGAACCCTGCGGACAGTGCGAACATTGCGTCGCCATCATGGAAGGCCGCCATGTCGACGTGATGGAAATGGACGCCGCCTCGCGCACGGGCGTGGGGGACATCCGCGAAATCATCGACAGCGTGCACTACCGCGCCGCCTCCGCGCGCTACAAGATCTACATCATCGACGAAGTGCACATGCTCTCGACCAGCGCGTTCAACGCGCTCCTGAAAACGCTCGAAGAGCCGCCCGCGCATGTGAAATTCATCTTTGCCACCACCGAGATCCGCAAGGTGCCGGTCACCGTGCTCTCGCGCTGCCAGCGCTTCGATCTGCGCCGCATCGAACCCGAAGACATGATCGCCATGCTGCGCCGCATCGCGGACTCTGAGTCCGCGCAGATCGCCGACGATGCGCTGGCGCTCATCACCCGCGCCGCCGAAGGCTCGGCGCGCGATGCCACCTCGCTCCTCGATCAGGCCATTTCCCACGGCGCCGGCGAAACCACTGCCGACCAGGTCCGCGCCATGCTCGGCCTCGCGGATCGCGGCCGCGTGCTCGATCTCTTCGACATGATCATGAAGGGTGACGCCGCCGGCGCATTGACCGAGCTTTCCGCGCAATATGCCGATGGCGCCGATCCTCTTGCCGTGCTGCGCGATCTGGCCGAAATCACCCACTGGGTCAGCGTGGTGAAAATCACCCCCGAAGCGGTCGAGGACCCCACGGTCAGCCCCGATGAGCGCACCCGCGGGCAACAGTTGGCCGATGCCCTGCCGATGCGCGTTCTGGCACGGATGTGGCAGATGCTGCTCAAGGCGCTCGACGAGGTGGCCCAGGCCCCCAACGCGATGATGGCCGCCGAAATGGCGATCATCCGCCTGACGCATGTGGCCGACATGCCCACACCGGACGAACTGGTGAAGAAACTCAAGGATGCCACCCCGCCGCCCCTCCCACCCACGGGCGGCGGTGCGCCCGCGCCCGGCCCGGGCGGCGGCAACGGCAGCCATGCAATGTCGCGCGGCACGGTGCAGGCCGGCCATTCCGGCGGGCCCAGCGCCGCACTGGCGCAGGATGCGGAAACCGCGCTCGCGCACTATCCTACCTTCGATCACGTGGTGGAACTCATCCGCGCCAACCGCGACGGCAAACTCCTGATGGATGTCGAGGCCGACCTGCGGCTTGTCTCCTACCAGCCCGGCCGCATCACCTATCAGCCGACGCCAACCTCCCCCGCCGATCTCGCCCAGCGCCTCGGCTCCGCCCTGCAACGCTGGACCGGCAACCGCTGGGCCGTCTCCGTGGTCAGCGAAGGCGGCGCCCCCTCGATCCTCGAGCTGCGCAACGCCGAACGCAACGCGCTCGAGGCCGAGGCCCGCGAACATCCCCTGGTCCAGGCCGTGTTCGATGCCTTCCCAAAGGCGAAAATCATCGACATCAAAACCCAGCAGGACATCGTCGCCGAAGCCCAGGCCGAAGCCCTTCCCGAAGTCGAAGACGAATGGGATCCTTTCGAGGAAGACTGACCCTTATCAGCAGACGCCAGCACCGGACAAAACCTCAGATGATCTCCCGCGCCCTTCACATCGGCCTCGCGCTTGCCATCCTGCCCTCCGCCGCCCTGGCGGAAATCTGCGACAAGGAGCGCCCCTACTGGTCGCCCGCCGACGGCCCGGCCACCGGGCTCGATGAGCTGTTTCACATCGCCACCACCCTGCCGGGCCTTGGCATCCTGGGTGCGTTCACGCTGGCGCTGCTCACCGGCCGCAAACTCTATTTCGGCGTGGCAGCGCTCTTCTCGGGCATCGTCTGCCTCGGGCTCTGGTACGAATCCCGCGTCGATCCCTCGGGCCTGCACGCCCTCGGCCGGGCCGAAGGCTGCGTCGGAGACCTCACGCTGACGATCTGGGTGCTCGCCACGCTCACGCTCATCGCGTTCGGCTCCCTGTCAATCCTCTGGCTGCGCCGCTCCGGCCAAAACGGCTGACACGGTTGCGCCGCGCTTTCGCGCGTCGCCCCGGGGGGCCTCGGCTTGTGCCTCGGCCCCGCCTGTCCAAACCTCCGGACCACGCCGCACCCTCGGACGCGGCGGCCGGGTCAGTGGTCGTGAGTATTTTCACCAAGAAAGACCAACTAGCCCGAGACCGCCACCCGGTCTTTCTTGGCAATAAATACTCAATCCAGACCTCTGCCGCGCGCGCCGGCCTATCGGGTCAAGCACGAGGCCCCCGCGCCGGTGCGGGGTGGGCGGGTGAGCGCACCGGCGCGGGGGCCGGCCAGAAAAAACCCGCCCGGTCTCCCGGGCGGGTCATTTTCAGTCAAGGCCACCAGGCTCAGTGCACCACGGCATCATCCGGCTTGGGCTTGTTCGTGGCGCCCACGCGATCGCCGATGATCAGGCCCTCGCTGCCCGCGCTCACCGGCACGGTGCTTCCGTCCAGGATATCGCCCGCCAGGATCGCCTCGGCCAGCGGGTCCTGCAGCGCGCGCTGGATCACCCGCTTCAGCGGCCGCGCACCATAGACCGGGTCATAGCCTTCGTCGGCCAGCCAGGTCTTGGCCGCATCATCCAGCTCCAGCGTGATCTTGCGTCCGGCCAGGCGTTTTGCCAAGCGGCGCAGCTGGATCTCCACGATGCCGTCCATATCGTCGCGGCCCAGACGGTCAAAGACGATCATGTCATCCAGCCGGTTCAGGAACTCGGGCCGGAAATGGGCGCGCACCGCGTCCATCACGTCCCGGCGCGCCTGACTCGGGTCCGCCCCCTCGGGCAGCTGGCTCAGCGCCTGGCTGCCAAGGTTCGAAGTCAGCACTATCAGCGTCTGCTTGAAGTCCACCCTGCGGCCCTGCCCGTCAGTCAGCACCCCATCGTCCAGAACCTGCAACAGCACGTTGAACACTTCCGGGTGCGCCTTCTCGACCTCGTCGAACAGCACCACCTGGTAGGGCCGGCGCCGGACCGCTTCGGTCAGAACGCCGCCCTCGTCATAGCCGACATAGCCCGGAGGCGCACCGATCAGGCGGGCGACCGAGTGTTTCTCCATGAACTCCGACATGTCGATACGTACCATCGCGTTGTCGTCGTCGAAAAGGAACTCGGCCACGGCCTTGGTCAGCTCGGTCTTGCCCACACCGGTCGGGCCGAGGAACAGGAACGAGCCAAGCGGGCGGTTCTCGTCATTGAGGCCCGCGCGCGCCCGGCGCACGGCATTGGCCACCGCGGTCACCGCCGCGTTCTGGCCGATCACCCGCTTATGCAGGTTCTCCTCCATGCCCAGCAGTTTCTCGCGCTCACCTTCCAGCATCTTGCCGGCCGGAATGCCCGTCCAGCGCTCGACGACGCTGGCGATCTGGTCGGGGCGCACGGCCTCTTCCACCATCACGCCTTCGTCCTCGGCCTTCTCGGCATCCTCCAGCTGTTTTTCCAGCTGCGGAATGACGCCATAGCTCAGCTCGCCGGCCTTCGCCAGGTTGCCTTCGCGCTTGGCGATGTCCAGCTCGGCACGCGCCCGGTCCAGCTGCTCCTTCAGGTCGCGGGCACTGGCCAGCTTGTCACGCTCGGCCTGCCATTTCGCGGTCATCTGGGCGGACTTGTCCTGCAGGTCGGCCAGTTCCTTCTCCAGCTTCTCCAGCCGGTCTTTCGAGGCCGCGTCATCTTCCTTCTTCAACGCCTCGGCCTCAATCTGCATCTGCAGGATATTGCGATCCAGCTGATCCAGCTCTTCGGGCTTCGAATCCACCTCCATCCGCAGGCGGCTCGCCGCCTCGTCGACAAGGTCAATCGCCTTGTCCGGCAGGAACCGGTCGGTGATATAGCGATGGCTCAGCTGCGCGGCTGCCACCAGCGCGCTGTCGGAAATCCGCACCCCGTGGTGCAGCTCGTATTTCTCCTTGATGCCCCGCAGGATCGAGATCGTATCCTCGACGGTCGGCTCCTCGATCATCACCGGCTGGAACCGGCGGGCCAGGGCCGCGTCCTTCTCGACGTACTTGCGATATTCATCCAGCGTCGTCGCGCCGATGCAGTGCAATTCGCCACGCGCCAGCGCTGGCTTGATCAGGTTGGCGGCATCCATCGCGCCATCCGTCTTGCCCGCGCCCACCAGCGTGTGCATCTCGTCGATGAAGAGGATGATTTCACCCGCAGCGCCCGTCACTTCGTTCAGAACCGCTTTCAGCCGCTCTTCGAACTCGCCACGGTATTTCGCGCCCGCGATCAGCGCGCCCATGTCCAGCGCCAGAAGCTTCTTGTTCTTCAGGCTTTCGGGCACGTCGCCATTGACGATGCGCAGGGCCATGCCCTCGGCAATCGCGGTCTTGCCAACGCCCGGCTCACCGATCAGGACAGGGTTGTTCTTGGTCCGGCGGCTCAGCACCTGCATCGCGCGGCGGATTTCCTCGTCGCGCCCGATGATCGGGTCGATCTTGCCTTCCTCGGCGGCCTCGGTCAGGTCGCGCGCGTATTTTTTCAGCGCGTCATAACCTTCCTCGGCGCTCGCCGTGTCGGCGGTGCGGCCCTTGCGGATGTCGTTGATCGCGGCGTTCAGCGCCTGCGCGTTCACCGCGCCGGCGTCCAGCGCGTCCTTGGCCTTCGATTTGACCATGCAAAGCGCCATCAGCATGCGCTCGACCGGCACGAAACTGTCGCCGGCCTTCTTGGCCAGGTTTTCCGCCTCGCCCAGCACCTTCGCCGTGGCGCTGTCCATGTAAACCTGTCCGGCGTCGCCGCTCACCTTGGCAATCTTGCCCAGCGCCAGATCGACAGCCTCGACCACGCGTTCGGGCGCTCCGCCCGCGCGCTTGATCAGGTTGCTGGCCAGCCCCTGATCGTCGTCCATCAATGCTTTCAGAAGGTGTTCGGGCAAGAGCCGCTGGTGGTCTTCCCGCATGGCGATCGTCTGTGCAGCCTGAATGAATCCGCGCGACCGCTCGGTGAACTTGTCCAAGTTCATGGCAATTCTCCTTTTCCAAGCTTTCCCACCTTGCGCACCCGGCTTCGGCATGCGTCGTTTTGGGAACCTCCCGAAATAAATGGGGCGCCGGAAACGGGGCTTCAAGGCGCGATGTGCGGATTTTCGCACATGATCACACCATTCCGTGACTCCCCCTTAAAACCGTTACATCCGCACCCCAAGTTCTCCACAGGTTTTCCACAGGCGCGGCGAAGCGCCATCAAGGAAAGGAGCGAAAACCATGGGACACGAGAAACTCCGCATCGCGGACATCCGCTACAATCCCGAACGCGAAGGGTTCGAAGCGCTGGTCACCATCCATGACGGCGGACTGAGCTATCGTTACCCCGCCTATGTCGCGGCCCCCGTTCATGCCGATTACAGGATGGTCATCCGCGGCCTGACCGAAAAGGCCGAGGCAGCGCACAAATCCGGCAAGCCCGGCCTGCGTATGCATCTGCGCCCGCTGGTCTCCCGGGTCCCAGCGCCGCAGGACATGCCGCCGCTCGCGGCCTGACCGGTCGAGATCAGACCCGCCCGCGCGCCGATAGCATGATGGCAAGCGGGCGGGTCGCCCGCATTTCCGCCAGCACGATCACGGCACTTGCCGTCAGCGGCACCGCCAGGATCGCTCCGGCCAGCCCCCACAAGGTACTCCAACTCGCCAGCGCCAACAGCACCACCAAGGGGCTGAGGTTGAAGGCCTGCCCCATCATCCGCGGCTCGACAAATCCCGCCACGAACACCTGCGCCGCCGTCAGCGCGAACAGCACGACGCCGGCCATCCACAACGACCCGAACTGCGCCAGGCTCAACAGCACCGGAAAGACCACCGCGACCAGCGAGCCGATATAGGGAATGTAGTTCAGAAAGGCGATCAGAACCGCCCAGAACAGCGCGAACTCGATCCCCAGAACCAGCAGGATGCCAAAGGAAATGATCCCAAGAATGGCATTCACCACCGTCTTGACGAAAAGATATCCACCGATCCTCTCGTTGATCCGCTCCAGGATCTCCATCGCGCGGCTGCCTTTTTCCGCGCCGCCCAGTGCCATGACCAGCTTCTGCGCCATCACGCCGCGCTCGGCCATGAAGAAGGCCGAATAAAGCACGATCAGGAACAGCATGACCCCAAACGCCCGCAGCTGAAGCAACGCCGGAGCGATCCAGTCACGGACATGCACCTCGCCGAAAACGATGTTCTGCAGGTTGGCCCATGTCGGCTCATCGGTAACGCCCATCAGGTCGGCAAGCTGGGTTGCAAGCGCGTTCAGGTTTGCCTCGTATCGCGTCAGCGCCGTGGCCACCTGCGCCAGGTTATTGATGACCAGGATAAAAAGCAGCGACAGCCCCAGCGCAAAAAGCAATAGCGCGATACCGCGGCGCACCCAGTCCGGCAACCGCCCCAGAAGCGGCACCCGGCGCATCGCCGTTGCCGCCGTCGACAGGATGTAAACCGAAATGACGGCCCCGATCACGGGCACCAGCACCGGTCGCCCGATCCACAGAAGCCACCCCAGCATGATCGCAAGGGCGGTGGCATAGGTGATGGTTCTGAACTGCAAGCTCATCGCGCGGGTCCGTCTGTCCGAATGGCATGAAACCCGCTCGGGCTGCGCGATGCAATCCCGGCGCCCCGATTTGCCCCAGGAAACCGGCAGCCTGCCGGACTTGTGAGCAGTTCCGGCGCTCATCTGGCTTGTCAAGTTGAACCGACCCTGCCAAAACCGCCCAAACTCAGCCAGCGAGGTTTCCCCATGTCCGATGACCGCCTGATCGTCGCCCTCGACGTGCCCAACGCGCTCGAAGGGCTGCAACTGGCCGAACGGCTGGGCGACGCAGTATCCTTCTACAAGATCGGGCTCGGCATGCTCACCACCGGCGGCCTCGCGCTCGCGCGCGAGCTCAAGGACGAACAGGGCAAGCGCATCTTCCTCGACATGAAGCTGTTCGACATCGGCGCAACGGTGGAAAACGCGGTGCGCGGGATCGCCCAGTTCGATCTCGATTTCCTCACCGTGCATGGCGATCCGCATGTGGTGCGCGCCGCCAAGGCCGGCGCCTCGGGCAAGGATCTGAAAATCCTCGCCGTCACCATCCTCACCTCGCTCGACCGCGCCGATCTCGATGACGGGCTGATGAAACCCGGCGATATCAAGGATCTCGTGCTGGAACGCGCCGAAAAGGCGTTCGAGGCCGGCGCCGACGGCGTCATCGCCTCCCCGCAAGAGGCCGCCCTGATCCGCGCCCTGCCGTCGTCGGCCGGAAAACTCATCGTCACCCCCGGCGTCCGCCCCGCCGGCGCTGCGCTGGGTGATCAGAAACGTGTCGCCACCCCGGCACAGGCCATCGCCGACGGCGCTGACCATATCGTCGTCGGCAGGCCGATCTGGCAGGCCGACGATCCCGCCGCCGCCGCCCGCGCGGTGCTGGACGAACTACCCTGAGGTCTTGCCAGACTCATCGCCATGCCTCACCCTGAGGGCGAGGAGGACGGCCGATGAAACCGCAAGAGATGTCCCGCGACCGACTTGAACACACTGCCAGCCAGTTCGAAGCCGCCCTGCACCGCCTGCGCAAGGCAATCGGCCTCATCGGCTTCTGCCTGCCCTTCCTGCTCCTGATCGGCGTTTGGTTCTTCGGCATCCCGATGCAGGAATCGATTTCCGAGTTCTTCTTCACCGGCCTGCGTGACGTCTTCGTTCTGGCGCTCTCGGGCGTAGGTGTCTTTCTCGTCGCCTATCACGGGCATGATCCGGAAGAGGACGAAATCCTGTCCGACTGGCTCGTCTCCACCATAGCCGGCGCCACCGCGCTCGGCGTCGCTCTGATCCCGACGCTCTGCGCTGCCGATTGCTACCGCCCACCTGCGCTCGCCGACCGGTTGATCGGCTCGGATATGGCGCAAAGCACTCTGCATTTCGGCTCGGCCGGCATATTTCTGTCCAGCCTCGCGGTCATGTCGATCTGGCTTTTCACCCGAACCGATGACCCGTCCCCGCCACCCGACAAACTGCGCCGCAACGCGCTTTATCGCGTCTGCGGCTGGGTGATCTTCGCGATGGTCGCGGCTCTTCTGGTGTTCAAAATGCTGTTGCGCGATATCGGCCAGGCCTGGGATGCGGCCTGGCACTTCACCTTCTGGGCCGAATCCATCTCGGTCTGGGCCTTCGGACTCAGCTGGCTGGTCAAGGGCGAAGCGCTACGCGGCCGCCCGACCGTCTTTCTCTACGGCGTCAACAACAGCCCCGACATCAATCCTCGTTGATGTCGGTCTCCCAGTGCCGGATCTGGCCCTTGCGCACGCCCATCACCTTGCGCAGCACTAGCCACGCCACCAGCGAAAAGATCGCGAACATCAGCGCCATCATCGAGACCGAGCTGGTCAGCCAGGCGGCAATCGCGCCGCCCAGCGCCAGCAGGATGCCAACCACCACCGCGCCCACGGCAAAGCCCAGGAACACGAATCCCGGCACGAAAACCTCCAGGATGGCCAGGCAAATTCCCGCGGCCACCCAGGCCCACCAGACATCCCACATCATCACTTCACCCCTTTCAGCATCTTGAACGCATCGGTGAAGGCGTCGATCGCATTCGCAGGCAGGATGATCGTCTGCTTGCCCGTGCCCTCGCCCACCTTGGTCAGCGCCTCGACCTGTTTCAGCGCCACCTGGTATTGCGCGGCCTCCAGACCGTTATCCTGGATTGCCTGCGCCACCACACCGGTGGCATAGGCTTCGGCGTCGGCCTGCACGCGGCGGGCCTCGGCGGCCTTCTGCGCGGCATAAAGCTCGGCATCGGCCTGAAGCTCGACCGCACGGCGCTTGCCCTCGGCCTCGGTCACATGGGCGCGCCGGGCGCGTTCGGCATTCAGCTGCTGCAGCATCGCCTCCCGCGTGGCCTGGTCCAGGTTGACGTCCAGGATCTCGGCGCGGGTCACCTCGATGCCCCAGTTTTCAACCGCGTCCTCGACGCTCGCCTTGATCGCCGCGATCAACGCGGACCGGTTCGATTGCACCTCGTCCAGTTCCATCTTGCCGATCTCGGCCCGCACGATCCCCGCCACGGTGGTGGCAATCGCGCCGTCCACGTCACGAATGCGGTACACCGTCTTTTCCGGCTCAAGGATGCGATAGAACACCGATGTCTCGACCTGCACCAGCACGTTGTCAGCCGTGATCGCGTCCTGGCTGGCATTGGGCAACTGGCGCTCGAGAATGGAAATCTTGTGGCGCACCCGGTCCAGGAACGGCACGATAAAGTTGATCCCCGGGCCCAGAACCGCGTGCAGCCGGCCGAACCGCTCGACCACGTGCTTTTCCGACTGCGGCACAATCCGCACGCCCAGGAAAATCGAAATAATGATAAGCGCTGCCAGCAGCAGCAATACGACATTTCCGCTGGCCGCTTCGGCCACCATCTGATCGGGAGTCATAACTCGTCCTCTACTTGCACCCCTTGCTTTCATATTGGGTGTGACAGGTAAAAAAGGAAGAAAAACGCGTCATGACAGGCGTTTTCATGGCATTTTTACCACGTCGCCCCCGCTCGCGCCCCCTGTCCAAGCGCCCCGGATCGGCGTAAATTGCGCCCATGCCCGCATTGTGCCGATCCTGCCTGCATGACTTCGCCGAAGGCGCCCGCTGCCCCGACTGCGGCTCGCCGCGCGTGGTCTCGCACCCCGAGCTCTTCTCGCTCTCGATCGCGCATATGGACTGCGATGCCTTCTACGCCAGCGTGGAAAAGCGCGAAGACCCCTCGCTTGCCTCGAAACCGCTGATCATCGGCGGCGGGCGGCGCGGCGTGGTCTCGACGGCCTGTTACATCGCCCGCATCCGCGGCGTACGCTCGGCCATGCCGATGTTCCAGGCGCTGAAACTCTGCCCCGATGCGGTGGTGCTGCCGCCCCGGATGAAACCCTACGCCGAGGTGTCGAAACAGATCCGCGCGATGATGGACGAGCTTACCCCCGACGTCGAACCGCTCTCGCTCGATGAGGCTTTCATGGACCTCTCGGGCACCGCGCGGCTGCATGGGCGCCCACCCGCGGTGATGCTGGCCCGGCTCGTCAGGCGCATGAAGGACGAACTGGGACTGACCGGCTCGATCGGCCTCAGCCACAACAAGTTCCTCGCCAAAATCGCCTCGGACCTCGACAAGCCGATGGGATTTTCGGTGATCGGTGAAGCCGAAACCGCCAGCTTCCTGCATGACAAACCCGTGCGGATGATCTGGGGTGTGGGCCAGGCGATGCAGGCTCAGCTGGAAAAGGCCGGCATCCACCGCTTTTCCGATCTGCTGCGCTGGGAGAAGGCCGACCTGCACGCGCGGTTCGGCTCGATGGGCGACCGACTCTGGCACCTCGCCCGTGGCGAGGACCACCGCCGCGTGTCGGCCAACGCGCCTGTGAAATCCATCTCCAACGAAACCACCTTCCACGAGGATACGTCGGATCCCGACCTGCTCGACGGCCATATCTGGCGGCTGGCTGAAAACGTGTCGGACCGGGCCAAGGCGCGTGGCCTGGCGGGCCGGGTCGTGACGCTGAAGCTCAAGCGCGCCAACCACACCCAGCTCACCCGCCGGCAATCGCTGCGCGACGCCACGCAGCTGGCCGATTCGATCTATCGAACCGCGCGCGCCCTGTTCGATGCTATCGGCCAGCAAGGTCCCTACCGGCTGATCGGCGTCGGCATCTCCGAACTGATCCCCGAGGATCAGGCCGACCGCTCCGCAGACCTGCTCGACCCGCAAGCCGCCCGGCGCTCCGGCGCCGAACGCGCCAGTGACGCCATCCGCGCCAGATTCGGCCCCGAGGCGATCGTCAAGGGCCGCGCGCTGCGCTGAGGGACTGTGCCGCGTTCCACGTGTCGCGGCGGGGCGGGGCCTCGGCTGACGCCTCGGCCCCGCAAGCCCATCGCCGGAGATCTTCCCCCAAAACGCCTGGCCTGCCGCCAGGTCGGGCCAATGAGTATTTGGACCAAGAAAGAGCATCCGATCTGCTCTTTCTTGGCATAAATACTCAAATTCACCAGCTCGTCCGGCGCGCGCGCCGAAGTCGCACACCAAGCCCCCCGGGCCTGCCGGGGCGGGTGGGTGGGCGGCGGGCCCGGGGGGCGGGCAGGAAGGGGAGCGCACGGTGGGTTAACCCGGGAACACGTGAAGATTTGCCGCGCTGCGGCGGTGCACGGATGTCAGCCGGACGGCAGCCGCTGATCACCCCCGCGCCTTCGCTGCGTCGCGGCAGCGTTAACCGTGGCGTCCGCCTTGGACATCACTCCGCGGCCAGGCGGTCCTCGGCCTGGCCGATAACGGCAATCTCGGCCACGACCTGCCGCATCAGCCGGCGAAAGGCGTTGAAGTTGCCGTTCGGGCGGATCATCTGCTCGTTCATGTAAAGCGAGCGGTCGATCTCGATCTGCACGGCATGCTGGTTGCGCGACGGACGGCCATAGGTCTGGGTGATGTAAGCCCCTGCAAACGGGGCATTTCTGACCACCGACAGCCCGGCCGAGGCAAAGGCCGCCTCGACCCGTTCGACCACATCGGCCCGCGCCGAGGCGCCGAAACGGTCTCCGATCACCACCTCGGGCCGCTTCTTCACGCCCCGCGTGATCGTGTCCAGCGCCTCGTGCGGCATCGAATGGCAATCGATCAGGATCGCCTCGCCGAAAAGCGCGCGCGCCTCGTTCAACTGGCGTTGCAGCATTTCGTGGTAGGGGCGCCAGTAGGTGTCGATCCGACGCTTCGCCTCCGCAAGCGGCAGCTTGCCACTGTAGATCGCCTTGCCATTGGCCACCACGCGCGGGATCACGCCAAGCCCCGACGCCACGCGCGGATTGTGCCCGGCCTTGGCCACGCCCTCGATCAGCGCGGGGTCGAGCTCATCCGCGCCGCGGTTGAGATCGACGAAGGCGCGCGGCGCGCCCGCGCGCAGGAACGGGGCACCGAATTGCGGCGCGCAGTCGAAAATCTGGTCGACGAAGGCATCCTCGGAGGTGCGGATCGCGTGCTGGTCCAGCACCGTGCGGCGCAGGAACGTCCACGGGTAATCCCGCCCGGAATGGGGCGAGGCGAACACCACGCTGGTGCAGCGGTGCTCGGGGTGGACGAGATCGTAGGCAACCTTCGGCATGGCGTCTCCTGATGCATCATCATTACGCAAATTCGGGGCTGACCAAAAGCCCTTGATCCCCCGTGCGACTCCTTTTATAAGCCCCCAGACCGGCGCGGATTTTCCCGCGCCCGTTTTATTGGGGCCGGGCTCGTATCGGTCTCACGGGCGGTTAGCTCAGCGGTAGAGCACTACGTTGACATCGTAGGGGTCACTGGTTCGATCCCAGTACCGCCCACCATCGCATTCACCGCTTCGGCCCGGCCGAGGCGCCCGGACAGAAACAAGGCGCAAGGCCCGCGCCGCGACAGATAGGAGAGACCGATGAAGGTCAAGAACTCGCTGCGTTCGCTCAAGAACCGCCACCGCGATTGCCGCGTCGTGCGCCGCAAAGGCCGCGTCTACGTCATCAACAAGACTCAGCGCCGTTTCAAAGCCCGCCAGGGCTGAACCCGCGCCGAATACTCTATCGAACCGCCCGGTTTCCGGGCGGTTTTTTCGTTTCGCGACCTTGTTTTCAGCGCCGGCATGCCGATCTTGCGCCATGTCATTGAATTGACATCGCTGCCGGCCAGAATCGGCGCATCCTGACAGAACGGCAGCAGGACAAGGACATACCACCATGACGTCACATCCGCGCAAACAGCTTGATCCGGGACAGGCGAAACCCGCCGTGCCCGTTGATCGCGATACCGGCGACGGCCGGATCCACCCGCATGACGGGCTGGATCATGCGTTGCGCGCCAACCTCGCGCGGATGACGGGTGGTTTGTCGCCGCAGGCCGCCGCCGGCGCCTGGAGCGACTGGGCGATGCACCTGTCGCGCGCGCCGGGCCGCCAGCTGGAACTTGCCGAGCGCGCGGTTGAGGCGGCATGGAAACTGGCCGCCGACATGCTGTTGCCCGACACCAATGAACGCCCGTTTCAACCCGGCTCGAACGATCACCGGTTTACCCATCCCGGATGGGCTCACCCGCCGTTCCGGTTCTGGCAGCAGGCCTTTCTGGCAACCCAGGACTGGTGGAACCATGCCACCGACGATATTCCCGGCCTGCGCACACAGGATGCCGAACGTGTGCGTTTCATGATGCGCCAGATTCTGGATGTCGCGTCACCGTCGAACTTTCCGCTGACCAACCCCGAGGTCATCGCGGAAACGATGAAATCGTCCGGGCAGAACCTCGGCCACGGGGCAACTCTTGCGTTCAATGACTTCCTCAAGGTGATTGCGCAGGAAGATCTGACACCCGAAAGCGATTTCACCGTCGGCAAGGACATCGCCGCGACACAAGGCAATGTCGTCTTTCGCAACGAGCTGTTCGAGCTGATCCAATACACTCCGCAGACCGAAACGGTGCAGGCCGAACCCGTGCTGATCGTGCCGGCCTGGATCATGAAATACTATATCCTCGATCTCAGCCCGCAAAACTCGCTGATCAACTACCTTGTCGGGCAGGGTCACACCGTTTTCTGCATCTCCTGGGTCAACCCGGGCACCGAGTTGCGCAATGTCACGCTGGATGATTACCGCCAGAACGGGGTGATGGCGGCGGTTGATGCGGTCAGCACCATCACCGGCAACGAAAAGATCCACGCCTGCGGCTATTGCCTCGGCGGCACGATCCTGTCGATCGCCGCCGCCACGATGGCGCGCGATGGCGACGACAGGCTCGCCTCGCTCACGCTCCTGGCCGCGCAGACCGATTTCAGCCAGGCGGGCGAATTGCTCCTCTTTCTCGACGAAAGCCAGGTATCGCTGCTCGAAGACCTGATGTGCGACCAGGGCTATCTTGACCGCAAACAGATGGTCGGCGCTTTCCGCGCCCTGCGCTCCGAAGATCTGATCTGGACCCGCGCGGTGCGGCGCTACCTGCTGGGGATCGAGGAACAGCAAACCGACATCGGCACCTGGAATGCCGATGCCACGCGCATGCCAGCGCAGATGCATTCGGAATATCTGCGCGGGCTTTTTATGGAAAACCGCCTGACCGCGGGGCGTTTCGCCGTCGAAGGCCGGGTGATCGCGCTCAAGGATATTTCCGCACCGATCTTCGTCGTCGGCACCGAAACCGATCACATCGCGCCCTGGCGGTCCGTTTACAAGACCCGGCTTTTCACCGACGCAGATTTTGAATTCGTGCTCACCTCGGGCGGGCACAATGGCGGCGTCGTCTCCGAACCGGGGCATAAGGGCCGGCATTACCGGATCGGCCACCACGCCTCCGGCGAACTCTACATGGATCCCGATGCATGGTTTGCACGGCACGATCCGGTAGAGGGAAGCTGGTGGCCCGCCTGGGCCGCCTGGCTGGCAGAGCACGGCAGCGACGGCCAGATCGAGCCGCCGCCGATGGGCGCGCCTGACGCCGGCTATCCGCCGCTCGGGCCCGCGCCGGGCACCTACGTTTTCATACGCTAGGCGACGCGGCGATCAGCGCTTCAGCATCAGCAAGACCATCGTCTGCTGGCTGACGAACCCGGTGACCGGAAGGTTGCGCGCGCGCTGGAACTGTCGCAGCGCGCGTCGGGTCTGGCGATCGAACGCGCCGTCGATCTTTCCGACGTCGAGGTTCTGTGCGGCCAGCATCCGCTCGACGATCATCCGCGCGCCCGCATTTGGCACAACGCGGGTCTCTTCGCGTTTCCAGGCCTCGATCTGGGCCTGCTTGTTCTGCTCCTCTTCCAGTTCAGCCAGTCGCGCGCGGGCCGCATCGGCAAAGGCGCCACCGGGATGCTGCGCCAGGAACGCACGGTAGGCGTCCGCCGTGTCCGCCTGGCGCGCCGTATCCCAGGCTGCGCGCTCGCGCGCCTCCGATGCCCCGCGCTTCTCGTCCAGGATGGCTTGCAGCCGTCGCTCCGCCTCTTCGGCGAACACACCGTCGGGATAGGCGCGCAAATACCGGCGCAGGCCAGCCTCGTTTCGGCGGATCTGGGCCCACATTTCCCGATCGGCGCGCTCCTCGGCCTCGCGGCGCAACTGGGCCTCGCGCTCCAGTTCGGCGGCGCGCACGTCGGCCTGTCGCTGCAGGCGCTGCACCTGCTCGGCGGTCAGGTATCCGTTGGCATCCAGTCCCTCGGCCGTCTGCCATGCCGCGATCGCCGCGCGCGATCCGCGCCCGAAAAGCCCGTCGATCCCCCGCGGATCGAACCCCAGCAGCGACAGGTTGCGTTGTACCTGCCGCTTGGTGTTGCGGCTCAGGTTCAGCTCTTCCTCGATCTGCTTCACCCGGGCCAGCGGATCCTGTTCCAGCGCCGCCAGCCGGGCGCGTGCCTGCGGCGCGAACCGGCCAAAGGGATAGCGGTCGACATAGGCGCGCAGCGCTTCGGCCGTGCCGATATCCTCGACCGCCTGCCAATAGGCATTCTCGCCCGCGATCGCGGTGCCGCCCGGCTCCGCCGCCTCGGAAAAGCGCACGGCGGCCGAGGTGAAACCGTCCGCCTCAACGCCCTCTGGCAGCCCACCCAGGGCATCACGCAGGCTCATTCCCTCGTCGATCAGCCGATCGCGCAGGATCCGGCGCAGCTCTCCCATCGGGCCGGTCAGAACCGTCACGCCCTGCGGTGCGCGCACCCGGCCCGGCCCCCGGCTCAGCCCCGCGCCAACCGGCGCCGCCTCCCCGGGCGTGCCGATCAGCACCAGGGCCTGCCCGGGCGCCAGCCGCGCCAGGTCAACCAGCGGCGACACCGGAATGCCAGCCATGCCCACCTCAACCGCCCCGGGCGGCGGTGTGGCTTCGGCCATCAACCACGCCTCGCGGCCCGTGTGCCCGAACTGGCCCGTCACGGCGATCACGATCCTGTCGGCATCCGGGCGCGCCTCTGCCATCGCGCGCAACTGCACGGCCAGCGCCTGCACCTCGCGGGCGTCGCCATTCATGCTTTGGAAAACGGTAAATCCGCGCGACCGCAGGTCGGCCGCCAGCCCCTCGGCGGCTGCGGGCCCAGCCTCGTCCTGGCGGCCATTGGCCAGGACCAGCGCCAGGTCATCCGCCCAGGCCGGCCCGCTCAGCATTCCGCCCGCGGCCAGAACCACCGCCATCAGCGTCGTTTTCATGATCATACCTCCCCGGAACCATGCCGGGGCAGGCACCCCGGCCTCAATCGTAGCTGCGGGTATCTTCGATCACTTTGCCGTCGTTGGGAAGGCTGCCCTTGGTCAGGACCTCGATCTTGCCCTTCAGCTTCAGAACCTCGCTCGCCGATTTGGCGAAGGCATCGGCGTCTCCGCCCTCGGCCTCGATCTGCACGGTCATCGTGTCCATCTCGCCCTCACGCCCGGCAACGACGCGCGCCTTGATGATCTCGTCATGCTTGGCCACCAGCGCCGCCACCTGTTCGGGGCGCACGAACATGCCCTTGATCTTGGTCGTCTGGTCGGCCCGGCCCATCCAGCCCTTGATCCGCATATTCGTGCGGCCACAGGGGCTTGCGCCTTTCATCACCGCGCTCAGATCGCCGGTGGCAAAGCGGATCAGCGGGTAATCCGGGTTCAGCGTGGTCACCAGAACCTCGCCCACCTCGCCCGGCGCGACCGGGTCACCGGTGCCGGGGGTCACGATCTCGACGATCACGCCTTCATCGACGATCATCCCTTCCATCGCCTCGGATTCATAGGCCACGCTGCCCAGATCGGCCGTGCCATAGCCCTGCAGGCAGAAGATCCCCCGGTCGGCATATTCCTGCCGCAGCGACGGAAAGAGCGCCCCGCCGCCCACCGCGGCCTTGGTGATGCCCAACTTCAGGCCCATCTCGTCGGCCTTGTCCAGGATGATTTTCAGGTAATCGGGCGTGCCGGTATAGGCGGTTACGCCAATGTCATGCGCCGCCTGCGCCTGCAGCTCGGTCTGTCCGGTGCCCGCCGGCACGACGGCACAACCGATCGCCCTTGCGCCGCTTTCGAACATCATGCCCGCCGGCGTCAGGTGATAGGAAAAACAGTTCTGCACGATATCCTCGGCCCGGATGCCCGCCGCATACATCGCCCGCCCCGAGCGCCACCAGTCATGGCTGATTCCGCCCGGTTCATAGATCGGGCCAGGGCTCTGGAAGTAATGCGCCACGTTCGTCACCGGCAGTGCACCGAAGGGCGGCGTGGCTTTCTGGCGGCTCGACAGGTCGGATTTGCGCAGCACCGGCAGCTTTGCCAGATCGGCCAGATCGCTCAGCGGCGGCATGTCGTGTTTCGCCAGCTGCGCGTTCAGCGCCGCCAACTGCTCTGCCGCGCGCTGATCCGCCGACCGTGTCTCAAGATCATCGTAAAAGCCGCTCATGGCCGGACCTCCATCAAATTGTATGCGACAGTATGCCAAGTTGCCGTAGCGTCACCCCGGGTGATATCCCCCCCACAGGACGAGTAGCCGGCGCCGTTTTCCAGGTGTTGGAAAACGGAGGAGTCATCATGCCAAACACCCCATTCGACACCCGCATCACCTTCCACGACGATCTTCAGATCATGGAGGCAGATTTCTCGGGCTTCACCTTCGACAGTTCGCAAACCGTCAATGCCTTCTACGACCGGATCGAGGAACGTATCGCCGCCACTGGCGAAACCCAGTGGTTCTTCCTCGTCAACTACTCCGGCTGCGTGATCGACAGTTCGGCCTGGGTCGCGTTCTCGCGCCGGGGCAAGGCGCTCAACCTCGCGCATTCCATGGGCTCGGTCCGCTTCGACGCGTCCGAGGCAACCCGCGCCCAGATCCAGCGCGACGCCAACACCGAACGCTTCGACCCCAACCTTTTCGCCGATCGCGATGCCGCGCTCGCCCGCCTGGCCGAACTCCCGTCCAGCCGCCGCGCCCGGATCGTGCATGATCCGAATTACACGCTGGCCGATTTCGTCCGCCGTATTTCCTTCGATCCCGACGGGCCGATCATGCATGTGGACTTCTCGCATTTCACCTTCCACCACGCCCGCGACGTCGATGATTTCTACGACTACATCGAAGAGCGCATCATCGAGAGCGACCGCAAGTGGTTCTTTCTCGTCGATCTCGAAGGCTGCCAGATCCTGCCGGGTGCCTGGGTCCGCTACGCCTATCGCGGCAAGCGGCTGAACAAGGCCGCCTCGCTCGGCACCGTCCGCTTCGCACCCGGTTCCGAAACCGAAGAAGACATCCGCCTGCGCGCCCAAAGCCAGGGGTTCGAGCCCAACATCCGCAACACCCGGGACGAGGCGCTCGCCCGCATCGCCGAGATGAAAGCCGCCCTCCTCACCGAGATGGGCTAGGCCAGCCCCTCCCGGACGGGCCGCGAAAAACGGCCCGGTATTGGGTATTTCAGCTGTCGGGAACATCAGCTCAGCCAGCGTTTCCGGCGGCGATAGCTGCGCACGTCGCGGAACGATTTGCGCCCCTCGTCCGACATGCCCAGGTAGAATTCCTTCACATCCGGGTTCTCGCGCAGTTCTTTCGCGGGCCCGTCCATCACCACGCGCCCGTTTTCCAGGATGTACCCGTAATGTGCAAAGCGCAGCGCCACGTTGGTGTTCTGTTCAGCCAGAAGGAAGGTATAGCCTTCCTCCTCGTTCAGCGATTTGACGATGCCGAAAATCTGCTCGACCAGCTGCGGCGCCAGGCCCATGCTCGGCTCGTCCAGTAGGATCGTCTCGGGCCGGCTCATCAGTGCGCGGCCAATGGCGATCATCTGCTGCTCCCCGCCCGAGGTGTAGCCCGCCTGGCTGCGGCGGCGCTCTTTCAGGCGCGGGAAATAATCGTAGACCATGTTCAGGTCGGCATCGACATCGCCCTTTGAAGCCGCACGCGTATACGCGCCGGTCAGCAGGTTTTCCTCGACCGTCAGGTGCTCGAAACAGTGGCGGCCTTCCATCACCTGGATCACGCCACGCTTCACCAGGTCGGCCGGGTCCAGGTCCTGCACGCGTTCGCCGCGATACTGGATATTGCCCTTGGTCACCTCGCCGCGCTCCGAATGAAGCAGGTTCGAAATCGCCTTGAGCGTCGTGGTCTTGCCCGCGCCGTTCCCGCCCAGCAGGGCCGTGATGCCGCCCTTGGGCACCTTGAGCGACACGCCCTTCAGAACGAGGATCACGTGATTGTAGATCACCTCGATATTGTTGACCTCAAGAACGGTTTCCTGGGGGGTTTCACCGGCATCCAGCATGGGGTGTCTCTCGCTTGAAACTTGGTTTGGGTGCCCGGCCCGCCGGTTTTGGCGGGCCGGGCCTTGAACTGCCTTACGGGCAGAACTTCTGCTCTTCGATCTTGTTCTCGGCCGCGTATGCTTCCGAGTCCTCTTTGATCAGCGGGCCCAGAACGTCCTGGTCCGACTGCATGTAGTCGGTGATCAGGCTCCAGGAACCGGCTTTTGCGTCCCACTGGGCCACGGCGCCATAGCCGTCACCACCGTGGTTGGTGCAGGTCACGGTGAAGCTCGGACCGAAGTTCGGCATGCCCAGGGCTGCCATCTTTTCTTCGGTGATCGACAGCGCTTCCATACCGTCGCGCATCTGCGCCGGCGTGATGGTCGCGGTGCCGTGGAGCTCTTGTGCCGTCTTGGCGGCTTCGGCCGCCAGCATCGCGGCGTAAAGACCACGGTTGTAGAGCACGGTGCCGATCTGGTCACCCGCGCCAGCGGCCAGGCCCTTGTCCACGACATGCGTCTTGATGTCGTCGAAGATCGGGTAATCCGAACCCACGTTGTGGAAGGTCAGCGCCTTATAGCCATGCGCGCCTTCACCCGCCGGCTTCACGTCGTTCTCCGAGCCCGACCACCAGATGCCGATGAAGTTCTCCATTGGGTAACGGATGTTCACGGCTTCCTGGATCGCGACCTGGTTCATCACGCCCCAGCCCCACATCAGGACATAGTCAGGACGCTCGCGGCGGATTTGCAGCCACTGCGATTTCTGCTCCTGGCCGGGGTGGTCGACCGGCAGCAGGCTCAGTTCATAACCGTGCTTCTTCGCCAGCTCTTCCAGCGTGCGAATGGGCTCCTTGCCGTAGGCCGAGTTGTGATAGACCAGCGCGACTCTCTTGCCCGAGATATCACCGCCGTTCAGATCCAGCAGGTGCTTGATGGCAATCGACGCACCATCCCAGTAGTTGGCGGGATAGTTGAAGATGTTGCGGAACACCGAGCCGTTCTTGGCCGAGGTCCGGCCATAACCCATCGAGTGGACGGGGATGCCGTCCGCGGTGGCTTTCGGGATCAGCTGGTAGGTGATGCCGGTCGACAGCGGCTGATAAACCAGCGCGCCGGTGCCTTTCGTGGACTCGTAGCATTCAACACCCTTCTCGGTGTTGTAGCCGGTTTCGCATTCGACCAGGTTCACCTTCTCGCCGCCGATGCCGCCGTCACGCTCGTTCAGCAGCGTGAAATAGTCGGCATAGCCGTCCGCAAAGGGAATGCCGTTCGCGGCATAGGGCCCGGTGCGATAGCTCAGCGAAGAAAAGGTCAGGTCTGCCAGCGCCGGGCCCGCGGCCATGACCGCGCCCAGGGCCAGTGTGGCCAGTTTCATTTTCATCGGGTTTCTCCTCCCATTGGTTGATTCCGATGTTGTCCGGGGTTTCTCCCCCCCGAATTGGGCTGTGGCCCGCCCGCCTCAGTGCGGGAAGGGCCAAAGACGAAGTTTCTCCTTGATCACGCGCCACAGCTGGGCCAGCCCGTGCGGCTCGAGGATCAGGAAGGTGACAATCAGAGCGCCGACAATCATGAATTCCAGGTGCGCGGCCAGGTCGGTAGGCCAGCCCAGGCCGCTGACCAGCACGTTTTTCAGAAGCACCGGCAGAAGGACCAGGAAGGCCGCGCCCGCGAACGATCCGAAGATCGAGCCCAGGCCGCCAATGATCACCATGAAGAGCACGAGGAACGATTTCTGGATGCCAAAGGCTTCCCCGACTTCCACGGCACCCAGGTAAACGCTGAAGAAAAGTGCGCCCGCGATACCCACATAGAACGAGCTGACGGCAAACGCGCTCAGCTTGGCCTTCAGCGGATCCACCCCGATGATCTCGGCGGCGATGTCCATGTCGCGGATCGCCATCCATTTGCGCCCAACGCTGCCGCGCGTCAGGTTCCGCGCAATCAGCGCCAGAACCACGACGAACACCAGGCAGAACAGGTAGGTCGCCCAGGCCTCGGTATTGGGCCCGGTGACGGGCACGCCGAACATACCGCGCTCCGGTGCGCTGATCTGGCCCGAAGCCGAGTAGTTGTAGGTCCAGGACCACTTGTTGAAGAGCCACACCAGGAAGAACTGCGCCGCCAGCGTCGCCACGGCCAGGTAGAAGCCCTTGATGCGCAGCGACGGCAGCCCAAACAGAACGCCGACAATCGCCGTCACGAACCCCGCCAGGATGACCGAGAAGAAGATGTTGATCGGCGGCAGGGCATACTGAACGCCCCCGATCCAGATATCGATCCCGGTCATGAACTTGTAGCAGGCATAGGCGCCCACCGCCATGAACCCCCCGGTGCCCAGCGAAACCTGGCCGCAATAGCCCACCAGCACGTTCAGCCCGATCGCCGCAATGGCATAGATCAGGAACGGCAGGAAGATCGCGTTCACCCAGTAGTCGTTGATCACGAAGGGCACGATCGCGAACGCCACGATCAGCGCGACGTAGTAACCGATCCGGTCGAACTTGATCGGGAAGGTCTGCCCGTCATCGGTGTAGGATGTCTTGAAATCCCCGGCCTCACGATACAGCATCAGGCGCTCTCCCCGTTTTCGTCTTCTTCAAGATGTGTTTTTTCCACGCGGTTTGCCGGCTTGGCATATCCCGTCGCTTCGCTGTAGCGCACCAGGCGCAGATAGGCCCACATGCCCACCGCCCCGCCAAGCGCGGCAAGAATGGCGGCGGTCATCATGTCCTTGGTGTTGTGCGAATGCGTTGTCAGCGCGATATAGCCGAAGGCCCAGAACCCGGCCCAGGCGATCACGTTGAGGATGGCAAGCAGTTTGGTCATGCCTACACCCTCTCGATGATCTTCTCGCCGAACAGGCCCTGCGGCCGGAAGACAAGGAAGATCAGCGCCAGAACATAGGCGAACCAGTTCTCTGTCGCGCCGCCCACATAGGGGCCAATGGCGAATTCAAAGAGCTTCTCGCCCACGCCGATGATCAGCCCGCCCACGATCGCGCCGGGGATCGAGGTGAACCCGCCCAGCATCAGCACCGGCAGCGCCTTCAGCGCAATCAGCGACAGCGAGAACTGCACACCCGATTTCGAGCCCCACATGATGCCCGCAACCAGCGCCACGAACCCCGCGAGCGACCACACCAGAACCCAGATGAAGTTCAGGTTGATGCCAACCGACAACGCGGCCTGGTGATCGTCGGCCACAGCGCGCATCGCGCGGCCCTGCTTGGTGTATTGTGAAAACAGCACCAGCGCGCTCACCAGCAGGATGGCGACAACCGTCGCCACCATGTCGAGGTTGTCGATATACATCCCGTAATAGCGCTCGCCCTCGGCGGCCCATGTCGCGGTGAAATCCTCGATGGCAAACGATCCGCCCTGCGGCAGGCCCACATCCAGCGTCTTGATGTCCGAGCCCCACATGGTCTCGCCGAAGCCTTCCATGAAATAGGCCAGGCCAATGGTGGCCATGAACAGGATGATCGGCTCCTGACCGACAAGGTGCTTGAAGATCACCCGCTGCACCACCCAGGCGAAGAACACCATCACCGCGATGGTCAGAGCGATGCCCAGAAGCGCCGGCAGGTGCCATCCGAAATGGTGCACCTCGGTGCCGAAGACGGCGTTGATCAGGTGCGAAAACGGCACCCGCCCCTCCATCGCGCCCACCAGCGTCATCGCCGCGAAAAGCGCCATGACGCCCTGCGCATAGTTGAAGATGCCCGACGCTTTGTAGATCAACACGAAGCCCAGCGCGACAAGGGCATAAAGCACCCCGGCCATCAGGCCGTTGGCCATCACTTCCAGCGTATTGAGAAATGCTGCTGACATGCCTTTTCCCCCCTCAGTCGTGCGCCACGCCAAGATAGGCGTCGATCACATTCTGGTTGTTGCGCACCTCGTCAGGGGTGCCGTCACCGATCTTCTTGCCATAGTCCATCACCACAACACGGTCGCTCAGGTCCATCACCACGCCCATGTCGTGCTCGATCAAGGCGATGGTCGTGCCGAATTCGTCGTTCACATCGAGGATGAAGCGGCTCATGTCCTCCTTCTCCTCCACGTTCATGCCGGCCATCGGCTCGTCAAGCAGCAGAAGGCTCGGCTGCGCGGCCAGCGCGCGGGCCAGCTCGACCCGCTTTTTCAGACCATAGGGCAGGCGCGCCACCGGCGTCTTGCGGATGTGCTGGATCTCCAGGAAGTCGATGATCTTTTCTGCGACCTCGCGGTTTTCCACCTCTTCCGCCTGCGCCTTACCTTTCCAGATCGCCTGGGCCAGCAGGCCGGTCTTCATGTGGTTCAGGCGGCCGGTCATCACGTTGTCCAGCACCGTCATGCCCTCGAACAGCGCGATGTTCTGGAACGTCCGGGCAATGCCCTGCTGCGCCACCTCGTAGGGTTTCATCTGCGGCCGCGGCGCGCCCTTGTACCAGACCTCGCCCTCCTGCGGGATGTAGAAGCCCGAGATCACGTTCAGCATACTGGATTTGCCGGCGCCGTTCGGCCCGATGATCGCGCGAATTTCGCCCTCGCGGATGTCGAAGCTGATATCGGTGATCGCCTTCACACCGCCAAAGCGCAGCGTGATGTTCTTCATCTCCATCAGCACGCCGCCGATTTTTCGGCCGTCGGCGGTGACATAGGGTTCGTTGTCGTTCACGCTCATTCTGCTGCCACCTTGTGCGTCGTTACAGGAACCACCTTGGCGTCGCGGATCTCCAGCGTCGCCTTGATCGCGCCCTTGCGCCCGTCTTCATATGTCACTTCCGTCTCGGTGCTCACCTTATCGGACCCGTTGTAAAGCGCCTCGACAATGTCGTTGAACTTGTCGGCCACGAAGGCACGGCGCACCTTGCGGGTCCGCGTCATCTCGCCATCATCGGCATCCAGCTCCTTGTGCAGGATCACGAAGCGGTGGATCTGGCAGCCTGACAGCATCGGATCGTCCGCCACCGAGCGGTTCACAGCCTCGACATGGGACTGGATGTTGTCCAGAACCTTCGGATGCCCGGCCAGCTCCTGGTAGGAGGCATAGCCGATATTGTTGCGCTCGGCCCAGTTGCCCACCGCCGTCAGGTCGATGTTGATGAAGGCCACGCAATATTCCTTGCCCGCGCCAAACAGCACGGCTTCCAGGATATCGGGATAGAACTTCAGCTTGTTCTCGACATATTTGGGCGCGAACATGCTGCCATCGGCCATCTTGCCCACGTCCTTGGCCCGGTCGATGATCCGCAGGTGGCCCGTGCCTTCCTCGAAGAAACCCGCATCGCCGGTATCGACCCAGCCTTCGGCATCCTTCGTGTCGGCGGTGCTTTCGGGGTTCTTGTAATACTCCACGAACGTGCCCGGGCTGCGATAATAGATGCGGCCTTCGTCGTTGATCCTGATCTCGACCTCCGGGGCCGGCACGCCCACGGTATCCGCGCGCACCTCGCCATCGGGCTGCACGGTGATGAACACCGACGCCTCGGTCTGGCCGTAAAGCTGCTTCAGGTTGATGCCCAGCGACCGGTAAAAATCGAAAATCTCCGGCCCGATCGCCTCGCCGGCGGTATAGCCCACGCGCACCCGGCTCAGGCCCAGCGTATTCTTCAGCGGGCCATAGATCATCAGGTCGTAGAACTTGTACTTCAGCCGGTCCATGAAACCCACCGGCTTGCCGTCCAGGATATTCGGGCCCACCTTCTTGGCATGCGCCATGGCGCGGTCGAACATCCGCTTCTTGAACTTGCCGGCATCTTCCATCCGGATCATCACGTTGGTCAGCTGGGTCTCGAACACGCGCGGCGGGGCAAAGTAATAGGTCGGCCCGATCTCGCGCAGGTCGGTCATCATCGTGTCCGCGGACTCGGGGCAGTTCACGCAGAACCCCGTCCAGTAGGCCTGCCCGATCGAGAAGATGAAATCGCCCACCCAGGCCATCGGCAGATAGGCCAGCACCTCGTCGCCCGGCCCCAGGTGGTCGAACTCGGCCGAGTTCTTGGCCGAAACGATGATGTTGCGGTTCGACAGCACCACGCCCTTGGGCTTGCCGGTGGTGCCGGAGGTGTAGAGCATCACGCACTGGCTCTCATAGGTCAGCTTCGCGCGGCGCGCTTTCAGGTCCTCGATCCACTCGTCGCGGGCCGCCCGGCCCTGATCCTGCACATGGCTGAATTCATGCAGCGCATGGTGGTCGTATTTCCGCAGGCCGCGCGGATCGATGTAGATCATGTGCTCGAACTGGTGCAGGCGCTCCTGGATCTCGATCACCTTGTCGACCTGCTCCTGGTCCTCGACGATGGCGAAACGCGCGCCGCAATGCTCCAGCACATAGGCCATCTCTTCGGCCGCACTGTCCTGGTAGAGGGGCACCGGGATCGCGCCCACGCTCTGCGCGGCGACCATCGACCAGTAGAAATGCGGCCGGTTGCGGCCGATGATGGCGATGAAATCACCTTCGTTGACGCCCAGGTTGATCAGCCCCAGCGCCAGCGCCTCGATCTCTTTCTCGGTCTCGGCCCAGGTCCAGCTCTGCCAGATGCCGAATTCCTTCTCGCGATAGGCGGCCTTGTCGCCGAACTGCTTCGCGTTCCGCAGCAAAAGCGCCGGAATGGACTCAAGCCCACCGGCCGTCTCAGACGGTTGTGCCAATTCGTGTCCTCCCTCTCCCCGCTCCCCCGCGGGTGGTCCCCATTACCACGGGTGATTCTCCCGGGCCTCTAGGGTGCGCGTCTGACGCTCGCCGTCAACTTTTTCTCCAAGATTTCCGGAATCTAACGAATTGTAACAGCGGCCAGGCGCCGGAAACCCCACCGAAGCCCCCATTCCGGCATACCCCCGGGAGGGGCATTCGTCTCCACGCCATACCGGCCGGCAGGCGCTCTGGTTCATCCCTTTCATGCGTCAATACACCGAAGGAACCGGTCCGTGCCGGCTTGATTTCCCGCCCGGCGCTGATACTCAAGGTTCCAGGCAGATTTTCCGCAACATTCAGGAAAGGGCAGGCGACCATGAAAGGCAGACTCACCAGGACCATCGCGACTCTCACCTTGTTCGCCCTGGCCGCATGCGGGCAGAACCTGCCCGAACAATCGGTGCTCGGCGCGGGGGCCGGGGTTGGCGCGGCGGTCGTGCTCAGCGGCGGCGTCGCTGCCGGCGCACTCGTCGGGGCCGCGGGCAATGTCGCGTATTGCAAAACCTATCCCGATCGGTGCCACTAACCGCGCGCCACATGCCGACCGCATGACCGGGTGACGCGCCTTCGCGCATCACGCGGGCCCTTCCCACAATGGCCCCTTTGCGCTACCTCCCTGCCCAGGAGGCCCCATGCAGGAGCGCAGTACCGACACCCACGCCATGACCATGGCCGGGCTGAACCTCATTCAGCAGGCGCTCTCGATCTATGACCGCGAGTTGCGCCTTGTCGTGTCGAATGCGCAGTTCCGCGACATGTTCGAACTGCCCGCGCAGCTCACCACGCCCGGCGCCTCCTTCTCGGAAACCATCCGCTATCTCGCCACCCGTGGCGAATACGGGCCGATCGACGATATCGACCGCTTCGTCGCCACCCGGGTCGAACAGGCCCGCGCCTTCGAGCCGCATTACATGGAACGCCCGCGCGCCAATGGCCGCTGGATCTCGGTCGAAGGCTCCCCCCTGCCCGAAGGCGGCTGGGTCGCGGTCTATACCGACATCACCGCCCCCAAACGCGCCGAGCAGCTCCTGCGCGCCCGCTCCGAAGAGCTGTCTGATCAGCTCCTTTCCCATGCCGAGGAACTCTCCGCCGCCAACCGCGAACTCGCCGCCACCGTCACCGCGCTCGAAGAGGCCAAGCGCCAGATCACCGAGGCCGAGGCGCGCACCCGACTGACCGCCGAGATGATGCCCGCGCATATCGCTCATGTCGGCTCCGACCGGCGCTATACCTATTCCAACAGGCGGCTGACCTCTGTGATGCCCGGCAGCCAGACCGACATCATCGGCAAACACGCCGCCGATGTGCTCGGCCCGCAGCCCTGGTCGGTCATCGGCCCCCAGCTCGACCGCGCCTTCGCCGGTCAGCCCGCGGTATTCGAATTCAACCATGACCCGTCCTCTCGCCGCATCCGCGTGGCGCTCACCCCGGACGAAAGCACTGGCGGCGTCTACATCCTGTCAATGGACATCACCGAGGAAACCCAGACCCGCGCCGCGCTCCAGCAGACCCGCCGCCGCGAAATGGCGGCGCAACTCACCTCGGGGCTGGCGCATGATTTCTCCAACCTCCTGACAATCATCCTCGGCATGCAGTCGCGGCTGCAGCGCATGGATCTGCCCGATGTCGCCGACGAGCTGATCGCCGCCACGCTATCGGCCGCGCGCCGTGGCGGCTCTCTTCTCAATCGCATCGCCGATGTCACCGGCGCGCGCGAAGTGAACCCCCGCCCCACCGACCTGCCCGCCTTCCTGCGCGACTTCGAAACGCTCGCCGGCTCCACCCTGCCGGCCGGCATCACGCTCGAAATCAACAACCTCATCGCCCATGAGGCGATCATGCTCGATGCCGGCATGCTGCAGGACAGCCTTCTGAACCTCGTGCTCAACGCCCGAGATGCCTGCGGCGCGGCCGGCGGGCGCATTACCCTTACCGCCCGCACGGTCCAGAACACCTGGGCCGAATTCTCGGTGTGCGATACCGGCCCCGGGTTCAGCGCCGATGCCCTTGCCCACGGGTTCGAGCCCTTCTTCACCACCAAGGGCGGCGAAGGCTCGGGCCTCGGCCTCGCCATGGTCTACGACATGACGAAACTCGCCGGCGGCCGGGCAACGCTGTCGAACTGCGACACCGGTGGACAGGTCGCCCTGCGCCTGCCGCTCCGGCCGGCCCCCGCCGCGATGGCGCCCGGCCTCGTGCTCCTGGTCGAGGACAGCCCCGACCTGCGCGCCTCGGTGCGCGACATGCTCACCGGCGCCGGCCACACCGTGATCGAGGCCGCCTCGGTCGACGAAGCCCTCGCGCTCGCCGCCCAGATCCCCGACATTTCGCTCATCCTCAGCGACATCTCGCTCGAAGGCGACGCCACGGGCGTCGATCTCATCGACCGCCTGCCCGACCCGCACCCGCCCTGCTTCCTGATGACATCCCTGCCCGCCTCCCACCCGCTGCACCAGGCCGCGCTCTCCCGCGCGCCGGTTCTGGCCAAGCCCTTCTCCGACCAGGCTCTGACCGGCTTTCTTTCCAACCAGGCCCTTGCCACTTCATCTTGCTGAAAATATCCCGGGGAGCGCGAGGGGCAGCGCCCCTCGCTTGCCCGGCCTGCGCGAGGACACCAGACCATGACAGACGCCCCCCTCGTCACCATCCTCGACGACGAACCCGCGATCCGCACCATGCTGTCGGACGCGCTCGAAGAGGCGGGCTTCCGCACCATGGGCTTTGCCCGCGCGACCGAGTTCGAGGCCGCGCTGAAGACCACCACGCCCGATGTCTGCCTCGTCGACCTGTCGCTGCCCGACCGCGATGGCCTGTCACTCGTGCATCGCCTGGCGCTCGAACAGGGCGCCATCGTCATCATCATCTCCGGCCGCGCCCAGGTGCAGGACCGCGTCACCGGACTCGAACTGGGGGCCGATGACTATATCATCAAACCCTTCGACCCGGCCGAGGTCGTCGCCCGCATCCGCGCCCGCCTGCGCAAACCGGGCCCCACCGCGCAAACCGGCGATACCGCCCGCTTCAACGGCTGGACCGCGTATTTCGATCGCTACATCCTCACCGACAGCGACGGCGCCGAAACCCCCTTCTCCCATGCCGAGGGCGAGGTGCTGCGCCTCTTTCTCGAACGGCCCAAGCGGCTGATCTCCCGCGCGATGATGCAGGAAAGCCTCGGCGGGGCTGCCGGAGAAAGCTTCGACCGCGCAATGGACGTGCGCATTTCGCGCCTGCGTACCAAGCTGCGCGAAGACCCGAAAAACCCCCGCCTGATCAAAACCATATACGGCGCCGGCTACATCTTCCTAGGCGATGTCAGCTGGGGCTGACCCGGGCGTCGGACAATCTATATCTAGGCGCCACACCCCGCTTTGCACATAAATGTAGCGGATTCGTAAAATTTGAGGTATTCTTCCGGTCAACGAGAAAGGCCCAACCTTTCCGCGGGCGCGGCGTCAGAACCGCTACCTGGCACAGGGAGGGACCGACGCGTGACCCAACTCGAAACCTATACCATCCTCGCCGCGCTATGGCTGGCGGTGGCGTGGCTTCCCTACATTCTCGATCGGATCATGGTGCGCGGCCTCTTCGGCGCGATGGCCAATTACGATCCCAACGCAACGCCTCAAAGCGGCTGGGCCCAGCGCGCGATGCGCGCCCACAAGGTCGCGGTCGAGGCTTTCACGGCCTTCGCCCCGCTCGCGGTCATGGCCATGCTCCTTGCGCCCGACGATACCTATCCGGGCCTGCTGGCGATGACATGGTTCTACGCCATGATCGCCCATTACGTGATCTACTGCCTCGGCATCCCGGTGCTGCGCACGCTGGTCTTCACGCTGGCGGTCGCATCCACCGTGGCGCTCGCGCTCAGGCTCCTGGGCGTGATCTAGGCGTCCCGGGTCTCCCAAGGTCCGGCCCACCGCTCCCCGGGCCGGACGCTGCCGGTGCGGTCAGCTTTGCAGCCGCTCGACCGCACCGGCCAGAACCTTCAGACCCGCCACAAGGTCGCGCTCGTCCGTGTCTTCCTCGAACGCGTGGCTGATCCCGTCGATCGACGGCACAAACAGCATCGCCACCGGCATGTGCACCGCCACGTTGGTCGCGTCATGCAACGCGCCCGACGGCATGCTGCGCCAGTTGCCCGGCGCCACCTCCTCGGCCGCCGCCTCCAGCGCCCCGCGCAGCCGCGCATCCATCGCCACCGGCTCCAGCCCCAGCATCGGACCATAGCTCAGCTCCAGCCCGCGCCGATCGGCCACCTCGGCGGCCGTCTCGCGGATGATCTCCTCCATCCGCGCCAGGCGGTCGGCCTCGCCGTCGCGCCACTGCATGCTGAACACCGCCCGCCCCGGCACGATCGAATGCGCATCGGGATGCAGGCTGACGTGGCCGATGGTCCAGACGGTGCTCGGCGTCACCACGTTGCGGAACCGCTCGTTGATCAAGCTGTTGAATTCGGCAAGCCCCTGGAACGCATCGCGGCGCAGGTGCATCGGCGTGGTGCCCGCGTGGTTCTGCTGGCCCTCCAGCGTGATGCGCATGTCGCGGATGCCCACGATGCTCTCCACCACGCCCACGGCCTCGCCCGCCTGGTCCAGCCACGGGCCCTGCTCGATATGCATCTCGATGAACCCGGTGAACTGCTTTGGGTCCACGAAATCGCCGGCCAGGTGGGCCATGCGCGCCCGCGCCTCGGCGAATGTCTCACCCTCCCGGTCGGTCAACTCGTCCGCCACCTCCAGGCTCAGCTTGCCGGACCACACGGTGCTGCCCGTGGTCACGCCAAAACGCCCTTCCTCATCCTCGAACGACACCACCGAGACCGGCGGCCCGCCCGCCTCTCGGCTGGCCCGCGCCACCTCCAGCGCCGCCATCACGCCCAGCGCACCATCCAGCCACCCGCCCTCGGGCTGGCTGTCCGTATGCGATCCCATCAGCAATGATGGCCCCTCGGCCAGCCCAAAGAGGCTGCCGACGGGATCGAAATGCGGTCGCAGCCCCGCCGCCTCCATGCGGCCCGCCAGCCACTGCCGCGCGGCAATATCCGCCTCCGAATAGGCCGGCCGCACCACGCCCTTGCCAATGCCGCTCGCCCCGAAACGGCGCAACTCGTGCAACTCGGCCAGGAATCTCTCGGGGTTCACGGGAATCATGTCAGGGCCCTCCTTTTGCGCAACGCATACGCCGCCGGGCGTCGGCGGTCAATTTATCATGATAAATAAAGTCACCTGGTCAGGCCACCTGCCCATAGATGTTTTCGCGGTGGTATTTCAAATAGGCTGGGTGCGGATGATGCCGCGGGTTCTCGGGCAGGTGCAGTTTGCCCGTCGGCGAAATCAGCCTCTGGCGCACCTCCGAAGACACCTTGTTTTCCGATACCAGTATCTCGTGATGCGGTCCGACACCGATAAGCCCCCGGTCGAACATCCAGTGCAGTGTGCCCGACAGGGCCAGCCCGTTGATCACGATATCGGGCCCCTGCGCACTTACCGGTCGGATATGCGCGGCCTGCACCTCGGCCCGGCCTCCGCCATTTCGAAGGTCCAGCCCGGAAATCGCACACCGCCCCTTGTAGGCCGCCTTGACCTGCCGCGCGAATGACTCGTCCCGCACGGCCCGCGACATCAGCACGCGCTCGCGCAGGTCGACAAGCTCCGGATGCGCAAAGCCCGCCGCCTCTTCGGCAAAGCCGTCAGTCCCGGCCACGTCCGCCCCCGCATCGCGCGGCAGGGCGTCAGGGCCCTCCAGCGGCCGCAGCCCCGCGGACACGATCGACGTGAACTCGGCAAAGCTCAACCTGCGCACGGCCGACACGCTGGCGCCACCCGATATCGCGCGCCCACCCTGTCCACGCAGCGACCGCTCATAGGCCACCCCCATCGGATCATTGCGCTCGACGACCCGTTCGAACTGCCACAGGGTTCCCTGGTCCAGCCAGGCAAAGAAATGGTCGGCCAGGTCGGGGTCCGGCGTCACCGAAGACAGCTTTTGCACCGCGACATAGCCCAACGCACTGGCCTTGCCTTCGTAAAACACCACCCAGTCGCCCACGCATTCCTCGACAAAGCCCAGGTATCGCTTCGGGAAATGATACGCCACGCCCGGCATATCCTTGTAAATCGAAGCCGGGTTCTGGATGAAAACCGCATTCGCCATTGGGGAATGAAACGCGTATTGGCCGCAACGATCAAGAGTTGCCCCGCACCTGCACCCTTCATCTTGCTCCAAATATCCCGGGGGTGTGGGGGCTGGCCCCCACCCGGCCCCGCGGCGCGAAACACCGCGTCCCTGGCGCGCCACCCTTTCAACCCGGGCCAAGCTGGCCTAAAGCAGGGCGCGACAGTTACGGATCAAGACGCCCATGCCCCACATCACCCTCGTGCGCCACGGACAGGCCAACTCGCAGGCCCGCGACGAAACCGGATATGACAAGCTCTCAGATCTCGGCCACCAGCAGGCCCGCTGGCTGGGCGAGCATTTCCAGACCACGGGCGAGCGTTTCTCCCGCGTCTATGCCGGCACCCTGCGCCGCCAGATCGAAACCGCCCGTTCCATGGGCGCCGAGGCCCATGCCCCCCTCGTTACCGATCCGCGCCTCAATGAACTCAGCTATTTCACCATGGCCCGCCTGATGCAGGAGCAGCACGGCCTGCCCCTGCCCACCACCCGCAAAGGCTATGTCACGCACCTGCCGCAGGTCTTCGGCGCCTGGGAGCGCGATGAAATCGCCGACGCCCCCGAAAGCTATGCCGATTTCACCGCCCGCATCGACACCCTGATCGACGAAATCGCCGCCTCGCACGGCCGCGCGCTCCTGGTCACCTCGGGGGGCGTCATCGCCACCATCGTGCGCCGCATCCTGGGGCTTGATGTGCAGGCCTGGGCGCATATCGCGCTCACCATCATGAACAGCTCGGTCCACCGTCTGCACGTGCTGCACGGCTACCCGACGCTTGCGCATTTCAACGCCATCCCCCACCTTGAGCACCGCGAGCGCCAGTACGCCCAAACCCATCTCTGACCCGCCGGAAGGAACCAAGCCCATGACACATCTCTGGGTCCGCGCCGAACAGCGCCCCAACGAAGACCGCGTCGGCCTCACCCCCGAGGGCGCCCGGGCGCTGCTCGATGCCGGCATCCGCGTCACCATCGAAGAAAGCCGCACCCGCGCCATTCCGATGCAGGGCTATATCGACGCGGGCGTCGAGATCGCGGCCGAGAATTCCTGGCCGCAGGCTCCGGCCGACGCGATCATCTTCGGCCTCAAGGAACTGCCCGAGGACGGCACCCCGCTGCCGCATCGCCACATCATGTTCGGCCACGCCTTCAAGGGCCAGTTCTCCGGCAAGGCGCTGCTCAAGCGGTTCAAGCAGGGCGGCGGCACGCTCTATGACCTGGAATACCTCACCGACGATACCGGCCGCCGTGTCGCCGCCTTCGGCTACTGGGCAGGATTCGCCGGCGCCGCCGTCACCTGCATGGCCTGGGCGGCACAGCAACAGGGCGGAATCTGCGGCCCGGTCCATGCCTATGCCGACAAGGACGCCCTGCTCGACGATCTCGCCGCGCGCCTCGATGCAACCGGCAAGGCCCGCCCCGATGCCATCGTCATCGGCGCCCTGGGCCGGGTCGGCACCGGCGCGGCCGACCTCTGCGCGGCGATGGGCATCAGCGTCACCAAGTGGGACATGGCCGAAACCGCCCACGGCGGCCCCTTCCCCGAAATCCTCGCCCATGATCTCTTCTTCAACTGCATCCTTGCCCGGCCCGGCACGCCCGTTTTCGTGCCGAAATCGGCGCTGACAGCTGATCGCAGGCTCACCGCCATCGGCGACATCGCCTGCGATCCCGACAGCGATTACAACCCAGTGCCGGTCTACTCGGCCGCCACCTCGTGGGACGCACCGGTCACCCGTGCGCATGACGCCCCTCCGCTCGACGTGATGGCCATCGACAACCTGCCCTCGATGCTGCCCAAGGAAAGCTCCGAGGATTATGCAGCCCAGCTCTTGCCAACGCTCCTGCAACTCTCCAACCTTGGCGCCGGCGTCTGGCAACGCGCCCGCGCGGAATTCGAAACCCATCTGAAAGAGGTGTGAACATGACGATCCACTGGTGCGGCACCGGCCTCTCCTCCATCCCCGGCCTTCGGCGCCTGATCGAGGCAGGCCACCCCGTCACCGTCTGGAACCGGACGGTCGAAAAGGCACGCGAAACCGTGGGTGACATCGCCACCGATATCCGCGCCTTCGATCTCGACGCGCTGGCCGAGGCCACGCAGAAGGGCGATATCGTCGTCTCCATGCTGCCCGGCGACTGGCACGTGCCGATCGCGAAAATGTGCCTCGCGCACGGCGCGCATTTCGTCTCGTCTTCGTATATCTCACCCGAAATGCGCGCGCTCGATCAGGCCGCCCGCGATGCCGGCCTCTGCTTCGTGAACGAGGTCGGCCTAGATCCCGGCATCGACCACCTGATGGCGCACAAGCTCGTGGCCGAATACCGCGCCTCGGATGCCTACGCGCCCGGCAACGACATCTCTTTCACGTCCTATTGCGGCGGCGTGCCGAAACACGCCAACGCCTTCCGCTACAAGTTTTCCTGGGCGCCCGTGGGCGTGCTGAAGGCGCTGCGCTCGCCCTCGCGCTCGATCCGCCACTTCACCGAGCTCAACGTGGAAAAACCCTGGGACGCGCTCTCGCGCTATGACGCCCCGCTGCCCACGCCCGAAGCGTTCGAGGTCTATCCCAACCGCGACAGCCTGCCCTTCATCGGGGAATACGGCTTCGGCGAGGACTGGAAGATCAAGGATTTCGTGCGCGGCACGCTGCGCCTCAACGGCTGGGCCGATGCCTGGGCCGACATCTTCGACGAGGTCGGCACCGCCACCGATGAACGCCTCCAGGAAATCGCCGACAAGCTGCTCGCCGAAAACGCCTATGACGAGGACGAGCCCGACCGCGTCGTGCTCTGCGTCGATCTCGAAGCCGCGAAAGACGGCAAGACCGTCTGGCACAAGACCTACGTGATGGATGCCTGGGGCGATGCGCGCGGCACCGCCATGGCGCGGCTCGTGTCGATCCCGGTCTCGCTCGCGATCGAATCGGTGATGAACCGCGAAATCCATGCCGGCGTCACCGCCGCGCCGTCCGATCCCAAACTGGTCGATCGCTGGCTGGGCGAAATCGACCACCTCGCCCAGCACCTGCAAATCGTCGACCAGGCATAAGAAAACCCCGGGGCGCGCGCGCGCCCCGGGTCTTTTTTCCTGTTTCCGAGGGTCCGGTTCAGCGGCTGTAGGGGCCCGGCTTGTTGGCCGACGTCGTGTTGTCGGCGTCAAACACCGTCACCGTTTTCTCGCCACTCGCGCGCCAATCCGCGTTGGGGCTCGCCGGCTGGGTGCGCACCTCAACCGTTTCCAGCATACCTGAGCCCAGCTGCCCCATGGCGGCCTTGTCGTTAATCGCGCGCTCATAGGGGCCCACCATGGCCGAAGCCGAGGTCGCCAGGACGAGTGCGGTGCCAAAAGCTGCAAATGCGGTTTTCATGGGTCTTTCCTTTCATGTGTTTCGTCTTCGGTTCTGCCGAACGCCGGGGTTGCGTTCGATCTGCACCCAAGATGTGCCTTGCCCCGCACGCTTTCAAAACACGCTCACTCACCGCCGCGTGCGCACCCGCGAGCAGCATCGCAAAACCCGCCCTTGGGCCGCGAAAAAGCCAATTCTTAATTAATTTTCAGATATTTAAATAGTTGCAGAATGATCGCAGCTGAAACATCACTCACGGCTCACGCCGCCGTTTTACCGGCGTGATGCGAAACGTGATCGGAGCGGCATGCACAAGCATGCGGAAACCGCGCCTGGCCCGGGCCTCCGCGCGGCTTTCGTGAATTTGATTTCAGGGTTCAGCCGCCACGCACCAGGTCGTCTTCGTCGTCGACCGCCGACAGGCCCAGCTCGTCCAGCCCGTTTTCCAGGTGATCCGACAGGTGCGGCGTACCGATCAGGTAATCCGCCGTCGGCGTCGTCGCCTCGGCCAGCGCGGTCGCCTTCGCCTCTTCCAGCTCGTCGGCCGCGAAACTTTCGCGCCCGATCCACATGACCGCGACCAGGCTTGCCTGCTCTTCCTCGGTCAGCCGGTCGATGAAGCCGCGCAATTCACCCTCGGCGCGATTCAGCTCGCGCGCCATCAGGATCACCTGGGCGATCTTGTAAACGGAAATATCCAGCATCGGCTCACCCTCCTGTCCGCGCATGCCGCCATTGTCGGTCAAACATTCCCGCCGCGCAATCCCCCGTCCTTGATCTGGCGCAAACACGCGGCCGGCCGCATCGCGTCTCCCCGCCGGTCTTTCTTGGCACAAATACTCTCGCCGAAGGCGGCCCGCCCCCTCGGCGGACCGGGGCGGGTGGGTGGGCGGTCCGCCGAGGGGGCGGCGGTCCTGCCAGCGCACGTTCGATTAACCTAACGCGCGTTAACACCATACGGTCGCGAATGTCATACGCATGTCAGCCGGGCTGCAGCCGGATGTCACCCCCCGGTTTCGCACCGCGCGCCGGCGTTAAGGTTTCGCCTCGGGCCCGGTCAGCCGCACCACGCCGGGCTCGTCGGCGGACAGTTCCTCGAAATCGAAATTGTCCAGTTTCGCCGCGCGTTTGCCCGCCCTCTCGGCGGCCACGCTGATGCCTTCCAGGTCGCCCCGCGCCTGGTGGAAATGGGTGTTGAGCTTGTCCACCCGCTCCACCACCAGCTCCACGTCCCGGTGCAACTGCCGCAGCATCTTACGGATCGCGCCGGCCTGTTCTCGCATGCGGGCATCCTTCAGGATCGCCCGCATCGTGTTCAGCGTCGCCATGCAGGTCGTGGGGCTCACGATCCAGACCCGCGCAGCAAACCCTTCGCGCACCAGTTCGGGGAAATTGGCGTGCAGCTCGGCATAGACCGCTTCGCTCGGCAGGAACATCAGCGCGCCGTCGGCGGTTTCGCCTTCCAGGATATAACGCTCTGAAATCGCTTTGATATGCGCGCGCACCGCAGTGCGCATGCCCCGCGCCGCCTCGTTCAGCTCCCCCTGGGTCGAGGCGCGCCTCAACGCCTCATAGGCCTCCAGCGGAAATTTCGAATCCACCACGATCGGCCCTGGCGGGTTGGGCAGGTGTATCAGCAGGTCCGCCCGCTTCCCGTTCGACAGCGTCGCCTGCAGCGTATAGCTGTCCTTGGGCAGCGCCTTCGACACGATATCGTGCAGCTGGATCTCGCCAAAGGCGCCGCGTGTCTGCTTGTTCGACAGGATGTCCTGCAGGCTCAGAACATCGCCCGACAACTTGGTGATGTTCTCCTGTGCCTTGTCGATCGCCTGCAACCGCTGCTGCAATTCGCCCAGGCTCTTCGCCGTGCGCTGCGCGCTGCCCTGCAGGTTCTCCTGCATCTTGCCCGATACATCGGCCAACCGCTTTTCCATCAGCTGCAGCATCTGCGCCTGCGCCTTGGCCTGCGCCTCGCTCACATGGCTCAGCCCGCCGGCCAGCTGTTGCTGCCCGTCCGACAGCGATTGCACCCGCTGGCCCAGCGCGCCCATCTGGTGCACCAGCGGCTCGGTCGCCCGCGCCGTCCGCCCCGCCGCGCGCAGCGCGAAAATCAGCAGGATCAGCATGAGCAACAGCACCAGCCCACCGGCCAGCGCGGCCAGTTCAACTTCTGTTAGGATATGGCCGTTAATCTCGATCATGTCCGGCCAAACAGCCTCTCGATGTCCTTGAGCTTGAGTTCCACATAGGTCGGCCGCCCGTGATTGCACTGGCCCGAATGCGGCGTTGCCTCCATTTCGCGCAGCAATGCGTTCATTTCCTCGGCGCGCATCCTCCGGCCGGACCGAATCGACCCGTGGCAGGCGACCCTGCTTAGGATCGCCTCGATCTTCGCCTGCACGGCGATGCTTTCGCCCAGGTCGTCCAGCTCGTCCAGGATATCGCCCAGCATCGCCTTGGCGTTCACCTCGCCCAGGATCGCCGGTGTTTCACGCACCGCCACCGCGCCGCCGCCAAAAGGCTCGATCGTCAATCCAAGCCGTTGCAAATCCTCGGAAATCTCCATGAGCCGGGCACAATCCCCCTCGCTCATCTCGACGATTTCGGGGATCAGCAGCGCCTGCGCCGCGACACCGCTTTCCGCCATCTGGCGCTTCAGTTTCTCGTAAACCAGCCGCTCATGCGCTGCGTGCTGATCGACGATCACGATGCCAGTTTCGGTCTGCGCGATGACATAGTTCTCGTGTACCTGCGCCCGCGCCGCGCCCAGCGGCAAAGCCTCCATCGGCGCCGCGTCGTCGTCGATCACCGGCTCCACCCGTGCACTGGCCGCCTCGGCAAATCCCGGCGCCTCCATCTGCGGCGCCTGCGCCTGGTAGGCCATCGACAGCGCGGGCCTTGAAGGGCGGTCCATCTGGTAAATACGCGCCTGATCGCTCACCGGCTCGGGCCGCATCGCGCCCAGCGTCGCGCCCGCCACCGTGGTCGAGGCCCGGTGCCCCGCTTCAGCCAGCGCATGGCGCAACCCGCTGACGATCAGCCCGCGCGCCACACCCGGCTCGCGGAAACGCACCTCAGATTTCGCCGGGTGCACATTCACGTCCACAAGGTGCGGGTCGCAGTCGATGAACAGCGCCGCGGCCGGGTGGCGGTCGCGGCTCAGGAAATCGAAATAGGCCGCGCGCAACGCACCGTACAGCATCTTGTCCTTTACCGGCCGCGTGTTGACGAACAGGTATTGCGCCACGCTCGACCCGCGCGAATAGGTCGGCAGCGCGGCATAGCCCGACAGCCGCAGCCCCTCGCGCTCGGCATCGATTCGCAATGCGTTCTCGGCGAAGTCGCGTCCCAGCACCTGCGCCAGCCGCCCATGCAGCGCATCGAACAGATCCCCCGTTTTCGCGTCCGCCCGGAACACCACGCGTCCGTCGCCCCCGCCGGACACGTCGCGCAGGGTGAACCCGACATAGGGCTCGGCCATCGCCAGCCGCTTGACCACGTCGCCAATAGCCTGCGCCTCGGCCCGGTCGCTGCGCATGAACTTGAGCCGCGCCGGCGTCGCGTGAAAGATGTCGCGCAATTCCACCACCGTACCTGCGTTCAGGGCCGCCGGTTTCACCGCACTCATACACCCGCCCGACACCTCGACCTGCGCGGCATCCTCGCCGCGCACCCGCGTCGTGATGCTCAACCGCCCGACCGCGCCCAGGCTCGGCAGCGCCTCGCCACGAAACCCGAATGTGTGAATATCCAGCAGGTCCGACCCGTCGATCTTCGACGTCGCATGCCGGCTCAGCGCCAGCGGCAGGTCCGCCGCCGTCATGCCACAGCCGTCATCGCTGACCCGGATCAGGGTCTTGCCCCCATCGGCATAGTCAACCGTGATCCGCGTCGCCCCGGCATCAATGGCGTTCTCGACCAGCTCCTTCACCGCGCTGGCCGGCCGCTCCACCACCTCGCCTGCCGCGATCCGGTTGATCGCCGAATCATCCAACTGGCGGATGACGGGGCGGTTTTCGCTTATCTGGGGGCTCAGCTCGGGCATGCCACAACACTTAGCATGCCCCGCCGCGATTCGACCAGTTCCGCCAACACGCCGGCAAAAATATTCCGTTTCTTGAAAGTTTTGTCGCCGCGGCCTAGGTAGCGCGGCAGGATCGACCAACCCAGCGAAAGGAAACGCGCCATGAAAACCGAAGCCGTCGGCACCGCCACGTTCGAAACCTGGACACCCGAAGAGGCCCAGGAAGCCCTCAAGAAGAACGAGATCGTCCTGATCGACGTGCGCACGCCGCAGGAATACATGTTCGAACATATCGACGGCGCGCTTCTGTTGCCGATGTCCTTCTTCCGCGCCGACAAACTGCCCGGCCAGAGCGACAAGCGGATCGTGTTTCATTGCGGCTCGGGCGTGCGCTCGGAAAAAGTGGCCCGCGCCTGCATCGAGGCAGGGTTCGACCGGATCGCCCATATCGAAGGCGGCATGGCCGGCTGGAAGAAAGCGAAACTGCCCTATATCGGCACCAACATGGCCACCGGTGCCCCGCAAGAGGTTTTGCCCAAGGCCGACTGAGCCGGAACAGCAAAAGGCCCGGGCGCGAACGCCCGGGCCGGTTTGTCAAAACTGAGCGGGAGGAGGTGCTCAGCCTTTGGCAAATTCGGGATAGGCCTCCATGCCAAGCTCTGCCTGGTCGAGACCGTTGATCTCTTCCTCTTCCGAGACCCGGATACCCATGATGGCCTTCAGGATGAACCACACCACGGCCGAGACCACGAAGACGAAGATGCCGACCACGACGATCGAGTAGATCTGCTGGACGAGACTTGCGTCGGGGTTGGTCAGAACCACGGCGATGGTGCCCCAGATACCGGCGAACAGGTGCACCGGGATAGCGCCGACGACGTCGTCGATCTTCAGCTTGTCCAGGAACGGCACCGCAAAGACCACGATCACACCGCCCACGGCACCGATCAGCGTTGCAAAGCCCAGACCCGGGGTCAGCGGCTCGGCCGTGATCGACACGAGGCCAGCCAGCGCACCGTTCAGAACCATCGTCAGGTCGACCTTCTTGTAGATCACCTGCGTCAGGATCAGCGCGGCAATAGCGCCACCGGCGGCTGCGGTGTTGGTGTTAGCGAAGATGCGGCTGATGTCGGCCACGTTACCGGCGGTGTCCATGTAAAGCTGCGAACCACCGTTGAAACCGAACCAACCCAGCCACAGGATGAACGTACCCAGCGTCGCCAGCGGCAGATTCGAACCCAGCATCGGATGCACGCGGCCGTCCTTGTATTTGCCCAGACGCGGGCCAAGGATCAGCGCACCAGCCAGGGCCGCCCAGCCACCCACCGAGTGCACGACGGTCGAACCGGCGAAATCAAGGAAACCACCTGCATCAAGGAAACCACCGCCCCATTTCCACGAGGCTTGGATCGGATAGATCAGACCAGTCAGGATGATCACGAAGATCAGGAACGGCCAAAGCTTGATCCGTTCGGCCAGCGTGCCCGACACGATCGAGGCCGTTGTGGCGCAGAACATCAGCTGGAAGTAGAAGTCCGAACCCACGCTTGCATAGGTCAGATCAGTTTCCGTATCGGCCAGGCCCACGGGCTCCATCGCCGCGGGCGAAAACGCCCCCAGGACGCCGTCGATGCTCCAGCCATCGCCGGGATACATCAGGTTGTAACCGATCAGGTAGTACATGAGCGCCGCAAGCGAGAAGAGCGCAATGTTCTTCGTGAGCTGCATGGTCACGTTCTTCTGCCGCACCAGCCCCGCTTCGAGCATGGTAAAGCCCGCAGCCATCCACATCACCAGGAAGCCGGTGACGAGGAACATGAACGTGGTGAAGATATAGCCGATTTCGCCGTTCGGGGGCGTCACGTCCGCCTCCTGCGCGCCGGCCAGCCCCGGAAGCGCGATCAGCGCCGCCGCAAGGCCAAGTTTGGTAAGAGTATTCGTTTTCATGTCTTTCTTCCCCACGCTTCAGATTGCGTCTTCGTTGGTTTCGCCCGTGCGCACGCGGACAGCCTGCTGCACATCCAGCGCGAAAATCTTGCCGTCACCGATCTTGCCGGTGTGGGCGGTTTTGGTGATGGTCTCGATGACCTGGTCGGCCATCGCCGAATTCACCACGATTTCCAGCTTGATCTTGGGCACGAAATTCACGGCATACTCGGCGCCGCGATAGATCTCCGTATGGCCCGATTGCGAGCCGAACCCCTTGATCTCGGTTACCATCATGCCGCGCACGCCGATTTCGGTGAGCGCCTCGCGCACCTCCTCGAGCTTGAACGGCTTGATCGTTGCAATGATGAGTTTCACCTCGATTCCCCTTGTGATGTCGCCGGTTGCCCGGCCATGTTGCACGTGCAGAAAAACCTGCTGACGCCGTGGCCGGAAGGAAAACGCCCGGGTTTTCCGCGCTGAATCCAACCTACGCGACTAATAAATGTGCATTCCATTCTAAATGACTAATTTTTAGGCATTTCAAAAAGTGAGGGCCGCGCATGTCCCTCTCTACTTTTGGCAATCGCGGCTGTATTGTGGCCGCAACGAACAGGCACCGGGCAGGGCAAAAGATGAGTGATTCACGGCGCAGAAAGCCGCCATTGGTGGCTGACAAGCGGTATTCGTCCAAGACCGCCAGCAAGAAATCCAAGGCCAAGGCCAAATCGAAACCCAAGGCCAAGTCCCGGCCGCGCAAGGCCGCGCGCCGGCGCAACCCCATCGTGGCTCTGTTTCTCGGCGTATTCGGCTGGATGTTCCGCCTGCTCTGGAGCTTCGGCTGGCGTGTCGGCGCGATTACGGCTGTCATCATCGCGTTGGCAGTGGGTTACGTCACGCTCACCCTCCCGCCGGTGGATGAACTCTTCGATGGCCGCGCGCGCGGTTCCGTGACGCTTTTGGATGCACGCGGCGATGTCTTTGCCTGGCGCGGCGATCAATTCGGCGGCGTCGTGACCACCGATACGGTCAGCCCGCACCTGAAAAACGCCGTCGTCGCAACCGAGGACAAACGTTTCTACCGCCACTTCGGCGTTAGCCCCCGCGGCGTCGCCTCGGCCATCCGCATCAACCTGCGTGAAGGCCGTGGCCCTCTGTCCGGGCATGGCGGCTCGACCATCACCCAGCAGACGGCCAAGCTGCTGTGCCTTGGCGTGCCCTATGATCCAAAGCAATGGAAAAACGAAGCCGCGTATGAGGCCGACTGCCGCGAGGGCTCACTCTGGCGCAAGATCAAGGAAGCGATCTTTGCCCTGGCGATGGAGACGAAATACACCAAGGATGAAATTCTCACCGTGTATCTCAACCGCGCCTTCCTGGGCGCCGGTGCGCGCGGGTTCGAAGCCGCCGCTCAACGCTATTTCGGCAAATCCGCGGCCCAGGTCACCCCGCCCGAGGCGGCGATGCTGGCCGGGCTTCTGGTAGCACCCACGCGCTACGCTCCCACCAACAACCTCGAACGCAGCCAGGCGCGTGCCGAAACCGTGCTCAAGCTGATGCACGAACAGGGCTATCTCGGCGATACCGAGCACGCCCTTGCCGTCAGCAACCCCGCCCAGCTGTCGGCTGCCGCCCAGAAAAAGGCCGGCGGCTACTTCGCCGACTGGGTGATGCAGACCGGCCCCGAGTTCTTTACCCGCGACACCACCGAAGACGTGATCATCCGCACCACGCTCGATCAGCGCATCCAGGCCGCGGCCGAAGAAGCGATGCGCACCATCTTCGAAACCAAGGTGCGCGAAGGCTCCGAAGCGCAAGCCGCCATCGTGGTCATGTCCGCCGACGGTGCCGTGCGCGCCATGGTCGGCGGGCGCAAAACCCGGGTGTCAGGCGAATTCAACCGCGCGACCATGGCCAAACGCCAGACCGGTTCGTCGTTCAAGCCCTTCGTCTATGCCGCGGCGCTCGACCTGGGCCGCTCGCCGCTCGACGTGATCGAGGACGCGCCCTATTGCGTGAACATCCCCGGGTCTGGCGAATGGTGTCCCCAGAACTATGACAAGAAATTCCACGGCCCGGTCACGCTGACCGAGGCGCTGAAACAGTCCCTCAACATCCCGGCCGTGAAACTGGCGCAAAGCGCGGGCCTCGACGTGGTGCGCACCGTCGCCTCGCAATTCGGCATCGAGTCCGACCTCGCCCAGGGCCCTGCGCTTGCGCTCGGCGCATCCGAGGCCTCGCTGCTGGAAATGACAGGTGCCTATGCCGGCATTCTCAACGGCGGCAGCGCCGTCGGCCCCTACGGCATGACGCAACTCAACCTGCTCGGCCAGAGCGAGCCGATCTTCTCGGCCTCCTCCGGCATCCGCGAACGCGTGATCCGCGAAGAAACCGCACGACAACTGATCTGGATGATGAACAAGGTGGTTACCGAAGGCACGGGCCGTCGCGCTGCCCTGCCAGATCGCCAGACCGCCGGCAAAACCGGCACCTCCCAGTCGGCGCGCGATGCGTGGTTCCTGGGCTTCACAGCTGATTACGTGGCCGGTGTCTGGATGGGATACGATGACAACACACCGCTCAGCGGCGTTACAGGATCGGGCCTGCCAGCCGAAATCTGGCACGAAACAATGGTGCGCGTGCATGAAGGCCTGCCATCCCGCGCCCTGCCCATGCAGGCCCCGGCACAACCGGCCAGCCGCCCGAACACCACCGGCCGCACGACCGGCGACCAATCGCGGCGCACCAATCGCGCCGTCGAAAACGTATTGCGGGGGCTGTTCGGCGCAGACAACCGCTAACAGCGCACTACCTGCGCCGAAATGCTCAGCTGATGCTCTTGAGGTCGCTGATCAGCGCGTCGATATTACCCCGACGCTTGTCCAGCATCGCGCCGATCTCGGTGCGCTCGGTCAGCAGCATGTTCACACCTTCGATGAAGATGTTGAAGAACTTGTCGCGCCCGGATCGGTCGCTGACCAGGAACGTCACCTCGAAGGGCGATTCCCCGCGCAGATGCGCGATGGTCCTGACCTCGTAGAAATTCTTGACCTTGCGGGCCTTCTGCACCTCGATCCTGCCGCCGATGAACTCGCGGAATCGTTTGCCGTATTTGCGGCTCACATAAACCTGGAAGGCCTTGGTAAAGGCGTTCATCTGGGCCCTGGTCGCGCGGCGGGCATCGACCCCCAGCGCGTAGCGTGCAATCGTCGGCACATCCGAATAGCGCACGAAGATCTTTTCGAACTCGCGGATTTTCTGGGCCTCCGATGTCGGCGCCGCAATCACGCGGTTAATATCGGCAACGATGGCGTCAACCAGCCGTTTGGCCCCGTCGGCCGTCAGGGCAAAGGCAGGCGCGGGCGTCATTGCGGCCAGCGCCACCCCGGACATGAAACCGCCGACAAGACCGCGTCGGCTCAGGTTACTCCGTCTGGTCTGCGTAGGGGTCGGCATAGGGGTCTGCGTAAGGATCGGCATAAGGGTCACCATAGGGGTCATCATAAGGATCGACATAGGCACTTGAATCGTCACTGCCCAGTTTGAACCGACGGTTCTGCAAATAAATCATGCGGGCCTGTGCGTAACTATCGGCACTTTCATAGAGAATGGTATCAATCGTGTCGGAATAGCGGCCCCGGTCGCCCAGCTTCGACGCCAGGGCGGCACCGGTTCCATAGTATTTTTCGGGACTCGGCAGAACATAGGACAATGGGTTGGTGAACACGTCCACAACCCTGCCAACCGCGTCACGCTCGGTCGATGGGCCCAGCACGGGCAACTCGACATAGGCGCCCTCGGGCACCCCCCAGACATACAGCGTTTCGCCGAAATCGGTTTCCACCTCGTCGATCCCGAATTCACTGGCCGGGTCCGCCAATCCGCCGAATCCGAAGACGGTGTTAAAGGCGAAGCGGAACGTGTTCTGGAATGCCCCGCCCAGGTCCCCCTGCAACAGGTTGTTCACCACCGTGCCCGGCAGGCTGAGGTTCGACGCGAAACTGGACACGCTGTCTTCGATCGGATCCGGAACAAACTGGGTGTATCCCTTGCCCGCGGGCCGGACCAGGCTGCGATCCAGCGCGCGGTTCAGTTCGTGATTGTTGCGGTTCGTTTCCTCGTAGGGATCGTAAATGCCGCCGGGCGCTTCGCCAGGCCCCGGAACACTGCAGGCCGACAGGGTGAAACTCAGCCCTACGACCGCAATCGCCAACGCGTTGCGCGCCTGCGCTTTCAAGCCGAAGCCGGATTTTTCGTTCGAAAACAACAATGGAATTTCCATAACGATCTGCGTATTGGCTATCTAATTGATAGAATTTTATTGCCCAGACCGCCACAGGGCTTCGTTCGGTTTTGTGGCAGAATGGAGACAGGGCCTTGCAGCCAGCATTCTAGTACGCGAAATAGAAAAACGAAACGATACGGTTGGACCCAAGCAAAATGATGCCCACGAACCAAGCACAACTCGCCGCGGGCAGGGAAGAACTGCGCGCGGCCCGCCGGGAAAGCCGTAGCCTCTACTGGGCGGTCGGTCTCTTCAGCTTCTTCGTCAACCTGCTGATGCTCACCGGCCCGCTCTACATGCTTCAGGTTTATGACCGTGTCTTGGGCTCGCGCTCGGTGGCAACGCTGATCGCGCTGTCGCTTCTTGTCGCCTTTCTTTACGGCATGATGGGCATTCTCGATTTCGCGCGCGGCCGCATCATGGGCCGCGTCGGCGCGCGGTTTCAGTCGCGGCTGGATCGGCGGGTTTTCGATGCGGTGATCCGCAAGACCGCGCTGCGCGGCACCAACGAAACCGCGTCGGGCCTGCGTGATCTCGAATCGATCCAGCGCCTGATGACGTCTCCCGCGTTGATGTCGGTCTTCGATATCCCGTGGACACCCTTCTTCATCATGGCGATTTTCCTGTTCCACCCATGGCTCGGCTACTTGGCGTTGTGCGGCGGTGGTATTCTGATCGTCGTGACCATCATCAACCAGAAAGTCTCGCGCCGCCCGCTGGGCCAGGCCACCCAGGCGACGATGCAGGCCGAGGTTATGGCCGAGCAACTCAGGACCGAGGCCGAGATGGTTCAGTCCATGGGCATGCGCCAGGCCGCGTTCGACCGCTGGCAGCAAAGCCGCCAACAGGCGCTGTCCTACCAGGTGTCCTCGGCTGATCTCGGCGGCAGCTTCTCTTCGGCGACCAAGACATTCCGGCTGTTCCTGCAATCGGCCATGCTCGGCGTCGGCGCCTATCTCGTGCTGCAGAACGAACTGACGCCCGGCGCCATGATCGCGGGCTCCATCCTGCTGGGTCGCGCCCTTGCCCCGATTGAGATGGCCATCGGCCAGTGGCCGCTTTTCGACCGCGCGCGCCGCGGTTGGGCGAACCTGGCCCTGCTTCTGGGCGAAGTACCCGCCGAACAGCCCAAGACCGCGCTGCCCCAGCCCCGTGCGCTGCTGGACGTGCAACAGCTTACCGTCGTGCCCCCGGGGCAGGCGCAGGCCTCGCTGCGCATGGTCAGCTTCCGCCTGGAACCCGGCAAGGCGCTGGGCGTGATCGGCCCGTCCGGTGCCGGCAAGTCCACACTCGCCCGCGCACTCACCGGGGTCTGGCGTCCCGCAGGCGGCAAGATCCGACTCGACGGCGCCTCCCTCGATCAGTACGAGCCCGAGGTGCTTGGCCGCCACATCGGCTACCTGCCTCAGCGCGTGCAGCTTTTCGATGGCACGATCGCCGAAAACATTGCCAAGCTTTCCGGCAAACCCGATGCCGAAAAGGTCGTGGCCGCGGCCAAGAAGGCCGACGCGCATGAAATGATCCTGCAACTGCCCAACGGGTATGACACGCCGGTGACCGCAGCCAGCGGACGTCTGTCGGGCGGGCAAATCCAGAGGATCGGCCTGGCGCGCGCGATGTATGACAGCCCGGTTATCATCGTTCTGGACGAACCCAACTCGAACCTCGACAACGAAGGTTCGATGGCGCTGAACAAGGCAATCCGCGCGATGAAAGGCGAGGGCAAATCCGTCATCATCATGGCGCACCGCCCGGCAGCCATCCAGGAATGCGAACTGCTGCTGATGCTTGACAGCGGCGCCCGCGCCGCCTTCGGACCGCGCGACGAGGTGCTCTCGAAAATGGTCCAGAACGCTGAGCAAATCCAGAAATCCCAATCTCCCGGAGGGGTCCGCTGATGGCCGCCGACGACGACAAGACACCCGAGGCCGAAGCCGGCCAACCGCCCGCCAAAGGAGACGGCAAGAAACCCCTTGCCAAGATCGAACCGGTCAAGGTGCCCGCGGAAAAGGCCAAACCCGGCACGCCCGCTGCTCCGCTGCTGAAGAAGGTCGACGCGCCGAAAAAATCCAAACCCTGGTCGGCGCGCCTGCCGCTGTTTATCGGGTTCCTGGGCCTGCTGATCCTCGTGGGCGGGTTCGGCTCCTGGGCCGTGTTCAGCGAAATCGCCGGCGCGGTCATCGCCAGCGGTCGGATCGAAGTGGATCGCAATCGCCAGGTGGTCCAGCACCCGGACGGCGGGGTTGTCGCCGAGGTTCTGGTCGATGAAGGCGACACCGTCACTGTCGGACAGGTCCTCATCCGGCTCGACCCGGTCGAACTCGCATCGCAGAAAACCATCCTCGAAAGCCAGCTTTTCGAAATCATGGCCCGCCGCGGGCGGCTCGAAGCCGAACGCGACGGCGCCGAGAAGATAACCTTCGATCCCGAATTGATCGAGGTGTCGAACAGCAACGCCGATGTGCGCGAACTGATGGACGGGCATACCCGCCTTTATGCCGCCCGGCAGGCCTCGATCGACAAGGAGATCGAACAACTTGGCCGGCGCAGCGCCCAGCTCGACGACCAGATCGAGGGCATCGTGGCGCAGTCCGCCGCGCTGGAAACCCAGCTTGCCCTGATCGAGCAGGAACTCGCGAACCAGCAGGACCTGTTCGAAAAGGGCCTGGCCCAGGCGTCGCGCGTCCTGAACCTCCAGCGCGAACAAGCGCGGCTTGCCGGCCAGGTCGGCGATTTGAAATCCCGCAAGGCGCAGGCCGAAGAGCGCATCACCGAGATCGAGATCGAGGTGCTCAAGCTCGATACCCGTCGCCGCGAAGAGTCCATCTCGCAGCTGCGCGATCTGCGCTTCCGCGAGCTGGAACTGCGCGAAGAGCGCCGCGCAATCATCGAACGCATGACCCGCCTCGATATCACCGCACCGGTCTCCGGCGTGGTCTACGGGCTGACCGTGTTCTCGCCGCGCTCTGTGATCCGTCCGGCCGATCCGGTGCTCTTCATCGTCCCGCAGGATCGTCCGCTCGTGATTACCGCCCAGGTCGAGCCGATCCATATCGACATGGTCTATGTCGGCCAGGAAGTCAGCCTGCGGTTCTCGGCGTTCGATCAACGTGAAACCCCCGAACTGGTGGGCCATGTCGCGCTCGTTTCGCCCGACGCGTTTTCGGACGATAGGACCGGGCTGACCTACTATCGAACAGAAATCGTGCTCGATGAGAACCAGCGTGAACGCCTGCCCGAGGGCACCTCGCTCGTGCCTGGCATGCCGGTCGAGGCGTTCATCCGCACCGATGATCGCACCCCGATTGCCTATCTGCTGCGGCCCTTCACGGTTTATTTTTCCAAGGCCTTCCGCGAAAGCTGACACGGCGCCTGGAATGGGCTTTCCATTTCGGGCCGCTTTGCACTAGCGTCACCGCGACTCGAAGCCACAAGGAGACCCGCGATGAGCTCGAAAATCGAATCCCGCCTCGCCGAACTGGGCGTCACGCTGCCCGACGCCGCCGCCCCCGCCGCGAACTACGTGCCTTTCGTCCAGGTGGGCGATCTCGTCTTCGTGTCGGGCCAAGTCTCGATGGACGAAAACGGGCTGGTCAAGGGCAAGCTGGGCGATGACATGGATGTCGAAGCCGGCGCCGCCGCGGCCAAGCTCTGCGGCATCATGCTGCTGGCCCAGGCCAAGGCCGCCTGCGGCGGCGATCTCGACCGCCTCAAACGCGTCGTGAAGCTCACCGGGTTCGTCAACTCCACTGGCGATTTCGGCGATCAGCCCAAGGTCGTGAACGGCTGTTCGGACTTCCTGGTCGAAGCCCTCGGCGATGCCGGCCGGCATTCCCGCTCGGCCGTCTCGGCCGGCGCGCTGCCCTTTGGCGTCGCCGTCGAGATTGAAGCGATCTTCCAGATCAGCTAAGGTCAATGGTCCCGCTCGACCCGGTGTTCCGCCGCGTGCCCTTCGCGCATCGCGGACTGCACGACACGTCCGACAGGCGCCCGGAGAACTCGCGCGCGGGGTTTCGCGCCGCGATCGAGGCGGGATATGGCATCGAGCTTGACCTGCAACTCTCCAGCGACGGGCAGGCGATGGTCTTTCACGACTACGCGCTTGCCCGCCTCACCGGGCAATCCGGCCCGGTGCGCATGCACAGCGCCGATCAACTGGCGCAAATCCCCCTGTTGCATGGGGATGGCGAAGGCATCCCAACGCTGCCCGAGATGCTCGATCTCGTCGCTGGCCGCGCGCCCCTGCTGATCGAACTCAAGGATCAGGATGGCGCTATGGGCCGCGATGTCGGCCCGCTGGAATACGCCACCGCGCAGGCGCTTTCGGGCTATCGCGGGCCTGTGGCGGTGATGTCCTTCAACCCGCATGCGGTGGCCGCAATGGCGCAGTTGGCGCCCGATGTGCCCCGTGGGCTGACCACCTGCGCCTATGATCCCGGCGATTGGCCGCTTCTGCCCCAGACCACCTGCGATCACCTGGCGGCCATCCCCGATTACGACCGCGTCGGCGCCTCGTTCGTGTCTCATGACGTGGCCGACCTGCACAATCCGCGCCTGTCCGAACTGCGCGCCGCAGGGGCCGCCATCCTGTGCTGGACCGTCACCTCGCCCGAAATCGAGGCCGAGGCGCGCAGGATCGTCGACAATATCACCTTCGAACAGTACCTCGCCCCGCTTCCCGCTTGAACGGGCCGGGGAAGGCCCCGATATTCCTTCATCATGGACGGCGAAACCAGCATCGAGATCCACGCTCTCACCACCCTCGGCCAGATCGACGCGGCCGAGTGGGATGCCTGCGCCTGTCCCGAGGCCGCGGATGGCGGCCCCCCGGCCGATCCTTTCACCAGCTACCGCTTTCTCAAGGCGCTCGAAGACAGCAGCTCAGTCGGCCCCCGAACCGGTTGGGAGCCGCGCTATCTTGTGGCCTATATGGACGATCAGGCCATCGCTTGCGCGCCGCTCTACGCCAAGTCGCACAGCCAGGGCGAATACATCTTCGACCACAATTTCGCCCATGCCTATGAACGCGCCGGCGGGCACTACTATCCGAAACTGCAGATCGCCGTGCCTTTCACACCGGCCACCGGCCGCCGCCTTCTCACCCGCCCGGGATTCGAGGAAACAGGCCAGGCCGCGCTGGTCCAGGGCGCCGTGCAGTTGGTCGACGACAACGATCTCAGCTCGCTGCACATCACCTTCTGCACCGAGGCCGAGGCAGAAGCGGGCAAACGGATGGGCCTTCTGCACCGCACCACGCAGCAGTTTCACTGGGAAAACCACGGCTATGCCGATTTCAACGCCTTCCTTGCATCCCTGTCGTCGCGCAAGCGCAAGAACATCCGCAAGGAACGCGCGACCGCGCAGGACTTTGGCGGGCGGATCATCGCGCTGACGGGCGATGCCATCGAACCGCAGCACTGGGATGCCTTCTGGACTTTTTACCAAGACACCGGCGCGCGCAAATGGGGCACGCCCTACCTGACCCGCGATTTCTTCGACCGCGCCCATGACAGCCTGCGCGATGACGCGCTCCTGGTGCTGGCCGAACGCGATGGGCACTATGTCGCCGGCGCGCTCAACTTCATCGGCCGTGATGTGCTTTTTGGCCGCTACTGGGGCTGCGTCGAACATCATCCCTGCCTGCATTTCGAACTGTGCTACTATCAGGCCATCGATTTTGCCATCGAACATGGTCTTTCCCGGGTCGAGGCCGGCGCCCAGGGCGAACACAAGCTGGCGCGCGGATACCTGCCCAATACCTGCCATGCACTCAGTTGGGTGCGCGATGCGGGTTTCCGCGATGCGATTTCGCGCTATCTTGAAGCCGAACGCGAAGCCGTGGCCGAGGAGGTCGAGATCCTGACCGCCTATGGCCCCTTCCGTAAAACCAACCAGGAGGAACACGATTGAGCGAACTTCTCTCCGATACCGCCCGCGAAAACCTGCTCGAGCCGCTGTTCAAAACGGGCTGGACCATGGTCGAGGGCCGTGACGCCATTGAAAAGGAATTCACCTTCAAGGACTTCACCGAGGCCTTTGCCTGGATGACCCGCGCCGCGCTCTGGGCCGAGAAATGGAACCACCACCCCGAGTGGTCGAACGTCTACAACCACGTTACCGTCACGCTGACAACCCATGACGTCGGCGGCCTGTCGACATTGGATGCCAAGCTGGCGCGCAAGATGGACAGCCTTTGACGAAAAAAAGGCCCCGGAACGGATCCGGGGCCAGTCTGGTTGCGGGGCTCACCCATCGGGTAAACCTAGGGGAAAAGACGTTCGGGGGCCTGGCGCCTTACCAGTTGATCGGCCCCTTATCGCCGAAGGCGTGCACGAGGAAATCAATGAAGGCGCGCACCTTGGGCTGGGTAAACCGGCCCGGCGGGTAAACCGCGTAGATGCCTTGGGTTTCGACCGGCAGATCGGGGATCACGTCCTCGACCAGCCCCTTCCGCAGCGCATCGGCATAAAGAAAGCTGGGAAGATAGGCGATGCCCAGACCCGAGATCGCCGCGTTCAGCAGGCTCTGGCCGTCATTCACGCTCAGCCACCCGGCGGTGCGCACCTGGCGCTTCTCGCCCGACGGCGCGGTCAGTTTCCAAACGTTCCCGGCCGACTGGTTGGAATAATGCAGCAGCTTGTGCTCATTCAGATCGTCGATCTTCTCGGGGCGGCCGTAACGCTCGAAATAGGCAGGGCTCGCGATCATCCGCTTGGTTGTCTCGGTCAGCTTGCGCGCCCGCAGCGTGCTGTCTTCCAGCTCGCCAATACGGACCGCCATGTCAAAGCCTTCGGAAATCAGTTCCACATAGCGGTTGTTCAGCACCATGTTCACGGTGATATCCGGGAAGTCGGCCAGGAAATCGCCCAGGATCGGGCTCAGATGATTGACGCCGAAATCGGTTGCCACGCTGATCCGCAAAAGGCCCGACGGGTCCGATTGCATCGACGACACCAACGCATCGGCCTCGCCCGCGTCATTCAGAACGCGGCGCGCACGATCGTAATAGGCCAGTCCGATCTCGGTCGGGCTCACCCGGCGCGTCGTTCGGTTCAGAAGCCGCGCACCCAGGCGTGCTTCAAGCGAGGAGACGTGCTTGGAGACGGCAGATTTCGAAATCCCCATCTTCTTCGCGGCGTCCGTAAAGCCTCCTTGATCCACAACCGTGGCAAAGGCCTCCATTTCCGTCAGGCGGTCCATACTCGATCCCTCTGCGTGTCCTTTTTGTCAGGATCGGTTATCGCGGGGAAATTGGGCAGAATACGGGCGCGGGTGGGATAATATCGGGGATTTGTCAGGGATCGTTGATGGCGCCGAAACAGGGAAACACGCGTTTCGTGCCCTGCGGAGGTGGGCTCAGGCCACCATCTGCTCGGCCTTCTTCAGGTCCACGCTGACCAGCTGGCTCACGCCCTGCTCCTGCATGGTCACCCCAAAGAGCCGGTCCATCCGCGACATCGTCACCGCGTGGTGCGTAATGATCAGGAACCGCGTATCGGTGCGCCGCGTCATCTCGTCCAGCAGGTCGCAGAACCGCGTCACGTTGGCATCGTCCAGCGGCGCGTCGACCTCGTCCAGCACACAGATCGGCGCGGGGTTGGCCAGGAACACCGCGAAAATCAGGGCCAGCGCAGTCAGGGTCTGTTCCCCACCCGACAACAGCGACAGCGTCGACAGCTTCTTGCCCGGCGGCTGGCACATGATCTCCAGACCGGCTTCCAGCGGGTCGTCGCTCTCGACCAGCACTAGGTTCGCTTCGCCCCCGCCAAACAGGTGCTTGAACAGAAGCGAGAAGTTCTCGTTCACCTGCTCGAACGCGGTCAGCAGGCGTTCGCGCCCTTCGCGGTTCAGGCTGGCGATACCGTTGCGCAGGGTGCGGATCGCCTCTTCTAGGTCGGTCTTTTCCTTCACCAGCTCGTCATGCTCGGTCTGAACTTCCTGTGCGTCTTCCTCGGCGCGCAGGTTCACCGCGCCCAGCGCATCACGCTGCCGCTTCAGCCGGTTCACATCCGCTTCGATCGCGTCCGAGGCCGGCATCTTCTCAGGATCGGTCTCCAACCGCTCCAGAAGCTCTTCCGGCGTGGTTTCCTGCTCCTCGGAAATTCGCTCGGCGGCATAGGCCACGGTTTCACGCGCCGCATCCGCCCGCGCCTCCGAACGCGCGCGCGCCTCGCGCGCCTCGCTTGCCGCTCGCTCGGCCTCGCGTTCGCCCGCCACCGCTTCGCGCAGGGCCGTCTCACCGCCGGCCAGCGCGTCAGCTGCCGTCGCCCGCCGCTTCTCGGCCTTGTCGATCTCGGTCGACAGTTCCTCGCGCTTGGCGGCGATCTCGGCGGGCGCGGCCGTAGCTTCTTTCAATTCCCCTTCCGAGGCCGCCTTGCGCTCGGCCAGCTCGGCGATCCGCTTGCCCGCAGTGTCCAGCCGATGCTTCCAGCCGCTGATCTCCTTGGTCACTTCCTGCGAGCGTTTCAGCCGCGCCTCGCCCTCGCGGCGCAGCTCGTCATGGGCCGAGCGGCGCGACATCATCGTGATACGCGCGGCCTCGACCGTCATCTTGACGTCTTCCACCTGCGACCGCGCCGCATCCAGGTCGCCCAGGTCGGCTGCGCCCTTCTCGGCCTCGGCCAATTGCTTGCGCGCGCCCATCGCCTCTTCTTCGTGGCGTTTTACCGCCAGCCCCGCCGATTCCAGCCGCGACTCCGCCAGGTTCCGGTCGGCCTCGGCCCGGCTCAGCGCGCGGGCGGCTTCGGTCAGCAGGCGGTCGGCCGCGCGGCGCGCCTCACGCGCCCTTCTGTCGGCCTCGCTCAGCTCGGCCATGCGCTTCTGCAGCATCTCGTGGGCAGCCCGTGCGCCATCGGCGCGCGCCGTGGCGGCCTCCATCTGCTGCTTCAGCGCCTCCAGCCGGTTCAACTGCTCCAGCCGCAGCGCCGCGGCGCTCGGCGCGTCCTCGGCCCAGGCGCGGAACCCGTCCCAGCGCCACAGGTCCCCTTCCAGCGTGACCAGACGCTGCCCCGGCTTCAACTGCGGCTGCAGGCGCGGCCCGTTTTCGGCCTCGACAAGACCGATCTGGCTCATCCGCCGGGCCAGCACCTCGGGCACGCTCACATGATTGGTCAGCGCATCGACACCCTCGGGCAACAGCTGCGCCTGCGAATACCCCGGCAGCAACGCCCAGCCCGATGGGCCATCCTCTTCCACCTCGGGTGCGCGCAGATCGTCGGCCAGCGCGGCGCCCAGCGCCTTCTCATACCCCTGCTCCACCTGCAGCCGGTCCAGGATCTGCCCGCCCTCGGCGGTGTCCCGCTCCACCAGCTTGGCCAGCGCCGTCGCTTCGGCGCGCAACGCGTTCACCTCGCCCTCGGCCTCGCTGCGCTCCGCACGCGCATCGGCCTCGCGCGATTGCGTCTCTGCCCGCGCCGCCTCGGCCTCGGTCAGAACGTCGTCGGCGCGCTTGGCCTGGTCCTGCGCCTTGGCCTCGGCATCCTGCGCCTCGGCATAATCGCTCTCGGCCTTCTTCAGGGCCGCCCCCGCCTCCCCGGCGCTGGCCTTGGCCTTCGCCGCTTCCGCCTCGCTGCGCTCCAGCGTCTTGCGGCTGTCTTCCAGCAACCGGTTGGCCGACTGGTGCCGCGCCGCCAGCCGCGCCACGTCCTCGGTCAGCTGCGACAGGTCAGATTCGCGCGATTGCAGCACCCGCGCCGCTTCCCGCGCCTCCTCGGCCGCCGCCTCCAGCCGCGCCTCGTGGCCTTCGCCCGCCTTAGCCAGCTCACGCGCCTCCCATTCCAGCCGCTCGATGGTTTCGCCGGCATCCCGGTTCAGGCCCGCCTCGCGCTCCATATCCGCGCCCAGCTGCTCGATCCGCGCCTTCAGCGTCTCGATCGTTTCCAGCGCCCGGGCTTCCTGATCGTTCAGCGTGTCGCGCTGCACCTGCAGCCGCTGCAACACCGCCGCGGCAATCGCCTCTTCCTCGCGCAGGGGCGGAAGGGCATCTTCCTTCCCGGCACGCGCCTTGGCCGCACTGCGCGCCGCCGCCTCGGCCTGCGCCGCCGCACTTGTACGGGCTCGCAGTTCCTCGTCGGCTTTCGCGCGCGCTTCCTCGGCCTCTTTCCAGCGGCGATAGAGCAGCATGCCCTCGGCCTGGCGCAACTCCGTGCCAATCGCGCGATAGCGTGCCGCCTGCCGGGCCTGCCGCGCCAGTTGCTGCAACTGCCCGGCCAGCTGCTCGATCACGTCATCGACGCGGGTCAGGTTGCTCTCGGCACCCTTCAGCTTCAGTTCGGCCTCATGCCGCCGCTGGTAGAGGCCCGAAATCCCCGCTGCCTCTTCCAGGATACGCCGCCGCGCCTTGGGCTTGGCATTGATCAGCTCGCTGATCTGCCCCTGCCGCACCAGCGCCGGGCTGTGCGCCCCGGTCGAAGCATCGGCAAACAGCATTTGCACATCACGCGCGCGCACATCCTTGCCGTTGGTCTTGTAGGCGCTGCCCACGTCGCGGGTGATCCGCCGCACGATCTCCAGAACATCACTGTCGTTGAACCCCGCCGGCGCCAGCCGCTCGGAATTGTCGATCAGCAGCGACACCTCGGCAAAGTTCCGCGCCGGCCGCGTCGCCGCCCCGGCAAAGATCACGTCTTCCATGCCGCCGCCCCGCATCGCGGTCGGGCGGTTTTCCCCCATGACCCAGCGCAGCGCCTCCAAAAGGTTCGACTTGCCGCAACCATTCGGCCCCACCACGCCCGTTAACCCGTCAGCGATGATCAGGTCGGTCGGATCGACGAAGCTTTTAAAGCCGGTCAGTCTGAGCTTGGAAAAACGCAAAAGGGGCCTGCCTGCGGTCTGATTCCCGTGATTTGAGAGATTGTGAGCGGCCAGCATGGCCCGAGTCAACGCCGGGAACCCACGATATGGGGATTTCGGCATAGTTATCCACAAAATATTGCGGCTGCCCGTGGGGAAAGTTTCGGTCAAGGCGCATTTCGGCGCCTATCCGCCGCAAATCGCCTTGACCCTTCGGCGCATCCTCACCCAAATACCGGCTGGCTGACAAAGGAGCGCGCAGACCATGGCCCGTAAGATTCCCGCCACCATCATCACCGGCTTTCTCGGCGCCGGCAAAACCACCCTGATCCGCCACATGCTGGAAAACGCCGGCGGCCGCCGCATCGCGCTTATCATCAACGAATTCGGCGATCTGGGGGTCGATGGCGATATCCTCAAGGGCTGCGGCGATGAAACCTGCTCCGAAGAGGACGTGATGGAACTGTCGAACGGCTGCATCTGCTGCACCGTCGCCGATGATTTCATCCCGACGATGGAAACCCTGCTCGCCCGTGAAAACGCCCCAGATCACATCGTCATCGAAACCTCCGGCCTCGCCCTGCCGCAACCGCTGGTGCGCGCCTTCAACTGGCCAGGTATTTCCACCCGGGTCACCGTCGATGGCGTGGTCACCGTGGTCGATGGCAAGGCCGTGCGCGAAGGCCGCTTCGCCGCCAACCTCGCCGCGATCGAAGCCCAGCGCGCGGCGGATGAAAACCTCGACCATGAAACACCCCTGTCGGAACTTTTCCAGGACCAGGTCGCCTGCGCCGACATGATCGTGGTGAACAAATCCGACCTGCTTACCGGCGATGAGCTTGACCAGACTGTCGGCGATCTCAAGTCCGGCGCCCGCGATGGTGTGCAGGTGGTGCATGCCAGCATGGGCGCGCTGCCGGTCGATGTCCTCCTCGGGCAGGGCATCGGCGCCGAATCCGATCTCGACGCCCGGCACGAGGTGCACCACCATCACCACCATGATGACGATGACGACGATCACCACCACCACGATCACGACCATGACGATTTCGAAAGCTTCGTGGTGACCCGCCCAGAAATCGCCGATCCACAGGCATTCGCCACCCAGGTCGCCGACACGATCCGCGCGCATGACATTCTCCGGCTCAAGGGGTTTGCCGCCGTCTCCGGCAAACCCATGCGGCTCACGCTTCAGGCCGTCGGCCCCCGCGTCGACACCTATTTCGATCAGCCCTTCGGCGATCAGCCGCGCGAAACCCGCCTCGTGGTGATCGGTCAGGCCGGTCTCGACCGTGCCGCGATCGAGGCCGCGCTCTGCGCATGATCATCGTCGAAGCCTCAAACCCTCACGCTCCCGGCGCCCGCGCCCTGCTCGAAGCGTCACACGCCCTGATGGAGTCGCTCTTTCCGTCCGAGGCCAACCATTACCTCTCGCTGGACGCGCTTACCACGCCCAACATCCGCTTCTTCACCGCGCGCGACGGTGCCACCACCCTTGCCACCGGCGCGCTCGCAATCCAGGACGGCTATGGCGAGGTGAAGTCGATGTTCACCCACCCCGAGGCTCGCGGCAAAGGCGCCGCCGCTGCCATCCTGCGCCAGATCGAGGACGAGGCCCGCGCCAACGCCTTGCCCATCCTGCGCCTCGAAACCGGCACCGGGCTCGACGCCGCCCACCGCCTCTACGCCCGCCACGGCTTCACCGCCTGCGATCCCTTCGGCGATTACGGCGACAGCCCGTATTCCCTGTTCATGGAAAAACCCTTGGGATAGAAGCCGGTCCCATGCTTCATCTTGCCCCAAATACTCCCGCCGGAGGCGCCCGCCGCCTCGGCCCGCACCACGGCCGGCGATAAATGCACCTGCTCGCCGCCACCCCCGGCGCCATCGACGATGGCAAGGACCCCGTCGATCTCGGGCAGACGCCCGCCGACGTGGTCTTCATCTCCGCCGCCGATACCGAGCTTGCCGCGCTCTCCGAAGCCCGCGCCGAGATGACGGCGCCCCCCACCCTGCGGCTTGCCAATCTCACCCATCTGGCGCACCCGATGTCTGTCGATCTGCATCTCGACAATTGCGCCACCCGGTCCCGGCTGGCGATCGCGCGTGTGCTGGGCGGGGTGGGCTACTGGAAATACGGCGCCGAACAATACGCCGCGCGCTGTCATGAGGCCGGCGTGCCGCTCGCCCTCCTGCCCGGTGATGACAAGCCCGATGCCGAATTGCGCGGCCTCTCCACCGTCTCCAACGAGGACTACGATGCGCTCTGGGCCTACCTCGTCGAAGGCGGCCCGCAGAACAGCGCCAATTTCCTCGCCTATGCCTGCGCCATGCTCGACGGCGGCGAAAAACCCGCCCCCGCCGCACCGCTCCTGCGCGCCGGCGTCTACTGGCCCGGCGCCGGCGTCGCCGATCTCGCCGCAGCTCAAGAAGCATGGACCGATGGTGCGCCAGTGGTGCCGGTCATCTTCTACCGTGCGCTGGTGCAGGGCGCCGGACTCAACCCGATCAACCGGCTCACCCGCGCGCTCCTGCGCCATGGCCTGAACCCGCTGCCCGTCTTCGTCGCCTCGCTCAAGGACCCGGTCAGCCAGGCCACGCTCGAGACGCTCTTCACCGCCGCGCCCCCCTCGGTGATCCTCAACGCCACCTCTTTCGCCGTAGGCTCGCCCCATACCGGCGATGACAGCCCCGAAAACCCGCTCACCATGCCCGCCGCGCAGGGCGCCCCGGTCTTCCAGGCCGTCCTCGCCGCCTCGTCGGAAGAGGCCTGGGCCACCGGCCTCACCGGTCTTTCGGCCCGCGACATCGCGATGAACGTGGCCCTGCCCGAGGTTGACGGCCGCGTGCTGACCCGCGCGATCAGCTTCAAGGGCGAAGCATTCTTCGACGACGCCACCGAATGCCCAATCGCCACCTACCGCGCCCAGGGCGACCGCATCGATTTCGTGGCCCGCCTTGCCGCCAACTGGGCCACTTTGCGCCACAGCGCCGCCGCCGACCGCCGCATCGCACTGGTGCTGGCCAACTATCCCAACAAGGACGGCCGGCTGGCCAACGGCGTCGGGCTCGATACGCCCGCTGCCACGGTGCACACGCTTTCCCTACTGGCCAACGCGGGCTATCGCATCGAAAACGCCCCCGCCGACAGCGATGCGCTGATGCAGGCCATTCTCGCCGGGCCCACCAACTGGCTCACCGACCGCGCGCATCGCACAGGCGGCGTGCAGATGCCCTTGGCCGACTATCAAACCGACTACGCGCAATTGCCCTGGGACCTGCGCGAGGCGATCGAGAGCCGCTGGGGCAAACCCGAAGACGATCCCCTCTATTCCCCGGACACAGGCGACGGCGGGTTTTTCTCGCTCTCGATCCTGCAATTCGGCAATGTCGTCGTCGGCATCCAGCCCGCCCGCGGCTACAATATCGACCCGACCGATACCTATCACTCCCCCGATCTCGTCCCGCCGCACAACTACCTCGCCTTCTATTTCTGGCTGCGCCATGTCCACGCGGCACAGGCCATCGTGCACATGGGCAAGCACGGCAATCTCGAATGGCTGCCCGGCAAGGCGCTGGCGCTGTCCGCCTCCTGCTGGCCCGAGGCCGTGTTCGGCCCCACGCCGCATGTCTATCCCTTCATCGTCAACGACCCCGGCGAAGGCACGCAGGCCAAGCGCCGCGCGCAGGCGGTGATCGTCGATCACCTCACCCCACCGCTCACCCGCGCCGAAACCTACGGCCCGCTCCGCGATCTCGAAGCGCTGGTGGACGAGTATTACGAGGCCGCCGGCGTCGATCCCCGCCGCATCGACCACCTGCGCCGCGAAATCCTGTCGCTCTCGGCGGCCACCGGCCTCGATGCCGATGTCGGTATGACCGGCGCGGATGAAGAAACCGATCTGGCAAAACTCGACGCCTATCTGTGCGAGTTGAAAGAGGCCCAGATCCGCGACGGGTTGCACATCTTCGGCCAGTCGCCGACGGGCCGGCAGGAAACCGACCTGCTGATCGCGCTCACCCGCGTGCCGCGCGGCGACGGCACCGGCGCCGATGCCTCGCTCATCCGCGCATTGGCCAACGATTTCGCGCTCGGGTTCGATCCGCTCGATGCCGACATGGCCGCGCCGTGGACAGGCCCGCGTCCCGAGGCCCTTGAAACCCAGCCAGGTCCGTGGCGCTCCACCGGCGACACGATCGAGCGGCTGGAAACCCTCGCGCAACAGCTCCTCACCGGCCAGACGCGCGCGCCCGGGCCGGCAAGCAGCGCCGTGCTGGATGCGATCGAAACCACCATTCGCCCCACCCTGCGCGCCTGCGGCCCCGACGAAGGCACAGGCCTGCTCACCGCGCTCGATGGCCGCTTCGTGCCGCCTGCCCCCTCCGGCGCCCCCACCCGCGGCCGGCTCGACACGTTGCCCACGGGCCGCAATTTCTTTTCGGTCGACAGCCGTGCCGTGCCTACCCCAACGGCCTGGGCGTTGGGCTGGAAATCCGCGAACCTGCTGATCGAGAAACACTTGCAAACCCATGGCGACTGGCCCCGCGCCCTGCTCGTCACCGCCTGGGGCACCGCCAACATGCGCACCGGCGGCGATGACATCGCCCAGGCGCTGGCGCTGATGGGGGTGAAACCGAAATGGGATGCCGCCAACCGCCGCGTCACCGGGTTCGAGATCATCCCCCACACCGCCCTGGGCCGCCCCCGCGTCGACGTCACCCTGCGCATCTCGGGCTTTTTCCGCGATGCCTTCCCGCAACTCATCGCGCTGGTCGACAGCGCCGCCCGCGCGGTACAGCAGCTTGATGAGCCCGAGGATGTGAACCCCGCCGCCGCGCGCGCCCGCGCCGACGGCGCGCAGCCGCGCGTCTTCGGCTCCAAGCCCGGCGCCTACGGCGCGGGCCTGCAGGCGATGATCGACGAACGCCTCTGGTCCGACAAATCCGACCTGGCCAATGCCTATCTCGAATGGGGGTCCTATGCCTACGGCGCCGGGCTCGAGGGCACCCGCGACCGCGCCGGGTTCGAGGCCCGCCTCTCCACGGTCGACGCCATCGTCCAGAACCAGGACAACCGCGAACACGACATTCTCGACAGCGACGACTATTACCAGTTCGAGGGCGGTGCCGCGGCGGCGGTCAGCACGCTGCAGGGGCAGGACCGTCCGATCTATCACAACGATCACTCCCGCCCTGAACGCCCGCTCATCCGCACGCTCGACGATGAAATCGCCCGCGTCGTGCGCTACCGCGTGGTCAATCCGAAATGGATCGAGGGGGTCAGGCGCCACGGCTACAAGGGCGCCTTCGAAATCGCCGCGACGGTGGATTACCTCTTCGCCTTCGCCGCCACCACGGGGACCGTGAAGAACCACCATTTCGACATGGTCGAGGCGGCTTTTCTCGAAGATGACGAAACCCGCCAGTTCATCGCGGATCACAACGCCCCTGCCCTGCGCGAGATTGCGGATCGCCTACAAGAGGCGATAGACCGCGGCCTCTGGCAACCCCGCTCCAACTCTGCCCGCGCCCGCATCAGCCAGTTGACAGCCCCACCCGAGTGACCGGACCCGGCGCCTGCGCGTCTTTCTTGGCACAAATACTCACATCTGCCTCTGCGGGCCAGCCCGCGGCCGATCCGCGCCCTGCGGGACGGCGGGTGGGGCGATGTTCCGGGCTCGCCCGGAACGAGCGTCACCCCGCCGGCCTCACTCGCCCAGCTTGGCGTGCACCTCGTCAAGGTCGATCTCGCCCACCGGCATCTTGTTCGACGGGTCTTCGAAGTCGTATTTGAACAGGTCGAAATCGCGGTGATAAATCTCATAGATCAGGTGCATCGACAGATCGTCGAAATAGTCCTCCACCGGATGCGCCCGCTTGGGCCCGTGGCCTTCGCTCTCGTTGAACCGCGGCACCTTGTCCAGCTTCACTTTCACCGGCGTCTCGATGTGGTCCAGCACATCCTGCATGCCGTCGTTGAACGCTTCCGTCCAGAAAATCTTGTCATAGCGCCCCCCGTTCACGATGAAGGTGCTCACATGGCCCGACATCGCACTCCAGTGAATGTCGGGCTCCATCGGACGGCGCCATCGGATCGTGTCGCGCGCGAACAGCAGGAAGCGCCGGAACGATTTGATCTGGTCGAACTCGAACCCGTTCTCCGGGTCGCCCACCTCTATCCCGTATTTCTGGATCAGCAGCGGCACCAGGTTCCCGCGATAGCGCTTGCCGTTGCGCTGGATGCCGCAGATCTTGTCGAAGAACGACGACAGGATACGGGTATAGGGGTTGCGTACGCAGGTGAACGCGTAGGAACTGTGCGTCTTCACATTCGCGTTGATCAGCAGCTGGCTAGCCTCGCGCGCCCACTTGTGCAGACCATCTGTCGCGTCATGGATGTCGCCGTCGAAAAACGCGCCGTGGTCCGAGAAATACATGATCTGCCCGATGGTCGAGCAGGCACATTTCGGCACCACCCGGTAAACCACACTTTCACTCTCGGTCATCCAGGTTCCCGGAAACCCCATGACGCACTGCCTCCAAACATATCGTTCTTGTTCTTTGTCGCCTTTATATCATTCGCAAATTCCTAAACAAATGATGTTTTCCGCAGCTCACGGCGCTGTGTCCGCACGGACTCAATCGACCTCCGGGGGAATACGGGCGGAAAAAACTCTCCAAACCCGGTTTATTCAAACACCATTCACCTCTATTAGGTTAACAATGCCGGGGCATAACCATTGGACCGTTTCCTGAATGGCAAGAATAGCCTTCATATTACTGTGCCACAAAGACCCCGAGGCCATCATTAAGCAGGCCGAACGGCTCACGGCCGTGGGCGATTACATGTCGATCCATTTCGACGCCAGCGCCAAACCCGAATACTATGATGAGATCCGAAGCGCGCTCGACGGCAACCCCAATGTCACCTTCGCGCAAAAGCGCATCAAGTGTGGCTGGGGCGAATGGAGCCTCGTGAAGGCCACGCTGCACGCCGTCGAAGCCGCGGTCGAGGCTTTTCCCCGTGCCACGCATTTCTACATGCTCTCGGGCGATTGCATGGCGATCAAATCCGCCGAATACGCCCATGAGTTTCTCGACCGCGACGATGCGGACTATATCGAAAGCTTCGACTATTTCGAATCCGACTGGATCAAGACCGGCTGGAAAGAAGAGCGACTGATCTATCGCCAATGGTTCAACGAACGCACGCAGAAACGCCGCTTCTACGCGATGTTCCAGTTGCAGAAACGGCTGGGGATCACCCGCGAGATTCCCCAGGACATCCAGGTCATGATCGGCTCGCAATGGTGGTGCCTGCGCCGCCGCACGATCGAATGGATCCTCGATTTCACCCGCGAACGCCCCGACGTGATGCGTTTTTTCCGCACCACCTGGATTCCTGATGAAACCTTCTTCCAGACGCTGGTGCGCCACCTCGTGCCGGAAAAGGAAATCCGGTCGCGTACGCTGACCTTCCTGATGTTCACCGATTACGGCATGCCGGTGACGTTCTACAACGATCACTACGACCTGCTGCTTTCGCAGGATTTCCTCTTCGCGCGGAAAATCTCGCCCGAGGCGAAAGAGCTCAAACGCCGCCTCGGCCTTCTCTACGCCACACGCGGCTGGGATTTCAAAATCTCCAACGAAGGCCGGTCGCTCTTCAAGTTCCTCACCGGCCGCGGCCGTATCGGCCGCCGCTTCGCCACCCGCTTCTGGGAAACGGAATCGACGCTCGGGCGGGAACGCGAACTGCTGATCGTCGTCTGCAAGAAATGGCACGTCGCCAAGCGCCTAGTCGAACGCATCCGCACAATGACCAACATCCCCTGCATCGAGTATCTCTTCAACGAAGAGGGCTGCCAGCTGCCGGATCTGGGCGGCATCCAGTCGACCATGGGCAAACGCCACCGCCACCGCCGGGCGCTGATGCGCATGCTGTTCGACTACTACGATACCGACCGGCTGATCATCTGCCTCGATCCCAACAACATAGACCTGCTCAATGATTTCTGCGCCGACCGTTCGGTCACCCGCCTGCTCGAGCTTGATTGCGTCTTCTCCGATGACTACCTGATCGGTCACGCCATGCGGGTCGGGCTGGCAGGTGAAAAGACCCCGCAGGAAACGCTCGACCGGCTCCTGCCGACAATCCGCGGCGATATCCAGTTCGAGATCGACCAGATCCGCGACGCGGGCTTCGACAACCACTACCGCATGCGCGAGGCCGAAGACGCCGAGGCCAATGCCGAAGCGCTTCAGAACTTCCTGGCCGTCGGCCATGACAAGGCGCTGGAAATCGCGAAAACCGATTACCTCTTCGCCGATTGATCCCTTGCCCCCCGCGTTGCGATCGCCCATATTCGCCCGCGAATTCGACACTTCCAGAGGAATGACAGTGATGGTCACACAGGCCCCAGAAACCCGCATCGTCGATCAGTGGCGCGTTTCCTGCGATGGCGGCGAAGGTGCCCTTGGCCATCCCCGCGTCTGGCTGCAGATCCCGCACGAGACCGGCTTTGTCGAATGTCCCTATTGCGATGCGAAAATCATCCACAAGGACTTCGAAGGCAAGGTCGAGCAGGCGTAAGCCGGGCGCCGCCTTCGATCTGTTCCACGCAGCCGACTTTTTCGTTGTGAAAGTATTTGTGCCCCTGAAAAGGTTGCCTTCATGGCCATTCAAAAAGTCATACTTCACATCGGAAGGCACAAGTCAGGTACCAGCGCTCTTCAGCAAAGCCTGCACCTGAGCCGGAAAGCTCTTGATAGCGCCGGAGTTCTGTATCCGCTGGCCGGCCGTTTCCGCGGCGTCGCCCATCACAGGCTCGCAAACGAACTGCACCCCAGAAAAACACCCGAGTGGAACCCAGAACTTGCGTCCGAAACCCTTGCGGAAATCAAGGATCACCATCACACCCTGATTCTTTCCAGTGAAGGCCTGCAAAACCTTCCCAGCCTTGAACGGGTCGGCATGTTTCTCAGCCTGATCCCACATGATGCGGTTCAGATAATCTGCTATGTCCGTGAGCTTTTGGACTATGCAGTGTCGTCATACCGCCAAAAAATTCACAACAAGACGGATTTCGAAAAATTCGGCCGGAAAGACCGCCGGGTTTTTGATATCGTCAGATTTGTCGAAATGTGGGAACAGCAAGGTGCGCTTACGCTTGCTTGGTTTGATCGCGATCGCCTCGTCAACGGGGATATTCGCGACGATTTCCTTGAACGGACCGGGCTTGGCCACCTGAGGGATACGCTCGTTGTTCCTAAACGCGAAATAAACCCTTCGATCGGCGGGAATCTCCTGTTTTTCAAGGCGGCCGCGAACTATCTGGGTCAACCTCTTCTCAGCTACAACAGGTTATCGTCGCTCGCGAACGAACATTCGCGTTTTCGCAGGGCCTTTCGGATCACCAAGGAGGAGGCTCAGAGCTTCCGGGAACGAAGTAACTACAATAGCTACCTTGTTTCGCGGTTGGGTGAGGTGCGTATGCGGGACTGGTCTGATCTTCCCGTGCTCCCAAACATCGGCGAGCTTGAAGAAGACTTCGAAACCCTGAAAGCCCATGCTCGCGAAGACCTTTTGAAATCCTGCATGGCGCTGGCCGATCAGGCCGCAGATTGGTTCCGGCCACAACAAGACTGACTTTGTCGCCAAACCCTCTGGCCCCACCCCGCCCCTTGTGCGAAACAAGAACCAAACCCGGGGGAACCGCATATGTCATTCGGCAAAGGCTGCCACCTGCATCTCATCGACGGCTCGGCCTTCATCTTCCGCGCCTATCACGCCCTTCCGCCGCTCACCCGCAAATCCGATGGGCTGCCCATTGGCGCGGTCTCGGGCTTCTGCAACATGCTGCAGAAATATGTCGAAGAGGCCACCGGCGATGATGCGCCCACCCATGTCGCGGTGATCTTCGACTACTCGGGCAAGAGCTTCCGCAACGACATCTACCCCGACTACAAGGCCAACCGGCCCCCCGCACCCGAGGACCTGGTGCCGCAATTCCCGCTGACGCGCGAGGCGACCCGCGCGTTCAACATCGCCTGCAAGGAAATCGAAGGCTATGAGGCCGACGATATCATCGCCACGCTCGCCACGCAGGCGCGCGATCTGGGCGGGCGCGTCACCATCATTTCCTCCGACAAGGACCTGATGCAGCTTGTCGGCGGCGGCGTCGAAATGCTCGACGCGATGAAAAACCGCCGCATCGACCGCGACGGCGTGGTCGAGAAATTCGGCGTGCCCCCCGAACGTGTGGTCGATGTGCAGGCGCTCGCTGGCGACAGCGTCGATAACGTGCCCGGCGCGCCGGGCATCGGCATCAAGACGGCGGCGCTGCTGATCAACGAATACGGCGATCTCGAGACACTTCTCGAACGCGCCGACGAGATCAAGCAGCCCAAGCGCCGCGAAACCCTGATCGATAAAGCCGACCAGATCCGCATGTCACGCGATCTGGTCCAGCTCAAGAACGACACCCCGCTCGATTTCACCATCGACGATCTCGAGGTGAAAGACCCCGACCCCGAACAGCTCCTGCCGTTCCTCGCCTCGATGGAATTCCGCACGCTCAGCAAGCGCATCGCCGACAAGATGGGCGTCGAACCCCCGATCATCGAGGACACCCCGGTCAAAACCGCCGATGGAAACGATCCCGCGCCCGAGTTCCCACCGGTCGACCCGTCGAAATACGAACACGTGCAGGACGCCGCGGCGCTGCAACGCTGGATCGACCTGATCCACCAGCGCGGCTATGTCGCCGTCGACACCGAAACCACCTCGCTCGATGAAATGCAGGCCGAGCTTGTCGGCATCTCGCTTTCGGTCATCCCCGGCGAGGCATGTTACATCCCGCTTGCCCACAAGGCCGGCAATTCCGACGACCTCTTCGGCTCGGATGATCTGGCCGAAGGGCAGATGGACGCGGACGAGGCGCTGAAACTGCTGAAACCCGTGCTTCAGGACGACGCGGTGCTGAAGATCGGGCAGAACATGAAATACGATGCCAAGATCTTTGCCCGCCACGGCATCACCGTTGCACCGATCGACGATACCATGCTGATGTCCTATGCCATGTATTCCGGCCTGCACGGCCACGGCATGGACGCGCTCTCGGAACGTTATCTCGGCCACAGCCCGATCCCGATCAAAGAGCTGATCGGCTCGGGCAAATCAGCCATCACCTTCGATCGCGTGCCGATTGACGAGGCGGTGAAATACGCCGCCGAAGACGCCGATATCACTCTGCGGCTCTGGCACCTGTTCAAACCGCAGTTGCACCGCGAACGTGTGACCACCGTCTATGAAACGCTGGAACGCCCGCTCGTGCCCGTGCTCGCCCGGATGGAGATGAACGGCATCCAGGTCGACCGCGATACGCTCTCGCGCATGTCCAATGCCTTTGCCCAGAAAATGGCCGCGCTCGAAGACGAGATTCACGAACTCGCAGGCGAGAAATTCAACGTCGGCTCGCCAAAACAGCTGGGCGAGATCCTGTTCGACAAGATGGGTCTCGAAGGCGGCAAGAAGGGCAAGACCGGCGCCTATGCCACCGGCGCCGACGTGCTCGAGGACCTGGCCACCGAACACGAACTGCCCGCCCGCGTGCTCGACTGGCGCCAGCTGTCGAAACTGAAATCCACCTATACCGACGCGCTGCAGGATCACATCAACCCCGAAACCGGCCGCGTGCATACCTCCTACGTGCAGACGGGCGCCTCCACCGGGCGCCTCGCCTCGACCGATCCGAACCTGCAGAACATCCCCGTGCGCACCGAGGAAGGCCGCCGCATCCGCGAAGCCTTCGTCGCGCCTCAGGGCACCCGCCTCGTCTCGCTCGATTATTCCCAGATCGAGCTGCGCATCCTCGCCCATGTCGCCGATATCGGCACGATGAAACAGGCCTTCCGCGATGGCCAGGACATCCACGCCATGACGGCAAGCGAGATGTTCGACGTGCCGCTCGATGAAATGACCCCAGAAATCCGCCGCCGTGCCAAGGCGATCAATTTCGGCGTGATCTACGGCATTTCCGGCTTCGGCCTCGCCCGCAACCTGCGCATCCCCCGCGGCGAAGCGCAGGCCTTCATCGACGAGTATTTCGAGCGTTACCCGGGCATCCGCGCCTACATGGATGAAACCGTGGACTTCGCCAAGGAACACGGTTTTGTCCAGACCCTCTTCGGCCGCAAGATCCACACCCCCGAGATCTCGGCCAAGGGCCCTCGCGCCGGGTTTGCCCGCCGCGCCGCGATCAACGCCCCGATCCAGGGCACCGCTGCCGACGTCATCCGCCGCGCCATGATCCGCATGCCAGACGCGATCAGCAACCTTCCAGCGAAGATGCTCCTGCAGGTGCATGACGAACTTCTCTTCGAGGTCGAGGACGATGCGGTCGACAAGCTGATAGAGGTCGCCCGCGACGTGATGGAAGGCGCCTCCGATCCGGCCGTGCATCTCGATATCCCGCTGACCGTCGATGCCGGCCAGGGCGCCAACTGGGCCGAGGCGCACTGACACAATCCTTCGAATTGCCCGCAACTGTTTCCACATGGGAAACAGCGCTGCTTGATCTCGCGGCCCGCGTTCACCAAGATTGAACCCTGCGCCGCTATGCTCCGCGCAGGAAGACCGGAGGTAACCCGCATGACAACCCTGCGCGCCCTGATCGCCGCGATCGCATTCCTGGCCCTGCCCGCCGCCGTTCAGGCGAGCGATCAGCCCGGCCCGCGCATCCTTGTCATCGGCGATTCCCTTCTCGCCTCGCACCGCATTTCGGAACGCAATGTCGGCAGCCGGCTGGCCCGCTACCTGCGCGCGCAGGTCGACGATCACGCTGTCGCCGGCGCCCGGATGATCTACAACCTGCCGCTCACCGGCGCGATGGGCCTTTCCATCCCCAGGCAATACCGCAAGGGCGATTGGGACTGGGTGGTGATGAATGGCGGCGGAAATGACCTGTGGCTTGGCTGTGGCTGCCACGCCTGCGATCACAAGCTCGACCGCCTGATCGCCGAAAACGGCCGCCGCGGCTCGATCCCCTCGCTGGTGCAGAAAATCCGCCGCAGCTCCGGCGCCCGCATCCTGATCGTTGGTTACCTGCGCAGCCCCGGCTTCTCCTCGCCCATCGAATCCTGCAAGGACGAAGGCGACGAGCTCGAAGCCCGCATCGCCCGCCTGGCCGAGATCGACCCAAACGTGCACTTCCATTCCCTCACCGATCTGGTGCCCGAGGGCGATCTGTCCTTCCACGCGGTCGACCGCATCCACCCCTCGCTCAAGGCCTCCGATGCCATCGCGCGGCGGCTGGCGCAGGTGATCCTGACAGCGCAGTGAGCCGCCCGGCGCGGACCCGCGCCGGGATCCCCGTCCAATGCCTCAGCTGTCCGGCCGTCCGCCCAGGAACTCAAGGTAAGCGGCCCAGCTGTCGGCATCCGCCGCCGCGTTGTAGTTCGGAAACCCCATGGCCGAAAAAAGATGCCCCGCCCCGGGGTAGATGTGGATGTCATACGTGATCCCGGCAAGGTCGAGATCATCCTCGAAATTGGTCAGGCCGCTGACCGGCACGCGGGCATCTTTTTCACCGTGGGCGACAAAGATCGGCGCCGTGCCGTCGGGCATCATCCGCCCCTGCGGATCCGAAACCCGACCCGAGAAGACGGCATAGCCGTCCACACCCAGCGCATTGCCGAGCCCCGAGCGCGCCAGCTCCATCGTCGCACCGCCACCCATCGAATAGCCCATCACGAAAACATCGCCGTCACCACGCTCGGACGCGACCTCGACGATTTCGCGCAGCAGCGCTTGCAGCCGCTCCTGGTCGCGAAAGAACGCCTCGTAGGCCGCCTGCTTCTCTTCCATCGAACGCGGCAACGCGTCCACGCCGTGCACATCTGCGGCCAGGGCATTGTATCCCTGCTTCATCAGCATCTGTGCACGGTCCTTCTCGTAATCCGATATCCCGTTCCAGGTTGGCAAGATCACGACTGTCGCCGACGCATTCTCTGCCTCGGCAAAATAACCCTCGAATGTTTCGCCTCCGACCTTGTAAGTCACGTCTTGCCCGGCCTGCCCGGCTCCGGCAATCATTGTGGTAAGGGCGGTAATGGCTGCGAACTTGAACATTTTGTCCTCCGTTTAGTCCGAGTATTTTAATCCGAGTATTGCTTTCCGGCCGTCGAGGCATCTTTCTTGGTGAGACCGCCGGCGGCCTGTAAAGTGAAGACGAGACCGGACCGCAATGTCCCGAAACCGGGCCGAAGAAATGACGAAAAACATCCGAATTGGCGATCACAGTTTCGACCCCGTAATTGGCGAGGTCGCCGATGCGAGCGGTAAAGTCATCGCTCTTCGCGCCCAGACAGCGCGCGTGCTCGAGATACTCTGCGACAACGCCGGTTCTGTCGTCTCCAAACAGGTCCTGATGGAAACCGTCTGGGCCGGCACTCATGTGACCGATGACAGCCTGGTCCAGTGCGTATCGGAGATCCGCAAAGCACTGGGATCCGACAGCACCTATCTCGCCACCGTCCCGAAAAAGGGCTATCGTCTGGTTCCCACTGAACCGGCCAGGGTGGCCGCGCAACGCCCCCGCCTGTTTTCGCGAATTGCCATCTTCGTTCTGATCCTCGCCCTGGGTGCCGCTGCGACGGGCTATTGGTTCCTGCGAAATCCGGCGCCCGAAAACTCCGACCCCATCACCATCGCCGTCATGCCCTTCCGCAACATGAGCGGCGAAGACGACCAAGCCTATTTCTCGAACGGCGTCGCAGAAGACCTGATCATCAGCCTGTCGAACATCTCCGATCTTCGGGTGATCTCGCGCGGGACAGCCTTCTCGCAACAGGCAAACGGACGCGACCCCCGCGATATCGCCAGCGCGCTCAATGCCGATTACGTGCTCGATGGCAGTGTGCGCCGTGTCGCGACTGATCTGCGCCTGTCGGCCTCTCTGGTCGACGGCACCACCGGGCGCAACGTCTGGGCGGAACGTTACGAAGGTTCTGTCAGCGATATCTTCGCGTTTCAGGACAGCGTGCTGGATGAGCTGGTCCGGGTACTCTCGGTCCGCCTCTCAGCCACCGAACGCGCGCGCCTCGGCGTCCGCGGCACCACCAGCATCGAAGCCCACGATGCCTATCTGCGCGGTCGCGCGCTTGAAAACCTCTACACCCGAGATACCAACATCGCCGCCGAAGAAGCCCTGATGACGGCCCTGCGTCACGACCCCGATTTCGCCCTGGCCCATGCCCACCTGGCCCAGGTCTTCAGCTTCCGGGTGGAAAACAACTGGACCAACGAACGCGACAAATACATCGCGCTTGCCTTCCAGGCGGCCCAGCGCGCTGTTGACCTCGACCCGGACCTGCCCTTTGCCTGGTTTTCGCTCGGACGGCTCTATACGCGCAGTTTTGCCACTGACGTGAACAAAGCCACCCAGGCCTATGAAACCGCCATTCGGCTCGATCCCAACTATGTCGATGCCTATGTGTTCCTGGCCAACATTTACATCTTCGACGGGCGCGCTGACGATGCGTTGCCCCTGATTGCCAGCGCGTTCGAGCGAAACCCGATCCCGCCATACTGGTATTTCCTTGCCGAAGGCATGGCCAACTACTTCCTCGCCAACTACCAAACCGCCGAGGCCGCGCTCGTCACCGCACGCGATCGCAACCCGACGGCTCCGTTCCCGTATCGCTTCTTGATCGCGACCTACGGCCAGATGGGAAACCTGGACGAAGCAGAATGGATGGCGATGGAGTATGACTCTCTCGGCCGCACCGCCACCGTGTCTGCTCTACTCGCCTCGGCCTCGATCCATGATCCTGCCTATCGCGACCATTTTGCAAATGGCTTTCGCAAGGCCGGCCTGCCCGAGGACTGACGCGCCCGCCGCCGCATGAAGCACCCAAATCGCCGCGCGCGCCGCCCCGATTTCGCGAATCCGCCATCTCCGGGTACCCTACCCGGAAAGGAGGTCCCATGACGCGCGAAACGAAAACCATCCTCTGCCCTGTCAATCTGCGCCACGCCAAGATCGACACCGCCGCCTATGACGAAGCCGTCGAAATGGCCCGCCGCCGCGGCGCGCGCCTGATCGTCGCCACCGTCGCCCCCGAGATCGAGCGCAATCTGAACATCTACGACTCGGTCAAATACTGGTCGGGCGAACTCGACAAATTCCTCGCCGCCCACCCCGCCGAAGGGGTCGAGATCACCACCACCGTGCGCAAGGGCGCGGTGCACCGCCAGATCGTGAAACTCGCGCACGAGGAACAGGTTGATCTCATCGTGATCGAGGCGGCCAACCCCCGGATCCAGGATTACCTGCTCGGCACCACGGCCAGCCATGTCGTGTCGCACGCCGAATGCTCGGTCTATGTCGTGCGCAACTAAACGCTGCGGCGTCGCCCCCTTGCGGTTCGCCCGCGTCTGGCCCTAACTCGGCCCATGCCGCACGATCACCACCATCACCATCACGCCGATCTGGCAGGCGACCGGCGCGTCGGGCTGGCCGTCGCGGTCAACATCCTGCTGACGCTGGCCCAGATCGTCGCAGGCGTGATCTCGGGCAGTCTCGCGCTCATCGCCGACGCGATCCACAACCTCTCCGATGCGCTGTCGCTCGTCATCGCCTTCTATGCCCGCCGCATCGGCCGCCGCCCCGCCGATGCCTCAATGACCTTCGGCTATGCCCGGGCCGAGGTGGTGGCGGCCATGGTCAATTACACCACGCTTATCGTCATCGCGCTCTACCTCGCCGCGCAAGGGGTCGAACGGCTCTTAAATCCGGTCGCGGTCGAAGGCTGGATCGTTGTCGTCGTCGCCGGCATCGCTCTGGTGATCGACACGATCACCGCGCTGCTCATCTTCCAGCTCTCGAAGCATTCGATGAACATGCGCGCGGCCTTCCTGCACAACCTCGCCGATGCAATGGGATCGGTCGCCGTGATCGTCGCGGGCACGCTCATCCTGCTCTACGACTGGCGCCTGATCGACCCGATCGTTACCCTTTTCATCGCCGGCTACATCCTGTGGCACGCAGGCCAGGGCATCCGCCCGGTGATCCGCGTGCTCATGCTCGGCGCACCGGAAGAGACCGATCTGCCCGCACTCATCGCCGCGATGGAGGCGACACCGGGCGTCGACAGCATCCACCACGTCCACCTCTGGTACATGGACGAACACGACGCCGCGCTCGAAGCGCATGTCGTGCTCAGCCCCGGCGCCGCGCATGAAATCGTCCGACGCGACCTCAAGTCACTGTTGCAGACCCGCTTCGCGCTCAGCCATTCTGTGCTTGAACTCGAAACCCGGGCCGAGGCCTGCACCAGCGCCCCGCAGATCGGCCACTGACGAAAGATACCGATGAGCGATTCCAAACCCCGCCCCACCCCGCAGGAACTGGCCGATAGCCTCGTGTCGGTGCTCGATGTCGAACCGATCGAGGAAAACTTCTTTCGCGGCATCGCCACGCCGGGCGGCAGCGGCCGCAGCTTTGGCGGGCAGGTCATCGCCCAGGCGCTGATGGCCGCGATCCGCACCGTCGATGCCGATCGCCCCGCGCATTCGCTGCACGGCTATTTCATGCGCCCCGGCGACGCCACCAAGCCCGTGCTCTACCAGGTCGAGCGCGACCGCGACGGCCGCAGCTTTGCCACCCGCCGGGTGATCGCGGTGCAAAGCGGCAAACCCATCCTCAACCTCGCGGCCTCATTCCAGGTCGAGGAGCCGGGCCTCACGCATCAGGATCCGATGCCCGACGTGCCCGCGCCCGAAGAACTCAAGAACGAACAAGAACTCGCCGCCGCGCACAAGGGCGAGCTGCCCGAGATGTTTCTCAAATGGCTCTCCATCCCGCGCCCGATCGAAATGCGCCACATCACGCCGCGCCCACCCTTTACCCGCGAACCCAGCGCTGAACAGACCTACTGGTTCCGCGTCACCGGCCATATCGGCGACGATCCCAACCTGCACCGCGCCGCGCTGGCCTATGCCTCCGATTTCGGGCTTCTGGGCACCTCGGCGTTCGCGCATGGCAAGGCCTTCGCCGATCCCGACATGCAATTCGCCTCGCTCGATCACGCGCTGTGGATTCACGGGCCGTTCCGCGCCGACGACTGGCTGCTCTACACCATGGACAGCCCCTGGTCGGGCGGCGCGCGCGGTTTCAACCGGGGCCGCATCTTCACCCGTGATGGCCGGCTGGTGGCCGATGTCGCGCAAGAGGGGCTTATTCGCAACATCACGCCCAAGGGCTGATCATGCGGCAGCGCACGCCGCGTTAATCACTTTCGTTAACCAATCAGCAATTTTTGCCCGGCAGCCGGATGTCAGCCGGGGGGGTGCACGCGTGTCACCCCCCCGGATTTTTCGCCGAAAAATCGTGTTAACCGCCCGGGACGGTCCCCTGGTGAAAGGCGCGGCGGGCACCCGCCGCGCCCCCTGTCTTACCGGTATCCGGCGGTCTTGAATTCCCCGCCTTCGATCTTGACCACGCGGTAGGAACCGGCGGCCTCACCCGGGCCGATCAGCTCCACATTGGTCGCGCCAACGAAATCAACATCGCCGCCATTTGCCAGTATTTCCAGGGCCTTACCCAGTTCTCCGGGGTTGATCTTCTCGCCCGGCGCATTGGCCACGTCCATCACCTTGTCCTTGTAGGCCGCCGGGTCCGACGTGCCCGCCGCCTGCATCGCCAGCAGGATCAGCGCACTCGCGTCATAACCTTCCAGCGCATAGGGCGACGAGGCATCGAACTTGCCCTCTGCCATATCCGCCAGGATCTTCGCCCCCTCGCTGTCCGACCCCGGATGCTGCCCCGTCGACCCATCCAGCGCCGTCCCGAACTTGTCGGTCAGCGATGTGCCGATCATGCCGTCGGCCATGTGGAAACGCTCGAACGCGCCACTGTCCAGCGCGGCCTGGATGATCCCCGCACCGCCCTGGTCCAGATAGCCGATCACCACCAGCAGATCGCCCCCGGCCGAGGCAAGTGCCGCCACTTCCGACGCGTAGTCGGCCTTGCCGTCCTCATGCGCGGCGTTGATCGTCACGGTGCCCCCCGCAGATGTGAACGCGGCCTCGAAACTGTCTGCCAGTCCCTTGCCATAGTCGTTATTCGTATAGGTCACGGCCACGGTTTTCACACCGTCGTCCATCAGGATTTCGGTCATCACCTCGCCCTGTCGCGCATCGCTCGGCGCTGTGCGGAAGAACAGGCCGTTGTCCTCGGCGGTCGACAGTGCTGGGCTCGTGGCCGAGGGCGAGATCTGCACGATGCCGTTGGGCACCGCCACGTTCGACAGGATCGCGCCAGTGGCGCCCGAACAGGCCGCGCCGACGATGCCCTTCACCCCATCACTGGTCACGACACGCTCGGCCGCGGCCACCGCCGCGCCCGAGTCAATGCAGGTCGAGTCACCCCGCACCGAAACGATGGTCGCGCCATTCAGGAACTTGCCGCTGGCCGTCGCCTCGGCAAAGGCGAACTCGGCCGCGTCGGCCACTGGCGGGGCCAGCGTTTCCACCGGCCCGGTAAAGCCCAGCAGCACCCCGATCTTCACATTTTCCGCCCCCGCGGCCGAGGCCACAGCGGCGCTCAGTGCGATGGTTGAAACAGCAATTAACCTTTTCATGGTCAAGTTACTCCCGTGTTGGTTGGTCTTGTTTGTTTCCATTCAGTTTATCCCGCCCGGCGAATTCTCCAAAGATTCGTTTCGGCGCGCAAGAAAACGCCGGGCAACCAGACGGTCCCCGGCGCAACGATGCGTTAAGGTGTTGTTAACGCTCAGGCCGGCTGATCCGCGCGGCTACCCAGCGTTACGCTCAGTTCCTGTGCCTGCCCCTTGCGCAACACCTTCAGCATCACGGTGTCGCCCGGGCTGTCACCGGCGATCAGCCGGGTCAGATCGCGCGGGCTTTCCACCGGAGCATCCCCGACCGCCAGCACGATATCGCCCTTTTCCAGGCCCGCCTTCTGGGCCGGCGTATCTTCGACCACCCGCGCGATCATCGCACCTTGCGCGGCCTCCAGCCCCAATGCCGTAGCCACATCCTCGCTCACCGGCTGGATCTGCACGCCCAGCCAGCCGCGCGCAACCTGCCCGTCATCGGTCAGGTCCTCGACCACCGCCTTGGCCATGTTCGCAGGCACCGAAAACCCGATGCCCACCGACCCGCCGCTGGGCGACACGATGGCGGTGTTGATCCCCACGACTTCACCCGCCTCGTTGAAAAGCGGCCCGCCTGAATTGCCCCGGTTGATCGCCGCATCGGTCTGGATGAAATTGTCGAAGAGGCCTGCATTGATATCCCGCCCGACCGCCGAAACGATGCCCGTGGTCACGGTGTTGCCAAGGCCGAACGGATTGCCCATCGCCACCACGTTTTCCCCCACTTTCAGCGCATCGGAATCGCCAAATGCAACCGCCGTCAGGCCCTGGGCCTCGATCTTGAGAACGGCAAGATCGGTGGCGGTATCCTCGCCCACGACCTCGGCCTCGTAACTGCGGCCATCCTCCAGCGTCACGCGCACCGTGTCGGCGCCATGCACCACGTGGGCATTGGTCACGATCTGGCCGTTTTCGGAAATGATGAACCCGGTCCCGGCCCCCTTGCGCACCGGCATTTCGCCGCGCGGGCCATGGTCGAACTCGGGCGCCGGCAGGCCGAACCGCTTGTAGAATTCCTCGAACGGAAAATCGCGCGGCATTGCCCCCTGCGCGTCGCTCATCAGCTGTGCTTTCTGTTCCACTTCGATGGTAACAACTGCCGGCGCGACACGCTCGACCAGCTCGACGTAGCCGCCGGGTTGATACGGGGCCGCGGTGGTCGCCCCGGGCGACATCCCCGCCGCGCCGATCATCGCCGCCAGCGCGATCGCGGACAGCGCCGTGCCTGTTTTGCGAAATGTCATCGTCATCTTTTCGTCTCCTGTCTTGCCTGACGGGGCAACGCGCCCCGCTTTCCTGCCCACAGGTAGGACGCGTGCCTTACAGACACCCGGCGGGAAGATTGCAAATCTGCAATCCGCTTCACGTTGGGGTGAAATCCCCTCGCGCTTGAAGGCTCATAGGGGCAAACCCCATATTCAACAGTCAGTTGCAGAACCACTCAGCGCATGGCCATGAAACTTCTCGTCGTCGAAGATGACAAAACCACCGCCGATTTCATCGCCCGAAGTTTCTCGGACGAAGGACATTCCGTCGATTGCCTCGCCTCGGGACGCGAGGCGCTGGCGCAGGCCAGCGCCTCCGCTTACGATGTGTTGGTGATCGACCGGATGCTGCCCGATCTCGATGGCCTCTCGCTCTTGCGGGCACTGCGCGCCGCGCATGTCGAAACCCCCGCAATCTTTCTTACCTCGCTGGGCGGCGTCGATGACCGGATCGAAGGGCTCAAGGCCGGCGGCGATGACTACCTCGTCAAACCCTTCGCCTTTGGCGAATTGTCGGCCCGCGTTTCGGCACTTGGCCGCCGCCCGCCCCTGCGCGAAGCGGAAACCACGCTGCACGCCGGTGATCTGGAAATGGACCTGATCCGCCGCCGTGTCATCCGCGCGGGGAAGGAAATCGACCTGCTTCCGCGTGAGTTTTCCCTTCTGGAACACCTTCTGCGGAACAAGGGCCGGGTGCAGACGCGCACCATGCTGCTCGAAGCGGTCTGGGACATCCATTTCGACCCGCAAACCAACGTGGTCGAAACCCATATCAGCCGCCTGCGCGCCAAGGTCGACAAGCCGTTCGAGCGCGAACTGATCACCACCGTCCGCGGCGCCGGCTACCGGATCGCTGAATGATGGCGCAGGGGCCCACCATGCGCCTCTGGCGCTCCACCCCGGTGCGGCAGGCGCTCTTGCTGGTGCTCGTCGTTGCGCTGCTCACGCTCACCTCGCTCGGTGCCGCGTATCTGAAGATGCGCAGCGACACGGCCCGCGCCATACACAACGATCTCAGGCAGGAACTGGCCGCCTTCGATGTCTCGGCCACGCCGGGCGCGCTGGCCACGCTTGTCGCGGCCCGCGCCCGCGTGACCGATCCGGCGGAAACCGTCTATGCCTTTCTGGGCAATGACGGTCGTTACGCGGGCAATGCCCGCGCCGTTCTAACCGGTGGCCAGGTCCGCCTGTCTGCCCTCGATGCGTCGCGCCCGCTGGGAGACGCGGGGTATCTGCACGAAATCGAGCGCCTCTCGGGCGGCGTGCTGATCGTCGCCGAAAGCCTCGCCCCCATCGCCCGGCTAACCGATACGTTCCTGTCACTGCTGGCTTTCAGCCTGGGCCCCACAATTCTTGTCTCGCTGGGCCTCGGCGTTCTGATCGCGCGCCGCAGCGCGCGGCGTGTTGCCAGAATCGAAGCCACGCTCGACGATATTGCAGGCGGCAACCTTGCGGCGCGTTACGACACGTGCGACCGGTCGGGCGACGATATCTCGCGCATCGGCCAGGGCATCAACCGCATGGCCGGCAAACAGCAAACCGCGACCGAGGCGCTCCGCCAGGTCACCACCGACATCGCCCACGATCTGCGCACGCCCCTTCAGCGCCTCTCGGTGCTTCTGGACGACCTGCGCAGCCACCTGCCGGCGGACGGCCCGGCCAGCGATCTGGCAAACAGCGCGCGCGGTGAAACCGAACGCGCCACCGATGTCTTTCGCGCGCTTCTCCACATTGCCCAGATCGAAGGTGGCGAACCCGCCTCGCGATTTGGCCCGGTCGATCTTGTGGCCACCGCCCGCCAGATCGCTGAACTCTACGCGCCCACGGCAGACGAACGCGGCGATCAACTCGTGCTTGATCTTCCCGATCTCCCCGTGATGATTACCGGTGATGCCGGCCTTCTGGGGCAGGCGCTCGCCAATCTTGTTGAAAACGCCCTGCGCCATGCGCCCGCCGGCGGTACGCTGACAATCTCGGTCACTTCGGACGGGCCTGCCGCAGACCTGACGGTGGGCGATACCGGCCCCGGCATCCCCGAAGCTGAACGCGCCAATGTGCTGCGCCGCCTCTACCGGCTGGAGCGAAGCCGCACCACTTCCGGCAACGGCCTCGGCCTTGCCCTCGTCTCGGCTATCGCCTCCCTGCACGAGGCCGAGCTTTCCCTGGCGGACAATCACCCCGGCTTGCGCGTCACGCTGCGCTTCCCGCGACGCGCCTGACGGGTTCAGCCCTTGGCGCCCTGACCGCGGTCATAAACGTCTTCCAGCCGCACGATGTCGTCTTCGCCCAGATAGCTGCCGGTCTGAACCTCGATCAGAACCATCGGCACCTTGCCCGGGTTTTCCATCCGATGAACCGAACCCAGCGGCACGTAGACGGACTCGTTTTCGGACACGAGCTTGACCTCTTCGTCGATCGTGACCTTCGCCGTGCCCTGTACGACGATCCAATGTTCGGCCCGGTGGTGATGGCTTTGCAGGCTCAGGATACCTCCCGGCTTGACCACGATCCGCTTGACCTGGAACCGGTCGCCACGCGCCAGCGTCTCGAACATGCCCCATGGCCGCCTGTCCCACTGAAAATCCGCCGCCTGCGGGGCGCCTTGCTCTTTCAGAACCCCGACGACATTCTTCACGTCCTGTGCCCGGCTCTTGTCGGCTACCAGAACCGCATCCCGCGTCGACACAACAACCAGGTCCTTCAAGCCCAGGCCGACAACCGCCATACCGTCCTGTTCGGCCCTCAGCAGCGTGTTCTCGCAATCCAGCACCGTTGCGCCACCGGTCACGCTGTTACCCGCGCCATCGCGCTGCATTTCGCGGCTGACCGATTCCCAGTCGCCCAGATCGGTCCAGCCCCCGGAAAACGGCACAACGGCCAGGTTGTCGGCCTTTTCCATGACCGCATAGTCGATCGAGATATCCTCGACCTGGCTCCAGGCTGCGGGGTCGATCCTCTGAAAACTCAGATCGCTCTCGGCCTTTTCGACGGCCTGGCGCACAGCGTCGATCATTCCCGGCGCGTGCTTGGCATAGGCTTGCAGGATCGCGGTGACCGTGAACAGGAAGATACCCGCGTTCCACAGATGGTTGCCGCTTTCCATTAGTCTCTGCGCCGTGGCCAGATCGGGCTTCTCGACAAACCGCTGCAGAGGGGCGACACCACCGCCTGCCGCCTCCGCCAATTCGAGATAGCCATAACCCGTCTCGGGCCGGGTCGGCGTGATTCCGAAGGTCACCAGTTGCCCATCTGCCGCCGCCGCGCGGCCGATATCAACCGCGCGGCCAAAGGCGCCTGCATCGGGGATGCTGTGATCGGACGGTGCGACCAGCATCATCGCATCCGGTGCCGTACGCTCCAGCCAGATTGCGGCGGCTAGAACGGCCGGCGCCGTGTTGCGCCCCTCGGGCTCAATCAGAACGGTCGCACCGTCGATTCCTTCGTCCTGCAACTGCTCGGTAACGATGAACCTGAAATCGGACCCTGTGATTACCAGCGGCGCACCGAATTGCGGCCCCGTCAGGCGCCGCACTGACGCCCGGAACAGGCTGGTCTGATCCACCAAGGGCGCAAACTGCTTGGGAAACGCCTTGCGCGACAATGGCCAAAGACGGGTGCCGGACCCGCCGGCAAGCAGAACAGGAATGACCTGCATCATGAAAATACACTCTCTACGATCGGGATGCGTCTGTTTTCATCTAATACCAGAACCACAGGACAGGGAAACCCATTCAACGCGAGTCGGCGCAGGCCCGTGGCCGCCTTGCAAACCATCCGAGCGCGAGAGCGGCCGGTCTGGTCGAAACTCGTTAATCTTTCGTGACAATCCTTCACCGAAACAAGGTGTAAACCATGAAGGATGTTCCATGACCGATACATCGCCTGCCTTCGGCCTACCCTATATCATGCCCTCTCAGGCACAAAAGCACGTGACGCGCAACGAGGCTCTGCGCCTGCTCGATGCCGTCGTCCAGCTCAGTGTCGAAACCCCGCCCGCCACAACGCCGCCGGCCATTGCGGAAACCGGGCAACGGTACGTGATCGCCTCAGGCGCAACCGGCGAATGGGCAGGCCACGACAATGAGATCGCCGTGCGCGACGGAGATGCGTGGTTCTTCGTTGCGCCGAAATCCGGCTGGCGTGCGGATGTCGTCGTGACCGGCGATCAACTGCGCTTCGATGGCAGTGCCTGGAGCTCCACCGCACCCTTGCTTCAGCACCTGCCCGAACTGGGCGTAAACACCACTGCCGACAGCATGAACCGCCTCGCCGTGGCCTCCCCGGCCACGCTCCTGACCAACGAAGGCGCCGGCCACCAGCTCAAGGTCAACAAGGCCGCCGCGACCGATACCGCCAGCCTGCTGTTCGAGACCGGGTGGTCGGGTCGGGCGGAAATGGGCACGACCGGCTCCGATGATTTCGCCATCAAGGTTAGCATGGACGGAACCACCTGGCGGGAAGCACTCACAATCGACGCCGATAACGGCGCCCTGCGCACGCCTTCGGGTCAGACCTATTTCAATGATGTCTTCATTCTGGATGACAGTGCCTATGCCTTCGAAATTCCCTGGTCCAACCCGGCGCGCATCCTGATGTGGCTGGCGGTGAACATCACCGGGCACCATTTCCTGTTTTCCATCACGGGCTCGATGGGCGGCGCCCAGAATTTCGCAGAGATGTTCATGAACCCGCCGGGCAAGCTGAACTTTTACAATGGTCCCCTCACGGGCACGACAGGCACCGACGGCGCCGTGAACCTCTCGATCGAGAATGACAACGGCATCCGCCGCATGTACATCGAGAACCGCCTTGGGACTAACCGCCTGTTTACGATGGCCACTTTGGGGAAATGAAATGAGCAAAAAAACCGAATACGAAGCCGTCACGATCCCCGGCCTCGGCAGAGTCAGAATTCCCAAGACAATGAACCCGGAAGATGTTTTCAAACTTCTGAGCGAACAAAACCAAGACTGATGACCTTCACTATTCTCTTTCTACAAATTATCGCAGAAGAAATTGCCCAAAATCATCAACTGGCAAAATAGAACTTCTTAGCAGAGGAGAAAAGCCCAGCAACTAGTCTGGCACAAGAGCCGGCAGTTTCTGGGCTTTTCATGCCGACGAGATCGGCTCAAAAAGAGGTGAGAAGAAACCACACCGATTGCTTTTACAATCCGAATTCAAAATTTTTCGGAAACTGATTCCCCACATATGGCAGCGCACCAGAATCTAAGAAAAGCGGCTCACAGCGCCCAAAGTCAATAATTGAAAAACTCGAAATCTTTTGCATAAACAGATTGAATTCTCCGCCGAATTGATTCATTGAAATTCATATCCAAAATCTCATGCGTTGCGTTTTCCCGGCCGTCAATCAATACATCTGCATTTCGAACGCCAATCGCACTCATGACTTCAAGAAAATCCGAGTTAAAGTTTTCTTGCTTGCCGATTTTGTCATACGAAATGATATCTGGTTTTAGTAAGTTATACTGCGATCTCCAATGAATGTCGCGCATATTGTCCGGAGTTTCCTCTACCCAATTCAGGAAATGCTCGAAACGCACATCCTGAAGCGCGTCCAATTCAAGCATATTACGAATTTGCATCCGGTATTTCTCCCAGAATGGTCCCCGAGAACGGACTATCTTGTCTTTATAGGCCGAGACCAGCCTATCGACAGGATTTCTAACAAAAGAAAAACTGTACACCATTCCGCTAGCCAAAATTTCATCACAGGTATCGAGGTGCCCGACGATGCTTCCGACGAAACGTCCCTCTCTGCGGTAGTGTATTTGCTGCTTGTCTCTCGGAATCGGAAATCCGGAAATCTCCTGAAGTGTCAGCTTTATCTTTGTGCATGCAACTTTCGGAGTCTCGACATAAAAGAATCCTTTGTCCAAGCTGAACCAGGTGGCGTAATCCCACCTGTTTCGGTTCCTGCGGAACAATTCAGACGGAGTCATCTGCATGCCTCCTCAACCAAATCATATAGACTTTTCGCCCTGTTTGGCGTGACTTTTCTTGCAAAAAGCGACCTCGTCTTCAAAGCTTGAGAAATCATCGTTTCATCCAACTGCTTCGATCCACCGCCCTGAAAGTGAACGTTTCCGTTTGAGGTTCCTGACGAAAGGGATAAACGATCCGAGAACAGCAATTCTTGAAAAAAGCTTTCATCTGAGATGAAGGAGTTTTCCAGATTCTTGAACACTTCGGTCGTAACCGGAGATTTTACTATCCTCTCGACAACCTCGCGATGGAGTGCAACCCACTGGCGGCCGAACCAAGGCTTCCAACGGAGATCTTTTTTATTTTCCTTTATCCGATGCAGCTCAAATACGTTCTTCTCCACCTCGACATATTTCAAAGAACGCCTGTGATTTACATTTCTGGCCGGATCCAGACGCCCTTCACTGATCTCGTTGGACAACTCGGCATCCGAAATGAACTTCACACGAAAATACGAGGTGACCTTTTCCGGAGAAAACGGCCTGTAGGGTATATTCAATGGCTCTTTCTTGGACTGGAACCCAGTACAAAACGCTATTTTTCCGCTATTTCTCCTGCGGTTTTCCAATATTCGAAATATTTTGTCTACCGGCCTCAGGGGCATACACGAGCCGCTAAGATTCACGAACCACTGCCAATCATCGTGTTCCAAAGATCTTGTTAGCGCGTTTATCATCTCACGTGTTAAAGTTGCCCCTCCCCAGGACAGTGGACCGCAACCCGAAACTCGTATTTTTTTGTCGACCAATTTCCGGAATCTTGAGCTCGCATCTATAACCTCCTGATCTGCCATATCGAGAGAAACATCGAACCGCTCACGAGACGGACTCAGATAACGCAGCAAGTATTCAAGCGTTTCGGTGGACCCGTGAGATTGGATGGCATAATAAATCATTTAATCTTTCAAGCATCGCTATGCGAACTAGCGGGGCACTTCCAGGCTTTGCAGCTACGAGCAAAGCGTTTTTCCCGTGTGACGCAGATCATCGCGACATCTCTGGGGACAAGGAATTCCAAAGGATCAAATCTTCGCTGTTATTTCGCGCCAATTCTTCATCGAACTCCACGGCGTCATTATGAGCCTTGCTTTTTTCCGTCACATTGGCGCGTGTACTTTCCCATTTGAAGTCGGGGTAGCGGTGCTTCAGGCAATTCGAGAGGCGCTGCATAGCATCATCAAAGGCTTCGACCCTGCCCAAAACACCGTGGGTTTTCAGGAACTCCAACGCCCCCAATGCCCGCTCCAGTTCCGGCCCGTCCCCCGGACACATGCGGGCCAGGCGGTCGGTCTGGAAGTTGCGGCATTGCCGGTCGCCCGGCCGGGCCAGACGCGCACGGACATAGCCCTCGAGGTCATGTTCTTTGGCCAGTTGCGCGCCCCAGGTGTCCGCCTCCTGCTTGCGCTCGAACCGGTAGGCCGATTTGATCCGGTCGATCGGGTTGCGCAGAAGAAGAACCGGGATGATCTCCACTCCCGCGACCTCGGGCACCGGCCCCAGCATCGTGTGCGATGAATAGGCGATCGCCTCGGGGGTCGAGGCGATCCACTCGGCAACCTCGGCGCTGTTGTCGCCGCCATTGGCGGCAAATTCGCGGGTCACCCATTTGTCGCCGAAATTCTTCTGCAGAATTCGGTCTATCGAGGTGCCCGCGTTCTTGAACAGGTGGTAGTGCAGGACCACTGTGCGCATTCATCATCCCCAAGCTTGTTCGGCGCCTGCGTCAAGGAATGTCACATCCGGCGCGCTCAATCCAGAGACTGAAACAGGTCGGCGGCTTCAAAGGCCTCTCTCATCTGCATCCGGCCCCGCTTGAACGAAAAGGCTTCGGCCATATAGCTTTGCGCGTTCCGCGAGATCTTCTCCCAAACCGCCTTGTCTTTTTCCAGCTTGGCGATGGCCTCGGCCCAGTCTTCCGGTGTTTCGGCGATAAAACAGTCATGCCCCGATCGCAGCCCGATGCCCTCGGCCGCCGTCGGCGATAGTACGCAGGGAATGCCGTGGGCCAGCGCGCTCAGCACCTTGCCCTTGATCCCCGCCCCCGACCGCAACGGCGCGATGAACACGCGGTGGCTGTTATAGGCATCCGATATCTCCTGGACGAAACCCACTGGATCGACCAGGTCGTTTTTCAGGGCCCGCAGCTCGTCATCCATTTTCGAGCCGTAGATCGACAACTGCATTTTTCCGGCCTTGCTGACGACCAGCGGCATGATCTCGCGGACGAACCAGATGATACCTTCCTTGTTCGGATGGTGCAGGTAACTGCCGAGGAAGGACATGCCCTTGCGATCGTCGAAGCCGGGAATGTCGGCTTCGACATCCACCACCCAGGGGCATTTCATCACCTTGGCATCGCCATCGGTATAGGCCTGGATCACCGAATGCTCGACCTCGTTGTAGGACAGAACGACATCGACCTCTTCAATCACCTGCAACTCCTCTTCACGGGTGCGGCGGGCACGTTCCAGGCGGGCGTCGTCATTCTCGGCTCTGGCCGCGCGGATCTCGCGCAGGAAGTGCAGATCGGCATTGTTGAAGATGATCTTGCTTTGCGGGGCATGGTTGCGCAGGTGGCCCAGGATGTCCTTTGCCACGTAGTAGCGCGTAATATAGACCGCGTCGAATTCGCGGCCGTGTCTTTCGAAATACTCGGCCGGGTTTGAATAGAACGGCGCATAGATCATCTCGACACCGATCTTCTGCAGTTCCTCGGTGTACCGGCCCAGATGCGCCATGTTCATCGGCATGAACGACACCTTGTACCCCAGGGATTGAACCAGCTTGATTTCCTGCAGCGCGGCATAGGAGCCCGCATCCTGATCCGGCCGCGGGGTCGCATAATCGACGAACAGAACCCGGCCCACGATCCCGCGGTCCTTCTCCAGGTCCGGCGCCTCGCCCTGCTTGCCGAACCCCGCATAGGCCTTGGCCCAATGGCGCTTGAACTTCGGGCGGTTCAGCTCCTGGTATTTCTTGTATCCCGACGCGGTGTCGGTGCCCGCAGTCATGCCTTCGTAGTGATAGACAACCGACGAAGGCACGAACCAGGTCGTGTAACCGGCGTCCCGCACCTTGAACGCGAAATCGGTGTCCTCAAAATACATCGGCTCCAGATAGGACGACAGCCCGCCCACTTCTTTCCAGACATTCGCGGGCACCATCATCGCCGCCCCCGACAGATAGTCAGCCTGCCGCGCATAAGAGAATCTCGGCTCCATCGCGTTCTGGCCGTTGCCGTAATTCCACGGGTTGCCCGATCCCCAGATAATACCGCCGGCATCCTGCAATTGCCCATTGGGATACAGCAGCTTCGCCCCGACCAGTCCGACTTTGTCGAACCGCGAAAACGCCGCGATCAACTCGTCCAGCCAACCTGCCGTCACTTCGACGTCGTTGTTGAGAAGGACAATATAGTCGCCCTTGGCCTTTTCCGCGCCGGCATTGCAGGCTCGGATGAAACGCTGCGCATCGGCATTGTGGATCACCGTGATGCCGGAAACGATATCTTCCAGCTGGGCGGTTTCATCGGTCGAGGCATCATCGACCACGATCACCTCGAAACTCGCGTTATTGTGCGCGACCAGCAGAGAACACAGCGCCAGATAGGTCACCTCGACCTTGTTATGCGCCGGAATGACAATCGACACATCCGGCTTTGCGACCTTCGGAAACGCCAGAGGTTTCAGCTTCACGTTCTTGTAACCACCCTCGAGCACGGACATGGCATAGGCCAACTGAACCAGGTCGGTGGATTTGTCTGCATTGGCCAGCGATTGCTTGAGCGCCTCGTACCGGTGCGGCGTCTGCGGCAACAAAGAGGACGGAAACGGCGCCGTGCTTTCTCGCTGCATCAAATCCGCCGGCGTCGAGATCGCCGGCAGTGGCAGCATCGCTTCGAACAGGATGATCGAACCCGTCGCGTCCTTCAGGCTGACATGCCGCGTCATGCCATTCAGGAAAGCCCTCGGAATTCGTACGGTGGTGTCGGTATCACCGATCCGGTGCCGCAGCACCATCGTGTCGTCAACACACAGCACCACGTCCTGAGGCTCGGTCGAGCGCACGACCAGAATGTTGTTATGCGCATCCACAAGACTGATCTCGGGATGCATTTTGAGGGGCAGGGCGATCTTGTCATTCCCACTCGCGAGGCTCAGCCGTCCATCGCCGGGGGCCGCACCCACGGGAAGGGGCGCACTCACCCAGATGCCGTGCTGGCCCATATCCCCTTGCACAAGGGTTTCAGCCACCGAAACGCGGTCTTTTTCTCGTGCCGCCGACACCTTGATGTCGGACAGGAACAGGAACGGCGCTCCGTCGCTCCCGTCGTTCGTATAGCCCTGATATTCAATCGTCAGTTTCACTTCGCACTGTTCCATGCTGCGCGGAACCGGCACACTGACGATCTGGTAGTCCCCCACGTAATGCCCGCCCTTGCAGGACGGATCGAAAGCCACCGTCTTGGTCTTCTCGGTGTCGCTATACGGATTGTGAAAGGTCACGTGCAGAAGCGCCCTGGCCCGGTGACATGCAAGCTTCGCCGAGAAAAACAGCGGTTCGTCCGAGGCATCGCACGCAATCGCCTTCTCAAAGGCGATCTCCTGATGACTTTCCGGTTCGCGGATCATCAGTTGAACCGTCTGGTAGCCCGGCAACGCCCAGTCACTCAGTTCATTCAGAAAAAGGGAATAAGGCTCACCGTCGGCCTCCTCGGACAACGCCCAACTCGAGGCGTCGGCGAGGTCGGACAGGTCAAGATAGGTTTCCGCGCCAAATGGCGCTTCACCCACCGGTTCGAAGGACAAGGATGCCGTCCCGGTAACAAGCTCCAGAGGATTCTCCAACAGAGACGGATCAACCTTCGCGAATAGCTCACCGTTCAACAAAAAAAGTCCACTGAGACCACTGATCGCCGAAGATTTCATTCGGAAGCTCCTTTTGAACCCAACCTTCGGTTCAAGTATCGCAGCGCGCGCCGCAATGCAATTTCCGGATGAGAACCCGGCACGCCTCTCACGTCACCACCCTGCGGTGCGCAATGTCCATATCTGTGCCGTGAAATTGGTCGGAGTGAGAGGATTCGAACCTCCGGCCCCTGCCTCCCGAAGACAGTGCTCTACCAGGCTGAGCTACACTCCGACCGTGAAGCAGCGCATTACCGAACGAATCCCCCTTTGGCAAGGGCGCCAATGCACTGTGATCGGGCTTTTTCATTCCGCGTCGTGGGCGGCGCGGCTGTCCTCTGGTGCTTCGGCCCGGTCGTCCATGCCATAGTCGCGCAGCACATGGGCCACGCGCAGGCGGTAATCGGCGAACATGCCGCCGCGCCCTGCGCTCTGCGCCTGGCGATGGGGTACCCGGTTGCGCCAGGCGGCCAGGCTTTCCTCGTCGCGGAAAAACGAAAGCGAAAGCATCTTTCCGGGCGTCGTGATGCTCTCGAACCGCTCGACCGAGATGAACCCGTCATGCCCCTCCAACTCGGTGCGCAGCGCGGCTGCTATCTCAAGATAGCCCGGTTTCTGGCCCTCAGCCGGCCAAACCTCGAAAATCACGGCAATCATGTCATCTCTCCCACCTGTGCCGACGCCAGTTTCAGGAATGTCCGGTCCTCGCGCAAGATGAACTTCCTCTCCTGGGCGAAGGCGAAATTCTCGCGGCCCAGCGGATCGGCGGCCAACCGCGCGCGATAGGCCTCGTACTCGGCCAGCGACGGCAGCGAATAGACCCCATAGGCCAATGTGGGCGAACCTTCGTGCGGCGCGAAATATCCGATCAGGTCAGCCCCGCACCGCGGGATCGCCTCTCCCCAGTTGCGGGCATAGGTTTCGAAGTCGGCCTTCTGTGTGGGCTCGATGTGATAGCGGATGAAACAGGTGATCATGGGGGCCTCCTCGGGTGATGCGCCTGCGCGGCACCTACGCCTGCCGGTCTGCCACAAAGATCCGCGCGGATGTTTCGGCCGGGGCCGAAGCATCCGAGATTGACCGCCGCTGCCATGGGGCCGCAGCATCGCACCATGAAAGAAGGCCCTGACATATCCCGCATCGGCGCCATGCTGGGCGATCCGGCGCGCGCCAACATCCTGACCGCGCTGATGAGCGGCAAGGCCCTGACCGCAGGCGAGCTTGCCTACGAGGCCGGGATTACCCCGGCGACGGCTTCGGGCCACCTGCGCAAACTGGAAGAGTCGGGCCTGATCCTCCCGCGCAAACAGGGCCGGCACCGCTACTTCACCCTCGCCGGGGACGAAGTGGCCCACGCGCTCGAGACGTTGATGGGCCTGGCGGCCGAGCGCGGGCACCTGCGCAGCCGCATTGGCCCGCGTGATCCCGATCTGCGTGCGGCGCGTGTCTGCTACGATCACATGGCCGGCACTGCAGGCGTACGCATCTTCGACAGTCTGCTGGGGCGTGGCCTGCTCGAACTCGGAGGCACGGGGGTCTCCCTCACCGGTCCGGGGCGCGCCTGGGCCACCGCCTTCGGCATCGATCTCGCCCCGCTCGAATCCGCTCGTCGGCCGCTCTGCCGCACCTGCCTCGACTGGAGCGAGCGGCGCACCCACCTGGCGGGCAGTCTCGGCGCGGCGATCCTCGCAAACCTTCAGGCCCGGCGCTGGGCGCAGCGCCTACAGAACAGCCGGGTGATATCGTTTTCAGATGACGGACGGGCCGGGTTCGAAACCCATTTCCCCCTGGCAAACTGATCGGCTCAAACCTCGCCCAGGCGCCGCACCAGCCGGTCCAGCCCGGCGCGCAGCGCCTCATAGCACCCCGCTTCGCCCAAATGCTCGCGCAGTTCGGCGTTCAATCCTCCCGGTGTGTTGAGCGCGGCCAGCATTCCATCCAGGACACCCTCGCTTCCGATCGGCTCGGCCATCAGGCCGCCGCCAATCAGAAGCCGCAGAAACCGCTCGGCCCCGGCCCTGTCACCGGTGCGTGCCGCGGTCCATTCGGCGCCTTCGGCCAGCATCTTCACCACTGGCGACAACATCGCCTGCACTGCCATGAACGCCGCCAGGTCCGCCTCTTGCTCCAGTACGATCACCTCGTTCGCAACGCCGAATACAGTCTCTACCAAGGCCGAACCCGGGCAGCACAAAACCGGTGAACCACCATGTGCGATCGCTGGGAAGGGGATCACCACCGCCTCGGCCCGCGCCGGGGCGACCATATCCGCCAGGGACTGCCGCGAAACCCCGGCCATGAACGAAACAACCCGCTGCCCCCTGCGGAATGGAAGCTGGCGCAACACCTCTTCCGCCACCTCGGCCATCAGCGCGACGAAAACCACGTCGCTGTCCTCGATCACCGCTGCATTCGTGCCCACCCGCACATTGGCGAACGTATCGGCCAGCCGCGCCGACACATCGCGCGAACGCTCCGAGACGATGATGTCATGCCCGTCGCCCGCGATCCCCTCGACCACCGCAGCGGCGATGGCGCCCGTGCCGATCACCCCGATCCGCATCAGATGTCCTTCATCAGCCGCAGCGCATCATGGATTGCCGCATGGGTATTGCGGGCGCTCACCGCATCACCGATCCGGTAAAGCATGAATGCACCGTCCGGGTTGCGCTCCACCTTTTGCGGCCGTCCGGCGATCAGCGCCTCGTAGTCCACCTCGCCCAGGTTGCGGCTAATCGGCAGCAGATCGAAATAGAGATCGTCCAGCGGCATCGTGCCATAGTTGACCACGACCTGGTTATAGTACCGGTCCTCGACCAGGTCCGAGTAATCCGTGCCGATCCGCGCCCGCAAACGGTTGCCATCGCGCTCCACCGCGATCAGGCGCCGGGTCACCGTGAATGTCACGTCACGCCCCTGCAGCGCGCGCATGTAGGGCACCAGGTTCATGCCCATGATCGCCGGGGCGAAAGTCCGGTCGGGCGTCATCACCTCGGCCCTGGCGCCTGCCTCGGCCACCACCTCCGCCGCCATCAGCGCCGGATGATCGCCCGCTTCGTCATAAATCAGTACGTTTTCCCCCGGCGTCACATCGCCAGCGATCAGATCCCAGGCGCTGACCACATGCTCGGCCTCTCCCTTCTGCTCGTGCAACGTCAGGTTCGGCAGGCCGCCCGTCGCGACGATCACCACATCGGGGCTCAGCGCGGTCACGTCCGCCGCCTCGGCCCAGCTGTTGAAACGGAACTCCACATCCCGCGCGGCACATTGCGCCATGCGCCAGTCGATGATGCCGATCATCTCGCGCCGCCGGGCATTCTGCGCCGTCAATCGCACCTGGCCACCCGGATCGGGCTGGGCCTCGAAGACCGTCACGCGATGGCCGCGCTCTGCCGCCACCCGCGCGGCTTCCAGTCCTCCGGGGCCGGCGCCCACGATCACCACGCGCTTCTGCGCGCCGGCGGGCGTGATCTCATGCGGCAGGCTCAACTCACGCCCGGTGACCGGGTTATGAATGCAAAGCGCCTCACCCGCGCCATAGATCCTATCCAGGCAATAGGTCGCGCCGACACAGGGCCGGATATCATCCTCGCGCCCCTCCTTGATCTTCTGCACGATCAGCGGGTCCGCCATGTGGGCCCTCGTCATGCCAACCATGTCCACCAATCCGTTCGCCACCGCATGCCGCGCCGTCGCGACGTCGGGGATGCGCGCGGCATGAAACACCGGCATGCCGGTTTCCGCACGCACCGCGCCGGCCAGGTCAAGATGCGGCGCGCTGCGCATCCCCTGCACCGGGATCATGTCGGTCATCGCCGGGTCGGTATGGATGCGGCCCCGGTTGACGTTGAAATAGTCCACCAGCCCGCTCGCTTTCAGCACCCTGGCGATCTCCAGTCCCTCCTCAGGCGTGATCCCGCCCGCCTCGGCCTCGTCCGCGCCCATCCTGATCCCCAGGACAAACTCGTCGCCAACCCGCTCCCGTACTTTGCCCAGGACGTCCAGGGTCAGCCGCAACCTGTCTTCCAGCGCTTCGCCACCATAAGGCCCCTCCAGCCGGTTGGTCAGTGGTGACATGAACTGGTCCAGCAGGTGCCCGTGGGCAATGATCTCGACCCCGTCCATGCCGCCCGCTTTCATCCGCTCGGCCGCATCGGCGAAATCGCCGATGATGCGCTCGATATCCCACGGCTCGGCGCGCTTCGGAAAGGACCGGTGCGCCGGTTCGCGGTCATGGGTCGAGCTGACCGAAGGCAGCCAGTCGCCCTTGTCCCAGCCCGTTCTCCGGCCAAGATGGGTCAGCTGGATCATCGCCGCGCAGCCGTGTTCGCGCAGCGCATCGGTCAGGCGCCGGATCCAGGGTACGACCTCGTCCTTGTAGGCGAGAACATTGTTGAAGGCCGGCGGGCTATCCTTCGACACCGCCGCGGACCCGGCGGTCAGCGCAAGCGCGACACCGCCCTTCGCCCTTGCCTCGTGATAAGCCCTGTAACGGTCCTTGGGCATGCCCTCTTCCGGATAGGCCGGCTCGTGCGCGGTGGTCATGATCCGGTTTCTCAGCGTGAGGTGCTTGAGCCGGTAGGGCTGCAACAGGGGATCGGTCGACATGGGCACAGGGCTCCCGGCTGATGGTCTGGACTGTGGTGAGCCTAACCTCGGCGTCCGGCAAATGTCAGCCCGATTGCGACATATCAGGTTTTGCGCCGCGCATACGCGCGTCGCCCGGCGGAACGGGGCGGGTGGGTGGGCGTTCCGCCGGGCGGGCGCGGTATCAATCTGGCGCCCCCGTCACCATCTGGCAGAGCAGTTCGAACATGATCGACACGCCCAGGAAGGCTGTGCCACCCGACGGGTCGAACGGGGGCGACACCTCGACCATGTCGGCGCCGACGATCCGGACACCCTCAAGCCCGCGCACCACCTGCAGCGCCTGGTAGGAGTTGGGGCCGCCGACCTCGGGTGTGCCGGTGCCGGGGGCAAAGGTGGGATCTACGAAATCGATGTCGTAGGAAACATAGGTGTCCAAGTCTCCCACGATGTCGCGCGCCTCGGCCATCACGTCCTCGGGTCCGCGGGCATGGAACTCTTCGATCGGGATGATGCGGATACCCTCTGATCGGGCGAAATCGCGGTCCTCGCTGTCATATTGCGTGCCACGGATGCCAATCTGCACCACACGTTTCGGATCCAGCAGGCCTTCCTCGACCGCGCGGCGGAACGGTGTGCCATGGGTGTACATCGTGCCGCCGAAATACGAATGGTAAAGGTCGGTATGGCTGTCGAAATGCACCATGCCCACGGGGCCACCCGCCGCCACGGCGCGCAGGATCGGCAGCGATGACAGGTGATCGCCCCCGGCCGTCAGCGGCCGGATGCCCGCGCCGATGACCCGCGCGTAGAATTCCGTGATCCGCTCCATCGAATCGGCGATGTCGGCCGGGTTCGGACCCACGTCACCCAGATCGGCGCAGTTCATCGCCTCGAAGGGGCGCACGCCGCTCACCGGGTGCTCGGCCCGGATCATGGTCGAGGCATCGCGCAGTTGCCGCGGTCCGTGGCGCGGACCGGGGCGATTGGTCGTGCCCGAATCCCACGGCACGCCGATCAGGCCGATGTCCACCTCGGAAAACCTTTCGTGACCGGGCGGCACATAGGGCAGCCGCATGAACGCCGGCACACCGGCAAAGCGGGGCAGGTCGAACCCGCTCACCGGGTGAAAAAACGCGTCGCTCATGGCCAATCCTCCAATCGTTTGCGCGCGGTGACCGGCCCGTCGCCCTGCGCCGCGATCCGCGCAATGGCCTCCTCCAGCCCCTCAAAAGCCACCGCCATGTGATGGGCATTGGCGTGCAGGATCATCACGTGATCGACAACCCAGGCCACATGCCCCTTCCAGAAGAGCAGGTCGCCGCGTTGTAAGGGTGCGTCGGGGGCAAGCGTCCGGCCCAGTCCGGCCTCCTGCATGTCGCTGTCCCCGGGGCAGGCGATACCGCAGGCCAGGCAGGCCACCTGCACCAGCCCCGAACAATCGATGCCAAAGCCCGAATTGCCGCCCCACAGATAGGGCGTGCCCAGGAAGCGCTCGGCCACGTCCACCGGATCGGTTTCGCGCCGGTCCACCGGCGCCAGGTGCACCTTGGGCACGAAACCCCGCGTGGTTTCCAGGAACCGGCCGAACTCGCCCACCACCTGCAGCCGGCTGCCAAGGCTCAGCGTGCCTGTCTCGTGCGTCTTGAAATCGGGCTTGGGGTAAAGATGCGTGCTGCGCACGGCAACGCGGTGGGTCACCGCCTCGGGCGCGCGCAGCGCCGCGTCTGGCAGATAGCCCACATATCCATCCGCCGCGGCCTGCACAAAGGCCCAGCCCTGCCGCGTCTCGTAAACCGTCACGTCCGCGCCCGCCACCAGCTGCCGTTCCCTGCGTCCGCCGGGGGCGTCCAGCAGGTCGGCCACTGGCACGTCCACCTGTCGCGCCTCACCCCTAACATACTGCGCGGCCTCGACCCGCCCGCGCAAATGCGCCGCGGCCACGCGGCCATTGGCCGGGGTGAGGCGGCGGTCGCTCACAGATCCAGCGCCTGCGGCAGCGCCTCGAACAGCGCGCGCGCGCCCATGCCGACGCCGCCCTTGGGCCGGCCGGGGGCCGCCGTCGGGTTCCAGCCATAGATGTCGAAATGGGTATAGCGCGTGGTGTCGCCGGCAAAGCGGCGCAGGAACAGCGCCGCGGTGATCGACCCTGCAAAACCGCCCTTGGGCGCGTTGTCCAGATCGGCGATCCCGGGTTCGATCATCTTTTCATAGGGCGCCCAGAACGGCATCCGCCAGATCGGGTCGGCCACCTTGGCCGCGCCGGCCTCGAGCGCGGCAACCACACCGGCGTCATCACTGTAGTAGGGCGACAGGTCGGGCCCCACGGCCACCCGCGCCGCGCCTGTCAGCGTCGCCATGGAAATCATCAGGTCCGGCGCCTCCTCGGCGCCCAGCGTCAGCGCGTCGGCCAGCACCAGCCGCCCCTCGGCATCGGTGTTGTTGATCTCAACCGTCAACCCCTTGCGGCTGGTCAGGATATCGCCGGGGCGAAATGCGTTGCCACTCACCGAATTTTCCACCGCCGGGATCAGCACGCGCAGCTGCACCGGCAGCGCCTGCGCCATGATCATCTGCGCCAGCCCCATCACCGTGGCCGCGCCGCCCATGTCCTTCTTCATCAGCCCCATCGACGCGCCCGGCTTCAGGTTCAGCCCCCCGGTGTCGAAACACACGCCCTTGCCGACAAGGGTCAGCTTCGGCCCCGCATCGCCCCAGCGCATGTCGATCAATCGCGGCGCCTGGTCACTGGCGCGGCCCACCGCGTGGATCATCGGGAAATTCTGTTCCAGCAGGGCCTCGCCCCGGATCACCTCGATCTGCGCGCCATGCTTGCCCGCCAGGTCAACACAGGCCGCTTCCAGCGCCACCGGCCCCATATCGCTGGCCGGCGTGTTGATCAGGTCGCGGGTCAGGGCCTCGCCCTCGGCGATGGTCTCGATCCGGCCCGCATCCACGCCTTCGGGCGCCACAAGCCGCGCCTTGATGCCGTTGCCCTTGGCATAGCGGTCGAACGTGTAGGTGCCCAGAAGCCAACCCAGCGCCTCGGCGCTCAGTGTGTCCTCATCCAGGTCGGCCTCAAGGCGATAGCGCCCCTCGGGCAGCTTCGCCGCGGCGCCTGCCAGGTGAAACCGCCCGCGCGCCCGCGCCGCCGCATCGCCATAGCCCGCCAGCGCCGCGCCGATGCCTCCGGCCTCGTTCGGCAGGATCAGCGCCTCACCCAGCTTGGCCTCGAAACCGGCGGCGCGCACCCAGGCCGCCACGCGTTCCGGCTGATCGGCGATCCATTCCTCCAGCGCGCTGCTTTCAACCAGGTAAAGCGGAATGGCATCCGCGCTCGCTTGGGCAAAACTCATCGGCATCCGGGCGGCTCTCCTTGGCTGGGTGTTCCGCCGTCAGCCTAGCCCCTTCCGCGCCGCCTGCAAGCCTGCAACGCGGCTCAGATCGAAAGATCCTGCAAATCCCAGATCTCCGTCAGCGAGCGTTCCCCGATCCGCACCAGCCGCGCCAGAACGGCGGCCAGCGCGATGTCGTCGCAATGATCCAGGCAGGCGATCACGTCGCGCGCGACATCAGCCAGCAACTGCATGCCCACCTGTTCGGCGATCGCCCCGATCGACCGCGCACTCTTGCGCATCTCTTCGCGCCGGTGCTGACGATACAGTTTCTCGGTATGCGCAAGCCTGATGGCCAACTCCTCCATCGCGCGGCAGACGACATCCTCGGCCGCGGAATCACCCAACTGCCGGTACAGGTCTTCCAGCTTGCCGGCATCCACCTCAACCGCTTCGTTCTGGGCCAGAACGGCAACCTCTTCCAACATCTCACCCTCATTGCTTCACGCCCCCACGGCGTGTCGGGACTATCACCCCGCGCCCTTCCCAAAAGGTTTATCCGAGCGCGCGTTTTCTCTCGAATTCTTGGCGAATACCCGGTATTCAATCCCGAAAACCGGCCCAGACCGAAGAGGGACAATTTGCAAAACGCCAAGCCGCTGCCGTCCTACCTGATCCAGCGTTATCACGGCTGGAAAGCGACGACCTACAAGGACAACGAGGCCTGGTATCGTCGCCTCGCCGACGAAGGTCAGCATCCGCGCGCGATGATCATCTCGTGCTGCGATTCCCGGGTACATGTCACCTCGATCTTCGGTGCCGACCAGGGCGAGTTCTTCATTCACCGCAACATTGCCAACCTGGTGCCGCCGCACAAACCCGACGGGCTCCAGCACGGCACCTCGGCGGCGGTCGAATACGCGGTTACCGCGCTCAAGGTCGCCCATGTCATCGTCATGGGCCATTCCAACTGCGGAGGCGTGCAGGGCTGCCTCGACATGTGCTCGGGCAACGCGCCCGAGCTGGAAGAGAAATCCAGCTTCGTCGGCCGCTGGATGGACATCCTGCGCCCGGGCTACGAGCGGGTGAAATCCTCGCCCGAGGCCGAACGCGCCCGCGCGCTGGAAAAGCAGGCGGTGCTGGTCTCGCTCGAAAACCTGATGACCTTCCCTTTCGTCAAATCCGAGGTCGAAAGCGGCCGGCTGTCCATTCACGGCCTGTGGAATGACATCGGAGAAGGCACGGTTGAACAATACCTGCCCGATCAGAAGACCTTCCAGCCGGTCTGAGAACGAACTCTCTAAATTTATTTCCGCGCCAAACGAACGCCCGCGCTGCGCGCAGCGTCAAGGCGTCGGTTTTCCGAAGTTGCATGAATCGGGTCGACCTCCTAGGATTTTCTCAGGGGACTGGTAATTCACATACGCAAAGGAGTACTGCGCAATGAGAACCCTGATACATACCCTCACCGCCCTGTCCATGTTGGCCATAGCCAGTCCCGCTCTGGCGCAGGACGAAATCCGCACCGAAACCGTGCGCTTTGCCGCCGGCGCGTCCGGGACCAGCATCAAGGATCGGATCACCGGTTATGAATCCGTCTCCTACAAGCTCGGCGCCGAGGCCGGTCAGACGCTGAGCGTTTCGCTCGCCCCCAGCAACCTCGCCACCTATTTCAACGTCTACGCCCCCGGCAGCGGCCCGGGCGACCAGGCGCTTGCCAACGGGTCGATGACGCCCGTGCTCAACCGCTACGAAGGCACGCTGCCCACGTCCGGCGAATACACGATCTCGGTCTACATGATGCGCTCGGCCGCGCGCCGGAACGAGGTGTCCGATTACACGCTCGACGTCTCGATCACCGGCGCCACAGGCGCGACCGTGCAATCCGATTACGCCGACGGGCTTCAGGGCGGCCCCGATTACTGGCGCGTGAACACGTCGGGCGGAGGCCTCAACATGCGCGCGGCACCTTCGTCGGGCTCGGGCGTGGTCACGCAGGTGGCCAATGGCACCAACCTGCGCAATCTCGGCTGCCGCATGGCCGAAGGCCGCCGCTGGTGTCGCGTCGCCACCCTGGCCGACCCGGGATCGGAAGGCTGGGTTGCCGGTGACTTCCTGGTCGAGGGCAGCGCCCAGGCCAGCGCGCCGGCGCAAACCCAGCATCACACCGCAGGCCAGGCCGGCGGCTCTTCGGATGTGCGCGTCCGCTTCGCCGCTGGCACCACCGGGACCGAGCTTACCGGCGCGCTGGCGCCCGGCGAATCGCGCCGCTACCTGATCGGGGCCGGCAAGAACCAGTTCCTCTACGTGCGCGTCGCCGCGCGTGGCCCGGGGCTCTCCTACCAGATCTTCAACCCCGACCGCAGCTTCCTGCTCGAGGCCATGGACCCGGCGCAGGAATACCGCGGCCAGCTCTGGCAATCGGGCGATCACGCGATCGAGGTGATCAACCGCGGCAACGCGCCCGCCGAGTACAACATCATCATCGGGATCGAATGATGGCGCCGCCGCGCCGGAAAACCGGCGCGGCGCAGCTCCCGCTCAGCGCAGGACTTTGCCCTCGGGCCACTGCAGGCTGTAATTCAGCCGGATCACCTGCGTCTCACCCGCGCCGATCTGCAGGTCCCAGCCAAGAACACCGGTCTTGTCGTCCACGTCCACCTCGGTGGGGCGCGGTGCGGCATTCCAGGTAATCTCCAGGTCCTCCTGCTCTGAATAGGGCACCTGGTCCAGCACGCGCAGGGGCCAGGCCTCGCCGGTCAGGTTCTCGGCTTCGATCGTGATCCGCTCGCTCAGCTCGGTCGACCGGCTCAACACGCCCCGGTCGCCTTCGTTGCGCTCGACCAGCCGTTTCAGGCGCAAACCCTCGATCGGGCCGAAACTCAACCGCGCCTCGCCCCCGGCCGGGATCATCTCGCCGCGCGCCTCGCCCACGTATTCGCCATCGCGGTACAGCTGGGTCGCCGCACTGGGCAGGATCATCTCGCCCGTCGTATTGGTGAACTCCGCCACCAGGAACGCGGTCTCGTCGCGCTTGGGCACACCCCAGGCCAGCACTTCGGCGTCAAGGCTCAGATCGCCCAGCGCCAGCCGCACCTCGTCTGCGCCCGTCGCCAGATCGACCGCGCCGGGATAGCCATAGGTCACGCTCAGTCCGCTGATATCGGCGACGGCCTGTTCTTCCGCCACCATCGGCTCGACCATCGGCGGGCTCAGCGCCGCACCGGCGGCGTCCGCCTGCGACCTGAACACCGGGCGCGGCTCCTCGGGGTCGGTAATACGCCGCAGATCGGGCCACAGCTCACCCGGCGCCACTTCGCCGCTCGGCTCGTTGGTCGACAGGGTCAGCGCCACCCCCTGCCAGTTCTCGCCGGTGTCCTGGCTGACCAGTGCCGCGCGTTTCAGCATGATCTGCCCGGCATCGCGGTCCAGATAGGCATCGTAGACAGGGCGCCAATGCGCCGCGTCGTGGTAATAGGTGATCTCCAGCGTGCCCTTGGTGTCGCCCTCGGCACTGATCCCCACGGTGACCAGGTTGCGCGCCTCGTCCTCGGGCACCAGCGCCGCCAGCGCCTGGCGGGCTTCGTCCAGATCCTCGCGCAGCTCCTTCACCTCGCGGTCCACCACCCGCGCGCGGCCCTCGGCCTCAAGCATCGCCTGGCGCGCGGCCAGCGTCTCCTCGCCCACCATGCGCGAAACCTCGCGCAGGCTCTCGGGCGTCGCGCCACTCAGCGCATCACCCTGGCCCAACTGGCGCAGGAAGGTGATACGCGTATCCGCCGCCTCGCGCGCCGCGCGGATCGCCTCGGCCTCGTCGGCCTTGGCGCGCACAGCCTCTTCGAGCCGCTCCACCTCGTCCCGCGCCGCCCTGACGGCATCGCTTTCCCGGTCGCCACGCGGCGGCACGAAATCCTCGCGCGTCGACACGGTGCCCATCACCGCGCCCGTCACCTTCACCCGCAGCGTTTCCATGGGCGTGCCCTGCGGCAGGTCGATCAGGCGCAGCTCGTGCTCGCCCGCGGGCGCCTCGAACGGCACCTGCCGCACGATCCTGGCGCCATAGGGAAACAGCGTCACATCGGTGACCCGGCTGGTCAGGCTGATCTCATCCGCCAGCACGAGGCTTGGGAAAAAGGCGAAAATCAGGGGAAGGGCACGCATGGAAAATCTCCTCATATCCTGCGCCCGATCAAATCCCATCGCACCTGCAATGAAAAGGGGCGCCCACTTGGGACGCCCCTCATTCATCAATCCTTGGGCGGGTTTCAGCCCTTTTTCAGAACCTCGCGGCCCAGGAGCTCGGCGATCTGCACCGCGTTCAGCGCCGCACCCTTGCGCAGGTTGTCGGACACGCACCACAGGTTCAGGCCGTTCTCGATCGTCGAATCCTGCCGGATGCGGCTGATGAAAGTGGCGAAATCGCCCACGCATTCCACCGGGGTGACGTATCCGCCATCCTCGCGCTTGTCGATCACCATGATGCCGGGGCTCTCGCGCAGGATGTCGCGCGCTTCATCCTCGTCCAGGAATTCTTCGAACTCGATGTTCACCGCTTCCGAGTGGCCGACGAAAACCGGCACCCGCACGCAGGTCGCCGTCACCTTGATCGCGGGGTCCACGATCTTCTTGGTCTCCGCCACCATCTTCCACTCTTCCTTGGTCTCGCCCGAGTCCATGAAGACGTCGATATGCGGGATCACGTTGAAGGCGATCTGCTTGGTGAACTTCTTCGGCGGCTTTTCGTCGGTGGGGTTGTACATCGACTTGGTCTGATCCCACAGCTCGTCGATGCCTTCCTTGCCCGCGCCCGAGACCGACTGGTAGGTGCTCACCACCACCCGCTTGATCCTGGCGCGGTCGTGCAGCGGCTTCAGCGCCACCACCATCTGCGCGGTCGAGCAGTTGGGATTCGCGATGATGTTTTTCTTGGCGTAGCCGTGAATCGCCTGCGGGTTCACTTCCGGCACGATCAACGGAATGTCGTTGTCATAGCGATAAAGCGAGCTGTTATCGATCACCACGCAACCCGCCTTGGCGGCCTTGGGCGCATAGATCTTCGTCGCCTCCGATCCCACGGCAAACAGCGCCATGTCCCAGCCGGTAAAATCGAACTGGTCCAGGTCCTCGGTGGTCAGGGTCTTGTCGCCGAAACTCACCTCGGTCCCGAGGCTCCGCCGGCTGGCCAGCGCGGCGATCTTGTCCACCGGGAACTCGCGTTCCGCCAGGATGTTCAGCATTTCGCGGCCCACGTTTCCTGTGGCACCGACAACGACGACATTATAGCCCATTGCGGGGTCTCCTTTGAATCAACGTCGCGGGTCATACAGCAGCGTGAAGGCGGTTGAAAGGGGCTGCGCTGACTCGGGCGCGTTTCGCCCACGTTGACAGCGGTCATTTCGCGCGGTCCCGGCCGGCCTTACACATGGTCAGGTTTCCATCCGGTTCAAGGCTCGCCCGACATGTCCGGCACCCACTCGGCCGCGTGCCGTCTCCTGCTTCTTGCACTCGCCGCCCTTGTTGCCGCGGCGCTGGCCATCCACTGGCTCTATTCGCGTGACATGGCGCAGCTCTACAGCCGCCTCGATGCGCAATCGCGTATTGTCCCCCTGCCACAGGGCCCGATGCAATATGCCGATTGGGGCAGCGGTCCGGCAGTGCTTGTCATTCACGGGGCCGGCGGTGGCTTCGATCAGGGCCGGCTCCTGCCACAAGCGTTCGGACAACCGGGGGTTCGCTGGATTTCCGTATCGCGCTTTGGCTATCTCGACTCGCCCCTGCCGGCCAACGGCTCGACCACCGCCCAGGCCCGGGCCTTCGCCGAGCTGCTCGACCGGCTCGGGCTCGAACGGGTTGGCATCCTTGCCATGTCGGGCGGTGTGCCGCCCGCGCTGCAATTCGCCCAGCATTACCCCGAACGTACTGCGGCCCTGGTGCTACTCTCCTCGGCACCGTACACGCCCTTCACCGCACCCGATGCGGACCGGGCCCTGCCCGCCTGGCTCTACCAGTGGCTCTTCGGCTCGGATTTCGTGTTCTGGGCCATCGTCAAAGCCGCGCCATCGCTGCTCGATCCGTTCTTCGATATCCCCCCGGGCACCCGCGCCACGCTCGGCGATGCGGATCTCGCCTTCGTCAACGGGCTCACCGAAACCTTCCTACCGGTCACCGCGCGGCTGGACGGGTTGCGCAACGAAGGCGCGGCGATTGATCGCGACACCCGCTACGACCTGTCGAAAATCACCGCGCCCACCCTCGTCGTGCATGCCCGCGACGACGGGATCAACCCGTTTGCCATCGGCGAACATACCGCGCAGTCGATCGCCGGGGCCACGTTCATCGCCCTGCCTTCGGGCGGACACCTGTTGCTGGGTCATTCCGAACGGCTCCGGGCCGAGGTGTCGGGGTTTCTGCGCCGCCACCTGCCTGCGCCGTAGAGCGTGCTCGTGCTATCCCACCCGATCCTCGCAGAACAGGTAGATCACCAGCCCCGCCAAAACCGTCACCGCGAAGAAACCGAACAACACTTGGTAGGGGTAGGCAGCGCCCCGCTCCGCCGCCTCAGCCACGGTGTAAAGCCGCCCGGTCACCATCTGAATCACACCCACCCCGCCAATGGCGAAAAGGTTCATCAGCGTCACGCCGCGCCCGACAAGGTGCGGGGGATAGAAACTGCGCCCGTGCGCCATCAGCACCGGGTAGGACGCGCCGAAGAACCCTGCCGCCGCACAGATCGCCACCGCCGTCCACACCCCGCTCGGCGGCAGCATCGCCAGAATCGCCATACAGCCCGCCCCGATCAGGCTACCCGCGAAGATCACCCATTTCCGCGTGCCCAGGATCCGGTCAAGCGGCCCATAGGTGAACGTGCCGGCGATCATCGCGACACCCATGATCAGCGTCACGTTGCCCACCATTTCCGGATCTGCTGCAAAAACGTCGGTGAAATACGGCCCGATCCAAAGGCCCCGCAGCCCAGCGGACGGGGCATAGTGAAAGAACGCCAGCGGCAGGATCAACCACAGCGCCGGCATCTTCAGCAGGTCCAGAACCGAGCCCTTTTCGTTCCCGCCCAGCTTCTCGGGGTCCTGCACCATCGCATAAAGGCCCAGCGCGGTGATCGCGCTTACCCCGGCCATGCCCCACATCATCGCACGCCATCCGATCGCCTCGATCGCCAGCGTGGTGGGCAGCGCGCTCGCCAGGTTTCCGAGCGAGCCCACGCCCAGCAGCATCGCCGCCAGCGTGGCGAAAACATGCGGCGAATACACCCGCGCGAAAATATAGTAAGAGGCCATAAGGACCGGCGAGCAACCGATCCCGATCAACAGCATCGCCGCGCTCACATGGGCCGGGCTCTGCGCCAGCGCGAACACCGCCGCGCCGCCCCCGCCGCCGATCAGCAAAAGCACGCTCGCCGTCAGGCGCGGCCCCACCCGGTCCAGCGCCCAGCCCACCGGGATCTGCATCAGCGCAAAGGACAGGAACCAGAAGCCCGAGGCCGTGGCCAGTGCCTCGGCGCTCGCCCCGATATCGCGTTCCAACACCTCGGTCAGAACCGCCAGGAACATCCGGTAGAACTGGCTCAGAACGTAGGCGAATGTCAGTAGAATAAGATCGGCGCGCAATTTCCGTCCTCCCGCAAAACCGGGTGGCACGGGTTCCGCACGGGCGCAAGCCCCGATCTCTCCGAAAAATGGTATACCAAATTTCCATGACTCCGCCCCACCCACGTGGTATCACGGCGACACCTCAACAATCCCGGCCCGGAATCGCGTGTTTCATAGTCTGACCGACCAAATCGCCGAGGCCCTGCGCAGCGCCGGCAAGGGCACGATCCTGACCGGCCTCATCGGCAAGGGCATCCAGCTGTCGCGCACCCCCTCGATGCACATGGACGAGGCCCACGCCCAGGGGCTCGACATGCTCTACCTGCGTTTCGACCCCGAGCTCTGGGACGGACCGGAACCCTCCATTGCCGAGATGCTCGACCGGATCGAGGCGGCCGGCTTTTCCGGGCTCAACGTCACCTACCCCTATAAAAAGGCGGTAATGGCCCACCTTGATGAGCTGTCCGAGGCCGCGCAAAACGTCGGCGCCGTCAACACCGTGGTGTTCGGCAATGGCCGTCGCATGGGCCATAACACCGATTTCTGGGGCTTCGCCGAAAGCCTGCGCCGCGCCCTTCCCAACGGGCCCTTTGGCACGGTGCTGCTGCTCGGCGCGGGCGGGGCGGGTGGCGCGGTGGGACACGCGCTGAAATCGCTGGGCGTCCGGCAGCTTCTGATCTCCGACACCGATCCGGCCTCCGCGCAGGCCCTCGCGACCGCGACGGGCGGAACCCCCTGCACCGATCTGGCGCAGGCCGCAGAGGCCGCCGACGGCATCGTCAACGCCACGCCGATGGGCATGGCCAAACTGCCCGGCACCGCCATCGACACCGCGCTCCTGCAACCACGCCACTGGGTTGCCGATATCGTCTATTTCCCGCTGGAAACCGCGCTGCTTGCCGCCGCGCGGGCGCGTGGCTGCACCTGCATCAGCGGCGCCGGCATGGCCGTCTTCCAGGCCGTGCGCGCGTTCGACCTCTTCACCGGCCACGCGCCCGATATCGCCCGGATGCAGGCCAGCTTCGCCGCCTTCGATGAACCCGGTGCCCAGGGGAAAGACCGCTCATGAAAACCTCGATCGCCACCGTCTCGATCTCGGGCAACCTGCGCGAAAAGCTCGAAGCGATCGCCGCCGCGGGCTTCGACGGGATCGAGATCTTCGAGCAGGATTTCATCGCCGATCCGGGCAGCCCCCGCGATGTCGGCAACATGGTGCGCGATCATGGGCTCGATATCACCCTGTTTCAGCCCTTTCGAGATTTCGAAGGCCTGCCCGAACCGCTCCGCGCCAAGGCCTTCGACCGGGCCGAGCGCAAATTCGACGTGATGCAGGACCTGGGCACCGATCTTGTTCTGATCTGTTCCTCTCTGCACCCGCAGGCCCTGGGCGGGATCGACCGTGCGGCCGGCGATCTGCACGAACTGGGTGAACGCGCCGCCAAACGCGGCCTGCGCGTGGGCTACGAAGCGCTGGCCTGGGGCCGTCATGTCAACGATCACCGCGATGCCTGGGAAATCGTGCGCCGTGCCGATCACCCCAGTATCGGCCTCATCGTCGACAGCTTTCACACCCTGGGCCGCGGGATCGACCCCGACACCATCCGCCGCATCCCCGGCGACAGGATCTTTTTCGTGCAACTGGCCGACGCGCCGCAGATCGACATGGACCTGCTCTACTGGTCCCGCCATTTCCGCAACATGCCGGGCGAAGGCGACCTCGATGTCACCGGTTTCATGCGCGCCGTTCTCGCCACCGGCTATACCGGGCCGGTCAGCCTGGAAATTTTCAACGACCAGTTCCGCGGCGGCAACACGCGCTCGCTTGCGCGCGATGGCTACCGCTCACTCGTCGCATTGCTCGACGATGTGCGCCGGGCCGAGCCCACGGTGCCCGTCGCCCTGCCCGAAATGCCCGCCCGCGTCACCACACACGGCGTCTCCTTCATCGAATTCGCGAGCCAGGGCGACGAGGCGCAGGCGCTTGATACGCTGCTCACCTCGCTGGGCTTCACCCGCACGGGCCAGCACCGCAACAAATCCGTCGCGCTCTGGCAGCAGGGCGATATCCGCATCGTCGTGAATTCCGAAACCACCGGCCATGCCGGGCACAGCTGGAACGCGCGTGGCACCACCGTCTGCGATATCGGCCTGCGTGTCGCCTCGGCCAGCGATACGATCGCCCGCGCCACGCAGCTTGGCGCCGAACCCTTCTCGCAGCCGCTCGGCCCGGGCGAAATCGACATTCCCGCCATTCGCGGCCTTTCCGGGTCTGTCCTGCACTTCATCGATGACCAGACCGGCCTCGGCAAGGTCTGGGAAATCGAATTCGACGCCACCCAGCCACCCCCGGGCGCGGGCCTGACCCATATCGACCACCTGGCCCAGACGATGAGCTATGACGACATGCTCAGCTGGACGCTGTTCTACACCTCGCTTCTGGACATGCAAAAATCGCCCATGGTCGACGTGATCGACCCCGACGGGCTTGTGCGCAGCCAGGTGGTCGAGGCGCCGGGCGGCGCGCTCCGGATCACGCTCAACGGCGCCGACAGTCACCGCACGCTGGCCGGCTCGTTCCTGGCCGATTCCTTCGGCGGCTCGGTCCAGCATGTGGCGCTGGCCACCGACGATATCTTCGCCACGCTCGACCGGCTCAGCGCGCGCGGGTTCGAGCCGCTGCCGATTTCACCGAACTACTACGATGACCTCGCCGCGCGCTTTGATTTCCCCGAAGGCCTGATCGACAAGATGCGCGCGGCCAACGTGCTTTACGACCAGGACGATGCCGGGGCGTTCTTCCAGTGCTACTCACGCGCCTTCGCCGGCGGGCTCTTCTTCGAAATCGTGCAGCGCGGGACCGGCTACCAGGGCTTCGGCGCGCCCAACGCGCCCTTCCGCATCGCCGCGCAGAAACGTCTGCGCGGCGCGCGGGGCCTGCCCCGGCGCTAGGGTCAGATACAGCGCCCGCCGTCCACTTCCATGCAGACGCCGGTGATCATGCTGGCCTCTTCGCTGCACAGGAACGCCGCGGCGTTGCCCATGTCCTCGGGCGTCGAAAACCGGCCCAGCGGGATCGTCGACAGGAACGCCGCGCGCCGCTCGGGCGTATCCTCGCCCATGAAGCTGGCCAATAGCGGCGTTTCGCCCGCCACCGGGTTGATCGCGTTCACCCGCACGCCCTTGGGGGCCAGCTCCACCGCCATCGCCTTGGTGGCCGTGTTCACCCAGCCCTTGGACGAGTTGTACCAGTTCAGGTTGGGCCGGGGCGACAGCCCCGCCGTGGACGAAACGTTCAAAATCGCCCCCGCGCCGCGCGCCTTCATATGCGGCACCAACGCGCGGGCGAACAGGTAGATCGATTTGCAGTTCACCGCGAAGACCCGATCGAAATCGTCTTCCGAAACCTCTTCCATCGGCGCGGGCAGATGGGTCACGCCGGCATTGTTCACCAGGATGTCGACCTCTCCGAAGACGCGGCGCGCCTCTTCCACCAGCGCGTCCACCTCGGCGCCCTGCGCCACGTTGGCGACATGCCCGAACGATCCCTGGCCCAGCTCCTCGGCCATGTCCATCGCGCCGTCATGATCGATATCCACTACCATCACCTGCGCGCCCTCGGCCACGAACTTGCGCGCGATCCCAGCGCCAAAGCCGCTGGCCGCGCCGGTCACGATCGCCGTCTTGCCTTCCAGTCTCATCATCTCTCTCCCAATCCTTGATCCATGCCATCTGACGCCGAACCGCCCCCGGCGGCAAGCCCCCTGGCGCGCCACAGCTGCATCAGCTCCCGCGCCACCCGCTGCCGCTCGGCGATCCAGCCCTGCCCGGCCACGTCTTGGCCTGCGCAATACCGCGGATCATCCGGCCCGGTCACGATCACCGGGCAATCGCCGAACTGATCCGCGGTAATGTCCACGATCCGCGCCGGCGCCTTTACGATGACCCAGCCATGCCCTTTCCAGCCCTTGCCGGTGCGAAACCCGCAATCGCCTTCCACCGGTGATCCAAAGGCCGCCTCGGCCTGGAACCCCGCATCGCGCAGCACCTGCACCAGGAACATCGACGACCGCCCGCAGGTGCCCTCCGACAGCGTCCGCCGCCCCTCGGGCGCTCCGGCGTGCTGGTGCCACGCCGCCCAGTGCGACTCAAGAAACGCGCGCACCTCGCGCACCAGCGCCTCCAGTCTCTGCGCCGCCTCGCTCAATAGGTGGCCCTTCCCCCGCTCACGTCGAAACAGGCCCCGGTGGAAAACGCCGCCTCCTCGCTCGCGATCCAGGTCACCATCGCGGCGATCTCGTCCGTGGTGCCGAACCGGTTCATCGGGATCTTCGACTTCATGTAGGCGATGAATTCCTCGGTCATCTGGTCAAAGATCGGGCTTTCCACCGCCGCCGGCGCGACGCAGTTCACCGTCACGGCCGTATCCGCCAGTTCCTTGCCCAGCGATTTGGTCAGCGCGATCACCGCCGCCTTGCTGCTGGAATAGGCCGGCGCGTTGGGGTTGCCTTCTTTCCCCGCGATCGAGGCGATATTGACGATCCGGCCATAACCCGCCGCCTTCATCATCGGCGCCGCGACCCGGTTGCAATAATAGACCCCGTGCACGTTCACGTCATAGACCCGGCGCCACTCCTCCAGCGGATAGTCCCACGTGGTCACGTTGGGCCCGGTTATCCCCGCCGAACACACCAGCACGTCCAGCCCGCCCATCGCCTCGGCATCGGCTTTCATCGCCGCCTCCACCGCGGCCGGGTCGGTCACGTCCACCTGCGTGGCGCGCATCCCGGCGACCTTGCCCAGCGCGGCCGGGTCCACGTCCCACACCGTCACCTCGGCGCCCTCGTCGCGCATCCGCGCCGCGCAGGCCATCCCGATGCCCGAGGCGCCCCCGGTTACGATTGCCCGCCGCCCGCTGAACCGTCCGTCAAATCTCATGCCGTGTCCTCCCGTTACCCATGATACGCCGCCACCGTTTTCAGCACGGTAAAGCCATACAGCGCCTCGAAGCCCTTTTCGCGCCCGTGGCCCGATTTGCCCATGCCGCCAAAGGGCAGTTCCACACCGCCCCCCGCGCCGTAGTTATTGATGAAAACCTGCCCCGCGCGGATTGCCCGGGCCATGCGCATCTGCCGTGCGCCGTTCTGGCTCCAGACACTCGCCACCAGCCCGTAATCGGTGCCATTGGCAATCGCGATGGCCTCTTCCTCCTCGTCGAACGGGATAGCCACCTGCACAGGCCCGAAAATCTCGTCCCGGGCCAGGGCATGCGCCGCCGGCACCCCCGAAAACAGCGTCGGCACCACATAGTTGCCACCCTCCGGCGCCTCCACCAGCTGCCCCTGCGCCGCCGTCTCCAGGTCCGCCCCCTGCCCCAGGAAGCCACTGACAATTCCCTTCTGCTTGGCGCTGATCAACGGACCCACGTCCAGGTCATCCATCGCCGGGCCCACGCGCAACTGGCCATAGCGCTCGGCCATGCGGCCCACCACCTCGTCATAGATGCCCCGCTGCACCAGAATGCGCGAGCTGGCCGAGCAGGTCTGCCCCGCGTTCTGCACGCCCGCATTCACCAGGAACGGCAGCGCCGCATCGATATCGGCGTCATCGAACACCACCTGCGGGCTTTTCCCGCCCAGTTCCAGCGTCACCGGCACCACGTTCTTGGCCGCCGCCGCCTGGATCATCGCGCCGGTGGCGACCGACCCGGTAAAGCTCACATGGTCGATGCCCGGATGCTCACTCAGCGCCGCGCCGGCCTCGCTGCCCAGCCCCGGCACCACGTTCAGCACCCCGTCCGGCAGCCCCGCCGCCTTGGCGAGATCGGCAAAGGCCAGCGCGGTCAGGCAGGCGTCCTCGGCCGGTTTCAGAACACAGGTGTTTCCGGCGGCCAGCGCCGCGCCCACGCTGCGCCCGATGATCTGCATCGGATAGTTCCACGGCACGATATGCGCCGTCACCCCGTGCGGCTCGCGCAGGGTGTAGACGGTATAACCATCCAGATAGGGAATCGTGTCCCCCATCAGCTTGTCCGCCGCCCCGCCATAGAATTCCATGTATCGCGCCAGCGCCACCGCGTCGGCCCGCGCCTGTTTCAGCGGCTTGCCCACGTCCAGCGCCTCGATCCGCGCCAGCGCGTCCACCTTCTCCTCGACCAGCCGTTGCAGCCGCATCAGGATGCGGCCCCGTTCCGCCGCCGGCGTGCGCGACCATACGCTATCGTATGCTTTCCGCGCCGCCGCCACCGCCGCATCCACGTCGGCCTGCCGCCCCCGTGCGATCTCGCCGATCTGTTCGCCGGTCGACGGGTTCATCAACGGCAGCGTCTCACCGCCCGCCGGGGCAATCCACTCGCCCCCGATCAGGCATTTCGACGGATCAAACCACAAGTCATCCAGGCTCATCTTGTCCTCCCTCATGCCGCGCCGCGCTCGGGCAGAACCGGCGCCGCCGCGATCAACGTCTTGGTATAGTCATGCCGCGGGCTGTCAAAGACCTGCGCCGTCGGCCCCTCTTCCACGATTTGGCCGGCGCGCATCACCAGCACCCGGTCGGTGATCGACCGCACGACGCTCAGATCATGGCTGATGAACAGATAAGTCAACCCGAACCGTGCGCTCAGATCCGCCAGCAGGTCCAGGATCTGCGCCCGGATGCTGACATCCAGAGCGCTTACCGCCTCGTCAAGAATGATAAGCTCGGGTTTGATGATCAGCGCCCGCGCGATCGCGATCCGCTGCCGCTGCCCGCCGCTGAACTCGTGAATGTATTTCAACCGGTCCTGCGCAGATAACCCCACGCTTTCCAACGCCTCGGCAATCGCCGCCTCCCGCGCGGCGCCCGCGGGCGCATCGTCCAGCAGGTGAAACGGCTCGGCCACCAGCCGGCCCACCTTCCAGCGCGGGTTGAAACTGCCATAGGGGTCCTGGAACACCACCTGCATCCGCCGCCGCACATCGCGGTTGGGCTTGTGCCCGGTGAAAACCGGCTCGCCATCCAGCAGGATCTCGCCGCCCTGCACCTCTTCCAGCCCCAGGATGGCGCGGGTCAGGGTCGATTTCCCGCAGCCCGATTCGCCCACCAGTCCCAGGCTCTCGCCCCGCTCGATCTCGAAACTCACGCCGTTCACGGCGCGGAAATGTGCCTGCGGCGCAAAGAGCTTCGTGCGTGGCAGCGCGTAATCGCGCACCACCCCGCGCACTTGCAGAAGCGGCGCGCCCTTCGCCGCGCCGCCGCGCTCCAGCTGGTGCCCCGACGCCTCGAACAGCGCGCGGGTATAGGGGTGGCGCATCTCGGCGAACACCTGCGCCGTCGGCCCCGCCTCCACCACCTCGCCGCGCCGCATGATGACGATCTCGTCGGCCATGTCCGCGACAACCGCCAGGTCATGGGTGATCAGCATGCAGCCCATGCCATCCTCCTGCACCAGCCGTTTCAGCAGACGCAGAATCTGCGCCTGCGTGGTCACGTCCAGCGCCGTTGTCGGCTCATCCGCGATCAGCAGCTTCGGCCGAAGCGCAATCGCCATCGCGATCACCACCCGCTGCCGCTGCCCGCCCGATAACTCATGCGGATAGCGGCTCATCGGGAAACGCGCCTCGGGCAGTTCACAGCGGTTCAGCGCCTCGCGCGCCCGCTTCATCGCCTCGGGCCTCGATACATCCTCGTGGATCAGGATCGTCTCGGCCACCTGCTCGCCGATGGTCTTGATCGGGTTCAGCGCGGTCATCGGCTCCTGGAAGACCATGCCCACCTCGTTGCCCCTCAGCCGGCACAGGCTGCGCTCGGGCAGGCCCAGCATGTCATGGCCATTCAGCTCCACCCGCCCCCGGCACATCGATCCGTCCGGCAACAGCTGCATCACCGCGAACGCGGTCATCGACTTGCCACTACCGCTCTCGCCGATCACCCCCACGATCTGCCCCGGCGCCACGTTCAACGAGACACCCTTCAGGATCGGCGTTCCATGAATGTCCAGGTCCAGCCCCTCGATCTCCAGCAGGCTCATCGCGCACGCCCCCTCTCGGCCCAACCAAGGTCCGGCTCCTTCATCTTGCCCCAAATATCCCGGGGGGTAGCCATTGGATGCGCCATTGGTCCGAGTGTCCAATGGCGACGGGGCTGGCCCCCACTCCCGCCCATGCAATCCGGGGACACCCGCCGGCTCATCGCGTCCCCCTCCGGATCCGCGGATCGAAAAGATCGCGCAGCCCATCGCCCATCAGGTTCAGCCCCAGCACCGTCAACAGGATGGCCAGCCCCGGAAACATCGCCATATGCGGCGCAAAGGAAATCATCGTCTGGCTGTCGGCCAGCATCCTGCCCCAGCTCGGGATCGGCGGCTGCGCGCCCAGCCCCACATAACTCAGCCCCGCCTCGGCCAGGATCCCCAGCGAGAACTGGATCGTGCCCTGCACGATCAACAGGTTGGTCACGTTGGGCAGGATATGCTCGAAACTGATCCGCGTTGCCCCCTTGCCCGCCACCCGCGCCGCCATGACATAATCGCGCGTCCACAGGCTCAGCGCCGCGCCCCTCACCAGCCGCGCGAAAACGGGGATGTTGAAAATCCCGATGGCGATGATCGCGTTCAGCGCGCTCGCCCCGAACACCGCCGTGATCATGATCGCGATCAGCAGGCTCGGAAAGGCAAAGACCAGGTCATTGCCGCGCATGATCACCTCGTCCAGCAGGCTGCCTTTCTTCGCCGCCGCCGCCAGCCCCAGCGGCACGCCCAGCCCCATGCCGATGCCCACCGCCACCAGCGCCACCGCGATCGAGGTCCGCGCGCCCACCATGATCATGCTCAGGATATCGCGCCCGAAATGATCGGTGCCCAGCGGGTGCGCACCCGCTGGGCCCTGCATCTTGTTCGGGATATCCATCACCGTCACGTCATAGGGCACCCACAGAAAACTCAAGAGCGCTGCACCCACGAACACCAGCGTCAGGCACGCCCCCAGCACCAGGTTGCGCGACCGCAGCGCCGCCTGCCAGATGCCCTCTTCCGTCATGTCCGCACCCTCAGCCGCGGATCAACCACCGCATAGGCCAGGTCGACGGCGAAATTCACCACCACCACGGCGAAAACCAGCAGCATCACCACCGATTCCACCACGATCAGGTCCCGCGCGCTGATCGACTGGAACACCAGCCGCCCCAGCCCGGGCAGGAAAAAGACGTTCTCAATGATGATCGCCCCCGCCATCAGAAACGAAAACTGCAACCCGATGATCGTCAGAACCGGGATCAGCGCATTTCGCAGCGCGTGCCGCCACAGCGCCTGCCGCTTCGACAGCCCCTTGGCCCGCGCCGTGCGGATGAAATCCTCGCCCAGCGTGTCCAGAAGCGAGGATCGCATGACCCGCGCCAGGATACTCGCCTGCGGCAGCGCCAGCGCGATCGCCGGCAGGGTCAGGCTCTTCATCGCCGGGAACACCCCCTTCTCCCAGCCAGCAAAACCGCCCGCGCTGAACCAGCGCAGGTTGATGGCAAAGACCAGCACCATCAGCATCGCGAACCAGAAATTCGGGATCGCCACACCCAGCTGCGTGATCCCCATCACGCTCACATCAGCCAGCTTGCCGCGCCGCGATGCCGCCCAGATGCCGGCCGGAAAGGCTATCAGCGTCGACAGCGTCAGCGCATAAAGCGCGAGCGGCAGCGAAATCCACAACCGCTCGCCGATCATCTCGGCCACGGGCGTGCGATAGGTATAGGAGGTGCCGAAATCGCCCCTCAGCATGCCGCCCACCCAGGACAGGTAGCGCTCGATCAGCGTTCCGTTCAGTCCCAGCTGATCGCGCAGCGCCGCCAGCGTGTCCTCAGTCGCGTTGATGCCCAGCATGTAAGCCGCCGGATCGCCCGGCACGACCTCGACCATGGAAAAGATCACCACGCTCGCCACGATCAGCGACAGGGCCAGCGAGACCAGGCGTTTGAGAGCATAGCGCAGCATGCGCCGACGTTAGGACAGGGTCCGCCCCCGGTCCAGCGCAATGAAAACCCCCTTCTCACTCTGCGAAGATGAGATTGGTTTTGAACGTCACGATATCGGGCAGGTCGCTCTCCATGAACCGGCTCAGCATCTTGCCCTTGGCGATGATGACTGAACCAATGAACTCGTCCGCCAGCCCCTTGAACCCCTCGACCTCGCGCATATCCAACAAGAACCGGGTGCCGGGTGTATCGATCAGTTTGCCGGGCAGAACCCGCAATTCCGTGCTGTCTGCATCGGCCGGTGCGATGAACAGGCATTGAACCCGCCAGCGCCCGTTCGCCTTGCGGTTCGACCGCGTCATCGGCCCCAGGCTCAACAGCCGGCCATCGCGCAGATAGGTCCGCGCATCCGATCTGAACGTCCATGATTTCATGCTTCCGGAGGTCATGACATGGGCCTCGAAGGCTTCGCGAAACATCTTTTCATCATGGTCAAAACCCAGATACGGAAAGCTCACCACGATGCCCAGGATGGCAAGATCGGCCGGATCGCGCGCATCCCAAGGCCCGTTGCCCCGCTCGTGCGGCGCAACCGGCTCGAACGGCACCCATCCCGCATTGCGCAGGATATTATCCCGGTCCTCAAGCCCCAACTCCGGCGTCACACAAAAATCGAACACCTCGCGCGCCGTCTCGACCGGCCAGACCGCCTCGGCCCGCGCCGTCGGAGCCAGGCCCGCCAAAAGGAGAAGGCCCGCGAAAACGCGGGCCATAGTTCCGACAGTCCAATACATCTGCTTCAAACCACTTACCCCGGATGTTCGGGGCGCGCCGACCCGGCGCGCCACCGCAGGTCATTCTTCCCAGTACACCGCCGTCAGGTCGGTCGCCTGCGTGGGCGCGTCCTTCCACAGGCCGCGCACGCCGGCCTTGGCCACCGTCGCCGTCGCCAGCTGGAACAGGTAACCGTTCACGTAGTCCTCGCTGATGATCGTCTGCGCCTTGTGCAGCATCTCGGTCCGCTTGGCCGGATCGGTGGTGCGGTTCAGCTCTTCCATCAGCGCCTGGAACTCGGGATTGTCATACTGGAAGTAATAGTCGGGCCGGGCATAGATACCGATATCGAAGGGCTCGGTATGGCTGACGATGGTCAGCCCGTAATCCTTGCCGCGGAACACCTGCTCCAGCCACTGCGCCCATTCCAGGTTCGAGATTTCAGTCTCGATGCCCACAGCACGCAGTTGCGCCGCGATGATCTCGCCGCCGCGCCGCGCGTAAGAGGGCGGCGGCAGTTTCAGCGTGGTCTTGAATCCGTCCGGGAACCCGGCCTCGGCCAGAAGCGCCTTGGCTTTCTCCGGGTCGTAGGCGGAATTGCCTGTCAGATTCAGATAGTCGGGATTGTGCGGCGCGAAATGCGTGCCAATCGGCGTGCCCAGGCCAAACATCGCGCCGTCGATGATCGCCTGCCGGTCGATCGCATGGGCAATCGCCTCACGCACCTTCTCATTGTCCAGCGGCGGCATCTTGTTGTTGGTCGACAGGATGGTTTCGCCCTCGGTATTGCCCACGATCACCTGGAAGCGCGGATCGGCCTCGAACTGCGGCAGGTTCTCGGGCGCCGGGAACCCGGCGAACACGTCCACGTCCTCGGCCATCACCGCGGCAAAGGCCGCGGTCGGGTCGGAAATGAACTTGAAGGTCACGTTCTCCAGTTGCGCAGGCGTGCCCCAGTAATCGGGGTTCTTCTCCAGCGTGATGTTGTCGCCCTGCACCCAGTTGGAAAACTTGAACGCACCGGTGCCCACCGGCGCCTGCTTGATGTTCTCGATGCTCTCGGGCGCCACGATCACCGCATCGCCCCACGCCATGTTGAAAAGGAAATTGCCGTTGGGTTCGCTCAGCGTCACCTTCACTGTCGCCGGGTCCACCACCTCGACCTCCGAAATCGCCCCAAACAGCGCCTTCTGCGCGTTGGCGCTGTCCTCGGCGCGTGCCCGGTCCAGGCTGAATTTCACGTCCTCGGCATCCATCGTCGTGCCATCGTGAAACGTCACCCCCTCGGCCAGGTGGAAGGTATAGCTCAGACCGTCCTCGGAAATGTCCCAGCTTTTCGCCAGCCCCGGCACGATCGACCCGTCCGAGGCAAACCGCGTCAGCCCCTCGAACACGTTGGAATAAAGCACGCTGTCAATCGCCCCCGCCGCGGCGCTTGTGGGGTCCAGATGCGGCGGCTCCAGCTGCATCGCCACCACGATATCGGTTTTCGCCCAGGCCCCGCCGGCCACCATCAGTGCCAGCGCGCTGGCCGCGCCAAGTTTCATCCAAGACATGGTTTTCTCCCTGTTGCCCTGCCGGCAGACGCCCGGCTCCGCAGAATCTGCGGCCAGTCTCCCCCCAAAACCCCGGGCAATCAAGCATTTGCCGGTGGCGTCCCCTCAGGGCCGGGCAATCCCCGACAGATCAACACTCACCCGCTCGCCCAGGCTGACCAGGCTGTCATGCAGCAGTTGCAGCGCATAGGCCGGGTTGTGGGCATAGGCCCCCGGGTCCTTTTTCACCGCCTGGAAGTTATAGGCCGCTTTCAACAGGCGCGGCGTCCAGCTCTTGTAGGCATTGGGATACACCGCCTCGGCGGCTTCGATTGCCCCGCTGCCATCGCTGTCATTGAAGAAATAGGGATAGGCATCGGCGGTATATCCGATGGGCTTGCCGGTCACCTCGGCGGCATAGACCATGATCGCGCGGTCCAGCCGCGCGTGCAGGCCGTGGATCTCCTCGGCGATGCCGCCCGCGTTCTGCCCGTCGCCATCGTAATCCCCGGGCCGCATGCGGATATCGCTCAACTCTTCCACCCCGCGGTGGCAGGCCATGCAGGGCTCGGGCGCGACCTGCGTGTCATGCGGATCGTGGCAGGCGGTGCAGCTGCTGGCGCTTGGCACATGGGCAAACCGCCCGGCATAGCTCTGCCCCGGGTATTCGAACCCGCCGCCCACGTCCGCGCCCCGCATCACCGTCGCGGCAATGCCGTAATGGATATTCAGGAAGGGCAGATCGGCCGAAACCTCGTCCTCGCCCAGCCCTTTCACCGCCGCGCGCACGCTCTCGCCCGCCTCCCGGCCCATGTGGCAGACCGTGCAGGCGGCATCCGCGCCCAGCCCATCCTCCGCAACGCCCGATGGAAACACCGCGCGATCCAGCGCCATCGCCGCCGTGCTGTGGCAGGCCGCGCAACTCACCGGCGCGTTGATCGGTGCGGGCGCATCCACCTTGCCCGCGGCCGATCCATCGGCACCGATGAAATCGGCGAATCCCGGCGCCGAATGGCAGGTGGCGCAAACCTCCGGTACCGCGCCCTCCTCGTTCCAGTGGGTGAAAGATTCGGAGTGATAATCCCCGTGCGGGCTCGCCATCCAGGCATCCACGATCCCGCCCAGCCCCTGCTCCTGCGCCGTCACCGGCGCGGCGCCAAGAATGCAGACACCGGCAAACATTCGGGCAATCCATCTCAGGCGCATGATCCATCCTCCACTGACATCCGACCTTAACAGAATATCACACGCCCCGGCGTGCCAGCTTGACGGGGATCAAAGCCCGGCGCATGCAGGTCTGCGACGCTGAAACGCGCCCGACTTGCAAATGCCCCGAATGACCCACGCACCCCGAACCCCACGCCACGCATCCGGTGCCCTCCTGGCGCTGATCTATCTCGCCGCCTGCCTCGCGCCGCTGGCGCTGGCGCTGCTGCGCCCCGCCGCGCCGGCCGATCCGTGGGAACACGCCGCCGCGGGCCTCGGCCTTGTCGCGCTCTCTGCCATGGCAGTGCAATTCGTCACCTCCGGGCGCTTTCACGTCATCTCCGCCCGGCTCGGCATCGACAGGATCATGGCCTTTCACAAGATCGCCGCCTGGTGGGCGCTGGCCGCTTTGCTGCTGCACCCGCTTCTCTTCGTGTTGCCCACATGGGCCGAAAACCCCGCACTCGGCACCGAACGGCTCACCGCCTATCTCACGCTGCCGCGCTATCGCACCGGTGTCGTCGCGCTGGCGGCGCTGCTGCTTCTCGTTCTGTCCGCCGCCCTGCGCGAACGCCTGCCTTGGCAACACGAAACCTGGCGGGCCGGCCACCTGGTCCTCGGAATGGTTGCGATCTTCTGCGGGCTGCATCATGCCATCACCGCCGGCCGGTTCAGCGCACTCGGCGCGCTCAATGGCTTCTGGTGGCTCACCGGTCTGGCCGTCCTTCTCATCCTCGCTACGCTTTACCTCTGGCGCTGGGCGCGGCTGCACCGCGCGCCCTGGCGCGTGGCCTCGGTCACCAAACGCGCCGACCGGATATGGGAGCTTGACGTGCAGCCTGCCCCCGGCACCCCGCCGCTGGCCTACCGCGCCGGGCAATTCGCCTGGATCACCACCGGCACCCACCGTTTCCCGCTCTTCGACCATCCGTTTTCCATCGCCGACAGTCCCCGCCGCCCCGGCCTCTCGTTCTTGATCAAGGAGCTCGGCGATTTCACTTCAGCCGTTCCCGCGCTGGCGCCGGGCACCCCGGTCGGGATCGACGGCCCCTATGGCAATTTCACGCTACAGGACCATCCCGGCGATGCCATCCTGCTCATCGCCGGCGGCGCCGGGATCGGGCCGATAATGGGTCTCCTGCGCGATCTTGCGGCCACCGGCGATACGCGCCCGGTCCGCCTCGCCTACGCCGCCGGCCACCCGGACAACTTCGCCTGCCTCGATGAAATCGCGGCAGCGCAGGAAACCCTCGATTTGCGGACTCTTCTGCTCAGCGAAGAGGACACCCCCAGCTGGCAGGGCCAGCTTGGCCGCCTCACACATGAGCGTCTGGAAACCATGCTCTCAGGCCTCGATCCCGCGCGCAGCGTCGCCATGATCTGCGGCCCCGGCAGGATGATCACCGCCGTTTCCGACGCGCTCGGCGATCTCGGCATGCCGATGCGCAACATCGTCTACGAACGCTTCGACTACGCCGGCGGCACCTCCCGGCAGGATCGCCGCCACCGCCGTCATTTCTACGGCGTGCTTGGCATCGTCGCGCTCGGCACGGCCGGTTTTGCCCTGCTGGCCTGAGGGCTCAGACGATCATGTCCTCGACCGCCTTGGGGTGGCGCGTCACCGCTTCATAGCCGTCCTCGGTGATGATGAAACTATCCCCCACCTGCGCGCGGAAATCCTCGACCGTCACCGACCCGTCCACGGCAAACACCATCCCCGGCTGCAACACCGTCTTGTCCCCGGTCACCAATTGCGGATGCTCCAGGAAGCTGAACCCCGTCGCCCGCCCACAGCGGAACGGGTAATCATAGCCCGCCCCCTGGATCACCTCGGCATAGGCCGCGTGCACGCTCTCGGCCGTCACCCCCGGGCCCAGCACCTCCAGCGCGGCGCGCTGGCTCGCCACCGCCACCTCGTAGACCTCGGCCTGCCGCGGATCGGCGATCTCGCCGATCCAGAAGGTGCGGTCGAATCCCAGCTTGAAGCGGTGAAAATTCGTCATCCCGCAGAAACACAGGAACACCGGCTCGCCGCGCTGCATGATCCGGGTCGAGGCCCGGTGATGCGTCTTCACGATATCCCGCCCCGAGGCCATGATCTGCAGGAAATGCGTATTGGGCGACATCTCGGTGGTGTCGCAATGCGCGGCAAGGATCTCGGCCGCCTTGCGCGTGCCCGCCTGCGACGTGGCAATTGCCACCTCGTATTCCGGCACACCCGCGCCGATCGCTTCGCGCCCGGCCTGCATCATCGCCATGCCGACCTGCCCGGCATGGCGCGCCAACTGCAACTCCTCGGGCGATTTGATCATCCGCAGATCCGCTAGGATCGGCGTCACGTTCCCGATCGCGGGTGCCTCCACCAGCGTATCCACGTAGGCCCGCACCACGGGCGGCATGTGGTCGGGCTCCAGCCCGATCTTGCCGGCATGCTTCAGCGCGCCGGGCAGTTCCTCGCGCCACTCATTGCCCAGCCCGTCGTTCCACGCCGCGATCCGCCCGACATGCGCCAGCGCCCGGGCCGCATTCTGATCCAGCGCCGGCGTGATCAGCAGGCTTTCGCCATCGCGCGGCACCACCAGGATCGTGGGTCGGCCGAACTCCATGTGCAGATAGTCGAAATACCCGGTCAGGTAATAGACATTGTCGTCATCGGTAATCAGCGCCACGTCGATGCCGGCCTCGGCCAGGCGATTGCGGAACTCTTGCATACGCGTCTCAAACATCATGGCCCTTATCCTTCCCCCCGCACGGGCAACCGGTCCCGGACCAGCGCCGCCCAGAACCGCGCGCCCAGCGGCAACAGCGCATCGTTGAAATCATAGTCGCTCGAATGCAGCGTCTGGCCGTGCGCGCCGTCCTCGCCATTGCCCAGCAGCAGGAAACACCCCGGCACGGCGGCGCTGAAATGCGCGAAATCCTCGGAAAAGCTCATCGGCGCGCGATCGCCCAGCGCGTCCAGCCCCGCCGCCTGCGCCGCGCGCAGCACGGCCTCGGTCGGCGCCTCGGCATTGATCGTCTCGATGAACTCGGTGTTGAAACTCACCTCGGCCTCCACACCATGCGCGGCCGCCACGCCCCCGGCGATCTGCCGCATCAGCGACTCGATCTCTTCGCGGTCCGCGGGGCTCCGCGCCCGCGCATCGCCCTTCAGAACCGCCCGCCCGGGCAAGACGTTGCGCTGCCCGTCGGTCAGGAACTCGGTCACCGACACCACCGCGCCGGCCCCGGGCGGCAGGCGGCGCGCCACGATGGTCTGCAACGCCTGCACCATCTCGGCCCCCACGGTGATCGCATCACGCCCCGCCTGCGGCATCGATGCATGGCCGCCCTGGCCCTCAATCGTGATCTCAAAGAGGCTCTCGCTGGAACAGATCAGCCCCTTGCGGGTCGAGACCTGCCCGACCGGCGCGCCCGGCAGGTTGTGGATGCCATAGACCTCTTCGATCGGGAACCGCTCCAGCACGCCCTCGTCGATCATCGCCCGCGCGCCCAGCCCGTGTTCCTCGTTCGGCTGGAACAGGAACACCACCGTGCCGTCGAAATCCCGCGCCTCGGCCAGGGCCTGCGCCGCGCCCAGCAGCATCGTGGTATGCCCATCATGGCCACAGGCATGCATCCTGCCAGCATGCTCGGAGACGTAATCATGCGTGCTCGTCTCGGTGATCGGCAGCGCATCCATATCCGCCCGCAGCCCGATCGCCCGGTTGCCATTGCCCGCGCGCAATATGCCGACCACGCCCGCGCCCTCGTGCACCTCCAGTCCCCAGTCGCGCAACAGCCCCGCCACGCGGGCACGCGTGCGCGGCAGCTCGAAACCCAACTCGGGCCGTCTGTGAAACTCGTGCCGGAGCGCTACCAGATCGTCCATGTTCGCCCATTCCTGCGCCGCACCGCGCGCCGCGTTAAGTTAATTCCGGTTAACTCCCGGCCCGAATTGCCGGCAGCCGGATGTCAGCCGGAAGTCATACGCATGTCACCCCCCGAATTTTCTGCGAAAATTCGCGTTAACCACGCGGGACGGTGCCCTATCCCAGCAGGTCCAGCAGGCTGCGCCCCATCACCTGCGCGCTCTCCACCATGTCGTCGATGCCCACGTATTCATCCGGCTTGTGCGCCAGGTCCAGGATGCCCGGCCCATAGGCGATGCAGTTCTTCAGCCGCCCGATCCGGTCGATATGTTTCTGGTCGTAAGTACCTGGCGAAACGACATAATCCGCCTCTTTCCCCATCACGTCGGCAATCGCCTTCGCCACCGATTGCACCACCGGCGCGCTTTTTTCCGTCATCGTCGGCAGCACCCGCTGCAACTCGCGCACGTCGTATCGGAAATTCTCGCGGCTCTCCTGCACCCGGCGCAGCACGGCATGAATTTCCTCCTGTACCTCGTCGATATCCTCCTCGATCAGGAACCGCCGGTCGATCACCATCCGGCAGCTGTCCGGCACGCAAGGGCTTGGTAAACCAGTATAATCTGCCTCCTGCTCGGCCTCGCCCCCGTGGATCGAGTTGATGTTCAGCGTCGATTGCTTGGCGCCTTCGGGCACCACCGGCATATCCGTGCGTTTTTGCGCCAGCGCCGGAAAAAGGCTGGTTTCCATCTCGCTCATCACCGCCCCCATGTGCCGCACCGCGCAATCGCCCAGAAACGGCATGGAGCCATGGGCAATCTCGCCATGCGTCTCGATCTCGGCCCACCACACGCCGCGATGGCCGAGGCAGATGCGGTCCTTGTTCAATGGCTCGGGGATAATCACATGCTGCACCCGCTCGGGCGAAAACCACCCTTTTTCAGCAAGATAGGCCACCCCGCCAAACCCGCCGGATTCTTCATCAGCGGTGCCGCTGATCTCGATCGCGCCCCTGAAATCGGGGCAGATGGCGATGAACGCCTCTGCCGCGACAATGCTCGCGGCAAGGCCACCTTTCATGTCACAGGCGCCGCGGCCATAAATCTTGCCGTCCTTCACCTCCCCGCCGAACGGATCGGTGGTCCAGCCGCGCCCCACCTCGACCACGTCGATGTGGCTGTTGAAATGCACGCACTCGCCCGGCTGTGCGCCCTCTTTACGGGCTATTAAGTTCCAGCGCGGATACTTGTCGCTATCGCCAATCGCGCCTTCCGCGCGCACCAGATCGGTATGAAACCCGTGCCGCACCAGCCTGCGATCCAGGAAATCGCAGATCTCGCGGTAATTCTCGCCCGGCGGGTTCAACGTCGGAATGCGGATCAGGTCCTGCGTCAACTCCACCAGGTCGGCACGCCGCGCCTCGATCTCCAGCATCAGTTTCTCTGACAGGTCCATCGCATCGCTCCCTTGCTTCCCAAGGGGATCATGCCCGCGACCAAATGAAATGCGCAACCCCGTAGGCCGGGATTTCAGCCCACCGCCACCCGCAACGGCTCGGGCCAATGCGCCCGCTCCAGCGACGGCACCACCCAATCCGCCGCGCTGAAATCATCGGTGTCGGTATAGGCGCTTGGCGTCACCATCACGCGCAGCCCCGCGCCCCTGGCCGACAGCACCCCGTTGCGGCTGTCCTCGAAGGCCAGCGCGCTTTCGGGCGCCATCCCCAACCGCTCCAGCGCCAGTTGGAACACGTCCGGCGCGGGTTTCTTCGCCGCCACCTCGTCGCCCGCCGCGATCACGTCGAAAACCTCATCGGCCGTCCGGCCCCAACCGCACTGGCACAGCGCCTCGACGTTGGGCCGGTTCGTCGTCGTCGCCACGGCCACGCGCAGCCCGGCCTCCCGCGCCGCCGCGATCAACTCCGCCACACCGGGCCTCAACGCCAGCCCGCCCCGTTTCAGAAGGTCGGTATAGGCTTTCGTTTTCTCGGCATGATAGGCCACGATCTCGTCGTCGCTCAGGCGCCGCGCGCCTTCGGGCAATTCGGCCTGGAACGCCCGCACGCGCTCTTTTCCGCCCGTGGTTTTCAGCAGCCGGCGATAGTCGTCCCGCGTCCAGTGCCAGTTCAGATCCCAAGCATCGAACGTCGCATTGAACGCGTCGCGATGGGCCTCCTCGGTCTCGGCCAGCGTGCCGTCGACATCGAAAATCAGCGCCTTCAGGCTCATCTCAGCGCAAAATCCGGAAGCTTGGCGAAATCGTCAAACCGAAACGCATGGGTCAGTTCCTCGATAGCCGCCTTGCGATAGCCTTCGGTAAACAGCGCAAAAGGCACACCCGCACGCTCGGCCGTTTCGGCGTCGATCTCGCTATCCCCGACATAGAGCGGGTTGGGCTCCGCAAGCGCATCGAACGCCCTCAGCAGGGGCGCCGGGTCTGGCTTCTTGACACCCAGGCTGTCGCCTCCGATGACCACGCGGAAAAACCGCTCCATGTCCAGCGCCCGCAGGATATCGCGGGCGGGTGCTTCGGGTTTGTTGGTGCATACGCCCATGGCACAGCCTGCGTTCGACAACCGCTCCAGCGCGGCGATCATGTTGGGATAGGGCCGGGTCAGATCGCTGCTCGCCTGGTTGTAGAACTCCAGCGTGACTTTCGTCAGCTCGTCGTGGCGGTCCGGGTCAATCCCGCTCGCCCGCATCACCCGTTCCACCAGCTTGGGCAGCCCGTTGCCGATGAAAGACGTGATCGTCAGCAGGTCCAGCGGCGGCAGGCCCTCGCCCTCCAGCATCCGGTTGGCCGCGGCCTGGATATCCGGCGCACTGTCGATCAGCGTGCCATCAAGATCGAAAACAACTGTTCTCACGCCTCTTCCTTCCACTTGATCGAACAGCCCATCGAGGCCACCTGCTCCTCCGGCCCTTTCCCGGTTTCCGCCACCTGCTTCATCGCCTCGTACAGATCACGGCGCAGGTCCGCCGGGCCGGTTTCCTTGCGGCTCGCGTCCAGCCGTCCGCGATACTGCAACTCGCCCTTCGCATTGAAGCCAAAGAAATCCGGCGTGCACACCGCGTCATAGGCGCGGGCCACGTCCTGTGTCTCGTCATAGAGATAGGGGAAGGGATAGCCCTCCTCCTTCATCTTTTCGAAACTGTCCTGCGGATAGGTTTCCACGTCGTTCGATGAGATCGCCGCCACCCCGATGCCCAGTTTTTCCAGATCCTTCGCATCGCGTATGATCCGGTCTTTCACCGCCAGCACATAGGGGCAGTGATTGCAGATGAACATGATCAGCGTGCCCTTGGGGCCCGCAACATCGGCCAGGGAATAGGTTTTCCCGTCAACACCGGGCAATGAGAAATCTGGCGCCTGCCAACCGAAGTTGCAGACGGGTGGAATTGCAGCCATCTCTATCTCCTTTCATGTGGCGCTCGTCGGGCCTCACAGCCCGCCTCGCGCGTCCGGCGCGCAAGCGCCGGACAAGCGGTTACGCCGCCTTCCGCGCACCTTCCGCCGCCGCGCGGATCGCGCGGATGTTCTCGCCATAGGGCGCGGGATTGTCGACCGATCCGCCCTTGAACACGGCCGAGCCTGCCACGAAGCAATCCGCGCCCGCGGCCACGAGCGGCCCCACGGTGTTCGGGTCCACGCCCCCATCCACCTGGATATGGATCTCGCGATCGCCGATCATTTCGCGCACCTGCGCCACTTTCTGAACGCTCGACGGGATGAACTTCTGCCCGCCGAAGCCGGGGTTCACGCTCATCACCAGCACCATGTCGCACAGATCAAGCAGGTATTCGACAGCACTTGCCGGCGTGCCCGGGTTCAGGCTGATCCCCGCTTTCTTGCCGGTCGCGCGGATTGCCTGCAGCGTGCGGTGCGGGTGCGGGCCGGCCTCGAAATGCGCCACGATCATGTCGGCGCCGGCCTCGGCATAGGCTTCGATGTAAGGGTCCACCGGCGCGATCATCAGGTGCACGTCCATGAAGGTTTTGACATGCGGCCGGAACGCCTTGACCGCTGGCGGCCCGAAGGTGAGGTTCGGCACGAAATGCCCGTCCATCACATCCACATGGACCCAGTCGGCCCCCTGCGCTTCGATCGCCTGGATCTCGCGTCCGAAATCGGCGAAATCCGCCGACAGGATCGAGGGTGCAATCTTGATAGATCGGTCAAAAGCCATGCCAAACCTCCTTTTCGTCGGTGCGCGTTCCGCGCACCAGTGCCTTGCGGCGTAGGGCGGGCTTCAGCCCGCCATCCCCTCACGGATCAAGCGACCCGTCCGCGTAACGCTTCGCCATCTCGTCCATATCGATCGGCTTGATCTTCGAGGCGTTGCCCGCCGTGCCGAACCGCTGGAACCGGTCAAGGCACAGCTTCTCCATCTCGTCCATCGCCGGGATCATGAATTTCCGCGGGTCGAACTCGGTGGGTTTTTCCTGTGCCACCTTGCGGAACTGGCCGGTGATCGCCATGCGGTTGTCGGTGTCGATATTCACCTTGCGCACGCCCGACTTGATGCCGCGTTCGATCTCCTCGACAGGCACACCATAGGTCTGGGGCATCTCGCCGCCATACTCGTTGATCAGGTCCTGCAGGTATTGCGGAACAGAGGACGAGCCATGCATCACCAGGTGCACGTTCGGGATCTTGGCATGAATCTTCTCGATCTGGCTGATCGCCAGCGTCTCGCCCGTCGGCTTGGTGCTGAACTTGTAGGCGCCGTGGCTGGTGCCGCAGGCAATCGCCAGCGCGTCCACCTTGGTCAGCTTGACAAAATCCAGCGCCTCGTCCGGATCAGTCAACAGCTGGTCATGGCTCAACTTGCCTTCCGCGCCCGAGCCGTCCTCCTTGGCCGCCTGGCCGGTTTCCAGGCTGCCCAGAACACCCAGTTCGCCCTCGACACTTGCACCGACCCAGTGCGCCATGCGGCTCACACGCTCGGTGATCTCGACGTTGTAATCCCAGCTCGCCGGCGTCTTCATGTCGGCTTCAAGCGAGCCGTCCATCATCACGCTGGTAAAACCGTGCTTGATCGCCGACAGGCAGGTCTGTTCGTTGTTGCCGTGGTCCTGGTGCATGCAGATCGGGATGTCCGGGAACATCTCGGCCAGCGCCTGGATCATGTGCTTCAGCATGATATCCCCGGCATAGGACCGTGCCCCGCGGCTGGCCTGCATGATCACCGGCGCGTCGCATTTCTGCGCGGCGTTCATGATCGCCAGTCCCTGTTCCATGTTGTTGATGTTGAACGCGGGCACGCCATAGCCCTGCTCGGCGGCGTGATCGAGAAGTTGTCGAAGCGTGATAAGAGCCATCGTCTTTCCTTGTTAAGCAGCAATCTCGGCGCGCATCAGCGCAGCAATTCCGGGCAACGTCCTGCCCTCGAGCCATTCCAGGAATGCACCCCCGGCCGAGGAGACGTAGGTGAAGTCATCCTTCACACCTGCATGAATTAACGCCGATACGGTGTCTCCGCCACCGGCAACCGACACAGCGCTGCCATTTCTTGTCAATTGGGCGGCCTTTTTCGCCAGTTCATTGGTCCCCTTGTCAAAGGGCGGGATCTCGAACGCGCCCAACGGGCCGTTCCACAAAATCGTTTTCGCCCCCTCCAGCGCCGTCTTGAACCGCTCGACCGATTGCGGCCCGGCGTCCAGGATCATCTGGTCGCCCGGGCACTTGTCCGCCGGAACCAGCGACATCGACGCGCCCGCCTTGAACTCGGATGCGGCCGCCACATCGGTCGGCAGGAACAGGTCGCAGTTGTGGCTCTCGGCCAAGCGGCGGATCTCGGCCACGGTCTCGACCTGGTCGGGCTCGTGCAGCGATGCGCCCATCGGCGCGCCGTCGGCATAGAGGAAGGTGTTGGCCATGCCTCCACCGATCACAACACCATCGAGCTTCTGCACGAGGTTCTTCAGCACCGCGATCTTGGTTGACACTTTCGCGCCCCCCACGATGGCGATGGCCGGGCTTTGCGGCGCTTCCAGCGCCTTGGTCAGCGCGCTGATCTCCTCCATCATCAGCGGCCCGGCGGCCGACGGCATAAGATGCGCCACCGCCTCGGTGCTAGCATGCGCCCGGTGCGCGGTGGAAAACGCATCGTTGACATAGATGTCGCCCAACCGCGCAAAAAGCGCGCCCAGACCGCTGTCATTGGCCTCTTCACGCGCGTCAAAACGCACGTTCTCGCACAGCAGCGCCTCGCCGTCCTTCAGCGCCTTCGCCGCCGCTTCGGCCTCGGGCCCGCTCGACGCCGGGCAGAACTTCACCTCCACCCCCATCGCGTTCGACAAGGCGATCACCAGCGGCTCGACGCTCATCGCGGGCACGACCTTGCCCTTGGGCCGGCCGAAATGCGTCAGGATCACGAGCCGCGCGCCCTTTTTCAGCAACGGTTTCATGCCGGCAGCGAACCGCGTGATCCGCGTTGCATCCGTCACCCGGCCCTCGGCCATCGGCACGTTCAGATCGGCCCGTACCAGCAGGCGCTGGCCCGCCACGTCCATGTCGGTGATTGCAGGAATATCCATATCAGATCGTCCCCATGTGTACGGCATTGTCCGCCATCCGGCAGCTAAAGCCCCATTCGTTGTCATACCAAGCCAGCACGCGCACCAGCCGCCCGCCCATCACCTTGGTCTGGTCCGCGGCAAAATTCGACGAAGCGGTGTTGTGGTTATAATCGACCGAGACCTTCTTTTCCGTCTCGTAGGTCAGGATGCCCTTCATCGGGCCCGCCGCAGCGGCGGCGATCACTTCGTTGATGTCCTCGGCCGTGACATCCTTGGCCGCGACAAAGGTCAGGTCCACCGCGCTCACATTCGGCGTCGGCACCCGGATGGCCGACCCATCAAGCCGGCCGTTCAGTTCCGGCAGCACGAGCCCGATCGCCTTGGCCGCCCCGGTCGAGGTGGGGATCATGCTCATCGCCGCGGCACGCGCGCGGTACAGGTCCTTGTGGCGGCGGTCCAGCGTCGGCTGGTCACCGGTATAGGAATGGATCGTGGTCATGATCCCCGACTCGATCCCGATCGCATCGTTGATCGCCTTGGCCACCGGCGCCAGGCAGTTCGTCGTGCACGACCCGTTTGACACCACCAGGTCATCCGCCGTCAGCATGTCCGAGTTCACGCCATGCACGATGGTCTTGTCCGCATTGGTCGCGGGCGCCGACACCAGCACCTTTTTCGCGCCCTGGCGCAGGTGCACCGAGGATGCCTCCTTCGAATTGAATTTGCCCGAGCATTCCAGAACCACGTCCACGCCGGACCAGTCCAACTCTTCGGGGTCGTAGGTCGAAAACACCTTCATCGGGCCCTGGCCCACATCCATCATGTCGCCTTCGATCCGGATGTCGCCCGCAAAGCGGCCATGCACGCTGTCGTATTTCAGCAGATGCGCGATATCCTCGATCGGCCCGGTGGCGTTCATCTTCACCACCTGGATGTCGTCGCGCGCGTTCTCGATGATGCTCGACAGCGTGCAGCGCCCGATACGGCCAAAGCCGCTGATCCCAACCTTTACGACCATGTCTTTCCCTCTCGTCTCGTCTTATTTCATCAGCCGGCGCGCGGCCTCGGCCACGGCATCGGCGGTAATTCCGAAATGCTGATACAGCTCATCGGCCGGCGCCGACGCGCCAAAGCCGGTCATGCCCACAAAGGCCCCCTCGCAGCCCAGCATCTCGCCCCAGCCCTGTTTCACCGCGGCCTCGACACCCACGCGCGGGGCATCGCCCAGCACCTCGGCCCGGTACTCCGCATCCTGACCGGCGAAAAGCTCGAAGCACGGCGCCGACACCACGGCGACCTTTTTGCCCTCGGCCTCCAGTGCCTCGGCGGCGGCCAGCGCAATCTCCACTTCCGAACCGGTGGCGATCAGCGTGGCATCGCGCTTGGGCCCTGCATCCTTCAGCACATAGGCGCCACGCGCACTCATGTTGGCATCGGTATGGGTGGTGCGCACGCAGGGCAGGCCCTGCCGGCTCAGGCACAGCACGCTGGGCGTGCGGGTGTCCTGCATCGCGATCTCCCACGCCTCGGCGGTTTCCACCACGTCGGCGGGGCGGAACACGTTCAGGTTCGGCATCGCCCGCAGGCTGGCCACATGTTCCACCGGCTGGTGCGTCGGGCCGTCCTCGCCCAACCCGATGCTGTCATGTGTCATGACATAGACCACCGGCACCTCCATCAGCGCGCTCAGCCGGATCGCCGGGCGACAGTAATCGGCAAAGGCCAGGAAGGTGCCGCCGTAGGGCTTGAACCCGCCATGCAGCGCTACGCCATTCATGATCGCGCCCATGCCGTGCTCACGCACACCGTAATGGATGTAGTCGCCACCGTAATTGTCCTTCGAAACCGGCTGCATCCCCTTCGTGCGGGTGTTGTTCGATCCGGTCAGGTCGGCAGAGCCACCCACCGAATTGGGCAGCGTCGCATTGACCACTTCCAGCGCCATTTCGCTGGCCTTGCGGGTGGCCACCTTGGGCGCATCCGCCGACAGGCGCTTGCGATACGCGGTCATCGCCTCGGTCAGCGCCGCGGCATCCACCTCGCCGTGGCTTGCCTCGAACGCCGCTTTTTGCGGGGAAGAGGTCAGGCGGCCCTCCCACGCAACACGGACCGCCTGACCACGCTTGGCAATCGCTTGCCACGCCTCGTAAACCTCGTTCGGAATTTCGAACGGCGCATGGGACCAGCCCAGCGCTTCGCGCGTCAGCGCGATTTCCTCGTCGCCCAGCGGTGCGCCATGGGTGGCTGCCGTGCCCTGCTTGTTGGGCGCGCCGAACCCGATGATCGTCTTGCAGGCGATCAGGCTGGGGCGCGGATCGGCCTTCGCGGCTTCGATCGCCTCGGACACGGCCTCTTTATCGTGCCCATCCACCGCCTGCACATGCCAGCCGGCAGCGGCAAAGCGCGCCTTCTGATCGGTCGAGGTCGATACATCGGTGCTGCCGTCGATGGTGATCGCGTTGTCGTCCCACATCACCACCAGTCGGCCCAGGCCCATATGCCCGGCAAAATCGATCGCCTCGTGCGAAATGCCCTCCATCAGGCAGCCGTCGCCGGCAATCACATAGGTGTAGTGATCGACCAGGTCATCGCCGAACCGCGCGTTGTCCATCCGCTCGGCCAATGCCATGCCCACGGCGGTGGTGATCCCCTGACCCAGAGGGCCGGTTGTGGTTTCAATCCCCTTGGCATGGCCATATTCCGGGTGGCCCGCCGTGCGGTATCCCATCTGGCGGAAGTTGCGCAGCTGCTCCATGTCCATATCGTCATAGCCCAGCAAGTGATTGATCGAATAGACCAGCATGCTGCCATGCCCCGCGCTCATCACAAACCGGTCGCGGTCGGCCCAGCGGTCGGCGCTGGGATCGATGTTCATGAAGCGGTTGAACAGCACCGTCGCCACGTCCGCCATGCCCATCGGCGCGCCGGGGTGGCCCGAATTGGCAGCCTGCACCGCGTCCATCGCCAGCGCCCGGATGGCATTGGCCATCAGGTCCTCGGTCGAGGTCGAAATCTTGGCTTGGGTATTCATAACAGGTCTCCTCCGAAAGACACGGAACTCAGGCGCGTTTGCTCTCGCTCACCAGCCGGTGCACCATCGGCGTGAAAATCAGCTGCATCGCCAGGTCCATCTTGCCCCCCGGGATCACGATCGAGTTCGCCCGGCTCATCCAGCTGTCGTGGATCATGCTGGTCAGGTAGGGGAAATCGATGCCCCGCGGATCCTTGAAGCGGATCACGACAAGGCTTTCATCCGCGGTGGGAATCCAGCGCGCGACGAACGGGTCCGACGTATCCACCACCGGCACACGCTGGAAATTCACGTCGGTTTCGATGAACTGCGGGCAGATGCAGTGCACATAGGCGTGCATCCGGCGCAGGATCGTGTCGGTCACCGCTTCCGTGGTGTAACCGCGCTGCGCCTTGTCGCGATGGATCTTCTGGATCCATTCAAGGTTGATCACCGGCACAACACCGATCTTCAGATCGGCCAGCTTGGCCAGGTTGACCTCGTCATTCACCACCGCGCCATGCAGCCCTTCATAGAACAGAAGGTCCGAGCCGTCGTCGAACGGCGCCCAATTGGTGAAATGGCCCGGCGGCACGCCATAACGCTCTGCCTCGTCATCGTCATGCACGTAATGGCGCGTTTTCCCCGCGCCGGTTTCACCATATTCGCGGAACACGCGCTCCAGCTCGCCCAGCTCGTTCGCATCATAGGAAAAATGCGAAAAGGTCTCGTCACCGGCGGCCTTGCGGGCCTCCAATTCGGCTTTCATCGACGCGCGATCATAGCGGTGAAACGCATCACCCTCGATCGACACCGCGTTGATTCCCTCGCGGCGGAAAATCTGGTCGAACGTGCCTTTTACCGTGCTCGTGCCCGCACCCGACGAGCCCGTCACCGAGATGATGGGGTGTTTTTTGCTCATATTTTCAATTCCTTAGCTACCCTCGGAACAGTCCGCGCTGTCCGAACAGGGCCGAAACCTCCTGGTCCGGCAGATCGTGATAGGTTGCCACCCGGTCGACCTTTTCGGCCGAGCCGAACACGAACGGCGTGCGCGCGTGCAACTCTCGCGCGCTCTGGTCGAGGATCGCATCGCAGCCATCCGTGGCCTTGCCGCCCGCCTGCTCGACCAGAAAGGCAATCGGCGCACATTCATAAACCATGCGCAGCCGGCCGCGCTCGTAACCCGGGCGCGCATCGCCGGGATAAAGGAACACGCCGCCGCGGGTCAGGATGCGGTGGGTTTCCGCCACCAGGCTCGCCACCCAGCGCATGTTGTAGTTCTTGTCGCGCGGGCCCGTGTCACCGGCCAGGCAGTCGTCGATATAGGCGCGTATCGGCTTGGTCCAGTGACGATAGTTCGACGCGTTGATCGAAAATTCCTTCGACGTCACTGGGATATTCATCGCCGCGCTGGTCAGGACGAAATTGCGGCTCTCCGGGTCCATGGTAAACATCAGCGTGCCGTCGCCAAAGGTCACCACCAGCGCCGTTGCCGGCCCATAGATCACATAGCCGCCCGCGATCTGCTCGCGCGCCTTGCGCAGGAAACTCTCCTGCGCGCCGTCCTTGGCTTCGAAGATCGAAAAGATCGTCCCGATCGAAACATTCACGTCGATATTCGATGACCCGTCCAGCGGGTCGATCGCCAGCGCGTATTTGCCCTCGGGGTTCAGCTCCAGAACCTGCTCCTGCTCTTCGCTGGCATAGTATCTGACACTGGTCTTGCGCAGCGCGGCCTCGAACATCTCGTCGGCCATCACGTCCAGCGCCTTCTGCTGGTCGCCGTCCGTGTTCTCGCCCACGCCTTCGCCCAGCGCACCGGCCAGCGGACCGCGGGCGATGATACCGGCCACCTCACGCGACACCTCGCAGACCGCACGTATCACCGGCGCAAGATCGGCCGGTATCCGGTCAGACGAAATGATCTCTGCGGATTGGTTCATTTCTCCCCCCGAATCCAATGGCTGCAGTCTCCTCGGGGTTGATATTCCAGAAACGCGAGGTTTATAGAATTTAATAAAATGAATGTCAGCCTAAAGGAAATTTAATGGCGCGACTCGAAGCCGTCACCCTGAAACAGCTCCGCGCCCTGCGTGCGGTCGCGGATTACGGGTCGATCACCGCCGCCGCCGAGGTGCTGTCGCTCACCCCGCCGGCCGTGCACACCCAGCTGCGCACGCTTGAAGACAACCTCGACTGCACCCTGCTCGATCGCTCCCCTGCGGGCGGCGCGCAGCTCACCACCGAAGGGCGTGCCGTCCTCGATGCCAACATCACGATCGAGTCGGCGCTGGAAAGTTGTGCCCAGAAATTAAAGGCTTACCGCGAAGGCCGCACCGGCGTCGTGGTGCTGGGCGTGGTCTCCACCGGCAAGTATTTCGCGCCCCGGCTTGTTGCCCAGCTGCGCCAGGCCTTCCCGGAAATCGAAGTGATCCTCAAGGTCTCGAACCGCGACGGCATCATCACCGCGCTGCAGCAGCGCGCGATCGAACTCGCGATCATGGGCCGCCCGCCGCGCACGCCCGCGGTGCATGCCGAACCCATCGGCGAACATCCGCACGTCATGATCGCGGCCCCAGATCACCCTCTCGCGGGTCGGCGCGGCATCGCGCCGCAGGCCCTGCTGGACCAGACCTTCATCGCCCGCGAACAGGGCTCGGGCACCCGTATCCTGATGACACGCTACCTCGACCGGATCGGTGGCGGCACGCCCTACCGGCTGGTCGAGATGGATTCGAACGAAACCATCAAGCAGGCGGTGATGGCCGGCCTCGGCATCGCCATGATCTCGCAGCACACCGTGACCGAGGAACTGCGCTCGGGCCGGCTTGTCGCGCTCGATGCCGACACGCTGCCGATCCGCCGGCAATGGTACCTGCTGCACCGCGCCGATCTCGACATGTCACCGACGCTCAATACGGTCTTCAACCATATCGCCGAACAAAAGGGGGCGTTCCTGCCCAGCCTGTGATGCATCCGGCGTTTCATCTTGCCGCAAATATCCCGGGGGAGGCCGCAAAATGCCTGGCATTTTGCGGCTTGGGGGCCGGCCCCCATCCCGCACCGCCCTGCCGCCCGCGGGCGTCGGGGTGGGTGGGTGGGCGACGCCCGCGGGCGGCATCCCCGCTTAGGGCACCAGGACGATCTTGCCGGTCGCGCCGCGCCCCAACACGCGTTTCAGAACCTCGGCCGCATCCCTCAACGGATAGCGCCCCTCGATCAGCGGCTGCACCTTACCCTCGGCATACCAGCCAAAAAGCTCGCGCATGTTGTCGGCGTAAACGTCCGGCTCGTGCATGGTGAAATTGCCCCAGAACACGCCCACGACGCTGTATTCCTTCACCAGCGTCAGGTTCACCGGCAGCTTCGGAATTTCTCCGCCCGCAAATCCGACCACCAGAAGCCGCCCGTTGCGGCCCATAAAGCGGCTCGCGGCGTGAAACGCATCCCCGCCCACGACATCATAGCAGACATCGGCGCCCTTGCCGCCGGTCAGCTTCTTCACGTCGTCTTTCAGGTTGTCGTAGCCGATCACCTCGTCGGCGCCCGCTTCCTTGGCCAAAAGGCGTTTTTCCTCGGTCGAGGCCACGCCGATCACCCGTGCGCCCATGATCTTGCCGATCTGCACCGCGGCGATCCCCGTCGCCCCCGACGCGCCGAACACCACCAGCGTCTCGCCCGGCTGCAGGTTCGCGCGCTGTTTCAGCGCATGATGCGACGTGCCATAGGCCACCATCAGCGCACAAGCATCGGCGCCGTCCATGCCCTCGGGCATGGCAAAGCACTGGTTCGCCGGCATCGCAACCTTCTCGGCATAGCAGCCCAGCCCGCCCTTGCCGGCCACGCGGTCGCCCACCTTGAATCCGCTTACGCCCTCGCCCACGGCTTCGACGGTGCCGGCCACTTCCATGCCGGGGGTAAAGGGGGTTTCTGGTTTCATCTGGTAAAGCCCCTGCACCAGCAGACCATCGGGATAATTCACCCCCGCCGCCTCGACGCCGATCACGATCTGCCCCTTTTTCGCCTCCGGCTCGGGCACTTCACCGTATTCCAGATCGTCCAGCGGGCCGAATGCCTTGCAAATGATCGCCTTCATGTCGCGCACCTCCCTTTTCCTGTCCGCAAACCCTAGGCAGCCGCGCCGCTCGGCGGCAAGCCCCGCACCGGGCAAATGCCGGAACGTCATTTCCGCCATTTTTCCCGGGACTCTTGAAATCGCTTCCGAATCCACCTCCCTAGTCCTAGGTTTTCTGGAAAAGAATATCAGGGAGAGAGAGACCATGCTGGGCCAGATGATGCAGCGCCCGCTGCTGATCAGCGACATCCTGACGTACGCTGCCGAGATGCACCCCAAGGGTGAGATCGTCTCGGTCCGCACCGAGGGCGACATCCACCGCCAGACCTATGCCGAAACCGCCGGCCGCGTAGCGCAGCTTGCCAATGCGCTCAAGGCGCACGGGATCGAGATCGGCGACCGCGTCGCCACGCTGGCCTGGAACGGCTACCGGCATTTCGAACTCTACTATGCAATTTCCGGCATGGGCGCGATCTGTCACACGATCAACCCGCGCCTCTCGGCCGAGCAGCTGATCTACATCGTCAACCACGCCGAAGACAAAATCATCTTCGTCGACACGACCTTCGTTCCGATCCTCGAAGCCGTCAAAGGCCACCTGCCCGCGGACATGACCTATGTCGTGATGACCGACCGCGCGCACATGCCAGAAAACGCGCTCGACGCGCTCTGCTATGAAGAGCTGCTCGAAGGCCAGCCCGCCACCATCGACTGGCCCGAGTTCGACGAGAACACTGCTGCCGGTCTCTGCTACACGTCGGGCACCACCGGCAACCCCAAAGGGGCGCTTTATTCGAACCGTTCCACCGTGCTGCACGCGCTTTACGTCGCGATGGCGCTGGGCGTCACCCTGCCGCAAGAGGCGAAAATCCTGCCCGTGGTGCCGCTCTTTCACGTCAATGCGTGGGGTCTGCCGTATTTCGCGCCGCTGATGGGCCATTCGCTCATCATGCCAGGCGGCGCGCTCGACGGGCCCAGCCTGTGGAAGCTGATGGACACCGAAAAGGTCAGCTCGGCCTGGGGCGTGCCCACCGTCTGGATGGGGCTGATGGCCGAGATCAAGAACCAGGGCCGCAAGCCCGAGGGCTTTGGCCACGTCGTCGTCGGCGGCTCGGCCGCGCCACGCGCGATGATCGAGAATTTCGAGAAGATGGATGTCGACGTGGTGCATGCCTGGGGCATGACCGAAATGTCACCCATCGGCACCCACGGCACCATGCCGAAATGGGTCAAGGAACTGCCCTTCGACCAAATGATCGACAAGAAGGCGATGCAGGGCCGCCGCGTCTTCGGCGTGGAACTCAAGATCGTCGACGAAGACGGCAATCCCCTGCCGCATGACGGCGAAGCCGCAGGGGAACTGTTCGTGCGCGGCAACGCCATCATCTCGGGCTATTTCAAGAACGAAGAAGCCTCCAAGGGCGCCATCGACGCCGACGGCTGGTTCGGCACCGGCGACGTGGCCACCATCACGCCCGACGGGTTCCTCAACATCCAGGACCGCGCCAAGGACCTTGTGAAATCGGGCGGCGAGTGGATTTCCTCGATCGACCTGGAAAACGCCGCCATCGCCCATCCGGCCATTGCGAATGCCGCGGTGATCGCTGTGCCGCATCCGAAATGGGATGAACGCCCCGTTCTGGTGGCCGTCGCGGCGGGCGAGGAAAAACCCGGCCTCGACGAGTTGCACCGCCATCTCGAAGAGCATTTCGCCAAGTGGCAGCTGCCGGACGATGTGATCTGGGTCGACGAACTGCCGCTGACCGCGACGGGCAAGGTCTCGAAGCTGACGCTGCGCAAGAACCTGGGCGATTACAAACTGCCCGACCTGCGCTGATCGCGCAGGTCATGCGACCGCGCGGTCGCATGACGCCCGGCCGCGCGGCCGGGCCTTGCCCGGAACGCCACGGCACTTGCGCCGAATGACGTTCCGTCAGACCGCCGCGCCCCTTGCGCCGCACACTGATTCCAGTGTGCCCTTGCACGGCTTCTGGGAGGAGACCGCACATGTCAGACAACCTCGATGACTTTCGCACGGAAATCGCGGCCTGGATCGCCGACAACCTGCCGGCCGAACTGAAGGGCATCCCGCGTGACGAAAACACGATCTGCTGGGGCGGGCGAAACTGGCAGTTCGCCTCCGACGCGCAGAAGCAATGGCTCGAACGCTGCCATGCCCGCGGTCTGACCTGCCCGCGCTGGCCCACCGAATATGGCGGCGGCGGTCTCAGCCGTGCGCAGGAAAAGATCTTCCGCGAAGAAATGCTCAAGGCCGAGGCCCCCTCGCCTCTGGAATCCTTCGGTATCTGGATGCTCGGTCCCGCGCTTCTGAAATTCGGCACCGACGAACAGAAGGCCGCCCATCTGCCCGACATCACGGCAGGTAAAATCCGCTGGTGCCAGGGCTATTCCGAACCGGGCGCGGGCTCGGACCTCGCGAACGTGCAGACCCGGGCCGAAGACATGGGCGATCACTGGCTCATCAACGGTCAGAAGATCTGGACCTCCTATGCCGACAAGGCCGACAAGATCTTCGCGCTGGTGCGCACCGACCGCGACGCGCCCAAGCACCTGGGCATTTCTTTCATGCTGATCGACATGGAAACGCCCGGCGTCACCACGAAACCCATTCGCCTGATCTCGGGCGCCTCACCCTTCTGCGAAACCTTCTTCGACAACGTGAAGGTGCCGAAAGAGGGCGCCATCGTCGGCGAACAAAACCGCGGCTGGGACGTGGCCAAGTACCTGCTCACCCATGAGCGCGAAATGATCGGCGGCGGTGGTGGCGGGCTCATGTCCGGCTCCACGCTCTCCGACATGATCGGCACCATGGACCCGGCCGCCACCGCCGACCCGGTGCTGCGCGCCGAGGCTATGGAACTCGAAGTCGATGCCATGGCCTTTGCCCTGACGATGGAACGCTACAAGGACATGGCCGAAAGCGGCGCAGGCGTGGGCAATGCCAGCGCCATGCTAAAATATTACGGCACCGAGCTGAACAAGCGCCGGCACGAAATCATCATGTCGGCCAAGGGCTCCGACGCGCTCGACTGGGGGCATGGCGCCGCAGCCCCCTGGCTCAGGACCAAGGCCAACTCGATCGAGGGCGGCACCTCCGAGGTGATGCTCGACATCATCTCGAAACGCGTTCTCGAACTGCCGTCGAAATAAGGGGCTACACCAATGGAAAAGCTGGTCGATACCGGAGACGAAGTCATGCTGCGCGACGCCGCACGCGGGTTTCTTGACGATGCCGCCCCCCTCACTGCCTTCCGCGCGAACCGCGACGCGGGCCGCCCCTATGATCCAGCGCTCTGGAGCGAGATGGCAAGTATGGGCTGGGCCGGCGTGCTGATCCCCGAAGACGCGGGCGGCGCCGACATGGGCCACCGCGCCGCCGGCATCCTGGCCGAGGAGATGGGCAAAACGCTCGCCGCCTCGCCCTTCATCTCATCCGCCGTCATCGCCGCCACCGCGCTGCGCGCGGCCGGCTCCGACCGGCTCGCCGCGATTGCCGGCGGAGAGGCGCTCTATGCCCTGGCCGTGGACGAAGGCGCCAAGCACGCACCCGCAAGCAGCGCGCTCGCGGCCAAGCCCGACGGCAACGCCTTCCGCCTTTCGGGCCGCAAGACCTTCGTCGCCGACGGCAGCAGCGCCAACCGCGTGCTTGTCCTTGCCCGCACCTCGGGCGGCGCCGGTGATGCGCAGGGCCTCACCCTCTTTGACATCGATGCCGAACGCGCGGGCCTGGCCCGCACCGCATCCGGCAGCATCGACGCACGAGATTTCGCCACGCTCGATTTCGATGATGTTGCCGTCACCGGCGATGATATCGTGGGCGATGTGGACAACGGCCTTGCCGCGCTCGGCCCCGGCCTGCGCGCCGGTCAGGCCGCGCTGGCGGCCGAACTGGGCGGTCTCTCGGCGGGCATCTCGGCCATCACCCTGGGCTATCTGAAAGAGCGCAAGCAATTCGGCCGCACCATTGGCAGCTTCCAGGCCCTGCAGCACCGCGCCGCGCATCTCTTCTCGGAAATCGAGGTGACGGCCAGCGCCATCGCAAATGCCGGCCGCGTGCTCGATCACGATCCCGACGCGGCGCAGGTCGCCGTAAGCCTGGCCAAGGCCCGCGCCACGCAAACTGCGCGCCTTGCGGTGATGGAGGGCGTGCAGATGCATGGCGGCATCGGCATGACCGACGAGTATGACGCAGGGTTTTTCATGAAACGCGCCCGCGTTGGTGCAGAATGGCTCGGCGATTACGGCCACCATGCCGCCATCGTCGCCGCCTCGCGCGGGCTCTGAGGGAGAAAAAAACATGACCACCATGAGACCATCTGATCTCTTCGATCTCACCGGCAAGGTTGCCCTTGTCACCGGCGGCGCCACCGGCATCGGCCGCATGGCGACCGAGGGGCTGGCCGCCGCAGGCGCCCGCGTGCTGATCTGTTCGCGCAAGGCCGACGCCTGCGAAGCCGTGGCCAACGAGATCAACGCGATGGACATCCACGGCAGCGTCGAAGGCTTCGGCGGCGACGTCGCCACCGAGGAAGGCATCAACGCCATCGTCGAAGAGGTCAAGCTGCGCACCGAGCGTCTGCACATCCTGATGAACAACGCCGGCCGCACCTGGGGTGCGCCGCTGGGCGAACACCCCTATGATGCGTGGAACAAGCTTCTCGCGCTCAATGTCACCGGCATGTTCCACCTCACCCAGCAGCTCCTGCCGCTCCTGCGCGCCGCCGCCACGCCCGAAGATCCCGCCCGCATCGTCAACGTGGGCTCGGTGATGGGCGATATCCCCAAAGGCACGAAAACCTATTCCTACGCCGTGTCCAAGGGCGCGGTGCATCACATGACCCGCGTGCTGTCGAACGATCTCGCGCCCGAGCATATCACCGTGAACGCTATTGCTCCGGGCCCGTTCGTGTCGAAGATGACCGCCTTTGCCATCGGCACCAAGGAAGGCCAGGATACCGCCGCGCAGGGCGTGCCGCTCGGCCGTGTCGGCCGCCCCGAGGACATCGCCGCCGCGCTGCAGTATCTCTGCGGGCCGGGCGGCTCCTACCTTTCGGGCGCGATCCTGCCGCTCTCGGGCGGGATGCAGTCCAAGGCGCAGCCCGGCATCTTCAACGAGGACCTCTGAACCATGACCAGGGATTTCCAGGGCAAGGTCCTGACACTCGATGAAATGCGCGCGCTGGTCGGCCACAAGATGGGCACGACCAGCTGGTACCTGATCGACCAGGACCGTATCGACAAATTCGCCGACGTGACCGAGGACTGGCAGTTCATCCATGTCGATCCCGAGGCTGCGAAGGAAACCCCCTTCGGCACCACCATCGCGCACGGCTTCCTGACGCTCTCGATGCTCTCGGCCATGGTCTATGAAATGCCGGTGCTGGAAAACGTGGCCATGGGCGTGAACTACGGCTTCGACAAGATCCGCTTCCTGTCGCCCGTCCCGGCGGGCAGCCGCATCCGCGGCCATTTCACCCTGACCAAACTGGACGAATCGAAACCCGGCTTCGTCACCAGCTACACCTCGGTCGAGGTCGAAATCGAAGGCCAGGACAAACCCGCGCTGGCCGCCGACTGGATCGGCCGCCGCTACTTCGGAGAAAACACATGACAGTACGTTTCGACGGGCGCGTTGCCATCGTCACCGGCGCAGGCGTGGGCCTGGGCCGCTCGCACGCGCTGGGCCTTGCCGCGCGCGGTGCCAAGGTTGTCGTCAACGATCTCGGCGCCTCCCGCGACGGCTCGGGCGGCAGCTCCGAGGCGGCCCAGGCCGTGGTCAAGGAAATCCGCGACGCGGGCGGCCACGCCATCGCGAACGGCGCCAACGTGGCCGACGCCGATCAGGTTCAGGCCATGGTGGACGAGGCGATCGCCGAATACGGCCATGTCGACATCCTGGTGAACAACGCCGGCATCCTGCGCGACAAGACCTTTGCCAAGATGAGCCTGGAGGATTTCCAGCTGGTGATGGACGTGCACCTGATGGGCACGGTCAACTGCACCCATGCCCTCTGGCGCCACATGACCGAACGCGAATACGGCCGCATCGTCTTCACCACCTCGGCCTCGGGCCTCTACGGCAATTTCGGCCAGTCGAACTATGGCGCGGCCAAGGCGGCGATGCTGGGGCTGATGAATGTGCTGCACCAGGAAGGCAGCCGCAAGAACGTGCGGGTCAACCTTCTGGCCCCCACCGCAGCCACGCGGATGACCGAGGAGCTTCTTCCGGAACAGGTCCTGCCGCTCCTGAAACCCGAAACCATCACCCCGGGCCTTCTGGCGCTGGTCAGCGAAGACGCGCCCTCGAAAATGATCCTCGGCGCCGGTGGCGGTTGCTTCGCCGAGACCAAGGTCTATGAAACCCGGGGCATCGCCCTGCCGGATGATGAACTGACACCCGAGGCGGTGATGGCCAACATGGCCCGCATCCGCGATACCGACGGGCAGACCGAAATGCCCGGCGCATTCGACCAGACCAACAAGTACATCCAGATGGCCGCGGCTCTGCGCGGCATCTCACTCGAGAAAAAGGACTAAGACCCATGCGTGACGCACTCATCGTTTCCACCGCCCGCACCCCGATCGGCAAGGCCTATCGCGGCGCCTTCAACGCCACCTCGGCGCAAACCCTGATCGGCCACGCCGTCAGCCACGCGGTCTCCCGCGCCGGCCTCGAAGGCGCCGAGGTCGAGGATTGCATCATCGGCTGCGCGATCCAGCAGGGCTCGACCGGCGGCAACGTCGGCCGCCAGGCCGTGATCCGCGCGGGCCTGCCCGTCTCGGTCGCCGGCATGTCGCTCGACCGTCAGTGCTCGTCCGGCATGATGGCCATCGCCACCGCGGCCAAGCAGGTCATCACCGATGGCATGGACATCGCCATCGGCGGCGGCGTCGAGTCGATCAGCCTCGTGCAGAACGAGAAGATGCGCACCGACCACCTCGCCGATGCCTGGATCAAGGAGCACAAGCCCGCGCTCTACATGACCATGCTGGAAACCGCCGAAACCGTGGCCGAACGCTATGGCGTCAGCCGCGAAGATCAGGACGCCTACGCACTGCAATCACAGCAACGCACCGCCGCCGCACAAGAGGCCGGCAAGTTCGACGACGAGATCGTGCCGCTGACCACCACCATGGGCGTGATGGACAAGGAAACCAAGGAAGTCTCCTTCAAGGAGGTGACCCTTGAAAAGGACGAGGGCAACCGCCCCGGCACCACGCTGGAAAGCCTTCAGGGCCTGCAGCCCGTGTTCAAGGACGGCCAGGTCATTAAGGAAGGCAAATACATCACCGCCGGCAACGCCAGCCAGCTTTCCGATGGCGCCAGCGCCGCCGTGGTGATGGAGGCGAAAGAGGCCGAGAAACGCGGCCTTGAACCGCTCGGCCGCTACATGGGCGTCATGGCGGCAGGCTGTGAGCCCGATGAAATGGGTATCGGCCCGATTTACGCCGTGCCGAAACTTCTCAAGGCGCATGGCCTCAAGATGGACGATATTGGCCTTTGGGAGCTCAACGAAGCCTTTGCCAGCCAGGTGCTGCAATCGGCCCGCGTTCTCGGCATCCCGAACGAAATCCTCAACGTCAACGGCGGCGCCATCTCGATCGGTCACCCCTACGGCATGTCGGGTGCCCGCATGGTCGGCCACGCGCTGATCGAAGGCAAACGCCGCGGCGCGAAATACGTGGTCTGCACCATGTGCATCGGCGGCGGCATGGGCGGCGCGGGCCTGTTCGAGGTTCTCTGACAAGAATGGCGGGCTGAAGCCCGCCCTACCATCTTCACCAACGTAGGCCGGGCTGAAGCCCGGCTTCCCTTGAACGAATGACCGGATCATGACGCTCCCAACCCAACTGGCAAACCTGCGGATTCCCGTCATCGGCTCTCCGCTCTTCATCATCTCGAATCCCGATCTCGTCATTGCCCAATGCAAGGCCGGGATCGTGGGCTCCTTCCCCGCGCTCAACGCCCGCGAAAAAGAGGGCGAGCCGATCCTGCTCGATGCCTGGCTCAAGCGCATCACCGAAGAGCTTGACCGGCACAACCAGGACAACCCCGACACGCCTGCCGCCCCCTTCGCCGTCAACCAGATCGTCCACCGCTCCAACACGCGGCTGGAACGCGATCTCGAGATCTGCGCGAAATGGAAGGTACCGATCTGGATCACCTCGCTCGGCGCCCGGGTCGAGGTGAACGAGGCCGCCCATTCCTGCGGCGGCATCACGCTGCATGACATCATCAACAACACGTTTGCGAAAAAGGCGATCGAAAAAGGCGCTGACGGCCTGATCGCCGTGGCCGCCGGCGCCGGCGGCCATGCCGGTGCGCAATCGCCCTTCGCGCTGATCAGCGAAATCCGCGAATGGTTCGATGGCCCGCTCGCGCTCTCGGGGTCCATCGCGAACGGAAAATCCATCCTTGCCGCGCAGGCTCTGGGCGCCGATCTCGCCTATATCGGCTCACCCTTCATCGCCACGGACGAGGCCAACGCGCAACCCGACTACAAGCAGATGATCGTCGAGAGCGGGGCCGAGGATATCGTCTATTCCAACCTCTTCACCGGCGTGCACGGCAACTATCTCAAACCGTCCATCGCCCGCGCGGGCATGGATCCGGACAACCTCGAACAATCCGACCCGTCGAAAATGAATTTCGGCGCCAACCGCGAGAAACCCAAAAGCTGGAAGGAAATCTGGGGCTCGGGCCAGGGCATCGGCGCGATCAAGGAAATCCAGCCCGCCGCGCAGCTGATCGACCGTCTCGCCACCGAGTATCACGCGGCGAAAGAGGCGCTCTGCAATGGCTGAGCTCTACCTCGTCCGCCACGCCCAGGCCTCGTTCGGGGCGGCGAACTACGACAAGCTCTCGACGCTCGGTCACGAGCAATCACGCGAGCTTGGCCGCGCCCTGAGGGCGCAGGGCGCAGCCCCCACGGCCTTTTTCATTGGCGACATGGTGCGTCACCGTGAAACGCTTGATGGCATCCTCGAAGGGCTGGGCCTCACAGCCGAGCCCGAGATCCACACCGGCCTGAACGAATTCGACTTCACCAACCTGCTCGATGCCAAGTATCCCGCCGGCACCGGCCCCGAGAACATGCACACCGAGCGCAAGAGCCATTTCCGCACCCTGCGCGACACGGTGCTGGAATGGGAACAGGGCGGCATCCCCGATGCCCGCGAAAGCTGGGCCGATTTTACCGCCCGGGTCGAAGATGCGCGCCGCACGATCATGACCCCCGACCACAAACAGGTGCTTGCTGTCTCCTCGGGCGGGGCCATCGCCCGGATGATCTCACACCTGCTCGAATGCGGGCCGGGCCAGCAGATCAAGCTGCAGCTTCAGATGAAGAATTGCGCCGTAAACCGTTTTGTTTACTCTTCAAGATCGGTCTATCTGCACGGGTTCAACGAAACCCCCCATATCAACGCCGCCAACGAAGAGCGGCTCCTGACCTACAGCTAGGGAGGCCAAAGACATGAGCGCGAACACCGCCGCCCATCTTGATCTCAACGCCGTCGAAGCCTGGTGCCGCGAAAACGTCGACGGGTTCCAGGGCCCGATAGAATTGCACAAGTTTTCCGTGGGCCAGTCCAACCCCACCTTCCGGCTCACCACGCCGTCGGGCCGCTACGTGCTGCGCCGCAAACCGCCAGGCACGCTTCTGAAATCCGCCCATGCCGTAGACCGCGAATTTCGCGTGCAGAAGGCGCTCTATGAAACCGATGTGCCCGTGGCAAGAATGTATGCGCTCTGCGAGGATGAAAGCGTGATCGGCTCGATGTTCTACATCATGGATTGCGTCGAAGGCCGCCGCTTCGAAGACCCCTGCCTGCCCGAACTGCCCAAGGGAGAGCGCATGGCCTATCTCGACGAGATGTGCCGCGTTCTGACCACCGTGCACGACGTCGACATCGAGGCGGTCGGCCTGTCCGACTATGGCCCGCCGGGCAACTACTATGAACGCCAGATCAATCGCTGGGCCAAGCAGTACGAGGCATCAAAAACCACCGAACTGCCCGAAATGGACGACCTGACCGACTGGCTGAAATCCAACATCCCGCCGGATGACGGTCAGCGGACGCTGGTGCACGGCGATTACCGGATCGACAACATGCTGTTTCACCCACAAGAGCCGCGCGTCGCCGCCCTGCTCGATTGGGAATTGTCGACCATCGGCCACCCCTATGCCGATCTCGCCGCCGTCATCATGCAATGGTCCATGCCGCCCGGAACCGAATCGAAAGGCATGGGCGGCGTCGACCGCGCCGCAGAAGGCCTGATCACGGACGAGGAGTTCGTCGCCCGCTACTGCGAACGCCGCGGCATTTCCGGCATCGACGGGTTCGGCTTCTATCTCGCCTTCACCTTCTTCCGCATGGCCGGCATCATCCAGGGGGTGCTGAAACGCGCCATCGACGGCAATGCCTCGAACCCCGAACGCGCCTTCCGCCTGGGCGAGGCCGTGCCGCGCTTCGCCCAGGCCGGGCTTGCCGCAGCAAGGACCGTTTGAATGCTCGACCCGAAACTGAAGGAATACCCCTACCCGTTCCAGGCCCATGTCGGATTTGAAATCACCGACTGGTCAGATGGCTATTGCCGGCTGGAACAACCCGTCGTGCCGCATATCGGCAACCGCTACGGCATCCCCCATGGCGGCGTGCATGCAACCCTGCTCGACACGGCCATGGGCTATGCCATCTGCTATACTGGTGATCCCGATGACAAGCAGCTCGCCATGACGCTCTCGCTCAACGTGCAGTATCTCGCCGTCGCCAACGGGTCCAAGCTGATCGCCGAAGGCCGCCGTACCGGCGGCGGGCGCTCGACCGTCTTTGCCGAGGGCGAGATCCGCGACGATACCGGCACGCTCATCGCAACCGCCACCGCCGTCTTCCGGCTGCGGGGCAGCAAGAAAGGATAATCCCATGTCTGACGAAATGAAGTGCATCACGCTGGCGGCCCGCCCCGATGGCGCGCCCAAGGACAGCGATTTCAAACTGGAAACCCGTGACGTACCCACCCCCGGCGACGGCGAGGTACTGGTGCGTGTCCATTACATGTCGCTCGATCCCTACATGCGCGGGCGCATGGACGATGCCAAATCCTATGCCGCCCCCGTGCCCATCGGCGGCATCATGGAGGCCGGCGGCGCGGGCGAGGTGATCGCCTCGAACCACCCGCAGTTTTCGCCCGGTGACATGGTGTTCGGCATGTTCGGCTGGACCACCCACGGCGTGCAGCCCGGCAGCATGCTGCGCAAGCTGCCCGATGGCCTGCCGATCACCACCTCTCTGGGCGTTCTGGGCATGCCGGGTTTCACCGGCTGGTACGGCCTGACCGAGATCGGCAAACCGAAAGAGGGCGAAACCCTGGTCGTGGCCGCCGCCACCGGTCCCGTGGGCAGCATGGTGGGCCAGATCGCCAAGGCCCGCGGGTTGCGCACCGTCGCCATCGCCGGCGGCGCGGACAAATGCAAGATCGCCACCGACACGTTCGGCTTCGATGCCGCAATCGACCACCGCGCGCATGATGATGCCCGCTCGCTGCGCAAGGCGCTGGCCGAAGCCGCACCCGACGGCGTCGACATCTATTTCGAAAACGTCGGCGGCAAGGTGTTCCAGGCGGTCCTGCCGCTGATGAACCGCTTCGGGCGCATCCCGGTCTGTGGCATGATCTCGGGCTACAATACCGGCGCGCTGGGCGGCACCCCCGGCGAGGGGCCGGATTACTTCCCGGTCTTCTGGCGCACGCTGCTGGTCAAGCACCTGCTGGCGCAGGGCTTCATCATTTCCAACCACTGGGACCGCTTTGCCGAGTTCCTGGGCGAGGTCGCGCCGCTCGTGGCCTCGGGCGACATCGCCTATCTCGAAGATATCGCCGAGGGGATCGAAAACGCCCCGCGCACCTTCATGGGCCTGCTCGAAGGCCGGAACTTGGGCAAACAGATCGTCAAACTGATCTGACAGACCTGTGGCCGGCGGGGCAAATCACCCCTCCGCCGGCCCCGATTTTTCTGCGAAAAATCTCCGCCACATTCTTGCCACAATCAATTTGTTGGGGGGCTTGGCGTCCCTTGCCGCAACATGTGGAACGATGCCGCGCCTATCCGCTTGAAATCTAAACTTTATTTCAAACGCTCCGCGTGCTAGGCTGCTCTTGCAGAAAAAGCCAGTCGGAAAACCGGCGGCGCGAGAGGCAGAAAGGCGGAATACCATGCGGATGCGTGGCAGGCACCCGGCCAAAACCGGGCTATTCATCATTGCAGCGATCTGGATGTTTGTGGTGCTCCCGCTTTCGGCAGCTGCCGCGCCCTATGCCGCGCTGGTCATGGACGCGCGCACCGGCAAGGTGCTGCACGCACGCAACGCCGATACCCGCCTGCACCCGGCATCGCTGACCAAGATGATGACGCTCTACATCGCTTTCGAGGCAGTCGAACGCGGCGAGATTGACCTCGACACGATGGTGCGCATCTCGAAGAACGCAGCCGCCGAACCGCCCTCGAAACTTGGGCTCAAGGCTGGCCAGAGGATCAAGCTGCGCTACCTCCTCCGCGCCGCAGCGGTGAAGTCGGCCAATGATGCCGCCACCGCAATCGGCGAAGCGATCGAAGGCTCCGAAGCAAAATTCGCCCGCCGGATGAACCGCACGGCCAAGGCGCTGGGTATGACCCGCACCACCTTCAAGAACGCCCATGGCCTTACCGAGTCCGGCCATCTCTCCACCGCGCGCGATATGACGATCCTCGGGCGCCACGTGCTCTACGACTACCCGCAATACTACAATCTCTTCTCCCGCCGCTCGACCAATGCCGGCGTGCGCGAAGTCGCCAATACCAACCGCCGCCTGCTGGCCGCTTACAAGGGCGCCGACGGGATCAAGACGGGCTATACCCGCGCGGCCGGCTTCAACCTCGTCGCCTCGGCCGAACGCGGCAACGAACGCGTCATCGCCACTGTGTTCGGCGGCCGGTCCTCGGCCTCGCGCAACGCCAAGGTCGCAGAATTGCTCGATCTCGGGTTCCGCCGCTCCCCGTCCAACGCGCCCGTGCGCAAACCCGATGCCCCGGTCTATGCCGCGACTGGCTCTGGCAGGGCCGCCCCAGGCACCGCCGGCAAGACGATCCGGCTCGTCACCGCCGTGCGCAAGAGCCTGCGTCCCGTCGCGCGCCCCGGCAGCACCGAACCGGCCCCGGTTATCGTCGCCGTCAAGGACGACATCACCGAGGCGCTCGCGGCGGCGAAAGCAGTTACCAAGACACCTGCGCCGGAAAAAACGGCGGACGCCGCCCCGGCTCCAGCCGCTCCTCCGGCGAAAACGCCCAAGGCCCGTCCCAGCGATCTGGTCCTCGCCGCGGCCGCACCGGCGGATACCGCCGATCCCCAGCCAGAAGTGGTCACGCGCATTTCGACCTCGGGCGGGCGTCACTGGGGCATCAATGTCGGCCGCTATGGCAGCCGCTACCAGGCCGAACGCGTATTGCTGAAAACGGCGCTCAATGAAATGGCCACGCTCGATGGTTCGCTTCGCAAGGTGATAAAGCGAAATTCCGGCTATGATGCGAATTTCATGGGCATGTCGCGCGATACCGCCGAGCTCGCCTGCCGTCGTCTTCAGGCCCGAAACGTCACCTGCTTCATGATCGGCCCCGGCTGACAACAGGGATTGCGCCGCGTGTTCCACGCGTCGCGGCGGGGCGAGGCCTCGGCTAACGCCTCGGCCCCGCCGTGCCATCACCCGCGTTCCCGCTTCTCCTCCGTGGCGCTGGCAGACAGGTTTGTTCAATGAGTATTTTTGCCAAGAAAGAGCCGATCAGATGCTCTTTCTTGGTCCAAATACTCGAAATCCACCGTCTCGGTTTGCGCGCATGTCAACGCCTTGCACCAAGCCCCCCGGGGCTGCCGGGGCGGGTGGGTGGGCGGCGGGCCCGGGGGGCGACCCATCGCACGCATCATTAACTGAAAAAAGCGTCAAGACTTGCCGCGGTGCAGCGGTGCACGGATGTCAGCCGGGCGGCAGCCGTGGATCACCCCCGGGCCTTTGCTACGCCGCGGCGGCGTTAACCCCTGCGAGCGCCGTGGTTACTGTTTGGGTTTGTCGTCGTATTCACCCGACAGGATTCGGCGCGCATCGCCTTCGGGGTCGTCATATTGGTTCGTGCGCACCGTGTAGACGAAGAACAGCAGCCCGACACCACCGAGGATCAGTGAAATCGGGATCAGGAAAACCAGGATGTTCATCGGGTTACCTCAGTCGGAGTGCATTCAGCGACACCGTAATGGATGAGGCCGACATCGCCAAGGCCGCGATCAGCGGCGTCGCCAGTCCCGCCACTGCGAGCGGTACCGCGATGATGTTGTACAGCGTTGCGATGCGGAAGTTTTCCCTGATCCGCCGGATCGCCGATCCTGCGGTCCCCAACGCGCTGCCGATCGGTTCGAGGTCCCCTCCGAGAAGCACGATGTCACTCGCCACCCGCGCCGCATCGAGCGCGCTGGCCGGCGAGATCGAGACATGCGCTGCCGCCAGCGCCGCTGTATCGTTGAGCCCATCGCCCACCATAAGGACATGGCGGCCTTCCTTGGCCATGGCCTGAACACGCGCCGCCTTGTCCGCAGGCAGCGCCTCGGCCAGCCAGTGCGGGATGCCCAACCGCCCCGCCATCTCCTCCACCGCCGCGGTGGTGTCGCCTGACATCAGGTAGACATCCTTGCCCGCCGCCTTCAGCGCCGCTACGGCCTCTTCGGCGCCATCGCGCAAGCGATCTGTGAACTCGAAGGCCTGCGGCGCTTCATCGCCCACTCTGAGCCAGGCTGCCGTGCGCGAAATCCGTGGCGCATCGACCCAGCTGGCGCGGCCAAGGAACACCTCACGCCCGTTCCAGACGCCCCTGGTGCCATAGCCGGGAACTTCGGTAATCTGCGATACATCCTCGGGGCTGAAACCCGCAGCCCGCGCCGCAGAGGTCAGCGACATGGCGAGCGGATGCGATGAGCTTTCCGCCAGAGCCAGCGCGATACCGATATCGCGCGTCGAGACCTGTCCCAGGTTCATCACCTCGGGCGCACCGGCCGTCAGCGTACCGGTCTTGTCGAAGACCACGGTATCCACCTGCGCCAGGCGCTCCAAGGCGGTCGAATGTTTGATCAGCATCCCCTTGCGGAACAGCCGCCCCGACGCTGCTGTCGTCACCGCCGGCACGGCAAGGCCCAAGGCACAGGGGCATGTGATGATCAGCACGGCAGCCGCGATATTCAGCGCGGTGCGCACGTCGAAAGTGAAAAGATACCAACCGACGAAGCTGAGTGCCGACAGGATATGCACGCCGGGCGCATAAAGCTTGGCCGCGCTGTCCGCGAGAGAGGTGTAGCGGGATCGCCCCGACTCGGCGATGGCGACAAGATCGGCCATACGGTGAAGCGAAGTTTCCTCGCCCACAGCGGTGGCCCGAACGGTCAGCGGCCCGGTCAGGTTGACCTCGCCCGCCGATACCGCCTGGCCCGGCCCGCCATAAACCGGGATCGTCTCACCAGTCAGAAGGCTGCGGTCAATCTCGGATGTGCCGGCGACAATCTCGCCGTCCACCGGCATGCGTCCGCCAGGGCGCACCAGGATAAGGTCACCCACCGTCAGCTCGGCCACGGGCACCTGGCGCTCTTCTCCATCCTCGATCCGGAAGGCGCGCGGCACTTCCAGCGCTGCCAGTTCCTCGGCGGCAGAGCGGGCGATCGCACGGGTGCGGTGATCCAGGTAGCGCCCGGCTAGAAGGAAGAAAGTCAGCGCCAGCGCGGCGTCGAAATAGGCATGTTCGCCCGAAAGCGAGGTTTCCCACAGAGAGGTCACAACCGCCAGAACGATAGCCAGCGTGATCGGCACATCCATGTTCAACCGCGCATTCTTCAGCGCGGCCCAGGCATTGCGAAAAAACGGCTGACCCGAAAAAGCGATGGTCGGCAGCGTGATCGCCGCCGAAATCCAGTGAAACATGTCACGCGTCGCATCCGCCGCCCCAGACCATACCGAGACCGACAAAAGCATCACGTTCATCGAGGCAAAACCCGCCACTGCCAGCCGCATCAGGAGTTCGCGACCGGCCTTATCGGTTTGCGTTGCACTCAACGTACCGACGTCCAGTTCGTGCGCCTCGTATCCGATGCGGTCCAGCACGCCGATCAGGTCCTCGGGCATGACATCGGGTTCGGCTTCGATGGTCGCGCGTTTCAGGGTCAGGTTGACCCGCGCGCTGGTCACACCCGGGTGATCGGCCAGCGCTCGTTCAATCGCGACGATACAGGCGGCACAGTGCACCGCAGGCACCGACAGGGCGATGCGCACGTCCTTCTGTGCCTCGCGCTCGGCCAATGCCTCGGCCGCTGGGGCCGCGTTGCAGGCCGGGCAGGCCGAGATATTGGGGCGCATCGTTGCGGTCATGGCGTTACTTCGTGTTCACCTTCACACGCATTCTGTATTCCGTGCCATCCTGGGCAAAGGCCACCATGCGCAAGTCCCAGTTTCCGTCTTCCAGCTCGACCGGCGCGACATAAGCCTTGCCGTCGAAGACAAAGGCCGGTTCGCTATCTTCCTTGACATGGGTGGGTCGGCCCAGGATCGCGTTCAGTTCGGCCACCTCGACGGGCTTGCCTGCCTCATCGGTGATCGAAAGGACCAGGTTTTCATCCACGACGTCGGCAGAGACATCCCAGCCCAAGGCCTCTTGCGCGGCGCGCCGTTCATCGAATTCCTGGCTGGCAACATAGGAGTTCTTCACCTCCAGCCCCGGGAACGTGCGCACGGCGCTGACGGCCAGAACGACATTCACGCCAATGATCACCGAAAAGGCTGCAACAAACCCGATCAGGACGTGCTTGCCAGTAATCTTGCGCTCCGCCATCAGTTCGCCCTCCCGTTGAATACCGTATCCTTGAAGGCACGTTCACCATTGGTCACGTCTTCCACCCAGAACCGGAAATCGACGCGCTCGCTTTCGGCCGGGACCGAGCCCTTGGGCGCCACCACGTAAACGCGGACCGGCTTCGCCGTGTCGGGCGGCACGGTAACCGTTTCATAGGGGCTGCCTTCGATCTGAACGCGCAGCGCCGGATCACCCTTGACCGTCAGGCGGAACGGCCGTTCCTCGCCATGCTTGTTGCGCAGCTTGATCTCATAGACATTGCGGATCGAGCCATCGGACAGCGTCACATAGGTCGGGTTACGCACAGGCGCGACCGTCATGTCGATGTCCGAACGCATGAAGAGCGCCACGACCAGACCGACACCCACCAACCCCCAAAGCGTGGTGTACAACACGGTGCGCGGGCGGAAGACGTGTTTCCAGATGTTCTTGGCCTTGCCACCGGCGCGCTCGGCGTTTTCATCCGTCAGCGCCATATAATCGATCAGGCCGCGCGGCTTGCCGACCTTGTCCATCATCTCGTCGCAGGCATCGATGCACAGCGCGCAGGTGATGCATTCCAACTGCTGACCATCGCGGATGTCGATGCCCATCGGGCAGACATTCACGCAGGCATTGCAGTCGATGCAATCTCCCAGGCCGTCGCGGGCTTTGCCCTTGCCCCGCGGCTCACCGCGCCATTCACGATACGCGACGGTGATCGTGTCCTCGTCCATCATCGCCGCCTGGATACGCGGCCACGGGCAGGCATAGATACAGATCTGCTCGCGTGCGAACCCGCCGAAGAAAAAGGTCGTACCGGTCAGAACGGCAATCGTCGTATAGGCGATCGGATGTGCATTGAGCGTGAACAGGTCCCGCATCAGCGTGGGCGCGTCGGCAAAGTAGAAAACCCAGGCGCCGCCCGTGGCGACCGCGATCAGAAGCCATGAAATCCATTTGGTCAGGCGTAGCCGCGCCTTTCGGAAATCCCATTTCTTCTGCCGGTGCAGCCGCAGCCGTGCGTTGCGGTCGCCTTCGATCCAGCGTTCGACCAGGATGAACAGGTCGGTCCACACCGTTTGCGGGCAGGTATAGCCGCACCATACCCGGCCCAAGGCAGAGGTGAACAGGAACAAACCCAGCCCGGCCATCACCAGAAGGCCCGCGACGAAATAGAATTCATGCGGCCATATCTCGATCCAGAAGAAGTAGAAACGGCGGTTGGCCATGTCGATCAGAACAGCCTGGTCCGGCAGGCTCGGACCGCGGTCCCACCTGATCCACGGGGTCAGGTAGTAGATGCCCAGCGTCACGATCATGATGATCCACTTCAGGTTACGGAACTTGCCGTAGACCTTTTTGGGAAAAATCGGCTCTCGCGCGGCGTAGAGTTGTTCGGGTTCGGCTTGGCTCACGGAATCACTCCGATACTACACGTTTCATCTGGGTTCTTCTCACAGTCCCGCCGCAGCGCGACCTTGACCTGCATCAAATTCTGAATCTAATACTTACCTATTCACGAAAAAGTGCCGCGCGACCACGTGGCACTCAAATGCACGAAAGCCGCCTCTCGGCGGCTCTGCGGATACCCCGACCCGGGGTTAGATGGCACCGGCCTTCCAGGAAACGCGCGAACAGGACGGAAGGGCCGGTGCCTTATCCGGGGGCCGAAGCCCCCGGAATTCTGTTTATTCGCCACCACCGAGCTGGTGGACATAGAGCGCGACGGCGCGGATCTCGGCCTCCGACAGGCGCCCCGCGGGCGACGCGGCTTCCGACCACGGCGGCATCACGCCGTAACGGCTGTTCGTCACCGTTTCCATCAGCGTGTCGTAGTCACCACCATAGAGCCAGATCGCGTCGGTCAGGTTCGGCGCACCCTGTGCACGGTCGCCGGTGCCGTCTTCCATGTGGCACGAGGCACAGTTTTCCTCGAACACCACGGCACCCGCTTCGACCTCGGCGGCATCCTGTGCTTCGCCCGAAAGCGACATCACGTAGTTAACCACCTGTTCGATCTGTGCCGGCTCAAGAAGCTCGTCGCGACCAAAGGCAGGCATTTCCGAGTAACGCGCATCTGCGTCATCCTCGTTCCGGATGCCGTGGCTGATGGTATAGTGAATCTCTTCGATATCACCGCCCCAGAGCCAGTCGTCATCCTGAAGGTTGGGATAACCTTTGGCACCTGCGGCACCCGAACCATGACACTGGGCACACCAGGTCTGGAACACGGCCGCACCGGCCGACCGGGCATAGCCATAAAGCTCACTGTCGGTCTGGTTCACAAAGGACGCCAGTTCAACCGATTCCAGTTCGCTGTTGGCCGGCGCGTTGCGCTCTGCCACGTCCGCGATCTCGGCGGCCACATTGGCCCGGGTCGACCAGTTCTTGTAGCCCGAGGTGGCTTCGTTGATCAGCGGCCATGCGGGATAGGCGATCGTGTACCAGATCCCCCAGATGATCGTCAGGTAGAAGATCCAGACCCACCATTTCGGCAGCGGATTGTTGAACTCCTGAAGGTCTTCGTCCCAAACGTGACCGGTGGTTTCAACGTCACCGTTCTTCTTTTCAGGTTGTTTTGCCATGTCTTACGCCTCCTTGGCGTCCCGCGCGGGCGCGGGCTTGTCTTCGTGCCGGAACGGGATGTTTGCCACGTCGCGGTAGGTCTTCGAGCTCCCGGGCCGGAACAGTACCCAAAGGACCATTCCGACAAAGAAGGTGAAGAGAGCGAGAAGCATCCAGCTGTCGGCGAACTCACGCAGAAGGGAATATGTTTCCATCTTTCCCTCCCTTACCGCGTGCCGGTGTGCTCGAATGTCGAGAAGTCGACCAGCGTGCCCAGCATCTGCAGATAGGCGACCATCGCGTCCATCTCCGAGATTCCCGGCTTGCCGTCGAAGTTGCGCACTTGCACCTTCTCGCCATAGCGCTCGAACAGGCCATCGGTGTCCGCCCAGGGATCGGCCTGGGCAGCAAAGTCCTCCTGCCCGTTTTCCAGCATCTCGTCCGTGTAGGGCACGCCGACAAAGGCATGCGTGGCCATCACGTCCTCGATGTACTTGCCATCGATCATCCGGTTTTCCAGGAACCCGTATTTCGGCATCACCGATTCAGGCACCACCGACTGCGGGTTGCGCAGGTGATCCACGTGCCACTCGTCCGAGTAGCGGCCGCCGACGCGGGCGAGGTCGGGCCCCGTCCGCTTCGAACCCCACTGGAACGGGTGGTCGTACTGGCTCTCAGCCGCCAGGCTGTAGTGACCATAACGCTCAACCTCGTCCCGCATGGGCCGGATCATCTGGCTGTGGCAGACATAGCACCCTTCGCGGATGTAGATGTCGCGCCCGGCCAGTTCGAGCGGGGTGTAGGGGCGCATGCCGTCCACATCCTCGATCGTGTTTTCCAGCCAGAACAGCGGTGCGATCTGCACGATGCCGCCGATGGTCACCACCAGGAAGGCAAAGATGGCCAGAAGCGTGACGTTCTTCTCAAGAACTTGGTGTTTGTCGAGAATTGCCATGTGTCCGGCCCTCCTTATTCAGCCGGGACCAGATGGTTCGTGGCTTCTACAGCCGGCGAACGCTTCACGGTCATCCAGAGGTTATAGGCCATGATGATCGCACCCAGCAGGTAAAGGATACCGCCGGTGCCGCGCACCACGTACATCGGGAACTTCGCGGCCACGGTGTCGGCGAACGAGTTCACGAGGAAGCCGTTTGCGTCAACTTCGCGCCACATCAGGCCTTCCATGATCCCCGTCACCCACATTGCTGCGGCGTAGAGGATGATGCCAATGGTAGCGAGCCAGAAGTGCCAGCTCACGAGGCGCAGGCTGTAGAGCCGCTCCTTGTTCCACAGCTTCGGCACCAGGAAGTAAAGCGCCCCGAAGGTGATCATACCGTTCCAGCCCAGCGCACCCGAGTGCACGTGACCGATGGTCCAGTCCGTATAGTGCGACAGCGAGTTCACCGCGCGGATCGACATCATCGGACCCTCGAAGGTCGACATGCCGTAGAAGCCGACCGAAATCACCATCATGCGGATGATCGGATCGGTGCGCAGCTTGTCCCAAGCGCCCGAAAGCGTCATCAGGCCGTTGATCATGCCGCCCCAGCTGGGCATCCACAGCACGACCGAGAACACCATGCCCAGCGTCGACGCCCAGTCAGGCAGCGCGGTATAGTGCAGGTGGTGCGGACCAGCCCAGATGTAGATGAAGATCAGCGCCCAGAAGTGGATGATCGACAGCTTGTAACTGAAGACCGGCCGCTCGGCCTGTTTCGGCACGAAATAGTACATCATTCCCAAAAAGCCCGCGGTCAGGAAGAAGCCCACCGCGTTGTGGCCGTACCACCACTGCGTCATGGCATCCTGCACGCCGCTGAAGACCTGAACCGATTTCGACCCGAAGATCGACACCGGAATGGCCAGGTTGTTCACCACGTGCAGCATGGCCACCGTGATGATGAACGAAAGGAAGAACCAGTTCGCCACATAGATATGCGGCTCTTTGCGCTTCATGATCGTGCCGACGAAGACGAGAAGGTACATCACCCAGACGATGGTCAGCCACCAGTCGACATACCATTCCGGCTCGGCGTATTCCTTCGATTGGGTTGCCCCCAGCAGATACCCGGTCGCCGCAAGGACGATCACCAGTTGATACCCCCAGAACACGAACCAGGCGAGGTTGCCGCCCCAAAGCCGCGCGGCGCTGGTACGTTGAACCACGTAGAACGAGGTCGTGATCAGTGCGGTGCCGCCAAATGCGAAAATCACCGCGCTGGTGTGCAAGGGACGAAGACGCCCGAAGTTGGCATAGCCCTGCGCCCACTCGAAGTTGAGCTGCGGAAACGCCAACTGGAACGCAATTGTCACGCCCACAAGAAAACCGACGACGCCCCAGAAGGCAGTCAGAATGACACCGGCGCGAACCGGCCCATCCATGTACTCGCCCGAAAGGTCACCAGCCGGAACCGGCTCGCCCGTGCGGCGCAGCGTCCAAAGAAAGACCCCCGCGGCGACCAGCGCTACTGTCAGCGCGTTCACCATGTAGGCCACGTCACGTGCGTAATTTGCTGCGATCAAGGCCAGAACCGTGATCACACCAAGCACGATCAGCTTGATATAATTACCCATTTTTCGTCCCTTCGTCTTGCCCGGCGCGATTCGTTCTCCCGCGCAGGGGGATTTGACTGCGTGCTTAATGGGCCTCCCGGGGGCAAGACCGCCTTGATCTGCATCAAAATTGGTGCCGTGTTTTCCTGATACGCATCAAAGTCGCACCCGGCAAAGCAAGCTAGCCTGAGCAAAACCCTCTGCAGGAGTCCAAAATGGCCTACAAATCGCTATTCTCGGTTCTGACCGACCCCAAACTGGCCGAGAATGTTCTCGCGCACGGTATTGCCATCGCCGACGTGATCGATGCGCATCTCGACGTGTTGTGCCTTGGCGTCGATCGAAGCCAGACTGGCTACTATTACGCTGGCGCCAATGCCATGGTGCTTCAGGAAACCATCAACCGCGCACAAGAGGAATCAGAGGAAATCGAGGCCAAGGCCATCGACGTCCTGAAATCCTCGGGCATCCGCTGGGGCACGGATACCGGCGTTGCGCAACTGGCCGATATCGGCCGCCACGTTGCTGCCCATGCCCGTTTCTCAGATCTGGTCATCCTGCCGCAGCCTTACGGTGAAAACCGGGGCGCCGAGCTCGAGCCCGTCGTCGAGGCGGCCATGTTCGAGGGCCAGACACCGGTTCTTGTCGTACCCGACGAAGGCGCGCCGCGGCCCAAGCCCAAGCGGGTCATGATCGGCTGGAACGAAAGCAGCGAGGCGCTGAACGCCGTGCGCGCGGCTCTTCCGGTGTTGACCTATGCCGAGGCCGTGCATGTTGTGGTGATCGACCCGCCCGCGCACGGGCCTAACCGGTCCGATCCCGGCGGACTTCTGTCGCAATACCTGTCGCGCCACGGCATCCGCGCCGAAGTGGATGTGCTGTCGAAAACCCTGCCGCGCGTATCCGACGTGCTGATGCGCCATGCCTCCGATATCGAGGCCGACCTGATCGTCATGGGCGCTTATGGCCATTCCCGCTTCCGCGAGGCGATCTTGGGCGGCGCGACCCGCTACATGCTGGAACAGGCCAAGCTGCCGGTCTTCATGGCGCACTGAGCCATATCCGGTCACGAAAAAGGAAAGGGCGCCCGTTCCGGCGCCCTTTTCATTTGTGGTCCGGAGCCAGCTTTAGACCAGCATGCCACCGTCGCTGTCGTCGCCCGCCTCTTCCATCAGAACCGAAATATCCGGCACCGTCACATGACGCTTGCCTTCAAGGTGGATAATGCCATCACGCTTCAGCGCGCTGATCTGGCGGCTCACCGTTTCCAGCGTCAGACCCAGGTAGTCGGCCATCGCCTCGCGCGTCAGCGGCAGATCGAAAACCAGCGGTCCATCCATCGTAACCTTGCGCAGTGTCGCATCGCGCCGCGCAACGATCGAAAGAAGACTGGCGATCTTTTCCCGCGCGGTCTTGCGGCCCAGAACCAGCATCCACTCGCGCGCCGCATCCAGTTCGTCCAGCGTCATTTCCAGCAGGCGCTGGGCAATGTGCGGCGTGGTTTCCATCATCGTCTCGAACGGCTTCTTGCGGAAACAGCACATCGTCAGATCGGTCGTGGCCACGACGTCATAGGCCGCACCTTCGCGCCCCGGGCGCCCCACGAAATCGCTGGGCAACAGAAGGCCCACCATCTGGGTCCGCCCGTCCTCCATCGTCTGCGTCAGCGACGCAATGCCGGAAACGACTGTTCCGACGAAATCCATGCGGTCGCCTGACCAGACGACAGTCTGCCCGGCCTCGAAACTTCTGTAATACTTGAACTCCTCCAATTCGGCGAGTTCATCGGGTTCGCATCGCGCGCAAACGGCACGGTGTCGAATCGGGCAATCCACACATTCGTGCGGAACCGCAACTATGTCGTCTTTAAGCATATAAGATCTCGTTCGCGCGTCTTGATCTGTGTCAAAGATATACAGGTACACACTCTTTAACGCTACGCCGATGGTTACGAAAACGCAACTCGCCCAAATGGGTCTATTTGACGCGAAAGTACCGCGGTATACGAGTTATCCTACCGCGCCGCACTTCGATGCGTCCGTAGACGAATCACATTTCCGCAGCTGGATCGGCGAAATCGCGCCCGGGTCCGGGATATCGCTCTATGTTCACGTGCCTTTCTGCCGCAGGTTGTGCTGGTTCTGCGCCTGCCGCACGCAGGGTACGCAAACCGATGCGCCCGTTCTGGCCTATCTCGAAACCCTGAAAACCGAAATCGCGATGCTGGGCCGGCAACTGCCCGACGGTGTGAAACTATCGCGCCTGCATTGGGGTGGCGGCACGCCTACGCTGCTGACGGCCTCGATGATGACTGACCTGGCCGGCGCCATCGCCGACATTGCGCCGTTTGCGGAAAACTACGAATTCTCGGTCGAAATCGACCCGAACGAAGTTGACGGTCCGCGGCTTGATGCGCTCGCCGCGGCGGGCATGAACCGGGCTTCGATCGGGGTGCAGGACTTCGACGACGCGATTCAGAAGACAATCGGCCGGATCCAGAGTTTCGACGTCACCCGCGATGCCGTCGAGGAAATTCGCGCCCGCGGGGTCACATCGCTGAATGCGGACATCCTGTTCGGCCTGCCCGACCAGTCCAAGGCACGCATCACCGAAAGCGTGCAGAAACTCCTCGCGCTGTCGCCGGACCGGGTGGCGCTTTACGGCTATGCCCATGTGCCCTGGATGGCCAAGCGCCAGCAGATGATCCCGTCAGACAAGCTGCCAACGCCGCAAGAGCGCCTGGAGCTGTTCGAAACCGCGCGCAAGCTGTTCCTGTGGGACAATTACGCCGAGATTGGAATCGACCATTTTGCCGCTCATGGTGACGGCCTCGAAGTGGCGCAGCGAAACGGTACGCTGAGGCGCAACTTCCAGGGCTACACCGATGACACGTCCGAAGTCCTCATCGGCCTCGGCGCCTCGTCCATCTCGCGCTTTCCGCAGGGTTATGCGCAGAATGCACCGGCCACCTCGGCGCATACCACGGCCATACGCGATGGGCGCTTCTCGACCGCGCGCGGCCATGTCTTCAGCGCCGATGACAAGCTCCGCGCGCGCATGATCGAGATGCTGATGTGCGATTTCCGGATCGACGCCGTCGAGATTCTCCGCGACTTCGACATCACGCAGGACCGCCTGGCGCAGATGTTCAGCGCCGTCCAGGCCGAATTCCAGGGCATTCTCAGGATCACCGACATGGGCCTGACGATCCCGGTCAAGGCCCGCCCCCTGACCCGGATGATCGCCCGGGCGTTCGACGCATACGATCTCTCCAAGGCCGGGCACAGCTCGGCGATCTAGGCCAGGACGGGCGGTCGGATGCGCATCGCCACACTCAACGTTCAGAACATGCGCCTGCGCCACGGACCGCAGGGCGATGCGCTCGATGGCGCGCGCGACCGCGATTCCCATCTTGATACCGGCCCCGCAGCCGGCTTGCTCGATTCATATGACAGGCAACTGACCGCGGCCTTGATCCGCGATACCGATGCCGATGTGCTGGCCCTGCAGGAAGTCTTCGATGCCGAAACGCTCGACCATTTCCACGATCACTACCTGCTGCCCTCCGGAGCAGCGCCCTATCCGCATCGCATCTGCCTGCCGGGCAATGACGGGCGCGGCCTCGATCTGGCTCTTCTCAGCCGCATCGCGCCCGACCGGGTTGAAAGCCATGCCGCGCTCACCCCACGCGATGCTGGCCTCGGCCTTGAGAGCAGGCTTGATCCGGATGTGCCCCTCTTCCGCCGCGATTGTCTCGAGGTCGAAATCGGGGAACTGACCCTGTTCATCTGTCATTTCAAGGCACCTTACCCCGATGTTGAAAAGGCCTGGCAGGTGCGCCGCGCCGAAGCCCTGTCAGTGCGTCACCTGATCGAAACACAGTTTCCCGATCCTGCCTCTGCGCTCTGGCTGGTGCTCGGTGATCTCAACGATCCGCGCGATACGCCTAAGGGGCGGGACCGCGCGATTGCACCGCTGTTGCCGCCCTTCTCCGTCAACCTGCTCGACCGGGTGCCAGAGCAGGATCGCTGGTCCTGGTACCAGCCAGAAGAGGGTGTCTATGCCTGCCCCGACAAGATGCTCGCCTCGCCTGCTCTGGCCCATCGCTTTCCCGAGGCGAGGCCCTCCATCCTGCGCGAAGGTCTCGGGCATGAAACCCGGCGCTACGGCGGTCCCTTCCTGCCCGGCACCGGCACCCACAGGCCCCATGCCAGCGATCACGCGGCCCTGTCGGTCCGGTTTCCCGGCCTTTGACATGGTGCATTTCGTGTTAGGCTCCATCCGGGAAGGAACTGATTTGCGCAAAACTCTTTTCGCGATATGCGCCGTGGTCGCGGCAAGCGCGGCAGACGCCAGCCAACATACAGCCTGCGACACCCGCAACGTGACCGTGATCGCCAACGATCCAGAGGTTTCGTCGCGTGTTTGCACGGTCGCGGACCGCGCACTTGCCAGGCTCGAAAAATGCAACCTGCGCCAGACCCAACCCATCACCATCGAAATCAAGGCACAGCTGGAATACGGCCATCCGGCCTGCCTTGGGGCATTTGTCTGCGCCGAAAACCGGGTCGAACTTCTGCCCCCTTCGCAGATTTCCGACCAGATGGATGACACCCACGCTTTCGCCGGCCTTTCCGCAACAGATCTGTTCGACAGCCTGATCGTCCACGAACTGACCCATGCGCTGGTGTTTCAGACGGCAGGTGACGAAATGCCCACGGTTTCCGCCAACGAATACATCGCCTACGCGCTGCAGCTCGACTCCCTGTCCGCGCCCAATCGCCGCCTCGTTCTGCAAAGCCACCCAACCGGCACGCCGGTCATGGCGGATGATCTCAACGACATGGTCCTGATGTTTTCGCCGGGGCTCTTCGCGGCGCGCGCCTGGCTGCATTTCAGCGCGCCGGGCCACGGTTGCGACTTCGTCAAACGCCTGCTCGAGAACGAAACCCGGCTGAACCCCGGTGGGTATTGACCCTCAGAACACCCGCAAACCTGTAAAGCCGCGAACCTGTGCCACCACGTCGCGGTGGTGTGCAGGTGCTCAGGCGGTCAGATCCAGCGCGGCATGCAGCAATGTCTGGGCATAGTCGGTCTGCGGGCTCTCGAAAAGTGCCTGTGCCTCGCCGGCCTCGACGATATCGCCCTGCTTCATGACGATCATCTTGTGGCTCATCGCGCGCACAACGTTCAGGTCATGGCTGATGAAAAGATAGGCCAACCCGTATTTCACCTGCAGGTCGCGCAGCAGGTCGACGATCTGCACCTGCACCGTCATGTCCAGCGCGCTTGTCGGTTCGTCCAGAACCACCAGCCGCGGCCGCAGGATCATCGCGCGCGCAATCGCGATACGCTGGCGCTGACCACCCGAGAATTCATGCGGATAGCGGTCCATCGTGGCAGGATCCAAACCCACCTCTTCCATAACCTCGGCCACCAGCTCGCGCTCGGGCCGGCCACCAGGGTTGCCATGCACGCCCAGACCCTCGGCAATGATCTGTTCACAACTCATCCGCGGGCTCAGCGATCCGAACGGATCCTGGAACACGATCTGCATCTCTCGCCTCAGATCGCGCAGTTTCCTGGTCGACCATTTCCGCACGTTCTGCCCATCAAAGGTGATCCCGCCTTCCGACGAAATCAGCCGCATGATCGCCAGCGCCAGCGTCGTCTTGCCGCTGCCCGATTCGCCCACGATGCCCAGTGTCTCGCCCGCGCGCACGTCGATCGTGGCGTCGTTCACGGCCTTCACGTGGCCCACTGTGCGCTTCAGGAATCCCCTCTGGATCGGGAACCACACCTTCAGATGCTCGGTCTGAACGATCTGTTTTGCACCCTCCGGCACCGGCGCCGGCTGGCCCACGGCCCGCGCGCCCAACAGCTTCTTGGTATAGGGGTGCTGCGGGTTGGCGAAAATCTCCTTGGTCGGCCCGCTCTCGACGATCTCGCCATCCTTCATCACGCAGACCTTGTCGGCGATCCGCTGCACGATGCCCAGGTCGTGGGTGATGAACAGCAGGCCCATGTTCTCGGTGCGCTTCAGCTCGGCCAGCAGTTCCAGGATCTGCGCCTGGATCGTTACATCCAGCGCTGTTGTTGGCTCGTCCGCGATCAGGATGTCGGGCTTGTTGGCCAGCGCCATGGCGATCATCACCCGCTGCCGCTGCCCGCCCGAGAGCTGGTGTGGATAAGCGCCCAGCCGGCTTTCGGCATCGCGGATACCAACCTTTTCCAGCAGTTCCAGGATACGCTTGCGCGCCGCGTCGTTCACCAACCCCTGGTGCAGCGCCAGGCTCTCGGCCAGCTGCTTTTCGATCGTGTGCAGCGGGTTCAGGCTGGTCATCGGCTCCTGGAAGATGAAACTGATGTCATTGCCGCGCACCTTGCGCAGCATCGCTTCGTCCGCGCCGATCATCTCCTGCCCGTCATAGGTGACGGACCCGCTGATCTGGGCGCTCGCCGGCAACAAAGACACGGTGCTCAGCGCCGTGACCGACTTGCCGGATCCGCTCTCGCCCACCAGCGCCACGGTCTCGCCACGGTCCACGGTAAAGGAGACGCCTCTGACCGCCGGGTTCACCTTGCCGTCCTGCCGGAAGCCGACCGACACGTTGCGCACATCCAGAAGGCTCATTGAAAGGTCTTCCTCGGATCGAACGCATCGCGCACGCCTTCGAAGATGAAGACCAGAAGCGACAGCATGACAGCGAATGTGGTGAACGCGGTAAAGGCCAGCCACGGCGCCTGAAGGTTCTGCTTGGCCTGCAGCGTCAGCTCACCCAGGCTCGGCGCGCTCGATGGCAGGCCAAAGCCCAGGAAATCGAGGCTCGCCAGAAGCCCGATCGTGCCGGTGACGATGAAGGGCAGCATGGTCAGCGTCGCCACCATCGCGTTGGGCAGCATGTGGCGGAACATGATCGTGGTGTTGCTGACGCCCAGCGCTTTGGCCGCACGCACGTATTCCAGGTTGCGCGCCCGCAGGAACTCGGCCCGCACCACGCCCACCAACGCGGTCCAGCCGAACAGCACGGTGATGAACACCAACAGCCAGAAACTTCGCCCCAGCACCGCGAACATGATGATGATCACGTAGAGCTGCGGCGTCGCGCTCCAGATTTCGATAACGCGCTGGAACACCAGGTCCAGCCAACCGCCGAAATATCCCTGTACCGCACCCGCAGCGATGCCGATGGCGCTGGCCAGCACTGTCACGATCAGCGTGAAGAGCACCGAAAGACGGAAGCCATAGATCACGCGTGCCAGCACATCGCGCTTGGTATCGTCCGTGCCCAGCAGGTTGCCCTCGCCCGGTGGCAGGGGGGCTGCGCCGGGCCGGTCCACGCTCGTGTCATAGGAATAGGGAATGACCGGCCACAGCGCCCAGCCCTTCTCGATAGCCTCGCCCTCGATCATCCCGTCCTGCGCGTCCTCAATATAGGCTTCGGGATCATCGAAACACAGGTCCAGTCCCCCGGTCTCGATCAGGCAGCGCACCTCGGGGTCGCGATAGACTGCCTCGGTTTTGAAATCGCCTCCGAAGGTCGTCTCGGGGTAGAAATTGAAGATCGGCATGTAAATCTCGCCCCGGTACTTCACCACGATCGGTTTGTCATTGGCGATGAACTCGGCAAACAGCGTGATCCCGAACAGCAACAGGAAAATCCAGAGCGACCAGAAGGCCCGCCTGTTGCGCTTGAAATTGCGCCAGCGGCGTTGGTTCAGCGGTGAAAGCGCCACTACCCCTCCCTCCGCTCGAAATCGATCCGCGGATCCACCAGCACATACATCGCGTCACTCAGGATGCCCACGACCAGACCGATCAGGCCGAATATGAACAGCGTGCCGAACATCACCGGGTAATCCCGCGCCACCGCCGCCTCAAACCCCAGCCGTCCCAGACCGTCGAGCGAGAAGATCGTCTCGATGATCAGGCTGCCGCCGAAAAAGACGCCGATGAACACCGCCGGGAAACCCGCAATCACGATCAGCATCGCGTTGCGGAAGACGTGGCCATACAAGACCTTGCCCTCGCTCAGCCCCTTGGCCCGCGCGGTCATCACATAGTGTTTCTTGATCTCATCAAGGAAACTGTTCTTGGTCAGCAGCGTCAGCGTGGCAAAGGCCGCGATGGTCGACGCCAGAACCGGCAGCGCGATGTGCCAGAAATAATCCAGCACCTTGCCGATCATGCTCAGATCCTCGAACCCGTCGCTCGTCAGCCCCCTAAGCGGGAAAATCTTCCAGTAGGAGCCGCCGGCAAACAGCACCAGCAGCAGGATGGCGAACAAAAAGCCCGGGATCGCATAGGCCACGATGATCGCGCCGCTGGTCCATGTGTCGAACGGGCTGCCGTCCTTGACCGCCTTGCGGATGCCCAGCGGGATCGACACGATATACGCGATCAGTGTCGACCACAGGCCCAGCGTGATCGAAACCGGCATCTTTTCCAGCACCAGGTCGATCACGCTGATCGAGCGGAAATAGCTCTCACCGAAATCCAGCCTTATGTAGTTCCACATCATGTTCAGGAACCGCTCCAGCGGCGGCTTGTCGAACCCGAACTCCTTCTCCAGCTGTTCGATGAATTCCTTGGGCAGGCCGCGCGCGCCGACGTATTTCTCGTCCCCGCCCGAGCCGACAAAGAAATCGTCGCCCACAAGGTCCGAACCGCCCGCCTGCTCGCCACCTCCGCCGGCAAAGCCCGAAAACACGTCACCCTGGCCCTGAACCTGCGCCAGGACCTGCTCAACCGGGCCGCCGGGGACGAATTGGACCAGCGTGAAGTTGATGACCATGATCCCGATGAGCGTCGGGATGATCAGCAGCAACCGCCGTGCGAAATAGGCGCCCATTCGCCGCTTACCTCAACGCGCCCGAGGCCCTGAGCGCCTCTGCCTTCTCGGGATTGACCCACCAGAAATCCAGCACACCCAGGTCAAAGGGCGGCAGCGGGTCGGGGTGTTCATACATGTCCCAGTAACTCAGCCAGTGCTTGTCCTTGTACCACGTCGGCACCATGAACCGCTCGTAGCGCAGAACGCGGTCCAGCGCCATCAGCGCCGTCTGCTCTTCCTCGCTGGTTTCCGATTCCAGCGCCGTGTCGATGATCTTGTCCACCAGCGGGCTGGCCAGCCCGGCCGGGTTAAAGAGGCTGATCGCCGCCTCGGCCGAACCATAGCGCTGATGCAGGCCCGTTCCCGCCTCGAGGAACGGGATATAGGCGTCATAGATCATGTCGTAGTCGAAATCGCGCTCCAGGAGCGTGTATTGCGCCGGGTCGATCGCGTTCACCTGCGCGTCGATCCCCATCCGCTGCAGGTTCTTCGCGAACACCTCGATCGCCGCACTCAGTGTCGACGGGAAACTCGACGGGATCGGGAAATCAATCGTGAAGACCCGGCCCTCGGCATTGCGGCGCATGCCGTCATCACCCACGGCCCAGCCCGCCTCGTCCAGAAGCTTCATCGCCCGGCGCAGGTTGCGCCGGTCCGTCTGCCGCTCGCCCTTCGACGTATGCGCCATCACCGCCGGTTCGTTCAGCACGGCGTCGGGCACCAGATCACCCAGCGCTTCCAGCAAGGCGCGCTCGGCCCCTTCTGGCACGTCCTTGGCCTCGTGCGGGGCGTTCTGCACGAACGAGTTTCGCTGCGCGAACAACCCGTATTGCAGCGACGCATTGGTCCATTCGAAATTATAGGCCAGCGCGATCGCCTCGCGGATGCGCGGATCAGCGAACTTGTCGCGCCGCAGGTTGAAGATGAACCCGGTGGGCGACGGCGGCACCCCGTCGGGCAGTTCCACCACCTTCACCTCGCCACGCTTGGCCGCCGGGAAGTCATAGCTCGTGGCCCATTTCTTCGGATCGCTTTCCTGCCGCACCGTGTATTCACCGGCCTTGAATGCCTCGAAGGCCGCGCCGTCATCGGCGAAGTACTCCACCCGGATCTCATCGAAATTGTGCCGGCCCTTGTTGATCGGCAGATGCCAGCCCCAGTAGTCGGGGTTGCGTTTATAGACAACGCGCCGGCTGATATCGAAGCTCTCCAGAACATACGGCCCCGATCCCGGCGGGTAGGTCAGCCGCGATTCATCCAGCCTCGCGCCTGTCTCCTCGTACCACTTGCGCGAAAACACGGGCGTGCTGCCCACCTGATCAACCAGGCTGCGCCGCGAAATCCCCTCGGCAAAGGTGAACTTCACCGTGTGATCGTCCAGCGCCTCGGCACTCAGCACCCGTTTCTTCACCGCGATGGCGTAAGAGGGCAGGCCCTGCTCAAGGAACAGGTTGTGGCTGAACACGACATCATGCGCCGTCACCGGCGTGCCATCCGAAAACCGCGCCTCGGGCCGCATATGGAAAATCACCCAGGTCTTGCCCTCGTCATATTCCAGGCTCTCAGCCAGAAGCCCGTAGTTTTCGCCGTAGGCATCCGCCGGTCCATCACCCAGAAGGCTCTCGTAGGTGCTCCAGATCAGCGTGCCACTGGCGCGCCCCTTGCGGGTGTAGGGGTTGAGCGAGTCGAAGGTGCCCAGCGAATAGAGAACAATTTCGCCCCCTTTCGGCGCGTCCGGGTTCACGTAGTCGAAATGCAGAAAATCGGCCGGATATTTCAGATCGCCGAAATAGGAATACCCGTGGCTCTTGATCACCTTCTCCTGCGCCAGCGCGGGCAGCGCCCCCAGCGTGATCAGCAACAGCCCCAGGAAAAACGCCTCGAGTTGCGCTCGCAGATGTCGCGTGCGCGCAATCACGCGGGCCTGCGGTTCGATCGGGGGGCGGCGATGGGGCATCGTGCTCTTCCTCCTGTTGGACCGGCCCTGGATCATGGCCGCTTATTCTGACCCAAGCTAATGGGCAGGGGCAGTCACATTCAAGTTGCGAAAATGTAAACTGGATGTGAGAGAGCAAAGAAATGGCCGCCATTCCCTGCGGAAGGCGGCCATTCCGGTTCGAATCAGGCGTCGATCAATCGTCGAGACTGTCGAGATACGCGATCAGGTTGGCCCGGTCGGTGTCCTTTTTCAGGCCACCAAAGCTCATCGAGGTACCGGGTGCGGCGCCCTTCGGGTTGGCCAGGAACGCGTCCAGGTGCTCCGGCGTCCAGGTATCACCAACCTGGTTCAGGCTGCCCGAGTAGTTGAAGCCCTCGGCCCCACCGATTGCACGGCCGACAACACCGTAGAGGTAGGGGCCGGTTCCATTCGCGCCTTGTTCAAGCTTGTGGCAGGCCTTGCACTTGGCAAACACCTTTGCGCCCTTGCCCACATCGGCCGATGCCAGCAGTTCCTCGAAGGTCGGGCCCTGCTCTTGCTCGCCGCCGTGGTCATCGCCGCCTTCGACCTCGATCACGTAACCGGCGTGGTGTTCCTCATCGCCATGTCCGCCGCCCATCGAGTACAGCGACTCGGCTGCCCACTTGCCCAGCATGAACACCAGGAGTGCTCCGCAGAAGGCGCCGATAATCTTGGTAGAAGTCATCGTGTCAAACATTGGCCCGTTTCCGAATTGGTCTCGTTTCGGCGCGTATCTATCCGCTTCCCCTTGGACAAAGCAAGGTGTAGTTTCCGCGACCAATCGCCCTTTTGGTGGCAAACTGACAGGAAATTGATCCAGATGACCCAGCGCATCGCGTTTCAGGGAGAGCCCGGCGCCTACAGTCACGAGGCTTGCCACAAGGCCCGTCCGGGCTTCGAAGCCCTGCCCTGCCACACCTTCGAAGAGGTGATTTCCGCCGTGCGCGACGGCGAAGCCGACTGTGCGATGCTGCCGGTGGAAAACTCCACTTATGGCCGTGTGGCCGATATTCACCGACTTCTGCCGGAAAGCGGCCTGCATATCGTCGACGAGGCGTTCGTGCGCGTCCGCATCAGCCTTCTGGCCAGTCCGGAGGCAAACCTCGAAGACATCCACACCGTGCGCGCGCACCTGGTGCTGCTGCCGCAATCAGCCAATTTCCTGAAACAGCACGGCATCAAGGGGATCGCCGCAGCCGACAGTGCCGGGGCCGCAGCCGATCTCGCCCGGCTTAAAACCCCGGGCGAAGGCGTGCTTGCCTCGGCCCTGGCCGGCGAAATCTACGGGCTCGACATCCTTGCCCGGGATATCGAGGACCACGGCCACAACACCACGCGTTTCGTCATCATGGCGCGCGAACCCGATTATTCGCGCCGTGGAAAACTCGGCATGATGACAAGTTTCGTTTTCGAAGTGCGCAACATCCCTGCCGCGCTCTACAAGGCAATGGGCGGTTTCGCCACGAACGGCGTTAACATGACCAAGCTGGAAAGCTACATGGTCGACGGCTCATTCACCGCCACGCGGTTCTGGGCCGATATCGATGGCCACCCCGACGATCCGGCCGTGCAGCGCGCGCTGGAAGAGCTCGATTACTTCACCTCGCATCTCGAGATCATGGGTGTCTATCCCGCCGACCGCGAACGCTGATCCCGATCAGGCCATGCGGCCTTCATAGCGTTCCTCGGTCGTCTTGGCGAATTCGGCCACCCGGATCTGGAACCGCTTGTTCAGGTTGTTGCGTGCCAGTTTCAGCGATTGCACCAGCAGCCGCGCCGACAGGTTCTGCGGTTTCAGTTCCAGTTCAAGGCCCAGTCGCGTGCGCTGACGCGACAGCGCCACAAGGTCAACAACCATGTGGCCTCCCATGTTGGGCGAACGGCTCTCGAACATCATGCGATGCGGAAGATCGTAATCCGTCAGTTCAATCTGCAACTGGCGCGTTTTGCCGCGCAGCGGAAAGGCAATATCCCATGCCATGCCCGTTCCGGGTTCGCTCAGAGCATCCAGCCTTGAAACCTCGGCGCCACGCCGCATCGCCTGCCGCTCGAACCCGTCGAAATCCGACACCACGCGGAACACGTATTCCAACGGTGCTGCAATGTCTTCCTTGGTTTCGAATTTCATCTGCCCGGTCGCCCATCTGCTTTCTTTTTTAGGTTTCAGTTTCACGTCAATCCAGCCGATCCGCAAGCCAGTTCCAGAGAATGAAATGCGCGATTGCGCCCTTGCGCGCCGGCTTCAGGAACGGATGCCGCCCGGCAAAGGCATCGGCGATCTCTTCGCGTGTAAACCACTGTGCCGTTTCGATTTCCGCCGGGTCGATCTCGATCTCCTCGCTCAGCGCCTCGCCCCGGCAGCCGAACATCAGCGAACTTGGATAGGGCCATGGCTGCGACGCCAGGTATTCCACCGCACCCACCTCGATGCCGGTTTCCTCTGCGGTCTCCCGGCGCACCGCGGCCTCGATCGTCTCGCCCGGCTCGACGAACCCCGCAAGCAGCGAATACATGCCCTCGGGCCAGCCGTGGCTGCGGCCCATCAGCACCTTGTTGCCCCGCGTGATCAGCATGATCACAACAGGATCGGTGCGGGGAAAATGCTGGGTCTTGCAGGATGGGCAACTGCGTTGCCAGCCTGCCATGATCATTTCACTTTCCTTCCCGCAGCGCGCACAGAACCGATGGCTGCGATGCCAGCTCATGATCGCCTTCGCCGTCGCGGCCAGCTCGGCATCACGCGCCGAAATCCGGGTCATCACCCCGCGCAATTCGCAAAATGCGCTGTGTTCCGGCGCGGCGGGATGCACCTGCTCGGTCGGATCGAAAAAACCACCCATGGCATTCTCGTCCACCTCCACGGGCTGCCAGCGCGAAATGTCATGGGCAAAGACCGCCGCCCCATCCCCAAGTCCCAGCAGAACCGGCGGCGCCGAGGCATCCTGCAACATCGGGTGATCCATCGGAACGCGCACGACATGGTCGCGCCCCTCGCCCCCGAACAGCGGCTTGCTGCGCCATAACAGGATGGTCCGGCTCTCGGGCGCCTTCATTGCCGCGTCCAACGCCTCGGCATTTCCGCGCAGATGCGCCGCCCGGTCCAGCCCGGACCCCCCGAATGTCACCGTTTCCGCAAGACGCATACCACTCTCCCTCAATCGCGGTTTCGCACGTTTCCGCAAGTCAGGCAATTGCACATGTCTCGCGTGCAAGTTGCGCAAATATCACCCATTAAGTGTATGTGATCGCGTAATAAGATCTTTAAGTTGTGTCGCGTTCCGCGTTGACTTAAAATTTCGTGAAAATGAAATCGCGCTGCCACGCCTGCATGCCCTGCGGGCATAGGTGCGGGGCCGTTTTTGCGTTCTGTGTCCTCGGTTGCGGGAAGTTTCCGTATCGCACAATGGTGGCTCGTGTCTTTTGGCAGACAAATCTCAATTTGCCCGGTTGGATGTCAGGTTTCTGCACACCACCGATCTGCATGGCGCCCTTGGCGAAACGGATGATACCGCCGGTCCCGGCAGGGACCGTCAGGGCCTGGTTCATTTGGCACCCTTTGTCCGCCATGCCCGTGCCAAAGCGCGAAACTGCATGCTTTTCGATACCGGCGACACTTTGCAGGGCACCTTGATCTGCGATCTTGTCGCGCGCGGCGACCTCGACATGCCGCCGCCGCACCCGATCATCCGGGCGATGAACGCGCTCGGCTATGACGCCGCCGTCCCGGGCAATCACGATTTCGACTATGGCGCAGCCTTCTTCCTCGACAGTTTCCGCCATGCCCGGTTTCCGCTGACCTGCTGCAACCTTCTCAACAAGGGCGATGCCGCGCCACGCGAACGTTCTGCCCTGCCGTCACACCTGGTTCTGTCCCGACGGTTCACCGATACCGCCGGTGTGCCGCACGATCTGCGGATCGGCGTGATCGGCTGCCTGCCACCTAAAACACTGGAATGGGATCACCACCTTTCGGTCTCCTACGACATCCCCGACATGGTCGACAGTGTGCGCCAGGAACTCACAACCCTACGCGCAAAGGGTTGCGATCTGACTGTCGTTCTGGCGCATTCCGGGCTCGACACGCCCGGCACGGACGGCCGCGAAAACGTGCTGCTCGCGCTGGCCCGCCTCGATGGAGTCGACGCGGTTTTCGGCGGCCACACGCACCAGGCGTTTCCCGGCCCCGCCGGCGCCGCCCTGCCCGATCTCGACGAAAAAAACGGTCTCTACCACGGCACCCCCATCGTCATGAGCGGCACCTCGGCCAGCCACCTGGGCGTTGTCGACTTGTCGCTTGCCGCCATGGACAAGGGCCGTTGGCAGGTCACCGCGCGATCCGCCCGGCTGCTACCTGTGCGCGACGGAAACCGCCCCGCGCTGCCGCCCGATCCCGAAATCGCCTCCATTTCCCGCGCCACCCATGATCGCGCGCAGGGCTTCATGAAGCAGAAGGTCGGCGAAACACGTCGTCCGCTGACCAGTTTTTTCTCGCTCATGGCCAACGACAGCGTTCTGCAGCTCGTGGCGGATGCTCAGGCCGCTTATCTGCGCGATATCCGCCGCCGCGCAGGCCTGCCCGACCTGCCGATCCTGTCCGCAGCGGCGCCGTTTCAAACCGGGGCCGCCGGGCCGGATCACTATTGCCACGTCCCGACCGGGCCGCTGACACAGCACAGCCTTGCCGATCTCTACTGCTACCCGAATGCCTTTTGCGCCGTTCTGGCCGATGGCGCCGCGCTGCGTACCTGGCTCGAGCACAGCGCCAGCGTGTTCAACCGGGTCACACCCGGCTGTCCCGTCGTTCAGCCCCTGCTCGACGATGCCGTTCCCGGCTACAGCTTCGATGTCATCTCGGGGGTGACTTACCGGATCGACCTGTCGCAACCGGCGCGGTTCGATGCCACCAGCCGCCTGCAGAACCCAGAAGCGCGCCGGATCACCGATCTGCGCTGGAACGATGCCCCGGTGACGGACGACATGCGATTTCTCGTCGCCAGCAACAGCTTCCGCGCCCATGGCACAGGCTTTCGCCGCGATCATGGCTATGAAACGCCCCCCGCCATCGTGCTCGAAGCCGCCACCTGGAACCGCGATATCCTTCGCGACTACGTGCAACGCCACAGCCCGCTCGATATTGCGCCCCGCCCGATCTGGTCCTTTGCCCCGCTTGGTGGCGCCCGCGCGCTGATGCGCACCGCGCCGGCCGCCCGCGCGTATCTCGACGATCCCGCGCTGCCGCTTGTCGAAGATTTGGGCGACACGGAAGAGGGCTACATGCTGCTGCGCCTCACGCTATAGGCCGCCTTGCGAATCCCGCCGCGCCGTCCTATATCCCGGATCGAGAGGTTGGCGCGGGCAAGCGCCTCGCCAACCCGGTCAGGTCCGGAAGGAAGCAGCCGTAACGAGCCCCGCTTGGGTCGTTGTCCAGCCTCTCACCCGATTTTCCCGAAATCAAAAAGCACGTGCAGCCGCAATGCGGCTGCGCCGGGCGCGCGACGGTCAGACCAGTCCTGCCTCGCGGAAGAGCGCCATCACGTCCCGCTCGGGCCGCGCGCCGAAATGCGAAATCACTTCCGCCGCCGCAATGCATCCCATGCGGCCCGATACCTCCAGGCTCGCACCCGTGGCATATCCGTACAGGAACCCGGCGGCGAACTGATCGCCCGCGCCGGTGGCGTCCACCGGCACGATCTCGTCCACCGGCACCTCGACCAGTTCGTCTCCACGCACCAGCACCACGTCATGGCCCGACCGCGTGCACACCACCATGCCGGCATCGGCCGCCGCCTGTTCCAGCGCGCTGCTCAGGTCCGTCTGGTAGAGCGATTCCCATTCATGGGAATTGCCGATCACGTAATCCAGCTCTTTCACAAGCTTGCGGAAATCATCCCGGTGCCGGTCCACGCAAAAGGGATCACTCAGCGCGATACCTGCCTTGCCGCCCCCCGCGCGGCAGGCCCGCGCCGCGGCCAGGAAAGCCTCTTTGCCCTTGTCCTTGTCGTAAAGATACCCCTCGAGGAACAGGAGCTCGGCCTGACCGGCCACCGCATCGTCCACGTCTTCGGGCCCCAGCTCGGCCGAGATGCCCAGGTAGGTGTTCATCGACCGTTCGCCATCGGGGCTGACAAAGATCATCGAGCGCGAGGTCGGCAGTTCACCCCCTGCCACCGGCGGGTTAACGAAATCGGTGCCGTCCTCGGCCATCTCAGCGGCATAGAACCTGCCCAGCGCGTCATCATGCACCCGACCGATGAACGCGGTCGAAAGCCCCAGGCTGCCAAGGCCGGCCAGCGTGTTGGCCACCGAGCCCCCCGGCGCCTGGGTTCGGTTCTGCATCTGCTCATAAAGGAACTCGCCGCGGTCCTGTTCGACCAGTTGCATGACGCCCTTGTCGATAGCCATGCGCGACAGGAACCCGTCGTCACACTGCGAAATCACGTCGACAATGGCGTTGCCGATGCCGACCACCTGGTATTTGCTCACAGGGTCTTCTCCTCGAATTGGCACAGATCACGGATCAGGCAGGCCGCGCATTTCGGCTTGCGGGCAACGCAGGTATAGCGCCCGTGCAGGATCAGCCAGTGATGCGCATGCTGCTGAAAATCGACCGGAATATTGTCCTCGATGGCGCGCTCAACGGCCACCACGTCCTTGCCCGGGCAGATGCCGGTGCGGTTGCCGACGCGGAAAATATGGGTGTCCACCGCCTGCGCCGGATAATGCCACCACATGTTCAGCACCACGTTCGCCGTCTTGCGCCCCACCCCGGGCAACGCCTGCAGGGCCGCGCGGCTGTTGGGCACCTCGCCGCCGTATTCGTCGACCAGGATCTTGGCCATCTTGATCACGTTCTTGGCCTTGTTGCGGTAAAGCCCGATCGTCTTGATATGCTCGATCAGCCCTTCTTCGCCCAGCGCCAGCATCTTCTCAGGGGTGTCCGCGATCTTGAACAACTCCCGCGTCGCCTTGTTCACCCCCGCATCGGTCGCCTGCGCACTCAGCGCAACCGCCACCACCAGCGTATAGACATTCACATGCTCCAGCTCGCCTTTCGGCTCGGGTTCCGAGGCATGAAAGCGTGAAAAAATCTCGCGGATCGTATGATAATCAAGTTGCCTGGCCATGCCGCCTTATCCCTGCAAGTGTCCCGGAGAGCAAGCCATCAGAACCTCGCCAGCGTCTCGCGCGTGAACCTGGCATAACCGTCCTCTTCATGCATCAGATGCGCCTTCATCAGGCGGTTCATCTCGGGCAGGCGAAAAAACGGCACCGCCGGGTGAACGTGATGTTCGGTATGATAGGGCATGTTCCACGCCAGGAACCGCACCACGGCGTTGGTATAGGTGGTGCGCGTATTGTCGAACATGTTGACCACCCGCGGACAGCGCCCATGTTCGGCCAGAAGGTAAAGCCGCAGGAAAGGCTGGCCCAGCAGCACCGGCAAAATCCAGACCCAGAACAGCAGCGGGATCACGACAAGGCTCACCGCCGCTGCGGCGTAAACCGCCAACATGATCCGTGCCTCGCGCGCGATCCGCGGCAGCACCCTTGGCGGAAGATAGTCCGCCTTAGCCCGGTCCATTGCATTCACGATCAATTGCCGCGCCATCGCGCCCCAGTACGGCAGACCCGAGACATGCCACAGCCACGGCCCTAACGCGTCCAGCTTGCGGTCATCCGGGCCCAGCTCAGGATCCTTCCCGGGGATATTCGTGTAGCGGTGATGCGCCAGGTGGAAATAGCGAAACCACTCGAACGGAAGCAGCAAAAGCACACCGCAAATGCGACCCACCCATTCGTTCAGCATTTCATTGGCAAACGGCGTCTTGTGCGTGGCTTCGTGCTCAAGGGTGAACAGGAAAACGATCAAAACCCCCTGTACCGGGATCAGCACCCACCACAACGGCCAGCCTGCTGCAATCCAGGCCCCAACAAGAATGATCAACCCGCCATGCGCCGCCAGATGCCGCAGGCCAGGGCCGTCGCTGCGGCGGGTCAGCGTCTTTGCCGTCTCGTCCGGCAGGGATTTCAGAAAGCTCCTGTGATCCATGTTCCGAACGAACCTGTTGCGACGCACCCGGTCAACCGCCAATGCGCAAAATCCGGGTCGCACGGATCGCCAGCCGGCCCTATTGTCGCCCCAACCGGAGGACAACCGATGAATGCCGAGCCGCAGAACAGCTACCACTACCACGTCATGCGTCGCGCGCTCGATCTGATCGACGCGGCCGAGGCGCCGCTCTCACTCGAAGATCTGGCCGGGCAGATGGACATGAGCCCGGCGCATTTCCAGCGGCTCTTTTCCCAATGGGTCGGCGTCTCGCCCAAAAGGTACCAGCAATACCTGCAACTGGGTCAGGCCAAACGCATGCTGGCCGAAAACATGACAACGCTGCAGGTCTCGCACTCCCTCGGCCTGTCGGGTTCGGGCCGCCTGCACGACCTCTTCATCCGATGGGAGGCGATGAGCCCCGGCGAATTCGCGCGCCGTGGCGACGGGCTCGAGGTCTTCTGGGGCTGGTTCGACAGCCCCTTCGATCTCGCCCTCGTCATGGGCACGGCAAAAGGCATCTGCGGGCTGGCCTTTGCCGCCGAAACCGGAACCGAGGCAGCGATGCAGGACATGCTCTCGCGCTGGCCCAAGGCCACCTTCACCGAAGATCCGATGCGTCTGAAGCCGCTGGTCGATGCGGCCTTCGCTCAAAAGGGTGAAACCGCGCTGCACCTGATCGGCGCGCCCTTCCAGATCAAGGTCTGGGAGGCGCTCCTGCAAATCCCCAGCGGCGAAGTCACCACCTATTCCGAGATCGCCAATGCCATCGGAAGCCCCCGCGCGGTGCGCGCCGTCGGCACCGCCGTGGGGCGCAACCCGGTCAGCTGGCTCATCCCCTGCCACCGCGCCCTGCGCAAGTCCGGCGCGCTCGGCGGGTATCACTGGGGTCTGCCCGTGAAACGCGCCCTTCTGGCCTGGGAAGGCGCCCGCGCCGACGCCACCACGTAAATACCGGCGAAAATGCGCGAAATGCCGCCGATTTCCCCTCGATCCGCGCTTGGGGGATCGGACCGGCTTGGCTATATTCAGGGCTGAGCCGCGGGGGAAGCGGCACCACTACGAGGCAGACAGAATGAAACGAGCAAACAAGATTGTCCTGGCGCTGGCCGCCGGGTCCCTTCTGACAACCACCGCCTGCACCGATCCGGGCTATATCGGCGCAGATGATCCCGACCGCAACACCAAGCAGGGCGCGCTTCTGGGCGCGGGCGTGGGGGCCGCGATCGGCGCAATCACGGCTGGCGGCAACAACCGCGCCAAGGGCGCGATGACCGGCGCCGTCATGGGCGCCGCCGCCGGCGTTATCGGCGGCTCGATCCTCGACCGCCAGGAACGCGACCTGCGCAATGCCGTCGGCAATGACGTGGCGATCAACAACACTGGCGACCGCCTGATCGTGACCCTGCCGCAGGACATCCTCTTCGCCACCGACAGCGCAACGCTGCGCCCTGACCTGGTGCGCGATCTCCGCGCCGTCGCCGGCAACCTCAACGCCTATCCCAACTCCACCGTGCAGGTGCTTGGCCACACCGACAACGTGGGCGACGCCGGTTACAACCAGGATCTCTCCTACCGCCGCGCCGATGCGGTTTCGCAGGTGCTGATGTCCGAAGGCGTCGCGCCGGGCCGCGTCCAGTCCATCGGCCGGGGCGAGGATCAACCGATCGCCTCCAACCTCACGCCCGAGGGGCGCCAACAGAACCGCCGGGTGGAAATCGTGATCCTGCCCAGCGCCTGATCACATCCGCAATCCCTTCAAGGCCCCGTCGCTCCGGCGGGGCCTTTCATTTGCGCACAGTGCCCGTGCACATCCCTGCCTTGCCTCGCCATGCTCCGCCGCTTATCTCGGGTGAAACCCAACAGCGAGGGGCAAAAGACATGACCAAACCCGTTCTTCTCGGCATCTGCGGTGCATTGCGCACCGATTCGACCAACCGCAAGCTCCTGCACGAGGCCGCCCGCCTTTTCGGCGATGCCGAGTATGTCGATGCCGACCTGAACCTGCCCCTCTACAATGGTGATGATGAAGATGCCCACGGCATCCCCGCCGCGGTTCAGACGCTCTCCGACCAGATCGCGGCGGCCGATGCGGTCATCATCTCGACACCGGAATACAACAAGGGCCTGACCGGGGTGCTGAAAAACGGGCTCGATTGGATCAGCCGCACCAAGGGCAACCCCTGGAAAGGCAAACCCGTCGCCACCATGTCCGCCGCTGCCGGTCGTGCGGGCGGTGAACGCGCGCAGGTCATGCTGCGCACCTGCCTCACGCCGTTCCGCCCGAACCTTCTGCTGGGCCCGGAAATCGCCGTCCATGACAGCACCAACCAGTTCGATGAAAACGGCCACCTGACGGGTGAGCTTTACGAGAAAAACCTCGGTATCCTGATGCGCGATCTGCGCGCCCAGCTTGTCGATTGGGAGCACGGCTGAACCGGCCGTAGGGTGGGGTTTCACCCCACCCGCCCCTACAAAACCCGGATCACGTCCTTGTCGATGGCCAGGAAATATCCCCGCCGCGCGACGTTCTTGACCAAAAGCTCGCTGACCAGTTGGTTTCCCAGCGTATCGCGCAGCCGCTTCACTCGCGTAGCACCCGCCGCCTCGTCGCAATCGGCCTCCCTGCGCCCCGAAATCATCGCCTCGATCTGGGTGCCGGTCAGCAGGTCGTCATCCATCCGCGCCTCGGCCAGTATGCTCAGCGTCTCCATCGCCGCATCGGTCAGCTTGAAACCCAGGTTGTTAAGGTAAACTGTGTTTTCCTCGCGGCTGATCAACAGCGAATTCACCTGGATCCCGGCCCGTTCAATCTGCGCCATCCGCCGGTTCATCGCCACCAGCATCACCAGGAACACCAGCGCCGCGATCAGAAGCGCGGTGGCAAAGACCAGCAACACGAAAATCACCATCCGATAACTGGTCAGCGTTTCGGAAAACGCCGTGCCGGACAGCGCCAGGATCTCCAGCAACTTGATCTCGGCATCCGAGGTCAGCGCATCGTTCTCCACAAAGATCCGTTCCACCCGCGCGTTGAACGCGTTCGCATCGGGCAGCGACAGGAACAGGAACACCGCCGTTACGGCCAGGATCGCCACGATACCTATGACCCCGAACATCACCACGCGGCCACCCGTTCGGCGGGCGTCGGTCACGGCATTGGGCAAATCGTTAACGGCGTCCTCGGCCATGCTCACTCTTTCCTGATTGACAAGACCTTGAGCAGCGTCAGCCCGTCTTTGGCAAGTTTCTTCTGCAGCCGCGCGCTCGCGTCTGCGGTGCTGCAATCGCCGCCTACCTGTGCCGTGCCATAGAACAGTTCAAGCGGGTTGTCCCGCTTGGCCTTGTATTCGACGATGCAGGCGGCCTGCGCACCCGCGGCGGCAAGCGTCAGGCCAAGGGCCAGTGTTGTGATGCGTGATATCCGTTTCATGGCCCAGACACTGCGCGAGACTCTGCCGTTATTCAATATCCATGGGCCGGTCCCCGCCGTGTTATTCGATAACAGCGCGCTGTTATTGCCTGTCTGCCGACCGGCTGGCCAGGTTGGTCTCATCACCGCCACGGGCAGATGCCCCGGCACCGATCGAAACCGAACCGAACCAGACAGGAAAGGACCAGTCCCATGTCGCGCAAGTTCATCGCAACCATCGTCGCAGGCGCCATCGCCATCACCGGGTTTTCCACCGCGCAGGCCCAGGCCGGCGATCGCGATCTCGTCCGCTTTCTCGCCGGGGCCACCGCGCTGGTGATCATCGGCAAGGCGCTGTCGGATCATGACGATCGCCACAAGCCCAAGGTCATCACCCGCGGCAACGGCCATCACGGCTACATCACCCATCGCCACCACAGCCACGGCAAACTGCACCGCCATCGCGTCGGCGAACCCGCGCGCCACCACGCGCCCAAGGCTCAGAAACGCCACAAGAAGCGCGAGATGCACCGCGAGGTGCGCCGCGAAGCCCGCCGTGAGGCCCGCCGCGAAGTGCGCCGCCAGCACTCCCACGTTCAGCCGCGCCCGCTGCCCGATCGCGTGCGCCGCTATGAACGCCGCCACCTGAACCGCTGAGTGAGCAGTCCACCCGGGCCATGCCCCACGGCCCAGGTGGTTCAAGGGACCGGGGGAGGGGCTTGTCTCCTCCCCCGGCTTCCTGTTTCAAGGGGGCATGACCAAGCCTGATTTCACCTTCGAACAGGCCGCCATCGCGCGCGGCCTTGCGCGTGTCGCCGGCGTCGACGAAGTCGGCCGTGGCCCCCTGGCCGGCCCTGTGGTCGCCGCCGCCGTCATTCTCGATCCCGCGAATATCCCGCCGGGTCTCAACGATTCCAAGAAACTCACCGCCAAGCGCCGTCAGGCCCTGAGCGACGAGCTTCACGCCACCGCGCAGGTCTCCATCGCCGAGGCCACGGTCGAAGAGATCGACACGCTCAACATCCTGCGCGCCTCGCATCTCGCGATGACCCGGGCCATCGCCGGCCTGCCCGCGCCGCCCGATCACTGCCTGATCGACGGCAATCTCATCCCCCGCGACCTGACCCTTTCCAGCGAGGCCGTGATCAAGGGTGATGCCCGCTCGCTGTCGATCGCGGCGGCCTCGATTGTGGCAAAAATCAGGCGGGATTATGTCATGTGGGATTTGGCGCAACAGTTCCCCGGCTACGGCTGGGAAACCAACGCCGGTTACCCGTCAAAAAGCCACAGACTGGCGCTCCAAAATATCGGGGTCACCCCACACCATAGACGCTCGTTCAAACCGGTGCACAATATATTGTATCAACAAAAAAATGTAAGTGACTGATTCAAAAAAGAAATTGACGACGAATCGCCTCTGACTCATCTTTGAGGGCAACAACTGAGCGCACAGAACCGCGCCGGGACAGAGGCAGAAAATGACGAAGACAAAGACGGAAAAGGGCGCCAAGGCGCTCCCTCTCAACACGATTCTCGACGGCGATTGCATCGAGGCGATGAACGCATTGCCCGCGAACTCCATCGACCTCATCTTCGCCGACCCGCCCTATAACCTCCAGCTCAAGGGCGAGCTTCACCGCCCCGACAATTCCAAGGTCGACGCCGTCGACGATCACTGGGATCAGTTCGACAGCTTCAAGGTCTATGACAAGTTCACCCGCGACTGGCTCAAGGCCGCGCGCCGCCTCTTGAAACCCAACGGCGCGATCTGGGTGATCGGCTCTTATCACAACGTGTTCCGCATGGGCGCCGAGCTTCAGAACCAGGGTTACTGGATCCTCAATGACGTGGTCTGGCGCAAATCGAACCCGATGCCGAATTTCCGCGGCAAGCGTTTTACCAACGCCCATGAAACCCTGATCTGGGCATCGAAATCCGAAGGCGCGAAATACACCTTTAACTACGAAGCGCTGAAAGCGCTGAACGAAGGCGTGCAGATGCGCTCGGACTGGGTGATCCCGATCTGCAATGGCGGCGAGCGCCTCAAGGATGAAAAGGGCGACAAGGCCCACCCGACGCAAAAGCCCGAGGCCCTTCTGCACCGTGTTCTCGTCGGCACCACCAACCCGGGTGACGTGATCCTCGATCCGTTCTTCGGCACCGGCACCACCGGCGCCGTGGCCAAGATGCTGGGCCGCGATTTCATCGGCATCGAACGCGAAGAGGCCTATCGCAAGGTGGCCGAGAAGCGGCTGTCGAAGATCCGCAAGTTCGACCGCGCCGCGCTTGAGGTCACCGCCTCGAAACGGTCTGAGCCGCGCGTGCCCTTCGGCCAGCTCGTCGAACGCGGCATGCTGCGCCCGGGCGAAGAGCTCTACTCGATCAACGGCCGGCACAAGGCCAAGGTCCGCGCCGACGGCACGCTCATTGGCGACGACATCAAGGGATCGATCCACCAGGTCGGCGCCCATCTCGAAGGCGCGCCCAGCTGCAATGGCTGGACCTACTGGTGCATCAAGAAAGACGGCAAGCAGGTCCCGATCGATATCTTCCGTCAGCAGATCCGCGCAGAGATGCGGAACTGACACATACCTCGAACACCGCCGGTGCCTGTGGCCTGACACATGGCACTTCAACTGCCCCGCCCTCACCGGCGGGGCATTTTTTCAGCGCCGCTCACCCAGCCCTTGCGCGCTGGTCTCGCGAGGCTGGCCATCAGGCCAGACAAGCTTTCATTCCGGCATCGGGTTGGTCGCCTTGTTATAGGCCTTCCAGTCGGTGATCTCGGGGTAGTACATCTCGCGCCATTTCCGCACCCGCGGGTTCATCACCTTGCGCCACAGCGGCGGCACCATCGCCAGCATGGTCATCACCGGATAGCCATAGGGCAGTTGCGGCGCCTGCGCCTCGCTATAGTTCTGCAATAGCGGGAACCGCCGGTCGGGCCTGTAATGATGGTCCGAATGGCGCTGCAGGTTGATCAGCAACCAGTTCGATGCCCTGTGCGCCGCGTTCCAGCTATGCTGCGGCTTCACATGCTCGTATTTACCGTCGCCCAGGTATTTGCGGGTCAGCCCGTAATGTTCGACATAGTTCACGATCTCCAGCTGCCAGATCGCCGTGCCGGCCTGCAGGATGAACAGCAACAGCCCCTCCCATCCGCCGATGATCAGCGCCAGCACCAGCATCCCGCCCTGCAGCGCCCAATAGCGCCAGAACGGGTTGCTGCCATCGGTCCAGGGCAGGTCCTTCTTGGCCAGCTTTTCCTGCTCCGCGCGGAACGCCGATTTCAGCGATCCGATCAGCACGCGCGGATAGAACCGGTGGAACCCCTCGTTATAGCGCGCCGTGACCGGGTCGCGCGGCGTGCCGACATAACGGTGATGCACCAGCAGGTGCTCGCTGCGGAAATGTGAATACAGTACCATCGCCAGCAGGATATCGCCCAGCCACCGCTCGAAATTGATCTTCTGATGCATCAGCTCATGGGAATAGTTGATGCCCACCGTCCCGGTAATCACGCCCACGCCGAAAAACAGCACGATGGTTTCCAGCGCGTTCAGATGCGCGTCCCCCGGCCCGGTCACGTACCAGATCAGGCCAAAGAGCGTAAGGAACTGCAGCGGCACCCAGGCCTTGGTGATCACCGTGTACCACGCCAATTGGTCGTCGCCGGTTTCCAGATCGGCGTTTTCCAGGTTCAGGCCCAGCACCGCATCCAGCGCGGAAAACAGGTACCACGTCGCCACCGGCAGCAGGATCACGGTCCAGCCGCCATAGATCGCCCCGATCCAGGCAATCGGGATCAGCAACAGCGACATCCAGAAGGGCAGGGCGTTTTGCGGGCGGGAAATCTCTTCTGCGGAAATCATGGGCAACTTTCCAAAATAACAGACCCACACCTTGCGGTGTATATCCACTACGTATTCTCGAATGCGCCTAAAGCAAGGTCAACCTTCTCCTCGGCTTCGGTTCGGGCGACGGGAAGATCACGCAACCTGGCGGGGGCAAATCTTGCAGGTGCCTTGCGCGCGGCGTCTCGCGGTCAAGCGGGTATGGAAACCCAGATCCCGGTGTTCAAAGATGCAGCAACGACCGTTAGCACCCAGCCACCAGAATGCGCCTGTTCCCTGCGTCGGTCCATCCTAGGCCGCTTGCCATCGTCGCCGCAGCCGCAGGGCGATGCCGATGATCAGCATCACCACCCCGACAAGCGCAAGGCTCCACTTCGTTGTCGTCCACAGGTTGGCTCCGGCCGCCATTTCCGGGGTCATTCCATCGGCCCCGGCACGCAACATTGCGGCGACCGCAGCGTTTTCAAGGAAATCCGCCAGCACGTAGGTCAACGATACAGTGCCGATCACCAGACCGGGCAATCCCGGGAACAGCCAGCGATAAAGGAAGAAAAGGACCGCCCCAAGAAGCGGGGGAAAGATATAGTCAAGCCAGAGTTGCGCACCAAGATACAAGGCCGCTCCCTCGTCACCGATCGCGGCGACAAAGGCCTGTGCCTCGTCAAAGGAATACCCTGTGAAGCGCATGTCCAGTAGGCGCAACCCGCCGGACAGTTCTTCGATCCTTGGAACTGTCCAAAGATTCATGCTCGACCAGGACGCCAGCATCGCGGCGAGTAGAAACCAGAATATCCGTGGCATCGCATGCTTCTCCTTGATTGCATTCCGTTCGGGCAACCTCTATCCGCCCAAGAACGGCAACCAGGACCCACCCGGCAATTCAGCCGGCATCACAGTCAAACCAGGGCTCAAACCACGGCCTTCGCGCAAGAGGCCACGCCCCCGGTTGCTCCGACGGCAAGTTGGCGAACTGCCGTTTCGTCATATCGCTCGTACCCGGGCTTAAACGGGCCTGTCGTTACCGCCTGCGCCCGTGCGTCTCATCTCGCGCTCAGTCAATGCATCGATCATCGAATGTCGTTCACCGACAAGAAAGACGCCTGCACCATGAAGTACAACCGCGAGCCCCCAACCCGCCAGTGGCCAGACGAACCAGATGTGTCCGGGCGATGTAAGAAGGTCAATGATCACCAGAGTCGTCATGACGACAAGATAAACGGCGGCATGAACGATGAACCCATACTTGGCTTCGGCGCGCGCTCTGGCGGTTTCGTATTCGACTTGCTGTTGCATTAATGTTTTCTCCAAATTTCCGGCTTCAATGGATGAAAACGTATCACTAGGCGGGATCATTTCGTATGACTGATGTCAATTTCGATTGCCGGAGGGGCCTGGCATCCGGCCACTTGCATCCGGGCCCTATCCATCCCGCCCCCGGCGCCAATGCGACCGAAATCGCGTGCTGATCGTGTGGCGGCACATGTCGCGACCCACCGCATTCCCGTCCCAAGCCCCTGTTCACTCGAACCGGCCTTGCGCAAGATCGAAAACCTTGCGCATCACCGTCGGCAGGTCCGAGGGGCGGAAATCGTGCCGCGCCACGAAGATCCCCGGTCCCGGATCCGTATCCTGTGGCAAATCCGCGATGCGCACACCTAGGCGCAGGTGGAAATGGGTGAATGTGTGGCGCGCCTCGGCCCCGATATCGCGCCAATCCGCCGCCACGGGCGGCGCTTCCTGCGCCACCTCACCCCACTCGGCCCCGGGCCAGCCCAGCATCCCGCCCAACAGCCCCTTTTCAGGCCGCCGCTCCAACAACCACGCGCCATCCGCGCGCCGCCCGACATACGCGATACCGTTGCGCACGGGCTTTGGCTTCTTCGGCTCCTTTGCCGGCAACCCCTCCGCCGTGCCCGCCTTGCGCGCCGTGCAATGGCCCATCCAGGGGCAGATGCCGCAGGCCGGGTTCTTGGGCGTGCACACCGTCGCGCCCAGGTCCATCACCGCCTGGGCATAGTCCCCGGGCCGCGTTTCGGGCGTGATCAGAGCCGCTTTTTCCGTCAATTCCGGCTTGGCGCGCGGCAAGGGCGTCGTCACCTCGAAGAGCCGCGCCATCACCCGCTCTACGTTGCCGTCGACCACCACCTCGGGTCGGTCAAAGGCAATCGCCGCGATCGCCGCCCCGGTATAGGGCCCGATCCCCGGCAGCTTCATCAGCTCTTCGCGCGTCTCGGGAAAACCGCCCATGTCCGCCACTACCCGCGCGCATTTCAGCAGGTTCCGGGCACGGGCGTAATATCCCAGCCCCGCCCATTCGCCCATCACGTCCTCGTCGCGCGCCGCGGCCAGCGCCTCCACCGTGGGCCACAGTGTCGTGAACCGTTCGAAATAGGATTTCACCGCCGCCACGGTGGTCTGCTGCAGCATCACCTCGCTCAGCCACACGCGATAGGGGTCGGGCCGCGCCCCGCTGCCCGGCGGCACCCGCCACGGCAGATCGCGCGCATGAACATCATACCACGCCAAAAGCTCTCCGGCCCTGTCACGCAAGTTTTATGGCTCCCGCCCCGATAAACCCTGTTCGCCCCCCTCTCCTGCCACTAAATTGGCCCGGAACCAAGGGAGGCAACGATCGCCCGGCGCGACGCACCATATGGCAAGGGGTTTACCCGCGCATCCACGCTCTTGCGGGCCGATATCCGCAAGGCGGGCGAATCGCGCGGCTTCGCCGTGTCCCGCATCCTCACCCACTGGGCCGAAATCGCGGGCGAGGACATCGCCGCCATTTCCCGCCCGGTCGAGGTCTCCTATGGTCGCGGCGGTTTCGGTGCCACGCTCTCGCTTCTCACCACCGGGGCGCAGGCGCCACTTCTGGAAATGCAGAAGGAAAAGATCCGCGACCGCGTCAATGCCGCCTACGGCTACAACGCCATCGCCCGCGTGCGCGTGACCCAGACCCATGCCACCGGTTTCGCCGAAGGGCAGGTCAGCTTCGAACACCGCCCGAAGAAACCCACGGCACCCGCGCCCGATCCCGCCACCCTCCGTGCCGCCCGGGAAACGGCGGGCCAGGTTGCCGACGACGGCCTGCGCCACGCGCTTGAAACCCTCGGGCAAAACGTCCTATCCAGATCGAAACGCCAGAAAGGGCCAACCGAATGATCCATTTCCGCACCCTCGCCGCCGCGCTTCTTGCCGTGCTTGCATGGCAGGCCCCCGCCATCGCCGAGAGCCAGGCCGAAGCCCCCACCGAGGGCGAAGCCTCGACCGAGATCGTCGAGATGGCCCTCGGTAACCCCGAGGCCTCGGTAACCCTGATCGAATACGCCTCCTTCACCTGCTCGCACTGCGCCAACTTTCACGGCAGCCAGTTCAAGAAGCTCAAGGCCGAGTATATCGACACCGGCAAGATCCACTTCATCTACCGCGATGTCTATTTCGACCGTATCGGCCTCTGGGCCGCGATGCTGGCCCGCTGCGAAAGCCCGCGCTTCTTCGGCGTCAGCGGCTTGCTTTACGAAAAGCAGGGCGAATGGCTCAACTCGCGCGATCCGGTCCAGATCGCCGACAACCTGCGCAAGCTGGGCAAGGTTGCCGGCCTCGCAGATGACCGGATCGAGGCCTGCCTGTCGGACGCCGACAAGGCCACCGCGCTCGTCGCCTGGTTCGAAGAAAACCGCGAAGCCGACGGCATCGATTCCACGCCCAGCCTGGTGATCAACGGGACGAAGTATACCAACATGGCCTACTCCGATCTCAAAGCCCTCATCGACAAGGAGCTCGGCGCGGAATGACGGCACCACTGGCCGGCCTCAAGGTCGTCGAACTCGCCCGTATCCTGGCCGGCCCCTGGGCCGGTCAGACGCTTTCCGACCTCGGCGCCGAGGTCATCAAGGTCGAAGCGCCCCAGGGTGACGACACCCGCCAGTGGGGCCCGCCCTTCATCGAACGCGATGGCGACAAGACCGCCGCCTATTTCCACTCCTGCAACCGCGGCAAGGCCAGCATCACGGTCGATTTCCGCGATCCCGCCGATCTCGACCGGCTCAAGGCGCTCATCCAGGATGCAGATATCCTGATCGAGAATTTCAAGGTCGGCGGACTGGCGAAATACGGGCTCGACTATGAGACCGTGAAAGACCTCAACCCGCGGCTCATCTACTGCTCGATCACCGGCTTCGGGCAGGATGGCCCCTATGCCCACCGCGCGGGCTATGACTACATCATTCAGGGCATGTCAGGCTTCATGTCGATCACCGGCGATCCCGATGGCCAGCCCCAGCGCGCCGGCGTCGCCATCACCGATCTCTTCACCGGGCTCTATTCGGTCGCCGGCATCCTCGCCGCGTTGCACCAGCGCTCGGTCACGGGCCGGGGGCAACATGTCGATATGGCGCTTCTCGATTGCGCCGTCGCCGCGATGGCCAACCAGTCGCTCAACTACCTCGCCACCGGCACGCCGCCGGGGCGTACGGGCAACTACCACCCGAACCTGACGCCCTACCAGGTGTTCGACTGTTCCGATGGTTACATCATCATCGCCACCGGCAACGATGCCCAGTATCAGCGGCTGTGCAAACTTCTCGGCCTCGACTGGATGGCCGAGCATCCGAAGTTCCTGAAAAACGCCGACCGGGTCGAAAACCGCCCCGAGATGATCGACAACCTGATGGCCGAAACCCGCAAATGGACCAAGGCCGATCTCTTGCAGGGTTGCGAGGATCAGGGCATTCCCGCCGGTCCCATCAACGACATGTCCGAGGTCTTTGCCGATCCGCAGGTGCAGGCCCGCGGCATGCAGGTTTCGCTCGATGGCGTGCCGGGCGTGCGCGCGCCGTTCAAGTTCTCGGATGCCGAGCTGGCGCTGCACCGCCCCAGCCCGAAACTGGGCGAAGACAACAGCTAGGCATCGCGCGGTGCGTTTACCGAAAGAGTTAACGCTTTGCGAATTTTTTGACGGCAGCCGGATGTCAGCCGGGCGGTGCACGCATGTCACCCCCCTGAATCGCGGGGATTTCGGGCCGTTTACCGTCCGGGACGGCGGGGTAAGGCATCGATAAGATCGTCCAGCGCCGACCAGTCCTCGATCTGCAAACGCACCGGCAGGGTCAGCACCTTTGCGCGATATTCCATCGGCAGTCTCACGGCGTCCTTTTCCGTTGTCACCAGCTGCGCCCCCAGCGCATTGGCCCGCGCCTCCAGCCGGCTCAGCAGCGCACTGGTCAGCGGCTGGTGATCATCTAGCGCCCTTGTCTCGACCAGCTCCGCGCCAAGCCCCTGCAATGTCGCGAAAAACTTCTCCGGATGGCCGATCCCGGCAAAGGCGAGGTAGCGTTGCCCGGTCCAGTCCATGCCCATCTGCAAGGTCTCAAGGCTGCCCTTCAGATGCGGCACCGAAATCGCCTTGCCCCATTGCGCGGCAAAGCTTTCCTGCGCTGCCTCCGGCCCGATGGAAATCACCGCGTCGGCGCGCTTCATGCCCGTGCCCACCGGCTCGCGCAGCGGCCCCGCGGGCAGGCAGCGGCCATTGCCAAACCCCTTGGCGGCATCGACAACGATCAGGGAAATATCCTTGCGGATCATAGGGTTCTGAAAACCGTCATCCAGCAACACCAGGTCCGCGCCGGCATCCCTTGCCGCACGGGCCCCGGCAACCCGGTCCTTGGCCACCCATGTCGGCACGAAGGCTGCCAGCAACAGCGGCTCATCCCCCGTCTCGCTGGCCTTGTGCCGTCGCTCGTTCACCCGCTCCGGCCCCTCGATCGACCCGCCATAGCCGGTCGAGACGACATGCGGCTTCAACCCCTTTTCCTGCAGCCTTTGCGCCAGTGCAATTACCGTCGGCGTCTTGCCCGTGCCGCCGGCATTCAGGTTGCCCACGCAGATCACCGGCACCCCGGGATCGTCGGGCCCATTCCGGCGTAGCCTGCGCGCCGTGGCCCAGGCATAAAGCCACCCGAACGGCGCCAGCAGTCGCGCCTGCAAGGCAGGCTGGTCCGGTGGGGTAAACCAATATCCCGGCGCCCGCATCAGCCCGCCTCCATCACGTCCAGCGTGTCCTGCACCAGATCGACGATCCGGTCCGTTGCCTCCGCCCCCTGCGAAGCCACCTCCCAGCCGGCCGCCGCCATCTGTGCCACCCGGTCCGGTGCCGTCAGTTGCTGCAACGCGGCCGACAAGGTCTCGGAATCTTTCACAATTCTGGCCGCGCCCGCCGTGGCAAGCCGCGAGTAAGCCGACAGGTAGCGCCCCACATTCGGACCATACAGAATCGCCGAGCCCAGTGCCGCGGGCTCGAACGGATCACGCCCGCCATGGCCGGATTTCAGCGAACTGGCCATGAACGTCACCGGCGCAAGCCGGTACCAAAGCCCCATCTCGCCTCGCGTATCGGCCAGCAGGACCTGCGTTGCCTCGTCCGGCATTTCACCTTCGGACCATACCGCCAGGTTAAAACCCTTGGCGCGGATTCTCCTGGCCATCCGGGCACCCTCGGTTTCGTCATCCGGCACCAGGATCAGAAGCTGCCTGTGTGCCATGCGGCTCGACAGCCTGTGCGCCTCGAGAATGTCATCCAGTTCCTCGGGTTGCACCATGGCCGCCAGCCACACCGGACGCCCGGCCAGCGACTGGGCAAGGTCCTCGCGTTCCTCTTCGTTGCAGGCCAGCGCCATACCGCCTTCCTGCAGCGGCCCGGTCACGGTGATTTCTTCCTCGGGAACGCCCAACCGCCGCAGAATCTGCGCCGCTGTTCCCGACCGCGCGAAAACCGCGCTGAACGCCTCCAGGTTCGATCGCGCGATCTCCGGCAGCCAGCGCTGGTGCGCTGCGTTAAATCCTTCTTCACCTGCGTCGATCAAAAACATCGGCAACTCCCGCCTCTTTGCCACCTCGATCACAGCCGGTCGAAAATAACCGCCGGTCCACAATCCAAGGTCAGGACGCCAATGAGATAGAAATTTTTCACTTTCACCGGTCGTGTCGTCCGGCAACACCTGCCAGATATCCCGCTTGCGCAGATGGTCGGGCGCGGGATCGTTCGACGGTGTCGTCAACAAGAAATGAATCTCGGGTCGCTGAACCCGCAACCGCGCGATCAGTTGCAGCAGCGCGGCCGCCCTTTCGGGCGATGTTGCATGCCCCCAGATCAGATGCCCATCCGGCCGTTCTTGCGGAAACTCGAGCGCCGCTTTCGCACCGCGCCGCGCCAAAGCCAGGTAGGCTGCCAGCGAAATCGACCTGCCGAACGCCCGCACTTAAAGAGCCTTTCCGGCCGGTCGGCGACTGGCTTCTTGCGCGTTTGCAGGGGCTTCCGTCACGGTGCATCTTCCAAACTGGTCCGGTTGCGCCGCCCAACCTAAGCGTTTGCAGGTTGGGGTCAAGAAACGCCCTGTCGAAATGCCGCCTTGACGCGCAGGCACCGCTCGGGGAAATCAGGGGCCCACGGAGGACCCCGATGAAGCCGTTTCTGATCCTGCAATTGCGCCCCGAAACCGAAGCCGCGGACGATGAATTCGCGGCAATCCTGCGCAAGGGCGGATTGTCCGCCGATCAGGTCACGCGCATCCGACTGGATCAGCAGGATCTTCCCCAAGGCCTTGATCTCGATGACTATTCCGGCGTGATCGTCGGGGGCGGTCCCGGCTGCGTCAGCGATCCACCCGAAAAGAAAACCCCGGTCGAGGCCCGCATCGAAAAGGCCGTCCTGTCACTGATGCCCGCCATCGCCGAACGCGATTTCCCCTATCTGGGCTGCTGCTACGGCATAGGGATTCTAGGCCATCACCTGGGCGGAGAAGTCAGCAAGGCCCGCTATGGCGAAGACGTCGGAACCTCCGATTGCCGCCTGACCGAAGCCGGCAGAACCGATGCGCTCTGCCAGGGAATGCCCGATACCTTCCAGGCCTTCGTGGGCCACAAGGAGGCCGTGCAGGACCTGCCCGAAGGTTGCGTTCATCTGGTCAGCTCCCCCACCTGCCCATTCCAGATGATCCGCTATGGCGAAAACGTCTATGCCACCCAGTTCCACCCCGAAGCCGACAGCGCAGGATTCGAGGTGCGCATCCGCATCTACAAGGATCGCGGGTATTTCCCCCCCGAAGATGCCGACATGCTGATCGCGATGTGCCGCGCCGCCGATGTGCATGCCCCCGAACTCGTCCTGCGCAACTTCGTCGATCGCTACGCCCACGCTTGAAACCGACACTTCTGACGCTGACAGGCTTGGAGCGGCCCTGGCCGCGTGGTAGGATTTGATCAAATTCCGATCATCTCCGGGGAGCGCACCGATGAAAGACGACAATTTCCTGAAAGAAAACAACGCCCGCCACATGTGGCACCCGATGGGGCATCCCGCAGACAGCCTTGAAAACCCGCCGACCATCATCAAGGGGGCCGACGGTGTTCACATCACCGATCTCGACGGGCACCGCGTTGTCGATGCCGTGGGCGGGCTCTGGTGCGTGAACCTCGGTTATTCGAACGATGTGGTGAAAGAGGCCATCGCCAAGCAGCTCTACGATCTGCCCTACTACTCGGCTTTCGCAGGCTCGACCAACCCCACGGCAATCGAGGCCTCCTACGCGGTGCGCGAGTTCTTCGCCGAAGATGGTATGGTCCGCAGCTTCTTCACCTCCGGTGGCTCGGACTCGGTTGAAACGACGCTGCGACTGGCGCGACAGTACCACCGCCTGCGCGGCGAGCCCACGCGCACCAAGTTCCTCTCGCTGAAAAAAGGCTATCACGGCACCCATTTCGGCGGCGCTTCGGTGAACGGCAACAACCGGTTCCGCATCAATTACGAGCCGCTTTTGCCGGGATGCTATCACATGCCGTCGCCCTATACCTACCGCAATCCGTTCAACGAAACAGATCCGGCGAAACTGGCCCAGCTGATCGCGCAGGCGATGGAGGACGAGATCGCCTTCCAGGGTGCCAACACCATCGCCGCCTTCATCATGGAGCCGATTCAGGGTGCCGGCGGCGTCATCGTGCCGGGCGAAACCTTCATGCCCTTGATGCGTGAGATCTGCGATCGTCACGGCATCCTGATGATCTCGGACGAGGTGATCACCGGTTTCGGCCGCACCGGTGACTGGACCGGCGCTCGCCACTGGGGCGTGAAGCCCGACATGATGAGCACCGCCAAGGGTATCACCAGCGGCTATTTCCCCGTTGGTGCCGCCCTGATGGGTGAGAAAGTCGCCGACGTGTTCGAAAACGACACCACAGGCGAAGGGGCTATCTTCCACGGCTACACCTACTCGGCCCATCCTGTCGGTGCGGCAGCAGTAACCGCCTGTTTGTCGGAAACGCTGCGCCTGGATACCAAGACAAACGCCGCGGCGCGTGGCACACAGCTTTACGAAGGCGTGCTGAAACTGGCTGAAAAGCACGACATCATCGGTGATGTTCGTGGCGGTCACGGCTTGATGACCGGGATCGAACTTGTCAGCGACAAGGCGGCCAAGACGCCGATGGACATGCCCACGATGAAACGCATTCACAAGACCGCCTACGAGGCGGGCGCGATGGTGCGTTTGGGCATGCACAACATCCTGATGTCGCCCCCGTTGACCATCACCGAAAGCGAGGTTCAGACGATCCTCGATGCCCTCGATGCCGGTTTCTCCGCCGCCTAGGAAAAACGGTCGCGCAGCCAGAACCCGGCATAGGCTGCGAACATGATAGCCCTGCGAAACCGTCCGAGCGGAAAACGCCCGGGCGGTTTTTTCATGATCTCTGGATAGGGCCTGTCGGGCGACCGCCCCTGCACCAGATCGGCCAGAAGCGCACCGCAATACGACGCCATCGCCACGCCATTGCCGTGATAGGCATACCCCGCGAAAACGCCCGGCATGTCCGGGACCTCGCCGCAGAATGGCGCCAGTTTCGGCGCAAGGCAGACCATTCCGCTCCAGTAATGCGTTGTTTCGACTCCCCGCCATGCAGGAAACATGGCGTCGAAATCACGCCGGATCGCGCGGGAGATGCCGGCTTCGGCACCCGGCGATGCGCGGAGGCCGCCACGCATTCCGAACAGGAACCGGTTTTCGGGCATCAGGTGAAAGTAATGCAGCAGGCGCCGTGTGTCATAGGCCATCTGGTGCGATGTCCAGCCCTGCGCGGCCAGTTCGCTGTCACTCATTGGCCGGGTCACGATCACGCTCGACTGGGCCGGCATGTATCGCCCTGCCATCCAATCGGGCACGTCCTCGCTGGAATAGCCATTGGTCGCAATGATCACCTGGCTGCAATCAACATGACCCCTTGGCGTCGATACACGCCAACCGCTTCCAATACGCTCGATCCCGGCGACGGGGCTGTTGCCAAAAACGCGGGCGCCTGCGGCTTCTGCCGCAGTTAGCAATCCTACAAGGTATTTCCGCGGGTGCAGTGCGAACCCGAGCGGAACCGTCATGCCGCCATGAAAACCCCCTGCCAGCCCTCTTTCTGCCAGCATGTCCCGCGTCAGGATTTCCGGCGTCACGCCATAGTCTCGCTCGACCTCGGCGATCTCGTCTTCGAAGCGGGCAAAGGTCGGTTTATGCGCAAGCAGGGTCTCGCCGTCCGAGTGGCGATCAACATCGAGACCGTGGCGCGTCAACAGATCATCCACCAGTTCGATGGCTGCTTTTTCCGCTGCGCGCCATTCGCGCCGTCCAGCTACGCCGACGGATCGCTCCAACGACGAATTGTCCAACTTGCTGCCGCCCAGACAGCAAAATCCACCGTTCCGGCCCGACGCACCCCATCCGGGAAAAACCGCATCAAGCACCATGACATCGGCACCATCCTTTGCCAGCGCCAGCGCCGCAGACAGACCGGTAAACCCGCCCCCGATGACAACGACATCGGCCTTTTGGTCACCGGCCAGATCGGGGCGCTGCAAAAGACGATCGGGCACCGCCTCGGCCCAGTAGCACCCGGCGATGCGGGCGTCGTCATAGGCGTGGCGGGCGAATATCCGTTTCATGATCAGGTACGCGCGGCGGCCTGTTCTTCGGCCTGCAATCGCAGGCTTGCCCGCTTCGAGATCAGCGACGCGGTGATCACGCCCACGGTGACGATCCCGATCATGATCGTGGACAGAGCGTTGATCTCGGGGCTGACCCCGAGGCGAACCGCAGAGAATATCTTGATCGGCAGGGTCGTGGCCGACGGCCCGGACGTGAAAGACGCGATCACCAGATCATCGAGCGAAAGTGTAAACGCCAAGAGCCAGCCCGAAATAACCGCAGGCGCAATGATCGGCAGCGTGACAAGCCGAAACGCCTCGAAAGGCGAGCATCCCAAGTCAAGCGCCGCCTCTTCAAGCGAGCGATCAAAACTCACCAGCCGCGAGGACACGACAACCGAGACGTAGCACATCGAAAACGTGGTATGCGCCAGAATGATCGTCATTACGCCCCGGTCCAGGCCGATCCCGATGAACAACAGGAGCAGTGACAGGCCGGTGATCACTTCGGGCATCACCAGCGGCGCATAGATCATGCCGGAAAACAGCGTGCGCCCCCGAAAACGCCCCGCGCGTACGAGAACATAAGCCGCCATCGTTCCAAGAACCGTTGCAATGGTCGAGGAAGCCACCGCCACCTTCGCCGTGACCCAGGCCGCACTCAAGAACGCCTCGTTCTGCAGAAGTTCGCCGTACCATTTCGTGCTGAACCCGGCCCAGACAGTCACCAGCTTCGACTCGTTGAAGCTGTAGATGATCAGGATGACCATCGGCATGTAGAGAAACGCAAAGCCCAGCGTCAGCGACGTGGCATTGAACCAGGAAAACCGTCTCATCCCTCGGCCTCCCTCTGTTTCTGCTCATTGCGCTGGAACAGGATGATGGGAATGATCAGGATCAGCAACAAGATCACCGCCACGGCGCTTGCCACCGGCCAGTCGCGGTTGTTGAAGAACTCTTCCCACAACACCTTGCCGATCATCAGGGTCTGTGACCCGCCCAGAAGCGACGGGATGACGAACTCGCCCAGGGCCGGGATGAAGACCAGGAAACAGCCCGCGATGATGCCGTTCTTCGACAGTGGCACTGTCACCAGCCAGAACGCCTGAAACCGCGAGCACCCCAAATCCTCGGCCGCCTCGATCAAGGATATGTCGAGTTTCTCCAGAGCGGCATAGATCGGCAGGATCATGAACGGTAGGTAGGTATAAACGATCCCGATATAGACCGCCGTGTTGGTGTTCAGAATCATCAGCGGATCGGAGATAACCCCGCTCCACATCAGGAACTGGTTCAGCACCCCCTCCTGGCTCAGGATACCCATCCACGAATAGACCCGGATCAGGAAGCTGGTCCAGAACGGCAGGATCACCAGCATCATCAGGGTCGGGCGCCATTCTTCGCGCGCCTGGGCCATGCCATAGGCGATCGGATAGCCGACGATCAGCGTCAGCAATGTCGAAAATAGCGCGATCCAGACACTGGACAGGTAAGCCTTCCAATACAGGTCATCGGTCGTCAGGAACCAGAAGTTTTCAAGGTCAAGCTCGGCGAAAAAGCCCTTCAGTCCTGCCCAACCTGCGCCCAGATCCAGTGTTGGCGTATAGGGCGGGATCGCAAGTGCCGTGTCCGAAAGCGAGATTTTCAGAACGATGAAGAAAGGCACCAGAAACAGCGCCAGCAGCCAGAGGTACGGAACGGAGATGAGTAGCAGGCGCCGCATCTCAGTTCTCCAGAACCACTGCGGCTGTGTCGGTCCAGCTCAGCCAGACAGAGTCTTCCCAAGTCAGGTCGCGCTTGGCGATCCGGCGCGTATTTGCCGTTTGCGCCTTGATGATTTTGCCATTGTCCAGTCGCACATAGTAGGTGGAAAGGTTTCCGAGATAGGCAATATCATCGATCACCCCCCTGACGGCATTGGCGGCATCCTGCGGCTCTTGCGACGAGATCGCGATTTTCTCCGGCCGAATAGCGAGATAGCATCGCCCTGACCCGCGCAAACCGTTTGCCGTTTTCGCGCGCAGTTTCGGTTGGCCCTCGGCAAAGGTTACCTCGTATCCGTCGCCCGATTTTTCCGCGTGGCCCTCGATAATGTTCACGTCGCCGATGAAGTCCGCGACATAGACCGAGTTGGGATATTCGTAGATCCGGTCGGGCGTATCCACCTGGATCAATCGTCCCTCGTCCATAACTGCAACACGGCTTGCCACGGTCATTGCCTCTTCCTGATCGTGGGTGACGATCACGAAGGTGGTGCCGGTCTTTTCCTGGATATCCATCAGCTCGAACTGGGTATCCTGTCGCAGCTTCTTGTCCAGCGCACCCAGTGGTTCATCCAGAAGCAACAGTTTAGGCGCCTTTGCCAGGCTGCGCGCCAGTGCCACACGCTGCCGCTGGCCACCGGATATCTGGTGCGGTTTGCGCCGGGCGAACTTTTCAAGGCGTGTCAGCTTCAACATCTCCGCGACACGCGCCTCGATCGCCTCTTTCGGCAACTTGTCCCGTTTGAGCCCGAAGGCAATATTGTCCCAGACGGTCAGATGCGGGAAAAGCGCGTAAGACTGGAACATCATGTTCACTGCGCGCTTGTTCGGCGGCACCGGCGCAATGTCCTGACCAGACAGCAGGATCGTGCCTGCGCTTGGCGGTTCAAACCCCGCTAACATGCGCATCATCGTCGTCTTGCCACAGCCCGAAGGGCCCAAAAGCGCGAAGAACTCGCGCTCGTAGATTTCGAGGGACAAATCATCGATCGCGATGAAATCTCCAAACCGTTTCGTGACGTGGCGAAACTCGATAAGGGGTTTGGCTTCGGGATCATCCCACGGGGCAAACGCGGTTTGCGCCATCCGCATCTCCTAAAGGTAAAAGGCCCACACCTGTGGGGTGTGGGCCAGTTGGATGGATCAGGTACCGGACTTGATCTTGGTCCAGAGCCGGGTGACGACCCGTTGAACCTTGGCCGGATAGGGCGTGGTGGTGAACGTGTTCGCCATCGACGCCTCGTCCGGATAGATCGCCGGATCGCCGATCACGTCTTCCTCCAGGAATTCCTGCGACGCCTTGTTGCCGTTGGCGTAGTAGACGTAGTTCGACGCGGCCGCCATGTTGTTCGCGTCCATGATGAAGTTCAGGAACTTGTGCGCGCCGTCGGGGTTCGGGGCGTCTGCCGGAATGGCCATCTGGTCAAACCACATCTGTGCACCTTCCTTGGGGGCGAAATAGGCGATCTCGACACCGTTGCCCGCTTCGTCGGCGCGATCACGCGCCTGAAGAATATCCCCCGACCAGCCAACGGCGACACAGATGTCGCCATTGGCCAGCGCATTGATGTATTCCGAGCTGTGGAACTTCTGGATATGCGGGCGTACGGGCATGAAAACGCCTTCGGCCTTGGCGATCACGTCCGGGTCATGGCTGTCCGGGTTTTCACCGATATAGTTTAGCGCTGCCGGGATCATCTCGGCTGGTGCGTCCAGGAAATGCACGCCGCAGCCGGCAAGCTTTTCCATGTTGGCCGGGTCGAATACCAGGCTCCAGCTGTTCATGGGTGCATCTTCGCCAAGCGCTTCCTTCACCTTGCCGACATTCACCCCGATGCCCGTTGTGCCCCACATGTAGTTGATCGAATACTCGTTTCCGGGATCATAGGCTGCGGTTCGTTCCGAGATCACGTCCCACATGTTCGCCAGATTGGGCAGTTTCGACTTGTCGAGCTTCTGGAAGGCACCTGCGGTGATCTGGCGCTGAAGGAATGTGCCCGACGGCACAACGACATCATAGCCCGATCCGCCCGCGAGCATCTTGGTTTCAAGAACCTCGTTGCTGTCGAACACGTCGTAAATCAGGTCGAGGCCGGTTTCTTCCTCGAACTTGGTCAGTAGCTCTTCATCGATGTAGTCCGACCAGTTGTAGACCCGGACCTCCTCCGCGTAAGCGGCACCCGCGAAAAGTGCTACAGACGCAACCGCGGTCAGCATTCGTTTCTTCATATCAGTCTCCCTATTGAGTGGGTTTGTTCGCCCCATTGCATGAGATTTGATCAATTTTTGGCACGTCATGCAACATGGCTTTTTTCGTCCCCTACCTGTAAGCTTGGAAAATTCCAGCATGAGACGAAAGCGGGTTAGGCGAAATGAACAACAATGCGGCAAACTGGGCTGTGAATAAGCTATCCACGGATGGCCCCACTCCTGCGCTGCCCGTGCATGAACTCGTCTATCGGCAACTTCGCGCGCATATACTGTTCGGAGAACTCGCCCCGGGTCAGCCCGTCACGATCCAGGGGCTGACCGAAATGATGGGCGCGGGAATGACCCCGGTGCGAGAGGCGATACGCCGGCTCGTCGCCGAAGGCGCGCTGGAAGCAAGTGGCAACCGTCGGGTCGGCGTGCCTATGCTGAGCCCCGGCAATGTCGACGAATTAATCCATGCCAGACAGGCAATTGAGACTGAACTGGCCCTGCGTGCGGCCACACGGGCGACACCCGAGAACATCGCCGGGCTGGCCGCGATTGACGCCCGGCTGGACGCTGCAATTACAAGCGGAAACGTCCGGGCCTATCTCGAGGAGAACTACCTGTTTCATGCTTCGCTTTACGCGATCGCCGACGCGCCGATCCTGTCAGCGATCGCAGATGGCCTATGGCTGCGTTTCGGGCCGTCCCTGCGCATGGTGTGCGGCAGGATCGGCACGCAGAACTTGCCCGATCAGCACAAGGAAGCCATCGAAGCGATGCGCGCAGGCGACGCAGAAGCCGCGGCCAGCGCCATGCGCGATGATGTCATTCAAGGCATGGAGCAGGTTCGGCAGGCCCTCTCCGAATCGATTGTCTGAACCGACGATTCGATTGACACCCCATAATTTGATCATATTCTGATCGTGACTAATCCACGGCTTAGACCGTGGTTCCCAAATGCTCGACCGCAAGAGATTCCCGATGCCACAGATCACCAACCATATGCCGACCGCCGAACTGCAGGCACTTGATGCCGCTTACCATATGCACCCGTTCTCAACCGGCGATCAGCTGGCCCAAAAAGGCGCGCGCGTGATCACCCGGGCAAACGGCGTCACGCTGACGGATAGCGACGGCAACCAGATTCTGGATGCAATGGCAGGGCTGTGGTGCGTGAACATCGGTTACGGCCGCGAGGAACTGGCCGAGGTGGCGGCCCGCCAGATGCGCGAACTTCCCTACTACAACACGTTCTTCCAAACCACGCACGTGCCCGCCATTGCATTGTCCAGGCGTCTCGCGGAACTGGCCCCGGGCGATCTGAACCACGTGTTCTATGCCGGGTCGGGATCTGAGGCCAACGATACCAACATTCGTATGGTCCGCACCTACTGGGCGCAAAAAGGAAAACCGGAAAAACATATCATCATCAGCCGCAAGAACGCCTATCACGGATCAACGATGGGCGGCGCGTCACTGGGCGGGATGACGCCCATGCATGAACAGGGAGGCCTGCCGATTCCCGGCATCCATCACATCGATCAGCCTCACTGGTGGGCAGAAGGTGGCGACATGAGCCCGGAGGAGTTCGGCCTTCAACGTGCGCAGGCGCTGGAGAAGGCGATCCTCGAACTCGGGGAAGACAAGGTTGCCGCATTCATTGCCGAACCCGTTCAGGGCGCGGGCGGCGTGATTGTGCCCCCCGAGACCTACTGGCCCGAGATCCAGCGCATTTGCGACAAGTACGAAATCCTGCTGATCGCGGACGAAGTGATCTGCGGTTTCGGAAGAACCGGACAGTGGTTCGGAAGCCAGACCATGGGCATCCGTCCACATATCATGACGATCGCCAAGGGGCTCAGCTCGGGTTACGCGCCGATTGGTGGGTCGATCGTCTGCGACGAGGTCGCCGAAGTGATCAATGCCTGCGAGTTCAACCACGGCTATACCTATTCGGGCCACCCTGTTGCCGCTGCGGTCGCTTTGGAAAACCTGCGCATCCTCGACGAGGAAAAAATTGTCGAGACCTGCGGCGCGGAAACTGCGCCTTACCTCAAGCAGAAGTGGGAAACGCTGGCTGATCATCCGCTGGTTGGAGAGGCCCGCATCGTTGGCATGATGGGTTCGATCGCCCTGACGCCGGATAAGGCTTCGCGCGCCAAGTTTGCAGCCGATCCCGGGACCGTCGGCTTCGTCTGCCGCGAACGCTGTTTCGCCAACAATCTGGTCATGCGCCATGTCGGCGATCGAATGATCATTTCGCCGCCGCTCGTCATCTCGAAAGACGAGATCGACATTCTGATCGAACGCGCCTGGAAATCGCTGGATGAATGCCATGCGAAGATCAAGGAAGATGGCCTTATGGTCGCCGCGAGTTAATCCTCCGGGCACTGCAACGCAACGTTCGTCTTGATATCTCAACGCGCCGAAATGACGATCTGGCCCTACAGGATGGAGGGCTGGGCGTGATCGAATTTCAACCGGGCAAACCGGAAACCGAACCCGCGAAAACCGTAGTCGACATGATCCGCGGTGCGGCAAAGCGAAACGCGGATCGCGAAGCGCTGGTCGAAGGCAAAACGCGGCTCACGTGGCGGATGCTGGACCAACGGATCAACCAGGTTGCCAATGCCCTTATCGCCCTGGGGATCGAGAGGTGCGATCGCGTCGCCGTTCTGTCGGAAAACAGCGCCGACTACGCAGAGATTTTCCTGGGGGCGACACGGGCGGGCGCGTGCCTTGTGCCCCTTTCCACCATGGCTTCGTCAGATGCGCTTGGAAAGATGGTCGCGGATTGTCAGCCGAAGGTGCTTTTTCTCTCAGAACAATATCGCACATTGGCGGCGCCCTTCCTACCGGACCTGGAACTGGAAAAAATCGCCATCGATTTTGCACAGGAAGGTTGGCGAGACTACACGGTCATGCGCGATTCAGCGGATATCCGGGACCCGATGATCCCGATCGGGATGCAGGATGCTTTCAACCTGATCTATTCATCCGGCACCACCGGAACGCCCAAGGGCATCCTGCACAATCACTATATGCGGGCCGTGCAGATGGAGCGGATCGAACCATTGGGATATCTGAACGACGCCAGGACGCTGCTTTCCACGCCTCTCTATTCAAACACGACAATCGTGTCATTCCTGCCGACAATGGCCGGAGGCTCCTGCGTGCACTTGATGCGCAAGTTTGACGTGCGCCGCTATCTGGAAATCGTTGAAGCCGAAAGCATCACGCATACGATGCTGGTCCCGGTTCAGTACAAGCGGATCATGGAGCACCCCGATTTCGGCAATTTCGATCTGTCGTCGATGAAGGCGAAATTCTCGACATCCGCGCCGTTGCGTGAAGATATCAAGCGCGATGTTCTGGCCCGCTTCCCGGGTGGGCTGACCGAATACTATGGCCTGACAGAAGGAGGCGGCGTGACCGTCTTGGCCGCACATGAATTTCCTGACAAGCTGCACACAGTCGGTAAGCCGGCACCGGGTGTCGAAATCCGGTTGATCGACGAAAACGGCACCGAAGTTCCGCCGGGCCAGATCGGGGAGATTTGCGGGCGGTCGGGAGCCATGATGTCGGGCTATTTCGGACGTGATGATCTGACCCGCGAAACACTTTGGACAGATGAAACGGGTCGCGTGTTTTTCCGGTCTGGTGACATGGGCAGTTTCGACGAAGACGGGTTTCTGGTGCTGAGCGACCGGAAGAAGGACATGATCATCTCGGGCGGTCTGAATATCTATGCCAATGATCTTGAGCTTGTCCTTCTCGCTGATCCGGACGTAACCGATGCCGCCGTGGTTGGCGTTCCTTCTGATGAATGGGGAGAAACACCGCTGGGCTTCGTCGTCCTGCGCCAAGGTGCGACGTGCGGCGCGGCGGATGTTCTGACCAAGGCCAACGAGAAGCTGGGCAAGAGCCAGCGCCTTTCGAATGTCGTCATCCGGGACAGTTTGCCTCGTAGCGAGATCGGAAAGATCCTGAAACGCGATCTGCGCCGGGATTACCTGTCCTAAGCCGCGATCTTGCTACCCAACCCCCTGAGCATATCGAGACAAGCCGAAAGCTGATCCAGCGCGATGAATTCGTCAGGCTTGTGCGCCTGCTCGATCGAGCCGGGCCCGCAGACGACCGCGGACATTCCGATCGACTGGAAAAGGCCCGCCTCGGTCCCGAAGGCAACGACGTCTGCGCCATTGTCGCCCGTCAAGCCGGCCACCAGGTCGCGTGCCTCGTTGTCAGTCATTGGCTCAAGCCCCGCGACCTCGCCGATCACCTCGGTTTCGATCGCGGCATCCGGATGCACGGCTCGCATTGCCGGAAGAAGGACATCATCCGCATAGCGGGCGATCTCGGATTTCACATAGTCGAAATCGGTGGACTGAACCGGGCGGAACTCCCACTCCACCTCGGCCTTGCCGACGATTACGTTATGGGCCACGCCGCCACCAACACGTCCGATATTTACCGTTGTCCATGGGGGATCGAAACGCCCGCCTTTCGGTGCGCGGGTCTTCAATTCTTCACGCAACTCCAACAGGCGTGACACGTAGCGCACGGCGTACTCCGCAGCGTTTACCCCGCGGTCGGGGGCCGATCCATGCCCTTCGAGCCCCGTAAAGCGCGTGGTGTACTCACAGCAACCTTTGTGGCCTTCGATGATCTTCATCATCGTCGGCTCACCAATGATCGCCATTGCAGGCCTGATCCCGCTTGCCTGCAATTGCGGAACAAGTGCCTGCGCCCCCAAACATCCGACCTCTTCGTCATGGGTGAACGCGAAGTGCAATGGGCGCGCCAGTTCACGCTCGGCAAAGGTCGGGGCCATGGCCAGCGTGGCGGCGATGAATCCCTTCATGTCACAGGCTCCGCGTCCGTAAAACCGGTCGTTGGCTTCATACAGCTGGAACGGATCGCTGCGCCAATCCTGGTCCGCCACCGGGACGACATCGGAATGACCGGAAAGCACAATGCCGCCATCGCGTTCCGGCCCGATGGTCGCGAACAGGTTTGCCTTGGTCCCCGTTTCATCTGCATAGATGTCAACCTTGGCCCCCAGATCATGCAGCAACGCGCCCATGTGCTGGATCATGTCCAGGTTGCTGTCCGAAGAAACTGTCGGAAAGGCGATGAGATCGCGCAGGATTTCTATGGTGCGGGCCAGATCGGTCATGATTTCACGAACAGCTTTCGCGGACGGTTGCAGAAGGGCTCGGCGGCGCCTTCTTCGCGTATCAGGATCGGCTCGGTGATTTCCAGCCCCCATTCAGGCGCCCAGATGCCAGGCATGAAATGAAAAGTCATGCCCTGTTCAAGGATCGTATCGTCCTCGGATCTGAGCGAGATCGTCCGCTCGCCCCAATCAGGCGGATAGGACAGGCCGATCGGATAGCCACAACGCGCACCGCGTTCGATGCCGGCCCTCTCCAACGGGGCGGCCAGCGCATTGGCAATATCGCGGGCGCGGTTTCCGGGCCGCGCCGCTTCCAGCCCGGCCTCGAGTCCTTCCACCAGCGCGGCCTCGGCACGCGTCATCTCCTCTGGCGGTGTTCCCAGAAAGACGGTCCGGCAAAATGGGGTGTGATAGCGGCGATAGACCCCGGCGAGTTCGAAAAAGGTGCATTCGCCCTTTTTCAGGTGTTCGCCATCCCACGTCAGGTGCGGCGCCGAGGCGTCGGCCCCCGACGGACACATCGGCACGATGGCCGGATAATCGCCCCAGTCGTCATCAACGCCCAGCAATGCGTCCCGGTAAATCTCGGCAACCAGTTCGTTCTTGCGCAATCCGGGTTCGGCCCGGTCGATCGCGCCGTCGACCATTTTCTCGGCAATTCGCGCAGCGCGGCGCATCAATGCGATCTCTTCATCCGATTTGACCGCGCGCTGCCAGTTCACCAGCGCAGTCGCATCGACGATTTCGGCGTTCGGCAGAGATGCGCACATCGTTGTGTAGGCCTTGGCCGAGAAGTAATAGTTTTCCATCTCGACACCGATGCGCGCCTTTTCAAATCCCAGCTCTGCCAAAAGCGCCGAAAGGTGCTGCATCGGGTGGCGGGTTGTCGATTGCACGAACTCGTCACCGTAGGGGCGCAGGCAATCTTCGCTCAACCAGGCAGTGCGGCGCGCGCCGTTCGCGTCCATGTTCCTGCCCCACCAGATCGGGTCGCCCTCAAGCCTCAGGACAACTCCCTGGTGAACGTAAAATGACCAGCCGTCATACCCCGTCAGCCAGGCCATGTTCGACGGATCCTCGACGAACAGCACATCAAGTCCCCTTTCGGCCATTGCCGCGCGTGTCTTGGCGAGGCGCCGATCATATTCGGCAGTGCTGAACGCCACTTTGTTTCTTGCCATCTCGTTTCACTCCCGGAATACGCCTTTACAGTTAGACCCTTCATAGAGACCGGTCCGGTGCCGTTTGCGACGTCGTGAACGATTTCGGCGACCCGGACCACGAAATCGCGAGGAATACACGCGTTTCGCTGCAATATAGCGCAGAGCACTGCCCCATTTTTTATCTTTTGGCGCAAATTGCCTCGAAATGCCGCAAACCAGTTGCAACCCGCGGCAACACGCGTTTTACATACGAGTCGACATTCGGCACAGACCGAAAAGTAAAACAGGGAGCCAAAATTGGCATCTTCGCAGAGTTCGGATGCGTTCGTTGAATTCGATCGCGTACAGAAAAGTTATGACGGTGAAACACTCGTCGTAAAAGATCTCAATCTCACATTGCCGAAGGGTGAATTCCTCACGATGCTGGGGCCATCCGGATCGGGCAAGACAACCTGCCTGATGATGCTGGCCGGTTTTGAAACTGCCACCCATGGCGATATCCGTCTGAACGGGAATTCGATCAACAATATCCCGCCGCACAAGCGCGGCATCGGGATGGTGTTCCAGAACTACGCCCTGTTCCCGCATATGACGATCGAGGAAAACCTGTCCTTCCCGCTCGAAGTGCGCGGCATCGGCAAATCCGACCGTGAAGCCAAGGTCATGCGCGCGCTCAACATGGTGGAAATGGGAAGTTTCGGTAAACGCCGCCCGGCGCAACTCTCGGGTGGTCAGCAGCAGCGGGTCGCGCTGGCGCGCGCTCTGGTGTTCGAGCCCGAACTGGTGTTGATGGATGAACCCCTGGGCGCGCTGGACAAGCAACTGCGCGAAAAGATGCAGTTCGAGATCACAAACCTGGCGCACGAACTGGGCATCACCGTGGTCTACGTGACGCACGACCAGACCGAAGCGCTGACCATGTCCGACCGTGTGGCCGTATTCGATGACGGGATCATCCAGCAGCTCGATACGCCGGACAAACTCTACGAAGAGCCGCAAAACAGTTTCGTTGCGCAGTTTATCGGTGAGAACAATACGCTCGAAGGGACGATCAAGGAAATCAAGAATGGCCTTGCCCTTGTCCAGCTGGACGATGGCGAACTGATCGACTGCAATCCGATCAACGTCAGCAAGCCAGGCGAACGTACCCGTGTGTCCATCCGTCCCGAGCGCGTTGAAACCAACCCCGCGCGTCTCACCGAGGGAGCCCATACGCTGAAGGCGGAAGTGCTGGAATTCATCTACATGGGTGACATTTTCCGCACGCGCCTTCGCGTCGCAGGAAATGACGAGTTCATCGTCAAGACCCGGAACGCGCCCGATCAGAAACGCATGACTCCGGGCGAGCATATCGAGATCGGATGGTTGCCGCGGGATTGCCGGGCTCTTGATGCATGATGTGAACACTCCGGCCCTGCTGGCCTGGAGTTACTGCACGGACCAAGCCGTTAAACCCGGAACGGCGGTCCTTAAAATCGAACGGGTTAACAAGGGAGAAAGCTTATGAAGCTCAAATCTGTACTCATGGCAACGGCTCTGACCGGTGTCGCCTTTGGCGCACAGGCTCAGGAAGTTACCGTTATGTCCTGGGGCGGCGCCTACACCAAATCGCAGGTCGAAGCCTACCACAAGCCGTTTACCGCCGAGACCGGCATCAAGGTGAACTCGGTCGATGCCGACAACCCGGCGACGCCGATCAAGGCCCAGGTAGAAGCCGGCAACGTCTCGATCGACGTGGCCGACGTGGAATTCTCGGACGCCGTGCGCCTGTGCGACGAAGGTCTGCTGGAGCCGATCGATCATGGCATGCTGCCGGCAGCCCCGGATGGCACCGCAGCGACCGATGACTTCATCGAGGGCGCGCTGCAGGATTGTGCAGTTGCAAACATCGTCTGGTCGACCGTGATGGCCTACAACAGCGAAAACGTGGATGGCACGCCGACCACCATCGCCGACTTCTTCGACACCGGGAAGTTTCCCGGCAAACGTGGTCTGCGCAAATCGGCCAAGGCCACGCTGGAAATGGCCCTGATGGCCGATGGCGTTCCGGCTGGCGAAGTCTATGACGTCCTGGAAACGGACGAAGGCATCGACCGCGCGTTTACCAAGCTCGACACCATCAAGGACGATATCGTCTGGTGGGAAGCCGGCGCGCAGCCGCCGCAGCTGCTGGCCGATGGCGAAGTGGTGATGTCGACCGCCTATAACGGCCGTATCTTCAACGCCGCCGTTGGCGAAGGCCAGCCGCTGGAAATCGTCTGGGATGGCCAGATCCTCGACTTCGACCTGTTCGTGGTTCCCAAGGGCGCGCCGAACAAGGACGCGGCAATGAAGTTCATCGCGTTCTCGACCGATACGAAGCGCCTCGCCGACCAAGCCAGCTGGATCAGCTATGGCCCCGCACGTAAATCTTCGGGTGCGATGGTGGGTCTCTACTCGGACGGCAAAACCGAGATGGCACCGCACATGCCGACGGCTGCGGCGAACCTCGAAAACGCGCTGGTCAACAACTTCGAGTTCTGGGTCGACATGGACGCAGAGCTGAACGAGCGCTTCAACGCCTGGCTGGCAAACTAAGCCGGCCCTTGCCCCCGGCCTGTCTGGCCGGGGCCTTGCGATAAAGGGCGGGCCGCCAAAGGCCCGTCCGACCTCAGGGACAGGGTGTAAAACGGACATGACCGACGCGACCGCAAACGGAAAGCCCGAAATGCTGACGACGGCTGATGGCAAGCCGCTGAAAGCGGCGCTGATCCGTGCCCAGGCACGTGCGCGACGCCGCGCCTTTCTGCTGGTTTTACCGCTTCTGGCATTCATCCTGATCACCTTTGTCATGCCGATCGGGCAAATGCTGCATCAATCGGTCTACAACCCAGGCTTCGTCATGCACGAGGATATCGGCAGCGGAAAGCGCACGCCGATCATGACGAACCTCAAGGTATGGTTCGATGAAAACCCCGCCGGAACCGAGCCGGACGAGGCAGCCTTTGCGGCGCTGCACGAAGACATGCTGCTGCTTCGCGAATTGCGCGCCCCCGGTCAGGTTGGCACCCGCGTGAACTATGAGCGCGGCGGCTCGCGTTCGATGTTCACCAAGGCGGCCCGCCGTGCGGAACGTATGGACCCGCCTTACAAGGAAGCATTCCTGGATGTTGATGAGGAATGGGCCGACCCGGAACTTTGGCGCGTCATGCGCGATGCGTCCTCCGCTTATACGTTCAATTTCTACCTTGCTGCCCTGGACCGCTCCAAGAATGCCGACGGCGAGATCGTCAGTGTCGACGAGAACCGGCAGATCTACATCAAGCTGTTCACCCGAACGCTGTTCCTGTCGGTGCTGATCACCTTCCTGACCTTCCTTCTGGGTTACCCGATCGCGCATCTTCTGGCGACGCTGCCGCTGCGCTATTCGAACCTCCTGATGATCTTCGTCCTGTTGCCGTTCTGGACATCGCTTCTGGTGCGAACGACAAGCTGGATGGTGCTTCTTCAATCTCAAGGGGTGGTTAACGATGCGCTCGTGGGGATGGGTATCCTGGGCGACGATAACCGGCTTCAGATGATGTACAACCAGATCGGCACGGTTGTGGCGATGACACACATCCTGCTGCCGTTCATGGTGCTGCCACTCTATTCGGTGATGCGGCCGATCAACCCCTCCTATGTGCGCGCCGCGCGCAGCCTGGGCGCAACCAGCTGGACGGCCTTTCGCCGGATCTACTTCCCGCAGACCGTACCGGGCATCGGGGCCGGTGCGCTGCTCGTCTTCATCCTGGCTGTTGGCTACTACATCACGCCCGCCCTTGTCGGTGGCGCCGATGGCCAGCTGATCTCGAACCTCATCGCCTTCCATATGCAGAACTCGCTCAACTGGTCGCTGGCGGCGGCGCTGGCGGCGCTGCTGCTGGCCGGCATCCTGATCCTTTACTGGCTCTACGATCGCCTGATCGGCATCGACAACCTGAAACTGGGGTAAGACATGGCACTTCCCAAACACGCGTCGACTCTCGAGCGGATCTGGCATTACGCCTACCTGGTGATCTGTGCGCTGATCTTCCTGTTCCTGATCGCGCCGATCCTCGTGGTGATCCCGCTCAGCTTCAACGTCGAGCCTTATTTCACCTTCACCGAAAAAATGCTGAAGCTGGATCCCACCGGGTATTCCATGCGCTGGTATGACCTGCTGCTGACCTTCGGCATGCTTGAGCCTGAAGCGCCGCGCGATACAAGCTGGTGGGCGGATGCCTGGGCCAACGCGAACTGGATCAACGCCGCCAAGAACTCTATCATTGTCGGGTTCTTCTCGACCATTCTGGCCACGTCGCTTGGCACGGTCGCGGCCCTTGGCCTGTCACGCCCCGAAATGCCCTATCGCCGGGCGATCATGGCGATGCTGATTTCGCCGATGATCGTGCCGATCATCATCGTGGCAACAGGGCTGTTCTTTTTCTACTCGAGCATCGGGATGCAGAACTGGGGTATTCCGTATCTCGGGATCATCCTGGCGCACGCGACGCTGGGGATTCCGTTTGTCATCATCACGGTTACGGCAACGCTGGTGGGCTTCGATCACTCGCTGACGCGTGCCTCGGCCAGTCTGGGTGCGGATCCTGTCACAACGTTCCGCCGGGTGCAGATGCCGCTGATCCTGCCCGGCGTGATTTCGGGCGCGCTGTTCGCTTTCGTTACGTCATTTGACGAAGTTGTGGTTGTTCTCTTCGTCGGCGGTCTGGACGAACAGACCATCCCCCGGCAAATGTGGAACGGTATCCGCGAGCAGATCAGCCCGGCAATTCTGTCGGTTGCAACGATCCTCGTGATCATTTCGATCCTGCTTCTGACCACGGTGGAACTGTTGCGCCGCCGGTCAGAGCGGCTGCGGGGGGTGAGCCCCCGGTAAACGGGAGGGCAAACCAGTGGACATTCAGGGAAAGATCGCCGTCGTCACGGGCGCGGCGCAGGGCATCGGCCGCGCACTGTGCGAGGCACTGGCGGCGGCGGGTGCAAAACACGTTGTGGCCGTCGACCTGAAGATCGAAGGCGCCGAAGAAACCGCACGCCTAGTTGGCGGCACGGCGATTGCCTGCGATGTAGGCGATCAGGCCCAGGTCGAAGCGATGATCGACAAGGTCGAGGATGAAATCGGACCGATCGACCTGATGTGTTCGAATGCGGGCATCCTGACGGGCCTTGATGAATCATTCGATAACATCGCGTTCGCAAGCACCGAGGAGTGGAACAAGGCCTGGGCGGTGAACGTGATGGCGCACGTGCACGCCGCGCGCCACCTGGTGCCGAAAATGAAGGCGCGGGGAGGCGGGTATTTCATGCATACCGCCAGTGCGGCGGGGCTTCTTAATCAAGTCGGATCAGCGGTTTACGGGGTGACGAAACACGCCGCGGTAGGCTTTGCCGAGGCGCTGGCGCTGGGGCACAAGGATGACAATATCCGCGTGACCGTTCTGTGCCCGCAAGGGGTGGATACAGCGATGGTGCGCGGGGCCGGCGAGAACCCCGCGACGGCGGATGGAATCCTTTCGACTCAAGAGGTTGCCGAGAAAACGCTGGATGCGATCCGGGCGGAAAAGTTCCTGGTTCTGCCGCATGCGGAGGTGGCGCAATACATGCAGAACAAGGTCAACGACTATGACCGCTGGATCGGTGGGATGGCCAAGCTGCAACGCGTTTACAAGGCCGCCAACGTCAAATCGTAAACGCCACCGCGCGGTCGGAAACAGTGGGGTGACATGCGTGCACCCCCCGGCTGACATCCGGCTGCCAGCGGAATCGCCATTGATTAACGCGCGATTCAGTTAATGCAGCGCACGGTGCCGCTCTCAGTTCCCGAGATGCGAGACCATCACGATCGGCGGCGCAAGGATCGGCAGGTGCCCAGCGCCGGCAACATCCGGCACGGGGCGCGCCGAGACATATCCGGCGGCGGCGCAGATGATCCCCAGCGCGACATTACGCAGGCCCGTGCGGCGTGTTGGGGCATGCGCGGTTCGGGCCGCAGACCGCGAGACGCACTCATCACCGATGCACTGCATGAAAAACCCTCCGGAACGGCTGCGCATTCCGAAGGGTAGGATCGAATCCTGACCAAAAGGTGCCGTTCAGGCGGTTGTCAGCTGTCATTCGCGGACAAGTTTCTCGTAACTTGTAGCAATTTCCCTGGTCAGCGCGCCGACCTCGAAGTTCCAGTCGGCGATCTGGCCGACGGGGGTGACCTCGGCCGCGGAGCCGGTGAGCCAGCATTGTTCCATCCCGTCCAGCTCTTCAGGCAGGATGTGACGCTCATGCACTTTCACGCCGCGTTCCTGCAGCATGCCGATCACGGTTTGCCGGGTCAGGCCGTTCAGGATGGCATCGGGCAGGGGCGTGTGTACTTCGCCATCCTTGACGAAGAAGATGTTGGCGCCGGTCGCCTCGGCGACATAGCCGCGATAGTCGAGGAACATCGCGTCCGAGCAGCCCTTGGCCTCGGCGGCGTGTTTCGACATGGTGCAGATCATGTAGAGACCCGCGGCCTTGGCCGCTGTCGGGATGGTTTCGGGGCTGGGGCGCTTCCATTTCGCGAGGTCCAGCTTGGCGCCCTTGAACTTGGCATCGCCGTAGTAGTCTCCCCATTCCCAGGCCGCGACGGCCATGCGCACCGGGTTGCGCGCTGAGCTGACACCCATGTCTTCGCCCGCACCACGCCAGGCCACCGCGCGCACATAGGCATTGGTCAGCCCGTTGGCCTCGACCACGGCCTGCTTGGCCGCCTCGATTTCGTCGACCGAGTAGGGGATCGGCATGTCGAGCAGTTCACCGGATTTGCGCAGCCGTTCGGAATGCTTGCGCGAAAGGAAGATCTTGCCCTCGTAAAGCCGCTCGCCTTCGAATACGGAGGAGGCGTAATGCAAAGCGTGGGTCAGGATATGCACGTTAGCCGAACGCCAGTCGACCAGCTTGCCATCCATCCAGATCTTGCCATCACGATCATCATAGCCCGTCATGTTCTCTACTCCTTCAAGGTCCGAGCTTTGCATTTATTGCGCCATATACGTCCGGAGCGGACATAATATTTCGCCAAAACTGCGATTCGGTACCAGTTGCGTCTTGGAATGTCAACAAAGCTGACGTATTGTGAGTAAGGAACAGGCAATTTGTGATCGAAGGGGTGCGGCATGTCGGAAAGCACAGGGGGTGAGACGCTTCTGTTCCTGACCGACGAGCAGTTGCGGCAGGGAATCGAGGCGATGTTCTTTGCCTATCGCGGCTTCACCGCCGATCCCGACCGGATCCTGGCGACGATGGCCTATGGCCGGGCGCATCACCGGGCCATCCATTTCATCGCGCGGGCGCCGGGCACGACGGTGAACAACCTGCTGGAAATCCTTGGGGTCACGAAGCAATCGCTGAACCGTGTCTTGCGTACTCTGGTCGAAGACGGTCTGGTGGAAAGCAAGGTCGGAACCACCGACCGTAGGGAGAGGAACCTGTTTCTGACCGAGGACGGCATGGCGCTGGAACGGCGCCTGAGTGACGCGCAGCGCGCGCGGATGCGGGCGGCCTATCGCCAGGCCGGGCCTGAGGCCGTTGCCGGGTTTCGCACCGTGCTGGAGGCGATGATGGACCCGGAGATGCGGCGGAAATACAATGCCCTGCGGGAGGGCGGCGCATGAGCGAATTCGATCCACATCTACTGATCGTCGATGATGACGAACGTATCCGCACGCTTTTGCAGAAATTCCTGAACCGCAACGGGTTCCTGGTGACGGCGGCGCGGGACGCGGCGCATGCGCGGCGCATCCTGTCGGGGCTGGATTTCGACCTGATCGTGATGGACGTGATGATGCCCGGTGAAACCGGAATCAGCCTGACGCGCAGTCTGCGCGAGACATCGAACACGCCGATCCTTCTTCTGACTGCTCGGGGCGAGACCGAGGACCGGATTGCGGGACTTGAGGCCGGGGCGGACGATTACCTGGCCAAGCCGTTCGAGCCCAAGGAACTGCTTCTGAGGATCAACGCGATCCTGCGGCGGATGCCCGAGGCGCAGGGCGAAGAGGTTCGGCCCAAGGTGCTGCACCTGGGCGATATCCGATACGACATGGAACGCGGCGAGCTGTGGCGGGGCGAAGACCTGATCCGGCTGACCGCAACGGAAAGCCAGCTGATGCGCATCTTCGCGTCGAGCCCCGGCGAGGCGGTCAGCCGCACGAAGCTGGTCGAGGACCTGGGCCGCGACCGGGGGCAGGCGCAGGAACGCGCGGTGGACGTGCAGATTACCCGGCTGCGCCGCAAGATCGAGACCGACCCGAAGCAGCCGCGCTATCTGCAGACGGTGCGTGGGGCGGGTTACATGCTGGCCCCCGATTGAGGGTGTGCCGGGCTGAAGCCCGGCCTACGCGAAGAGGCCGGCGTAGGTTTCGCGCAGCGCCTTTTTCTGCACCTTGCCCATGGTGTTTCGGGGAAGCTCGGCCACGAATTCGTAATGCTTGGGCTGCTTGAATTTGGCCAGTTTAGAGCCTGTTTCGGCTGTGATATCTTCAAGCGTCAGGCTTTCGTCCTCCTTGACGATCACCGCCACCACGCCTTCTCCGAAATCGGGATGCGGCACGCCGATCACAGCGGATTCCAGCACGCCGGGAATATCGTCGATCAGGCTTTCGATTTCCTTGGGGTAAACGTTGAAGCCGCCGGAAATGATCAGGTCCTTGCCGCGGCCGACGATGCTGACATAGCCGTCAGCATCGCGCATGCCCAGGTCACCGGTGATGAACCAGCCATCGGGGCGCAGTTCCTCGGCTGTCTTCTCGGGCATCTGCCAATAGCCCTGGAACACGTTAGGGCCGCGCACCTCGATCATGCCGATCTCGCCGGTGCCGACTTCGCGGCCATCGTCGACAATGCGCAGCTCGACCCCCGGCAGCGGGAAGCCGACGGTGCCGGCACGGCGTTCACCCTCATAGGGGTTCGAGGTGTTCATGTTGGTTTCGGTCATGCCATAGCGCTCAAGGATGCGATGGCCGGTGCGCTCCTCCCACTTCTCGTGCGTGTCGACGAGGAGCGGCGCGGAGCCGGAGATGAAAAGCCGCATGTTAGAGACTGTTTCAAGGGAAAGGCGCGGATCATCGAGCAGGCGGGTATAGAAGGTGGGCACGCCCATGAGCGCGGTTGACGTGGGCATCGCATCGAGAATGGCGTTGGCGTCGAATTTCGGCAGGAAGACGGTGGAGGCGCCTGCCAGGAGCGCCACGTTGGTGGCCACGAAAAGCCCGTGCGTATGGAAGATGGGCAGCGCGTGGATGAGGACATCATCGGCGGTGAAACGCCAGTAGTCGCGCAGGGTTTCCGAGTTGGACGCGAGATTGCGGTGCGAAAGCATCGCGCCCTTCGAGCGGCCGGTGGTGCCCGAGGTGTAGAGAATGGCCGCGAGATCATCGGCGCCGCGGGCGACCGGTTTGAAATCGGGGGCCTCGGACAGATCGGCGGTCAGCGTGCCCTGCCCTGTGCCATCGAGGGTGAAGACCCGGGCCGCGCCGGCCAGCGGCGCGATCTCGACCTCGCGCGCGGGATCGCAGACGACGACGGCGGGCGTGGCATCGGACAGGAAATATTCGACCTCGGAGGCGGTATAGGCGGTGTTGAGGGGCAAGAAAACGCCGCCGGCGAGAACGGTGCCGACATAAAGCTGCACCGCCTCGATCGTCTTTTCGACCTGCACGGCAACGCGGTCGCCGGGTTTGACGCCCGCATCAATCAGGCGGGCCGCCAGACGCTCGGCCCCGGTGAACAACTCGCCATAGGTGATATCGGGCAGGCCCGGGCGCGTGGCGAACACCTTGTCTGCGTTGCCCGCCAGATGCGTGGCAAGACGGTGGGCAAGATAGTTGTCGTCATACATCGGAAACCTCCCCTGGATCGGATGATCCTTTCCTGCGGTGCATGGCGGGTATTTTCAAGTGCGGATTGATCTTTGCGCGCGGGCGCGTAGGAGTGGAGCAGGACAAGGGACGCGCGCAATGAACCCGATCAGGGGTATAGCCTTCAAACTTCTGTCGGTGGTGACGTTCATCACCATGTCGGCGCTGGTCAAGGCCGTGTCCGAGCACGTGCCGCCGGGCGAGGCGGTGTTTTTCCGGTCATTCTTTGCCATTCCGGTGATCCTGGGCTGGCTGTGGGCGCGGGGCGATCTGCGCACGGGGCTCAAGGTGGCCTCGCCTATGGGGCATTTCTGGCGCGGGTTCGTGGGCACCACGGCGATGGCGCTGATGTTCACCGGGCTGGGCCTGTTGCCGCTGCCCGAGGTGACGGCGATCGGCTATGCCGCGCCGCTGTTGACGGTGATCTTTGCCGCGATGTTCCTGAACGAACGGGTGGGCGTTTTCCGGCTGGGCGCGGTGGCACTGGGCATGGTGGGCGTGCTGATCGTGCTGTCGCCGCGGCTGACCGCGTTTTCGGGCGAAACGGTGCAGACCACGCAGGCGCTGGGTGCGATGGTGGTGCTGGCCGGCGCGGGCTGTGCCGCGCTGGCGCAGATCTATGTGCGCAAGCTGGTTCAGACCGAGCAGACCTCGGCCATCGTGTTCTTCTTCTCGCTCACCTCCAGCCTTCTGGCACTGCTGAGCCTGCCCTTTGGCTGGGTGCTGCCCACGGGCAAGGAGGCGGTGCTGTTGGTGCTGATCGGGCTGATCGGCGGGTTCGGGCAGATTTTCCTGACCTCGGCCTATCGTCATGCCGATGCCAGCGTGGTGGCGCCGTTCGACTATGCCTCGATGCTGTTTGCCCTGGTCATCGGCTATGTCTTCTTTGACGAAGTCCCGACCGCACCTATGCTGGGGGGTGCGGCGCTGGTTATCCTGGCCGGTGTCATCATCATTCTGCGCGAACACCGGCTGGGACTGAAACGCGGGCGCGCGCGCAAATCCGTCACGCCACAGGGCTGATGGGCTGAGCCGCGATGTCGCGTTGATTGCGGCGGCGATGCACATGTATAGGACGGCGGAAACGCGCGCCCCGATGTCAGGATGGCGAAATGGAAATCAGGAAACTCTCGGATCAGATCGCGGTATCACCTCAGATCACCCCCGCGGATGTAAAGGCCATTGCCGAGGCCGGTTACCGCGCCATCATCTGCAACCGCCCCGATGGCGAGGCTGACGATCAGCCGACCTTTGGCGAGGTCGAGACAGCGGCGAAGAAGGCGGGCCTTGCCACCCGCTATCTGCCCGTGGACAAGGGGACGGTGAAAGACAGCGATGCCGACGCGCTGCGCCAGGCGATGGTCGAGCTGCCAGGCCCGATCTTTGCCTATTGCCGGACGGGGACACGCAGCGCGACCTGCTGGTCGCTGGCTATGGCCGAGACGAAGAGCCTGCCCGAGATCCTGGATGCAACGAAGACGGCCGGATACGACATGGCAGGCGTGGCACGGCGTATCGTGAACGGCGGCCAAACGCCCACCGATGCGGGCGATGCGCATTACGACGTGGTGATCGTGGGTGCAGGTGCGGGCGGCGTGGCAGTGGCGGCCAGCCTGAAAAGCCGCAAGAGCGATCTGGATATCGCGATCATCGACCCTGCTGGCACGCATTATTACCAACCGGGCTGGACCATGGTGGGCGGTGGCCTGCTGGATGCGTCGACCACCGCGAAATCCATGGGCAAGCTGATCCCGGCCGGCGTGCACTGGATCAAGTCGGCGGTGGCCGCGTTCGAACCCAAGGACAACGCGGTGATCCTGGATGGCTGCCGGGTGGTGAAATACAAGCGCCTGATCGTCTGTCCGGGGCTCAAACTGGATTGGCGGGCGATCGAGGGGCTTGAAGAGACGCTGGGGCGCAATGGCGTGACCTCGAACTATCGCTATGATCTGGCGCCCTATACCTGGGAGATGGTGAAACAGACGCGCAAGGGCCGCGCGCTCTTTACCCAGCCGCCGCTACCGATCAAATGCCCGGGCGCGCCGCAGAAAGCGATGTATCTAAGCGCCGACTACTGGCGGCAGGAGGGCGTTCTGAACCAGGTCGATATCCGCTTCATGACGGCGGGCGATGTCCTGTTCGGCGTGCCGGATTACGTGCCGGCGCTGGAGCAATATGTCGATCGGTACCACATCGGCGTGCGGTTCAAGCACAACCTGGTGGCCGTCGATGGCAGCGCCGGGAAGGCGTGGTTCGACGTCACCGGCGAGGATGGTGCGGTAAGCCGGATGGAGACCGAGTTCGACATGCTGCACGTGGCCCCGCCGCAATGCGCGCCGGATTTCATCCGTGTATCGCCGCTGGCCAATGCCGATGGCTGGGTGGACGTGCACAACGCCACGCTGCGCCACAACACCTATGATAACATCTGGGCGCTGGGCGATGTGACCAGCACGCCCAATTCGAAAACCGCCGCCGCCGCGCGGGCGCAGGCGCCGGTGCTGGCCGATAACCTGATCGACGATATCGAAGGACGGTCACCGACCGCGATCTACGCCGGTTACGGATCCTGCCCCCTGACGGTTGAGCGGGGAAAGATCGTGCTGGCCGAGTTCGGCTATGGCGGGGTGCTGATGCCGACGCTGCCGAAATGGATGATCGACGGCACGAAACCGTCTCGCCGGGCATGGTTCCTGAAAGAGCGCATCCTGCCGCCGGTCTACTGGAAGGCGATGCTGCGCGGCAAGGAATGGCTGGCCAAACCCGAGAAGGTTTCCGCGAAGTGAGCGATACGGTGCCCTGCCCCGCGCTGGGCGATGCGGACGTGGTGCAGGGCAGCCCGCGCGCGCGGATGGAAGCCATTGCACGCCTCGCGGTGGCGGGATTGGCGCAGGCGCGGCCCAACTGGGATGGTGTGGTACTGCTGCCCGGCGATCCGACGCACTGGGTGTATCTGAGCGCGGGCGAGATCATCGGCTTCGTATCATTTCTGACCGAGCGTCTTGCCCGGGCCCTGAACGCCGAAGACGGCGCCGAATCCCGGGCCATCGAAGAAACCATGGCCCGGCCCGAGCGCTTGGCCCAACACCTGGCAATGGCCGATTTGGGCGGAAATAGTGACGAAATCCTGGGTCACCTGATCGGCGCCGAGCTGGCGGCGGCGCGTTCCTACTGGCTGGGCCGCGAGGTTGTCGTGCTGGGCGACGGAGCGCTTGCCCGCGCGTATGAGGAGGCGCTGGCGGCGCAGCATGTGCCGGTGGCGCGCGGCGATGTGCGCGCCTGCCTGGAGGCCGCGCGCGAAGCGTTGACCTAGCTGCCTGCAACCCGCGCCCGGCAGGGGCCGAAACGCGCCGCAATCGCCAGGATCAGCCCCGACATGACGGCGATCATCCCGGCCGCGCTGATCGAATTGTCAAAGCCAAGCCATAGCGGCCCATAGCCCGCCAGCACATAGCCGGACAGGGCAGACACCGTAGCGAATCCGATGCTCCAACCCATCTGGTGGTCGAGCCGGTTGGTCATCATCCGGGCGGCGGCGGGCGGGCAGATGAACATGGCGATCACGATGATCGAACCCACCGCATCGAACGCCGCCACGGCCGCGACGGCCGCCATGATCACGAGCAGGAGCCCAATGGCCGTGACCGGCAGGCCCGCGGCTCGGGCAAATCCTTCGTCGAAGGTGGAGATCGTGAGCGGGCGCCAGAGCAGCAAGGTGAGCAGACCGACGAGTAGGGCGACGACGGCCATGCGCGGCAGTTCCGGCGGCAGACCCGCGAGCGCCGCCGGATCGGCCAGCGAGGTCCATCCGGTGGCGTCCAGCCAGATCAGGCTTTCGAGATTGCCGTAAAGCGCGTGTTCGACATCGAGGTGGACGCTGGATGTGTCGGACTGTTCCAGCAGGAGCACCCCGGCGGTGAACATGGTGGTGAAGACCACGCCCATGGCCGCGCCGACCTCGATCCGGCCAAGACGGCGGATCAATTCGATCAGCACGACGGCGATGATGGCTGCACCGGCAGCGCCCAGCATCATCGGCCAGGTCGTGACCGCGCCGGTGATCAGGAATGCCACGACGATGCCGGGCAATGCCACATGGCTGATGGCATCGCCGATCAGGGCCTGCCGGCGCAGCAGCAGGAAGTTGCCCGGAACCGCACAGGCGATGGCCGCGAAAACGCCGATCAGGATCGGCGGCAGCGAAAGCGCCACGAACTCGGCCCCGTTCATGCCGCCCCCCGGGGCCCGAGGCCGCGGTCGATCTGCGTGATCTGGTCAGGCGTGAGAACCGTGTCGATCGGGCGCAACCCGTCATAAAGGGCGGCGGTGGTTTCGAATTTCGGATCGGAGCGGAGAATCTGCCAACGGCGTTCATCGAGTAGCGCGTTCGCGGCGGCGGCGCGGCCCTGGTCCGTCGCAACCCCATCGGCGCGCGCCAGACCGGCGCGGCGCAACAGGCGCATGGTGAATGCTTCGTAGATCGGGTGGCCCTGCGCCAGCGCAAGAAGCCCCTGCCGCAGATGCACGCGGCGGCGGTAGCGGAGATGCCAGAGCACAGACGCCAGAAGCCCGCGCTTCGGCGCGATGACGAAGGACGCGGCGAAAACCGCGAAGGCCGCAAGAACGATGAGCGGGCCCGTGGGCAGGTTCGGGGCCGAGGCAGAAAGGATCGCACCCGTTGCGCCCGAAAAGGCGCCGATCAGGCCGGAAATCAGCACCACGCGACCGGCCTCATCGCTCCAGAACCGGGCGGCCACCGGCGGGATGATCAGAAGCGCGACGATCAGCACGAGGCCGACGATCTTGAGCCCGACGACGGTAACGGCCATGACAAGGCCCATCATCGCAAGGTCGATCCGGTGCACATCACGCCCGGTGGCCGCGGCATAGCCGGGATCGAAGCACACAGCCAGCATGGGCCGGCGCAGAAGGATCACGGCCACAACCGCCAGGGCTCCGCCGATGGCGATGATCATCGCATCGGTGAATAGCATGCCGGCGGTCGAGCCGAGCAGGAAGGTTTCGAGACCGGCCTGTCGGCCCGTGTTCAGAGACTGAATCACCGTAAGTCCGACGATTCCGGCACCAAAGAACACCGAAAGGATGGCACCGATGGCGGCATCTTCGGCAAGGCGCGTGTGCCTTGAAAGCCAGCCGACGGCCAGAAGGCCCAGCCAGGCCGACAGGGCCGAACCCGCCATCAGACCGGGCAAGGCGCGGCCATCGCCGCCAAGCGCCACCATGACGACGAATGCCAGCGCGACCCCCGGCAGCGTCGCATGCGCGATGGCATCCGAAACAAGCGCACGCTTTCGCAGGAAAAGAAACGTACCCGTCAAACCCGCCGACGCGCCCAGAAGACCGGCGCCAACGGTCACGAGAATAGCGTTGTAGCCGAGACCGAACATGTCAGCCGGCCTGCCCCGCCGCTGGCATCGCCGGCAGGCGGCCGCCATATGCCGCGTGCAGGTTTTCCGAAGTAAAGGCCTGGGCCACCGTGCCTTCGGCGATCCGGGTGGTGTTGATCAGGAACACGTGGTCGAAATACGCGGACACGGTGGACAGGTCATGGTGCACGGCGATCACTGTGCGTCCCTCGTCACGCAGGGATTTCAAGACGTCGATGATCGCTGCCTCGGTCGCGGCATCGACGCCCGCAAAGGGTTCGTCGAGCAGGTAGATCTGCGCGTCCTGCGCCAACGCGCGGGCTAGGAAGACGCGTTGCTGCTGACCGCCCGAAAGCTGACCGATCTGACGGTCAGCAAACCGTTCCATGCCGACGCGCGCCAGGCAGGCCATGGCGCGGTCCAGATGCGTGCGGCGGACGCGGCGCAGCAGGCCCAGTTCGCGTGACAGGCCCATCAGGACGACATCGATGACCCGGGCGGGAAAATCCCAGTCGACCGAGGCGCGCTGCGGCACATAGGCGACAAGATGGATCTGGCGCGCAGCCGGCTTGCCATGGATGAGGATCTGGCCAGACAGCGGCCTTACGATGCCGAGGACGGATTTCAGGATCGTGGACTTGCCCGCGCCATTGGGTCCGACGATCGCGGTCATAGCTCCGGGTTGAAACGTTGCGTCGACGGAAAAAACCGCGGGCTTGTCTCCGTATGAAACCGTCAACCCGCGGATGGCGAGGGGGCTCTGGCTGAGATCCCCTGGCAAAACGGCCTGCCCATCGTCGGTGGCGAGTTCGATGCTCATGGCTCAGCCCTTCATGTGCCTGCGGCCAGCCGGCCGAGCATTCCGCGCTCCGGGGCGGTGCCGCCAAGGGCGCGGGTTATGGTGGTCACGTTGTGATCGATCATGCCGATATAGGTGCCTTCGTAGCTGTCCGGCGGGCCCATGGCATCCGAGAACAACTCGCCGCCGATCCTGAGCTCATGCCCACGCGCTGCCGCGCCTTCGACAAGCGCCCGGATGTTGCGGTCGGACACCGAGGTTTCGACGAAGGCGGCGCCGATCCTGCGCGTGACCAGCATATCGACCAGGTCCGCGATGCGGTTCAGCCCGGCCTCGGACTCGGTTGAAATGCCCTGGATGCCGACAACTTCCCAGCCGTAGGCGCGCCCGAAATAGCCAAACGCATCATGCGCTGTCAGAAGTACGCGCGACGGTTCGGGTACGGTGGACAGCATGGCCCGTGCATAGGCGTCGAGCTGATCGAGCTGACTGCGGAAAGCCATGGCGGTTTCACGGAACCGGTCGGACTGGTCGGGCATGGCCGCGATCAGGGTGTCGCGGATGGCGTCCGCGGCGTGGGCCCAGAGCGTGGGCACCATCCAGACATGCGGGTCGTACTTGTTGTCATAGTCGGCATGGGCCAGCAGCTGGTCCTTCGGCACGGCCTCGCCCACGTTCGTGACCGTGACGCGCTTGGACAGGCGTGAAAACAGCTCTTCCAGCTGGGCCTCCAAATAGAGACCATGGCGCAAAACGAGATCGGCGCGGGTCAGCGCAACGATGTCGCTACGGGTCTGGCGGTAGGAGTGTGGATCGACGCCGGGCCCCATGAGCGACTGCACCTCGGTCAGATCGCCGCCGATCTGGCGGGCGGTGTCAGCGATCATGCCGGTGGTTGCCACCACGCGCAGCGGCGCCGCGCTGGCGCGTGCCGCAAGCGGCCAAAGCGCGGCACCAGCAGCAACCGACAAAAAGGCACGACGGGAAGAATGCATGCACGGGCTCCGTTCGGACATCATGCAGATGAAGATGCGAGTCATTCGCAGAAATGTCAACAAGAGTGCGAATGACTCGCAATAACAGGCCCGTGATCAGAACCGGATGATGAAATGCGTGCCGCTTTCGGATGGCATCAGCGCGATGGACCCGCCCGAGGCAGCGAGCATGGTTTGCACGATGGCCAACCCCATGCCGGTGCCCCCCTGGGCGCGGCGGGTCGTGAAGAAAGGCTGGAAAACGCGGCTCCGATCACCTTCGGGAATGCCGGGGCCATCATCCTGAACATGCAGGCTTTGGGCCGAATAGTGCAGTGTTAGAGACTGAGCACCATGTCCTTCGGCGTTCTGCGCCAACTGCTCGAGCACGGCCAGAAGCCCGGCCCGGCCAAGCGGCACCTGGCCCGTGTCCTTGACCGTGATCGTCAGCCCGGATTGATCGCGCAAGGCATCGGCCACATCGGCAAGATCCGCGGGCCCGGGCCCGAGCGGCGTGCGTGCCGCCGCCAGCCGACGCAACGCGCCAAGCAAATCATTCATGCGCGCCGCAGAGGTGCGGATCGATTCGACAAGCGGAGCGCGGTCGGACTCGTCCAGCGGACCATCCAGAAGTTCGGCCGCGGCGCTGATACTGGTCAGGGGCGACTTCATCTCGTGCGTGACATGGTCGGAGAAGGCGCGAATGCCGGTTTCGCGATTCTGCAGGGTGGCGCCCATGTCCAGCATAGCCTGCCCGAGGTCGCGGAACTCGGCCGTGCCGTAATGCTCCAGCGGATCAAGGCCATGCGGCGCGCCTGACTTGAGGGCGCGGGCGCGATCGGCAAGCGCGGTGACCGGGCGCAGCAACACACGCCAGAGGACAAAACCGATCCCGCCCGTCGCAGCCAGAACCCCGGCAGCGATCAGCGCGGCCGCCTGCCCCCAGCCCAGGATAGGCGCCCACCACCGTAACAGGCCCAGCCCGATCAGCGGCAGCGACAGAACCGCAACGAGCGTGCAGGCCACGACAAGCGCCAGCGGCGGGCGCCATTTCTGCCTTATGCGCGTGTGCATGGCCCCATCCTGACACCGACGCCGTGCACGGTTTCAATCGCGCCGCCGGCGCCGGCATCGGCCAGCTTGGCGCGCAGGTTGCGCAGGTGGCTGTCCAGCGTCCGGTCGGAAACATGAATGACCGGGCCATAGACAGCGTCGGACAGCTGGGCCTTGGAATAGACGTTGCCCGGGCGGGCCATGAGATGTACCAATAGCCCCATTTCCCGCTGTGTCAGAGCCACATCCCGACCATCGAAACGGCACAGGTGGCGCATGGGATCAATCTCGAGCAATCCTCGGCGCAGCATGCCGTTTGCCCCGGCCTGCCCCTGGCTTCGTTTCAGCACCGCGCGCACGCGGGCCACCAACTCACGCGGGGAGAACGGCTTGGCCACATAGTCGTCGCCACCCAGCTCAAGGCCGACGATGCGGTCGACCTCGTCATCTCGGGCGGTGAGGAAGATGACCGGCGTGTCCTTCTCGGCCCGCAAGCGGCGGCAGAGTTCGAGCCCGTCCATGCCCGGCAGGCCGATATCCAGCACGATCAGGTCATCCTGCCCGTTGAGCGCCTTGGCAAGACCTTCGGGGCCGTCGCCCGCTTCGCGCGTGCTGAACCCGGCCTGCTTCAGCGCAATGCGCAGTACATCGCGGATCTGGGGATCGTCATCAATAATCAGTATCCGCGCCATTCCTGCGCCTCCGTTTCGATCGCCTGCAGGCTACGCGCGGTGCGCCAGTCGCGAAACCCCCATTCGCGCCAATCGCCAGTGGCGACGAACGCCGGTGTCTGACTTCGACAAAGACGGGCACCGGTTGCCTGTTCATGGGCGCGGATCGCGGGCAGCGCGGCACGGTCGAGCCTGCACAGATAAGACGGGTCATGCGGCACGTCATGCGAAAGATTGTACTGCGCGATGATGGCGGCAAAGCTGGTGAAGCTTGCCAGATAGAGCGTTCCCGTGCCCAGCACCACGCAGCGGCGCAGGAGCCAGGCGGCGGACCAGTTCAGCACGATCTGGACGATCACAAGCAGAACGCCGATTGCCACGACCCACATCCACACCAGCGCAGCGAGGCGCAGATGCGTCAGCCCATAGACCGAAATGTAGGAGTCCAGCCGGATCAGAGACGAAATGACCAGAAGAAGCGTCTGCACCATCCAGGCCAGAAGCGCGGCATGCAGCGCGCGGTTTTCGCGGGCGAAGGGGCGCGCGATCAGCGCGAAGACGCCAGCCAGCAGCGCAGTTGCAAGCAATGGATACGCCCCGCGATGCGCATATTCCGCATAGGACATCCCGTCGGGCAACGCGGCGCCACCGGTAAAGATGGCAATGTCAGACAGGGTCTGTACCGCGAACAACGCGTTGAAAAGTATGAGAGAGCGGCGAATTGCGGGCGCATTGATGATCGCCGGGAGCGCCCGATCACGCCTGGCGACGCCTGCGGGTCGCGCGGCGAGCCGGGCCCCGATTTCAGTGAGCCGCAGGAAGGGCCAGGCCAGAATGCCGACGCCAAGCCAGAAAAGAACGCGTTCGGCCGACACCAGATGGAGATCGGGAGGGCGGAGCCAGCTGGCCAGTATCGGGTTGGCTTCGACCAGAAGCGACAGGAACAAAAGCCCGAGCCCGAACGGCAATGACCATCCGAGAAACAGGGATTTGACCTGCATGCGGGCCTCGGCCCCGGTGTCCTGCCGCTGCAGGGACGTGACGTCGCGGATCATTTGAACCGGCGCCTGCCCCAGGATCCGGGGCATGGCCGCAAGACCCGGCCAACGTGCCAGGGCGATCCACGCTGCCGAAAGTGCCAGGCCGGTGAACCAGAACCCCAGCGATAGTGCCTGCACCCGTTCGATCACCGGCAGAACCGAAAGCACGGCCAACCCAAGCGCGCCAGACCCCCGTTGGCCGGCCAGCCCCCAAGCCGCCGCGATAACCACCAAGCCGAAAACTGCCAGGGAAAGCCCAGGCATCACCTTCCAGAGCAACAGGTCGGCCAAGGCGATCAGTCCGATCAGAACCCCCGCCCGCAGCGGCAGCCCGAGGCTGTGGCTATCTCGGTCATGCGGACGGGGGGGCGGCGGCGGACTGCTCGACAACCACCAGCCATCCATGGCCACCGAATGCGGCACGCCGCGAAGAAGATAGGTTTTCATTGTCTGTCCCTTTCGTGTCTTGCCTGTGTCCGGGTCTAAGGGGCGGCTGTGCAGGCCGGACGTGGCAGTTGCGCAGTTTTCGTGCAGACCGACGCGCTTGCCTTGGGTGCGGGGGCGTGAGACCTTGAACCGGCGAAATCAGGGGCACGAAATGCAAACCGACACGCGTGAAAAAACCGCGCAACTGCCGCAGACGGTTGAACCGCGCAATCCGGGGACCGACCTTGACCTGGACTGGGTGATGGCCGCGCAGGCCAACCGCTCGGCGATCGAGAGGCGGGTGGCCACGTTGCCGGGGCGGCGCACGGTGAAGAAAGATTATCAGGCCGCGTGGCTGTGCAGGGCGATCAGCTGTATCGACCTGACCACGCTGGCCGGAGATGACACGGCAGGCCGCGTCGCGCGCCTCTGCGCCAAGGCGCGACAGCCGGTGCGGGCCGATCTGCTGGATGCCCTGGGGATGCAGGGGCTGACAGTGGGCGCCGTTTGCGTCTATCACGACATGATCGCGCCCGCGATCACCGCGCTGACCGGATCGGGCATTCCGGTGGCGGCGGTCTCAACCGGGTTTCCTGCGGGCCTGTCGCCGCTTCACCTGCGGGTGCACGAGATCGAGGAAAGCGTGAAGGCAGGCGCGGCGGAGATCGATATCGTGATCTCGCGCCGGCACGTGCTGACCGGCAACTGGGAGGCGCTTTATGACGAAATGCGCAGTTTCCGCGCCGCCTGTGGCGATGCGCATGTCAAGGCGATCCTGGCGACCGGAGAGCTGGGCAGCCTGCGCAACGTAGCGCGTGCGTCGCTTGTCTGCATGATGGCCGGGGCCGATTTCATCAAGACCTCGACCGGCAAGGAAAGGGTGAACGCGACATTGCCGGTCTCGCTGGTGATGATCCGCGCGATTCGAGACTATTACAGCCAAACAGGCGTTCGCGTGGGGTACAAGCCGGCGGGCGGGATCAGCAAGGCCAAGGATGCGCTGGCCTATCTGATGCTGATCAAGGAGGAACTGGGGCGCGACTGGCTTTCGCCGCACCTCTTCCGCTTTGGGGCATCGAGCCTGCTGGGCGATATCGAGCGGCAGCTGGAACACCACGTGACCGGTGCCTATTCTGCCGACTACCGGCATCCGATGGGGTAACAGGATGAGCGTGAAAGAGATCTACGACAGCATGGACTATGGCCCGGCCCCCGAGGATGCGAGCGAGGCGCTGGCCTGGCTGGTGGATCAGGGCGACCGGTTCGGCCATTTTATCGACGGCGCGTTCACTGAACCGGGCAACGGCTTTGTGTCGAAAAACCCCGCCACGGGCGAAACGCTGGCCACGCTGACACAGGCCAGCCAGGCCGATGTGGATGCAGCCGTTGCCGCCGCGCGCAGGGCGCAGGGCAAATGGGCCCGTCTGGGTGGCCACGGCAGGGCCAGGTACCTCTATTCACTCGCGCGTCTCCTGCAGAAAAATGCACGGCTTTGTGCCGTGTTAGAGACACTTGATAACGGCAAACCGATCCGCGAAAGCCGCGATATCGACGTGCCGCTGGTGCAGCGGCATTTCTACTATCACGCGGGCATGGCACAGCTGATGGACAGTGAATTGCCCGATCGCGAACCCGTTGGCGTGTGCGGGCAGGTGATCCCGTGGAACTTCCCCCTGCTGATGCTGGCGTGGAAGGTCGCGCCCGCCTTGGCGATGGGCAATACGGTGGTGTTGAAACCCGCTGAATACACCTCGCTCACCGCGCTGCTGTTTGCCGATCTGTGTCGTCAGGCGGGCCTGCCCAGGGGGGTGGTGAATATCGTCACCGGCGATGGCGCCGTGGGCGAAATGATCGTGACCCATCCCGACATCGACAAGGTGGCCTTTACCGGCAGCACCGAGGTGGGGCGCAGAATCCGCCAGGCAACCGCCGGCAGCGGCAAGGCGCTGACGCTCGAACTGGGGGGCAAATCGCCCTATATCGTGTTCGACGATGCCGATCTCGACAGTGCGGTCGAAGGGCTGGTCGACGCGATCTGGTTCAACCAGGGGCAGGTGTGCTGCGCCGGCTCGCGCTTGCTGGTGCAAGAGGGGATCGCCGAGCGGTTTCATGACAAGTTAAGGGCACGGATGCAGAGCCTGCGCATCGGCAACCCGTTGGACAAATGCATCGATATCGGCGCGGTCGTGGACCCCGTGCAACTGCAGGCGATCACCGAAATGGTCGACAACTGCACCGAGGGCGACCGGTTCAGCGTGCATGCCCAGCTGCCGGCCGGGGGATGTTTCTATCCACCGACGCTGATCACCGGGCTGGAGCCGTCGCACCGGCTGATGCAGGAAGAGATTTTCGGACCGGTTCTGGTTTCGACCACCTTCCGCACGCCCGGCGAAGCAGTCGAGCTGGCCAACAACACGCGCTACGGCCTTGCGGCAAGCGTGTGGAGCGAGAACGTGAACCTGGCGCTGGACGTGGCGCCCAAGCTGGCGGCCGGGGTCGTCTGGGTGAATGGCACGAACATGTTCGACGCGGCCGCCGGATTTGGCGGCGTGCGTGAAAGCGGGTTCGGGCGCGAAGGCGGCTGGGAAGGGCTGCGCGCCTATACGCGGGCCAAGGGGCGCAGGCGGAAAATGGAGAAAATCGAGTCTAACACGGGCGAAAATGGCGCTGTGGACGGAATTGACCGGACGGCGAAGCTCTATATCGGAGGTAAGCAGGCCCGGCCTGATGGCGGCTATAGCAGGCAGGTCTTCGGGCGGAGCGGAAAGCTTCTGGGACAGGTGCCCGAAGCCAACCGCAAGGATATCCGCAACGCGGTCGAGGCCGCGCGGGGAGCCTCCGGCTGGTCGCGCACAACTGGTCATCTTCGGGCGCAGATCCTCTATTTCATCGCCGAGAACCTGAGTGCGCGGGCCGAGGAATTTTCCCACAGAATCAACCAGATGAAAGGTGGGCGCAGCGGCGAGAAAGAGGTAGAAGCCAGTATCCGGCGACTGTTCACCTATGCCGCCTGGGCGGACAAGTTCGACGGGCAGGTGCACGGGGTGCCGCTGCGGGGTGTGGCGCTGGCGATGCGCGAGCCGCTGGGAGTGATCGGGGCGCTGTGCGCGGATGAAGCGCCGCTCCTGGGGCTGGTGTCGGTGATGGGGCCGGCGCTGGCGATGGGCAACAGGGTGGTTCTGGTGGCCAGCGAACCCTATCCGCTGGCGGCCACGGATTTCTATCAAGTCCTTGAAACTTCGGACGTTCCTGGGGGTGTGGTGAATATCCTGACGGGGACGCACGAGGGACTGGCGCCGGTGTTGGCGAGCCATCTGGATGTCGACGCGGTCTGGTCGTTTTCATCCTCGGACGTATCCGGCGTGATCGAGCGTGAAAGCGCCGGCAACCTGAAGCGCACCTGGGTCAATTTCGACCTTGTTAGAGACTGGTATGGGCCGGCGGGCGAAGGCCGCGACTTCCTTGAGGCGGCGACCGAAGTCAAGAACATCTGGGTGCCCTACGGCGAGTGAACGCGCAGAGGTTAACGCCACCGCACGGTCGAAATATGGGGGGTGACTTGCGTGCACCGCCCGGCTGACATCCGGCTGTCGGGCAAAACGGCCCGGGTTAACGCGCATTAAGGTTAACGTGGCGCACGGTCGATAGGGTGGGTTTTGAGTATTTATGACCAAGAAAGAGCATGGCGCGGGCTCTTTCTTGGTGAAAATACTCAATCGCGCCAGGCCGGCTAGTTCGACAGGCCTTGCGGACGGCCGACCACGACGAAGCTGAGTTTCCCGGGGTCGAGCAACGCGCGCGCGACGCGGTTCACGTCATCGAGGGTGACTGCGTTCACGCGATCATTGCGGGTTTCGATGTAGTCGATGGGCATCCCCGACATCTGCATCCCGACCATGATGTTGGCGATCGGACCGTTGCCATCGAAGCGCAGAGGATAAGCGCCGGTGAGATACGTCTTGGCGAGGTCCAGCTCTTCGGCCGTGACGCCCTGATCGCGGGCGCGGGCCCATTCGGCGCGGATCACCTCGATCGCCTGGGCCACGCGATCGTTGGCAGAGGCGACCGAGCCCATCCAGATATCCGCCTGGTCCTTGTCGACGAGATAGGAATAAACGCCATAGGTGAGGCCGCGCTTTTCCCGGACCTCCTGCATCAGGCGCGATTCAAAACCGCCGCCACCCAGGATGACGTTCAGCAGGTAGGCCGCGAAATAGTCGGGGTCTTCGAAGGCAATGCCGGGCTGGCCGAACATCACCACCGATTGCGGCGTGTCGAAATCGACGATGGTCATGCCCCCCTCGAACCGGGGCGTAACCTCGGCCGGCATCGGCGCGCCGGTTTCGGGCAGATCGCCCACGAGCGTGTCGAGCAGCGCGCCAAGGTCTTCGGCGGTGATGTCGCCAACCACGCTGACATAGAGCCTGTCACGGGCCAATGCGCCCTGATGCGCGGCAACGATATCGTCGCGGGTGAGCGCGCCGACGCTTTCAAGCGTGCCGTCAAGCGGCGAGCCATAGGGGTGATCGCCGTAGACCAGCGCATCGAAGCGGCGCCCGGCGATGGCCTGCGGGTCACGCTCGTCCGAGCGGATCGAGGAGAGTACCTGGGCGCGCACCCGGTTGATCGCATCCTCATCGAAACGCGGGTTCACAAGGCTTTCGCGCAGAAGCGCGACGGCCTGGTCGCGGTTTTCGGTCAGGAACTTGGCCGAAACGGTCACGGCATCATCATGCACGTTGTAGCGGAAGCTGGCGGCCAGCTCCTCGGACGCGCGGGCAAAGCCGCGTGCATCGAGATCGCCGGCACCTTCTTCAAGCAGGCCGACCATCAGGTTGGTGGCGCCGCGTTTGCCCGGCGCATCAAGCGATCCGCCCCCGCGAAAGCGCAGTTCCAGCGCGACGAAGGGTATGGAATGCTCCTCGACCAGCCAGGCGGTGATGCCGCCGGGCGAGGTGACTTCCTTGATCTCTACGCCGGCACGGGCGGGAAGGGCCAGCAGCAGCGCGGCGAGGACGGCAAGAACCCGGGTCATTGCGTCATCTCCTGTTCCTTGCTCATCAGCCAGCCGGTCACGGCCTTATCGCGGTCGAGAACCTCTTGCGCGGCGGAGAGGATATCGTCGGCGGTGACGGCCTGAAGGATGTCGGGCCAGGCCTGAACATCGGCCACGGTCAGCCCCTGGGTCAGGGCCTGGCCATAGCGGTTGGCCAGACGTTCGACATCGTCGCGGGCGTAGATCTGCGCGGCGCGGAGCTGCATCTTGATCCGGTCGAGATCCTGCGGATCGATCCCGTCGGCGATGAATTGTTTTACCGCGGCATCCATTGCATCTTCGGCCTGTTGCAGGCTCACGCCATCGGCCGGCACGGCGATGAGAGAGAAGGTGCTGTCATCGAGCGAAAGCCCGTCATAGAAGGCCGCGGTGTAAACCGCCGTCTGGGTTTCGAATTGAAGCTTTTCGGCCAGGTAGGACGTGGTGCCGCCGCCCAGAAGCTCGGCCAGCATGGTGAGGGCCGCGGCCTTTTCCTGGGCGCCACTGTCGCGTTCGGGGGCGATGTAGGAGCGGCTGACATAGGGCTGGGCCACGCGCGCATCGCGAAAGACCATCCGGCGTTCGGCCATCTGGCGCGGCTCGGACGGGCGGGTGCGGGCGCCAAGATCGGGGTTGGCGGGCAGGGCGCCATAATATTTTTCGGCCAGTGCGCGCACATCATCGGGCTGCACGTCGCCAGCGACGACAAGGATGGCGTTGTTGGGCGCGTAATACTGTTTGTAGTAGTCCAGCGCGGCCTTGAGATCGAGGCCCTCCATTTCGTGCCGCCAGCCGATCACCGGCACGCCGTAGCGGTGATTGAGGTACTGCGCCGCGCGCTTCTGTTCGCGGAAGAGGGCCGAGGGGCTGTTCTCGGTGCGCATGTTGCGCTCTTCTATGATGACGGCGCGTTCGGTGGCGATATCGCCCTCGTCGAGGCGCAGATTGACCATCCGGTCGCTCTCCATCTTCATCATCAGCTCCAGGCGGTCGGCGGCGACGCGCTGGTAATAGGCGGTGTAATCGAAGCTGGTGAAAGCGTTGTCGTTGCCGCCGTTGCGCGCCACGGTGCGGGAAAACTCGCCCGGGGCCAGCGTATCGGTGCCCTTGAAGAGCAGGTGTTCGAGGAAATGCGCCACGCCAGAGACGCCCGGCTTTTCATCGGCCGAACCCGCGCGGTACCAGACCATATGCACCACAACGGGCGCGCGGTGGTCTTCTATCACGACAACCTCCATCCCGTTATCCAGGGTGAAATGGGTCACCTGATCGTCGGCGCGCGCCACGGTGGCAAGCGCGACAAGGGCCGAAAGCATCGTCAGAATCCGAAGCATGATCCATCCTTTTGCTGGCTGTGCTGAGCTAAAGATACGTCAAGCCGCGCGCGCTTCAAGAAATCGCGCGTCTGGTGACGCAGATGTGAGAGGCGGAGATGATCCGGGCCTAACGGCTGGCGGGCGGCGAGCTGGGCGTGCGCACGCCGGTGCTGCGGCGGAAGCGCTCGGTCTCGCTGCGGGGTTTGAGAGCTTCGCGCTTGTAGACTTTGTTGTAGAGGTCCTGCCGGACGATCCGGAACTTGGTGAAGCGCGACTTGCGACGGCGGAAATCCTCGTCCTGCGCGGCCAGTTCTTCGCGGATGGTGGGTGAGACGCCGTTGCGGCTGGCATGGCGGACAAGCGCGCCATCGCCGGCCGGCACACCGTTGTCCTGAAGCCGCTCGGGCCGGCCGCCAAGGGCGGCCACGCCATCGGCAAGCGGGTTCTGGTCGACGAGGTTCGCGGCGCCGGGCGTGGGCGGCGGCAGGTCCGAGTAGCTGGCGGGTTCCTGAAGCGGTTTCGTCGGAAGCACCGAAAACTCATCCGGGCCCGGCGAGGCCGAGCGCACGTCACGCAGGGTGATGTCGCGTTCATAACCGCCGCAGGCGGCAAGGCCCAGGGCCGACATCATCAGGATCAGGGCGCTTTTGCGCATCGTTCAACTCCACTCCGGTGGCACAGCTTTACCCTATCGCCGCGCCCGCGTCACGGGGCGTTTTGCCCCTATTTTCCCTGCGTGGCCTTTTTTTCCTTGGTATCGCCCCCGGCAAAGATGACCATTCCCAGCGCACCGGCAAACACCGCGATATCGGCCACGTTGAAGGAATAAGGATTGCGGATTCCACAGCAGCTCATGTTCAGGAAGTCGGCCACGGCGCCGTAAAGCAGCCGGTCGACCACGTTGCCCAGCGCGCCGCCGATCAGGAAACCGGCGGAGATGCTGACGGCGGTGCCGTTTTCTTCGTGATGGACAAACCAGAGGACCGCGCCGGAAATGACCAGCGCCACGGCGATCAGAACCCAGCGGGTGAGATCGGAGTTTTCCGCGAACAGGCCGAAATTGATGCCGTAGTTCCACGCCATCCGCAGGTTCAGAAGCGGCGGAACCACGTCTATTTCCAGACGTTGCGACAGGTTCAGCCAATGGACGACATACCATTTGCTGGCCTGATCGATCAGAAAGGTCCAGAACCCCACCCAGAAAACGGTGCGCATGGGTCTATCTCCTGCCTCTGCCCCCGGGGCGGTTTTTCCGCCCTCGGTCATATTTTCTGCCCCATTAGTGCCGGAAATGGCGCATCCCGGTCAAGACCATTGCGAGCCCGGCCTCGTCGGCGGCGGCGATCACCTCGTCGTCGCGCATGCTGCCGCCGGGCTGAATCACCGCCGTGGCACCGGCTGCGGCGGCCTCCATCAACCCGTCAGCGAAGGGGAAGAACGCGTCCGAGGCGACGACCGAACCCTTGGCGGGGTTCTCGGGCAGGCCCAGCGCTTCGCCCATCCGGCCGGCCTTGATCGCGGCGATGTTGGCGCTGTCGACGCGGCTCATCTGGCCGGCGCCCACGCCCACGGTCGCGCCACCCTTCACATAGACAATCGCGTTGGATTTCACGTGTTTGGCCACCTTCCAGGCAAAGAGCAGATCGGCCATTTCCTGATCCGAGGGTGCGCGTTTCGTCACCACCTTGAGATCGTCGAGGCCGATATGCCCGTTGTCCTTGTCCTGCACCAGGAACCCGCCCGAGACCTGGCGGAAGGTCAGGCCCGCGGCCATGGGATCGGCCATCGCGCCGGTGGTCAGCAGGCGCAGGTTCTTCTTGGCGGCAAAGATCGCGCGCGCCTCGTCGCTGGCTTCGGGGGCGATCACCACCTCGGTAAAGATCTGCACGATTTCCTCGGCAGTTTCGGCATCGAGCGGCTGATTCAGCGCGACGATGCCACCAAAGGCGCTGGTGCGGTCGCAATCAAACGCCTTCACATAGGCGTCTTTCAGCGTGGTGCCGCGCGCGACCCCGCAGGGGTTGGCATGCTTGATGATCGCGCAGGCCGGGCCCTCGGTGGCGGAAAATTCGCTGACCAGTTCGAACGCGGCGTCGGTATCGTTGATGTTGTTATAGCTCAGCTCCTTGCCCTGGTGCTGCTGCGCGGTGGCCACGCCCGGGCGGTTCGAGCCGTCGGTGTAGAAGGCGGCCTTCTGGTGCGGGTTTTCGCCATAGCGCAGCGACTGGGCCAGCGTGCCGGCAAAGGCGCGGCGGCGCGGGGTTTCTTCGGCGATCGCATCGGCCATCCAGGTGGACACGGCGGCATCATAGGCCGCGGTGCGGGCATAGGCGGTTTGCGCCAGGCGCTGGCGGAAGGCGCGCGTGGTCTGGCCGTCATGTGTCTCTAACTCGGCCAAAAGCGCGCCATAATCGGCGACGTCGACCACCACGTTGACGAAGGCGTGGTTCTTGGCGGCGGCGCGGATCATGGCCGGGCCGCCGATATCGATATTCTCGATGCAGGTGTCATAGTCGGCGCCCTTGGCGACGGTTTCCTCGAACGGGTAGAGGTTAACGACCAGCAGGTCGATCGCGCCGATACCGTGTTCGTTCATCGCGGCGACATGGGCATCGTTATCGCGCAGCGCCAAGAGGCCGCCATGCACCATCGGGTGCAGGGTTTTCACCCGGCCATCCATCATTTCGGGGAAGCCGGTGACCTCGGAGACGTCTTTCACCGCCAGTCCGGCCTCGCGCAGCGTCTTGGCGCTGCCCCCGGTCGAAAGAAGCTCGACCCTGCGTTCGGCGAGCGCCCGTGCCAGATCGACTAGGCCGGTCTTATCAGAGACGGAGAGAAGGGCGCGGTGGATGGGGGCGGATTGGGTCATCGGGGGCTCCGGTAAATCAGGTGGCAGCTTCTGCGCCGCGGCATACGCGAAAAGACCCGGAGATTGAACCGCCGATATGTCGCGGTTCCGTTGAAATCCTACTTGAGGCGCTTGAGGCTGTAATCGTGCAGGATATCAAGTGTGGTCGTATTGGTCGGTATGCCATCCCGGAAGGTAAGCGGCCCGTCTTTGAGCGGCAAAACCTGCTCGCTTGCCCGCCACAGGAAATACCCGTCGTCATCCGAAAAGCTGGAGCCATGTTTGATCTTGTTCTGGCAGGTGGAAAAGCTGGGACCAGGCGCACATTGCATTGCGAATTTGCTAAAGACCGTTGCCTCGGGACGAATGTCAGGCCAGTCCAGTTCAAGCGTTTTACCATCGGACGTGCCGCCGATTGCGGTGCCCTTGAGAGCAGCAACCTTGTTGCAGCCCTGGCAGCTTTGTCCCGTGACCGCATATAGCGGCGGCGCCTGTTCGTATTCCGGTCGAATCTGGGCCTGCGTTACGATGCCGGATTTGTACTGCCAGGCGCCTTTACGTTTTTCCAGTGTGACCTCGGCCGCCATCTTGTAGCGGAAGGTGAACCCGTGGGAGTATTTGAGCGGGCTGTGAGCTCCGGTGACCGGGTCCACCTGCGAATACATGTTGTGATAGATGATCCGCACATGGCCCGGCAGCGATACCTGCCAGACCTGCGTTTCGCGCTTGAAGTCGATCCGATAGACCACAGTTCCGGAACACGGTGCCTCGGGAGGGCCTGCATTGGTGAAGCTCACCACCTTTTCTGCGCCGGGGTCGAGCGGGATGGTGACCGGCTGTGCCGCCGTGGGAACGAAGGGCGCGTAAGAGACCATCCATTCGCCGTTGTAGTTCCATTGGCGATAGGTCAACACCAGCTCGGAATCGTCTCTAACATTGCCTGAAGCGGCCGCGACACCGCCAAAGGCGTAGGGCCCCAATGTGCCGCGCACATTGTAGGTGCCCTGCCCCTTAACCGGGCCATCTATGGGCGGCAGCACTAGCGGAATGGTCTCTTCCGAGCTTTGATTGTCGATGCCCGCGCCCTTGTGCGTGCAGGTCATGTTCGAGGTTACCGTCAAGGTCGCCTGGCGCGGCGCGTCCGCGCCAACCAGACCGGGCAGAAGGCTAACGACCGAAGAGGCAAGAATGAGGAGTCTCATGTCGTCTCCGGGAAGAGTTCGTCCATTTGCACGTCGCGGATGCCAACGGGTGAGTTCTGCGCCTTGGTCAGCGACCAGCGGGCGCGCGTGGCGTAATCGGTGGCCCGGCCCGACAGCACGACCTGCCGCGCGGCGCGGGGCTTCAGCCGCCCCTTCTCAAGGTAGACGCTGGCGGCCAGTTCCATGTCGACCGACGCGTCGGTGCGCAACACCCACAGTTCGCCGCTTTTCAGCGCCAGTGAAACGGCGGCGCCGCCCATGTCGAGCTCGGCATCGACATCGGGATGCAGGTGGAACCGGATCTGGAACAGGATCCCGGGATCCAGCGCTTCGCTGAGCACCTTGTCCATCTGCTTCTTGTGGCCGTCTTCCAGCGCGACAAGCAGGTCTTCGCCATACATGCCGCCGCCATCGAAGGTAAGTTCGAGCGTGCGCGCATGGGTGAGACCATGCGATTTGACCCAGCCGTCATGCCCGCCCTGGAAGCGGATGCCATCCGGGGCCTGGCTCATCTCGATCGGCACGTGCGTGGGGGCATCGACCAGCAATTCGCCCCAGATGCCGGTGCCGCCCGAGAGCCGGGCGCTGGAATGGCCGTCGATGCAGAGCGTTGAATGCGAGGGCGTGGCCCGGCCTGCCCGGCGCCAATCGAGGCCGAAGCTGGCGCCCGAGCCGCAATTGACGATCAGCGGCCGGCGGCCCGAGGTCAGCTCGAACGCGAGGGTGGAGGCATGGGCATCGTGGCTGGCCTTGCCACTGGGCGGCGGGGCGGCATCGACGATCACGCTGGTGCGGCCGGCCGAGAGACGGGCGTAGCCCATCGACAGGCCATCGGAGACACGCGATTTCACGCCGCTGGCGGCGAGCGCCTGATCGAGCCGTCCCTCGACCCCTTTGCCGCCACCATGAAACCGCGCAAGCGAGCCATCGGCATGGCGCAGGGTGCGCAGGGTGGGGGCGATGCGTTCGATCGCGTCGAGATGGGCGGGCAGCGGGGCCTTGCCCGTCTCTTCGAGCGCGGCGGCGGCCCATGTGAGCAGGGTGAACACCTCGAGCAGTTCTTCGGGGTTGCGGGTGGGAATGCCGCCCTGTTCATCGACCTGTGCCCGGCATTCCTGGCTGAGCGCGCGCATCGCCGGGGCGGCGTGGGCCTCCATCCCCTCGAGCGAGAGACCGGCATAGAGCAGGCCGGTCAGCGCCTCGAACCGGGGCAGGCCGGGCGTGGCCGCGCTCCAGCGGCGGCCGAGGAATTTCGTCTGCTGCGCCAGCGAGCGGTAGAAGGCATCGGACTGCGCCTTGTCGGTGCCGTGCAGCAGGAAGATCGCGTGACTGATCCAGCGGATCAAACGCCGCCCGGTCAGTTCCGGCGTCCAGCCCGGGCCGCTGCCGTTGCCGAAGCGCGCGATCCACTGCCAAAGCCAGGCCTGCGCCATTTCACGCGCCCTGGCGTCGCCCACGGCGGCCAGGTCATCCAGCCAGCCGAAGCCATGGGTTTCCTGGGCGAACTCGGCACTGGGGGCGCCGATGGCCCAGAGGCCGGCCTGGTCATCCTCGATCAGGGTACCAGCGAAAAGAAAATTCCCGGCGATCAGCTGTTTGCCGCGGGCATAGAGGCCGATGGTGCGTGGTTCGGGGTGGGACACGAAGGCGGTGGCGGATTTCGCAAGGGTGCTGGCCCGCGCGTGCACACGGTTCAGGATGCGTGACCCCCACGCGCTGATCGGTTCCCCTTGGGACATCTCGTTTCTGCCTCGTTTCGCTCTGCCGGCGATTTGCGGGCATGATAGCCCGGCTTGGCGGGCGGGTCACCAAGGAATGTCGCGCGGCGGGGTGTTGGGCGGAAACCCGTCAGGCGGGTGTGCGCAGGCAGGCGATGTAAAAGCCGTCCATGCCGCCCTGATCGGCCCAGAAATCGGGGCGCAGGCGCAACCCGCCTTCCTCGGTGATCCAGGCGGGATCGATGCCGGGACGGGCAAGCGCGTCGCGGTCGACGCGCAGGTCCGGGTGGCGGAGCAGCGCCTCGTCGACCTGGCATTCGCCTTCGTCGGGCAAGAGGCTGCAGGTGCAGAACACCAGCCGCCCGCCGGGTTTCAGAAGCGACAGCGCGTGGTCGAGCATCTCGGCCTGCATTTCGATCAGCGTGCCGAACTCGACCCCGTCCTTGGCGTGGGGCAGGTCGGGGTGGCGGCGGATGGTGCCGGTGGCCGAGCAGGGCGCGTCGAGAAGGATGGCGTCATACGGGCCATCCTGGAAAGTCAGCGCGTCGCCCTGCGTGACAGAGGCCTTGAGCTCGGTGCGGGCGAGGTTTTCGCGCACCCGTTTCAGGCGGTTTTCCGACAGGTCGAGCGCGGTCACCTTGGCCCCTGCCGCGGCCAGTTGCAGCGTCTTGCCGCCCGGCGCGGCGCACATATCAAGCACCGTCTCGCCCGGCTGTGCCCCAAGGATACGGGCGGGCAGCGCGGCCGCGGCATCCTGCACCCACCAGTCGCCCGCGTCATAGCCCGGCAGCGCCGAGACCTGACCGTGATCCGACAGGCGCACCGAGCCGGTGGGCAAGGCCATGCCGCCGGTGGCCTGCGCCACCGCCGCGGCATCCTCTTTCGCCGTCAGGTCAAGCGGCGCGCCGGCGAAATGCGCGGCTTCGATATGTGAGACTATTTCAGCCGAATACGCCTGAACCAGCGGCCCGCGCAGCCATTTAGGCAGGCGCGGAATGCGCAGCGTGTCCCACTTCAACGGGGCCTCCTCGGCCATCTTGCGCAGCACGGCGTTAACGAGCCCCTTGAGCCGCCCGTGCCGGCGATGCGCGCCGGTGATTGCGACCGCGTCGTTGACCACGCCATGCGCGTCGCCGCCGAGCGCCAGTTCGACCGTGGCCAGCCGCAACACGTTGCGGACGTGCAGGGCGGGGTTTTTCCGCAGGTGGGGCTTCAGGAGCCGGTCGGCCCGTTCCAGCCCGCGCAACGTATCGAGTGCGAGGCGCTGGGCGCGGGCGCGATCGGCGGGATCGAGCCGGTCGAGCGCACCGGAGCCGATCAGCTCGCTCATCAGGCGCTGTTCGCCCAGGACCTGATCGAGCAGGTATATGGCGGACCGGCGGGCGGAAGATGGGGTGGACATGCGCGTTCCTTGGCAAGACGTCGATGGCGGCGTATATCAAGCGCATGAGCGACAAGAAAGACCTTCCCCCCGCAGCGATCCGCGCCCTGGCCGAGGCCGAGGAGCGGCGCAAGAAACGCGAAGCCGAGGCCAAGGCGATGCCGAAAGAGCTGGGCGGGCGCGACGGCCCCGAGCCGGTGCGTTACGGCGATTGGGAGAAGAAGGGTATCGCCATCGATTTCTGAGCCGGGGGTGCCGGGCTGAAGCCCGGCTTACGCCGTGCTGGCGGGTATCAGAGCCCCAGCACGTCGATCATGTCATACTGACCGGGCGATTTGTCCTGCCCCCAGAGCGCGGCCTTGAGCGCGCCGCGCGCATAGATCGAGCGATCGGTGGCGACGTGGCGCAGGATGATACGTTCGCCGGCGGCGGCGAACATCACGTCATGTTCACCCACGATGTCGCCACCGCGAATGGCACTGAACCCGATATGGCCCTTTACACGTTTGCCGGTGATGCCGTCGCGGCCGCGGTCGGCCACGTCCGTCAAGGACACGCCGCGCCCTTCGGCGGCGGCCTCGCCCAGCATCAGCGCGGTGCCCGAGGGCGCATCGACCTTCTGGTTATGGTGCGCCTCGATCACCTCGATGTCGTAATCATCGTCCAGCGCCTCGGCCACCTTGCGGGTGAGCTGCGTGAGCAGGTTGACGCCGAGGCTCATGTTGCCGGCGCGGATGATGACGGCGTGGCGCGCGGCGGGTTCGAGCGCGGCAATCTGATCGTCGCTCATCCCCGTGGTGCCGATCACGTGCACGGCGCGGGCCTGCGCGGCCAGCGCGGCAAATTCCAGCGTCGCTTCGGGCGCGGTGAAATCGATCACCGCCTGGGCGCGGGCAAAGGCGTCGAGCGGCTCATCCTCGACCGTCACGCCCAGCGCGCCAAGGCCGATCGCCTCGCCCACGTCGCGGCCGATCCAGTCGTGCCCCGACCGTTCGATGGCGCCGACAAGGCGGGCCTTGTCGCTGGCCGCCACGGTGCGCACCAGCATCTGGCCCATGCGGCCCGAAACGCCGGTGATCACGATGCCGGGAAGATCGGTGCGGGGCATGTCTGACATCTGTCATTCTCCTGAAATGCGGTTTTGTCTTCCTTAGCGAAGCAACCCGAGCTTGGCAAAGCCCTGCTGAAGGCTTAAGTGCGGCGCATGGCAAAGAACAAGTTTCACGATGGTCCCGGCCCTTCGCAGCGCCAGCTGCGCGTGGGTGAACTGATCCGGCGGACGCTGGCGCAGGTGCTGGCGCGCGGCGATGTGCACGATCCGGACCTGAACCGCATGTCGATCACCGTGGGCGAGGTGCGCGTTTCGCCGGACCTGAAGATCGCCACCGCCTATGTTCTGCCGCTGGGCGGACAGGGGCAGGAGGACGTTCTGAAGCTTCTGGCCCGCAACAAGGGTGAACTGCGCCGGATCATCGGCAAGGAGATGACCCTGAAATATGCCCCCGACCTGCGCTTCCGGCTGGACGAGACATTCGACCAGATGGACGAGACGCGGCGCCTGTTTTCGCAGGACAACGTGCGCCGCGACCTGGAGAGCTGAGATGCTGCGCCGGGTGGCCCTTGCCCTCTGCGCGCTGGTGGTGCCGGCCGCGGCGGGCGCGGTGGACTGCCGGGATATCGAGCATCGAGACAAGAGCTTTACCATTTGCGAGATCGACGTCACGCAGGAAACGCTGCGGCTGTTCCTGAAAACGCCGCAGGGTGACGTGATCGGCCATTTCGGCGCGCTGGAGGATCTTGTGGGCCAGGGCGGCCAGCGCCTGGCGATGGCGATGAACGCGGGCATGTATCACGAAGATCGCACGCCCGTGGGCCTGTTCATCGAAGATGGCGTCGAAAAGATGCGCCTTGTTACCAGCGCGGGGCCTGGCAATTTCGGGCTGCTGCCCAATGGCGTATTCTGCATCCGCGACGGACGCGCCGACGTGATCGAGACCCGGCGCTATGCGCGCGAGGCGCCGGAGTGCCGGTTCGCCACGCAATCGGGGCCGATGCTGGTGATCGACGGCGCGTTGCATCCGCGGTTCCTGCCCGACAGCACCAGCCGCTATGTGCGCAACGGGGTGGGCAGCACGGCAGACGGTCGGCGGGTGGTGTTCGCGATTTCCAATACTGTGGTCACCTTTCATGAATTCGGCACGCTCTTCCGCGATGTGCTGAAATTGCCCAACGCATTGTTTTTCGATGGCAATATCTCGCGGCTTTTCGCGCGGGATATTGGGCGGTCGGATGCCGGGTTCACCCCTCTGGGGCCGATGGTTGCGGTGGTCGAATAGGGCCTGTTGGGCCTTGTCAGAGACTGGTTTCAGACCTCGGACATGGTTATGCGCGGCGCGCGTTCAACCACGATGAAGGCCACGCCGGCGATCACGATCACCCCGCCCAACAGGGTGCGCGGGCCTAGACTTTCGCCAAGAAAAAGGATTCCGCCCAGGACCGAGAAGACCGGCAGCATCAGCAGGAAGGGCGCCACGAGGCTGACCGGGTTGCGGCGGATCAGCGAATACCACATGCCATAGCCCAGCGCCGTCATGATGAGGCCCAGGTAGGCCACCGCCGCCCAGACGACCCAGCCGGCCGAGCCGATCGCGGCCACGTGGCCGGATTCGAAGATCAGCGACATGACGAGAAGTTGCGGCGCGGCAAAGACCGCGATCCAGGCGGTGACGGTCAGCCCGTCGATGTCTTTCAGCGCGCGCACCATCGCCTGGCCCACCGCCCAGGCGAAACACCCGGCGAGGACCAGCAGGACCGAGCCCCACGCGACCGAGACCTGTGACGCACCGGCGATGAAGGCAACCCCGACAAAGGCCATGGCGATGCCGATCCATTTGCGCATCCCCGGCGTTTCGCCCAGGAACAGCGCGCCGATCAGAACCAGAAACGGCACTTCGACCTGGACGACCAGTGCGGTGACCGAGGCGTCGAGCCCTTTCAGGCCGGTGAAGGTGAGGCTGTACTGGATCGCCGCCGCGACGATAGCGATGACGAAGAGCCGCCAAAGATGGCCCACGGGCGGGCGCACGAACCACACCAGCGCCAGCGCGGTGACGGTGAAACGCAGCGACATCAGCAGGATCGGCGGGAAATGCGCGATCGCGGCCTTGGCAAAGACGATGCCCATGCCCCAGACGAGCGCAACGGAAAGGCCCATGGCGAAATCGATCGGTCTGAGTGCGGCGCGCATGGCCATCCTTTCGTTTTACGGCATTGAACCGCGCCGGCGGCCGGTCTGCACGCCCGAAAACGACATACGCGCTGGATTGACGGAGACCGCCGCTTGGGATAGGCCGCCGAACCTGTCGATCAAGAGGGCAAGACGCATGGCACGCAAGCGCAAGGGCCGCGATATTTCCGGCTGGCTGGTGGTGGACAAACCCGCCGGCATGACCTCGACCGCCGTGGTCAACAAGGTGCGCTGGGCGTTCGATGCGAAAAAGGCGGGCCATGCCGGCACGCTGGATCCCGAGGCCACGGGCGTTCTGGCGGTGGCTCTGGGCGAGGCAACGAAGACCGTGCCCTTTATCACCGATGCGCTGAAGGCCTATCGCTTTGCCGTGCGGCTGGGACAGGCGACCAATACCGACGACGCCGAGGGCGAGGTGATCGCCACGTCGGAGGCGCGCCCCGAAGACGACGAGATAAAGGAGGCGCTGAACCGCTTTGTCGGCGAGATCATGCAGGTGCCGCCGAAATTCTCGGCAGTGAAGATCGACGGGCAGCGCGCCTACAAGCTCGCCCGCGAGGGCGAGGAAGTGGAGATCGAGGCGCGGCCGCTCTGGGTCGAGGAACTGGTGATGATCGACCGGCCCGACCCGAACACGGTGATCCTGGAGATGACCTGCGGCAAGGGCGGCTACGTCCGCGCCATTGCCCGCGACCTGGGCGAGGCGCTGGGCTGTCACGGGCATGTCACCTGGTTGCGGCGGCTGTGGTCGGGCCCGTTCGAGGCCGGCGACGGCGTGGATATCGACACGATCGACCAGCTCGCGAAAAGTCCCGAGCTGGACAGCTATCTGCGCCCGCTGGAGGAAGGGCTGGCCGAGCTGCCCGAGGTCAGGGCGACCGACCAGGGCGCCGCGCGCCTGCGCAACGGCAACCCCGGCATGGTGATCGCCCACGATGTCGAATACGGCGAGGAATGCTGGGCGTCCTACCAGGGTCAGGCGGTGGCCGTCGGCATCTTCAAGGCCGGAGAGCTGCACCCGTCGCGGGTGTTCAACCTGCCGCCGGTTGAGCAGGATTAGAGACTGTTCTACCAGTCACCTTCATCGTCCCAGCCGACCTGTCCGTGCCGGCGGGCAATGTTTTCCAGGTTCCATTCGTGATGGGTGATCGCATCGCGGATGTCATCGTAATAGGTGAAGGTCCCATTCTCGAGAACCGCGCCGGCATCGCACATGTCGCGCAACATGTTCTGCGAGTGCGACACGACGATCGCGGATGAATTCTTCATCCTCTCATGAAAGACCTTCTTGGCCTTCACCTTGAAATCCGTATCCCCGACCGATGTCACCTCGTCCACGATATAGGTGTCGAACTTGATTCCCATCGACACCCCGAAGGCCAGCCGCGAGCGCATGCCTGAGGAATACGTGCGCAGCGGGTGATGGAATTGCGGCCCGAGATCGGCGAATTCCTCGACAAAGGCCATCAGTTCATCGGTATCGACACCGTAGACGCGCGCGATGAAACGGGTGTTCTGGGCGCCGGTGAGCTCGCCATGGAAACTGCCGGCAAATCCCACCGGCCAGGACAGGGTGCCGGCCACCTTTATCTGCCCGCTGTCGGGCTTCATGGTGCCGGCAATCATCCGGAGCATGGTCGTCTTGCCCGATCCGTTTCGCCCCAGAAGGCCCACGCTGACGCCGGTGGGAAAAACCGCGTTCACCCCCGCGGCGACAACGGTACGGTGGCCGGTTTCCACGAAGCTTTTCCAGACGTCGATCAGCTCGATCATGGCATGACCCTATCGACGGTCCTTGATCGCATAGGACAAAAGAACGCCTGTCGACCAGCTCAGCACGATGAACAGCGCACTGATCAGCAGGATCATGTCGCGGCGCGGGTAGGTCGATTTTTCCGCCCGCGTGGGCGAAATGAACGGGGCAAGGTATCGCGATTGCCGCTGCGCCTCGGCCTTGGCCTCGTCGAAGGCCGACAGCGCCGAAAGATAGGCCTGTTCGGCGAACTCGCGGTCGACATCGAGCTCTTCGTAATCACCCAGAAGCGTCGAATAGGCTTCGCCCGAGAGCGCGCCGGCCTGGCCGAATTTCTGACGTTCGGCCCGGATTCGGGCGCGGATCACGTCGATCTTGCGCTGCACCTGCACCACGCGCGGGTCGGTTTCCGAGGTGGTCGTGCTGAGGATATCCAGCTCGATCAGGGCTTCTGCCAGTTGCTGCTGCAGCGTGTTCAGCAGCCCGATCTGCCCCTGGATGTCGGTTTGCGGATCGACCAGCTGGTGCTTGTTGCGGAAATCGGTAATCGCGCGTCGCGCCTGCTTCAGGCGCTCGATCGCCACTTCCAGCTCTTCGCGCGCATAGCGCGTGGCGTCCTCGCGCGCGATCGCGCTCAGCTCGTTGATCTTGGCCGAGCTCTCTTCGAAGATGACGCTGGCGATGGTGTGGGAATCCACCGGATCGAAGGCGAGGACACGCAGGACCAGCAGGCCGGCCGTGGCATCGTAGTCGATCTTCACCATGCGGCTCCAGTAATCGACAAGGTCCTCGATCGTGCCGTTTTCAGGGAACGAGAAGACCGGGTCGTTTTCGGGTTTCGAATATATCTCGCGCAGGTTCAGGCGCTCGTCGATGCGGCTTACCAGCTCCTGGCTCTGGATGAATTCGTAGAGGATGTCGGTATCCGAAGAGCTGGCCCGCGAAATCTGTGACAGCCCGCCCAGAAGCTCCATCGCCGAGGAGGTTTCCTCGGTCCGGACCGAAAACCCGACGTCGCTGGCGTATTGATCGGCGGCACGCGCGTGCAGGTACCACCATTCCACCGCCAGCGGCAGGCAGACAAAGACGAAGAAACTGACAAGGACACCCCAGTGCCGGCGCCGCGGCCGCGACGGGCGCGCAGGCGGCGACACCTTGATCGCATCGATCACCTTTTGCGCGCGCTCGGCTTCCTCGGCCTTGCGGCGGGCCTGTTCCTCGCGCCGCTGTTGGCGTGGGTTCACCTGACCCGCACCCTTGTTCTTGTTCCGCTTCTTCCGGGCCTGGGCCTGCTCTTCGGCGGTCTCAGGCGTGTTATCCTGCACTTTTTCGTCAGGCTTCACAGCTGGTTGCGCGGTTTTCTCGGTATCCAACAGATCACCTTTTCCTGCAGGTTCAAACGTCTTTTACATGAACGCAAACCGAGGACAAACACAGTTTCCGCGCAGGTATGGACGCATCAGGGCCACTCGCCATGACATGCAGGCATGAAACGCCATCAGCGGCTGGCTTCGGCGGGAACCCGCCTGAAAAGGCGACCGGCCCGGCCGGTGCGGCCTGCGGCGAATGCGTGCGATCCGAAATTTGCTCTTTCCAATCTCGTCGTCCTGAACGATTTGTTCGGCAAAAGGATTTTGCCGCGTCAGCGCCTGAATCCCCGAGGCGAGGCTTTTCTTGCGTGGGCGAAAGCCATATTGTCCACGTCGGAGCAGGAAGACCAATAGAAGATGACCCAGAACGAGCAGAGCCCGGAACCGCCGATGAACAACGTGATCCTGTGCGCGACCCAACGCTGCGGCTCCACGCTCTTTGTCGAGGATATGCGCAATACCGGCGTGATGGGGCGCCCGGAAGAATGGCTTTTGCCGTGGGACCCCGCGAAAGAGGTGAACTGGAAAGATGCGTTCGGTGCCGTGCGCAAACGCGCGACCGGCCAGAACGGTGTCATGTCGATCAAGGTCATGGCCAATCAGCTGGCGAATGCCGATGCCTGCCTTGCCAGTTTCATCGAGCCGAAGGGCAGCGGCACGTTTCCGCATTTCGCTGCCGCCTTCGAAGGCTACACCTGGGTCAAGCTCACCCGCCGCGACACGGTTGCGCAGGCTATTTCGCGGGTGATGTCGCGCCAGACGGGCATCAACCACGCCACCGCCACGCCCGAGGACGACCATTTCGCAGGAAACCTGCAAAAGGGTTACAAGTCGGATTACAACAAGCAAACGGTTTACCGTTACAATCCGATCCTGCGCGATCTGACCTCGATCGTGCTGGAGAACCTGACCTGGGATCGGTTCTTTGAAACCAACGGGATCACGCCCACGGAATTCGTCTACGAGGACGTGGCCCGGGATCCGGAGATGACACATCTCGATACCGTGGCGCAGATCGCCGGGCTGAAGGGCGGCTTCGCACGGACCGAACGCAAGCTGGTCAAGCTTGCCAACGAGAAAAACCAGCAGTGGCGGACCCAATTCCTGGAGGATGCGGTGAAATGGAATTTCCGCCCCGAGAAGCCGCAGCGCGCGCTTGCCCAGGAACAGGAAAAGCCGCAGGAAACGCCCGGCGCTTCGTCATGATCGGGGTGCACCTTGCACGGCAGGCGTGTTGACATGTCACGGCGAACCGGGCCATTGACCGGCATGTCCAGGTCCTGTGATATTCCGGTGGCGCATCCCGTACGGCGCGCAGCCCGGCAGAACTGTTTGCATGGCCATGTCTGATTTCTCGGTCCGCTCCGCAGAAGAACGCAGGTTCAAGACGCCCCGCGCCGTCTTTGCCCTGCTCGTGCGCGAAATTTCGACCACCTATGGAAGATCCCCGGGGGGGTATTTCTGGGCGATCATGGAACCGGTTCTGGGCATCGGTCTCTTGACGGTCGTGTTCTCGCTGGTCATGCGATCGCCGCCGATCGGTGTAAACTTCCAGATCTATTACGCAACCGGGATGCTCCCGTTCCTCTATTACCGTGACCTTGAGCAGAAAATTCAAAGCTCGATCCGGTTCTCGCGGGCACTGCTCTACTATCCCAGCGTCACCTACATGGATTCGCTAATCGCGCGCCTGATATTCAGCAGCATGACGCAAATCATGATCGGGTATCTGATCATTGGCGCCATTATCATGATATGGGAAACGCGCGCTTCGATCACACCGGGTTACGTCATGTCCGCCGTAAGCGCGACGATAGTTCTCGGGGTCGGCGTTGGAGCCCTGAATTGCTACCTGACCTCGGTTGCGCCGCTTTGGCAGCAGGCCTGGTCAGTGATCAATCGTCCCTTGCTTATCGTGTCGGGCGTTATCTTCCTGCACGATGACATTCCCGAGCCGTGGAAAACCTATCTTGAATGGAACCCGCTGGTGCACATCATCGGGCAGATGCGGCGCGGTTTCTATCCGAACTACCAGGGCGATTATGTCTCGATGGTCTATCCCTTCCTCTTCGGATTGATCTGCCTCGTGATCGGATTGATCCTGCTCAATCGATTCAACCGCGATATCCTGAACTCGCTGTGAGGCAGAGCGTGCGTAACACCCATATCGCGATCCTGATGGCCACCTATAACGGCGCGGCGCACCTGTCCGAGCAGCTTGCTTCGATAGCCGCGCAAAGCCATCGCAACTGGTCCCTGTGGATCAGCGATGACGGGTCCTCGGATGCGACGGCGCAGATCATCGAGGACTTTGCCGCCGATCATACAGCCCACCAGATCACGCGGCTTGACGGGCCGCGGCAGGGACCGACCCGGAATTTCCTGTCGCTGGTGCACCGCCCCGATATTCCACGTGGCCCGATCGCCTTTGCCGATCAGGATGATGTCTGGCTACCTGACCGGCTTGAGCGCGGATTGCGCGCCATCGGCGCGGACACGGCACAGCCGGCGCTTTATGGGTCGCGGACCGTTATCGTGGATGACGACCTGAAGCAGATGGGATATTCGCCGCTGTTTACGCGCCCGCCCGGGTTTGCAAACGCCATCGTGCAAAGCATCGCCGGCGGCAACACCATGCTGATGAACGCCGCCGCGCATGAACTGCTGCGCCAGGCCCATCACGAACTGAACGTGGTCACGCACGACTGGTGGGCCTACCAGTTGATCTCGGCCGCGGGCGGGCGGGTAATCTATGACCCCGCCCCGACGATCCTTTACCGCCAGCACGACAACAACATCATCGGCTCGAACACGGGGCTGATGGCGCAGGTCAAACGGCTTTACGCCGTGCTCAACAACCGGTTCCGCGACTGGAACAGCCGCAACCTGGCCGCGCTCGAAGCGTGCAGCGACATGCTGACCGCCGAGAACCGCGCGCTGGTCGCGTCCTTTCAGAATCTGCGCGCCGAAACCGGCGCGCGCGCGCTGCGCCACCTTGAACGCTCGGGTATCTACCGCCAGACCGCGCATGGCGACCGGTCGCTGAAAATCGCTGCCTACCTGGGCAAGCTATAGCAAGTGCGCGTTTTTCCGGATTCGGCAAATTGCCTGTGGCAGGCACATTTGCTATCGCGGGGCGCAACATCACAAAGAGGCATGTCGTGAGCCGTTTCGATTTTCCGCCGCCCGGGCCCAAACCGTTCACACTGGTCTTTCCGCATATTCCGAAAACCGGCGGCACAACGCTGCTCTATCACTTCCGGCGCAACCTTGGCGACAACGCGATCCTGTCCTATGGCCAGCACAACCGCGTGACCCGGTTTTTCACCAACCGGCCGCAGTTGGAAGAAATGTCGCGTGAGGACATCGACGGCCTGCATGTCGTGCAGGGCCATGGCGTATCGTCAGAGGTGCTGCCCTGGCTGGGCGACACCGCGATCAAGCTGCTCGTGGTGCTGCGCCACCCGGTGGGCCTGACCCGGTCGCGCTTCAATCACCGCAAGACCAACCTGGCCAAGCGCGCGCTCGAGGTCAGCTCGGACGACTTTGTCCGGCAGGACGGCGAAAACTTCTTCTCCTCCCTGCTGATCAACAAGTTCGCGGCGCTGGCCGATGCCGGGGCGCAATCCCCGCAGGACAAGGTGATCTCGATCCTGCGCAAGTTCGACTATGTCTTCACGACCGAGCAGCTGGATGCGCAGGTGCAGGGCCTGATGGACGAGTTGAACCTGCCGCACGAGATGGAACGCCGCCGCGTGGCGGAGCAGAAGGCGACGCTTGAGCTGAGCGACGATGAGATCGCGGCGCGCCATCCGCTTGACCTGGCGATGTTTGAAAAGGCCAACAGGGTTGTTTCCGGCGAAGGCACGCACAACCCGTTCGGCTTTGATGCCGAGGGCCGCGCACGGGCCATGGCCGCGCTGAGCGCGGCGCAGGACGGCGATGCCGTGCGTCTGGCCTATGTCGATCTTGCCAAGGCGATCTGCCATAACCTGCGCGCCGAGGCCGCGCTGGCCAAGCTGGAGAGGCCGGCGCCGGTGGCGCTGAACGACCGCGCCCTGTTCCAGGAAATCCTGCAGGAGCACTGGGCCCGGATGGAGCGCGGCCTGTCGGAGGAACGCAGGAAAATCTCGGCCGACTGGCGCGAGGCCTGGCTGAAGAACAACAGCTGAGCGTGGCGGTTCAGGCGCCGTTGCCGCCCGTTTCAAGCGCCCGGACCAGCCCGCGCGCGACATCCTCAATCGACCGTGTGGGCGCCCAGTCGAAGATGCGGCGGGCCCTGTCATTCGACAGCACGTTATAGGCGATCTCGGGCTGCTTGTCGGGCAGCGGGCGCAGCTGTGGCGTCCTGCCTGTCGCCTCGGCGCAGAGGGCGATCACCTGGTTGATGCTGAGCCCGGTGCCGGACGAGGCATTGACGATCTGGTTGCCCGCGTCGCGCGCATCCGCCGCCAGGACCAGATCGGCCAGGTCCTCGACCGCGAAGTAATCGCGCACCGTCGTGCCATCGCCGAAGACGTTGACCGGCTCGCCCCGGATAAGCGCGTGAATGACCGACGGGAAAAGACCGTGCACACCGACCGAAAGCATCTGGTGCCGGCCCACGGGGTTGGACGGGCGCAGGATGGTATAGCGGCGCCCGTCACTACCCCAGAACCCCTGGATGGCCTTCTCGATGCACAGTTTGCCATAGCCATAGGGCGTGCAGGGCACGCAGAGCTGCGCTTCGGTGATCTTTTCGCTCTGGTCCACGGCGCCATAGACCGCGCCGCCGGAACTCAGAAACATCAGGTGTTTGACGCCGGTTTTCTTCAGCGCGGTCAGGAACCGGCTGTGGGCGACCACGTTTTCGCGCAGCTCGGATACCAGGGTGTTGTTCGGTGTATTGGGCTTCGTCGCCCAGCTGGCCACCAGGACGGTGCTGATACCGTCAAAGACGCGCATGTCCATGCCGCCTTCGAAATCGAAGTCGTGCACCGACTCGGCCCCGGCAAAAAGATCGCCGGGCAGCTCGGCCTTGTTGCGCACCAGCGCGCGGTAGGGCATCGCACGGTCTTGCATGGCCTCTGCCATGCTGCGTCCGATAAACCCCGATGCGCCCAGAATACAGAACATCAAAGCGTTTCCAGGTAACGTGCCACGTGTTCGGCCTCGGCCCGCCAGGACGTGGCCTGGGCCAGTTTGTAGGCCGCCTCGGCCCGTGCCTTGCGACCCTTGTCATCGCGCACCGCGCGGGCCAGCGTTTCGGCCATGCCATCGGGATCGAGCGGCGCGTAATAGGCCGCGTCCTCGGGCAGAAGCCAGCGCGCCGAGGGTGAATCGTTCATCACGATGGGGCATTTGCAGGCCGCCAGTTCCAGCGGCAGAAGCGACAGGTTCGTACCGCTGAGCACCAGTGCCAGGTCGCACTGGGTGTAGAGATCGGGCAACTCATCCAGGGTAAGCTCACCGGCGTTGAGATGCGGGAACGGGATGTTGAACCCGCTGACATCGCCACCGGCAAAGATCACCGCGACCTCGGGATGTTCCTGGCACAGCGTGTCGAGCGCGCACAGACCCAGTTCGAACAGGCGCCGCTTGGTCACATGGCGGGAGTAAAACAGGATGTTGAAGTGCTTGCCCGGGCGACGGTTGCCGGGTTTGTAGAAATCCGTCTCGCAGCCGAACGAAACGGCCCCGGTGGTCATCCCGTATTCCTCGTGCAGCATGTCGGCCAGCCATGTGCCCGCGGTGATGCCCTTCAATCCCAGCCGATAGGTGTTTTCCGCAAAGTAGTATTCGGACGAGTTGGCATAGAAGGCTGGCTCGAAGTCCTGGATGAAATAGAACCGGTCGCGGGTCGCCTGGTACTTGGCCACCCAATAGGCCGTCTGCCATCCGGTGGCGATGGTCGCGTGCGCCGGGCGGAACCCTTCGATCCCCAGGGCCACCTCGGCCTTGAGCGGGCGATACCATTCGCCGATCGTTTTCTTGGCGTGATCGGCCGATTTCCAGTCATAGGGCGGCAGGATCACCACGCGCTGATCATAGCCCAGGTCGGCCAGGTGGTTGATGAAGCGGAAAATGTTCAGGTGCCCGCCCGAGCCGAAACCGAAATTCGGGATCACCCATTGCAGGGTGTTCTCCGCCGGGTCGGCCTTGTTCAGCTCGGCTTCGCTGCCGTGTTCGTGGCCCAGGATATTGCGGTAGAAACCCAGGATATCGGTCTTCTGAAAGGCGCGTACCTGCGGCTGGCCGCCGGCGCTCTGCGGGGCGGCTCCCTCTGGCGCGGGGATGCCCGTGGCGCTGCCGGTGGTGACCTTGCGCATGATCGCGCTCAGCGTGGCGCGCGTGCCGTGGGCCCGCCGGTAACGCATCACTTTCCTCAAAGCACCGCCTGTCACGTTCTGGTCTTCTTTCATTTGTCCCAACGACCGGATCCAGTCGTCGCGGGAAAGTTTCTTTTCCAGCCAGCCCGGCAGGCTTGGCCGGCATCCATAGTAATGCCCCAGCGGCCGTGTCAGCGCCTCGCCCATGCGAGACAGTGTCTTGCCCGGATGGCTTAGCCACCAGCCCCTGCGCAGTGCAAGCCCCATGTCACGCTTGAACAGAAATACCGCCGATCTTGCCACCGTTTTCAGCGAGGGCGACAGCCGGTAGCCGAACAGCCGGTTCAGGGCGCGCGATTCGTCGAAACTGCGCTGAAGGGTCTCGAACGGGCCAAAGCTGTGCGAATGCTTTACCACCGAATCATAAGCAAAAACCTTGCGGTAACCGGCTTCGACAACCGTCTGGGCCCAGATCTGGTCTTCGGCGAACTGCACGTCCGGATAGGGGATTTCTTCCCACACCTCGCGGCGCAGGGCCGAAGCGTTGTCGGAATAGAAATGATAGATCTGCCGCAGGCTCTCGTTGGCGTTGTATTCGTCCCAGTCGGTGATTTCGACCACCGGGAAATCGGCCAGGCTCTTGAAATGCTGCTCAAGCTCCAGCGCAGTGTACGGATCGGCCCCGTCATGCGCGATATGACGCGAAAACACGCCCGCCACTTTCGGATCGTCGCGCATGGGCCGCAGAAGATTGGACAGCCAGTGCGCATCGGCCGGGATCGCATCGTGGGTCAGGAAGGCGACAAAGTCGCTCTCGGCCATCTCGGCGCCGAGGTTACGGGTGCGGCCGTGGCCAAACTCGGACGGCGGGATTTCGTGCACGTCGAAGCCGTGTTCACGCGCCAGCGCCTGCGACCCGTCGGTCGAGCCCGAGTCGATCACCAGAACACGCCAGGGCGCATCATAGACCTGCTCCGACAGCGCATCGCACACCTCGCGGAAGTGCGGCAGGCCGTTCTTGACCGGGATGACGATGGTCACACTGTCATTCGCCATCTTGCAAAACCCTCGTTACCACACGCGACACAAGCCCGGCTTTCTGCCCGATCTCGGGGGCGGCGGACGCGGCATTTACCGTTGCCGGCTGATCGCTGTCCAGTGCGGAATAGGCCCGCGCCCGGATATTAAGCCGCGCGGGCACGTTTACCACGCCGAAACCCATGTCGGACGCATTCCCGCTGGTTTCGACCCAGTAGAGGTTGCGCCCCGGCGCGATCTCGGGACGTGCGCAATGCCCGGGAAAATAGGCGCCGGTGAAGTTGAAGTGAACGCGGACCGGCTGTGCCGTGAAATCAAGGTCTTCGGCCTGCACATCCAGCTCAAGCCAGAACCGGCGTGGCAGGTTCCCGCCATCTGCCAGTCCATAGATGATCTTCGGGCGCGGCTTTTCGTTCAGCACCCAGCCACCCGCATCGCGGTGCCCGGGTTCGATCTCGGCCAGGTCGAGCGCGGGGCGATCGCCCCGGAAATTGCCCGGCTGCACCAGGAAGAAATGCTCGGGCAGGTTCACGTATCCCTTGCCGTCGCCGGTCATCATCGACATCGCCCGCGCGCGCAGATCGCCGGTCAGGCCGATGCCCGCGAAATCGGCAAATTCTTCGACAACCTGCTGCTTGGCCGCGTCATCGGCCACCGCGCGTTCGTAATTGACGAAGAGGACCGGCGCGCGGGTGGTCGCCGTCATCTCGGCAATCGCCTGCTGGTAGGTGTTGATGCGGTTCAGCACGTCCTGCGCCTGCCCGGCACCGCGCTGCAGCCAGCTGTCGACGATGCTAAGCGGATTTCGATAGACCACAACGTAAAACGGGTTGCGAAGGCGGCTTTCCAGGAATGGCAGCATCAGCGACGCCTTCGGCACCTTGAAGCCCCAGACATCATGCTCCTTGTTGCGGGTGCGGATCGCACGATCAAGCCTGTCCTCGCCTTCGCGCAGGAACAGCGGATCCTCGTGGTTCAGGCCGGCCTTGTCGCCCATCGGCACACCCAGCGCCCGCAGAACACCCGCCGCCATCGACGTGCCGCCGCGTTCAACACCCAGCACGACCAGCGTCCGCCGCAGCGGCAGCCGCTTCGGCGGGTTCAGGCGCAGGCAGATATTCTTGGTCGGCGTGGCCTGCGTCGGCTTGTTGATGTCGCGTGCCATATCTGGCGTCGCCCTCGTTCTGCTATAGCCGTTTCAGATAGGCGCCATAGCCGTTCTTGCTGTAGATCTCGGCCTGCTTTTCCAGCTCTTCGCGGGTGATGAAACCCATCTCGAAGGCAATCTCTTCCGGGCAGCCGATCTGCTGGCCCTGCCGCTTCTGGATCGTGCGAACGAAATTGCCAGCATCCAGCAGGCTGCCATGGGTGCCGGTATCCAGCCAGGCATAGCCGCGCCCCATGCGCTGCACGTCCAGCAGGCCCTCTTCCAGGTACATTTCCAGGAGCGTGGTGATCTCGAGCTCGCCGCGCGGCGAGGGTTTGACCCGCTTGGCCATCTCGGGCGCGTTGCCATCGACGAAGTAAAGCCCCGTCACCGCGAAGTTCGATGGCGGCACCTCGGGCTTCTCGATGATGTGGATCGCCTTGCCGTCCTTGTCGAAATCCACCACGCCATAGCGTTCGGGATCGGCCACCTGGTAGCCGAAAACCGTTCCGCCTTCGGTCTTGGCATCGGCGCGGGCCAGGATGTTCGGCAACCCGTGGCCGAAAAAGATGTTATCGCCCAGAACCAGTGTAGAAGGCGCGCCCGCCAGGAAGTCTTCGGCGAGGATGAACGCCTGGGCCAGGCCGTCGGGCGAAGGTTGCTGGATATAGGTGAACTCGAGGCCCCACTGGCTGCCGTCTTCCAGCAGGCGCTGGAACTGTTCCTGGTCCTGCGGTGTGGTGATGATCGCGATTTCGCGGATCCCGGCCAGCATCAGGACGCTCAGCGGGTAATAGACCATCGGCTTGTCGTAGATCGGCAGCAGCTGCTTCGACACCCCCTTGGTGATCGGATAGAGCCGCGTACCCGACCCGCCTGCCAGAATGATCCCTTTACGCTTGGTCATGTTACCCTCGTTCACGTTTTCATCTCTGCGCCCGTTTCACCGAGCTGCGCCAGAACCGTTTTCAGGGCCGTGCGCCAATCCGGCCGCCCGATCCCGAACGCCGTACGGGTTGCACCGCAATCCAGCCGGGAATTCAAGGGGCGTATCGCCGGTGTGGGATAGTCCTTTGTCGGGATGCCGCTGACGGCGACTTTCCGCCCGGCAAGCGCAAAGATCGCCTCGGCGAAGTCTTTCCAGCTGACATCGGGCGCACCCGAAAAATGGTAGATCCCAGATTTCGCCGGATCGGCGCTCAGTTGCGCGGCCATATCCAGGCAGGCGGCGGCGATATCGGCGGCGGGCGTCGGCCCGCCGATCTGGTCCTCGACGATGCTCAGCGCGTCGCGGGTCTCAGAAAGGCGCAGCATGGTCTTCACGAAATTGTTGCCATGGGCCGAAAACACCCAGCTGGTGCGCAGGATGCCATGCGGTCCGCCCGCTTCGGTTACCGCGCGTTCCCCGGCCAGCTTGCTGCGGCCATAGGCGTTTTGCGGTTGAACAGGGTCTGTTTCGCGGCGCGGCGCATCGCCCGCGCCATCGAAGACATAGTCGGTCGAGATATGCACCAGAGGGATGCCGAGGCCGGCGCAGGCCCGTGCCATCGCGCCGGGGGCCGCGCCGTTGATCCGCGTTGCCAGCTCTTCCTCGTCCTCGGCCCGGTCCACCGCGGTATAGGCCGCCGCGTTGATCACCGCGTGGGGCGCCTGCGCCACGATCGCCGCGGCACAGGCCTCGGGATCAGACAGGTCGGCCTCGGCCCGGCCCAGGAATGTTGCGTCGGGCGCCAGGCGCTGCAATTCGCGCGCCACCTGCCCGGTCTGGCCGAAAACAAGAAGGGTCATGCGGCAATCCCCTCGTCGCCTGGCATCACGGAATATCCGAACCGGGTGTAATCCTGCGGGTAAAGCTCGGCAATCCGGTTGCAGATCGCCGGTGTCAGCGCAATGTCGGGCACGTCCCCGCCCGGCACGCGTGTGGCTAGAACATTCGCCTGCCCGATCTCGCGCGGGCCATCGGTGGTTCCGGCAATCCCGTCCAGCCATGACACGACATCGCCAAGCCCGTCTTCCAGGCGGAACACCCGGGCGCTTTCGGGCACGATTTCCGCCATCGGCCGCAGATGCCCGTGCAGCGCATACGGATCAAGCGCCAGCGTGCGCGGCAGCGTGGCCAGCCACTTGCCGAACCCCATTTTCGGCGGCAGCGCCTTTTCGACTTCGCGCTGGAACAGGAACACGCTGCGCAGGCGCAGCGCGGGATGCCGCACAATTGCAAACAGCGCATCGAACAGCCCATCGGGCAGCAGCTCCCGGCGCACCGGTTCGGGGATGTGCTGAGGGGGCGACAGGGTCCAGGCCTCGATCGGGCTGCGCCGTCCGAAAGCCGGATCATGCAGGCCTAACGGGCCGAACCTCTCTTCAAGGTAACGCTCGACCGCGGTGCCCGCGCATTTCGGGACATGGGCGAAGAAAACCAGCTTTTCATTGATCCTGACGATAGGCATGCGTTCGGTTCTTCAGCCCGTTTTTCCCAACCTTGTGCCAACGCCCTCAAGCTCAAGCAGCGGCTGCCACCAGTCGGCATTCTCCAGGTACCAGTCCACCGTCTTGTCCAGCCCCTGCTCTACCGTGACCGAAGGCGTCCAGCCCAGTTCGCCCATGATCCGTTCGGGATCGATCGCATAGCGCGCATCGTGTCCGGGGCGATCTTCGACAAAGGTGATGAGATCGCGATAGCTGCCCTGCGTGCGCGGCCGCTTGGCGTCCAGCAGATCGCAGATCGTGTGCACCAGGTCGATGTTGCGCCGCTCGTTATGGCCGCCGACGTTATAGCTGCGCCCCGGCACGCCCTTTTCCACCGCCAGCAGGAGCGCGTCGGCGTGATCCTCGACATAAAGCCAGTCGCGCACGTTCAGGCCCTGCCCGTAAACCGGGATCGCCTTGCCGTGCAGCGCGTTCAGGATGACCTTGGGAATGAGCTTTTCCGGGAAGTGGTAGGGCCCGTAATTGTTCGAGCAGTTGGTCAGCACCACCGGCAGGCCGTAGGTATGAAACCACGCCCGCACCAGGTGATCGGACGAAGCCTTGGACGCCGAATAGGGGCTGCGCGGATCATAAGGCGTGCCTTCGGTGAAAAGCCCTTCCTCGCCCAGCGAGCCATAGACTTCGTCGGTCGAGATATGATGAAAGCGGAACGCCTCGGGCCGCCCCTTGCCCGCCCAGTAGGCGCGCGCGGCCTCGAGCATGTTGTAGGTGCCGGTGATGTTGGTTTCGATGAAATCGCCCGGCCCGTCGATCGACCGGTCGACATGGCTTTCGGCGGCCAGGTGCATCACCGCGTCTGGCTGGTGCTGGTCGAAGACACGGGTCAGTTCGGCACGGTCGCGGATATCGACCTGCTCGAACACGTGGCGCGGATCATCGGCCACGCTGGCCACGTTCTCGCGGCGTCCCGCGTATGTCAGCGCGTCCAGGTTGACCACCTCGTGCCCGCGCGCCACGGCCAGCCGCACCACGGCCGACCCGATGAACCCCGCCCCGCCGGTAACCAGGATCTTCATTGCGCATCTCCATAGGTGAAGGGGCTGTCGAACTCGGCAAAGAGCGGCGCATCGCGGTCCTTGTCGCTCAGCACCGGGGCCGTGTCGCCAAGGCCCCAGTCGATGTCCAGGCCGGGCGAGTCGAACCGCACCGCGCCATCGCATTCGGGCGCGTAATAATCCGAGCACTTGTAGATGATCTCGGTATCGGGTTCGCGGGTGGCAAACCCGTGCAGGAATCCCTTGGGCACCAAAAGCTGCTTGCCGTTCTCAAAGCTCAGCTCGACACCAACCCACTGACCATAGGTGGGCGAGCCCCTGCGCACGTCCACCGCCACGTCGAACAGCCGGCCCTTGCCGCAGCGCACCAGCTTGTCCTGGGCATGCGGCGGCGCCTGGAAATGCAGCCCCCGCACCGTCCCTGCCTGTGACGACAGCGAGTGATTGTCCTGCACCCAGTCAAAGCCCAGCCCGGCCTCTTCCATGGCACGGCGGCTCCAGCTTTCGGAAAAGAAGCCCCGGCTGTCGCCAAATCGGCGCGGCGTCACGATCACCACCCCATCCAGCCTGGTTTTCTCAATCCGCAATCGATTCTCCACGAAACCCACCGAAAACTCTGGGGCCGTGTAACAACAGCGCCCGGCCAAGTCACTACCCGAGCCGGATAAAGAAGGGGGCAGATGCCCGGCATTGGTACCCGACAGACCGTCAGGGCGCGGCCGCGCGATCAGAAGATGAAGTCTTCCGCGTGCAGGTCAGACTCCGCAACCCCTTCCAGCAGGATCGAACTTCCGGCACCCGTGACAATCAGGACATCCCCGCCGACCTGGCTCGCCGCCGCCTGGACCGCCGCGAAATCACCGATCGTGGACAGGCCCGAGAAATCGATCTTCTCGGCGTTGCTGGTGGCTTCGAAATCCAGGATCACATCCTCACCATGACCGTCGGCAAAGACGAACACATCATCGTTCCGGTTGCCCTGCAGCGTGTCGTTGTCTTCGCCGCCGATCAGCGTGTCATTGCCGCGACCACCCAGTACCTGGTCCTTTCCTGAGCCGCCATCGAGCGTATCGTTGCCCTTGCCGCCACGCATGTTGTCATGCCCGCGCCGGCCCAGCATCAGGTCATCGTTGTCATCGCCATCCATCCGGTCGCGGCCCTTTCCGCCATCGAGCTCGTCATTGCCGTCGCCGCCGCTCATCGTGTCGCGGCCCTTGCGGGCGCGAAGCACGTCATCGCCCAGCCCGCCGATCAGAGCGTTCTCACTCATGTCGGTCGCCAGCAGGTCGTCGAAATCGGTGCCGATTACGCCTTCCATTCCATCGAAACTGTCGCCAGCCGCCGCGCGCCCGTTGCCCCCAGCCTTCAGGAAATCCACCCGCGCGCGTTCGGCCGCGGTGGCATAGCTGGCGTAATCGAAGCCCACGCCGCCGATCAGGCTGTCGGCGCCCTCCTGGCCCTCCAGCGTGTCATCGCCGGTGCCGCCGTTCATGGTGTCATTGCCCGCACCGCCACGCAGGCGGTTCGCATCGTCGTTGCCCGTCAGGCTGTCATTGCCAGCGCCGGAATCGACATGCTCGATGCCATAGATAGTGTCGTTGCCGGTGGCGCTGCTGATCGCGTTGACCCAGACCGAGCCGGTATAGAACTGGTCACGCAGGTCCACCCGAAGATCAGCGGCAATGGCGGCATAGCTGAGCAGGTCGTCAAGGCCGACAGGATCGTCCCACGAGTCGCCGCCCACGAATTCATCATTTCCAAGACCAGCTAACAAAGTGTCATCACCTGCACCACCTATCAGCCTGTCGTCACCAGTCCCACCATCCAATCGGTCATTGCCACTGTATCCCCCGACTTGATCACTTCCCGCTCCCGCATCGACAATATCCGCAAAACTGCTGCCCAGGATATCAGAGCTGGCATTGCCCCACCCCTGCGTCAGCACAAGGTCGGTTTCATTCCAGTCAAAGCTTTCCATGCCGCCGGTGGTTGACGGGGTGAATGTGGGCGTCCCGTAATAGTAAATCGCCGCGTCATCGTCGTATTCGCCCAGGCCCGTCACGCCCCACACCTGATTGTAGGACATGACCGTGTGGTCACCATCGTCCAAAGATGGGTCAAGCGTCGGATCGCCCTCGAGCGGGTGCTTCAGGCCGATGGCATGCCCGATCTCGTGCACGATCAGGTAATAGGACATGTCATACATGTTGGAGGTGTTGACGAACACGTCGCCCCCCAGCGCATACTCAAAAGCTTGGGGAAGATACTCCGTCCCCGAGAGACTACGCGACGGGTAATAGGCGAACCCACCCGATCCGGAATAGCCCGGGATCTGGTTGAAGTCGTAATTGGCAAACCGGATGTCCCCGTCGCCGGCGGCCACCTCGACAAAGGTGATGCCGCTGACCGAAGCCCAATCATCCAGCGCCTGTTGCGCCAGCGCCTGTTGCTGCGCGGTGAAGGCCATGAAGGAATCGATCATGCCCTGGGTGTAACCTTCATCGGCAAGATAGGATTGCGGCACGGTCCCGAAGGAATAGCTCACAACGGCGGGATAGCCGTCCTCGCTCGACCAGCTCGTGCCGTCGATCAGTGCCGTATAGTCGCTTACAACACCCATGCCGTCTACCTCTCATGCTGCTCCATCCCCGGATCGGGGCATAGCATTGTAGACGAACGTGGCGAAAGATTGACTGGAAAGCGCCGCCGGTGAATCGGCGGCGCCCCGCCGAAACCGTCAGAAAATGAAGTCGGCCGCGTCCAGTTGGCCCAGATCGACGTTCTCCAGCAGGATCGACTTGCCGCCACCGGTGTCGATCAGTACATCCGCGCCGACCTGGCTCGCCGCCAGCCCGAAGGCCGCGATGTCCGAGATCGAGCTCAACCCCGAGAAGTCGAGTTTCTCGTTGTCGTTCGTCGCCTCGAAATCCAGTACGATATCGACG
>NZ_SKCI01000005.1 GCF_005434965.1 Marimonas lutisalis
CGCAGCGGGCGACCTCTTCACCGATATCGTTGTGGGCAAGGTTGTTGACGTCGAGGGCGTGATCGGCACCGATTTCGACGACCTGCTGATGACCGACCTGAGCGACAATTCGCTGGACGGCGGGCTGGGCGACGACGTGCTGCGCGGGCGCAAGGGCCGCGACACGATGACCGGCGGCGACGGCAATGACGAGCTCGATGGCGGCAAGGGCCGCGACCGGATGGAAGCGGGCGATGGCGACGACCTGTTGATCGGACGCCGCGGCCTCGACAACATGCGCGGCGGCACCGGCAACGACACGCTCGACGGTGGCACCAGCGACGACATCCTGGTTGGCGGCAGAGGCAATGACGTGCTGATCGGCGCCCAGGACAACGACACGATCCAGGGCAACCAGGGCGACGACGTGTTCGTATTTGCCGACGGTCACGGCGTCGATATCGTGCTGGATTTCGAGGCGACGAACGACAACGAGAAGCTGGATTTCTCGGGTCTGAGTTCGATCTCGGACATCGTGGCCTTCGGGCTGGCGGCGAGCCAGGTCGGCGCGGATGTGCTGATCGACACCGGTGGTGGCAAGTCGATCCTGCTGGAGAACGTCGATTTGGGCCAACTGGACGCGGCCGACTTCATTTTCTAGCCGAGCCGTCAACTGCGATCGGGTGTTGTCAGCGCGTCTGGTAGGGCCACGGTGTCCAACCTGTCCGAGTGTCCAACTTGGTCCCGAGCCTGGACAGTTGGACAAGTTGGACAAGGGGTGCTCAATCCGGAACGTCCAACTCGATGGCATAGCGACCGTAAGCAGTCTTTCGCACTTCGCCGACTTCGGCCATGCGCTGCAACGTCTTGGCGCATGGGGCGTAATCCGGACCTGAATGATCGGCTAGTGAAATGTCCTAGTTCTAGAGCGCCTGCCTCCGTAACACGACACGATTGACAGGCCCCAAATACGTTCTTAGCGTTTTGCCCTAATATTGTTCCAAAGACTTTTCGGGGGGAGGGTTATGGCGACAATCACTTATCTGGCCGGCGCCAACACCACTGACATGTGGCTTCCCTCTGTGAGTGAAGCTGAGCTCTTAGGTTTGATAGACAGTCAGGTTCTCAGTTATGGATATTCACCGGGCCCGAGTTCATACACGTCAGGAGACTTTACCTTTGATGTCACGTGGTATGTCGGGGAGTCACACCCTGAATTCGGAGTATTCTACTATTACTATTTCTCTGGAATAACTTTTCAAAACGCAATTTCCATAGAATTGGATGCAAACTATACGGTCATATATCAAGATTCTTGGTTCGAGGTTCTTAGGGATGTTCCAGGAACTTTCCAAGCAACCGACATATATGTAGATACCGCTTGGCCGCTTCATGACTTCTCCACTGGGGACACTTTTGTTGGAAATGAATACGACAATCGTATTTTTTCCGAACAAGAGTTTTCTTCGTTAAGAGCTACTAATAGTCATCCTGGTTTCCCCGAACATTATGTTCGAGGCGATGACACGATCCTCGCAGGGGGCGGCAATGACATCATCTCCACCGGATATGGCTCAGACAGTGTTTCAGGCGGATCGGGTTTTGACTTCTACGAAGCCTTTGGGCACAGAAGCGAGCAATTGTTTTGGTGGGACTGGAACAATAGTGGAATCCCAGACGGATTGAGCTGGGTGCTTCCCGACGACGTCGGCATTTTGATCAACGTTTCCAGCACTTCTTTGAACCTTGCCAGCATTCTCGGGCAGATTTCAGCACCGGACGGTGCCGATTTCAACGTCCTCTTCCCTCAGCTCAGTGTCGTTTCAAGTCTCGCGGCCGGATCGTCCATCGACAGTTTCCAGTTGTCCGACGAAACACCAGACGAACTCGAAAGCATCGAAGGTGTTCAAGGGTCAAACTATGACGATCTCATCGTCGCGAGTAATGGCAACGGGGAGACTCATCCGGACTGGGGCACTCCAGGCGGACTTGCCTACGGCCAAGGTGGTGACGACGTGATGATTTCGAGTGCCGGTACGTTGTTCATGGCTGGCGGTCAGGGAAGTGACCTCATGATTGGCCGAGAGGGAAATGATGTTTTCAACGGTGATGAAGATGATGATTCAATCTTCGGAGGTGCTGGCGGCGATGCACTGTGGGGGGGACATGGCGTCGACTATTTGGACGGGCAGGACGACTTCGACTGGTTCAATACGTATAACGAAGGAGCCGGTGTCAGAGCGAACCTTTCGGTCGACTCTTTCGACTTAAACTTCGTTTTCAGTCAAACGAACTACGGCGATGCCGTCCTTCTCATCCCTGCTACCATTAGTGCATTAATCGGCGAACGCACGATCTATGATGCGAGTTCAATATACGAATCCGCGGGGACAACGGACACCATCGTGAATGTAGAAGGCGTGAATGGCACTCCGTATGGCGACGTACTGATCGCCTACGGCGCCAGCGATTACAGCGCGGAAGGCATGGGGCCCGGCGGTCTGGTTTACGGGGAAAATGGAGATGATTTGATTGTTGCCGGAGATGGGACGTCCTTTGCTTCCGGTGGTCTGGGAAACGACCTGATCGTTACTTTTGGCGAGTCCAGAGTCTATGCCAACGGCGACGAAAACGATGACATCATGCTAGGTGGACAGGGCGAGGACCACTTCCAAGGTGGAAGCGGAAACGACCACTTGTACGGTGGTGCCGGCAGCGATGACCTCTACGGAGACGAAGACCATGACGTGATCCATGGAGGGGCTGGTGCAGACGAGCTGGTAGGCGGTGAAGGAAACGACACCATGTTCGGCGGTGCCGGCGGGGATCTTTTCACCATCGAGCGCGGTAGCGACTCGGATCACGGAAACAATCACATCTACAGCGGAACCACCGAAACAGACTCCTCTGATCTTCTGGGCAACAATATTGTCGATTATGGCAGTGCAGCCAAAAGTCTGTTCGCCATTCGTTGGCAAGCTCCGGCTTCCGGTCCCGGCTTTCAGATCACCGTAACTCACGAGAGTGGCGGAACCGACGTGCTCCATTTCATGGATACAGTACGTTTTCAGAACGGTGCAGAAACGTTTACCCAGGCGGATATTGCAGCAGCAGGATTTCTTGGTCACATGGCGATGGCCTTGAACGGTGCGTTTGAAGCGATTGGTGGTGTTGTGCCGCCGGAATTTGGTTCAGAGGGTTTTCAAAGGTTCTTTCAATGGCTGAGCCTTGCAGAGACAGTTGCCGAACTTGGAGCCGAATGGGCAACGCAAGATGATTTGGAGAGCGCCATCAGGCGGGCCTTCGTGGTTGGCGCTCGCGAAGCGTTTGACCATGTCGCTGGACAGACACGCGACTGGGTCGATGAAAATGTCCTTAGTCATTTGCCGCAGTCTATCAGGGACGAAGCCAATACACGGATGGACGAGATACAGGCTCGGTTGCGTCAAGACACTCTGGAAGCTGCCGATTCAATCGGGGCAGCCTATGCGCAAGCCAGTCAGGATTTGGGGGAAGCTATCGGCGAGTACCTGTTCGATCTCTATGACAGCATGAATTCGAGCATAGAGAGAGAATACAGCGACTTCCTTCCAAACCAAACACCAACGCAGGATTTTCAAAACAACTTCAACATAGACGAGATCATTCTGGATTCGCAGTTTGCACCGCCGCCACCTGTGACTCCATTGCCCAGCACGCCAGAACAGGTCACTCCGACTGAAGAGCCGGAAACACTTTATTTGCTCCAGCTCGACAGCACTGTGACCGGGACTCTGGCAGCACTGGATGGCGACACGATATACAATTTTGGTACCGGTGACATTCTAAATATTGAAGGTGAGAGTTTCTCGCAAAATGCCTTAACTGTCACTATGGGCTCTGCGATTTTGGATATTGACGTGGACGGAGACGAAACGCCGGATGCAACGATCAGACTGTCAGGTGACTTTACGGCTGCGACCTTTGTTGTGTCGCCAAGTGGAAATTCGACGGCAATCTTCATGCTTCCACTTCAGACTGGCACAATTGGTGATGACAGCCTCGAGGGGACCACGGGCGACGATACCATTGATGGGCTCGCCGGAAACGACTCGATTTCCGGGCTATCAGGAAACGACAACCTAGTCGGCGGAGATGGAAACGATACACTTTCTGGAGGCGTTGGCGCGGACAGCCTGTTCGGCGGCGATGGAGACGACCTGCTGCGGCTGGGCAACGGCCAGGAATCCATTGATGGCGGGGCGGACAATGATACGCTCGAGGTGGATCTGACCGGGGCAACGACAGACTTCTCCTTCCTTCCGTTTGTCAACCTGGCGACAGGTCAGGCCGGCGCGACAGATCTTATTGTGCCGCTTGATACGATCGAGAATGTTGAAAATGTCGTGTTCATAGGAAACTTCCATGTGGAGTTGACCGGGGATGGTGGCGCTAACTACCTGCAAGGCGGCGCGGGTGACGACACGATCGATGGCGGCGCGGGCGATGACACGCTGTTCGGCGGCGTTGGCGCGGACAGCCTGTTCGGCGGCGATGGAGACGACCTGCTGCGGCTGGGCAACGGCCAGGAATCCATTGATGGCGGGGCGGGCAATGACACGCTCGAGGTGGATCTGACCGGGGCGACGTCGTTCTCGTTCCTGCCGTTCATCAACCTGGCGACCGGCCAGGTCGGGGCGACCGACATCGTGGTGCCGCTCGACACCGTCGTGAACGTCGAGAATGTCGTCTTTATCGGCAATTTCCACGTGGAACTGACCGGCGATGGCATCGGCAACTACCTGCAGGGCGGAGCCGGCGATGACACGATCGACGGTGGCGCCGGTGACGATACGCTGATGGGGGACACCGGGGCTGACCAGCTGACCGGCGGCGATGGGTTCGACATCATCAGCTATGCCGGCGCAACGCAGCGGGCGCGCGTCGACTTCCTGAACGACGTGGCGGGCAACGGCCGTGCCGCCGCGGGCGATCTCTTTACCGAGCTCGACCCGGGGCGGGTGGTCGATGTCGAGGGCGTGATCGGCACCGATTTCGACGACCTGCTGATGACCGACCTGAGCAACAATTCCCTGGACGGCGGCCTCGGCAACGACATCCTGCGGGGCCGCAAGGGCCGCGACACGATGACCGGCGGCGACGGCAATGACGAGCTCGATGGCGGCAAGGGCCGCGACCGGATGGAAGCGGGCGATGGCGACGACACCATGATCGGGCGCCGGGGCCTCGACAACATGCGCGGCGGCACCGGCAATGACACGCTCGATGGTGGCACCAGCAACGACATCTTGGTCGGTGGCAGGGGCAACGACGTGCTGATCGGTGGCGACGACAACGACACGATCCAGGGCAACCAGGGCGATGACGTGTTCGTTTTCGCAGATGGTCACGGCGTCGACATCGTGCTGGATTTCGAGGCGACGAACGACAACGAGAAGCTGGATTTCTCGGGTCTGAGCTCGATCTCGGACATCGCGGCCTTCGGGCTGGCGGCGAGCCAGGTCGGCGCGGATGTGCTGATCGACACCGGCGGCGGCAAGTCGATCCTCCTGCTGAACGTGCTAGAGTCCGATCTGGACGCGGCCGACGTCATTTTCTAGCCAAGTCATCTACTGCGATCAGGTTTTGTAGGCGCGTCTGGGTCCCGGTGTCCAAACTGTCCAAATGTCCATTTCGCAACTCGCGTTCTGGACAAATGGACAGATTGGACAGTCGTTCAGGACACCGGATCTGGCGTCAGACGGTAGTTACCCCTGCCACCTTTTTGCACTTCGCCACCCTCGGCCATGCGCTGCAACGTCTTGGCGCAGAGGTCGTAGTCCAGACCTGCATGGTCGGCGATATCCTTGGGACTGCTTATTCCCACCTTCAGGGCCTCGCGGATCGCCTTGCGGGTATCGCTTCCATAGACATCGCTAGGCCGTCCGAGGTCTGACCAGCGGCAGGTCGCCTGATCGAATGCCACGGCGCTTTCGAACTCGACGAGATCACGTCCCCGACCATAAAGCACCTTGCCATCCGTTGAATTGGACAAGACGAGGGTAGCATCCGCGGCACCAGTGAGCCCTGTCGAGCCTGAGACGGTGTCGAAACGATCATCGGCATCTGCCTTGCGAACGTGATGAATGACGACAATCGCAATACCCCGTGTATTCGCCAGCGCATGCAGGCCACGAAGAGCCTGGTAATCGGACTGATGAAGTGAATCGCGCGAATTGCCGCTTGGTCTTACCGTGGCCAGAGTGTCGATGATGATCAACCTGGCATCCGGGTGCTGCCCGAGCCAGCCCTCCAGCGCGTCGAGTCCCGAAACATCGAGACGCGGCCACTCCGTGGCGAACTCGAGCAGCTCGGGCCAGCGTTCGCTTTCAGTAGTGGTTTTCTCCAGCCGTGATTTCAGGCGTCTTTGGTTGTCCTCCAGAGCGGCATAAAGAACAGAGCCCTGTGTCGCCTGCCGCCCAAGAACTTCGTCGCCAGTGGCCACCGAATAGCCTATCTGCAAGGCCATCCAAGACTTGCCGAGCTTGGGTTTACCGGCAAGCAAGGTCAGGCCCTCCGGAATGAGGTCCCGCACGATCCAGGAGACCGGCGGGAAGTCCGTTGTCTGCAGATCCAGGGCCGAGAACGTTTCCGGCAGCGATGGGGTATCCGCTCCGTCTACGGCCGTCACCTTAAGTTTCTTGTCCCACGTCATGCCGCACTCCTCCGCTTTGCCGCATCTAGGAAGGCCAGTTGCTCTGTAGCGGGGAGTCTGTTGAAGCAGGCGGCGAGATAGATCTGAAGCTCGGGCAGCGTGGCTACGTCCGCCCACCAGCGGGCTTCCTCTTCGATCGTCGAACAGATGGGCGGCGGAGCCCCGGCCAACCTGGCCGGGACGATGGTTTCGAGAACCTCGATGAGGAGATCGGTCTCGTTCGCCGAAGCGACTGACGTCAGCAGGCAGGCCCGTTCGTAGGTCGTCAGACGCGCCTTGAGCACAGTCTCCAGGCCGCACCACGCCTCTGGCTGGTCCTGCAGAGTCAGGGCGTAGCCAATCGAGGACAACGCGCAGTCATGACGCTCGGAGTTGATCGACATACGCATCACCCGCCCTCCCCGAAGCAGAGGCCTGCAATCATGCGCGCAGTGCGTTCATCTAGACCGTGGCGCCGCTGCAAGTAGCGGGTTTGCAGATTACGACAAGTCGCATATGTTTCAGGAAGGAACGTCGTACCCATTTGACTGTCCTTGCTTGCCCCGGTGGTGCGTTGCCGCGCATCGCCGGGGCGTTTCCATCTCTGGCTCATGATGAACCTCCAAACTTTTCTGGAAGAGTTGCGAGTGCGGCCCACGCAACGGGGTCGATGCACTCACATAAGCTGGCGCAGAGGCGCAGTAGCGCCGTCCGGGTCCGGAAGTAGCCGACGCCCCGCCAGGGACGCTCGGCGCCACCTTTCTTCCGCCGTTGAAGGATCCACTGGATCTCATCCTTACAGACAATTACGCGGTGACAAGGGCAGGGGTGGGCGATGACCGCTGCGTAGTCATCTGAAGTCTCGTGTTGCAGTTGTCGCGGTTTCTCGTGGGTATTTTCGAAACAGACGGTCATCACAAGCGCACCCGCTTTTCACAGCTCTCGAGCCAGGCGTCGATGTCGCTTTCACGCCATGCAACAAGACGTGTGCCAAGCTTCACGGGCTGGGGAAATTCCCCGCGCTTCATCCAATCGTAAAGTGTTGAGCGAGAAAGCCCGGTGCGGGCCTCTACTGCGGGGCGGCGAAGTAGGGTTTCTGCCATTTTCGGTTCTCTCCAAGCTAATACGCCGGATTGGCGTGGAACCGATAAAGCCCATTAGTTGCAGTGCTGGAACCTACGCAAAAACGGCAAAATGGATTTTGAGTTTTGCACAGGGGTTTTGCTTTATTTGCGGCGACCTAAGCGGCGCCGAATTGTATCGACAGACACATCCCCCCCAAGCTTTTCTGAGACTTGCCGCGCTACCATTTTCCATGAGTCGCCTACAGCTTCGTGTCCATCCGGATATAAAGTGCGGTAAACCTGTTCGACATTCAGAATACGCGGCCTTCCAGATGATCGCCGCGAATTAACATAAGCGGTGATCCAAGCCTCAGCTTTATGTCTCGGAACCACTGGCGTCTTGCCGGCGAACGGTTTGTCATGTCGCAGGAAATTGATTTCACCTGCCCAAAACTTCGAATGGAATGCATCCAAACGGACTGCCCTTTCCGCCATCCAAATAGACTTAGGAATAATCGCTTTATCTTCGAGTGTTTCTGCTATGATTTGTTGTTCAATCAATGCGGAGAGAACATCCTCAAATATTACCAAGGAGTGTTCTTGATCGAGGTCATCCACTTTTGGTTCGGCGAGATCGTTCAGGGCGATGACCAATTCTCGGAGGTGAACTTTGTCGCGTGGTATTGGCTGCTCACCTTCTTCGAGAGACCAGAAACCTTTGGCCCGATCAATCGCGTTCGTTACCCTTTTCAATATGACACCCCGAAGCTCACCACATTTTCAACACTTGACGCCTTTCCATGAAGGAACGTTGCCCAAGCGGCCATCATCTCGCGTCGTCGGTCGAGCATGTCAGAGCGCTGATAGGCGCGTTCCACCTCGGAGCCTTGCCAATGCGCGAGCGCAATTTCGGCCATGTCGTGGGGGTAGCCGCGTTCCGCCGTCCATTGCCGGAAAGTTGAGCGTAGCCCGTGAGGGACGGCAGGCCGCTTAATGCGCGGATCAAGATAACCCGGACGACCTTCCATAACCTCAGCATCCTGCATCCGCCGCATGACGGCAGAAATGCTCATGTCTGAAAGCATGCCGCCACGTGAGGCGAAAAACACATAAGGTCTGCCTTTCATCCTGGGCAGATCTTCCAGTATCGCCAATGCTTCAAGCGTCAGGGGCACGCGGTGTTCCCTCCCGTTTTTCATTCGTGTCGCGGGAATAGTCCAAAGCCCGTTCTCTAAATCAAGTTCATCCCACGTCATTCCCCTAACCTCGCCAGAGCGCGTCGCGGTCAGTGCTAGAAACTGTAACGCTCTCGCAGCCGTGCCGTCGCGCAGGGCAAGAGCTGACCACCAGCCCACAACATCGCCAAGAGCAAGGGATGGATGGTGCTGCACCTTTGTTATGCTCCCGGGCGACGGTAGCAGTTCCTTGAGGTTTCCACGCCAAGCCGCCGGGTTGTCACCTTTACGATGGCCGGAAACGGTTGCCCACGTAAGCACTGCTTCCACCTGCCCTCGAAGCTTCTTGGCGGTCGCAGTACGTTCTCTCCAGTGTGGTTCGAGCATCCAAAGGACGTCCTGTGTGCTTATGTCCTGCACCAGCTTATTACCCAATACGGGCAACGCCAGTCGCTCCAGGGACGAAAGCCATTGCCTGCGATGCTTCTCGCTTCGAAATTCAATCAACTTTGCCTTCGCATAGGCCGCAACGCATTCCGCAAAGGTAAGTGGCCGCTTCTTCATGGCGCGCCTCTCGGCCAAGGGGTCGCCGCCAATCATCGCCTTGCCCCGGTTCTCCAGCGCTAGCTTACGTGCGTCGGCCAAAGGCACAGCAGGCGGGCTACCGAGCCCGAGTTCGCAGCGTTTACCGCGAATGGTAATGCGCTGCACCCATTGTTTAGACCCGTTCTTCGCCACGCGCAGAAAGAGACCTTGGCCATCGAAGTATTTGCCGGGTTTCGTCACTGTCTCAACGAATCGCGCCGACAAAGCCCGTTCTGGTCTCCTGACGTTGACGCGCGTTATTGCATCCCCCATTCTATCCCCCAAAAAAACGTGGACTTCATCGGAATATGATGGAGTTCAATAAACGATTAAAGGTGTGATTACACCTAGATTTAAAGATAAGTTGAGACGCGACCGAAACACGTCGGAATATTTCATGGCGGACCTACGGGCTGCCACTTCTTCCCGCAAAGAAACGCACCAATCGAAAACCAGGCGGCAAGCCCGGTTCCTGCCACCCGTCGTCACGGCCCCGGCGGCTGGATGGTCGGCTCATGAACGATCCCTGCGCGCCAACCGCGCTTCGCGACATCTGGCGCGACCGGCAAGCTAGCTCGGCCGGTAGAGACCCGGGATCAGCCCTTCGGCCAGATGCTGCAGGCGTTCAGGCGAGGTGCCGGCCGGCTGGACCGGGCCGTAATGCACATCATAGCTGCCCCCCAGCTTGGCCAGAAGTTCCGAGACATATCGCAACGAGGCCACCGTGCGCCCGAAATCCTCGTTCCCGCCACTGAGGATCCGGGCCAGTTTCCGGGTTCGGTAATAGTGGTGCGAGTTGCGCATGTTGGCCGAGGCCGGCACGATCGGCGCGTCACAGGCGGCCGACATCCGCGTGATGCCCGAGCGCCAGGGCGGCTCGACCAGGACGCCACCGGCCATGCCGGGCACACGCCCCGAGCCGAAAACCAGAAGCGCGCCGCCGGCCTGCAAATGCGCCTTCATTCCGGCGCGGGTCTGGCGGGCGGAGAGAACGGTATCGTTTCGGTCCAGATCGACGGCGATGATGCAATCCGGCCCGAGGAACCGCTCGGCCTCGCGGTTTGCGACGACTTTCAGGTCGGGTCGGTGATCCAGAAGTACACCGGCATGCGCGATGAAATCGAAGGTGCCCGTCGGGTGGGTGGAGCCGATGACCACGCCCCCGCGCGACGGGATATTCGAGAGGCCATGCGCGGTGATCCGGGTGCCGCCATTCATGGCCAGCAGCGCCCTGACCAGCGCGGCCCCGGTGCGACCGTCGAGCTCGGTCAGGACCTGCTCGGTTTCGCGCAAGGCAAAGAAGGATTGCCCGGTCACGGTGCGGTTGAACATGTCGACCGTGCTCATGAACAGCCGCAGTGCTTTCAGCCGAAGATCGGCGCCTTCCGCGATTCGCAGCCGCGCGCGCAGAAGTTCGTCCATCGGGTTTTCTGTTTTGCGCGTGACCAAGTTGTGCCCTGGACATGAAATCGAAGTCCGGATCACGCTAGCACGCCTTGCGACCGTCTGCACATGATCAATTCAGCGTGGCAGCCGGTTGTTATCGTTGAGTTTATCCCGGCTCTTTCTCCCGCGTCACCTTGGGTGAAGTCCTGGCCCCGGCAATCAACCACGACCATTGCCCGATTTGCGGCGCAGAACGCGATAAACAGGGCGCAGACGGCGGGCGGTCGAGCGAGGGATACACTGTCATATCGGGATATCCACAAGGGGAACACCCGTTTTGTGGATGGAAAATACATATGTTCGAAAATCGCAAGCAAATCGACTCTCGCTGTGGATAACTTCGGTGCATTGGAACCGAATCAAAAGCCCTTTCTGCCGCCTTGATCCCAATTCCATCCACAGGCTGTGGAAACATGCCGAAACCCGGCCAGATCGGCGTGATGCGCGACAGGGAAAGGTCGGCTGCCTGGCACCTGCAAAATCCTGATGTGAAACATCATCTTCAATCGGTAAAATGTTAATTTTATTATTTTATTCACTCTCGAGGTGCTTAGCGTGAAAATTCGGCCTGCAGGGCCAGCAGGGATCGCTCGGCGGGCGGGCGAAGGTTCTCTGCGGCCGCTGCGATATGGACAATTCCGAGCGGCCCCGGCAGTCTCCGGCAAAACAATGGAGGGCAAGATGCACGCACTTCTGAGCGAGACCCAGATCGAGGAATACCAGCGCGACGGCGTCACCGTGATCCGCGGGCTTTTTGCCGACCATGTCGAGGCGCTGCGCGCCGGCGTGGCCCGGAACATGGCCGAACCGGGGCCCTATGCCTCAGAGAACGAAAAGCAGGGCGAGACGGGCCGGTTTTTCGACGACTATTGCAATTGGCAGCGCATCCCCGAGTTCGAAGAGGTGATCCGGACAAGCCCCGCCGCCGAAGTCGCGGCCGAACTGATGGGCTCGGAGACGGTCCAGCTCTTCCACGATCACGTGCTGGTCAAGGAGCCGGGCACCTCGCTGGCCACGCCCTGGCACACCGATGGGCCATACTATTTCGTCAAAGGCCAGCAGACGATCAGTTTCTGGTCGCCGCTCGACGCGGTAAAGGAGGCGACGCTACGGATGGTGCCGGGCTCTCACCAATGGGAGAAGCCTGTACTGCCGATGCGCTGGGTCAAGGAAGAGGCCTATTTCCCAAATATCGAGGATTACATGCCCGTCCCCGACCCCGAGGCCGAAGGCGTGCCGATCGCCGAATGGGAGATGGAGCCGGGCGATGCGGTGGCCTTCAACTATGACATCCTGCATGGCGCGCGCGGCAACACCTCGGCCACGCGGCGGCGGGCGTTCTCGCTGCGGCTGGTGGGCGACGACGCGCGCTATGTCGAGCGTCCGGGCCGCACCTCGCCGCCCTTCCCCGATCACGGGATGGTCGAAGGCCAGAAACTGCGCGAGGACTGGTTCCCGGTGATCTGGCGGCGCTGAGCCGTCAGGCCTGCCGTTTCAGCAGCTGGATCGCGTAATAGGTCGAGACAACCTCGTCCTTCTGGTTGAGGATTTCATAGAATATCGTGGTCCGTCCCCGGTCGGGCCGCGATTTCGACGGTTCGGATTTCGTCACCGTCATGCGCACGCGGATCGCGTCACCGGGTCGCACGGGCAGCTTCCAGCGCACCTCGTCCAACCCCGGAGAGCCCATCGAGGCATCGCGCCAGACATTCGAGTTGAGGATCAGGTCGAAGGCCACGATCAGCGTCTGGAAGCCGCTGGCGATGATCCCGCCATAGATCGACTCGGCCGCCGCCTGAGGATCGGTGTGAAACGGCTGAGGGTCGTATTTCTTCGCGAATTCAATGATTTCCTCTTCGCTCAGCGTCACCGCTGGCGTTTCGTGCACGAAGCCCACGGGCAGATCGTCGAAATACATGGCCGTCCCCTTCTGATCGGTGCCACGTTAGCGCCGGGGTGCCGCGCCGCTCAAGTGGGCGCGCATTCCGTCGTTGCGTCACGCCGGGGCGATTGGTAACGAAACCTAACCACATATCGAAAGAGTGCCGCCATGCCCGTCATTACCGAGATCGAGGACCTCAAACGCATCTACCGCCGCCGCGTGCCCAAGATGTTCTATGACTACTGCGAAAGCGGCAGCTGGACCGAGCAGACCTTTCGCGAGAACAGCAGCGATTTCGACAAGCTCTATTTCCGCCAGCGTGTCGCCGTCGACATGACCGGCCGCTCGACGGCCAGCAAAATGATCGGACAGGACGTGGCGATGCCGGTGGCACTGGCGCCTGTCGGATCGACAGGGATGCAATGCGCCGATGGCGAGATCAAGGCCGCGCGCGCCGCCGAAAAATTCGGCGTGCCGTTCACCCTGTCGACCATGTCGATCAACTCGATCGAGGATGTGGCCGAAGCGACCACCAAGCCCTTCTGGTTCCAGCTTTACACGATGCGCGACACCGATTTCACCTCGCGCCTGATCGAGCGCGCGAAGGCCGCGAATTGTTCGGCGCTGGTGATCACGCTGGACTTGCAGATCCTGGGCCAGCGCCACAAGGACCTGAAGAACGGCCTGTCGGCCCCGCCCAAGATCTCGCCCCGGCTGCTCTGGGACCTGGCCACGAAATGGCGCTGGGATATCGGCATGGCCGGCGCCAAGCGGCGGCATTTCGGAAATATCGTGGGCCATGTGCAGGGCATTTCCGACCTGGCCGACCTGGGCGCCTGGACGGCCGAGCAGTTCGATCCGACGCTGGACTGGGACAAGGTTGCCAAGCTCAAAGAGCAATGGGGCGGCAAGGTGATCCTGAAAGGCATTCTCGACCCGGAAGATGCCAAGATGGCGCTCAAGGTCGGCGCCGACGCGATCGTGGTGTCGAACCACGGCGGCCGGCAGCTTGACGGTGCGCTGAGCTCGATCCGCGCCCTGCCCGGCATCATGGACGCGGTGGGCGATCAGGTCGAGGTCCATCTCGACAGCGGCATCCGTTCAGGCCAGGACGTGATGAAGGCGCTGGCGCTGGGCGCCAAGGGCACGATGATCGGCCGCGCCTTCATCTATGGCCTTGGCGCCATGGGCGAAGAGGGCGTGACCCGCGCGCTTGAAGTGATCCAGCGCGAGATGGATATCTCGATGGCGCTGTGCGGGATCAAGACCATCGACCAGATCAACCGCGACATCATGCTGGTGCCCGAAGGGTTCGAAGGCCGCTGGCAATAAGGCGGGCGCATGCAGATCTTCTTCAAGGAGAACCTGGCCCTTCTGGCGGTGCCGAAAACGGGGTCCACCGCCTATGAAATGGCGCTCAAACGCCGGGCCGACATTTCCTTTTCAGGCCGGCGCAAACACGCCAATGCCGCGTTTTTCCACCGCAGGATCGCGCCCTTTCTGGAGAGCGCCTATGGGCTGACGCCGGAACGCCTGGCAGTGATCCGCGATCCGCTTGACCAGATCCGCAGCTGGTATCGCTATCGCCAGCGCGAGGCGCTCAAGGGGTCGAAATACTCCACCCGGGGCATCAGTTTCGACGAATTCGTCGACGCCACGACCCAGGACGATCCGCCGCCTTTCGCCAATGTCGGCTCGCAGGGCGCTTTTCTCACGCTCAAGACCTCGCAAACCGTGCCGGTTCACCACCTTTTCGCCTACGAGGCGCAGGATGCGCTGCGGGCCTTTCTGGAAGAACGGTTCGGTCGGGCGCTGAAACTGAAAGAATACAACGTGTCCCCGAGGACCGATGCGGCACTGTCACCCGAGGCCGAGGCCCGGTTCCGCGCGGCGCGCGCGTTGGATTTCCGGCTGCATGACAAGGTGATGCAGGCCGGCGGACACCTGCAGCAACTGCTCGAGGAGTGACGCCCGCGCCGGGGGTGCATCTTGCCCCTTGCCAACCTACCGGAATCCGGCTATGCGCCACGCTTCACGCGGGCATACAGCCTTGGAGGATGCCCGCCTCATATCAGGAGTAATACAAAATGGCTGGACAGATCCCAGATCTTAACGCCGAGGCACGGACGGGGACAGGCAAGGGCGCCGCTCGTCAGGCACGCCGCGATGGCATGGTGCCCGGTATCGTATACGGTGGCGAAGCCGATCCGCTTCCCATCAACATCCCCTTCAACGTGCTGTTCAAGAAGCTGAAAGACGGCCGTTTCCTGTCGACGCTCTTCAACCTGAAGGTCGACGGCCAGGATGACGTGCGTGTCATCTGCCGGAACGTGCAGCGCGACGTGGTCAAGGATCTGCCCACCCATATCGACCTGCTGCGGCTGAAGCGCACCTCGCGCATCAACCTCTTCATCCATGTCGAGTTCATCAACGAAGACGAGGCCCCCGGCATCAAGAAGGGCGGCGTTCTGACCATTGTCCGCCCCGAGGTGGAACTGAACGTGGTCGCGGGTGACATCCCCGAGCAGATCGTCGTCGATCTGGCCGGTCTCGAAGTGGGCGACATCGTTCACATCTCGGACGTGACCCTGCCGTCGGGCGCCAAGCCCACCGTGGACCGCGACTTCGTGATTGCCAACATCTCGGCCCCGTCGAGCCTGCGCTCGGAAGAAGAGGCCGAAGGCGAAGAGGTTGCCGCAGACGCGGTGGAAACCGTGGCCGAATCCGAGGCGGAAGCCGAAGAATAAGGCCCGCGCCACAATTCATGATCGCCAAACGCGGCGCCCCCGGGCGCCGCGTTTTTCTTTGCCCCCTGCCCGCCGCCCGCGCCCCGCAATTGATTCCGGGCGCTGCTGCGCGTAGACCACCGGCACGGGCCGCAAAGGGAGCGTGACATGCAGATTTTCGTGGGCCTTGGAAACCCCGGCGCCAAATACGCCAGGAACAGGCACAATATCGGCTTCATGGCCGTCGACCGGATCGCCGAGGATCACGGCTTCGGCCCGTGGAAAGCCAGGTTCCAGGCCCTGGCCAGCGAAGGCCGCCTGGGCCAGGAAAAGGTGCTGCTGCTCAAACCCCAGACCTTCATGAACCTCTCGGGCCAGTCGGTGGGCGAGGCGATGCGCTTCTTCAAGCTGGAACCGGGTGACGTCGTGGTGTTCCATGACGAGCTCGACCTCGCGCCGGGTAAGGTACGCGTCAAAGAGGGCGGCGGGCACGCGGGCCACAACGGGCTGCGCTCGATCCATTCGCATATCGGCCCCGATTACGCCCGCGTGCGTTTGGGCATCGGCCATCCCGGTCACAAAGACCGGGTGGCGGGCTATGTCCTGCATGATTTCGCCAAGGCCGAAGAGGCATGGCTCGATGACGTTCTGCGTGGTGTGTCGGACGGCGCGGCCAACCTGGCCGCGGGCGACAACGGCCGCTTCATGAATGCCGTGGCGCTGCGGGTGAACCCGCCGCGCTCCTCAGGCGGGGAAAAATCGCGGGGCAAGGCGACGCCGGCAGAGAAACCGGCCGAACAGCCCGCGCCGCAGGAGGACCCCCGCTCGCCCCTGCAGAAGCTGGTGGACAAGTTCCGATGAGCCTGCAGGGCGCCTTCCGGCGGCAGGCTCGGGCCTGCGCGGGGCTGGGCTCGCCTTTCATGGCGCAACTTCTCGACCTGCTGGCAGAGCAATGGCATGACGGCCTGCCGCTGGCCCCGCGTTTTGCCGCCTGGGACGGCGATATCGGCCCGGCCGGGGCGTCGCTGCCCCTGCGCCTGGCCGGCGGGTTGCACGCGCTGGTTCTGTCCAGGCGCGATGCGGAACTGGCCGCCGTCTACCCGCCCGAGAGCGCCGGGAATGCCAAGCTCTGGCGCGAGGTCGAGCGCGCGATGCACGCCCATGCCGCATTCCTGGACAGGTGGGTCGACAGCCCGCCCCAGACGAACGAAGTACGCCGAGCGATCGCGCTGATCGCCGCGGGCCATGCGCTGGCGGCGCGGGGCGGTCGGCCGATGATCCTGTCGGAACTGGGTGCCAGTGGCGGGCTGAACCTGATGTGGGATCGCTACGCGCTCGACATTGGCGGGCAGTCCTTTGGCCCGCCCGATCCGGTGCTGACGCTTGCCCCGGATTGGGACGGGCCCCTGCCGCCCACGGCGCAGGTCACGGTGTCCGGGCGGCGCGGCGTCGATCTCAACCCGCTCGACCCGCACGCGCCCGAAGACGCGCTGCGCCTTCTTGCCTATCTCTGGCCAGACCAGCCCGAGCGCCTGACGCGCACGCGCGCCGCCATCGCGGCGCAGAGTGCGGCTGTCGACCGGGCCGATGCCATCGACTGGCTGGAAGACCGCCTGCAACAGCCCCATCCCGGCGCGCTGCACCTGATCTATCACACCGTGGCGTGGCAGTATTTCCCCTCCGACGCACAGGCCCGTGGCACCGCGCTGATCGAGGCCGCGGGCGCGCGCGCCACGGAGGATGCGCCGCTGGCCTGGCTGTCGATGGAAAACGACGGTGACGATATCGGCGCGGCGCTTGCCCTTCGGCTCTGGCCCGGCAACACCCGCCATGATTTGGGCCGGGTCGATTTTCACGGTCGCTGGATGCGCTGGCGCGGGCTCTAGTTGCCAATGCCACCCCTGGCATGCTTGACTGCGCCGCAACTTCTTGGGGGATGAGATGCGCACATTCGGCTGGCTTCTGGGGCGTTTTCTTTTGCTGGTGATCCTTGTCGCGGCGGCCCTGGCCGTCTGGAAGCGCGAGGAGATCACCCGCCTGATGGCGGTCAACTCGCTGTTTGCCGAGGACCGGATCGTGGCCAATTTCTCGAACATGGGCGGCCTTTTCCACACCCTGCCCATGCGCCGTGGCGCGGGCCCCACCGCCCCCCTGCCCCAGGGTGCGCCGATGCAGATGCCTGATGGGTTCGAGCGCTGGCTCGAAGACCGCGCGGTCACCTCCCTGATCGTGATGAAGGATGGCAAGCTGCGCCATGAAAGCTATCACATGGGCACCGGGCCGGACGACAGGCGCATATCCTGGTCGGTGGCCAAGTCGTTTCTCGCGGCGCTTTTCGGCATCGTGCAGCAAGAGGGCGCCATTGCCTCGCTCGACGATAAGGTGGTGAAATACGTACCCGGCCTGCGCGGCGGCGCCTATGAACGCGCGACGATCCGCAATGTCCTGCAAATGGCCAGCGGCATCACATTTGACGAGGATTACCTGGATTTCTGGAGCGATATCAACCGAATGGGCCGCGTTCTGGCACTGGGCCAGTCAATGGACGGCTTTACCGAAGCCTTGCAGGAAACCGAGGCCGCGCCCGGCGAACGCTGGCAATACGTCTCGATCGACACCCACGTGATCGGCATGGTGATCCGCGGCGCCACCGGCCGGTCGATCCCAGACCTGATGCAGGAGAAACTGTTCGATCACATGGGGTTCGAGGCCGATCCCTATTACGTCGCCGACGGCTATCAGACCGCCTTCGTGCTGGGCGGGCTGAACCTGACCACGCGCGATTATGCCCGCTTTGGCCAGATGGTGATGCAGGATGGCCGCTGGCAGGGCCGGCAGGTGGTGCCGGGCGACTGGCTGGCCGCCTCGACCGTGCCCTCGGCCCCCACGAAATCCGGGGAACGGCAATACGGCTATCAATGGTGGATGCCGCCCGACGCGCGCGAGGGCGAATTCTATGCCCGCGGCATCTATGGTCAGTATATCTATTTCAGCCGCCCCGATGGCGTGGTGATCACCACCAACGGCGCCGATCGCGGTTTTCGCGAACCGGGCGCGCATGAAAGCAATATCGAGATGTTCCGCAAGATCACGGAGGCGCTGAGATGAGAGCCGAACCAGACCGCCCGATCAACGTGCTTGGCGGGCCGCTGGCGCCCTGCTCGACCGATCCGGTCACGGGATATTTCCGCGACGGGCACTGCAATACATGCGAGGCCGACATGGGCAGCCATACCGTGTGCTGCATCATGACGGCCGAGTTCCTGGCCTATGAGAAATACGTGGGCAACGACCTGGTCACGCCACGACCGGAATGGGATTTTCCCGGGCTGAAGCCGGGCGATCAGTGGTGCGTTTGTGCCGCGCGCTTCCTGCAGGCTGCCGATGAGGGCTGCGCGCCGCATGTGCAGCTGGCCGCCACCCATGCCCGCGCGCTTGAGATCGTGCCGATGGATGTGCTCGAAGCCCACGCCGCACCGAAACGCGGCAGCGCCGGCTAGCTCGCTGCCTTGCTCGTCGCGGCGGCGGCTCCATCCCCGGTGTCGGGCAACAGGGCCTCGTCCATCAGATCCTCGATGAAGAGGCTCAGCAGCTGCGGCCGCCCCGACACCCCGGCCTTGCGGTAGATGGCGTTGGTCTGCGCCTTCACCGTGCCTTCCGACGTGTTGCGCAGGCCCGCGATCTCGGCGGTGGAGAGGCCCTTGACGGCAAAGAGCGCCACGTCGCGCTCGGCCGGGGTCAGGCCCCAGCTTTCGAAATGCTCTTCCAGAAGTTCAAGAAACGCACCCGAGGCCGCGCGCAGCTTCTGCTCGGCCTGGCGCGAGCGCGCCCAGGTGCGGCGATAGGCGATCCAGCCCAGCACCATCCCGAGCACGAGGCCCAGCGCGGCGCCAATCTCCAGCATTTCGCGGGTCTGCCAGCTGATCGGCTGGGCGCGGGCGCCAATGACGTTCAGCATGATGTCGGACACGAAAAAGACCGCGCAGAGCCCCTGCACGATCACGATGCCGGCAATCATCCAGATATTCGGCCCCTTCATCGCGCGCGTCTCCGCACCGGGGCCTGAATGACGTCAGTTCCCGCTGCCATTGCCGCTGCCGTTTCCTCCACCTGTGCCACTGCCGTTGCCCTGGCCCGCTCCCGGGCCCGGACCGGGGCCATTCCCGTCACTGCTGCCATCATCACCGCTGACGCCGCCCGCATCATCGCCGGCATCCGCGTCACTGCCCGCTGGGGCCACGCCGCCATCGACGCCCAGGATAATGGGCTTGCGTTCATCGTTCTCGTCCACCGCGTAATCGCGCAGGATCTCGCCGGTTCGGGGGTTGAGAATGATTTCCCGGCGCACGGATCCGGCCAGCGCCACGATCCGGGTGCGGCCAAGCCATGTTTGCGAGATCGTTATACTGGCAAAGCCCTGAGCGCGCAGTTGCGCGGCCACGGCATCGGTCAGGCTACCCGCCAACGCGGGCTGCGCCAGCGCCAGGATCAGCGCGGCCGGGGCCAGAAGGTATCGAAACGGTTTGCTCATGTTCCCGCCCGGTTGAGGCCCCGCCGACAGGCGGCGGGGCCGGTTCAGTGCCACTGTGGCATTCCGGGGCGAAAGATCAACCCCGGCACGTCAATCCTGGCCGTGGCCCGCGCCATGACCACCCTGGCCACCGCCACCGTGGCCGGCGCCGTGGCCACCACCATGCCCGCCACTTCCATGTCCGCCGCGCTCGCCCGCGGCATGACCATGTGCCTGGCCATCGCGGCTGCGCGTGCGGGTGCGTTCGCGCGTGCGCTCACGGATTCGCTCACGGATGCGATCGCGGGCGCGGGTTGCGACAGTCTCTTCATCGTCGGTCGTTTCAACCGAACTCTCGTCTTCCACGACCGCCGCCGCCATCATCATCGTTCGGGCCTCTGTCCGCGACTGCACCATCTGCGCGTTTTGCAGGCCCAGTCCGAACTTGGCCGTCAATGCGGCCATGCCGCCGGCCGCAGTCTGTATTCCGCTTTCGCTTTCATGGGCATCGCCCTGCGTTGCCACACCAAGGGCAATAAGCCCGCTCGTCAGAAGAATCCGCTTCATGATCGAAGTCCTTTCCTGCTGTCTCCTCCCGGTGCCATTCGCACCGCGTGACAGGCAGGAAAGCGAATACCGCCCGCAAAGGCCATTCAGCCAAGGTTTAAGCGGTCTTACTATGACCCGGGTTCAACCACGTATAACGGTGGTTTACGCATGTCCGGGTCAGAAGGCCCGGACAGCGCTCTAGTCCATCTCGCGGCCTTCGGTATCGGACATGTCAAAGCCCAGGTGCTTGGCCACCGTGAAGATGTCCTTGTCGCCGCGGCCGCACATGTTCATCACGATGATATGGTCGCGCGGCAGGTTCGGGGCGATCTTCATCACATGCGCCAGCGCGTGGCTAGGCTCCAGCGCGGGGATGATTCCCTCGGTCGAGCAGCTCAGCTGGAACGCTTCCAGCGCTTCCTTGTCGGTGATCGACACGTATTGCGCGCGCCCCGTCTCGTGCAGCCAGGAATGTTCTGGACCGATGCCCGGGTAATCCAGTCCCGCCGAGATCGAGAAGCCTTCGAGGATCTGGCCGTCGTCGTCCTGCAGAAGGTAGGTGCGGTTGCCGTGCAGCACGCCCGGCCGCCCCCCGGTAAGCGACGCGCAATGCTGCATCTTCTCGTCCACGCCCTTGCCGCCGGCTTCGACGCCGATGATGTTCACCGACGGATCATCGAGGAACGGAAAGAAAAGGCCCATCGCGTTCGACCCGCCGCCGATCGCGGCGATCACCGTGTCGGGCAGGCGGCCTTCGCCTTCCTGCTCGGCCAGCTGCCAGCGCACTTCCTGGCCGATGATCGACTGGAAGTCGCGCACCATTGCCGGGTAAGGGTGCGGCCCGGCCACGGTGCCGATGCAGTAGAACGTGTCGCGCACATTGGTCACCCAGTCGCGCAGCGCGTCGTTCATCGCGTCCTTGAGCGTGCCGCGACCCGAGGTCACCGGGATCACCTCGGCCCCCAGTAGGCGCATGCGAAACACGTTGGGCGCCTGGCGCTCGACATCGTGCTTGCCCATGTAGACCACGCATTTGAGGCCGAACTTGGCGCAGACCGTCGCAGTGGCCACGCCATGCTGCCCGGCGCCGGTCTCGGCGATGATGCGTTTCTTGCCCATGCGGCGGGCCAGCAGGATCTGGCCCAGCACGTTGTTGATCTTATGCGCGCCGGTGTGGTTCAGCTCGTCGCGCTTGAGATAGATCTTGGCGCCGCCCAGGTGATCGGTCAGGCGCTCGGCGAAATAGAGCGGACTGGGCCGGCCGACATAGTGCTTCCACAGATCGTCCATCTCGGCCCAGAACTCGGGATCGTCCTTGGCCTTGTCATACTCGGCCTCCAGGTCGAGGATCAGCGGCATCAGCGTCTCGGACACGAACCGCCCGCCGAAATCCCCGAACCGCCCGCGCTCGTCGGGGCCGTTCATGAAGCTGTTGAAAAGATCGTCGGCCATAGTGGCACCCTCCAGAATTTCTGGACGAGGTGTAATCGCATCGCCGGGTGGGGGCAATAGTCGCGACTCTTGGGCTGGGCGAACGCGGGCGCGCGCCCGCGTCAGGCGCCGGCGCGCGCCGGCGCTGTCCCACCGCGGACGCGTCGGATCGGCTGGGCATTGCAGCAGACGATGAAATGCGCGCCGTTCTCAAGGGCCTGCCAGCCGCGCCGCTCGACCTCGGCCAGGAACACGTCCCGGCCAACGATCCTTTCCACGTCCCACACCTGGCGCCGGATTACCCCACCACGCCGCGCATCGCGCGACTCGAACACGTCGCGCAACCAGGGTTCGGGAATGATGGCGGCAGGCAGGTAAGACATGCCGCGATCCTGTCGCGATATGGTTAACGCAGGCTTAATCGAGATAGCGCTTGAAGCCGACATGGCTCGCCTCAAAGCCCAGCCCCTCGTAGAATCGCCGGCTATCGGTCCGCACGGCGTTCATCGTCAGCTGGATCAGGCGGCAACCCGCCGCGCGTGCCCGCGCCTCGACATCGGCGAACATCAACCGGCCCGCCCCCTGCCCGCGCAGCTCCGCGGCCACCCGCACCGATTCGACCTGCGCCCGGCGCGCCGCCGCGAGCGACAGGCCCGAAATGAAGGTCAGCTGATAGGTGGCGACCACCGTGCCGCTGTCGTCCTCGCCGACGATCACCGTGTTGTTTCCCTCGGCCTGCATCGCATCGAACGCGGCCAGGTAGGGCGCCAGATCCTCGTTCTCGCGGCCCGCGCCCAGCATGTCGTCGGCCAACAGCCCCACGACGGCGGGCACATCGTCCCGCGTGGCCGCGCGGAACCTCACCCACATGTCGCCGCTTTGATGAACGCATGAATCAGGTCGGCGTCTTTCTCACCCGGCGCGCGTTCCACGCCCGAAGATACGTCCACCTGCCGCGCACCGGTCAGGCGCACGGCCTGGGCCACGTTCCCGGGCGTCAGCCCCCCGGCCAGCATCCACGGCACCGGCCAGCGCCGCCCGGCGATCAGGTTCCAGTCGAAGGCCAGCGCGTTGCCGCCGGGCCGGTCTGCCCCCTTGGGCGGCTTCGCGTCCACCAGGATCCGGTCGGCCACCTTGGCATAGGTCTCCAGCGCGGGCAGGTCGTCTGCTTCGGCCACGCCGACAGCCTTCATCACCGGCAGGCCATAGCGCGCCTTCACCTCGACCACGCGCTCAGGGGTTTCATGCCCATGCAGCTGAAGCATGTCGAGTGGCACGCGCGCGGTGATCGCATCCAGCTCGGCATCGGTCGCATCCACGGTCAGTGCCACCTTGGCCAGCCCCATCGGCGCGCGCAGCGCCAGCGCGCGGGCGGCCTCGTGGCTGACGTTGCGGGGGCTCTTGGCAAAGAACACGAACCCGGCATAGGCCGCACCCGCCGCGGCCACCGCGTCCACGTCCTCGGGGCGGGTCAGCCCGCAGATCTTCACCTTCACGTTCATGGGCCAGCAGATATGCGAAAGGGGGCGGCAATGCCACCCCCTGTGCCAGTCCCACGATCGGAAGCGGCGCTCAGCTCGCCTCGTCCAGAAGCGCCAGGACCTCGTCCTTCTCGGTGCCCTTCTGTGTGCCTTTCAGGCGCTGCACCTCGCGCTTCAGTTCGCGCACCTCGCCGTCCTTGCGCACGGCCTGGGCGCGGTGCTTGTGCTCGCGCAGCCATTCCCAGACGAAACCGATCAGCAACCCCGCCACGATCGCGGCGAAGATCACGATGAAAAGCGGCAGTTCGACCGAGCGGTTGATGCCAAAGAGCGTGCCCAGTTCCTCGGGCAGCATCCGCAACTCGACCGCGCCGCGATTGGCCATCGCCACGGAGATCAGAACCACGGCCAGCGCGGCAAGAAAGGCATAGCGGAGGTAGCGCATTTACGACTTCCCGTTCAGGCGATCGCGCAGCAATTTCCCGGTTTTGAAGAACGGCACATGCTTTTCTTCCACCTGCACCGCCTCGCCGGTGCGCGGGTTGCGCCCGACGCGCGCGTCGCGTTTCTTCACCGAGAACGCACCGAACCCGCGCAGTTCAACGCGGTTGCCATTGGCCATGGCCTCGGTGATTTCCTCGAAAATCGTGTTCACGATCCGCTCGACATCACGCTGGTAGAGGTGCGGATTTTCGTCGGCGATCTTCTGTATCAGTTCCGATCGGATCATCGGATCAGTCCCCCCCGGGTGGCTTGTTTGTTTGGTCAGGTCTTTGAGATGACTATAGAAAGAAAAACCGGCGCAAGGAACATCAAAGCCGTGGGGAAATCCGGCAGATTCAGCCCCGAAAAGACGCAAATGCGCAATTTGCGCCCGTTTTCTTGCTCGCCCGGCAAAAAAACGGCCGGTCGGGCGCGATCCGCCGCAGCGCGGCGAAGCCATTGATTCGGAGCGAAAATCCGCGACGCCTGCGAGCCCGGGAAATGCAAAAGGCCCCGTGCCTTGCACGGGGCCTTCGCCAGTTTGTCAGATGCGATCAGCCGATCACTCGTTGTCGCTCTTCAGAGCGGCGCCGAGAATGTCGCCGAGGCTCGCACCCGAGTCCGAGGAGCCGTACTGTTCCACGGCCTCTTTCTCTTCGGCGATCTCGCGGGCCTTGATCGACAGACCCAGACGGCGGGTCTTGCTGTCGACATTGGTCACGCGCACGTCGACCTTGTCACCGACCGAGAACCGCTCGGGGCGCTGCTCGGCACGATCGCGCGACAGGTCGCTGCGGCGGATGAAGGATTTCATGCCTTCGTATTCCACCTCGATGCCACCATCCTCGATCGCGGTCACTTCCACGGTGATGATGCTGCCGCGCTTCACGCCGCCAACGGCCTCGGCGAACTTGTCGCCGCCCAGTGCCTTGATCGACAGCGAAATACGCTCTTTTTCCACGTCCACTTCCGAGACGACAGCCTGCACGACGTCGCCCTTCTTGTAGCTCTGGATCGCGTCTTCGCCACGCTCGTCCCAGCTCAGGTCGCTGAGGTGAACCATGCCGTCGATGTCGCCATCGAGGCCGATGAACAGACCGAACTCGGTGATGTTCTTGACCTCGCCCTCGACCTCGGTGCCCTCGGGGTGGGTTTCGGCGAACACTTCCCACGGGTTGCGCATGGTCTGTTTCAGGCCCAGCGAAACACGGCGCTTCGCGGGGTCGATTTCCAGAACCATCACGTCGACCTCTTGCGAGGTGGAGACGATCTTGCCCGGGTGGACGTTCTTCTTGGTCCAGGACATTTCCGAAACGTGCACCAGGCCTTCGACACCCGGCTCAAGCTCAACAAATGCACCGTAATCGGTAATGTTGGTCACGCGGCCCTTGTGGACCGAACCCAGCGGGTATTTCGCGCCGACCAGATCCCACGGATCTTCCTGCAGCTGCTTCATGCCCAGGCTGATGCGGTGGGTTTCCTTGTTGATCTTGATGACCTGCACCTTGACGGTTTCGCCGATCGACAGGATCTCGCTCGGGTGGTTGACGCGGCGCCAGGCCATGTCGGTCACGTGCAGAAGGCCATCGACACCGCCCAGGTCCACGAAGGCGCCGTATTCGGTGATGTTCTTCACCACGCCGTCCACGGTGTCGCCCTCGGCCAGCTTGCCGATCACCTCGGCGCGCTGCTCGGCGCGGCTCTCTTCCAGGATGGCACGGCGCGAGACAACGATGTTGCCGCGGCGACGGTCCATTTTCAGGATCTGGAAGGGCTGTTTCAGGCCCATCAGCGGGCCGGCGTCGCGCACGGGGCGCACATCGACCTGAGAGCCGGGCAGGAAGGCCACGGCACCGCCCAGATCGACGGTAAAGCCGCCCTTGACGCGGCCGAAGATCGCGCCTTCGACGCGGGCGTCGTCGGCATAGGCTTTCTCCAGGCGGTCCCAGGCTTCTTCGCGGCGGGCCATTTCACGGCTGATCACGGCTTCGCCGCGGGCGTTCTCGGCCGCGCGCAGGAAGACCTCGACCTCGTCACCGACCGAGATGTCGGGCGCTTCGCCGGGATTTGCGAATTCTTTCAGTTCGACACGGCCTTCCATCTTGTAGCCGACGTCGATGATGGCTTGCCCCGCTTCAATCGCGATGACCTTGCCTTTGACAACAGAACCCTCTTCGGGCGTGTCCATTTCGAAGCTTTCGTTCAGGAGGGCTTCGAATTCCTCCATCGATGCGTTTTGAGCCATGTGGCGTTCAGTTCCTTTTTCGATGTTTCCGGCCGCGCGGTTGTCTCCGCCGGTCTTGGGGTTTCGTTGGTCAGACGGGACATAAAACAAAGAGGGCCGGTAGTTGCCCGACCCTGCTCATCTCGATGTTCTATGGCGGTTCCGCCTTGTCGACGCGCGCTACATAGGCGGTTTGGCCCCATGACGCAAGGGGCAAGCACGCAGGGTAGCGGGGTTGTGCCGGAAACCGGCGCAGGATCCCGCGCCGTCGCCGCGGCGCCACAAGTTCACGGCGATCGCCCGGGGCCGCGCGACTGCCGATCACGGATCCCGTGGCACCCCGGCGCGCGGCGCGCTCTATTCGGTCTCCTGGATCGACTCGAGGTAGAGCACCAGCGAAAGCGCCCGGCCGGCCGCGATTTCCAAGGCGTCAGATTGGCTGACACCCCGGTCTGCCAGAGAATCGGCAAGGAAGTAGTCCCCCCAGATCGGCATCTCGGCATCGCCATGCCCGGCTTCTTCCATGCCGCTGATCAGGATGCGGTAGACTTCGTGGAACGGAAACCGGCCGCCCGCCCGCTCGGCGAGCTTGGTCAGATCCGACGGGGGCACGCGAAACAGTTCGGCAACCTCCCCTCCGCCTTTGCCTTCCGGGCCATGGCACAGGGCACAATTCGCCTTGTAGGATGACTTGCCAAGAATGAGTGCCGAGTCCTCTGCGACAACAGGCCCCGCCGCAGCGACGGCGAACAGCGATGCAAAAAGAAGTCCTGGTTTCATAATTTCCTCCCAAAACCGAGTCTTGGCCAATAACGTCTCACGGAACGCACGCCGGTCACTGAAAGAACAAGGCAACGACGAGGAACACGAGAATTCGGGCCAACTGTTTTCAAAATCTAGAGCGCTTTCCGTAACCGGACATTGACTGAAATCAAGGCATGCATCACGGGGCCTGCCTGGCCCTATCTCGCGACCTGACACAATCAGGACGCGTCAACGGCAGCTTACTCGGCCTCTGTCTGCTCGGCGGCCCAGGTCCCCGCCGCCTCGACCGAAACCGGCGATGCGGTCGGCAACACGCCGACATAACTTTCGGTTTCGTCAGCCGGCAGCGCCGCGCGCTGCGTCATGCGGTACAGCGCGTAAAGCGCCATCACGACGAAGATCGCGCCCAGCACGAGCCAGAACGCAAACGGCCCGGCCCCCTGCATGGCCCAGCCCGTGATCATCGGGCCGGCGATGGCGCCCAGCCCGAAGGTGAAAACCAACCCGCCGGACGCAGCCGGCATATCCTCGACCGGCAGGAAATCGTTGGTATAGGCAAGGATCAGGGCATAGAGCGGGGTCGTAACACCGCCTGCGAAAAACGCGGCCGCCATCAGGGCCCAAAGGCCGTTGTCGGCGAACCAGCCCAATGCGCAGGAGGCCGCGCCAAGCGCGGCCGCGCTAAAAATCAGTTTTCGCCGGTCCACCCGGTCCGACAGCCAGCCAATCGGGTATTGCAGCACCAGCGCCCCGGCAAACAGCATGGCGACGAACAGGGCGATCTGCGACGCGGTCAGCCCGATCTGGGTGCCGAACACCGCGCCCATGCCCGAAATGGCGGCATAGGCTCCGCCCAGCAGGAAAATCCCCACGGTCCCCAGTGGCGAGCCGCGAAACAGGTCGCGCAGCGGCATCGGGCGGGCCACCTCGACGGCCGGCGCAGGGCTGACCGACAGCAGGATCGGGGCAAAGGATATCGATACCAGGATCGAGGCGCCGACGAACAATGCCGACGTCCCGGCATCGCCCAGGGTCAGCAATCCCTGCGCCCCGATGATCCCCAGCGTCTGGGCGATCATGTAGGCCGACAGCACCTTGCCGCGCGTTTCGTTGGTCGAGGCATTGTTCAGCCAGCTTTCGGCGGCCACGTAGATGCCCGACATGCAAAAGCCCACCAGAACCCGCAACAGCGTCCAGGCCCAGGGTTCGGCCAACAGCGTGAAGGCGATCAGTCCCGCAGACATGAAACTACCGAGCGCCGCGAACACGCGCACATGTCCCACGCGCTGAATCAGCACTGGCGTGATCCGCGCGCCCGACAGGAACCCCACGAAATAGCCCGAGGTCACGACGGCCAGTTCCGAGGCCGAAAACCCCTCGATCCCGCCGCGCAGCCCGATCAGGGTGAAATGCATGCCGTTGCCCAGCATGATCAGCACGATGCCCAGCAAAAGGGCCCAGACACTGAACAAGACTTGCACCATGACTCGTCCTTTCCCCGCTCACAGGCCGCACTGTCCGCCGCTGCATTTGCAGGTTTCGGCAGGCGGCGCGCGATCCACAGCGCCGCTTGCATCATGATTTGCGACAGGGCGTCGAAATCGGCACAAACCTGTTGGCGTTCCTGTCATGCCGTGTAATCTCCCCGAAAAGGGAGGATTTCACATGACCATCTACAAAAGCCAGTTTCCCGATGTCGCACTGACCGACAAGACCATCACCCAGCGCGTCTTTGAAGGGATCGATCCAGAGATGACGATCCTGGTCGATGGCCCCTCGGGGCGTCAGATAACCGGCGCGCAGTTCATCGGCGGGGTCAAGTCGCTCGCCGGTGGCCTGACGGCACGCGGCTATGGCGCGGGCAAGGTGCTGGCGCTGATGGCACCCAATATCCCCGAATATTGCATGGTGTTCCATGCCAGCGCCTGGGCCGGCGGCACCGTGACCACGATCAACCCGACCTACACCGCGCATGAGGTCAACCATCAACTGAACGATGCCGGCGCCGACGTTCTGGTGACCATTGCCATGTTCGCCGATACCGCGCGCGAGGCCGCCAAGGGTACCGGCGTCAAGGAGATCATCATCATCGGCGATGCCCCCGACGGTATGGTGCCGCTTTCCGAATGCATGGGCGCCCCGATGGAGGAACAGTCCCCTGTCCCGGTTGACGACCATGTCGTCGCCCTGCCCTATTCCTCGGGCACCACCGGTCTACCCAAGGGCGTGATGCTGACGCATCAGAACCTGGTGGTGAATATCGACCAGTCGCTGGTGCCTGCGGATGTGCAGGAAAAGGAAATGACCGTGGCCTTCCTGCCCTTCTTCCATATCTACGGACTCGAAGTGCTGATGAACATCTATCTCGCGGGCGGCGGTGGACTCGTCACCATGCCGCGCTTCGACCTCGAGATGTATCTCAAGCTCGCCAGCGAATACAAAACCCCGCGGCTCTGGATCGTGCCGCCGGTGGCGCTGGCGCTGGCCAAGCATCCGCTGGTCGACCAATTCGATCTTTCCCACGTCATCCAGGTGAATTCGGCCGCGGCCCCCCTGGGCGCCGACGTGGCCGAGGCGATGGGCGCGCGCCTGGGCACCTCCGCCACGCAGGGCTATGGCATGACCGAGCTGTCGCCGGTTTCCCACGTCTCGCCGCAGGGCAAGGGCAAGCCGGGCGCCTCGGGCGTGGCGATCTCGAACACTGAAAGCCGTATCGTGAACCCCGAAACTCTCACCGACATGCCGCCGGGCGAAGATGGTGAGCTCTGGGTGCGCGGGCCGCAGGTGATGAAGGGCTATCTCAACAACCCCAAGGCCACCGCCGAAACGATCACCGAGGATGGCTGGCTCAGAACCGGTGACATCGCCCATATCGACGAGGACGGATACCTCTTCATCACCGACCGGCTGAAAGAGCTGATCAAGTACAAGGGTTTCCAGGTCGCCCCGGCCGAGCTCGAGGCCGAGCTGGTCACCCACCCGGGCATCGCCGATGCCGCGGTGATCGGCGTGCCGGATGACGATGCCGGCGAATTGCCCATGGCCTTCGTCGTCGCCGCACCGGGGGCCGAGACGCCGACGCTCGAGTCGGTGCAGGACTACCTGGAGTCACGGCTGGCGCATTACAAACAGGTGCGCCTGCTGGAAGTGGTCGACGAGATTCCGAAATCCGCCTCCGGAAAGATCCTGCGCCGCTTCCTGCGCGACAAGGTCGGCGCCTAGCGCCGGGGCAAAGACCGCGGGGCCCCGCGGCCCCGCACCACGCGGGCGCGCGCCCGCGTGGTGCCAGGTTCAGACCGGCTGGCGCAGGATCAGCGGCCACGGGTCACCCTCGCTTCCCGGCTCGTCCATCACCTCGATCAGCGCCGGCTGATCTGCCGCGATCGCCTGCGCCAGCACCGGCTTCAACGCTTCCGGGCTGTCCACCCTATAGCCTTGCACGCCCTGCGCCCCGGCCAGCGCGATATAGTCGATGCCGGGCAAGTCGCTGGCAATCACGCGGCCCTCGAACCGGGTTTGCTGATCGCGGCGCACGTTGCCATAGGCGCTGTTGTTGAAGACGATAGTGACCACGCCGATCCCGTGCTGCGCCGCGGTCGACAACTCCTGCGCTGCGAACATAAAGCCCCCGTCGCCGGTGACCACCACCACCGGCGTTTCGGGGCAGCCGACCTTGGCCCCCAGCGCGGTCGGAAAGGCAAAGCCCAGGTTCCCCTGGTAGCCCGAGGTCAGGTAGGTGCGCGGGCCATAGACGTCCCACGCGAAATACGAGGCAAAGCCCACCTGGCAGATATCCTTGACCAGGATGCCCTCGCGCGGCAGTACCTCGCGGATCGCATCCAGGTATCCCACCTGCGGCTGCACCGCCTCGGCCTGTTCGCGCGCCGCCGCCCGTGCTGCGGCAACGCGCTCCTGCGCCCCCGGATCGGGCGCAACCCGCCCGGCCAGCGCCGCCGTCAAGGCGCGCGCGCCCTCGGCCGCATCCGCGACGATCCCCACATCCGGTTTCAGCCGCAAAAGCTCTTCCGCATCGATCTCGATCCGGATCAGCTTGCGGTTCCCGGGCACCCGGTCAAGCGCCGCCATCATCCCGGTCCAGCGCATCGTCGGCATCTCGCAGCGCGAGCCGATCCCGATCAGCACGTCCGTCTCCGCCCACATCTCATAGGCCGCCGCCGACTGCGCGGCCAACGGATGGGTGTCGGGCACCACGCCGCGCCCGCCGCGAAAGGCACTGACCGGCGCGCCCAGCGTCTCGGCCAGCGCCTGCACCTCGGGCCCGGCATGCTGCGCGCCCGCGCCCACCACGATCATCGGGCGTTTCGCCCCGGCCAGAAGCTCTGCCGCCGCCACGATCGCCCGCGCATCAGGCGCGGGGGCCTCGGGCCGCGGGGGCAGATCGGCGAAATCCACCGCGCCCTCCTCGGCCATCGTGTCCCAGCACATTTCCAGCGCCACCGGCCCCGGCCGGCCCGACTGCATCCGGGCAAAGGCTTCGTCCACCAGCGCAGGCGCCTCGGCTGCGCGCGGCACCCGGTCGGCCCATTTGATGAAGCTGCGCAGCGTGGCCTGCTGATCGGGAATTTCGTGCAGGTGCCCGCGCCCGCGGCCCAGGAACCCCGACGGCACCTGCCCTGTCAGCATCAGCACCGGCGCATTCGTCGCCACCATCGTGCAGAGCGCCGCCCCGGCGTTGAGAACCCCCGGCCCCGGCACCACCGAAAACACGCCCGGTTTGCCCGTGGCCTTGGCATAACCCATCGCCATGTAGGCCGCCGTCTGTTCATGGCGCGGATGGACCACCCGCACGCGGTTGCCCGCCTTCTGCAGCGCATCCATCAACGGATAGGTCTGCACGCCCGGCAGCGCGAAAACCGTGTCCACCCCGTGTTCCAGCACCCGCCGCACCAGTGCCGCACCGCCCGTCATCCGCTCGCTCATCGCATGCTCCCCGCGTTCGTTCCCCGTATCCTCACGATAGCGCGCCCTGGCCCCGGGGCAAGCCGGCCGGCGCGTCCGGCAAATGACGGCGCGTTCTGCTTGGCAAATTGCCCCGCGCGGCCCTAGCTTCCCTTTCAGGGAGGACCAACACCAATGACCATCATCACCAGCCCCTATCCGGATGTCGTGCTACGCGAGATATCCATCACCAACCGCGTGTTCGAAGGCCTGGGCGACGATCCCGACCGCCCGCTGCTGATCGACGGGCCCACGGGCCGCACCCTGACCGTGGCCCAGTTCATGCATGCGGTGAAGTCGCTGGCCGGTGGCCTGAATGCGCGCGGCACGGGCCGGGGCACGATGGTGGCGTTGATGGCGCCCAACCTGCCGGAATACGCCGTGGTATTCCACGGCGTGGCCTGGGCAGGTGGCACGGTGACTCTGATCAACCCGACCTACACCGCGCACGAAGTGCAGCACCAGCTCAACGATTCCGGCGCCACGCTTCTGGTGACCATCCCGCAGTTCATGGACACCGCGCGCGAAGCGGCGCAAGGCACACAGGTGACAGAAATCGCCGTGATCGGCGAAGCCGAGGGCGCGCTCTCACTCAGTGACCTGATGGGCCCGCCGCAAGCCGAACAGACCCCGGTCGATATCCGCGACCACGTCGTCGCCCTGCCCTATTCCTCGGGCACCACCGGCCTGCCCAAGGGGGTGATGCTGACCCATTGGAACCTCGCCTCGAACGTCGATCAGACGCTGGCCACCACCAGCCATGAGCCGGGCGAGATGACGGTGGCCTTCCTGCCGTTCTTTCACATCTACGGGCTGGAATGCCTGATGAACATCGTGCTGGCCGCGGGTGGCGGGCTCGTCACCATGCCGCGCTTCGATCTGGACCTGTTCCTGAAACTCAGTTCGGAACACCGCACCCGGCGCATGTATGTCGTCCCCCCGGTGATGATCGCGCTGGCCAAGCACCCGGCCGTCGATCACTACGACCTGTCGGCGGTCGAACAGATCAATTCGGGCGCCGCGCCGCTGGGCGGCGACGTGACCGATGCCGTGGCAAGCCGCATCGGCTGCGTCACCACCCAGGGCTACGGCATGACCGAGCTTTCGCCTGTCTCGCACACCTCGCCGCCCGCACAGGCGCGCGCCGGGGCCTCGGGGGCCACGGTGCCCAATACCGAATGCCGCGTGGTCGATCCCGAAACCGGGCAGGACGTGGACCCCGGCGCCGAGGGCGAGCTCTGGGTGCGCGGCCCGCAGGTGATGAAGGGCTACTGGAAGAACCCCAAGGCCACCGCCGAGACGCTGGATGCCGAGGGCTGGCTGCATACCGGCGACATCGTGCGCTTCGACGAGGATGGCCAGATGTATGTCACCGACCGGCTGAAGGAGCTGATCAAGTACAAAGGCTTCCAGGTCGCCCCGGCCGAGGTCGAGGCGGCGCTCATCACCCATCCCAAGGTGGCCGATGTCGGCGTGATCGGCGTACCCGACGCCGAGGCCGGCGAGATTCCGATGGCCTTTGTCGTGCCTGCCGGCGAGGCGCCCACGCTCTCCGAATTGCAGGCCCATCTCGAAGGCGAGCTGTCGCATTACAAGCAGGTGCGCCGGATCGAGATCGTCGAGGCCATTCCCAAGGCCGCAAGCGGCAAGATCCTGCGCCGCGTGCTGCGCCAGCAGGTGGCCGCCGCGGACTGAGCGGGCCGCCGGATCAGAACAGCGTGCGGATCTTCGTGGTGAAGGTCTGTTTCACGTCCTCCATCTCACCCTTCGAGATGTGGTCGTCCAGAACCGCGATCACCGCGCGAATGGCCTCGGGCGCATCGCCCAGCGGATCGGTCTCGAACGCGGCCTGCACCAGCGCGATGAAATCATCGGCGCCGCGCACGGTGACCGGCGTTTTCGACGGGTTCCAGCCCTCGTAATAGATTCCGCGGATCAGCACCGGCATCTGCGCGCCCAGCTGCGCCGCCTCATCCACGCTCAGATGATCGCGCACCACGTGCAGCACCTGCCGCAACAGCCGATAGGCCCGCTGCTTGTGGTCCCAGCCGGTGCGCGTGTCCACCTCGTTGATCCAGGCATTCGCGGTCTCGACCGCAGAATCGATGATCTTCAAACCCAATGCGCTCATGACAGCCTCCTTGTCAGTCGAAGGCAATCAAACCACGATCGGCGCGCGCCCGCCTTGACGGCGCGCATCGATCGGCGGGGTCTGGCTCAGCAATAGCGCTCGGGGCCGACCCACTGATCGTCGGAATAACGGTCGCCGTGGCACCATCCCACCGGCAGCACCGCCTCGATCCGGGCGATGTCGGCGCCGCTCAGGGCAATCTCGCCGCCGCGCACGCATTCGCGGAAATGCTCCACGCTGCGTGTGCCCGGGATCGGGATCACGTGATCGCCCTGCGCCAGAAGCCAGGCATTGGCCAGTGCCGCCGCCGGTTCGCCCATCTCGGCGGCCAACGCGCGAAACGCATCCGTTGCCGCCAGGTTGACGCTCAGGTTCGGTTCCAGGAACCGCGGGTTGCTGCCCAGGAACGGCAGGTCGGGGATCACCTCGCGCGGCAACGGGTGATCGGTCAGCAGGGACCTGCCCACCGGCGAAAATGCCACCAGCGCCGTGCCCAGCTCTTTGCAGGCCTGCACAAGGCCCAGTTCGGGCAGGCGCGTCTGCAGCGAATATTCCGACTGCACGGCCGCCACCGGGTGCACCGCGGCCGCGCGGCGCAGCGATGACGGCGCGATCTCGGAAAACCCGAAGGACGCAATCTTGCCGGTCTTCATGATCTCGACCAGCGCCCCGGTCACCTCCTCGATCTCCATCGAAGGATCGCGGCGGTGGACGTAAAACAGGTCGACCTGCTCCACGCCCATCCGCTTCAGGCTCTTGTCCAGCTCCGCTTCCAGATGCGCCCGGTCATTGCGAAAACAGCGGTTGCCGTCTTCGTCGCGCGTGATCGCAGCCTTGGTGGCCATCACGAAGTCATCGCGCGCACCGGGGTTTTTCACGAAATAGCTGCCAATCGCCTCTTCCGAACGGCCCATGCCATAGACGTTCGACGTATCGATATGGTTGATCCCCCAATCGCGCATCGCATCGAGAATCGCATGGCTGTTTTCCTCGGTCGTGGGGCCATAGAAATCGGCGAAACTCATCGCCCCGTATCCGATCGTCGCCACCTCGGGCCCGTATGCGCCCAAACGCCGTTTCTGCATCATCCCTCTCCCCGTTTTTCTTCGATCGCGGCAATGGCCGCGGCCACCGCCTCGTCGATGCTCATCTCGGACGTGTCGATCACCACCGCGTCCCCGGCGGGCTTCAGCGGCGCCGTGGCGCGTTCGCTGTCGCGCGCGTCTCGCTCCTTCACATCGGCCAATACCTCTTCGCGTGTCACTTCCAGCCCCTTGGCCGTCAGCTCCAGGTAGCGCCGCTCGGCGCGCACCTCGGGGCTTGCCGTCACGAAAAGCTTCGCCGGCGCCTCGGGGCAGATCACCGTGCCGATATCGCGCCCGTCCAGCACCGCGCCCCCTGCCCGCGTGGCAAAGGCGCGCTGGAAATCCACCAGCGCCGCACGCACCTCGGGGATCACCGCCACGCGGCTGGCCTCCTGCGCCACCTCGGGTGTGCGCAGCTCGCCCTCAAGATCCTCGGCCCGCAGCGCGCGCGCCGCAGCCACCGGCGCGGCCCCCTCCAGCACCCTGCGCCCCACCGCCCGGTAAAGCAGCCCGGTGTCGAGATGCGCAAAGCCGAAATGCGCCGCCACGGCCTTGGAGACCGTTCCCTTGCCCGCAGCCGCGGGCCCGTCGATTGCCACTGTAAAACTCATGATCCGCGATCATCCTAACTGTCGAACTCATATGCAAGCCGATCGCTGAAGACGACGCCATCGGCATCCTTCGCGCGCTTGACCATGTCCTCGACCGAGATTTCGAAATTGAACACCTCGCTGTGTTCCGAGGCATCCTTGACGTCCTCGAGCGCCTTCAGCCGCAGGCTTTCGGCCTGCATCTGCGCAATCAGCGCCCGCAGCCCATCGGCCACGTTGCCCCGCGTGGCGGCAAGGCGGAGCTCGCCGGCATAGGCGCCGCCCTGCGCGGGATCGGCCAGGTCGACACAGGCCAGCATCACTTCTTCGCTTTCCGGCGCGGCGGCAGGTTCATAGGTGTAGGGGCCCAGCGCGCAGATCTCGCCGGTTTTCAGCGCATCGTCGGCCATGGTCTGCATGTCGACCTCGAAGGGGAAATGATCGTCGCTGAAATTGCTGGCCTCGCCCGCGTAAAGCAGCCGCACCACGCCCAGCCCCTTCTGCGCCACCGCGTCCAGCAGGCGGATCAGCCCGCTTTCCAGGTCATCCGCTGCCAGCACGAAAAACATGCTCTGCCCGCCATAAAGCAGCCCGGGCTCGATCTTCATCTGCCCCAGCGGGTCCCACAGTTGCAGGTTCGCGTAGATCGCCCGGCTCATGTCATCCTCCTGATATCGGCGCCCAGCCCGGCCATCAGCGGCTCGAAAATCGGAAAGGACGTCGCCACCGGCGCGCCATCGTCCAGCTGCACCGCGCTTTGCGCCGCCATGCCGAGGCAGAGGAACGACATGGCAATCCGGTGATCGAGGAAGGTCTCCACCTCGGCCCCGCCCGGCACCTGCCCCGCGCCACAGCCGGTCACGGTCCACCAGTCCTCGCCATCCTCGACCGTGATACCGTTGGCGCGCAGGCCGCGCGCCATCGCCTCGATCCGGTCGCTTTCCTTCACGCGCAACTCCTTCACGCCGCGCATCACCGTCTGGCCGCTGGCATTCGCCGCCACCACCGACAGGATCGGGTATTCGTCGATCATGCTTGCCGCGCGCTCAGCCGGCACCTCGATGCCGCGCATGTCGGGGGAATAGCGCGCGCGCAGGTCCGCCACGGGCTCGCCGCCCTCCTCGCGTTCGTTCTCATAGGTCAGCTCGGCGCCCATCTCGCGCAGCGTGGTGAAGAGGCCCGCCCGCGTCGGGTTGAGCCCGATCCCCGGCACCAGCACGTCCGAGCCGGGCACGATCAGCGCCGCGCACACCGGGAACGCCGCCGAGCTGGGATCGCGCGGCACGGCAATCACCTGCGGCTGCAATTCCGGCTGGCCGGTCAGGGTGATCACGCGCTTGCCGTCCTGCTCCTCCACCGTGATCTCGGCGCCAAAGCCCTCGAGCATCCGCTCGGTGTGATCGCGCGTGGCTTCCTTCTCGATCACCACGGTCTGGCCCGGCGCGTTCAACCCGGCCAGCAGCACCGCCGATTTCACCTGCGCCGAGGGCACCGGCACCTCGTAACGCACCGGCACCGGCGCGCGCGCGCCCTCGATCACCATCGGCAGACGCCCGCCGGAACGACCCACAGCGCGCGCGCCAAACAGCGCCAGCGGATCGGTGACCCGCGCCATCGGCCGGCTGTTCAGGCTGGCATCGCCGGTAAAACACGCGGTGATGGGCGAAGTCGCCATCGCCCCCATGATCAGCCGCACGCCGGTGCCGGAATTGCCGCAGTCGATCACCTGGTCGGGCTCGGTAAAACCGCCCACGCCCACGCCGTGCACGTGCCAGGCGCCGTCCTCGTCCTTTTCCACTTCGGCGCCGAAAGCGCGCATCGCTTTCGCGGTGTCGAGCACGTCTTCGCCCTCCAGCAGGCCGGTGATCCGCGTCTCGCCGACGCACATCGTCCCCAGGATCAGCGAGCGGTGCGATATCGACTTGTCGCCCGGCACCTCGGCCACGCCCGAGAGCGCGCCGCAGGGGGTGGAAATCATCGGGATCGGGCTGTCCTGTCCGCTCATCTCGGGGCCTTTCATGCTCGGGTCTTCGCGTGATAGCGCAGCCCTTGCAGCGCGTCCATTGCCCAAAACCGCCCAAGTGGGGGCCAGCCCCCACACCCCCGGGATATTTGCGGCAAGATGAAGGGGCAGGCGCGCGCCTATGCCGGCGTCAGAACCACTGCCCGGGCTCCATCAGCCCCAGGTCCAGAAGCTGGCGCGAATGCCATTCGAAAGGCGTGGAATTGTGCCAGCGGAACGTGTCGATATCGAAGGTCGAGCCGGGATTGCGTTTCAGCGCCTTCGCGGTGCGGAAGGATGCGATCGCGGCGGTCAGGTTGTTGTGCCAGAGACAGGCATAGGTGTTGTATTCCTCGTCACTGAAGGTGTGATCGCCGCGCAGCTTCAGCCCCGGCCTGGCCTTGAACAGCGCGATGCGGTCGATCTTGCGGCGCGGCGCGGGGATATGCTCTTCGTAGCGCCAGCGCAGGCCGCCGAAGAAATCCAGCTGCCGCTCCTTGGGGTGGTTGTCGTTGTTCGGATCGGGCCGCGCCAATGCGTAATAGCCCGACTTGTCCAGATAGGCGGTGTCCAGCGACACTGCTTCGGGGAACTGCGCCAGGTCGCCGGCGTAAAGGTCGATCACGAAGGCCAGCATCGCGTCGCGCCGTTCCTCGGCGTGAAAGGCCAGCATCTCGCCCACCGTGCGGGTCTCGCAGAAGGGGTAGAACAGGTATTCCGCGTTGTAGCAGTAGTAGAACCAGCGCTCCGGCGCGGCCTTGATCACCGCGTTCACCGCCGTTTCCAGCGCCCCTTCGGCGGTCAGGTCATGACGCACCCGGTGCACGCTGCGCACCAGGTCGGGCGGCAGGGCGAAACTGTCGGGCATGAAACCCACCACCGCCTTGAACCCCAACTGCTGGTGATGGCGCAGCGTGGTATCGAGCTCGGTCTCGTCCTCGGCAAAGATCAGCGCCACCGGACCATTGGGCAGGCCCGGCAGGCCACGGGTCACGAAGTCCTTCACCCCGGCATAGAGTTTCTGCTGCGTCATGTCGTTCATGTGGCGCAGAATCGGTTAAATCCGGGTGCATTGCAAGACACCCCCGACCTGATGTACTCAGACGCCCTGATCTGCCGCGCGAGGATGCCATGACCGCTCCGAAAAAGCTTTTTATAAAGACCTATGGCTGCCAGATGAACGTCTATGACAGCGAGCGCATGGCCGAGGCCATGGGCGGTGCGGGCTATGAACAGGTGGGCCGGCCCGAAGAGGCGGACATGATCCTGCTTAATACCTGCCATATCCGCGAGAAGGCGGCCGAGAAGGTCTATTCCGAGCTGGGCCGGTTCAAGGGGCTGAAGGCCGAAAAGCCCGACCTGAAGATCGGCGTGGCCGGCTGCGTCGCGCAGGCCGAGGGCGAAGAGATCATGCGCCGCCAGCCGCTGGTCGACCTGGTGGTCGGTCCACAGGCCTATCACCGCCTGCCCGAGATGGAGGCGCGGGCGCGCGCCGGCGAAAAGGCGCTCGATACCGACATGCCCGAGGAAGACAAGTTCGAGCATCTCAAATCGCGCCCCAAGGCGCGCCGCGGCCCGACCGCCTTCCTGACCGTGCAGGAAGGCTGCGACAAGTTCTGCGCCTTCTGCGTCGTGCCCTATACCCGCGGCGCCGAAGTGTCGCGCCCGGTCGATCGGGTGCTGGCCGAGGCGCGTGACCTGGTGGAGCGCGGCGTGCGCGAGATCACGCTGCTGGGGCAGAACGTCAACGCCTATCACGGCGCGGGCGCCGATGGCGACTGGAGTCTGGCGCGGCTGATCTGGGCCCTGAACGACATCGACGGGCTGGAACGCATCCGCTTCACCACCTCGCATCCCAACGACATGAGCGACGACCTGATCGCCGCACATGGCGACTGCGCAAAGCTGATGCCCTACCTGCATCTGCCGGTGCAATCGGGCAGCGACCGGATCCTGAAGCGGATGAACCGCAGCCACACGCGCGACAGCTATCTTCGGCTGATCGAACGGATCCGCGCCGCGCGGCCCGATATCCTGATCTCGGGCGATTTCATCGTCGGCTTCCCCGAAGAGACGGATGCCGATTTCGCCGACACGATAGACCTGATCCGCCAGGTCGGATACGGACAAGCCTTTTCGTTCAAGTATTCCACCCGCCCCGGCACCCCCGCGGCCGAGCGCGCGCAGGTAGATCCGCAGCTGGCCGATGCCCGCCTGCAGGAGCTTCAAGCGCTGATCACCGAGCAGCAGCGCGCCCGCCAGGACGCGATGGTAGGCCAGACGGTGGGTGTCCTGTTCGAAAAACCCGGCCGCCTGCCCGGCCAGATGGTCGGCAAGTCCGACCACCTGCACGCCCTGCATGTCGATGACTGCCCCGCCGGGGTGGGCGAACTGCGCCAGGTGAGAATCGTTTCCAGCGGCCCGAATTCGCTCGCCGGTGTGCTGGCCTGAGCAGGCCGGGCCGCGTCCACACCCATCGCGCTCCTACCCATCGCGCATAAGCATAAATAGCGTTCTGTCGTCGCGTGACCGCAATATCGGGTGGAATCACCTTCACATGAGGACAGAAGGTGCTAGAGTGGCGGCACAATTCGTATGGGCCATGCGGTGGCTGCCAACTCTGCGGGCTTGGTTAGGGGTAACATAATCAGGGGACAGTAGCTGCGGCGAATACGATTTCCAAAACAGTTAATACGTTCGCGAGCGGCCTTGCTGCCGCCGCTCTCGGCGTTGTTTTGTCGGTAAGTGGTGCACAGGCACAGCAAGCCGGCAACGAAGAGGAACCGGTCAGAAATGCCGAGGGCGTTGTGATCGGGGAACGCTATGCACCGACGATCTGGGTCGATCCGGACGGGTGCGAGCATTGGGTGATGGATGACGGTTTCGAGGGGTACATGACCCCGCACGTGAACCGCCAGGGTATCCCGGTCTGCCGCCGCAGCAACGTGTGCGGCGTGATGGACTCGGACCAGTATTTCGCCACCAACAGCGCGCGGATCAGCAGCGCCGGCCAGGCCCGCCTGCGCGAGTTTTTCGCGAAAACCGGCGCCACGGCCTATGTGATCGCCGGCCATACCGACAGCCGTGCGTCCGATCAGTACAACATGCGTCTTTCGCTGCGCCGCGCCAATGCCGTGGCGCGCGTGGCCAAGAGCACCGGCGCCCGCGTGGTCGATGTCCGCGGCTATGGTGAGCGGATGCCCGCGGCACCCAACAATACCGCCGCCGGCATGGCCAAGAACCGTCGTGTTGAAATCATCTGTATCCGGTAAGGGAGCGCCATCATGAAACTGTTTACCCAAGCTGCGCTTCTGACCGGCGCCTTCTTCTTGTCGGCCTTCTTGTCGGCCTGCTCCGAAAGCATGATCGCCGCCCTGTCGGGCAAAGGCGGTGGCGGCCGTGTGAAAACCGACAAGACCTTCGACTATGGTCAGGGGGCGGAAGAAGAGCACCTCTCGAACCTCGTCGCCGGGATCTGGGTCGATCCCAACGGCTGTGACCACTGGATCATCGACGACGGGATCGAGGGCTATCTTTCGCAGCGGCTCGACAAATACGGCAAGCCGGTCTGCTCGGGCGTGGCGCCGCCGAACACCGCCGTGGGCGCGCACAAGGGCGACCAGACGATCTCGGACCCGCTCTGATCAAGGTGAGCGTGTGCACAAATATCAGCCGCGGAGCTCCTGCTCCGCGGCTGTTTTCGTTTCAGATGGATGACATTTTCACCCTGGCCCTTGCACCTGCCGCGCAGGCTTGGCACCATTTCACTGCAGACCTCAGAATGGAGAGTTGATTGGCCACCACCGTGCTGCCCCCACCCGCCGATGACCCCGAAGCCCTGCGCGAGCACCTGCTCGAATTTCCCGACAACCGGTTGCTGATCGAACTATGTGGCGAGTATGACCGCAACCTTGCCGAGATCGAACAGAAGCTCGGCGTGCAGATCCTGCGCCGCGGCAACCAGCTTGTCATCATCGGCGACGATGCCTCGGCGGGCGAGGCGGTCAATGTCCTGACCACACTATACGAACGGCTGGAATCGGGCCGCAGCGTCGAATCCGGCGATGTCGACCGAGAGCTTCGAATGGACAGCACCGGCGGCTCTTATGCCGGCGATCAGCTTGAAATGTTCCGTGGCGGCCGGGTCGAGATCAAGACTCGCAAGAAAACCGTCGAACCGCGCACCGACGCGCAGAAATCCTATGTCGAGAACCTGTTTCAGAACGAGCTGGCCTTCGGCATCGGTCCGGCCGGCACGGGCAAGACATATCTTGCCGTCGCCGTCGGCGTGAACCTCTTCGTCGATGGCCATGTCGATCGCATCATCCTGTCGCGCCCCGCCGTCGAGGCAGGCGAGAAACTGGGCTACTTGCCCGGCGATATGAAGGAAAAGGTCGATCCCTACATGCAGCCGCTCTATGACGCGCTGAATGATTTCCTGCCCGGCAAGCAGCTGGCCAAGCTGATCGAGGAGAAGCGCATCGAGATCGCGCCGCTGGCGTTCATGCGCGGGCGCACGCTGTCGAATGCCTTCGTGGTGCTGGACGAGGCGCAGAACGCCACCACCATGCAGATGAAGATGTTTCTCACCCGGCTGGGAGAAGGCTCGCGTATGGTGATCACCGGCGACCGCTCCCAGGTCGACCTGCCCCGCGGTGTGCCCTCGGGCCTCTCGGATGCCGAGACGCTGCTCAAGAAGATCGACGGGATCAGCTTCAACTACTTCACCTCGAAGGACGTCGTGCGCCACCCGCTCGTCGCCCGCATCATCGAGGCCTACGACGCCGCCGATCCCGCAAAACAGGGCTGACCCCAAGGTCGAAGATGCACGTCACGCGCATGAATTCCGGCGACATCGACCCGCTCCGCGGCCCCTGAACAGAGTGTTTCCGGATCGGAAACAAAAAAAACGTTGCTCTGTCGTCAGGACCGCTATGATGGTCGGGTAGCGTAATCGGTGACGTTTCTGCGTTTGCCAGGGTCTGGGGGACTTGTTTATGCCGATCATTGAAACCGGCGGTGCGTTGAGCATCGTCGCGCATCAGGATGATGATATCCTGTTCATGAATCCGGATATCGTCGACAGTATCGAGGCCGGAATTTCCAACACCACCGTTTTCGTCACCGCCGGCGATGCCGGCCTGGGCGAAGCCTACTGGGCCGGCCGCGAAGAGGGCGCCAAGGCCGCCTACTCGGTCATGGCGGGCTCGGACCAGTGGATTGACGAAACGCTCATCCTCGATATCGGCGGTCGCGAGATCGAGATCGCGACATCCTCGCTCGCCGATGATCCCGGCATCCGCCTCTATTTCCTGCGCCTGCCTGATGGCGGCGGCCTGCTCGCGCCTGAGGAGTATGAACAGCTCGCCCGGCTGGAAGCCGGCACATTGGACAGCGTCACCAGCATCGACGGCGCCAACACCTATTCACGCGATGACCTCGTCAACACGCTGACCGGGCTGATGGACCTGCACGCGCCCACCGAATTCCGCCTGCAGGTGGCCGATGGCGGCTATGCCACGGGCGAACATACCGATCACGTCAACACCACCGAATTCGCCGAAGAGGCGCTGGCCGCCCATGCCGGGCAGGACTACACCGTCACCCATTACGTCCAGTATCAATCCAGCAATCTGGCCGCGAACCTTTCCGAGACCGACGCCGCGCAAGCGCTCGAAATCATGCTGGCCTATGCCGAACACGATCCGGCGGTGCTCGATGGTACTGGCGCGCTGGCGCAGGTCTATGTCGACTGGACGGCGCGGCAATACATTGCAGACGAATACACCGTGATCGACGGCATCGGTGGTCCGGCCGATCCCTCCGACCCCGGCGACCCGGTCGATCCGACCGGCCCCGCCGATCCCCCCGCCGAGGGCACCCTCTACAGCCTTGGCGGCCCCGATGCGTTTCTCTTCACCATCGACCCGGCCACCGGCCAGATTTCCACGCAGGACTGGTTCACCCCCTCGCTCGATGACGCATGGGACCAGGACGAGGATCATATCTACGAACTCACCCGCACCGCCACACCCGCCGATGGCAGCCCCCCGGTCAGCGAGAACCTGCGCTTAAGCACCACCGCCGAGGGCGAACTGACCGCGCTGACCGACGCATCGGATGGCAACGGCTCTTCCGATCCGGCCGATCCCACGGAGCCAACGGAGCCGACAGACCCCACTGGCCCGACCGATCCGACCGACCCGACAGATCCCCCCGCCGATCCCCCTGCCGAGGGCACGACCTACAGCCTCGCCGGCCCCGATGCGTTCCTATTCACCGTCGACGCGACCACGGGCGCAGTCGCTCCGCAAGACTGGTTCACCCCGTCGCTTGACGACGCCTGGGACCAGAACGAGGATTTCGTCTACGAAGTCACCCGCATCTCCGACGCCGGCGATGGCAGCGATCCGGTCAGCGAAGATCTGTGGTTCGGCACGACCGCCGAAGGCGAATTGATCGCCCTCTCCCCAGGCGGCGTCACCACCACGGATCCAACCGACACGACAGACCCGACGGACCCCACCGACGCGACAGACCCGACGGACCTCACCGATCCAACGGACCCAGCGGACCCGGGCACGGGCGCCACGGTCTACAGCCTCACCGGCCCCGACGCGCAGCTCTTCGTGATCGACGCCACGACCGGAGAGATCACCCTGCAGGACTGGTTCACCCCCAGCTATGACGATGCCTGGGACCAGAACGAAGACCATGTCTATGAAGTCACCCGCGTGGCCACCGCCCCCGACGGCTCGGAACAAAGCGAAGCCCTGTTCTACCAGGTCGCACCCGACGATACCTTCGCACCGCTGCCCGGCGGTGAAGAACTGATGGCGATGCTCGCGCTCGAAGACGACGCGGCCCAGCCCGCTCCCGAGGACGATCTCGCCGCCGAGGACCTTCTGCTCGACCCAGTCGCCTGAGCGCCCCGCACCCGCGCCGCATCAGGTGACCCACATCCGCAGCAGGTTCGACCGCGCCTTGGAAATCCGCTGCACCTGGTCTGCATCGCCCGCCGCCTCGGCCCCGGCCAGCGCCTGCCACAGGTCAAAGAGCACCTCGCGCTGGCCCGCATCGCGCACCCAGCTGGTGATCCACCCGACCACGACCAGCCGCGCGCCGCGCGTCACCGGCTCGACCCGGTGCAGCGTGGTGGACGGATAAACCACCATCTCGCCTTGCCCCAGTTTGAACTGGCGCTCCTCCACCCGGTCGGCGATCGTCAGCGCGCCGCCGTCGTAACTCCCGGGCTCGGACAAAAACAGTGTGAACGAGACATCCGTGCGTCTGCCCGCCATCAGCGCGTTATCGACATGATCGCCATACTGCCCGCCGCCCTCGGTGCGGGTCACCATCATCCCGGCGAACCCCTTGGGATAGGCCACCGCCTGCAGCACCGGATGGGCCAGCATCGCGGCCTTCACCTTGTCCAGCACGGCGTTCGTCTCGGGGCCGGGCTTGCCCTGTTGGTTGTCCTTCACTGCCCGGGCCGTGCGCCCGGCGGTTTTCGCGCCGTCCTCGAACGGCAACGCGGCCGCCGCGTCATGCAGCACCCTCGCCTCCACTGCGCTCACCACATCACTCAGCACGATCGGCATCGGCTCACTCCTGCCTGAGCGCGATGATCTCGATCCACCCCGCCGCGACATCCAGAAGGGACGCATCCTTCGCTGCTTCCTCGGCAGTCAGCCCGGGATAAAGCGCCTCGATCCCGTCGAGTTGCCCCAGCACGTCCCTGCCCGCCTGCGCCAGCACGGCATCGCCGCTTTCGGCCATGGCCTGCGCCCGGCTGCGCGCGCTCTCGTAGAATCCCCAGCTGTCGCGATATTCCATGCCCATCTCGACACGGCCTTCTTCGACCCCGCCTTCATATTCGGCGGCGGCCAGCTTCATCAGGTCATGCAAGGACATCAGCCGTTCGCGCGGGCTGGCCCCGGCCGCGTCGGCCGTGGCGCGCAGGGCCTCCAGCACCGCGCTCAGCGCTTTCTCGATCTCGGCATCCGGGGCATCCTCGTTCACCACCGTATTGAAATGCGCGGCCTGCCCGGCAAAGCCCGGTGCCTTGTAGGTATCAAGCGCCGGTTCGATATCCTCGTAGAAGGCATGGTGCGACAGCTCCATGTGCTCGCGCGCCAGATCGCGCGCGCCGCCCAGGTAAAGCCCCGCGATGATCCGGTAGGTGCCCTCGAAATAGCCCAGCTGCGTCAGGAAGTTCGACGGCCCCTCACTCAGCACCACGCCGGCTTCCCCGGCCTCGCCCGCCTCTCCGGCCTCGCTCGCCAGCGCCGCCTTGGGCGCCGTGATCGCCGCGGCCATCGGGCTGACCAGCGCCAGGCCCGCCGCCGTGGCCGCCGCCCATTTGCGCGGACTCACACGCCTTGGGGTGTCATTCTTCGCGCGATCCGGCATGCCATTCTCCATTATCTGATTTTTTCTATCAGGTATTTGCAAATCCGCCCCAGGTCAACCGCATTTTCGCTGTTCCTGTCCAGCGGAACCGGTTACATGCCCGCCCATGACAATCGACGTGATCATGGAAGACGACCGCTGGCAACAGATCGGGCTTGATGCGTTGGCGCTTCGCGCCGCCAATGCCACGCTGGCGCATCTCGGCCTTGATCCGCAGGCGGCCGAGGCCTGCCTGATGGCCTGCGATGATACCCGCATCGCCACGCTCAACGCCGATTTCCGCGGCAAACCGCAGCCCACCAACGTGCTCAGCTGGCCCGCGGAAGAACGCGGCGCCGAGGAGGATGGCGACACGCCCCTGCCGCCCTCGGACCCGGAACTGGGCGACATCGCCATCGCCTGGGAAACCTGTGCGCGGGAAGCCGCCGACCAGGGCAAGCCGATGGCCGATCATGTCACCCACCTGATCGTTCACGGGTTGTTGCATTTGCTGGGCTACGATCACCAGCGTGACCGCGATGTCACCCTGATGGAGGCGCTCGAGGTGGAGATACTTGGCAAACTGGGGCTTCCTGACCCATATAGGGAATGACAGGGGCCGGTGCCCCGCAGGACAAGGTAAGTATGGGCGACAGTAACGAGGGGTCTTCTAACGCGGCGCAAAGCGCGCCGCAGGACCCGACAGACCAGCAAGACAACGCATCAGGCGGGTTCTTCCGCCGCATCATCAGCGCGCTCAGCCCCTCGGACGAGGATGCGCCCGGTCTGGAAGAGGCCCCGCGCCCGGCCGAAATGGCCATGCCCGGCATGCTCAACCTGCGCCGCATGGCGGTCGAGGACGTGATGATCCCCAAGGCCGAGATCGTCGCCGTGCCCTCGACCATCACCAAGACCGACCTGGTCGAGGTGTTCCGCAACAGCGGCCTGACGCGCCTGCCGGTCTACCAGGACACGCTGGACACGCCCATTGGCATGGTCCACCTCAAGGATTTCGCGCTTCAGCACGGTTTCAACGGCACCACCAAGAACCGTTTCAATCTCAAGAAGATGCTGCGCCCGCTGCTCTACGTGCCCACCTCGATGCCGATCGGCGTGCTCCTGTCGAAGATGCAGACCGAGCGGCGCCACCTGGCGCTGGTGATCGACGAATATGGCGGCGTCGACGGGCTGGTCACGATCGAGGACCTGATCGAACAGGTCATCGGCGAGATCGAAGACGAGCACGACCAGGAAGAAGACCAGTATTTCACCCGAGAAAAGCCGGGCGTCTACCTGGCCCAGGCCAAGACCCCGCTCGAGGATTTCGAGGCCGAGATCGGCCAGCCCCTGACCGAGCCCGAGGATATCGACGAAGAAGAGATCGACACGCTGGGCGGTCTGGTCTTCATGCTGTCTGGCCGCGTGCCGGTGCGTGGCGAGGTGGTCGAACATCCCAACGGGACCGAGTTCGAGGTGATCGACGCCGACCCGCGCCGGATCAAGCGGCTGCGCGTCCGCCTGCCCGGCCACGGCGATGGCTGAGCCGGGCCAGAGCCCCATCGAGAGATTCGAGTTTCGCGCCGCGCGGCTGTTCCTGCGCCGGCTGATGGCGCTGACCGCGCTCGCAGGCGGGCTCGCCGCGCTTGGCCACGCGCCCTTCAATCTCTGGCCGGTGGCGCTCCTGGGGCTTTCCGGGCTCTTCGCCATGTTCCGCGTGGGCCACACAGCGGCACGTGCCTTCTGGATCGGCTGGGCCGGCGGCACCGGCTATTTCGCCGTGGCGCTCTTTTGGATCGTCGAGCCCTTCTTCGTCGATTTCGCCCGCCATGGCTGGATGGCGCCCTTCGCCCTGGTATTTCTGTCCGGCGGGCTCGCGCTTTTCTGGGGCGTCGCCTTCTGGGCGGCGCGGCGCGCGGGCGGCCGGCCGCTGGCCTGGATCGCCGCGCTCACGCTTGCCGAAATTCTGCGCTCCTACGTGCTCACCGGCTTTCCCTGGGCGCTTCTGGGCTATGCCTGGGCCGCCAGCCCCGCCGCCATCTACGCCGCCTACATCGGCCCGCACGGGCTGACCGCCGCCGCGCTGGCCGTGGCGGTCACGCTCTGGCGCCTTCTCACCCCCGCCCGCCTGCGCGCGCTGCCCATGCTCGGGCTCTACGCGTTGCTCCTCGCCGCGGCCATTCCGCTCGGCCGCCCGGCCAGCCCGCCCGCGGATGCCCCCGTCATCCGCCTGGTGCAGCCCAACGCCCCCCAGCACCAGAAATGGGACCCCGCTCATATCAACGGCTTCTTCGAACGCCAGCTGCGCTTTACCGCGGCCGCACCCGAAGGACCCGCGCCCGATCTCGTCGTCTGGCCCGAAACCGCGATCCCCTGGTTTCTCGACAACGCGGGCGAGCCGCTGCGCATGATCTCGCAGGCCGCAGGCGGCACGCCCGTGGTGCTGGGCCTGCGCCGGCTTGACGGGCCGCGCCTCTACAATTCGCTCGTCGTGCTCGACCCCGCGGGTCAGGTCCGCGCGCTTTATGACAAGCACCATCTCGTACCCTTCGGGGAATACATCCCGATGGGCAATATCGCGGCCCAGATGGGCATTCATGGCCTCGCCACCAACGAAGGCTACGGCTATTCCTCGGGCCCCGGTCCGCGGCTCGTGTCGCTGCCGGGCATCGGCCGCGCCCTGCCGCTCATCTGCTACGAAGCCGTCTTTCCCCAGGGTGTGGGCGCCGCCCCGGCCCGCCCCCGCGTCCTGCTGCAGATCACCAACGACGCCTGGTTCGGCCAGTTCTCGGGGCCTTACCAGCACCTGCAACAGGCCCGCATGCGCGCCATCGAACAGGGCCTGCCGATGCTGCGCGTCGCCAATACCGGCGTTTCGGCGATGATCGGCCCGCGCGGCTCCGTTTCCGCCCGGCTGGCGCTTGGCACGGCCGGCTATACCGATGCCGCCCTGCCGCCCGTGCTGCCGCCCACGCCCTATGCCCGCACCGGCGACGCGCCCATCGCCCTCCTCATGCTGCTGGCGCTCGGCCTGGCCTGGTGGCGCCGGGCGCCCGCGAAATAGCCATTGACCCGGGCCACGCCCCCGCGTAACCAGTTGTGACCTCCCGGCACAACGGCTTCCTGGCGTGTCGGGCTAACACCTAATGGAGCACTTCTCATGGCCCGTCAGAACTATGTTTTCACCTCGGAATCCGTGTCCGAGGGTCACCCCGACAAGGTGTGCGACCGCATTTCCGATGCCGTCCTCGATGCCTTCCTCAAGGCCGATCCGCTGGCCCGTGTCGCCTGCGAAACCTTCGCAACCACCGATCGCGTCGTCATCGGCGGCGAAGTCCGCGGCCCCGGCAGCGTGATCAAACGGGTCGAAGAGATCGCCCGCGACTGCGTGCGTGACATCGGCTACGAGCAGGAAGGTTTCCACTGGGCCAACCTCAAGGTCGACAGCTATCTGCATGCCCAGTCCGCCGACATCGCCCAGGGCGTGGATGCCGCCGACAACAAGGACGAAGGCGCCGGCGACCAGGGCATCATGTTCGGCTATGCCGTCGATGAAACGCCCCAGCTGATGCCCGCGCCCATCCAGTATGCCCACGCCATCCTGCGCCGCCTCGCCGAGGTGCGCAAATCCGGGCGTGAACCGAAACTGGGCCCGGACGCGAAATCGCAACTCACCGTGCGCTATGTAGATGGCAAGCCCGTCGGCGTCACCTCGATCGTTCTCTCCACCCAGCACCTCGATCCCGATCTTTCCTCGGATGACGTGCGCGAAATCGTGGCCCCCTATATCCGCGAAGTCCTGCCCGAGGGCTGGATCGGCGCCGACACCGAATGGCACGTGAACCCCACCGGCAAGTTCGTCATCGGCGGGCCGGATGGCGACGCCGGCCTGACCGGCCGCAAGATCATCGTCGATACCTATGGCGGCGCGGCGCCCCACGGCGGCGGCGCGTTTTCCGGCAAGGACCCGACCAAGGTCGACCGCTCGGCCGCTTATGCCGCGCGCTATCTCGCGAAAAACGTCGTGGCCGCCGGGCTCGCCAGCCGCTGCACGCTGCAGCTCGCCTATGCCATCGGCGTGTCGAAACCGCTCTCCATCTATGTCGACACCCACGGCACCGGCCAGGTCGCCGACGAGGCGATCGAAAAGGCCGTGGGCCAGGCAATGGATCTCACCCCGCGCGGTATCCGCGAGAAGCTCGGCCTGAACAAGCCGATCTACCAGCGCACCGCCGCCTATGGCCATTTCGGCCGCGAGCCGGATGCCGACGGTGGTTTCAGCTGGGAAAAGACCGACCTGGTCGAGGCGCTGAAAAAGGCCGTCTGATCCGAAAAAACCTACAACAAGGCCCCGCCCCGCCCGGCGGGGCCTTTTTCATGCCCGCCGCCGCAACGTCCTGCTGGCATATAGGCCCGGACCCGGCCAGACTTGCGCACAACAGGAAAGGCCAGCCCATGCTCTTTTATGATTGCGCCACCGCCCCCAGCCCCCGCCGCGCCCGCATGTTCATCGCCGAAAAGGGATTGCAGATCGACACCCGCCAGATCTCGATCGCCGAGGGCGAACAGCTCTCGGCGGACTTCCTCGCCGTGAACCCGCGCGCCACCGTGCCGGTTCTGGTCACCGACGAAGGCACCACGCTTACCGAAAACGTCGCCATCGCCACCTATCTCGAAGCCCGCTTTCCCGAACCGCCGCTGATGGGCCGCAACGCCGATGAAAAGGGCCTTGTCGCGATGTGGAACGCGATTTCGGAACACCAGGGCGGCATGGCCGTGGCCGAGGCGCTGCGCAATTCCCATCCCGCGATGAAGGACCGTGCCCTGCCCGGCCCGCTCAACCTGCCGCAGATCCCCGAACTGGCCCAGCGCGGCCATGCCCGCGTCGCCGCCTTCTTCAACCTCGTCGAAGAGCGCCTGGGCCACAGCCGCCACCTCGCCGGCGACAATTTCACCCTCGCCGACATCACCGCCTTCGTCTTCATCGATTTCGCCCGCGTGATCCGCGCCCGCATCCCCGAAGGCAACAACGACACCCGCGCCTGGTTCGACAGCATCGCCGCCCGCCCCTCGGCCAGCCTCTGAACGGCGCTCTTCCCCGCTCTTTCTTGGCCGAAATACTCAAAACCCCACGTCCACCATCGGCCCGGCGCCCAAAACCGCGCCCCCGCCCCCTCAGGCAAACGGGGTGGGTGGGCGGGCGTTTGCCCGAGGGGGCGGGCCAAACGCAAAAGGCCCCGCCGAACGGGCAGGGCCTTCGCTGGATTTCCCGGGGGAATTACTCCGCCGGCACCGTCGCGCGGCTTTCCCCACGATCCAGCGCAAACGCCCCGGCGCCCAGGCTCACGATCATCAGCATGCCGCCGGCGATGCTCACGTTCTTCCAGAAGCTGATCATCTGCATCTGCGCTTCCATGCCCTCCAGGCCCAGCGCCGGCAGGTAGTGGAAGATCAACCCCGACAGCAGGGTAAAGCCCGCCAGAAGGAAGGCCACGATCCGCGTCTGCCATCCCAGCAGCAGCGCAATGCCGCCGCCCAGTTCGGTCAGGATCACCAGCGGCAAGAGGCCACCCGGCACGCCCATCATTTCCATATAGCCCTGGGTGCCTTCATAGCCGGTGATCTTCTGCGCCCCGGCAATGATGAAGATCAGCGCGAGGAGCACGCGCCCCAGCGGCGCGGCCCAGGTTTGTGCGGTTTTAAGAGTATCCATGTCTTTCGTCCTGTTCACGTTGCAATCGGCCCGTCTCGCGGGCGGCTGCCTAACACCTGGGCCATCCGCCCCATTCGCACCATTCCAAATTTTTCGAATACTAATGTGCGCAAACGCACAAAACTCCGCACGCTGCGTTAATGACTTTTCGGTTAACGAATGCCGCGTTGCGGCGGTGCACGGATGTCAGCCGGATGTCAGCCGCAAGTCACCCCCCGCTTTTCCGCCAACCGCGCGCCGTTAACCCCACCGCGCGCTTGCGCCCCGCGCGCCCCGGCGCTAGGACGCGGGCCATGAGCAAAGCCAATCACAACTCGGGCGCGCCGTGGCGCAATTTCTATGGCCGGATCAAGGGCAAGGGCCTGCGCAAGTCGCAGGAGGCCTATCTGGAAGAAGACCTTGAAAAACTCTCGCCCGGCCCTGTCGGATGGGATGTGAACCCCGATCGCAACCCGTTGGATTTGAACGCTCTTTTCGGCGGGCGCGAGGTCTGGCTCGAAGTCGGATTCGGCGGCGGTGAACACCTCGTTCACCAGGCAACCATCCACCCCGAGGTCGGTATCATCGGGGCCGAGCCTTATATCAACGGCGTGGCCATGCTCCTGGGCAAGATCCGCGAAGCCGGCTGCGATAATGTCCGCATCCACCCCGGCGACGCGCGCGATCTCTTCGATGTGCTGCCCGAGGGCTCGATCTCCCGCGCCTTCCTTCTCTATCCCGATCCCTGGCCCAAGAAAAAGCACCACCGCCGTCGCTTCGTGACCCCGGAACACCTTGAACCGCTTGTGAAAATTCTCAAACCCGGGGCGATCTTCCGGGTTGCCACCGACATCCCCGATTATGTCCGCCAGACGCTCGAACAGGTGCCGCGACACGGCTTTGACTGGCTGGCCGAGCGCCCGGCCGACTGGCGCGAGCCCTGGGATGACTGGATTTCCACGCGCTATGAACAAAAGGCCCTGCGAGAAGGCCGCACGCCGCACTACCTGACCTTCCGCAAACGCTGAACGCGCGGTTAAGGACTCGTTGGCAAAGCTGCGATAAACCTTGCGCGGATTACAGGTTTTCCGCCTGCGGCATCCCCAGCACGTGATAGCCGCCATCGACGCGAATGATCTCGCCACTGGTATAGGCGCCCTCGTCCGAGGCCAGGTAGACCGCCGTGCCGCCCACCGCTTCCAGCGTCGCGTTGCTGCGCAGCGGCGCGTTCTGCTCGGTATGCTTGAAGGTCTTGCGCGCCCCGCCGATCGCGGCACCGGCCAGCGTCTTCATCGGGCCGGGGCTGATCGCGTTTACGCGGATGCCCTGCGGTCCCAGGTCGTTGGCCAGGTAACGCACCGTCGCCTCCAGCGCCGCCTTGGCCACGCCCATCACGTTGTAATTCGGCACAACCCGGTTCGACCCCTGGTAGGTCAGCGTCAGAATGGTGCCGCCCTCGGTCATCATCGGCTCGGCCCGGCGCGCCACCTCGATCAGCGAATAACAGGAAATATCCAATGAATTCTTGAAGTTATCCCGCGAGGTATTGAGGAAGCGACCGGTCAGTTCGGACTTGTCGGAATAGGCGATCGCATGCACAAGGAAATCCATCCGGTCCCAGCGCTCCGCCAGCCCGGCAAAGGCCGCATCAAGCGATGCATCGTCGGTCACGTCCACATCGACCATGAAATCCGAGCCCAGCGATTCCGCCAGCGGCTGTACCCGCTTGCCAAAGGCCTCGCCCTGGTAGGTAAAGGCTAGTTCGGCCCCCTCGTCGGCCAGCGCCTTGGCGATCCCCCAGGCGATCGAGCGATCATTGGCGACCCCCATGATCAGCCCGCGCTTGCCCTTCATCCGGTCGCCCATGGCGTTACCCCCTGAATTTCGACAGGATCATCGACCCGTTCGTACCACCGAACCCGAACGAGTTCGTCATCACTGAATCAAGCCCGGCATTCTCCACCAGCGCGGTCGCGATTTCGCCCGCGTTGATCGCCGGGTCGAGCGTGTCGACATTGATCGACGGGATGATGAAATCATGCTCCAGCGCCAGCAGACAATAGATTGCCTCCTGCGCCCCCGTCGCGCCCTGGCTGTGGCCCGTCATCGACTTGGTCGAGCTGATCGGCGGCGTGCTGCCTTCACCGAACACCCGCCGCACCGCTTCCACTTCGCCCACGTCGCCCACCGGGGTCGAGGTGCCGTGTGCGTTGATATAACTCACTTTTCTGTCTTCCGGCAGCGACTCGAGCGCCAGCCGCATCGCGCGCTCGCCGCCCTCGCCGCTGGGCGCCACCATGTCGTGGCCATCCGATGTCGCGGCAAAACCGGTGACCTCGGCATAGATCTTCGCGCCACGCGCCTGCGCGTGTTCCAGGTCCTCCAGCACGACAATCCCGCCGCCACCGGAGATGACGAACCCGTCGCGATCGGAATCGAAGGCGCGGCTCGCCTTCTCGGGGGTATCGTTGTATTTCGAAGACATCGCGCCCATCGCGTCAAACAGGCACGACAAGGTCCAGTCGAGCTCTTCCCCGCCCCCGGCAAACATCACGTCCTGTTTGCCCAGCATTATCTGCTCGGCTGCATTGCCGATGCAGTGCAGGCTCGTGGAACAGGCCGAGGTGATCGAATAGTTGATCCCCTTGATCTTGTAGGCCGTGGCCAGGTTGGCCGAGATCGTCGAGCTCATGCATTTCGGCACTGCGAACGGCCCGATCCGCTTGGTCCCGCCGGATTTCAGAACCGTCTGATGCGCCGCGAACATCGCGCTGGTCGACGGCCCACCCGAGCCCGCCACCAGGCCGGTGCGCGGATTGACGATATCGCTTTCCTCAAGCCCGGCATCGGCAATCGCCTGGCCCATCGCGATATGCGCATAGGCGGCACCCGGTCCCATGAACCGCAGCGTGCGCTTGTCCACGTGCTCGCTCACATCCAGGTCGACGGCACCGGCAACCTGGCTGCGGAACCCGTGTTCCTTCATCGCCTCGTTGGCGGTGATCCCCGATTTGCCGGTTTTCAGCGAGGCCAGAACCTCTTCGGCATTGTTCCCGATGCTGGAAACGATCCCCAGACCGGTGACGACAACACGGCGCATCTGCACCCTCCCCTTGGCTCAGCTCTCGGACAGAGCGACCTTCATATCCTTGACTTCATAGATCACCTCGCCGTCGGCCTCGACGATGCCGTCGGCCACGCCCATGGTCAGGCGGCGGGTCTGCACGGCCTTGGTGAAATCCACCTTGTAGGTCAGCATCTTGCGGTCCGGCCGCACCATGCCTTTCAGCTTCACCTCGCCCACGCCCAGCGCATAGCCCCGGCCGGTCCAGCCACGCCAGCCCAGGTTGAACCCGGTCAGCTGCCACAGACCATCAAGACCAAGGCAGCCGGGCATGATAGGGTTGCCGGGAAAGTGGCATTCGAAGAACCACAGATCGGGCGTGATATCGAATTCAGCCAACACGTGGCCTTTGCCATGCGCGCCGCCATCGGCCGAAATGTCGGTGATCCGGTCCATCATCAGCATCGGCGGTTCGGGCAGCTGTGCGTTGCCCGGCCCGAAAAGCTCGCCTCGGGCGCATTTCAAAAGGTCTTCTTTCGTGAAGCTGCTCGGGTATTGCGACATGCTGGATATGGTCCTTTTCGGCCTCTTGTCTGCCAAAACCCTGTAACACCGTGCCAAAGGGTCCTGCAAGGCCGCCCTTGTCGCGCCGAAAACGATTTTCATTTGAAACATGGGGGGCTTGGCCCTTATATTCTCTGGAAACACAGGAAACGCGACGAAAACACCATGGCACAGATTACCAATACCGCCGGAAAACGTGGCAGCGCATGGCTGGCCGAGGGCGGGCTGCGCCCGACCCGTCAGCGCGTCGCGCTGGCCTCGCTTCTCGTGGGCGACGGAATGCACCGTCATGTCACCGCCGAAAGCCTCTATGACGCCGTGCAGAAATCCGGCGAAAAGGTTTCGCTGGCCACCGTCTACAATACGCTGCGCGCTTTCTGCGACGCCGGGCTGATGAGCGAGATCACGGTGGATGGTACGAAATCCTATTTCGACACCAACACCACCGAGCACCCGCATTTCTTCTGGGAAGAAACCGGCGAGCTGACCGACGCCTCGGACGAGCGGATGCTGATCACCAACCTGCCCGATGCCCCCGCTGGAGCCGAAATCGCCTCGGTTGACGTGGTGATCCGCCTGCGCCGGACCTGAGCCATCTTGCATAATCGCTGAATTGTCGCTCTCTTGGCCGCACCACGCCAAGGAGGGAACAATCATGCGCGCCATCACCTACACGAAATTCGGCCCCGCCGACGCGGTTCTGGCCCTGCGCGACATGCCCACGCCCAACCCGGCGGCGGGCGAGGTTCTGGTCCGGCTCAGCCGGTCGGGCGTGAACCCTTCGGACGTCAAAGCGCGCGCCGGGTCGCGCCCTGGCGTGACCGAGCCTCCCTATCCGCTGATCATCCCCCATTCCGACGGTGCCGGCGTGATCGAGGCCGTGGGCACCGGCGTCGATCCGATGCGCGTGGGCCAGCGCGTCTGGGTCTGGAACGGTCAGTGGCAGCGCCCGCATGGCACCGCCGCAAGCCATATCGTGCTGCCCGCCAGCCACGCCGTTCCCCTGCCCGACGGTGTCAGCTTCGATACCGGTGCGACGCTTGGCATTCCGGCTCTGACCGCGGCGCAAACCGTGTTTGGCGGCGGCGAGATCAAGGGCAAAACCCTGCTGGTGTCGGGCGGCGGCGGCTCGGTCGGGCACCTGGCGATCCAGCTGGCGGTCTGGGGCGGGGCCAAGGTGATCGCCACGGTAGGCTCGGGCCGTTCGGGCGATGATGCCCGCGCCGCCGGCGCCACAAGCGTCGTCGATTACCATTCGCCCTCCCTGGTCGAGGATATCCTGGCCGCCAATGACGGCCAGCCGATCGACCGCGCGGTGGAATGCGAGTTCGGCCCGAATGCCGACACGCTGGCCCAGGTCATGGCGCCGCTCTCGACGATTGCCGCCTACGGCTCGGCCGGAAACATGTCGCCCACCTTTCCCTTTGGCCCGATGCTGTTCAAGGCGCTCAAGATCGACATCACGCTGATCTACATCCTGCCCCCGCACGAGCGTGCCGAGATGATCCGCCTCATCCACAAGGCGCTGGATGAAGGCGCGCTGAATTCGCGTGTTCACGCCGTCTATCCGCTCGATCAATGCGCCGAGGCGCACAAGGCGGTCGAGGCGGCGGGCCGCCACGGTGCGATCCTGCTCGACTGCGACTAGCGCGGCCTACCTCTCGGGCGTTTCATCCAGCGTCTGAACGCGTTCGCGCGAGGCTTCGAGCCCGTCCGCATAGGCTTCGGCATCGCCGTAATCGATGAAGAGCGGGTAATGCGGATGCGGCGCGCCCATGCGGCCCGCATGCTTGATCGGGCACCAATAGGCCTCGGTCCGGCCGGCCACTTCGCGCACCCAGGAAATGACGCCGTTGGCATAGCCGCAATAGACGCAGTTCAGCTTCTGCAACCCGTTCAGATATTGCAGCTTGTGCCGGTCGATCCGGACATGATCGCGGCGCCGCACCTTGGGGATGCCATAGACCGGGAAACAGACCGCCTGGTAGATCGCGACGAACAGGTCCAGCAACACCAGGGGAACAATCAGCGCATAGATCACCGGCGCGGTCAGAACCACCATCGGCCGCGTCGCGCGCAGAAACTCCCATAACTTGATCCGCAGCTTGCGATGCTGCCGGCGAACCTCGTCCTCGAAGACAACGCGATCATTCTCGAGGCGATAGCGAAAGGCCTCGCCCTTGCGGGCGATTTCCTCTTCCAGCTCGTCCTGGAGATCGCGAATGCGGGTGATCAGATTTTCGATGGCTGACATGGGGCGGCCCTCCGGTTGCCACCCCAGCCTAGCATGAGCTGCCGCCGCGCGGCAGCCCCATGGCTCAGCCGATCGAAACCAGCTCGACGTCGAAGATCAGGTCCTTGCCCGCCAGCGGGTGGTTGGCATCCAGCACGACATGCGTGTCGGTGATCTCGTGGATGGTCAGGGTCATCACCTGGCCCTGCTCGTTATGGGCATGCACCTGGATGCCCACCTCCATCGGGATCTCGTCGGGGATTTCCTCGCGCGGGACGGCGCGGCGTGCTTCCTCGTGCACCGGGCCATAGGCCTGGTCGCTCGACACTTCCACGCGGCGCTTTTCGCCCACTGCCATGCCTTCCATGGCGCTGTCCAGCCCCGGGATGATCTGCCCGGATCCCACGGTGAATTCCAGCGGATCGCGGCCCTCGCTCGAATCGAACACGCTGCCATCGTTCAGTGTTCCGGTGTAGTGGATACGGACGGTATCGCCCTGTTTGACCTGGCTCATTTCGGCTCCTTTCCGTCCGTTCGGCGAACGTTTCCTCAGATAAATGAGTTCCGACCGTAACGGCCGTGTCCGGTGATTGCAAACAGGCCCCCCGCGACAATCCCGCACGTTTTTCGCTTTTCCCCTGCCCGCGCCCATGTCACCCTGTGCGCCGCAAGGGAGACGTAACGATGCCCATCACCACCGCCGTGTTCGATGCCTATGGCACGCTCTTCGATGTCACCGCCGCCGCCCGCGAAGCCGCGGGAGAACCCGGGCGCGAGGCGCTGGCCGACACATGGCCGCAACTGGCCGCGCATTGGCGCACGAAACAGCTGCAATACACCTGGCTGCGCGCGGTGACCGGCGATCACACCGATTTCTGGACCGTCACGCAGGATGGGCTTGACTGGGCGCTCGAGGCCACGGGCCTTGCCGGAGATGCCGATCTGCGCGCCGGCCTGCTGCAGCTTTACTGGGAGCTTTCGGCCTACCCGGAGGTGCCCGCCATGCTGGCGCGGCTCAAGGAGATGGGCCTGTCTACCGCAATTCTGTCGAACGGCTCGCCCGACATGCTCGCCGGGGCGGTGCAATCGGCCGGCATCGGCGATCTGCTCGACGATGTGCTGTCGGTCGAAAGCGTCGGCATCTTCAAACCTGCCCCGGCGGTCTATGATCTTGTCGGCCAGCGCTTCGGCTGCGAAAGATCTGACGTGCTCTTCGTCTCTTCCAACGGCTGGGATGCCGCCTGCGGTGCGGCCTATGGTTTCGTCACCGCCTGGGTCAACCGCGCGGGCGAGCCGATGGATCGCCTGCCGGGCCAGCCCCAGCACGAGCTTTCCGATCTCACCACCATCCCGCAAATCGCAGACCCGAACTATGGCAAGCTTCACAACCTCTGATGGCATCAAGCTGCACTACACCGACGAAGGCGCTGGCACGCCCATCCTCTGCCTGTCAGGCCTCACCCGGGAGGGGCGCGATTTCGATTTCGTCGCGCCGCACCTGTCGAAGGTGCGCCTGATCCGGCTCGATTATCGCGGCCGGGGCCGCTCGGACTGGGCCGATCCCGCCACCTACACGCCCGCGGTCGAGGCGCGCGACGCGCTTGAACTGCTCGACCATCTCGTGATCGACAAGGCCGCCATCCTCGGCACGTCGCGCGGGGGGATCATCGCGATGGTGTTGGCCGCCACGGCGCATGACCACCTGCTTGGCGTCGCGCTCAACGATGTCGGACCCGAGCTTGACCCAAAGGGGCTGGAAACCATCCTCACCTATATCGGCCGCAACCCGTCACACAAAACCCTCGCCGACCTGCTCAAGGTCTGGCCCGACGTGATCCGCGGTTTCGCCAACGTGCCCGAAACCCGCTACCGCGAGGAAATCGCCCGGCTATACGATGAAACGCCTGACGGCCTGCGCATCACATACGACCCGAAACTGCGCGATGCCGTGCTCGCCTCCGCGTCCGAGCCCGCCCCCGATCTCTGGCCGCTGTTCGATGCGCTGGCCGGCCTGCCGCTGGCCGTCATTCGCGGGGCGAATTCCGATATCCTGATGGAAAGCACCCTAGCCGAGATGCGCCGCCGCCGTCCCGACATGATCGTGGCCGAAGTCCCCGACCGCGGCCATATCCCCTATCTCGACGAGGCGGAAAGCCTCGCCGCCCTTCGTGAATGGATTGAACGCCTATGAATATCGAGATGATCCGCGCCGCCGCCGCGCGGCTTGAGGGCCATGTGCGCCGCACGCCCCTTCTGAGTTCACCCTTTCTGGACGAGATCGCGGGGCGCCGGCTCTTCGTGAAGGCCGAATGCCTGCAGCATACCGGCAGTTTCAAGTTCCGTGGCGGCTGGTCCGCGGTCTCCGCGCTCGATCCCGAGACCCGCGCGAAGGGCGTGATCGCCTTTTCCAGCGGCAACCACGCGCAAGGCGTGGCCCATGCCGCCACGCTGCACGGCGTACCATCGGTCATCATCATGCCCGAAGACGCGCCAAAGCTGAAAATCGACAACACCCGCGCACTCGGCGCCGAGGTGGTGCTGTATGACCGCGTCAACGAAGACCGCGATGCCATCGGCGCACGGCTGGCCCGGGAACGCGGCCTGACCCTCATCAAGCCTTTCGACGAACCCCAGGTCATCGCCGGCCAGGGCACCTGCGGCCTGGAAATCGCGCAGCAAGCGGCCGAGGAAGGCATCGCGCAGGCCGACGTGCTGGTCTGCTGCGGCGGTGGCGGTCTCACCTCGGGCATCGCGCTCGCGCTCGAAGCCGACGCCCCGGGCCTGCGCGCTCGCCCCTGCGAGCCCGAAGGCTTCGACGATACCGCCCGCTCGCTCGCCTCGGGCCGGCGCGAACGCAACGCGGCCATGTCGGGGTCGATCTGCGATGCCATCGTCACGCCCAGCCCGGGCGAACTGACCTTCCCGATCATGCAGCGCCTCTGCGGCCCAGGCCTCGCCGTGACCGAAGACGAGGTCCTGCGCGCGATGGCGCTGGCCTTCCTGCGGCTAAAGATCGTCGTCGAACCGGGCGGCGCCGTGGCGCTGGCCTCCGCGCTCTTCCATGGTGACGAGATCGAAGGCGACACGGTGATTGCCGTCACCACGGGCGGCAATGTCGATCCGGGCCTCTACCAGCGCGCCCTCGCGACACTGCCGGGCTGATCCCCGAATTTTCGCAGAAAATTCGCGCCCGCGGGCCGGTTGACACCCGGCACCGTGCCCGAGACCATTGTGCCAAAGGAAAGGCCCGCCATGACCCGTTTCACGATTGCCTCTTTCAACGTCAAGAACCTGATCGGCCCGGACAAGGAATTCTATGAATTCCTGACCTACACGCCCGAGGAATACGCCTGGAAACGCGCCTGGCTCGCAGATCAGATCCTGTCGATGGACGCCGACATCGTGGGCTTTCAGGAAGTGTTCGAGGAAGACGCCCTGCGTGATGTGCTGGCCGAGGCCGACCAGCGCGGTCGCAACCTGAACGATGCCGCGCTGCCCGACTCCTCGAAACCCTACCGCAAGAAGGCAATCTTCCGGAAACTGGCCTACACACCCTATGGCGACGCGGCACTCGCTTTCGCCCCTAATCTCAACGACGGCGAACCGGGCAAGCGCCGCCCGGGCCTCGCCATCGTGTCGCGCCTTGGCTTCGCCGAGCCGCCCCAAGTGCTTCAGCATCTCGATAAACCGCTCAGCATCCCGTTCCGCGAACTCACCGGCGAAGATGCGGGGCACTACACAATCACCCGGCTCTCTCGCCCGATCCTCAAGGCGCGCATCCCCGTCGGCGGCGAGGTGATCACGCTGTTCAACTGCCATTTCAAATCGAAACTCGGCGAACACCTCAAACCCAAGGGCGCCCCCTTCGCGCCCGAGGCCAACCTGCTCTCTTACGATCCGGCGGGACGCGCCATGGGATCGCTGCGTTCCGGCATCCGCCGCATGGCCGAGGCCTGGGTGCTGCGCCGCGAAGTCCTCGCCGAACTCGATCGGGGCCGCCCGGTCATGGCCATGGGCGATTTCAACGACGGCGAACACGCCGTCAGCAGCGAGATCGTCACCGGCGAGTTGCCCTTCAAGAATTACAGCTGGATGCTGCGCCACGACGCCAAGCATGACCAGGACCGTTATTCGAAAGAAGAACACGAACGCATCACCGAAAGCGTCGAACGCGTGCGGCTGCACTCGGCCGAAAAGCTTTTTGTCCGAAAATCCCTGCGCGACATGGTCTATACCTCGGCCTTCGGCGGCGTGTTCGAGTCGATCGACCAGATCTATATGTCCCGCCACTTCCACCCCGACTACGCAAAGAAGATCGGCGAGATGGAATATTTCAGCGCCTTCAACGACCACCTTACCGACGGCTCGCACCCCGAAGCGCCTTATAACAAGCTGGCCTCGGATCACGGACAGATCATGGCCCACATGGTGATGCACGACGACCGGTAAGGAATACCTGACTACCTGTCTGGCGCTGTCTGCGGCATCCTGCCCTTATTACATAAAAAACTTTTTCGGTGGGTGGTTCGCAGGTTTCCGGTCAATAGTGCCGCCGCAGTTTTCAATGGATGCTTCTTTCATAAAGACCTTTGCCTTCATCCTGGTCGCGGCAACCGGCTGTGCCATTGCCACGATCGGGATGAAGATGGCTTCGGGCAACTGGAGCTTCTTTGCGCTGGCGCTTCTGCTGCTGGGCTTCTTCGCCGCCACGCAATCCGAGGTTCACCTGATGCGGGGGATCGACCTCGGCGTGCTCTATCTGCTTATCATCGCGGTCGAAACAGTGGCGGTGCTGGGCTATGCCTGGGTCATTGGCGAGGGCCTGGGCCCCCGCGATGCGATGGGCGGGCTGCTGATCCTGGCCGGGATGGCGGTGGTCACGCATTAGGACGGCCAAGACATTTGACATCCCCCGCAGCTCTGCCGCACATAACCGGGGCAGACAATCAGGGGACACAGCACCATGCTCATGGCCGATCTCGGCGATATTCGCCTGCACTACCGTATCGACGGCGATCCCGATGGCGCGCCCGTGGTCTTTGCCAATTCGCTGGGCACCGACCTGCGGCTTTGGGACAAGGTGCTGCCGCTTCTGCCCAAGGGTCTGAAATACATCCGCTATGACAAGCGCGGTCATGGTCTTTCCGATGCCACGCCCGCGCCCTACCCGATGGGCACGCTGGTGCGCGATGCCGAACGGCTCCTCGATCATCTTGAGGTCAGGGAGTGCGTATTCGTCGGCCTTTCGATCGGCGGGATGATCGCGCAGGGCCTCGCCGTCAAGCGGCTCGACCAGGTGCGCGCCATCGTGCTGTCGAATACAGCCGCCAAGATCGGCCAGCCGCAGATGTGGGATGACCGGATCGCCGCCGTGCGCAAGGGTGGAATCGAGGCGCTGGCCGACAGCATTCTGGAACGCTGGTTTTCCAAACCGTTCCGTGAAACTGATGAGTTCCATGGCTGGCACAACATGCTGATCCGCCAGACGGTCGAGGGGTATACCGGCTGCTGCGCGGCAATCTCGGGCACCGATTTCTACACGCCCACTTCCGGGCTGCGCCTGCCCTGCCTCGGCATCGCGGGCAGTGAAGACGGCTCCACCCCGCCCGACCTGGTGCGCGAAACCACCGATCTGATCCCCGGCTCCCGGTTCGAGTTGATCCGCCGCGCCGGCCATCTGCCCTGTGTCGAACAACCCGCGGAATACGCCCGCATCCTGACCGCGTTCCTTCACGAGATCGGCCATGGCTAGGTTCGCCTCTGCATTGCATTCCGCCTGACGCTACGTCATTATTCGCCGCGAAATGTGCCCTTGACCGGAGTATCGCATGGCCGACTTCCTGTTGATCCACGGATCCTGCCACGGCGCCTGGTGCTGGCGCGACATGATCCCGGCTCTCACAGATCTCGGCCATACCGCCAGGGCCATCGATCTGCCCGGTCATGGTGGTGACCTTACCCCGATCCCGCAGATCACGCTTCAGGCCTATGCCGATGCGATCCTCGACGCCATCGACAAACCAGTCACCCTCGTCGGGCATTCCATGGGCGGCTACCCCATTTCGCTGGCCGCCGAGCAGGCCCCCGAGAAAATCAACCGCCTGATCTATCTCTGCGCCTATGTGCCCAAGGACAACCTCAGCCTGGCCGAGATGCGGCGCGAAGCGCCGTACCAGCCACTGATGCCGGCGGTCATGCGCGCCGAGGATGGCATGAGCTTCCGCATCGATCCCGCCAAGACGCAAGAGGTTTTCTACCACGACTGCCCCGACGGCACGGTGGCCTATGCCAACACCCGTCTTTGCGCTCAGGCCGTCGCGCCACAGGAAACCCCCTGCCCGCTGGGCGACAACTATGCCCGGGTGCCGCGCAGCTATATCCGCTGCATGGATGATCGCACCATTCCCCCCGAATACCAGGTCACGATGACATCCCAATGGCCGCCCGCGGATGTCTACGAAATGCCCACGGGCCATTCCCCGTTCTTCGCCGATCCCACGGGGCTCGCGGCCCTGCTTTCGCAAATCGCAGGATAACACACCCATGGCAGGATCCGTCTTCGACAGCCCTCTTTTCGCACGCCTGTTTCCCACCGGCGAGGTGGGCCGGCTCTTCACCGACAGCGCCGAGGTCCGCGCGATGCTGCTGGTCGAAGGCGCGCTGGCCAAGGCGCAGGGACAGTTGGGTGTGATCCCCGAAACCTCCGCCGCCTTCATCCAGCGCGCCACCATGGAGGTCCAGATCGACCCGGCCGGCTTGGCTGAGGCCACGGGCCAGAACGGCGTCAGCGTGCCGGGCCTTGTTGCGGCCTTCCGCAAGGCGATGGAGGCGCCCGAACACGCCCAATACGTCCACTGGGGCGCGACCAGCCAGGACATTATCGATACTGCCCTGATGCTGCGGCTGAAACAGGTTCTGGGTCATTATGCAACCGGGCTACGCGCCACACTGACGGCGCTGGCGCAACTGGCCGACACCCATGCCGATCTGCCAATGCCAGCGCGCACCTGGGGCCAGCATGCCACGCCCACCAGCTTTGGCGCGGTGGCCGCGGCCTGGGGGGCGCCCCTGCTCACCCTGCTGGGCGAAATCGACGGCCTGCGCGCCCGGCTCTGGGTCTCGCTCTCGGGCGCGGCGGGCACCGGCGCGGCCTTGGGGGACACCGCCACCGAAACCCGCGCGGCGCTGGCCCAGGGGCTGGCCCTGACGGATCCCGGGCGCACCTGGCACAATGACCGCACCCCGATCCTGACGCTCGCCGCCTGGATCACCCGGTTGCACGCGGCGCTGGCCAAGATGGGCGAGGATCTGATCACCCTCACGATGACCGGCATAGCCGAGGTCACGCTCGGCACCTCGGGCGGTTCCTCGACCATGCCGCAGAAACAGAACCCCGTCGGCCCCGGTGTCCTGTCGGCGCTGGCGCATCAGGCCACGGCACTCAATGCCACGCTTCAGGGCGCGGGCGTGCACCGTCTGGAACGCGACGGCCCGGCCTGGTTCTCCGAATGGCTGGCCCTCCCACAGCTCTGCCTGGGGGCCGCGGCGGCGCTCGACCATGCCACCAAACTGGCTGAAACCCTCTCACCTAACCCGCAGGCCATGGCCGGCGCGCTGGCCGCCGGTCAGGGTCTCATCCATGCCGAGGCGCTCAGCTTTGCGCTCACGGCCAAGCTCCCCCGCCCCGAGGCGCAGGCCGAAACCAAGGCACTCTGCCGGCAGGCGGCCCAAACCGCCCGCCCGCTGGCAGACCTGGCCGCCGAAGCACATCCCGATCTCGACTTTTCGGCCATATTCGACCCGGTGCAGCAGATGGGCCATGCCTCCGCCGAGGCACGCGCTTTCTCTGCAGCCGTGCGGGCTTTGCCCTCCGAAAGGTAAGGAATACCTGACTTTCCCCCAAGTCATCAGCCCAAAGCGCTTCCCTGCGGCCCGCCTTGCCCCTAGTTTCGCGCGACCCGTCCTTTTCGCGCGTTTTCCATGTCAGCCCGCCTGCCCGTTCTCTTCATAGTCATGACCGTGGTGCTCGATGCCATGGGGATCGGCCTCATCATGCCGGTCATGCCCGCGCTGATCGCCGAGATCGACGGCGGCAGCATTGCGCAGGCCGCGATCTGGGGCGGCATCCTGTCCACGGTCTTTGCCGTGATGCAATTCCTGTTCGGGCCCATCATCGGCGCGCTCTCCGACAGGTTCGGGCGCCGGCCAGTGCTGCTGATCTCGCTTCTCGTCATGGCTGCGGACTACGTGATCATGGCACTCGCAGGCTCGATGTGGCTTTTGTTGCTGGGGCGGATCATCGGCGGCATCACCGCAGCCACCCATGCGACCGCCAATGCCTATATCGCCGACATTTCCGCCCCGCATGAGAAGGCCGCGCGCTTCGGCCTCATCGGTGCGGGCTTCGGCATCGGCTTCGTTCTGGGCCCGGTGCTGGGCGGTCTTCTGGCCGAATACGGCACCCGTGCGCCCTTCTGGGCCGCCGGCGCTCTGGCGCTGGCCAACGCGCTTCTGGGCGCGCTGGTGCTGCGCGAAACCGTAACCGATGCCATCCGGCGCCCCTTCCGCTGGAGCCGCGCCAACCCATTCGGCGCCTTCCGCTCGATCACCGCCTTCCCGGGACTAGGCGCGCTTCTGCTGGTCTATTTCGTCTACCAGGTGGCCGGCATGGTCTACCCCGCGATCTGGGCCTATTTCACCACCGAGCGCTTCGGCTGGACCGAGGCGACGATCGGCCTCTCGCTCGGTATCTACGGGCTCTTCTTCGGGCTCGTGCAGGGCCTTGCGGTGCGCCCCTCGATGCGGATTCTCGGTTATCGCGGCACCGTGCTTTTCGCCCTCTGGGTCGAGCTGATCTCGCTCCTGATCACCGCCTTCATCACTTCGGGCACGCTGCTTTTGTTCCTGATCCCGATCGTGGCGCTTGGCGCCGTGGGTCTGCCCGCGCTTCAGGGCGCGATGTCCACGGCCGTCTCCGATGACGCGCAGGGCGAATTGCAAGGCGTGCTGACCTCGGCGAACTCGATGGCGATGATCATCGCGCCGCTTGCCATGACCCAGACATTCGCCGCCTTTACCCGCGAAGGCGCCTCCGTCTACCAGCCCGGCGCGCCTTTCCTGCTCGCGGCCGTGCTGATGGCGCTCTGCCTCATCCTGTTCGCACGAAATTCCGTTCCGTCAGCGACACGCTGATCGCCGCATTCGGGCTTGCGCCTCGCCCCGCTTCGCGCGCACATTCGCGCCAAAGCCCAGGGAGAGAGCCATGACCGCCATCAAAGCTGCCGTCTGCCGTGAATTCGGAAAACCGCTGGCCATCGAAACCATCGAACTGCGCGGGCCCGACATGGGCGAGGTGCAGGTCGATCTCGATGCCGTCGCCATCTGCCATTCCGACATTTCCTTCATCGAAGGCGGGTTCGGCGGCAACCTTCCCGCCGTCTACGGCCACGAAGCCGCCGGCCGCGTCTCCGCCGTGGGCCCCGGCGTCAAAGGCTTCGAGGTGGGCGACAGCGTCTGCGTCACGCTCATCCGCGCCTGTGGCACCTGCCCGTCCTGCGGTTCCGGTAAACCCACGATCTGCGAAACGCCCTATGACCGGATGAGCGGCCCGCTCAGCCTGCCCGACGGCACGCCGGTCGAACACGGGCTGGCCACCGCCGCCTTTGCAGAAAAGGTTGTCGTCGATCAAAGCCAGATCGTGAAAATCCCCAACGAAGTGGGCAAGGATGTCGCCTCGCTCATCTCCTGCGGGGTGATCACCGGCGTCGGCGCCGCCGTCAACGCCGCGAACATCCGGCCCGGTCAGGACGTGGTGGTGATCGGCGCGGGCGGTGTCGGTCTCAACGCGATCCAGGGCGCGCGCATCGCTGGCGCCCGCCGCATCGTCGCCGTGGACATGAGCGAAGAAAAACTCGAAGCGGCCCGCGAATTCGGCGCTACCGATGGCGTTCTGGCCACCGATGGCAAACCTTGGCGCGCCGCGATCAAGGCAATGGGCCGCGGCGCCGACGCGGTGCTTGTCTCGGTCGGCGCGACCCAGGCCTATGACGAGGCCCCGCGCTATTTGGCCCGGGGCGGCAGTGTCGTGATGGTCGGCATGCCGCATCTCGGCCAGACAAGCAGCTATTCCCCGCTGATCATGGCCGACAGCGGCCAGAACATCCTGGGCACCAAGATGGGCGACGTTGTGATCAAGCGCGACATCCCCTGGATCGTGGACCTCTACCAGCAGGGGCGGCTCAAACTGGACGAACTGATCACCAACCGCTGGAGCCTCGAAGAAATCAACGAGGCCATCGAGGACACCAAATCGGGGGCCGCGCGGCGCAACGTGATCCTGTTCTGACGCGAACGGGGTTGCGATACGCGTCTCCCGCGGGGATTGTGGCCTGAAACCCAACCTCGCGAGGCGCGCATGAAACTGACCGATCTCGACATCATCGTCACTGCCCCGCCCGCCCCCGGCTGGGGCGGGCGCTACTGGATTCTCGTGAAGCTTTCCACCGATACCGGCATCACCGGTTGGGGCGAATGCTACGCGTCCTCGATCGGTCCCGAGGCGATGAAGGCCGTGATTTCAGACGTGTTCACCCGCCACATGGAAGGCGAAAACCCCGAGAATATCGAACTGATGTTCCGCCGCGCCTATTCCAGCGGCTTCACCCAACGGCCAGACCTGACGGTGATGGGCGCATTCTCGGGGCTCGAGATCGCCTGCTGGGACATCCTGGGCAAGGATCGCGGCCGCCCGGTGCACGCGCTCATCGGCGGGCGGATGAACGACCGCATTCGCGCCTATACCTATCTCTACCCGCTTGACGGGCACGACATGGACACCTTCTGGACCGATCCACAAGCCGCCGGTGAAAGCGCCGCGGCGATGGTCGATCTGGGCTACACCGCGGTCAAGTTCGATCCGGCCGGCCCCTACACCATCCGCGGCGGCCACATGCCGGCAATGTCCGACATCACCACCTCCGTCGCCTTCTGCAAGGCCATCCGCGAGGCCGTGGGCGACCGCGCTGATCTCCTCTTCGGCACGCACGGGCAGTTCAATACCGCGGGCGCGATCCGCCTGGGCCAGGCGCTGGAGCCCTACTCACCACTCTGGTTCGAAGAGCCCACGCCCCCCGACAACATCGAGGACATGGCCCGCGTCGCCCGCAATTTGCGCATCCCCGTCGCCACCGGCGAAAGGATGACCACCAAGGCCGAATTCGCCGCCGTCCTGCGCGCAGGTGCCGCCGAAATCCTGCAACCGGCCCTGGGCCGCGCCGGCGGGATCTGGGAAATGAAGAAGGTCGCCGCCATCGCCGAGGCGTTCAATGCGCAGATGGCCCCGCATCTTTACGCCGGCCCGGTCGAATGGGCCGCCAATATCCACCTTGCCGCCGCGATCCCCAACATCCTGATGGCCGAGACGATCGAAACACCGTTCCACAACGATCTGATCCGCGGCGCGATCAAGGTCGAGGGCGGATTCATCACCCCGCCCGATGCCCCGGGCCTCGGTATCGAAGTCGACGAAGACCTTGCCCGCGCGCATCCCTACACCGGCGACGGGCTGCATCTGCAGATGCAGGAACAGCCCTGCGACTATGCCAACGGCAACAACTTTCAGGGCGGCGCCCCGGCAAGCAAGGTGTAATACTCGCTTTTCGTTCTTACATATGCTAAAGATCGCATGAATGAACCGCGAGGAGCAGACGCTTGGACGCCAAGGCCCCACCCGCCCCGCCCGAAGAAATGGCCCGCAGTGCCGCCAGCGCGGCGGCCTATCTGAAAACCCTGGCCCATGAGGGCCGGCTGATGATCCTGTGCCATCTCGGTTCGGGCGAGAAATCGGTGGGAGAATTGGAACAGCTCCTGCAGATTCGCCAGGCTGCCGTCAGCCAGATGCTCGCGCGGCTGCGCGAAGAGGGTCTTGTGACAACGCGCCGCGACGGCAAGACCGTCTATTACAGCCTCGCCAATGAAAGCACCTACGAGGTGATTTCGCTGCTCTACCGGCTGTTCTGCGGACCCGCCGACACGCAGCCGGGTGATCCCATCGCCTGCGCCTGATTGCCCACACCCCTTTCCATTTGCAGCGACAAGCCTTAACTTGAACGCGGTTCAAACTGCGGAAGAGAGACATGGCAGGCAAAGTCGAAGCGCGCCGCGAGGCGCTGCGGGACAAACTGATCGACATCGCCGAAAAAACGATCGCCGAGCAGGGCATGGAAGCCATCCGCGCTCGCGATCTCGCGCGCGAGGCCGGCTGCGCCGTGGGCGCTATCTACAATGTCTTCGGCGATATGGGCGACATCGTGATCGCCGTGAACGGCCGCACCTTCCGCAAGCTGGGCAAAGCGGTTGCCGCCTCGGTGCGCGAGGCGCCCGAAGACCCGATCGAGCAGTTGATCGCGATGTCCTACGCCTATCTGCGCTTCGCCGTCGAAAACCCCAGGCTCTGGCGCACGCTGTTCGACATCCAGATGTCCACCTCCACCGACGTGCCCGCCTGGTACCTGCAGGAACTGGATGCGCTCTTCCAGAACATCGCGCGTCCCCTTGCCCGCCTGTTCCCTGAAATGCACGCGGACGAACTCGACCTGATGACGCGCACACTATTCTCCTCGGTTCACGGCATCGTCCTGCTGGGCGTCGAAAATCGCATCTCTGGTGTGCCCCGCGATCGCCTGGAACAGATGATCGCCCTGCTGCTTCGGAATATCACGGCGAAACAAACCGTTTCCTGAACAGTGTTCATTTTTCCTTGAACGCCGTTCAAGGTATTGCTACATCCATTTCATGAACACCGTTCACGAAGGAGGAGGTAACATTGACATCGCTGATAACACCCTGCGCCCGCTTACACGCATAGGCGCAGACACAACCTGAAATTGCCCCCAAAACACTCCGGGCACGCCTCAAAGTTGCCATTTGGGGCAAGTAACACGCAAACGTAATCTCGAAGAAAGGTACTCTTATGTTTTCGACTCTCAGAACCCTTTTCTCTGGTGCACAGGCCCGCGCCGACGAACGCATCACCGATCATTTCGCGCTTGAACTCATTGATCAGAAAATCCGCGAGACCGAGGCCGCCGTCAAAGCCGCCAAGGCCACGCTGGCCAGCCTGATCCAGCGTCGCAACGCCGAACAGCGACAAGTCGACGCGCTCAAATCCCGTATCGAAGGGCTGATGGACCGCGCCCGCGCCGCGCTCGCCTCCAATGACGAGGCGCTCGCCGCCGAGGCCGCCCAGGCCATCGCCACGATGGAAAACGAGCTGGAAGGCCGCAACGAAACGCTGGCACGCCTTGAACAGAAGGTTCTGCGCCTGCGCAATTCGGTCGAGGCGGGCAACCGCCGCGTGGTTGACCTCAAGCAGGGCGCCATCCAGGCCCGTGCCGTGCGTCGCGAACAGGACATCCAGAAACGCCTGTCCACCACGCTTTCGGGCCGTGACAGCGCGTCGGAGGCCGAGGAACTCATCAACCGCGTGCTTGGCCGCGATGACCCGTATGAGCAGGCCGAGATTCTCAAGCAGATCGAAGACGACCTTTCGCATCGCGATCTCGAGGACCGCATGTCGGACGCCGGCTATGGCCCCGCGACCAAAATTACCGCGAAATCGGTGCTGGATCGCCTCAAAGCTGACAAAGCCGCTTGATACCAGTCCGCAATCACGCATCCCCCGCCTGATTTAATGAGGAACTCACAATGTTTGACATGAACAAGAACGACAACACCCTGATCATGGTCTTCAACGGCGCTGGCGTCGTGGCCGCCTACATCCTGCTCGGCATCTCGCTGTGGCTCTCGACCGAAGTGCCGCTCTCGACCAAGGGTTTCTGGGGCATCGGCATCCTGATGCTCACGATCAGCCTGGTGAACTTCGTGAAATACCGCTTCGACACCCAGCAGCGCGAAGACCGCCTGCGCATGATCGAGGAAGCCAAGAACGAGCAGATGCTGGCCAAATACGTCACCAAGGACGAATAATCAGCCTTCCCACCAATCGCGGATTTCCTCCGCGCTCACCCCGCCTTGTGGTCCGATCGCCACGAGGCGGGTTTTTTCTGGCCGGGCCACCCGCGTTATCTCGACCGAGGGGCCGACCTTGTGCAGTTCGAACCCTTCCTCGCCCGATCCGCGTATCACGCCTTTCACACGGTAAAGCCGCTCGGGTGCCTGGCCCAGCTTTTCTTCCAGGGCCACCCGGCCATATTCCGCGTCCCCTTCGTAGCTCCAGGTGACATAGGCGCCGTGGCCCGCGCCGCTGCTCTTGCCCGTGCCCGCTTCGATCCCGCCGAGCAAAAGCGGGGCCACCGCCTGCAGCGCATCCATCGCCACCACCGGCGCGCGGCTCAGCGCAGCCAGTTGCATCGCCAGCGCCGCCGGCACCTCGCCCCCGCATTTCGACACGATCAGCAGGTCGGCCACTTCGATCTGGCCGCGGATCTGCGCCCCGATCTGCACATCCGCCGCCAGCGCGGGAAAGTTCTGCGCATCCACCACGACGGCAATGCCACCATAGTCCATCTCGGGTTCCGCCCGCGCCGCATCGGCGATCTTCTTGGGGTCGGCGATCCCGCTCGCCTCGATCACAAGATGCTCGGGCCGCGGCCGCCGGTCCAGCGCATCGCCCAGCGCCATGTACAGGTCCGCGCCCATCGTGCAGCACACGCAGCCATTGGTCAGTTCGATCGTGTCCTCGCCCGCGCTTTTCAGCAGGTCGGCGTCGATATTCACCGCGCCAAAATCATTGACCATGACCATCACGCGCCGGCCATGCGCTTCACTCAGCAAGCGGTTGATCAGCGTGGTCTTGCCCGCACCCAGGTACCCCCCGATGACCGTCAATGGCAGCTTGTCCATGATCTCCCCCTGGAAAATGGCGATCCCGGAAGGACTCGAACCCTCAGCCTGCTGATTAGAAGTCAGCTGCTCTATCCAGTTGAGCTACGGGACCGCACGTTTCCTATTTGAACGCGCGACCGCCCCTTGGCAAGGGCATCAGTGCGTCCAGGGCCCGCGCCGGTTGGTGGCGAAATTCTCGCCATAGCCGCCCGCGCGGATATTGGGCTTGCGCTTGTGCGGGCGGGTCACCACGGCGTCGATGCCATGTTCCTCGGCATAGGCCAGCGCCGCTTCCTTGGTGGGGAATTTCAGCTTCACCTGCGATTGCGTGTCCCGCGACGAGGTCCACCCCATCAGCGGATCAACCTCGCGCGCACTTTCCGGCGCAAATTCCAGCACCCAGTGTTTCGTCTTGGCCGTGCCCGATGACATGGCGGTACGGCTGGGCTGATAAATACGCGCGGGCATTGGCACACTCCTCGTTGACCGCCCTTGGTTTACCCAAATCCCCGGCCCGCCCGCAAGCCGGAAATAACTGCAAAACAGGGGATTTGCCCAAAAGCGGCCCGTGCGGCCCACCCATCGGGCCAACGCCCCCTTGAACCGGAACAAAAAGTGATCAACTCTAAGGGGCTCAGCCCGCGGAGTCGCCCATGCCCTACGCCCATTCCGACAAATCCGAACCGATCCTGCATTCCCCCGCCCCCGACGTGAAAACCCGCGAGAAGCTCGAGGGCGGCAAGCGCTTCGTCATGCAGACCGAATTCAACGCTGCCGGTGACCAGCCCACCGCGATCGCCGAGCTCAGCCAGGGCATCCTCGATGACGAGCGCAACCAGGTCCTTCTGGGCGCGACCGGCACCGGCAAGACCTTCACCATGGCCAAGGTGATCGAGGAAACCCAGCGCCCCGCCATCATCCTCGCCCCGAACAAGACGCTCGCGGCCCAGCTTTACGGCGAATTCAAGGGCTTCTTTCCCGACAACGCGGTCGAATACTTCGTTTCCTACTACGACTATTACCAGCCCGAGGCCTACGTGCCGCGCAGCGACACCTATATCGAGAAGGAATCCCAGATCAACGAACAGATCGACCGGATGCGCCACTCGGCCACCCGGGCGCTCTTGGAGCGCGACGATGTGATCATCGTCGCCTCGGTTTCCTGCATCTACGGCATCGGCTCGGTCGAAACTTATGGCGCGATGACCCAGGATTTGCAGGTCGGCAACGATTACGACCAGCGCGCAGTGATCGCCGATCTGGTCGCCCAGCAATACCGCCGCAACGACCAAGCGTTCCAGCGCGGCTCATTCCGCGTGCGCGGCGACAGTCTCGAGATCTTCCCGGCCCACCTCGAAGACCGCGCCTGGCGGCTGTCGTTCTTCGGGGAAGAGCTTGAATCGATTGTCGAATTCGACCCCCTGACCGGCGAAAAGACCGACACGTTCGACAAGATCCGCGTCTACGCCAACTCGCATTACGTCACGCCGAAGCCCACGATGCAGCAGGCCATCCAGGGCATCAAGCAAGAGCTGCGCCAGCGCCTCGACCAACTCGTAGGCGAAGGCAAGCTGTTAGAGGCTCAGCGCCTCGAACAGCGCACCAATTTCGACCTCGAAATGCTCGAGGCCACCGGCGTCTGCAACGGGATCGAGAACTATTCGCGCTACCTCACCGGCCGCGCCCCGGGTGAGCCGCCCCCCACCCTCTTCGAATTCATCCCCGACCATGCCATCGTCTTCGCCGATGAATCCCACGTCAGCGTGCCGCAGATCGGTGGCATGTATCGTGGCGACTACCGGCGCAAGTTCACGCTGGCCGAACACGGCTTCCGCCTGCCGTCCTGCATGGACAACCGCCCGCTGAAGTTCGAGGAATGGGACGCCATGCGCCCGCAATCCGTCTTCGTCTCGGCCACCCCCGCGGCGTGGGAGCTTGAACAGACCGGCGGCGTCTTCACCGAGCAGGTGATCCGCCCCACCGGCCTCCTCGATCCGCAGGTCGAAATCCGCCCGGTCGACACCCAGGTCGATGACCTCCTGCATGAGATTCGCATCGTCGCCGAAAAGGGCTTCCGCGTCCTCTGCACCACGCTGACGAAACGCATGGCCGAGGACCTCACCGAATACCTGCACGAACAGGGCATCCGCGTGCGCTACATGCATTCCGACATCGACACGATCGAACGGATCGAAATCCTGCGCGACCTGCGGCTTGGCGCTTTCGACGTGCTGGTGGGCATCAACCTGCTGCGCGAAGGGCTCGACATCCCCGAATGCGGGCTGGTGGCGATCCTCGATGCGGATAAAGAGGGCTTCCTTCGCTCCGAGACCTCGCTCATCCAGACCATCGGCCGCGCCGCGCGCAACGCCGATGGCCGCGTCATCATGTATGCCGACCGGATCACCGGCTCGATGGAGCGTGCGATCTCCGAGACCGACCGCCGCCGCGCCAAGCAGATCGCCTATAACGAGGAACACGGCATCACGCCCGAGACGGTGAAGAAGAACGTCGAGGACGTGCTCGCAGGTTTGTATCAAGGCGACGTGGACATGAACCGCGTCACGGCACAGGTCGACAAGCCGCTCCACGGCGCCAACCTAGAAAAGGTGCTCGACGGCATGCGCGACGACATGCGCAAGGCCGCCGAGAACCTCGAATTCGAAGAGGCCGCCCGGTTGCGGGATGAGATCAAGCGGCTGGAAGCGGTGGATTTGGCCGTCGCCGACGACCCCCTGGCGCGGCAGTATGCGGTGGAGAAGGCGTCTGAAGCGGCTGTGGGCTCGCGTGGGCGCTCAACGGCCGGCCGGGCCGGGCAGCGTGGGGGGAATGTGAAGCGGAGGGGGCGGTGAAACAAATATGGCAGACTATAGAGAAATTTCTCAGGAGTATGCTCAAGGAGCAATAAAGGCATCCGTTCTTTTGAATAGTGGCGCGATTGTCATTTGCCTGAGTCAATTGGATGAAATGATCCAACACGTAGGTCGATGGAGCTTCGCTTGCGCGATCCTGCTATATGTTTTCGGAACACTGTTCGGCGCGGTGACTTGGGTGCTTGCTTTTTTGTCTACTCGTCACGTTGACAGGAAACAACTCGGCCAAGAGGAAACTTACGAGCGCGCAGATCAGTATATGTTCGGCGGATTCTTTTCGATTGTGGTTTCACTGCTTATGTTTTTGACAGCTGCATTGGTTTTAGCTTTTTCGCTAATCTCGAATTGATCATTTTGATTTCATGCGAACGTTGCGGAAGGCTGCGGGGCATATCTACTAATGCCCAAATCTCCGATTTGGGCACGCGCCCGACCCGGGGCGGGCGCGACGCCTACGTCTAGCGTTCCGCGTGGATCATCACCGTAGGCCGGGCTTTTGCCCGGCACCCCACCGCAAAACCCGCACCGCGCTTGCACCCCTCCCCCGGCAATGCCACCCTGCCCGCATCGCCCACCCGAGCCCCGGACCCCGGCCATGACCGACCCCGAGAAATGGTCCCGACACGTCACCGAAACCAGCCATGCGCTGGAGCTTGAGCCCGGCCTCTTCACCTGGGACGATCCCGAACGCATCGCCGCCGCGCTCAAACGCGCGGCCGAGGCCAGCACGGCACGCAAGGGCACGCCCTATCAGTCGGCCATGTCGATGCTCACCTTCTACATCAACCGCGCCGGCCACAGCCTGCCCGATGACCAGCGCAAGGTGCTCGAAGAGGCCAAGCAGCACCTGCGCCGCCTCTTTGGCCGCCATCCCTGACCGCGACTGCCCCCAGCCGCTCCATTTCGCGGCGTCTCAGACCTGCTTAATCACCCGGATCAGCACCAGCAGGATCACCGCCCCGATGGTCGCATGGATGATCGACCAGATGATCCCGCCGCCGCCCCCGAAGCCGATGACCGGAAAGGCCAGCCCGGCGATGATCGCGCCGACGACCCCAACAACGATATTACCGCCCAGACCAAAACCGCCACCCTTGACGATCGTCCCCGCCAGCCATCCGGCCACGGCCCCGACGATCAGCATCACGATGATACCCATGCGCTGTCCTCCTGTTACGCTACATTCATTGCCCCAGCCCCAGCCGCTCAAGATGCGCCACGCTGTCGGGCACGCGGGAAAAATCGTTGATCTCGACGATCAGGTGCGGCTTCACCTCCAGTTCCCCCAGCGCCGTGAAGATGGGAAAGAAATTCGTATCCCCCTCGCCCAGCACCCAGTGCCGGTCGGCATAGCCGTCTGCATCCTGCAGGTGCACATGGCCCAGAAGCTCGCCCGCGTCCTGAATGAACCGATCCACCGGCGGCGCGCCCGCCGAAACATGCGCCCAGAGCGCGTGGCCGGTATCCACCGACAAACGTAAGCTGGGCGTATCCGCCGCCTCCACCACCGCGCGGCGCAGAGCCGGGTCATTGTCGCGGATATTCTCCAGCACCATCTCGACACCCAGCTCCCCGGCCCGCTTCAGAGCCGGCGCCAGCGTGTCGAGGATCGCGGAAATACTCTTTGCCCGGTCCTTCGGCCCGTTGTCGAGGTTATGCGCATCCCACGGATCATAGGGCGAATGGATCACCATCTGCCGCGCCTCCAGCCGCGCACACACCTCCAGCGCCTGGTCCAGCCGCGTCTGCACCACCGCGCGGATGTCCTTGTCCTTCACATTCAGTTCAAAACCCGAAAACGGCCCGTGAATGCCCAGCCGTCCCTCCCAGCCCTGCAACTTGGCCTTCGCCATGTCGATGAACGGCCCCGGGTTCTTCAGGATATCGGCCATGCAGAACTCGGGCAGCTCGATGTCGCGGTTTTTCTCGAAGATCCAGTCGCGGTGCCGGTCCAGGTCCAGCACCGTCAGTTGCGCGCCGATCACGGGTATCTCTGTCATGGGGTCCTCCCTCTTGCGCGCCATACTGCGCGCGCCGCGCCCCCTTGCCAAGCCCGCACCGCTCGCGCAGTCTCGGCCCATGCGCCGCCTCGCAATTCTTCTCTGGTTCGGGCTTGCCCCCGCCGCGCTGGCCGATGACGGGATCACCAGCCCCGGCCAATGCCTGCGCGCGCCCTATGCGCAGGCCGACACGCCGCACCAGGCAAGGCTGGCAGAACTCGTCACCCACCTGCGCTCGCATCTCGCGGCCTTTGCCACGCTGCGCGACACGCTCGATGCAATCGGCCCCACGATCTGCCTCTCGGATGCGCTGATGGCCGAACATGGCTTCATGACAGTCGAAGACCGCCAGATCGTGCTCAACGCCGCGCTGCCGGACGACAAAATGCTGCTGACGCTGGTGCACGAGTTGCGCCACCTGGAACAGCTGCGCGAAGGGGTCTGCCCCTCGCCCGGCCTGTCGATGCGCGAAAACGCCCGCGCCACCTTCGTGATCGAGGCCGACGCCAATGTCGTCACCCTTCTGGTCGGCTGGCAGGCGCGCGCGGATGGCCAGCCGGCGCTCTGGCAGATCCTGAAAACCTGGGACAGCACCGCCGACATCGCGGAAGAATTCGAACGGGTGATGGCGAACACCGGCGACTTGTCAGAGGCCGCCTCGGCCGCCTTCGATCAATGGTATGCCCGCCCCGACCGGCGCGAAAACTACTACCTGCAAAGCTGCTCGGACTATCTCGACCGGCAGGACGAACGCCACGCCCTGCCCAGCTACAAACGGATGGACCCGGGCTTTCTCGACGCACTCTGCCATTTGCCCGATGGCACATCCTATGACTGTACCGAGCCGCCCGGCGCGCTCGCGCGTTAGTCGCCGGTGACGGTCAGGCCCAGGCCGCGCCAGCTCTGCATGCCGCCGCGATAGTAATAGATCTTCTCGGCCGGATAGCCCGCCTCGATCATGCGGCGCGCGGCGGTCGGCGATTGCCCGCACCACGGGCCGTTGCAATAAAGCGCGACCGATTTCACATCCGGCCCGTCGCAGATGAACCCGTCGAAATCCGGCTCACAACCCAGCTCGCCCAGGCGGTCGGCGGCTTCGGTATAGGGCACGTTCACCGCGCCCGGAATGGCGCCTTTCTCGAAATCGGGGCGCACCCGCCCGTCGATTACCACGACGTTCGGATCGTTCAGGAACTGCATCAGCTCCAGCTCCCCGATCGGCGTGACGCCCGGCGCGGGGATCATCGGCTGAATGCAGAAATTCGGACAGGGGCGCGAGGTCAGCGCGAAATTCCCGGTGATCACGTTCGCATTGTCCTGGATGCGCTTGATCTCAACCGGCCCATCCGCTGTTTCCACGGTGACCGACATCACGTCCTTGGTGATGTTCACCGGCTCCTGCGCGGCGACGGGGGCGGCCAATACGGCCAGGGCAAGGGCAAGGGCAAGTTTCTTCATCTGTTCGGGTCTCCCTGTCGATTACTGTCACTCAGTCGAAATCGAAAATCTCGGCAAGGATCGACTTGCGCTTTTTCTTCTTCCGATACCAGCCGTCATCGTCCGAATACTTGCCACGATATTTCTTGGCTTTCTTGTAGCGGTCCTTGTCATAGCGCTGCTCGTCCTCGTATCGGCGCTCGTCCTCGTATCGGCGCGGCTCCTCATATCGCGGCATTTCGTGCGCCTGGCGCGGGGCCGGCGCGGCCTGCGGCGGCTCGGGTGGGGGCGGTGCCGGCATCGGCTCGGGGTCCGGGTTGGGCAGCACCATCGGGCCCGCGGCCTTTTCGATGATCTTGTCCAATTCACCCCGGTCCAGCCACACACCCCGGCATTTCGGGCAATAGTCAATCTCGACGCCGTGGCGTTCGGTCATGATCAGGGTTTCTCCGTCGATCGGGCATTTCATTGCGGGCGGCCTCCTCTGTCTCTTGCCCCGATATGGGAAGAGCCCGGCCAGCCCGCAACCGCGTGCGCTTTACCTCAGCACGTGCACCGCGCATTTCGCATGGCGCACCACCCGTGCCGCGGTCGACCCCAGCAGGTAGTCGCTCAGCCCCGGCCGGTGCGAGGCCATGACGATACAATCGATCCCATGCTCCTCGGCATAATCGAGGATGGTGCGCGCCGAATGGCCCTCGACCACAACCGGCGTCACGTCTTTCGCGCCGCCCAACTCGGCCTTCAGCTCCGTCTCGACCTCGTCCATGATCTTCGCGCTCTGTCCCTCGGGCAGCTGGTTCTGAATATAGCCGGGCATCGCCTCGACAACAGTCAGCGAGGTGATCTTCGCGCCCTCCGAGGCCAGCGCGCGCGCCACGTTCAACGCCTTGCCGGTATGCGGGTCATGGTCGGATGCAATCGGCACCAGGATATTCTTGTACATGGTCAGTTCTCCTTGTTTGTCACGGCCTCAGCGCACCACGTGCACCGCACACCCCGCATGGCGCACCACATGCGCCGCGGTCGAACCTAGCAGGTAATCCTGCATGCCGGGCCGGTGCGATGCGATCACGATGCAATCGGCCCAGTTCTCCTTGGCCCAGTCCAGGATCGAACGTCCCGAATGGCCCTCGATCACCACCGCCTTGGCGTTCTCGATGCCCTCGGCCATCTTCTCCAGTTCGGCCTGCACGGCCTGCGCGGCCTCGTCCAGGTAATCCTGCGACATGTAGGAAATCGCGTAAGACGGAATATGCTCGATCACGTGCAAAAGCGTGATCCGCGCGCCCTTCCCGGCCAGCGCCTTGGCAACGTCAATCGCCTCCTGCGCGTCGCGCTCCGTGTCAAATGATACCGGCACCAGAATATTCATGTACATGGCTGGTCTCCCTCCAGTGGTCGAAGGGATGATGCCGCATCCGCGTCCGGCGGACATTGATTCATATCATGGGCGCGCAGCGCCCTGCGGCAGGTCAGTCGTAGGTATCGACCACGTCATACATCACCGGTTCGAAATTCTTGCACAGATCGGCGATCCGCCGGTTGCGCTTGCGCATCTCGTCGCTGCGCAGCATCGCCTGGAAGTCCTCGCGTCGCTGCCATTGCGAATAGTTGGCGATCCGGGTCTGCGCATCGTTGATATGCAGCCCCGCGGCAATGAACCCCGGCTGTTTCGAGATGAACTCGGCATAGGCCGCGCGCAGCTCGTCCATCAGGTCCTGCGCGGTGCCCGGCGTCATCTCGAAGGTCGTGATCACTGTCTGAAAACTGTTATCCTTGGAAATCTTCGGCATCTCGGGCCTCCCTCTGGGTATCCACACTCAGCCTAGCAGCCCACTCTGCCGCTGCAAAACCGTTTCCGATTAACCCCCTGTTTACCAAACTTTCCGAATACTTACCGGCGCACCCGCAAAGGAGCGCCGATGCAGCGCCTTCTGATCCTTGTTCTGGCCAGTGTTCTGGCCTTTGTTCTGGCTTGTCTCCGCGCCCCCGCCGCCCAGGCCGGGGCGTGGCCGCGCGAAAAGGGCAAGGTTTTCCTCTCGGCCTCGACCCGGGTCGCGGGCACCAGCCTGGCAGGCCCCTATTCGATCTATTCCACCACCTATCTCGAATACGGGCTCACCGACAGGCTCACCGTCGGCCTCGATGTCGGGCACGCCATCTCGGGCCAGGGCAAGGCGGTCGTGTTCCTGCGCTACCCTCTCGCGCTCGGAAAAGACCCCAATCGCTTTGCTGTCGAACTGGGCCTCGGCACAATTGCCGGCGAACCGGCGATCCGTCCGGGCTTTTCCTATGGCCGCGGAGTCTCGCTGGGGCAGAGTTCGGGCTGGTTCAATGTCGACACCTTCGCCGAATACCGCGGCACCAACCGCCGGATCGACCTGAAATCCGACATCACCTTCGGGCTCGATCCGCCCGGCCCCCTGAAGGCCCTCGTCCAGTTGCAAACCGGCATTTCGCAGGGCGATCCCTCGTTCGCGCGCCTCGCACCGTCACTGCTCTATGAATTCGGATCTCGCAGCCATATCGAACTGGGGCTCACCGCGGGGTTGATCGGCGACACCCAGATGGGGGTCAAGCTGGGCTTCTGGCGCGAATTCTGAACACGACAGGGACGCCCGCAGCGGACGCCCCTGCCCTTCGGCTCACCGCCGCCTACAGCGGTTCGTCCATGCGCACCTTCACCGTCACGTCCCCGCGCACCGGCTGTTCAAAGACCAGCTCGACCCGGTCCTTGTTCGGCCCCTGTTGCAACACACCATAGGGCTGTTCGTGCCGCGCCGCGTTGCTGGCATTGCGCAACGCCCCGATCGGCTGCACCGATTCCAACGTCTGCGCCCATCCGCCAAAGGGAAACCGCGGTGCACAATCAATCGTCCAGACCTGCGCCTCTGTCGGCTGCGCATGTTTCACGATCAGCGGGTTTTCCGTGGCCACGTCGATCAGGTTGAACATGTTGTTGGTGAAGGTGACGTTCTTCATCCGGTCATAGTTCAGATCGGCGAAACTCGTGTCCACGCGCTCCACCCGCTCGATCTCTCCACCGATGGTGCGGAAGAAATTGCCCTGAACCGTCAACCCGTTGATGAAATGCCCCGTGCCATAGGGCTTCACCACGAGAAAACTGAACCACGGCGCCACATGGCTGCACAGGAAATAGTTTTCGGTGATCGACAATTGGCTGAACGACAACTCGGTGGCGAACTCGGGCGCGTTGTCATGCTCGTTCGTCCATTCCAGGAACGCGTTGTCCACGTAGTTGCCGTTCACAACCGCCCGCGTGTTGGTGCCGGTAAAGACAATGCCGGCCGTGCGGATCCCCTCGCTCACCCCGTCACCCTGGAAAAAATGGTTGCCGGTGATGATGCTGCCCGATCCGCCGATCACCGCGAAATGCCGGAATTTCGACGCCCGGTTGTTGCGGATCTTCACATCGTTGCCGGTCGTGTTCATCACAATCGACACCCGGTCCTGGCTCAGCTTGGCGCCCTCGTCGGAAATGAACTGGCACCGGTCCACCAGCATCCCCTGACAGCCCTCGCCATGGCTGGTGATGCAACGATCCTTGGGCCGGGTGATGAAACAGTCGCGTAGATGAAAGATCAGGCCCGACGGCGCCAGAAGGATGCCGCTCGCGTGCCCCGAACAGCGAAACTCCACATCCGAGATAGAAAACTTGTCCAGATCCTCGAAGCCCGAGAAATCCAGCACGTATTTGAACCGCCGGAAAGTGAAAACCTGCGTGCCTTCCGCATCATAAAGCTGCTTGTTCAGCGTGATTTCCTGCGTCGCCACGTTCTTGTCGCGCACATAGACCTCGCGGCCCACGCCCGTGCCCTCGACCAGCGATCCCACCGGAATGTTGGCCACGTTGACCACCCCGGTCAGCTTGCGGCCATCCGCCACCGAATATGTCGCCTGGCTCGTCACCACCTCGGTGTCCCACGCGGGCCCGCGCTGCACGTCGAACTGGCCGTTTCGGATATGCCGGCGCATCGAGAACGACGTGCGGTTGGCCACCGCCGCCTGCACGTCGATCGGCTGGGTCACGGTGATCTGCCGCCCACCCATGTCCAGCCCCTCATGGTCGGAATTGTTGAACAGCGCCTGCACCGCTTTTTTATAGGCCAGTTCCTCGTTCCCGAAGGCGTCGATATAGGCCGGCAGGTCGTAATCCTTGGTCAGCGACAGGATCGCCGCATCGGGCATCACCACCGTGCCCTCGAATTCCACCCGGCTTTCAAAGGTCATCGAGTCGCCCAGGAAATACGTGCCCTTCGACACCAGCACCTTGCGCCCGGCCGCCGCCGCATCCGCCGCCTCGAAGGCCGCCAGGTCATCGCTCACCCCGTCGCCCACAGCACCGTAATCGCGCACATCGACCCAGTTCATCATGTCGCGCAGGAACACGCTGGTGATGTCCTCGATCACGATATCGTCGATCCGCACCACCCCGCCGCTGGCGCCGGTCAGGTCCAGGCCGAAATGGCCATAGATCGGCTCCGCGCCCCAGACCATGTCGACGCCCGTGCGTAGCCCCGCGCCGATGATCGCGCTCACCTCGACCACCTCGCCATACTGGCTCAGCGCTACGCTCGGGCCCACCTCGGTCAGGCCGGTGACATGCGCACCGCCTGCGCCGCCGGCCCAGCCGGCGATGCGCACCGACGGCAGGTTGCCGCTCACCGCCTTCACCCGCGCGGTAATACGCAGGTAACAGCCCGGCAGCAGCGGCGTTTCCCCCATGTAGCGTAACTGCTGTACGCTATCGAGTTTCTGCAACTCCAGGCAGCCGCCGAAATCCTGGTCCGCCGGCACCAGGGCCGCATTGGCCGCATTCTCATAGGTGTCCGAGCCCGGCGTGCCATCCCCGCTCGACCACACGTCAAGCCCCGCCGCGAATGCGGGCGGCATCAGGATCACGCCATCGGTAATTGCCTTGTTCATCCAGTTTTCCCTTTCCGCGCGCCGCGCCGCATGCCGGCAGAGGCGTGCTTGATGTCTCTCAGCCTGCGCCGGGCTTGGCCTCACGCGCCGGAAAGGGAGGTATCAACGAAGGGTTAACAGGGCCTGAGACCACCGTAACGGTGCCTGCCCGGCACACCGCGCGGCGCAACACCACCGCACGCCGCGTTTACGACCGTCGGTTAACCCTTTGTCAGGATTTGGCCGACAGCCGGATGTCAGCCGGGGGGTGCACGCATGTCACCCCCCTGAAAACAGCGAAAGCCGGGCGTTAATCCCGGCTTTCGAATTGGTTGATTTGCGCCAGGCGTCAGGCGCTCAGGCGATCCTTGACCATCGGGCCCACCGCGCCGAAATCCATCTGCCCGGTGTATTTTTCCTTCAGCATGCCCATCACCTTGCCCATGTCGCGGATCGACTCCGCCCCGGCCTCGCTGATCGCCTCGCTCACGGCCTCGGCCACCTCGTCATCGTTCAGCTGCTTGGGCAGGAATTCCTCGATAACGCTCACCTCGGCGCGTTCGCTCTCGGCCAGGTCCAGCCGCCCACCCTCTTCATAGGCGCGCGCGCTCTCCTGGCGCTGCTTGACCATTTTGCCAAGGATGGCAAGCACTTCGGCATCGCCCACCCCGGCCTCGTTGCCATCACCGCGGGCCGCGATATCGCGGTCCTTGATCGCGGCATTGATCAGGCGCAGCGTCGAAAGGCGGTCTTTCGCCTTGTCCTTCATCGCCTGTTTCAGCGCGGAATTGATCCGCTCGCGCATATCCATTTACGGCCATCCCCATGGTTGTCGTAAGCTCTGTTACATAACCCTTCGGACTGGCCCTGACAACAGTGACGCAAGGGCCGTTTCGCCCCCTTGACCCCTGCCCGCCCCGACACTAGGTTCGCGCCAATTTGACCCCCGGAGAGACTCGCATGGCGCTTGATACCCAATCCCGCCCGACCGCCTGCCTGGCCCTGGCCGACGGCACGCTGTTCTTTGGCCACGGGTTCGGCGCCACAGGCGAAACCACGGCCGAGCTCTGCTTCAACACCGCGATGACCGGCTACCAGGAAATCATGACCGATCCCTCCTACGCCGGGCAGGTCGTCACCTTCACCTTCCCCCATGTCGGCAATGTCGGCGTGAACGTCGATGACGACGAAACCGGTGATCCGGTGGCCGAAGGCATGGTGGTGAAATGGGATCCGACCGAACCGTCGAACTGGCGTTCCACCGAACGTCTGGCCGATTGGCTGGCCGCGCGCGGGCGCATCGCCATCGGCGGCATCGACACGCGCCGGCTGACCCGCGCGATCCGCCAGCAGGGCGCGCCGCACGTGGCACTGGCCCATGATCCCGAAGGCAATTTCGACATCGAGGCGCTTGTCGCCCGCGCCCGCGGCTTCCCCGGCCTCGTCGGGCTCGACCTTGCCAAGAAAGTGACCTGCGCCCAGTCCTACCGCTGGGACGAAATGCGCTGGGCCTGGCCCGAGGGCTATACCCGCCTGGCCGATCCCAAATTCAAGGTCGTCGCCATCGACTACGGCGCCAAGCGCAACATCCTGCGCTGCCTCGCCTCGGTCGGCTGCGACGTCACCGTTCTGCCCGCCACCGCCACCGCCGACGAGGTGCTGGTCCATGATCCCGATGGCGTGTTCCTGTCGAACGGGCCTGGCGATCCGGCGGCCACCGGCGAATACGCCGTCCCGATGATCCGCGACGTGCTCGACCGCACCGATCTGCCGGTCTTCGGCATCTGCCTCGGCCATCAGATGCTGGCCCTCGCGCTTGGCGCGCAGACCATCAAGATGAACCACGGCCACCACGGCGCAAACCACCCTGTGAAGGATCTCGAAACCGGCAAGGTCGAGATCACCTCGATGAACCACGGCTTCGCGGTGGACAGCCAAACGCTGCCGAAGGGCGTGGTGGAAACACATGTTTCACTTTTCGATGGTAGCAACTGTGGCATCCGCATGTCCGATCGCCCAGTCTACTCGGTTCAGTACCACCCCGAGGCATCGCCGGGACCGCAGGACAGCTTCTATCTTTTCGAGCGTTTTGCCGACGCGATGGGAAAACGGGGCTGAAACCGGGACAAATGCCCCGGCACCCTGGCCCCGAAAGGCCGGAAATTCACCTTTTATTAACGCTTTGGCAGGCGAAGTCCGCCGATTCACGGGCGAAATCTCGCGAAATTTAACCGGATATTAACCTCTTTGAACCAATCCTTTCCGTCGGTAACGCCTTGTTTCGGGCTGCCGAAGGGTAAGGAAAGACAATGCAACACGCCCGGCACATCGCCGGGGCACCGCAGGCCGGGGAAGATCTGGGACGCTTCCTCCAAGCCTCCGGAACGCTCACGGCTGGCACACTGCTGTCGGTGCGCGCGCTTCAGGCGCAGTGCCGCACATCCATTGACCGCATCCTGATCTCCGAGGGCCTGTTGTCGCCTGATGAGGTGGCAACCGCCCTCAGCCGTTTCCACGGCGTTCCGCGCGCGGACCTGTCGGCACTTCCGCCCGATCCAGAGCTTGCCGGCCTCATCCCGCTGCGCCTTTGCCTGAACAACAGCGCCGTGCCGTGGCGCGTCGACGGCGAGCGCGTGCAGATCGCCGTCTCCCGTCCCGAGGATTTCGCCCGCGTCCTGAGCTTTATGGACGACGCCGCCCCCCGGGCGGAAATGGTCATCGCCACGGCGTCCGAAATCCACGCCGCGCTCGCCCGGCTTCACCGCGAAAAGCTGACTGCCACGGCCTCGGCCCGCGTCCCGGAAAGCGAAAGCTGCCGCGGCTGGGAACGGGCGGGCCGCGCGCGGCTAGGTCTCACCATCACTCTGCTCGCGGCGCTATTCGCCCTGACCGTTTTCTTTCCGACCCACGTCTTCGCCGCTCTGGCCAGCTGGGCCGCCTTTACGCTTTTGGTAGCGGCCGGTCTGCGCCTATCGGCCTATATTGCGCACGTTTCGCGCCCGCCCGAAACGCCATCCCCCGATCTCGACCCGGCGAAACATCCGCTCCCGCGTGTGTCGGTTCTCGTCCCCTTGTTCAAGGAAACCGAGATTGCAGGCGCGCTCGTCCAACGGCTCTCCCGGTTAACCTATCCGAAACCGCTGCTGGATATCGTGCTGGTCCTGGAAGAAAACGATCACCTGACACGCGAAACCATCGCCAGCTGCACTTTGCCCCCGTGGATGCGTGTCATCGAAGTCCCCGAGGGACGCCCGAAGACGAAACCGCGCGCGATGAATTACGCTCTGGATTTCTGTGATGGCGACATCGTCGGCATCTGGGATGCAGAGGACGCCCCCGACCCCGACCAGGTCAACCGCGTCGTGCAGGAATTTCGCCGCTCGCCCCCCGACGTGGTCTGCCTGCAGGGCGTACTGGATTACTACAACAGTCGCCAGAACTGGCTCGCCCGCTGCTTCACCATCGAATACGCCGCATGGTTCCGGCTTCTGCTGCCAGGCATGTCGCGAATGGGGTTGTCGATACCGCTGGGCGGCACCACGCTCTGGTTTGACCGCACGGTTCTCGAAGAACTTGGCGGTTGGGATGCCCACAACGTGACAGAAGATGCCGATCTGGGGTTTCGCCTGGCCCGACACGGGTACAAGACGCGGGTGATCGAAACTGCCACCGGCGAAGAAGCCAATTGCCGGGTCTGGCCCTGGGTGCGCCAGCGCTCACGCTGGCTCAAGGGCTACATGGTCACCTATCTGGTGCATATGCGCGATCCGCTGCTGTTTTACAGGCAGATGGGCCCTCTGAAATTCTGGGGTTTTCAGGCGCATTTCATCGCCGCGCTCTCGCAATTTATGCTTGCGCCCATCCTGTGGTCCTTCTGGCTGGTCCTGCTCGGGCTTCCGCACCCGCTGGACCCATTCGTGTCGCGAGCATTCCTGATCAATCTCGGCATCATTTTCCTGATGGTCGAAATGCTATCGATCCTGATCAATGCCACAGCCGTATCCGGTGCCCGGCATCGGCATCTGCTGGCCTGGGTGCCAACCATGCATTTTTATTTTCCACTTGGGGCAATCGCCGCCTACAAGGCGCTTTACGGACTCATAGCGCGCCCGTTTTTCTGGGATAAAACCCAGCACGGGCACTCACTGGCGCATCAGGAACACGCCTCAGGCGTCGGAAGCGTTGGCGTCCAGCTTCAGTCGGGTGACGAAAGCCTTTGAAATGTGATCCTTCAGCGCTTCCTGCGCCGCCTGCTCGTCGCGCGCCTCGATCGCGCTGACTATCGCGTCATGCTCGGCCAGCGCCGTCTCGCTGCGCCCCTCAACGGCCAGCGATGTTGTCGCCATAAGCGCCATGGACTGATGCACGAGGTCCAGTTGCTGAACCAGGAAGCGGTTGTGCGAGGCCAGGTGCAACTGTCGGTGAAACCTCCGGTTGGCCCTTGCAAGGGCCGATGGATCATCGACAAGGGCGCGGTCCTCCTCGACCATGTCGCGCAGAACGCGCACCTCTTCTTCTGTCGCATGCCTTGCGGCCAACCGGGCCGCCAACCCCTCCAGCTCGGCCCTTACCACATAGAGTTCGGACAACTGGTTATGGTCGAGTGATGCCACGATCAGGCTGCGCCCGTCGCGTCTGAGAAGTTGTTGGGTTTCAAGCCTCTGCAGCGCTTCACGGATCGGGGTGCGGGAGACTCCGAACCTCTCTGCCAGGTCGCTCTCGACCAGCCTATCTCCCGGCTTGAACTCCCCCAGGTCGATCGCTTCAAGCAGAAGCGAATAGGCGTCTTTCTGCGCTGTCTTGGCCTCTTTCATCCTCTCTCCCCTGCGGTTTCGCGCAGTCGGAGTAGACCCGCAAAACACCCGGGCTTCAACCCTGCTGATCGTTGCCTTTGCCCGAACGGCGCGGTAGTTTTCGCGCATGCCAAAGGACCTGTTTTCTCACGTCGCTTTCTGGGTCTTCGATCTCGACAACACGCTTTATCCGCCACAGGCGCGGCTGTTCGACCAGATCGAGGTGAAAATGACCCGGTACGTCATGGATGCGCTCGGCGTGGATCGCGCACGGGCGGACCACCTGCGCAAGTATTACTGGCGCAAATACGGCACCACTCTCGCAGGTCTCATGCAGGAACATGGCGTCGATCCCGCGCCCTACCTGACCGATGTTCACGAGATATCGCTCGACCACCTTGAACCCGATCCCGGCCTGCGCCGCGGCATCTCGGCACTGCCCGGGAGAAAAATCGTCTACACCAACGGAACCGCCCCCTATGCCGAACGCGTGATCGCAGCGAGGGGCCTTGAAGGCGCGTTCGACGCTGTTTACGGGGTCGAGCACGCCGACTTTCACCCCAAACCCCATGAGCAAGCATTCGAACGTGTCTTCGCACGCGATGGGCTGGACCCGAAACGCGGTGCGATGTTCGAGGACGACGCCCGCAACCTCGCGGTTCCGCATGCTCTCGGGATGCGAACAGTTCACGTTGCACCAGCACCGGAATCTGCCGATCACGTGCATCATCACACCGATGATCTGACCGGTTTCATCGTCCGCCTGACCGATTGATTTTTATGAATTTTCCACAATTGGGCAAACGGTCGCGCTGCGGCAATGTGTACCTTTAATTCAATAATCCGAATGTTATGTCAGCCTTCTAATCACTCAACAGGATGAGGCACACATGACCCTTGCAGACACCACTCCCGCCCCCGGAACCAATGCACATACCGGAGGCGACGAAACCAATTTGGCGATGAAGATCATTTTCACGGTTCTTGTGCTCCTCGCCGCCTGGGGCGTGTCGATCTATACATGGGGCGTTCCCGGTCTCTACATCCCTGCCCTTGCTACCGTACCCTTCATGTACCTCCTGCTGGTGACCATCGCGAAGGGTTGACCGCTGCGGTCAGGATGCCGCTTGGACTTCGCCAAGCAAGCGGGATAGATTCGCGCCAGGAGGGCATCCGACATGGCAAAATGCGACTTTGACATTGTTGTGTCCGGCGGCGGTGTCGCCGGACTGACCGCTGCCGCCGTCTTCGGAACTGCGGGCTTTTCAGTGCTCTGCGTCGATCCCACGCCGCCGGTCGTTGAGCGCGATGCCGAGGGCTCGGACTTGCGCACCACCGCCTTTCTTCAGCCGTCTCGCGATCTTCTCGATTTCGCCGGCCTGTGGACACGGCTGAAGCCCCACGCCGCGCCACTTCAGATCATGCGGATTGTCGACGCGGGCGGACCCGTTGCCGAACCGAGGCTGACCAAGGATTTCGATGCGGGCGATATCTCGGATCAGCCATTTGGCTGGAACCTGCCGAACTGGCTCCTTCGGCGCGAAATGGTGGCTCGGCTCGGCGAGATGCCGAATGTCGAGTTTCGTCCGGGCACGGGCTTTGCCGGGATTTTCACCCGGGAAGCGGAAGCCCGTGTAAGCCTGAGCGACGAAAGCAAGGTCAGCGCAAGGCTTGTCATCGCAGCAGACGGACGCAACTCTCCGGTTCGCGCAGCAACCGGCATCCCGGTGAAAACAACACGTTACGGACAAAAGGCACTGGCCTTTGCCGTCACTCATCCAATTCCGCATGAAAACGTTTCAACTGAAATCCACCGCTCGGGCGGGCCTTTCACGCTTGTTCCCCTGCCCGACTACAAAGGCATGCCTTCATCCGCGATCGTTTGGATGGAGCGCGGCCCTGAAGTGCTTCGTCTTGCCAATCTCGAGGTGGACGCCTTCGAAGAGGCGATGAACGAACGTTCCTGTCGGATGTTCGGGCCCTTGACGCTGGCATCTCGGCGGACGGTCTGGCCGATCATCAGCCAGTTGGCCGAGCGGATGTATGCGGAACGCACTGCGCTGGTCGCCGAGGCGGCACATGTGGTGCCGCCCATCGGGGCGCAAGGTCTGAACATGTCACTTGCCGATATGCGGGTGCTTCTGGACCTTGCTCAGGCCAATCCTGATCGACTGGGCAACCGAACGATGCTGGAAACCTACCATCGCCGCCGTCATTTCGAAGTGCGCGCCCGCGTCACCGGGATCGACCTGCTGAACCGCGCCTCGATGATTGAAGCCCAGCCCCTGCGCGATGTTCGGGCGGCAGGGCTGAACGCTATCTATTCACTTGGCCCGGTGCGAAAGACGATGATGCAAATGGGCCTTGGCGCAAGAAGCTAGCCTTGGCTCAGAGAACCTGATCCAGAGCACTCTCCAATCGTTTGAGAGTGGCCGGCACATCATAGAGCTTGTCCAGCCCAAACAGCCCCAGGCGGAACGTGCTGAAACCTTCAGGCTCATCACAGGCCAGCGGAACACCGGCGGCGATTTGCACGCCGAGAGCGGCGAACTTTTTACCGTTCTGCACGTCGGGATCATTCGTATAGCTGACAACGACCCCTGGCGCACCGAAGCCTTCTGCTGCGACGGATTGCACGCCGCGCTTGGCCAGCATATCGCGCACAGCATTGCCAAGTTCCCATTGGGCGTTGCGCAGTTTTTCAAACCCGTAGTCGCGGGTTTCGGTCATCGTATCGCGGAAGGCCCGAAGGGCATCGGTGGGCATGGTGGCGTGATAGGCGTGGCCACCGTCTTCGTAAGCCTTCATGATCGAGCGCCATTTCTTCAGGTCCAGCGCAAAACTGTCTGAAGCAGTCTTGTCGAGCCTATCGAGTGCACGGCCCGACATCATGACCAGCCCGGCCGATGGCGACGCCGACCAGCCCTTTTGCGGTGCGGAAATCAGGACATCCACGCCGGTTGCCTTCATGTCGACCCACACCGCGCCGCTGGCGATACAGTCCAGAACCATCAGTGCGCCCACGTCATGCGCAGCGTCGGCCAACGCGCGAATGTAGTCGTCCGGCAGGATAAGACCGGCAGACGTTTCGACATGCGGCGCGAATACCACGTCGGGTTTTGCCTCGCGAATGGCGGCTGTCACCTCGTCGATGGGGGCAGGTGCAAACGGGGCCGTCGGCCCATTTCCGGTCTGGCGAGCCTTGAAAACCGTTGTTTTCTGGGTGAAATCGCCTGCCTCGAAGATCTGGCTCCAACGGTAGGAGAACCAGCCGTTCCGAATGATCATTGCATGGGCATCATGGCCAAACTGGCGCGCCACGGATTCCATCCCGTATGTGCCCCCACCGGGCACGAGCGCAACCCCGTCTGCGCTATAGACCTCCTTCAGCATCGAGGAAATGTCGCGCATAACCTGCTGGAATGCGGCTGACATATGGTTAAGCGAGCGGTCGGTGAACACCACCGAAAACTCGAGCAGCCCATCAGGATCCACGGTGTCAAGCAAGGCGGCCATTGGTCAATCTCCTGTTCCAGATCGCGCATTTCAGTGCATCTGAGCCGCGATTTGCGGGAAATGCAATCTCAGGCCACCGCGCGCTATCGCCGCGCCTGCCCCAATTTCGCCACAATCTGGCCCAATTTAGCACCAAGTTTGACGACAATTTGGCCTCAATCGAGCAAAAAACAACATATGCGGGGCTATCCCGCAGGATAGACAGGCATGGCCGACACAACACTTTTGTTGAACGGTTTCAGTATTCTTGGTGATCCCCAAACAAACAGTAACGCCAGCAACGGCGGAGAATTCATGGTACATGACGGTGAAGCGGTGTTTGAAGCCGATGATATCGTCATGTTCCAGGTCGAAGGCGCCAACCCGGATGGATCGCTGAACGAGAACTCTGTAATTGTCGGCATCATCGTCTATGACAACGCTAGCGATTACTACAACGAAACCCCCAAATACACCTACTCGGCCTCCCCCGGGGCGCCCATCGACACCGGACGCAACAACATGGGAGACCGCTATCTCGAGTTCGATGCCTCAAGCCTCACCTCGACCGACCCAGGCGCGCCAACTCTGGATGAAATGGCCTTATTTGGGGGAGTGGACATTCTGGCGGCGCTCAACAGCGGTCCTGGCCCCTATGAAATCCCGACCAACGAGGACATCGACTATAACGGCGATGGTATCATCACGCCGGACGAACAGGGTGACGGTGTTTTCAGTAGTGAAATCAGTCTCTTGGCTTCGATCTGTTTTTGTCGTGGCACACTTATCGAGACACCCGGGGGGCCCCGCGCAATTGAAACCCTGAAAATCGGGGACCGTGTTATTACACTTGACCATGGCGCCCAGAAGATCCGGTGGATTGGTGGTAGTGCTATACGCGGAACTGGTGCAAACGCACCTGTACGGATCAGGCCCGGTGCCCTGGGCAATGTCCGCGAGCTCTGGGTGTCGCAAAACCACAGGATGCTGATCACAGGGGCTTGGGCTGAACTCTTGTTCGGGCAGGAACAGGTGTTGGTCGCTGCAAAACACCTCGTCAATGACGACACGATCAGGATCGTACCGAAGGCAAAGGTCGAGTATTTCCATTTCCTGTTCGACGATCATCAGATCGTCTTTGCAGAGGCCTGCCCGACAGAAAGCCTGTTTCCCGGCAAGCAGACGTTGAAATCATTGAACGACACGGAACGCGATGAAATCATTTCGCTTTTCCCCGATCTGGAAACAAGGGACGACGGCGCGCCAATGTCGCGCTATGCATTGAAAGCCTTTGAGGCCGAGGCCTTGCGGCGCGTGGCTTAACCCAACGGTCCGGGACGCCTTTCTTCGCTCAGCAGAACGTTTGCCTCGACATCGCCTGCCCCGGGCAGGGTCATGATCCGGCGGCGCAGGACGCGTTCGAAATCGGGGATGTCGCGGGCAACGACGCGCAGGCGGTAATCGTACAGGCCCAGGACGTGTTCGACGGTCTGCACCTCGGGAATGGCCGACACAGCGCGTTCGAAATCTTCCAATGAAACCCGGCCCTTAGTGGCAAGTTTCACGCCCAGAAACACCGTCACGCCGAACCCCAGCTTCTCCTTGTCGAGAACGAGGCGTCGGCGGGCAATGACGCCGCTTTCATAGAAGCGGTTGATCCTGCGCCAGGTTTGCGGTTGCGAAAGGCCAAGGCGGCGGCCGAGCGCCCCGGCACTGAGCTTGGCATCATGGGCCAGTGCATTCAGAATCTGCCGGTCAATTTCATCAAGCTCGATCATACCGGCAGGACCTCGTCGCTCTTGATCCTCGCGACATGCATCAGCGCCTCGATATCGGCGATGTGCGGCAATGTCAGGATACGGTCGCGATAAACCTGTTGATACTGCGCCATATCCCGGGCGATGACCGAAAGGCGCGTGTCCACACGCCCAAGAAATGTTTGTATTTCTATAACTTCCGGCACTTCCCGTGCAGCTGCGATGAACTCGTCAAAGGCCCGGGGCTGAGTTTTGTCCAGCGTGATGCGCAGGCTTACCTCGACCGAGTAGCCAAGCGCCTGCCAGTCGATCACAGCCTCCTGGCCGAGGATGATTCCCGCCGATTCCATTTTCTCGACCCGCCGCCAACACGCCGCCGCCGACAGTCCGCAGCGCTCGGCGAGGGTGGAATTGGTGATGTCGGGCGCGGATTGGAGGTGGCGCAGGATACGGCGGTCGATGTCGTCAAGCATGAGTCTCTCGGCTCTTGGCTATCTTGCGAATGATTATTTCAGTTTTCAGCAAAACTCAACAATCACGGCAAATTTCATCGGCGGAACCTGTCTATGATCGCGCCCTGTAGGATGCGGAAAGAATCGCATCGTGGGATGAAAAACGACTGAAAGGAGCGCCCGACATGCGCGTGTATTACGATCGCGATTGCGACATCAACCTGATCAAGGACAAGAAAGTGGCCATCCTGGGCTATGGCAGCCAGGGCCATGCGCACGCGCTGAACCTGCGCGACAGCGGTGCCAAGAACGTGGCCGTCGCCCTGCGCGAAGGCAGCCCGAGCGCCAAGAAGGCCGAAGCCGAAGGCCTGCAGGTGATGGGCATCGCCGAAGCCGCTGCCTGGTGCGACGTGATCATGTTCACCATGCCCGACGAACTTCAGGCGGAAACCTACAAGAAATACGTGCATGACAACCTGAAAGAAGGTTCGGCCATCGCGTTCGCCCACGGCCTGAACGTGCATTTCGGCCTGATCGAGCCGAAGCCCGGCGTTGACGTGATCATGATGGCACCGAAGGGCCCGGGCCATACCGTGCGCGGCGAATACGTCAAAGGCGGCGGCGTGCCCTGCCTTGTTGCGGTGAACAACGACGCCACCGGCAAGGCGCTGGAAATCGGCCTGAGCTACTGCTCGGCCATCGGCGGCGGCCGTTCGGGCATCATTGAAACCAATTTCCGCGAGGAATGCGAAACCGACCTCTTCGGCGAGCAGACGGTTCTGTGCGGCGGGTTGGTCGAGCTGATCCGCATGGGCTTTGAAACCCTGGTGGAAGCCGGCTATGCGCCGGAAATGGCCTATTTCGAGTGCCTGCACGAAGTGAAGCTGATCGTCGACCTGATCTATGAAGGCGGCATCGCGAACATGAACTACTCGATCTCGAACACGGCCGAGTATGGCGAGTATGTCAGCGGCCCGCGCATCCTGCCCTATGACGAGACCAAAGCCCGCATGAAAGAAGTGCTGCGCGACATCCAGACCGGCAAGTTCGTGCGTGACTTCATGCAGGAAAACGCCGTTGGCCAGCCCTACTTCAAGGCAACCCGCCGGATCAACGACGAGCACCAGATCGAGCAGGTCGGCGAGAAGCTGCGCGACATGATGCCCTGGATCTCGGCCGGCAAGATGGTCGACAAGGAAAAGAACTGATACCGATCTTACGGTTCAGACCAAAACGATTGCGATTGACCTCGGCCCCGTGCCGGGGTCAATTCGTTTCGAGGAGGAGACGTGACGCAACCCCCTGATATCACCGCGAAAAGCTGGCTCATGGTGGCCTTTCTGGGTTTTGTCTGGGGTGGCACGTTCCTGATCAACGAGGTGGCGCTGGAAGAGCTGACACCGTTCTGGCTGGCCACCGCGCGGATTTCCTTCGCCGCCCTGGCGATGCTGGTGATCTGGGTGGGCATGGGCCGGCCGCTCTTTGCCGAGCGGCCCGATGGGGCCACACGGATGCGGCTGGCACTGGTGGGCGCGCTGAGCTCGGCCCTGCCCTTCATGCTGATCGCCTGGGGCCAGCAATACGTGACCAGCGGCTTTGCCGGCGTCAGCATGGCGGCGATTGCCCTCTTGGTGCTGCCGCTGGCGCATTTCCTGGTACCGGGCGAGCGGATGACGTGGCGCCGGGCGGCGGGGTTCGTGATCGGGTTTTGCGGGGTCGTCGTTCTGATCGGCGGGCAAGCCTTTGAAAGCACCGGCGAAACGCTGGAATTTGCCGGGCGGCTGGCCTGCCTGGCCGCGGCAAGCTGTTACGCGATGAGCTCGGTTCAGATGCGCAAGCTGCCGGCGGTCGACCCGATCGGGTTGGCCACGGTTCTGCTGTTGATCGGGGCCTGCATCGTGGTGCCGGTTGCGCTGCTGGTTGAAGGTATGCCGCCGATGCCGAGCCCGCAGATCTGGGCGATCATCGCCTTCCTGGGCATTGTGCCCACGGGCATTGCCAACATGATCCGCGTGCTGGTGATCCGCAGCGCAGGGCCGGTTTTCATGAGCCTGACGAACTACCAGGTGCCGGTCTGGTCCGTCGTTCTGGGTGCGGCCTTTCTGGGCGAGCCGCTGCCCGGCAGCCTGCTGTTGGCGCTGGCGCTGATCCTGTGCGGGGTGGGGTTGAGCCAATACGGGGCGCTGAAACGGCTGTTTACCGGGAAAAATTAACCCACTGGTGATGAAAAATCCATGCGCGGGCCCGCGGAGGCGTTCGCACGCAACGGGCAAACCATTGGTTTCACGTCACTTTCATCTTCATAGATCGGCCGGTACGGGCGAATGTGCAAGCAACGGTTAACGCAGGCCGTGGGGGTGACATGCGTGCACCGCCCGGCTGACATCCGGCTGCCGGAAAATCGCGGATCACGCCGGACGGCGCATTAACCTGTGTCAGACGGACTCCTGAACCGCGGCAACGACGTGATCGACGGCTTCGTGCAGGATGGTTTCGTCCTCGCATTCGGCCATGACGCGGATGAGCGGTTCGGTCCCCGACTTGCGAATGAGCAACCGGCCAAGGCCATCGAGCCGGGCCTCGGCCTCGGCAATCGCGGCCTTTACCGGCGCCAGTTCGAGCGGCACCTGCCCGGCCTCGTAACGCACGTTTTTCAGAAGCTGCGGCACCTTTTCGAAACTGTGCACCAGATCCGAAGCGCGATGCCCGGTGCGCACCATTTCGGCCAGGAATTGCAGCCCGGCCATCAGCCCGTCACCGGTGGTGGCGTAATCGGTCATCACGATATGGCCCGACTGTTCGCCGCCCAAGTTGAACCCGCCGGCGCGCATCCGTTCGACGACGTAGCGGTCGCCGACCGCGGTGCGTTCCAGCGATACGCCGCGGCCCTGGAGGTAACGTTCCAGCCCGAGGTTGGACATGACCGTGGCCACGAGCGCATTGCCCTTGAGCCGGCCCTCCTCGGCCCAGCGGGCGGCGAGCAGCGCCATGATCTGATCGCCATCAGCGACGGTGCCGGTTTCGTCGATGAGGATCACGCGGTCGGCATCGCCATCGAGGCAGATGCCCAGGTCCGCACCGTGGCTGACCACGGTTTCGGCGGCGATGCGCGGCTTGGTCGAGCCGCAATCGAGGTTGATGTTGGACCCATCGGGCGAAACGCCGACGGGGATGACCTCGGCGCCCAGTTCCCACAGGACCTCGGGGGCGGCGCGGTAGGCGGCCCCATTGGCACAATCGACGACCACCTTGATGCCGTCGAGGCGCATGCCGAAGGGAAAGGTGGATTTGACCCGCTCGATATAGCGGAAGCGGCCATCGTCGATCCGCTTGGCGCGGCCGATATTGCGGGCCTGCACGGGCTCGACACCTTTCTCGATCAGTGCCTCGATCTCCATCTCGGCCTCGTCAGAGAGCTTGAAGCCGTCGGGCCCGAAGAACTTGATCCCGTTATCGACGGCGGGGTTGTGCGAGGCGGAGATCATCACGCCCAGATCGGCGCGCATCGAGGGCGTGAGCAGGCCCACGGCGGGGGTGGGAACGGGACCGAGCAGAAGCACGTTCATGCCGGTGCTGGTCAGGCCGGCGGTGAGCGCGTTTTCGAACATGTAGCCCGACAGGCGGGTATCCTTGCCGATCACCACGCGGTGGGCGACGGACTTGTCCTGCCGGAAATAGCGGCCCACGGCGGCGCCGATCCTGAGCGCCATTTCGGCAGTCATCGGGTGGGTGTTGGCGGTGCCGCGCACCCCGTCTGTGCCAAACAGCTTGCGTGTCATTCCTTGCCCTCCGTCACGGCGCGCCACAGCGCGAGCGCCTGTGCTGTTTCCCTTACATCATGAACCCGCAGGATTTGCACGCCCTGCGCCGCCGCGGCCAGCGCCACGGCGACCGAGCCCGGGGCACGATCCTGCGCCTGCGGCGCGCGGCCCAGCTTGCCGATGAACCCCTTGCGCGACGCGCCCAGCAGAACCGGGCAGCCCAGCCCGTGGAAAATGGAAATCCCGTTCAGGAGCGCGAGGTTGTGGGCAACGGTCTTGCCGAAGCCGATCCCGGGATCGACGACAATGCGCGACCGCGGGATGCCCTGCGCCACGAGCGCGGAGACGCGCGCGGCGAGCCAGTCGTAGACATCGAGCAGCACGTTGTCGTAGCTGGGATCGTCCTGCATGGTTTCCGGATCGCCCAGGGCGTGCATGACGCAGACCGGCAGGCCCGTCTCCGCGCAGAATGGCGCGAGATCAGTATCGAAGGTGAATCCCGCCACATCGTTGACCAGCACGGCGCCGGCGGCATGGGCGGCGCGGGCCACGGCGGATTTGCGCGTGTCGATCGAGATGGGCACGGAAAGCGCCGATGAAATGGCACTGATCGCGGGGGCGGTACGGGCGATTTCGGTCTCGACCGGCACCTCGCGGGCTCCGGGACGGGTGCTTTCGCCGCCTATGTCGATCAGATCGGCGCCCGCATCGGCCATCGCGCGGGCATGGGCAAGGGCGGTAACGGTGCCCTCATGTGCGCCGCCATCGGAGAAACTGTCGGGAGTGACGTTTAGGATTCCCATCAGGCGCGGCGCGTCCATCGGGAGGCCGCAGATATCCGCACGGGGCGCGGTGAGCGCGGCGATCACCTCGGCCGGAATGGAAGAAACCGGCAGCACCCGGGCCGGGACATCGCGTTCAAAATGCTCGGCATGGGTAAACCAGCACGCGCCGCCCGCCAGAGGCAGGGCGTCGGCGGGCCGGATCGGGCCGGACTGCACCAGGGGTCGGAAATAGCTACTCATGCGCGCCTGAATGGGCGATTGCGCGTGGCGTGGCAAGCGTCAGAGCGCGGCGCGGTCGGCCGCCACGACGCGGCTGACCAGATCGGCGGTCTGCTCCGGCAGGTCCTTGCCGATCGAAAGGAAAGCAGCGGCATGCATAACGCGCGCGAACCACAGCGCCAGAGCCACCGCATCGCCACCCTTCGCCGACGGCCCGTCAACGGCATCCAGCACGATCTTCGAAGGCGCCCACACACTGATCTGGCCGTGCTTCATCGCCCAGTCGAGCTCGGTCCGTGTCTCGACGACAACGCAGCGGGGATCACGCGCCGCCAGAACCCAGGCATTCTGCTCAATGGCGAGAAGATCAATCCGGCGCTGCGTCATCGCGTGGCCGGTCTGTGGCGCGGCAATGTCGGCGGGGCCGACGCAGAGCAGCACGGGGTGTTCTGCCTTTTCCAGCTGGTCGAGCCAGCCGGAAAGATGCGGTGACGCAATTGCCGCGTTCGACAGGAACACCACCTGCGGATGCGGGCCGTCGCCAGGCTCGGGCGGGGCGGTAAAGACCACGGGATCATCCTTGGAGCGGACGATCTCGACGCCAAGGGCGCCCGGGCCACGGTCGAGCTTCTCGATCCGGACGAAGACACGCTCGGCCTGGGGTTCGAGCAGGATGCGCTCGGCAATGCGCTCGGCCAGGGTTTCCAGCAGGTTCAGGCGCTCGGCGGCCAGTTCTGTCGCAATCGCCTCGGTCACCTTGTCATAGCTGAGGATGCGGTCGACATCGTCATCGACGAGCGAGTCGAGCGGCCGGACCTCGACCACGATGTTAAACTGCACGCGTTGCGTTTTCCCGCGTTCGGCCTGAAAGGCGCCGATTTCGACCTCGACGATATGATCGCGCAGCGAGATACGGTCGAGCGGGTGGGCAGCCCCGGTGGCGCGCGAGCGCGCGTCGGGATGCTCGAACGCGAGGCGGATTTCGTTGCTCATTCTGCAGGCTCCCGGCGCCGGTTGGGATTTCAAGGGCCATTCTAGCCCCGGGGCGGGACATATCAGGGCCACGGGCGGCAGGCCACCTGCGATTTGCGGCATGGTTTGCGCAGGCAGACCGCCTGCGCGGCGACCGTCAGTTCTGCGACAGGCGGGTCGGCTGGCGATAGAAGTGGTGGAACCCGATGGTCGCCGTGCGCGGGAACTTGCGCGCCCAGCGCGGATTGACCGACTTCGTATGGTAATGCGTCGCGCCCTTGGTCAGCGGCCGCGGCCCACCCTGCACCATCAGCTTGGCGATCTTGCCAACGCGGGTGAAGGCCTGCGGCTCGTTGATGACCTCCTTGTGGCCATCGCACGTATAGGTGAACTGGCAGGCGTACTTGCGCCCCGTGCCCTGGTTGATCACGCCGCAAACCGTATCGGGATAGTTCGGGCTGTCGACCCGGTTCATGATCACCTCGGCCACGGCGAACTGGCCCTTCACGCTTTCGCCGCGGGCTTCGAAATAGAGCGCCTCGGCAAGGCAGCGCCATTGCGCGCCCCCGGTCGCCTTGGGCTGCGTTTCCAGCCAGTTGCGCGAATAGGACAGAGGACCGGCAGAGGCCGGTCGCTGCAGCAGGGCGTCGGCCTGCGAAGACGAAAGCTTCTGCAGAGCGCGCTGTTCCTTGCTGAAGAGCTGTTTGACGGTGGTGTCGGCGATTGCCGGACCTGCCAGGCAAAGCCCGGCAATCAGTGCAATTACGGTCCGCATTTTGAAAGCCCCAGTTCCCAAGTCTTAACCAAAAGCGTGAACGTCACGCAGTAACAAGCGGATTTTTTATACAAATTTTTCATATCAGTCCAGCCGGACGCCCCTGCGACCTGCCGCCGCTGTAGCGAAAACGAGCCGATTTCTATGGCCAAACGCAGGATATTGGAGAGGCGGGAACTGCCCCCTACCCGATCTTGTCGGCCACGGCGAGCTGTGCCGCAGCCAGCCGCGCCACCGGAACCCGGAACGGAGAGCAGGAGACATAGTCGAATCCGGCATTGCGACAGAAGGCAATTGATTCGGGGCTGCCGCCATGTTCGCCACAGATCGACAGGACCAGATCGGGGCGTGCCGCGCGGCCACGTTCGGCGCCGATCGTCAACAATTCGCCTACGCCATCGGCGTCGAGCGTATGGAACGGATCTTCCTGGTAGACGCCCTGCTGCACGTAAGTCGACATGAAGCGGCCGGCATCATCGCGCGAGAGGCCATAGGTCATCTGGGTCAGGTCGTTGGTACCGAAGCTGAGGAAGGCACAATGCGGCGCGATATCGCCGGCGCGCAGCGCGGCGCGCGGCGTTTCGACCATGACGCCCAGGCGATAGGTGAAATCCTGCCCGGTTTCGTTGCGCACCGCCGCCGCAACGGCGTCGATGCGGGTTTTCACCAGTTCGACCTCGCGCTTGGCGCTGACCAGCGGGATCATAATTTCGGGCACGACCGGATCGCCATCCTTGCTGGCCTCGATCGTGGCCTCGAAAATGGCACGGGCCTGCATGTCGTAGATCTCGGGGACGGTTACGCCCAGGCGCACGCCGCGCATGCCGAGCATGGGGTTGTATTCGCCCAGTGCCTCGACCCGGCGGGTGACATCCGAAAGCGGCAGGTCCAGTGCCTCGGCCAGTTCGCGGTGGCCGGCACGGTCATGCGGCAGGAATTCGTGTAGGGGCGGGTCGAGCAGGCGGATGCAGACCGGCTTGCCCTCCATGATGCGAAACAGCTCGGTAAAGTCGGCGCGCTGCATGGGCAGCAGCCGGTCGAGCGCGGCGCGGCGGTCCTCGGGGCTGTTGGCGAAGATCATCTCGCGCATGACGATCAGCCGGTCGGTCTCGAAGAACATGTGTTCGGTGCGGCAGAGCCCGATGCCCTCGGCCATGAAATTGCGCGCGGTCTGCGCGTCGGCCGGGGTGTCGGCATTGGCGCGGATGGCGATATCGCGCACCGCGTCGGCCCAGGACATGAGGATCTGCAGGTCTTCGTCCTGCGCGGCCTCGATCAGCGCGGGCTGGCCGGCCAGAACCTCGCCATGGGTGCCGTCGACGGTGATGATGTCGCCTTCGCGGAAGACCCGGCCATCGGGCGCGGTCAGCACCTTCTTGCGGATCTGGAACCGCATCTCGGAGGCGCCGACGACGCAGGGCAGACCGAGGCCGCGGCCGATGACGGCGGCGTGGCTGGTCATGCCGCCACGCTCGGTCAGAACGGCGGCGGCCGCGTGCATGCCGCGGATGTCCTCGGGGCTGGTTTCGCGACGCACCAGAACGCAGGGTTCGTCGCGAGCGGCGCTGGCCTGGGCCTCGGCGGCGGAAAACACGATCTTGCCGCTGGCCGCCCCCGGGCTGGCGGCGATGCCGGTGGCAAGGTGATCGCGGGGCGCCTCGGGGTCGACCTGCCGGTGCAGCATTTCGCTCAGCATGGTCGGATCGACGCGCATCAGCGCCTCTTCGCGCGGGATGATGCCATCCTCGGCCAAGCGCACGGCGATGCGCACGGCAGCACGGGCCGAGCGCTGGACGCGCACCCCGTCAAGCAGCCAGACCTTGCCGTTCTCGATGGTGAACTCGGCCTGCATCTCGGCGCGCAGGCGGGTGCGCATCAGCTTGGTATAGTCGATCAGATCGGCGAAGGCCTGCGGCGCCTGTTCCTCGAGCGAGGGGCCGCGGGGGTCACGCTCGAGATAAAGCGAGGATTCGCCGGTGAGCGCGTCGCGGCCCTGGCTTTGGCTGAGATAGCGGCCGGTGATCTGCGGCAGGCCGGTCTGGCTGTCGACAAGCTGAATGACGCCCGAGCCGCATTCGCCCTGCCCCAGGCCGAACACCATTTCCTGCACCACGAGGCCGAGCCCCGCATCGGCGGGCGCGCCCTTGGCCTGGCGCAGGAGGCGGGCCGTCGTACCTTCCCAGGCGCGGGCCATCGAGCGCAGCACGGCGGCGAGTTGCACGGCGGGGTCCTGCGGGAATTCCTCTTCGGCCTCTTCCTCATAGGCGTGCAGCGCCTCGGACAGGCCGGCGGGGCCGGTATCGGTGATGTCCTCGAACATGTCCGGATCGAGCCGGGCGACGTGGATGGCATAGGACTGCACGAAGCGCAGGAATAGCGTCGCTGCGGCGTCGGTCCCCAGACGGTCGGCCAGATCGACATAGACCGCGTCGTTCATGCCGATGTTGAGCACCGCGTTGGGCCCACCCCAATCGGGATCTTCCGAGGAGGGGCGCACGCACAAGAGCGCCGTGTCGCCGAAGGGCGCGAGCAGTTTGCGCATGTCCGGCATCTCGCCAGCGGCGATGCGGTGAACCTCGTCGAAGGAAAGCGCGACGGTTTTCGGCACCGGCAGATCGAGCCGAACCAGCCGTTGCAGGCATTTCGCCCGTCCGCCATGGGTGGCCGTGGCGATCGGGGCCGAGGGGGTAATGAGGGCGATATGCGCGTCGTCTTGCTGCACTGCGGCATCCTTTGTCTTGGGCGCAGAATACGCTTAAGCCGCTTGCTGGCAAGTAAAAGCTTGATCCGCGCCGGGCAGGCCCGCATGCTAAAGCGTCGCAGTCAACAGAAGGAAGGATGCCCCATGGCCGTCGTGCACGTCTTTGCCATCATCACCGCGAAACCCGGCCAGCGGGACGCGGTTCTGGAGATTTTCCGCGCCAACGTGCCCGCGGTGCGGGCCGAGGATGGCTGCATCGAATACCAGGCGGTCGTCGACGCCGCTGAGGCCGGGCCGTTCCAGGCGCCGCTGGGCCCTGACAGCTTTGCCGTGGTCGAGAAATGGGAGAGTATGGCGACGCTGCACGCCCATGCCGTGGCGCCACATATGAAAGCCTATGGCGCGCAGGTGAAAGACATGCTGGCCGACCGGAAAATCCACATCCTGAGCGACGCGTAGCCACGGCACCGCAGAGGGCGCGGCGCGGGCGCCTAGCCCTGGATCATCGTCAGATCAGCCACCTTGAGGCAGATGCCGCGGATCCTGGCCAGAAGGTTCAGCCGGTTGCGGCGCACGACATCGTTGTCCGAGTTGACCTGCACGGCCTCGAAGAACGCATCAATCGGCGCGCGCAGACGGGCCATGGCTTCCATCGCGGCGGCATAGTCCTCTTTCTCCATTGCCGCGGCGATCTCGGGCTCGGCGGCGTCAAGCGCAGCGAAGAGCGCCTTTTCCTCGTCCGTTTCGGCGAACTTGATGTCGGCGCCGAAGGAATATTCGACGCCGTCCTTTTCTTCGGCCTGGGTAAGGATGTTGTTGGCGCGCTTGAACCCCTGCAGCAGGTTGTCGCCATCGTCGGTTTTCAGGAAGCCGCCCAGCGCCTCGGCCCGTTTGACAAGCATGTTGAGATCGTCGCCGCCATCCGCGAGGCAGGCATCGATCACGTCATGGCGCAGGCCCTGATCGCGCAGGTGCACCTTGAGCCGGTCGTGGAAGAAGGCCAGCAGATCGGTCGAGATGTCGGGCACCAGTTCGCCCACGGTGCGCAGAAGCGAGCCGTCGCCGGTATCGGGGGCGTCGTCACGCGCCTTGAGCCGGTCGAGCACCGCGTGAAAGGCGCCACCAAAGACGCCGTGATCGGAAATCTCGTCGATGATTTCCTCAAGCGTGTCGATCTCGCCGGTGGAGGCCTTGACCGCGTTCAGCCCGATTTTGTGCAGCACCAGCTGCGCGTCGATATAGGTGTCGAGCTTGAGCCGCAGGTCGCCTTCGAGGATGATGCGGATCACGCCCAGTGCCGCGCGGCGCAGCGCGAACGGGTCTTTCGAGCCGGTGGGTTTTTCGTCGATCGCCCAGAACCCGGTGAGCGTATCGAGCTTGTCGGCGAGCGCCACGGCGCGCGATACCGCGCCTTCGGGCACGTCATCGGAGGGACCGAGCGGCGAGTAATGCTCTTCGCAGGCCCGGGCCACTTCGGCCGGCAGGCCCGCGGCCTCGGCATAGTAGCGGCCCATGAGACCCTGGAGCTCGGGGAATTCGTAGACCATCTCGGAACTGAGATCGGCCTTGGCCACGCGCGCAGCCTGTTCGGCCATCGCCGGGTCCGCGCCGGTGATGGGCGCCAGCATGCGCGCCAGGCGGGCGATGCGGGCGATGCGCGCCGCTTGGGTGCCCAACTGCCGCTCGAATGTGACGTTTTCAAGCTTTTCCAGCCATTCGCCCATGCCCGCGCGGGCGATGCGCAGATCGTTCTCCCAGAAGAACTTGGCATCCGAGAGGCGGGCCGAAAGCACCTTCTGGTTGCCGGCAAGGATCGTCGCGCCGTGATCGGCGGTTTCGCGGTTGGCGACGGTGACAAAGCGCTCGATCCGGCCGGTTTTCGGGTTTTTCACCGAGAAGAACTTCTGGTGTTCCTTCATCGAGGTCTGCAGCACTTCGGGCGGCAGTTCGAGAAACTCTTCGCCGATTTCGCCCATCAGCACGACGGGCCATTCGACAAGGCCCGCGACCTCGGCCAGCAGGCCGCGGTCCTCGACCACTTCGAGCCCGGCGGCGAAAGCCTGGTTGGTGGCGTCCTGCCAGATGTGATCGGCGCGTTCGGCGGCGTCGAGGATCACCTTGTCACGCTTGAGCCTGGCCTCGTAATCCTCGAAGCTGCTGACGGCGAAGCGCCCGCCGCCCATGAAGCGGTGGCCTTCGGTGGTATTGGAGGATGTGATGCCGTCGATCTCGAACGGGACGACCTGGGCGCCATCCTCGGACGAAAGGATGCAAAGGATCGAGTGCAGCGGGCGCACCCAGCGCAGGTTGCCGCCGCCCCAGCGCATGGATTTGGGCCAGGGGAAGTTGCGGATCACGTCGCCCAGAACCTCGGCCACGATCTCGGCCGCGGGGCGGCCGGGTTTTTCGATCGTGGCGAAAAAGACGGCGCCCTTGGGCGTGTCGCGTTGTTCCAGGTCTTCGCGTGTGAGCCCTGCCCCGCGCAGGAATCCCTCGATCGCCTTTTCGGGGGCGTCGACGCGCGGACCCTTGCGCTCTTCGCGGATGGTGGGGCTTTCGGCCAGCAGGTCCTCGACCGCGAGGGCCAGGCGCCGGGGCGTCGAAAACGCCTGCGCGCCGCCATAGGTCAGCCCTGCTTCGACCAGGCCGTCGGTCATGCGTTTCTTCAGGTCCTCGGCCGCGCGCGCCTGCATGCGGGCGGGGATTTCCTCGGAAAAGAGTTCGATCAGCAGGTTGGGCATGTCAGTTGCCTTCGGGTTTGGGCGGGCAGTCGGCGGGGGCGGGTTTGCCGTCGAACACCTCTTCGCCGCAATGATTGATCTGGTGCCAGGCGAAACCGCGGCCATCGGGCAGCACGGCGATCACCCGGTCGATGCCATATTCGATGTTGTGCTGGCCGAGGAAGGCCAGGGCCTCGCCGCGTTCCAGCGCCTCCCCGATCTCGACGGCGTCGAAGCAATCGAACCAGCCGGGGGCGACCAGCGGCTCGGCGGCCTCGTAGGGCTCATAGGTTTCGGTCAGCATCGGGATCGACTGCGCGGTGGTGAAGCACGCGCGGTAGCGGATGGGCGAGCTGTCGGCGTTGATGGCCTTGAAATCGTCGTAGAGGATCGGCTCGGGCCGGCCCGAAGTGAGCGAGGTGAGCATCACGTCATCGGTGCCGGTGGCCACGACCTCGTCATAATAGGCGTAGACCTGCAGGTAGTAGATGGCTGCTCCTGCGATAAGTGAAATCACGACGATGAACCCCGCTACGATCTTGCCGCTCATGCTTCGGCATACCCCCCGGCCTCGGTCTGCACGAAGGCGTCGGCGCATTTCTTGGCCAGCGCACGCACCCGGCCGATATAGGCCTGCCGTTCGGTGACCGAGATCACCCCGCGCGCATCGAGCAGGTTGAAGATGTGGCTGGCCTTGATGCACTGGTCATAGGCGGGATGCGCCATGACGATGCGGCGGCCGGTTTTCGGATCGGTCGTGGGATGCTCGAGGATCGCCTCGCATTCGGCCTCGGCCTCTTCGAACTGCTTCAGCAGGACCTGCGTGTTGGCCACATCGAAATTCCACCGCGAATATTCCTGCTCGGTCTGGCGGAAAACATCGCCATAGCTGAGCGCGATGGGCGCGTCGGGATCGTTGAAGGGCATCTCCATCACGTGGTCGATGCCCAGAACATACATCGCCAGACGTTCGAGCCCGTAAGTGAGCTCGCCCGAGACGGGGTGGCAATCATGGCCGCCGACCTGCTGGAAATAGGTGAACTGCGACACTTCCATGCCATCGCACCAGACCTCCCAGCCGAGCCCCCAGGCGCCGAGCGTCGGGCTTTCCCAGTCATCCTCGACAAAGCGGATGTCGTGCAGCTCCATGTCGATGCCGATCGCCGCGAGGCTGCCGAGGTAGAGCTCTTGCAGATCGGGCGGGCTGGGTTTGATCAGAACCTGGTACTGGTAATAGTGCTGAAGGCGGTTGGGATTTTCGCCATAGCGCCCATCGGTGGGGCGGCGAGAAGGCTGCACATAGGCCGCCGCCCAGGGACGCGAGCCAAGAGAGCGCAGGGTGGTTGCGGGGTGAAACGTGCCGGCGCCGACTTCCATGTCATAGGGCTGCATGATGGCGCAGCCCTTTTCGGCCCAGTAGTTCTGAAGCCGCAGGATGATCTCCTGAAAACTGCGGGGTTTTGCCGTCGGGGACGTCATCACGGAGCCTCTTTTGCGCACGGTCGGTCGAAATCGCGCCCTGCTTAATGGGGGGGCGCGGCAGGGTCAATTGCGGCCTCACGCATTATTTGGGTGCATGGATCGCGGGATTTGATAAAACACCCTCCAGACTCAGATAAGAGCTGACAGGGTAAGGGCAAGACTCCGACAATGCGACGCACAATTTTCGCTGTTTTTATCACCATTGTTTTCTTCGTCCGGCCGGCCACGGCGCAGGATGGTGTCGCTTGGGTTCAGATCGAGGCGCAACCCAGCCTGACCCAGGCACAGGAGCGTGTGCGCGCCTATGCCGGGCAGTTGCCGGACGTCAACGGCTTTGCCCTGGGCGGGGGCTGGTACGGGATCGCACTGGGCCCCTACACGAGCGAGGACGCAGAGCGGGTACTGCGCGTCTATCGTGCGCAGGGTGAAATTCCCGGTGACAGTTTCATCGCCTATTCCAGCAGCTTTCGTCAGCAGTTCTGGCCTATCGGGGCGAATATCCTGGCGGTCGAGCCGCAGGAGGCGAACCCGGTGCAACAGGCGGCGGTCGAAACCGACGCGCCCGCGCCGGAACCGCAGCCCGAACCCGAGGCAAGGCCGGTCGATGAAACCCCGGCCGAAGCCCGCCGCAGCGAAGCCGAGTTGAACCGCGACGAGCGGATGGAACTGCAGATGATGCTGAAATGGGCCGGTTTCTACGACGCCGCGATCGATGGCGCCTTTGGCCGCGGCACGCGCGGGTCGATGGCCGAATGGCAGGACGCCAACGGGTTCGAGCGCACCGGCATCCTGACCACGATGCAGCGCACGGAGCTGAAACGGCAGTACGACGCCATACTCGACGGTCTCGACCTGAAAATGGTGATCAACGAGACCGCGGGCATCGAAATGAAGATCCCGACTGGCGTGGTGGCCTTCAGGGAATACAACCCGCCCTTCGCGCATTACGAAGCTACCGGCGATATCAACGCAAAAGTGTTGATGATTTCTCAACCGGGCGATCAGAACACGCTTTTCGGGCTTTACGACATCATGCAGACGCTTGAGATCGTGCCCGAAGCCGGCCCGCGTGAACGCGATGGCGACAGCTTCCTGCTGATCGGGGAAGCGGCGGATTTCATCAGCCATACCGAGGCGCGGCTGCAGAACGGCGAGATCAAGGGTTTCACCCTGGTCTGGCCTGCCGGAGACGAGGAGCGGCGCACGCGGCTTCTGGGCGAAATGCAGAAGAGTTTCAACCGCCTGGACGGCGTGATGAGCCCGGCGGAGGGCGCGGATGACAGCCAGAGCATCGACCTGGTGTCGGGGCTGGAGATCCGACGGCCGAAACTGTCGCGCTCGGGCTTTTTCGTGGATGATCGCGGCACGGTGGTGACCACGGCGCAGGCCGTGCGCGGCTGTGAGAAGATCACGCTGGATGGCGATTACGAGGCCGAGGTGCTGGCCAGTGACGAGACGCTGGGCATTGCCGTGCTGCGCGCGACCGAAGCGCTGGCCCCGCCGTCGGTTGCGACCCTGCGCCAGGGCGATCCGCGCCTGCAATCGGAGGTCGCGGTGTCCGGATTCTCGTACGAGGGGGTTCTGAGCGCGCCGACGCTGACCTTTGGCCGGCTGAGCGATATCAAGGGGTTGCAGGGCGAAACCCAGTTGAAACGGCTGGCGTTGAACGCATTGCCCGGCGATGCCGGCGGCCCCGTTTTCGACGATGGCGGCGCGGTGTTCGGCATGTTGCTGCCGCAGGAAGACGGCGCGCGCAAACTGCCCGAGAACGTGAGCTTTGCCGCCGATGCGGCGGCCATCCGCACGGTGCTGGAGCAGGCCGGGATCACCCCTGCCGGAGCCAGCGCCGACGGGCCGGTTGCGCCCGAGGACCTGACCGATGCCGCGCGTGGCATGACGGTGCTGGTCAGCTGCTGGTAGGCATCGCACGCAGCGGTTAACGCCGCGGCGATGCAGAAAACCGGCGGGGTGCAACGCGGCTGACATGTGCGCACCCCCCGTGCACCGCTGCGGCGCGGCATTTCTTTACCCTGAATTTACTTAATCCACCGTGCGTAGGCGGGCCGCCGTCGGGCGGACCGCTCGAATTGGACTCAATTGCGCACCGCTTTCCCCCCTGCCCCGGCGCGTGCATTAAGACCTTGGCAAGATTTGCGCGTCAGCCTGTGGGAATCGGATGGGGGCGTGCCCGGGTGATCCGGGCCGCAAAGAGGAGTAAGGACCATGCTGCGTCTTATGAGTGCCGTGATCGTTCTGGGGGTAAGCGCAACCGTTGCACAGGCCGGGGGCATCGCCGCCCCGCCCGTCCATCACACGACCCAGTGGTGGACCAGCTCTGCCGGGTGCGAATACAGCCGCTCGGGCCGCCCCGGGGGGGCCGTGACCTGGATCGTGACCAAGGTACCGCGCGGCGCGGTCTGCCCACAGTATATCGGGGCTGGCAGCCGCTATGCCCCCGGTCCGGTATCCGGCCCGAGCAACCGCATCTGCCGCGAGCGCGGTGCTAATCCGCGGGTGCGGGCGATATGCGCAGGAGCGTAGGCCGGTCAGCCTGAAACGCATCGAGCACGGCCTGCTGCAAATCAGTCAGCGAGGCCGGCTCGGCGGCGTGGGCTCCATAGGCCCGCGCCAGCGCCGCGAAATCGGGATTGCGCGCGACCACCGCGTTGGGCGCGATCTGGGAGGCGATCATGCTGTCCTCGATCTCTTTCAATTTGCCGTTGTCCCACAGCAGGATCGGCAGCGGCAGGCCCAGTTCGACCGCGGTGCCGAGCTCCTGGAGGCTGTACTGAAAGCCGTAGTCGCCCGCGATGGCGAGCGTCGGCCTGCCCGGGCGCGCGACCGCCCCGCCGATGGCCGCAGGTAGCGCATAGCCCAGCGTACCGAAACCGGTGGGATGGTGCCAGTGGCCGGGCCTGGGCATGTCCCAGACCTCTTTCGCGACATAGGCGAATTGGGTCATGTCGGAATAGATCATCGTGTCATCGGGCAGCACCGCGCGCAGCGCATCGCAGACCGGCACGATACCGGGGCGTTCGGCATCGGCCTCGGCCCGGGCGGCAGCGCGGAAGGCGGCGATCTCGGCCGGTTGCCAGCCCGTAGCCGGTTGGTCATCGAGCGCGCCAAGCACAGCCTGCATGATCGCGAAGGCATCGCCGAGGATCATCTCGTCGTCCGGACGCGTGGCGGCCGACAGGTTCTCGGGGTCGATGTCGATGCGGAGCATCGGGCAGGCATGGCCCAGGTCATCGCGCCACAGATCGACTTCGGCCAGGTCTGACCCCACGACGAGGACAAGGTCGGCCTGCGCCAGGATATCGCGCGAGGCCGGGCGCGGCAGGGTGGCGCCGAGATAGAGCGGATGATCGCCTGGCATGATGCCCCGCCCGGCATAGGTGCAGACCACCGCCGCGCCGGCGCGATCGGCGATTTGCGGATAGACCGAGGCGCCCGCCCGCGCCCCGCCACCGAGAATGATCAGCGGGCGTTTGGCGGATGTGAGGGCGCGTGTGATCCGGGTCACAGCGGCTTCGTCCTGCGCCGGCAGGCCCGACAGGCCGGTTTCGGTCTTTGGCGGGAACGCGTCTGCCGGATTGCCCAGAAGCGAGATTGGCACCTGCAGGTGCTTGGGTCGCGGACGGCGGGTTTCGAACTCGGCCAGGGCGCGGTCGATCAGGGCATAGGCGGCCTGCGGGCTTCGGGCCTCCTCGGACCAGTCGCAGACCGTGGCGGCGGCGGCGCGCTGGTCGCGCATCTGGTGCAACTGGCCGCGGGTGGCGGCGGTTTCATCGAGGCACGACGAGATCACCAGCACCGGCACGGAATCGGAATAGGCCTGGCCCATCGGCGTCATGATATTGGTCAGCCCCGGGCCAGTGATGACATAGGCTACGCCCGGTTTGCCGCTAGCCCGCGCATAGCCATCGGCCATGAAACCCGCGCCCTGTTCGTGGCGGGCGAGGATATGGGTGATCCCGGCCTCTTCGATGCCGCGATAAAGCTCGATATTGTGGACGCCGGGGATGCCGAAAATCGTGTCGACGCCGCGATCACGCAGCATGTGGGAAATTTGCGCACCGAGGGGTCGCTGCATCATGCTCTCCAGAATTGCAGAGTGAAGAGGGCGAAGACCGCCATCAATTCGAGCCGGCCGATCCACATGCCGAAGATCAGGATCCACTTGGCCGTGTCATTCAGCGACGAGAAATTGCCGGACGGCCCGATGATATCGCCGAGGCCGGGGCCGATATTGGCCACCGCCGTGGCCGCCCCCGAGAGCGAGGTGATGAAATCGAGCCCGGTCAGCGACAGCGCCACGGCGAGAAGGCCGAGCGTGACGATGAAGAAGACGAAAAAAACCATGACCGAGTTCAGCACGTCTTCGCTGATCGGGCGGCCATCATATTGCGGCTGGAACACACCGTGGGGATAGCTGGTGCGCCGCAGCTGCGCGCGGATCGAGGAAAACAGGATCTGGTAGCGGAAGATCTTGACCGAGCAGGCGGTCGAGCCGGCGCAGCCGCCAATGAGACCGATGAAGAAGAACACGGTGATCAGGAACGGCCCCCACATCATGTAATCGACCGAGGCATAACCGGTGCCCGAGATGATCGAGGTGATGTTGAACAGCGCCTCGCGCACCGCCTGTTCCCAGTGATGCGGAAAGATCGAGGTCAGCACCAGCGAGGTGATCGCGACCAGCACGGCGATGATGACGAGGAAGGTGCGCACCTGCGTGTCCCTGAACAACGGCGTGGTGTGGCCGTTCAGCATCTGGACATAGCGCACGAAGGGCAGCGCTGAGAGGATCATGAAGAGAGAGGCGGCATATTCGGCCGGCCCCGAGAAGGTGCCGAAAGACGCATCGTAATTCGAGAAACCGCCCGTGGAGATCGTGGTGAGCGCATGCACCGTGGCATCGAAGGTGCCCATGCCCATCACCAGGTAGGTGACGATGCAGGCCATGGTGAGCGCGAGGTAAACCACGGAGATCTGCCAGGAAATCTCGGTCGCACGGGGCAGGATCTTGCCCATCGTGTCGAAGGCCTCGGAGCGGAAGATCTGCATGCCGCCGACGCGCAATTCGGGCAGGAACACCATGGCGACAACGATGATGCCGATCCCGCCCAGCCATTGCAGGATACCACGCCAAAGCAGGATGCCCTTGGGCAATTCATCAAGGCCGGAAATGACGGTTGAGCCGGTGGTGGTGAGGCCCGACATCGCCTCGAAGAACGCGTCGGTGAAACTGAGCTGGGTTGCCCCCAGCATCAGTGGCATCGCGGCAAAGACCGGCAGCGCCAGCCAGACGCCCGAGGTGAGCAGGAAGGTCTGTTGCAGGGTCAGCCCTTCGCGCACGCCGTTCTGGCAGGCAAGCGCGACCATCGCACCGATCAGCACCGTCAGCACCGCGCTTTCGGCGAATGCCGGCCAGTGGCCGCGGCCTTCGGCGAGATCCACCATCAGGGGCAGGATCATCGCCAGGCCCAGCGCGGCCACGAGCAGGCCGATGACATATCCGACGGGTCTGAGATCAAACATTGGCTGAGCGTTGGGACCTGGGGCCTGCTGTGTCAAGCACTCAGGTGAGTGCACGGCCTTCGATACGGGCGCCGTAGAGCGTGGTAAGCACGGAAAGGCTGAGCGTGACCGAGAACCAACTGAGCGCCAGCGCCAGCAGCCCCGACAGCAGCCCGCCGCGCGCAAGCCCCTGATTGAGCAATTGCATTAGCAGAAAGGCCGCAGCCACGGTGGCAATCGCACCCAGCATGCCGCGCGTGGCCGACCAGCTGGCGCCCAGAGATAGTGGTTTACCCAGGGCCGCGGCGGGCAGGATCAGGCTGAGCCGCAGGAAAAACACGGTGAGCGCGATCTGCAGCAGCGTACCGATGATCATCATGGCGCCGTCCCACCTGGTGAAAGGGGCGATCAGCACCCCCAGTGCAAACATCGCCGGGATCAGCAGGACGAGCGCGAGAGCGGCAAGTTTCAGCGCCGCGAGAATGTAGGACCAGACCTCGGCACCGCGCCAGCGTGGCAGGACCGGGCCTGGCGGTTCGCTGAGCAGCGCATAGCGGTGCCAGGCCACGGACATCCAGGTGATGCAGACCATGGCCACCACCACCCCAAGCAGCAGCGCCAGTGTCATCGCCGGATCGGAGTAGTCGGGACGCAGTCCGATCGTGTGACGCATGCGGCCCGGCGCGCCAACCGTCATGAAAATGCCGACCATGGCCACCACGGCCAGAAGGACCGGCCCCACGGTGATGCGCAGCGTGGCCCAGATATCGTGAAAGATCATGCGGATCGCGTGGCGCAGGATGGCAAATCCGTCTTCCATCAGGGATCTCCGTTCAGGCCTCGGTCCTGTGCCACTTGGGCAACTGCGGCGGAGACTATGCGAGCGGGTCCGGAATGGAAAGGCCGGGTCGCGCGGGGCCAGGCCCCGCGCAGGGGCGCAATCAAGTATAGAAGAGGTCGCGGAAGACGTGGCGCGCGATGTCATCGCGCTTGATGCCCATTGCCGCCAGTTCTTCGTCGGATTTCGCTTCGAGCGCGGCGATCTGATCGCGGCGCGAGCAGGCCTCGGTATAGGCGGTCATGCCACGGGCGATCGAGGCCAGAACCCGGCGGAAGCCCGACCGGCCTTCGTCCGAGAAGGTGAATTGAGATGTGATATCAGCCATTTGGAAACCTTTCCTGAGGTTGTTCAGCGTTTGGTTTCCTCCCTACGCTGCAAGATAGGGCATAAATGGGGCAGGACCACTGACCATTTTGCATGGCCGCCATTGCCCTGCTGCAACGCAGCATTTCAGCCAAGGGCGTGATTTGCCGCCTCCCTGCCCGGCCCTTGGCATTCAATTGCCCAATTCCCATGTCATGGGGCAGGACAACAAAGCCTAGAGGCGGGCAAGACGATGACGACGATGATACAGGACATGCGCAGATCGAATGCGGCCGGGCGGTTCTTTCCCGGCGATGCGCAGGCGCTGGCCGAGAAGGTCGAGGCGCTGATGCAGGAGGCGGGCGAGATTTTCCTGCCGCCGCGCAGCGTCCCGATGGCGGTGATCTCGCCCCATGCCGGTTACGACTATAGCGGGCTGCTGACGGCAGGCGCCCTGCGGATGAGCGCAGGTGGCGCATTCGACCGCGTGGCGATCCTGTCGCCGTCACACCGGCATGCATTCGATGGCATCGCCCTGCCCGCGCAGGACGGCTATGTTCTGCCCGGGGTGAGCCTGCCAATCGACGCGGCGGCGCGCCAGGCGCTGGTGGGCGCCGGGCTGGCCCGGGTGCTGGACGCGGCGCATGACCACGAACACGGGATCGAAACCCAGCTGCCCTTTGTCACCGCGCTGCACGAGGCCGCCCCGGTGGTGCCGCTGGTAATCGGCCGGGCCGAGCGGCGCCACGTGGCCCGCGTGGTGGATGCGCTGGCCGCGATGCCGGGGCGGACACTCTTCGTGCTGTCGAGCGACCTGAGCCATTTCCTGACCCGGACCGAGGCGAACGCCCGCGACAAGGCCACCGCCGAGATGATCGAGACCGGCCAGCACAAGGAGCTGACCGGCGAGGATGCCTGTGGCGCGGCGGCGATTGCGGGGTTCATGGCGTCGGAGCACGCGCGCGGGGCGCGGGTGATGCGGCTTGGCATGACAACCTCCTATGGCACCACGGGCGATGCGAGCCGCGTTGTGGGCTACGGCGCCTGGAGCCTGCATGCCCCGCACGAGGACATGCTGCACGAGACCCACCGCGCGGCGCTGCTCAAGGCGGCGCGGCAGGCGCTGGAAGGGCATACCCGGCAACGGGTGACCCCCGGTATCCGCATGGCGAGCTTCAGCCCGCGCCTGCAGGGGATCGCGGCCAGTTTCGTGACGCTGGAGAAGCGCGGCGAGCTGCGCGGCTGTATCGGCTCGCTCATGCCGCATGCGCCGCTGGTGCAGGACGTGGTCGACAACGCGGTGAAGGCCGGGTTTTCCGACCGCCGCTTTGGCCCGATGAGCGAGGAGGAACTGGCCGAGACGGCGATCAAGCTGTCGGTGCTGAGCCGCCCGGTGGCGATGAAATTCGACGGCGAGACGCAGGCGCGCGAAATGCTGGAGCCGGGCAAGAGCGGGGCGATCCTGATCGACGGGCCTTATCGCGGCGTGTTCCTGCCCAGCGTCTGGGAGAGCCTGCCGACGCGCGAGGCGTTCCTGAACGGGCTGAAACGCAAGGCGGGCCTGCCTGAGAGCCACTGGAGCGACCGGGTGAAGATACTGGGATTCCGCGCCGAGGCCTTTGGCGAAGCGGCCTGAGAGGTCCGCGCGCTAGAACAGCACGTACTTGATGCCGATGCCGAGCACGATGGCCCCCATCGCGGCCTGAAGCACGCTGTTTTTCATCGCTTTGTTGATCTGCGGGCCCAGGATGGCGCCGATCACGGCCCCCAGGGCCAGCGGAACCAGCAGCGTCCAGTCGAGTGGCGCGCCCATGTAGACGAAATTGCCGATCGACACCGCCAGCGACATGATGATCGCGATCGCCGCGGTGGCGGGGATGATATACATCGGCATGTGCAGAAGCGACGCCATGTAAGGCACCAGAAGGAAGCCGCCCCCCACCCCGAAGATCGCCGCCGTCATGGCGATGAGCGCGCCGGCCAGGAGCGGCGACCAGGTGGGTACCGAGTAGAGCCGCCCGGCATAGCGGAAGGTCACGGCCCGGAGATCGGTGCAGACCGGTTTGACCGTGCCGGGCACCGCCGACAGGGGCGCCCCACCCGGGGCCAGCAGTTTCCAGAAGATCTGCGCCGCGATGGCCAAGGTCAGCATCCCGAAGAGCGGGCGGAACTGCGCCATGTCAGAGAGATAGAGCGAGGACAGCGTGGAGCCCACATAGGCGCCGACCAGCCCGCCGCCGCCCAGGAGCAGCCCCAACGGCACCACCGCCGAGGCGCGGCGCAGGTAGCCCGGCACGAAGATGAGCGCGGTGGCCAGCACGACGATTTGCGTCATCGGCTTGACCGCGTTCGGGTCCATCACGCCGAAGAGCGTGATCAGGCCGAAAGAGGTGAGAATACCCCCCGCCGCGCCGATGGCCGAGAAAACGATGCCCACGAACACGCCCCAGACCAGGACGCCGGCAAGTGTGAGAATGGCCAAGGGGACCTCCCGCAATCAAATATGCGAAAAGTCTAATGTATTGGCGTGGCGCGGGGAATGGCTGGAAATGCCGCACCGGGGCGGCGAGCGGCCGTGGCCCGCAGAGGACGAGGGGCCGGCACGGGCCCCGAAGCGGAACTTGAATGCCGTGCTACCCGGGAAAGGTCGATTTACTTCGTCCGGGCACGGGTGCAAGAAGGCACAAAGAACGCATAGCCAAAGCCCCGCTCATCCATGCTATCCATCCTGCTGAATGGCCTGTTGCCAAGTTTCCTGCTGGTTTGCCTCGGGGGGCTTGTCCGCAATCGTCTGTCGGAAAATGCCTGGGCCGGGCTGGATCGGCTGAACTTCGAAATTCTTTTCCCGGCCCTGATCTTCACAGCGGCGGCAGCGCGTCCAATCGCGCTGGAAAACCTGGTGATCGTCGGGCCTCTCGTCTGGGCGCTGCTTGCTCTTGGTCTTGCCCTTGGCTGGCTGGCGCGGCCTTTCGGGCCGGACCGGTTTCTTGATTTCGCCGGCGCCTGGCAGACGGCGTGGCGGTTCAATACGGCCCTGGGCTTTGTCGTCGTGCAGGCGCTTCCCTCGGCCGATCTGGCCTATTTTTCGATCACGATCGGGTTGGCGATCCCCATGGCAAATGTCTTTGCCGTATCGGCTCTGTCGCGCGGGGAAGGGCTTTCGCCGGTCAGTGCGTTGCGCAAGGTGGCGCTGAACCCGTTTCTGCTGGCCAGTCTTGCCGGCGTCGCCGTGGGCCTGAGCCAGCTGACCATTCCCGCGCCGATCCTGGCGCCCGTGACATTGCTGGCGCAGGCCGCCATTCCGGTGGCGCTGATTTCAATCGGGGCGACGCTCAATTGGCGCGCCCTGGGAAAGCTCGACCGGTTCACGGGCATTCTGGTCGGGACCAAGCTGATCGCTTTGCCGGCGGCTGCCAGCATTTGCGCACTGGCCCTTGGAGTATCGGGGCCGATCGTTCCGGTTCTGGTGGTTTTCGCGGCCTTGCCGACGGCCTCTGCAGCGCATGTGTTGGCCGCGGGCTTTGGCGCCAACCGGCAATTGGCCGCAACGCTGATTGCACAAAGCACCTTGCTGAGTGCGTTCACCCTACCGATCTGGATGACCGTGGCGGAGGCCCTTGCCCGCCAGTCCCACTGAATTCGCGGTTACGACAGCACGCGGCCAATCCCGGTTCCGTCGTCTGCGCTGGTCCGCGAAAGCCGCAGTTCAGCCGACGTGGAACAGCGTGGTGAAGAGCTTGGGATCGACGCTTTGCGCCTCGAAGAGATCACCCTCGGTCAGGATCGAGACGGCATCGTGGGAATGCAGCGATTCCTGATGGCTGGCCACGATGCGGAAATCGCCGATACGCGGATCATCTTCGAGCTGCTGGGCGAAGAGACGCGCGGCATCCTCGACGAAGATCGGGTTGGCGGCGTTCAGCTCGGCGAAGGCCTGTTCGTCCTCGCGTTTGACCATCACCTGCGTTTCGGTCGGCACCGCGTCGCGGGCCAGATCGATCAGGTCCTCGAACCACAGGCAATCGGTGCCGCAGAGCACCTCGACCGAGAGGCGCGCGACCGAACGTTGCGAATGCGGCGTGGCCAGTTGCCCGCGCGCCTGGCGGGCATGCTCGCTGAGTTCGAGCGAGCATGGGCAGGTCGAGGAATAGACATAGTCGAGATGCACGATCTTGCGGCGCACCCCGGCCTGTTCGACGAGTTCCAGCGCGATGTCGTAATACTGGTAACCCGACAGGCCCGAGCGCAGGCTGTCCACCTTCATCGGGAAGGAAAACCGCATCTGGATGCGGGCATCGAAGCTTTCGAGATCGGCCTTGTAGTCGTCAAGCGCGGCCTCGATCACCTCGAAGGAAAAGGTCTTGTCGGCATGGGCATAGAAGCTGCGCATGATGCGCGACATGTTGATGCCCTTCTTCTCGGCCTCGAGGCTGACGGTGCCGGTGACGCTGGTTTCCAGCGTCAGGTCGCCGTTGTCGCGGGTGTGATACTGGATCGGCAGGCGAAAATTCGAGATGCCGACATGCTGGATCACGCGTTTTGCCCCGCGGATGAGGCTGGCCGGGCCGTTCTGAAGATCGGGCAACGCGGCCTTGTAGGCGGGGGTAACCGTGAAATCCTCGGGATAGTCGCGCGAGAGCGCCGGGTAGTTCGACAGCGGCGCACCGGGAATGAGCCGGGCGATCGCGGGATCGAGATCTGCCACCTCTTCCGGGGTGGCGGTTTCGGCCCAGTGCCGCAGGCGCGCCAGCGCGGTTTCCGCTTCGTCGCGCGAGGGTGCCTTGTCGATATCCGGCGTGATCTTGTTCATCTTCCCGTCCCCTTTCGTGGGTCGTCGGTGCCTGATGAATGTAGGCCCAGGCGTCCCGAATTACCAACATTTGCACTCAGAAATACGGCAACGGTCGCAAACGGATCATTTTTTTCCGGCATTTCATGCCAGTCTGGCGCCATAGACCGATCAGGATGAGGCTGCCCATGCACGATATTCTGGATCTTGGGCGCTTTCCGCTGGACCGGCCCGAAAGCGCGGACTGGGCCGCGCTGGTGGCGCGCTGCCGCGAGGACCTGGCCCGCGACGGTATGTTCAACCTGGCGGGTTTCATGCATCCGGATGTGGCCCGGGCGGCGGCAGACGCGCTGGAGGCGCGGTTCGCCTCCGAGGCGTTCCGGCACGAGCGCGAACATAACATCTATTTCCTGAAGGATGTGCCGGGGCTGGCGCCCGATCATCCGGCGCTCACGCGGCTTCGGACATCGAACGACACGCTGTGCTGGGACCAGCTGACCGGCAGTCCGATGGACCGGCTCTATCGCTGGCCCGAGTTGGCGCGGTTCCTGGCGGCCACGATGGAGCGCGAGGCGCTTTACGTGATGGAAGACCCGCTGGCCGGGCTGAACACGATGTCCTACCGCGAAGGCCAGGCGCTGAACTGGCATTTCGACCGCTCGGAGTTCACCACGACGCTGCTGTTGCAGGCGCCCGACGCCGGCGGCGAGTTCATCTATCGCACCGACCTGCGCAGCAATGAGGACCCCAATTACGAGGGCGTCGCGAAAATGCTGGCGGGCGCGGACCCGGAGGTGCGCAGCCTGACGCTGAGCCCCGGCACGCTCAACGTCTTCAAGGGCAAGAACACGCCGCACCGGGTGGGTGACGTGCAGGGCGGCCGGGCCAGGGTGATCTCGGTCTTTTCCTTTTACGAGCGGCCGGGCGTTGCGTTTTCCGAAGACGAGCGCATCGGCTTCTATGGACGCGCGGGATAAGGTGGGACAGGCGCCGCCTAGGCCGCGCCCAGCGCCTGCAGCACGTCGGCGATCAGATCGTCGGTATCCTCGAGCCCGACGGAGAAGCGGATGAGGCCAGGGGTGATGCCGAGGCCCGCGCGCTGATCCTCGCTGAGGCGCTGATGCGTCGTGGTGGCGGGATGAGTGGCGATGGATTTCGCATCGCCGAGGTTGTTCGAGATCACCGCGATTTGCAGCGCGTTGAGGGTGCGGAACGCCGCCTCTTGCCCGCCGTTGAGATCAAAGGACACCACGGTGCCGCCCTGCCCCGTCTGGGCGCGGACCAGATCGTATTGCGGGTGGGACGGGTGACCGGGATAGATCACGCGGGCCAGTTTTTCGTGGCCCTGCAGCGCCTCGGCCAGCGCCAGCGCGCTCGCGGCCTGGGCGCGCACCCGCAGGTCGATGGTTTCCAGCCCCTTGAGCATGATCCAGGCGGTGAAGGGCGACATCGCCCCGCCGGTATGCTTCATGTAGGGTTCGAGCGTCTTGCGGATGAACTCGCGGGTGGAGAGCACCACGCCTCCCAGCGCGCGGCCCTGCCCATCGATGTGCTTGGTCGCGGAATAGACCACCACGTCGGCGCCCTGTTCGATGGCGCGGGAAAAGACGGGCGTTGCAAAGACGTTGTCGACGATGACGAGCGCGTCATGGGCATGGGCGATTTCCGCCACCGCGGCGATGTCGATCACTTCGAGCGTGGGGTTGGCGGTGGATTCGAAGAACACGGCACGGGTTTCGGGCCGGACCGCGGCGCGCCACTGATCAAGATCGGTGCCATCGACGAAATCGACCGCCACGCCGAAGCGCGGCAGGATCTCTTCGAGGATGTAGAGGCAGGAGCCAAAAAGCGCGCGGGCGGCGACAACGTGATCGCCGGCCTTCAGGCAGGAGGTGAGTGCAGCGTTGACGGCGGCCATGCCCGAAGCGGTGGCAAAGGCGTCCTCGGCCCCTTCCAGCGCGGCGATACGTTCTTCGAACATGGCGACGGTGGGGTTGCCGTAGCGGGCATAGATGAAGTCGTCGGGGCCGGCCTCGATAAACCGGGCCTGGGCCTGTTCGGCGCTGTCATAGACAAAACCCTGAGTGAGGAAGATCGCCTCGCTCACCTCGTTGTATTGCGATCGGCGGGTGCCGCCATGCACCAGCGCGGTGCGCTTGTTCCAGTCCTTGCTCATCGGTCGCTCCTTTCGGGGCCTTCGCCCACAAAAAAACCCCCGGTCGCGGTCACGCGAAGCGGGGGGCCCGTCCGATGACCTCTTTAGCGGCATATTTAGCGTGGCCCGCAATCCGGTAACAAATCGCCACGTGCTGCGGCGTTTAGCGCGGCGGCGCTGCGCGGTCAACAAAATGTCGCGGGGGTGGTTGCCCGGGACGGCGAAACCGGCATGATTGCCGTAAAGGAGATGCGCGATGACCCAACCGATCGAGTTCTATTTCTGGCCCACCCCGAACGGGTGGAAAATCTCCATCGCGCTCGAGGAGATGGGCCTGCCCTATGAGACGAAGATCGTGAACATCGGCAAGGGCGAGCAGTTCGCGCCGGAGTTCCTGAAAATCTCGCCCAACAACCGGATGCCGGCGATCGTCGATCCCGAAGGGCCCGACGGCGCGCCGATCTCGGTCTTCGAGAGCGGGGCGATCCTGATGTACCTGGCGCGCAAGACCGGGCGGTTTTACGGCCAGACCGAGCGGGAGCGGATCGCCGTGGAGGAATGGCTGATGTGGCAGATGGGTGGCTTGGGGCCGATGGCGGGCCAGGCGCATCATTTCCTGAAATATGCACCCGTGATGGACCCGCCGCAGGTGCTGCCCTATGCGCAGGACCGCTATCGCAACGAGGTGGCGCGACTTTACAAGGTGCTGGACACGAGGCTGGCCGAGAATGAGTACGTGGCGGGGGATTTCTATTCCATCGCCGACATGGCGATCTGGGGCTGGGCCTCGCTGTGGGAGGGGCAACAACAAACCCTGGAGGACAAGCCGCATTTCGCCCGCTGGCTGGACCAGGTGGGCGCGCGCGAAGGCGTCAAGGCGGGCCGCGCGCTTTATGCGGAGCTGCGCCAGACCCCGCAGCAGAACACCGACAGCCACAAGGTGCTCTTTGGGCAGAAGGGCTGAGGCGCGGCCTAGCTGTCTTCCCCGAGCGGCGCAGTGAGGCGCAGAGCTGTTTCGAAGAAGACATGAAGCGCGATTGGTAGCCGCGCCAGCACAGCCACACGCGCCGCAAGCGGGGCCGCCATGGCCAGCAGCGTTTCATTGACCACGATCACGAGGAAGGCCACCAGTGCATAGAGCTTGAGCAGGTGGCGGCGGAAAGCCTGCGAGACCTTCGATTGATCCGGAACCGGGGCAAAGCGATCAAGAACGACCCGATCGCCCGAGATCCCCCAGACCATGATGGCGATATAGAGACCGCCATAGGCCGTGACAAAGCGCTGGCTGACCACGGGATCGGCCCAGAAAACCTGCACGCCGAACGCCGCAAGTGCAAAGGAAATGGCGTACCAGCCGCCCGGCCGCGCGCGGCCGAACAGGCGGCGCTGATGCCAGAGGGACACTGGCAGCACCCCCCAGACCTGAGCGAACTGGGCAAGAACCCCGGCCCAGACAAAGGCGAGGGTTTCATTGAACGCCAGCCCCCGCAGCACCGTCCAGCTTGAGAGGAACACAACCGGCATTGTCAACCGCCCCGGCGAGACCGGCGGAATCGACCGCAGCAAGAGCCACAGCACCATCGAATAATAGCGCAGACGGATCATGTGCCCGATCCTACCGTGCAACTGTGGCCACGGCGGGGCCGGACTTGGGAAATGCGCACGCTTCAGGTGGCAGCACCCGGCCCGACCGAGCGGGGATTAACCCGCCCTGTGGGGGACGGACCGGGCACTGCCCGCGACGCGCGCGTCGCGTTCGCGGAACTCAGCTTTCCTCGAGCGGTACGGTAAGGATGGCCGTGATCTCGTAGAGCACGTGGATCACCAGCGGCAGGATGGCGAGGATCGACACCCGGGTCGTCAGGTCGAACTGCGCGGCCACCAGCGCCTCGTTCACGACCAGCACCAGAAGCGCGGCCAGCGTGTTGAGACGCAGGAAATGCGTGCGCGGGGTTTCCGGCACGGGCCGGCCGGCGACCGACGGGACCACCATTTCGCGGATGCGCGGGTTGCCCATCGCCCCCCACAGCATGGCCGTGGCGTAGACGAGGCAGGACATCGACAACATCCGCTGCGTGATCACCGGGTCGAGAATCCAGAGTTGCACGGCGGAAGCGGCAATCGTAGCGGCCACGCCGTAGCGCAGGACCTTCAGGGTGCCATCGCCGGTGCGGCGCAGATCGCGGGCGGCATCGGGCAGGTTTTTCCAGATCACGTAGACCTGGGCCACCACGGCGGCGAACACGAAGGCCGCAGCCTCATCCATCTGCAGGTTCCGGAGCGACACGAAGCCGAGCAGGAACATCATGACCGGCCAGATCCGTTCGATCGGGATCGGCGCGACGGAGGTGACCAGCACCCAAAGCACTCTGAGGTGATATCCAAACATGGGGTGGACCCTGCGGGCGATTCATGGCGAGAAATCGGCAAAAGCGCGGTAGTTGTCCGAAATTGAACGCAAATTCGAGACGATAGCGTTTGATTGGCCGTATTGGCCCGGATCGGGGATCAGTCTTCCTCGGTTCCGTAATCGCGAAATAGTTTACCCTGCGTCATGAAAAACGCGAAGATCGCGGCGGTCAGGCCGAAGGTCTTGAAGTTGACCCAGGCGGCCTCGGACATCAGGCGCCAGACCAGCTCATTGGCGATGGCGAGCCCGAAGAAGAACAGCATCAGGCGACGGGTGAGAAGCAGCCAGCCCTGCGGCTGCAGCGGCATCATCCCGTCCATCACGTGCTGCAGGTAGGATTGGCCCCGCAGCAGGCCGACGCCCAGGATGGCCCCGAACATCGCGTAAAGGATCGTCGGTTTCATCTTGATGAAGCTGGGATCGTTGAGCCAGACCGACAGGCCGCCGAACACCACCACCAGCACCAGCGTGAGGATCTGCATCCGGCTGAGATGGCCGGTGAGCCGCCAGAGGATGGCGGTGGTCAGGATCATCAGGGGGATGAAGCCGGCGGTGACGATGATAAAACCCGAATACTCGGTCCCGGCGATGGTAAAGACCCGGTCCTTGATCCAGATATAGGCCACGAAGAATGCGATGACCGGCCCCAGTTCGAGGGCGGTTTTCAGCAGCGGGTTGATGTGGCGTGTCTCGGTCATGGGCTCTCCTATCCGCCCATCTCAACTATCACGGCGCCCGCCGCAATCAAGGCCATGAGGGCAATTCGACGCGGGCCCGTGCTTTCGCCCAGCATGACCCAGCCGATCAGGGCGGCAAAGACGGTCGAGGTTTCGCGCAGCACCGCGGCCTCGCCCACCTTGTCGAGGCGCGTGGCCAGCATGATCGAGCCGAAACTGGCGAAGGCGATGAAGGCCCCGATCACCCCCATGCGCAGGAGCGGCGCCAGCGGCGGCGGCGACAGCATCGAGCGATAGCGCAGCCCGGCGATAACCGGGAAGGTCAGCCCGTCGATGAAGAAGAACCATGCAAGGAAGGTGAAGGGATCGGCGGTGGCGCGGATGCCGTAGGCGTCCCAGGTGGTGTAGAGCGCCACGAAGAGCCCGCCCAGAACCGCAAGCCCCAGTGCCGCCGGCAGGGTTTCCCGGCCCACCGTGATCTTGCGCAGGTTATAGAGCGCGAGCCCGTAAATGCCCGCCAGAAGGGTGAAAACGCCCAGCCATTGCACCCAGTTGAACGTCTCGCCGAAAAGCAGCCAGGCCCCGATCACGGTGAAAAGCGGACCGGTGCCGCGCACCACCGGGTAGACCACGGTATAGGCGCCGCGCGTGTAGGCCATCGCTTGGATGAGCTTGTAGGCCGTGTGGATGAAATAGGCGGCGATGAAGATCGGCCACATGAAGGGTTCGGGCCAGGGCACGAGAAAAAAGGCAATGGGTGCCGCCATGAGGCCATAAGCGCCATCAATCGCCCCGCGGCTGAGCCACGGATCGAACCGGCCCTTTTGCAACGCGCCGAATATCGCATGCAGCACCGCGGCCAAGAGCGCCAGCATCAGCGCCGCGCGATGCCCGGCCTCGGTGCCTTCCAGCGATATAATCCAGTCGCTCACCCGTTACCCTTTCAACTGGCCGCAGACGCCGGGGGTTTTGCACCCCCGGACCCCCGCAGGATATTTGCGGCAAGATGAAAAAACCGGGTGGTCTGCGGCACGCGCCCTCATGTCACTGGCACAACGGGTGTTTCAGCGCTCAAGCCCGGTGAGCGCGTCGGCGAATTCCTGCGGGTCGAAGGGCGCGAGATCGTCAATCTGTTCGCCCACCCCGATGGCATGGATCGGCAGGCCGAACTTGTCGGCCAGCGCCACCAGCACGCCGCCCTTGGCGGTGCCGTCGAGTTTCGTCATCACGAGGCCCGAGACATCGGCCAGTTCCTGGAAGGTCTTGACCTGGCTGAGCGCGTTCTGGCCCGTGGTCGCATCGAGCACGAGAAGCGTGTTGTGCGGGGCGCTCTCGTCGATCTTGCGGATCACGCGGACGATCTTGGCCAGTTCCTCCATCAGGTCCTTGCGATTCTGCAGGCGGCCCGCGGTGTCGATCATCAGGAGGTCCGCGCCCTCTGCCTGGGCCTGCTTGAGCGCGTCAAAGGCGAGGCTGGCCGGATCGGAGCCCTCGGGCGCGGTGAGCACCGGCACCCCTGCCCTGTCGCCCCAGACCTGGAGCTGTTCGACGGCCGCGGCGCGGAACGTATCGCCCGCGGCGATCACCACCTTCTTGCCCGCGGCCTTGAACTGGCTGGCGAGCTTGCCGATGGTCGTGGTCTTGCCGGACCCGTTCACACCCACCACCAGCACGACCTGCGGCTTGTTGGGATAAAGCGGCATCGGGCGGGCGACCTGCTCCATCACGCGGGTGATTTCATCGGAAAGGAGGCGCTTGATCTCGTCGACCGAGAGTTTCTGGCCGAAGCGGCCCTCGGCCATGTTGGCGGTGACGCGCAGCGCGGTATCGACGCCCATGTCCGAGGCGATGAGCAGCTCTTCGAGTTGTTCGAGCATGTCGTCATCGAGCACGCGGCGGACCACGGTTTTCTTTTCGCGCCGCAGGAGGCGGCTGAGGAAACCCGGTTTGCGCGAGGTTTCCTCGACACTGATCGAAGCCGGGCCGGCGATGGCGTCGACCGACTCTTCGGGGATCTCGACCGGGGCGGGCGCGGGTGTGGGATCGGCCGGGGACGGCGCGATTTCGGGCAGGTCCTCGGGCAATTCCTCGGGCGCGGGTTTCGCTTCGGGCTCCTCGGGCTCGGGCGCCTCTTCGGGTGTATCGTCGGGTTCCGGCTCGTGCCCGGGCTCGGGCACGATCTCGGGTTCGGGCTCTTCGGGTTGCGGCTCGGGCTCCGGCTCGGGTTCTTCGAGCGGCGGAATTTCCTGCGGCGGCTCCTCGGGTTCGGGTTCGGGGGTGGCAGGCACCTCCTCGGGCTCTTCGGGCTCGGGTTCGGGCGCCGGCTCGGGCTCGGGTTCTTCGGCTGGCGCCTCATAGGGTTCCTCGACCGGCGGCTCTTCGGGCTCTGCTTCCGGTTCCGGCTCAGGTTCAGGTTCCGGCTCGGGCTCTGGCTCCGGTTCAGGCTCCGGTTCCGGCGCGGGTTCGGGCGCAGGTTCGGGCGCGGCCTGCGCCTCTTCCTCGGGCTCGTCGGGGATTTCGATCTCGATCTCCTCGGCAACGCCGCCATCCTCGACAATCGCGTCCAGCCCCTCTTCGAGTTTCGACGAGGATTTGAACAGCCGGTCCTTGAGCTTGCGGAAGAATGACATGGGCGCCCCTTGAGTTCTGTCCTTTTCACTTAATCCGCCTTGGCGCGCATGAAAAGGCGGATTGCAGTGGCGCGCCCGGCGGCGCAGGATGAAAGCGTGATGAAACGGGTTCTGTTCGCGATTTTCCTGGGTTTGTCCGGCGCGGCGCAGGCGGCGCCGCCCGATGCGGCCTGTTCCTCGGGCAGGTGGGGGCATGTGGAATGCATCCGGCCCGCGCATTTCGTGCATGACACCTGCCAGGCGATCGAGCATTTCGCGGCGCGCCATGGCCTCGACCCGGGGTTTTTCGCGCGGCTGATCTGGCAGGAAAGCCGGTTCGACCCCTATGCCGTCAGCCCTGCGGGCGCGCAGGGGATTGCGCAGTTCATCCCGTCGACCGCGCGGATCAGGGGGCTGCGCGATGCCTTCAACCCGGCCGAGGCGCTGGAGCATTCCGCGCAATATCTGACCGAAATGTCAAAGCGTTACGGCAATCCGGGCCTGGCCGCCGTGGGCTATAACGGGGGCGAGAGGCGGGCCGAGGGGATTGTCGCGGGCACCGGGGGGCTGGCGCGGGAGACAGTGGATTATGTCGCCATCATCACCGGGCTGAGCTGGCAGGACTGGCTGGAGGACGGGGTAGAGACCCCCGATCTGCGGCTGGACAAGCAGCTGCCGTTTCGCGGGGCGTGCTACCAACTGGCGCGGGATCGCAAACTGTCGCCGATGCCGCGGCCGAAGCCGCGGCTGAAGCCCTGGGGCGTGCAGGTGGCCTTTGGCACCACCCGCGATCGCGCCCGCGCGCAATATGCCGAGAAAACCCGCGCCTGCGCCGGGCAGGTCGAAGGTGAAAAACCCGATTTCGTGTTCCAGAAAAGCCGGGCCAGCCCGAAGGGCGGGTATTTCATGGCCCGGATCGGGCGCGACAGCCGCGAGGACGCCTGGGGGCTGTGCCGAAAGCTGAAGGCGCGGGGGTGTATCTGCGCGGTCTACCGCAACGATCGTTAGAGCAGCGCGAAGGCCAGCGTGAACAACGATTGCGCGCCCCAGTAGGTGGGCCAGACCGCAAAGGGGGTGAACCGCCGCAGGGGGTGCGTTTCCGGCAGCACGAACATCTCATGCGAAAGGATGAAATCGGAGGCGATGAACAGCAGCGCCGCCGGCAGCGCCAGCGCCAGTGCGCCGCTGGCGGGCAACGTCTGGGCGGCAAGACCCATCGACAGGATGACCGGGATATAGACCATGACCGGCCCGCGCAGCGCGCCTGCGCGCCGCCACAGGATGGTTGCCATCACCACGCCCAGAAGCAGCAGCGCAGCGGTTAGCCAGGGCGAGAGCGGCTGCGCCCCACCCTGCGCAAGAAACAGCACGACATAGGCGACATGCCCGGCGGCGAAGGCGCCGACACCGGCCATGAATTCGCCCTCGGTCGGGCGCGACAGCAGGTAATCGCCCAGTGCGCAAAGGAGAAGCGCCACGAGCAGAAGACCGGGGCCGCCCGCGGCCCATGCCGAGAGCGCCAGCAGCAGGACCGAGGCGGTTTTCACCACGGATTTCGACCAGCTGGGCCCTGCGTGGCAGTAACGCCACCAGTAGAGCGCGGCCAACAGGCCCGCAGCGATGGCAAGCGTGAGCGGTGTGGTGTCCAAGATGCTCTCCTGTCCTTTGGCGCAAGGCCTACGCGGTTTGGGCCCCGCGCGCGAGGCAAAACCGCCCCGGTGCCGCGCAGATGCCGCCGGTTTTGCCCGATTGCGCCGCTAAACCGGCGGGTTTAGATTTTAACGGATGATGCGTGGTTTGGTGCGATGTTTCAGGGCCGGACCGCAAAGGAGCCGGACGCATGCAGATGACGCTCTTCACATTGGCCACGCTGAGCCCGGCGGCGCTGATCCTGGCAGCCTGCGGGCTGGGCGGGGCGTGGGCGGTTGCGGCGCTGGCCTACATGACGGTCTTTGCCGCAGCGATGGACCGGCTGGTGCCACGACTTCTGCCCGAGGCGCCGGAGGGCGCGGAGTTTCCCAGTGGCGACGGGTTGGCAATCGGCCTTGGCCTGGCGCAGTTCGGGCTGCTGGCGGGTGTGCTGGCCGCCGTTGCGGCCGGACAGTTGGGCCTTTGGGAAATCCTGCTGATCCTGGTCGCCGCCGCGCTGTGGATGGGACAGGTCAGCCATCCCAACGCGCATGAGCTGATCCATCGCAGCAGCCGGGGGGCGCGGACGTTGGGCCGCTGGGTCTATACCTCGATGCTGATCGGGCATCATGCCTCGGCGCATGTGCTGGTGCATCACGTGCATATCGGCAGCGCGGCCGATCCCAATTCCGCCCCGCGCGGCGAAGGGTTCTATCGCTTTTTCCTGCGCGCTTGGGCGGGCTCGTTCCGGGCCGGGCTGCGGGCCGAGAGCGCGCGCCTGAAACGCGCGGGGCGGCCGATCCTGTTAAATCCCTATGTCACCTATGTTGGCGGGGCGGCGGCGTTCCTGTTGGCCAGCGCGGTGTTTTTCGGAGCGCCGGGCCTTTTGGCCTACCTGTTCCTGGCGATCTACGCGCAGGCACAGGTTCTGCTGGCCGATTACGTGCAGCATTACGGGCTGCGCCGTGCCACGAATGCCGACGGGAGGCCCGAACCGGTGACGGATGCGCATAGCTGGAATTCACCGCACTGGTTTTCCTCGGCCTTGATGGTGAATGCCCCGCGCCATTCCGATCACCATTTGCACCCGATGCGCCCCTACCCCGCCCTGCGGCTGCGCCAGGGCATGCCGATCCTGCCACATTCCCTGCCGGTGATGGCGGTAATTGCCCTTTTTCCGCCGATGTGGCGGCGGGTGATGGCGCGCGAGCTTTCGCGGCTGGGGCAAAGCGGTTAGGCTGGGATCATGTGGCGGGCAGTCTTCCTTTTCATCCTATGGACCGGCGCGGCGATGGCGCAGGACGCGCTGAGCGGGCCGGAATTCGACGCGTTGACCCGTGGCAAGACCTACTATTTCGGAGAAGCCGGGCGGCCCTATGGCGCCGAGGAATACCTCGACGATCAGCGCGTGCGCTGGTCGTTCCTGGATGGCAAGTGCAAGGAGGGGCATTGGTACGAGGAGGCCGGGTTGATCTGTTTCGTTTACGAGGACGAGCCCGAGCCGCACTGCTGGAGCTTTGCAAAGGGGCCGCGCGGGCTGATCGCGCGGTTCATGAACGATCCGGCCGCGACCGAGCTTTACGAGGTCGAGCAAAGCGACAAGCCGATGCTGTGCCTGGGCCCCGAGGTGGGCGTCTGAGGTGACCTAGAACAGGCTGCCCTGCTCGGGTGGTTTGCCGGGTTTGGCCGCCCGCCGCGCCGTACCGCCGCCACCGCCGCCGCCCCCCAGCTTGAGCCGACCGTCCTGGAACTCGATCTCCAGCGCCGTGGCCTGTTCCGCCGCTTTCTTCGTGGTCAGCACGCCGGCCTCGCCCCGGACCACGGCATAGCCGCGTTTCAACGTGGCCTTGTAGCCCAAGGTTTCGCGCAGCCGGTCGAGCGCGTCGATCCTGCGGCGCCATTCCCCGGTCTGGCGGGTGCCGGCCTCAGACAGGCGGCGCGAAAGCGCGTCGAGCCGGTCGGACTGGCGGGCGAGTTCGCGCCGGATCGGGCCAAGCGTCAGCCGGTCGGCGCGGCGGCCCAGGGCTTCGCCCTTGGCCTGCACCGCCTTGGCCAGCCCCTGCGCCAGGCGCGGCGCGGCATTGTCCAGCCGGCGGCGCTCGGTCGCGACCTGCCGCGCGAGCAGCGAGGGGCGCAGCGAGCCCGATGCCTCGGACAGCGCGACACGGCGGCGCTGCACCCCGGTGATGAGCGCGGCGGGCAGGCGTTCGCCCGCGCGGTCGAGCCGCTGGCGCGGCGTGTCGAGCAGCGTGTCGGGGCGCGGCAGCGCACGCGACAGATCGCGCAGGCGCTGGCCGCGCGACGTGATCGTCTGGCTCAGCGCATTGGCCATGCGCGCGCCCTGCCCGTCGACCCAGGCCATGAGTTCGAGCCGCACCGGCACCGCCAGTTCGGCGGCCGCGGTGGGTGTCGGCGCGCGCTTGTCTGCGACATAGTCGATCAGCGTGGTATCGGTTTCATGCCCCACGGCGGAGATAAGCGGGATCTGCGAGTCGGCGGCAGCGCGGGCAACGATTTCCTCGTTGAAGCCCCAGAGGTCCTCGATGCTGCCGCCACCGCGCGCGACAATGATCAGGTCGGGGCGCGGGATGCGCCCGCCCGGTTCCAGCGCGTTGAAGCCACGGATGGCATGGGCCACTTCGGCGGCGCATTTTTCGCCCTGCACGGCCACCGGCCAGACCAGCACCTTGCGCGGGAAGCGATCGCGCAACCGGTGCAGGATATCGCGGATCACCGCGCCCGAGGGCGAGGTGACGACGCCGATGATCTCGGGCAGGTAGGGCAAGGGCTGCTTGCGCTCGGGCGCGAAGAGCCCCTCGGCCGCGAGCATCTGCTTGCGCTTTTCCAGCATCGCCATCAGCGCGCCCATGCCGGCGGGCTTGATATCCTCGATCACGATCTGGTAGCGCGACTGCCCGCCGAAGGTGGTCATCCGGCCGGTGGCCACCACTTCCATCCCCTCTTCGGGCTGGACCGAGAGCCGCGCGGCGACACCCTTCCAGATCACCCCGTTCAGAACCGATTTCTCGTCCTTCAAGTCGAGATAGAGATGCCCCGAGCGCGGACGGCTGACGCGGCCCACCTCGCCGCGGATGCGGACATGGCCGAACTCGCCCTCGATCACGCGCTTGATCGCGTTCGAGATCTCGGTGACGGAGAACTCGGGCTCGTTCAGGCCCGGTGTGGGATCGTCGATCAGGTCGGACATTCCGCCTCGCTTGTGTATTTGCGGGTCTGACCTTAGAACGCGGGCGAGCGAAGGCCAAGCGGAAGGGCAAGCCCATGAACATCCTTATCCTCGGCAGTGGCGGGCGTGAACATGCCCTCGCCTGGGCGGTGATGCAGAACCCCAAATGCGACAAGCTGATCGTGGCGCCGGGCAATGCCGGGATCGGCCAGATCGCGGAATGCGCCAGCTTCGACATCATGAACGGCGCCGCGGTGGTGAATTTCGCCGAGGAGAACGCCATCGACTTCGTGATCGTCGGCCCCGAGGCGCCGCTCGCGGTGGGGGTATCCGACCAGCTTCGCGATGCCGGCATCACGGTTTTCGGCCCGTCGGAAGCCGCCGCAAGGCTGGAGGCCAGCAAGAGCTTTACCAAGGAGATCTGCGACGCGGCGCAGGCCCCCACCGCGGGATACGCCCATTTCACCGATCATGCGGCGGCGAAGGCCTATGTCGAGGAACAGGGCGCGCCGATCGTGATCAAGGCCGATGGCTTGGCCGCAGGCAAGGGCGTGATCGTGGCGATGGACATGGATACGGCGCTGGCGGCACTGGATGACATGTTCGGCGGCGAATTCGGCGCGGCGGGTGCCGAGGTGGTGATCGAGGAATTCATGGAGGGCGAAGAGGCGTCCTTCTTTGTCCTGTGCGATGGCGAGGATGCGCTGCCCATCGGCACCGCGCAGGACCACAAGCGCGTCGGCGAAGGCGACACCGGGCCCAACACAGGCGGCATGGGTGCCTATTCGCCCGCGCCGGTGCTGAGTGACGCGATCGCCGAGAAGACCATGGCCGAGATCGTCTATCCGACGCTGAAGGAAATGGCGCGGCGCGGCACGCCCTACCAGGGGGTGCTGTACGTGGGCCTGATGATCAAGGACGGCCAGCCGCGGCTGGTGGAATACAATGTCCGCTTCGGCGATCCGGAATGCCAGGTGCTGATGATGCGGCTGGGCGCGCAGGCGCTGGACCTGATGCAGGCTGCCGCCGAGGGACGGCTGGCCGGGTGCTCGGTGAACTGGGCCGACGACCATGCGATGACGGTGGTGATGGCCGCGTGTGGATACCCGGGAGCATATGAAAAAGGCAGCGTGATCAAGGGGCTGGAGAACTGCCCCGAGGACAGTTTCCACATGGTCTTTCATGCCGGCACGACGGAGCAGGACGGGCAGATCGTGGCCACGGGCGGCCGGGTTCTGAACGTCACCGCCCGCGGGGCGAGCCTGCAGGAGGCGCGCGACCGGGTCTATGCGATGGTGGACAGGATCGACTGGGCGGACGGGTTCTGCCGGCGCGATATCGGCTGGCGCGCGCTCTGACCGGCTTCCGATCGCGGATGCGATCGGACCCGCCGGGGGGCGCTGCCCCCCGGTCACAAAATCGGGGTTTTGTGACTCCCCCCGAGGTATTTTCGGTCAGATGAAGGACGGATCGGGTGCCCTCGCGTCGCGATTGTGGCGAATCGCGGGGCGTGGGTAAATCGCGACGCGGCGCGACCAGGGAGGATATGCGATGCGGTGGGTGAAGCGGCTGTTGGGCGTGGCTCTGGCGCTGGTGGTACTGGGACCAGCGGGGTTCTGGACCCTTGTGCCGGGGATCGTCGAGCGGCAGCAGAACAAGGTGGTGGCGCATGAGCCCTATCCGGTGTCCGAGGCCGCGCGGGCACTGCATCGCGGGCTGGCGATCGGCGACTGGCACGCAGATTCGCTTTTGTGGAAGCGTGACCTGCTGGCGCGCGGTGACCGGGGCCAGGTGGATATCCCCCGTCTGATCGAGGGGGGCGTGGCGGTGCAGGTGTTCACCGCTGTGACGAAATCACCGGCAGGACTGAACTATGACAGCAACTCGGCCGAGGCGCGCGACGACATCACACTCCTGGCCGTCGCGCAGCTCTGGCCGATGCGCAGCTGGAGTTCGCTTTTCGAGCGGGCGATCTACCAGGCGGGAAACTGGCGCGGTTCGAAGCGGCGTCGAACGGTCAGTTGAAAATCATCCGCACCCGGACCGACCTGGAGGCGGTGCCGGCCATCCGGGCCGCGGGCCAGCAGGTGGTCGGCGGTATCCTGGGGGTCGAGGGGCTCCACCCGCTGGAGGGCAACCTGGCCAACCTGCCGCGCCTTTACGAGGCCGGGCACCGGGTGTTCGGGCTGCAGCATTTCTTTGACAACGAACTGGGCGGCAGCCTGCACGGCACCGGCAGTCATGGCCTGACCGCAATCGGCCGCGCGGTGGTGAAGGAACTGGCTGGGATGCCGGTGGTGATCGACGTGGCGCATTCCAGCGCGCAGGTGGTGCGTGACGTACTGGAGATGACCGATGTGCCGATCGTGCTGAGCCATTAGGGCATCCATTCGCATTGCCCGGTCAAGCGCAACATTCCCGATGACCTGATGCAGGCGATCGCCGCCAGCGGCGGAGTGATCGGCATGGGATACTGGGCCGAGGTGGCCTGTGACCGGATCGACCCGGACGGGATTGCCGCGATGATTGCCGCCGGCATCGCCGCGGTGGGCGAGGATCACATATCGCTGGGATCGGATTTCGACGGGGCGGTGACCACGGCCTTCGACACCAGCGAACTGCCGGCGCTGACCGACGCGCTGATCCGGGCCGGGCTGAGCGAGGGGCAGATCGGCAAGGTGATGGGCGGCAACATGCTGCGCGTACTGCGCGCCCGGCTGGAGTGAGGCGCGCTAGTCGAGTGCGCTCCACGGCCAGGGTTTGACCTCGGATCCGGCGGTCATGTAGCGCGCGGCCTTGGCCATCCACACGCCCAGATCGGTGCCGAAATCGGCCAGGTTACGGTTGGGCGTGCCCTTGTTGATTAGCATGATCACGATCTGCACCAGCGTCAGAACGCCCAGCACGGTCTGGGCCACGCTGAGCATCATCGCGATGAGCAGCACGAAGAGGATGCGCATCGGCATCGAATCGGGTGTCTCGGGCTCGAACTGCTCACCATGCAGCCGGCCCGAGAGTTTGTCTTCATCTGGCATCGGGACATTCCTGGCGGATCAGACCGCCAGGACCTCTTCGAAATGTGCGGCCAGGTCGGCCTCGGGGATGTTGGTGAGATCCTTGTCCATGTCGGCCAGAAGCGCGGATTTCAGCGGAGCCGGCAGGCTGTCTCGCAAGGCGCCGAGCATCTTGGGCGGGGCCGCCACGACCAGGCGGTCATAGCCACCCTTGGCAAAGGCCTGCGCGGCCTCGGCAATGACGTGATCGGCGAAGTCATCGCGTTTCTGCTCGCGCTCGGAGGTGGGGCGCTCGAACTTGTGCTGGGCCGTGCCCGGAGCGGCCTGGCCACGGCCGGGCATATCGGCGTAATCGGCCGCGATATCGGCGTAGTCGTCGATGCTGCGGGTTGCGAATTCGCTGACGCCCTTGCCCACGCCGGTGTTTTCGCACAGCCGCATCCTGGCTTCGCTGGCAAGAAGGATCAGGGTTTTCGTTGGTTTCATATTTCTCTCCTGTCGTTGTCGGTTTCGACGTGAACACACTGGAATTTCCAAGACAGACTAACCGAATTCGGCTGCCGGCGTAATTGACTTGGCGCAAGGTCGCGCGCGCGCGCAAAAGAAAGCCCCGCCCGGGGAGGAGCCTGGGCGGGGCCTATGGATGCTGCCGACCTTTGGGAGGAGATCAGGCGGCAGGCAGCATGCCTTTTTCGGAGGCCAGTTCGCGCATGCGCTTCTGCAATTTCTCGAAGGCACGCACCTCGATCTGGCGGATACGCTCGCGGCTGACGCCATACTGGCCCGAAAGATCTTCGAGCGTGATGGTTTCCTCGCTCAGACGCCGCTGGGTCAGGATGTCCTTCTCGCGGTCATTGAGCACGTCCATCGCCTGCGTCAGCATCTCGCGGCGCGCTTCGAGCTCGTCCTTCTCAGCATAGTCGGAGGCCTGGTCGGCATCTTCGTCCTCGAGCCAGTCCTGCCATTGCATCGTGCCTTCGCCTTCCTGGCCGACGGTCGCGTTCAGCGACGCGTCACCGCCCGACAGGCGCCGGTTCATCGAGATGACCTCGTCCTCTGTCACGCCGAGATCATGCGCGATGCGCTCGACGTTCTCGGGGCGCATGTCGCCATCCTCAAGCGCGCCGATGCGGGCCTTGGCCTTGCGCAGGTTGAAGAAGAGCTTCTTCTGCGCCGAGGTCGTGCCGAGCTTCACCAGGCTCCACGAGCGCAGGATGTATTCCTGGATCGCGGCGCGGATCCACCACATCGCGTAGGTCGCGAGGCGGAAGCCCTTTTCCGGGTCGAAGCGTTTGACAGCCTGCATGAGGCCCACGTTGGCCTCGGAGATGACCTCGGCCTGGGGCAGGCCATAGCCGCGATAGCCCATGGCGATCTTGGCGGCCAGCCGCAGGTGCGATGTCACCATCTTGTGCGCGGCCTCGGTGTCCTGTTCTTCGACCCAGCGCTTGGCGAGCATGTATTCTTCCTCGGGCTCAAGAAGCGGAAACTTCCTGATTTCCTGAAGATAGCGGTTCAGGCCGCCTTCAGGTGTCGGTGCCGGGAGATTTGCATAGTTGCCCATCTGTTGGATCGTCCCTCCAATGTTTATCGAGTTAACATCGATGTAAGAACGCGTGTGCAGGGTTTCAAGGCCCGTACGCGTAATTCTTTAACGAAATACTAAGGTTTTTCCGTCGCGGTTTCATCCTATTGCGTTCAGGGCTCACGGCGATGTGCGATTCATGACGAAAACCGAAAGAAACGCAGGCCAGTCGGGCCATTTCCATGCAATTTTGCATGATGTCACTGCAATTTCCGCCAATTTTCCCCGATGGCTGCATAACCTATGCTTTCCTTGTTGTTACATAGATTACGGGAGAGCGAGCATGGCGGATCACATTTTCACCCGCAACGCCGCCCGGGCCAGATGGGCCGGTGTGTTCTATATCGCGATCATCGTGCTGGGGATCACCGGTGAGGCGGTGTTGCGGCCGATGGCGGCGGACACTGGCGATGCAGCGATTTTGCGGCTGTCGATCCTGTCGGACACCGGCATGGCGCTGGCCGATGTGGCGCTGGCCGTGCTGCTGTTTGCGCTCTTGCGCCAGATCGATGAGATGCTGGCGCTGGCGGCGATGGTGCTGCGGCTGATGCAGGCGGCGGTGATCGGGGCGAACCTATTGGTGCTGGTGGCTGCGGCGCATCTGATGGCAACGGGGCAGCACGCCGGCGCGCAGCTGATGCAGCATGCGGTGGGCTATGACATCGGGCTGGTCTTTTTCGGCGTGAACAGCCTGATCATGGCGTGGTTGCTGGTGCGCGCGGGCGTGCCGCGTCTGATCGGCTGGGGCGTCGGCGCGGCGGGGGTGGTCTATCTGCTCGGCTCGGTGACGCGGCTGGTTGCCCCGGACCTGAACGCGGCGATGCAGCCCGCCTACCTGGTGCCGCTGCTGGCCGAAAGCGCGCTGGCGCTGTGGCTGGTCACCCGGCGCGGCGGCACGGGTCAGCCCTCCTGACCGCGCAGCGCCGCCAGAAGCGCGGCCATGTCGGCGGGCATCGGCGCCTCGAACCGCATCTCGTCGCCGCTGACAGGGTGGACAAAACCCAGGACGGCGGCATGCAGGGCCTGGCGGGGGAAGGCGCGCGCGGCGGCAAGAGCCGCCGGCGGCAGCGCCTTTTCCGGCAGCTTGCGCCGCCCGCCATAGACCGGATCGCCCACGAGGCCATGGCCCGCATGGGCCATGTGCACGCGAATCTGGTGGGTGCGCCCGGTTTCAAGCCAGCATTCCATCAGCGCAATGACCGGCGGCGCGCCGAAGGTTTCGACCGTGCGTGCGCGCGTGACCGCGTGCCGTCCACCATCGAACAGCACCGCCTGGCGCTGGCGGTCATGTTTGTGCCGCGCGAGGCCGCTGGTGATCTTCATGATGTTGCCGGTCTCGAAACTGACGCCGCGCACGCCCCGCAGGCGCGGATCGGCGGCATCGGGCACGCCGTAGACGACGGCGAGGTAATAGCGCGTCACCGTGTGCTTTTCGAACTGGGCCGCCAGCCCCTGATGCGCGCGGTCGGATTTCGCCACCACCAGAAGACCGCTGGTATCCTTGTCGATGCGGTGCACGATGCCAGGCCGGGCCACGCCGCCCACGCCCGACAGGTTGTCGCCGCAATGATGCAGAAGCGCGTTGACCAGCGTTCCGCCGGGGCTGCCCGGCGCGGGATGTACCACCATGCCGGCGGGTTTGTTGATGACGATCAGGTCGTCATCCTCAAAGACCACGTCGAGCGCGATCTCTTCGGCGCCGATATGGCTTTCTGCGGCGGCCTCCACAGTGATCTCGACGTGATCGCCCTCGGCCACGCGGGCCTTGGGGTTATCGGCCACCGCGCCGTTCACCCGCACCGCCCCCGCCGCGATCAGCCGCGCCAGCCGCGAACGCGACAAGGCCGCCGCCTCTGGCACATCGCGCGAAAGCGCCTTATCAAGGCGCCCGGGCGGATTGGCCATGATCCGGAAAGTGACAAGGGTTTCAGGCAATGGATGACACTCCCCAACCGGTGGATGCGAAGACGCTGAAATTCCTGCGGCTTCTGGTGACGGTGCTGACCGCGACGATGATCCTCGGCCTTCTAGTGATCATTGCGCTCTTTGTCATCAAGTTCTCGGAAACCCGCCCGCCCCTGCCCGAACGGATCGTGCTGCCGGCGGGCGTCAGCGCCGTGGCCTTCACCCAGTCGGACACCTGGTACGCGGTCGTCACCGATGACGACCGGATCCTGGTTTATAACCCGAATACCGGAACCCTGGTGCAGGAAGTCGAGATCGTCAGCGGCGAAAACTAAGGGCAGGACGCGCGCGCCCTGCCCCTGTCGTTTTGCCGCCTGTTTGGTGGCGGTTTCTCAGGCCACGTCGAAATACATGTTCGTATCAGTGGTCGCCGTGTTCCAGCCTTCGATCGGGAACTCCTCGTCAAAGAGCGTGGCAAGCCGCACATCGCTGAGCAGCTCGAACGTGTTGCCGAAAAGGAAGCCGTCATTGTTGCCATCGACCGACGGGATGAGCCCGTCAAAGAGGCTGATGCTGGGACCGCTGAAGAAGTCAGACGTGATCCCGCCCGTCAGCCGCAGCAGACCGGCGAACAGGTCCATGTCGAGCCCCAGCCACGAATCGTTGGCGAAAACGGCCTCCATATCGACCTGAACGTCGAAATCGAGCAGACCGTCGGCATCGCCGTCGACATCCGGGTCAAAGGTGGACGTCTCGGGCGTGACCACCGTGATCTCATCGCCCAGCGAGAAGCCGGTGATGCTCGATCCATCCTCCAGCAGCGCCATCAGCGGCAGATCGGTCACGTTGAGCGCGAATTCCTGCACTGCCTTGAGCGTGGTGATCAGGTTCACCGCGACGATATCCCAGGCATATTCGAAGGACAGCAAGTTCACATTGGCGCCGGCAACGTCGATGTTGAGCCCGAAACTGTCACTGTCACCGAACTTGATCGGCACGCCAGTGGCCGCCTGGATGATCCTGGCGACAACCGCGTCGACATCGATGTCGAGCACGGCCACATCATCCTCGCCCTCGCTGGTCAGCGTGTTGGAGCCGACCGGATCGGGAGTTCCCGTCGTTTCGATCACAGGGAAGTTCAGGTCGAGGGTCGCAATATCGCCAAAGTCGATCGAAGTCTCCAGGTCATCCTCGGCCGAGAAGTCGAAGAGGTTGAAGCCCGGTTCGCCCAGCTCGCCCGTGAAGCCCGCGATGTTTCCGGTATCGAGATCCCAGATTCCCGTTGTGGATCCGCCGCCGAAGGTCGAGGACGTCAGCACCAGGTCGAGATCGGTATCGAGGTCGAACACGAAGTCCATGCCGAAATTGACGTTCGGCGACATGGTGTTGAACGTGGCCCCGCCATCCACCGAATAGACACTGGAAATGCTAAAGGTTTCACCGTTTTCAACCTGCCGCGGCACTTCGAAATAGACATCCACGGGGATCTGGCTGTCGACATCGCCCGAGGTGAAGTAGAAATACGGCTGCAGGCCCACCTTGGCGGCAAAACTGCCCTGGGTGGACACGCCGGGCGTGGTGATCGAACTGGGCAGATCGATATCGGCGTCGCAATCCCCGCCGAAGAAGTTGACGATCCCACAGCCGATATCGGCAAAGACCTGGGCCACCGCCTCGATCCCTTCAAGAATGCCTTCGAGCACGTCGCCCGAGAAGGTGTATTTAGGCACGATCGTCGCATTCAGGCTCTGCACGCCGGTGTTGAAGCCGAAGAACGGCAGGTCCGGCTGCAGCACCAGCGCGGCGCCGGTGCCGAACATCGACTGGTTCTCGGTCTCGAACTGCAACGTGTCGATGAAGCCCACCGGGGCATCGTCGGCCCCTTCGACCGTGATCGTGATCGTCGCCGGATCGGAGGTGTCGCTTTCCTCGGGCGATGTCGGCGAGGTGCCGACCCCCGAGTCGTCGATGGCGACGTATTGGAACGTCACATCGCGCGTTTCGCCCGCGTTCAGGAACTGGAATTCATCGCTGGGGTTGAAGGTAAAGGTGCCGTCGCCGTTGTTGACCACCTCGCCATACTGGTTGCCATAGGCATCCGTGGGCGCCGAGATGATCTGGTAGGACAGCACATCGCCGATATCGATATCGGAGCCGACGAAACTACCGGTGACACCGTCGCCGGTCAGCGGGTCGAACTGGAGGTTTTGGACCGTGGCAAAGGCATCGTCCTCGCTGACCGTCAGCGCCACGTCGAAGGCGATCGGCTGATCGTTCTGGCCGTCGATCGTCAGAACGACATCGGCCGTGGCCAGGTTCCCCGCGCTGGATTGCGTTTCGTAGGTGAATTCCCAGGTGCGGATGTCATCATGGGCGAGTTTGTCCACGTCGGGCCCGTCAGCGGCAAAGGTCGCGTATCCGTCATCGCTGATGAAAAGCGTACCCAAAACAAGACCGCCAACTTCGACAGTGCGCTGAAAGCCCCCGCCGACGGCGACAAAGCTGCCCTGGCCATCAACGACGCTGATTACCGTCTTGCGGGTTCCATCGGCCTGAACGCCGTTGGTGTCATTGTCCAGAAGATCGACCGTACCGGTGGTGTTTTCGTCCACCTCCCAGGCATCGTTGCGCGCGACGCCGCTGGCATCGCCCGCGATCTTGGCGCTGTCGTCGCGCTCATACTCATCTCCGACCGAGGTATAGCGCAGCCCGAAATCAGCCAGATCGAGACTGTCAAGCGACAGCGCCTCGTCGGCCGACAGGATGAAGCTGACCGAGGAGATATCGTCCTTGCCCTTGCCGGGCGTGCCGAACTCGATCCCGGCGTCGAACTTGCCCTGTTCGTGAATGACGTGACCCTTGACGTTGACATCCTTGTGGACGCGATCAACGCCTTTTTCCTTGAACGCCTTCTTGCCGATGACATCTTCGCTGCCGTCGACGCCGGTCACTTCGAGGCCCGCGGTCGTGGCATCAACATCCGCAAGATCGAAGAACAGGCCACGAAGATCACCGATCAGGCCCGAGCCGAGAACCTCGACGTCGAACCGCAGGGTTCCGTCATCCAGTTCCTGGATCGTGATCAGGGTATCTACGGGGCCTTCAACAGTAAATGTAATGGAACGAGCCATGGTGCTCTCCCCCCTGTGAAAAAATAGCTGTGCGAAAAATTTTTGTACTTTTATTAACCACGCGGCCTAGCAGCCAGGCACGCGCGCACATGACAGAACGTCGCACCCAAGCTAACCCGATTCCCCAAAACTCCAAAGTTAATTCGTCGGCAGGAAGTCGATCGCCGGTTGAAAGTGGTCCTACGGATCAGGGTAACACGCGCCGCAAACCCGGCCCGGGGTGTGGTCGGTCGCCTGATTTCGCAGCCCGCGCATGGCTGCCCGACAGCGGACGAATCCAAGGTCCGCCGGGCCGCTGGCGTAGAACAACAGGAAGGTGAAAGGTTTTATGGTACCGCCTCCCTGGCTTGAACAGGGGACCTCTGGATCCACAATCCAGCGCTCTAACCAACTGAGCTAAGGCGGCACTGGAGGGGCATTTAGCTTTCCGGCGGCGCGAATGCAAGACCCTTTCAGGCGACCGGGCGGCGGCCGGTCAGGGCGAGCGCGATCCCGGCCAGAACCAGCGCGATGCCCACTGACCCGGTCCATCCGACCCGCTCGCCCAGCCAGAGCCAGCCTGTTGCTGCGGCCACGACGGGCGACAGGCTCAGCAGAAGCGTCGCCTCGGTCGGGGCGGCATGGCGCAGGGCCGTCAGCCACAGCACATAGCCCGCCCCGCTGGACAGGCCGATGAAAAGCATTGCGCCCCAGACATGGCCGGCAAACCCGGCGATGTCGCCCAGAGGCGCCTCGAGCAGCGAGGCCGGCAACAGCGCCAGCACCGCCGCGATCATCGCCAGCGTGCCGATCTGCAGCGTCGGGTAACGTGGCAGGTAGGGCCGGTAGAGCACCGCACATACCGCGCCCGCCAGCGCCGCGCCCAGGGCCAGCGCCACGCCCGCCGGCTCGGACGGCATATGGCTGACGCCCAGGCACAGCGCGACGCCGACCACCGACAACGCCCCGCCCGAAAGCTTGCGCACGCTCAGGCGTTCCTGTCCCAGCGCGGCGGCCACGGCCATGGTGAGCAGCGGAAAGGTGGCGAAAAGCACTGACGCCTGGCCCGCGCTGATCCGCTGAACCGAGGCGTTGAGCAACGCGACCAGAACGCCGAACTGCACCACACCCAGCGCCAGAACCGGCGCCAGGTCGCGCCGCCGCACCGGCGCGAACCGCCCGCGCAGGAAAAACGGCAGCAGCACCAGAACCCCGACGGCATAGCGCAGAAGCGCGATCTGCATCGGCCCGACCTCGGTCGCGATCGCCCGCGTAACCACCAACGCCAGCCCGACCTGCACGCCGGTCAGCGCCGCCGCGATCAGGCCCAGCGGGCGGTTCACAACGTGATTTCCCAGCTCTGTTCGATCAGGTCGACACCGAAAGAATGCACCGGTTTCGAGCTGACGCAGCGCCAGCCCGCCCCGGCATAAAGCGCGCAGGCCGCGCGGTGGCTTTCGTGCGTCCAGAGCTGCATCCGCTTATAGCCGCTATCACGCGCATATTGCATGCAGGTCTGCAGCAGGCGCCGGCCCAGCCCCTTGCCCCGTGCTGCGGGGGTCAGCAGAAAAAGCCGCAGCTTGGCGGTTTCGTCATCCAGCCGCACGCAGAAAATTGAGCCCAGCCGCTGGCCGTTCTCCTCGGCGATCCAGCCGCGCTCGCATTTGGGATCATGGTTGCGGATGAAATCGGCCAGGATCTCGGCCACCAGCGCCTCGTACGTCCTGTCGAAGCCCTCTTCGCGGGCATAAAGCACCCCGTGCTGTTCGATCAGCCAGCCGGCATCGCCGATTTCCAGGTCTCGCAGGATCACCTCGCCCATGGCGCGAAGGATGGCCGCAGCCCGCTTGCATCACAAGCGCAAAATCGCTAGCCCAGAGCGTCAGCGTCAGGAGGGCATTCCATGGGCATCAATACCGAAAGCGATATCGAGGCGAACCTGCAGATCGGCCCGACCGACAAGGGCATGGTCCGGCTTTACGTCGAGGCCGGAGATCTGGAGATTCCGATGGATTTCGAACCTGAAGAGGCCGAGGAGATCGCCGAGGAAATCCTGGCCGCGGCCAAAGCGGCGCGGGCACGGAAATAGACCGAAGCCCGATTTTTCGCAGAAAAATCGCCCTCAAACCCGCGGGTCGCGAAACCCCTGCAGACGCCGCGCGGCGTGACGGGCAAAGCGAAGCGTGAGCGCCTTGCGCCGGGCGGGGGCCAGTTTCTCTTCGGGGCCCATGCGGATCAGTTCCGCATTGTAAGGATCGGCGATGATCAGCCCGGTATCGTCGGGCAGAAGCTCGGTAGGGAAATCCACGTCCACCGCCCAGAAATAGCGGTCGCACCATTCCAGGTAACCGCCCCATTTCTGGTCCGAGGTGAAATCCACCCGGCTCGATTTGCACTCGATCACCCAGATCTCGCCCTTGGGTCCCAGCGCGATCACGTCGACGCGTTTGCCGCGTTCAGGCGTGAATTCCTCGATCGTCGCAAAATCGTGGCTGGCCAGGTGCCGGCACACCCCGCGCGCCAGAAGCTGGCCGGGTTGGAGTTGATCGATGGACGGTTGCTCGGTCATGGCATAAATATGAACAAAAGATGAACATCCTTCAAGGTCGTTTTTGGACAAGACCGCACGGCCAGGCGCCCTAGCCTGCCAGGGAAAAGGAGCCCCCATGCGACGCGGACGCCGCCACCCCCAGCACACCGCCCCGGCCACAACCGCCGGCCGCCACCTGACCCATCCCTTCACCCCGCAGAAAGTGTTCAGCGACGACCGGATCGCGGCGATGCACGACCTAGCGCTGAAGGTGCTGGAGGAACTGGGCATGAAGATTCTCCTGCCCGAAGCACGCGAGATATTCGCGCGGGCCGGGGCGCGGGTTGCGGACGAGATGGTGTTCATCGGGCGTGATATCGTCGCCGCCGCGCTGGAAAGCGCGCCGCGCCGGATGATGATGAAAGCGCCCAACCCCGCCCACAGCCACGAGATCGCCTCGGATACGCTGCTGTTCACCCCCGGCGGGGGCTGTCCCAACGTCTTTGACCGGGTGAACGGACGACGGCCCGGCGACCTGACCTCTTACAAGGACGCGTTGCGGCTGGCCCAGCATTTCGACGTTCTGCACAAGCTGACCCCGGCACCCGAACCGCAGGACATCCCCGTGCACCTGCGCCACTTTGCCATGATGCAGGCACAGCTGGGCGTGGCCGACAAGGCGGTCACCGTCTATGGCCGGGGCCGCGCGCAGGTGCAGGACTGTTTCGAGATCCTGCAACTGGCCCTGAACCTCGGCGCCGATGAGTTCGACGCGGGCTCCTGGGCCTCGACCGTGGTCAACACCAACTCGCCGCGGATGCTGGATAAACCGATGGCCCAGGCCGTGATCGATTTCGCCCGCGCGAACCAGATCGTCATCGTTACGCCGTTCTGCCTGGCGGGCGCGATGGCGCCGGTCACCGTGGCGGGGGCACTGGTGCTGCAACATGCCGAGGCGCTGGCCTGCATCGCGCTCAGCCAGCTGGCCCGTGCCGGGGCGCCGGTGCTCTATGGCGGGTTCGGCTCGAACGTTGACATGAAATCGGGTTCGCCCGCCTTCGGCACGCCGGAACATATCCAGATGCAGATCGGATCGGGACAGCTGGCCCGGCATATCGGCCTGCCGTGGCGCTCGGCCACGGGCACGGCGGCGAACACATCGGATGCGCAGGCTGCGGGCGAGACCCATATGGGACTATGGGGCGCGCTGATGGCCGGGGCCAACCTGGTGGTGCATTCGGCCGGCTGGCTCGAAGGCGGGCTGACCCTGGGCTTCGAGAAACTGGTGCTGGATGTCGAGGCGCTGGGTATCCTTGCGCATCTCTGCACGCCGCCCGATGCCAGCGACGAAGCGTTGGGTTTCGACGCCATAGCCGAGGTCGCCCCGGGCGGGCATTTCTTCGACAACAGCCTGACGATGGCGCGCTACCAGAACGCCTTTCTGCCGCCGCTGGTGGCCGACCTGTCGAATTTCGGCACCTGGGAAAAGAACGGCAGCCAACGCGCCGATGAACGCGCGACGGGCATCTGGCAGGACATCCTGCGCGACTACACGGCGCCTGCGGGCTGTGCCGAACGGCTGGACCGGATCGCGCAATACGTGGCCGACCGCACGGCAGCAGGCGGGGCACCCATTGTCGAGTGAGTTGCCCCTTGCCGAGACGCCCGCCCGCTCTTAGGTAGGGCGGTGGCGGTTCTGCCCCTCTCGTGACACGGTTGCATTCCGGTGGCCTTAAATACTTCCGAGGGAGCTGGCTCTGTCGGGGTCCTGGCCTCGTTACCTGGCGCCCACCTGTGCAAACAGGTCCTCGGGAATGAGATAACCCCACGGTCCGGGTGGTTCCGCCGCTTTCCCCACCCCGCAAACGAAAAACGCGCCCCGAGGGAGGGCGCGTTTTTCGTGCGGGATCAGGCCCGCTCAGCTGCGGCGCGGCTTTTCGGCGGGCACGCGCAGCAGAACAGGTTCACGGCGGGGCGGCACGATGCGTTCGCGCAGGCCGCCGCCGGGACCGTCATCGTCATCGTCCTTCATGCGCATCACGGCGATGCCGAACTGCACGCCGGCAAAGATGATGCCGTTCGAAATCCACAGGATCAGAACCGCCAGCCAGCCCTTGTCGGAATGCGAAACCAGATGCCACAGGTTGGCGACGTTGAAATAAAGCAGCATCGCCACGAAGGCCGCCGCGATGGCAAAGCCGATGAGCACGTTGACGATATACATCCGGATGAGCTTGGGCATGGTCGGGTTCCCTTCCCTTTGGTCAGGTCAAACGTAACCCATTGCCGCGCACCTTCAAGGGGGCGGTACCGGGCGCGGCGGGATTTGGCCGTTTTGACGCGGTTTGCCGCAGGCTCCTGCTCAGGAAAGCAGCACCGGCGCCACCCACCAGCCCGGATGCGCGCGGCGAATCTCGTCTGCCGCATCGCGGGCGGCCGCCATGTCCGGATAAAGCGCGAAACAGGTCGCGCCTGATCCCGACATGCGCGCCATCAACGCGCCGGGGCTGTCGGCCAATGCCCGAAGCGTGACATCCACCTCGGGGGCCAGCGCCCGGGCGGGCGGTTCAAGATCGTTGCGCATGCTGCCAAGCCAGGCGGCGGCCTCCGCCACGCCATCGAACCGGGGCAACCGGTCGGGCATGGGCGGGTTTTGCTTGCGCGCAAGCCCCGAGAATACCGCCCCGGTGGGCAAATCCACGCCGGGATTGGCCAGAACCGCCGGCAGATCGGGCATATCGGGCAGCGGATCGAGCCGCTCGCCCACGCCGCGCATCCGCACCGCCCGTCCGAACAGGCAGACGGGGACGTCGGCGCCCAGCACCTCGGCACCATCGGGCACGGGTTGGTCCGTCAACTGCGCCAGCGCGCGCAACGTGGCCGCCGCATCCGAACTGCCGCCACCGATCCCCGCCGCGGCGGGCAGATGCTTTTCCAGGCTGATCGCCGCCGGAACACCCATCCATTCGGCCGCGCGCAGCACCAGGTTGCGCCCGTCCGCGGGCACGCCGGCCGCCATCGGCCCGGACACGCGCAGCGATGGCGTGTCGGCCAGCGACACCTCGAGCCAGTCGCCCAGATCGGCGAACATCACCACGCTGTCGAGCAGGTGATAGCCATCGACGCGCTGGCCGGTAACGTGCAGGGTCAGGTTGATCTTGGCCGGTGCGCGCAGGCGCAGGCTAGGTGTCGTCATCGGCCACTTTCAGCGGCGGCGCGCCTTCCTCTTCCAGCACCTGGTCAAGCCCGACTTCGAGCTTGCGGCGGATGCGGTCGGGGTCGGCATCCTCGGCGGCATCGCCGTATTCGGCGAAACTCAGCGCGCGCTTCCACTGGAATTCCGCCTCGCGATAGCGGCCAACGGCCCAGTAGACATCGCCCAGGTGGTCGTTAACGATGGGATCGACGGGCATCAACTCGGTCGCGCGCTCCATGTGGCCGACGGCCTCGTCATAGCGTCCAAGCCGGTAAAGCACCCAGCCCAGGCTGTCGACGATATAGCCCGACTCGGGCCGCGCGGCGACGGCCTCTTCGATCATTGCCAGCGCCTCGTCCAGTTTCTGGTGCTGCTCGACCAGCGAATATCCCAGGTAGTTCAGCACCTCGGGCCGGCCGGGGTTGATCTCCAGCGCCTTGCGGAAATCGGCCTCGGCGGCAGGCCAGTCGTCGATCCTCTCGTGACAGATGCCGCGCGCGTAATAGAGGAACCACTGGCTCTGGTCTTCTTCGCTGAAAAGCGCCAGCGCCCGGTCATAGGCGGCCGCGGCGTCCTCGTAGCGGTCAAGCGTGCGAAAGAGATCACCCAGCGAGGAATGCACCACCGGCAGGTCGCCATGGCTGGTCGCCAGCTGTTCCAGAACCTCGATCGCCGCATCGGGCCGGCCCGACCGGCGCAACGTATCGGCGCGGCCCAGCTCGGCGGCGTGAAAGGCGCCGTGATCGCGCGGAACCTTGCGATAGGTCTCGGCGGCCAGTTCGTATTGCTCCATGTCCTCCAGGATCTCAGCGGTCAGCAGGATCGCGTCGACATGGCCCGGGCGCAGGTATCCGGCCAGCCGGACAAACAGGATCGTGTCGGCATCGCGCGCCTCGCCGCGCAGTGCACCGGCCACGGCATAAAGCACCTCGGCCATGCCGTCGCGCGGGCTCGCCACGATATCGAAGGGCAGCACCTCGCCCGCGGCCAGCGCATCGCGCAGCGATGACAACTCGGGGTCCAGCGTCTGGCCAAAGGCGGCGTCCAGCACCTCGAGCGCCTGTTCGTTGCGGTCAAGCTGGCTCAGCACCTGCAGGCGGGCGATCACGCCGCGGCGCGTCTGCACAGCCGAGCCGGGGCCGCTCGCGCCAAGAATTTCCTCGGCGCTTTCCAGATCCCCCACCAGCGCCAGCGCCAGCGCCTTGTGATACATCGCGAAGCTGCGCTGCCCGCGGTCCTTGGCGGCCTCGTCGAAGGCGGCGATCGCATCCGACATCGCGCCCTTGCCCAGGTGCGCCCAGCCCGCGACCAGCCCATCGACCAGCGTACCGATGCCGCGCTTGTCGGCGATCCGGCTCAGCAGATCGTCATAGCGGTTGTTCCATGCCTCGTCGGCCAGAAGCACCATCTGGCTCAGCTGGCTTTTCAGGCCCTGCTCTTCCATCGTGCGGGCCACCGGCAGCGCCCGGTCCAGCCGGCCCAACGACAGGTTCGACAGCACCGCGGCCTCCATCAGGGACGGGTTGCCCGGATCGCGGGTCAGCGCCTGGGTATAGTAGACGGCAGCATTTTCGAAATCGTTGGAATAGCGCGCCTGGCGCCCGGCCAGATAGGCCCCGGCCAGCCCTTCGGCCACGACCGGCGCCGCGGCCAGCTGCGCGACCAGCGCCGCGACGATTGCAAATCTCGATCCGGCCATGGGGTGTCGTGCCTCTCTCTGCCCGCGGAAATGTCGCGACAGACTAGCGGACCGCACGGCAAACGCAATGCGCAGGCTGCCATCGAGGTGGCAACGGGCGGTAAATTTCCGGTGCGCAGGCCCGGAAGATGAAAAACGGGGCCGCGCGGGCCCCGTTTTCGCCGGTTACATGTTGGGATAGTTGGGTCCGTCCCCGCCCTGCGGCGTGACCCAGTTGATGTTCTGGCTGGGGTCCTTGATGTCGCAGGTCTTGCAGTGCACGCAGTTCTGGAAGTTGATCACGAAGCGCGGCGCCTGGCCCTCTTCCTCGATCACCTCGTAGACACCGGCCGGGCAATACCGCTGCGCCGGTTCGGCATATTTCGGCAGGTTCACCTTGATCGGCACTTCGGCATCTTTCAGATGCAGGTGGCAGGGCTGGCTTTCCTCGTGGTTGGTCATCGAGAAGCTGACATTGGTCAACCGGTCGAAGCTCAGCTTGCCATCGGGCTTGGGATAGTCGATCGGCTTGTGCTTGTCGGCCGGTTCGGTCGCCGCGGCGTCCGTCTTGCCATGGCCCAGCGTGCCGAAAAGCGAAAAGCCCAGCGTGTTGGTCCACATGTCGAGCCCGCCCAGCGCGAGGCTGGGCAGCATGCCCCATTTCGACCACATCGGCTTGACGTTGCGCACCTTCTTGAGGTCCTTGCCGATCGCACCGGTGCGCACTTCGCTCTCGTAGGCGCTCAGCTCGTCGCCTTCGCGGCCGGCCTGCAGCGCGTCATAGGCGGCTTCGGCCGCGGCCTTGCCCGACAGCATCGCGTTGTGGTTGCCCTTGATGCGCGGCACGTTGACCATGCCGACCGAGCAGCCCAGAAGCGCCACGCCGGGCACGACCATCTTGGGCATCGACTGGTAACCGCCCTCGGAAATGGCCCGCGCGCCATAGGCCACGCGCTTGCCGCCTTCCAGCAGCTCGGCGATCTTGGGGTGATGCTTGAACCGCTGGAATTCCATGTAGGGGAAGAGATGCGGGTTGGCATAGTTCAGGTGCACCACGAAGCCGACGTAAACCTGGTTGTTCTCCAGGTGGTAGACGAAAGAACCGCCCCCAGCATTGCCCCCCAGCGGCCAGCCCATCGTGTGGGTCACTTCGCCCTCGTTGTGCTTGGCCGGGTCGATCTCCCAGATCTCTTTCATGCCGATGCCGAATTTCTGCGGCTCCTTGCCTTTCGACAGGTCGTATTTCGCGATCACTTCCTTGGCCAGCGAGCCGCGCACGCCTTCCGACAGGAACACGTATTTGCCATGCAGTTCCATGCCCGGCTCGGTATTCGGCCCGATCGAGCCATCGGGTTCGAGCCCGAAGACACCGGCAACGACGCCCTTCACCCGGTCGCCCTCATAGACCAGCTCGGAACAGGCCATGCCCGGGAAAATCTCGACACCCAGTTCCTCGGCCTGTTCGGCCATCCACCGGCAGACATTGCCCATCGAGACGATGTAATTGCCGTGGTTGTTCATCAGCGGCGGCATCGGCCAGTTGGGGATACGGACTTCGCCCGCTTCGCCCAGCATGTAGAAGTTGTCTTCCTTCACCGGCACATTCAGCGGGGCGCCCTTTTCCTTCCAGTCGGGGATCAACGCATCCAGGCCGCAGGGATCGAGCACCGCGCCCGACAGGATATGCGCGCCAACTTCCGAGCCCTTTTCAAGCACGACGACGCTGATTTCCGGGTCCAGCTGTTTCAGGCGGATCGCAGCGGACAGGCCGGCAGGCCCCGCACCGACGATAACCACGTCATATTCCATCGCTTCGCGTTCGATCTCGGCCATTTCCGGCTCCCCTTTTGCGCGGCAAACAACAATTCAGGGCTGGATACACGCGCGGGCCAAGGCGCGTCAATCTCGACACCACGTTAACGGGGCGTATTCCCTTGCGGCACGGGCACGAATTGCCGCCGCGGCCAGGCATCTGCGCCTTCCCGCCCGCACCGCACAGGCCCAGCCATTCCCGTTGCGCGCCGGGCTGGCTTGTCCTATTGCAATCCAAACGCCTTTGCGGGCAGTGTGACCTGAACGATCGGGGCGCGGCAGAACGCCCCGGGGTAAACAGTGGAACGAATACATGGAAAAGATCCCGATGACGCGCGCGGGGTTCGCCGCGCTCGAAGCCGAATTGAAAAAGCTCAAGTCCGAAGACCGTCCGGCGATTATCAAGGCGATCGCCGAGGCACGCGAGCATGGCGATCTGAGCGAAAACGCCGAATACCACTCGGCCAAGGAAAAGCAGAGCTTCATCGAAGGCCGGATCAAGGAGCTTGAAGGCGTGATCAGCCTCGCCGACGTGATCGACCCGACGAAACTGTCCGGCGCGATCAAGTTCGGCGCGACCGTGTCTCTGGTGGATGAAGACACCGACGAGGAAAAGACCTATCAGATCGTCGGCGAATACGAAGCCGACATCGAGGCCGGCAAGCTCAACATCAAGTCGCCTATCGCCCGCGCGCTGATCGGCAAAGAGGAAGGCGACAGTGTCGAAGTACGTACGCCGGGGGGCGAGCGCAGCTATGAAGTGCTGAAGATCGAATACAAGTGACCCTTGCCTGAAGGGCGCCGATAATGGCCAACCAGAACGACAGCCGCCCGACCCCGCTGGGCATCTACGACCGGACCGAACGGCCCGTGATCACCGCGATCGAGATCATCGCGCTGGGCCTGTCGGCTGTCTGGCTGATCGGCTCGGCGGTATTTTTCCTGACACTCGACACCGGCACCGCCCCCGCCGAAGGAGAACCCACGGGCATCGACAGCCTGCGGTTCATCATGACCATGCTGGCCATTTTCCTGCCGGTGGCGATGATCTGGGTCGCCGCCACCGCCGCGCGCTCTTCGCGGGTGATGCGCGAGGAAAGCCGCCGGCTGCAGACCGCGATCGACGCGATCCGCCATGCCTATGTCGCCCAGAGCCAGGGCCGCGGCGCCATAAATGACCAATCGGTGCAGAAAAAGCTCGATGAAATCGCCGCCGCGCAGAAAAAGACCGAGACCGCGCTGGCGATGTTCCATTCCACGCGCGACCGCGCGATTGCCCCGGCCCCCGCCAGCGCCCCAGCCAACACCGCCGAGGACCAGGTGGCGCTGCCGCTGGGCACCCGTGCCGAGGACATGGCCCCGCCGCTGTCGAACGCCGATTTCATCCGCGCGATGAACTTCCCGGAAACTGCCGAGGATACCGAAGGTTTCACCGCGCTGCGCAGGGCGCTGAAGGACCGCCAGGCCAAAGAGCTGATACAGGCCAGCCAGGACGTGCTGACGCTGCTCAGCCAGGATGGCATCTACATGGACGATCTGCGCCCCGACATGGCGCGCCCCGAAATCTGGCGCAAATTCGCGGCCGGCGAACGTGGTCGCGCGGTGGCCGCGCTGGGCGGCGTGCGCGACCGCTCGTCGCTGGCGCTGGCGGCGGGACGAATGCGGCAGGATCCGATCTTCCGCGATGCCGCGCATCACTTCCTGCGCAAGTTCGACCAGACCTTCGCCGGTTTCGCGGAAACTGCCAGCGATACCGAGATTTCCGATCTCGCGCATACCCGCACCGCGCGGGCCTTCATGCTGCTCGGGCGTGTGGCCGGCACCTTCGACTAACCGCGGGCCGCGCGATCCAGTTCGTCTTCGTGGCCCAGGCCGAAAATCCAGCCCTCGCTGTCCGCCTCGGGCGCCTCCACCGTCAGCATCCGTGCCAGCAAGTCGCCGGGCAATGCCGCGATGGCCCCGGCCAGCACGCGCACCTGCGCCGCGTCGCGGATTTCATCCGCGCCCTGGGCATCGGCCACCGCCCCGCGCAACAGCGACGGCCAGACCTCGACCAGCGCCAGCGGCGCGTGGTCCAGCGGTTCGAACGGCCAGGCGGCGGCGCGGAACCGCGCGCGCATCCTGTGCAGCACCGGAAGGCCCATCATCACCTGCCCGCCGACCGAGCCCGCCCCGGCCATCTGCCAGCACGAAAATGAACCCTTTGCCCGCGTCTCGGCCAGCCGCCATTCCGGCAAGCCAGTAAAATCCCGCGTCCGGCCCTTGCGCGGCAGATCGGGAATGTCGCGCCGCAGCCCATTGCCCCAGAACGGCCCCGTGCCCGGGAACAACCGGTTGATCCGGCCCGCCACGTCAAATCGGTTGTTCGTCTTCGGCGCATCCTCGATCTGGTCGGCAAACCACTGCCACAGGATCAGCGGGTCGTCCGCCCCCAGCAACGCCCGTGCCAGCCCGCGCGGGTAGCCGAAGGGAAAATCAAACCCCGCAAGCACCCGCCGCCCAGAGGCGATCTCGGCCGCGATCCGATCGGTGAGCCACACCTCGGCCACCTGCCGGTTGCGGTGATAAACCGGCGCCTCGCCCGCCACGCAGGCCCAGATGGCATCGCGCTTGGGGGTCGGGCCGCGATCATTGCCGCCCGACCAGTCCACCATCACGATGGTGTCAAAACCGGGCATCATCGCATTTCACGTCTTTCGGGCGGTTCATGGTTCGGCTCCGGACCTATGGCGGCCCAATTGCAACTTCTGCTTCAAGCGGTTAGGCGACTGGAACGACTTACTCTAGGGCGAAGCCATGCTGCCTGTCACACCCAAAACGGCCTTCTGGATGGGCGCGCGCTGTGGCGCGCCCTTCATCCTGGTCATCGTGCCCTTTGCGCTGCTGTTCGGCGTTGTGGCAAGCGAGGCAGGCTTCAGCGTGCTGGAAACCTTCGTGTTTTCCACCGCCGTCATCGCGGGGGCCGCGCAATTCACCGCGCTGCAACTGATGCAAGAGCAGGCGCCCACGATCATCGTCTTGGTCTCGGCGCTGGCGGTGAACCTGCGGCTGGCGATGTATTCCGCCTCGCTCACCCCGCATCTGGGCGCGGCGCCGCTCTGGACGCGGGCGTTCATTGCCTATCTGACCGTCGATCAAAGTTATACCTGCTCGGTCGGTGCCTATGAACGCTATCCCGACTGGGACCTGGCCACGCGGGTCAGCTATTTCTTCGGCACCTGCGTTCTGGTCCTGCCATTCTGGGTTCTGGCCTCGGTCAGCGGCGCGCTGATCGGGCAGGCGATCCCGCCCGAATTCGCGCTGGATTTCGCGGTGCCGATCACCTTCCTGGCGATCATCGCGCCGATGCTGCGCACGCTGGCGCATGTCGCCGCGGCGCTGGTGGCGGTGGTGCTGGCGCTGGGCTTTGCCTGGCTGCCCTACAACCTGGGGCTTCTGGTCGGCGGGCTGGGCGGCATGATGGCCGGTGCCCGGGTCGAACAGCTGCTTGAGCGCCGCACAAGCGGGGATGCACCATGATCGACAAGGTCACCATCTGGACCGTGATCGTCGGGCTGGGACTGGGCAGTTTCGCCCTGCGCTTCATGTTCCTGGGCCTCATCGGTAACCGCCCGCTGCCCATCTGGGTGTTGCGGCACCTGCGCTATACCGCGGTTGCGGTGATCCCGGCACTGGTCGCACCGATGGTGATCTGGCCCGCAGCCACCGGCGGAATGATGGACCCGCCGCGCATGGCCTCGGCGATGGTGACGCTGACGGTGGGGCTGCTCAGCCGCAACGTGCTGGCCGCCATTATCTGCGGCGGGCTCACGCTTTACGGGGGGCTGTATCTCGCGGGCTGAGCCGGGCGGTCAGTTGGTCCTGCCCTGCTGCCGGCCGGCCTCGCGAACCTGCTGCCGCTCATCCGTGGCGTCCGTCTGTGCGCTGCGCTCGGCGCCATAGCCCGCGCGCACCGGATCCCAGTCATCCAGAACGCCGGTGCGATCGTCGCTGTCATATTCGTGCAGCGTGCGCGCACGCACGCCGCCCAGCTCGGCGAACTGCGCCGACAGTTTCAGTGGGTACATCGTCTGGTTCAGGTGCGACATCCCCGGCAGGCGGCGCAGGATGCCGCTGGTGGAATGGGCGCAATAGGCGTTCATCACCGCGCCGTTTTCCTGCGCCAGTTTCAGCGCCAGCTCGGCCACCTCGGGGCTCACGTCCAGCTCCTGCACGATCACGTGCCAGGTTTCGCGCGCGTGGTAGCGGGTATAGACATCGGCCACGTTGGGCGTGATGCCGTAAAGCAGGTCGTTGCGTTCGGGAATCGCCTCGTGGTGGAACGTGCCGGACGGATCCCAGATGACGCGTTGCGAACCGTTGATCATCAGCGAGGAATGCCCGCCCGCCCCGGTATCGTTGCTGACCATGGTAAAGAGCGTCAGGCGCGGCGGGCCGGGATGGCGATACTGCACCGCGCGAATCGCCTCTTCCGGCGCCCAGACCGGATCGGCGGCGCATCCCGCCAATGCCGTCATAGCCAACAGGGCCAGAAAGAAGTTACGCATCACCCTGTCCCTCGTGCCGGGCAGTCATGCGCGGGCGATGCCCGATCAGGCGTTCACCAGCGCGATGAAAAGCAGCAAAAGGACGATGACGATCGCCGACCGGGTCATGAACTTGATGAAGCCCTCGAAGGTCTTTTCCTGAACGAAGATGTTCATTTCGCCGTGCTTGTGTTCGCTCATTGTCGCGCTCCGAATTTGAATTTGCGAATTTGAATAGACGATTTGCGCAGGGCTGTCACCACCCTGAACGCCCCCTGCGACGCAAGTTCACCCCTCTTTCTCGAGATCCTGCGCAAGGCGAAATCCGATCCGTCGCGGCTCGGCGGCTTCGGTCGTCTTGGGCAGGGCCCGAAGGATCACGCTCAGCTGGCTGACATGCTGCACCAGCTGGGTGCGCGCGCCGCTCGCGTCCGAGCCGTAGAAGGTCACGATATCGGGGTCGAAGAAGCCCATGCCCTCGATCCGGATAACCCCGGCATCGCCCCCGGCAAAGCCCATCGCCACCTCGTGCTCGTTGTCGTGCTGCGCCTCGAAATTCTGGATGTAAAGGATCAGACGCTCATAGGCCCATTCGGCCGGGCTTTTCTGTTCCACCGGTTTCTGCGTCACCTCGGCAGGCACCTCGGTGCAGGGGGTCACGTCGGGATCGGAATGCACCTCGTGACGGCGCGGGATGGCGTCGGCTTCGTATGCCTCTGCCGATGTGCTGATCTCGTCATCCATGTCTCACCCCCGACTGCGCCACAGCCACGCGCCGTCTTCGCGGCGCTCGCGCGTTGCGTGCCCCTCTTTGAACAGGTGGTTGAGATGCGCGACGGTTTCAACCAGGGCGAGGCCATAGATGCCTTCGTCGATCGTGCGCTTGAACAGCGGTGCAAAACACTCGGACGCCACGCGCGGCTCGCTCAGATGCTTTTCCAGCCGCTTCAGCGCGCCATGGTGATTGTCCAGCAATTGCCGCATGCGCAGCGGCAAACCGGTAAAGGGCAGCTTGTGGCCCGACAGGACCAGGTGATCCTCGCGCGCCAGCGCGCCCAGCCGCCTGCAGCTTTCCATCCATTCGCCTACCGGGTCGGCCTCGGGCTCGGTCGGGTAGACGCCGATATTGGGGCTGATCGAGCTGATGATCTGATCGCCCGCGATCACCAGGTTGTCGTCGCGGCTCCACAGCGTGATGTGTTCGGGCGCATGGCCGTGGCCCACATGCACGTCCCAGTCGCGTCCCGCGGCGCGGATCACCTCGCCCTGCTGCACCCGGGTGAAGCCCACCGGCAGCTCATGGCAGATATCGGCGAAATTGTAGGGCCGCTCGCTCATCCGCTTGTCCAGATGTGCCGCATCCATGCCCGCGCTGCGCCAGAACGCTTCGGCCTGCGGCGTCGGCCTTTCCTCGACATCCAGGATCAGCATCCGCGCCAGCAGGTAAGCCGTCCGCGAGGCGGCAAGCTCGGCCTCGCGCGCTACGAACCAGCCGGCCATGCCGACATGATCGGGGTGGTGATGGGTCAGGATCACCCGGCCCACCGGTTTGCCCCTGAGCGGCCCGGCCAGGATCTTCTCCCACAGGGCGACCGAACGGCGCGAATGCACGCCGGTATCGACGATTGACCAGTGATCGCCCTCGTCCAGCGCGTAGACATTCACGTGGTCCAGCGCCATCGGCAAAGGCAGGCGCAGCCACAGCACGCCCTCGGCCACCTCGATGGCCTCGGCTTCCTCCGGCGGCGCCTCCCAGGGGTAGGCCATATGCCTCAGCCCGCCATCCATCATGCCGCGCTCAGGTCATCGGGGCTCAGCGCGTAAAGGTCGGCCGCGCCGGTGGTGGCATGGGCGAAATGCGCCGCGTGTTCCGGCAACAGGCGGTGGATGTAGAACCGCGCCAGCCGGGTGCGCGGCCCGTCGCCCTCCTCGGCGCAGGCGGCGCGCAGGTGGAAATGCGCGCCCAGCACCCGCGCCCATCCCAGCAGGAACGGCACCGAGCCGGCAAAGCGTTCGTTCATGTCAGTTTGCGAGACCATCCACTCGGTCGCATCGCGCAGCGCCTCGGTCGCGTTCCAGACCGCCTCGGCCATGCGCGGCTGCTGCGCGCGCGCGGCCTCGGCCTGTTCGACGATCTCCTCGATCAGCGCACAGGCGGCCTCGCCCCCGTCCATCAGCTTGCGGCCGACAAGGTCCATCGACTGGATGCCGTTGGTGCCCTCGTAGATCGCGGTCACGCGCACGTCGCGGCTGTATTGCGCCGCACCCGTTTCCTCGATGAACCCCATGCCGCCATGCACCTGCACACCCAGCTCGGCCACGCGGATGCCGGTTTCTGTGCCGAACGCCTTGGCAATCGGCGTCAGGAACGCCGCGCGCGCCTTCCATTCCCTGTCGCCGGTGGCATTGCCCATGTCGATCGCCACCGCGCAAGCCAGCGCGATCGAGCGCGCGGCGAAAAGGTCGGATTTCATCGTGGCCAGCATGCGGCGCACGTCGGCATGGTCGATGATCGCGCCGGTGCCGTTCTCGACCGGGCTGCGCCCCTGCTTGCGCTCCAGCGCATAGGCCAGCGCATGCTGATAGGCGCCTTCGCCCGCGCCGATGCCCTGTACGCCCACGCCCAGGCGGGCATTGTTCATCATGGTGAACATCGCGGCCATCCCGCCATGTTCGGGCCCCACCAGCCAGCCGGTGGCCCCATCATACTGCATCACGCAGGTCGGGCTGCCATGCAGGCCCATTTTGTGCTCCAGGCTCACCACCTTCAGGCTGTTGGCCTTGCCGGGATTGCCGTTCTCGTCGGGGATGTATTTCGGCACCAGGAAGAGCGAAATACCCTTCGTGCCCGGCACCCCGTCGGGCAGCCGCGCCAGCACCAGGTGACAGACGTTTTCGGAAAAATCGTTGTCTCCCCAGCTGATATAGATCTTCTGGCCGGAAATCGCATAGGTGCCGTCGCCATTGGGCTCCGCCTTCGAGCGCAGCGCCCCCACGTCGGACCCCGCGGCCGGTTCCGTCAGGTTCATCGTGCCGCACCATTCGCCGCTCATCAGCTTGGGCAGGTACAGCGCCTTCAGATCGTCGCTCGCGTGATGTTCCAGCGCCTCGATCTGGCCCTGGGTCATCAGCGGGTTGAGTTGCAGCGACAGACAGGCGCTGCTCATCATCTCGTTCACCGCCGTGGTCACCGCCATCGGCAGGCCCATGCCGCCGAACTCCGGATCGCCCGAAATGGCGACCCAGCCGCCCTCTTTGATGCCGTCATAGCCCTCGGCAAACCCGGGCGTCGTGCGCACCACCCCGTTTTCCAGCGTCGCGCCCTTCAGGTCCCCCTCGCGCTGCAGCGGCGCGAGCTTCTCCTCGCAGAGCTTGCCCGCCTCACCCAGGATCGCCTCGACCATGTCGGCGCTGGCCTCGGCGAATTTCTCGGTCCCCGCCACCTGCGAAAACCCCACGACGTTGTTCAGGATATAGCTGTAATCCGAAATCGGTGCGCGATAGGGCATGTTCCCCTCCATGAAGGCGTCTTGGCTTTGATCGGCGCCGCTTGTATGCAGGTCCGCAGCCCAGCGTAAAGCATCAATCCCGCACCGAGATACCAAAACGCGGCGTCAATGCCATGAATGACCTCACGACCCTCCGCCTCGCCGCCGATCCGGACGGCATCGCCCGCGCCGCGGCGATCCTGCGCGCGGGCGGTCTTGTGGCGATGCCCACTGAAACGGTCTATGGGCTGGCGGCCGACGCTACCAATGGCCAGGCGGTCGCGCGCATCTTCGCGGCCAAGGGCCGGCCGCGCTTCAACCCGCTGATCGTGCACCTGCCCGATGCGGCCGCGGCGCAGGCCTTCGTGCACTGGTCCGACGCCGCCGAAACGCTGGCCCGCCGCTTCTGGCCCGGCCCGCTCACCCTGGTGCTGCCGCTCAGGGAAGGCACAGCGCTGTCGCCGCTTGTCACCGCCGACCTGCCCAGCCTTGCGCTGCGCGTGCCCGCCCACCCTGTCGCGCACCAGCTGCTGCAGGAATTCGCCGGGCCGGTGGCGGCGCCGTCGGCCAACCCCTCGGGCCGGATCAGCCCCACCACCGCCGATCACGTCGCCGCCAGCCTCTCGGGCCGGATCGAAGCGATTCTCGATGCCGGGCCCTGCGGCGTCGGCGTCGAAAGCACCATCGTCGGGCTCACCGGCACCCCCACGCTTCTGCGCCCCGGCGGCCTCGCCCGCGAAGAGATCGAGAGCGCACTGGGCCTTTCGCTGGCCGATCACGCGGGGCCGATCACCGCCCCGGGCCAGCTCAGCTCGCACTACGCCCCCGGCGCCAGCGTCCGGCTGGATGCGGCCGAGAAACGCCCCGACGAGAAACTCCTGGGCTTCGGCCCCGTGCCCGGCGCCGATCTGAACCTCTCGCCTGCGGGCGACCTGGTCGAGGCTGCGGCCAATCTCTTTGCCATGCTGCACGCGATCGATGACGGCGAAACCCCGATCGCGGTCTCACCCGTCCCCGAAACCGGGCTGGGCCTGGCCATCAACGATCGCCTGCGCCGGGCCGCCGCCCCGCGCGACTGACCGCTTCGGCTCTTTCTTGGCAGAAATACTCACTGGCCCGACATCGCCGCCGCGCCGGCGCCGGCTATCGTGCGTCGCCTCTCGGCCAGATGAATGAAAGCGTGCGGAAGCACACAATCTGAAATCGCCTGGCTCAGGCCCGCCCGGCCGCGGCGGACAATGTCAGCGGGTCCACCCCCAGCGTTTTCAGCGCCGCGCTCCACTTTGTGGCGTCCGGCGTATCGAACACCAGCGCCGCGCTCGCCTCGGTGGTCAGCCATCCATTGGCCAGAATCTCGTTTTCCAGCTGCCCGGGCCCCCACCCGGCATAGCCCAGCGCCATGATCGCCTTCTCCGGGCCCCGCCCGGCGGCCATCTCCTCGAGAATGTCCAGCGTCGCCGTCATACCAAAGCGATCATCCACCCTCAGGGTCGAAATCGCCGAGACATATTCGCCCGAATGCAGGACGAAGCCGCGGCCATGTTCGACCGGACCGCCGTAATGCACGCCGATTTCGCGCTCGCAACTGCCGTCGCCGATCTCCAGCTGCTCGATCATGTCCTTCAGGCTCAGATCGCCCGTGGGCTTGTTCACGATCAGCCCCATCGCGCCCTCGTCGGAATGGGCGCACATGAAGACCACGCTTTTCTCGAACCGCGGATCGCCCATGCCCGGCATCGCGATCAGCAGCTTGCCGGTCAAATCCATCTGCACGGCGCGATCAGTCATGGCAATTTGGTCCGGGATTGCATGTCATGCCTTCAACATGCGCCCGCACCGGCCCACATTCAAGCGCGGGATTTGCGCAACATCGGCAAAGCCTCGCCGGAATGTGAGTTGTTCTTTACCCGCCAAAGCCGCATGACACCGTAATGATCCGCTTTCTCGCCATATGCCTTGCCGTCATCACGCTCGCCTTGCCCGCGCGCGCGAACCCCTATGCCGACATGGTGCAGATGCGGCTCGTCCCCGGCTGGCGCACCGCCGATGGCACGTTGATCGCCGGGCTGGAGTTTGATCTTGCCCCGGGCTGGAAAACCTATTGGCGCGCGCCCGGCGATGCCGGGGTGCCCCCGGTGTTCGACTGGTCGGCCTCGCGCAACCTCGCCGGGCTAACTGTCAACTGGCCCGCGCCGCAGGTCTTTGCCCAGAACGGCCTGCGCACCATCGGATACAAGAACCGCGTCGTGCTGCCGCTCTCCATCGCGCCGCGCCGCGATGACCGCCCGGTCACGCTCAGAGGCACGATCGATATCGGCATCTGCAGCGATATCTGCGTGCCGATCCGGCTAACGCTCGATGAAACGCTCGACACGCCCGGCACCCGGCCGGTGCCCGAGATTGCCGCCGCCCTGGCCGAACGCCCTTTCTCGGCGGCCGAGGCCGGTCTGACCTCCCGCGATTGCAGCATCGCCCCCACCGCCGACGGGCTCAGCCTGCGCGCCGCGTTCACCCTGCCCTCGACCGGCGGGCAGGAACTGGCCGTGGTCGAAACCGGCGATCCGATGATCTGGGCGTCGGAGCCGCGCATCACCCGGCGGGGCAACACCCTCATCGCCGAATTTGACCTGTTGCACGCCACCGGCGGCCCCTTCGCGCTCGACCGCTCGGCGCTGCGCTTCACCATTCTCGGGAAAAAGCACGCGGTCGACGTGCAGGGCTGCAACAACTGATCCCGCCCCGGGATTGACCGGCGTGCCGCTGCGGACCATTCTGGCATTTTAACCTTGCCAAGCCGGAGGCGCGCTTGCCACCCGACCGCCCAAGCATGTTCCATGACGGCCACCGCGAATTGCAGGACCGCTACGATGGCCGGCGCCTGGCCGACGCGCTGGAAACCTATCGCCGGCTCGATCAGTTCGGCCCCGACGAGGTGGCCCTGATCGAGGGTGCCGAGTTCTTCTTTCTCGCCACCGCGCACGGGCGAAGCGTGGATTGCTCCTTCAAGGGCGGCGCGCCCGGCTTTGTTTCGGTCACCGGCCCGACGACGCTGGAATGGACCGACACCGACGGCAATTCGCAATACCGCAGCCTCGGCAATATCCTGAAATCACCTCGCGCGGGCCTGCTCTTCATCCGCTTCGGACCCGAGGCGCAACGCCTACGTGTCAATGGCAACTGCACCCTTGCCGAGGTGGAAACCCCGCTCGGCCCCAAGCTCCGGGTCACCCTCGAAGCCGACGAGATTTTCCCGAACTGTCCGCGCTACATCCCCGATCTGGCGGGCGGCGCACCTTCGCCCTACCTGCCCGATGAAACCGGTATGGGCAAAAAACCCTGGTGGAAAGACCTCGAGCCACTGCGCGACGCACTGCCGGAAAACGACCCGCACCGCGACTGACGGCTCAGACCTCCTGCACCTCGATCACGCCCGGCAGGCTCTTGATCGCGCCCTTGATCTGCGGGTTCACGGGGAATTCGCGCCCCGCATCCACCTCGACCTCGCCGGGCAATGACGGGTCCATCAGGCAGAACTGGATCGGCCCGCGACCGGCGTTGCGAATCTTCTCCTGCGCGTCGGCCAGAACATCGGCGACCGAGCGGATCGCGCCCTGGTCCTCGACAAATATCTTCAGCCCGATACTGCCCGCATCCGCCACAACCGCGTCGATCGGCGCCACCGACCGGCCCAGCAGTTTCAACTGGTCGCTCTCCAGCGTCGCCTCGACGGTGACAACCACCTTTTCACCGGTCTCAAGGAAATCGCGCGATTTCTCCAGTGTTTCGGAAAACAGCGTCACTTCGTAGCCACCGGTCACGTCCGAAAGCTGGACAAAGGCAAAGCGGTTGCCGCGCGCCGATTTGCGCTCCTGCCGGCCGGCTACGACGCCCGCCATCTTGGCCACGAAGGCGCCTCCCTGAGCCTTTTCGGTCACCTCGTCGAGGCTGAGGACGCCCTTGCGCTTCAACGGCACGGCATAGTCATCCAGCGGATGGCCCGACAGGTAGAAGCCCACCGCCTTGAACTCTTCGCCCAGCCGCTCGGCTGGCAGCCAGTCGCCCACCGGCGCCAGCCGTGGCTCGGGCAAATCGTCGCCCGCTTCGCCGAAAAGCGACACCTGGTTCGAGTTCTTCTGGTCATGGATCGCGGCCGAATAGTTCATCAGCGCCTCGATACTGTCGAAGACGCGGCGGCGGTTCTGGTCCAGCTGGTCAAAGGCCCCGGCGCGCGCCAGCATCTCCAGCGGCCGCTTGCCCACCCGTTTCAGATCGACCCGCCGGGCAAAATCGAAAAGCGTGGCAAAGGGTTTCTCCACGCCCTCCACCCTGCGCCCCTCGGTCACCAGCTTCATCGCCTCGACACCCACGTTCTTCAGCGCGCCCAGCGCGTAATGCAGCACCTGGTTCCGCACCGTGAACATCGCCTCCGAGCGGTTCACGCAGGGCGGCAGCCAGTTCAGCTCCAGCCCCTTTTTCACCTCTTCGAAATAGACGGCCAGCTTGTCGGTCAGGTGAATATCGCAGTTCATCACGCCGGCCATGAACTCGACCGGGTGATTGGCCTTGAGCCATGCGGTCTGGTAGCTGACCACCGCATAGGCCGCCGCGTGCGATTTGTTGAAGCCGTAATTGGCGAATTTCTCAAGCAGGTCAAAGACTTCCTTGGCCTTCGCCTCATCCACGCCATTGGCTTTCGAGCCTTCGACGAATTTCGGTCGCTCGGCGTCCATCGCCTCTTTGATCTTCTTACCCATCGCCCGGCGCAGCAGGTCGGCGCCGCCCAGGGAGTAGCCCGCCATCACCTGCGCGATCTGCATCACCTGCTCCTGGTAGACGATGATGCCCTGGGTTTCCTCCAGGATGTGGTCGATCAGCGGATGGATCGAGGTGATGTCCTTCAGCCCGTTCTTGACCTCGCAATAGGTCGGGATGTTCTCCATCGGCCCGGGCCGGTAAAGCGCCACCAGCGCCACGATATCCTCGATGCAGGTGGGCTTCATCCGCTTCAGCGCATCCATCATGCCCGAGCTTTCCACCTGGAACACCGCCACCGTGCGCGCCCTGGCATAAAGGTCATAGGTCCGCTCGTCATCGAGCGGAATATGCCCGATATCGTCTTCCGCCCCCTCGGGCGGGTCATACAATTCGCTGCCATCGGCGGCGATATGCAGGCTGCGCCCCTCGCCGTGGATCAGGTCCACCGCGTTCTGGATCACCGTCAGCGTCTTCAGCCCCAGGAAGTCGAACTTCACCAGCCCCGCCTGCTCGACCCATTTCATGTTGAACTGCGTCGCCGGCATGTCCGAGCGCGGATCCTGGTAAAGCGGCACCAGCGCGTCCAGCGGCCGGTCGCCGATCACCACCCCCGCCGCGTGGGTCGAGGCATTGCGCAAGAGCCCCTCGACCTTCATGCCGTAGCTCAACAGCCGATCGACCACCTCCTCGGCCCGCGCCGCCTCGCGCAGGCGGTCTTCCTGGGCCAGCGCCTGCTCGATCGAAACCGGCTTTACCCCCTCGACCGGGATCATCTTCGACAGACGGTCGACCTGGCCATAGGGCATCTGCAGCACCCGGCCGATATCGCGCACCGCCGCCTTCGACAGCAGCGCGCCGAAGGTGATGATCTGCCCCACCTTGTCGCGGCCGTATTTCTCCTGCACGTACCGGATCACCTCCTCGCGGCGATCCATGCAGAAGTCGATGTCGAAGTCGGGCATGCTCACCCGCTCGGGGTTGAGGAAACGTTCGAACAGCAGCGAATAGCGCAGCGGGTCAAGGTCGGTGATGGTCAGCGCGTAAGCCACCAGGCTGCCCGCGCCCGAGCCCCGGCCCGGCCCGACGGGGATGTCATGATCCTTGGCCCACTTGATGAAATCGGCCACGATCAGGAAATAGCCCGGAAACCCCATCCCCTCGATGATGCCCAGCTCGAACTCGAGCCGCTTTTCATACTCCTCCACCGACGCCGCGTGCGGGATCACCGCCAGCCGCGCGGCCAGGCCTTCCCTGGCCTGCCGGCGCAGCTCGTCAACCTCGTCATCGGCAAAGCGCGGCAGGATCGGGTCGCGCCTCAGGGCCATGAAGGCGCAGCGCTTCGCGATCTCCACCGTGTTCTCCACCGCCTCGGGCAGGTCGGCAAAGAGCGTCACCATTTCCTGCGCGCTCTTGAAGTAGTGCTGCGCCGTCAGGCGCCGGCGCGGCTCCTGCTGGTCGACATAGGCGCCCTCCGCAATGCAGATCAGCGCGTCATGCGCCTCATACATCCCGGCTTCGGGAAAATAGACGTCGTTGGTCGCGACCAGCGGCAGGCCCATCTCATAGGCCATCTCGACAAACCCGCGTTCGGTCAGGCGCTCAGCTTCGGGCAGGCCGTCCTCGCCGGGGTGGCGCTGCAACTCAACATAAAGCCGGTCGCCGAAAATCGCGTGCAACCGCGCCATTAACGCCTCGGCCGCCGGCCTCTGCCCCGCGCGCAGCAGGCGGCCCACCGGCCCGTCCGGCCCGCCGCTCAGGCAGATCACGCCACCGGCATGGCGCTCCAGCTCGTCCAGCGTGACATGCGGCAACTGCCCGTCGCCACGCAGGTAAAGACAGGAATTGAGTTTCATCAGGTTCTCGTAACCCGCCTCGCTCTGGGCCAGCAGAACCAGCGGCGCGGGCAGCTTCGGCTTCTCGCCCGGCGCGGTCTCGACATAGGCCAGGTCGACCTGGCAGCCGATGATCGGCTGCACGCCCGCCCCGCTCAGCGTGACCGAAGCCTCGAGTGCGGCGAACATGTTGTTGCTGTCGGTCACCGCCACCGCCGGCATATCCATTTTCTCGCACAGGCCCGGCAGCTTCTTCAGCCGCACCGCGCCCTCCAGAAGCGAATATTCGGTGTGCACTCTCAGGTGAATGAATCGGGGATCACTGCTCATGGGGGCAGACTACCCGCAGCGCCGCGCGCAGGAAAGCACCAACCCGCCTTTCATCTTGCCCGAAATATCCCGGGGGATGGTGCAAAATGCTTGCATTTTGCACCTTGGGGGCTGGCCCCCACAGGGCCTGCGCTCGCATCACCGCGCCAGATCTATTCGGTGACATACCCCGTCACGCGGCCCCGCCAATAGGGCTGGAATACGCCGTTGACCACGTAACCCACCTCGCCCCGGATCGGGATACGCCGCCCACCGATCTCGCCGAAATCCGAAAACCGCCCCAGCCAGGGCCGCAGCACGGTTTCCCCGCCCGGCCCGGTCGCGGGCCGGTCCTCGGCGCGCATTTCCACGACATCGCCCGCTTCATCCAGCGTGAAACGCACCACCGCATCGCGCGGTGCCATCTCCAGCCGCGCCTCGATCTCGCCGCTCTCCAGCATGCGCCAGCCAATCGCGCGGTTCAGCAATATCGCTTCTGGCGCCCAGGGCAGCTCGGCCAGATAGCGCATCGCCTCGCCCCGGTTCATCTCGCCCCCCTCGACGCGCGCCACGCGGAGCGATCCCATCACCCGCGCCTCCAGCAGGCCCCGCCCGGCCACATAGGCATCGACCACCCGCAGCGTCACCACCGGACCCAGGCTCTGCCATGCCTCCCAGACGAAGCCGGGCGCGGTCAGACCGATCGCCTGCCGCGCCTCAAGCGGCTGCCAGCCCGCCCCGGGGGTCAGTTCCATCTCGGCCGCCTGGGTCAGGCGCACCACCCGTCTGCCGGGCTCTGTCCCGGCCATGCCCCGCCGCGCGAACGCGGCGATGGGCGCCGGCAGGTCGTCGCGTGCGCCGGCGGGCGCAGGCCCCTGCACCACCTGCTCCGCCAGCCCCCGGGCCACACCGCGAAACTGCCAGGCCGCCCAAAGGTGCACGGCCCAGGCCAGCACTCCGACAAGCAGTACCCCGATCAATACCCGGCTCAGCATCGTTGCCTCCCTTGCGCCCGGAAAAGACCTGCGCATTTTCCGGGTAGTCGCAATGATTCAGCGCAATTCGACGCACCGGGGCGAAAATGCGCCCTTGATTATCAACGCATCATTGAAAGACTTTAACCGCGCCATGGCGAATCCCTGCTTGCAAGAATCCGGGGAAGGCCGTTTTCATAATGGCACCACAGGGGGGCGCAGGCCCGCACAACAAAAAACGCAACCGGGGGCCGATACCGGCGCCCAAGGGGAAAGCGCGTGACAGGGACGCTGATTTCGATCCAGGGGCTGACCAAGGCCTATCCGGGGGTTGTCGCCAACGATACCGTTTCCTTCGATATCGGCGAGGGCGAGATCCACGCGCTGCTGGGCGAAAACGGCGCGGGCAAATCCACCCTGGTCAAGATGATCTATGGCCTTGTCAAACCCGACAGCGGCACGATGGAAATGCGCGGTGCCCCCTTCGCCCCGCCCGAACCGCGTGCCGCGCGGGCCGCGGGCGTCGCCATGGTGTTCCAGCATTTCTCGCTCTTCGATGCGCTCGACGTGGCAGAAAACATCGCGCTCGGCATGGAAAACCCGCCGCCGCTGCGCGATCTGGCCGCCCGCATCCGCACCGTCAGCGAAGAATACGGCCTCCCGCTCGATCCCTACCGCACCGTCGGCGATCTCAGCGCCGGGGAACGCCAGCGGGTCGAGATCATCCGCTGCCTCCTGCAGGATCCCAAGCTCCTCATCATGGACGAGCCCACCTCGGTGCTCACCCCGCAGGAAGTTGAAATCCTCTTCGAAACCCTGCGCAAACTGCGCGAGGAAGGCACCTCGATCCTCTATATCTCGCACAAGCTCGAGGAAATCCGCGCGCTCTGTGACACCGCGACCATCCTGCGGCTGGGCAAGAACGTGGGCACCTGCGTGCCGCGCGACACCACCGCGCGCCAGATGGCCGAGATGATGGTGGGCTCCGAATTGCAGACCCCCAAGAGCGCCGGTGCCGAAATGGGCGCGGTCGCGCTCGATGTGGCAGGGCTTTCCATGCCCGCGCCCAGCCAGTTCGGCACATCGCTCAAGAACGTCCACCTGGAACTGAAAAAGGGCGAAATCCTCGGCATCGGCGGCGTCGCCGGCAATGGCCAGGACGAGCTGTTGCTGGCACTGTCGGGCGAATTGCGCGTGCCACGCGACGCGATCAAGTTCGCGGGCCAGCCGATCGGCCATCTCGGCCCCAACGCGCGCCGCGCGCTGGGCCTGCTCTGCGCCCCCGAGGAACGCCTGGGCCACGCCGCCGCCCCCGACATGAGCCTGACGGAAAACGCCCTGCTGACCGGCGCCGTGCGCGAAGGGCTCGAGCGCAACGGCTTCCTGCGCTGGGGCAAGGCGCGCCAATTCGCCGAGGACATCATCGCCAAATTCGATGTCCGCACCCCCGGCCCCGATAACGCCGCGCGCTCGCTCTCGGGCGGCAACCTTCAGAAATTCGTCATCGGCCGCGAAGTGCTCCAGCGCCCCGAGGTGCTGGTCGTGAACCAGCCCACCTGGGGCGTCGATGCCAGCGCCGCCGCCGCGATCCGCCAGGCGCTGCTTGACCTGGCCGCGCGCGGTGCGGGCGTCATCGTCATCTCGCAGGACCTCGATGAGCTGATGGAGGTTTCCGACAATTTCGCCGCGCTGAACGAAGGGCGGCTGACCGCCAAGCGCCCCACCGCCGAGCTGACGGTCGAGGAGATCGGCCTGATGATGGGCGGCGCGCACGGGATGGAGGTCGCCCATGCTGAAGCTTGAAAAACGCCCCCAGCCCAGCCGCGTCTTCGCCTGGCTGACGCCGATCTTCGCGGTGATCGCCACGATGATCGCCGGCGGGCTGCTGTTCGCCGCGCTGGGCAAGAACCCGGTCGAGGCGATCCGCACCATCTTCTGGGACCCGCTCTTTGGCGAATTTGCCTTCTACTACCGTCCGCAGCTTCTGGTCAAAGGCGGCCCGCTGATCCTGATCGCGATCGGGCTTTCGCTGGGCTTTCGTGCCGGCATCTGGAACATCGGCGCCGAGGGGCAGTATATCGTCGGCGCGATCTGCGGCGCGGCGGTGGGGCTCGCCTTCTACCCCCTCGAAGCATGGTATATTTTCCCGCTGATGATCCTTGGCGGTGCACTGGGCGGCTTGCTCTGGGCGATGATCCCGGCGCTCCTGAAGGTGAAGTTCGGCACCAACGAAATCCTCGTTTCGCTGATGCTGGTCTACGTGGCCGAAAACCTTCTTGCCGCCATGGCGCTCGGGCCCCTGAAAAACCCCGAGGGCCACGGCTTTCCCGGGTCGCGCAACCTCAAGGATTATCCATCGGCCTTCAATGACGAGATCATCACCGGCACCGGCATGCACTGGGGCGTGCTCACTGCGTTCCTGGCGGTGATCTTCGCCTATATCCTGCTCAACCGGCACTTGCTGGGCTTTTCCATCCGCCTGACGGGCGAGGCGCCCCGCGCCGCGCGTTTCTCGGGCGTCAATCCCACGCGGCTCATCCTCTTCTGCCTCGGCATGTCGGGGCTGATGGCCGGGCTGGCGGGCCTCTTCGAGGTCTCGGGCCCCTCGGGTCAGGTCAGCATCGATTTCAACGTGGGCTACGGATTTACCGCGATCATCGTGGCCTTCCTCGGGCGGCTGCACCCGGTGGGCATCCTTCTGGCGGGCCTCTTGATGGCGCTCACCTATATCGGCGGCGAACTGGCACAGGGCAACCTGGGCCTTCCGTCCGCGGCGATCCAGCTCTTCCAGGGGATGCTGCTCTTCTTCCTGCTGGCCGTCGACCTGCTGACGAATTACCGCGTCCGATTTGCGAAAAGCGAGGCCGCCTGATGGATTTCTCCTCGATCTCCCCCGCCCTCCTGCTGGCCTCGCTGATGGTCGCGGCCACGCCCATCCTCCTGGCCGGGATCGGCGAACTGGTCGTCGAACGCGCCGGCGTCCTCAACCTCGGGGTCGAGGGCATGATGATCACCGGCGCGATCTGCGGCTTCGCCATCACCATCAACACCGGGTCGCCCACGCTGGGCTTCGTGGCCGCGGCCGCGGGCGGCGCGCTCCTGTCGCTTCTTTTTGCCCTTCTCACCCAGTTCGCGCTGGCCAACCAGGTCGCCTCGGGTCTTGCGCTCACGCTCTTCGGGCTGGGGCTCTCGTCGCTTCTGGGGCAGGATTACGTGGGCCTCAAACCCGCCCAGACCCCCGATCTCCATATCCCGCTGCTCTCGGACCTGCCCTTCCTCGGCACCGTGCTCTTTTCCCATGACTTCATGGTCTATTTCGGTCTCGCGCTGGTGGCTGCCGTCTGGGCGGTTCTGAAATACTCGCGTGCGGGCCTGATCCTGCGCGCGGTGGGCGAAAACCACGATGCCGCCCATGCGCTGGGCTACAAGGTGGTGCGCATCCGTGTGCTGGCGATCATGTTCGGCGGCGCCTGCGCCGGTCTCGGCGGCGCCTATATCAGCCTTATCCGCGTGCCCCAGTGGACAGAAGGCATGACCGCGGGCGCAGGCTGGATCGCGCTTGCACTCGTGGTCTTCGCCAGCTGGAAACCCTGGCGGGTGCTGCTGGGTGCCTATCTTTTTGGCGGCGTCACCGTGCTGCAGCTCAATTTGCAGGCCGCGGGGCTTGCCATTCCCGTCGAATACCTGTCCATGTCACCCTATCTGATTACCATCCTCGTGCTGGTCATCATGTCGGCCGACCGCAGCCGGGCCCCCGGCTCGCTTGGCCGCATTTTCCACGCCTCGGGCTGAACCCGGGGCACGCTGCCAACTTGTAAAACAGGGAGTATGTTCCTCATGAAATTCACCAAACGCGCAATGCTCAAAGGCGCCGCCACCGCGCTTGCCCTGGGCTTCGCCACCACGGCAATGGCCCAGGACAAGACCAAGGTCGGCTTCGTCTATGTCGGCCCTGTCGGCGACGGTGGCTGGACCTACGAACACGATCAGGGCCGCAAGGCCGTCGAGGCGCATTTCGGCGACAAGGTCGAAACCACCTATGTCGAGAACGTGCCCGAAGGCGCCGATGCCGAGCGCGTCATCACCCAGATGGCCCTGCAGGGCGCCGACCTGATCTTCACCACGTCCTTCGGCTATATGGACCCGACGATCAACGTGGCCAAGAAATTCCCGGACGTGAAGTTCGAGCACGCCACCGGCTACAAGACCGCGCAGAACGTCTCGGTCTACTCGGCCCGGTTCTACGAAGGCCGCGCCATCCAGGGCACCATCGCCGGCCACATGACCGAATCGAACATCATCGGCTACATCGCGTCCTTCCCGATCCCGGAAGTCATCCGCGGCATCAACAGCGCCTATATCCACGCCAAGAAGGTCAACCCGGACGTGCAGTTCAAAATCGTCTGGGCCTATACCTGGTTCGACCCGGCGAAAGAGGCCGACGCCGCCAAGGTTCTGATCGAACAGGGCGCCGACGTGATCCTGCAGCACACCGACTCGACCGCGCCGCAGGCCGCGGCCGTGGGCGCGGGCAACGTCTACACCTTCGGCCAGGCCTCGGACATGGCCGAGTTCGCACCGATGCCGCGCATCAGCTCGATCATCGACAACTGGGCCCCCTATTACATCGCCCGCACCCAAGCCGTGATGGACGGCACCTGGAAAAGCACCTCCACCTGGGACGGCATCGGCCCGGGCATGGTCGGCATCGGCGAGATCTCCGACGTCGTGCCGGCCGAGGTGAAGGCCGACGCGCTGGCGCTGAAAGACGCGATCGCCAATGGCGACTACCACCCTTTCACCGGCCCGCTGAAAAAGCAGGACGGCAGCGACTGGCTGGCCGACGGGCAGACCGCCGATGACGGCACGCTCGCCGGTATGAACTTCTATGTCGAAGGCATCGAAGGCGAGATCCCGCAGTAAGCGCGACACACCAGCGACAAGCGAAAAGGCCCGGGTTTGACCCGGGCCTTTTCCATTCTGTCGGCCGAAATTCGCCGGCAGATGAGCCGATCCTCGCTCAGGTCCGGAATACCCGACCTGTGCTACCGTAACAATTTAAGCGCGAATCTGCTAACCTGGCACCCGTGAAAAGGTGCTTTTTTCACAAGTTTTTTCAATAATAGAAAGGATTATCCAATGGCACGATTTGTAATTGATCTCGGTGATGTCGAACTCAGCCGCGAGGCGGAAATGGAGCTTTCGGCCGAACTTCAGAAGGTGGCCCTGGGCCATGTCGCCGCCTCGGGCGCCGGCCGGATCGTCGAGCAGCCCTTCGCCATCCGTTTCCCGCATGAATGGCTCGGCCTCATCCTGCGGCACAAGATCGACGATATCATCCAGGTCGAAAAACAGCTCGGCGACGTGATGGGCAAGATCCGGTGAGCCAACCACCCGATCTCACCTGCCCGTCGGCACCCTGCGCGCCCGGCGCGACGCTGTTGGGCCAGATGGGGGGCGACGGGCGGCTGCGCTACACGCGCACGGCCATGCAGGTCGATGACGGTTTCGTCGAAACCGCCCGCGCCCACGGCCCGCCCGAGGCGCGCATGCGCTTTGCCGCGCCCTGCCAGAAAACCGGCTGCGCCCAGTGGACGGGCGACGGATGCGGCGTGGTGCGCAAGGTGCTCGCCGCGGTCGAGGCCCAGGGCGGCCTGCCCGAAACCCCGCTGCAGCCCTGCGTGATCCGCGCCGATTGCCGCTGGTTTTCCGAGCGCGGCGCGACCGCCTGTGGCGCCTGCCAATACGTGGTCACCGACCAGGCGGCCGCGTCGGAAATGGCCTGAGCCCGCGGAAGGGGCGGTTGCGTATCGCCCCTTCCCCTCGCCGCGCGGCCGTGGCAGGCTCGCGCGCATGAGCACACTGACTTCTCCCGACGGAACCCCGGTTTCCCGCTTTGCCTTCGGCACGATGCAGTTTGGCGGCAAGGCCGACGCCTCCGCCTCGGCCGCGATGTTCGAGGCCGCCCTCGGCGCCGGGATCACCCATTTAGACACCGCCCATATCTACAACCAGGGCAACTCCGAGAAGATCCTCGGCCAGCTGGCCGCCGACCGGCGCGACAGCCTGATCATCGCGACCAAGGTGGGCTATGCCGATGGCACCCCGCCCGAGAAACTGCGCGCCGATTTCGACATGTCGCGCCAGCGGCTGGGCATGGACGTGATCGATATCCTTTACCTGCACCGCTATGACATCGAAACGCCGCTGGCGGACCAGCTCGATGTGCTGGCCGCACTGAAGGACGCCGGACAGATCCGCTATATCGGCCTGTCGAACTTCGCCGCCTGGCAGGTGATGAAAGCCGAGTGCCACCTGAGCAGCCTCGGCCACCGCGTCGATATCATCCAGCCCATGTATAACCTGGTGAAACGCCAAGCCGAGGTCGAGCTGCTGCCGATGTGCGCCAGCGAAGGCATCGCCTGCGCGCCCTATTCGCCGCTGGGCGGCGGGCTTCTGACCGGTAAATACGCCGCCGGCGAAGGTGGTCGCCTGACCGAGGATGACCGCTATGCCGCGCGCTACGCGCCTGCCTTCATGCACGAGGCCGCACAGGGGCTGAAACAGATCGCGACAGAACTGGGCGTGCATCCCGCCACGCTCGCCGCCGCCTGGGCCGCGCGCCACCCCGCGGGGCCAATGCCGATCCTGTCCGCCCGCTCGGCCGAACAGCTTGCCCCCTCGCTCGCCGCGATCGACTTCGCGATGGACGACGCGCTCTATGCCCGCCTCGCGGCGCTTGCGCCCACGCCGCCGCCCGCAACCGACCGGATCGAGGACCGATGAGCGACATCGTCATTATCGGCGGCGGCATCGCCGGGCTTTCCGCCGGCGCCCGCCTTGCGCCCCATATGCACGTCACTGTGCTCGAAGCCGAAGAGGCGCTGGCCTATCATGCCTCGGGCCGCTCGGCCGCGCTGTTCGAGCCGCATTACGGATCGCCCACCACCGTCGCGCTCAGCCTCGCCAGTTCCGAATTCTACCTTGGCGGCGAGGCACGCTATTGCAGCCCGCGCGGCGTGCTTTTCCTCGCTCGGGCCGATGAGCGCGCCGCCTTCGAGAAAGACTGCGCCGCGATGGACCTGGCCGAGATCACCGTGGACGAGGCCCGCGCCCTGGTGCCCATCATCAACCCCGGCACCGTGGCCTTTGCCGGCCACGGCAGCGGCGCGCATGACATCGACACCGACCGCATGATCCAGGATTTCGCCCGCGAAATCCGCGCCAATGGCGGCACGATCCACCTGAAATCGCCGGTCAACGCGATTGCGTATGATGGCGCGTGGCAGGTGACCGCGGGCGGGGTGCAACACAGCGCTGGGCTGCTGCTCAACGCCGCCGGGCCCTGGGCCGACACCGTGCTGGAAATGGCCGGGCTGCCGCGCATCAGCTTCACCCCCTGCCGCCGCTCGATGGCGCGCATTCCGGCCCCGGGCGGACATGACGTGTCGGGCTGGCCGATGTTCTTCGGCACCGGCGAAACCTGGTATGCGAAACCCGATGCCGGCCAGCTGATCGTCTCGCCCGCCGAGGAAGAGCCGATGGCGCCCCAGGACGCCTGGGCCGATGACATGGTGCTGGCCGAAGGGCTGGCGCGCTACGAGGAGATGGTGAGCGAACCCGTCACCCGCGTCACCGCCAACTGGGCGGGCCTGAGAACCTTCGCGCCCGACCGCAAGCTGGTGCTGGGCCGCTCACCGCATCATCCCGCGCTCTATCTCAGCGCCGGCCAGGGCGGATACGGCTTCCAGACCGCGCCGGCGGCCAGCCAGCTGGTCGCCGATCATATCCTCGGGCGCGCGCCCGCGCTCGATCCCGATCTCGTCGCCGCGCTCTCGCCTGCCCGTTTCGCTTGAGGCGCGGACGGGATTTTGAGTATTTTTGCCAAGAAAGAGCCCCAGGAGCACTGCCCATGCCCCGCCGTCTGAACCTGCCCGACAGCGCCTCGATCGCCAATGCCGCCGAGGGCGAAAAACTCTTTGCCCCTTCGGCCGAGCGTAATTGCGATGCGATCTGCGCTGCCGTGGCCGACCTCGGCCCGCAAACCGGCCGCGCGCTGGAACTGGCCAGCGGCACCGGCCAGCACGCCGTGGCGCTCGCCCGTGCCCTGCCGGGGGTCAGCTGGCAGCCCTCCGATCTCGACCCTGCCCGCCGCGCCAGTATCGACGCCTACGTGGCCGAGGCCGGCCTGCCCAACCTCGCCCCGGCAATCGCGCTTGATGCCACCGCCCCGGGCTGGGGCGCGGCACAGGCGGGCCACGACCTGATCGTGCTGGTGAATCTCCTGCACCTCATTTCCGGACCCGAGGCGAAGACCCTCATCGCCGAGGCCGCGCAGGCGCTGGCCCCGGGCGGGATGCTGATACTCTACGGCCCCTTCCTGCGCGATGGCGAGACCACGTCAGAAGGCGACGCGCGCTTTCATGCCTCGCTTCAGGCCCAGGATCCCGAGATCGGCTACAAGGACGATTGGGACGTGATCGACTGGCTGCAATCGGCCTGGCTCGACATGGCGCATGTGGTCGAAATGCCCGCCAACAACCTGCTTTTCGCCGCGCGCAAACCTGCCTGAGCGGGCGGGCGCGGCGATTTGGCCGCTGGCGCGACGGAACGGCATGGCCCATGCGTATCATATGCGAAATTCAGCATGTGGAGCCTGACATGATCCGCCTTTTCCCTATCGCCGGCGCGCTGGCCCTGACCGCCACGTTGGCCCTCGCCCAACAGGGCACTCCTGGCGCACATTTCATTGATGCCTGGGACCTGGACGGCGACGGCCAGGTGAGCCTGGCCGAGGCGACCGAGCGGCGCGGCGATGTCTTTGCCGCCTTCGATGCCGACGAAGACGGGGTGCTGTCGCCCGAGGAGCATGATCTCTTCGACGAGGCGCGCGCCAATGACATGCGCGACCACGGCATCGGCGGCAGCGGAGGCGGCCCCGGCAATAGGCACAACCCCGCCAACTGCATGCTGCGCGAGGTCACCGATGCCGATGGCGACGGGCAGGTCACGCGGGAGGAGTTCATGCAAGCCGTGCCCGCCTGGTATGCGGTCATCGACCGCAACGGCGATGGCACCGTCACGGCGCAGGATTTCGGCCGCCGCGGCAACTGACCGCCGAAAACGCGTGGCCCCGCGCAGGGACCTTGCGGCTTGGCATGGCAGCGGGCAGGCTGATCCCAAACCGGACCGAGGGACCACGCATATGCCGAATGTCACGCGCCGCGCCATTGCGCTGGGCCTGCCGATGCTGGCGCTGAGCGCCTGCGGCAGCGCCGACCGACAGCCCATCCCGGCCACCTCGGGCGCCGCGGTGCGCCTGCCCGCGCTCAATCCGCCGCGTTTCGGCGATGCCGATCCGGTGGCCTTCGCCGCCCCCGCCCCGCAAAGCTTTGCCGTCCACGGCATCGACGTCGCCCGCTTCCAGGAGGCGGTCGACTGGCGCGCCGCGCGCGCCGCCGGCGTGAATTTCGCCTTCATCAAGGCGACCGAGGGCGGCGACATGCTGGACCCGAAATTCAAGGAGCACTGGCGCGGCGCGGGCCGCGCGGGCATCGCCCGGGGCGCCTATCACTTCTTCTATTTCTGCACCCCCGCGGCGGTGCAGGCGCGCTGGTTCATCCGCAACGTGCCGCGATCGCGCGGCATGCTGCCGCCGGTGCTCGACATGGAATGGAACCCGTTTTCGCCCACCTGCACCAAGCGCCCCGAGGGCCGGATCGTGCGGCGCGAGGCGCGGATCTTCCTCGACGCGCTGGAGCGCCATTACGGCCAGCGCCCGATCATCTACACCACGCCCGGATTTTACGAGGATACCGGCATCGGCCAGCTCAGGGGCGAGGAATTCTGGCTGCGCGCCACCGCCGAAACGCCCGCGCAGGTCTATCCCGGCCAGCGCTGGCAGTTCTGGCAATACAGCGCCACCGGACGCGTCGACGGGATTGCCGGCGATACCGATCTCAACGCCTTCAATGGCGGCGCCGAGACCTGGGCCGCCTGGCTGGCGCGGCGCCGCGTCTAGGCATATCCCCGCCGGAGAGCCGGGTAATGGATACCTGACCCGCAATTCGGCGCAATTTCTGATAGAGTGCATTCATCGGCTTCGCGCGTCACCTGTATTTCCGACGCGATCAGGGGCCATGTGCATTGTTTCGAACAGCAATTTTCAAAAAAGGGGGCGCCCATGGGACGCAGTTGTCGCGAAATTCATGAATGGATCGAGGAAGAGATCGAGCAACCCATCGAGGAATGGGAGGACCGGCAGGAGGAACGCTGCCGGGAAGAGCCCTGCAACTGGTGGATGCTCTGCCTGAACAAACTGGTGTGCTGGCTGGTCTGGGTCACGGTCAAGGTGATCCGCTGGGTCACCGTCACCGTCGGCAAATGGGTGGTGCGGGTGGTCTGCACTGTCGTCAACGTGATCCTCGACGTGATCGGCTTCATCGTCGGGCTGATCCTGTCGATCCCGATCATCGGCGGGATCATCCGCACCGTACTGAACTGGCTGGTCGAGATCTTCTGGCGCATCGTCGGGGTGCTCGACCTCCTGGGCAGCCTCGTGGGCATCCGCCCGCGAAAGAAATTCTATTTCGGCGTGGTCATCCCGGTGATCGGCGGCACGCCACTGACCACCGAGGCCGCGCTGCAACCGCAGATCGACGCGGTGATCGACATCTATGACCGCACCTGCAACATCGACGCGCGCTTTACCGGCTTCTGCCAGACCGAAATTTCGCCGCCGGGCGGCTCCATCGTGGTCAATTGCGATGTCGGCGGGTTCTTCGAGGACTGGTGGCTCAAGGGCTCGTGGTTCGAATTCGTCAGCCGCATCTGCAAATTCGAAAGCAACTGGCGCAATGTCATCGGTTACGGAGGGGAGCTGATCGGCTTTGCCGTCAACAACGTGGCCCCCGATGGCGGCGGCAGCAGCACGATCGGCTGTTCCTTCGCCGGCACCACCAACTGGGTCGCCATCGAAAGCGGCGTCGACCCGGCGACACTGGCGCATGAGTTCGGCCATGCCTTCCTCTTGGGCCACAACAACGGCGCCACGAACCTGATGGCCGCCTCGGTGACCGGCCTGCCGCCGGCATCGCTGACGCTGACCAACTGGCAGATCAGCGTGATACGTACCTCGCGCCATGTCACCTATCTTTGACGGAAAGGAGTATTTCCATGCGCTGGATCGTGTATGACAAGAAACCGCAGAAGGGCGAGGAAAAGCCCGAACACGTTCACCGCCCGGGCCTCAAAGGCGGCTGCATGCACCCGCTCTTCGGGCTGGGCGTCGCCGCGGCCATCGTCGCCTTGGGCTACGTGCTCTACCGGCTGATCTTAGCGGGCTGACGGCGATGGCAACCGCCGATATCCACATCCGCCGGGCGGCCGACCTCGACCGGTTGCGCCGCCCGCCGCGCCCGCCCTTCCGCATCCGGCTCGACCTGCCCGGCCTGAGCGAAGAGGACCGCGCCCTGACCGAGGCGCGCCTTGCCCGCCTGGCCGCCCCCTGCGGCTGCACCGAGGGCGCGATCGGCCTTCTGGCCGGGCTTCTGCCCGCCGCGCTGGTCTGGATGGGAACCGTGCAAATGGCCACGCTCGCCCGCACCGGGCTGACGCTCGGCGTGGTGGTGCTCGCCATGCTTGCCGGCAAGCTTGTGGGGCTGGCCCGCGCCCGCCTGCGGCTTGGCCGTGAGCTTGAGCGGCTGCGCTGTCGCGCCAAGCACCCCGCCAGCCGGGCGCAAAACGTCACCCCGGACCGTTGACATAAGACAAAGCAATCGCGCCCGTTTAGGGGGATACTTCATCTGCACGTCAATCCGGGCGGCCGCGCGCCGGCGCGCTCCACATGTCCACAAGGGAATGCAGATGACCCTCTCACGCCTGCTGTTGTCCGCCCTCACGGCGGCCTGCCTCTCTCTCGCCACCGCGCTTGCGGCCTCCGCCACAGATGCCCGCGCCACGACCTGGCTCAATGTCCGCTCGGGCCCGGGCACGGATCATGCCGTGATCGACACCATGTCGCCCGACGAAGTCGGACAGCTGACCGAATGCCGTGACGACCTCTGGTGCTTTATCCAACGCACGGGCCCCGATGGCTGGGTCAGTTCCAAATACCTGACTGCCGCCGACCAGACCGGCCCGTCGGATCCGAACTGCCGTTACGAACTCGCGCTCGACGCAGACGGACCGCGCTTTCGCGTTGTCTGCGGCGACAGCGTCGCAGAGGCCGCCGACCGGGCCTGTTTCTTCGAAGGCGCCGACTTTACCGGCGCGCAGTTCTGCCGCACCCTGGGCACCTACGACACGATGCCCGCAGGCTTCGACAACAACATCAGCTCGATACGGCTGCACGGTGCAGCCCGGGTGCAGCTGTGCGACAACGCCTATTTGGCCCACTATTGCCGGATATTGACGGCCAGTGAAAAACAACTCGGTCCCTATTTCAACAACCGGGTATCCTCCTTCCGGGTCTACATCAGCACCCAGACACAGAAGAAAGAGGTCTGCGTGTTCGACGGGCCGAACTATACCGGGGAATACATGTGCTTCACGCCGGGCACCTACAGCGTGCCCCACGCGGCGCGCGGCCGCGCCTCCTCGATCGAACTCATGGGCGGGGCCCGCATCCGCATCAGCAGGAACCCGGCCTTCGATATCAACGACGCGGCCGATATCACCTCGTCAAAACCCGTGCTTTCGCCCGAGTGGGACAACCAGATCGAATCGATTCAGGTGTATTGAGCGAAACGGCCGGGTGCACCCGGCCCGCGCGTCATCGGCGGCCTAGGCCAGCACGGCCAGCGCCGCGAACCCGGCGCTCAGCACGGCGGCCAAAGGCACGCCGTGGCGGCGCTCGGCGCGGCTCTGGCTGGTCAGGTTGCCCAGAAGGCTCAGCGCGAAAAGCACGGCGAACCCGCCCAGCGCCAGGCGCATCACCCCCGGCGCCAGCCAGCTGATCCAGCCCCCGGCCTGCCCCACAGCCGCGAGCGCCACGCATAACACCCCCGCGCTCATCCCCGAGGCCAGCCGCAGCGGCATGGGCAGCACCCTGTGCGCCCCGCCCCAGGCCATGTGCCCCAGCGGCGCGCCCAGCGCCAGCAGCAGCTGGAACAGGATCAGCCAGGCAAGGCAGGCCGCCACCAGTATCGCAATGGCCGGCATCCGGCACCCTCCGTCGAAAAAACAAAGGCCGGGGTCACCCCCGGCCTGTTGCGTTACCCGTCCACGCGGATATTGGCGTTGGTGGGATCATAAGGGCTGTCCTCGACGATCTCGGCATCCCACAGCTTGTCCTGCATCTTCACCTTCAGCTTCTGGCCCACCTGCGCCAGATCGGGCGTGACATAGCCCATGCCGATGGATTTGCCGAAGACCACCGAATAACCCCCGCTCGTCAGGCGGCCCACGCGGGTGTCGCCATCATAGAGCGCCTCGCGGCCCCACGGATCGGCATCCTCGGGCCCGTCAATCAGCAGCGTCACGCATTTGCTGCGGATGCCCTTGGCCACCATCGCATCCTTGCCGTGAAACTCCTTCTCAAGGTCGATGAAACGCGGCAGGTCGGCCTCGGCGGGCGTCGCGTCGCGGCCCAGCTCGGTGCCGAAGGCGCGATAGGATTTCTCCTGCCGCAGCCAGTTCTGCGCCCGCGCGCCCACCAGCTTCAGCCCGTGCTTTTCACCGGCCTCGGTCAGCAGATCCCACAGGTAGCTCTGCATCTCGATCGGGTGATGCAGCTCCCAGCCCAGCTCGCCGGTATAAGCGACGCGGATCGCGCGCACCGGGCACATGCCCAGCTCGATATCGCGCGCGCTCAGCCACGGGAACTGCTTGTTCGACAGCGCGGTGTCGGGCTCGGCATCGCGGATCACCTCTTTCAGAAGATCGCGCGATTTCGGCCCGGCAACGGCGAAAACGCCCCACTGGCTCGTCACGTCCTGGATCTCGATATAGCCGAACTCGCCCGCCTTGTCGGCAGCCGCCTTCTTCAGGTAATCGGCGTCATACTCGCTCCAGGCCCCGGCCGAGACGAGGTAATATTCGTCCTCACCCCGGCGCACGATGGTATATTCCGTGCGTGTCGTGCCCGCGCTGGTCAGCGCATAGGTCAGGTTGATCCGGCCCACGCGCGGCAGCTTGTTGCAGGTGAACCAATCCAGGAACGCCGTCGCGCCCGGCCCCTTCACCACGTGCTTGGTAAAGGCCGTGGCGTCGATCAGGCCGACGCCGTTGCGGATCGCCTCGGCCTCTGCCTTGGCGTATTGCCACCAGCCGCCCCTGCGGAAACTGCGCGCGTCATGGTCGAACGTCTCGGGCGCATCCAGCGGTCCGTAATAGTTGGGCCGCTCCCAGCCGTTCACCTGGCCGAACTGCGCGCCCTTGGCCTTCTGCCGGTCATAGGCGGGCGCGGTGCGCAGCGGGCGGGCGGCCCCCCGCTCTTCGTCCGGGTGGTGAAGGATATAGACGTGCTCATAGCACTCCTCGTTCTTCTTCACCGCGTAATCCGTGGTCATCCAGTGCTGGGAATAGCGCTTGGGATCCAGGCTCGCCATGTCGATCTCGGCCTCGCCCTCGACCATCATCTGCGCCAGGTAATAGCCGGTGCCGCCTGCCGCGGTGATCCCGAAACTGAACCCTTCGGCCAGCCACATGTTGCGCAGCCCCGGCGCCGGGCCCACCAGCGGGTTGCCATCGGGCGTGTAGCAGATCGGCCCGTTGAAATCGTCCTTCAGACCCACGGTTTCCGTGCTGGGAATCCGGTGGATCATCGACATGTATTCCTCTTCGATCCGCTCCAGGTCCAGCGGGAAAAGGTCGGCGCGGAACGAATCCGGCACGCCATAGGCAAAGCGCGCCGGCGCATTGCGTTCATAGGGGCCCAGGATCCAGCCGCCGCGCTCCTCGCGCACGTACCACTTGGCATCGGCATCGCGCAGCACCGGGTGCTCTTCGCCGCCCGCCTTGCGATAGGCGACCAGCTCGGGGTCGGGCTCGGTGACGATGAACTGGTGCTCGACCGGGATGGCCGGCATCTTGATACCCAGGAGCTTCGCGGTGCGCTGCGCGTGGTTGCCGCTGGCGGTAACCACGTGCTCGGCGCTGACCACCACCTGCTCGTCGCCGGGCACCAGATTGCCGCCCTTCTCGACCATCTTGGTCAGGGTCACGTCCCAATGGTCGCCCTTCCACTCGAACCCGTCGGCCTGCCACTTGCGCTCGATCGCGACACCGCGCTGGCGCGCGCCCTTGGCCATCGCCATGGTCACGTCAGCCGGGTTGATATAGCCGTCGGTCGGGTGATAGATCGCGCCTTTCAGGTCCTCGACATTGACCAGCGGCCAGCGGTCCTTGATCTGTGCCGGGGTCATCCACTCATAGGGCACGCCGCAGGTTTCCGCGGTCGAGGCATAGAGCATGTATTCGTCCATCCGGTCCTGCGTCTGCGCCATGCGCAGGTTGCCGACGATGAAAAAGCCCGGGTTCAGCCCGGTTTCCTCTTCCAGCGTCTTGTAGAACTCAACCGAATACTGGTGGATATGGGTTGTCGCGTAGGACATGTTGAAAAGCGGCAGAAGGCCCGCCGCGTGCCAGGTCGAGCCGGAGGTCAGCTCGTCCCGCTCGATCAGCATGACATCGTCCCAGCCCGCGCGGGCCAGGTGATAGGCAATCGACGTGCCGACGGCACCGCCGCCGACAACCAGTGCTTTGACTTGGGTTTTCATGTCTCCGACTCCCCGGGGAATGCAATTGCCACCCATATGGCGCAATCCCGGGGTGCCCCGCATCGTTCATCCGACCGCTGATCACAAAAAAACGACCCGCGCCGGGGCGCGGGCCGCTGTTTTTGCGTTTTTGCGACGGGTCAGTTGCCGATGCTGCAGCGCTTGATCGCGCCTTCATAGCTGCAGTTGCCCGCCTTGGTGCCCACGCCGGCCTTGCCCTGGCCATTGCGCACCACGACCTGCGCCTCGCCGCGGGTCTCGGCTTTCGGCTTGGCACCGCCGCCACCCAGCAGCCCCGACAGCGCACCCATGAAGCCACCGGATTTCTCCGGCTCGGCGCTGGCGGCCTTGCGATTGGTCAGGTCACAGGTGATCTGGGGGCGGTTCTTGACCGGGCGGCAGGCGCCGGGGTTCAGGCCCTGCGAGCGTTCGATCTCGGCCACATGCGCCAGCAACTCCTTGAAGCCGTTCGTCGGGTCGGCCCGCCAGGCTTCAAGCTGTGCCTTGTCAATCCCGACGATCATGCGCGTGGGATCGGACGCCGCGCCTCCCGTTTCCGGCGTGGCCGAGGCCTCGCGCGTGGCGGGCAGACCGTTTTCGACCGGTTGGTCCGCGTTATAGCCGTAAAGCTCTTTCTTCAGCTCTTCGCTCATCTCGCCCTCGGGCGTGTCGCGCTCTTCTTCCGGGCGTTCCTCGATCATGCTCAGGATGCGCTCGTATTCGTTTGTCGACGGTCGGCCGGCCATCAGGTCGCGCATTTCCTTGCGGAACGCCGCCTCGACCAGGGCCGACAGGTCGGGCACCTGCCCACCGGTCACGTCAACGCTGCCCTTGGAATAGAGGTTCATCACCAGCGCCGCGTCATTGGTGTTGCGCAGCTTGAAATCCGCCACTTTCGAGCGCAGATCGTTGAACTCCGCGCGCAGGGCAAACTGCGCCTTGGCGATCTTCTCATGCTCCATGTCCGCAGGAAGAACCACGTCATTGCCAACCAGCGCCATCGGCGTCGACAGCATGTTGTTCAGCCCGTCCCAGTCGATCGCGCTCAGAACTTCCAGCGTGGAGTCGGTCGAGGCGTTGGCATGCACCGTCACCGAAACTTCCTGATTGAAGCCCACGCTGCCCACAAGGCGGCGGAAATGCGCCCGGTTGAACCCATGGGAGGGCTTGTAATCCTCGTCCTTCATCGCGGCCATCTGTTCCATGAAACTGGCGGCAACCGGCAGTTCGACAAAGCCGACACCGCCCACCACATGGTAGCCCAGGACCGCATTCGGGTTGGCCCGGTTCAACCCGCCCATCGCCAGGCCAATCATGCTGCCGAACGCGTCATCATTGACCTTGTTCTTGGTATTCACGCTGACGAACACCGCCTCGTTGCCGCGTTCATAGACATAGGAATGCTTGTCGGTTTCGGCCGCGGCCTCGGCGGCGCTTTTCGCCTTGAAATTCTCGGCCAGCGATTTCGCCCCGCCATTCTTGGCCAGCATTTCGTAATAGACGTTGCCCTCGAACATGATCGGCGTGTTGTCGCCTTCCGAGTATTTCCGCCGGGTCCAGCCCTCGGGCGCCTCGGGCAGGTACTGGATGCCGCCCTGTTTCCACGCCACCTGGCGGTCGCGCTCGCGCTTCTCGGCTTCCTTCTCGGCCTTGGCGCCCAGGAACCGCGCCTCGTAGGTGTCGACGTACTGTTCCAGGCTCATCTGGCCCAGCGGCAGACCCGATTTCGCCGATTGCTGCTGGTAATCCACGCCCAGCCCGACAACGGCGACCACGCCCACAAATCCAAATGCAAAGTAGTTCATCTCGGTTACTCCGCTTCAACTTTACCCTGCCGACCGCTCGGGCCGTGCCTCAATTTCCGTTTCGCACTCTGGTCCCGGTCCGGATCCCGGTGCGGTTGCGCCACCACTTTCACGCGAAAATAGGGCGGAAATTTGAACCCCGGGCGGCATTTTGGCGGGCAATGCGCCCCGCCTCCCGGTTCCGCCTCAGGTCTCCGAGGCGGTTTCCGACCAGTCCGCCGGCTTTGCCTCGGGCCATTTCTCGGGCCACGTGTCCGGCCGGTGATGCAGAACCACGCCCAGGTCGGGCCGCAGCGCCTCGCTCGGTTCGGTCAGCTGCGTCGCAAGTGCCGCACCGTCGATCTGGCCCAGCAGCTGTTCGACAACGATCTGCGGCGCGTTGGCGATCACGTCCACCGCCAGGTCATGGCCCAGCCGCGCCACATAGCGGTCATAGCCCAGCTCGGCACCCGCCGCGCCGCGGCGCTGAAATGCCAGGCCATGCACGATGGCGACCACCTCGCCGCGCTTCAGCGCCTCCAGCTTGGCCCCGAAATCCGCCTCATGGGCGGTCTGGTCCACCCAGGGCGGCGTTGGCGCGGGGTCGCGCATCAGGCCGATGGCAATCCGCTGATCACCCTGGACATAGACTGCCGAAGCTCCGTTGATGCCGGCCTTTTCATACAGGCGGAACTGCTCGGTATCCTCGCCCATGGCCAGCCGCGCCTCGATCCCGCGGCCTTCCGCCGCGGCGGTGATCGCCTCTCCGTCCGACGGCAGGTATCCCCGCTTGTGCCAGCCCGGCAGCGACGGCGGCAGATGGCTCGACAGGGTCGGCCGGCCCAGCATGTCGCTGCCTTTCCCCATCGAGAACAAGCCGCGCTCGCCTCCGTTGATCATGAAATAGAGCACGAACAACTGGATCGCGAAAAACACCATCGTCAGCACGATGTAGGACGCATTGCGCCCCGTGGGTAAAATTGGGCCGAACAACATCGAACAACTCCCGGTACCTTGCCTGTTACCGGCAAAGTACTAGCCGAAGGCGTTGTTCAATCTTGGGATGAAACGGGGCAATTTCTGGGCGTTTTGCCCGCGCGCTCAGTGCCCCAGCGCAATCCCCTCGCGCCGCGGGTCCGCGCCGCCCTTCAACCCCTGGCCCAGCGCAATCGCATGCAGGCCCGAGTTGAGCGCACGCGCCTTCACCTCGTATCCCAGGGCTTTCAGCGGCGCCTCCAGCGCGGTCGCCTCCGTGCCGGTTTCGATGTCATAGGCACCGAACCGGTTCACCAGGTGCGGCAGGGCCACCGCCGCCTGCACGTCCATCCCCCAATCCAGGTGGGCGATGATCGTCTTGGCAACATAACCGATGATCCGGCTGCCCCCGGGGCTGCCCAGCACCAGCACCGGCCTGCCATCGCGCAGAACGATGGTCGGCGCCATGGACGAACGCGGCCTCTTGCCGGGCTCCACCCGGTTGGCCACCGGCACGCCGTCGCGGTGGCTGCGGAACGAGAAATCAGTCAACTCGTTGTTCAGCAGAAACCCCCCCACCATCACCCGCGATCCAAAAGCGTTTTCAATCGTCGTCGTCATCGACAACGCGTTGCCATACTGATCGACGATCGAGATATGCGAGGTCGACGGCAGCTCGATCGCGTCGTCATCGGCCCAGTTCAGCGCGTGGTCGAACTCGGGCGCGCCCGGCGCCACCTCTGCCAGCGCCTCGCCCCCCTGCAGCAGCGCCGCGCGCCGGGCCAGATAATCCGGCGCCACCAGCCCCTTCACCGGCACCGGCACGTAATCGCTGTCGGCCATGTAGCGCCCCCGGTCGGCAAAGGCCAACCGGCTGGCATCGCCGATCAGCCGCCAGGCCTCGGCGCTCCCGGGGCCCAGCGCGGCCAAGTCGTAGGGCTGTAACAGCCCCAGGATCTGCCCCACGGTCAGCCCGCCGGAACTGGGCGGGCCCATGCCGCACACCTCGTGCCCGCGATAGGGCACGCAGACCGCCTCACGCTCGCGCACCTGATAAAGGCTCATGTCGATTTCGCTCAGAAGGCCGGGATTGTCCTCGATGCCGCGTACCTTCTCCACGATCGCCTGGGCCAGCTTTCCGGAATAGAACCGCCGCGCCCCCTGCCCCGCGATGGCGCGCAACGTCTCGGCATAGGCCGGGTTGCGCAGTGAATGCCCCTCGGCAACCGGCAGGCCACCCGGCAGGAAATAGGCGCGCGCCTCCGGGTCCTTCGACAGCCGCATGCTGTCGGCGGCCACCAGCGTCGCCAGCCGCGGCGACACTGTAAAGCCCTCCTCGGCCAGCCGTATCGCCTGTGCAAACAGCCCGGCCCAGTCCGACCGGCCCCATTTCGCATGCGCCGCCTGCATCAGCGCCGGCGTCCCCGGCACACCGACCGAACGCCCGCCGACGACCGCGTCGAAAAACTTCAGCGGCTTGCCGGTCCCGTCCAGAAACAGCGTCGGCCCCGCCGCCAGTGGCGCGGTCTCGCGCCCGTCCAGCGTGGTGATCGTCCCGCTCGCGCCATCATACCAGACAAGGAAGGCGCCGCCCCCCAGACCCGAGCTTTGCGGCTCGACCAGGCCCAGCACCGCTTGCACGGCCACCATCGCGTCCGCCGCCGTGCCGCCCGCCGCCAGCACCTCGGCCCCTGCCGTCACCGCGTAGGGGTTTGCGGCCGCCACCATCCAGTGCCGCGCCTCGACCGGCTGGCCGGCCTGCTTGGCTGCCAACGCCGCGTCGACCTGCGCGCCCAGCGCCGCGGCCCCCAGCGGCGTCGCCGCTTCGGGCGTCACGCTGTCGGTGGTCTGCTGTGCCGAAGCATGTGTTGCAGCCAGCAACAGAATGCCGGCCCGGATCAGCCGTTTCATCCACGCCATGGCATCGCCCTTCCCTGTGTCTGTTTTCATCCCCGGCGACAGCTTGCGCGAATTTCGCCACTCGCGCAATTCGCTAACCCGCATCAGATCGCTGCGGAACGGCAACAGCGCGCGCTGTATTAAGTTAATCCGGCGTCAAGAAATGCGTTTTCCGGCGGCAGCCGGATGTCAGCCGGGCGGTGCACGCATGTCACCCTCCCGGATTTCGACCGTGCGGTGGCGTTAACCCCGCCCCCTCACAGCATCGATGGAACCACCAGATCAGGCGGGCGGTGGCCGTCATCGAAGGTCTTGATATTGATGATGACCTTCTCGCCCATCTCCATCCGGCCTTCATGCGTGGCGCTGGCCATATGCGGCAACAGGACGACATTGGGCAACTCGCGCAGCTTCGGATTCACCTCGCTGCCATGCTCGTAGACATCCAGGCCGGCGCCGCCGATCTCATCGGCTTCCAGCATCCGTGTCAGCGCGTTCTCGTCGATCACCTCGCCCCGCGAGGTGTTGACGATCACCGCGTCTTTCTTCAGCAATTTCAGCCGCCTGGCATTCATCAGGTGAAAGGTGCTGGGAGTATGCGGACAGTTGATGCTGATCACGTCCATGCGCGCCACCATCTGGTCAAGGCTTTCCCAGTAGGTGGCCTCGTACTGCGCCTCGATTTCCTCGCGCAGCCGGCGGCGGTTGTGATAGTGGATCTGCATGCCAAAGGCCTGCGCGCGCCGCGCCACGGCCTGGCCCACCCGGCCCATGCCCAGGATGCCCAGCCGCTTGCCATGCACCCGGCTGCCCAACAGCGCGGTCGGCGCCCAGCCGGCCCATTCACCCGCCTGCATCCGCGCCAGCCCCTCCGGAATCCGCCGCTTCACCGCCAGCATCAACGCCATTGTCATGTCCGCCGTATCATCGGCCGAAACGCCCGGCGTGTTCGACACCAGGATGCCGCGCTGGCGGGCGCTGGCCACGTCGATATGGTCCACACCTGAGCCATAATTCGCGATCAGTTTCAACCGGTTGCCCGCTCGCGCCAAAAGGTTGGCGTCGATTTCGTCGGTGATCGCCGGCACCAGCACGTCGGCGTTTTCCATCGCCTCGGCCAGCTCCGCCCGGCTCATCGGCGTATCGTCCTCGCGCAGCCTCACGTCGAAGAGTTCCTTCATCCGGGTCTCGACCGCCTCGGGCAAGCGTCGCGTAACGACAACACTCAGGCGTCCAGTTGGCATGCTCGTCCTCCCATCGCTTTCAAACCGTGCGCGTTACTGGCAAAGTGACCGATAGTCAGCCGAGGCACAAGAACCTCGTGCGAATTCATCGGGCAATTCGGGCAGGACCCATGCGCAGGCTCCTTATCTCGTTGTTTCTTTCAGCAATGCTGGCCACCGGCGCGGCAGCCAGCGACGCGCGCGGCGCGGTCACCAACCTTCCGATTCCGCGCTTCGTTTCGATCAAGACAGACGAATGCAACGTGCGGCGCGGCCCGTCGCTCACCCATCGCATTGACTGGGTGTTCCAGCGCAAGGACATGCCGGTGGAGGTCACCGCCGAGCACGGCCACTGGCGACGCGTGCGTGACCGCGAAGGCGCTGGCGGCTGGGTGCATTACTCGCTTCTCTCGGGCGTGCGCACCGTGATCGTCGAGCAGGACATGCTCGATCTCAAGATGCAGCCCGAACCCGAGGCGCAGGTCAATGCCCGCCTCGAACTGGGGGTGATCGCGCGCCTGGGCGAATGCACGCCCGACTGGTGCAAACTGACCGCCGGAGGCTATCGCGGCTGGGCCCCCAAATCCGCGCTCTGGGGCGTCAAGCCTGACGAAATCCGCGATTGACCCTTTCCAGCCGACCCCGACCGTGGCTATCGTTCGGGAATAGTGAAACCATTAGCCAAATTTTAACATGTTTCGTCTATTCCTGAGCTTCATCGCCGCCCTGGCGATTCTTTCGGCCCCCGTTCGGGCCCAGACCGAGGATCAGCCGACCGGCACGATCACGGTAGAAGACAGCGCCACACAGGATGCCGCCATCGCCGTGCGCATCCGCGATATCCTGTCCGAGCTTGGCGGCTACGAGGATGTCACCGTGACCGTGTCCTCGGGCATCGTCACTCTGCGCGGCACCACGCTCGACAATGCCTCGGCCGCGCGACTCAACGAAATCGCGGGCCGGGTCGAAGGCGTGGTCACGATCCAGAACAAGGTGGTCGAAACCACCGATGTGGTCGAGCGGCTCAATCCCGCGATGCAGCGCTTCAGCGACCGGCTGAAACAGTTCATCGCCTATTTGCCGCTTTTGTCGGTCGCGATGCTGGCCTTCCTTCTGGTTGTGGTTCTCGGCTTCTTCATCGCCCGCCGCAAACGCCCCTGGGACAGGCTTGCCCCCAACAGCTTCATCGCCGATATCTACCGGCAACTTATCCGCCTTGCCGCGATCATCGCCGGGATGGTCGTCGCGCTTGATATCCTTGATGCAACGGCGCTTCTCTCTACCATCCTCGGCGCGGCGGGGATCGTCGGGCTCGCCATCGGTTTTGCCGTGCGCGACACGGTCGAAAACTTCATCGCCTCGATCATGCTCTCGATCCGCCAGCCCTTCCGCCCCAACGACGCGATCGAGATCGGCGGCGACGAAGGCAAAGTCATCCGCCTGACCAGCCGCGCCACCATTCTGCTCAACTGGGATGGCAACCACGTGCGCATTCCCAATTCAACGGTCTTCAAAAGCCGCATCCTAAACTATTCCCGAAACCCCGAACGGCGGTTCCAGTTCGATCTGGGCGTGGCCTACGGCACCGATCTGGCACAGGCGCTTACGCTCGCACATGACACGACGAACGCCCTGCCCTTCGTGCTCGACAGCCCCGCCGTGAACGTCTGGCTGACCGAACTGGGCGGCTCCGATATCGGCCTGCGCGTCACCGCATGGATCGACCAGCGCGAAACCTCGATCCTGCAGGCGCGCAGCGAAGCGATCCGCCAGGTTCTCGCCAGCTTCGAGGCGGTCGGCATCGAAATGCCCGAACCCACCTATCGCGTGCTGACTGGCGACCTCGAAACGCCCGCCGCACCCATTGCCGCCACCGCTCCCGACTCCGCCCCGGCTTTCAGCGTCAATGCCAATGCCGAACAGGAACTGGCCGAGATCGTCGAGCAGGAACGCGAGGCCATGAAACACGAGGATCTGCTCAACCGCGACGGCGCCGCGGAAGAGTAGAAATTTTTTCAACAGCGGGCTTGCATGCCACCGCGATCCTGCGTAATTAGCACGCCACCGTTGGGGTGTAGCCAAGTGGTAAGGCAGCGGTTTTTGGTACCGTGTATCGTAGGTTCGAATCCTACCACCCCAGCCACACACTTCCCCAAATCGAGACCATGCAAGGTGCTCTCCGCTTAGTGGCGCAATTTCAGAGGGTTGCGCGGCAGGTGCGCCTACGCAGACTCTGATTAGCCCCACGAATAGCTCTCAAATCTGCAGAAGTCTGCGCGGGCCGTTTTCGCCATACGAGGTTGAGCAAGAGGGGATCAGAGAGTCTTCAAGAGTAGGCGTTGTTTTGCCCAGTCCGATGGCAGGTCATGGCGCAGGCACCACTCGGTGGTGAAGCCGACAGGCTGCTTGCCATCCAGAACATCCCGCACAATGTCCGGCGCCAGGAAGGCAAGGCCGATCAGGTGCTGGATACGACGCTTGGAGGTGTCTTCTTTGTTGGCGATTTCCGAGAAGGTTTCACCCGCCTTGATCCGCTCGAACCAGATATGCGCTCTGGCGATGTTTCGGATCAGGGTTTCGTCTGTGTCGGCCTGAACATCGGTGAGGATGATCTTGGTTTCCACGCCCCGCTTGCGAAGCTGGAAGGGCATGTTGTGGAGAAGGATGCCATCGTCCAGGTCGTCCGGATCGGCGTTGATCATCTCTGCGAGCGTCGACGCATCGAGGCGAAGCCTCATGTAACCGGGCGCAATGTTGATCTTGTCCACCAGGTCCAGCAAAGCGGGACCGTCGGCCTCGGCAGCCTGAGGTTTTATGGCCTTCGCGTGTTTGCCAATCGCATCGGCAGACGCACCCGGAACAAGTCGGACTGCGAAGCTACTGTCTGACAGAACCGACCGGACGAGTTCAGCAACCTTCCGTTCTAGCTCTTCCGCTGGCAGCCGCCAGGCGTCAGGATGCGGTTGACCACTCTGCGCAACCAGCCGATGCGAGATGTAGTAGCGCAACCGAACACCGCTTTTTGTCTTCGAATGCGAGGGCGTCAGGCGATCTCCGGTTTCGTCGAAGAGCTTGCCGCAGAGCAGACTTATGCGTTTCGCAGAAGCTTTGGACCGGCTGCGGGCAGCGCAGGCTCGCAGTCTCTTCTGCACCCTATCCCAGCGGTCCGGGTCGATGATGGCCTCATGCTGCCCCTCGAAGACCTTTCCCTTGTGGCGGATACGCCCGGCATAAATCGGGTTGGTCAGTATGTGATGGACATGACCGCGGTCGAAGACACCGCCGCCGGTTACCTTCCCATTGGCCGACGTTCTGCGCCGGCTGCGCAGCTTGCGCTGGTCCACCTCGTCCTTGACCGCCCGCACCGTGCCCAGGTGTTCGTAGAGATCGTAGAGGGTTCTGATTGTCTCAGCTTCCGGTTCGTTAATCTTCAGCGTCCGGCCATCCGGGTCGTACCCCATAGGAACAGAGCCTCCCATCCAGAGCCCCTTGCGCTTGGAGGCGGCGATCTTGTCCCGGATGCGCTCGGCCGTCACCTCGCGTTCGAACTGGGCAAAGGAAAGCAGCATGTTGAGCGTCAGCCGCCCCATGCTCGTTGCTGTGTTGAAGGATTGGGTGACCGAGACGAAGGAGGCCTCGGCTGCGTCGAGGATATCGACGATCTTCGAGAAGTCCGCCAGTGACCGCGTCAGCCGGTCGATCTTGTAGACCACGATCTGGTCCACCTGGCCCTGTCGCACCGCATCCAGCAGGCGTTGCAGCGCCGGGCGTTCCAATGATCCGCCAGACAGGCCACCATCGTCATAGAACTCAGGCAGCAGCACCCAGCCTTCGTGCTTCTGGCTGGCGACATAGGCAGCACAGGCCTCCCGCTGGGCATCGAGCGAGTTGAACTCCTGCTCCAGACCGTCTTCCGAGCTCTTGCGGGTATAGATCGCGCAGCGAAGTTTCTTCATCATTTCTTGCTTACCTGTCGCCCTTTTTTCGCTTTTCCTTCTACTTTCTGATCCAAAATTCGAAGATTATTCCCCTTGGCGCCCAACCCGAAGAACCGAGGACCAGACCAGGTTGTGCCGGTGATGTGCTTCGCGATCGCCGAGAGCGAGGCCCACGTCCTCCCGTCCATGCGGTAGCCCTCGGCCAAAACCTCGACCTGGTAGGTCCGCCCGTTCCACTCCCGCACGAGATGCGCACCCGGGCGCAGCCTGCCCTTTGACGTCTCCGCGACCGACCGCCCGTCTGCGATAGCCCGCAACGCTCTCTTCAAAGCCGTCGGCAATCTGCCATGCGCCCTACACTGCACATCGTAGGCCAGTGCGTTTTCCATGAACCCGACCGACAGATACGGCGGAGGCGGAGACCCGAAGACTTCCTCCCATCGCTGCTGGACCCGGTTCCTCTCGGGATTTGGCTTACCTGGCATCAGACGGTGCCCCGGCTTGCGCTGAAAGTTCAGCGCTTGGCTCAGCCGTGATCCTGTAGCGTGTCGGCTTCCCATCTACTGGCTTCTCAGCCGCTATATTGTAGCCGGCCTTGCGCAATCCGGTTAGCGCGGCGCGTGTCGTATGGTTCTTCCAGTCAAGTTTCCTGCTGACCGCGGCGATGTCCGCACCTGTCTTGGCCCTCAGCATCCGGATCAGTTGGGCTTTCTTGGTGATCCGTTTTGTTTCGGGTTTTGCTGTTGCACTTGCTTTGCACTGGGCGGGTTTTGCCGTCGTCATCGTTGTCTCCTTTGCTCAGCGTCAGGAACTTTCTGCTCCTGCTACCGAGCAAGGCCCGGCAATCCGGGCAGAGGGTGACGAACAAGGGGATGCGTCTCTGGAGACAGTACCGCTCTGGTAGCAGCAGAAGTCCAGCTAGAAGTGCAAATTAGAATGAATCTTTCTGCAAATGGGAAACACGTGAAAACGGCGGGAACCGGTCGTTCGCTGCGATTGCAAGCGAACCGTGCCATGCGGGCAAAAGCGGACACTGGCGATCAGATTGGGAGTAAATGACAGTTCTTCAATTGTTTGTAGTTTTGATCCCTACCGCGGAGCAAAACCATCAATAACGTAGCTACAGCCCTGATGATTATCCATACGCAACGAAAGGGCGACGCAAGGATTTTAGGCCGTCGTGTAGCTTTTTCGATCCACAATAAAGACCACAGCGAAAGTCTGAATTTTTACAAAGGCAAGTAGTCAGGCGCAGCAGACAGAAACCTTTCACGGCACCGGACAAGACGAGGGTGGTCCGGCTCGATCTGCGCCCAAAAATCAAGCTTACCCTTCAGTCTCAAAATATAGCTCGGGTCGTAGATCTTCTCGGCGTTTACGTGCCCCGCCACACCATAACGCCAAATATAGAAAACATCCTTCTCTACCTCACGCCGGAACTTTCTAGTTGGTCTTGGGGTGCCGGTGGAGATATCGAGGCCGGTGACGACCATCTTTTGCCCAGACTCAACATACCGGGTTTTCTTGTGATTTATCCTGAAGCCCTCTGAGACTGCGCAAGTTGTTACGAAACTTTGAACCTCATCAGCATCCATTTCTCCAGAAATAGCGATATCATCTGCGTATCGCGTGTACTTCAGTCCCCGTGATCTAGCATAACCTACGAGCCTAAGGTCAAAGCGGCGCGCAACGACATTTGATAGCATAGGGCTGGCCGGACTTCCCTGTGGTGTCGCGCCCTTCAGTGTACAAATCTTCGCAAGATAGACGGAAACCAGCGTTGAATATCCTAGCGATGAAAATAGCCCCACGAGACGCCGTTCTGAAATTGAAGGGAAAAAATCCTTGAAGTCCATCTTTAGCAAGAATTGCGCCCCGCAATGCACTCGCGCATTGGTTAGGATAGAGCGTTCGGGCAAATATGCGTGAGCTACGCTGCTGACTTTGCATGAAGGTAGTATCGTTTGCGCAATCCAACGCTGACAATGAAGCAATGACGGATAGGGAGCATCTATTTGCCGGCGGCCTCCTGACCGCTTGGGGATCTTGAAGCTTCGATAAAACGATGAACTAGAGTTAATTATTGAGGATAAGGTGCTTTCTTCGATACCCAGCAAATCAGACAAGCTCTTGAAACCAAAAATGACCGGTACGCGGTTTCGCACAAGCGGTTCCACATAGGCCATGTAAGTCGCTGAAATATCTTCGCTGATACCATAATCATCGAAGAGGTCCCGCCAGGCGGCTAGATGGTTCCCTGTGCGATATGTTGGCCGGCGCACGACTACTACTTCCCACTTCCGTCTGGAAGACGCTCCATAACGACATCTTGCGACTGCAAGATGTCGTTATGGCGCGGATTCAGATTCAAAGAAGATGAACCCGCTGCCCGCAGGGAGATGCGAAGTCGGAACGAGTTCGAATCTCCCTGCTGGAGGTTAAACTCAGCCTTAGCTGCCGAAGCGACTTCGCTTCGAAACACTAGCCGAGCGCCAGCCTTGTCTTTTGATACCATCCTACTCATTCTCAAGTCCAGCCTGCTCAAACAACGCAGGGTCTACCTCGGATCGCCTCGGTAGATAAGGCGTGAAGGGGCCTAGGCTGTGCTTGCGTCGCTCGCTCGGTACCTGCCGCCATACCTTCGACTTCCGTGAAAATTGCTCGACTGCAAGGCGAGCCGCTGCATCTCTGCCGTCTCGAGTTGCACGTATTTTAAACTTTTCGATTGTCAGGAGACCCTCGGCAGCCAACTTTCTACTGAAGTGGGCGACCACGGCGGGGGTTTGCCGGAAAGAGTGCATCAGAGTAGTCACGTCAACACCGTTTTCGGCGCGTGCCACGCGGATAAGCATACGAGCATACTCTGAGGAAAGCTTAATAGTCATAGTTCGGTTCATCCCTTTCTAACAGCGGGACGAAAGCATCACCGTTTGCCAAGTGCTTCCACCAAAAAACCGGGAAATTATTGTTGGGTGGGTTACCGTTCTGAAGAAAGAATAACGATTCAGCCTGCCCATACCCAAGGGACGGAAAAGGTGTCATACGCGCCCGATCTAGCCGCGCCTCGATACCTTCCATAAGGTTCTTTTTTTGATCTACTTGAGCAGGGTCAATTCGTTGCGAGATGCTGGCTGGCATCTCAAACTCCGAATAGACTTCAATTCCTTCAGCTTGAATCGCCGCTAAAGCATTTTTCATAGCCGCAAGTAAACAAACTACAATTCTAGGGTTGATTTCAACGCCTGTGCTATTCGCCTTATCCTGAATTCTGGCCTTCAGATCATTGACGCGGGCGATAATTGTACCACCCGTGCCAGAAAATTCTTCCACTATAACAATGTTTGGGCGCTCTACACAGTACTTGATTGCTTCATGTCCCCTAGATCTCTTCAAAAATCTAGGAAAGCCATTCTCAGTCAGACGATTTTTTAGCATTTGAAGCAACATTTGAGAGCTGTCGGGCTCATTATCGATTGCTGTGGTAATTACTTGTGTCTGGTCCTCAGCAACCGAAATTCCGTTGCAAATACGGTCCGCCATTGCACCTAGTAACAATTGCAGACGCTCCTCGTCGATGTAATTAAAGTTCTTTAGCAAATCTAGGACTAGCTCGCGCTCTTCGTCCATGTGGGCGAGTTCAAGCAGCTGTTCAATCTTCGGCTCATGTCGCTGTAGCCAAGTCTGTACAAAGTAGAGTTCAAATAGCTCTCTTTTGAATTCTCTACCCTGTGTCAAAATTCTTTGTCCTAATCTCGGTTCGATTGCTCTGATGGAGCCATTTTTTGCAGTATGGTACAGCTGTTTGCAACATGGAACGCAATTTCGAAGCAGCCATGCTAACCCAAACGCCATCACTTGGATGCGAAAACGCAAAGTCCGCTTTGGGCATGCTTCACATGCGCAACGTCGCGAGTCCTGAGCGGCAGCTCTGGGCCGCTAGCGTTTTCAGATCAGTAATCCCTGCCATCCCCGCAGTTCACACACAACCTCAAGAAAGTCCCCGACTCCCATAAGCCAGGGAAGCTGATCAGGCTGATAGGTGCTGTGAAGTGAGGCCGGCAGAACTAGCTGCAGACCATGGCTCCGCATCTCCGCCGTCTGAATTATCGAAATAGCCGGCTCCAGAGTGAGCAGATGCTTGGTCCGGATACGGTCTGCTTCCGCCAAGACCTGGCGCCAGCGGTCCTTGCAACTTGTCTTTACTGCAAGCATGGCAAGCTGTTCATCTGGATACCGGTGGTCGGCATATTCATCCTCGCCCGGAAAAAGGAAGTCTGCGGCGTTTCGTTTCTCAGTCGTGGCTTCGCGGGTGTAGCTGATTGTCTGACGTCAGCGCCAATGGGACAGTTTAGGCTGAATTGATAAGAGAGGGTTTCTGGCACATCGTAACCACCAAGGAGTGGAGATGAGACAGAAACCCGGAACCAAGCAGAGCCACGGCGA
>NZ_SKCI01000006.1:0-302 GCF_005434965.1 Marimonas lutisalis
GCCGATCACGCCCTCGACGTCAACAACCTTGCCCACAACGATATCGGTGAAGAGGTCGCCCGCTGCGGCGCGGCCGTTGCCGGCCACGTCGTTCAGGAAGTCGACCCGCGCGCGTTCCGTAGCACCGGCATAGCTGATGATGTCGAACCCTTCGCCGCCAGTGAACTCGTCCCCACCATCGCTGCCGATCAGGGTGTCATCGCCCGCGCCACCGTAGAGGCTAGCGCCGGTCAAACCTGAATAGGACAGCCTATCGTTGCCGTCGCCGCCGTAGATGATGTCGGCGCCATCACCTCCTTCAA
>NZ_SKCI01000006.1:402-123960 GCF_005434965.1 Marimonas lutisalis
CGCTGCCGATCAGGGTGTCATCGCCCGCGCCACCGTAGAGGCTAGCGCCGGTCAAACCTGAATAGGACAGCCTATCGTTGCCGTCGCCGCCGTAGATGATGTCGGCGCCATCACCTCCTTCAATAATATCATTCTGGCTGGTGCCGGTGATCGTCTCATTGCGACTGCTGCCGACAATCTGCACCGTCTCACCCTGACCGCCCCAGTCGGCGAACTGCCAGCCCGATAGATCAATCTCATCCTCCGTGCCGGACGTCGCGGCAAGGTCGATGAGAATTGTCTCGGTGGAGCCTGCCGCATCGTTTCCGGTCACCAGCACATCGTTCGCGAGTTCCGTACCAGTGAGTGTCAGTTCGTCTGCGTCAAGCTCAACCGTCACGTCCATATTGCTGCCGACCGCGGCAAAGGTCAGCCCTTCGACCCCGCCGATCTCGATCCCATTCAGGTCGAAACTGTCGCCATTGGCCTGGGCTTCGAACACCATCGTGTCGTCGGCACTGCCGGTGCCGAAGATGAAATCGTTGACATAGGTGCCAGCAGCATCGGTGAACAGGAACGTGTTGCTACCCGAGCCGCCAAACAGAAGATCCTGGGAAGACGTTCCGCTGCCGATCAGGGTGTCATCGCCCGCGCCACCGTAGAGGCTAGCGCCGGTCAAACCTGAATAGGACAGCCTATCGTTGCCGTCGCCGCCGTAGATGATGTCGGCGCCATCACCTCCTTCAATAATATCATTCTGGCTGGTGCCGGTGATCGTCTCATTGCGACTGCTGCCGACAATCTGCACCGTCTCACCCTGACCGCCCCAGTCGGCGAACTGCCAGCCCGATAGATCAATCTCATCCTCCGTGCCGGACGTCGCGGCAAGGTCGATGAGAATTGTCTCGGTGGAGCCTGCCGCATCGTTTCCGGTCACCAGCACATCGTTCGCGAGTTCCGTACCAGTGAGTGTCAGTTCGTCTGCGTCAAGCTCAACCGTCACGTCCATATTGCTGCCGACCGCGGCAAAGGTCAGCCCTTCGACCCCGCCGATCTCGATCCCATTCAGGTCGAAACTGTCGCCATTGGCCTGGGCTTCGAACACCATCGTGTCGTCGGCACTGCCGGTGCCGAAGATGAAATCGTTGACATAGGTGCCAGCAGCATCGGTGAACAGGAACGTGTTGCTACCCGAGCCGCCAAACAGAAGATCGTCTCCATTGCTGAGATACAACGTGTCATCGCCCGCGCCCCCATAGAGAGAAATGTAGCCGCCGTTGTCAGCCCCGACGAGCGTGTCGTTCCCATCGCCCGCATCAATGCGAATGGTATCACTTCTAGCCACGATGCTGTCATCAAAGTTGGAACCGATCAGTATCTCGACGTTCGTGATCTGCAATTGGGTGGTGCCGGATGTCGCTGAACCACTGCCCATGTCGATGATCCAGCCGGCGGATGAGCCACTAAGATCCAGCGTATCATCGTCGGCACCTCCGTCGATAAGGTTTAGCGATCCGTCATTGGTTTGTACGATCAAGTCATTGCCGTTACCACCGAAGATTTCGTCGCCATCGGCGCCACCATAAAGCGTGTCAACTCCATCATAGCCATACAATTGGTCATTGCCGGCAAGGCCGTAGATTTCATCATCTGCGGCCGTACCTTCGAGCGTTTCGTCAAAGCCATCGCCAATGATGATCGCCATGGATGATCCCCTAACCCAAAAAGATATCTTGGAAACGAACAGATACTGTGAACTTCTTGTAAGGCTACCCGGTGGTATTGCCGGCTGGCAAGAAGTCGTTCATTCTTGAGTAAACGAGGAAACGCAAATGCCTCTTCCAATGGTGACCATCGAAGACAGTCCCCAAGACCTCAAAATTGCTGCGATCAACAAGCATCATGAAGGTGACCTAGATTCCGCGCGCAACCTCTATTGCCGTGCCCTGATTTACACACCCGATGACGCTGAGATCTGGACAAATCTTGGTGCAATCTATCGGCAGCACCACGTGTTCGAAGCTGCATTGAGGGCTCAAAGACGCGCTAGGGCCCTAAAAGGCGACAGTGACGCAATTGCCAACAATCTGGCAAATTCGCTCGACGATGTTGGCCAGCATCTCGAAGCGGTCGAACTGCGCCGGCACCTCGTCTCGGCTCATCCGCACGAAGCAAGACATCTAGCTTTGCTGTCGAGGAGTTTGCACAACAGCGGCCGGCCAGAAGAAGCCAAAGCCTTGCTTTCAGAGGCTATCGATCAGGACGGAGCAGCCCCGGAAATCCGCTTGGAATACGGGATCTTGAACCTCACTATTGGCGACTATGAAACAGGTTTTTTTCACTACCTTGCAAGGCGCGAGGCAGGGCTCACCAAGCTGCCGGATATCGATGTACCACGCTGGACGGGACAATCGCTGGAGGGCAGGACTATACTAGTCTTGTTCGAGCAAGGGCTTGGCGATACGATTTGTTTTGCCCGCTTTATCCCATATCTCAAAGAACTTGGCGCCTCGGTGCACTTGATCGTGCGCAAGCCGCTCTTGCGCGTTTTGCAGCACGTTCTGGGAGCTGATGCTGTCATAACCAAGCTATGCAAGGGAACCCACTACGATTTCTGGACAAGCTTGCTGGACATACCGGTCGACTATTTTCATTTCAGATCCGAGATCCCGCATCCGGCGAAATTGGCCCTTCCCAAGGACTCTATTTCCCGCGCGGCCGCTATCGCCGCTCCACACCGTCAACGTTTTCGCGTAGGTTGCACTTGGCATGGGGCACCGGGATTTGACCGCAATCCGCAGAGATCGGTACCGCATGAATTTTTTGCCTCGCTCGCAGATGTGGCCGATGTGCAATTATTCTCGCTGTACAAAGGCGAAGCCCTGGGTGCCTACTTCGAGGATGGCACCGCGTCGGTGATGTTGGACGCCGCTAGTGATGATCGTGACATCGCGGACTGTGCTGCAACTATTAACGAGATGGATTTGGTCATCACAATCGACACCTTAACTGCTCATCTTGCTGGTTCGATGGGAAAAACCGTCTGGAATATTTTGCACTGGGAACCCTTCTGGCTCTATGGCAAATCAGGTGAATGGACGCCTTGGTATCCGTCGATGACGCTGTTTCGTCAGGAAACACCTTTTTGTTGGGAAGCTGTCTTCAACGATTTGCGTGATCGCCTGACCGCAGCGGTAGCACGCTGGCGCAATGGAGATTGCCCGTGAAGTTGATGGTTCCTGTGTCGGCCGGAGAGCTCATCGACAAGCTATCCATCCTCACCATCAAACTCAAACGCGTCCGCGACCGTTTGCAATATGCCAACATCCGACAACAATTCGATGCCCTCGACTCGATTGCCCGAGACAGGTTGCCGCCTTTGGATAACTTGCGCAGCGAACTCGACGAGGTGAACGTCGCGCTTTGGGACTTGGAAGACGAATTGCGCCAATTGGAAGCGGATGCCGAGTTTGGCGAACGTTTCGTCGCAGCCGCGCGGTCAGTCTACCGCCTCAACGACAGGCGGGCTTCAATCAAGCGCCAAATCGACAGCGCCACCGGGTCATCAATTGTCGACGAGAAAGTCTATCGAACAGTGATGTTGGATTGATGCTGTCAGACGGGTGCTGTCAGACGAATTCGAACTCGTCTCTGCAGGGATAGTAGCACTGCCCCTCATGCCGCGCAGAGACCGCGCCACTCGGCCAGAGCAGCGGTTCGATTCTGCTTGAAGTGATCTCGTTTGGAGAGGCTTTGCCCGCTAACGCCAACTAGGGCAACAGGCGAGTCCGTCGCAACTTTCCCGAGCGCAAAGCTTCTAGATCTGTGATCATCGGAAGGTATTCACCCTCGATCCAAAGCTTATTCAGGTCTCGATAGTGCCGAGACATAGGATGCCCTGCTCTCGAATTTGCAGCTCAATCCTCTGTGGCTTACTCCATGTATGCCTAATTGTTCTCGCCTCAGTCGTCTTCGCCTTGTTCAGAACTGGCTTGAAGTAGCTGATCGCCTCATGTTCACGCTCGTCCAACTCGGTTGGATCACAAGGCCAAAACCGTATTGCGATTGCTTGCGGATTTTCCAGTCGTTCGCGGACACTCTCGAAAACCCGATAGTATGCATTTCGGGATTGGCCCACATACAGAACCTCCTCCCCTACACAGATCGCGTAGATACCTGCGTCCCATCGGCTTGCAACTTCCAAGGAAGTTTTGGTGAATTGATAAGACTTGTGAAGGCTGCCCACTGCACGGGACTGCATGACGTCGCGCAGTTGATAAAGCGTACCATCGGGCAAACGCTGCCTGTAAACACGTTCTGCCATTCGTGATGATCCTAAAGGCTTCGTAATCGGCGCTCTCCAGTCTTAAGAAACAGAAAAGCGCGAACGCAAAACACAACCCGATCCGACTATATGCGCTCGGACTAAGACTGCAAGGCAGTGACCCGCCTATAACTTGCTTGTTTGAAAGAGCTGGGGGAGTTGCTGACGCGGGTACGATGCGGTATTATATTACCACGTTTGAACCTCGGCGCACGGGTCTCCAAATAGATAATTCGAAGCGACTCCCAGCAAGGACTTGAGGCCATGAGCAAGACGCCGGCACAAGCGAAGACCTCGTCATGCGTAGCCGTGAAAGGCACCCCGGAAACCGGGCAGCGCGTTGAGATGAGCCGTGAGGAAGCCCTGCAGGAAATCTTCAATACGCCTGACGATAAACAGGCCGAAGCCCTGATGACACATTGCCTCAAGGTGCTGGGGAGAAAAGAGGCCAGTGATGACTGCCCCGGCAATGATGAGCGGCAATTCATGCTGTCTATTGTGCGGGATTTGGAACCCCGGGATGCGGTGGAACGGATGCTGGCCGTCCAGATGGCCTCGACCCATGTCGCGATGGTGCGTTCTGCCCGCTGGCTCGCGAACGCGGAGACGATCCCGCAGGTGCAGGCCCACTACACCGGCTCCAACAAGCTGGCACGCACCTATACTTCGCAGGTCGAGGCCCTGCGAAAGTATCGCAACGGTGGCAACCAGACTGTCACGGTCCAGCATGTGAACGTGGAGGATGGCGGGCAGGCCATTGTCGGGAACGTTCATCACGGGGGGAGGGGGAAGCAAGAAAAGTGACACTGACCTCATGCACTGTATGCTACGTCGTCAACAGGCAATTGAACGGGGTAATTATGCGATCCATCCTTTTAGCGTCTTTGTTGAACCTCCTAATCACACCGCAACCCACCTCAGCTCAGAGTGTTCCCGGGAATGGCCTCTATGAAGCATGCACTTCCGAAGACCCAGCGTTGCTTGGGTTTTGTTTGGGATACTTGGTTGGTCACATAGAAGGGCAATTCTGGGGCGGATTACTTTTTGCGCAAGGGGTTGGTGCCACCATGGAGACAAGCGAATTTAACGCCTTTGCCAATAGCGTATTTCATCATTGTGTACCGTCAGACGCATCCAACCAGCAACTCCGCGATGTGGTTGTGAAGTATCTCAGTGAAAACCCAGCATCGCGCCATGAGCCGGCACGTTATCTTGTTTGGGAAGCATATCGAGAAGCGTTCCCGTGCGAGTGAAAAAAAACCATCATGGCCAAGAAGCTTGCGATGCACAGTGCACCTAGATGCCGGGCGAAGTCCAAGCGCACAGGGAAGCCCTGCCGCGCCCCCGCCGTTCGCGGTTGGAAAGTATGCCGAATGCACGGCGCGGGTGGTGGCGCTCAATCTGGGCCAGCGCACCCGAACTGGAAGCATGGTGCGCGAAGCCATGAGGCTGTCGCACTGCGTGAACTGGTGAACGCCCTCGGACGCGAGGTGCGCAAACTAGCAGATTCTATGGGCGAAGAATGAGGGGAGCGACCCTGCTAGATTCTAGCTTGTTCCGGGGCGGGCTTTGCTTTGATGGGGGATGTGTTGGGGGATATGTTTTTGAAAATCCCCGTTTTCCCTAAAAAATTCAAAGTTTTAGCTAAAATAAGTGGCAGCCCGTAGGGGAATCGAACCCCTCTTTCCAGGTTGAAAACCTGGCGTCCTAACCGATAGACGAACGGGCCATGCCGAAGCGTGAGGCGTTATCTAGGAAAAGGCGCGGGTCCGTGCAAGCGGAAAGTTCACTTCGGCGAGAAAAAATGCAGGGGCCGCTTTTGCGGGCTCATGCGGTGGAACGCGCGGCATCCTCCAGCCGCAACTGCACGCTGACCCGCCCGCGCCAATGGTTGAGTTCCAGCCGTCCGGCCAGGTGGAATCGCGCCCCGCCATGGCTCTCCAACGCCGGGCCCAGCGGTCCGTCGAACGCGCCAAAGGCGATGGCATCGAGCCGCGAGCCAAGACCGTCGCCAAAGCTCACTTTCAGGTGGCTATCGCCCACCCGCCTGGCAAAGCTGATCGCGACATCGGGAAAGGCGAACCGCGGTGCGGGCGCGCCGGCGCCGAACGGCCCGGCCGTTTCCAGCTGTTCGACCATCTCGACGGTTGCCGCGCCGGGCATCAGAACCCCGTCCAGCGTCAAATCCCTGGGGCCCAGCCGGTCGGCGCCCTGTTTCGCCAGAAGCTCCGAAAGCCGCGCCATCGCCGCCTCCAGCGCATCGCGCGCCACGGTCAGGCCCGCGGCCATCCTGTGCCCGCCGCCTTTCAGCAGCAACCCCTCCGAGGCCAGCCGCTGCACCGCCGCGCCCAGGTCGATCCCCGAAACCGACCGGCCCGAGCCCTTGCCCTCGTCGCCGTCCAGCCCGATCACCACCGCGGGGCGGTTCGTGGCCTCCTTGAGGCGGCTGGCGACGATGCCCACTACACCGGGATGCCAGCCTTCGCCCGCCGCCCAGACCAGCGGCGCATCCAGGCCGCGCGCCTCGGCCTGCTCCATCGCGGCGGCGCGCACCGCCTCCTCGATCTCGCGGCGCTCGGTGTTCAGCTGGTCCAGCCGCTCGGCCAGGGCCTGCGCCTCGGCGGGATCGCGGGTCGCCAGCAGCCGCGCGCCCAGGTCCGCCTTGCCGATCCGCCCGCCGGCATTCACCCGCGGCCCCAGCAGGAACCCCAGGTGATAGGCGGCGGGCGCGGTGTCCATCCGCGCTACGTCGGCCAGCGCCACAAGGCCGGGGCGCTTGCGCCGCGCCATCACCTTCAGCCCCTGTAACACGAAGGCGCGGTTCACCCCCACCAGCGGCGCCACGTCGGCCACCGTGGCCAGGGCCACCAGGTCCAGCATCGCCATCAGGTCCGGCCCCGCGCGGCCCTTGCCCTCGCGCCATTGCCGGTTGGCCTCGACCAGCATCAGGAACACCACCGCCGCCGCGCAGAGATGCGCCAGGTCGCCTGACTCGTCCTGCCGGTTGGGGTTCACCACCGCCAGCGCGTCCGGCAGGGTCTCACCGCCCAGGTGATGGTCCAGCACCACGACATCCGCACCCTGTGCCGCCGCGATCGCGTCATGGCTCAGCGTGCCGCAGTCGACGCAGATGATCAGCTCATGCGCTTCGGCCAGCGCCGCCATCGCGGGCGCGTTGGGGCCATAGCCTTCGTCGATGCGGTCGGGCACATAGAGCGTCGGGCGCAGTCCCGCCTGGTCCAGCCAGTCGATCAGCAGCGCGGCGGAACTGCCGCCATCGACATCGTAATCGGCGAAAACCGCGATCCGCTCGCGGCCCTCGACGGCCGCCAGGAACCGCGCCGCGGCCGCTTCCATGTCCTTCAGGCTGCGCGGGTCGGGCAAAAGCTCGCGCAGCTGTGGCGCCAGGAAGCCTGCGGCGCCGGCCGCATCCACGCCGCGCCGTGCCAGCACCTGCGCCACGGCACGCGGCAGCGCGGTGGCCTGCACCAGCGCCTCGGCCGCCCGGTCGGTCTCGATCCCGGGGCCCAGCCACGCGCGGCCGGTAATCGATGCCTCAACGCCCAGAAAACTCACCCGATCCGCCTTTTCATCTTGCCCCAAATATCCCGGGGAGTTTGAGGGGTTGGCCCCTCAATCCCGCCGCTCGATCAACCTTACGCCGGGACGCGGTACTGCATCCGCCGGACCGACCCGCTCTTCGAACGCATCAGGATCGTCTCGGTTTCCAGATGCGCGGGCCGCCGCTTCACGCCGGTCACGATCGACCCGTCGGTCACCCCCGTGGCGGCAAAGATCACGTCCGCCGTCACCAGTTCGTCGCGGGCATAAACCCGGTTCAGGTCCGAAATCCCGGCCTTCTCGGCGCGGCCGCGCTCGTCATCGTTGCGAAACAGCAGCTGCCCCCACATCTGTCCGCCCATGCATTTCAGCGCACTGGCCGCCAGCACCCCCTCGGGCGCCCCGCCCGAGCCCATGTAGATATCGATGCCGGTCGCCTCGGTCTCGGCGCAATGGATCACACCCGCCACGTCGCCATCGGTGATCAGGCGGATGGCGCAGCCGGTGCCGCGCAGCTCGTCGATCATCGCCTGGTGGCGCGGGCGTTCCAGCACGCAGACGGTGATCTCGGCCATTTTCACGCCCTTGGCGCGCGCCAGCGCCTTCACCCGCTCGGCCGGCGGCATCTCCAGGCTGACCACATCCTGCGCATAGCCCGGCCCGATCGCCAGCTTTTCCATGTAGACATCGGGCGCATGCAGAAGCGTGCCGCGCGGCGCCATGGCGATCACGGTCAGCGCGTTGGGCATGTCCTTTGCGGTCAGGGTCGTGCCTTCCAGCGGATCCAGCGCGATATCCACCTGCGGTCCCGCGCCGCCACCGACTTCCTCGCCGATGTAAAGCATCGGCGCCTCGTCGCGCTCGCCCTCGCCGATCACCACCGTGCCACGGATGGGCAGCGCGTTCAGCGCCTCGCGCATCGCGTTCACCGCGGCCTGGTCGGCGGCCTTTTCATCGCCGCCCCCGATCAGCCGGGCCGAGGCCAGCGCCGCCGCCTCGGACACGCGGGCCAGGCCCAGTGAAAGCATCTGGTCGTCGAAATCGGTCACGGACATCCGGCACTCCCTGGAAAAAAAAACGTCGCCGTCCTAGGTAGACGCGGGCAGCGCGCGGGGCAAGCGGGTTTGCCAGCGGAGAACCGCGTCGGCGGGCGCCGCCGCCGGGCCCGCCTCAGACGGTTTCGATTCTCAGCGCCACCGGCGTGCCCAGAAGCACGTCGAGCTTCGCCATCGCCGCCAGCGCCTCCTCGACCGCGCGGCGCGGGGTCTTGTGAGTGACTATCAGCACCGGCGCCGATGTGTCCTCGTGCCCGTATTGCCGCATCCGGTCGATGGAAATGCCGGCCTCGCCCAGGACGGTGGCGATCTTGGCCAGCGCGCCGGGTTTGTCGGCCAGCGTCATGCGCAGGTAATAGGGCGCGGGGGTGGCGCCTTTGGCCGGTTTGGCCGCAGCCAGTTCCACCGCCGGGCGGCCAAAGGTGGCCGGCCGGATGCCGCGGGCGATGTCCATCACGTCGCCCAGCACGGCACTGGCCGTCGGGCCTTCGCCCGCGCCGGCGCCGCGCAGCACGATCTGGCCAACGTGATCGCCCTCGATCACCACCATGTTGGTGCCGCCTTCCAGCTGGCCCAGGGGCGAATTGTCGGGCACGAGGCAGGGGCTCATCCGCTGCTCCAGCCCGCGCGCGCCCATCTGCGCCACGCCCAGGAGCTTGATGCGGTATCCCATGTCGGCGGCGGCATGGATGTCCTCGATGGTGATCGCGCCGATGCCTTCCAGTTCGACCCCGTCGAAATTCACCTGGCAGCCAAAGGCGATCGCCGACAGGAGCGCCAGCTTGTGGCCCGCGTCGATGCCGCCCACGTCCAGCTCGGGATCGGCTTCGAGATAGCCCAGCGCATCGGCCTCGGCAAAGGCCGCGTCATAGGTCAGGTCGGCCGATTGCATCCGTGTCAGGATATAGTTGCAGGTGCCGTTCATCACGCCCATCACCCGGGTGACCTCGTTGCCGGCCAGCCCCTCGGTCAGCGCCTTGATCACCGGGATGCCCCCGGCGACGGCGGCCTCGAAGCGGATCACGCGGCCCTTGGCCTCGGCGGCTTCGGCCAGCGCCTGACCGTGATGGGCCAGCATCGCCTTGTTGGCGGTGACCACGTCCTTGCCGGCGGCGATCGCGGCCTCGGTCGCGGCCTTGGCCGGCCCGTCGCTGCCGCCCATCAGCTCGACGAACACATCGACATCGTCGCGCGTGGCGAGCTTGACCGGATCGTCCTCCCAGGCATAGTCGTTCAGCCTCACGCCGCGATCCTTGTCGCGGGTGCGGGCCGAAACGGCGGTGATCACCACCGGGCGCCCGGCGCGTGCGGCCAGCAGGTTGGCCTTCTGGCGGACAATCTTGATCACACCGGTGCCGACAGTGCCCAGTCCGGCAATACCAAGGCGCAGGGATTCACTCATCGGGGCCTCCAGAAGGTCATTGATACTGTGTCTAGGCCATGTATCGCGGGGCGCGGACACATGCAACGCGCCAAAACGGGGCAGGCGGGCGAAGGGGGTTCAGCTCTCGTCGATCGGCGGCACGCCGATCTGCATCCGCTTGCGCGACGCTTCATCGACGATCGTACCGCTCAGCCCGGCCGCCTTGGCCTTCAGGGCCGCAACCCGCCCCAGGACCGACGCGCCGGTCTCTTCGGTGATCTGTGCGCCCTGCGCGGCCGCGATCAGCGGCTCGACCGGGACAAGCGCGGGATAGTCGGCCTGATCCATCTCGGGCGATACAGCGTCGTCCAGCTCCGGAAACTCCGAGCAGCCGGCCAGGGTCGCCAGCACGATGATGATCGCAACGCCTCTCATGCGTCCTTCCTGCCGCAGCGCGCGCGCATGCGCAAGCGCGGGGTTTGATTTGAACGATTGTTCAGTTAATCTTTGCCCATGGCACGCACCCAAGGCTCGCATTCCGATATCACCGGCCCGCGCATCCGCGCGGCGGCGCTGAAACTCTTTGCCCGGCATGGCTTTGCCGCGGTCTCGATGCGCCAGATCGCGGCCGAGGTCGGGCTGCAGGCCGGCGCGCTCTACAACTACACGCCCGACAAGCAGTCCCTGCTTTACGAGCTGATGCGCGGCCACATGGACGATCTTCTGGCCGCGCGCCAAGCAGAGGCGGCCAACGCCACCGATCCGATGACCCGGCTGGAGAACTTCACCCGGTTCCACATCCGCTTTCATATCGAGCGCCCCGACGAGGTGTTCATCGCCTACATGGAACTGCGCAACCTGACGCCGGAGAATTTCGCCGAGATCGAAGGGCTGCGCCACGCTTACGAGGATGAGCTGGAAACCATCCTGCGCGACGGCGTCGCCGCCGGTGTGTTTGCCGTCCCCGATCCGCGCATCGCAACCTACGCGGTGATCGCCATGCTGACGGGCGTGAACACCTGGTACCGCCCGCGCGGGCGGCTGTCGCTGGACGAGGTCGAAACGCTTTACTGGGACATGGTGCGCAAGGCGGTTTCCGCGTGAGCGCCAAGGGCCGGGGCCGATGCCTGGCGTTGCCGTTCGATGCCCGCTGGATCAGGCCGGTCGCTTCAGGTTGCGGCGCCGCCGCGTCTCCATCGCGACATAGGCAATCGCCATCAGCACGAGAACGGCGATCACGCTCAACACGTACCAGTTCGCGAGCCTGCCCCCGTTAAAGTCCTCGGGGTGCATGAAGGCCGAAACGAGAAAAAGAGCATGCCACAACGCGATACTCTCGACACCGACGCGCCAGGCGCTCCAGCGCGTTTCGAACGAGATATATATGTTGGCAACGGCCAGCAAAGCGCCCCAACCGGACAACAAGCGGGCCGTGAGTTCGGAGAGCCGCCACGGCCAGAACGCCATCAGTGCGTCGGGTCGCGTGAACCCCACGATGACAATCGCCGCCATCGCCAGACCGAACAGGCGCACGGCGATACGGAAAGCACGGGCGACCTCGACGTCGCCGGGCTCGGGCCGGAGGTGATCGGCGCCCCGGTTGTATAGCCAGATCGCCGGGACAAGCACCGGCGTTACGACGTAGAGCCCAAGCCATAACTGGAACGGCAAGTCATCGACGGAATAGCGGTTCCAGTGCAGATAGGTCACGAGCAGCATGCTGATCGTAAAGGCGGTCACCGGTGGAAACCCAAGTGCCACGCGGTGCCAACGTCTCCCGGCAAGGACGTGCGCGAAAAGGTAGGCGCCGCCAAGATACCCCGCCCCTATATAGGCGGCCATCGCGGGGGGCGTGATGCGGTAGGCAAACCTCTCTCCCGACTCTTCCGGGAAAAAGTAGAGGATGAGAAATGCCAGCACCAGGAACGGAATGATTACGCCGGCGACGACCCGGGTTAGTACATAGATCCGGTCGTTTCCGGGCGTGCCCACAGTTGATGTCCCCGCTGGCTCGGTCAGCTTGACCCCGGTTCAACTATACCATGCTTTCCGCCCGTTCCGGAAAAAATGTCCCGGAGTGAAGGATTTGCCGATGCGGGAAGGCGAGATATGTCCTGCGAGGCGTGCCGCTTTACCGTCTTTTCCGGGCAAGCGATGACCGGTCCGCGGGGCGTTTGTCGTGCAGGGCGCGGCGCCGGGCAGGGACGCCGGCGCGACGACCGCGCCCTGATCCTAGTGGTCGCGCGGAGTCCACTCGCCCTCGGGCACGCCGCGCCGCCGCAACCGCAGCGCGAGGCCCAGCGCAACGCCGGTGCCCACCGCCACCGTCAGGTCGACCAGCACGGTCAGCGCCAGGGTGATGACCAACAGGAAAATGTCCGAGCGCCGCTCCTTCAGGTAGCCGCGCCAGCGATGCGGTTCGCTCATGTTCCAGGCGGTCAGGATCAGCAGGCCGGCCAGTGCGGGCATGGCGATCCTCCCGGCCAGTGGGGCGGCCAGCCACAGGATCATTAGAAGCGTCAGCGCATGCACGATCCCCGCGACAGGCGTGCGCCCGCCCGCGCGCACGTTGGTCGCTGTCCGGGCAATCGCCCCGGTCGCCGGTAGGCCGGCAAAGAGCGCCGAGGCGATATTGGCCACCCCCTGCGCCCGCAGTTCCGCGTTGGGCCGGTGCGCGCCGCCCACCATCCGGTCGGCGACAATCGCCGACAAAAGCGATTCCACCCCGGCCAGGAAGGCGATCACCACGGCCGAGGGCAAGAGTTCGACCATCCGCGCATAGCTGATCTCGGGCAGGGCCGGGGCGGGCAGGTGCCGCGGCAGATCGCCAAAGCGCGACTGGATCGTATCCACCTCGAGTCCCAGTCCCGCCACCAGCGCCGATGTCGCCGCAATCGCCACGATCAGGCCGGGAAACCGCGGAAAGGCCCGGCGCAGCACGACGATCAGCAGCATGGTCAGCCCCCCGATCATCAGGCTGGACCAGGACAGGGTGCCACGCGCCATCCACAACGCTTCGAGCTTGGCCAGGAACTCGGCCGGCACCATGGCCATGCGCAGCCCCATCAGGTCTTTCAGTTGGCTGGCCGCGATGATGACGCCGATGCCGATGGTAAAGCCGTTGATCACCGGCTCCGGCACCAGCGCGATCAGCCGACCGGCGCGCAGATAGCCCGCCACGGTCAGGATCACGCCCGCCATCAGCGTCGCCAGGATCAGCCCGTCCATGCCATGCGCGGCAATGACGCCATAGACCACGACGATGAAGGCGCCGGTGGGTCCGCCGATCTGCACCCGGCTGCCGCCCAGCGCCGAGATCAGGAAGCCCGCGACAATGGCGGTGACGAACCCGGTCGCCGGGTCGGCGCCCGAAGCGATGGCAATCGCCAGGCTTAGCGGCAGCGCGACCAGCGCCACGGTGACACCGGCCAGCGCGTCGGCCAGGAAGGCGCTGCGGGTATAGCCGGGCAGGGTGCTTAGAATCTTGGGTTTCATCTCTGCGGAGTTAACGCCCCACCCGCCGCCTCATCAACCGGGAACATCGCAGAACATGCCCCGCGCCGGGCCTTAGGGCGCCGAGAGGATCCCGGCGATAACCGGGCGTTCCGTCCTGATCCGCTCCTGGTCGAGGGTCAGACCGTAGGGTTCGAGCGCCGCGCCCAGGTAATCATAGAGCGGTTTGATCTGGTCGAAGGGCACCGTCACGATGTCGTGCGCGGTCGACCCGGACTTCGTGCGCAATGTCTTGTCGGCGCCATTGGCCAGAAGCGTGCGCAGAATCTCTTCACGGCAAAGCAACGCCGCCATGTGCAACGGGGTCGAGCCGTCGCCGTTCGGCTTGTCGATCGCGGCCCCCGCCGAGAGCAGCACCTCGACCGCAGCCGGATGGTCGAAGGTCGTCGCCACGATCAGCGGCGTTGCGCCGGTGGCATCGGGCGCGTCGGGATCGGCGCCCTGCGCCAGCGCGGCGCGCAGCGCCTCCAGATCGCCGCTGAACGCGGCTTCATGCAGGCTCATCCCCCGGGCCGGGGGCGCGGCCCGGGCCGCGCGCTCGGCCTCCAGGACCTCGTCCAGCACCGCGCGCACGTTGTCCATGCGGTTCAGGCGCTCGATGTCCTCGGGCTTGCGCGCACCGGCATAGATGAAAAAGCCGTTCTGCGACAGGATTTCGGCCATCCTGAGCCCGATCCCCGAGGTGGCCCCGGTGATCAGCACGGCCTTTTGCCGGTCTTCGGCATCCGAGGCGCGGGCCATGGGGGCGGTGACGCAGCCGACCAGAATAGCCAGTAAAACAACAAGGAATTTCAAAAGGCTGGATCTGCACGTGGCGCGTCCTCCCGGGTCGCAAAAGCGCCCGACGTCGACGCCCCTGCCTGAACCGTGATGTGCCGAACAGGGTAGTCAAACGGTTTCCGGGCCGCATTGGCTCGTGTCAACGCGGCCCGGTCCGGTCCGGGCCTGCGCCTCGGGTGCGCGCGGTTAATGCGCGGGCTTGATGAAGGTGCCGTTCTGAAGCTCGCGGAAGGCCTGTTGCAGCTCTTCGCGGGTGTTCATCACGATCGGGCCGTGCCAGGCCACCGGCTCCTGGATCGGCGCGCCGGAAATCAGCAGGAAGCGCACCCCTTCCTCGCCGGCCTGTACCGTCACCTCGTCGCCGGTGCCAAAGCGGATGAGCGTGCGGTTGCCGCTCATGTCGCGGATGTTCACCTCTTCGCCCATCACTTCCTTTTCCAAGAGCACGCCGGTGGGTTTCGAGGCGTCGGCAAAGGCGCCCGCGCCTTCGAACACATAGGCAAAGGCCCGGCGATAGGTGTCGACCTTGAAGGTCTTCTTCACCCCCGCCGGCACCGAGATATCCAGGTATTGCGGATCGGCGGAGATGCCGTCCACGGGGCCGCGCCTGCCCCAGAATTCGCCGACGACGACGCGCACGCGGGTGCCGTCGTCGTCAATCACCTCGGGGATCTCCTTGGCCTCGACATCCTGGTAGCGCGGCGCGGTCATCTTCAGGCTCGAGGGCAGGTTCGCCCAGAGCTGGAAGCCGTGCATCTGGCCTTGCGCGTTGCCCTTGGGCATCTCCTGGTGCAGGATGCCGGACCCGGCGGTCATCCACTGCACGTCGCCCGCGCCCAGCGTGCCCTTGTTGCCAAGGCTGTCGCCATGCTCCACCGTGCCGGACAGAACATAGGTGATGGTTTCGATGCCGCGATGCGGATGCCAGGGAAAGCCGCGCAGGAAATCCTCGGGGCGTTCGTTGCGGAAATCATCGAAGAGCAAGAACGGATCCAGCTCGCTTGGGTCCTGGAAGCCGAAGGCGCGGTGCAGGTGCACCCCGGCGCCTTCCATCGTGGGCATGGCCTTGCGGGTTTCCAAGGTGGGTCTGAGGGACATGGGCTTTCTCCGTCCTGATCGCGTGTGGAGAACAGATAGGGCGACGGCGGGATTGCGTCTATGTCGCGCGGGGCAGGGGTATTGTGCGCTCTTGCACAGGGGGTTCAGCCTTGGCGGCAATTCGACAGCGATATTTCGCCTTTTTGAACAGGCAACCCGCGCGCGGGGTTCATCATGGCGCTCTGTACGCCTGTAATCGAGCGCATGCACAAATCCGTTGCCGCTTCGCTAAGCGATCTGCCACCAACGTAAATGTCGAGCCAGACCAGACCGCGGTAACCCGAATGACAAGGTCCGTTCTGCGGTTTCGGACCGTCTCCGCAAAGATCTTCCACAATTCCGTACTTTTTAAGTTTCGGGAAATATATGCGCGTACCGACAGGGAAATCAGGCCGACTACGACTGCCGACTTTCTTATGTCCAACAGCAACCGTGACCGGGTCGTCGTAGGTTCCGATGCCGCCGGCATGTTTGTGGATAACCGGGTGGGCAATGCGCGCCGTACCGCGAGGGGTGTTATCCCAGAAGCTGTATCCGGTCAGATAGATTTTCATATGCCGGGGAGGACCAGCCGCGTAGCGCCTTTCAAGTTCACGCGGCGTGTTGGATGTGGAAATGATCGCCTTGCTAACGGTTGGTTCAGCAATATCCCGACCACCTTCGGCCAGGGCAACGCCGCTTGGTATCATCACGAGCGAAAGCGACAAGGACATATTTCTTAGCAGTCTTTTGAAAAAAGAAACGTTGGCAGACATTTGTTTCTCCAGCAGCCATTGTCTTGGCGCCGGACTTCTCAATCTTGGGAAGGCCTAATAGGCAGGTTTCCAGGCAGCCAATGTTTCAGGAGGCGGATCTTGGCGGCGTTTCAGTGCCACTGTTCTCAAAACCAACCTGAGACCTGAGCATCGCGCGTCGCCTCCACGGCAGCTTGGCGGCACAAGGAACGCTAAGATGCGAAACTTGGATACAGGTGGAAGCGTGCGAAACTTTGGCAAGATCGTGGCGACAACTTGGTACTGCGACTAGAGAAGAGGAAAGCTGTGCGCTTTGTTGCCCTGAACCAGAGGCGTAAGTCATCGATGCTGGAGATCAGGGGGCCTGCCACCACTCCGAGGGTTTCACCCGTTTGCCGCGCTTGCGGTCGAGCCAGAGCGCGAGCCTGCGGAACCGCGACAGCGCAAGCCGCAGCCAGAGCCGGTGGCGGGGTTTGCGGAAATCGCGGTTGAACGGGCAGACCCGCATGCAGATCGCGCAGTCCGAGGCCAGTTTCGCCCAGAAGCCAAAGCATTTTTCCGCGTCCGAAGTCCATTTCCGCACGCCGCGGATGGCCGAGATGTTGGGCCCTGCATCCGTTGGCGGGCCATAAGGCAGCGCCTTGACCGGGCAGGCATCGGCGCATTTCGTGCAGATGTCGCAGAATTTCGCCACGCCGGGCCGGCGCGGTGCATCATGGGCTAGCGGCAGCGAGGTGAAGATCTTGGAAAACCGAAGCCGGGGGCCGTATTCCGGCGTGATCACCATCTGGTTGCGGGCATATTCGCCCAGGCCCGCCTGCACCGCGTAGGGAATGGCCAGCCCGGTGTCGTTCATCGAGGCCACCGCCTCGTGGCCGAGATTGCGGATATAGGCGGCAAGCTGCATCACGATCGCGGCCTCGTGGCTGTATTCACGCCCCGTCGCCGCGCCCGCCAGCGCCGAAGGGTAGGTGGCGACCAGGCTTTCCTCCATCTCGTGGCCCAGAACGATGACCGAGGTGATCCCCTGGGGCAGGTCGTTGGGCGCCTCGGAAAAATCGCGCACATCGACGCGGGCGGCGTAGAGCCAGCGCTCGTCGAAGCCGGTGATGCCGCAGAGATCGGCGCCGAAGAACCGCGCGATGCGCTTGATTTCGGCACTCATCGCCGCCGGGTCGTCTACCGCGACCGGCTCGGGCGCCAGCGGCGTGTCGCCCCGGATCGGCGCCTGGAAGCCTTCGCGCACGCCCTCGGCCGCCGAACGCTTCGACACAAGGTCCGAGACATACCAAGCGGCGTTCCTGAGCGCGAAATCGCGCTGGGTGAACCCGTCGCCGCGCCGCGGGGCGGCCTCCATCCGGTAGGAGGCAAAGAACGCATCCGTCTGCCTGCTGCGCACGCTGTCGTCCCAGAAGGCACGGGTGAAAATGTCGTTGCGCTGGGAAAACCGCTCGAACCCGTCGGTGATCTCGATCCCGGCGGCGGTATCGCCATCGCGGCGGGGCGGGGCATTGGACGGCCATGTCATGCGATGACGCTAAACCGGCATGCAAAGCGTCGCAAGCAGGCGGTTTTCGCGCCGGTCTTGCCGCCAGTCTGCGGCGAAAGAGATGGGAGGACGGAACATGAAGATCGGTTTCATCGGGCTGGGCAATGTCGGCGGCAAGCTGGCGGGAAGCCTTCTGCGCAACGGCATGGACCTGGCCGTGCACGATCTCAACCCGGCGCTGGTGGCGGGCTTTGCCGAAAGGGGCGCGCGCACGGCGGACAGTGCGGCGCAGATGATGCAGGACAACGACGTGGTCATCACCTGCCTGCCCAGCCCGGCGGCCTGCGCCGCGGTGATGGAGGAGATGCTGCCGCATATCGGTCCCGGCAAGATCTGGCTGGAAATGTCCACCACCGACGCGGGCGAGGTGACGCGGCTGGGCAAGCGGGTGATCGAGACGGGCGGCGCGGCCGTCGATTGCCCGGTCTCGGGCGGTTGCCACCGGGCGGCCACCGGCAACATCTCGATCTTCGCGGGCTGTGATCGTGCCACGTTTGAGACCGTGTTGCCGATCCTGACCATCCTGGGCCGGCGGGTGCTGCATACCGGCGAACTGGGCTCGGCCTCGACGCTCAAGGTGATGACCAATTACCTCGCCACCGCGAACCTGCTGACGCTGTGTGAGGCGCTGGTGACGATGAAGGCCGCGGGGCTCGACATGGCCACCACCTACGAGGCGATCAAGATCAGCTCGGGCACGTCCTTCGTGCACGAGACCGAAAGCCAGCTGATCCTGTCGGGCTCCCGCTGTGTCGATTTCACCATGGACCTGGTGCTCAAGGATATCGGCCTTTTCCAGAAGATCGCCGAGGACAATGGCGTACCATTGGAAATCAGCCCGCAGATCATCGACATCATGCGCGACGGCCAGGCGCGCTATGGCGAGCGCGCCCAGTCGGACCGCATTATCGAACGGTTGGAAGAGGCTACGGGGCTCAAAGTGCTGGCTGATGGTTTCCCATCCGAATTGGTCGATGACGAGCCCGAGGAGCGTGGTCGGGAAGTTGCGCCGCCGAGCGTTCATTCCTTATCCTAGGCGAAAAACTAAGCGTTGGCGTCATAAAGCAACTGCGGGGCAAAGCGTGGGCGAGTAAAGACGAACGTCTGGATCGTCGACTCGCTCAGCCCGATGTTGAAGGGCGGCTGGTAGTCGGTCCATGTCTCGACCACGATCAGGCGCTCCTCGTCCACCATGCCGGGCAGCTTGTCGTCCCAGTCGCTGGCGTCCTGGGCGGTGATCCCGGAAATTGGGCCGCGGGTTTGCGACCATTCCACGTAATGGTCGTCAGTCTGCTCGTCATAGCGCACCACCGTCACCCGCAGCCGGTGCGGGTTGCCCGAGCGAGTCAGGAAGCCCAGCAGCTCGTGCGTGGTGTCCAGGTAGTCGTCATTGATCGGGTTGGTCTCGCGCGACATCGCGTCCGACACGGTAAAGGCCGCCTTATGCGCTGCGCCGGTATAGCGGTAGGCGTCAAAGAATGTGTAAAGCGCGCAATAGGCCCAGAACAGGGCCGGCAGCATGATCACAGCCTCAACCGTGACCGAACCGCGGGTCTCGGCGGCAAAGGCGCCCAGGCGGGCACGAAACAGGCGAAGGGGGCTCATCATCCGCGCGGCTCCTGTACAAAGGCCGAAGTGGCGAACATCGCCGCGTTACCCGCGCCATCCTTGTTCAGGTGATAGCCCAGGCCAGCGGTCGGAATGACCGGCGAGAACACGTAACATGCCCGCATCAGCATCATCTGGTTCGATCGGCCATGCACGAAACTGCGCAGCGGCGTGACCTCTTCGGAATGGTCGATGCAGTCGGCTTCGGCCTGGGGCGGCGTGTAGTTGCGCGGATCGACCAGGATCATCTCGAGCCGCAGGTTGTCCGTGCAGCTGGGCAGAACGCCGGCAAAATCGCAGATCGCCTGCTTGATCTCGTCGTGGGACGGCTCCTCGCCGGTGCCCAGCCGGATGTCGCGCACCGCCATGTCCAGCCCGCGCTCCAGCATCGAGTGGCGGAAACTGATCATGCCCAGCTCGACCGCCGACAGGAACAGCGTCACGAAGATCGGGAACATGATCGCGAATTCCACCGTCGCGGTGCCGCGCTCGTCGCGGCGCCAGCGGCGCAGCTTGCGGGGGATGTCGGCAAAGCGCATCATTGGGTCAGCCTCAGTTGTGCGATCGACACGGCGATGGCCTGGAACGTGTCGGTGATGTTCGTGCCGTTCGCATCGAAGAAGTGGCTGGGCGAGCTGGCGCAAGCGCGCAGCTGGTCATTGCCGTTCACTGTCGCCTCGAAGCCGATAGAATAGACCATCACGCCGTTGTCCTTGGCCGCGCGACAGATGTTCTGCAGCCGGATGTCTTTCTCGGTGCCGGGGTTGATGTCCGGCATGTTCGTATACCAGTCGGACCAGGCGATGCTCGAAGATGACCCCTGCGCTTGATACATCGGGCCGTAATTGTACCGGGCGTTCGTCGCGACCGAGTTGTAAGCCCAGAGCTCATCGTAATCGAGGCGCTGAGCTGTATCGCTACCCGACAGATGGTTGCCGTAGGCCTTAGTGTTCCAGGTCCTGTCATGCACCCAGAAGAACCGGTCACGCCCGCCGTTCCAGATCGAGATGCGGCCGGTCGCCGTGTCCACGTAGATATCCGAGTTCCCGTCGCGCTTGTCATCGGGCAGCATGTACTGGTTGGTGTTCTGGCCGTCGGTCATCACCACGATCACCTTCAGGATATCCGGCGCGGTGTAGCTGACCGGGCGGCCGACGTTGATGGCGCCCACATGCCCACCGTCGATCAGGTTCTGGATGACGCCTTGCGTGCCGGGGTCCAGCAACGCCGCGGCCCATTTCATCCCGATATCGATTGACGTGTTGCCATAGGCGCTGAGCGCGGTGATCTTGTTCTTCAGCGTGGTGGCATCAGTCTCCATCACGGTGATTTCCGAACCTGTCTGCGTGTTGCAGACCGGTGTTGGCATGTCGCTGGCCTGCGGCGGCCAGCTTCCCGTCGCATACGAGAACATGTCGAAATGCGCCGTCTGTTCGTAAGTGTGGTTCGTCGGCATTGCCGTCGTGTTGAAGTCGGCGGCCTCGAAGTTCAGGCAGTACGACATGTCGTGATCGTCGCTCACGTTATACTCGCCCAGCAGAGCCGCGCCCGCGTTGACCTGCGTGTTGTAGGGGATGATTGATACCGAAACGTCGCCAGCCTCGGTCAGGCTCGTGACCGTGTCGATGAATTCGCGCGCGGCCGGCTTGAGATTGATCAGGCGATCGTTCCAGTTCATCGAGCCCGAGATATCCAGCACCAGCGCGATCTCGATGCCTTCGATCTTTTCCTCGGCGCCTGCGACGGCCGGGGTGATCAGGGTGTCGACCCCCATCATGTGCATGAACTGGGTCTGCATCGGCATCGTCGCCGTGGCATCCACCATGCGGTAATTCAGCCCGTCGGCCACGTTCGGATCGCTCAGGGTGACATCGTCGAACCCCGCGGTGGACATGTAATCCTGCACCACCGATACCGGGTCCAGTTCCTGCTGCATGTCGGCGGCGGCCAGTACGGCGCGGTCCAGCGTCGCCTGCAGCCGCGTGCGCTGCATTTCATAGCGCATCAGGTCCACCCCGATGCCCGCGATCAGCAGGATGATCAGGAAGAAGAAGATCGAAAAGGCGATCATCACGCCACTTTCGTCGCGCGCAAACCGCCTGACCCTCGTACGGGCCATGCCACGACCGTTTTCGGAACACGACGTGTTCCGGGCCGAAATCCGGTGCTTTGCAGGTTCAAGCATACTCTCACCCTGGTCCAAACTGCGTCGACCCACCCACGGTCGATACGCATTAATCCGAGTATCTATATGATCGTGGAACATGGCAGAAATTAGTCAAAAACAGGGAGTTAATAGCGCCATTGTCAGGGCGCGGCGGGTAATCCCGCCGGTGCCGCGCGGATTGTCACGGGTATTCGGACAATTGGAATCGAATGTGTCGCGCCGGGTGTGTCGATGAGTCGGGCGGGCCCGTGTTTCTTCAGCACTTGGAAACCCGGATTTGCAATTCTGCGCGAAGGTGCGACATTTTGTACCCCACGGGTGCGAGTCGCGTCCGAAATTTGTGCAAACAGGAGGCCTGCATGTCCCCCGCAAACGAGCCGAGTTTCCGCGAAAGCGTGGATCTGATGTTTAACCGCGCTGTCGCAATCATGGACCTGCCGCCCGGCTTGGAAGAAAAGATTAGGGTTTGCAACGCCACCTATACCGTGCGCTTCGGTGTGCGCCTGCGCGGCCAGATCCATACCTTCACCGGTTATCGCTCGGTTCATTCCGAACACATGGAGCCGGTCAAGGGCGGTATTCGCTTCGCCACCGCCGTCAACCAGGACGAGGTCGAGGCGCTGGCTGCGCTGATGACCTATAAATGCGCGCTGGTGGAAACGCCGTTCGGCGGCTCGAAGGGGGGGCTCTGCATCGACCCGCGCGAATGGGACGAGCACGAGCTCGAACTGATCACGCGCCGTTTCGCCTATGAGCTGGTCAAGCGCGACCTGATCCACCCGGCCCAGAACGTGCCCGCCCCCGACATGGGCACCGGCGAACGTGAAATGGCCTGGATCGCCGACCAGTTCGCCCGGATGAACACCACCGACATCAACAGCCGCGCCTGCGTGACCGGCAAGCCGCTGAACGCCGGCGGCATTGCCGGCCGGGTCGAGGCGACGGGCCGCGGCGTGCAATACGCCCTGCGCGAGTTTTTCCGCCACCCCGAGGACGTCAAGAAGGCGAACCTGTCGGGCTCGCTCGACGGCAAGCGGGTGATCGTCCAGGGCCTGGGCAACGTGGGCTACCATGCGGCCAAGTTCCTCCAGCAGGAGGATGGCGCCATCGTCACCGGCATCATCGAACGTGACGGTGCGCTGTTCAATCCCGATGGGCTCGATGTCGAGGCGGTGCATGCCTGGCTGGCCAAGCATGGCGGTGTCGCCGGCTTCCCCGATGCCACCCACACCGCCGAGGGCGCCGCCGTTCTGGAAGAGGACTGCGATATCCTGATCCCCGCCGCTCTCGAAGCGGTGATCACGCTGGACAATGCCGCGCGGATCAAGGCGCCGCTGATCATCGAGGCCGCCAACGGCCCTGTCACCGCCGGGGCCGACGAGGTGCTGCGCAAGAAGGGCACGATCATCATCCCCGACATGTATGCGAATGCCGGCGGCGTGACCGTGTCCTATTTCGAATGGGTCAAGAACCTCAGCCATATCCGTTTCGGCCGGATGCAGCGCCGCCAGGAAGAGGCGCGCCACCAGCTTGTCGTCGACGAGCTGGAGCGGCTCGATCGCTATCTCGGCGATGCCTGGACCCTGCGGCCCGAGTTCAAGGACAAATACCTGCGCGGCGCCGACGAGCTCGAACTCGTGCGCTCGGGCCTCGATGACACGATGCGCACCGCCTACCAGTCGATGCGCGAGGTCTGGCACGACCGCGATGATGTCGACGATCTTCGCGTCGCCGCCTATCTAGTCGCGATTGACCGTGTCGCAGCCTCCTACCGCGCAAAGGGGCTTTGAAGCTTTATCTGATGCAGTGTCGGTAGAAAATGACTAAGCGAGCTTTTGCCACGGTCTCCAGGAGGGACCTTGAATTATGCTTGGGAATTGGCTGCCGAAGCGTCCTTTTTTTGCCTTATTTGCGCTTTTTCGATCTGGAATTAGGCAGGATTGTGTCAAGGTGCGCCACGCAATTTCCCCAGATGCTAAAAAAAATCTCTATTCGGTCTGAAACGCGCCACAAACCCCTCGTAGTTTCCTGGAAAGTCAAGTCGCGTCCCTGCGCAGGAGGCTCAGGAAACGAAAATGCACACTCTGGTAAAGAAAATCAGTCAATGGCCTCGCCGGTTTTGGCAATCGGAGTCCGGCAGTCAGACGATTGAGTTCGTTATCTGGATGCCGATTTTCGTATTCATCATCATAATAACGATGAACGTTTCGATGGTGTTCTACAAAGAGTCGCAGATGCTTCGCATCGTGCAGGATGCAAACCGGTCCTTCTCAATGGGGCGCATCCGAACGGAGGCGGGTGTTATTGAATACGTGGCTGAAAAAATCGCGTACATGAACGTTAACCCCACGATAAGTACAGACCTTTCCAGTGGGATCATCACAACACAATTGTCAGTGCCGGCGACTGAATTGATGCCGTTCACTCTCTTAGACGACTATTTTTCGGAAACGAAGATAGGCGTGAGTTCGAGCCACTTTGTGGAGTACTGAAGATATGCCCAAATTTTTCTGCTCAATCCTGTGCAGCTTCCGCCGCGACGAGCGGGGAACTACAACGATCTTGTCGCTGTTCCTTGTGCTGATAGCGTCGATACTGAGCGGTTTGGCGATTGATTTCAACAATGGGATGGCGCGTCAAACTCGTATGAAGGCCGCCACCGAATCCGTTGCACATGCGGCCCTGTACAACCGAGAGTTGAATTCGCAGAGTTATGCCCTTGCCCAGGCGATGGATGTTGCAGCGAAAGTGCTCCCAACGGATATTCACGGGGACGCGCTCAAAACAAGCGATATTGATTTCGGAACATGGGACCCAGTGACGGAGACATTCAAGATTGAAGAGTCTTCGCGTGACGCAGTGCGTGTGGTCGCAACACGAAGTGGGGCACGCGGCAACGCGGTTTCGACCTTTCTTCTGAAAATCATCGGTTTCGATGCCTTCGATTTGGAACGTTACACCGTCTATGAAACGTTTATCCCAACCTGCTTCCGCGAAGGGTTTGTCGCCGAGGACGTCATCAACGTGACGTCGAGTAATACATACAAGTCCTACTTCTGTCTGCACTCAAATACGTACGTCTCGGTCAACAGCTACAACGTGTTTGAGGCTGGGTCGATCGTTTCGATGCCGGATACCGATCAGCTTGTGTTGCCCAGCGATGGGTTTGAAACCAATGAAGGACTTGAACAGGCATTGCGCGAGGGTGGATATCAAATCCGAATTCTCGATCGTATCGACGAAATTTCAGAGGGCGTGGGAGATTCTACTTCACCTTATTACAGAAGCTATATCAGCAACAGCACGCCGGTTTCGGTTGACAGGCAACAGAAGCTCGATGACACAGTATTCCTCCCTGGGAGAATATACGAAATCAACTGTACGTCGTCTGGGCAGTCTGCCAAAATTCACGCTGCAACGAAATTGAGCAAAGTGGTCATAAGAACCAATTGCAATCTTGCGCTAGGTGAAAACGTTAGCCTCGAAGACGCAGTCATTATCAACTCAAACACTGCCGAAAAATCGGTGACTGGTGCTTCGGGTGTACGCCTCGGTCGTGATGATAGCTGTGCTGTTGGAGGCGACGCGCAAATTGTAACCTATGGTGGAGTAGAATTCCCGCAATACCTCAGCATGTACGGAGGCCAGATCATTGCGCAAGGCAACGTTCAGTTTTCGTCTGACGCGAATGGTATCGAAGGCGCTTCCATCATATCGGGCGGGACAATCTCCGGCACAACAGACATGGTTATGGCATTCTGCAACACGGCTGGGATGGAAAACAATTTCAATGCTCAATATTTTCGGATCGCACAAAGCGAAGCATTGTCCGTGTCCGACTGAAATAGTTTGGGCTAACACGCTCAACCTTTGCCGCTAAGTTTCGTATTGGTTGCAAACGATTAAATCAATGGTCCGGTCGCTTTGTCGCGCCCGGGCCAGTTTCTGTCGAAAACCTTGGTTGCAGTGCCGTGGACGGCTGATAACCTGCCCCCGACAGGCGGGCCGTGCAGGCCCGCCGCGATGGTGACGACAGGGGGCAGCGATGCGCTTTTCCGCGCTCAAGATCATCCGCGAAGGGCTGACCGGCAACAAGGGCTGGACCCCGCATTGGCGCGATCCCGAACCCAAATCGGAATATGATGCGATCGTCATCGGCGGCGGCGGGCATGGCCTCTCGACCGCCTATTACTTGGCGAAAAACCACGGGATGACCAACATCGCCGTGCTGGAAAAGGGCTATCTCGGCGGCGGCAACGTGGGCCGCAACACCACCATCGTGCGCGCCAACTACTTCCTGCCCGGCAATTCCGAGTTCTACTCCCACTCGCTCAAGCTCTGGGAAGGGCTTGAGGAGGACCTCAATTACAACGTGATGCATTCGCAGCGCGGCATCATCAACTTGTTCCATTCCGACGGCCAGCGCGACGCGGCGGCCCGGCGCGGCAACGCGATGATCAACCAGGGCGACGACGCGATCCTGCTGGATCGCGAAGGTGTGCGCAAAATGCTGCCCTATCTCGATTTCGACAATGCGCGTTTCCCGATCTACGGCGGGCTCTACCACCCGCGCGGCGGCACCGCCCGCCACGATGCGGTGGCCTGGGGCTATGCCCGCGGCGCCGATCAGCGCGGCGTCGACCTGATCCAGAATTGCGAGGTGACGGGCATCGACATCGAGAACGGCAAGGTGACCGGCGTGCAGACCACCCGCGGCGCGATCCGCGCGAAAAAGGTCGGCATGGTCGTCGCCGGCCGCTCGGGCCAGGTGGCGGCGATGGCCGGTATGCGCCTGCCGATCGAAAGCCACGTTTTGCAGGCCTTCGTCACCGAGGGTCTGAAACCGGTGATCGACCACGTGGTGACCTTTGGAATGGGCCATTTCTATATCAGCCAGTCCGACAAGGGCGGGTTGGTTTTCGGCGGCGATATCGACTTCTACGCCTCCTATGCGCAGCGCGGCAACCTGCCCACCGCCGAACACGTGATCGAGGCCGGCATGACCCTGATGCCGATGATCGGCAAGGCGAAGATGCTGCGCAGCTGGGGCGGGATCATGGACATGTCACCCGACGGCTCGCCCATCATCGACCGCACCCATATCGAGGGGCTCTACCTGAATACCGGCTGGTGCTATGGCGGGTTCAAGGCAGTGCCGGCCTCCGGCTGGTGCATGGCCCACCTGATGGCCACCGACACCCCGCACGAGGTTGCCGCGCGCTACCGGCTCGACCGGTTCGAGACGGGCAGGGGCCTTCTCGATGAAGAGGGCACCGGCTCTCAGCACAACCTGCACTGAGTAAAGCCCAAGGAGGATTGCCCGTGTTTTCCCTGTTCCGACATGTCCTTGCCGTGGCGCTGGCTGCCTGCGTTCTGCTGACGCCGGTTTCAGCAAGGGAAAAGGCGTCCAGCCCTCAGCTTCAGATGATCATCGAAGCTGTCGTTGCCAACGCCAAGAGGGGCGAGGGCAAGCTGATTGCCGACGGTATCGTGCTGCGCAAGGTGCGCCAGCATGGTGATATCGTGATGTTCGATATGACGGTGGTCGATCCGGTGATGCTGGCTTATGCGCGCGGGCAACAGGCCAATTTCCAGCAGATCGCCATCAAGGACATGGGGCGGAAATTTTGCCGCCGTGGCACGGGTACCCGCAAATTCGTCGATATGGGCGGCGAGATTCAGGTCGTGTTCTACGGTGCCCGCCGCGAGATGCTGGCCGGTGGCCGGCTGACGCGGTGCTAGGCCCGGGAAAGGAAACAATCAGATGCGCATAAACTGTCCCCATTGCGGCCCCCGCGACCGGCGCGAATTCACCTACCAGGGTGATGCGCTGGCACTCGACCGTCCCGATCCCGAGGCCGGGCCGGACGTGTGGAACGACTATATCCACAATCGCGACAACCCCGCCGGCCCCACGCGCGAGCTCTGGTATCATGAAACCGGCTGCGCGGCGTGGCTCGTGGTGACGCGCGATACCGTCACGCATGACATCCACGCGGTCGAGCTGGCCAGCGCGGTGAAAGGGGCGGGCAAATGAGGATCAGCGGCAGCCATAATGGCGGGGGTCTCATCGACCGCGGCAAACCCCTGCGCTTTACCTTCGACGGCCATTCCTACCAGGGCTTTGCCGGCGACACACTCGCCTCGGCGCTTCTGGCCAACGATATCCGCATGGTCGCGCGCAGCTTCAAGTATCACCGCCCGCGCGGGATCATGACCGCCGGGTCCGAAGAGCCCAACGCGCTGGTGACACTGGGCACCGGCGCCGCGCAGGAACCCAACCTCCGCGCCACCACGCTCGAACTTCACGACGGGCTCGCGGCGCACTCGCAGAACCGCTGGCCCAGCCTTGACTGGGACCTGCTGGCGCTCAACGATCTGGCCGCGCCCTTCTTCGGCGCGGGCTTTTATTACAAGACCTTCATGTGGCCGCGCGCCTTCTGGGAAAAACTCTACGAACCGGCGATCCGCCGTGCCGCGGGGCTTGGCGCGCTCTCCGGCCAGCCCAACGCGGACCGCTATGAAAAGGCCTTTGCCCATTGCGACCTGCTGGTAGTCGGCGCCGGGCCCGCGGGCCTGATGGCCGCGCTCACCGCCGCGCGGGCGGGCGCCGACGTGATCCTGGCCGATGAAGACACGGTCATGGGCGGGCGTCTGAATGCCGAGAACGAAGAGGTCGGCGGCCAGCCCGGACGCGAATGGGCCGCTGGCTTGGTGGCCGAACTGGCGGAAATGGACAATGTCCGCCTGATGCCCCGCACCGCTGTCACCGGCGTGTTCGATGGCGGCACCTATGGCGCGCTGGAACGGGTTTCGATGCATGTCGCCAGCCCCGGCCAGGCCCCGCGCGAATGTTTCTGGCGCATAGTCGCGCGCCGCGCGATCCTCGCCGCCGGCAGCCTCGAACGCCCCGTCGCGTTTCAGAACAATGACCGCCCCGGCATCATGATGGCCGGCGCCGTGCGCGCCTATCTCAACCGCTGGAACGTGGCGCCGGGCCGCTCGGTCGCGGTGTTCGGCAACAACGACAGCGCGCATCGCACCGCCGCCGATCTCATCGCCGCCGGCATCAACGTCGCCGCCCTGATCGACGCGCGCCCGGGCGCGAAAACCGATCTCGACGTGCCGTTCTACCACGGCCAGGTCTGCGGCTCGGAGGGGCGCAAGGGGCTCGAAGCCGTCTCGATCGCCACCCAGTCGGGCATCGAGAAGGTGCAGGCCGATTGCCTGGCCGTCTCGGGCGGCTGGAACCCGACGCTGCATATTGCCTGCCACATGAACGGCCGGCCCGCATGGGACGAAAAGATCGTCGCCTTCGTGCCGAAACCGGGCATGGTCCCCGGCCTTGCCGCCGCCGGATCGGCCAACGGCGCGTTTTCCACCGCGCAATGCCTCGCCCAGGGGGCCGACGCCGCGCAAGAGGCGCTTGCCGATCTGGGCCTCAAGCCCGCAAAGCCCGAGATCCCGCAGGCCGAGGATGACCCCTATTCCATCACCGCGCTCTGGTCCGTGCCCGGCAAGGGCCGCGCCTGGCTCGACTTCCAGAACGACGTCACCGTCAAGGATGTGAACCTCGCAGCCAGGGAATCCTACGCGTCCGTTGAGCACATGAAGCGCTACACCACCCAGGGCATGGCGCCCGACCAGGGCAAGAACTCCAACGTCAACGCGCTCGCCATCCTGGCCGATGCCACCGGGCGCAGCATTCCCGAAACCGGCACCACTACCTACCGCCCGCCCTTCGTGCCGCTGACTATGGCCGCGATCGGCGCGGGCGCGCAGGGCAAGGGCTTCGCGCCGCAGCGTTTCACCACCTCGCACGCCGCCACGGAGGAGGCCGGCGCGCCGATGATCGAGGCGGGGCTCTGGTACCGGCCCAGCTATTTCCCGGCCCCCGGCGAAACGCATTGGCGCCAGTCCTGCGATCGCGAAGTGGGCTATGTCCGCAATGCCGTCGGCATCTGCGATGTCTCCACCCTGGGCAAGATCGACATTCAGGGCCCCGACGCCCCCGAATTCCTCGATTTCGTCTATACGAACATGTTTTCCACGCTCAAGGTCGGCCGCACCCGCTATGGGCTGATGCTGCGCGAAGACGGGCACGTGATGGACGATGGCACCACCGCGCGGCTCTCCGAACATCACTACCTGATGACCACCACCACGGCCGCCGCCGGGCAGGTCATGCGCCACCTTGAGCTCGTCCGCCAGGGCCTGCGCCCCGATCTCGACGTGCAGATCATCTCGGTGACCGAGCAATGGGCGCAATTCGCCGTTGCCGGCCCGAAATCGCGCGAGCTTCTGAACGGGCTGCTGGATGCGCCGATCGACGATGAAAGCTTCCCCTTCATGGGCTGCGGCGACATCACGCTTGGCGGCGTCGCGGGGCGGCTCTTCCGCATCTCGTTCTCGGGCGAACATGCCTATGAAATCGCCGTGCCCGCGCGCTTCGGCGACAGCCTTTTCCGCACGCTCAAGTCCAGGGCCGAGGCGCTGGGCGGCGGCGCCTACGGGATGGAGGCGCTCAACGTGCTCAGGATCGAAAAGGGCTTCATCACCCATTCCGAGATCCACGGCCGCACCACCGCCTTCGATGTCGGGCTGCAGGGCATGATGTCGAAGAAAAAGGATTTTATCGGCAAGACGGCCTCGCAACGGCCCGGGCTGATGGACGAAGACCGCGAACGCCTTGTCGGCCTCAAACCCACCGGCGCGGTGAAACAGCTCACCGCCGGGGCGCATCTTTTCAACGACGGGGCCGAGGCCACGCGCGAAAACGACCAGGGCTATGTCACCTCGGTCGGCTTCTCGCCCACGCTGGGCCATTTCATCGGGCTTGGTTTCCTCAAACGCGGGCCCGAGCGGATCGGCGAAACCGTCCGCATGGTCGATCACCTGCGCGGTGTGGAAACCACCTGCGAGGTCTGCAACCCGGTCTTCTTTGACCCGGAAGGAGGGCGCGCCCGTGACTGATCTTCTTGCCAAATCCCCCTGCGACGGGCTCCTGCCGCTGACCATCGGCAGCGTCACTGTGACCGAGATCGCGTTTGATGCGATCACCTCGCTCGCGCCGTTCAAGGGACAGGAGAGCGCCGTCTCGGACGCGCTCAAGGTGCAGATGGGCGCGGCGTTTCCGAAACCGAACCGCACCACCGGTAAGGCGCACGCCCGCGCGGTCTGGTCCGGGGTCGGACAGGCGCTGGTGCTGGGCCCGCCGCTGGCGCCGATCCCCGGCGCGGCGATGACCGACCAGACCGATGCCTGGACCTGCGTCGCGCTGGAAGGCGACGGTGCGCGCGACGTGCTGGCGCGGCTCACCCCGCTCGATCTGCGGCCATCGGTGTTCAAACAGGGCCACGCCGCGCGCACCGAAATCGCGCATATGGGCGGCGTTCTCATGCGCACGGGCGAAAACCGTTACGGGCTCATGGTGTTCAGGTCGATGGCGGCGACGCTGGTGCATGATCTGGAAATTGCGATGCAATCGGTCGCGGCGCGGGGTCGCCTCTGATCCCGCGCATGCAGGCGCAGGTTTCGATGTTGTCAACGCACCGTCCCGGCGGGTGTCAAGCGTGCGCTGGGTTCACCCCCGCATGTCGTGGGCGCAGCGCGCGCCGTATTTACTGAATATCGGGTTAAGAAATGCCGCGCTGCGGCGGTGCACGGATGTCAGCCGGATGTCAGCCGCGCGTCACCCCCCGGTTTTTGCCGCGCCGCCGCGCCTTTAACCCCGCCGTGCGCTGCTCCATATTATGCGGTAAAACAAACCTGATCCGAATCCCCTGCAGGAGGTCTCATGCGCCGTATTCTTACCGCTCTCACGATCCTGTCCATGGCCGCGCCGGCCTTGGCGGAAACCCAGAAGGAACGCGAGAAGCGTTGCGCCGCACAGGGCGAGATCGTTTCCCAAGCGGTTGAAATGCGTAAGAAATTCCGCTCCGAGGCGAAGGCCAAAACGGCCATTCTCGAAACCATAGACGAGGGCATGGCCCCCGCCGTGCCGTTCCTCGTCGGCTTCGTCTACACACTCAACCGCAAGGACCTGAAACAGGACGTGCCCGCCGCCTTCATCGAACAATGCAACGCCTACAAACCGTAAGGAGCTGAATTTTCGCAGAAAATTCGTAATCGCCCATGTCGCTGCCGCCCGGTTTCCTTGATGAACTGCGCACCCGCACCTCGCTCTCCCAGGTGGTCGGGCGCAAGGTCATGTGGGACATGCGCAAATCCAACCAGGCCAAGGGCGACATGTGGGCGCCTTGCCCGTTCCATCAGGAAAAAACCGCGTCTTTTCATGTAGATGACCGCAAGGGATTCTACTATTGCTTCGGCTGCCATGCCAAGGGCGATGCCGTCTCCTTCGTCCGCGAAACCGAGAATGTCGGCTTCATGGAGGCGGTGGAAATCCTCGCCCACGAGGCCGGCATGCAGATGCCCGCCCGCGACCCGCAGGCGCAGGAAAAGGCCGACCGCCGGTCTGAGCTGGCCGAGGTGATGGAGCAGGCGGTGCAGTTTTTCCGCCTGCAACTGCGCACCGGCGCCGCCGGCCCGGCCCGCGAATATATCGAGCAAAAACGGGGGCTTGACCAGGCGGCTCAGGACCGGTTCGAGATCGGTTTCGCGCCCGATGGCTGGCAGAACCTGTGGGATCACCTGCGCGGCAAGGGCGTGGCGGAACAGCTCATTCTCGATGCCGGCCTGGCCAAGCCCTCGACCCGCGAGGGCGGCAAACCCTATGACACGTTCCGCAACCGGATCATGTTCCCGATCCGGGATCCGCGCGGCCGCTGCATCGCCTTCGGCGGCCGGGCGATGGACCCCAACGATAACGCCAAGTATCTGAATTCACCCGAAACTCTGCTCTTCGACAAGTCCCGCACGCTCTACAATCACGGCCCCGCGCGCGAGGCCGCGGGGCGCGGCGCGCCGCTCATCGTGGCCGAAGGCTACATGGACGTGATTGCCCTCTCGGAGGCCGGTTTCGGCGCCACCGTCGCGCCCCTGGGCACCGCCGTCACCGAGCACCAGTTGCAGATGCTCTGGCGCATCGCGCCCGAACCCATCATCGCGCTCGACGGCGACACTGCCGGCCTGCGCGCCGCCATGCGGGTGATCGACCTCGCCCTGCCGCTTCTCGAGGCGGGCCAGTCGCTGCGCTTTGCCCTCATGCCCGAGGGGAAAGACCCCGACGACGTGATCCGCCAGAGCGGGGCAGGGGCCGTTCAGAAGCTGCTCGACCAGGCCATCCCGATGGTCAACCTCCTGTGGCAGCGCGAGACGGAAGGCCGCGACTTCGACAGCCCCGAACGCAAGGCGGCGCTGGATAAGGCCTTGCGCGAAAAGATAAAACTGATCCGCGATCCCTCGATCCGCCAGCATTACGGCCAGGCGATCAAGGAGATGCGCTGGCAGCTGTTCAATCCCCGCCGCGAATGGACGCCGCGTGGCAAGTGGCGCCCCGAGCCACAGGTGCAGACCGCGACCAAGTCGTCGCTTCTGGTGGCCGCCGGCGATGCCGCGCAGGACCATCTGCGCGAGGCGGTGATCCTTGCCGTGCTGATTTCCGAACCGTCGATCGCGCCCGAGTTCGAGGCCCAGGTCGAAGCGATGAGCTGTCTGGATCCCGACCACGACGCCCTGCGCAACCGCATGCTGCGCCTCCTGGCCGAAGATACTGCCCCGGGGCCCGAGGCAATGTCTGCGGAACTGGGCGAGGCGGCGCTTGAAAAACTCTTCGCCCAGCCCCATCTCCGCGTCGTGCCCGCCCTGCGCCATGCCGGCGATACCGATCTCGCGCGGATGACCGTCTCCGAGGAGCTTGCCAAGCTCGAAGCGATCCGCGGCCTCAAGGCCGAGATCGACGAGGCCGCGGAGGATCTCTCAGGCCCCGCCGACGAGGCCCTGACCTGGCGCCTGGGGCAGGCCGCCGAAGCCCGCAACCGTGCCACACACGGCCAGCAGGAGGACAAGACGGAATACGACGTGGGAGACAACGGGCTGCGAATCAACCGTGACGAACGCAGCGCTTTTGACGCCCTTTTGGAGAAGATCACCAATGCCAAACGGCAACGCTAGCGCGTTTTGGTGAGGAATAGGTAAAGAAAACAGGGTAAACGGGTGGCCGAATCACTTCCAAGCCCCCATGATTCGCCATAATTGCGAATCACCCGTCCGCCGCGACGGAGCCCGAATCGACTGAGCAGGAGCATTTCATGGCCGCCAAGGACACTGACGACCGCAAATCCGAAGACCAGGACGCCGAAGTTTCGCTGGATATGAGCCAGACCGCGGTCAAGAAGATGATCGCCGAGGCGCGCGAGAAGGGCTACATCACCTACGACCAGCTCAACCAGGTTCTGCCGCCCGATCAGGTCAGCTCGGAACAGATCGAGGACGTGATGTCGATGCTCAGCGAGATGGGCATCAACATCATCGAGGACGAAGAGGCCGAGGAAGAAGAGCAGAAGAATACCGCGGTGGTCGAAGTTGGCCAGAAAGGCGAACTGACGCTCGGCTCGGGCAGCCAGGAAAAGCTTGACCGCACCGACGACCCGGTGCGCATGTATCTGCGCGAAATGGGCAGCGTCGAACTGCTCAGCCGCGAGGGCGAGATCGCCATCGCCAAGCGGATCGAGGCCGGCCGCAACACCATGATCGCGGGGCTGTGCGAAAGCCCGCTGACCTTCCAGGCCATCACCATCTGGCGTGATGAACTTCTGTCCGAGGACATTCTTCTGCGCGATGTGATCGACCTGGAAACCACCTTTGGTAATCAGCTGGACGAGGACGGCGAAGACGACGAACCGGTCGTCGAAGCCGCAAATGTCTCCGCCGCGCCGAAATCCAAGGAAAAATCGGACGAGCCCGAGCTCGATGCCGATGGCAACCCGATTGCCAAGGAAGACGACGACGACGAGGAAGAACAGGCTAACATGTCGCTGGCCGCGATGGAAACCGCGCTGAAACCGCGTGTCTTGGAAACGCTCGACCGGATCGCCAGCGACTACGCAAAACTCAGCGAGATGCAGGACAGCCGGATTTCGGCCACCCTGAACGAGGACGGCTCGTTCTCGGACAAGGACGAGACCACCTACCAGGCACTGCGCTCGGAAATCGTCGAACTGGTGAACTCGCTTCACCTGCACAACAACCGGATCGAGGCGCTGATCGACCAGCTTTACGGCATCAACCGCCGGATCATGCAGATCGACAGTGCGATGGTTAAGCTTGCAGACCAGGCGCGCATCAACCGCCGCGAGTTCATCGACGAATACCGTGGCCGCGAGTTGGATCCGACCTGGCTGGATGATATGCGCGACAAGTCGGGCCGGGGCTGGCAGGCTCTGATCGACCGCTCGACCGACAAGATCGAGGAACTGCGCGCCGACATGGCGCAGGTCGGCCAGTATGTCGGCCTTGATATCAGCGAATTCCGCCGCATCGTGAACCAGGTCCAGAAGGGCGAGAAAGAGGCGCGCCAGGCCAAGAAGGAAATGGTCGAAGCAAACCTGCGCCTGGTGATCTCCATCGCCAAGAAATACACCAACCGCGGGCTGCAATTCCTGGATCTCATTCAGGAAGGCAACATCGGCCTGATGAAGGCGGTGGACAAGTTCGAATACCGCCGCGGCTACAAGTTCTCGACCTATGCAACCTGGTGGATCCGTCAGGCGATCACCCGCTCGATCGCTGACCAGGCGCGCACCATCCGCATCCCGGTGCACATGATCGAAACCATCAACAAGCTGGTGCGCACCGGTCGCCAGATGCTGCATGAAATCGGCCGTGAGCCGACGCCGGAAGAGCTGGCCGAGAAGCTTCAGATGCCGCTCGAGAAAGTGCGCAAGGTGATGAAGATCGCGAAAGAGCCGATCTCCCTTGAAACGCCCATCGGCGACGAGGAAGACAGCCAGCTGGGCGATTTCATCGAGGACAAGAACGCGATCCTGCCGCTGGATTCGGCCATCCAGGAAAACCTCAAGGAAACCACGACCCGCGTTCTGGCCAGCCTGACGCCGCGCGAGGAACGCGTGCTGCGCATGCGTTTCGGCATCGGCATGAACACCGATCATACGCTCGAAGAGGTGGGCCAGCAGTTCAGCGTCACCCGCGAACGTATCCGCCAGATCGAGGCCAAGGCACTCCGCAAGCTCAAGCACCCGTCGCGCAGCCGCAAGCTGCGAAGCTTCCTCGACCAGTAGGGTGGGCATTCTGCCCACCCCGGTACCCATGCACCGGGTTTCTTCACTGCCGCCCGATCTGCGCGACGAGATCGGCACGCGCAACCTGATCGTTTTCGATGGCGAATGCGTGCTCTGCTCGGGATTTTTCCGCTTTGTCCTGCGCCATGACCGGACCGCGCGTTTCTCTTTTGCCCTGGCGCAATCCCCTTTTGGATCAAGGCCTTACCGGGCGCTCGACCTGCCGGTGGACGAGTTTGAAACCAACATCGTCATCACACGTGGCCAGATCCATCAGCGTGGCGATGCCTTTGCCCACGCGATGCGCGCACTCGGCGGGCCCTGGCGGGCATTCTATCCGCTCCGCTTCCTGCCGCGGATCATCAAGGATTCAATCTATCACCTGATTGCGCGCAATCGCTATCGCATATTCGGGCGATATGACGAATGCCTTGTTCCCGACGATGCGCTGAAAGCCCGCTTTCTGCCCGGGGGATGGGGATGAGCGGGGATCCGTTCCTGAAGGCGATCGAATATCATGGCCTGTCCGTTGCGCCCGCCCTGCTGGAGTTTCACGGCGGTACGGGCGAAAAACGCTATCACGGGCGCTGCACGATCATGCGGGGCCGTGGCCCCCTGATCCGCCTTGCGCTGTGGCTGGGCCGCTTTCCCCCCGCCGCGCAGGATCAGTCGATCCGGCTGGCCATGCATATCGGTCCCGGGGAAAGCCGCTGGCTGCGGGGCTTCGGCGGTCATCCCACCGCGTCCACCTTGCGGTTCGATTCCGACCGGGGCGAGGTGATCGAACGTTTCGGCGCGCTGCGCGTGGCCATGCGCCCCACGGTCTGCGACGATACTTTGCACTTCTCCATCACGCGCCTTTGGGTGATGGGTGTTCGCCTGCCGCGCATCCTGCTGCCGCGCAGCGCCACCCATGAGCGTGCTGGCGAAAACGGCCGTGTCCATTTCGATGTCTCGGCGCGCGCGCCGGTTCTGGGGATGCTCATCCGCTATGTCGGCTGGCTCGACCCGGTGCCAAAGGAAAAGTGATTTGAACGCAACCGCCCCGTTGCATGATAGTAGACCCGTCCCTTCCCGGTTCAGGAGACTGCCATGCGTATCCTGCCTGCCGCCCTCATCCTCGGCACGGCCTTTGCCGCGCCCGGCCATGCCTTCACCGCTGTCAATGGTCTCACGGTAAACCTGGTCCCGGACGGGTTCGAAGTTGTCTCGGGTGTTGGATCGGGCCCGCGGGAATTCTGGTGCGCTGCCGGTCAGTATGCGCGCCAGATGCAGGGCGCTGGTGGCAATGACCGGGTATATGTCCTGCGCGCCTATGGTCCCAGCACCACGCATCCCGGGCGCCGGGCGGTTGCCTTTACCACGCAACCCTCTCTGGACCTTGCCAATGGGCCGCGTCTCGGAACGGGCGGAAATTACTCGGTGCGGATCCGCGCCGAGGGCTTCAACCTGCGCACCGCCCATGCCGAGAGTTTCTGCGCGGATGTCTACGAGATCGACATTCCCTAGCGGCTGAGCGCCGAACGCCTTCACCGCCCTTTTGCACGGAGTTGGGCGGGCGTCCGGGTTTCGTGTCTTCTATTGATCGCGATCAACACCTGCGCTGCCTGCGGGCGCTAGTCTTATGCCGTGGTCAGTATTCGCCGATCATCACCCGGCTTTTCCGATTGCATTTGAAAAGAAACACCCCTCGGGAGGACTGTTTGATGTCTTTGAAATCACAACTCGCATTCGCCCTCGTCTCGGCAACCGCTTCGCTGGGGCTTTTGGCCGCCCCCGCAGTCGCGCAGGAGACGCTGATCGGCAAGGCGTCGTTTATGGAAAACTGCGCGGTCTGCCATGGTGCGGATGGTGCCGGAGATGGACCGGTGGCCGACCTCTTTGCGCAGAAACCCGGAAACCTGAAGCATCTGGCCAAGAACAACAATGGTGTTTTCCCGTTCTCCGAGGTCTATCAGGCAATTGACGGCCGGCGCGAGATCAAGGGCCATGGCAGTACGGAGATGCCGGTCTGGGGCGGGCTCTTCAAGGAAGACTCCTATGCCTACACCGTGCACCCCGGTATCAAGGCCGAAGAGATCGTGCAGGGCCGTATCCTGGCGCTCGTCTACTACCTGCAAGGCATTCAAGAGTAGGCAGCTTTCCCGAACGGACGGTGTCGCGCAGGCTTGTGCGTATGGGGATCAGGCTTCATTCTGGCTCCATGCAAACCCGGTTTTCGATATCGACGCACGGTCAGGGGCTTTACGAATTCACCCGCGATGTCACGCGTTGGGTGGCGGGGCAGGGCGACGGGCTGCTGACGCTTTTCGTCCGCCATACCTCGTGCAGCCTGCTGATCCAGGAAAACGCCGATCCCGAAGTGCAGAGCGATCTGCGCGCCTATTTCGCGCGCCTTGTGCCGCCCACCACCGATCCGTCGATGGCCTATCTGACCCATACCTACGAGGGCCCCGATGACATGCCTGCCCATATCAAGGCGGCGATGATGCCGGTGTCGTTGTCGATCCCGGTATCCGCTGGCCGTCCTGTTCTGGGCACCTGGCAGGGCATCTACCTGTTCGAACATCGCGACGCGCGTCATACGCGCACCGTTGCCGCGCATTTTCTGGCGGACTAATTCGGCGGATTGCGCGCCTTTGGGGGAACATCGCTGCAACAATCCCACTATCCTTCATCTTGGGGCATCATTTGCCCTCTACCCAAACTATTGAGGCTCCCCTATAGTGCCTGTGGATAAGTGGGGCACGAACCCCATGACCGAGGCAGAGACAAGAATAAAGGGGGACGGCCATGCGCTGCCCGTTTTGCGGAAATATCGATACCCAAGTGAAGGATTCCCGGCCCGCCGAGGACCATGTTTCGATCCGGCGTCGCCGGTTCTGCCCGGCCTGTGGGGGCCGGTTTACCACGTATGAACGTGTGCAGCTGCGCGATCTCGTGGTGATCAAGTCGAATGGCCGGCGCGAGGATTTCGACCGCGACAAGCTTGAACGCTCGATCCGGATCGCCCTACAGAAACGCCCCGTTGATCCCGAGCGGATCGACCAGATGATCTCGGGTATCGTGCGGCGGCTGGAAAGCATGGGCGAAACCGATATTTCGTCCAAGGTCATCGGCGAGATCGTGATGGAAACGCTCGCCCGGATCGACACCGTGGCCTATGTGCGTTTTGCCAGCGTTTACAAGAACTTCCAGGCGGCGGATGATTTCGACAAATTCGTCAGCGAACTGCGTCCCGACGTGAAACCGGAAGAGTGAACCAGACCGACGCACGCTACATGGCGCTGGCCCTTTCGCTGGGCCGGCGCGGGCAGGGCCGAACCTGGCCCAATCCGGCGGTGGGCTGCGTCATCGTCCGCGATGGGCGTATCGTCGGGCGCGGTGCGACCGCGCCGGGCGGACGGCCGCATGCCGAAACCATCGCGCTTGCCCAGGCGGGCCAGGCCGCGCGCGGCGCCACCGCCTATGTCACGCTCGAACCCTGCGCGCATCACGGGCAAACCCCGCCCTGCGCCGCGGCGCTCGCCGAGGCCGGTATTGCCCGCGTAGTCGCGCCCATGGCCGACAGCGATCCGCGGGTGGCCGGGCAGGGCTTTGCCATGCTGCGCGCCGCCGGCGTCTCGGTCACCACCGGGGTGCTCGTTGACGAGGCCGGGCGCGATCACGCCGGATTCTTCCTGCGCACCGAACAGGGACGCCCGTTTGTCACGCTCAAGCTGGCCACCAGTTTCGACGGCCGGATCGCCACCGCCACCGGCCATAGCCAGTGGATCACCGGGCCACAGGCCCGCCGCGCGGTGCATGCGATGCGCGCCCAGCACGACGCGGTAATGATCGGCGGCGGCACCGCCCGTGCCGATGATCCGTCACTGACCGTTCGTGATCTCGGGGTCGAGCATCAGCCGGTGCGCATCGTTGTGTCGCGGCTTCTCGATCTTCCACTGATCAGCCAATTGGCTAAGTCCGCGCGCGACGTTCCGCTATGGCTCGTGCATGGCCCCGATGCCGATAGCGCGCTGAGAGAAGCCTGGGAGGGCATCGGCGCCACGCTTCTGCCCTGTGCACTTGCAGGCCGCCAGCTCGATCTTGCCGCCGTGCTTCAGGCGCTGGGCGCACAGGGCATCACCCGGGTGTTCTGCGAAGGCGGCGGCGCCATCGCGTCATCGCTTCTGGCCGCTGATCTGGTCGACGAACTCGTTGGCTTCACTGCCGGTCTCGCCATCGGCGCCGAGGGGCTGCCGGCCATCGGCGCCATGGGCCTTGCCACCCTGGACGAGGCACAACGCTTCGACCTGGTCGAAACACGCGCGCTGGGGGGCGATGTTCTGCACCGCTGGTGCCGTCGCTGAACGTCGGATTCGCGGATTTCGGCCCGTGCCGCGCATGGTTTCAGGCGGATTCTTTCGCATCTTCAGCCATCCTGCAGGCGCTTGACGCAAGGTTAAGTCGTTGTCAGGGAACACAATTAAACAGGTATCGAAAAGACAACTTATAACGATTAAAGGCGCATTTCTGTTTTTTTATTTCAAATTCGTCTATCTATATGCATTAATTTGTCTTGATAGGTGCGCCGGGCACTCCGAGGGAGGAACGGAGCCGGCCGCGCCGACTTTTGGGGGCGATTGCCCCCGTCAGGGAGGACTGGAATGCGTATCAAGACTTTTACCCGGGGGGTTGTCTCGGCAATCGCCATTAGCGTGGCCACGATGGGGCACGCCCAATCGGACAACAGCTATGCCAACACCACCGAGTGGGCCAAGGCGTTTTCGAACCCCGCCTTCGTGCAGGGCATGACTCAGATGATGAGCCCCGAGATGATGGAGGCCTGGGTCAAGATCATGTTCAACCCCGACATGGTCAACGCCATGATGTCCTCGATGGGCGATATGATGGATCCCGAGCTCTTCACGCAGTGGATGAACATCGCGATGAATCCGCAGATGATGGAAGCGATGATGAAATTCGCCAGCCCCGAGATGATGGAGCCCATGATGCAGGTCTTCATGAGCCCCAAGATGTGGGAATCCATGATGGCCTTCGCCTCGCCCGAGATGATGGAAACCATGGTCGGCATGATGGCAAACCCCGCGATGTGGGATGCCATGATGAAGATGGCCGATCCGGAAATGATGAACGCGTGGATGCGCATCGCCTTCGATCCCAAGATGATGGAAGCGATGATGAAATTCGCCGATCCGCAGATGATGGCCGGCTACATGGAAATGATGACGGATCCCAAGTTCATGGACAGCATGATGAAGATGATGGATCCCGAAATGATGGCCGGCATGATGACGGCGATGTTCCAGATGTCGATGGCCATGCCCGCCGCGATGGCCAAGGCGGGCGAGGGCATGGCGCCCAAGACCGACGACAGCAACTGACGGAACGGTCTGGCGTGCCCGCGCTCCTGCAGCCGAGGGGCACGCCGTTTTCAACAGACTATCGAAAGGCAAGACCATGCATTGCATGACCAGAATGATTGCGGCTGCTGCCTCGGCCATCGTGCTTCTCGTTCAGCCGGCGCTGGCCGAGGAAAAGGAATATGACAATTCGGTCACCTATGCCGGCCCCGACGCGGGCGTCGGGCCGGGCTGGGTGCCCGAAGGCGGCTGGACCATGCCGGCGCCGCCACTCGATCCCGATCGCGCCGCCAATCAGATCACGCCGGATGTGATCACCGCCGAGGCCAAGATGAAGATGATGCAGTCGACGATGATGGGGAACCCCATGTCGCTGCGCCAGATGATCAACATGATGGTGGCCAAGAAGAAGGCCGACTCAAGCCTCAGCTTCGACGAGGTGATCGAGTCGATGGACCTGCGCGCCAACTTCCTCAACATGAAGAAGGTGGGCCACAACACCCCGCACAAGGTGATCGAGGCGATCACGGGGGAGACTTCGCCCCGGCTGGAAATGGTCAGCTACTGCGACGTGATGACCATGCGCGACATCCTTGACTACGTGCCCGAGTTCGGCGCCTTCGTGCCCTGCCGGATCACCGTGCTCGAGGACAATAACGGAGATATCTGGTTGATGACGCTGGATTGGGACGTGCGTTGGCTCGATACCTCGCCCAACCCCAACAAGATCAGCCCCGAACTGCGCGAAGGCGCGATCAAGATCCGCGAGGCACTCGAAGAGATCATGGAAGCCGGTGCAAACGGCGATCTCTGAAACCACTCACGAGGGACGGTGAGTGCAGCCCGGGGCCGAGAGGAACGGCCCCGGGTTTTTTATCGCCAAAGTCCCGCCTGACCCGCGAACAGGCCCTGCAGTTTCGCAACAAGTCGGTTCACCCGTCCCGGGTGGGGGATGTTCCCCGTGGCCAGCCGCGCCACGGCCAGTTCCACAGGGCAGGGCAGGCCCGTCACCGGGTCCAGGTAGCGCGGATAATCGATCAGCGCGGCATGCACCAACCCTTCCAGCGTTGGCCGCGCCATGCGCCGTGGTGGCACCTTGCCCAAGTCACGGGTCAGCCCCCAACCGGCATAGAAGGGCGCGCCGGTGACGGTCACCTTCACACCGCGCAACAGGGCCTCGAACCCCAGAAGCGATGTCATGGTCCAGACCTCGTCCACCTCGTCCAGCAGGGCCAGCGGATCGGCACCTGTCAGCACCAGATCGGCAGGGCTTTCGTCACTCAGTGCGCCCTCGCGCAGCCCGGCTTCGACATCCGGATGCGGCTTGTAGAGGATCACCGCGTCCGAGTTCGCGGCCCGCGCTGCCTGCAACAGGGCCTGGTTCGTGTCGATCTCGCCCGCCCCCAGCCGGATCGAGGCGTCGTCCTCGACCTGCCCGGGTACCAGAATGCGATGCCCTTTCGGCAGGGCTGGCGTTTCACCGCCCAGGTTGTACTTGTTCACCCGCTCCTCGATCAGCCGGTCGATCAGGGCCCGCGCGCGCGCCTGCTGATCGGGGCGCAGATCGGCGCGCTCCGAAATCAACTGCTCCAGCCGGCTTTCGCGCGACGGGTCATAGTAGATGCCAAGATCATCACAGATGAGAGACAGCGGTGGCACCAGTTCGGCGCCCAGCCCGCGCGACCGCAGGAACCCGTCTTCGACCCGCACGATGTCACGCCCGGCCTCGGCCTTGCCGGCCCAGATCATGCGGCGCCGCGTCGCGTCCGATCCACGGAACGTCATCGGTTTGTGGTGCCCGAAAAACCGCTGGAACGGGCGCCGCTTCCACAGCCTGATTTCCTCCCCGGTCCAGCCCTGCCTGTCCTCGCGCCATTCGCGCGCCATGGCTTCGGCGGTGGCCAGAACCTCTTCCAGCTCGCACCGCTCGTCGTTGTAGGGGTCGTACCAGACCGGGTGCAGGATCATCGCCGCGGCGAACAGCTGCGCCCGTGTCAGGTTGCGACCGCGACGGGGCAGGGGGTGCGGGTGGCGGTCCTCGGTCAGGCCCCATCCGGCATAGAACGGCTGGCCAAAAACAATGGGCTTGTGCCCCGAAAGGATCGCTTCGAACCCCATCTGGCTTGAAACCGTGTAAACCGCCACCGCCCCATCGAATAGTTCCCAGGGGCTGGCGCTGTCGGTGAAAAGGCTGATGCGGTCATTGGCATCGTCCGCCCCGAAATAACCCTCGCGAAACCCCTTGGCCGTTTCGGGATGGGTCTTGATCACGATCCGCGCGCCGGGATTGTCCTCCTGCGCATAGTACAGCATCTCGCGAAAGCTGTTGGCATCCGCACGCCCGTATTTCACGCTGGCATCGCCGCGGGTCTGGTCGATCACCAGAACATAGCCCGGGTCTGGCACCGGAGTATCCGGATCGAAGGCGAAATACTTGCTCAGATGCGCCTCGCGCAGCCGCGCGATCGCGCGCTTTGCGCGGTTCAGCAGCGCAGTATCATCCAGCGGGTGGTTGGCCAGCAGATGTTCGAGATCGGAAGGTTCCATGGCATCGAAATGCACGCCGCGATGGTCGATCTGCAATCCAAGCGGCATATCTCCCGTGCGCCCGGGGAAAAGCGAGCGCAGGAAGGCATCCTCGATCCGCACAATCCCGGCGCCTGTCGCATCGGCCACCGCCTCGCCGCGTTGCGCATAAGGTGAATGGCCCCAAACCGCGATCAGGTCGTCTTCGGCCGGCTTGCCGAGCCGAAGTTCGTATCCGGCGAGTTCGACAATCCGGCGCACGCGCCGCTGCCGCAGGAAGCCCGCGTTGAAATAGTAAAGCCGCCGGGGCGTATCCGCCCCGGCGGCCAAGTCTTTCGGCGTGTCGGCCAAGGCTTATTCGCCGCTCAACGTCGAGATGCCCGAACTGACCGTGCCAACCGAACCCAGCGTGCCGGTGATGGCCGAAATGGTCTTGTTCCACTGGGTGAACGGCGCTTCGGTCACGTAGAGCGTGTCGCCGTCGCGAATGCTGAAATCGCGGGCCAGGAACATGCCGTTCGGCTGCGTCAGGTCCAGTACGTAAACCATCCGCTGCGCGCCCTGCAGATCGTTGCGGCCCAGAACGGTGTTGGCGATCTCGTCGGGCTCGTTGCGGAACACGAACACGCCGGTCGGATCGGCGCTCGCGGTCAGAAGACCACCCACCTGCGCCAGCGCCTCGACCGCGCTCAGCGTCTGGCTCTCGAAATGCACTCGGCTTTGCGAGCCGGTTGCGCCAAGTGCGGTGAACGACCGGCTGTCTTCCTCGACGAGAATCCGGTCACCCGCGCGCAGCGCGATATCGAATTCGGGATATTCGAACAGGTCCTGGAACCAGATTTTCGACCGCATCCTGCCCCGGATCACGGTGATCTGGGCGATTTCCGGCTCGATCGTGATGCCGCCGGCGCGTGCCAGCATGGTCGCCAGGGTCCGGGTCGGCCGTTCGATCGGGAACACGCCCTGGCCGCCCACGGCGCCCACCACGCTTACGGTGGCGCCGTCACCGGCCAGCCGACGGACTTCGACCTGCGGATCGGGCGTCTGGTCTTCCAGCTTGCGGGTGATGATCCGGCGGATCGCCTCGGGTGTGTTGCCCGCGGCGCGGATCCTGCCGGCATAGGGCACGAAGATGAAACCCGCACCATCAACCTGGACTTCTTCGAGGATGGTGGAGTTCGCGGTTTCGCCCGCCAGCAGCCCATCGTCGACGTTTTCCCAGATCGTCAGGCCCAGCGTGTCGCCCGGTCGGATCGTGTCCGACCCTATCACGCCCGCTTTCTTGAACTCGTCGGTAAAGCCCAGCGCCGGCACCACGGCCGTGGCCCGCGTCACCCGGTCATTCACCGAAACGATGAAAGCATCGCCGCTGCGTTGCACCGAACCTTCGAAAATTTCGCGCTTGTTGGGGCCGACGCGCGGCAACCCGCAGGAGGAAACAACCGCCAAAGCGGCGATGAAGGCGACGGACTTCGCCCAACGGGAATTGACGGGTTTCACTGCTCGGTCTCCTCGACCTGTTATTTTTCTGCCTCGGATTCAACGTTTTGCACGCTGTAATTGAAGCCAAGCTAGCCGATCTCACGTGAAAAATAAAGCGCTAGCGCTTGTGTCGCTCAGTTGACCAACCGCAACTGTTGCCGCGGCGCCGCGGTGCCCTGTTTCAACGCATCATAGGGATCTTCCGGCGACAGCATCATGTCGACGACCATGCGCAAGAGCTGCCGGCGCCCCCGCGACGAGTAGAAACCGCCGGCGACCTGGCTGGTTTCCAGAAGGTAGCGGCGATAATCCTGGTAGGCCCTGCTGTCGGGGCGTTCGGCCCTGGCGAAGAACTCGGGCAAGGGTTGGGTCGATACGAACTCCGGCTTGTCATAGACGGCGCTGCCGAAAACCTTGAGAGGGATGCCGCGCCACAGAACCTGCTGCGCGGCGGTCGAGTTCACCGTCACCGCGCTGCGCGCATCGTCAAGAAGCTGGGCCAGCTTGCCGCCGCGCACGTAATGCACCCGGTCGCGCACGCCGTGGGCGCGCGCCATGCGGCGAATCTCCTGGCGCAGCGGAACGCGCCCGTCTTCCAGCGGATGCGCCTTGAACACAAGGTGATGATGCCCCGGTGCGCCCTCGGCAAAACCGCGGATCACGACGTCGAGAAACTCGGGCATGGTCGAAAACGGCGAATGGCGCTGGAAACTTGAATCATGTTCCAGCTGCAGCAATGCCAGGTGATAGGGAAACCCGCCGCCGCGAATGCGCAGCGTGGCGATGCGCCGTTCGATCGCCTGTGCCGGCATCAGCAAAAGCCGCTTGAGATAAAGCTGGAACTCGCGCGCGACCGGCAGATCGCGATGCGGGCGGAAGTTGCGATATCCGCCGTTCCGGAACATCACGAAGAAATGGTAAAGCGCCCCGTAGAACACGTGCTGGCGCATGTCGCCCCACTTGGCCGGCGGCAGAGGGGCATCGAGGTCGGACTGCGCCAGCGCCGCGCGCATGTCGGCCACGCTCATCTCCATCAGGCGCGAATTTCCGTTCGATCCGTTGCGCTCGTAGGTCACCCAATAGGGCCGCATGTACCCTTCTTCGAAGACATGCACGCCCAGCCCGGCCGCCTTGGCGCGCGCTATCGCTTCGGCATGGATACGGCGCACATCGCCATAAAGCACGATATCGGTCACGGACTTTTCGGCGAGGATTTCGTCGAACCGCTCGGGCCAGTCCTCCTGTGATCCGAGATAGGGGATGTAACTCTCGCGATCGCGCCAGAACGCGCGGTCGCCCGCGTTGAACCCCACGCGCCACACGCGGGCCCCGGCCAGGCGCAGCATTTTTCCCAGCCGGTGGAAAAACGGCCCGTGCGGCCCTTGCAGGAACAGGAAAACGCGTTGCTCGCCGGTAATCACACCCATGGATCTCACATAACTCGGAATGGCGTTTTTCCCTTCTACCCTGCGAGTTCGGCCAAAATATGGCCCTGAAACGGCTGATTGAACAGCGCTTTCTTGCACCGGCGCGCGTTGCGGGGTAGGTGCTCGGACAAGCAAGGAGGACGGGCATGTTCACCGGGATCATCACAGATATCGGCACCATTCGCGACCTGGAACAGCGGGGCGACCTGCGCGCGCGCATCGCCACGGGCTATGACACCGGCTCGATCGACATCGGCGCCTCGATAGCGTGCGATGGCGTCTGCCTGACCGTGATCGCCCTGGGCGAGGACTGGTTCGATGTCGAGATCAGCGCCGAAACCGTGTCGAAAACCAACCTGGGCGGCTGGGACCGCGGGCGGCGCGTCAATCTGGAACGCGCGCTCAAGGTGGGGGACGAACTGGGCGGGCATATCGTGTCGGGCCATGTCGACGGCGTAGCCGAGATCGTCGCGATGCGCGAAGAGGGCGACAGCACGCGGGTCACGCTGCGTGCGCCCGAGGCACTTGCCCGCTTCATTGCGCCAAAGGGCTCGGTCGCGCTCAACGGCACCTCGCTGACCGTGAACGAGGTGTCGGGCAGCGATTTCGGCATCAATTTCATCCCCCACACCAAGGAAGCCACCACCTGGGGCCAGGCCAGGGTGGGGGACCGCGTCAATATCGAGATCGACACGCTGGCGCGCTATGTCGCGCGGTTGCAGGAATTTTCCTGAGCCGCTGCGCGTGACGCCGTGAAGCTCGGGGGCGCTGCCCCCGGACCCCCGGGATATTTCCGGCAAGATGAAGCACGAGCGTGGACATATTCACGAAACGTGTTGCGTTGCCGCGCAGGCTCTTCATAATGTGCTGACGCTCACAGGAGGAGACGCCATGACACTCATTCGCCCAACCCGCCGGGATCTTCTCAAACTCGCCGCCGTGGCGCCCGCCTTCGCGCTGCCAGCCGCGGCCCGGGCCCAGCTTGGGGCACCCGCTGCCGCCAACCCCGCGCATTTCCGGTTTACCCTCGGCGAGGCGCAGGTCACGGTGATTTCGGATGGCTTTTTCACCCAGCCCGTCGATGGCCTGGGCGTCAATGCAGGGGAAGGCGCGGTGGTCGACTTCCTTAAGGCGCATTACCTGAATTCCGAACAGAATTACGCCCATACAAACCACGTTTTCGTGGAACTGGGCGACGCCAAGGTGCTGGTCGATGTGGGCTCGGGCTCTCGTTTCTTCTCGACCACCGGGCGGCTTGTCGCCAACATGGAGGCCGCGGGCATCGATCCGTCCTCGATCACCCACGTGTTCATCACCCATGCCCATCCCGATCACATCTGGGGCATCCGCGATGATTTCGACGAGGCGATCTTTCCCGATGCCGCGTATTTCATCGGCGAGGCCGAGCATGCCTACTGGATGCAGGATGACCTGGCGAACAAGGTCGCGCCCGAAGATCAGCAATTCGTCGTGGGCGCGGTGAATTCGATCAATGTCGACGGGGTGGAATGGAATTTCGTGACCGATGGCGACGAGATCGCCCCGGGCATCAGCGTGATGAACAGCTTTGGCCACACCGCAGGCCACATGTCGCTGCGGGTCGAGTCGGGGGGCAAACAGCTTATCGCCACGGGCGACGCGCTCAGCCATGGCTGGCTCAACTTCGCGCATCCCGAATGGTACAACGGCATTGATGCCGACCCCGAGGCGACGGTCGCCAGCCGCAAGGCGATGCTCGACATGGCTGCTGCCGACGGTATCGCACTCCTAGGGTATCACTTCCCCTTCCCGGGCGCGGGCCACGTGGTGCGCGATGGGGAGGCGTATCGCTTCATCCCCGCGCTCTGGCAGTTCAGGGGCTGAACGCCCGGCGCATGACGTTCGGACGCTCTGGCCAAGCCGCCCTGCCTGCGCTAACAGGCGGGGCGAAAGGGAAGACCCATGTCCACAGCCTATGACACACCCGGCGCCGTCGAGGCGTCCCTGCGCGGCGCGATCACGCCGATCGAAGAGATCATCGCGGGCGCCAGCCGCGGCGAGATGTACATCCTCGTCGATCACGAAGACCGCGAGAACGAGGGCGACCTGATCATTCCGGCCGAGTTCGCGGACGCCGACGCGGTGAATTTTATGGCCACGCATGGCCGCGGCCTGATCTGCCTGCCGATGACGGCGGAACGGATCGACCGGCTGGGCCTGCCGATGATGGCGGTGAACAATTCCTCGCGCATGGAAACCGCCTTTACCGTTTCGATCGAGGCGCGCGAGGGCGTGACCACCGGCATTTCCGCCGGCGACCGGGCGCTGACGATCAAGACCGCCATAAACGAACAGAACACCATGGCCGACCTGGCCACGCCCGGCCATGTCTTCCCGCTGCGCGCCCGCACAGGCGGCGTGCTGGTCCGTGCCGGCCATACCGAGGCCGCCGTCGACATCTCTCGCCTGGCGGGGCTCAACCCCTCGGCGGTGATCTGCGAGATCATGAACGAAGACGGAACCATGGCGCGCCTGCCCGAGTTGGTGGAATTCGCCAAAAGGCATGATCTGAAGATCGGCACGATTTCTGACCTCATTGCCTATCGCCACCAGCACGACAACCTCGTGCGCGAAACCCGCACGCGGACGGTGACCTCGGAACATGGCGGCGAGTGGCAGATGCGCGTTTTCACCGACGAAATCACCGGCACCGATCACATCGCGCTGATCAAGGGCGATATCACCACGCCCGAGCCGGTGCTGGTGCGCGCGCATGCGCTCAACGAACTCGAAGACATCCTCGGCCTCGGGCCCAGCCCGTCGGACGAGTTGCCCCGGGCGATGCGGATCATCGCCGAAGAAGGCCGCGGCGCGGTGCTTCTCTTCCGCGAACCGCACCCGAAGCTGGATCTGGGCGAAGAGGACCAGGGCCCCAAGATCGTCAAGCGCACGGGGCTTGGCAGCCAGATCATGGCGACGCTGGGCCTCAAGGAGTTGATCCTGCTCACCGACTCGCCCAGCACGCGCTACCTGGGGATCGAAGCTTTCGGGCTGTCGATCGTCGGCACCCGCCCGATCCATAACGGAGGCTCATGACATGGCCGAATCCCACTACACCCTGCCGCGGCCCGAATTCGACAAACCGGTGAAATTGCTGATCGTCGCGGCGCCCTTCTATCGCGACATCGCCGACAACCTGATCGCGGGCGCCACGGCCGAGATCGAAGCCGGCGGCGGCACCTGCGAGATCGTCGAGGTGCCGGGCGCGCTGGAAATTCCCACCACCATCGGCATCGCCGAACGGCTGTCGAATTTCGATGGTTACGTGGCGCTGGGCTGTGTCATCCGGGGCGAGACCACGCATTACGAAACCGTCTGCAATGACAGCAGCCGCGCCATCCAGATGCTCGGGCTTCAGGGCCTGTGCATCGGCAACGGCATCCTGACGGTCGAAAACTTCGAACAGGCCGACGTGCGGGCCGATCCGGCGCAGATGAACAAGGGGGCGGGCGCGGCCGCGGCGGCCTTGCATCTCATCGCGCTCACCCGTAAGTGGGGCAACGCCCGCAAGGGGGTGGGTTTCATCCCCGAGCGCGAGGAATACCAGATCGCAGGCGATACAAAGGACACCCCCAAGGCATGACGCTCTCGGGCAATCAGAAGCGCAAGATGAAATCGGCATCGCGGCTTTATGCCGTGCAGGCGCTGTATCAGATGGAGCAATCGGGCCAGACGGTCGAGGCGGTGATCACCGAGTTCGAGGATTACCGCTTTGGCGCCGAGTATGACGAGGGTGAGATGATCGAGGGCGATGTCAATCTCTTCCGCCAGATCATGGACAATGCGGTCAACTACCAGGCGCCCATCGACCAGATGACAGACCGCGCCCTGGTGGCGAAATGGCCGATCAACCGGATTGATCCCACCCTGCGCGCGCTTTTCCGCGCCGCCGGGGCGGAACTCACGCAAACCACGACGCCGCCCAAGGTGGTGATCACCGAATATGTCGATGTCGCCCGCGCCTTCTTCCCCGAAGGCAAGGAAGCGCAATTCGTGAATGCCGTGCTGGACCACATGGCGCGCGAGGCCAAACCCGAAGCGTTCAGCTAGGCCGTAGGGTGGGGTTTCACCCCACCATCCCGTCAGGAAATCCGCGCCACCACGTAATCGGCCAGATCGCGCAGCATGTCGCGCACGTCATGCGCGGGCAGCTGCTCCAGCGCCGCCTTGGCCTTGCCGGCCCACATCAGCGCATCGTCCCGCGTGGCCTCGATCGTGCCGTGCTTGTCGAGCAGCGCCATGGCGTGTTCAAGGTCGCCCTCGCGCTGGTCGCCCTTCTCGATCGTGCGCTGCCAGAAGGCGCGCTCTTCGGCATCGGCCTTCGCAACCGCCTTGATCACCGGAAGGGTCAGCTTGCGCTCGCGGAAATCGTCGCCCAGGTTCTTGCCAGTGGCCGAGGTGTCGCCAGCATAATCCAGCAGGTCATCGACGATCTGGAAAGCGATGCCCAGCGCATCGCCGTAGTCGTAAAGCGCCTGCACCTGCGGCTCGGGGGCGCCGGCAATCACGCCGCCCACTTCCGTCGCCGCCGAAAACAGCGCCGCCGTCTTGCCGCGGACGACCTGCAGGTAAATGCCCTCATCGGTGCGCAGGTCCTGCGCCGCGGTCAGCTGCAGCACCTCGCCCTCGGCAATTGTGGCCGAGGCATCCGACAGGATGCGCAGGACCCGCAGGTTGCCGGTGTCGGTCATCAGCTGGAACGCGCGCGAAAACAGGTAATCGCCGACCAGAACGCTTGATTTGTTGTCCCACAGCAGGTTCGCCGTGGGCCGCCCGCGCCGCTGGGCGCTTTCATCCACGACGTCGTCATGCAGCAGCGTCGCGGTGTGGATGAACTCGACCGTCGCGGCCAGATGCACGTGGTAGGGGCCGCCATAGCCGCAGATATCCGCCGCCGCCAGCGTCAGCATCGGGCGCAGGCGCTTGCCGCCGGCTTCCACCAGGTGCGCTGTCACCTCGGGAATGCGCGGCGCGTGCTTGCTTGCCATGCGTTCGCGGATCAACGTGTTCACGGCGTCCATCTCGGCGCTCAGATGCGCCGCCAGCCGTTCATGCGGTTTGCTGACCATCTGATCCACGGCCATCACACTCCCGTTCGCAAGGCTCGACAAATGCCGGGCCATGCCCTTATGTCCCCATCATGAAACAGCTCCTGCGCACCAATGACCCGACCATAATCGCCTTCGCCAAGGCGCTGCTTCAGGGCGAGGGTATAGCGGCCTTTGAAATGGACGTAAACATGAGCGTTCTGGAAGGTTCGATCGGTATTCTGCCGCGCCGCCTGATGGTGCCGTCGGACGATTTCGATGCGGCGCTGCGCGTGATGCACGACAATGGCATCGACACCGATGGATGATCTGACCTGCGACAGGTTCCTGGGCGGGCGGCTACAGCTTTACCAGCCGCGCAAAGGCTATCGCGCCGGGGTCGATCCGGTGTTGCTGGCGGCATCCGTGAATGCACAGCTCGGGCAATCGGTGCTCGATATGGGCTGCGGGGCAGGGGCGGCGGCGCTGTGCCTCGGGGCGCGTGTGCCCGGGCTCACGCTGGTCGGGCTCGAACTTCAACCATCCTTCGCGGCCCTGGCCCGCCGCAACAGTGCTGAAAACGACATCCCGTTCGAGGTGGTCGAGGGCGATCTCGCCGCGATGCCTGCCATATTGAAATCGCGGCGGTTCGATCACGTGATCATGAACCCGCCCTACTTCGACCGCAGCTCAGGCACCGCCGCGCCGGATGGGGCCCGCGAAACCGCGCTCGGGGGGCCCACGCCGCTCTCGGCCTGGATCGACGCCGCCGCGCGCCGGCTCGTGCCGAAGGGGTACCTGCATCTCATCCAGCGCGCCGACCGCCTGCCCGAGATCCTCGCGGCCGCGCGCGACAGGCTCGGGTCGCTTCAGCTCCTGCCGCTGATTCCCCGACCCGGACGCGACAGCCAATTGGTGATCCTGCGCGCCCGCAAGGAGGGTCGCGCGGCCTTTCGCCTGCATGCCGGGCTGGTCATGCATGACGCCCCGCTGCACGATGGCGACCGCGAAAATTACAGCGAAGACATTCGCTTGGTGCTGCGTGACGGCGCGGCGCTGCCTTTTCCCGGCTGAAATCTTACCTACATCTCAAAGTGTATCCGCGAATTGGATACGGATCATGCGTGACAGGTCGCAAATTTTGTGCTGCACTTGTTACATGGCTTTTACATGAGAGGAGGATGCCAATGAGCTTGAGTTCGCATGTCGAGGAACTGAAGAAGAAACACCAGACCCTCTCGGACAAGGTCGAAGCGCTTCAGCGCGCGCCCGGGACCTCGGACGCCGAGATTGCCGAACTGAAAAAGCAGAAGTTGCGGATCAAGGAAGAGATCGCCCGCCTCGACGTGGCGGCGGAATAAGGCTCAGCCTGTCATGCTGGCGCGCGCGGCCAGAGCCGCGCCGCCGGTAATCAACAGGGCCGAAACGGCAAGAACCCAGCTTGGCGCGGCAATGCCGGCCAGGACAAGGATCAGTGTAGACAAGAGCGGCGCCGCATAGGACGCGACGCCGAGAAGCTGGATATCGCCGCGCTTCACGCCGATGTCCCAGACGTAGAAGGCTAGGCCAACCGGCCCAAGGCCCAGGCCCAGCGCCGAGGCCCAGCCCAGCGTTTCTTTGGGCCATACCGTTTCTTCCATCGTCATGTGCAACCCGGCGGACAGCACCGCCGTGGCCAGGCAGAACACCGCCACGGTTTCCGTTGGCGCATGGCCCAATCGGCGCGACAGAACCGAGTATCCCGACCACGTCAGCGCACAGCCCAGCGCCAGAAGGTAGCCGGGCAGGGCCCCGCCGGAAAACCCCGCGCCACCACCGATGATCAGTGCCGCGCCTGCAAACCCCATCACCGCGCCGAAAAAATGCCCCGCGCGCAGCCGCTCGCCCGGCAGCAGCCCGGAAAACAGCACGATCAGCAACGGCCAGAGATAGGCAATCAGCCCCGCCTCGGCGGGCGGTGCCAGCCGCAGCGCGCTGAAATACAGCGCGTGATAACCAAAAAGCCCCAGCGTACCAAAGACATAGACGCGCCATCCGATGCCGCGCAGCTTGCCCCAACCGCCGGTGGCAAAGGTCCAGATCACGCCAATTGCCCCGCCGATGGCAAAACAGATCGCGTTCAGCAGAAGGGGCGGCGTCGGCGCGCTGCCCACCGTCAGAAGCGCCAGCAACGCCCATAGAAGGACGGCGACAAAGCCAATGGCCGTGGCTGTGGACCGGGTCATGGGGAAGGGATGTCCTCGACAGGGATGATGGTCAGGCGCTCGGAGATAAACGCGGTTTTCTCGATCTCCGCAAGCACCCAGTCGCGGAACGCGGCGATGCGCGGTTGCGTCTCTGCGCCTTCGCGGCACAGGAACCGGAACCGCGCCTTCGATTCCAGTGCCACGCCATAGGGCGCGACCAGGCGGCCATCGGCGATTTCCTTCAGGACCATTGCCCGCCGCCCCAGAACCACGCCGGCACCTGCCACGGCGGCATCGACAGCATGGTCAGCCTGGGAAAAATGCGGGCCATGCTTTGGCACAAAATTCACCCCCACGGCGCGAAACCACGTCGGCCAGTCGCAGGGCGGATCCAGGAAGTCGATCGAATCGTCGAACATCAACGGTGCCCCTGTCAGGCTTTCGGGTGTCGGGTATTTTTCAGCCAGTTCCGGTGTCATCACCGGCGTCACCCATTCGCGGCGCAGCGGTACAGCATAAAGCCCCGGATCGGGGCCGTAACCAAAGCGGATCGCCACATCGATTTCGTCTCTCTCGAAATCCATGCGGCGCAGACTGGCGGCAAACCGCAGGTCGATGTCGGGATGGGCGCGGGCAAACTCGTAGATGCGTGGCGCCAGCCATTTGGCGGTAAAGGCCGGTCCTGCCGTCAACGTCAGTGTTGTGCTGTCCAGCACCCGCTGCGCGGCCCGCCATGCGGCCACCAGCGTCTCGAACCCGTCCTTCGCACCCGGTGCCAGCGCGCGGCCGGCCTCGGTCAGTTCCACGCGGCGGGTCAGCCGCCGGAACAGCGGTGCGCCCAAGTGCTCTTCGAGTGACTTGATCTGGAATGACAGTGCCGCCGGGGTCACATGCAACTCGGCCGCAGCCTGGGAAAATGACATGTGACGGGCAGCGGCATCAAAGGCGCGCAAGGCGGTCAGGGGTGGAAGGCGGTCGCTCATATGATTAAGAATTTCTTGCCCATGGAAGCAATAAGTCTCGTTTGTTCTTTCTTTACAGGGAAAATATGTTGAACGCATAGGAAATTCTGAACGAAATGAGGTTCGCCATGCTGGAAACTGCAACCACCGGAGAAATGCAATCGCATTATGCCCGCGCCCATGCCGCGCGGGCTGAGGCCTTCCGCGCGGTCGTGGCCGTGCTGACGGGTCTGCTGAGCGTCAAAATGAAAGGGCCGCGCCTCGCGGCACGGCCCCTCGATGCATGTGCCTGAGGTTCAGACGAAGAACTGACCGCCATTCGCGGAAATCGTGCTGCCGTTGATGAACCCGGCATCGTCCGATGCCAGGAACACGACGCAGCGGGCAATCTCTTCCGGCTCGCCCAGGCGGCCGGTCGGGATTTGCGCGATGATCGAGTCACGCACCTTTTCCGGAACCGCCATCACCATGTCGGTGGCGATATAGCCCGGGCAGATCGCGTTGGCGGTGATGCCCGCGCGTGCACCTTCCTGGGCCAGCGATTTGACGATACCCAGGTCGCCGGCCTTGGTGGCGGCATAGTTGACCTGGGCGAACTGACCTTTCTGGCCATTGATCGACGAAATCACGATCACCCGGCCGAACTTGCGCTCGCGCATGCCGGGCCAGACAGGGTGCACGGTGTTGAACACGCCGGTCAGGTTGGTGTCGACGACCTGGTGCCACTGTTCGGGCGTCATCTTGTGGAAAGGCGCGTCGCGGGTGATGCCGGCGTTGGCCACCACCACGTCGATCGGGCCCAGGTCGGCCTCGACCTTCTCGATGCCCGCTTTCGATTCGTCATAGTCGGCCACGTTCCACTTGTAGGTCTTGATGCCGGTTTCCTCGGTGAACTTGGCCGCGGCTTCGTCATTGCCGGCATAGGTGGCCGCCACCTCATAGCCTGCGCCTTTCAAAGCCTTCGAAATGGCCGCGCCAATCCCGCGCGATCCGCCGGTGACCAATGCAACTCTACCCATGATGTTCCTCCAGAATCTCGTGTTGTGTTGGTAATGCTGTTACTCAGTTTGCCGCCAGTGCGCAACATTATTGCGCAAAGAAAATGCTGCGTCGCGGCAGATTTTGCGCCTTTTCCCTCTCACCGGTCCACAATCCCTCGCGAACGGCCCAGCGCGCGACAGTAGTCGAGCCAGTCGGCATTGTTGCGAATCTCCAGCAGGTTGGCGAAACGCCCGTCCCATTTGCTGGTCAGGCGCGTGGTCTCCTCTTCCAGGTGGGATTTCGGATCGCGCCGCCCCTCTCGCCTTGCTTGCGCCAGCGCTTCCACGCGAAAGCGTTGCGCGTTCTCCTGCAATTCGGGGATCTCGGGGCGGGACATCGCGCCGCGTCGTGCGCCTTCCGTTGCGATTTCCTCGTAGATCACCGCGCATTCGGTCAGGCTGGTCGAGATCGGCTGGCGGTTCTGGGCTGTGCCCGCATTGGCCCCGGCAAGGCCGAAAGAAAGGGCGGCCGCGATGGCCCGGGCCGCCCTTCTGTTCATCTTACGGGCGCTCGACGCACATGGCCACGCCCATGCCGCCGCCGATGCACAGAGTCGCCAGGCCTTTCTTGGCGTCGCGGCGCTTCATCTCGAACAGCAGGGTGTTCAGGATGCGTGCGCCGGAGGCGCCGATCGGGTGGCCGATGGCAATCGCGCCGCCGTTCACGTTCACGATCGCCGGATCCCAGCCCATGTCCTTGTTCACCGCGCAGGCCTGGGCGGCAAAGGCTTCGTTCGCCTCGACCAGTTCCAGGTCCTCGGGCTTCCAGCCGGCCTTTTCCAGGGCCTTGCGGCTGGCATAGATCGGGCCCACGCCCATGATCGTCGGGTCAAGGCCGACCGTGGCATAGGAAACAATCCGCGCCAGCGGCTCGATCCCGCGCTTCTCGGCATTCTCGGCGCTCATCAGCAGGACGCCGGCAGCGCCGTCGTTGATGCCGCTCGCGTTGGCCGCCGTCACGCTGCCATCCTTGGTAAAGGCCGGGCGCAGCTTGGCCATCGCGTCCATGGTGGCGCCGTGGCGGATGTATTCATCCTTGTCGACCACGATATCGCCCTTGCGCGTCTTCACGGTGAAGGGGATCACTTCGTCGTCGAACTTGCCTGCCTTCTGAGCGGCTTCGGCCTTATTCTGGCTGGCGACGGCGAACTCGTCCTGCATGTCGCGGTTGATCTGCCACTTCTCGGCGACATTCTCTGCCGTCTGGCCCATGTGATAGCCGTTGAAGGCATCCCACAGACCGTCCTTGATCATGCTGTCGATGTATTTCATGTCGCCCATTTTCACGCCTGCGCGCAGATGCGCGACATGCGGGGAGAGCGTCATGTTCTCTTGGCCGCCGGCGGCCACGATATCGGCATCGCCCAGCTGGATGTGCTGTGCGCCCAGCGCTACCGCGCGCAGGCCCGATCCGCAGACCTGGTTGATGCTCCAGGCGGCGCTTTCGATCGGCAGGCCAGCGTTGATATGGGCCTGGCGGGCGGGGTTCTGGCCCTGGCCGGCGGTCAGCACCTGGCCCAGGATGGTTTCTGACACGTCGGCCTTGTCGATCCCGGCGCGCGCGACCAGCGCCTCCAGAACGGCGGTGCCCAGGTCATGGGCGGGCGTGTTGGCAAACGCTCCGTTGAACGAGCCTACGGCGGTGCGGGCCGCGGAGGCGATAACGACATTGGTCATGGGCGAAGTCCTCTTCCCTGGGTGGGGCAGGGGCGCGCATCAGGCCCGTCTGGCCGGCGCATCCCCCACCGCCTTCGCGCTGTGCATAGCGGATTTGCCGCGCTGCGGCAACTCTCGGTATGCCTTTGCATGCGCGGCATTGCGCCGTCAGGCGCTGGCGCGGGCCCGGGGCGCGTCCTGCCAGGGCGGGCGCACTGTCGGCGCAGCGAAAAAATAGCCCTGCAGGCAATCCACCCCGATGGTCGCCAGATAGGCCGCATCCTCGGCATTTTCGACAAACTCGGCCACGGTGAACATGTCGAATTGCTGCGCCACGGCGACCAGGGCCCGGGTCAGCACCTAGTTGTCGGGATTGGCGTGGATGCCACGGATGAACTGCCCGTCGATCTTCAGGAGATCGAACATGAAATCCCGTAGGTAGCGGAACGAGGTCTGCCCCGCCCCGAAATCATCCAGCGCAAAGCTGATCCCCTTGCGCCCCAGCTCGCTCATGAAGCTGACCACCAGCTCGGGCACCGTCATGGCCGAGCTTTCGGTGATCTCCAGGATCAGCCGCTCGCCCACCGTGGGGTCACGCTGCAATCCCCGGCGCAGGGTGCGCATCCATTTCTCGTAGCCGATCGAGCGCGCCGACATGTTCACCGACAGGCGCAGCGCCGGTTCTTCGGCCAACGCGCGCAGCCCTTTCTCCAGCGCGATGCAATCCAGCAGGCGCCCTGTTTCGGTTTCCTCCACCCGGGTAATGAACTCGCGCGCGGGGATGACGCGGCCGGAGGTGTCCTGCACGCGGATCAGAGCCTCGTAGAATGCCACGTGATCGGTTCGGCCCGCCTGCACCACCGGCTGGTAGGCCAGCAACACCCGCTTGCGCCGCACCGCATCCTCGACCATCTCCATGGTCGATCGGTTCCGCGTGGTCACGGCATAGCTCAGCGGGTCCTCATGGCCGGCGGGAATGTCGGCCCAGGTCTTCCGGTTTCGGCGCTGCATCCGCTCCTCCGTATCGGTTGGGTGCAGTCTTGCAGCGGATTTGCTAAAACCCGGTTAAACGCGGCCCGCGCACCCGAAGGCGGCCGATCATGAAAGGAGCGCGTATGGAGCGTTGCGGCTGGGCCGGGCCCGATCAGATCTATCTCGACTACCACGATACCGAGTGGGGCGTGCCCGAATGGGACAGCCGTGCGCTCTGGGAAAAGCTGATCCTCGATGGTTTTCAGGCCGGGCTCAGCTGGATCACCATCCTGAAAAAGCGCGAAAACTTCCGCGCCGCCTTTCAGGGCTTCGATCCCCACAAGATCGCAACCTGGGACGAGTCCGATGTTCAGCGCCTGCTGGCAGATCCCGGCATCATCCGCCACCGCGGCAAGATCGAGGCCACCATAGGCAATGCCCGCGCCTGGGCCGAGATCGAGGCCGGCGAGGGCTTCGACCGGTTCCTGTGGTCCTATGTCGATGGCGCGCCGATCCAGAATCGCTGGTCCACTCTGGCCGAGGTGCCGGCCGAAACCGCCCTGTCGAAACAGGTTTCCAAGGACCTCAAACAGGCGGGGTTCAAGTTCTGCGGCCCCACCATCGTCTATGCCTTCATGCAGGCCGTGGGCATGGTCAACGATCACCTGGTCACCTGTCCCCGCCACGGCCCCTGCGCCGCGCTTGCGGCGCAGCCCTGATCAGTCGTCGGGCCGGGCCAGCGTGAACGTCTCGGTCACCACCGAGTAGTCCCGGTATCCCAGCCGCGCAAGCGGGGTAAAGCGCGTGACGTCGAACATGCCGTCGACGATGCAATCGTCGCGCATGTGAATGCCCGTGACCGTGCCGAAACAGACGTAATTCGCCTCGCCTTCGATCTTTACGATCTGGGTCATCTTGCATTCCATCGACGCTGGCGCATCCTTGACACGCGCGCAGGCGATGGTTTCGCACTCGGCGCGTTCCAGCCCGGCATGATCGAACTCGGACTGGTCGGCGGGCAGGGTCTTGGAACTGGCGTTCATCGCGTCCGTCATTCCCTGAGCCACGATATTCACGCAAAACACGCCCGTTTCGCGGATATTGGCCAGGCTGTCCTTGGTGCCCTCGCGATCCTCTTTCACGCCGGTGGTGGCGAACATCACCTGTGGCGGCGTGTAGGCGCAGCCATTGAAGAACGAATAGGGCGCCAGGTTGTCCACCCCATCGCTGCCCCGGGTCGAGATCCAGCCGATCGGACGGGGCACGATCAGGGCGTTGAACGGGTTGTGGGGCAGGCCGTGGCCGTCTTCGGGTCTGTAGAACATGTCGCGCGTTTCCTTATCCGTTTGATCCGTCTCTACCCCCGTGCTAGGGGCGATTCCACCCCGGGAGTGAGGATTTGCGGTGTTCGAGCTTTTGCCTGAAAGCGCCGAGGACTGGTGGGAGGTCGAAGCGCTCTATGACCTGTGCTTTGCGCCGGGGCGCACGGCGTTGTCGTCCTACCGCCTGCGCGATGGCGTCGATCCCGTGCCGGGCCTGTCGCTGGTGGCGCGCGAAGACGGCATCCTCGCGGGCGCGATCCGCTTCTGGCCGGTGCGTATCGGTGCGGCGCACGCCCTGCTTCTGGGGCCGGTGGCGGTGCACCCCACCCACCAGGGCGAAGGGCTGGGCGGCCTCCTCATTCGTGAAAGCCTCGAAATCGCAAGGAAAAGCGGCTGGCAGCGGGTCATGCTCGTGGGCGACGCACCCTATTACGGGCGGTTCGGCTTCACCCGGCTGTCCGGGGTTGAAATGCCGCCGCCCACCAACCCCGCGCGCGTTCTTGGGCTTGCTCTCACCCCCGGCGCCTGGGACGGGATCACCGGCAAAGTCACCCGCGACGCTTGAAACCATGTCGCCCGTTGGCAATCTCTTAAGGCAGGTTTTGCAAAGGTGATGCATGGAAATTCTCGAAATCCCGCCCGCTGATCTTGATGTCGAGGGCCAGCTCGATGCGCTGGCCCAGCGCTATCGTGGGGCCGGGGGCGCGGGTCTGCAATTGCTCAACCTCATCGGCGGGCAGGCCGAATCTCTGCTCGACCGCCTGCCCGAAAACATCCGCACCCAACTGGACGCTCAGACCGAACGGGCGCTGCGTCTGGCGCTGCGCACCGCGCGCGACTCGCGCGGGGTAGTGCGCGATCAGCCGGGTTGGCTCAATACCGCCGTCACCACCGCGATGGGCGCGGCGGGCGGCATGGGCGGGTTGCCCTCGGCATTGGCGGAACTGCCGGTCACCACAACCATCCTTCTACGCGTGATCCAGGGCATCGCCGTCGAACACGGTTTCGATCCGCACGAAGAGGGCGTTGAATTCGATTGCCTGCAGGTCTTTGCCGCCGCCGGCCCGCTCGAAGCCGACGATGGCAGCGATCTCGCCTTCATCTCCACCCGCATGATCGTAACAGGCCAGGCCTTGCAGGCGCTTATTGCCCGCGTGGCGCCGCGCCTTGGCGTGGTGCTGGGGCAGAAACTCGCCGCGCAATCGGTGCCGGTGCTGGGCGCCGTGGCCGGCGCGGCCACGAACTATGCCTATACCAACTATTATCAGGAAATGGCGCATGTGCATTTCGGCCTGCGCCGGCTGGCCATCACCGCCGACCGCGATCATGCCGAATTGGTTGAAGAGCTGCGCCTGCGGGTGGAACCGCCCAAGGTCAACCGCGCCTGAAGGGCGGGTTCAGGAAAGCACCCCGTTTTTTCTCAGATACGCCTCAACCGCCGGGCGCACCGACTGATCGCCGTGGTCCCGTGCGGCGTGAATGATTTCGCGCAGTTCGGCCAGGTTTGTCCGGCGGATCGCGTTCTTGACCGGCCCGATCGAGGCCGGCCGCATCGACAGCGCGCGCAGCCCGATCGCGGCAAAGCACAGCGCCTCGACAGGCCGTCCCGCATCCTCGCCGCAGAAACTCAGCGGCGTATCGTGTTCCGCACAGCGCTCCACGATCCGTTCGATCAGGCTCAGGAAACTCACGTTCAGCGTGTCATAGCGCCGCCGCACGCGCTCGTTCTCGCGGTCGGCGGCAAAGAAGAACTGCTTCAGGTCATTGCCCCCGATCGACAGGAAACCGACTTCCTTGAAGAACTTGTCCGGTGCAAAGGCCAGGCTGGGCGTCTCCAGCATCGCCCCCACTTCCAGCCATTCGGGGATCGGGTGGCCCAGGATGCGCTCGCGCTCCAGCGCCTTGTCCATCTCGGCACATGCGGCATCATATTCCTCGCGCTGGGCGATGAAGGGAAACATCACGCTCAGCGGCCGGCCCGCCGCCGCGCGCAACAACGCCTGCAATTGCATCCGCATCACGCCGGGCTTGTCCAGGCCCACGCGGATCGCGCGCCAGCCCAGGGCCGGGTTGGGCTCGTCCTGCGGCTTCATGTAGGGCAGCACCTTGTCCGACCCGATATCGAGCGTGCGGAACACCACCCGCTTGCCATGCGCCGCATCCAGCACCCGCGCGTAAAGCGCCGACAATTCGCTGCGCTTGGGCATCTGGTTGCGTACCAGGAATTGCAGCTCGGTGCGGAACAGGCCCACGCCCTCGGCCCCGGAACTGTCCAGTGACGGCAGATCGGCCATAAGCCCCGCATTCATCTGCAGCGCTATGGTTTCGCCATCAAGGCTTGTCGCCGGCTTCTCGCGGATCGAGGCATAGCGCTCCAGCGCCTGCGCCTGCATCGCCATCTTGTCGCGAAAGGCGCTGACCACGGTTTCGTCGGGGCGCAGATGCACAACGCCCTGATCGCCATCCACCATGATGTGATCGCCGTTCAGCGCCTCGGTGGTGATCCGCCCGGCATGAATGACCAGCGGAATCGCCAGCGCACGCGCCACGATTGCCGCGTGCGATCCGACCGAGCCCTCCTCCAGCACGATGCCCTTAAGGCTGCGCCCGTAATCCAGCAGCTCCGCCGGGCCGATATTGCGCGCGATCAGGACCGGGTTCTCGGGTATCTCGGCGCCGGTTTCATTGCCCTGTCCCGTCAGGATGCGCAGCAGGCGGTTTGAAAGGTCATCCAGATCGTGCAGACGCTCGCGCAGATAGGCATCGTTAACCTGTGCCATCCGCGCCCGTGCGGTCGATTGCTCTTTTTCCACCGCCGCCTCGGCGCTCAGGCCTCGGCTGATGTCCTCTTCCATCCGGCGCAGCCAGCCCTTCGAGTTGGCGAACATCCGGTAGGCTTCCAGCACCTGCACCTGGTCGCTGTCACCGCCGCGCGCGCCTTCCAGCATCTCGTCGACGCTCACCCGCAGCGATTCCACCGCCTCGTGCAGCCGCTCCAGCTCGCGATGCGGGTCGTCGGCAATCGGGTTGGTGACCACCACGCGGGGCTCGTGCAGCCAGACATGGCCCTCGGCCGCGCCTTCCTGCCCGGTGCCGCCGCGGATCATCACCGGCTGGGTGTGGCGCGCCTTCAGCGCCGCGCCTTCGCCAACGAAGGCGCCCAGCTCGGCCATCTCGGCCAACACCATGGCAACAACTTCCAGCGCTTCGATCTCGTCGGGTGAAAACTCGCGCTTGGCCTTCGACTGCACGACCAGAACACCCAGCTTCTCGCCCAGCCGCTGGATCGGCACGCCCAGGAAGGACGAATAGATCTCTTCGCCCGTCTCGGGCATGTAGCGGAAGCCACGCTCCGACGGCGCATCGGCGGTGTTGATTATACGCCCGGTGCGGGCCACCCGGCCCACCAGGCCCTCGCCCAGCCGCATCCGGGTTTCGTGCACGGCGCTGGGGTTCAGGCCCTCGGTCGCGCACAGTTCCAGCGTTTCCTCGTCGCGGAACAGGTAAACCGAACACACCTCGCAATGCATTTCCTCGGCGATCAGCCCGGTGATCTTGTCCAGACGTGCCTGGCCCGCGCTGTCCTCGGCCATGACCCCGCGCAGGCGGCCCAGCATCTGCCGGCTGTCAGTAAGGCTCTTGTCGGACATGAATGTCGTCTTCCCCCGGGGCTCCGCGCATGGGCACACTGTTATCCATCATAGATCACAGCCATATGGCAAGGGAAACGGGTTTCTCGCCTCAGGCGGGAAACACGGTGTGAAATGCCACGTTTCGCGTCAGTTGCGCGCCGGGGGTGATGCCGTGTCAGGGGCGTCTTTCCGGCTTTCGCGGCGTTTGGCGCGGGTCAGAAGATCGCCCAGAAATGCGCCCAGAAGCAGCGACAGCACCAACAGGCCCAGCCCGATATCAAGCAGGTCGCGCCCGGCCATGATCACCGCGATGACATCGTGCAGCACCCACAGGATCAGCCCGGCAACCGTCAACGTCACGGCATCCGAGAACCTTTCATACGACCTGTCGCTGGCCAGGTGGCGGCCAAACCCGCGGCTCAGCCGCTCGGCCAGTTGGTCAAAGGCGAGCCCGCGCAGCGCAAACCCCAGAAGCCCCACCGGGAACAGCACCATGTAAAGCCCCAGCAACAGCCGTTGTTCGGGAGCGACCAGCACATAAACCGACAGGACCGCGATCAACGCGATCGAGGCGCCCAGGGCGGCCTGTTCGATTTGCGTGTGCTTTGAGGCCCATTTGCCGCGTCTCGGCATCTGGCTTCGGGGGGCGGGTGACATCGGCAGCGTCTCCGGTTTGATCGGTCCAAAGACTATTGCCGAAAATCTTGGCGGAAATTAGGCAGCTTTTTCCAATTCGAACGCGTCATGCAGCGCCTGAACGGCCAGCTCCATGTATTTGCGGTCGATCAGCACGCTGATCTTGATCTCCGAGGTGGCGATGACCTTGATGTTGATGCCCTCGTCGCTCAGCGTCTTGAACATCTTCGCCGCGACGCCCGATTGCGAGCGCATGCCGATGCCCACGGCCGATATCTTGGCCACGTCGGTGTCGGCGATCAGGTCGTGGAAGTTGATCTCGCCGCGGTCCTTCGCCCCGTTCAGCGCCTGTTCGGCCCGTTTCACCTGGTCGGTGGGGCACGAGAAGGTCATGTCGGTGCGGCCTTCCTCGGCGATGTTCTGGATGATCATGTCCACGTTCACGCCGGCCTCGCTCAGCGGGCCGAAGATGGCCGCGGCGATCCCGGGGCGGTCCGCGACCGACACGAGCGTCATTTTCGCCTCGTCGCGGCTATAGGCGATCCCGTTGACGACTTTCGATTCCATGATGTCCTCCTCGGCACAGACCAGCGTGCCCGCCTCATCGGATTGTTCCTCGAAACTGCTCAGCACGCGCAGCTTCACGTTATAGCGCATCGCCAGCTCGACCGAGCGGGTCTGCAGCACCTTCGCGCCCAGGCTTGCCAGCTCCAGCATTTCCTCGAAGGCGATCTTGTCAAGCTTGCGTGCCTTGTCGCAGATCCGCGGGTCGGTCGTGTAAACGCCGTCCACGTCGGTGTAGATGTCGCAGCGCTCGGCCTCGAAAGCGGCGGCAAAGGCCACCGCGGTCGTATCGCTGCCGCCCCGGCCCAGCGTGGTGATGCGGCCCTCGGGGCTCACACCCTGGAACCCGGCGATCACCGCCACGCGCATGCCCTCGTCGAACTTGGCGCGGATGTTTTCCGGCGGAATGTCCTCGATCCGGGCCTGGCTGTGCGCGCTGGTGGTCTTCACCGGCACCTGCCAGCCCTGCCAGCTGCGCGCCGGGATATCCATCTCCTGCAGCGTCAACGCCATCAGGCCCGCGGTGACGTTTTCACCGGAACTGACCACCGCGTCGTATTCGCGCGCGTCATAAAGTGGCGAGGTCTCGTTGACCCAGCCCACCAGCTCGTTGGTCTTGCCGGCCATGGCGCTCACGATGACGATCACGTCATAGCCCTTGGCCACCTCGACACCCACGCGCTTGGCCGCCCGCCGGATCCGGTCCAGCGTGGCCACCGACGTGCCGCCGAATTTCATCACGAGAACGGGCATACGCCTTCCCCATCTTCAATTGCCAGCGCGGTTTATGCCGTAACCCGCCCAAGAGCAAGACGGCTATACCGCCGCAGGCCCGCGCCTTTCATCTTGCCTGAAATACTCCGGGGTCCGGGGCAGCGCCCCGGTCGGCAGCCGAGGGAGCGGACCGCCCGCTAGCGCCGGTAATCGGCCGGACGCATCATATCGGTGCGCGCCAGCGTTTCCGCGCCGTCGATGATGTCGGTGTTCTGTGCGGCCACGACCGGCCAGCCGCCGTCGCGCCGTTCGGCCACGAAGGTCAGGATCGTGCGCCGCGCGCCGCCCTCGCTCCCGTCGGGCAGGGTCTGCCCGCACAGCGTGAACCGGCACTGCACCACGGCCACATCGTCGCCGACACGCTTCACCCGCACCGTGCCCGGGCTCAGCGTGCTTTGCGCGAAAATCACCCGCAGGCCATAGTCATGCGCGCGCTCGATCGCCGCGCGGTCATGCCACCACAATCCCACGACGTTGACGAACTCCGCGTCCTTGGCAAAAAGCGCGGCCAGCGCCTGCGCATCCCGCGCCATCCAGGCCCGTGCGAAATCGTGCGGAATGTTCTCGGGGTGCTCCGCGTAGCCGCTCAAAACGGATGCACCCGCCCGTCCCATGTCAGAAACTCGCCGGTGCTGGCCACCGACAGCGCGTCGAACCGCGTCATCAGCCCGTCGCGCGCCTCGTCCACACCGATATCCGCCGCGCCGCCACCCATGTCGGTGCGCACCCAGCCGGGGTGATAGATGCCCACGGCGATGCCCAGGTCCTTCAGGTCCACCGCCAGGTTGCGGCCCAGGTTCAGCGCCGCCGCCTTCGACGCGCGATAGATATAGGACCCGCCCGGCGCCTTCTCGTCGCTGGCCATCTGGCTGGATATGATGGCGATCTTTGCGCCCTCGGCCATCTGCAGGTTGGGCAGCAGCGCCTGGATCGTCAGGAACACGCCGGTCACGTTCACTGCGAACGTGTCGGCCCACATCTGCGCCGGATAGCCATCGGCCAGGCTCTGGCCCTTGTCGGCATAGATCCCGGCATTGCAGATCAACAGGTCCACCGGCTTGCCGTCCAGCGCCTGCGCAAGGCCCGCAAACGCGGCGGGCTCGGCCACGTCCAGTGCCAACCCGGTCGATCCGTCGCGCGAGGTCGCGCGCACATCGTCGCCACGTGCCGCATAGCCCTCGGCCAGTGCCTTCCCGATCCCCCGGTTCGCGCCTGTAATCACCACATGCATGTCTGTTCTCCGCCCTAAGCTGCGTTTTCATGCACACCTTAGCCCCGGCCGGCGCCGCGCGGTAGGGTGGGTTTTCAACCCACCATTCCGATCAGTTCGATTTACGCCCCGGGCGGAAGGGCAGGGGCGCAACCGGAATGCCCTCTTCCAGCAGTTTGCGGGCATCCTCGGCCTTGGCCTCGCCATAGATCGCGCGTTCCGGGGCGTCGCCGTCATGCATGGCGCGCGCCTCGCGGGCGAATTCCATGCCGACATATTCGGAATTGGCCTCGACATGCGCTTTCAGCTCGGCCAGCGCCTGCTCGGCCGGGCTCGCCGGGGCCGACAACGGGCGTTCTTGCGGCTCTTCGGCCCGGACCTTCTTGCGGGCGGTGCTGACCCGTGGCGCCATCACGGCCTTTTCCACGTCGGTGCCGCCGCAGACGGCACAGGCCACGTGGCCCGCCGCGCGCAGCTTGTCAAAGGCATCTGCCGATTGGAACCAACTCTCGAACTTGTGGCCCTCGGCGCATTTCAAGGAAAACTGGATCATGGTCATGGTTTCCGAAAGGACTGGATATACATAACCATCCCGCGTCCGCGCGCAAGATATCTCACTGTTTGAGAAGTTTCGGATCGAAGGTTTTCAGGATCTGCGCCAGCTCCGGCTCGCTCACCTTGGCCGCAGCCTTTTTCGGCGAAAACCACTTGCGCCGCCGCTGCCCGGCCTCGGGAAACTCCTGGGCCAGCGCCTTCACCTTCACCGGATAGACCAGCGCCACGATCGGCAGGCTCTTCTTGCCGTCCATCATCTTCGAGTAGGAAAACAGCCCGATGCAGCGCTCGATCACCTTGCCCTGCACGCCGGCCTCTTCCCAGGCTTCCTGCAGGGCGGCTTCACCAGGCGTGGCGCCATGCATCGGCCAGCCCTTGGGCACGATCCAGCGATGCGACCCGCGGCTGGTGATCAACAGGATTTCGGGCTTGCCGTTGTTGATGCGATAGCAAAGCGCGGCAAACTGGCTGCGCACATCCGTCTTGTGCGCGCTCTTCAGCTTCAGGGGGAGCTGTTTGATCGTCTGCAGCGTCATCTTGCGCCGATCCATGCCCGAATTTCTTTTCTTACAACTATGCCTTTTGGTGGATTTTTCCAGTTTTTCCCTGTTCTGGCAATGAAATAACCACAGGATGTGGCCCCGGGCGCACGAAAACTGGGCACATTTTGCGCCTTTCGGTGCGCGCCTGCGCCCTCTTGCGTGGTGGGGTGCCTTCCATGATAGTCGCCGCCGATGAAAGTTCTGTGTCACACCCTTCTAGCACTTGTCCTGCTGACCGGCGCCGCGCTCGCCGATGCGCCTGCGCGAGTGACCGTTTTTGCGGCCGCCAGCCTCCGCGATGCGCTCGATGCCGTGGCCGAAAGCTACGATGGTGCGCGGATCGTCGCCTCCTACGGCGGCAGCGCCGCTATGGCGCGACAGGTGGCCCAGGGCGCCCCCGCTGATCTGGTGATCCTGGCCAATCCGCAATGGATGGACTGGCTCGAAGGGCAGGGCGTTCTGATGCCCGACAGCCGGCGCGATCTGCTCGGCAACCGGCTGGTGCTGATCGGCCCTGCGGGGGCCGCGCCGCTCGACGCATCGGAACAGGCCATGCTGGCCCGTCTCGGCGATGGCCGGTTGGCCCTGGGGCAGGTCAACGCCGTACCCGCCGGCATCTACGCCAGGGCCTGGCTCGAAAGCGCTGGCCTCTGGCCCGCGCTCGCGCCCCACCTCGCCGAAACCGAGAACGTCCGCGCCGCGCTGGCGCTGGTGTCGCGCGGCGAGGCGCCATTGGGCGTCGTCTATGCCTCCGACGCGCAGGCCGATCCCGGCGTTTCCGTGCTTTATGACATTCCCGCCGACAGCCACCCGCCCATCACCTATCCCGCGGCCCAGGTCTCAGACAGTCCCGCCGCGGCGGCCTTGCTTGCCTATCTCTCCGGCCCGCAGGCAGCAGTTATCTTTGCTGCGCATGGCTTCACGCCGCTCGGGGTTGCACAGTGATGCTCGGCCCCGAGGAACTCGCGGCGCTGACACTCTCGCTCAAGGTTTCGCTCTGGGCGGTTCTCGTCGCCTTGCCGCTTGCAATCCTCACGGCCTGGGCCCTTGCGCGCCGCAGCTTCTGGGGCAAGCCGGTGCTCAGCGCGCTGGTGCACCTGCCGCTGGTGCTGCCGCCGGTCGTCACCGGCTACCTGCTGCTTCTGACCTTCGGGCGCAACGGTCCGGCCGGCGCCTTTCTCGAAAACGCGTTCGGCCTCGTCTTCGCCTTCCGCTGGACCGGCGCGGCGCTGGCCGCCGGGATCATGGGTTTCCCGCTCATGGTGCGCGCCATCCGGCTTGCGTTCGAGGCGGTCGATCCCAAGCTGGAACAGGCCGCCGCCACGTTGGGCGCTGGCCGTGCGCGGGTGTTTTTCACCGTGACCCTGCCGCTCATCGCGCCCGGCGTGCTGGCGGGCGCCGTGCTAGGCTTTGCCAAGGCACTGGGCGAATTTGGCGCCACCATCACCTTTGTCGCCAACATCCCCGGCGAAACCCAGACGCTGCCCTCGGCGATCTACGCCTTCCTGCAGGTGCCGGGCGGCGAACCGGCCGCGCTCCGCCTTGTCGCGCTCGCGCTCATCGTCGCTGTGGGCGCAGTGTTGATGTCCGACTGGCTTGGCCGCCGCGTTGCCGACAGGATCGCCGGCAAATGACGCTGACCCTGGATATCCGCCAGCGCCTCGGCGCCTTCACGCTTGAGGCCGCGTTTCAGGCGGGGCCGGGTGTCACCGCGCTTTTCGGGGCGTCGGGGGCTGGTAAATCCTCGATCGTCAACGCCATCGCCGGCCTCTCGCGCCCCGATGCCGGGCGCATCGCCTTCGCTGGCAGCGATCTCTTCAATGCCGAAACGGGAACGCATCTTCTAGCTCACCACCGCCGCGTGGGCGTGGTGTTTCAGGACAACCGGCTTTTCCCGCATTTCTCGGTCGCCCAGAACATCCGCTATGGCGCGCGGCTCGCGGGGGGCGTGGATGCGGCGCAGGAAAGCCGCATCACCGATCTGCTGGGCATCACCGCGCTGATGAACCGCCGCCCCGGAGCGCTCTCGGGCGGTGAAAAATCCCGCGTCGCGCTGGCCCGTGCGCTGCTGATGCGTCCGCGCCTGCTCTTGATGGATGAACCGCTTGCCGCGCTCGATGGCCCGCGCAAAGAGGAGATTCTGCCCTATCTCGAACGCCTGCGCGATCAGGCCGGCCCGCCCATCCTCTACGTATCGCATTCCGTGGCCGAGATCGCCCGCCTGTCCGACCATATCGTGATGCTCGATCAGGGCCGGGTCCTGCGCGCCGGTCCGGCCCAGGACCTACTCTCCGATCCCGCCCTGATGCCCCAGTTCGGCATCCGCGAGGCGGGCGCGATCCTCACCGCGACGGTCGAAGCGCATGCGCCTGACGGGCTCAGCCGGTTGCGTATCTCCGGCGGCGCGCTCTGGGTCATGGGCGTCGGCGCCCCGGTGGGCACCCGTCTGCGGCTGCGCCTGCTCGCTTCCGACATCATCCTTGCCGCCGAGGCCCCCCGCGCCATCTCGGCGCGCAACGTGCTGCCGGTCACGGTCGAGACGGTTCAGCAGGGGCACGGGCCCGGTGCCGCCGTGTCGCTGCGCTGTGGCGAAGACCGCCTGCTTGCACGCATCACCTCGCGCGCCGTGGCTGAAATCGGCCTCGAACCCGGCCGCGACTGTTTTGCCATCCTCAAGGCCACCGCGATTGCGCGCAGCGATATCGGCTCGGTTCAGGCCTGACGCCCGCGCAGCGCCGACAGCCCGGCCAGCCACGGCACCGCCGCCGCCAGCCCCACCAGCGTGCCGCCGCCGGCCCCCAGCACCGGAAAGGCCGCGGCCACCACCAGCGCATAGATCACCAGCGTCGTCAGCCCGATCGGATAGCTCTTGACCATCGTCACCACCGGCGCCCGCCCATGGCGTGCGTGCAGGATCAGAAGCAGCGGAAAGGCCACCACCGGGAACCCGGCTAGCAGCCCTGACCAGACCGGCCCCACCAGGCCCGCGATCCCGGTGATCAGCAGCACGGTCGCGGCTGCCATCCCGGCCCGGATCGCCACCTCCAGCGGGCCCAGCCGCGCCTGCCTCGCGATCCGCACATCCGCCATCTGCCGCAGGGCCCACCAGACCAGTGCCAGCACCGCGCAGGTAATCGCGACAGACAGCAGAACACCCGGCATCAAACCGCGCATCACCGCCGCCACGCCCAGGAACGCAACCGTGGCGATCGCGCCCGCCCAAATCGCCGCGATCCATCCGGTGCCTCTTGCCACCGCCGCATAGGCCAGCGCCAGAACCGCGTTGGCCGACAGCCCGCCGATGGCGGCAAAAGCGGCCTCCCGGCCGAACTCCGGCCCCTGCTCCAGGGTCACGAAAAACAGGATGATCGCCAGGCCCAGCGGAAAGCCCGCCAGAATCCCGGCCAGCCGCGGGCTCACGTGCTCGGCCACCCAGGCCAGCCCCAGAACGGCGACCAGCGTAACCGCGATCTTGATCAGAAGAAGCGTGGACAGCACCGCGCTCAGGCCCGGTGCGCCCCGTCCGCCAGCGATTTCACGAAGGCCAGCACATCGGCGGGGGCCTCGCCCTTGCCGATCCGGCTGACAATCGCGCTGCCCACCACCGCGCCATCGGCAACGCTGGCGATGGCCTCAGCCTTTTCGGGCGAGTTGATGCCGAAACCAACCACGATCGGCAGGTCGGTCGCGCGCTTGATCCGCGCCACCTCGGGGGCCACGTCGCCTGCGTCCGCCTCGGCCGCGCCGGTGATGCCGGTGATCGACACGTAGTAAACGAAACCGCTGGTGTTGGTCATCACCTTCGGCAGGCGCCTGTCATCGGTGGTGGGCGTCGCGAGCCGGATGAAGTTCATCCCCGCCTTCTGCGCCGGAATGCACAGCTCGTCATCTTCCTCAGGCGGCAGGTCCACCACGATCAACCCGTCAATTCCTGCCTTCTTCGCATCGTCCAGAAACCGGTCGACGCCGCGGCTGTAGATCGGGTTGTAATACCCCATCAGCACGATCGGGGTTTCGTCGTCGTCCTTGCGGAACTCGGTGGCCAGTTCCAGCGTCTTCTGCAGCGTCATGCCGCCTTCCAGCGCGCGCTGCCCGGCCAGCTGGATCGTCGGGCCGTCAGCCATCGGATCGGTAAAGGGCAGGCCCAGCTCGATCACGTCTACGCCGGCGCCCGGCAGGCCTTTGACGATCTCCAGCGATGTCGCGTAATCCGGATCGCCGGCCATCACGTAGGCGACAAAAGCCTTCTTCCCGTCCGCCTTCAGCTTGGCGAATTTGGCATCGATCCGTGTCATGCTGTCCCTCCCCGGGGGTGAATGTCTGTTCCGGGCGGTTTGCAGAAAATCGGCGGAGAAATCAATTGCCCATTGCGTTGCGCCGGGGCAGGGGAGCGCGCGGTGCGTTAACCCCGGCGGTTAACAAAGCGTTGCGATTTTCCCGGCAGCCGGATGTCAGCTGGGCGGTGCACGCAAGTCACCCCCCTGATTTCCGATCGCGCGCTGGTCTTAACCTTTGTTTCGCAGGGGTTGACCATGGGCCCCTTCGCCCCCTAGATGCGCCCGCAATCTGCGCTGAAAGGACAGTATCATGGGCTTCAAGATGGGCATCGTCGGCCTGCCGAACGTGGGCAAATCCACGCTCTTCAACGCGCTGACGAAAACCGCCGCCGCACAGGCCGCGAACTTCCCCTTCTGCACGATCGAGCCCAATGTAGGCGAGGTCGCCGTTCCCGATGAACGTCTTGATAAACTTGCGAAAATCGCCGGGTCCAAGCAGATCATCCCGACCCGGATGACCTTTGTCGACATCGCCGGCCTGGTCAAGGGCGCCTCCAAAGGCGAGGGGCTCGGCAACCAGTTTCTCGCCAATATCCGCGAGGTCGACGCCATCGCCCACGTGCTGCGCTGTTTCGAGGATGGCGACGTGACCCATGTCGAAGGCCGCGTCGATCCGGTGGCCGATGCCGAAACCATCGAGACCGAACTGATGCTCGCCGACATCGAATCGATCGAGAAGCGCCTGCAGAATATCGTCCGCAAGGTCCGCGGCGGCGACAAGGAGGCCGTGCAGCAGGAACGCCTTATGAAACAGGCGCTTGAGGTCCTCGAAGCGGGCAAGCCCGCCCGCGTTGTCGAGGTCGATGACGAGGATGCGAAGGCCTGGAAAATGCTCCAGCTGCTGACGACGAAGCCGGTACTCTACGTCTGCAACGTGTCCGAGGAAGAGGCCGCCACCGGCAACGCCCATTCCGAGGCCGTGGCCCGCATGGCCGAGGCCGAGGGCAACGCCACCGTCGTGATCTCGGCGCGGATCGAGGAAGAGATCAGCCAGCTCGACGATGACGAGGCCGCCATGTTCCTCGAGGAAATGGGCCTCTCCGAGCCGGGGCTCGACCGCCTGATACGGGCCGGTTACGAGCTGTTAAACCTTGAGACGTATTTTACCGTTGGCCCGAAAGAGGCGCGCGCCTGGACAATCAAACGCGGCACGCTCGCGCCGCAGGCTGCCGGCGTCATTCACGGCGATTTCGAGCGCGGTTTCATCCGCGCCGAAACCATCGCCTATGCCGATTACATCGCCTGCAACGGCGAACAGGGCGCGAAAGAGGCCGGCAAGATGCGCGCCGAAGGCAAGGGATACGAGGTCAAGGACGGCGACGTTCTGCACTTCCTGTTCAACGCGTAGTTCAACGCGTAACCGGGCCCTGGTCGGGCCGGATTTGATTTTCTGCGTTCGGCGCGTTAAGGTGCCGTCATGAAAGTCACAAGATAACTATATGATTTTCAAAGCCTGTTTGCGCAAACGCAAGCGGGTGGTCGGTGGGTGGCCCGCGCGTCAATCACACCAGAACGCGTGGTTCCAACCCGCTGCTTTCCCCCATCTGAAAAGCCCGGCGCTAAACAAGCCGGGATGGATATTGAGGAGCAGAAAAAATGTCTACTGCATTGAAAATGCAAGAAAAAATCGAGACCCCTACCGAAGCGGACGATACCCCGGACCCGCGCGCAGTGCGCGAGAAGGCCGCGCTGGATCAGTCCCAGATGGCCGAGCTGATGGGAATGAGCGATTTCGGTTACAGCGCCTGGGAACGCGGCCACCGCCGCCCTGGCGGTCCGGCCTACCAGCTGCTGCGCCTGATCGACGCCGACCCCGATCGCGTGCTCAAGGTCCTTGCCGCCTGAATTATCCCACCAGGGAGAGCGAATTTTTTAGCGCATTCGCCCTTGTCCCCGCCCGCCCGGATCATTAAACGGGTCGGCGGAGACGTGGCCGAGTGGTCGAAGGCGCTCCCCTGCTAAGGGAGTAGGCGGGAAACCGTCTCGAGGGTTCGAATCCCTTCGTCTCCGCCACTAACACTTCGCGAACCCGAGATGAGGTCCCTAGCGGGGCCTTTTTTCTTTTTGGTTCAAAGGGGTTTAACGAGGCCATGCGACTTTCGGAGACTGGACCTTAGCCCGAAATCGGTCTCCGAACGCCCCGCGTCTCTTTCCATCCGCCCTCCATCCAGATCGGGACGGATTTGAAACTGGACGTCTTTTCAGACGCTTGGCGAGAATAGACTGCGCCGCAGTTGCGGTGATTTTGACCGCTAGGGGTGCAAACAGAGACACCCGAAGGCGGCGTGATTGTGCGGGCTGATGCGAAAGACCGCGAGAAGTCTCTGATGACAACGAGGCTTTCCGCTCATAGCTTGGCGGCATGTCGAATGCGCCCAGGACATATGAAGAAAACGACCCGTTAGTCGCGGGTTTCTTTGCGATGCTGACCGACGATATTGCTGAGCCCCGCTATTGCACAACCGAGCATCGCCGAGTGCTTCTGACCGATCGGCGCGAGGCGGGCGTCGAATTCGAGGGGCGAAGACAGAACGTCGCTGAAGCGAACTTCGGTGGGGAGCCGACCAGCGGGCATCGACGATCGATGATTACCAGATGAACAAGGTATAAAGTCTAGAATGCCGACCTGTGATGTTTGTGGAGAGCCGATTGTTTTCAGGTACGTTGATGGGCGCCCGACGCCGATCCACACCAATGGTGGTTGGTGCCGGGGTTTCCGGGTCTCTCGTACATCGTCGGATAGTTCCCCTTTTCGCTCTCTGCGCTCGTATGTTGTTCCAAACGCGACTTGCCCAGTTTGTGGTGAGACGGTCTTTTTCTATCAGTCGCCCAACGGTGGAAGAGTCTTCTTCGATGACCTTGGCTGGCCGTGGCCAAAACATCCGTGTACCGACAACAAACGTCCGACAGGAAAACCAAGGCGCCCAAAGCGTACGGGCAATATCTTGGCTTTCCGAGCGCGGGATGGAGCTCAACTCGCCCTCTATGATCTAGATGACTTCGAGGACTTGGACGGCCGCTACAAGTTCATCTTTCGTCGCCAGGACTCCAACAAGCGACGGACCGGTATTCTGAAAAAAGCGACGATGAAAAAAGGAGGGCTGAAGCTCGACGATTTCTTCGATGCGCCTTCCTTTGTGGTGGATCTCGACAAAAGCTCGGCTACCGGACTACGCGTTGATTTCATCTGTGCCAGGCTCGGCAAGATTGTCCGGATCAAGATGTCGAAAGACGCAAACAATTGATGGCTGTCGATTTCTAGGCAGAACAGATACGGGCGAACCGACGAACCGAGCTTTTTGGTCTCAATCAAATACTCGCATCGGCTGCTCCTGCCATGTCTTCCCAGCAAGAAAACACAAATCGTAAAGACTGACCGCCGACGCCTCGCGGCCGCAGGTCAGTCGCTTGAGCACCTCTGGCGCGAGGTATGCCAGCCGCAACTGGCGGCTAACATGCCGCTCAGCCAGACCGACGGCATCGGCCAGTTCCTGGATTGTCGCGAACTCACCTGCCTCCATCCAGCGGCGCCAGCTCCATGCGCGGCCGATGGCGCGCAGGATGTGAGGATCCTGTGCCTGATCCGCGCTAGAGGCGTGCTCGGCGGGGGGCAGAATCTTCGGTCTCCCGTTCTTCTTGCGCAGCTTGAGAGGGATCAGGATGCGGATCGTGTCGTCAGGCTTTGTCATTCGGCCGCCTCCATTTCGCGTGGAGCGAACATCTCGCGGATGACCCCGGCGATGCCCTCGCGCCGGATATCGACCTCGAGCCCGGCCGCCGTCACCGTGATGCGTCGAACGAGGAGCTGGACGATCCGGGCTTGCTCGGCCGGAAAGAGTTGTGCCCACAGCGTGTCGAATTCGTGGAGCGCCCCCAAGGCGTCGGCTTCGGAGATATTGGCGGTGGTCGTTTTCAGCGCCGATAGTACCTGCGTGACCACCTCCGGCGTTTGCAGGATCCGGCGGATTTCGGTCACCACCGCCTCTTCGACCATTCCAGCGGAGAGTCGCATCGGAACTGCTTTCTCGCCGGTCTCGCGGTTCCGGATCACGTCCATGGAAACGTAGTACCGATAAAGCTTCGCCCCCTTCTTCGTGCTGGTCGGCGTCATAGCGGCACCATTTTCGCTGAAGATCAGCCCCTTCAGCAGCGCGGGCGTCTGCGCGCGGCTGTTGTTAGCCCGCTTGCGGGGACTCTCCTGCAGGATGGCGTGGGCGCGGTCCCAGAGGGCCTCGTCAATGATGGCATCATGCTCACCGGGATAGGATTTGCCCTTGTGGACGGCTTCACCACGATAAACTCGGTTCTTGAGAAGCCGGTAGAGATAGCCCTTGTCGATCAGCGTCCCTTGCTTGTTGCGGGCTCCCTCGCGGCGGAGTTCCCGCGCCAGCATGGTGGCGGACCCAAGTTCGACGAAGCGCCCGAATATCCGCTGCACCTGTGCCGCCTCGTCCTCGTTCACGATGAGCTTGCGGTCGACAACATCGTACCCGAGGGGGATGTATCCGCCCATCCACATGCCCTTCTTCCGGGAGGCGGCGACCTTGTCGCGGATCCGCTCTGCCGTCACCTCCCGCTCGAACTGCGCGAAACTGAGCAAGATGTTCAGTGTGAGCCGCCCCATCGACGTTGTCGTGTTGAAGGACTGGGTCACCGACACGAAGGTCACGCCGTGCCGATCGAAAAGCTCGACTAGCTTCGAAAAATCCATCAGGGCGCGGCTGAGGCGGTCGATCTTGTAGACCACGATCACATCAACGAGGCCGTCTTCGACATCGGCGATCAGCTGTTTTAACGCCGGGCGGTCCAGCGTGCCACCGGAAAACCCGCCGTCGTCGTAACGCTCGCGCAGGCAGGCCCAGCCCTCGGAGCGCTGACTGGCGATGTAGGCCTCGCAGGCCTCGCGCTGTGCATCGAGGCTGTTGAACTCCATGTCGAGCCCCTCCTCGGTGGACTTGCGGGTGTAGATCGCGCAGCGCAAGCGGCGGTTCGGACGCGTGTTGCTATCCATGGTCAAACCTCCCGCGAACGGGTTTGCAGGCCGAAGAAACGGTAACCGTTCCAGCGCGTACCAGTGATCTCGCGAGCAACGCTGGAGAGCGACTTGTACTTGCGGCCCTCCCAATCGAAGCCGTCTTTCAAAACGGTCACCGTATGCTCGACGCCGTTCCAGTCGCGGATGAGCTGTGTGCCCGGGACGGGATTGCGAGGGTCCGTGATCTGATGCTTGCGGCGCGCAATCCCTTCGACCTCGTCGGCGAGCAGATCGAGCATCCGCCGCGATTCACGATCTGGCCCGCCATAGGTCAGTTCCTGAATGCGATAGGCGAGCCTGCCTTCCAAGAATGCGCGGCTGTTGTTGGGCGCTGAGCTGCCCATCAGGGTTTCCCATTCGGCCTTCAATTCCTTGACGGACAAGGTCTTTAACGCGGCCAGACGCGACAGGACCGTTTGGTCAAGGCTGGCATCCTGGCCCGGCGCGGGCGGTGTTATCTTATTGTGATGCTTCATCAATTCCTCCGATACGGATACGTTTCCTGCGACGACCACCGCTCTTTCGGGGCGGTAAGTCCACGAAACGGTCTCCGGTTTCGGCAGATAAAGAGCTGGACTTCTCGGCCAGAACACGAACCAAGCCGGCAGCGAGGATGTGGCCGATTTCTTTAAGGCGCGCCTCAGGCGACATGCGCTCAGGGCACAGGGGATTGGGCCCGGAAATCGGGCCTGCTGGATCAGGTGACATGGCGACTTTTCGCGATTGAGATGATGCCCGAATGGTATCGCGAAATCAGGAAAACACAAGTAAATCAATAATTTGTGGAAGTTTACGACCTGTGCGAAGAGCCGCGCAAATCTGCGTATGCGCTTTGTCAGTTCATTGGCCGTCCTAACCGGGCCTCATGGCGAATCACCGCCCGGAACCGCCCATGAATTTGTCGAACGCATCGACGGTAGCTTCTTCCTCGAGCTCGGCCATCTCCCAACGCGAGGGCGCCTGGTCGGGATAGAGGAGCAATGAGATCGACATCTCGTTGCCCGGGGAGAACACCGTCATCTCGCGGACCGGTTCGTTGCCCAGCCAGACCCCGGCCGGATGCTCAACGCCGTGGCGACCTGTGTCCCAATCGACTTCCTGCGCCGCCAATGACGCTGCGGGCAATTCCGTCACGATTTGGCGTGCCCGGTAGAAGATCCCGGATTTCAACAGCGGTTCGCTGGACCAGGCCCAGTCGATGAAGCCTTCCTTGCCAACCACGATCATCGCGCGCTTGTCGGTGACCGTCATCCATTTCAGGATCGCGGCTGTGAGCGATACGGCATATCGATCTGCGAGTTCGGTCATCACGTCGATGTCGACGATCCGTCCTTTGATCTGTTCGCGGAAGTCGTCCAGCGGCATTAGCAGGTAGGAGGCGAATGTGTTTGCCTCCGCCTCGATCTTGTCCCGAGCCTCATCCCAATCAGCCATGTTGCGGTTGGTGCATTGCAGTCCCTGTGGATGCAGCTGCCGGTGAAGTAGGTAATGGCCCAGCTCATGGGCCAGCGTGAAGTTGCGCCGCCCCGGCGAGCGGACCGTCTCGTTGTAGATGATGCCCCACTCTCCGGAACCGTCAGGATTGGGCATCAGCATGCCTTCGATGTCCTTGGACAGGTCCAGTCCGCCGACCATTGTGATCGGCGCGTCCGGAAAGACCTGACGCGAGAAATCCTGCGCGAGCCCCGCCACATCGATGGGGAACCGAGGCAGGCCATGGGCTGCTTGGTGCAGCGACAGGATCTGCGTCAGGCGGATCGCCCAACCCTGTGGTGTCGTGGGCAGGCTCAATCCTTCTTTCCCCACATATCGATCATCTGGTTGATTTTCTGTTGGTCTTCGGGATCGAGCTTGCTGAACTTGCGGAAGAACGCCTCCTTCAGAACCTCGTCACCGGGCTCCTCGCTGTCATCGAGCAGATAGTCGGTCGTGACCTCCAGTGCTTGGGCAATGCGGGTCAGCTTTTCGCCGGAAGGTTTTCGTGTGTCGCGGTTCTCGAGCTCCCAAAGATAGCTTTTGCTGGAGTCGGTCAGCGCCGCGAGCTTGTCGAGGGAGTATCCCTTCTCCTTGCGGTGGCGCTTAATCTTGGCGCCGAGGGACGTGGTCATCGTATCATCCTTGGTTTCCTTGGTTGGAGGACGCTTGTTCGATATGCCGAACAAAATTGTGCCGCGCAAGTAGACCTGACGGTTTGTTCGGTATATATCGAACATGATCGTATCGCATTTTCGCGATTCTGTCGTCCTCCTCCCTCCCAGGCTTAGAAAGGCCACGTCATGACAGCGATTGCTTCCTTCCTCCGCAAAACCCCGATTCCCCGGCTGCAGGACTACTTTACCGCAGGCGGCTTCACCTCCCTTCCTCCGGTCGACTGGACCAAACCCGAGCCGGAGGTTGTCGAGCCCTTGATCAAGGCAGTCGACGACATGGACGAGGCTGAAAAGCAGCGCGTCATCCTTGACGCTGGGCGCGTTGCGGCCCTCGCAGATGAGCCCGGACAGAATGCCTTGCAGAATGTCGTGCTGGATCGCGCGACGTTCGACACGCTCGAGGGCCCCAACAATCGGTCACTCTGGGTGTTCTTGAACGAGGCAGACCGGTTCCGGCTGGCCGAAGAGGTCCGCTATAACGACGAGCGCCGGCGTGGGCGGTCCTGGAGCGGCTTCGGTGTCGATGAAGGTCTGAACGTAAAGAAAGACCCGATCTCGATTGCTGCCTTCACTGCCGCGATCCGTGAGCGGTTTGAGACGCCCAACGTGCATGTCGACATCTTTGACCGTCACCGGGTGATCCTCGACGGTTTGGAATGCGAACTCGTTCAGGTGGCCGTCTACCGTGAAGGCCGTCCCGAGGACATGCTGGGTTTCGATGCCAACAGCACCTTGTCCCGCCGCATCGTCAAGCCGGTATTCGAGGCTGCGCTGACCTATGAAGCAGCGACCGGCGTGATCGAGGTCGTGGCCAAGACCCGCGAGGATCGCATGGATCTGACGCGTTTTATGGCGCGGGATCTGCTCGGCATTACCATTGACGAGAAGCAACAGCTGCCGCTGCGGGAATACGATCTCAGCATGCTTCTTCAGCCGTTCGATTTTCCGACCGATCCGGCGGACGGGATCGCGGGCGTTACCGTCAAGGAATTGCGTTTGATGGATCTCGGCGATGCAAAGGAACGCATCACGCTGGAATCCATGTCGGGCGCGGACCGGACGATCTGGCAGATGGCCGAGCATCGCATTGGTCTGGACATCGGCGGAGGGTCCTTCGCCCACGGGGTTACCGGTGAGGTGCCGGAGTGGGTGATCACCCGGGCGCGTTTCACGATCAAGTTCCACCCCGGTCCATCCGGCGGGCGCGGCAAGTCTCTGTCTCTGACCGTGACCATGCCGCATGGCTGCAACCTGAAGGACATGACGCCGCAAGAGCGCCTGATCGGCGAGAAGTACCTGCGGCTCTGGGGCATCCTGAAAGATGACAACGACGAAGGCGACGTCCTTGAGTAGGCGTGCGATCGACCTTCTGCTGCGGGCCATGGAAGCCCGCAGCCCGTCGCTTCAGGTATCGGCGCTGGACCAGGTCTCGCGCGCTGCGACAGACGCATTGTTGAAGGCCAACCTGCTGGTTCCGAGCGGGCATGTCCCGGTCGTTGCGGGTATGGACGACTACGAAGATGAGCCGTTTGAGGCGACGTGGTCGGCCAAACTGCAATCGTACGGCTATCACGACAGCACTGGCCGCTGGATCACTGTGACCGATCAGGACATCGCGGCGTGTAGGATCGATTATGGTCTGGCCCTCGCCAAGATGCTGGTGGCGTTCGAGCGTGCCGGGCCCTCCCGTCCGACACCCTTGATCGCCGATCTCATCTTTGATGCGGGAACCATCAAGCTTGCCGGAGCGAAAGCCCCGGTGCCCTTCTGGTTCGCCCGACGGCTCAACGACCCGGGGGTCTGGGCGCAGCTTGAGGCGCGGATCGCACGCAAGCCGCCACAGGAAATCCGCATCATTCTGACCTCGACGCCCGGTGAGCGAATCCCAGAGACCTCCCAGAAGCGAAATCACATTATCAATGTTGCGGATGTTGCGAGTGATCCGGCCAAGCTCGCGATCTCACCGCAGATTCTCGGGGCGCGGGTGTTCCCCGGGCAGGCGCAGCGACGGTTCCCGATAGATCATTCGGATGACTGCGGGCTCGTTTGGCATGGTGACAAGACCCTCAGCTTCGGTGGCGACAAACAGCGGCTGCTTCTACAGATCTTGTTTGCCGCCTACTGGTCCGGTTCACCGGTTCTTCGGGTTGCAGCGGTGCTGGAAGAGGCAGGATATGGTGGCCAGGTCAACTCGCTCAAGAAAGCCTTTGGCCGACGTGATGATTGGCAAACCTTCATCAGATTTGACGATGGCAACTGCTGGATTGAGCCGTGATTGATGTTTCGCCCGAATTTGGCAGGCCTCACACTTGAAACGAGAACGTGACGCCTCTACTTTTGACGTGACGGTCGGGTTGAAGAGCCCGGAGTCATGCGTGAATGCCGGAAGGCTGCAGCGCGGCAGGGGAACCTGCAAAGAGCGATGGCGCAAGCCGTCTGAAAAAGTTCTAAATGAAAGGAAAAGCTCATGCCTCAGCATGATACTCCGAAGTATTCTCCCCACCTCCACTGCATCTATGATGAACCTACTCCGACCGGTCACATCGGTCGCGGCACGCACTATTCCGTAGTCCAAGCGTTGTCTTGGCGATCGGAAAAAGGCGAATTGCGTCAGCAGGCTTCTGTCCAAAACGTCGCGATCATCTGGGATGAAGACCATGATGAGCGGATCATTCCATGCGTGGAAGCGCTGCTCATGGCTGGCCTTCTGCACGCAGTATCCATGATCGGCGAGCGGAAGGGCGGCGTGACCGTCGTGTTCAACTCGATGTCTGCTGCCCGTCTGAGCGATAACCAGAAGCGCGCCTACCGGGAAGAGGTTACCCGGGTCATCAACGAGGTGGTCGACGCCGAGCATGGGGACTCTTGGGCCATCACCTTTGGCGAGATGACCGATGTCCCGTCTTTGGCGAAGGACGGATATGAGATATTCCATCAGTATCTGATCCAAGACGATGTGCATAAGGTTGAAACCTATATCCGCAACATCAACTACCTTTGGGATATCGACGCGTAGCCTGTCGGTTACTGCTGGCACGCATCCAAGAAGATCTTGGCCCCAAGCCGTTTTAGGTTACGCCGCGCCTGCATGATTTTTGAAAAAGGCCGTCCTTGGGGCGGCCTTTTTTGATTTCGGCGCGGAGATCTTTTCGAACTTCCAGTTTGCCTCCCGGCTGCCTCCCCGGTGCCTCCCACCCCCTCCGCGATGTTGGTTCCGCAACTGTTCGCACAATCCCCAAGGAGGTTCACATGGCGACAAGGCACCTTTCCCAGATCGAGCTGGCAGCTCGCTGGAACATCTCGCACCGGACGCTGGAGCGTTGGCGGTGGACGGGCGAAGGCCCGAAATTCATCAAGCTCGGAGGCCGCGTGATTTACCGCCTCGAAGATGTCGAGGCATTCGAGGCCGAGCAGATCCGTGGCGCAGACGGCGAACCCCATCGCCCGATGTCAGCGTAAGGGGGCTGCAATGACGATCCCTAACCACATCACACTCGCGGATCTTCCCGCCATGCCCGTCGGCGAGATCGCTGCGCTTTCCGCAGATCAACTGGCGCTGCTGCAAGAGGCGGCACAGCAAGACCTCCAGCGGGCCAAGACGGTGTCCGACTGGCTCGAAGGCGCGATCGCCTTGAAATATGCCGACCGCGCCCATGACAGCCGCCAGGAGGCGGGCAAGGACACCGGCACGATCCGGTTCGAGGATGACGGCGTCACCGTGATCGCTGATCTGCCAAAACGCATCGATTGGGATCAGCGCGCGCTGGCAGAACTGGCCGAAACCATCGCCGCATCGGGCGAAAACCCTGCCGAGTTCATTGAGACCACGCTGAAGGTGTCGGAACGCAAATACGCCGCGCTCCCGGAGAGCTGGCGCAAGGGCTTCGAGCCCGCGCGCACGGTCCGCACCGGCAATCCCAAGTTCCGCCTCGTGCTGAACGAGGAGGTGCGCTGATGGCCATTTCGCTCGCTTCCCTGAGCACAGCTTCGGTGCTTCAGCCGCCACGCATCCTGATCCACGGTGTGGCCGGAGTCGGCAAATCAACCTTCGCGGCCGATGCCCACCGGCCCGTCTTCCTCATGACCGAGGATGGCCTGGGCAAGCTGCAGGTCCCGCATTTCCCGCTCGCGACCAGCTATGCGGAGGTGTCCGAGGCCCTCGATGCGCTCTCGAACGAGGACCACGATTTCGGCACAATCGTCGTCGACAGCGTCGACTGGCTGGAGCCGCTGATCTGGGCCGAGGCCTGCAAACGCAACGGCTGGGCCTCGATCGAGACGCCGGGCTTTGGCAAGGGCTATGCCGAGGCGCTGACCATCTGGCGTGAATATCTCGACAAGCTCAACGCGCTGCGCGACCGCAAAGGCATGGTGGTCATCCAGATCGCCCATACCGACATCAAGCGCTTCGACAGCCCCGAGCACGAGCCCTACGACCGCTATGTGATCAAGCTGCAGACCCGCGCCTCGGCGCTGCTGCAGGAGCATTCGGACGTGGTGCTATTCGCCAACTATCAGATCTCGGTCGCGAAATCCGATGTCGGCTTCAACAAGAAGGTGACCCGGGCGCTCGGGTCCGGTGCGCGCGTCATGCACACCGAAGAGCGCCCCGCCTTCCTCGCCAAGAACCGTTACGGCCTGCCGGACACCCTGCCGCTTTCGTGGCCGGAGTTCCTCGGCGCGATGCCGCAGCCTGAATAATCAAGAAAGGACAATACCATGGCACGTTTCGATACGTCCTTTGACGCGACCGGCGTCGAACCCACCACCGCCTACGAGGTCCTTCCCGCAGGCAAGTACCGCGCCCAGATCGTCGAAAGCGAGATGCGCGTGACCCGCAATGGGATGGGCCAATTCCTGTGGTTGATGCTCGATATCCTGGAGGGTGAACACAAGGGTCGGAAGATCTTTGACCAGCTGAACCTGGTAAACCCGAACCCGACCACGGTGGAAATCGCGCAGCGGACGCTTTCGGCGATCTGTCACGCCACCGGCAAGATGCAGGTCAGTGACAGCGAGGAGCTGCATCTCATCCCGATGACCATTCAGGTGACGGTCAAACCGCCCAAGAACGGCTACGGCGAGAGCAACGGCATTCGCTACCTGCTGCCCGAGCCCGGAGCGGCAGCCCAGCAAGCTGCGACACCGCCCAATGGCGGGAGCGCCTCCACGCCCCCTGCGAAAATGGCCTCCGCGCCCTGGAACAAGAAGGGCTGAGCCTTCGCGCTGCCCTGCGCCCTGACTGACGGGGCAGCGCGCAACCCCATCTGAGGATACTCCCATGACTGACATGACCAACGCAGCCCTTGCGGCTGTGAACAGCCCCAATTTGCCTGATGATCAGCGCCGGCTGATCGAGCTCGACGATGCCATCGCCAAGATCCGCACGCAGATCGCAACGGCCGACCTCGCGCGGCAGCGGGGCCAGAAGCCCATCGATCCGGACTGGTTCCACCGGGCCCGCACGGCCCTGCGCCACTTGTGCCGCGAGCGCGCGGAACTGCTCGCTCAGGGCACCGGCCGCCGTCGCCGCGAAAAACTCAAGGACGCGCTGATCGGCGTCCTGCGCGAACGCCATGACCGCGAGACCTGGGATGGCATTCTGGCCGAGGCCCAGGCCCGTAGCGAACGGGAGGGACTGTGATGGCAGAACTTCCCGAAGCCCCCACGCCGACGCTGACGGCGATCTATGCCGACTATGAGGTGCGCCAGGGTGATGGTTTCCGCGACCACCTCGGGGCGTCGATCATCGGCAAATCCTGCGCCCGCGCGCTTTGGTACGATTTCCGCTGGATCACGCCCGCGCGCCATTCCGGCCGCCTGCTGCGCCTCTTTGAAACGGGCCAGCTGGAAGAGGACCGGCTCGTGCGCAACCTGCGTGCCACCGGGGCGACCGTGCTTGAGGTCGATCCCGAGACCGGCCGCCAGTTCCGGGTCGAGGCCCATGGCGGGCATTTCGGCGGATCGCTCGACGGCGTGGCCCTTGGGCTCCTGGAGGCGCCCAAGACCTGGCATGTGCTTGAATTCAAGACCCACTCGGTCAAGAGCTTCAACGAGTTTACTGCCAAGGGCGTCGTTCTGGCGAAGCCTCAGCACGCCGCGCAGATGCAGATCTACATGCACCTGACGGGCATCACGCGCGCCCTCTACGTCGCGGTCTGCAAGGACACCGACGCGCTGCACATCGAACGCATCAAGGCTGACAGCGCCATAGCCGAACGCCTGCTGGAAAAGGCTGGGCGCATCATCTTCGCCCAGCATCCGCCTGCGCGGATCAGCGAGGACCCGGCCTGGTTCGAATGCCGGTTCTGCGATCACCATGCGGCCTGCCATGAAGGCGGTGGCGTTGCGGTGACCTGCCGGTCCTGCCTGCATACGACGCCGGTCGACGGCGGTTGGCACTGCGCGCGGCACGACCGGATGCTGGCTCCGGCGGAGCAACGCGCGGCCTGCGGACGCCATCTCTTCATCCCCGATCTCATCCCGGGAGAGGTCATCGATGCGGGCGACGATCTCGTCACCTACCGCGTGGCTGATGGCTCGACCTGGACCAATGACGCCCGTTCCCCGGAGGCCGCGCCATGCTGACCCTGCGACCGTATCAAGAAGCCGCGATCACCTCGATCTACGGCTATTTCCAGACCCACACCGGCAATCCGCTGGTCGTCATCCCGACCGCGGGCGGCAAGTCGCTGGTCATGGCGGCCTTCATCGAGGGCGTGCTGAAGGCCTGGCTCGATCAGCGCATACTGATCGTGACCCATGTGCGCGAGTTGATCGCCCAGAACCACGCCGAGATGATCGGCCTCTGGCCCGATGCCCCGGCGGGCATCTATTCGGCGGGCCTCGGCAAGCGCGAAGCTCAGGCGCGGATCCTCTTCGCCGGCATCCAGTCGATCCACCGCCGCGCGGCCGAGATCGGCCACACCGATCTTGTGCTGATCGACGAGGCACATCTGATCCCGGGCAAATCGAGCACGATGTATCGGCGCTTTCTCGACGCGCTGAAGGCGATCAACCCAGCGCTCAAGGTGATCGGGCTGACCGCCACGCCGTTCCGGCTCGACTGCGGGATGCTGCACGAGGGGCAGAACGCGCTCTTCACCGACATCGCCTACGAGGCCCCGGTCCGCGAACTGATCGACGCAGGCTACCTGAGCCCTCTGGTCTCGAAACAGCCTGCAACCCGGCTCGACGTCTCGAAGGTGGGCACCCGCGCGGGCGATTTCATTGCGCGTGATCTGGCGGCGGCGGTCGACCAGGACGCCATAACTCGGGCGGCCGTCACCGAGATCATCGAGCATGGCCGTGACCGGAAATCCTGGCTGGCCTTCTGCTCGGGCGTTGAGCATGCGCGTCATGTGGCGGAGGAATTCGGCCGCCAGGGCATCAGCTGCCGCACGATCTTCGGCGACACGCCGAAGGACGAGCGCGATGCGATCCTTGCCGCCTTCAAGCGGGGAGAAATCCGGGCGCTGGCCTCGATGGGCGTGCTAACCACCGGCTTCAACGCGCCCGGCGTCGACCTGATTGCGCTCCTGCGTCCCACGCAATCAGCCGGGCTCTATGTGCAGATGGTCGGGCGCGGCACCCGTCTCGCGCCCGGCAAAGAGAATTGCCTGGTGCTGGACTTCGCGGGCAATGTCCGTCGCCACGGACCGATCGACCTGGTGCGACCCAAACGCCCCGGTGATGGCGGCGGGGGCGAGGCGCCGACCAAGGTCTGCCCGGACTGCGATAGCATCGTCGCACTCTCGGCGGCGGAATGCCCGGATTGCGGTTATGTGTTCCCGCCGCGTGAGGTGAAGATCGCGCCGACCGCAGCCACTTTGCCCGTCCTGTCGCCCAAGGCACCGCAATGGGTCGCCGTGAGCAACGTGTCCTACAGCCGCCATGACAAGCGGGGCGGTCGGCCTTCGCTGAAAGTGACCTATAGCTGCGGGCTCACGACCTATCAGGAGTGGATCTGCTTCGAGCATCAGGGCTACGCGCGGCGAAAGGCAGAAGACTGGTGGCGCAAGCGTGCGCCCGGTCAGCCCGTACCGCGCAGTGTGAACGAGGTCCTGGCGCTGTCCCGCAGCCTATCCCGTCCCAGCCATATCTCGGTCCGTCCGTCGGGCCGCTATTTCGAGATCACCGGTTACAGGTTTGACCCATGCACGCATTCCACAACGGCCTCTGCGCCGTCTGCCACCGGCAACCTCGCGGGTTTGGCTGGTTCGAGCCAGTCTTCCCCGTCTCGGACCCGCGGCGAGATCAAAGCCGCAAGTCCCTCTGCAGCCGGACGTGCCAGGACATCTGCCATGGGAGGAAGGGCATGATCGACCCCACACCCAACGAGACCGAGGCAATGACCGTCGGCGGTCAGGAAGGCGGAGCTTTTCTGGAGAGCATCGGCAAATCCGATCTTGCGACCTTGAGCGCGACCGAATGGGATCAGTTCATTAATGTCGTGGTCACTGGGTATTGCGATCACCTGCGCGAGCTTGCCGCGCGGGATCGCACCCGGCTCGACGGTATGGTGCAGGAGGTGCCGTTCTGATGCAGAACTCCTCCCACATGGCGCGCTACGGTGCGCGGCTTGTCACCAATGGCTACGCCATCCTGCCCATTGCGCCGGGGACCAAGAAGCCCGGCCGTTTCCAACGTGGCGCTTGGGTGGATTATCCGGAGTGGAACCGCCATGCCGCGCGCCCCACGACTGAGGTCGAAGTCGCGACATGGTCCGCCTGGCCTGATTGCGGTGTCGGGCTGGTTGGTGGCGCGGTTGCCGCCATCGACATCGACATTGCCGAAGATGCTGAGCTCGCTTTGAAGATCGAGAAGTTGGCGCGTGATCGCCTCGGCGACACACCGGCGCTACGCATCGGGCGCGCCCCCAAGCGTTTGCTGGTCTATCGTGCGGCAGAGCCGTTTCGCGGCATCAAACGCCATCCGCTAGAGGTGCTCTGCCTCGGACAACAGTTTCTGGCCTATGCCACTCATCCCGACACGGGCGCACCCTATGCTTGGCCCGAGGAAGGTCTGGCCGACCTCGATATCTCCGAGCTCCCGGCTATCACGGCCGATGCGGCGGCGGCCTTTCTTGAGGTAGCTCAGGCAATGCTGCCAGAAGCGGTTCGTCAGCGCGGGTTCATCGTGAAGCCCTCAGCGCACCCACATCTTACCGGGCACAGCCAGACAGGCACGATGCCGGCCATTCAAGCGGCTCTCGAGTGGCTGCCAAATGCCGAGCTTGATTACGACAGTTGGATGCGGATCGGCATGGCGCTCAAAGGCGCGCTTGGCGATGAGGGCAAGGATGTTTTCGCGCAATGGTCGGCACAGGCTGCAAAGGACGTACCGGGGACTACGCTCAAGGCCTGGGCAAGCTTCAAACCGGACCGGATCGGCGCGGGGTCGATCTACCATCTCGCCTTGGAGCGCGGCTGGAAACCAGACGCCTCGCTGCGCCTCGATGGATCTATGGACTGCGCGGAAGCCCACCCCGCCGCAGGATTGTTGTCACAGTTGGGCGGCACATCGAAACCCAGCAAGGAAACGGACGATCACACCGCCTACACGCTGCACATGCCGGACGGGCTGGTCGGGGATCTGACCGCCTACATGCTGTCGACCGCGCGACGGCCGCAGCCTCTTCTGTCACTCGGCGCAAGTCTCTGTGCCATCGGCGCGCTCATGGGACGGAACTACCGGACCGAGAGCAATCTGCGTTCAAACCTCTACATCGTCGGCATCGCCGATAGCGGGTCAGGCAAGAACCACGCGCGGGAAATCATCAACGAGGTGTTCTTTGAAGCCGGGCTCGCCCATCACCTCGGCGGCAACAAGATTGCCTCGGGGGCAGGCCTCCTGACAGCGCTGCATCGCCAGCCCGCGATCCTGTTTCAGATCGATGAGTTCGGCATGTTCCTGTCGGCCGCCGCCGACCGCAAGCGAAGCCCGCGCCACATCACTGAGATCCTCGACAACATGACCGAGCTCTACACAGCGGCCGGCGGGGTATTCCTGGGGGCCGAATACGCCAACCGAGACGGCTCGAATGAACGGCGCGACATCAATCAGCCCTGTCTCTGTGTCTATGGCACAACCACGCCCCTGCATTTCTGGGGCGCGCTGCAGGGCGCGAATGTCGTGGATGGATCGCTCGCACGGTTTCTCATCCTGCCCAGCGACGACGATTACCCCGACGAAAACCTCGCAGCCGGTATTCGGCAGGCACCTCCCGGACTGATCCACGGGCTCAAGGCCTTGGCGGCCGGGGGCGGTCTGCAAAGCGGTAATCTCACCGGAATGACCGCGGGCCAGACAACAGCGGTGACCCCCATCACGGTGCCGATGTCAGACGAGGCCAAAGCCCGTTTCAAGGAGTTGAGTGGCACGCTGACAGAGGAATTGCGAGCGGCCCGCGGCACGGCGTTCACCGCGATCCTTGCCCGGATCGGTGAGAACTCCCTCAAGCTGGCGCTTATCGTGGCCGTCGGTCGCGACCCGGCGCGACCCATAATCGATCTCAGCGCGGCGGAATGGGCCATCGGTTTCGTGCGGCATTTCGCGGCCAGAACCATGGAAGCCATTGAGCGGCACGTGGCCGATACCGAAACGGAGGCTCACCTGAAGCGGCTGAAAGAGATCATTCGCGCGGCCGGTGCCAAGGGCATCACCAAATCCGAGATCACCCGGTCCTCCCAATGGCTGAAGGCGCGGGATCGTGACGAGATCCTGCTGACTCTGATCGAAAGCGGCGACATCACCACCGGCATGCGGGACACCGGGGGGCGCCGGGCCATGGTGTACCGGCTCTCTGGCTAGCTTCTTTCAAACGCGGGATTTCTTCAATTGAAGGAAGTTCAGGGGCAAGCATCTGAAAACATGAACGGTTTTGCCTTCCTTCACTTCTTTCAATCTTTCAAGAGGAGCCTTGTATGTATGTGTTCTTGCGCGCGGCTGGAAATAGGATGATGTACCCCATGAAATAATTGAAATATTGAAAGAAGGTATATTAGCCATACAGACCAGAGACTTAGGGCGAGACTTCTTTCAAGCCGCCCGCCTGAAGAAACTGAAAGAAGTGCCGGGCCGCTCATGTGCCCAGCACCTGACATGACCAGACAACCCTTCGGGGCCTGGCGAGCCCGCAGCCTTCACCGGCCAGCCCTCTCGCCGCGTCCAGCACAACGAAGAGGAGGTCGTCATGACCCAATCACAAAAACTGCGTCCCATCCTGGCGCTCGATCTTGGCACCACCACCGGCTGGGCGCTCCGTGGCTTTGACGGGCTGGTCACCACAGGCACCGCGTCGTTCAAACCCGGCCGCTACGATGGTGGCGGCATGCGCTATCTACGCTTCACCAATTGGCTCACCGAACTGGATCGGCTGAGCGGCCCGGTTGGCACAATCTGGTTTGAAGAGGTGCGCCGTCACGCCGGCACCGATGCAGCACATGTCTATGGCGGGCTTATGGCGTCCTTGACCAGCTGGGCCGAGCTGCGAGGCATTCCCTACGAAGGTGTGCCGGTCGGAACCATCAAGCGCCACGCTACTGGCAAGGGCAACGCCAACAAAGCCGCCATGATCGCTGCCGCCAAGGCGCGAGGGTTCAGTCCTGTTGACGACAATGAGGCCGATGCCATCGCGATCTTGCACTGGGCGATCGAGACGCAGGGAGGTGTGGCATGAGCTACTTCCCCAAAGGCTACGGCGGCCAGCGCCGTTCACCCGAAGAGGTCAAGCGTGACGGCTGGCGCGAGCAAGGCGTGCTGGCGGTCTCAGTCGATGACCATCGCCTGACTTGGCCAGAACGCGAGCTCGTCGAACAACTGGGCACCAAGCTCTATGGACCACGCCCCGTTGGGGAGGTGCGCCATGGGTGAGAAGAAGACATGGACTGCCGTCGACGTCGCTGACCATTTCGAGGAAGCGTTTCGCACGCTGCGAAAGCTGCCGCCGGTCAAGGTACGCGGGTATTTCAACGCTTGGCCAGACATTGTGCGATCAGCGCGAGAGATCGCGGCGATGGATCCGCAGCCGATGCGGGTCTGGCCGTCAGCCGCCGCCATCACCCGACTCGAGCAGACCTTCGACTGGGTGCTCTGGATCGAGGAGGAGGAACGCAAGCTGATCTGGTCTCGCGCCGCCCGCGTGCCCTGGAAGCAGATCAGCGGCGAGCTGGGCGTCGACCGCACAACGGCATGGCGCAAGCACAAACTGGCTTTGACCAAGATCGCCTCGAGGCTGAATGTCTGAGCGACTCCAATATGTTGCAACACTTTTGTGTTCGACACATGCAACATTATCGTGCTACCCGTAGGGCATGATGGGGAGAGTGCGTTGGAAGACGGCTCTCCCCGTTTTCGTGGTGGATACCCCTGCTGAAGCCGGAGTCCAGCTGGGGTCCAATCGGCTAACCCACTGACTTTGCGGGTCCTTCCGGGCCCGAAACGTATACGGGCGGGCGAAGCGCGCAATGTCGCTAGCGACAGGGCCGGTTTTTTGGGAAGCCACCCATAGTCGGCATCCACCCGCGATCCGCTGAAAACCACGACAAAACAAACCTTTGAACCGGACACACCCGGTGGCCGCTGGACCCCTCGCGGAGTCCAGGCTGGCCACTGGTGTCCGGAGTCCACCAGATTGAGGCGAACCCACCCGCATGACCCTGAGCTTTGCCCCGGATGCGATCGAGATGTGGCCGCTGGCCAGGCTCCAGCCCTATGCGAAGAACGCAAAGGCGCATGGCGCGGACCAGGTCGCGAAGATCGCCTCCAGCATGGCAGAGTTCGGCTGGACCGTGCCGTGCCTCGTCGCTGACGACGGCGAGCTGATCGCGGGCCATGGCCGGGTGCTGGCCGCCACGAAGCTGGGGCTGACCGAGGCCCCGGTGATCGTGCTCGGGCATCTGAGCGAGGCGCAACGCCGGGCCTACCGGATCGCGGACAACAAGCTGACGGAACTCGGGACCTGGGACGAGGCGCTGCTGTCGGCCGAGCTGAACGACCTGCTGGCCGAGAATTTTGATCTGTCGCTGATCGGCTTTGATGACGCGGAGCTTGAGGCGCTTTTGGCCGGAGAGGTCGACCCCGAGGCCGCGTCCCGTGAGGGCGAGGACGATGTTCCTGAGGTTCCCGAGACCCCGGTCAGCCGTCCCGGCGATCTCTGGGTGCTTGGCAAGCATCGGCTGCTCTGCGGTGACGCAACGGTGCCAACCGATGTCGAGCGTCTGCTCGGCGATGTGACCCCGCTGCTGATGGTGACCGACCCGCCTTACGGGGTCGAATACGATCCGGGCTGGCGCAACAAGGCAGGAGCGGCCGCGACCAAGCGCACCGGCAAGGTGCTGAATGACGACCGCGCGGATTGGCGCGAGGCCTGGGCGCTGTTCCCGGGCGATGTGGCCTATGTCTGGCACGGGGCGCTGCATGCGACGACGGTCGCGGAAAGCCTCGAAGCGTCCGGCTTCAACATCCGGTCCCAGATCATCTGGGCGAAGGATCGCCTGGTCCTGAGCCGCGGTGATTATCACTGGCAGCACGAACCATGCCTGTACGCCGTGAAAAAGACCGGCAAGGGCCATTGGGCAGGCGACCGCAAGCAGACCACGCTTTGGCAGATCGCAAACAAGGATCAGGACGCTGAAACCGTGCATGGGACACAGAAGCCCGTCGAATGCATGCGCCGGCCGATCCTCAACAATTCCAGCCCGGGCCAAGCGGTCTACGAACCCTTCATGGGATCGGGCACGACGCTGATCGCGGCCGAAACCACGGGCCGTGTGTGCTTCGGGATCGAATTGAACCCGGCCTATGTAGATGTCGCCATACAGCGGTGGCAGCAATTCACAGGTCAGGCGGCCGTGCTGGAAAGCGATGGCCGACCCTTCGATGAGATCAGAGAAGGAAGGGCTGCAGCGTGAAGCAAAGCCGGACCATGTCGTTGATCGAGGCTATCGCCAACGTGTTTGTTGGGTACGGCGTTGCGGTTTTTACGCAGATCCTGATATTCCCGACCTTCGGGCTGCACACCACGTTGGCGCAGAACCTGAAAATGGGCGCGATCTTCACCGTTGTGAGCATCGCTCGGTCCTTCGCCCTGCGACGGGTGTTCGAGGTAATCCGGGTTAGAGCAAGGAAGCCGCCGCCTACACGGCGACGGCTTCCCTACCGCCGTGACTTCAGCGGCAAAGCAGCGCGTGATCAGTCTTCGATACGGTAGACGCGTCCACGTTCCTCCACCTTTTCTGATGTGATCTCGAGCCCGAGTTTCTTCTTGAGCGCGCCGGACATTGCGCCGCGCACCGTATGCGACTGCCACTCGGTGGCAGCGGTGATCTCTTCGATGTTCGCGCCTTCGGGCCGACGCAGGAGATCGATCATGATCTGCTGCTTGGTCTGGCGCGGGGCTACATCGGTTGTGTTGGGGGTGGAATTCTTTGACATCGTTGTCTCCGGTTATCGGGGCGCGCGGTATGCGGTCCTTCTACCGGGACGAACCCCACAGGTGCGGGGCAAGTCTGCTCGGTTGCGCGGCTCAAATCAGGCCGACGTCTTTCAAACAGGCGGCCGCATCGATCAGCTGATCGGTGGGCAATTCGATAGTGATTGTCATGCTGTCGGCGTAGGCGCGGACATAGATGCCACCGACGTCCATCAGAGCGCCTTCGATCTCGTCGAGGACTGAGGTGATGCGGCTTCGGTCGAAGTGATCGGGTAGCTTGCGGATCGGCAATCGGATGGTGCTGGTTTCCATGGTGCTCACTCCGCGTGCTCACCTTCGCTGAAGGCGCTGTCGGTGATGCGCTTCAGGAGGCTGGCGTAATGCTCAAGGGTGCCGACATGGCCCCAGTTGACCTCGTCGGGGTGGGTGTTGAAATGGTCGTCGCTGAGGCTCTGCAGCCGGGCGAGCATCTCGTCGATCTTGGCTTTCTTGCCGATGAAGGCGTTCAAAGCGGCCTCCTTGTTGCGGCGTGCCTTCTCGGCGCGAAGCTCGTGGCGCGGTGTTGTCTGCGGGTTCAGGCGGTTCATCGTGGCGGCTCCGAGGTGGGTTGCATCGTTTTCGTAGGATCACGTTCGCTCTGGTGTGGAGGCTTATCAACTAAATAAGCACATGATTTTAAATAATAATCGGAGTGCGTCATGGAGGGTCTGAGCGAGCGCCAATACGCCGCCCGCGTCGGCCTTTCACGCGGTGCAATCCAGAAGGCCAAGGCCACGGGAAGGCTGGTGCTGCATGCCGATGGCAGCATCGACGCCGAGGCCAGTGATGCATTGCGCGCGCAGGCGACCGATCCGTCGAAAACCCGCAAGGCACCGAAGCCGAAGCTTAAGCCAGTATCCGAGGCTGCGGTCTCAGTTGTCGGCGAAACGCTGCGCGAACAGGGAATGCCTGCCCCGACGGTCGGCAGTGGCACCACCTTTCTGCAGGCCAAGACGGCCAACGAGGTTCTGAAGGCGCAGGAGCGCCGTCTTCGACTGCAAAAGTTAAGGGGCGAATTGATCGACCGGGCCCGCGCGCTGTCGCTGGTCTTTCGGCTGGCGCGGCAGGAACGTGATGTCTGGGTCAATTGGCCCGCCCGTGCCGCGGCGCTGATGGCGGCCGATCTGGGCGTTGAGCCGGCCGCGATGCAAAAGGTTCTGGAGAAACATGTCCGTGCCCAGCTCGACGATCTTGCCGAGGTCAAACCCGATCTCCGGTGAAGACGACTTCGAGGGTGCCGCCGAAATCCTGCGTGCCTGGAGTGAAGGTCTCACGCCGGACCCGGATCTGACGGTCTCGCAATGGGCGGATCGGCACCGGATGCTGTCCGGTCGCGCATCGGCCGAACCGGGCCGGTATCGCACCGCGCGCACGCCTTACATGGGCGAGATCATGGACCGGCTGAGCCCATGCGATCCGACACAAAGGATCGTGTTCATGAAGGCCGCGCAGGTCGGTGCGACCGAGGCCGGCAACAACTGGATCGGCTTTGCGATCCACCAGGCGCCAGGGCCGATGTTGGCAGTCCAGCCAACGGTGGAACTGGCGAAACGGAACTCAAGGCAGCGGATCGACCCGCTAATCGATGAAAGCCCGGAGCTGCGGGAGCGGGTCAAACCGGCGCGCTCGCGCGACGCCGGGAACACCATGTTGTCCAAGGAATTCTCGGGCGGCATCCTGATCATGACCGGGGCGAACTCGGCGGTAGGTCTCCGCTCGACCCCGGCACGCTACATCTTCCTCGACGAGGTCGATGCCTATCCGGCCTCAGCCGACGAGGAAGGCGATCCGGTTACGCTGGCCGAAGCCCGGTCGCTGACTTTCGCCCACCGGCGCAAGGTGTTCCTGGTCTCGACGCCGACCATTCGGGGGATGAGCCGGATCGAGCGGGACTACGAGGCCAGTGACCAACGCCGGTTCTTCGTGCCATGTCCGCATTGCGGCGCAATGCAGTGGCTGAAATTCGAACGCCTCCGCTGGCAGAAGGGACAGCCGGAAACAGCAGAATATCACTGCGAGGGTTGCGACACGCCCATCGCGGAGCATCACAAGACGGCAATGCTGGAGGCTGGCGAATGGCGGGCGACCGCTACGGCAGCGGATCCCAATACGGTCGGCTACCATCTCTCGGCGCTTTATTCGCCCATCGGCTGGCTGAGCTGGGAGCGGATTGTACGGGCCTGGGATGCGGCTCAAGGGTCTGATGAGGCGATCAAGGCATTCCGAAATACGATCCTCGGCGAGACTTGGGTCGAGACCGGTGAAGCCCCGGACTGGCAGCGGCTCTACGACCAGCGCGAACGCTGGAAACCGGGCATTGTCCCGGCGGGCGGGTTGTTCCTGACCGCCGGGGCCGATGTCCAAAAGGACCGCATCGAGGTCGATGTCTGGGCTTGGGGCCGTGGGCTCGAAAGCTGGCTCGTCGATCACATTGTGATCGAGGGCGGGCCCGACCGGCATGAGGCTTGGGGCGACCTGACCGACCTGCTCGGTCGAACATGGCCGCATGAGCGTGGTGCGCTGCTAAAGATCGCGCGGCTTGCGATCGACACGGGCTATGAGGCCCCGGCGGTCTATGGCTGGTCGCGGGATCAAGGGTTTGCGCAGGTCGCCCCGGTCAAAGGCGTGGAGGGGTTCAACCGGGCCAGCCCGGTGTCGGGGCCCACCTATGTGGATGCGACCGAGGGCGGCAAACGTCTGCGCCGCGGGGCGCGCCTTTGGACCGTGGCGGTGTCGACCTTCAAGGCCGAGACCTATCGCTTCCTGAGGCTCGAACGGCCGACTGAGGAGGACATGGCCAATGGTGCGGCGTTCTCGCCCGGTACGGTGCATCTGCCGCATTGGGTAGAGAACGAATGGCTGAAGCAGTTCGTGGCCGAGCAGCTGGTCACCGTGCGCACGAAGCGCGGTTTTGCCCGGCTTGAATGGCAGAAACTGCGTGAACGCAACGAGGCGTTGGACTGCCGGGTCTATGCCCGCGCCGCCGCCTGGATCGCAGGCGCGGACCGCTGGACGGATGAGAAATGGCGCGACCTTGAGGATCAGCTTGGGGTCGCCGACGCCTCTGCGGATCCCGCGGGGCAGATCAACAGGCAAGCACAGACGTCGCAGGGGAAACGCCAATCCGATTGGCTTGGACGGCGTGGGGGATGGTTTTGATGACCGATTGGACGGAAACCGAGCTGTCCGCGCTGCGCCGGGCCTATGCCAGCGGCACGACGCGGGTCAGCTATGACGGCAAGTCGGTGGACTACGGCTCGGCCGAGGATCTGCTCGCCCGCATCCGGACCATTGAGCGCGCTATCGCGGGGATGACAAAATCCGCGCCGGTCGCAGGGCTCGCAAGCTTCTCGCGCGGAGATCGCTGATGTCGGCGAACTGGTTTGACCATGCGATTGCCACGGTGGCTCCGCGCGCTGCGGCCCGCCGCGTTCTTGCCAGGCAGGCGTTCGAAACCCTGACGCGCGGCTATGACGGCGCGGCCAAAGGGCGGCGTACCGAAGGCTGGCGCGCGCCGGGCACCTCTGCTGACACAGAAGTCAGCGTGGCCGGAGCACTCTTGCGCGACCGGATGCGCGATCTGGTCCGCAATAACCCGCATGCGGCCAAAGCCGTGGCGGTGCTGGTGAACAACATCGTCGGCGCGGGCATCATGCCGCGCGCCGCCAGCGGCAATGACAAACTGGACCGCAAGGTCGATGCGCTCTTTGCGCAATGGTCGGACACGGCCGATGCTGACGGCCAGCTCGACTTCTATGGCCTGCAGACGCTTATCTGCCGCGAGATGGTCGAGGCGGGCGAGGTGCTGGTGCGTCGGCGTCTGCGCCGTGCAAGCGACGGTCTGCCCGTCCCGCTGCAAGTGCAGGTGCTGGAGGCCGACTTCCTCGACGCCACCAAGTCCGGCGCACTCGGCGCAGGACGGCTGGTTCAAGGGATTGAGTTCGACCCGGTCGGCAAGCGCCGGGCCTACTGGCTGCATGCCGAACATCCCGGCGATGCCTATGGGGCCTTGCAGAACGGGTTGCAGAGCCGCCCGGTCCCGGCGAGCGAGATCGCCCATGTCTACGAGAAGCAGCGCACGCAGGCGCGCGGCGTTCCCTGGGGCGCGCCGGTGATCCGCAGCTTGCGCGATCTCGATGATTACGAGGTGGCCGAACTGGTCCGCAAGAAGACCGAGGCCTGCGTCACCGCCATCGTCTTCGGAGATGACGAGGCCCAGCAGGGCATCGCGCCCTCCGTGGTGGATGCTGATGGCAACCGGGTCGAGCAGTTCGAGCCGGGGCTGATCGCCTATGCGCGCGGCGGCAAGGACATCCGCTTCAACCAGCCCTCGGCCACAGGAGGCTATGCCGAGTACAAGCGGGCGAGCCTGCACACGATCTCGGCCGGGTTCCGGGTGCCCTATGAACTGCTGACCGGGGACCTGTCCCAGGTCAACTATTCCTCGATCCGGGCGGGGCTCGTTGAGTTCCGCCGCCAGATCGACGCGGTGCAATGGCAGCTGTTCATCCCGATGTTCTGCGCCCCCACCTGGCGCTGGTTCACCGAGGCTGCGTGGGCAGCAGGCCAGATCCCGACACCGGACGTGCCGGTCGAATGGTCGCCTCCGAAGTTCGAGGCGGTCGATCCGCAGAAAGACGCGATGGCGAACCTGCTGTCGATCCGCTCGGGCACCATGACGCTGGCCGAGGTGATCGCGCGGCAGGGGCGCAACCCCGACGCCGTGCTGGCTGAGATCGCCGCGACCAATGCCAAGCTCGATGACCTTGGGCTAGTGCTCGACAGCGACCCCCGCCGCGTCACCAAAACCGGCAGTGCACAATCCAATGACGGGGCCAGCGATCCGTCGAACGAACCGGCCGAGGACGAGCCCGCTGCCGACACGGACACCGACCCGGCGCAGGCCGAGCCCGACCAACAGGACTGACCAATATGGACACGATGATCGAAATCCCGGCCTTGCGCCGGATGGCGGAGCTTGCGCCGAACTCAGCCGATACTGACGCCCGCACTGTCGAGGTGATCTGGTCGGCAGGCGCTCGGGTCCGCCGGTCGACGCTATTCGGCGAACCCTATGACGAGGAACTGAGCCTCGATCCGACCCATGTGCGGCTGGATCGGCTGAACGCCGGCGCGCCGTTTCTGAAGGTGCATGAGGTCGACACGCTCGATGCCGTGATCGGCTCGGTCGTCCCGGGGTCGGCCCGCATCGAAAACGGTCGCGGCATTGCGCAGGTTCGAATTTCTGAGCGTGCCGATGTCGAGCCGATCTGGCGCGATATCCAGGCGGGCCACATCCGCGCGGTCTCCATCGGCTACCAGGTCCACCGCTTCGAGGTCTCGAAACCCGAAGCGGCCCGCGAGCTTTGGCGCGCGGTGGACTGGACACCCTTCGAGGTGTCCGCCGTACCCGTTGGCGCGGATCCCGCCGCAGGGTTTCGCGCCCAATCCCCCCTTCATGACTGCGTCCTCCATCGCCGGGACGTCCCACCCCCAACCACAGGAGCCATCCCGATGACGGACAAATCCAAAGCCCCTGCCGCAGAGGCCGAAGACCAGCCCAGCGACTCTGTCGCGACCGAGGACACCATCATGACTGAACCCAAGACGCCTGAAGCAGAGCCGAAGGTTGCTGCTGTTGAGAACCGCGCGCAGCCGAAGATGCAGAAACCCGAAGACGCCGCCGCACCCGATACCGAAGCCGTCGCGACCCGCGCCCGCGAAACCGAGCGCGACCGCGTTTCCACGATCTACGATCTGACTGGACGCTTGAATCTCGAGCGCAGCTTTGCCGAGGATCTGGTGAAACGCGGCACCGACGTCGATGAGGCACGTCGCCTGATCCTCGATCAGGTTGCTTCAAAATCTGAGGAAACCCGTACCTTCAGCCAGGTATCGATCCCGCTGGGCGGTCGCGACGAACAGGTCACCCGCCGCGACGCCGTCGCCAATGCGCTGCTTCACCGCTACAGCCCGACGCTCTTCCAACTGGAGGATGCCGCTCGGCAGTATCGCGGGATGACGCTGCTGGAGCTCGCCCGTGAAAGCCTTGGCAATGCGGGCGTCAACACACGCGGCCTGTCGCGCGACGAGGTGGCAACACGGGCCCTGCATTCGACATCTGACTTCCCCGAGATCCTTTCGGCGGTCACCAACAAGACGCTCCGGCAAGCCTACGAGGCCTATCCCCGGACCTTCATGCTGTTCTGCCGCCAGGTGCTCGCCACCGACTTCAAGGCCATGCATCGGGTCCAGCTTGGCGAGGCCCCGCAACTGCTCGAGGTGAGCGAAAGCGGCGAGTTCAAACGCGGCACGCTCGGCGAGAGCAAGGAGAGCTACAAGGTCAAGACCTATGGCCGGGTGGTCGCGATCACCCGCCAGACGCTGATCAACGACGATCTCGACGCATTCACCCGGATCCCAGCGATGTACGGCAACTCCATCGCCCAGCTGGAGTCGGACGTTGTCTGGGGCATCATCACCGCCAACCCGGCGATGGCCGATGGCAACGCTCTGTTCCACAACAGCCATAAGAACCTGGCAGGCACCGGTGCGGCGCTCGATGTGACCAGCGTCGGTGCGGCCCGCGCCGCCATGGCCAAGCAGACCGGCCTCGACAAGAAGACGGTGCTCAATGTCCGTCCCGCTTTCCTGATCGTGCCTGCTTCGCTGGAACTGAAGGCCGAGCAGCTGGTCGCCCAGAACCTCGTGCCCGCCGCAACGTCCAGTGTCGTGCCGCAGTCGATCCGCACGCTCGCGCCGATCAGCGAGCCCCGGCTTGATGCGGTGAGCGAGACCGCCTGGTATCTGGCGGCCAGCCCGAACCAGATCGACACGATCGAGTACGCCTATCTCGAGGGCCAGCAGGGCGCCTACATCGAGACGCGCAATGGCTTTGACGTCGACGGTGTCGAGATCAAGTGCCGCCTCGACTTCGGCGCCAAGGCCATCGATTGGCGCGGCCTCTACAAGAACCCGGGCGCATAAACCGGGCCATCGCTGAAATCTTACCTCTGACGGGCGGTCCAATTGGGCCGCCCGTTCCCTTTTGCAAAGGAACGTGCACATGAAAAACTACGTCCAGCCCGGCAATACTCTCACCCTGACTGCGCCCTATGCAGTGACATCCGGCGATGGCTTGCTCGTTGGCTCCATCTTCGGCGTCGCCTCCGTGGACGCTGCCCTAAACGATCCCGTTCAGACCGCCCTGACCGGCGTGTTCGACCTCACCAAGGTTGGCTCGCAGGCCTGGACAGTCGGCGCGAAGGTCTATTGGGACGACACCAACAAGCGCACCACGAGCGTGGCCACATCGAATACCCTGATCGGCGTGGCCACAGAGGCTGTTGCGGGCGGTGCGGGCGACCTGATCGGCCGGGTGCGCCTGAACGCCTCGTTCTGATGACTGCATTTGTCGCCGTGGTTGATGCGCTCTTTTCCGATCCGAACATCGGACGCGAAGCGGTCTACACCTCCGATGGCGGTGCGCCCGTTCTGGTGCGCATCGTCTCCCGGCAGGCGGATGCAATCACCGACTTCGGCGACGCGAGGCTTTGGTCCGAGACCACTCGGATCGACCTGCGCGTCGCCGAGGTGGCGAACCCACGCCCCGGCGACCGGATCGAGATTGATGGTGACGCGTTCCTCATCCAAGGCGAACCCATCCGCGACCGCGAGCGGCTCGTCTGGACGTTGGATCTGCGCGCAGCATGAAGCTGAAGCTCGACATCACGCCCGACCTCGTTGCTGCCATGGCCACGGAGGTGAAGGCGGGTGAGAAGGCCGTCACCGCCGCCATGCGGGAAGCCGGCACCGGGGTGAAGTCTTCGTGGCGGACCCAGATCACCGGCGCAGGACTCGGTCGGCGGCTCGCCAACTCGATCCGCAACCAGACCTTCCCGCGTGCAGGCGAAAGCCTTGATGCAGCGGCGCTGGTCTGGTCCAAAGCCCCGGTCATCGTCGGTGCGCACGACTCTGGTCCGCTGATCCGTTCGAAAGGTGGGTTCTACCTCGCGATCCCGACCGAAGCAGCAGGTCGAGGCCTGCGGGGTCGCCGGATCACCCCGGGGGAATGGGAGCGGCGGCGCGGCTTGCGCCTGCGCTTCGTCTACCGTAGGCGCCGGCCGAGCTTGCTGGTCGCCGACCGGGCCCGCATCAACAGCCGCGGCCAGGCGGTGGCCTCGCGCGCGAAGACCGGCCGCAACCAGGTCACCGCACCGATCTTCCTGCTCGTTCCGCAGGTCAAGTTGCCGAAGCGGCTCGATCTCGACCGAGACGCCGACAGGGCGCTCGACAGCGTGCCGTGGCTTATCGTGGCAAATTGGGTGGAGGCGCGTTGAAGCTCGTCCGGCGCACGAGCGTCAATCCCGCTGACATCATGTAAGCAGTAGATTGGTTTGCCCCGGAACGTCACCAAGGTGCCTCCGCAGAAGCGGCTGCAATGCGGCGCGGGACGGAATAAATGACTCGTTGTAGTCAAAGTCGTGCCAATCAATGTCAGCCCGTGCGCCAAGCCGATCTTGGTGCATCTTGTCCCGCACCTCTTTGACCCGGCGGACATTTGCATCAAGTTGCGCTGCACCGGTTGGGTCGAACTCGCGGCAAAGTGCTGCAATCCAGTCGTTCGTGTTGACGCGAGCGCCTGTGGTGCCGTCGTCGCCAATTCCGGCCAGGTGATGGACCGAACCAAGGCCTTCACAGACCGAAAACACCCCAACGCTGAACTCGAAGTTCATGATTTGGAAGTAGGGCTCGAAAAGCACTGATCTGCCAGATACCCGCTCCCCATGCGGAACGATAAGGCCAGCTTTCATCTCAAGGCCGACCATGATGTGCTTCAGGTTAGACTTCAGCCTTCTCCTGACATCTAAGTGAATGCCGGCCGGGACTGCCCTGATCAACCAAGGAAGCCAATCCGCGGATGTCGAAAGTGCATGAAAGCCAGGCGGATTGGCTGGATAAAGATCAAGGTAAAACACTTTGACGCCCCTCACTGATTGATTGAATTACAATTCCGACGAGTACACGACGATTGCTGATGCTCACCAGCCCCCGGCAGAGTAGAAAATGCCCACACCTCGCGAAACCATCCTCGCCGCACTGCACGCGCGGCTCTCGGCGCTGGCCGCCAGCGCCCTGCGCGGCGAGGTGCTGCCCGAGCGCGTCCCATCCGAGGGCCTGTTGATCCTTCGGGATGGGGAGCCAGGCGATCCCGATGTCACTCTGTCGCCGCTTGCCTACCACTACCAGCACCGCGCGGAGATCGAGGCGGTCGTCCAGGGTGATGACCGCGATGAACTGTTCGATAATCTCTGTGCTAGCGTTGGCGCGACGCTCGCCGCTGATCGGACGCTGGGCGGCCTCTGCGACTGGGTCGAGGCCGAAGCACCACGCTCAGTCGATCTGCCGGTCGAGGGCGCCGCGAGCCTGAAGGCTGCCGTGATCAGGGTTTCGCTGTTCTACGCGACAAGCGATCCGCTTGGATAAACTCCAGCACGCTGTGCGAAGGTTAACCTCGTTGCGCGTTCGGATTGTCTCCAAGGAGTAGCAGCAAAAGGCAGGCAAGGATTGGCGAAAAAATCAGGCTCAAAACCACCCAGCCAAAGGCACTGCGCCCGCGTTTCGCGGCCATCCCTGCGGGTAACAGGATGTAAATCCAAAGAACGACATAGAGAGCTGCCAGCCCGATGATGATGGTAAAAACCGTTTCCAACGTGGCGGCTCCTCAAAATTCGCTAGTGGACTGAAACCCATAGAATGTCCGGGTTTTGTAACGTCACCTGATGCCCGAAAACACTCTATTCGTTACAGGAGAAACTTCCAATGGCACGAGCCCAAGGGGCGCGGGCGCAAATGGCGCTTGCGTTCGAGACGACCTATGGAACGCCCCCCGTGGGCGGCTTCACGAAGATGCCCTTCGCCAGTACCTCGCTTGGCGCAGAGCAGCCGCTGCTGAACTCGGAACTGCTCGGCTACGGCCGGGATCCGCTGGCGCCAATCAAGGATGCGGTGACGGCCGATGGCGATGTGGTCGTGCCGCTCGATGCGGAAGCCTTCGGCTTCTGGCTCAAGGCTGCCTTTGGTGATCCGACCACGACCGGCACCGGCCCCTGGACCCATGAGTTTCAGTCGGGGGCCTGGACGCTGCCCAGCATGTCTATCGAGACCGGCATGCCCGAGGTGCCGCGCTATGCGATGTATTCCGGCTGTGTGCTCGACCAGATCACCTGGCAAATGCAGCGATCTGGCCTTTTGACCGCAACGGCCCGTCTGGTGGCGCAGGGGGAGACCGTGGGCACAACGACGAGTGCAGGCACGCCTGCATCGCTCGAATTGCAGCGCTTCGGCCATTTCAACGGGGCGATCACCCGCAACGGATCGGCGCTTGGCAACGTCGTCTCGGCCGACATCACCTATGCAAACAACCTCGACCGTATCGAAACCATCCGGTCAGACGGCCGTATTGATGGGGCCGACCCCTCTATCGCCGCGCTGACCGGCTCAATCGAAGTGCGCTTCGCCGATCAGACGCTGGTAACGCAGGCCATCAACGGCGAGGCTTGCGAATTGGAGTTCGCCTACGTTTTGCCGTCGGGCGAGAGCTTCACCTTCACCGTACACGCCGTCTACCTGCCGCGCCCGCGGATCGAGATCTCCGGGCCGCAGGGTGTCCAAGCGACCTTCGATTGGCAGGCCGCGCGCGACAGTCTGATCGGGCGGATGTGCACTGCGACCCTGATCAACGACATCGAGGTGTATTGATGCTGACGCTCGACCTGACCAACGCCCCGTGTTGGCATGATCTCGTGCCCGGCGTGCGGGTGCAGCTGCGCCCGTTGACCACAGCTCTGATGGTGGCGACGCGGAGCGACACCGCTGTTGAGGAGGTCCCCGAGGAGGCGTCTGACGAGGAACGCGCCGTTGCATTCGCTAAAGCACTGGCTCGCCGGGTGATCCTCGCCTGGGATGGCATCGGCGATGCCGACGGCAATCCCATCGACCCGAGCCCCGAGGCCATCGATGCGCTCCTGGACGTCTGGCCAATCTTCGAGGCGTTTCAGCTGACCTATGTGTCCAAGGGCCTGCTGCTGGAACAGGAAAAAAACGCCTTAGCGCCCTTGCCGAGTGGTCCTTCGGCGGGGGCGAGCAATACTGTCAAGCCTGCGAAAAAGTCTGCGAAGACTGCCCCGCGCGGCTGAATCGACCCACCTCCTTTGAAGGCTGGCAGGTCTTGGATCTTGTAGGCCGTCTTGGCGGACAACTGCGCGTGCTGCCCGGCGCTGTCGTCGGCTGGGACATGTCGGCTGCACTGGCACTGGGTGATGCCCTTGGCATCTCGCCACTGGTTATGGCTGAACTGTTGCCCGTCATCGAGGCGGTGATGGTCACCAAACTCAACGAACAGATGGATCACACCAATGGCTGAGAAGCGCGTTTCTGTCCGCCTTGCCGCGGTTGGCGGGCGGCAGGTGCGCGCCGAGCTGGAAGGTGTCGGCGAAGCCGGGGCGCGTGGCTTCGGGCGGCTCAGCCGGGAGATGGAGGCGGCGAATACGCGGCTGGCTGCATTCTCGCGGCGCGTCCGGATCGCTGCGGCTGCTGCAGTTGCCGCCGCTGCGGCTGCTGGAGTTGCCATGGTCCGCTCCGGGCTGCAGACGGTGGATGCACAGGCAAAGCTGGCGCAATCCCTCGGCACCACGGTCGCCTCAATCCAGACACTCGAACGTGCTGGCGAACTGGCGGGCGTCTCGATGTCTGGCATCGAGCAGGCGACGAAGGACCTCACGCGTCGTCTCAGCCAGGCGGCCGCCGGTAGCGGCCCTGCAACGCAGGCACTTGAGCGGCTTGGGTTGTCCGCGTCTGACCTGCTGGGCCTACCGCTAGATGAGCGCGTCGGCGCCATCAACGCCGCCATCGAAGATTTCGTACCGGTGGCCGAGCGCGCCGCGGTCGCCGGTCAGCTCTTCGGCGAAGAAGGCTCAATCGCAATGTCGCGCATCGACACTGCGACGCTCCGCCAGGCGACCGAGGACGTCCTTGCGTTCGGTGTTGTTGTGTCCGAGCAGGATGCCGACCAGATCGAACGCACCAATGACGCAATTTCTCGGCTAGGCCTGGTCTGGCGCGGGCTGTCGAACCAGTTGGCGGTTGCCGCAGCCCCCGCACTCGAAGCGGTCGCGAATGCTATGGCGTCCGTGGCCAGTCGCACCGGCCCGCTGGGCATCGCCATTCGCGGGCTCTTCGACAATATCGGCCGTCTGACCACCTACGCCACGACCTTCGCAGCCCTCCTGGCGGGGCGCTGGGTGGCCGGAATGACGGCTGCGGCGATTTCCGTCCGCGGGCTTGCAACCGCACTTGTCGTGATGCGAGGCGCATTGATCCGAACCGGGATCGGGGCGCTGATCGTTGGCGCGGGTGAACTGATCTACCAATTCGGTCAGCTTGTCTCCGGAGCAGGTGGCTTCGGCAATGCCATGGCTATGCTGGGCAACCTCGTGAGCGAGGTCTGGGAACGGATCAAGATGGGTGTTGGTAGTTTTGCAGCCTCTGCGATGGCGGCTTTCGCCGACGTTCAAGCAGCTTCGGCCACCGCTATGCAGGGCGCGCTTGAAGGCGTTGTCGGTTTTGCCAATGCCGCCGTGAACAGTTTTGAGGGGGCGTTCGAGGCGATCAAGGCTGTCTGGGTGCTTTTGCCTGCCGCCATAGGCGATTTGGCGTTTCAGGCGGCGAACAGCTTGATCGAAGGCGTCGAGGCGATGCTGAACGGCGTTGTGTCCCGGATCAACGGTTTCATCGATGGCGTGAATGCCGGGCTTGAAGCGCTTGGCGTGGAGCGGCGGATCGGCCTGATCGCCGATCTCGATCTGGGACAGCTTGAGAACCGCTTTACGGGTGCTGCGACCCAGGCGGCCAATGCAGCGCAAGATGCTTTTGCCGGTGCCTTCGCGGACAACCCGTTGGCTGTTCCAGATCTCGGACTTGCCGGAGCAGCCAGAGACGCCGCCGCTTCAGCCGAGGCATGGAGGCAGAGCGCCGCAACGCTCGCAGATGGCGCCCTGGAGCCGCTAGAAGCCATTGAGGCTTTGCGCACGGCGATGCGAGCTGCAGGCGCCGAGGCAGAGACCTCCCTTGATGGAGCCACGGCAGCTGCGGATCGCTTTGATGCGGCCTTGGCCGAAGATGAAACGGGTGGTCCTGCAGCCGCGCTTGATGAGACGGCCGCTGCAGCCGGTCGTGCCGGTGGGGCGCTGCAAAGTGCTGCCGATGTTGCGCGCCAGTCCTGGGATGCGGCGCGGGCTGCCGTGGAGCGCACGCAGGAAATCGCGCGAGGGCTGGCCGACGATATCACCGGGCCGATCAAAGAGGCTCTGAAGTCAGGCGAACTGAGCTGGCAAACCTTCGCGAGCGCAATATCTGGGATCGCGCAGAACCTGGCAAACCGTCTGATTGATAACGCCTTCAAACCGATAGAGGATGCGTTGTTTCGTGCCTTTTCCGGCGCGGGCACCGGCGGGGGTGGCGGCCTTTTTGGCTGGCTGACCAGCGCCCTCGGCGGTCTCTTCGGGATTGGCGGCACTTTTGCGCGCGGCGGTGCCTTCGGTCAGGCCGGCGAAATCACGGCCTTTGCCAGCGGTGGTGTGGTCTCACACCCGACCGTGTTTCCCTTTGCCCGCGGCATCGGGCTGATGGGTGAAGCAGGCCCGGAGGCGATCCTGCCTTTGCGGCGTGGGCGGGGCGGTCGGCTTGGGGTTGAGGCGAGTGGCGAAGGCCAGGGCGCTCAGTCCGCGACCCGTATCGTCAACGTGCTCGATCCCTCCATCGTCGGCGATTATCTGGCGACGCCCGCGGGCGAACGACTGATCGTCAACGTGATCCGGCGCAATCGGGGAGGCCTTGATGCCTGACCTCTGGCCTTTCCCTGTACGCCAACCGGTCTCTGAAGTGCTGGAATGGAACACCGACACACTGATCACCGAGGCGGCCGAACAGCGTATCGCGCTGCGGACGGGACCCCGGTCGATCCTGACCTACACGCATTCACTTGATGGGATTGGCCTCGCACGTTCCGCCGAGCTCGCCCAGGCTGGGGCACTTGACGATAGGATCCTTCCTCTCTGGCATCTGGCGCGTCCGGCGACGACACCAATCGATGCCGCCGACCTGACTGTGTTCGTAGATACCAGCGAGGGAATCTTCGAGGCACCGGGACAGGCGGTTATCGCCGCCGATGGCGGGGAGGCAGTCCCCGTAGAGGTCAGCGCGGTCCTGCCGGACCGGTTGGAGCTGGCCTCGCCAGCGGGCGTGACGCTGGTGCATCCGATTGTGGTTCCAGTGGGCACCGGGATCCTGACGCGTCCTATCGAGATCGACAGGCGGCGTCAGCGACTGGGAACCGTTACGGCGCGTTTCACGCTGCAGGACGCAATGGTGACACCGGCCAGCAGCTATCCCACCCATCTCGGGCTCGATGTGCTGACCGATCCGGCCGTGCTCCGTCAGCCATTGGCCGAGAGCATCGCGCAATCCGTCGAGGTCATCGACAATGGCTTCGGTCCCGTCGTGATGGAACCGGTGCTGTCCCATGTCCAGCGTCGGTCGACGATCACCCTTGTTGACCGAGGTACGGCCCGCTGGTCGCGCCGCCGCTGGCTGCATGCGTTGCGCGGCCGCCAACGCGCTTTCTGGCTTCCGACCTGGGGGCGGGAACTGGTATTGCAGGCACCTGTCACGTCCTCGGCCACTTCAATTGTCGTCGCGGCCACCGCTGATCCCGGTGTCTGGATCGGACGGCACGTGATGTTCGAGGTCGCCTCTGGCCCGGTGTTCCGCGAGATCACCGACGCCGTCTATGACGCACTTGGTATTCGGCTGACCATCGCGGCGCCGGGGAAGAGCATTCCCGTCACAACGCCCGTTCATCTGCTCACGAAGGTGCGGCTCGATACCGACCGGATCGAACTGGAGCATTTCGGCAACCGGTCCGAGTTCGCAGCCAGCCTGATCGAGACGCCAGTATGACCGCTGTACCCACATGACCTACGATCTTGCTGAAACCTCGACCGCCGAAGGGCGGCCGTATTTCCTGTATCTTTTTGCAGAAGGAGATCTGGTCTGGCGGTTCACCAGCCGAGCTACGGCCTGGACTTCGCCTGCAGGGGCGATTGCCGACGAGACTGAGGATCTGATCTGGGACCCTTCGCCCGTCAGCCAAGGGTCTGTCGTTCAGAGCAGCGACCCTAGACGGGTCGATCTCAGCGTCTCCTTTCCGCTCTCCGATCCCTTCGCCCGACGTTATCTCGGACCCCGTGGTCGTGCGGTCACGACGCTGACCATCTTTCGCGGCCACGAACAGGTGCCGACGGAGGTGGTTGCGCATTGGAAGGGTCGAGTGGTCTCGGCTCGGGTCGAAGGTCGGCGCATCACTCTACGCTGTGAATCCCTCTTCACATCCATGCGCCGCGAAGGCGTGCGCGCCAAATATCAACGTCTCTGTCGTCATGCGCTTTATTCCCGGGGCTGCCGCCTCGACATCGAAACGTTTTTCGTCGGGGGCACGGCGAGTGCGCATCAGGGCCTGACGATCACAGTCCCCGAGGCCGCATTGTTGCCAAACGGCTGGTTCCGGGGTGGCATTCTGCGCCACGCGGGTATCCTGGGGTTCATCTCCGGACATGTCGGGGATGCCCTGACGCTCTCTGGTCGCATGCCCGATCTGGAGGCGGCCATCGACGATCCCGAAACCCTGGCGCTCGTCGAGATCGCCCCCGGCTGTGATCTGCGGCGTGACACCTGCAAGGCCAAGTTCGGCAACCTGCTGAACTTCGGCGGCTTTCCCGACATTCCCGGCCGCAATCCGTTTGGCGGCACCAGCATCGTCTGACCTACATCTGAGAACCCATCATGGTCTGGAACTTCGTCGTCCAGATCGTCGCCAGCCTCGTGCTGACGGCGATCTCCTATGCGCTCTCACCCAAACCGAAACTCGAAGCCCCGAAGGCGGCTGGGCTTGATGATTTCGACCTGCCGACGGCCGAGGAAGGCCGCCCGATCCCCGTGGTTTTCGGCACCATGTTGCTGCGCGGCCCGAATGTCGTCTGGGCGGGGGATCTCAAAGTCGATCCGATCCGCAAGAAGGGCGGCAAGAAATGAACGAAGACTTGATCGTCACGGTGCAGGACTTGCGCGCGTCCCGACTGTGCTTTCAGGGCGCGCGGCCATGGTTCCGCCGTCATGGCCTCGACTGGCAGGCTTTCTTGGCAGACGGGCTTCCAGCCGACGTGCTCGCTGCGACTGGTGATGCCCTGGCATTCCGCGTGATCGCAGAGGCTGAGAAACGCGCCGCGCGTGCGGCGAGCGAGGCCTGAGCCATGGGCGGTCGTTCAAAGTCGCAAACCGTCGGGTACCGATATTCGCTTGGGGCGCATCTCGCGCTCTGTCACGGGCCGGTCGATGCCATCCGTGAAATCCGCGTCGATGACCGCACGGCCTGGTCGATCGGCACCGGACAGAGCAGTTCCGCCGGGACTGGCGTCGGCGCACTGGCGAGCTACGGCACGGTAACGGGTATGTTCGCGGCCGCGGCGGCAGAGGGCGACGGCGTGGCCGAGCTCCGTTTCCCGGGCTCGCTCAGCGGGATCCGGCTCGGCCAGAGTTATGACCTGCAGCTTCTGACAGACAACACGACCCGGACCGTGACGGTTCAGGCCGTGAGTTATGATGCGGGCGCTGGCATAACCACGTGGCTTGTCGAGCCCGCTGCCACGGCGTTCACAGCCCAATCGGCAGCGGTGTTGGATGCGGCCAGTGTGCCAAGCCTCAACGGCGGGGCGGCAGGCGGGCGCATCCGGATCAACAAGCCCAATCTCTTCGGCGGAGAAAAGCGCGAAGGCGGCGTTGTCGGCGACATCGACGTGTTGATGGGCGCGCCGACCCAGGCGCAAAACGACTATCTCGCGTCGCGAGCCGGAGCCGATGTGCCCGGCTATCGTGGGATCTGCAGCCTCGTGCTGCGGCAGGTGTTTCTTGGCCTCAACCCCTATCTCAAGCCCTGGTCGGTGCGCCTGACGCGGATCCTGAAGGCCGAGGATGGCGGTCCGCAATGGTATCCCGAAAAAGCGCAGATCGTGCCAGAAGTCCGGATCGGCGATGCCGCGATCTACATCGCCATGGACGCCTCGGGCTCGATGTCAGGATCGCGCATGGCGGCACAGATCGCTGCCGTCTCGCGGCTGGTGGAAGAGATCGGCAAGAACGCTCTCGAACCCAACGACGTCCAGATCGTCACCTGGAACTCCTCCGTTTCCGGCACGATCCTGCGACGCAACGCCGATGCCACGGCCTATAGCGAACTGAAGGACTGGGTCGATGCGCTCTCGAGCTCCGTGAGCGGCGGGACGGATTTTGGGGTCGCCGTCAGTCAGGCGGGAACGTTCTTCAATGGCTCAGGCGGCAAACGCCGCATCCTGATCTTCGTCACAGACGGTGAGCCGAGCCCGGCTCCAACCCTGCAGACGGCCATCGCAACGCTTTCCGGCATCTCGGAGGTTGATGTCTTCGCCTTCAACATCGCGCTTTCAGATACCAGCGCCACTGCCCAGATCGACAACACTCCGGTCGATGGCGTCCCGGTGGTGCCTCCTGGCGATCCGGATGCGCTGGTGGCCTCGCTGCGTGCGGCCTTCGGGCAAGGCCCCGACATGAACCCCGCGCACATCATCCGGGAGTGTCTGACCAATGGCGACTGGGGGCTGGGGCATACGTTCTCTGACATCGGGCCCAGCTTTGCCATCGCCGCGGATGCGCTCTTCTCCGAGGGGTTTGGGCTCTCGCTCCTATGGCAACGAGAGTCAACCATTGAGGATTTCATCGCCGACGTGCTGAAGCACATCGACGCCTATCTCTATGTCGATCGCCGCTCGGGCCGCTGGGAATTGCGCCTGATCCGCGCCGACTATGATCCCGAGACGCTGCCGGTCTTCGATGAGACCAATGTCGTCGATTGGGGCGAGCTGGGGCGTCGCGAAGCCGCTGATCTCGTGAACTCGGTGACGGCGAAGTTTTCCGACGCCCGCACAGACCAGACTGGTTCGGTCAGCGTCACCGATACCGCGCTCGTGCAGGACCTCGGTCAGGTGGTGAGCGCCACGGTCGATTACCCGGGCATTCGCTTCGAGTCCCTTGCAGTCCGGGTCGCCGAGCGCGACCTGCGGGCGCTCTCCGCACCGATCCTGTCGGGGGAGATCACGGTCAGCCGTGCCGGCGCCAATCTCGATCCGGGCGACGTGGTCGTTTTGTCCAATCCCCGGCGTGGGCTTGAGGGCGTAGTGGTCCGCATCGTTGAGATCGATCATGGCGACGGGCGGGCCAACGGTGTGCGCCTCAAGATCGCCGAGGATGTCTTCGGGCTTGGCGAGACCGCCCTTGTCGGCGGTGAAAGTGGCGATCCCGGAAGCCTGATCCTGCCGCCCAAGCCGCTGACGCGCCGCTGGGTGGCGGAAGCGCCATACTGGTTACTCGTCCAGGAGTTGGGCCATGCACAGGCCGATGCGCTTCTCGACGAGGATCCCGATGCAGGTGCGATCGTCGCGGCTGGGGAACGTCCCTCGGCCGATGCGCTGTCGGCGCAGGTCTGGAGCGACAGCGGGGCGGGCTACACGCTCGAAGAAGCGGTCGAGTTCGTTCCAACGGCACTGCTTATCTCGGACGTCAGCGACGATCCGGCCGAGAGCGTGCTGACCGTCGGGAACTGGACCGGACTCGGGGACGTGGCCATCGGCACTCTGGCTGCGATCGGCGAGGAGCTGGTTCGGATCGACGGGGTGAGTGCCACCGCGCTGACCGTCGGGCGCGGGTGTCTCGACACGGTGCCGCAAACCCATCCCGCGGGAACGCCGATCATCTGCTGGCAGCAGCTGGCGAATGCGTCCGAGGCGGGGTTCGCTGCCGGCGAAACGGTGACAATAAAGATGCTGCCCGAAACTGGCTTCGGCACGCTTCCACTCGCACAGGCGCCCGAGGACGAAGTGACACTGGCCAGCCGCGCCATACGTCCGCTGCCCCCCGGTGATCTGCGCGGCAACGGTGTGTCGGTCGTTAACCCGAACGTGTTGAATCTCGGGCCGGTCCTTCTGGCCTGGTCCCATCGAGACAGGCTCACCCAGACCAGCAGCGTATTCGATGCCTATGACGCGGGCGATATCGGGCCAGAGCCTGGAGTCACTTACTCGGTCGAAATCCGCTGGGTCGATCCCGACACGGACGCGACGCTGGAACCACCCGCTGCCGTGATCGACGTGGGTACAGCCAACAGCCTCACGCTGACCAAGGAGGATGTTCCGATCCTCGCCGCGCCGACGGGTACCAAGCATTTCGACGTCCGGGTGCAAGCGCGCCGCTCATCGGGGACGATCAGCTACGAAGCATGGCAGGCCCGCTCGATCCGGCTCTTCATGCCCGATGGCATCAAGGTGGCCGAGGTCTCAACCTGGACCGAGATCGGGGCCGACGCGCGTCTGACTGTCGCCGAGACCGCGATCTTCCTCGATCGCGGTGGGGCCGTGCGGCTGACCATCGCAGAGGCGCAGCTCTGGATCGGCTTTGGCAGCGACGCGCGCCTCACGATCCCGGGTATCGACATCTTCAACGAATGGGGCGGCCAGTCCCGTCTCACGGCCGCCGAGGCCGCTCTCTACATCGAGGTAATTCCATGAGCCACATCCTCCATCTTGGACACCAGGTCACTGACCTTGCGGGCGTCGAGGGCCGCATCAGCACCGACGCCGCGGGGTTCGATGTCGATCTTGACGTCAACTGCATCAAGATCACGACGACCGAAACGGCCTCTGTCCCGTTCTCGGCCTCGTGGGGAGCCCCCTCCGGCGATGTCTGGCTGGGCTTCCGCTACCGGTCGCCGGCCAATAGCGGCCACATCATCGGCACCGACGGCACCTTTCTCGAATTCTACGATGATGCGAATGCGCTGATCGCACGCGTCCGAACCGAGCGCGACGATGAAAAGTATCACGCGATGTCAATGGGCGACACCAATGTGGACGGCGGGTCGTCTTTTATTGCGGCGTCGGGCCAGGCCTATTGGGTGGATGTGCGCGTGCAGGTCGGCGCGGACATAACCATCGAGTTCTATGTCGACGGCGTTCTTCAGAGCAGCGCCACCGCGCCGAACACCGGAGCCAAGGGAAAGCCGGTCCGATGCATTTGGAAGAACCACGGGCTGCACGACTACTACACCAACACCACCTGCTACTACGCACACATTGCGGTGCTCGATGGCGTTTCGACCATCGGGCGGCGCTTCGCTCGGCGTACGCCCGATCTGGTCGCAACCTATGACGCCTTCTCAGGCGGGGTGGACGCGGTGAAGGACGGCGACATCGCCACCCGAGCGGCGAGCGACATTGCCGGCCAGCGCCTGTCGTTTTCGCTGGCAGGGCCGACAGGACCGGGCGGAGCCTCGACCATCGCGGGTGTGCATGTGAAACAGCTGGCCCAGCTTGGCACGGCCGGGCCGACAGGCATTGCAGGGTTCCTGAGAATCGGCGGCGTGGACTATGACGCATCCCCCGGTACGCCATCCGCGGATATGCCGTCGCCGGTCTATTCGACATGGGATCTAAACCCAGCCGACAGCACGCCCTGGACCACGGCCGCGCTGCCAACAGAAGTTGGGATTATTTCGTCATGACGCCGCCTCGAACCGATCAGGGCGACATGCGCATGTCCGAAATTGAATTCCAGGCCATGCTGACGCGCGCTGCCGAAGCAGGGGCCAAACGCGCGCTGGCCGATGCCGGGATCGATGGCAAGGACGCAGCCCTCGATATTCGCGATCTCCGTTCACTTTTGGACTGCATCCGCTTCGTGCGGCGCACAGCCGTTCAGACAGCGGTACATCTCATCACCACCGGCTTGATGCTGGCGCTCCTCGCCGGGATTGCACTGAAGCTCAAAATCTTCGGCGGATCGCCGTAGCCGAACAAACGAACGAACGATCCGACAAATCAAACCCGCCCTGGTGGCGGGTTTCTTCGTTTCTGGAGGAAACCATGATCACGACCTTTTACGACCATTGGCGCGACGTGCCGGACGACACCTGGCGCTGGTCCAACTTCTCGCCCGCCGAAATAGCCTGCAGAGGCACCGGCAAGCTGCTCATCAACGAACCCGCGCTGGACAAGCTCCAGTCGTTGCGGGACCGGCTGGGCAAGCCGCTGATCGTCCGTTCCGCTTATCGCAGCCCAGAACACAATCGCGCCGTCGGCGGTGCAACCCGCTCGAAGCACATGAACGGCGCGGCGTTCGACATCGCCATGACGAACCACGACCCGGTGGCCTTCGAGGCGGCGGCTCGCGAGGTCGGATTCCTAGGGTTCGGTTTTTATCCGCGCTCGGGGTTCATGCATGTCGACCTCGGCCCCTCGCGCCAGTGGGGCGAGCGGTTCCCAGTCCGGGCGACGGCATTTGCAGCCGAAACCCCGCCTGCGCGCGAGGTTCTGGCGCAGAGCCGGACTATGAAGGGCGGTGGCGCTGCGGGAGTGGCGACACTCGGCGCGGGCGGGGTCGAGGTCGCGCAAAACGTTCTTGCCGAGACCCAGACCGCGATCCTGCCGCTAATTCCGTATCTCGACACGCTTCGCTGGGTATTCATCGCGGTGGCCCTCGGTGGCATCGCGGTCACGATCTATGCCCGGCTCGACGACTGGAAGCGGGGGCGACGGTGATCAGTGGGTTCTTGGCGACGCTCGCCGGATCTGCATGGGCGCGCTCGGCGCTCCACTACGGCGTCACCGCCCTCGCGATCCTTCTGTTCCTGCTGGCCCTCCGCCGCTCGGGCGAACGCGCAGGGCGGCTGTCCGAGAAGCTCGAAAATATGGAAAAGGCCAATGACTTGCAAAGAAGGATGCTGGAGGCTGCAGCTCGTCGTCCTCGTGATCGGGGCGAGCTGGTTGACCGGCTGCGCGGCGGCGGGTTTTGAAACGGTCAGCGTGGCAGCGTGTCCGCCGGTCGTGGAATATGGCAGGGAGTTCCAGGCGCGGGCGGCGGAGGAGCTGGCACTGCTTCCTGAGGGATCGGAGATTGCGGAGATGCTAAGCGACTACGCCTTAATGCGGGAGCACGCTCGGCTGTGCCGAGCCGGTTGAAGGTGGAATGCAGGTTGTTCTGGACAATAATGGCCGTCAAGGCTCTGTGGTGCCCCCAGCCTCGTCCTGATTTGCCTCCCAATCCGCGTAGGAGCGTCCATCCGAGAGCTTCCAAAGGATCCGGCCATTCGCACTCGCGCCAATAACGGTAGCAGCTGCGGCAGAAGCAGACGTGAAGCTGTAGGCGCTTGTGAAGACGAGAAAATCGCCTTCCTGTTGGAGAACGCCTTTTTCGACGAGGGTGTTTCGCAGCGTGATCGTACCCCTCGGTATAGTTCGCGTCGTCCTAACCCTTGCCCTCGACCCCGCTACAACTAAGAAATCGCCAGAGGGCCCGATCTCCATCTCTGCGGCGAAGCCCTCGCCTCGGAAGAAGAACCGAGGGCTTCCATGGAGCTCAGCCTTTGAAAGGTCTCTATCTGCACTCTGCTCCGGCGTTCGACCACGAATTTCTCGGAAAAGATCCCAGCCGAGGGCTCCAACCAGCGTTTTTGTCTGATCCACGAACTCGTCCATGGCTGCGCGGTCAGGGAGCGGCAACTTACCAGCGTCATCAGAGGGCATGCGCGTATTGGGCAGGGTCCAGCGCGGATTGCTTGCAACGCCCCGGATCAGGCAGGCTTCCACATAACGCGCATGGCTCTTGGTCAGGTTCTCGTCCTTGCTGATCAGCACGACCGTATCGGTCCAGAAGCCCTTGGCATCGCGACCGGCCTCATTCGAGTTGTGATACGATAGTCGAGCGCCGACGCCTTCGGACTCGCCGATATATGCAAGCTGCCGGTCTTGCGCCTCTTCATCGGCCCCAATCAGGATGTACACGCCTGGCCGCTCGATCTCCGGGAAAGCTTCACGAACCCGGCGAAGTTGGTTGCGTCGGAAGGCGATCGCCTGGATTGTCGACATCGAGATCTGTGCCACCCGGATGCCATTCGGGTCGCCGTCGAGGAGAAAAATGTTGATCGAGCGTGGCTTCATCATGCCACTGGGCCGACGATATCCATTAGCTTTGCGTAGTCAGTGACGACCTCGTATTTCACTTTATTTTGTGAAATCGTCTGATTGATTTCATCGAAGAATTTTCTAGCGCACTCGATTTTGGTTTTTTCGATCTCGCGCAGTTTCATCGTAGACATCGAACCTTTTGTTTCAGCGACGAAATAGATGTGTTTCACGCCCCCATCTTTGAAAGAGATTGCCCAATCTGGGTTGTAATCTCCAACTGGCGTAGGAATCAGGAAGCCACGAGGAAGCTTGGCGTAAACGACCACTTCTGTACTTGTGTCCAAGTCTGCCACGAACCGCTTTTCAACATCAGAGTCCGTTACAACATAATCGTAGACGTGGTTTTTTAGCTTGGAGCTCGCACGTGAGAAATCTTGACCAGTTTGATTGGCGGTAAAGATATCGACGTCGTAGCGGTCAGCGACCTCGTCATAATTCAGACGCTCGATGACCATCGTCGCCTTCTGCTCGGCAATTAGTCGTGACGCCTCTGCGATGAAGTGTTCCGGATTCTGCTGAAACTGAGCAAAGATGCTGGCCTCTAGGCCCGAAAGGATTTCCGCGGTTGATTGGCGCGTAAGCTGAGAGTTTTCTGCGATCTTGCCGACCAAGTCATATTTTACTCGAGAGTAAACCGAGCCGCCATGTTGGATGGAAGTGGTGGTGACTTCGAAGCCGTCGCCAGCCTTCAACTGATCGTCAGTAATCCCATCTGTCTGAACGCCTGCTTGAACGGTATACTGAAGTGGCGTAACGCGGAGTTGGCTGTCGATGGCGCTGACGCATTTTCGAACTAACTCAGCTGAGTCGAAGTCCACGCGATAGACTGCTTTCCGATTGATCCGCGACCAGAGTTCTTGGAACTCCTTTTTCTCGAAGTTAGCATTTAGTGGGTTGGTCTTTGGCTTTCGCCCATCGTCAACTTTAGGCAGCTGTGCGTCGCTAAACACACTGTCAATGAGCTGGAATATCTGTTCGGCATGCGGCTTGAGTTCATCTGGCAACTCGACCAGAGTGCCTGCTTCTTTTGCCTTGTGATAGTATTCAGAAATTTGATCAGTGTCGTCCGTGTAATCATTCTTGACGAGGTATCTGTACACCTGCTTGGCCATTGCAGGCGTGATTTCAACAGGGCCCGAATCGGTCGTGATGGTCTTTCCTGTAAAGTAGGTTTCGGTGGCCTGCCGGGGCCGTGAGGACAAAGTCTCCGAAATTTCCTTCTGAAGCCCGCCCACGAAATCCTTGTAGCTTTCGCTCGCGATCACCGTAAGAACATTGATGTCATGAACTACCGCCGGGTGGTCCATTCTGTCGCCGTGCTGGTTTACCGATAGTCGCAAGCCTCGACCGACTTCCTGTCGTCGAGAGATCGTATTGTCGCTGTGCTTCAACATGCACATGGCAAAGACATTTGGGTTGTCCCACCCCTCCCGTAGCGCAGAGTGAGAGAAAATGAAGCGAACCTCTCTTTTTGCCCGTTGATCGGGGCTGTCGGTTGGGCCGGGAAGGCTTAGCAAGCTTTCCTTGTCTTTCAGTATGAGATCATAAGCGTCGACATCATCGGAATCGACGGCTCGCGCACCGACCACGGGATCCTTCAACTGTTTGGTTTTTTTGTCGATTGAGAAATAGCCGTTGTGAGTCTTCGTTACGTCAATAGCCTTGAGATATTTACGGTAGGCATCGTTGTCGATTGCCAGCTCTGAAAGATACTCGTCCTTCAGAAGTTCGTATTCTTCTTCGAATACCCTGGCGTACTCTCCATTTTCATCCGGCTGACCGTAATCGCGGTACTTAACCACCTCATCGATGAAAAACAGCGAAAGCACCTTAATCCCTTGAGCGAAGAGCTGCTTTTCCTTTTCGAAATGCGCTTTGATCGTCTCGCGGATCTGGATCCTCCGGATGTCGCGCTCTGAAACGTCGCCGGTGGCCTCACCAGCCGTTAGAACTTCGCCGTTGGTAAATTCCACGGTGTCGTGGTTGTAGTCGATCTGAGAGATCGTAAAGCCTTTGTACTGATCCAGCTCCCCTGAAAGGGTGAAAAGATCGTCGCGAAACTCTAGCCTCCGAAGTTGCCGTTTGATTTCGCCGGTCTTCAGCTTCACTTCCATTTCGATCCGAGCAACCGGAGCCTTCTTCGAGATGTCGATCCCCTCGAGGTAAAGGTAGGCATTGGTTCCAGCCAGGCCGCGGGTCTGGATTCCACGTACCGCGATCTTCTTAACAAGCTTTTGGTTGTAGGCATCCAAGGCGTCCAGGCGATGGATCCGGTTGTGCTGGGTCCTGTGGGTTGCTGAATAGCGCAGTACCATCAGCGGCTTGAACTTTGGCAATGCTGCCATCGTTGCGTTTCCCTGCATCTTTTGCGGCTCGTCTAGGATCAGGATCGGCCGGTTGCTGGCGATCACGTCAATGGGACGGCGGGATTGGAAGTCGTCGAGTTCGTCGTAAATGCGACGATTATCTGCTCCACGGGAAGCAAAGGCCTGAATATTGATGACCATGATGTTGATTCCAGCGTCTGACGAGAAGCTTTCCAACTCATGCAGCCGCTTTGAGTTGTAGATGAAAAACCGCGCCTTCTTGCCGTAGCTTTCCGTGAAATGGTCAGCTGTGATCTGAAGCGATTTGTAAACGCCTTCGCGGATGGCGATGCTGGGCACCATGATGATGAACTTCGACCAACCGAAGCGTTTGTTCATTTCGAAGATGGTTTTGATATAGCAGTAGGTCTTGCCGGTGCCGGTCTCCATCTCGACGTCGAGGTGATAGCGGCTAGCGGCCAGTGCATCGCGAGTGTAGGTCGCTGGCGCTGGTGTCTGTTCACCACGCGCGTTGGCGCCGGTGAAGTCGATGAGGCTTTGGCTGATCGGAAGATTCTGACGGCGTTGCACATCCTGAATATTTGCCAACACCTGTACCTCGCTAAGCGCGATATCCGCATTCTTGAAGCCTTCCTCGAACGCGCTGGTCTGTGCCTTGCGGCCTGGATCGATCCGATAGTTGACGCCACTGGCCATCGGCTGACCGGAAAAACAGTCTACTACGGAAGCGACGGCATTGGTTTGATAGGGTTGAACCTTGAACTTGAGCTTCATCTTCCCGCAATCTCCCTCATTTAAGATCCCTCTTCGAAAGTAGGTGGTCGAAGAAGTCATCGGCACTTTTGTGCTCGTCCGAATGCTCTGAAAATTCAACATAATGCTCGATTGAGCCTCGTATTTCCTTCTCAGACGGCCTGTAGTCAGTTTCTGGTTTTGGTCTAATGAAAACGAGCTTTTCAGAGGGCTGGCTGTAATGAAGGCAGACCCATACATCTTCCGTTGGATTTTTCTGTGCGTAACTCAATTTGTCTGGACGCACCCAATAGCTATCGCCGCGCATATATTCCGTGCCTGACACCTCAAGCATGCAGTATTTTCGACCAGAGTCTCGTCCCTCTATCAAGAGGTCGGGCTTTCCAGACTCATCAGGATGTTCTCCCAAAAACTTATTCGAATCAGCTCCGAAACCAACAACAGAGACTTTGAGTCTTGGAAACTTGGTTTCGATAATGTTCCTTACACGATCAATTCGAACTTTTTCTTTCTCCCAGGCTTTCTCGCCATATTTATGTTTCCAATGAAAATTCTCGAGCTCGATAACTTCATCGCAAGTAATCTCTTGCCCAACCGCAAGTTCGAGCGCTGGAAAAGTTCTAACTCTTACGCTCGTGCAGTATTGGCCATCTACAAAGATCCAATAGCGTTCAGACTTAGCGACATGTCGAATTTCCGTGATTGTTGGCATTTAGATCGCCTTAACATCTGTCGTGACGGAAACCTGACGAAAGATTTGCTCGACATTGATCTTCACCGCATCCGAGATGAAGCCGTGATCGCGAAACACGACCCGTAGCGGCTCATGCTTGGCCAGCTCCTTTACCAGATCCTCGGTGATGCCAGTGTCAAAGCATGCAACTAGCGCGTTGTCGTCGACAAAAAACACGGTCTTGCCCTGCACGGTCTCGCTGCGGATGGGCAGCGTCAGGTCGACGCCCCAGTCCACAAGAACCTGGAAGAGTAGGTCTTCGGCTGTCCGGTCAGGTTTGACGTTGTCGACAGCGGTGAGAAGGTCGGCTTGTTTGACCTCATCAGGACGGTAAAAAACGTCCTCCATGTTCGATGTGTCGATTTTTAGAACCCGGAAGCCGACGTCCTTGTTCCAGCCGGGATCACACTTCCCTTCAAGGATCTTTTCTCCAGCGCGGCGTACCCGTTCTTTCGAAAAATCCGCAATGGTCTCGTAACCTTCTTTAAATGCGTCTGATCCCTCGTCAATTGTCTCCGGCAGCTGAATCAGAATACATCGACGGTTACCGCCGTCAGCCGCGTTGCATTCGAAAACTGCTTGAGCAGTGGTTCCTGAGCCTGCAAAAAAATCTAAAACTATCGAGTCTTTGTCTGCTCCCTGATCAATTAGTGCTCTTATTAACTCAACCGGCTTGGGAAATGAAAAAAGCTTGCCCCCGAAAAGGTTTTTTAACGCCGTCGTTGCGGAACTATTCATTGGAGAAACGATTGTACTTTGCCCGCCGCCACCAGCAGGGCGCTCAATCCAAGATGATACTGGTATTGTGGGTTTCATTGCCTCAGATGCAAAGCGCTTCAGCATTGGAGTGCCCGTCGGCCCTTTAGGAAATATAACACGGCCTTCAGAAATCTTTTGCGCCATAGTTTGGCGGCTGTAAGGCCAGTATCTTCCCTTAGGGGGAAGATACTCGTGTCCAGATTCTGGGTCTGTTATCGGATAGTATGTATCGCCACCCGGTTTTCCTGCGCTGAGGTTATCTGAGATCCAAGGCCCCCGAGGATCGTTGTCTGGGTTCTTATATTTTTCAAATGTTCTTTCAACGCCCTTTAGGGTGGCTTGCGACTTCGAGTAGACCAAAACGTACTCATGGTCTTCACTGAGGTTGGTCACAGCATCCATGGCGCCACTGCGGCGCTTCCAAACGAAACAGCCCAAGAAATTACTGGCCCCAAAGACCTCTTCGCAAAGCTTCTGTAGGTTAGCGCGCTCATTGTCATCGATCGAAATAAAAATAAGCCCCTGATCGGACATAAGTTGGCGGGCTATTCGTAGCCGAGGATACATCATCGATAGCCAGTCAGAATGAAAGCGACCGTTGGTTTGAGAGTTTGCTACCAGCTTACCCCCCATTCCATCAACTTGCCCCGACTTTTCGAGGTATTCGTCCGCGCCCAACTTATATTGATCGTTGTAAATTAGGTCACTTCCTGTGTTGTAGGGTGGGTCAATATAAATCATATCAACTTTCCCCAGGTAGCTCTCGCGGATCAGCTTTAGCCCGTCTAAATTGTCTCCTTCGATGAAAAGGTTCTTGGTGCTCTGAAAATGCAGACTATCGGCTTCGGATGGACGAACGGTTTTTTCCAATGATGTATTGGCTTCGATGAGTGCAGCAGTCTTTCCCGGCCAGTTTAAATGGTACCGCTCATGCATACCCTCTGTGGCTTGCCCATCGAGGATCCGCTTCAGTAGCTCAAAATCAATAACTTGCTCAATTTCGCCAGTCTCGTTCCTCACCTCCGTCACAAGTTCCGGCAGTAACTTGGCAAGCTGAGTTTTGATATCCCGTGACAGTTCAGGAGTCTTCATTTCAAGTTTTTCTATCGTCACGTTTTCACCCTCGGTTTACCTTGCATGGTCAGAGTATTCAGTTTTCGCCAAGTCGATATCCGGCTTCAACGAGCGACCAAAAAAATTCGCGGTCGTTCAATCTATAGACCCAGAGCTTGCGATAAGGTCGGTCACCTTGCTCGACATAGACGTCAATAGAGGTGAACTCATCGGACATATCCACCTCACTATTGAAATACACCCGGACTTCTAGGCCCCATTTGTTTGGCTGGTGTTGGTAACCCACTCCGAGCTTTGGGTCCGAACCGGTTATGGCCCGATATCGAGACTCAAACCGAGCTGCGGCATCAGGGTTTACTTCGACTTCAAGCACTACGTCGGTCGCGTCTTTAAAGAAATCTGTGTTCATCGGGTCGCTTTCTGTTTTTGTGTTCTTGCTCGTCATGCAATTCGTTTAGTGCCGTTGTCTTCTGTAACTTCTGAACCGTGACAGCGTCGCTCGGGAAATTTCTGGATCTAGCCGCCACTCGTTTGGGGCAGTGCGAGTGGCATTACGTATTCTCAATCTTCCCGGTTAAATCGTCTTGACGTCGGTAGTGGGGGAGAGCTGGCGGAAGATCTGTTCAACGTTGATCTTCACCGCATCCGAGATGAAGCCGTGATCGCGAAACACGACCCGTAGCGGCTCATGCTTGGCCAGCTCCTTTACCAGATCCTCGGTGATGCCAGTGTCAAAGCATGCAACTAGCGCGTTGTCGTCGACAAAAAACACGGTCTTGCCCTGCACGGTCTCGCTGCGGATGGGCAGCGTCAGGTCGACGCCCCAGTCCACAAGAACCTGGAAGAGTAGGTCTTCGGCTGTCCGGTCAGGTTTGACGTTGTCGACAGCGGTGAGAAGGTCGGCC
>NZ_SKCI01000006.1:124058-137781 GCF_005434965.1 Marimonas lutisalis
CCTGCACGGTCTCGCTGCGGATGGGCAGCGTCAGGTCGACGCCCCAGTCCACAAGAACCTGGAAGAGTAGGTCTTCGGCTGTCCGGTCAGGTTTGACGTTGTCGACAGCGGTGAGAAGGTCGGCCTGCTTAACTTCGTCAGGACGGTAATAAACGTCTTCCATGTTCGACGTGTCGGTTTTCAGGACGCGGAAGCCGACGTCCTTGTTCCAGCCGGGATGACACTCCCCTTCAAGCATTTTTTGCCCCGCGCGGCGTATGCGTTCCTTGCCGACATCTGAAATTCTTTCAAAGCCCTGCTTGGCAGCCTCTGAATTCTTGGGACACAATTCGGGCAGCTGCATCATGATATATTTGAGATGGGTGCCGTTATTCCCTGAAAATCGTGTAACTGCCTCGGCAGTGGTGCCTGAACCAGCAAAGAAATCCAGCACCAGATCACTCGATTGAACCCCGGCGATCTGAATTATTCGCTCCAATAATTTCAGAGGTTTGGGTGTGTCGAATGGTGAAGAGCCACCAAACAGTTTATCGACGTATTTCTTGGCTTCATCCGTGTGACCCGCCTCGTCATGTGGCCACCAGTTATGTGGAATCATCCCGTCCTTTACATCTGTCAAAAAAAGCTTCAAGGCGGGAACTTTGTTGTCGCCGTTCTTTCCCCACCAAATCTTGTTTTCCTTGACATGTTCGTCATGAACCTCCTTAGAAAACTTCCAAGCCTTCTTCTCGGGGAGCAATTTTTTTCCTGTATTTGGATTTACGATTTCGTAAACAAGATTGGGTCTTGCCTCCACAGAGGCAACATTCCAGTAGTCGACCGGCTTCCAAGGCCCTCTTGGATCATTATCTGGATTAATGTACCGAGCTTTTGATTCTTCAGAACGAGGAAGCAGTCCATTTTGAAACGCGTCGCTCTTTGAATAAATCAGGACGAAGTCTCTGATCGAGGCCACGCCCTTGAAGTTGTTGCTCACAGAATACTTTTTTTGCCATGAAACTTTGGCACGAAAATTCTCCCGACCAAAAATCTGATCGCAGAGTAGCGTGAGATTCGATTCTTCGTGATCGTCAATGGTGATGAAAATTACGCCATCATCGCGGAGCAGGTTTCGAGCCAAATACAATCGCGGATACATCATACTCAACCAGTCAGAGTGAAATCGACCATTCGCTGACGTATTCGCGACCATCCGATTACCTTGATCATCCTTCTGGTTTGACCGCTCCAGAAACTCGGTTGAACTTTCTACAAAATCATCTTCATAGATGAAGTCATTCCCCGTGTTATACGGCGGGTCGATGTAGATCATCTTGATCTTGCCCAGATAGGTCTCCTGCAGCAACTTCAGTGCGTCAAGGTTGTCGCCTTCAATGAACAGGTTCTGTGTGGTGTCGAAATTCACGCTTTCCTCGCGTGCAGGGCGCAGCGTTTTGGCGATGGGCGCGTTCGCAAGTGCCAGAGCTTCTCGCTTTCCCGGCCAATCGAGCCGATACCTCTCCTGCCCACCTTCTACGAGATCGTCGCTCAGCTCTTGGCGCAGCTGATCAAAGTCCACTGCTAGCCGCAGCTTGCCTCTTTCATCCGCAGCCTCCGATACGCACCCCGGAAACAAATCGCGGATCTTGGCGATGTTGTCCTGACTTAGGTCGGGGCTGTGCAGTTTCATTTTTTCCATGCTCATCGTCCCATTATTCACGCGGCTTGGTCATCGAGGCCGCCGCCCCGGTCAGCCGTTCCAATTCCATTTTTGCTTCGCGTAGTTCTGCGTTGATCGCTACGCGCTTGTTGAATTGCTTCTCGCGTGCCAGCCGCGTCTTGATCCGACCAACCTCGCGCGTCTGCACCTTGATCGCTTCCGCCTGGGCTATCCGCTCTTCCAATGAGACGGGGCTCTCGGGCTTAGCGGGGGAGCGGGGAGCTTGTGACGCTTCTCCAGAACTGGGGACCAGCCGCGCCGTCTGCGCCTCCACCAACGGCTCCAGCAGCTGTTCGTAGAGCGTCCCCATATTTAGCGCCACGGGAAGCGGCGACCGCGACGTCTCCTCAGGCTGCCAATCTCCTTCGAAATAGTCACCGACGACCCAACGGGCGCTATCTGCTTCGCTTGGCCGTTTGTAGGCCGCTGTCATTTTGACCCGGCTGGCATGGACCAGTTCAAAAATCAACGGGAAGGGAATGGCCTTGTCGATGGCCCGCAACACGTGGTGGTCCAGCGTTGCGGTCCGCACGATGATGCGGAACACTTGGATCTCCGGGACTTTCTTGCTGGGCTCTAGCCTCAACGTCTCCGGTGATAGTTTGTGGGACCAGATAATCCGATCGACGTCGCGCACGAAGAGGTCCTTGAGCGCAGTATTCGCACTGGAATGTTCGTAAATCTTATTCTTGGGGATCACGCGCCCGAAAGCGGCGGCGCGGGGCCAGTCGTAGAGTGTCACCCGCTGCCTCCCTCGATCACCAGGAAGCCGATCAGCTCGAAGTCGTCCAGCCCCTTGATGGTATGGGTCAGCGCCGTAGTCTGACCGCCGCTGAAGAGGCTGTCGATGTCCTTTTCTTCCTTCACCTCAATCATCGAGCGGATAGCCTGGCTGAGCAGGTCGGAGTAGCGCTCCATGTCGCGCCCATCGTTCGTGCGGTCATTGAAGATGCGGCATACTTCAGGGACCGGCTCGCTCCGCCCTTTGCAACTGGTGCGTATCAGATCGAGCAAGCGCTTCACTTCGGTATGGTCAGCGACGATCTCACCATCATCGCCGATGTAGACAAGGTAGTAGGGATGCAGCCGGTTCTGCTGGTTGAGGTTGATGCTGTCGTGGATGTTCTTAAGTGCGAAAATGACGCCCGGTTGCAGGCCGAGGTCCGATTGCGCTGGCACGACGGCATGTAAGCCGAACGGTACCGTGTCGAGCTCACCATGCTTTTTGACGTAATTGAGCAAGTCCATCCGAAATTCATTGAGGCCGAGATCGGTGATCGAGATGCCGGTCTTCACGTCCTCAAGCTCGATCACCTCTTCCTGTAGCCGCTGCAACTGCTTTTTGCGGTAAGCAATGTCGCTGGACTTGGCCGATAGCACGTTGTCTTCACCGGTGGCAGTGATGTCAGTGATCACCATCCGGTTTTCGACGCGCTCCTTGAGATTGATATACGCGTCTAGCGAAATGTCCGGCCAGTAGTTGGCCAGCTGGATCTGAGTGTTTGGCGAGCCGATACGATCAATCCGACCGAACCGCTGGATGATGCGGACCGGGTTCCAGTGGATGTCGTAGTTTACTAGGAAGTCGCAGTCCTGAAGGTTTTGCCCCTCCGAAATGCAGTCGGTGCCGATGAGGATGTCCAGCTCGCCGGGCTCGTTAGGTAGAACGATGTCCTTCTCCTTCGAGCGTGGAGAGAATAGCGTCAGGACGCTCTGGAAGTCGTAGGACTTCTTAAGAGTGGTCTTTGGGGCATCCGACCCCGTGACCTTGCCGACATGCAGCCCGAGTTGCTGTGCGAAGGGCGCAAGGTTGTCGTAGAGGTAATTGGCGGTGTCTGCGAAGGCTGTGAAGACGAGAACCTTCTTGTTTCCGGGGTTCAGCGGCTCATCAATTTTCTTCCCAATTAAGGAGAGCAGGTGCTGAAGCTTGGCGTCGTCAGACGGTTTCACTTTTTCCATCGAAGTGATTAGGTCCTCGATGAGAACAAGGTCGGCTGCGAGATCGTGTTTCCAGGACGGCAGGTCCATGTCAGCGAGACTGATCTGAACCTTCTTCCCGACAGTGAATTCGTCGAGACCGGAGAGGTCATCGTCCTCCGGGTCGAAGTCACTCATTTCCGCGAGGTGATCACTGACGCTATCACTGCGGCCCGTCTTCTCGAATTCATCGATGGCATCGAGTGTGCGCGAGATGTTGCCGCCGAGTGATCGAAGCGTAAGGCGGAATGCAGCCACCGAGCTCTCCAGCCGCTTCAGCAGGTTGGTTGTCATCAGGGCCTGCAGGCTGCGCTCACGATCGGCCTGCCTAAGTTTGCCGCGTCCACCCTCGACCTGCGTGTCGTAAATCTCCTCATACTTCCTCAGACGGCTGGGCAGGATGTAGCTGATCGGGGCGTAGACCGCGAGCCTCAGCACCGAAAGCTGGGTGAAGATGTCGTTAAACCCCATCACATCGGTCCGCTCGGTAATCGGGCGGTGGAACGAAAGCGGCTTCCGCCGTTCGGGAAACTTCCCGATATCCTTCGTGTCGTAGAACGTCTCAATATGCTTTCGTGATCGAGCTATGGTGACGGCGTCGAGGAGTTCAAAGAAGTCGAAGTCGAGCGCCTTCAGGATCGACGCGGCCGTTCTTTCCTCTGGCGGAAGGGAAGACCATTCATTGAAGGCCTTCTGGGCCCGTCGGAAGATCTCTTCAACGCTGGCCTGAGTTTTCAGGTTCTTGCTAAGCGCTTCGGACTGCCCTTCGTAAGCAAGAGCAAGCTGGTTACGAAGGTCCGTGAATCGGTTGTTCACTGGGGTTGCGGAAAGCATAAGGACCTTGGTTTTCACGCCAGCACGGATCACCTTGTTCATCAGCTTCTGGTAACGGGTCTCGCGGTCCTTGTAGACATCGTTATTGCGGAAGTTGTGGGACTCGTCGATCACGACCAAGTCGTAGTTGCCCCAGTTCACGCGATTGAGGGGGATGCCGAAAGACTCGCCTGCAGTGCGGGACAGATCTGTATGGCAAAGGACATCGTAGTTGAATCTGTCTTTTGCGAAAATGTTTGTCGTCAGGTTCGTGTTATAGTTCCGCCAGTTGTCCGCGAGCTTTTTGGGGCAGAGAACGAGTACTGAACGGTTCCGCAGTTCATAATATTTGACGACTGCCAGGGCGGTGAAGGTTTTACCGAGTCCGACCGAGTCCGCGAGAATGCACCCGTTGTAGGTCTCGAGCTTGTTGATGATTCCTGTCGCAGCGTCCTTCTGGTAGTTGAAGAGCTTGTTCCAGACCAGGCTCTCTTGATAACCCGTGAGATCATTCGGCAGGACATCTTCATCGACCTCATCGAGGAAGTCGTGGAATATGTTGTAGAGCATCATGAAGTAGATGCGCTCAGGAGAATTCTCCTGATAGACAGACTCAATGTGCTCGCAGATTGCGGCTGTTACATCCTTCACTTTGTCCGGGTCCGACCAGATCTGATCGAAGAGCTGAAGATACGTCTTTGCGTGCGCTGGATCATCGAAGCGTGTAACGAAGTTGGATACAGCATCGCCCTTCTGGTACCCGAGATCTACGGCTGTGAAGCCGCTGATGGGCATGTAGGCTACATCGCCGTTAGGCCCGGAAACATGCATCAACTGCTGCATCGGCGCCTTCGTCGTGTTGGAGCGGAAACTGGCTTTCTTGCGGATCCAATCTGCGCATTCCCGAGCCACTGCGCGTTGCGTGAGTTTATTGCGCAGCTGGATCTCGAACTCCGTGCCATAAAGCCCGCTTTCTCGTTGTGCCTTGGGAATGAAGAATTCCCGGCGTTCCTTTCGCAGGCGGTCCGCCACCTCGGTCGGTACGAATGTTGGTGCTGTGAAAACAAACTGTAGGCCGTCGACTTTTGCGAGTTCGGACTTCAGAGCCTCGAAGGCGTAGATCGAGAAGCAGGAGGCAGCGATCCGCAACCGGGCCCCTTTGCCAAGAGAATCCTTTAGGTCATCGCCGAGAAGGTTGGAGGTGTTATCGATGATCTGCATTAATGGCCTCCCGGTTGAGAAGCACGATCTGTTGGTCTTGCGGCCTACGTGCCGAGGGCTCTGTATCGAGTCCGAGACGTTTCAGAGCATAGTAGAGGAGAGCGCGTCGAACTTTGATTTTCACCCTGCCACCGCGCATTCCATAGTCGAGCGCGATCACCTTCTTCTGGGTTTCGGAGAGTTCGGGGTGGGGAGCAATCTCAAGCGTGACGTGCTCTTGCCAATCCGCATCGGCTGCATCCGTGGCTCCGCTGGCTTCTACTCCGCGCGTCTTGATGATGCGCGAAAGCAAGAAGTCCTTGAAAGCCTCGTCAGTTTTACAGAAGGCCCGGGTGTGCCATCGAAAGCCATCGAATCCGATGGCGTGGGGCGCGATCCAACGCCAGCTTGGCTCGGGTCGCGAGAGGGACTGATACTTGACCTCGATAGCCTCGGCTCTGCGGATCGCACCGACAACAGATCGCAGTGTCACCGGGTTCACACCACGGGCCGGAGTGGGCGCGGCGTCATAGGCTGGTAGTTCAGCAATCCATGCGTCGTCGCTGTCCATGAGACCGTCAGCCAGAGATCGAAGCTGTGCTAGGTAGCGGCTAGCATCTGGTTTCAGGAACTGAGCAGCATAATCGGGACCTCGGACGTACGTCCGCGCACTCTTGTCGTAGACCATGTTGTCCGGAGCCAGACCGATATAGCGGTTCAGGTCGGCGGACGCTTGGTTCACCGATAGTCCAAACTGCTCCATCAAATCGCTGCGGTTCACATGCCCATCCCAAAACAATCGGAACTCGATGAACTCGAGGCGCTGTGCGACCCCCCAACGAAGCTCCGACTTGCCGTTATCCACTTCGCACTCCCGACTCGGCGCGCATGATTTATGTACGCGCCCATTTTTTGTGCTGACTGCACGCTAGCGGGGAGTCGTGTCGGGTTCAATCGAAATCCTACGATGTTTCGGGGGTTTGCTCGAATGAATAGGACCGGCCCGCTTGCGACGAAGCAGGCGTGCCGAGCCCGCTCTTCCTCGGCACGCCTGCGAATATCGCCACCGCTTTTGCGGCCGCCCGGCCGGCGAAAACTCGAGCCGGCCTGGTGGGCTCCGAGCGGGTTCGCCGCCATCCCCACCGCCGCGCTCGATCCGGCCCACAGTCCGGCGTCTCCCGCGGTCCCCGCGCTTATCGGGTCCGGGTCCCCATCTAGTTTGCAGTGTCGGGTTATTCGGCCTCGGCCGGCACGACCGACTCCATCTCGGCGATGGTCTGAAACTCGGAAAGGAACTCAGGGCGCGTCAGCATCAGATACCGCACTACGCGCACGTTCCCGAGGAGCTTGCCGACGTAGCCACGGAGCACAGTCAGCTGGAGGTGGTCTTGGCCGTAGGTGTCCTGGATCTGTGTGATCCCTTCCTGAAGTCGGGCAAGCTCCTTTTCCATCCGGGCGACCGCCTGCGGTGTGACGCCGTTGATGCGTTTGGGCTTGTTCGCCTCGACCAGCTGCGCCTGCGGTGTTCCGGCGAGGATCGCCGAGATGTAGGCCACGGAGTAGTTGTTGGCGTTCACCATGAGCTCGGCGGCTTCGATCTGGCGCAAGGGGATCATCTTGCGCAGCGTGGTGAACACGGCCGCGGTACACGCCTTGTCCTTCAGGATCGCCACGGCTTCGGGGCAAATGCCGTCGAGCAGCTTGACCTTGCGCTGGATGCTGCGCGGGTTGAGATCCAGCGCCGCCGCGATCTTCTCCTCCGAGACACCGCGCTCGATCGCTTTCAGGATCATCCGGTGCTCCTGAATGGGCGCGATACGGCTGATGCGCTTGTTGTAGGTGAATGCCTCGTCGTCGGTCGACACGAGGCATTCGACCTGTTCCTGACCCATATCCTTCAGGACTTCGATCCGGACATGTCCGTCGAGCAGCAGCCAGCTGCCGCTGGCATCCCCGTTTCGCGCGACCACCGGCGGCTCGACCAAACCGATCTCGCGGATCGACGCAGTGATCTGGGTGTATTTCCGGCTGGACTTAATGGACTTGCTCAGCACCCTGACCGGCAGGATGTCCGCCACCGGGATCGTGACGCAATCGTTCTCGAAGCCGAGCTGAATCTTCTTGGTCATGGCGCTGCCCCCTCGGTGAGGGAGTCCTGCAGGTAGCTGGGCATGGTCTCCAGGCCTTCCGCGCGCAGCAGCGTCACGAAATGGTCGTCCTCGAGGAGGGTCCGGAATGCCTGGCAGATGAACAGCAGCCGCCCCTGCGTCAGTTCCGCTTTCTTGATCAGAAGCTTCTGGCGGTCCGCTTCCTTCTGATAGGCGCGCACCAACGCTTCGCTCGTCAGAGGTCGCCGGTTTCGACTGTCGCGTCCGTACGCTTTCGGGTGCATCTTTTTCCCGCGTGCCTCACGCTGTTCGATCAGGCGCCGGGCCGCCGCGAGTTTCTTCCCTCGCAGTTTCTTCTGTGTATAGGCATCCATCAGCGCACGCTGCGCTCCTTCGGCATCGGTTTTCGATATGTCGATGGCGAGGTTCAGGGGGAGCAGACCCGTCTCGACGGCCGTTACCAGCCGCTCTTCGCCGCGCTCCAAGAGGCCAGCGATCATGCCCACATAGTCCGGCGAGACGCCGATCTTGTCGCCGATTTGCCGGTCGTTGTAGCCGCGCTCGCGGAGCGTGCCGATTTCCCGCATCAGATCGATCGGCCGATGCTGGCGACGTGCGCAATTCTCAACGAGGCTCATCACCAGGCAGTCGGACTCATCGGCATCGATGATAATGGCCGGGATGGTTTTCTGCTTCAGTTGAATGAAGGCCTCGAGCCGTCCTTGGCCGCAGACGAGATCATATTCCTGTGGGCCTGTTTCGGCGCGACGAGTGACGGTGATCGGGCGCTTCAAGCCGATCTTGGCGATGTTTTCCACCATATCCGCAAACGTCCTGGGGTTTCGGACCCGTGGATTGAGAACCCGAATACGGTCGGTCGGGACCAAGGTGACTTCCGTCTGTTGAGTTTCTTCCGCGCTTTTGGCCATCATGCCACCTCCGTCACCTTCGCCCGCCCGGCGAGGACGTAGAAATCGTCAAGTGTTTCAGTCCGATAGGCATCGAGCCACAGGCCGTTCTGCTCGGCCATCTTCAGCCGCGCGTCTGTCATGTCGATGCTAGGGAGCAGGTAGAAATCGCGCGGCGCGTCGTTGGTTTCGTTCATCCGCACGGCAATCGTGATGTCCGGAACCAGGCCGGTGTCGAGCCGGATGTGCCAGCGCAAGGAGCCAGCAGCCGTCGCCTGGCAGCGGGCCAGAACGACCGACACCGTGAATTCGTCATTCACGCGCAGCAGTTGCGTGTCGGGGGCCTGCACAACGCGACCACCTTGGGTGGCCACGCCCTCGATGATTTTCTCAACGACTTGGGGGTGGGCCGCGCGCAGCGCCTTGTTGATCTCGATGTAGCGGTAATCTCGCTCTGGCTCATAGCCGATAAGGCGATAGGCGCGCAGCAGGCTGCCAAACCGGCTGCGATAGGCGCTGGACGAGGGCAGATCGTTCTCTTCATCGATGATCAGGCCGGACAGCTGGCCCTGTCGCTTCAAGATCGCCCGCAGGGCATCTAGCAGCTCCTCGTCCGAGAAATGGCGGCTGCGCGCATCCACGATTTCCCGCGCGCGCAAGAACAGCGCCTTGTCAACGATGGCCGGATAGGCGCCTTCGGCCCGGATCCACATGTCCCGCGGGTTCACGACGCGGCGCTGCTTCAGCTTGAACGACACCTTGTTGAAGACGTTGTTGCCGATGTATTTTTCGTTGGTCAGCACCTGATGGACAGTCGCCCGGGTCCACCGTCGGTCGAGATCGGTGCGGTGACCTTCGGCGTTCAGGACCTCCGCGATCTCGCGCTCGGGCCGCCCCTCATTGACGAACATCTCGTACATGCGTTGGACGACCCGCTGTTCCTCCTCGGGGCCGGGGACCAGGATCACGCGGTCGGTCTGCAGGCTCTTCTGCTCGCCGCGCGACAGCTCACCCTTCGGGTTGCCGTGCTCGTCGATCAACACGCGCCGCAGCCCGTATCCGGCCGCGCCGCCTTGGCGATATCCAAGCTCCACCAGGCGGCATTGCCCCGCAAAAACCTTCACCGAAAGCTCGCGGCTGTATTCGCCGGCCATGACGCGCTTGACGGTCTTCAGAAGGTTAGAGCCGATGCTGCCATCGTTCTCGAACTGCTCGCCGCAGTAATGGACCCTGATCCCGGCGCGGGAACAGACGTGCTCATGGTATGCGCCCTCATCGGCATCCTGAAACCGGCCCCAGCGGCTGACGTCATAGACAAGGATCGCCTTGAAATCGGCGTGACCGGATTGAACCTCGGCCATCAGGTTTTGCAGTGCCTCGCGGCCGTCGAGTCGTAATCCCGACCGGCCGGAGTCCTCAAACGTGCGTAGAATGGTCAGGCCACGAGCCTCGGCATAGCTGCGAATGACATCAAGTTGGTTCTCGGTGGAGTACCTTTGGTGATCGGTCGACATCCGCACATAAGCTACGGCTGGCACATCCTTTTCAGGCTGCACCTCGTGTTTATCGGAATGGGTCGCCCAACGACCGCTCACATGCGTATCTCCTCATTATTCCAGGCAAATCCATCGCTCCCGTCGGAATCAACGGCTGAATTCTTCGCGTCCATGTAAAGCGAAGGAGGGTGGAATGTCGTTTCCGAAAAAGGGCAAGTTCTTTCCAAGGGAAAACGGATATAATGGAAAAGCGGAGCAGCCCGCGAATGGCGGCTTCGTCGAAGAAATCGCGGCTGCTTTGAAACGGTCGCTTGGAGATAGTCGGGCGGGCGTTAAGACCGTGGCTGCCTGGACAGGGGCCAACGAGAAGACGGTGAAGAACTGGTTCTCGGGTACCTACGGTCCGAGCGGTGCTCACCTGATCGCGCTGGCGCGCCACTCCGACGAGGTGCTCGCCACGCTCTTGGCCATGGCGGGGCGGGAGGATCTGATGGTTGCCATCAAGCTCGCCGCTGCCGAGGAAGCGGTCGAGGAACTTCTCGAAGCGGTACGGCAGCTGAGCCGCGAGGAACCTGGCGATACCGTCACCTGATCAGTCGTCAGGCGGTCGAGAGTTTTGTCCCTCAACAGTGCGCAGGATTTCGAAGCGATCCCGCGCGGTGGAAACCTGCACGGGAGAGAGTTGGTCGCCGGGGTCGTTTCCACCGCCACCCACACCTGTCTCAATTCCCTTGTCCGTTTTGCCCCGGAATTCCCTCGCCTTTTCCGCGGGTTAGCTTTGGGCTGTAGGTCGTGAGACGCACTGCAATCACGGTTCCCGCCATGATGTTTACCGAAGTCTCAGTTCGGGGTTTTGGTCGGTTCGGTTTGGGGGGCGGTTTTCCCTGTTCGGGGCCGATTTACAGGGTATTTTTGCGATTTTCGCTGAAAACGCCCGGAAATGGCACGCAATACCGCAGTAATTTCAATGCCTTGAAGTTTGATTTCCCTAAGCGACGGAACAGGGAACAGAATCTGCCGAACAGGGAATGATACGCGACGGATCAGGGACCGGTTTTGCCGTATCAGGGACAGGTGGGTTTGGCCATTCAGAAGCCCAGCATGCGCTCCTGCTCCGACCAGTCGATCGGGAGGGTGGTGGTGACGAGCCGGGTCAGGGTGAGATCGGGTGGCTGGGTTCCGTCGAGTATGGCGGCCTGGATATTAGGCGAGAGGAACGCGATCTGCGCCCGGGTGCGGATGAAGGCATCGGGCAGGCCTTCGCGGCGGGCAATGTCGGTGAGAGGGGTGCCGGACTTCAGGGCCCGGACCCAGCCATGCGCCCGGATCAGCATGGCGCGCAGAGTTGTATCGGGCGCGGGTCGGAAGGAGCCTGCCACGATCTTTGCCTCTACGCCGCGGCGGCGAATCTCAAACGGCGAGGTGATCGTCGACAGGGACGGGGCGAGATCCTTTGCGCCGACGCGGAGCGCGGCGGCGAGGCCGGTTGTGTCGAGCTCGATGCCGATCTCGCCGCGGCAGATGGTGCCCGATGCAATCAGGGCGGCGCAGGCGTGGCCGCCGGTGGCTCGCAGGCGGCTGACCAGATCGGCGACCGCAGTTTCGATTGCCGGCAGGCTGGTCGCGTCCGGGTTTGCGAGGATCCGATGCGCCTGCGCGGCGCGTTCGAGATGGGCGGTGAGAAGGTCGGCAACCGTGGTCTCCAGCGACGGAGCGGGCAGCCGCCATCCGGCGGGATCGGTGCCGCCGGAGATCAAGCGGTTCGAGACATAGTAGCGCAATCGGCGCCCGCGGCGCGTAGTGTGGGTCGGCGTCAGCCGGTCGCCGGTCTCGTCCTGCAGCTTGCCGGTGAGCCAGGCCCGGGCGTCCGATCCGGTGGTCTGATCACCCGCGCGGGAACGGGACCGTGTTGCTGCGTGCTGAAGCCTATTCTGAACATGGGTCCAGAGGCCCTCATCAATAATGGCCGGGTGCTGTCCTGGCCAGACCTTGTCCTTGTGACGGATCTTTCCGAGATAGACGGGGTTGCGCAGCAGGTAATAGATCTGGCCGCGGGAGAGAGCCCGGTCGCCGGTCACGCTGCCATCGGCGCGGGGATGACGCTTCGAGCGCAGCCCTTCGGCGGCGGCGGCTGCTTCGACCCGGCGCAGGCAACCAAGTTCTGCATAGAGGGTGAAGAAACGCCGGACCCGGGTGGCTTCTTCCGGGTTCACCACCAGCGTGCGGGTTTGCGGATCGGGGTGCTGATCATAGCCGAGCGGGACCGTGCCGCCCATCCAGAGCCCCTTCTTCTTGGAGGCAGCGATCTTGTCCCGGATGCGCTCGGCCGTCACTTCACGTTCGAATTGGGCGAAGGACAGCAGGACGTTGAGGGTAAGACGCCCCATGGACGATGAGGTGTTGAAAGCCTGGGTCACAGAGACGAAAGAGCAACTTGCCGCCTCAAGCGCCTCGACCAGCCTGGCGAAGTCGGCCAGCGACCGGGTCAGGCGGTCGATCTTGTAGACCACGACCATGTCGACCCGCCCTGCTTCAATGTCTTCGAGCAGGCGTTGGAGGGCAGGGCGGTCGAGCGTACCTCCGGAGATGCCGCCATCGTCATACCGCGCGGGCAGGAGCTTCCAGCCCTCGTGTTTCTGGCTGGCGATATAGGCGGAACAGGCCTCGTGCTGGGCGTCGAGCGAGTTGAAGTCCTGCTCCAGCCCGTCCTCGGAGGATTTGCGGGTATAGATGGCGCAGCGGATCTTCGGGCGTTGGCTCATCGAGCGGACTTTCCGCCGAGCCCGAAGAACCGCGGACCGGACCAGTGTGCCCCGGTGATGGCTCGGGCAATCGCCGAGAGCGACCGATAGGCCTGGCCCTTCCAGACATAGCCCCCATCGGTGACATCGACGACATGGGTGACACCGTTCCACTCGCGCAACAGGCGGGCCCCGGGCTTCAGGGCAGGACTCTCCGGCCTGCGCGCGACATCGGGTTCTTTCTCAAGCGCGGCACGGACCTCGCGGGGCAGCCCGCCGAAACGGCGGGACTGCGACTCGAAAGCCAGGAAGCGGCGCAGGAAGGGCTGGCTCAGCCTACGCGGGGCAGGGCGGCCGAAGAGGTCCTGCCAGAGCGCAAGCAATGCAGGGCGATCCATGTGCCCGATGTCGCGGACGTCCGGCATGACCGTCATGCCTGCACCTTGGGTTCCGTAACCAGGTGGTAGGTGGCCGCCCCGCCGGCCTCCGGGACACAGCGCTCGACGGTGCAACCGTTTTTGCGCAGGGTGCTGAGCGAGGCGCGGGCGGAATGGGCCTGCCAGCCCATGGCGGTGCAGATGGTCTGGATGTCTGAGCCGGAGGGGCTTTTAAGCAGGGTGCGGAGTTGCGCTGCCTTGGTTTGCTTCGCTTTGGACATGTTTGTTTTCCTCGGTCATGGGGGGCGGAAGGCCGTTCCTCGGTACCGGGAAGAGCCCGAACGGTTCGGGCATGAGACCAGTGATGCGTGGTCTTCGCGGGTAGTCCAGTTGTTTTCGAGCGG
>NZ_SKCI01000007.1 GCF_005434965.1 Marimonas lutisalis
ACAACGGGAAACGCACATAGAGCATCACTGCCAGGCGGATGATCTCCGGGCTGGTCTTGAAGTACTTGAAGGGGGAACGCTTGGTCATCTTGAGAGGCTAAGAGAGCCCCCTGCCCGGCTCAAGGCAAGTTCCTCTGACATGACCCATGCCGGAGTCGATCATCGAGAACCGGAAGAAGATCGAGGAGCTCACCCGACAGGCCACTTGCCAAGTACCCGAGATGCTCTAGTCTGATGGCATGAGACAAAAGGGAGGTTTCCCGATGACATGGCTCGACTCCTCTGTCATGGGCCGGCGCGGCGTCGCGCAAGGCCGGGAAGGACAGCACCATCACCTCACCGAGGCGATGCAGGACGAATACCACTACGTCTACGGCCCCTATGCAGACCCGGTGATGACCATCGCCCCCGGCGACGTGGTCGCGGTCGAAACTCTCGATGCCTTCGGCGGCGCGGTCAAGACCGAGGATGATCTGCCGTCGAAAGTGCTGAACATGCCCTTCGTGAACCCGCAGAACGGGCCCATCGCGGTCGAGGATGCCAGGAAGGGCGACGTTCTCGCGGTCCATATCAGAAGCCTTCTGCCCCGGGGTCCGCAACCGGCCGGCACCACGGCCCTGATCCCCGATTTCGGCGGGCTGGTGGCCTCGGGCCTGACGCATCTGAACGCGCCGATCGCCGAGCGGGTCAAGAAGATGGATGTCACGCCCGACGGGATCCGCTTCTCGGACCGGATCACCCTGCCCTACGAACCCTTCGTCGGCACTATGGGCGTCAGCCCCGAAATCGAGGCAATCTCTTCTCTCGTGCCCGACTTCTACGGCGGCAACATGGACCTGCCCGATGTGGCTCCGGGTGCCGTGATCTATTTCCCGGTCCAGCGGGACGAAGGTTTCTTCTACATAGGCGACTGCCACGGCCGTCAGGGAGATGGTGAGCTTTGCGGCGTCGCGGTCGAGATCCCGGCCACGGTGACCGTGCAGATCGACCTGATCAAGGATTGGGCCATCCCCGGCGTGAGGCTGGAAACCGAGGAGTTCATCATGGCCGTCGGGTCGGCCCGGCCGATGGAGGACGCGGCGCGCATGGCATACCGTGACCTCGTCCGCTGGATGGTCGAGGATCACGGTTTCGAGGAAACTGAGGCCTACTTCCTCGCCACCCAGGCGGGCAGGATGCGCGTCGGCAACATGGTCGACCCGAAATACACGCTGGGCGCATCGATGCTCAAACGCTACCTGCGCTGATCCGACGGCGGGTCGGTCGCGCGGACAGAACGGGAGAACGTGCAAGATGGACCTGGGATTGAAAGGTCTGCGAGTCCTTGTCACCGGCGGCACCAAGGGCATCGGCCGAAAATGCGCCGACATCTTCGCCGACGAGGGCGCTGCCGTCTCGGTATGCGCCCGCGACGCGGCCCACGTGACTGCCACGGTGGAAGCGCTCAAGCAGAAGGGGGTTCCCGCCTTTGGCCGCGCCGTGAACGTCGCGAACGCCCATTCGCTGAAATCCTGGGTTCAGGACAGCGCCGCCGCGCTCGGCGGGATCGATATGGTCGTAGCGAATGTCTCCGCGCTTGCCGTTGCCGATGACGAGGCCGCCTGGCAGGCCGGTTTCGAAACGGACATGATGCATTCCGTCCGGCTCGTGAATGCCGCGATGCCCTGGCTGGAAAAGTCGCAGGCGGCGTCCATCACCCTGATTTCCTCGGTCTCCGGGCGCGAGATCGACTTCACCGGCCCGGCCTACGGCGCCTTCAAGGCCGCCCTTGTGCACTACGCCCAGGGCCTGGCGATGAAACTCGCCCCGATGGGTATCCGTGCCAACACCGTTTCGCCCGGAAACACCTATTTCGAGGGGGGCATCTGGCAATCGATCGAACAGAACAACCCCGATCTCTTTCGGGATGCCCTTGCGATGAACCCGATGAAGCGCATGGCCAACCCCGACGAGATCGCGCGCGGCGTGGTCTTCCTCGCATCGCCTGCGTCGAGCTTCACGAGCGGCACGAACCTCGTCATCGACGGCGCCCTCACCAAGGGCGTGCAGCTCTGACGCGACCGGCCCGCGCCCGGGCGCGCTCCACGAGGCGGTCGTCACCCAATCCCGGGTGGTCAGGCGCGATCAGGAGGACAGTCCCAGATCCTCGATCATCCGCGCGCGCATGACGAATTTCTGCGGCTTTCCGGTGACCGTCATCGGCATCTCCGTTACGAAACGGATGTAGCGCGGGATCTTGTAATGCGCGATCTTGCCCCGGCACCAGTCCCGCAGGCCGTCTTCCGCCATCTGCGCCCCCGGGCGCAGGATGATCCACGCCGCGACCTCCTCGCCGTATTTCGGGTCCGGCAGACCGAAGACCTGCGCCTGCGAGATGTCGGGATGGCCCACTAGGAACTCCTCGATCTCGGCCGGATAGACGTTCTCGCCCCCGCGGATCAGCATGTCCTTCAGGCGCCCGGTGATCCGGCAATAGCCCTCGGCATCGATGGTGGCCAGATCGCCGGTGTGCATCCAGCCGCCGCGGATCGCCTCCACGGTGCGCTGCGGATCGTCCCAATACCCCTTCATCACAAGGTAGCCGCGCGTCAGCAACTCGCCCTGCTGGCCGACAGGCAGGGTCCGGCCCTTGCCATCCACCACCTTGCACTCGGCATGGGGCTGAATGCGCCCCACCGTCGATACGCGCCGCTCCACGGGATCATCTACCGCCGACTGGAACGAGATCGGGCTCGTTTCGGTCATACCGTAGCCGATCGTGATCTGCCGGCAATTCATCCGTTGCATGACCCGGCGCATTAACGGCTCCGGGCAAGGGGCGCCCGCCATGATCCCGGTCCGCAGGCTTCGTAAGTCGAACCGGTCGAACTCGGGGTGATCAAGCATCGCTTGGAACATCGTCGGCACGCCGTGAACCGCCGCGCAGCCCTCGGCATCGATCGCCGCCAGGGTTTCGCGCGCATCGAAGGCCTCTCCCGGGATGACCATGGCCGCGCCATAGGCACAGGCCGCAAGGTTACCCAGGACCATGCCGAAACAATGGTAGAACGGCACAGGAATGCACAGGCCTTCCCCCGGTCGCAGCCGCATGGCCCGAGCCGTCGAGATCGCGTTGTTCACGATGTTCCGGTGACTCAGCGTTGCCCCCTTCGGGGCGCCTGTCGTGCCGCTGGTGAACTGGATGTTGATCGCGTCATCCGGGTCGAGGCTCGCGCCGATCGCATCAAGGCGGGCCCGAAGCGCGGGGCCGCCCTTGGCCATCACCGCATCGAACGACAAAGTGCCGGGCCGCGGGTCCGGCCCCAGCTGGACCACCGACCCGAGCCGCGGCAAACGCGCCGCCCGCAGCCGCCCGGGTGGGCAGGTGTCCAGCTCCGGTGCCAGCTCGGCCAGCATGGCCATGTAGTTCGACGACTTGAATTGCGGCGCCACGATGAGACAAGACACGCCGGCCTTGTTCAGCGCGTATTCCAGCTCCGAGCTGCGATAGGCCGGGTTGATGTTCACCAGGATCGCGCCGATCCGCGCGGTCGCGAACTGCGCCAAAAGCCATTCCGGACGGTTGGGCGACCAGATGCCCACCCTGTCGCCCTTGTAGACCCCGATCGCCAGGAGCCCCGCCGCAAGACGATCGACCAGCTTCGCAAACTCGGCATAGGTCCAGCGGTCGCCGGTCTGGCGAAAGACCGCCGCCGTTCGCGACGCGTGCCGCCGCACGACCTCGGACAGGAAGGCCGGGATCGTGGCCTCGATCAACGGACGATCGGTCACCCCCGCCACATGCGACAGGCCGTTTGCGGGGCGAATGCCCGGTCTGGAGATCACCCGTGCCGACATCGCGTCGCTGGTCCTTTCCGGCCTTACATGTTGCGCCAATCACCGGCCTGTTCGAAGGCACCCGCCGCGCGGTAGATCGTGCTTTCCTCGTAGCGCCGTCCCACAAGCTGCAGGCCCACGGGCAACCCGTCGGACATCCCGCACGGGATCGACATTGCCGGATGGCCGGTGACGTCGAACGGCGAGGTATTGGGCAGCATCTCGAAGGCGCGCTGCGTCCAAAGCGCCAGCGAACTGTCCGGCGGCGGCAGCGGCGTCGCCTTCATCGGGGTCGTCGGCATCAGCAGCAGGTCATAGGAGGCCAATACATTATTATACTCCTCGCGCAGCTTCCGCGCGAGGTTCTGCGCCTTGGCGTAATAACGGCCGCGCGTGTGCTTCAGGTGATACTGCCCCACGAACATCGAGATCTTCAGCGTGTCCGACAACTCGTCGGCCCGCGACCGCCAGTTGGAATGATAGTCCAGAAGCGAGGTGGTATAGAGCCCTTCCCAGCCGGTGCCGAAGCCGTTTCCGATCATCATCTGGTTGGTCAGGCCTTCCAGCCCGATGGGCGTCCAGATCGCCGGTCCGTACAGGTGCCAGGGGATCGAGATCTCGTCCACCGTGGCGCCCAGGCTGCGGAACACATCCGCCCCGGCGCGCACCTTCGCATCGACATCGGGTTCCGACTGTTCGTGCCCGAACCCTTCCTTGACCACGCCGATCCGCAACCCCGAGGCGCCGCGGTTGACCGACGCCGTGTAACGTTCAGTGTGCACGTCGTACTGGCGCGGGTCGAGGCCGTCGGCCCCGGCAATCACCTCGAGCATCAGAGCGTTGTCCATGACGGTCTGCGTCATCGGCCCGGCATGGTCGATCGTGTTCTCGATCGGCATGATCCCGGAATAGGGCACGAGGCCATGGGTGGGCTTCATCCCGTAGACCCCGCAGAACGAGGCAGGCATCCGGATCGAGCCGCCCTGGTCGCCGCCGATCGCCATGTCGACCAGCCCCGCCCCGACAAGCGCCCCCGACCCCGACGACGACCCCCCCGCCGAATAGCCCGGCTTGTGCGGGTTGTGCACGGCCCCCGTCGCGTTGGTGTGGCTGCCGCCCGAAAGGCAGAAATACTCGCAATGCGCCTTGCCCATGATCGTCGCGCCGGCATCCAGAAGGCGCGTGACGATGGTGGCATCGATATCGGGGGTATAGCCCTTCAGGGTCGACGCCCCGTTCATCATCGGCACACCCGCCAGGCACACGTTGTCCTTCAGCGCGACCGTCCGCCCAAGCAATGGTCCGCGCGGCGCGCCCTTGATCTCGGTCTTCACGTACCACGCGTTCATCGGGTTTTCCTCGGGTGTCGGACGATAGCCCGAGGTACGCGGATAAAGTACCGGCGGCAGGTAGTCAGGCAGCGAATCCACCACATCATAGGCATCCAGTGTGCCTTGCATGACATCGAGGAATTCCTGGATCCGCTCATCCGACATGTGCATGCCCAGTTCGGCGACAATCTCTTTCATCTGCGAATGGGTGGGGCGCTGGACGGTCATGTAGGACATCCTTTCTTGCAACGATGCCGGAGCGGCGGATCTTTCGGCCGGGGTGCCCAGGCCGGGTCTGCTTCCCGCGGTGTTAGCCGGGGTCTCTTTGGGGGCCTTGTCGGCCTGAAGTGCCGACAAGGCGCCCGAGGCCGGTTTCGCGGTCTGGGCGCTGCCCGCACCGAGACCGGTGAATTCCTCGATCAGGGCCGGGTCCGCCGCGTCCGAACCCGAGACCTCGCCCATGATGCTGCCCTTCTGGATCAGAAGGATCCTGTCGGACAGGGCGGTGATGAAATCGAGGCTCTGCTCCACCAGCACGATGCTCAGGCCTTCGCGGCGGTTCAGTTCCTTCAGCAGGTCGATGATCTCGTCGATGATCGAGGGCTGGATGCCCTCGGTCGGTTCATCCAGAAGCACGAGGTCCGGGTCGGACACCAGGCACCGCGCCAGGGCTAGCAATTGCTGTTCGCCGCCCGAGAGCGCCCCGCCATCGCGGTCCAGCAGCCGTTCGAGCCGCGGAAAATCGGCCAGCACCCGGTCGATGGCATCGTCCTCATCCATGTCATGCGCGGCAATGCCCATCCGCAGGTTGTCCCGGACACTCAGGTTGGGAAAGATTCCCCTGCCCTGCGGAACATAGCCGATGCCAAGCTGCGCGCGCCCCGAGGACCGCAGCCGCCCAATATCCTGGCCGTCGAACAGGACCGTGCCGCCCGAGGCCGGGATGATGCCCATCAACGCCTTCAGAAGCGTCGATTTCCCCATGCCGTTATGGCCTAGGATCCCCAGGATCTCGCCATCCTCGACCGACAGGTCGATGCCATGCAGCACGGGCACGCGGCCATAGCCTGCCCTCATGCCCGATACTTGCAGAAGCGCGCTCATGCCCTGTGCCCCAGATAGACTTCGCGGGCACGCGGATCGGCCGAAATCGCTTCCATCGTGTCCTGCATCAGGATGCGACCCTCGTGAAACAGCGTCACCGTGCGCGAGATCATGCGGATGAACTGCATGTCATGCTCCACAACGATCAGGGCCGACGTCTTGTTGATCTCCTCGATCAGCTCCACGGTCCTGTAGGTTTCCTCGTGGGTCATGCCCGCGGCCGGCTCGTCCAGCAGCACGAGCCACGGCTCCGCGGCCACGACCATGCCCAGCTCGACCCATTGGCGCTGCCCGTGGGCCAGCTGCCCGACCAGCGTGCGTCGGATATCGCCCAGTCTCAGGCGCTCGATCGTTTCGGCGGTAAGGCTGCGGGCACGCGACTCCCCGTGCCAGCGCCGGGCCGAGAGCCAGATGTTCTCTTCCACCGTCAACCCGTCAAAGACGTTGGGCACCTGCGTCTTGATGCCGACACCGAGGCTCGCAACCTCGAACGGCTCCGCCCCGGTCATCTCCTGGCCGCGGATGATCACGTCGCCCGAGGTCGGGGTCAGTTGCCCGGTCAGGCACTTGAAGAAGGTCGACTTGCCGGCGCCATTCGGGCCGATCAGGCAGCGCAGCTCGCGATCGAACAAGGTGAAATCCACCTGGTCGACCGCTCGCACGCCGCCGAAATGCATGCACAGGTCGCGGGTCTCGACAACAACCTCTCCGCGTTGGCGTGTCATCCCGCGTCCTCCGCCCTGCTCCGGCGGCGCCGGCGCGACCGCACGGGTCTCTTCCGGCGACGGCGGTTCACCCAGTCGATCACGGTCGGCGCCACGCCCTTGGGAACCAGCAGCACGAAGACGATCAGGATGACCCCGAGAACCAGGTTGTTGTTCAGAACGCTTTGGCCGCCCAGCGCCGAGGTCAGGTAGAACAGCGCAAAGGTCGCTCCGGCGGGCCCGATCAGCGTCCCGCGCCCGCCCACGATCACCCAGATGATCGTCAGCGCCGCGTTGTAGAGGTTGAACACATCCGGCGTGATCCGCCCCACCCCGTTGCAGAACATCACGCCGCCGACCGCGGCGATCCCGGCGCCGATGGTGAAGATCCCCAGCTTGTAGAGGCGCACGTCGTAACCCAGCAATTCCGAGCGAAGTTCGTTCTCGCGGATCGAGACGCAGACGCGCCCGAACTTGGTGTTCACCAGCCAGCCGGCGAAGACGTAACACAGGATGAGCGCCGCCATCGCGACATAGAACACCTGTTCGGGAAACAGGAAGGTGCGGGCATCCCAGGGCAGGTTGATCGGCGGAGACGACACCCCGTTGAATCCGCCCAGAAGCGCCTTGCCGATCTTGTATTCGGGTCCCGACGTGCGCCGGATCAGCGAAAAGAAGATCAGCGTCACGGTCAGCGTGATCACCCCCAGGTAGACGTCCGAGACGCGACCGAAGAAGATGAAATACCCCAACGCCGCGGCAAAGGCCGATGTCAGGAGCACCGCGATCAGGATGGCCCAGGTGGACCCGCCGATATTGATCGCCGAGATCGTGTAGACATAGGCCCCCAGCCCGAAAAAGGCGACCTGCCCGAAACACAGGATCCCGCCATAGCCCCAGATCAGCGCAAGGCTGAGCGCCAGGATCGCAAGCGCGATGGCGGTGGTGAGGTTGATGATGGTGAACAGCTGCAGCACATGCGGCGCCGCGAACATGAAAACGATGCCCAGCAGGGCATAGACAAGCGTCGGGCGCATCTGGCGAAGCATACCGCTGCTCATAGCGATTTCCGGAAGAAGCGGCCGGTGATCCCGCGCGGCATGAGCCGCAACAGGATGATCGCGGCAAGAAGAAGCGCGATCTCGCCAAAGGTCGAGCCCGCGATGAACGAGAAGATGCCGTTGATCCCTCCCAGCAGAACCGAACCGGCGGCCGTGCCGGCCAGGATCGACGCCCCGCCCGAGATCACGGTGATGAAGGCCTTGGCGATATAGGTCGCCCCGATGGTCGGCAGAACCCCCGTCATCGGCGCCAGAAGCCCCCCGGCAAGCCCCGAGACCGCCGCGCCCAACCCAAAGGTGATCATGTAGATCCGGCTGGTCGACACCCCCAGCGACGAGGCCATCTCGGCGTTCTGCATGGTACCGCGGGCCAGCAGCCCGAGCTTGGTGAACCGCAGCGTCATCCAGACCGCGACCAGCAGCGCGATCGTGATCAGGATGAGGAAAAGCTCGTAGCCCGACGCGGAATACGCGCCGATCCGCACCGCGCCCAGCGGCGGCGAAACGGTTGTCGCGGTCGAGGCGCCGAAGATCGATGTCACGATCCCCACCAGCAACAGCGACAGCCCCCAGGTGGCCAGCAACGTGTCCACCATCCGGCCATAGAGCCACCGGATCAGCAGGCGCTCGACGATCACCCCGATGATCCCCACGACGAGCGGCGCCAGGATCAGCATCGAGACCCAGATGTTGATACCCATGTTCGTGGCCACGACGACGGTATAGCCGCCCAGCATCAGGAACTCGCCATGGGCAAGGTTGATCACCCGCATCATCCCGAAGATGATCGCGAGCCCGAGACTGATCAGCGCCAGGTTGGCGATGACATAGATCAGCTGGAAAAGGACGGCGACGACGAGGTCCAAGAAAGGCGCTCCGAGGATAAGGTGGGGGTCCAGCACGAAAGCTGGACCCGAGGTCGGTTACTCGATCCCGGCCGCGGCCAGGCCGTTTTCGAACAGGAAGGTGGACTGATCGGGATTGGCGACCAGGTCACAGACCAGTTGCGTATCCGCCGGCGGCTGGTCGGTGAAGGATTCCACGATGTTCCAGGTCTGGTCCTTCAGTTCGCTAATGTAGACGTTCATGTTGCAGTGGTTCGTCTGCGCATCGATCGTCACCGCCCCGGACGGGCCGTTGTAGGTCAGCCCCGAGCGCAGCGCCTCAATCACCGGATCACGGTCGGGGGTGCCGGCCATCTTGACCGCTTCGGCCCAGAGCATCGCGCCCTCGTAGGACCGGACCGCCAGTTCGTTCATGACCGGACGATCGGCGCCCAGCCGCGCTTCGAGACGCTGCAGGAACTCGGTGTTGACGGCGTTGTCCGCGCCTTCGAAATACGAGTAGGAGGCGATGATACCGTCGCCTTCTTCGGCCGAGATCAGCTTCTGTTCGTTGCCGACGCCGAAGGTGGTGGAGGCGATCGGGATCTCCTTCATCATGCCGGCCGCCGCGTACTGGCGGTAGAACGACACATGCGCGCCGCCGACCAGGGCCGAGATGACGAAATCGGGCTTCGCGGTCTGGATCTTGTTGATGGTCGGGCCGAAATTGGTCACGTCCAGCGGGAAGAACTCCACGTCCAGCGTCTCTCCACCGTTCTCCGCCACGAACTTTTGCATCCACTGCGCGGTGATCTGTCCATAGTTGTAGTCGGCCGCGACGATGTAGACCTTCTTGCCCCACTTGTTCATCGCGTAAGGCACCACCTTCGCCACGGTCTGCGCCGGGGTCGAGCCGGTGCAGAAGCAGTTGTAGTCGCAGACGCCGCCCTCGTACTGGGTGTTGTAGAAATAGAGCGTCTTGAAGCGCGCCAGCGTAGGGCGGATTGCTTCGCGGCTGGCCGAGGTGATACCCGCATGCACCGTGTGAGCCCGGTCGCCCGCCGCGGCCTGGGTGGCATATTGCGTGTAGAACTGGATCGTCGACTGCGCGTCGTACAGCTTCAGCTCGACCTCGCGGCCCAGAAGGCCACCGGCGGCGTTGATGTCGTCAATCGCCATCTTGGTGGTCTCGGCCATCGGCGCGCCATAAATGTCCAGCCCCCCCGAAAGGTCGAGGATCGACGCGAAAATGATTTTGTCGCTGCCTTGTGCCCGGCCGATGATCGGGGCCGACGACAGGGCCAGTGCCGAGGACCCGGCCAGAAAACTCCTACGCGAAAAAGTCATGTTTTTTCTCCTGTTGGGTTAGGTACTTCGCGGATCGCGCATCGCGCATTGATCGCTTCAGTCCTTGGTTTCAGACGTTGAGCCGTCCGTTTCTTCCTTGCGGGTCTCCCCGCGACTTCTACGATCCAGCTGCGAGGTCACGCCGCGCACACCGTCGCCGATATTCATGCCCACTTCCTCGCCCAGCCGCTGAACCGCGGGAAGCTGCAGCGCCATGGACAGAACGCCATCGACCAACTGGTTGACCGTGCTGCCATCGCCCTCGCCGGCTCCGTCGCCCGTCGCGCCACCACCCCGGCCGACGCCGGTGATGTGATTGATGCGGATGCTTTCGATCTTCTCGGCGGGTTTCAGCATCCGTTCCACCACCTCGGGCAGGGTCTTGATGCGGGCCTCGTCGAGTTTCATCGACATAAGTTCCGTGCTTTGCGCGTTTTCGGCCTCGATCACCGCCGCACGGCCCTTGGCCTCCGCCAAGAGCTTGGACTTCTGCGCTTCGGCACGTTCGAGCATCGCCTTCGCCTCGGCCTCGGCCATCGCCAGGATCGTCCCCACTTCCGACTTCACGCGGGTATCGTCGACTTCGGCCTGCTCGGTGGCTCGGATCAAGGCGAGAACCTTGTCGCGATCCGCGGCCGCCTGCTCGCGGATCGTGCGAACCTTTTCCTCGGCCTCGGCCCCGGCCGCGGTGGCCGCGATCGCCTCGGCCTCGGCATGCGCCTCCTCGACCCGCTTGGCGGCGAGTCGGACGGTGTTTTCTGTCTTGGCCAGGGCCGTGGCCAGTTCGGCCGCCAGGCTCTGTTCCCGCAGCTCCCGGTCTTTCTGGATCTCGGTCAGCCGCACCTCGCGCTCGCGCGCGATCCGGGCCGCCTCGCGCCGCTTCTCCGATGTAGCCTGCTCTTCCGCCGTTTCAGCCATCGAGCGCGAGCGCGCGATCTCGATCTCGCGCTGCTGGGTGATCATTGCTTCCTCTTCCTCGCGCGAGATCGTCAGCTTGCGCTTGGTCGCATCCAGTTGGCTCTGGCGTACGGCGACCTCAGCATCGGATTCGATGACGGCGCGCTCCTTCTTGTTGACCGCGATGATTTCGGCAAGGCGCCGCATACCCAGCGCGTTGAAGGCGTTGTTTTCATCCAGCGCGTGAAACGGCGTTTGGTCGATCCGGGTCAGGGACACCGACTCGAGCAAGAGACCGTTCTGCGCCAGGTTCTCGGCCAGTATCTCCGACACCTCGCGCGCGTAACCGGCCCGGTTATCCTGCAACTCGTCCATGGTGTACCGGGCCGCTACCGACAGCATCGCATCGACAAGCTTGCCTTCCAGGGTTTCGGCCAGATCGGCCGAGCGGAACGACTTGCCCGCCAAGGCCTGCGCGGCAGTTGCAACGCCCTCGTCGGTCGCTCGGACGCGAACATAGAACTCGGCCCCGACATCGACACGCAGGCGATCCTTGGTGATGATCGATTTCGGACCCAGCCGCTCGATCTCGAGCTTGGTGGTCCGCATGTTCACTTCAGCGATCTTGTGCAGGAACGGCAGCGCAATGCAGCCGCCGTCGAGCACCACCCGCTGCCCGCCGGCCCCAGTCCGAACCAGGCTGATTTCGCGCGTTGCCTTGCGGTAATACCGGTTCAGAAACAGAATGATCAGGATCGCTGCGACAACAATAACGACGATAGTCACAAACACCGCCATCACGTCCACCCCCTTGTCTTGATATGGAGTGCGCGGCAGCGCGCACCCCGACTGGACCTATAGAAACTCGCCACAACCAATTTCTTGTCTGCAAGATGACCCAGCGTAAGCGTCGAGTCGAAAACCTGTCAACTCAGTTGATCAATCGACTTGCGTTCACGGCCACGACAAGAGGCTCGCAAAGAACGAAAAAACCTGTTTTGCCTGATATTTGAGCGCAAATTAACGTGACAGCCCCAATTCGTTCACCCCGCAAATGCCATTGCGTCGATGCCGGCTCTCAGTCCATTCCCACGACGTGCGGCGTCAGGCGACATCCAGCCCGGCGCGCAGCGCGTCGACCATGTCGTCCAGGCACATCGACGCCACGTCGGCGCGCTGATGCATCTCGAGTTGGCCATCCTCGGCCACCTGGTCCATCATCTCAGCCACCTGGCGCGGCAGATACGGCAGGTGAACAAAGCCCGCGTCGGTGTCGGGATGTCCTAGCGCGCAATGATGCAGGGCGATGTAAAGCGTCGCGTTGCAAAGATAGTTTCCGGCGCTGCCGGACTGGCGGCAGGGCAGCCCCGCCGCTCGAATCGCCGCTTTCATGGCATCCGCGCGCAGGGTCGAAAGATAGCCGTCCGGCCCGTCCTCGATCACCTTGCCGTTCTGGCGATGCCCGGCGTTGTCGGGCAATTCGAACCAAGACCAGTTGGCCGCCATACGCTCGATGCGGATCATCGGCTCACCCGGCCAGAGCCCCAGCGACACCACTTTCCTCGGGCGCAGGTCATCGATCAACTCGGGTAGCGCGCGGCCGACCCGTTGGAAATCCACCGGCAGGCTATGGCCCTTCACCGCCATGCCGCGGACCCGCATGCCATCGAGCGCCTGCGCCACCAGTTCCGAAGGATTGGCGCTGCGCCCGGCGTAGCTCTGGAAACCCGTGACCAGGATCATGTCCTTCCTCCTCGTCTAGCGGACCGCGCCCCGCGCCCGACCGGCCTTGGTGTTGTCGAAACCGGGCGCACCGCTAGACCCAACTGCGCTTCGCGCCCGAACCGAGCATCTCGCCGTAGACATCTGTGCGGCGGTCCCGAAGCACCTGGTTGAAATCGTTCCAATTGCGCTTGCGTCGCGCATCCGCGACGTTGAGATCGGCATAAAGGATCTCCTCGTCCGTCGCGCTGGCCGGTCCGGCGATCGGCCAGCCCGCATGGTCAGTGATCAGGCTCTGGCCGACAAAGGGCTGCCCGCGCTCCGTTCCCACACGGTCTGCCGCCGCCACGAAGACCGAGTTGGCATGCGACGCGCCCATGACCAGGATGTTGGCCATAGCGTCGCGCTCCGGGTCCTGCTCAGGCATCGGCACCCAGTTCGTCGGGATGCATACGATATCGGCACCCTGCAAAGCGCACAGCCGAAAACTCTCGGGAAACCACGCGTCATAACAGATCATCATGCCGATCCGTCCGATCGGAGTGTAGAACACCGGGAACCCCAGGTTGCCGGGCTCGAAGAAAAGGTTTTCCTCGTTCCACAGATGGTTCTTGCGAAACGTCCCGACATGACCACTTGGCCCGATCAGGACGGCCGCGTTGTAAAGGGCATCGCCCTCCCGTTCCGACAGGCCCGCGACGAGCCAGATCTCGCGCCGCGCCGCAACCTCGGCCCAGGCTTCGCAGGTCGGCCCGTCAGGCACCGTCTCGGCTAGGGCAAAGGCTTCCTCGCGGGTTTCAAAAACATACCCGCTGTTGGCCAGCTCGGGCAGTACAACCAGATTGGCGCCATTGTCCGCCGCAGTCTCGATCCGTTGAACGCTGCGACGGATGTTTCGCGCTTTTTCTCCGATGACGGGCTCCATCTGGACACAGGCGACACGAACCAAGGCTTCGTTACGTTGCTTTTCCATCCTCTTCCTCTTTCGCTCGCTTGCCCCGGGCCCCGGACCAACGGTTTCGGGGCCTAAATGCTCCAACCGAACGAGATCACCACCGGGCCTCATCCGGTGCGGCCAATAAATCCAGTCTAGTCCGAAACGGCCATTGCCGACATAACATTTTCAACGAAAGCACCGAACCGAACATACAGCATCACCGGCAGGCGGATGATCTCGGGGCTCGCTTTGAAGTACTTGAAGGGGGAGCGCTTGGTCATGGTCAGAGGCTACGCAACCGCCCTGCCCGCCTCAAGCCACGTTCTTCTGACATGACCCTCAAGATGGATCAGGAATGGGTCGAGTTGCTTGGTGAGGCATCTGCTGTTCCGCCTGAATGGAACTGGACCAACCTTGCAGGTAAAACCGGCGACGAGTTGGAGCTACAGTACCGGCACAAACTTGAGGCTCTGGCATACCCCTCCTGAAGGTCTGACGGGGCTGGGCCGGCAGTATCAGTGGCTCTGCGGAGGTTTCCTGACCCTCAGAAACGGCACAGATAACACGACCATCGCAGAACAGGCTGTGATATATTAAGTCAGCACAGCTGACACATGAGGTCAATTCATGGGAACCGAGAACAGGCAAGGACTCATCAATTCCGGGCAAGTATCAGCACCCGTTTGGGGAAGCCTCACAGAGAAGCAGGAACGGTTCGCACCGTGCTGTCAGACGAATTCAACTCGTCTCTGCAAGGTCAGTAGCGCTGTCCCTTATGCCGCGCAGAACCGGACATAGAGCATCACCGCCAAGCGGATGATCTCGGGGCTGGTTTTGAAGTATTTGAATGGGGAGCGTTTGATCATTTTGAAAGGCTACGAAAGCCCCCTGCCCGGCTCAAGCAAAGTTCCTCTGACAAGACCCAAAGAAGAGTTTTCACCAGAATTTCCCTGTAAATCGCGACTTATCAGGGAAATTCGCCCAAACCCCACCGACAAAATCGGGCAACTGAGAAGCTTGCGAAAATGAGGGGTTTTACAGCCCACGGTGCGTCTCAGCTGTGCACAGGCCAGTGTAAATGCACGAAACGACGGCAGAAATCGCGGTCAATTCTGCTGGGAAACGAGAGACAGGGGGGGGGTGGCGGAGGGAACAGGACTGGCGTCGAACCTTCTCCGGCCGTTAAAGTATTGTTATTGATAAGTTTAAACCAGCAGACGCAAGCCAGTCCCACCGAAATGCCATCAGACAAGCGCGATGTCCGCCCCGCCTCTTGGGGCCAGAAGCAAGTTGTCTTGTGCCGAAGCACTCTCCACTCTTACGAGCACCTCCATCGAGAGCAAATCGACGTTCGTTCCGACAAAGTTGCCTGCCACCGGGGTGACCTGTGCGATGTTTCGGGCCACGGCGAGTGGTATCAGGTTCCGGGACCCGAAGCTCCGGTTCGTGGGATCGAAGGCAATCCATCCGGCACCGGGTACAAAAATCTCGACCCAGGCATGGGTGGACCCGGAACCCGCAATTCCAAGGAGGCTTCCTTCCGCATCGGACAGATAGCCGGACACTATGCGGGAACCGAGTCCAAGTGTGCGCGCGGCTTCGGCGAGCAGGACCGCAAGATCACGGCACGAGCCCCACCGCCGGTCGAGCGTCTCGATCGGTGCCTGGGTGCCTTCAGTGTCGCGGCTCTGGTAGGAAATCTGGGTGAACACACCATTGCTGATGTCCTTCAGCAAAGACAGCGTGTCGGTCGGGCGCGCCATGACGAAGCCCTCGACCCATCGAGAAAGCCGACCGTCCGGGTCGGGGTATTGCGGAACCGTCAACGCGCCCAAATCGGTCCATTCGTCGGCGGCGTAGTCAAAGGGGTACTGCGCGGCCGAGGCGGCGATGGCAAAGACCGGCCATGCAGGCGCGGTGAGATCCACTGTGGCACGGCTCTCGATCACCAGATGATCTGTCAGGCTGTCAAAGATGGCGGTGGCGACAGCGTTGCCGGCCACGTCATGCGCCCAGGTTACCGTCGCCGTCGGAGAAATGGAGAGGGCATGCGCAATTAGTCGCAGTTCCCTCGTTTCTCGTGGACGTATCATCAACCGATGGGGCCCAAGGGGGACCTTTTGACGGTATCTGTAGGTCGTGGTGTGAACGATCTCGAGGCAGGCCAAAATGATGTTCCAGTTAGGATTGAGGAAGACGGTGCGCGGCTGCGGGGATCAGCGGCGGCGAGATGCGCCCGCGCTGACGGGCGCGGCGTTCCGCCAGGCATTCAACCCCTTGCAGCGCCGACAAATTCGTTCTCCGAAGCCTTCGCTCCAGAACGAGGTTTCGCATCGCAGGCATCGGCGTTCTTGCGGAACATCACCCACGGCCCTTGGGGTCGCGATGTCCGGTACGTCACCTTCGGCGATGGCCTCGTCCGCCATCACGTTTTCCCCGCAGCCAGACGGGTGCGCAAGGACGGCGGTGAGTCCGGTCGCGTAGGCATGCCTTCGTTTTCGGCGGTCTGGATGGACTCTTCGTCCCGCGCTCCTCGGGCGGTCGTCTTCGAAGGCGGCGCGGCCAGGTTCGGATCGGACGTCCCAGACCCGGAATAAAGATGTCGCAGGTGCGCCTCGGAGACCCCGTCGGCCTCCATCACGAGGCGCACCATCGGATCAGCCAGCATTTCCTCAAGGAAGAAGTCGGTCAACGCTCTGCCTGTCAGCTTGTCCCTGGCGCGGGCATGGTCCAGGTCGACAAGGGAAACGGTCAAAGTCCGCGCAAGTCCCGGATGAGATATCCGGGGATGAAGCTTCACAAGGACGGAGGCTTTCCAGGCTGCGGGATCCTGTTGATCCGGGGGTGAAACCAACTCCGTTTCGATCTCGTACTCTCCCGCCGGGAGCGTCTCGTCAAAGCCAGGAACGGTGAAGGGCCTGGAAAAAACCGCAATGGTCTTGCTCGTCAGATCTTCCATTGGCGCGTTCCTTTCCCTTGTTGCTGTGGATGGTCCGCGTCCATCACAGGAATGAGGCGCGTAACCTGTGTAGGTCTCAAGATGTCTTGGACTTCGCGGGTGCTTCCTTGTTAGCGGCCTTGGGCTCGGTCTCCTTGGCAGGGGTCGTTGCTGTTTTCGCAGGCTTCGGCTTTAACGCAGCCGCAGCCCTGGCGGTCAGGTCCTTGAAGGACATTTCATCGATCCTTTGATTTTCCGAGGCCAACTCCTCGTCCATGTCGGACCGGGATACCTCGCATCGGTACTGTATATATGGGGGCTGGCGACCCGAATTGCGATGGTGCATCGAAAAAGAGGCCGAGGTCAGTCAGGCCAGTTCATCTGTCCAAACCTTGAATTCCATCAAAGTGTTCTGGCCGAATGTCTGGGTCAGAGGGACATCGGCAGCATCGCGACCGCGCGCGATCAGGATTCTCGCAAACCTCGGCTTGTTGTTCCGCGGGTCGAACATGTGCCATTCACCAGCGAGAAAGACCTCCATCCACGCGGCAAAATCCCCGGGTGGATAAGGGAGAGGTTCACCGATGTCGCTCAGGTATCCGGTGCAGTAGCGGGCCGGAATGTTCATGCAACGACACAGGGAGATGGCGAGATGGGCGAAGTCTCGGCAGACACCCTGTCGCTCGGCCATGGTCTGCGATGCGGTGCGCGTCGCCTTCGCCTGCATGTAGTCGAAGCGGACATGTCCATGCACGAAATCACAGATCGCCTGGACGCGTGACCATCCGGGATCCGTGGTCTCGAAAAGGCGCCACGCCTCCTCCGAAAGAAGGTCGGTGTCGCAATACCGGCTGCCCTGCAGAAACACGAGGGTCTCGAACGGCAGATCCTGAACCGCGTGCTGCCGCGCGCCGGGCATGGAGGGATCAGGCTGGCCCGTGTCGCGGAAGATGCCATCCGTCGACAGGCGGAAGTCGCCCTCCGGGGCCAGGACGCGTGTACACCAGTTGCCGAAGCCATCCCGGTAGCTTTCGAGCGGCACGCTTGGCGACGTCACGAGGTAATCGGCACGTTCCAGATCGCCAAAACGCGAGTAGTGGACGTTCAGCATCGCAATCAGTGGCGTCGGCTGCGGGAAGCTGTAGCGCAGACGGCACCCGATGCTGACCCGCATGCCGGACAAACGGCCGCGCCTGGTCATGTCATGATCATCTTGCAAGGATGAGCGTCCGAGGCATTGGGCCGGTGCCAGCCTGCGCAAGGACGGGGAAGGCCAGTGACGCTATCACTCCAGCCACGATGGCCAGCCTCGAGATCAACCTTGCCAGCGGGTGTCTCATCGCCGCTTGCTCCTTGGCGGACCGTAGTCCGCCGGTTGCCGCGCGAGTCTTCGATAGCCCAAGCGTGAGCGTTCCAGTCAGCCGTCGCGTGGGCGCGGGCGGTGGCGGGGAGCCCCTGGAATTCGGTCTCGTTGGCATGCCTTCGTTCTCGGCCACCTGGATCGCGAAGTCCAGCGGAACTGTCCGATGAGTGCGACCGGTCATCGGGGCGACAACCTGTGCAGGGCCGCAGCGGCAAGAGCATGTTCCTTCTGGTGGTAGTCGCCGAGGAACTTGCCATCGACCTGCACCTCCCAGATGCCGTTTCTTTCGTTGACCTGAACCCCACCGCGCTGCGTTGGCCGGTTCATGGAAGACCCCTGTTCTCCTCCGCCTTTCGGCGACACGGGTTTCTTGTCGGTCAATTTGGGCTCGTTCGCGATAGGCGCGCGCTCCTCTACGAGAAGCATCACGGCGCGAATGAATTCTTCCGCATAATCATCGGTTTCGCGGTAATCGTGTTCGTGCTGCACCATACGCATCGGTTCCACGAACCGTTCTCGCAGATGGTCGACGAAACGCGGCTCGGTACGGGCCATGTAGGCGATCAGGGCCTGTAGGATCCGTTCATGAGCCAACACGCGCCGTTCGAGATTGGTCGTCTCTGCTGCCGTCCTGGTAAGATGTTTCACTGATGTCATGGCTTATCATCCTTCACGCTGCACTGTGGGACGCTGGATGTCGTGCGTACGAGTGTGGCCAGGCAGGCTACCGCCTCGTCGCGATCCAGCTCTTGCTATCCTCCTACCAGCCAAGCGCAAATCGTGCGCTGACGCAGGTTAGGGGCACGGAAATTAAGTGGTTGTGTCTTGCTCAGAAGCGGAAAGAAGCCGACCTCGGTGGTCCAGATGTCATTGACGTGCTTCCTGATTGATACCCTCAATTCATGCTTGAAACCTTCCACCATGAACCTATCGGCCTGCTTCGACCTCCGTCTGTGTCACGATTGGCGTCGCGGGGGCTTGCGCTGGTCGGGCCCTGCCGATTGACGCCACGCCACCGTCGCTTGGAACGCTGCCTGGATCCCGGATTGGGTCTGCCTCTCCCTGCATGCCGCGCAGGAACTGGAACAGATCGCTGTCCGTCGTCAGGACAAGCGTCGTGTCGTCGGAAATCATGTCGCTGTAGGCCTGCATGGTTCGGGTGAAATCGTAGAATTCGACCGAAACGGCATCGACATTGTAGGCGCCCGCATAGATTGCTGCCGCTGCGGCATCGGCGGCACCGCGGATTTCCTCGACGGCGCGATAGGCTTCGGACTGGATCTTGTTCAGATCCCGCACCCTATTGCCTTGAATACGGGCCGCTTCACCGTTGCCTTCGGACAGGAATCTTTCGGCGATCTGTCGCCGCTCCGAGATCATGCGGTCATAAATCTTGGGTCGCACGCTCTCATTGTAGTTTATGCGCTTGAAACGAATGTCGAGAAGCTCAATCCCGAAGACGCGCACCTTCTCCGCCGCCGCCTCGAAGATCTGCTGCTCGACCAGCGCCCGCCCCTTCGTGATAGGAACCAGTGCGCCAATGTCCTGCGCAAGCTCCTGATCAGTCAGAAGCGTGTCCCGAAGCGGCGTCCGGCCCCTGGTCGTGCGCACAATCTCGATAAGTTCGTGCTTGGCGACGGCGTTCCGCGTCTCGCTACCGAGGATATCATCGAGGCGCGACTGGGCGCTGCGCTCGTCGCGCAGGCGCAGAAAGTACTGCAGAGGATCGGTGATCTTCCAGCGCGCGAAGAGATCGACCGAGATATAGAGCTTGTCTTTGGTGGGCATGTCCGATGGCGAGCCGTCCCACTCCAGAACCCGGCTGTCGATCCGGTTAACTTCCTGAACGAAGGGGAGTTTTATCTTGAGACCAGCCTCAGTGATCGGCGCGCCGACCGGCTTGCCGAACTGGGTGATGATGGCCTGTTCGACCTCGCCGACCGTGTAGACGGCGGATGACGCAGCGACGACCCCGGCAACCGCAATCCCCGAGGCAATAAGCGAAAGGGTCTTCATCGTTGCTCTCCTGTCTGTCGATCAAGGTTCAAAAGCGGGAGGATGTTTGCCGTGGACCCGTCGACAATGATCTTGGAACCAATTCCCGGCAGAACATCCTGAAGGGTTTCGATGTAGATCCGGCGCCGGGTAACTTCGGGCGCCAGACGGTATTCCGTCAGGAGGGCCGTGAATCGGGCCGCATCGCCCTCGGCTTCATTGATCCTCCTCAAGCGATAGCCATCGGCTTCGCGGATCCGCTGGTCCTTTTCGCCTTCGGCCAGAGGTATGACGCGGTTGTATTCGCGGCGGGCCTCGTTGATGATCCGCTCTTTTTCTTGCTGCGCCTGATTGACCTCGTTGAACGAGGCCTGAACGGGTTGGGGCGGATTGATGTTCTTCAGCTGTACCTGATCGATGCTGATACCCATCGCGTACTTGGTCGCGAGCGCCTGCATTTTCAGCAGGGCTTCGCTTTCGATTTCCTGACGCCCGACGGTGATCACCTCGTCGACTGTGCGGTCTCCCACGACTTCACGCATGACGGACTCCGAGACGTAACGCAGGGTCGCGCTCGGCTCACGCACCTCGAACAGAAATTTCCGAGGTTCGGAAATCCGGTACTGCACCACCCACTCCACGAGCGCGGCGTTGAGATCGCCAGTCACCATCTCGGTCTCGCGGCGACCGTCCGTCGGGCTCTGATAGGGATCGGAGGCACCCGGAGTCGTGAACCCGAACTCCTGTTTCAGCTGGCGCTTGACCGGGACCAACGTGGTCACGTCAATCCCGAACGGGATCTTGAAGTGCAGCCCCGGAGGGACCTCGGCCGCGTACTTCCCGAACCGTTGGACAATTGCGACGGAGTCGCTCGGCACCGTGTAATATGAGGTCCACGCCCCAAACGCCGCAAGCGCAATGGCGGCCCCGATTGCAAGACGCTTCACCGGTGGCAGACCGTCCGGCAGGATGCCGTGCAGCCGATCCCGGCCCCGCCTGAGAATTGCATCAACCTCAGGGGGAACGCGGGTCTGCTTGTTTTTCCAAGGCCCGCGATCTTCCGGTCCATTATCATCAGAAGGCATCGCAAGCTCCTATCTCGGTTTTGGCACTCGGGGCGATGCCTGGCTCGCGCGTTTGACGGTGCGACCCGTTTTGCGCCATCACATCGTCGGCTCTGAACGGCATGACCTCAGAGGTCCAGTTCCTTCAGGCAGGCTTGCGCAATGTCTCGGTCTGGGGCATCGGTTCCTGGCATCGTCGCCCAGCCGGCTGTCATGAGAGCGTCGCGCTTCTGGTAGGTTGAAGCTGCCCGGATCGTTGCAAGCTTGTCCACCCGAGCCGGGTCTGACCGCGCCATGTCGAGGCAGACCGGTACCATTGAGGCGACGACATCGTTACGTGACATCGCCACCGCCCGGTCATTCGAGGTGCCGCCGGTCACCCAGCCGCCCCATGTGAATCCGACGACACCGACAAAGACAGCACCGATCACGGCACCATAGATGCCGGGTTTGAGCCATTCGGGAGTATTCATTTCAAGTCCTCCTGCGGAGAAAGCGCCGCCTCGCTGTGATTGTTCGTTTCGGTTGTGGCCGCATCCCGGCCCAGCGCCTCTTTCAGGTCGCGCTCGGATATCACCCGGAGTTCAATTCGCCCCGCATGACCGCCCCTTCCGCGCACCGTCAGGTAGGTCGCCGTCCGTCTATAGGCCTCGAAGCTCAGCCCCTGGAGAAGCTCCTCTTCGACGAGAACATCATAGTCTCCCGCAGGCAGATCGCCCGGGTATCCCGGCAAGGTGAACGGGTTTGAAAACGTCACCGTCGATCTGGTCGACCGCATGTTCATCTCTGGTCTCCGCGATGTTGGCAGATCCGTCGCTCACCACTGTTGACGGCCCCTTGGAATGCGGGACGGACCAGTCGAACGATTGAGTGTCTTGTACCTCGGGATCGTCCGACTGGTGCTGACGCATGTTAGTCCCGGGCACCGAACCGGCTGCGACCCCGTCCTTTGGGAAGTCGCCCACACTGACCTGTGTAAGGGCGGCGAGACCGACCTGCGCGTATCCTTTGGGAAACAGGAGCGATCTGCGTTCCTGCAACCCTTGAAAGGATTGGCGATGGCCGACAACAATGTTCTCAACCCGCACCCGCCCGAGTTCGATCGGTTTCTCCAGGCATACGTCGGCGAGGACCGGAACGGCTATGCCGTGACTGTGCTCTCCACGCTCGCGCGGCTTGGCCTCGATCCATGGAACGAAACCGCTGAACTGGTCATGCTGGGGCACGACGCCGCGCAGGCACGCTTGGGAACGCTGCTTGCCCGATTTCGGGACGTTCCCGCGCTCGCCAGCGATCACGGCAAGATCGCACGAGACTTGAGCGAGCTGCTTCCCGAAGGCCGGGCGTCAGGTAGCCTGAAGCGAGCTGCCTCGACGGGCGCCCACGGGCGCCCGGGAGGAAGCGGCGCGATCTGGGCCGTGTTCGCGATCATCTTTGTGCTGTTTCAGATGTTCATGGTTGGCGGGTCGGGGTCAGGCGAATGACCGTATCAACCGCGACCGCGAGGAGACCGGCCCATGCGGCACACAAGTCCGGTACGCTTTCTCCACACGAACAGGGCAAACTCTGGGACATGGAGGAACAGTTCTGGACCAGCGGCGCCGACAGTGCGCAGGCGACCACAGCAACCAACGCAGTTATGGTCTTCCCCTATCCGCCCGGCATCCTCCAGGGCGACCAGATCTGGCCCCATCTTCGCGAAAGGACCGGCTGGCGTTCCGTCGTCATGGCCGAACGGCGCGTGACGCGATGCGGTGACATCGCGATCCTCACTTACCGGGTCTCGGCTGAAAAAACCGACGTGCCGATCTACAAAGCGCTTTGCGCCTCAACGTACCTCAACGATGAGGACACCTGGCTGAGGATTTCCCACCAGCAAACTGTGGTGATTTAAGAACCGCAGAGGCAATCGACCTGCCGCGGGCGCCGGGACTAACCTGCGTCAGTGCGGCGAGGCCCTGGCACGGTTAGATGAGACGTGCCCGCCGAATATTTGGTGGCGCATCTTTTTCCGAGTACCCGAGAAGCGTGTGGACGTGTCGATCCCAAAAAAGGTCGGCATGTCGACACGCTTCTTATTCTCGGAGTGTCCAGGAAAGGACAATTCCAATGACTCCCGAACAGAACAAGACTGCCGAGAAGATGACCTCCATGAAGGCCGCGTGGGACAAGGCGCCCTCCGGCCCGAAGAAGGACGCTGCTCTGAAGCATTACCAGGCAGCCGAGAAGGCCAACACCGCGAAGAACGACGCCGAGACCAACAAGGAACTCGATGCGGCGAGCGAGAAGCTCTCGTGACATCCGACACCTGATGCAAACCTTGGCCGCCCCTCGCTTTGCGGAGGGCGGCCCTCTCATTTCAGGAGCGGCCCGGTCTGGTCGAGATATGCCGGATCGAACCCGGCAAGATCCACCAGCCCGCCATAGTCGTGAAGCGTAACGCGGCCGTCCCGAAAGGTGACCAGTCCACTCTCGCGAAGCTGCCGCAGGACGCGGTTCACATGGACTGCGCTCAACCCCAACGTATCGGCGAGGTGATACTGCGTCAGCGGGCAATCATACCCATCCTCAGTCCCCATGCCCACCAGCGCAAGCCGCGATCCCAACTCCAGCAGAAAATGCGCCATGCGGGCGTCCGCGTCGCGCCGGCCGATCCCGACAAGGTGTTCGACCACCATTGCCTCGTCCCGCGACGCCGCCCAGAGAATGGCTGTCGCCAGGCGCGGCGTCTGCGCGAACGCATCAAGAAGGTCGCTCTTCAACACTTCAGCGGCCTCAATTTCCACGATAGGTTCGAAACTGTGATCCGAGGTGCGCAACAGCAAGCTGCGCAAGCCGAGGAAATCTCCAGGCACCTGAAAATCGACAATCTGGCGTGTCCCGTCAGGCTGGAGCTTGTAGGAACAGACCCAACCTGCGGATAGAATATAGGCGGCCTGAGTCGACTGGCCCTGATGCACCATATCACGCCCCGCAACGAAGGAGCGGCGACGTTGGTGCAGGCGCTCGAGCACATCCAACTCCGCCTTTGACAAAGCGACAAAGGCCGAAAGTTTGCGGGTCAGGGGGCTGTGTTCAACTGATGTCATGTGGCCTCCCGGCGTGTCGTGACCCAAGAGCAGAAATCGGCTCGGACACTGCTCTGGATCAGTCCAGCATAGAGCAATTCCTGCGAGATGTACGGATGCATCTGAATCTCACCTTCTCTCAGGTTCACGATGCCAAGGAAGGAAACTCAGATGTCCACCGCAAGCGAACATGCAGGCCAGGCCGCCCTATCGATCTGCGAGGCGCTCCTGCTTGCCATGAACGATCGCGGGTTGCTGCCGGAGCATGAGATCGTGGGGGTTCTTCGCGACGCCGCGGCGACCCATGAGAACGCGGTCGGTACCGAACTCGAAATAGAAAGCCACCGGGCCGTCGCCGAATTGATCAACGCGATCATCGCTGGCGGGAACTCTGTTCGACGCCCGTGAACCGCTCGGGCGGCGGTGTCGATCCGAATTCTCGGAGTGGAGACCGAATAGGATACCGCGGACTTGCGCGCAACGCAGCCAAGCATTTGACCCGACCCGCTTCGCCAACGAAACCTCGACAAGGAGCACGTCGATGTCATTCACTCCACTCCACGACCGGGTTCTTGTTCGTCGCATTGAAGGCGACGAGACGACCAAGGGCGGCCTCATCATTCCCGATACTGCCAAGGAGAAGCCTCAAGAAGGCGAAGTTGTCTCCGTTGGTGCCGGGGGAAGGCGCGAGGACGGCGAGCGCATCCCGATGGACGTCAAAGCCGGCGACCGGATCCTGTTTGGAAAATGGTCCGGCTCAGAGATCAAACTCAATGGCGAAGACCTTCTGATCATGAAGGAGAGCGACATTCTCGGCGTGATCGCCTGAGTCCAAAACTTCAAACCAACCTCAGTCTCAGGAATTCACATCATGTCCGCCAAGGAAGTTCGATTCAGTACCGACGCCCGCGACCGCATGCTGAAAGGCATCAACACGCTGGCAAATGCCGTCAAGATCACTCTCGGCCCCAAGGGCCGAAACGTCATTCTCGATAAATCCTGGGGTGCGCCGCGCATCACCAAGGACGGTGTGACCGTCGCCAAGGAAATCGAGCTTTCGGACCATTTCGAGAATATGGGCGCGCAAATGGTGAAAGAGGTCGCGCAGCGCACGAACGACGAGGCTGGCGACGGCACCACAACCGCGACCGTTCTGGCGCAAGCCATCGTCAAAGAGGGTATGAAGGCCGTCGCCGCCGGCATGAACCCGATGGATCTCAAACGCGGGATCGACAAAGCCGTCGCTGCGGTCGTGGCCGAGATCAAGAGCATGTCCAGACCGGTCGGCGACAGCGACGAGATCGCCAAGGTCGGGGCCATTTCAGCCAATGGAGAAGTCGAGATCGGTCGGCAGATTGCCGACGCGATGGCCAAGGTCGGCAAGGAAGGCGTAGTCACCGTCGAGGAAAACAAAGGGTTGGAGACCGAGACCGAAGTGGTCGAAGGCATGCAGTTCGACCGCGGCTATCTGAGCCCCTATTTCGTCACGAACGCTCAGAAAATGGTCGTCGAGTTGGATGACTGCGTCGTCCTGCTTCACGAAAAAAAGCTGACCTCTCTCATATCCATGGTGCCGTTGCTGGAGGCAGTGATTCAGGCCGAGAAGCAACTGCTGATCGTGGCCGAGGATATCGAGGGCGAGGCGCTGGCGACGCTGGTCGTCAACAAACTGCGCGGCGGATTGAAGGTGGCGGCCGTCAAGGCACCCGGCTTCGGAGACCGCCGCAAGGCGATGATGGAAGACATAGCCGTGCTGACGGGCGGTCAGGTGATTTCCGTGGAAATGGGCACCAAGCTGGAGAATGTCACCATGGACATGCTCGGGTCCGCCAGAAAGGTCACAATCACCAAGGATGACACGACGATCATCGACGGTGCCGGAGCCAAGGACGCGATCGCGGCGCGCGTCAACCAGATCCGGGCGCAGATCGAGGAGACCACTTCGGACTACGACAAGGAGAAACTACAGGAACGGCTCGCCAAGCTTGCCGGCGGCATTGCCGTGATCCGGGTCGGCGGGGCAACTGAGATCGAGGTGAAGGAGCGCAAGGACCGCGTCGACGACGCGCTGAACGCCACCCGCGCTGCGATTCAGGAAGGTGTCGTACCCGGCGGCGGCGTGGCCCTGGTTCATGCCGGCAAGGTGCTGGCGACGCTGAAGGGCGAGAACGGCGATCAGAATGCCGGCATCAAGATCGTCCGGCGCGCAATCCAGGCACCGCTACGCCAGATTGCCGGAAATGCCGGGGTCGACGGATCGGTTGTCGTTGGCAAGGTCATCGAGAACGACAGCCGGAGCTTCGGTTTCGACGCGCAAGCCGAAGAATACGGCGACATGCTGAAGGCCGGCGTCATCGATCCGACGAAAGTCGTCCGGATCGCACTGGAAAACGCCGCGTCTATTGCCGGGCTATTGATCACGACCGAGGCGATGGTCGCGCAAAAGCCCGAAAAGGGCGGCGCCGGTAACGAAATGGGTGGAATGGGCGGAATGATGTGAATGGGCGGGGCCTGTGCGCAGGAGCCTCGGGACGAGAAATCACATTCCCGATGGACATGAACGCCGATCTAGTCAGCACAATAATTCACAATAGGAGAAACGGAAATGACCAAAGGCAACAAGCAACGCGGCAACCGCGAAGCGAAAAAGCCTAAGAAGGTGAAGGAAAAGGTCGTTGCAACAGCCGACTTCATGAAGGGCAAAACCTTGACCAATCTAGGCGAGCACAAGAAGAAATAGGTAGAGGGCCAAGTGATTGGCTATCACTGAATACGGAGCCTGATGGCGGCGGGAGACGACGCGCATAACACTTTGGCGGAGCTTCCGCTGCGCAAGGCTGCACCTATGAGACGAGAAGCACCGGAGATTTCTTTTATTCGCGGAGGCCCGGACGCTTGCCGCCTGAGCCGTCCGGTACGCGGCTGAGGCGCCGGCAACTGCTTCTCGTGGTCAACGCATCCGCGTTGCGATGGCATAGCTTCTCACTACCCGAAAAGGTATGCTTCTCCCGTGATCGATACTCATCAAGGCCTGCCCCATGAGGCCGCCGACAGCATAACGAAACCCTTCGCACGCTTCCTGAAGATCGAAGCGGCAGCTGGTAGCCTCCTGCTCCTGGCTGTTCTGCTGGCTTTGGGGCTCGCCAACTCGCCGTGGCAAGAAGGCTTTCTTCGTTTCTGGGAGACCCCCATCGGCCTCACATTCGGCTCGTTGGATTTCACCCGCTCTCTGCGGCACTGGATCAACGACGGTCTGATGACCCTTTTCTTCTTCGTGCTTTCTCTGGAACTCAAGCGCGAGTTGGTGCTGGGCGAATTGCGAAACCCTCGACAGGCCGCCCTGCCGTTCGCAGGCGCCCTGGGTGGCATGGTCGTGCCGGTCTCTCTGTATCTTGTGCTGATGTCCGGCCAGCCCGGCATACATGGCTGGGGAACCGTGATGGCAACCGATACGGCCTTCGTGATCGGGTGCCTGGCGCTCTTCGGAAGCCGGATCCCGCCCACCTTGCGATTGTTTCTGCTGTCTCTGGCCATCTTTGACGACGTCGGTGCAATCCTTGTGGTCGCCTTCGGTTACGGTGAGGCGTTGAACTGGTCGGCTCTCGGATTGGGCTTTCTGGGGATTGGTATCGTCGCGGGCGCGTCGCGCCTCGGGATCAGAAGCGTACCGGTCTATTTCCTTCTGGGAGCGGCAGTCTGGTTATGCTTCGACGCTTCCGGCGTCCACGCGACTATTGCAGGCGTCATTCTGGGCCTGATGACGCCAACGCGCATATGGGTGAGCGATGCCCGCCTGCGTGAGATCCTTGGGCGAGTACTCGCCGTTCCGACCGGCGAACGTCGACAAGGAGATGCCGCAAGCCACCGCGACCTGCGTCAAGCTGGCAGAGCGGTCACTGAGTCGCTCTCCCCAGTCGAACGGCTCGAGATGATGCTGCACCCCTGGGTCGGCTTTGCAATCATGCCGATCTTCGCACTGGCAAATGCCGGCATCACGATTCAGGGTGTCGATTTCGTACAACCGGTCTCGCTGGCGATCATTGTCGGCCTCGTGTTGGGAAAACCGATCGGCGTCTTCGGGTTCAGCTGGATTGCCGTACGATCCGGCCTAGCGGCACTCGCGCCGGGCTTGTCGTGGCCTTTCATTCTGGCCGGCTCTTTTCTGACGGGGATCGGTTTCACGATGTCGCTGTTCATCGCCGGACTCGCATTCGACAGTCCCGTCCTGAATGCGGCAAAGTTGGGTATTCTCGGCGGATCGGCGCTCTCGGCGATACTCGGCATCTCGCTTCTGATTTGGCTCACATTGCGAATGAGGTGACGAAAACACACAGCCGATGCGCTGCGCGACCTCGTTCATGTACCCTTACTGTCCATCGTCGATGTCGACGCCGATCAGTTCTGAGATGCTTTGCTGCCCAATGTTGCTGCAACAGCCGACGACGCAGCGCAACGTGCAGCAACTGCCCGTAAGGAAGGGAACACGAATTGGAACGACACGGGAACCGGTATGGGCCTTGACTGGCTCCGCGCCCTGCTGATCCTCGTACTGGTGATCTTGGCCATAGAGGCACCGATCAAACTTCTTCGACAATAGGCGGAAGCCGGAAAGGGCGCCCCGCCGTCCAGACACCGATCCTATGCTATACTGCGCATGCAGTAGTGAGGCCTGTTTATTAGGCGCCCCTTAGGGGTGCAACCTAGGAGGACGAGAAGATGAATTGGAACGACATGGGCTTCGGAATGGGTTTCGGAATGGGGTTTGGCTGGCTGTTCGGCCTGTTGATCCTTGTGCTGGTGGTTTTGGCCATAGCGGCGCTGATCAAATATCTTCGGAAATAGGAAAAAGGACTTCGCAATGACCTACACGATCAATCGCGTGATCTCCGGCGCAGGTATTGACGACATTGACTCTCGTGCGCGCAAGGCGCTGGCGGATCAGGGTTTCGGCGTGCTGACCGAGATCGACGTCAAGGCGACGATGAAGAAGAAGCTGGATGTCGAGATGCCGGCCTATCGCATCCTCGGAGCCTGCAATCCGAAGATGGCGCATCACGCCATCGGGATCGAGCCGCGTGTGGGTGCGATGCTGCCGTGCAACGTCATCCTGCGCGAGATCGAGGATGCCGTCGAGGTCAGCGCCATCGACCCGGTCGCGTCGATGCAGGCGATCGAGAACAGCGAACTTACGGCTGTTGCGGGCCAGGTCCGAGACCTTCTCGCGAAGGCCGTTGCCTCGATCTGAGGTGGGGTTGCGCGCAATCATCCTCGTGGTGATGGCGATCCTCGGGATCGCCGTGCTCGGTGCCTGGCTGTTCGCGCCTTCTGCTTTCGACCTGGCACCCGACCTGATGGACGGCGAACGTCTGGAAATGCTGGTGGCGCGCGCCGGGATCTGGGGGCCGGTTCTGATCGTCACGCTCATGACCCTCGCAGTCGTGGCCAGCCCGATCCCGAGCGCGCCCATCGCGCTGGCCGCCGGTGCGGCCTACGGGCATGTCTGGGGAACGGTGCAGGTCGTGATCGGCGCGGAACTCGGGGCACTGATCGCGTTCGGCCTCGCGAGAGTTCTGGGGCATGATGTCCTGCGACGGGTCTTTGGTGACCGCGTCGATGCCGGGCTGCTCGGCTCGCAGACCGCGTTGACCGCGACGGTCTTCGCCAGCCGCCTGATGCCGTTCGTGTCTTTCGATATGATCAGCTACGCTGCGGGGCTCAGTCGCCTGCACGCTTGGCGGTTCGCCCTCGCGACGCTGGCCGGCATCATTCCGGCAAGCTTCCTGCTCGCCCATTTCGGGGGTGAGGCGGTCAGCGGAGACTTTGGGCGCGCGACTTGGGCAGTGCTCGGTCTCGGCCTCGTGACGGGCCTACCGCTGCTCTGGGTGGCGATGCGGAGATAGCCTGAAGAGAGCCTTCCCGACCAAGATTGAAATGGGCTTGACCTTCCAACCGCTGGAGGTGGCAAGCTGAGAAAAAGACCAAAAGGCGCACAGACCATGGAACACGATCACCACCACGCGGCACCCGACGTGCCCTCGGGGGCCGAGACGGCGAAGGACCCGGTCTGCGGGATGACGGTTGCAGTCAAGCCCGATGGACGTCACGCCGAGTTCCAGGGCGAGCCCTTCCATTTCTGTTCGGAGAAATGCCAGACGAAGTTCACGGCGGATCCGTGGTTCTATGCCTCGGGAAGGGCCGCCCGACAAAAGAAGGCCGCACCGGCCAACGTCCAGTACACCTGTCCGATGCACCCCGAGATTGTTCGGGATGCGCCGGGGTCATGCCCGATCTGCGGCATGGCGCTGGAACCGATGGTGCCCTCCGACGAGCCCAGCGAGGAGCTGACAGACTTCACACGCCGGATGTGGATCTCGGCTGCCGCCGCGGTGCCGCTTATTATCCTGACGATGGGTGAACTGGTGGCGCTGCCGGTGCGCGACTGGATCGGGCATCAGACGGCCAGCTATCTCGAGTTTTTGCTGGCCACGCCCATCATCCTCTGGGCGGCGCTGCCGTTCTTCCGGCGCGGCTGGGATTCGATCGTGAACCGAAGCCCGAACATGTGGACGCTGATCAGCATCGGCGTGGCGGCGGCATACCTTTACTCGCTCGTCGCCACGTTCCTGCCGGGGGTGTTTCCGGAACAGTACCGGATGGGCCACGGCGTCGGCACCTACTTCGAAGCAGCGGTCGTGATCGTGACGCTGGTTTTCGTGGGCCAGGTTCTCGAACTTCGGGCGCGCGAGCGCACGGGGGATGCGATCCGCGCGCTTTTGGATCTGGCGCCGAAGACCGCACGGCGTATCCTGCCAGACGGTACCGAATATGACGCCCCGCTGGAGAACATCATGGAGGGCGACCGGCTGCGCGTGCGCCCCGGTGACGCGGTCCCGGTCGACGGAACCGTGATCGACGGCCGCTCGTCGCTGGACGAAAGCATGCTGACCGGCGAGTCGATGCCCGTCGAAAAGGGCCCGGGCGATGCGGTGACCGGTGCGACCATCAACAAGAACGGCTCTCTGGTGATGGAGGCGGGCAAGGTCGGGTCGGACACCGTGCTGGCGCAGATCGTGGCCATGGTGTCGAACGCGCGCCGCTCGCGCGCGCCGATCCAGGGTCTGGCTGACCGGGTGTCGGCGGTATTCGTGCCGACCGTGGTCGCCATAGCCGTCGTCGCCTTCATCGTCTGGCTGACCGTCGGCCCCGAGCCCGCGCTGGTCTTCGCGATCGCTTCGGCGGTGTCCGTCCTGATCATCGCCTGCCCGTGCGCGCTTGGGCTGGCCACGCCGATCTCGATCACAACGGCAGCAGGACGCGGGGCACAGGCGGGCGTACTGATCAAGGACGCCGAGGCGCTGGAACGCATGGCGGCCCTCGATACGCTCATCGTGGACAAGACCGGCACTCTGACCTTGGGCAAGCCGAAGCTGACTGACACCGTGGCGCTGGCGGACGTTCCCGAGGCCGCCCTGCTGTCGCTGGCGGCGGCGCTGGAGCGCGGTTCTGAACACCCATTAGCCGAGGCGATCGTCGAGGGGGCAGAAGCACAAGGGGCCCCGCGGGAGGAAGCCACAGATTTCGATGCTGTCACCGGCAAGGGCGTGCGCGGCACGGTCGGCGGCCGTGCCGTGGCGCTCGGCAATGCGGCAATGATGAGGGAGATGAGTCTGGACACGAGCGCAGCCGAGGCGAAGGCCGACACCCTGCGCGCCGAGGGCAAGACGGCGATGTTCGTCGCTCTCGATGGCGCGCTCGTCGGCATCGTGGCGGTCGCCGACCCGATCAAGGACTCGACCGCACAGGCGATCCGCGAACTTCATGCCCAGGGTCTGCGGGTCATTATGGCGACCGGCGATAACGAGCGCACGGCGCAGGCGGTGGCGGGCAAACTCGGGATCGACGAGGTGCGCGCGGGCGTGCTGCCCGAAGCCAAGAAGAACCTGATCGACAAGTTGCGCCGAGAGGGCCACAAGATCGCGATGGCGGGCGACGGGGTAAACGACGCGCCCGCGCTGACCGCCGCGGATGTCGGCATCGCCATGGGCACGGGCGCGGATGTGGCGATGGAAAGTGCCGGCATCACCCTGCTGGGCGGCGACCTGATGGGCATCGTCCGGGCGCGCAAGCTCGCACGCGCCACTTTGCGCAACATCAAGCAAAACCTGTTCTTCGCCTTCGCTTACAACGCGCTTGGAGTCCCCATCGCAGCAGGACTGCTCTACCCCGTCACCGGCCTTCTCCTGTCGCCGATGATCGCGGCGGCGGCGATGAGCCTGTCGTCGGTTTCGGTCATCTCCAACGCGTTGCGACTGCGGCGGATCGGTCTCTGAGGGAGGAACGATGACCGACAAATCGAACCGCTGGGAAGACGTCTACCAGAGCAAGGCCGATGCTGAGACCAGCTGGTTTGAGGAGCGCCCGCAGATCTCGCTCGACTTGATCGCCGCGACAGGGGCAACCATCGACGCCGCCATCGTCGATGTCGGTGCCGGGTCGTCGCGGCTGGTGGATTGTCTGCTGGAACAGGGCTTCCGCCGGATCACCGTGCTCGACCTGTCAGCGACGGCCCTGGCAAATACCCGCGCTCGGCTGACTGAAGACGTCCCGGTAGAATGGGTTGTGGCGGATGTCCTCGATTGGCAACCTTCGCGGAGCTTCGATGTGTGGCATGACCGGGCTGCGTTCCACTTCCTGATCGAAACCGCCGATCTGGAAGCCTATCTGCGGGTTATGGACCGGGCCCTCAAGCCCGGAGCTCACGCCATCATCGGTACCTTCGCGCCAGATGGCCCGGAGTGGTGCAGCGGACTGCCGGTCGCCCGCTATGACGCGACGCTTCTGGCAAAACTGCTCGGCCAAGACTACCGCTTGATCCGGTCGCAGACGCACGAACACCACACGCCGAGGGGCGGCGTGCAGCGGTTCCATTTCGGCCTGTTCAGGAAGAAGTGATCACTTGAAAATCTGAGGAAATGCACAAGCTGTGTATGATTGTCTGCGTAAGGAAAGCAAACGCTCGTTTCTCCAGAGAGTTACCTGGCAGAAATGGCCCGACGAAGGAGTGATATCTGTGGAATACAGGATCTCTCGCCGCGAATTGATGCTCGGCGCGATTGCAGCTTCGGTCACCATGCGGGTCCCCGCCATGGCTGAAACCAGACCGGCGATCCATGTGATGAAGGACCCAAACTGTGGCTGCTGCTCGGCCTGGATCGAGATACTCGAGAACGACGGCTTTGATGTCACGACCGAGGAGAGCAGCGGTACGCGTCTGAGGCGTTACAAGATAGACAACGGCATCCCGCAGAACATGGTCTCCTGCCATACTGGGCGGATCGATGGCTACATAATCGAGGGCCACGTCCCTGTTGCCGACATTCGCCGTCTGCTGGATGAGCGTCCGGACGCAGTGGGCCTAGCAGTGCCCGACATGCCCTTCGGATCGCCCGGCATGGGTCCGGAAAGTGAACGCGAAGCCTACGATGTGTTCCTGATCCGGCGCGACGGATCGACCGAGGTGTTCACCAGCTACGCTGCCGCATGACCTTGAAGCTGCGAGTCCGCTTCTGATCAGGGACGAGAACACAGGCGCGCCTGCTCCCGCATCACGGCGTAGTCGCTCAACATCTCGACGACGGCTGATCCATTCGGCAGCGCCGCCAATTCCTCGGCCGCTCGCGCCTGAACCTCCCGACTGTACTCCACGACCGGCGGACATGTCGCCAACCCGCCCGCTTCAAAACCCTCCGTCGCGCAGCCGGTCAACCAGCTCGCCCCGATCACGAGGACGGCGAGCCACAGCGTCCAGCATCCGACGTTGGATTTCATTGGTCTTCTCCCTGGTTTCAAGGCGTTCCGCCAGGCGACCGACGCGCTCACCGGTGCGGCGGACCGACAGCAGGAACAGGATAATGGCGAGTGCAATGGCACCGTAGCGCAGGGCGACCCGTGCCAGTGGGCTTGCCGAGATTAGGCCCAGCATGGTGGCGATCATCGCTGCCCCCGCTTCCAATCATCGAGGCGCGCATAGATTGTGACCGCGATGCCGACGAGTGCCACGGCGATGAACACCCAGCGGAGCGTATCGAGATACGGGACGAGCGGAAGGATCGCCTCCTGAGTTTCAGACAGCACCTGCTGCGTAACCTCCACGCCTGCCGCACCCAGCGTCGCCACTCCGGCCGCTCCGCCACCTTTCATGGTGCGGCTATCGGCCAAGACCTCGCGCGCGGGCTGGGTTTCCTCGGCGAAAGCCGTCGCCCGGATGGGGAACCTCTCACCCCAATGCCGCGCCGGGCCAATATCGACATGCATGAACCCGGATCGCGGATAGAAGCCGAAGCCGAGGAAACCGACCTCCCGTGCCTCCGCCTCGAAGGCAACCGGATCATGGTTTGACATCGCGATGTCGAAGGCCGCACCATCCATGTGCTTTGATCGGGTGGCGCCGCCGACGGCGCGGTTGTGTTCAGGACTGCGATAGGCGGAACGGACGATCAGCGGCTTCCCCAGACGGTCGCGCAGCGCCTGTAACTTGTCGAGCGCAGGGCCGTTGATGAGCAGCTTGCCGGTGCCACGGCAGGCGATTTCCGCTGGCGAGAAGTTGGTCCAGCGCCAGGCGCCGTCGGGCACGTCGCGCCAGTGCTCGTAAAAGGTCGTGGTCATCAGGTCCTCCAGAAACGAAAAACCCGCCTCGGAGGGCGGGTGTGGTGAGCGGGTGAATGTTTGAATTGGTCTACGGCGATCCACCGAAGATCTTGAGCTTCAGCGCAATCCCAGCAAGGAGCGCCAGCATTACGCCAGTGGTGATGAGATGGACCGCTGTCTGAACGGCTGTGCGCCGCACGAAGCGGATGCAGTCGAGCAGCGAGCGAAGATCGCGAATATCGAGGGCGGCGTCCTTGCCATCGATCCCGGCGTCGGCCAGCGCGCGCTTGGCCCCTGCTTCAGCCGCGCGTGTCAGCATGTCTTGGAATTCGACCTCGGACATGCGCATGTCACCTTTGTCGGGACGAGGTGGCGTCATGACGAGATGATCCCAACCTCTGTCGGCAGCACGGCCGTGGTCCAGGGCGTGCTGTCGGTGGGGTTTACGTCCCATGTCGAATAGACCGGCGACGGCATATCGGCGGACGGCGTACCGGGAGATGCGTCATAGTCCACGCCGCCAATCCGCAGAAACCCTGCAATGCCGGTTGGCCCGGCCGTGCCAAGCTGGGCGAGCTGTTTCACATGCACGCCCGCGATGGTCGATGCACCGGCCGGTCCCGTCGGCCCCGCCAGCGAAAACGACATACGTTGTCCGACAATGTCACTTGCAGCGCGCGTGGCGATGTCGCCGTCCTTCACGGCATCCACCCCGCCCGAGAAAGCGTCATAGGTCGCGACCAGATCGGGCGTGCGCCGCGCAAACCGCCGCCCAATGGTCGAGACGCCGTCGAGCACCGCGATATGGGCGTAATAACAGGTGGCGGGGTTGTAGAAATCGAAAAGACCGTGGTTCTTCCAGACACAGCGAACGGGTCGACCCTTGCCTCCGGTGTTCGCTGCTGTTGCACTGCTTTGAAGAACGCTGTCGACGTAGAACTCGATGGTGATGTCGGCACTGACCGCAACTTTCACATCGACCCAATAGACTTGGTTCGTGGCAGCAGTGAAGGACGAGGCTCCATCGACATTGGTGTCACCCATTGCCATGGCGTGATATTTCTCATCGTCCCGCTCAGTTCGGACAATCGCAACAAGCGCATTTGCGGTGTCGTAGAACTCCAGGAAGGTGCCATCCGTGCCGATAATGTGGGCGTTAATCGACGGCGCTTTGTATCGAAAGCTCAACCAGATATCCCCAGCGGGCAAGGACCAGGAAGCGGAAAACGGGACTGCGCTCGTCTCACCCGTGTTGATCCGGACGCAGTTCACGTCGAGATCGGCGTCGAACCCGGCGACGTCAGCGCTCATGCGGCCCTCTACGCCCGCAAGGTCAGTGACCTGGTGTCCAAGATGCAGGATATGGCTCATGGGATTACCTCTATGTAAACTGCGGCCTCGGCGGCCGTGAGACGGGAATGGCCGCCCCATTCGTTGAAGATGGCGATGTCCGGGATGGTGAGGCGCGCGTCACTGCCAAAGCCAATATAGATGGCGGCCTCTGCGATGGTCAGCTGTACCGCCCCACCGCGATCAAGGAAGATCACTGTGTCGGCGACCGTCAGACGCGCGTCGGCCCCGATCTCAGTCCACACGGAGACCTCGGCGACCTTGATGCCGTCCGGCATGAAGAGTCGGATCGACCGTGCTTGCCAGGCCTCATAAGCGATTGTCCCAGTCGTGCGCCGCGCCTGTACCCGTACCTCGAAATGCTTGGTGCCTGTGGGTGCGGCCAAGATCGGCACATCCTCCTTGGTCAGCGTGACGCTGTTAGCGGTGCCCACATCGATGACCGCAGCGGGTGGCTCAAGCGTTGTGTCAGTATCGGGATCGACCCAGCGGATCTCGACCGCATAGGTGACACCCGGCTCCGGTCCAATGTCCCCCGCGTCATAGGCGTCGAACACGCTGCTGGTCTGGGTGAGCCTGTCGCGATGGGACCAGGTCAGCAGGACCGGCCCGAGGTTCAGCACGTTAGGATTGACGACCGACACACCGTTGCCGCGCAGATCGCCGGGTGGCAACGGCCGGATAGCGCGACTGGCCAGTGTCACGGCGTCCTCGGGTGCCTGCGCGAGCGGCAGCGTCCCAAAGCCGGTCTCGGGCAGCATCTTGATCGTCACTGTCTCTCCGGAGGCGAAACTTGCCTCAGATGCATTCGCCAGCTGCTGCCAGCAGATCACCGGCGTGCCAGCGGGACGGGTCTGCGGGACCGTGTCGAGACAACCGCGCCCGACCGTGAGCGTCGTCGCACTCACCCCGTCGATCCGGACCAGTTCGTCACCGATTGTCGCAAGCGTCCCGATGGTGACGTCATTCAGGCCGGTCCAGCTTCCGACGTTCAGCACCCGTTCGGCCGGGTCGTCACTGACGTCCGAAACCAACAACGCCGTCGGCACGAACTCAACTGCCTCTTCGAGGGTATAACCCGCCCCGCTGTCGCTCCAGACCTGTGCGGAGAGCGCATCGGCCGAGGGGCGCTCCCCGGCCGCGACGATCGCGCCCACACCGGGATCTTCCTCGAGAAGTGCATCTGCTTGGGCATGCCCCAGCTCCTGGACCAGCAACCAGTATGGTGCTTCGGCGACCCAGCGGCGCGTGAGCGGCTTGGGCGGCAGGATCAGGCTGCCGGGATCGCCGCTTTCGCCGCCGACAAGGGCGGTTTCGCCAAGCGCAAAGACATCCTCGGCGATCTTGAGGCGCACGCCATTGGCGCGCCCGTCGCCATCGTCGATCTCGACAATACGAACGACGACGCCCTCAAGTCCACGCCGGGGGGTTGAAAGAACGATCACGTCGCCCGGATCGAGATCAGCACCAACACGGCTGACCGTGATCTCGCCTGACAGGATCGGTGCGGAAAGAGCCCGCAGGTCGCGTTCTGCGACCCGCACGGCAAGGGACTCGAAGCGAATGCCCGGGTAATCGACCGTCGCGCTGACCACCTGACCCAGATCCTGCACGAGTGCGGTATCGGTCACGCTGACCGAGCCGGTCTGGTCGGTACGGGCGTCGGAAAACTTCGCCGTCACCGAGTTCACGAGATCAGCGGCCTCGCGACGCCCCAGCTCGCCCCAATCGACGACATTGGTCTCATCGAAGACCGGTAGGGTCTCGGGATCATAATTGGCGCGGATTAGGCGCAACTCCCAACGACCGGAGCGACGATCGACATAGAGATAGGCGTCGATGTGCTTCAGCACGTCGGCGATGAAATCCTCGATGGTCGACACTCGTTGCCATAGGAGCGAGAGCCCAAAGCCTTCGGAGAAGAGCGCATCCGCGGCAATGGCGAAGCTGGGCCCGATGTCAGAGAACGTATGCCCCAGCCCCCAGTCGCCATTGGTCAGGCACTCCCGGATGATATGCGCGGGGTTCATGTCGGGGCCTTGCCCAAAGGCCGCACGCAGCGAAGCCACCAGCGCATCAGGATCGCCCGGCGGCACCACAGGGACGCCATCGACCGGCGTGTTGTCGATTTGGGCGGTGGCGCTGGTGTCCGAGAGCGCGATGTTGAAGGCGAAGACATCAACCTCGGAGATGCCGGAAAGCGTGGCAATCGCCGACTGCAGGGTCGAGGCCGGGCTCGGTTCCCCGTCGGTGACAAAGATCAGGATCCTGCGTTTGCCACCCGATCCGTTGAAGAACGTCCCCGCCTGGCTGACGGCGACCCCAAAATCCGTCCCACCGCTCACGGAGCTTGAGAGCGCGTCGACCCATTCCTTGAGTTCACCGTAGGCCGTGGCATCGGCATCGCGCCGCAGGATCGTGCCGGAGACGGTCGAGTTCCAGGTGACGATCTGGACGTCGTTGGGCTGTGTTGTTGTGTCGGGAGCGTTCTCGCCGATCTCCTCGACCAGGCGCGAGACGGCGGCGATCTGGGCCGACATACGCGATCCTGACATCGAGCCCGAAGCGTCCATGGCAATGTAGATCGCAGCATCACCGATCCGGACTTCGGGTACGATCTGTGCCTTTTCGGGATACCATTGTTGGCCGCCATCCTCGGCCTTGAGGATCCGCGTCAGGCGCACCGACCAGGGCTTGAGATAGGGATTGAGGCCGAGAAACACTTGCCGCAGCACGAGCGAACAGATCCCGCGATAGCCGGGCACATCGGCTCCGGCATTTGCGGCGAGATAGTCATTCTGCGCCTGGCTCGGCGCGCCCATCAACACGTCGATATCGCCGACAATGCCGCCTTCGCGCTTCTCGCCGCCGAAGAGGTCGGGCTTGTTGATCCGGATGCGTCCGCCCGCAGCGCCGCCGTTCAGGCTGGGTACGCTCGCGGCATCCGATACCGTCGCAGACTGGGCGGTGAAAGCGGTGGCAGCAGGCTCGGCGAGCCAGGTGGTGATGCCGGTGGCCGCATCATAGGTCACGGCCTGAACCGTCACGGTGCGGGTTGTGTTGTCCGTCAGGAGCTGCAGGTCATAGCTCTGGCCGAGCCGAATGCCCGTGAGCGTGCCCGGGAACCTGACCTCGGCGACGCTGTCGCCGACGGCGGCGGCGGTGGCGGACATATCCGTGACGGTGCCGTAGCTCGCCAACGCGCCGACGCCGGTCCCGGCGGAACTGCTCTGGCCCGAGCCGATCGACCAGGCGGTGCGGTCATCGACCCGGATCTCGCGGATCGCATCGACTGGCCCATGGCAGAGCGCCAGATGCGCCCCGAGCGAATAGCGATAGCCGACGGTCTGGGACTTCGAACGACCACCCATGGCTCAGGTCTCGCTTGCGGTGCGCGCGGAGCGCTTCTCAGCCTCCGCGATCACACGGAATGCCAGGGCGTCGCCGGTCGCGGCCAGCACGTCGGCCGAAAGTCCGTCTGCGAGGAAGGCCTGCCAGTTGAGGCCATGACGGCGGAACCACGGCCGCGCCCCCTGAAAGCAAAGCCGGGAGGCGCGCAGGTCCTGAACGGTGACGATCAGATCTTCGCTCATTTCTTGCCGCCCTTCTTGCGGATCGGATCGACCTTGAGATCCCCGGCCCAGACGACGTTCGGGCCACGCAGCAGCATGGTGCCGAAGATCACGGGGATCGGACGACCTTCCTCGGCCGTCGGCAGGTCGAAATCGTCAAGTCCGGCGGCTTTCGGGGCTTCGACCTTTGGTTTGGGCGAAAGCGCATAGGAGATCGCCGTCAGAACGAGGCTGGCGACGATCTGGACGACGAAGTTCCAGACCATGTTGTGTTCTCAGATTTCTAGCGTTTCGAGTTAAACTTGGATCGCTTTGTCGCTGCCTCTCCCTTCGGTCGAACGCGAAAAGCGATACGGGTGTGTCTCAAGTGAAACTCGAAACGCTCTAGGTCAGACGATGCTGGTGCCGCCAAAGGGATTGCGGCCGGGAATGTCGGGGAAACCACCAAAGTTCAGCAGGTTGCCGAACTTGGCCTTGCAGGTGTCACGCCGCAGATCACAACCGGGAGCAATCTCGACGAGCGCCAGGCTTTCCAGATCATCAATGGCCGCCTCCAGATCGAGCATCCGGCCAGAGAGCGTCAGTGCATCTCCGACATGCCCAGTAATGAAACCCAAGATACCTGCGTGGCGCAGCACACCACCCCGAAACCAGCCGTTCGGCAACAATGCGGCCTCGGGCACGGTGATCGTAAGGCCCTGATGCGCGCTCGCCGTGCCCCCGACGAAAAAACTCTCGATGTCGAGGCGGCAGCCCCGGGAATAGAGCGCATGACGACAGAGCCGCTGGTATTTGGCGCGGACGCCCTCCCGGCGCATGGATGTGAACAGGGATTCACAGCGCAGGGTGATCCGTCGCCCCTCAACCCGTGCCGAGACAACGCGGCCCTTCCAATGCGCAACCACCTCCGTCGGCACCTGTTCATGCCCCCGGAAGATGGTGAGTGTCGTGAGCGCCCGGCCGCGGGGGCCGAGATAGCGACGGGCGAAGGGATCGGAGAGCGGAAAGGTGACGCTGAGGTCGACCCGCCTTGGGTCGCTGCTCTGGACGACGGAGCCATGGCTGACGGCCGAAGGGTTCCAGATCAAATCCTCGGTCTCGTCGGCGATGGCGCCTGCAAGCGAGGTCCAGATTGCCGTGCGGCTGGTGAAGCGCCAGACCTGATCGCCTTCGGCGAAGAGATATAGGAAATACGGCCGCCCTTCGGCGGTCGAGGTTTCGGCAAGATCGTAGGTCATGCGGGTACAGGGGTCATACTGGGGTCTCGATCAGGCTTGCCGCGAACTCAGTCCGGTCCGCAAAATGCTCCAGTTCGATCCGGTCGGTATCGAGCCGCACCCTGGTGAGCAGATGGATCGGTGTTGTGCTGGGAATGCTCTTGCCCGGGGCGGCGATGGTCAGCCGGATCCCAAGCGCGTCATAGATGGCGTTGGTGATCTCGCGGAACACCGGGCCAGAGGTGATATCGAACATTACATGCCGTCCGATCCAGACGCCGGGCTCGGCGGTGGCCGCGACAATCACAGAGGTGGCCGAAGACGTGACAGGTGCCTGCAGGACCAGTTCCCGGCCCCAGGTCGGAAGCCAGAAGGCACGTTGACGGCCACGCATGGTATGCAGCCAGCGGCGGCGCGACCAGCGGGCCGTGCCTCGGTCAACAAGGGTGATCGTTGACCGACGCTGGACATGGGTCAGAACCGGTTCGATCACGATGGGACCGAAGCTGTTGTCAATGTACTCGACGGATTGCGCGATGCTCTCGGCCAGCGGCTGGCGGAGCACGGCCGGATCGGTCAGCACATCGAGCCCGACGTGGGTCGGATAACTGCTCGCGACCAGTTCGGTCCCGTCTTGCAGCGTGAAACTCGCCGTGACCGTCCCCAGCCCCTGGCGGCGACGGTCGATCTCGACGGGTCGCGTCAGGACCCCGGTTCCCACCGGGGCCACAATCGGATGCGTAAGATTCACGCCCGCAGGAACTGCCAGCTCGAGCCGGTCGGGAAAGATCGCGCTGACCTCGACGAGATATGCCTCGCCGCCATCAGCTGCGACGACGGCCTGTCCCGGTGCTGCGAACGTTGCCTGGGATGTATCTACGAACACAGTCAGTTCGGCGGCATCGATCGGTGCCACCGCCAGGCGCGCAAGATGCCAGAGCGGGACCGTCCATGTATCGACCAACCCGACCCGGGCAAGCTCGGCGGCACGTGCGAGGTCACCGGCGTTCAGGAGATGCGAGACCGTCAGGATTGAGCGCGGTACGGTGCGCAGCGCAATCCGCTGTTCGGCCGCCTCGGTGATCAGGGTGTCGGTGTTCCATTCCAGCACTTCAGTGACGGGCTGGCGCACTGGGAAAGGCCAGAGCCTAAGCATCGAGGCCTCCCCGGTTGCGCCGGATCACGTTTACGATCAGCCGCTCGCCTGCGGGCGTTGCGAGGTAATCGCCGACAATGGAGGGATCGAGTACGTTGACGATGCGTGTCGCAGATTGCGTAGCCTGACCATCGCCGCTCGTCTCAACCCCGAGTCGACCACCGCGGCCTCGGCGCAGCGGCAGGATGGCTTCCGGGCCTGCCTCGCCCATCAGCCCGATCCCGCGTGCAAAAGGAAACACCGTAGGTCGGGAGATCACGCCACCGCTGGCAAAGGCTGTGATCTCGCCCGCCTGCCCAAAGGCACCGCCTCGTGCGAAGGTGCCGCCAATCCCAAAGAGACCGCCAAGAGCGCTGCTCAACCAGCCAAAAAGGCCGCCCCCGCCGGTGCCCGATCCAGAGAACGCCCGGAAGAGCGCATCCTCGATCGGTTTGAAGGCGGTATCGATCAGACGGTTGGCCAGGTTCTGCGCGATCCCGGATATTGCGCTCGCGAAGGTTTGCCAGCTCAGTTCGCCCGACTTCAATGCCTCCTTGATCGGACCAGTGATGTCCTCGGCCAGCCCTCGGGCGATTTCTTGCGTGCGTTCCACTGCCGCCCGGGCCGCGTCCCATGACTGGCGCGCAACATCGGCAGCGCTCTGGAGCGCCCCACCGGCACGACCAGCCGCAGCCGCTGTTTCATCAAGCGTCGCGGCTGGTCCGCCAGCCTCGTCTTCGGCAAGGGCTGCATCAAAGCGATCTGCCGCCATAGTTGCCCCGTCGAGGGACGTCTCTGCCTCGGTTCCCGCAGCACGCATCGCCGTGCGCAAGGCCTCAAGGACTTCGAGCGGCTGCAGAGCTCCCTCTGCGAGCGTGGCCGCGGTTTGCCTCCAAGCCTCCGCGGAGGCGGAAGCGTCACTGGCTGCTCCTGTAAGTCCGAGATCCGGCACCGCCAGCGGGTTGTCGGCAAATGCACCGGCAAAAGCATCTTGCGCGGCCGTGGCCGCCTGGGTCGCGGCACCCGCAAAGCGGTTCTCGAGCTGCCCCAGATCGAGATCGGCAATCAGGCCGATCCGTCGCTCAACGCCGAGCGCTTCGAGACCGGCGTTCACGCCGTCGATGAAACCGTTGATCCTGGAGACGACGCCGTTCAGCATCGCCTCGACGCCTTCGATCAGGCTGTTTGCCGCCTGAAACGCGAGATCACCTATGGCGGCAGGCAATAGACCCCAGACGGCCTTGATCGCCTCGAAGGCCCCCTCAAAACTGTTCACGGCCGAATTTGCAAAACCGACAACGCCCTCGAGCGCGCCTTGCATCGCGGTGGCTGACGCCGCCTGCACATCCGCAAAAGCCGCCATCGCAGAGGCTGCAAAACTGCCAGCCCCCATCTTGATCCGCTCCCAGACCTCGCTCGCGAGGTTGCCCAGCAGCGCCATGGCGTTTCCGAAGCCACCTGCTCCGGAGACAAGCTGGCCGAACTGGTAGATCAGTTCACCAGCACCGACGATGAGCGCCCCGATCCCGGTGCGGATCAATGCGCCACGCATCACGACAAGCGCGGTTGCAAGGCCGCGTACGGAAATCGCCGCAGCTACCATTCCGGCGACCCAGCGCCCCGCCAGCAGGGCCGCAAAAGTCGCGGCGTAGGTGGTCAGACGGCCGATATTGTCAAAAAGTCCCCTGATGGCCTTGCCCAGTGGTCCGGTGCGGCTGGCCACCGCCGCCATGGCATTCGCAACAGCTTCGAGTGCGGGGGCTGCGGCAACCGCCAACTGGTTCGATAGCCCGCGCCAGATGAGGCCAAGGCGCGAGATCGCATCATTGGCGCGTTCGATCTGGTCGGCATCCTGTTCCGAGACGACGACACCGAACGCAAGGACGTCTTCGGTCGCCTGGCGCAAGGTCGCCGTGTCGATCCGCGACATCGCGATGGAGCCTTCTTCGCCGAAGAGCTGACCGGCGACAGCGGCGCGCTCGGCAACCGGCACAAACTCTTCGATGGCGGCGTTGATGGCGCCGACGCGCTGATCCAGCGGCAAGGCAATAAGGTCGGTGGCCGATAGTCCCAGTCGCTCCAATGCGTCAGCAGCGGGGCCACTCCCAGCGGCCGCCTGACTGAGACGACGCGCCAGGTCCTTCGTTGCCTGTTCGATGCCGGACATCGAGACACCTGCCAGTTCGCCAGCACGCTCGAGGGTCTGGATCGAAGCGACCGTGGTGCCGAGGGACTGGGCGAGCTTCGCCTGAGCATCGACCGTTTGCAGCCCAGAGCGCACCATGGCCACGCCTGCAGCCGTGGCTGCGGCGACGGCAGCAGCTGCCGCAACCCGCACCCGCCGCGCGAACCCGGCGAGCCGGGCGTTTGCTGCCTCCATCTCCCGGCTGAGCCGCCCGAAGCCACGCGCCCCGGCTTCGCCGACACCTTCCAGCTCGGCGCGCACCTGCCGCCCCCCAACCGCGGCAAGGCGGACAGAAACGCGCTTTTCAGCCATTGGTGTGATCCATCTGTTCGTTGAGTTTGGTGACCATCACCGCCTCGATGACGGGCAACAGTTCAGCCATGACCAGTGGCGAGATGCCAAGGGCATCACCCAGTGCCAGTGCAGCCGACATGTCCCAGCCGACGACAGCGCCGGGCAGCACGCGCAGTTGTCCGCCAAGACGGCCGACAAGATCCCAGACCTGCCAGCCTTCAAAGGAGGTGGGTTGATTCAGCCGCGCCGGGCAGTCTTCGCAGACTTTCTCGCAGGCTTGGCAGTATTGCTCGCCCCCGCCGTAGGACCATTCGGCAAGGGCGCGGAGACGTTTTTTTCCTGTTCCAGCAGCAAGCCTTTGGAGACGTAGGTCAGCTGGAAGGCCTCGAAGATCGGCCATATGTCGAGAAGCGCGTCGATGGCCTCGGGGCTTGGGTCGATTGCGGCGCCGTCGGTGTCGCCGATGCCTTCCCAGGCGAGCACCGCGCGTCGCGCCAGCGCCTTGGCGAAGGCGACGGCGCGCTCCTCGTCGCTGGCCTCCTCCGGAACCGCCTCGACCGCGGGATCACTCCGGGTCGCCACCATAAGCGCGGTGGTGAGCGGGCGCAGCTGCACCCGCACGCCAGGAGCGAGATCATGCCAGCAGGGCAGGTTCGTCAGGTCGAGTGTCAGCATCAGTATACCTCGATGTCGTTGATCAGGGTTGCGGTGCACATCCTGCCCACAACGCTGTCGCGCGCGGCTTGCCAGTCGAATGTGGCCTGCACGCCCTGTGGGCCAGAAATCTCGATCCGGGGGCGCGGCAGGTAGACAGCGTGCACGGTAAAGGTGAAGCTCTCGCCGGAGGGCAGCGCGTAGGAAAACTCTAACTCGCAGGGATCGCCATTGATCGCCTGTGAGACCAGCGTCTGGTCTGCGAAGCGCACTTCGATGGAACCAGTCAGTGCCGCGATGGAGGGGTCGGCCCCGTCAATCCGCCCATCCGAACGGATGGTCTCGATACGATCCAGGTTGTTGGCATAGGTGATGTCGGCCGAAACGACGTTTCCGAGTGCCGAGCCGTTCCGCGTGATCGCCCCGTTGAAATGGCCAAAACGCTGCAATTCGAGAGCGGTTGGCGTTCCAGCGCCCGTCGTTGTGCCCACGGTCTCGCCCTGCGCCACCAGACGGGCCGTGGCGATCAGCAGACCAGATCGCTGCATCTGCCAGGTTATCTGGTCGACGACGCAGCCGGAGTACATCGCATAGCGTGGCACCTCCGGCATGCCGGTCTCGATGGACAAGCTGGGCAGCGTCCACGCACCCGATTGGAACTCGTGAGCCACGGGCCGGTGCCCGTTGTGGTCGGTGCGCCGAAGGCCGCCTTGAGCCAGAACCCGAAGGCCTCGGCGTCGAGCGGCACGACAACATCTCCATCGGCCGTCACCGCATCCTTGATCGGCGCAAGGGGATCGCGGCCGTAACCAAGGAGTTCCGAATTCAGCAGCGGTTGCTCTGCCCCCAACGAGGTGCTCGCAAAAGGCATCTTGGTGAAGCCGCCCACGGGGGGCGTTCCATAGGTGGTCTCGAACGCAAGCGCCATTTGCGCCCGCGCCCCTTGGGCTCGTGCCATTGTGTTCTCCTCGGATTGTCGGGATCAGCTGAGTGGGTCAGCCGTTGAATAGTGCAGGACGACCGCGATAACGGCCGCCTTCAGGCTGGCCGCGCCCTCTACGGCCAAATCGACCGACCGTGGCGCTTCCGCCTCGATCCAGTCGCAGAGCCCGCCCAGCGTGCGGTCGGCAGCGAGCGCCGTGCCGATGCTGGCGCAGAGCGTGTCGAAGGCGGCGTCACGGTCGGCGACCTGCACGACCGCCTCGATCTCGGCGCGGTGTTGGTAGTGGTAGCGCAGCGGCGAGAGCGTTACCTCGGGGTCGCCGGGTTCACCATCCCGCAGGATCAGCAGGCCCTCCGTCGGTACGCGCTCGGGCAGCACCTCGCCGCGCAGAGCGGAGGCGGGCAACACCGAGAGCCGCGCATGCAGCGCGGTGAGAATAGTTTCGCGAAGGGTGGGCATTCAACGTTTCCGGTTATCTGGTGAGGCCAGGCACTTGGTCCTGGCTTCAATGCCGACCTGATTCACCCTTGTAGATTTCAACGGGGCGGCACCGTACCGGCCGTTCGCTGCAGTCTGCACGAATGTTACAGGTGCGGGACAAAACGGACAGTTCTTCACAAGTTGCTAAACATCGTAACGGCTTATGTGCAGGCGAGGCATAGTTGCTCCAATAGACGGTCTAGCAGTGAGTTCAAGAAAATGTTGCGCCGCTTTTCCGACTGTTATGATGGCCTCAATAGGCCCGTATTTTGCCCGATAGATCAATGAAGCTGCGACTAGAGCGACGAACGACTCGGGTGAGCCAAGGTCCCCAAAACTCCTTCGTCCGGTTGAACTTGAAATGGTTGCGCTCCGTCGGATTCCAACCGAAGCGGTTCTTAGACTCCCCAGAGGTCTGACCACTGCACCTGTCTATCCTAGTGTCGCGCGTGCTGAGCGACACACGAGGCATTGGAATTTGACGCTGATCAGTGGCACGATATCAGTGCACGGTTATAATAAGCACATGGAAGTTCCACAGACTGGAATCGGCTTAACCGTTGTTCTCTTCGTGATGTGTGCCAGCGTCGTGTGGATTTCTGGCGCGCGTCTTGCCTATATTGCTGACGACCTTGCCGATAGGTTCCAGTTGGCCAAGTCGCTTGTGGGCCTTCTCGTATTGTCTCTGGCGACATCGTTGCCTGAGGTTGCGACGACGCTGGCCGCGGCTGTCCGGCAAACGCAGGACTTGGTACTCAACAACCTGTTCGGAGGGATTGCACTGCAGACCGCTGTTCTGGCGATGTCTGACTTCTGGGCCAGAGGCGCCATAACCAATTACCCACGCAAGGCAAACCATGCTCTCGAGGCGACGCTGCTGGTGTTCTTGTTGTCGACTGCTCTCATCGTCGTCAGCGTCGGGGAAACTTTCGTCTTCATGGGCGTAGGGCTGGGAAGTGCGCTCATCGCATTGATCTACGCGGGCGTCATTGTTCTGTTGCGACGCTATGATGGGCAAAATGATTGGGTGCCGGTAGATCTGCCGGACCCAGAGGAGCTACCATTTCCGGCGCCCTCCGGCTTGGCAGGGACAAGCAACCGTGTGCTTTTCTTGCAAGCGGCGTTTGCTTGTCTAGCCATCCTAGTCTTCGGTTTGCTTCTTGTTGTTTTTGCAACCCGAATAGCAGATCAAACTGGTCTGGGAGAGGGGTTCGTTGGTGTGACCCTTTTGGCCGGAGCAACGTCCTTGCCGGAATTGACGACCACAATTACGGCAGTTCGGATTGGCGCTTACACAATGGCAATTTCGAACATCTTTGGCAGCAATTTGATTATGCTGGTTCTCGTTTTTCCAGCCGATATCCTCTTTAGGGGTGGTCCAATACTGCAAAATGCGTCGACAACTGTGCTGCTCTCCCTTTCTTTCGGAGTTGCTGTCACGGCGATTTTTCTGACGGGTCTGATCGTGCGCAGCAAACCCAAGATCGGTGCATTTGGACTTGATTCCGTACTGGTTCTTGTCGTGTTCCTTCTGAGCATACTGGCCTATTATCACGTGCGGTGAAGCTTGGTTGGACTTTCTGAGAGATCATTTTTGCATGTTGCAAATGGATGAACGGCATCACTTCACTCTAAGTCCCTGCCGAATGGCTGCTCCGGGCTCTGACCGGCCTTTCTCTGCACTAAGAACGAATGTCCGCAGGTACTTCATCGATGGTTTCGCGCGCTGCGCCAATCGAAGAATCACCGACCGTCGCCATTTGCTACCCAACATGCCCCTCGACCCATTTCGCCACGATCAGCCCCGGCACGCTGTCCAACGCCCGCTCGGCGTCGCGGTTGAGATCCAGCCGCTTGGGCAGCTTTACCTGCGGCAACAGCAGGAAGATCGGCGCGGTGACCTTGCCGCGCCCGGTCTTGGATCGGGACACCACGGCCTGACCCTTGGTGTTCAACCTACCCTCTGCCACCAGAAGGCTCGGACCTGTCCTCCTAAAGACGAAGCGCAAGCGCAGCCCGCGCCGCCGCTCCCACTCGCCGGGAGTGATCCGGCCACCGCGTGTGGACTTGCCAGCAGCTGGTAGCGGGATTGCCAGCCAAAACCCGTCCTTCGATCGGATCAGGGGGCCGGTGTCGTGCGCGCCAACGATCACCGGCGCCTTGGACCAAACCAACGCAGCCGCATCCAGGCTTTCGCCGGACCTCGGGAAGTTCTGGTTGCGGATCGAGTTGGCGAGCCGCCGCCCGAGCCCCGCGCTGGTGATCTGCGTGCGCCAGGCAGTCTTGAGTCCGGTCCCGGCCTCACGCATGGCGGCCGTCACCGCGCGTTCGCCCGCCGCGACCTCGGCCGCCATCATCGCGACGATGTCGGGATCGATGTCGAGTTTCAGTTTCACGCAGGCCTCAGGTCGACGGTCCAGACCAGCCGCTCGCGATCACGGATGGGCTCGCCCTGAATGAGGAACGCCTCGCCGTCGATCTCGATGCGGTCGCCTGGATGCGGTGCCGTGATCTCCGCGACGCGCAGATCTACCCGGGTCGTTTCCGACCAGAGCTGGGCATCGCCGAAGTCGGTGATCGCATCAGCCTGCCGGGAGACGACGCGCACCAGCATGGGCGCGCCGCCGTCGGAGGTGTAAATAGCCTCTCGGCCGATGTTCGGATCGGCGAAGAGCAAGTCGACGGCGGCCCCAAAGGCAGACATTACGTCCGCCGTGCTGAGCGCAGAACCTGCGGCCGGGTGCAGATCGGCAGAGGATTGCTTTCGATCTCAAGCCGGACCCATTCGTCACGGTCCCGATCGGGGATCGTACGCGCGTAGAGCGGCAAGCCGAGCGTGTTCACCGTCTCGAACGTGTCAGCCGGAGCGTGATAGATCTCGAAGAGGCCCTCCACACCTTCGGGATAGAAGAATGCCTTGTCGGTTGGCACGCCGAAGCCCGCCCCCCCTCGGTAGCGGCGGAAGCTGATACCGCCAAAGCTGACCTCGTCGGCAACCCGGCCGCGAAGATCGGCGGCAGCGGCGGTGTTGAGATAGGTCTCGCGCACTTCCTTATGGGCGATGAGATCGGCGAAGAAGGCCGAGCCGCATTCGGCGCGGACCTGCACGGCCCCGGCCGCGAGCCCGCCCATGCTATCTTCGACGCTTTCGATCAGCGCCTGACAGCGTTTGCGCAGCGCGCCAGAGCCCGGGGTCGCATTGTCCAGATCGAAGTCGATCTCGGTGGCGGGTGTGATGGCGAACTCGGTGAAGTAGTTGATCACCGTGGCGCTGTCCTTGGGATCCTTCACAATGCCCTGAATGCCGTTCAGCAGGTGATATTCGAACGTCGCCTCCGCATCCTGGCGCAAACGGGCAAGCTTTCGGGCAACCTCGCTTTGCACCTGCTGGGTGGCGCTTTCCGAGCCGAAGTCGCGAATGCCCTGAATTTCCGAGGCCCAGAGCACGTCCTGCTTCTTGAACTGACGGCAGACGAAGGCGCGCATGTCGCGACGCTCGGGGACCTGTTGCTCAGCCGCCGAGCCGCGTTCAGAGAACGGGATCAGCGACAGCGTGCCGTCCCGGCTCTCGATCACGACGGTGCGCGAGCGCACGCCGCGCGGCGAGAACAGACCCGCGCCCGACAGGATCGCGGGCTTGAAGGGGATGTTTTCCAACGCGCGGGTAAGTTCGATGATGGTGAAGGCATCGCCTTCGAAGATATCCATGGTGGTCATGGGAATGCCTCCTTTGAGAGTTTGATCAGCGGACGAGAATGTTGGCCGCCAGCAGCGCGGCATGGGCGGCGGTGATCTCGCCCTCGCTGGGAGAACCCGCAAAGACGAGATCATGGCGATTGACGATGGCGGGGCCACGGACCAGCGCGACGGCTGGCACGTCGCCGCCCGCGGCGTCGGCCTTGCCCCAGAGCACCGCCACGGCGGTTTCCGTGCCATCGACGGCGGCGGGATCATGGGCCGCGTATTTGCCAGACGCAGTAATCTTGCCCAGCACGGTGCCCGGATCGATCGTGGCAAACGCTGTTCCTGTGGCGACGGTGACGGTTTCGCGGGTGTAATCGCGGAAGGCTTCCCAGACGAGGAAGCCTCCGGGATGTGTGGTCTCGGTGAGCGTGGTCACGTGGTTATCCTTTCAGCTTGAAGGTGCGGGCGACGATCTCGCCCCAGGGACGGGCAGTCGCGGTCCGGCCGGGTTGTGCGTGATGGGCCGTGATTTCGGGTTCGGCCTCGGCTTTCGCAGCTAGAAGGGCCATGCGGACATCGTCGAGACTGGCGTCCTGGTCGAGGAACCGCCCAGCCATCTGTGGCTGGCCTGCAAGACGGCAAAGATCGACGACAGTGCGGGCATGGGTGATCGCCTCGGCGCGGATCGCGGCGGGATCGGGCGGTGCGCCGCCCGCAGCCGGGGCCGGATCCGAAAAGCTGGGCATGTCGTCGGTGACACCATGCCCTTCCGGCTCGACAGGCGCTTCGTCGCTGTCCGCCTCTGGATTGCCTTCGGCCGGAACGCCCTCCGCCTCGGTCGGAACACCCTCCTGGCCAGTGGCTTCCACTGCCTCGACGAGATCGGGCGGCGCGTTGCGGAACCGGCCGATGTCGAAGCGCGCGGCCATCCTCACAGGGTCCGCCAGCCGGTCCGCGAAGCCCGCCGCCACAGCATCGGCTGCATCGAACCAGGTTTCGGCCGCCATCAGCGCTGCGATCTCATCATCAGTCTTGCCGGATTTGGCGACATATCCCCGGACAAGACTGCCCGCAATCTTGTCGAGCGCTTCGGCCATTGCGCGCATGTCGCCCGCCGTGCCCATTGCCAACCCCGACGGATCGTGGATCATCAGGAACGCATTTTCCGGCATGACGATCTCGTCACCCGCCATGGCGATATAGGACGCGGCAGAGGCGGCAATACCATCGATCCAGACCGTGACCTTGCCCGCGTGCCGCGTCAGCGCATTGTAAATCGCCACCGCATCGAAGACTGACCCGCCCGGGCTATTCAGCCGCAGATCGACCGGCGTCCCGTCGGGCAGTGCGCCGAGTTCGGCAAGGAACCCCTTCGCCGAAACCCCAAAGGCGCCAATTTCGTCATAGATCGCCACTTCCGCCACCGTTCCCTGGGCGCGGATCGCATACCAGCTTGTCATATTGTCACTCCTGTTCGGTGGCGGGATCGGTGGAGGCGGATCCGTCGCCTGTGTCTTCGCCTGTGCCATCTCCAGGATCAGGCCGCGCTGCGGGCGTCGCTCGCGCGCCCTGCGTTTCGCCGGGGCTCGCGCGGTAGCTCAGCCCCAGATCAGCATCGCGTTTGGCATCTGCCGCATTTTCGCGGTCGACTTCTTCGACGTCATAGCCGGTGGCCTCGACCACCTTGCGGCGCGAGGTGATGCCCGCTTCCATGGCCAGCACCTGTGCCTGGATGTCCTTCAATGGATCGACCCAGTCCCAGCGCGGCGGGATCCATTGAACCGGTCGCGCGGCAGCGGGATTGCCGATATTCAGAGCCCCCGACAGCACGGCCGTCTCAAGCCAGCGCCACCAGATCGGCCGACACAGCTGGTGCGCCATCACCCCGTGTTGCAGCTGGCCAATGCGGCGACGGAACTCGACCAGCTCTGCCCGCAAGCTCGAATAGTTCGCCTGGCGTACATCGCCGGTTACAAGGTGATACGGCAGCCCCAGCGAGGCCGAGACAGCAAGGAGTGTCCGGTACTGAAATGCCTCATATCCGCCACCCACGTCGGCAGGGCTGGAGAATTTGACGTCCTCGCCCGGCAGCAGCACCTGCATCGTGCCCGGCTCGAGGCTGGCGATGGCCGCCCCGTCGAGATCCACCTCCGCTTCCCCGATCATCGGGTCTTCTGGCGCGGTCTTTGTGATGAAGCCCGCGAACATCGCCGCGGTCTTCTTCCGGTCGAGCTCGGCGTCGTCGTACTGGTCCAGCAGAAACAGCCGCACCATGGCCGGTGCCACATGTGGCAAGCCACGGATCTGGCCTGCATCAATGGGCCGATAGATGTGCAGCACGTCGTTGGCTGGCACGCGGACCGTTTCCGGTATCACAGCCCCCTGATCGGTGCTGTCGCCCGGATGGCGACGCCGAAAGTGATAGGCAACGCGGCGGCCGATGCCGTCAAATTCAATCCCGCAGCGGATGCGATTGCCGTTTGCCGCAGTTTCGGTCTTCTCGAAGGGCAGCATTTCTGACTGCAGGAGCTGCAGTTGTATCGGCACCAGCAGACCATCCTCGGTCCGCCGTGGCCGCATACGCACGAAGCATTCGCCTGCGACGAACATCTCCCGCGCGACCATGGCCTGCAGGCCATAGAAGTCGGTCAATCCGTCGGCATCGGCCTCATCCGTCCAAGCGAGCCACAGCCGCTGAACGCTGTCACGCAACGCCGCATCCGCGATCAGCGACGACGGCTTGATCCCATCCCCGACCATGTTTGACGCAAACGCCTCGCAGGCATTGGCGGCATAGCCGTTGGTGACCACCAGTTCCCGCGAGCGTGCAAGGAGCCTCGGGCCACCCGAAGCGACCAGTGAATTTATGTTTTCCAGCGGCGGTTGCCAGCCCCGCAAGCGCCGCCTGGCCAGAGCGCCTTCCAGACGCGCGGACACAGCGGCGGGACCGCCCGGGGCCCGACGGCGAAAGCGACCAAACAGGCCCATGGATCAGAGCCCCTTCGTCGTCGTTACACGCACCTGCCGAACGATCCGTCGTCCCTCTGCAGTCGCGATCTCGCGGTCGAGCGCCTCGATGGCCCGATCAATTTCCGCCACACTGCGATAGTCCACCGTCTTTCCGTCGTAACTGACGCGCGCCACGCCAGAGGAACGCTGAACAGCTAGGGTCTCGCGGCGGGCACGGAGTTCCGTCGATGTCGGCATCTGAATTGACCTGACCTGCGAATATGTTTCATTTAGCCAAACGACCACGGATTGAAGCCAAAGCCATGACCCCGAACGAAATCATGCGCGACCTCGCGCGCGACGACATTTTCCCGAAAGCTGCCATGGCCGAAGCCGGTGCCAGGCGCGAGGAGATGGTGCCAATCTTTGTCGATCTGATCAGCCGCCTCACACGGCAGCGTATCCCGGCGATGAAAGATGCTGACTTGATGGCCCTTATTCCGGTCTTCCACATGCTGGGCGAATGGCAAGATCCACGCGCCTATCGCCCATCGGTTCAGATGCTTCGTCGCCCAACCATGGTCATCGACCATCTCCTGGGAGACGCCGTGACCGAAACAAGCTTTCGCGTCATCGCTGGAACGTTCGACGGCGACTTGCAGCCGGTGTTCGACGCGATCGAGGACAGGAAAGCTGATGAGTTTGGCCGCAGCTCCCTGATGAGCGCCCTGGTTCTGATTGCGCAATTGCACCCCGATCAACGCCCGACAATCGAAGATTACTTTCGGACCTTTCGCCAGCGATGCCCCAAGATACCCACCGACGTCCTGACCGGCTGGATGGACGCCATTGCCGCCCTCGGGCTCGAGGACATGTCCGAGGCCGTGCGCGAGGATTTCGACCAGGGCCTGATCCCGAAAGATTATTGCGACTTCGGGCATTTCCTTGAGGATCTGGAGGCCACCCTCAACGAAGATGTTTCCCCCGCAAACCGTCGTTACCAGAAAGCCCTGATCACCAATGCCATCTATGAGTTGTCGAAATGGCACTGTTATACAGATGAGTTTCTCGTCCAGCAGAAGACCCGCAAAGTTGACAACGCCTTGCGCGTGGCCCCCTGGACAGAGGCCCTCACAAAGACACCTGATAAACTTGGCCGCAACGATCCCTGTCCCTGCGGCAGCGGCAAGAAGTTCAAGAAATGCTGCCTGCACTGAACCGGCCCGGCCAACATGACCCTGCGTTTCCAGCCCCATCACCTCATGTAACTTGAGCGCACGGTTCGCCGCTGTGGTCCCGCGCGCCGTGAAACGCGTGTGGTGGTTCCGGCCCCGTCCTCAGCCATGTCTTGTCCTGGAATCCCGAGCTGGGCTTCCAGATCGGCCCAACGCGCTTCAGGCCAGCGATCGGCCCCGAGGATCCACGCGGCGGCCCGCGCATAGACCCGTGTATCCAGCGCCTCGTTGCGTTCGCGCAGCTTCTGCCATTCGAGCCGGGCGAAGCCGCGCTTGGTGCGCACCGTGACCAGTTGTTCGGCCGTGAATTGCTTCAACCACTCGCCGTCCGCCCAGTTTGGCAGGTGGATGGTTCCGGGCGGGCAAAGGTGCCCATTCTCGATTTCCTCCCGCGTCGGGCGGTCCTGGCGCAAATAGCGATAGGTCTCGGTCTTGAAGGTCGAGGTGGCGATCGTCCAAAGTCGCGCCCCGCGTCGCAGCCGTTTGCCTGCGATGGTCGCGTCCACATACGTCGGGCCGGTGACCGGGCTCGAGCGGTTGAAGCCCTCGACGCCTTTGACCGGGGCCACCTGCGCGAAGCCAACCTGTCGCGACCAGGCATAGACAGCACTTGTCTCGTAGCCGGTATCGATCGCCAGCCGTGCCAAGGTCATCGGCTGACTGGAGGCATGCTCCCAGGTCTGACCAAGCAAATTGGTCAGCTGCTGCCAGCACGCCGGGTCGCCGGGCCCGCCCTCAATGACCAGGTGATCGACCAGCCAGCTCTCCAGCCCGCGGCCCCAGGCCCAGACATCGACCTCGATGCGATCTTTCTGAACGTCGGCCCCGGCTGTCAGGAACAAGCCGCGCTCCGGAACAGTCCCTCCGTCCCAGGTCTCGCGCCGGTCCGCCAAGCGCTGCCAGTCCGGCGCCTCGCCGGTTTCGACCCATGTCTCGCCAAGGATCGTGTTTCGGAACGCCTTGATCGCCTCGTCCGACCCTTGCGCCGCGTCCCAGGCCCGCACAATCCGCTCCCAGCTCAGCCAGCCGATCGGCGAATAGAGGGCCGAGAGGTGATAACCAACGGTACCGGGATCAGCCGCAACGGCCGTCGCGCGCCATTCGCCCGCTTCCAGCATCGCCGTCTTGTGGTGCTCTGCGATGGGCTGGTCGCAGCCCTCGCAGTGATATTCAGCAGTCTCCGGCCGCCCCTTTTGCCAGCGCAGCCGTTCGAACTTCATCCATTGTTCCTGACCGCAATGCGGACACGGCACGAAGAACCGCCGCTGGTCGCTCGCCTCGAACTCCCGCTCGATTCGGCTCAGCCCCCGGATCGTCGGGGTCGAGACCAGGAACACCTTGCGCCGGTGGGCGAAGGTCAATGATCGCGCTTCAGCCAGCGTGACCGGATCGCCTTCCTCGTCGGCCGAGGCTGGATAAGCATCGACCTCGTCGAGGAAGATGTAGCGCGCGGGCGTCGAGCGCAGCCCAACCGCCGAGTTCGCCCCCGTCATGATCAGGATGCCGCCCGCGAATTCCTTCGACAGCATGGTGTTGCCGGCGTCGCGCGATCGCGCCGGTTTGACGCGCTCACGCAGCTCCGGGCTTTCGTCGATCAGCGGATCGATCCGCTGGCGTGAGTTTCGCTTCGCCAATTCCACCGTCGGCTGCACCGCGAGCATCGGGCCCGGCGCCTGGTGGATGGCAAAGCCGATCCAGTTGTTCCCGGCCTCGGTCGCGCCGACCTGTGCCGCCTTCATGAAGACGATCCGCTGTGTCGGGTCGCCCGGTGACAGCCGGTCCATTATTTCGCCCATGTAGGGCGTGCGTGCTGTGCGATACCGCCCGGGTTCGGCCGAAGCGCGCCCCGAGAGCATCCTGTGCTGATCCGCCCATTGCGAAACCGTCAGGTCCGCATCCGGTGTGAGCCCCGCGCCCCAAGCACGCAGGATCTCCGTGGCACCGTCGAAATCCCCCATATCGTCAGCATCACCTGAGATCGGGTTTGACCTCGGCGAGATCGTCGAGCTGGGCGCGGACATGTTTCTCCAGAACCTTTTGCATCGCGGCGGGATCGACGCCGAGATCGGCCGCCATCAACGCCGCTGCACGGGCGGGCCAGTTGACCCAGACATCGCGCTCCTGCCGCGCAAGCCGAAAGACCAGCGACAGCGCGCGGGCCCGGTCGATTAGTTCGCCTTTCAGCTTCTGTAGCCGGAGGCGGCGTTCCTGCGCCTTCAGCACTTCATTTGCCGTCTTGGCCTGCAGAAACGTGGTGCCGCTACCAACCGGCGGTGCCGCCATTCCCTGTTCGCGCAGCGTCTCGCCAACGGCAGAGACCGCCGCCTCCGGTACGGATTTGAGCTTCGACTTCGGTGCCTTGCGAGTCTTCGATGGGTCGGTCGCCTCAGCGCGCAAGGCATCGCTGGCCACTGCGTCGATGCTGCCATCGCTGTGCAGCACCAGCCGCCCCGTGGCCTTGGCCTTCTGGATAGCCCCGCGCGAAAGGCCCACGCGGGCAGCGTATTGGCGCTCGCTCAAACCCTCCATTGCGCGCTCCGATTATCATTCAATATCATGTACTTATGTAGTTGATAAGCCTCCGAACCAGAGCGAACGTGATCCTACGAAAATGATGCAACTCACCACGGAGCCGCCACGATGACCCGCCTGAACCCGATCACTACAACCCGCCACCAGCTGCGCGCAGAGAAGGCGCGTCGCAACAAGGAGGCGGCATTGAACGCCTTCATCGGCAAGAGAGCCGAGATCGACGAGATGCTCGCTCGCTTGTCGAGCCTGAGCGACGACCATTTCAACGCCCACCCCGACGAGATCAACTGGGGCCATGTCGGCACCCTTGAGCATTACGCCAGCCTCCTGAAGCGCATCACCGACAGCGCCTTCAGCGAGGGTGAGCACGCCGAGTGACAGGAGCCAAAGCCATGGAAACCAGCACCATCCGTATCGCCATTCGCGGCCTCAACGAGCCTTGGGACACCAGCCGCATCCCGGCCGTTCTCGACGAGATCGAAGCATCGCTCCGCGAGGAAGCCAACGTTCCCGCACGCCTCACCGCCGACAGCATGACCATTGCCATCGACGTCGCCACCGACCGGCTGCCCGACGCCGCAGGACTCCTGCGGGACCTCGGGCTGATCTGACCTCGGGCCCCCGCCCGAACTCCGGCCGCGCGCCCTGCGCGGCTCGAGGTCGTAGAAGACCGCGACGGTCGCGGTCCGAACACGGAGACGACCCCATGACCAAACTTTCCGACACTCAGATGATCATCCTGTCCCGCGCGGCCCAGAACGAGGACCGCTTTGCCTTGCCGCTGCCCGACAGCCTGCGCGGCGGTGCCGCCGCCAAGGTGGTCAGCGCCATGCTCACCAAGGGCTTCCTCGAAGAGGTCGAAGCCGACATACGCAAGGGCGAGCCCGTCTGGCGCGAGACCGGCGACGGCCACGGCGTCACGCTGGTCGCCACCGACGCAGGCCTCGCCGCCATCAGCATCGAGCGCGAGGACGCGAACACCGCCACCAAAACAGTCCCCGCGCCCAAGGTGCGCACACCGCGCGAGGGCACCAAGCAGGCCACCCTGATTGCCATGCTGCGAGCGCCGGACGGCGCGACCATTGAGGAGATCATGGCCGCGACGAACTGGCAGTCGCACACGGTGCGCGGGGCGATGGCCGGAGCGCTGAAAAAGAAGCTCGGACTGGAGGTCACCTCAGAAAAGGTTGAGGATCGGGGGCGTGTCTACAAACTCCCCGCCGCCTGAAAAGCCTGCGACATCGAAGCTGTCCCGTCGTCCCTTTGGGACGGCGGTTCCTCACTCGGCACCGCCTTAAATCTCACGAATGCTTTTTGCCCTTATTAGGACTTGGTTCCGCATCCCAAAGCCGTCACGAAAGGCCACGAGCCGACGTTGACACGTCAGGAAACGGGAGTTTGCTGGTGTGCTATTCGCAGCCATTTACCGTCATCCTGCAGATAGGACGATGTGCACAGGGCCTCGTAGATCGGTATGTCGCCGCGCTCTGCGGAGACGCGATATGCCAGAACGGCGACGTCTTTCTCTCGCTTGAAATACCGCTCTGTCATTACCACGGATCGCCATCGTTGCGCGACGCTGCTCTCCCGCCAAAGCGACTCGCCCTGTAGAATTCCCGCAGGATATGGGAAAACAAAGACCGCGTCTTTTGCCGTCATATGCCGCGCACTGTCAGCACCTTTGGTCCAGAACCTTTCCTCCAAGGCCCAAAGATCGTCTTCATCGGTCATGATTGATGCCCTTCCATCTGGTGCCATTTGACGTCTTCCCAAGGCGGCAACGGACTGCGGCTGAGGAAGCTGCTGCGAGGAAATTTATCGGCTATCCGACAATTTTCCCAGAGTACTCTCCAGCATGTTCTTTAATTTGCCCGCTGCGCCTTTCGCTGCCTTCTCGACTGTCGCAGCCGAATCCTTCGTAACGACGGGCTGGCGCCCTTTGAGTCGTGCTTCGATCATGCAATGCTTGTTCTCCTGGCCCGTCGGGCCGGTGCGCGCGTCGCTGAGGTGAACCTCAATCCTAGTGATATGATCATCAAGGTTGGCCAAATCGTGCTGAACCAAACCCTTGATCAGGTTGGTCAGGCCTTCACTCCCGTCGATGCTGTTGTCCGTACTGACTTCGATCTGCATGCTGGTTTCCTTTTGAAAGCTACCTCGCAAACAACGGAGAATGCTCGGTCGGAACCGCAATTATAGCCCATCTGGAAAATTCTCGAAATGTTATGGATCAAGCGCCTAAATAGCGACTTTTCAGTTGAACATTCGGACACGAATAACCTCGAACACACGCCGCAGGGCAAATGATCGGGCGATGCTCACCACAGTAAACACCGCGCCCATTTTCAGGTTCTGCGCCAGCGTCGTTTGTAACCCGAAGATGGGGAAGATCAGGATCTGCGTGATGACCGCGACGCCGTAGCCGACAAGCACATTGGCGACGGCCTCGACAAGCGACATGAGCCGCGACTGCTTCATGCTGGCTCCTCTTCAACCGTCGGCCAGCAATTGAGCCGCGAGAGTTCGGAGCGCATGCGCGGCAACCAGTGGGACCACGCCGTTGCCGCAGAGCCGAAGCCGGTCCACCCGGTGGGCCAGCCCATCAGAGCCTCGACGAATGCTGGGTTCAGCGTCCGGCGCTGCTCGGAGATATCGCTCCCAGCCGTCGGCGTCGCCAGGACCTGGCGGCCAAGCAGGCCGTTCACCGGCGTGTTCGCCAATGTCGTCGCCCCGTCCTTGTGATCCCGCGCCGTCGGCGTCATCCACATCTGGCTGGCGCTGGTCAGGTCGGCGGACTTGCGGTTGCCCGAGCTCGGCTTGTTGCCGTCGGTCGCCATCGGCGTCGGCCAGTCCCGCGCCATACTGCCCAGACCCTTCTCGTGTTTTCGGGCACCGCCCCGGCTGCGGAAGCTGTCGGTCTGCGGCGTCGGCCACATCGCGGCCGAGGTCGCCAGGTTCATTCCGTGCTTGCCTGCCTCCTGCGAGGGTGTCGGCTTCGTCTGCCGGTTCTCGTTGGCGCTCGCCCGTGGCGTCGGCCAGAGCCTCAGCATCTCCGTCCGGTTCCCACGGTGCTGTCAGACGAATTCGAACTCGTCTCTGCAAGGACAGTAGCGCTGTCCCTTATGCCGCGCAGAGACCGCGCCACTCGGCCAGAGCAGCAGTTCTGTTCTGCTTGAAGTGATCTCGTTTG
>NZ_SKCI01000008.1 GCF_005434965.1 Marimonas lutisalis
GATATGGCTGGGGCCGACAGGCCTGATCCCGGTCGGGTTGAGCGCCTTGATCGAATAATAACCACGGGTGATGTGATCCATGTTCACTGTCTCCCGTACGCCTGGCCGACGCAGAATGCGCGCAATATAAGCCGAGAGCCGGGGGTAGTCGGCAATCTGGCGCCGGTTGGTCTTGAACAAACCGTGATACGCGACATCGAAGCGGATCAGGGTGACAAATGTGCGAATATCAACCTCGGTCAGATCCGCGCCCATCAGGTAATCGTCGGTGAGCCGCTCTTCCAGCATGTCAAGCGTCTCGAACACGCCTTCGACGGCTTCGTCATAAGCCTCCTGCGAGCTGGCGAAGCCCGCCTTGTAGACGCCGTTGTTGAGCCGGTCATAGATGTCCTTGCTCAGTGCATCGATCGCCGCGCCCTGCTCTTCGGGGTAGAGGCGGATGTCAGACGGAACAAGGTGTTCGAAAGCGGTATCAAACATGCGCAGAATGTCAGCGCTTTCGTTGTTGACCATGACGTTGCGCTTCATATCCCAAAGCACCGGAACCGTGGCCCGGCCGGTATAATACGGATCGGCGCGGGTGTAGATCTCGTGCAGGTATGTGGCGCCAAACAGCGGGTCTTCATCGGCGCCGGGATAGCCACCAAGCCGCCAGCCCTGGTCCGACATGACCGGATTGACCACGGTCACGTCGATCATCGTGTCCAGCCCCTTAAGCTTGCGTGCGATCAGCGTGCGCGAGGCCCAGGGGCAGATCAGCGCCACGTAAAGGCGGTAACGCCCCGGCCCGGCCTTGAAGCCGCCCTCGCCCGTGGGGCCCGCGCTGCCATCGGGCGTGATCCAGTTGCGAAAGCTCGAAACCTGCCGCACAAAGCGGCCTTTTTCGTCGGCCTTCTGAACCGGCTGCCAGTTCTCAACCCATTTTCCGTTCACAAGCATGACAATTCTCCTCAGGCGGTGTGGAACACGAAGGAACGCATCGAGATCGACGCAAGGTCGATTGCATCCGTCATGAAGGTCAGGTCGTCGCGCCCATCCGAAGCCCCGGCGATGGTAAGCGCGGGTAAGTAGTGATCGATAGAAGGATGTGCCTGCCTCAGCAGGCTACCCAGCGCCTTGCGGTCGGCCAGCGCCTTGAAATCGCGGACTTCGAGCTTGTCGGCGAAGAGCGCATCGAATTCCTGCGCGAAATCGTGCGGGCGCGCGCCCTTGTTCCACTTCACCGCGCCCAGATTGTGCACTACGTTTCCGGAACCCAGGATCAGCACTCCCCTGTCTCGCAGCTCTGACAGCGCCTTGCCGATCTCGAGTTGGTGATCCAGCCCGCGGGTCATATCGATCGAGACCTGGAACACCGGCACATCGGCCTTGGGGTAAAGGAACTTGAGCACCGTCCAGGCACCATGATCGAGGCCCCAGTGATCGTCCTCTTCGGCATGGTGGCTGGCCAGCAGCGTGACCACCTCGCGCGCCAGGTCGGGCGCGCCCTGTGCCGGGTAGTCCTGTTCGAACAGCGCATCGGGGAAGCCATAGAAATCATGGATCGTACGCGGCATCGCCGAAACATCCACGAGCGTCGTGCCACGGCTCATCCAATGGGCCGAGACCACGAGGATCGCTTGCGGGCGTGGCAGGTTGCGGCCCAGCTCACTCCAGGCGCGGCTGTATTCGGTGTCTTCGATGGCATTCATCGGGCTGCCGTGGCCCAGAAATACCAATGGCATCCGGGCCGAGGGTTTCAGCCGGTCATGCAGGGCGTTGAGGGAAGCGGCGGTGCTCATTGCAATCTCCTTTGTCGCAGGCAGGCGGCTCGGGCGGGGCGGCGCCACTCCGGACGCGCGCCCCTGTTTTCAGGCCTCACGCAGCGATCTGCCACTGCGGGGCGATGTCGGCCCCTTGCCCCAGAACATAGCCGAACTGGATGTTCATGAACCCAAGCGGCTCAAGGTAGCGCGCGTTTTTCAACGGCCCGGCATCAACAGCTGTAAGCCCGATATCGCGCGCCAGCCCCATGACCTTTTCGCGCGCCGCCGCGTCATCCGCGGCCACAAACGTTTGCAACGGCGTACCGTTGATGCTCAGCCCGCTGGCATAATGCCCGGCGAAGATGGTGTTGAACGCCTTCACCACCGTCGCGCCCGGCAGCGCCGCCGCCGTCGCTTCCGCGGCTGATCTGTCATGGCCCAGCTGAAGCCCCGAGAAATCGGCGGTCACCGGGTTCGACAGGTCGACCACCAGCTTGCCGGCGAAATCGGCCTGCCCCGCCAACTCGGGCGCCGCGCCAAAGGGCGTGGCAAGGATCACCACCTCGGCCCCGGCGATGGCGGCCGCCAGGTCGTATTCCCGGCCATAGGTGGCGGTGTCGTGCCCGGCCCGGGCCAGGGCGTCGTTCAGGCCAGCGCCGATATTGCCGTTTCCAATCACTGCGATTTTCATGTCTCTTTCCTTTCTCTTGCCGCGCTTTTGCGGCGTGTTTTGTCCTGCTGCCTATTTACGGGGTTGCGATAATCCACAAAATGGCGAACTCATGGAATGACTATCCTCAAAGCATTCCGAATGAGGACCGCATGGACATTACCGACGAACTCAAGGCATTCGTGGCCACCGCGCAGACCGGCTCGTTCACCGCTGCCGCGGGTCAGCTGGGCGTTTCGAACCGGCTCACCTCGAAATACGTGGCCGAGCTTGAGGCGCGGCTGGGGGTGCGGCTCTTACAGCGCACCACGCGACGGGTGGGCCTCACCCCGGCGGGAGAGGACCTGCTGGCCCGCGCCCCCGCGCTGCTTGACGATCTCGATGATCTTCTGGCCGAAGTCTCGGAGGGATCGCGCGGGTTCTCCGGTGTGATCCGTATTTCCGCCCCGGTCACCTTCGGCGAGCTTTACGTGAGCGGGATGCTGGCACGCTTCGCCACTGCTAACCCGGGGCTGAGCTTCGATCTGCGATTGAGTGACGACTTTGCCGATCTGGCCCGCGAAGGGATTGACCTGGCCTTTCGTGCTGGTCGGTCCGAGATGCTCTCGCTCAAGGCTAAAAAGCTGGGCGAAATCCGCTCGATCGCCGCCGCCAGCCCTGCCTATGTTGCCGCACATGGCCAGCCGTACACGCCGGACGAGCTGTCAGCGCACAGTTGTATCGTCGATACCAACCGGCGGGCGCCGCGCCGCTGGGTGTTTCGCCACGACGGGCAAGAGCATGTGGCCAACATCCAAGGCCGGTTCCATGTCAACTCCGCCCGCGCCGCTGCCGAGCTCGCAGCACAGGGTTTCGGCATCGTCAACGCGCCGCGCTTCGCCCTTTGCGAGTCGCTGGAAGCCGGCACTCTGGTGCCGGTTCTGCTGGATTACACAGGCGAGGCCAGCCCGCTCAGCGCGGTCTATCTCGAGGGGCGCGTGCTGCCGCGCAAGGTGCGCGCGCTGATCGATTTCGCGGTCGAGGATATTCGCTCGGCGGGGATTCTGTAGTCGCCCAATTAGGAACATATTGAAGACAGTGATTGAATAACATCAACATTTTCGGGTTAATAATCCGGGCCTATCTGTTGGTCATCGCATCGATGGGATGCCGCAAATGATCAAATGGAGAGACTGACATGACCAAGAAGGTGCTGTCAGACGAATTCGAACTCGTCTCTGCAAGGACAGTAGCGCTGTCCCTTATGCCGCGCAGAGACCGCGCCACTCGGCCAGAGCAGCAGTTCTGTTCTGCTTGAAATGGTCCCGTTTGGAGAGGCTGCGATCATGGTTGAAGTGATTGAAAATGGAGGAATGGACGGCGACGAATTTCTGCAGACTTCGCATCCGCCGGAAGCGCTGCATCGCCCTTTCTCGTCGTCGGAATGGCAGATGCGAGTTCTCGACTCTGTTGTTCAGCCAGCGGCCACACTCTTGCCGATCCTTACATCCTATCTCGCGAAGCGCGGCCTTGTATGAAGCAAACCGATCGGTGACCAGCACCTCAGGCTGACCATATCGCCGCATCAATTTCCTGAGCATTTTCAATGCAGCGCGTTTGTTTCTTCGCTTTGTGACGACGCTCTCAAGCACCTCGCCTACGTGATCGACAGCCCGCCAGAGATAGTGGCGCTCACCATTGATCTTCACGAAAACCTCGTCAACATGCCATTGCCATGGCGAGAATGCACGCAGCTGCTGCACACGCCGCCGACGGATCTCAGATGCAAACATCGGGCCAAACCGGTTCCACCAGAACCGGATGGTCTCGTGGCTGACGTCTATGCCGCGTTCGTGCAGCAGGTCCTCGACGTTGCGGAGTGACAGCGGGAACCGGATATAGAGCATCACTGCCAGGCGGATGATCTCTGGGCTGGTCTTGAAGTACTTGAATGGAGAGCGTTTGGTCATGGCCAGAGGCTATGCAAGCCCCCTGCCCGGCTCAAGCAAAGTTCCTCTGACAAGACGCCTGAAACCATCATCCCAATGGAAACCAGCCCAATCATGCACTAACAATTAACTTGGACCAATGAGATCGGGCTGCTCAGTTTGCGTTCGCGAACACTGTGGGGAAGAAGTGTTTTGCAGTTACTGTGGGCAAACAGTGTGTTGCGATGACAGATATTAGCTACACAAGAGCTTGCCACCTCTTGGTTTATGCACAGGCTGAGAGATCGGCAGAAACTATCGCGATCTGGATCAACAGAATAGATGGTATAAAGTCCGACTTGCAGACGTAGTTTCGTTTTCCATCTCAAGGACAGGTACGCCAATGAAGATAGCAATTATGGGTAGCGGCGGCATAGGTGGCTACTTCGGCGCACAGCTTGCTCAGAAGACGGATAGCGATGTTTGGTTTGTCGCTCGCGGCGACCATCTACGTGCCATCCGAGAGAACGGGCTGCAGATTAAGAGTGATGTGGGTGGTACAGTCGTTTTTCCTGCTCAAGCCACGGACGATCCCAAGGAGATCGGACCAGTAGACATCGTTGTGCTCGCTGTAAAGCTATACAGTGTGAACGAAGCGGTGGAGCAATGTCGCCCATTGGTTTCTGAAGAAACAGGCGTAATCTCCTTCCAGAATGGTATCGGTACTGAAGAAAGAATTGATGAAATTCTTGGGCTTGGCCATGCTATTGGTGGCATTGCTTATGCTCCACTTGCAATCGAAGCTCCCGGCATCATCCGCCATACGGGCAATCTAGCGCGTCTTACTGTGGGTGAGATGTCCGGAGCGCGTAGTGAAAGATTAGAGGCGTTCGTTTCAGCTTGCCGCAAAGCGGAAATCGAAACTGCTATGAGCGAGAGCATAACAAGAGAATTATGGGAAAAGTTTGTATTCTTGGCTAGCTTTTCTGGGATTACCTGTTTGACCAGGCAGCCAATCGGTTTCACCCAACAAGAGCAGTCCGCAAAAGAACTATTTGAGCAAGCTTTGAAGGAGGCGGTCGTTGTTGCCGATGCCGAGGCTGTAAAACTAGACGACGGTTTTGTAGGAAAAACAATGGCGTTTGCCATGAGCATGGGGGCAAGCGCGCAGTCTTCAATGCTGACAGATTTGCAAAATGGGAGACCTTTGGAAAACGCTTGGCTGTCCGGGAAGATCGTCGAACTGGCGAGAAAGCACAAAATATGCACACCCGCGCACAAAGCGTTTTACGCGGCTATGAAGCCTTTCGAGACTGGCACTGATTGAACCAACGCATCTATGGAGGGAGGAGGCGACTATAGATTGGGGTCCCGACCGTATCCTTCTTATTGGACGTGACGGAGGCTGGTGTGGGGGCGCTGGCGCAGAGGTGTGCTATGAAGCGCTGGTTTGGAGCAACGACAGGATTTTGACGGTTGGCCCTGAGCCCGAATGAAAAAGCTCTGTTGTTGACCGTGTTCCCAAACACTGTTGGGAAGAACCTTTTGCATAACACTGTGGGCAATCAGTGTGTTTCGAACACTGTGTCTAAAACGTTGATTCCAAACACTGTGTTCAACACAGCTTTTCAGCCCGCAAACCCACCCTGTAAAACATGAAAAACTGTGCGATGACTGTGCAACGCAGGAAGTAAAACTGTGCGATAGCTAATATGCTGTTTTTGCTTTGAAAAGTGATGCCCGGGGGCGGAATCGAACCACCGACACGAGGATTTTCAAGACTTGTTTTAATTTTAAGCGCTTGTTTTTAAATGTATATTTTGGCTAAATTTGAGGTGTGCGATAAACTGTGCGATGCGGTTGGGCTGCGGTAGTTTGGGCAAACACTGTGTTCAACACACTAACCTGAAACACTGTGCTTGAACACACTTTCAATGCTCATTCGACACCACGCACAACGTTGATCAACCTCCGAAACTCTTGGTCGTCAGCAGCCTGTTTCCAAAAGTTGATAAACCTGCAGACCAGCTGCAGGTTACCCTTTTCATAGTGCCCGTCACTGTCGATACGGTCCAGTGACGGCAACATATTCGGGTCGCTATGGGCACCCTGGTACTGAAACGGCAAACCTGTAATCGCGCAGCGCTCTTCTTGGACCGCGAGCAAGTGTCGGAGCAGACTGTCTAATTCGTACTCCGTCATACGCAGCTCTTTTTCTTTGACCTTTCTTTCGACAGTTTGTCCGTTTGAGTTGAAGACGGTCTTGCCAACCGAGTACTTCATGTCCGCTATCGACCGCTCTCTGGCTCCAAGTACACGGTCACTGGCTCCCTTGCCGCTGACTAGTTCGCCAGACGCCTCCTTTTTGATGAGTGTAGAGAACAACCAGACGAGTGAATGTGCATCGACGAGCCTTACGTTTTCGAGGCCGGTTTCAGCTTTGATGGAACGTCGGATACCTTGATACCCTGCGAGTACAGCTGCTGTTCCCGCTCGAAATGCGCACGGATCGTTTCGCGAATTTGGATGCGCCGCATATGCTCTTCGGAGATGTCTTGGGTGGCCTCACCAGCTCGCAGTTCAAAACCATTCGAGAACTCAACGGCGTCTTTGTTTGCGTCGATCTGTGAGATCGTGAAACCACTGTAGGCTTGAAGGCCATTCGATACAGTCAGCAGGTCACGGCCAAACTCCAAGCGCTTCAGCTGACGCTTGATCTCTCCCGTCGCAAGTTTGACCTCCATTTCCACCCTAGCGACTGGTGCCTTCTTCGACACCTCTATGCCTTCGAGATAAAGATACGGAGCTGTGCCAGCGAGGCCGCGTGTCTGAATGCCTCGCACCGCGATCTTCTTCACAAGCTTTTGGTTGAAAGCGTCCAGTGCATCCAAGCGATGCACCTTGTTGTGCTGCGTCTTATGGGTGGCCGAATAGCGCAGGATCATCAGAGGATTGAACTCTTCCAACGACTTGGTTGTCGCCTTCCCCTCCATCTTTTGTGGTTCGTCGAGGATCAGGATCGGCCGGTTTCGCGAAATCACGTCGATAGGGCGGCGCGACTGGAAGTCGTCCAGCTCCATGTAGATACGACGCTGATCCTTGCCTTTCGCAGCAAAGGCCTGGGTGTTGATCACCATGATGTTGATGCCAGCGTCGCTCGAAAAGCTCTCAAGCTCGTGCAGACGCTTGGAGTTGTAGACGAAGAAGCGTGCTTTCTTCTGGTAGGTCTCGGCAAAGTGCTCGGCGGTAATCTGCAAGGACTTATGGACACCCTCGCGGATCGCGATGCTCGGTACCATGACTATGAACTTCGACCAGCCGTACCGCTTACCCACCATTCCGACAACACAAGGTCTCATCTTCCTCTGACACGCGGGGAAGGAGCCTTTAGGCATCCCATCTCTGGGGTAGTGTGTTGAAGCGAACAACGAGCAGTTCGTTTGCGCACCGTCTCACATCAGAACGGGTTTGCAGCACTATTGCAGTCGGCGTGCCAGCCTTGATCTCGTTTGTTGGGCCTATCGTCAGCCTAGTTTTGCCTATATGTTTATTTATCAACGAGCGCGAAAACTGGGTCCAAAAACGGCTTGTTTAGCTTAGAGACGTTTGGGCGGAGGCACAGTGTGGTGGCGAGAAGCATTCAGCCGTGCCAAAATCCCCTATGATCGATTTCCGCCAGCTGCCTGACGACCACCCTGACTTGGCGTACTCGCCAATGCTACGAGCAGCTGTGCTGACCCTGCAGTATGCGCAAGATAATGGCGGTATCGGGCTGACACAGACCAAGGCGTTCAAGCGGACTTTTGTGAAATGGGCTGCAGAACGTTTTGATTGGCCAGGGATGAGTTCGGAAGAACTGTTTCGCTACAGCAAGGTTCTGAATGAATATGATTTCCCACCACTGCAGCTGCTGCACTTCCTGCTCGTCGAGCTCAAGCTGGGCAGGCATTATAAAAGCGAGTTTAAGCTGACCAAGCTGGGCAAAGAACTCGCTCAACATCCAGCGCAACTCTTCAATTTGTTAATCCCGTTCTACGTTTTCGACATCGATCACAGCAGTTATGGGAGGTTTGAGGAACGTCCTTTGGGCGACTGGGATGTTTGGTTGAATGTGATGAATGTAGAGATCGACCAAGGCACCACGGAACGGCACTTGTACAGTGTTTTCTATGGCAGCGAAGCAGGCGCTGACGACATTGGCTCACGTGAGCTTGCTGTGTTCGCGTCGTTTGTGCTCAAGCCGTTGGTTTGGTCAGGTTTGATCTTCGAACAAGCCGGCGAACGCGATGGAAAGAAGGAACGGCATTACTTCAAGACACCGCTTTGGCGCTCGGTACTAGAACTGGATTTGGATGAAGACTTACCGCCGATCCAGCAGCATTGACTGTCAAATTGGCCCAGGGAACGGCCCTTCAAGCGCTCTGTCAGACCGTATCTACTAGAGCATTAATTTCTGCTTTGGCATTTTCGAGCCAGTTCCGAGCGGCGCCTTCGGTACCGAGCCCAATACCAACAACGCCGAACAAGTGGATTTCAAAGAGTATGTCGCTTTTTTGTGCGAGCTCATTGTTCCAACACCCGCCATTTTGCGTGACTAGCTCACGCGCTGCAGCGGCAATATCGCGTGCGTGCTCCAACTCTTCTACGGCGTCTTGAAGAAAACTTTGCTCTCCCATTTTCCCCTCCGTGCAATCCGGCAGGGAGATGGTATCGACTGCAAATTACTGCAAGGTGACTGCATGCGTTTGAATGCATGTGATGTGTCAGCGTGCGCAAGCCTGCAGAGGCTGATTGCAAAAAAAAGGCGGCGCACAAAGGGAGGAGGGTGCGCCGCCTGAATTACGGTGATCCAAGGAAGGAGGAGTGGATCAACGTTACGGCTCATTTGGGGCCTCTTCCTGTCTTTTCAATACGTAAATGCTGCGGTGCAGCTAGAAATTTTACCACTTGGTTTAGGTGCTCATAAATTGAGCATTGCCTTGTGATTTGCGATCAGAACAGGCTTTAGATAAACGCGTACTTCACAGCGTTTATCCGTAGCGCTGTCAGGCTCCGCTGTCTCCGTGTTTTGGGAGGAGCGCGTCGCAGATGGTGGAGCCATCATTCCACGTGTGGAGCAACTCGGCCTATCCAGTTTGGCTGCGCAAAATAAAAACCTCATAGAACACACAATCTATGAGATTTTCGCTTAAATCATTGAAAAATATAGAGATCAGGCGCAACCTGATTTCGGTCGACGACCCAAAACCTCAGACTTTACAGTCGTTTATAGCAAAGGATTAGGTTTTTGGAGGTTCCGCCATGCGCCAAGCTCAAACGCTCAACGAAGCCCAACTGCGTCGCGTTTTACACTACTGCCGCAGCCGTCGTCATCCGACGAGAGACCAGACGATCATCATGGTCAGCTTCTACGCAGGGCTGCGAGCCAAGGAGATCGCAGCGCTGACGGTGGGCGACGTGTTTGAGGACGAGGGAACTGTACGTGAGCAGTTCATCTTGCAGGCAGCACAGAGCAAGGGCGGCAAGACCCGTACAGTGTATCTGAACCAGCGCCTGCGCCGGTCGCTCAGCGAATACGGCGACACGATCCGGCTGAACGATCCGGCTCGCCCTCTGTTTGAAAGCCAAAAGGGCGGTCACTTCTCAGCCAACACCATGTGTCAGCTGTTCCTCGACATCTACAAAGCTTGTGGGTTCAAGGACGCCAGCAGCCATAGTGGTCGCCGGACGTATATCACCCGGCTTGCAAATAAGGGCGTAGGAGTGCGCTTGTTGGCTGAGCTGGCTGGGCACAGCCATATTTCAACGACACAACGCTACATCGACGTTAACGCTGAGCAGCTGGCTGGCGCTGTCGAATTGCTGTGAACAGTCGATAAATAGATGGTCCAAAACTCGTAGGGGGCATTTCCTCTCCTGCTTGCACATTAGGAGCCAAACTGATGGTGCCGTTGGCAGTGCGGAAGGACACAGAAGCATGTTGCACTACCGGAGGAATTGGCCTAGATCGTTACCTATTGCGTAACGAAATGGTGCTTCTTTTGGAGATATCTTTCAAGAAAAGGCGGCTGCAGAAGACGCTCGAGTCGGAGTCGCAGCTAGTGCGCACCTTTGGGGATCGCATGGCTCGAACGATTATGATGCGGCTTAGTTTGCTTGAGGCTGCGCCGTGCTTAAACGATGTCCCAACAACGAAACCTGATCGCTGCCACCAATTAAAGGAAGACCGCGATGAGCAGTTTGCGGTCGATCTGGTTCATCCGCAGCGGCTCGTTTTTGAGGTGGATCACGACCCCATTCCGCGTCTCGCAGACGGCGGCATCAACAAGAAAGAAGTTACGTCGATAGTGATCATTGAAGTGATCGACTATCACTGATGGAGGAAGACATGGCAGCTACAGCGAAACAATTTAGCCCGGACTACGCTGTTCCACCCGGATGGATCCTGGAAGAAAGACTTGCAGCGAATGAGATATCGCATGCCGAATTTGCGCGCCGGTGTGGACGTTCAGCTAAGTTGATAAGTGAGATTATCTCTGGAAAAGCCTCTTTGGAGCCAGAGACAGCTTTGCAATTTGAAAAGGTACTCGGCGTTTCTGCAAATGTTTGGCTGGCTCTAGAGGCGAAATATCAACTGAAGCAGGCGCGTGATGCCGAAGCAGAGGCGGCGAACTCTAAAGAGGAATGGGCAAAGTCATTTCCGATCAATGATCTCGTCAAGAGAGGTTGTTTCCACAAACCGAAGTCTTTGTCAGATGCGGTGTCAAAGTTGCTGACGTTCTTCGGCGTAGCGTCGGTTGATGCTTGGAGCGCAAAATATAGCGACGCGAGCATAGCGTATCGCCACTCTGCAGCATTCGACAGCGATGTCGCAGCGCTTTCCACATGGTTTAGGCTTGGAGAACTAGCGGCTGAGCAGCAGTCTTGCGAGGAGTATAGTGCGTCTAAATTTCGGATGGCACTTTCAGAAATCAGACTGCTCACCAGAGAGCGTGTTGAAGAGTCTTTGCCTCGCGCCAAAGAGCTCTGCAACAGCTCGGGCGTTGCGCTTGTTTTAGTCAAACCGCTGCCCAAGACTGCTCTGAGTGGCGCTGCGTGGTGGAGATCTGCCAATTCAGCCGTTGTTCAACTGAGCGCACGTCACAAGACAGATGATCATCTTTGGTTCAGCTTCTTTCACGAGGCTGCGCATATTCTTCTGCACGGGAAGAAGCACAACAAAATGAAGAACGTATTTGTAGATGGCAAGGATGGTGACGGAGAAGATATTGAGATTGAAGCAAATGACTGGGCGTCAGACTTCCTAATCCCTAGAAAGGATTGGGAGACTTTTGTAGCGTCGCGACCGCGAAGCGCTGCCGATGTTCGCGAGTTCTCGGAACAACAGGGCATTGCTCCTGGGATAGTAGTGGGAAGGCTGCAGAAGGCCGGGGTAATCCCGTGGTCGAACTTAAACGGTTTAAAGACGAAGCTTGAATGGGTACAATAGTTACGCAGCTAGCCTCGGTACCAGTGTAGATCAAACCATGGCGAGCCAGATCATGTGCCATTTTGGAGCGCAGCTTCCCCAGCTTTTTGCTCGGCATACTCTTCCGCCGACAGTTCGTACCGCTTGCCGGTGAACATGTCTTTCTTCATGCGTGGGGTCAGGTGGCTGTAGTGCCGCTCTATCATCCCAATAGATGTTCCCATCTGCTTGGCTAGGGCGTGGATATCCATGCCGTCATTGACCAGCGCGAATGTCGCGTAGGTGTGACGCAAGCTGTAAAGCGTACGGTCCTGGCCAGTCTTCGGACACTTCAGCAGGCCAGCGTCCTTTAGAAACGCCTTAAAGGTCTGGCGTAGGTGCTCAGTTACTGTTCCATCCGGAAGGCAAAATACCGGCAGGTCCAGCTTCTGCTTGAGCATCTCGTAGAAGTCGATGTCTTTGATCGCTTCCGTGCGCGAATGGATGCGCTTGAGATAGTCGATGGTGCCAGCGCGACCGATGGCGTCGTGCGGCTTGGTTTTACCGTGCAGATAGAACTCCACATACTCCAAGCCGTTCTCCTTGAAGACAGTCACGTGCTTCCAGCGCAAGTTCTGAGCCTCTGTCCCATGCCGCATGCCGGTATTGGCCAAGATCAGCACATAGTCACGCAGTAGATAGCGCATGTCCCGTGACTTGCCGCCTTTGCCCTTGTCGATCCAGTGCGGCAGCTTGCGGATCATCTTGCGATAATCTTCCAAGCTGAAGTCAGGACGGCGTTTTGCACCTTCGCCCTTGTTGGCAAGGATTGGCACCTTGCCCTGCGTGATGAAGCCACGAGCAATGGCTTCCGCATACACCTTGTTCATGGCTGAGTTGTGCGTGTTCAGCGTCGATGCCTTGGGCTCGCGACCAATCTGCTCCACCCGCCAAGCGTTGAACGCGAGGATTTTGTCGTGATCGATGTTGGTGATGAAGGTCTTGCCAAAGAATGGGATGAAGTATTTGTTGAGGGCCTTGATGTAGTCTTTGAACACCTTGCGCCCTGCACCCGCGTCCAGCTGCTTCTGCATATCAGCAATTGCTAACTTCGCGACATCTTCAAAGCGTTTGGTGACAACGGGAAGGTCGTGCTTGGCGCGGAATTTGTAGTCGAGGTACTGATCACGGGCGACGGCCTTGGCTTCTTCCAGATCGCGTTTGCCGGTGCTGATGCGCACCCAGTGCTCGTCGATTTTGAACGTAGCCTGCCAGCGCTTGCTGTTGCCGCGCTTGTAGACCTTCACCTCCCCATCCAACAGCACATGCGTATCCGCGCCCAGCTTGGCCATTCCTGCTCCTCGATTGCCTCATCACACACTAAGTTCGTGTGTCCGTGATGTCAGCCAGAAATGCGATCTGTCACGCAATGGAAGACTGTTCAGCTGGTCGGCTATTGCTATGTTGATACGCTTTTTCTGCGGATTTCCTTTGGTTAGAGGAGGCTAGTCAGATAGGTCATATTGAGAGCTCGCGACTGGTCTGCGCCTTACAGTTCGGCTAAGAAATTTTCTTCAGTGCTTACGTTTATCCGTTTTTCCTGACCACGCTACAGCGCTCGCCGGCGGCTTGAAAAACTTCTTCAGATAGCTAACATCAAAATGCGCAGTACAACTTGAACGGAGCCGTTAGGATGTTGGACAGAATAATATTCTTGTCTGCCGCTATGCTGGTTGCAAGCTCTGCACTCGCTAGCGATGGGCGTATTGCGAACAAGCAAGCTTTTATTAACCAAATAGTTGGAAAGAAAATTTCATTTCCCAACGGCGCTCATTTCATATTTTCCAAAAATGGAAAATGGAGTGGAGGAAATAAAAACATATCTGGTAGCGGCAAATGGTACTGGGAAAATGGTCGGCTTTGTAGGACGGGCAAGTGGGCAGGAAAAGAACTGCCCCTTGATTGCCAAGAATACTATGTAGTTGGCAATGAAGTAGCCTACGTAAGAGATTATGGCAAAGGCAGTTTTGTCACTGGTCAATTTGCACAATAAATGAACTAATCAAGATTTCGTTGCGTAATATTTCTCTCTGAGGATTGGGGTGATATGAATTATCTATTGAGTATTTTGTCTATCTGTTTGCTTCTTATGGTTTCAAGTGGTGCGAAGGCGAAGGATTTCCACGATGCTGATTGGAACTGGAAAGCAGAGCCCAAGTGCGGTTTTCCTAAACGCGATTCAGTACGCTGGATGCGGCAGGGCGAAAGGAGATTTCTGCGGTTTCAAGTTCGTGACGGAGATATTGGCAAGTGTAATACTGATAATGATAAGGCTCATGGAAAAAAGTTTAAAAAGCCATGGTCTGAGCGCGCGGAGATAAAGGGCCCGGCTTTTAAAGAGGAAGGCATCTATAAGGTCAGCTTTGACGTAAGATTTGTTCAGGGCTTTGATCAAAACAGAACATCAACAACTTTCTTTCAGATTAAAGACTGTCCAGACAGCCGAGTGCCAGTTATGGCAATGTTAGGTGGCTGGAACAAACGCAACGGTGGTCCCGCTAAATTTGGTTTTAGTTTGGCAGTAAGCAGCCCTGGACATAAGTGGATCAGCAGGCCTATCTCCCCAGATCCTGTCGACAACAGATGGCGTAAAGTAGAGATAATTTTCGAAAATTACAGCACCCAGGCTCTGACAGTTTCAGTCGGCGGAAAAACTTGGCTTCCCAGAACCACGTTCCAAAACATCTTCTACTGCGGACGCCCCACGCTGGATTTAGGGATTTACCGGGCAGGCGACCCTGGGAAGAACGCTCATTCGATAGTCGACTACGATAAAGTAACTATTGAGAAGATAAAATGAGCAGAGTACGGATCCAGTTGGCACCAATTCGTGGGAAACAGGCGTTGAAGAAAGTTGAGGCGGCAAAATGACGACGTTTCTCCATGCGTCAACAAAGCGCTACTGCGCACTTCTCATTATGCTTGTTGCCTTTGGATCCGCAGTCATAATGCCACAAAATGCTTTAGCAAAGGGCAGATCTTACAAAGACAATGACTGGAACAAAACTGCCTATGATAACTGCGGGCTACCCGTAGTACGTGGGGAAAAGCGCTCGGTCGACTGGGTTCGAGTTGGCGGTGATAAAAAGATACGAATGACCCTCAGGGAGCGCGATGTGGGATTGTGCTTCACTGATGCTAAAGTAAGACACGGAGCTCCGTATTGGGAGCGGGCAGAGCTAAAACAATCGGATGATCTCCCGATAGGTAGGATCCACAGAGTCCAGTTTGAGACCATTTTCTTGGAAGGATTCACGGGCGAGCGCGAAACCTTTTTTCAATTTCATGGATGGAATGGTAATTGTCACGCATACCCGCCACTCATGCTGATGTTTAACCGCGGCTGGCTGGAAGTGCATGCACTACAGAATGTATCGGGCAGTGGCATTGTGGGGTCGTCCAGAGGTTTTCATCGGAATGTTGCTCGGAAACCAATAAATATCAGATCTGTCTTGGGAAAGACCCTGCAATTTTCAATTGACTTCGACACAAGGACCAGACCTGGACGGTTGTCTGTTTTGGTAAACGGCAGTCCCTTGGTCGAAGATGCTCCAATTGGTTACGCTAGATGCGCTAAGCCTCATTTTAAATTTGGTGTGTATCGGCCTGGCGGAAAAGGATCGAAAACTTCTACCGCCTTATTTGACGATTTCACGGTTAAGGTTCTGAAATAATAGGAAAATATCTAAAAAAATTTTTGTCTGGTTAAATGGACTCACTTCCAGCCTTCCGAGGCGGTGAAGCGCGCCCAGCTACCTCTATCTCCCGAGAAGCTTCAGTACTGCATCGGGGTATTTCGTTAGGAATGCCGCTGCTCCGCTGTCAAATGCTGCCAACCAGGGCCCAGAGTTACCATTGATAAGCGCATCATCCTCATCGTTGTAGGCTGCTCCGACAATGGCTATCGCCACCCTGTGGTGTTTCGCTTTGGCGATTAACGCGGGCGTGAGCTGGTCGCTCGTAACATAAATCATCCTGAGCAAAGAATTGAACCGCTCAAGGTCCTCTTCGAGCTGACCTTCAACGTTCGACACATTCAGGAACGTGGCTACACCTATACCCGTCGCTTCGGCTGCTTCTTGCAGCGCTCTCTGATTGCCATACCTGGTGAAGAGCAGGATTTCGCTGGGGTTGTAGCGCTTTAACAATGGCACCAAAGTCGCGTTATCCCATCGCTGTAATGCGAGGAGGACAAAAACCTGCCCTTGGGCAAGATCAAGTGCCTCACCTAAATCTGGAACTGGGTGATCGCCACCTTGAGGGTCCTTCAAGCGTAACTGCGCAATTTCTTCGAGTGTGTAGTCGTTAGTCAAACCGCGGCGTGAAAGGGCGCTACCAGCAAGGGAAGGTGCCCCGTCTGGAAAGATATCCGTGACATTAGTACCGTCCGTCAGCCTCATGTCGCGCATCAGGATATATTTTCCATCGCGGGTCGGCTGGATATGGACTTCCACCATATCGACGCCACGGTCGATCGCATATTGAATCCCAGCCAACGAATTGTCCGGGGCTCCGCCACCTCTGGCGCGGCTTGAAATAACTACTGGTGGTTGGCCAGGCGCAAGTCGATCCTCGATACTTGTTTGGCCCTCGGAAACGCCTGGCAGAGAAACCAATGCCAGCGCCGCGATTCCAAACAGCATGCGTATCATCATTTTCACTTTCGAAACTCTTGTGCTTCCACACATGTTCTTGAAAACCAATTAGCCTAAGATCTCAACAGCCTTAGACTTCTGGCCGCTAAGCAATCAATTAGACTTGAACTAAATAAATAGCCTCATACGTCCGCTTCAAAGTTCATGAGGAAAACGAAATGCGTCGACGTTCATTTCTTGTTGCGGGTGCTATCTGCGCCGTTGCGGGGGGCTGGGTTTATCTTAACGCAAATGCAACGCCGTCGAATGTGCGCTTACATGCAGCGACAGGTACAGAGCTGGCAAATGATGACACTACCGTGCTGGTAGATATTCGTCGCCCCGAAGAGTGGAAACAAACCGGTGTGGTGGAGGGGGCTTTGCTGGTTACGTACAAGGATGCGGACAGTTTCTTGGAAGCTGTGGGCCCGCACCTCAAACCCGGGCAATCATTGTCACTGATCTGCCGTTCGGGCAACCGAACCTCACGGGCTGCAAGGCAAGTAGCCGCAGCCATTCCAGATATTGAAGTCATAGATATTGCAGGTGGAATGCTACGCGTCATGCAAGAGGGCTATCAGCCAGTGCGGCCACAGTGAAAGGCCGCTTGCGCAGCAGATGATCCGCTCTAATCAGCGTGCACAGCATCAGAATGAGCGGTCCGGTACTCTAGCTGCGGGCCGGGCACAGGAGGGCGCTGTAGGTCCTATTTGAAAAACGTATTGGGGTACATTCGCTATGCAGATAGCTTGAGCTTTGCTGCTTCTGGCCTCTAAACCCCTGTGACAGTGCTTCTGAAGCACAAGTTGTCTTGCACTATGTCCGCAAACACTGTGGGAAAGAACTGTGTTGCAGTCGTTGTGGGCAAACAGTGTGTTGCGAACAGTGTGTCTAACACATTGATTCCAAACACTGTGTTCAACACAGCTTTTCAGCCCGCAAACCCACCCAGCAACGCACGAAAAACTGTGCAATGACTGTGCAACGCAGGAAGTGAAAACTGTGCGATGCTGAAGTGCCTTATTTTTATGGCTAAAGTGGTGCCCGGGGGCGGAATCGAACCACCGACACGAGGATTTTCAATCCCTGATGTGTTGAGAGCGTGGGCAGTCTTCACCATGAGCGGAGGTTCGTCAAATCTGCAGCAACGACTGTTACGCGGGACAAAGCGCACGCCTGTGAGTTGGCCTTACGGGAGTTCAACACAGCCCGGTCGAGACATTCTGAGTCAGGCGAACTAAAATGGTGCCACTTGTCTTGAGGGGAGCGGTGATAAAATACTTCCGATTGACTGCGACGGATGACGGAAAATCTCGAATGGAAGAGGTCGAAGCTCATGTCGCACCCGTCAACTTCATTCCGGATCAACCATCATTGGATTTGTCGCATCCAAAGGATGCAAAAAGCGTAACGTTTATACGCACTCCGGCTGGATGGAACGGCGGTTGGCATCCTACACCACGGCGCCAGTTCGTCGTAGGCGTGCACGGTGTTCTGGAATTCCGGACCACCGATGGACACATCTGCGCTGTCCATCCGGGAACGATTGTTTTGCTCGAAGACACAACCGGTCAGGGGCACCATACCCAAGTCATGGATGGAATGGATTGGTGGGGCGTGCTGGTTGGATTGGAGTAGTCCTGTCCGTCAACGTCTCTTACGGGCTCGGAGCAGCCGTTCGCTGCAATCCGGTCCAATGACCGCAATGCGGACAAAGCAGGCTCTACGTACAAAAGTAACAGATTTCAGACGCTCACTGGGCTGGGAATATCGCCATCATAAACCCTTCTGATTGGTTCGGTTAGCGATGGCCACAAAGTTCCTTCGGGACGTGGCCGAAAAATATTCTTGATCGCGTCCCCGGATCCGAAATCAATAATTCTCTTCAATTGGAGCTGAGCATCTTCGGTGCGGCCTTCTTTTTCAAAGATCGCGGCAAGAAACATTCGGGGAAACATAAGATCGGGCTTTAGCCGAAGAGAATGTTCAAGAGCACGTTGGGCGGCGCGTTGGTCGTCTGCGAAGAAGAGCGCAGAGCCTTCATAGAGATGAAACATGTATTCCACCGGATCTCTCGGGCTCAAAAGGAAAGCCTTTCGAGTCAACTCGATGCCCTCATCCTGTCGGCCAACGATTGCCAGAACGTGGCCGCAGACAGAACAGTTGAATGCCGAGTTCGGATTGAGCTCTACCGCGCGTTCGGCGATGGGTTCAGCTTTCAGAAATAGACCCAACCAGATGTAGGCAAATGCCGCGTCGGTCAGAACGGTCGGATTGTCTGCTCCCAGTTCCAGTGCCCTCCTTGCACATTTATGCGCCTCTCTACCTGTGGCGAGCCAATCATCAGTCCATCCGTTATATGATCTCCACGCGAGAATTTGCCCTAATATGGCGTGGCCCTGTGCATAGTCCGGCTGGATCTCAAGGGCGCGCCGAGCGAAAGGTTCGGCCTGATCGATATCTTCCGGGCGATATGCAAACATCCTGGTGCGCGCCTTCACGACATTTCCCCAGGCATCCAGTTTTTCAGGAGGTTGCCGACCGACATACACCGACTCAGCGACTAAGAGCCGTGACTGGAGTGCGCCGACGATCCCTTGCGATACTTCGTCCTGGACTTTGAAAATATCCTCAAGCTCGTTGTCGAAACGCCCCGCCCAGATCTGGCTGCCAGTCAGGGCATCCACGAATTGGGCCGTGACCCTCAGGCGCGTGCCCGCCTTCTGGACACTGCCGTTGAGGACATAACGAACGTCCAGCTCTTCGGCGATCTTTCGTATGTCGAAAGACTGCTCTCGATAGATCGAGGTCGAGTTTCTGGCGATGACGAAAATCTCGGGAACTGTGGCGAGCAGCGTCGTGATGTCCTCGACCATGCCATCGGCAATATAGTCCTGATCGGCTTCGGCGGTAATCATCTTGAAGGGTAAGACCGCAATTGAGGGCCTACCAAATTGAGATCCCCCCGGTTTGGAGGATGGCAAGGATTCTGCTACTGCTGGTTTTCCTTCCATGACATCCAAGACAAACCTGAAGCCCTTGCGTGGCACCGTTCGGATGATAGCCTGCTCACTTCCGGAGTCCCCCAAGGCCCGCCGAAGCGCGTTGACGCCCGTGTTCAACGCCGCGTCCGAGACAACTCGGCCGTCCCATACCATGGAAATCAGTTCATCCTTGCCGACGACCCGATCCCGGTTTGCAATCAGGCAGACGAGCAAACTGAACACTTTGGGCTCCATCTGCTGCAACTCTCCGGCGCGTGTCAGCTCGACCAGATCCGTATCCAGCTCGAAGTCTCCAAAGCGATACAACACTTTCCTGATGCCTCCCCACGGCAACCAAAGCAAACCCAAAGCTTTTCCTGAACTGACCCTCAAGTCTTACATTTCGATCGAGCCTAGCATGGTTTCCATCAAATTCGAAGGAATGGAGACGCACCATGCAAACCGCAGAAAACCTTGTAACTTCGCAAGATGATCACAGCATCATTGGCTATAATGAAACGGGGGACGGCCAACCCATTCTGTTCGTGCCCGGGTCCTTCAGCACTGCACAAGCTTGGCGTGGGTTCCACAACCACCTGGGTGAAAGGTTTCACTGTGTAAGCACCTGTCTGCGCGGCTACGGAGAAACGCCAGAAACGCGAAGCCGCGATGATTTCGGGATTGAGCATGAAATTTCGATCATCCGGGACGCTGCAGAACGGATCGGCAAACCTGTGCATCTGGTCGGCCATTCCTTCGGCGCCACCGTGGCCCTTGCGGCGGCGCTTGAAGGCGCGGTCGATGCATTAAGCATCACAACCTTCGAGGCCAACCCAATCACGCTCCTCGGGGCTGTCGGGCGCCAAGACTTGCAGGATACTGCGATCTGGCTGACTGCCCAACTGGAAGCCGCGCATGACCGCGGAGATGCAGAAGCATGCAGCCTTGTGATCGATTTTTGGGGACAAAGTGGCACATTCGCCTCGATGCCGGAGCCGTTTCGCGCCTACTGCCGCGAAAAAACATTCACAAATATCCTTGATTGGCGCTCGGCCAGAAGCTTAGAGGCATCCGCTCTCGATTACTCCCGCCTGAACACTCCTGTGCTGCTGGTGCGGGGTGAACATGCGAACCCGGTTATGATGGGGGTTACCTCGGCGTTGGAAAAAAGCTTGCCAAATGCGCGGACAGAAGTGGTTGCAGATGCGGGGCACTTTCTAATCTCGACGCACGTGAACGACTGCATTCATCTGCTTGAATGCTTTTTAAGCGAATTTGCAGATAAGGACGTGGAACGGGAAGCTACCTGTGGCGAGCTGTCGATCACGAAGGCGAGGTTCGCCCGCTCTCGTCGCCACAGGTAATGCCGCTCACCATTGATTTTCACAAAGACCTCGTCGACATGCCATTGCCATCGCGAAAAAGCGCGTAGCTGCTGAACACGCCGGCGCCTGATCTCGGACGCAAACATCGGGCCAAACCGGTTCCACCAGAACCGGATGGTCTCGTGGCTGACGTCGATGCCTCGCTCGTGCAGCAGGTCCTCGACATTGCGGAGTGACAACGGGAAACGCACATAGAGCATCACTGCCAGGCGGATGATCTCGGGGCTGGTTTTGAAGTACTTGAAAGGCGAGCGTTTGGTCATGGCAGGAAGCTACGCAAGCCCCCTGCCCGGCTCAAGCAAAGTTCCTCTGACATGACCAAGGTAGTGCCGCTCGCCATTGATCTTCACAAAGACTTCGTCGACATGCGATTGCCATCGGGAAAAGGCGCGTAGCTGCTGAACACGCCGGCGCCTGATCTCCGACGCAAACATCGGACCGAACCTGTTCCACCAGAACCGAATGGTTTCATGGCTGACGTCGATCCCGCGCTCGTGCAGCAGGTCCTCGACGTTGCGGAGTGATAGCGGAAACCGAACATACATCATCACCGCCAGGCGGATGATTTCGGGATCGGTTTTGAAGTACTTGAATGGCGAGCGTTTGATCATCGTCAAAGGCTACGAAAGCCCCCTGCCCGCCTCAAGCCAAGTTCCTTTGACAAGACCCGAGTGATTATGAATGCCGCTAGAGCTCAGCTAATTCTTAGAAATTGCATAATCGTAAGCTCTAGTCGCAAATGGAGGTTCGCTTGCCCAGATTCAGATTTCACAGTGGCAATGCGGAAGGCTAGCAGTAGCTCAGACTGCACTGCTTCCGGAGGTCACTCAGCAACCGTGACCGGAACTTGCGACTCTTCGGTGTTTTGACCGCCCAGAACGAACGCATGATCTCGCTCCTCATAGCGCCATCAAGGCACTGCTTTAGATCACTCCACAGCCAGAATTTGATCGATCGGTTTCTTCAAAATCTTCGCAAGGCGGTCCATGGCGTCATACGCCGGGTATGGCCTTACCTCAGTTAGCGAGATTTCACGGATTTCGCGCCCATCATCAGGAACAATGTAATATCTGCTGTGACTGCCATCGCGCAAATGGACAAGCCGCCCTTCCGGCTTGCCCTCATGTATCATCGTTTTGATCGGTGGCCCCATGGTGCAGCTCCACAGAGTATGTTGGTCAGCGCCGTTAATTGTGCACTTCGGAATCGTCTTTTCCACACATTGTGAGGTGATTCCACGGATGTAGATTTTCGCATCCGGAAATCCGGGCCCCTGCGCGCCCGCTCAATGTCCTTTCACGGTCGAATTCAGAATCTTTCGGGCAATTTTCGTCCAGATTTCCTGCGTGGTTTGATCTGATGTCCCAGACTTGTCTCAGGGTGCTGCAGATAGCACCGGAGCCAAAACCGAAAGGGAAATCAGATGAAACTCAAAAACATCACCCAAGCCGCTATCGCTTTGACCATCATGGCAGCCGGCACTGCGCAGGCCGACCAGTTTGCAATCAAGACATCTGAAGCCGAAACTGGTGCGTCTCAAAGACTTCTAACATCACTCCAGGTTCGAGAGATTGACGCCGTGAAGATTAACGGGGTGCATTTCACAGTGATTGAAGCTCGGGATGAAGGATACGCCGAAGCCTATATTTATGGGCAAAATATCTCTGCAGAAGGCTTGTACCGGCTTGAAGCTGACTGGAACGGGACCGGCCTGTCATCGCTGCCGGTCGAAGCGCGCGAACCCTTCCTTCAGGAAATCGCGTGCGAGTTCTGCGCGAGCTGACCGAAACAGTGCTGGAGGCCCGATCAGGAGGAGTGGGGGTACCCGATGAGGGTCAGCCGCTCCTCCAGCCTGTCGACATCCCGAACATCAAAAAAGGGCATGTCGCGGAAATGGGTGAAGGGAAGATCTATGCTGGCAACCATGCGCTGGAACCCCTCCGTTTTTGTAATTTCTTCGCGGTCCGCCGCCATCAGCGCAAATATCAGCTTGCCCCAGGGATCGGAGGGTGCGCGTTCGTGGCCTTCATGCGCACTTTTCAGGGCATCGCTTTCCTCGCCGGCGAGGAATTGGCACAGAGCCAGAAGGCTAAGGTAAAGCGGGTAGAGAGCGTCTGCCGAGGTGGCCAGCTTCATCACCTTCTTGAAGCGCGCCATGCTTGCCTCGTATTCCTGGCAAAACATCTCGCTGGTTGCCAGCGCCAAGAGTGCCAAGTGAAATGCCGGATTGATTTCCAGAGCGCGATGAAAATCTGCACGCGCCCCTTCGTGATCCGCCTTCAGCCACATCCTGAGATTTCCCCGCGTGCGGATCACGAAGTCGATTTCAGGCGCTATTCCGACAGCGCGTTCGGACAGGTCGATACAATATTCGAGATCATCCGGAATGCGCGAGAAGGCGACTTGCGGTGTCATTTGCGTGGCAATATGAGCGCGCATCGCAAGGGCAATTGGATCTTCCGGATCGCGTTTGACAGCAAGTGAAAGCGCATCCCTAGCGGCATCCCAGTGATGGATTTCAAAGCGCGACAGGTGGAATGCTGCTTTCGCAAGAAGTTCCTGGGTGTTTAATTCATGATTATCGATCGTGATGTAATCTTCACCCCCATACGTGATCATGTGAATTCGAAGGAAATTGCTGATCCGGTCGGTAATTTGACGTGACAGCGACGCCGCATCCGAAAATGGTGCGCTCCATGTCTCGGCACATACGACATCCCCAGGCTGACCTTTGACCACCTGCAGGAACACCCGGACGTTTTCGCCCGACTTGCTTGCGCGTCCGCTGATCGAGTAGAGCGCCGCAGTGCGCTGCTCTTCGTCGGTTGTGACCCTGATCCCGGCCCGAGGCGACAGGGCCATCACCAATTCCTCTCTTATGACCTCGGCCAAGTCCACAATTTCCGGGTCGTCGCCATGGACCCGCGGCGCATATATCAGAAGCGTGGGGCGGGACTGCGGGCTCGAAGGTATTTCGCGCAAGCCATGCAAGCTGTAGCCGCGTCCTACTGCGGTGCGCAGAATTTGTCGGTCACTGTCGCCCAAGGCCGCACGAATGTCCTTGATACACTGTACTAGGCTGTCATCCGAGACTGAAACGCCCTTCCAAACCGCGTTGACCAGATCATCCCTTTCAACCGTCTCACCATTGTGGGCCGCCAACTCTTTCAAAACGCGCAAGGATTGTTCGCGGAGCGCCACAGGCTCACGGTGTTGACCGGCCAAGCGACCAGTAGTCGGGTCGAAGACGAACTTGCCTAGACGTAGTCGATTTCCGTTATCCTCTGGGGCGTTCATCGCGCAAATCCCACACGGTTGAATGCCTCAATGGTGCCAGCGACACCAAATTACGGCAACACTTGATGTACGAAAAGTCCGCGAACCCGCCGGTCGATGTAGCTCAGATCTACGGCTGCTCTTGGTGGCAGCGGACCTTCAGCACCATCGCAGCGCTCGACCGCTACGAGCCCTGGGTGGCAGCGACGGAATTGTAGCCTCACGTTTCTCCCGGCATTGGTGCTGCGTTCACTTCGATCGTGTTGAGATCGGGGTCCAACAGATAGAGTTGTGGGAAGCCTGCGAGGCCTTCTCGGAGCATGAGAACTCTTTTCCTGTCACCTTCCGGTAGATCTTCTCGAAAACCAGCCGCCTCCAAACGTTCGACCAACCCTTCGAAGTCGTCGGTGCAGAATGCAAAGTGCACGTCGGCGATGTCGGGAGATGGAGAGCTTCGATAGGTTCCTGCTTCATTCAGCACGAGATGGATTTGCCGATCGCCACATCCCAACCACACGCCTAGAATCGGAAATGGCGGGCGAGGCAAGCGCTTCAGCTTGAAAAGGTCTTCGTAGAAAGAAGCCGACACCTCAACATCTCTGACTGGATACGAAATGTGATGGAGTAACATTTCTGGCATGGCATCTATTTCCCCAAGACCTTCGACGTCGACAATACCATACATTGATCCGAAAGGCAGCTTCGTCCGCAGAGCTGACCTAAAGGGCTGTTACAGCGAACGGCGGCTCCGAGCCGATAGTGTTGAAAAACTCCGTCGCTGGAAAATCAGGGCAAAAAGTCAGAATGACTTTCCGTAAAGCCGCATTTTTCCAGACATGGTTCTCAGTTATGCGCCTCAGCGGGAGAAAATTCTGCGAAAATGCAGTCTTCCGCCCGAGCAATGAGTTTTTCAACACAATCAGCCCATAGCGGAAGCGCAGATGTCCGGTCTTTCCGATGACATGACTGTCCAACATTCGGTCAGCGGTTAGTTGGAGTTCCACCCAAGGAACGCCAAACAATGCTTAGTGATACCATTTCAGGCGCTTGCTGCTTCTGCTGCTCCAGGTCCTTTGACCATCCAGAACAGGACGGCTACAACGACCAGGTTCAGGGCACCGGCCAACGCAGCCATCCCATAGGCGACGGCGTAGTCAGCGGTCATATCATAAAGGTATCCGCCCAGGTATCCGCCATTGGCGTGGCCAAACCATCCGAACATGGTAATCACACCCAGAGCAAAACCACGCCGCTCGGGCGGAGTGTAGGCGGCGGTGGTGGTCAGAACGCCGGTCATCACGCCGGCATATCCAAATCCATATATCGGAGCATAGAGATAAAAGCTTGAAAGGTCGTTGATCAGGATGAAGCCGTAAATGAGCAATGTCATCCAAGCCGTTGCTGTCATGTAAGCTGGAATAGAACCGATAATGTCAGCGAGCTTCCCGAAGGCGATACGTCCGAGTATTCCCACCATCAGCATCAAGAAGATGACCGAGCCAGCTTCATCGGCACTGTATCCGCAGCCTTGAATATGCGGAACAAGATGCATGAGGGGCACTGACATGCTTGTGCAACACAAGAAAATCGCGAGGCACATCATCGGAACGACCAGTTTGATTGGCGGATAGTCACGGCTCTGCACCGCTGACACTTGCGCGGAATAGCCAAGTTCGATCGGCCTGAGCAGTGCCGCCAACGGAATAAGAACAACGAGCATCAGGCCGCCTGTGATTGCCAAGGCTCCCGACACCCCGAATGATTTGATCAGCAGCGCCGATCCGAACGGTACTCCCCCTTGGCCTAAGGCTTGACCGGCCGAGGCGATACCAATCGCAAGACCCGCGCCTACGGGGAACCATTTTCCAACCAGTGACATGACCGGCGCAAAGATTGCAGCTCCGCCAAAGAGGCCCGCAATGAACATAAGCGTATAATACTGCCAAAGCTGGCTCGCTGCTGCGGAAGTGAGATAGGCAAGGCCCATCACAATGCTGCCCATCAGAACAACGGTACGGGTTCCGAACTTGTCGGCCATAGCGCCCATTATGAGCCCACCGAATGCCATGCCTACGATGCCGGATACGTTAATCAAGGAAATATCCGCACGATCCCAACCATGGAGTTCTTCCAAAGGTACGACATAGGCGGACATGCCGTTGACGATTGCGCCCATTGACATGGCCAATATCAACGCGGCCGCTCCGACAATTACCCATCGAAAAGGTGGCAGATGCTCGACGGTGGTCATGGCACTCTCCTGAAAATTCCAAACACTATAACATACTAATGTTGTTCCAAGGGTGCTGTCAGACTAATTCGAACTCGTCTCTGGCAGGACAGTGACGCTGTCCCTTATGCCGCGCAGAGACCACGCCACTCGGCAAGAGCGGCGGTGCGGTTCTGTTTGAAATGATCTCGGCTTGAGAGGCTGCGGTCCTGGTTGAGGTGGTTGAAAACAGATGAGTGGACGGCCGCGAATTTCTGCAAACTTCGCATCAGCCTAAATCGCTGCATGGCCCGTTCTCGTCGTCGGAATGGCAGGTGCGAATTCTCGACTCTGTTGTTGAGCCAGCGCCCACACGATTGCAGATTGCCGCAGCCCATTTCGCGAAGCGCGGCCTTGTATGAAGCAAATCGATCTGTGACCAACACCTCTGGCTGACCATATCTCCGCATCAATTTTCTCAGCATTTTCAATGCGGCGCGTTTGTTTCTTCGCTTCGTGACGACGCTCTCAAGAACCTCGCCTTTCGTGATCGACAGCACGCCAGAGATAGTGCCGCTCGCCGTTGATTTTCACAAAGACCTCGTCGACATGCCATTGCCATCGGGAAAAGGCACGTAGCTGCTGAACACGCCGCCGCCGGATCTCAGAGGCAAACATCGGCCCAAACCTGTTCCACCAGAAACGAATGGTTTCGTGGCTCACGTCGATGCCGCGCTCGTGCAGCAGGTCCTCGACATTTCGAAGTGACAACGGGAACCGGACATAGAGCATTACCGCCAGGCGGATGATCTCTGGGCTGGTCTTGAAGTACTTGAAGGGGGAACGCTTGGTCATCTTGAGAGGCTAAGAGAGACCCCTGCCCGGCTCAAGGCAAGTTACTCTGACATGACCCTCGCGGCTGCCCTTTGATTTCGCTTTGCCGCTAAGCGACGGCCACCCGCCGAAGGGCAGCTTTGTCCCGCTCAGCGGTCACTCGAACAGGCTGCAGCGAACGACAGCTTCGAGCCCGGAGCGGTCATACTCGTTGACACGCTCTTGCCGTTCCGCCGATGATGGCGAGTTCCCTTGGTCAGGGTCCTCTACGTTCGGGCTGAGGGCGTCGCTCTGGTATCTCAGGGCCGGAGTGTAGGCCACCTGTCCACCAGTTCACCGCCGCTGATCACGAGGATTTCCCCGAAGGTTTGGATGATCGCCTCGGATTCAGTTGGCCGCATGAAAGCGCATGTGTCGACCAAAGAGGTGGAAAGGGCCGGGCCGCTCCAGATTTCTTGATTGGAGGACCGCCCGAAGACGCGTGAGTAACCGTATCCTTCGGGAAAGACCGGAACCGCTTTCCAATAGCCGCCCGAAATCGCGATGTCAGCGCGATTTTTCCTGAGCGCTCTTCCCAGTATGCCCAGCCCGGGGATGGGGTTCGACGGAAGGTATTTCAGGATTGGCGTGGCGATGAACAGCGCGGGTTCGATGCCAGCCAGCGCGGTCGCGTCGAAATCGATTGGTTTCACGAGTAGGGAGCCAAGGGAGACTTCGGTCACGCCATCGCTTTGGTGGTAGGTTCCGAATGAGGTGCTGCCGCCGGTGTTCACGAAACCATTGGGAGAGAGAGGAAGGAGCGCATCGTGCGCCCGGCGAAGGATGTTCCTTACGCTTCGCGCTTCGCGCCTCCTGAGACCGACCGGCAGTTTGGCGAGGTGCGCGTCGTAGCCCATAACGCCTTCGAGGTGGAAATGAGGGTATCCGGCGAGCGCGGCCAGTTCGGACTTCAGCCGGTCGGGAGACACGCCCCCGCGATGAAGGCCGACGTCGACCTCTAATGCCACGCGCAGGCGTTGGCCGCTCTGATGCGCGAGATCGAGGTATTGGGCTGCGCGCTCTGGTGTGTCGATAAGCCAGATCACCCTATCCGCTGCATTTGGGTGTGTCGCGAGCACCTTTGCGGCCCCCACGACCGGAAATGGCTTGCCCAGCAGATGCTCGTTCTCTGGCCGTTTGGAAAGCAGAGTATCGAGATGGCCGGATGAGAATGTCATGAAGCCGACGGCCTCCAGCCCCGCCACGGCTTTGTCGAGCAACGGCAGGCTGGCTAGTGATTTTGCGGCCACGCGAGTGCGGATGCCAGGCTGGACGTGCGCCTTCACAATCTCGAGGTTGCGGTGGAGCCGGTCGAGGTCGAGGACCAAGGCCGGACCGTCCGTTCCTCGCAAGGTCCCGTCGAGCGATGTAAAATAGGAGGATGTCATGCGCCGAAATAGGGCTGGAGCACGGGGGAAAGGAATCTGTCTTCCGGGTCGAAGCGGGCCCGCAGCCTTCGGAAGGCATCGGCGTTGGGATAGAGGCTGTCGACCTCGTCGCGCGTCATGGTGTGGAGCTTACCCCAGTGCGGTCTTCCGCCCGCCGCGCGGAAGACCGCCTCGCAGTCGCGGAAGGCGGCTTCATAGGGGCGCGTTGCCTGAACGTGTACGGCGACTGAGACGCTTGGGCCAGCGTGAAACGGGGACAGCCATGCGCTGTCCTGCGCGGTTTTTCGGACTTCGATGGGAAAGATCACCTCGGGATGCCGTGTCTCCATTATTTCGATGACCTCGCATATGGCGTCTTCAGCCACTCTTGCGTCGAGGTTGTATTCCATCTCGTTGAACCGCGTGTGGCGCGTGGTGCAGAGGACCTTCCAGCTTTCGTCAACGAAATCTTCTGCCGACATGGCGGCCATAAGCAGACGAACGGCGGCGCGGCGCAGGGCGGGGGAGATGTGGCGCAGGCCCTTCGTGCCATTTAGATAGGAGAGCCCGAATTCATCGAGGTCGAGCGGCGGCTTGGTCGGTGCATCCTCCGTGATGTCGTGTGTGATGCTGACGCCCTTACCACTGTGTGGGAGGACAAAGCATTCGGCATGGCGGTGGTTGCGCCAAAGCTCGGGCATCTGCGAGATGATCTCATCTTTAGGCGCCGGTTTGCTCGCTCGTTTGCGGAGCCGGTAGGATGGTCGAGTATTGATCTGCACCTCGGAAATCATGCCCAGAAGCCCAAGCGCGACGCGCGCACCGGGCAGATCGGCCTCTGGAACCTCGACCAGCGTTCCAGTTCCATCGATAAGGCGCAGGCCAGTGACTTCGGCAGATAGGCAGGGCAGTTCTTGCCCGGTGCCGTGGGTCGCGGTGGAGATCGCGCCGGCTAGCGTCTGTGCGTTGATATCACCCAAGTTGCGGAAGGCGCGGTCATCGACATGCAAAGCCTGGGAAATGTCACGCAGCGTGGCGTTTGCATCGATCCAGACCCGGTCGCCGTCCGACGAGAGGACCGGAGAACCGCGGCGCGGCGCGATTTGGCACAAGTGCACGGCGCCGCGTATTAGCGGCCAGAACGAATGGCCCGAACCGACAGTCCGAATGACCCCTGTCGTGTCGCGAATCAGCCGCGCGGCATCTTCGGCACCGACGATCCGATGCACACGGCCATCATCAACCTGATTGCCCGACCAGTTGGACCACATCGGGTTCTCCTCCATCGCGCATCCGGGCGCCTATGGGCCATCAAAGCATATCTTTGGCTGTCACGCTATTGTCAGGGTGACATTTCAGCGAGCAGCCACAGCGCTCAGGGCCAATATACGGTCGCCTACCCGCCGGAGGCCACCGGAATGGTGCTGGCGGCTCGGCGCTTCGGGCTTCCGGCGGTGATCGCCTTCACGGTCGAGACCGATGGCCGCCTTCCCACGGGAGAGGCGCTCGGCGATGCGATTGCCGAGGTGGATGCGGCGACGGACGGCTAACCGGATGGTTTCATGGTTCACATCAATGCCCCGCTCGTGCAGCAGGTCCTCGACATTGAGAAGTGAAAGCGGGAACCGAACATACAGCATCACCGCCAGGCGGATGATCTCAGGGCTGGTTTTGAAGTATTTGAATGGGGAGCGTTTGGTCATGACCAGAAGCAAAGCAAGGCCCCTGCCCGGCTCAAGCCAAGGTCCTCTGACAAGACCTTTGCAACTATCCAGGCCAGCTAAAATTTTTCACCGAGCGCATCAGCGCCTCCATTGCCGGTGAAAACTTTCGACCCGGCATGGTCACCAGCGCAATCTTTCGTTCAACTGTCGGATCTATCAGCGGGCGTTGGATCAAACCTGGCAAGGTAACAGAGTATTCCGGCATGAAGGCAAAACCGATACCTGCAAGAACCATTGCCTGCACCCAGCCTTCTCTTTCAGACCGGAAGCGCGCGTAAAGTTCGACACCTTTTGACGCGCAAACCTGCATCACCATCTCGCGCATTTCGCAAGATAGCCGATCCACGTAATTTTCTCCCGACAGCTCTTGCAGACTGACAACATTCAATTGCCCGAGACGATGTTCGGGCGGGAAGACCACAACATATCTTTCTGCATAGAGAGGATGAGCGCGAAAGTTTTCTTGCAGCTCTTCCGTCAGCGTCATGACCGCGGCGTCCAGTTCGCCGTTCGATAGCTTGTCCTTAAGTTCCGTGGTCGAGCGTTCGCTGACGGACAATTCCACGCCGGAATTGGTTTTTTCGAACTGGGCCAGGAATCGAGCCAGTCTGATATGTCCAATCGTCGACATAACGCCCAACCTGATCGGCACCTTTTCGAGCAGACGGAAATTTTGGGCCAGCAACTGCGCTGCGTCGGCCTCGCTAACGATTTGCTGCAAGTGCGGCAGCATGGACCGACCAAAATCGCTGAGCAGGATACGCCGACCTTCCCGGTGAAAGACAGGCGCTCCAAGCTCCACCTCAAGAGCCTTCACGCCTTTGGTCAAGGCGGGCTGGGTGACATTGCAATCAGACGCGGCCTTGGTGAAATTCAGATGCTTGGCGGCCGCGAGAACGTAACGTATCTGGGACATCTCCATTGAACACCCCCTTGTCCAAAAGCGCGCAATTCCGTCCAATATACCGTAAAACATTCAAACCGTGGGTTATTGAACAATAGCGCATTGCGTTTTCCCAAGACACAGTTTTTGCGTTTTCATGAAAGGGCAAGAACAGCAAAGGGAGATTGGAAATGTCGGTATTCATGGTTGAACGCGACTTGAAAGGCATCAGCATGGATGACCTGGCAGGCGCACAAAAAGCAGCGATTGCAACCGCCGAAAAGATGTCAGACGCGGGCGAAAAAATCAGCTATATCCGCTCTACTTTCGCACCCGAAGACGGCCGCTGCATGTGCCTTTTCGAAGGCGAAAGTGCAGAGCAGGTCCAGCGATTGAACGATACCGCCGGCTTGCCATATAGCCGCGTGGTAGAAGCACTCGACCTGACCCCGTAGGCGCGGAGCAATCTTCTAACAGCCGGTTTTTGCCAAAAAGGCAAAGGCCGGCCACGCCGCCTCAGGAATGCGAACCATGCATGATCAACCTTTCGTCACCGCAGAACGCTTCCAGTGCTCAGCCCTTGATGCAAAGCCTCAAAGCAGTGCTGTCAGACGAATTCGAACTCGTCTCTGCAAGGTCAGTAGCGCTGTCCCTTATGCCGCGCAGAGACCGCGCCACTCGGCCAGAGCAGCGGTTCTGTTCTGCTTGAAGTGATCTCGTTTGGAGAGGCTGCGATCCTGGTTGAAGTGATTGAAAATGGAGGAATGGACGGAAACGAATTTCTGCAAACTTCGCATTCTCCGAAAGCGTTGCATTGCCCTTTCTCGCCGTCGGAATGGTAAGTGCGAGTTCTCAACGCGGTTGTTCAGCCAGCGTCCACATGATTGGAGATGATCGCAACCCAAGTCGCGTAAAGCCGCTTTGTATGAAACGAACCGATCGGTGACCAGCACCTCAGGCTGACCGTAGCGCCGCATCAATTTTCTAAGCATTTTCAATGCGGCGCGTTTGTTTCGCCGCTTCGTGACAACGCTCTCAAGCACTTCGCCTTCGTGATCGACGGCCCGCCAAAGGTAGTGCCGCTCGCCATTGATCTTCACGAAAACCTCGTCGACATGCCATTGCCATCGCGAGAACGCACGCAGCTGCTGCACACGCCGCCGACGGATCTCAGACGCAAACATCGGGCCAAACCGGTTCCACCAGAACCGGATGGTCTCGTGGCTGACGTCGATGCCTCGTTCGTGCAGCAGGTCCTCGACATTGCGGAGTGACAGCGGGAACCGGACATAGAGCATCACCGCCAGGCGGATGACCTCGGGGCTGGTTTTGAAGTACTTGAACGGAGAGCGTTTGGTCATGGCCAGAGGCTACGCAAGCCCCCTGCCCGCCTCAAGCCAAGTTCCTCTGACATGACCGTCGGATGATCTGCAAGCCGCCTTAAGCGGTCATCCATGGCAAGCCCGCGCCGCGGCAACGTCCGCTTTTGCGCCGCAGCGACCGCTCTTACCAGAAGCGCGCATTCGCCATAAAACTGGCTACGGCAGAGTTGCGGACGAAACGGACATTCAACATGCCCGAACCACGAACTGAGAGCAAAGCTCTGCCATACAATTTTGTGTTATGATGTTAAGATACAGTCCAAAAAAACCTGTCGGTGTTCACCTTCTCGGTGTTCTAGCGCCAAGTACATATTCAATACGGCCAATGCTAGTGATCTACTTCTTCAGTCCATCGGGCTTTCATGAAGATAGAGCATCCAGAGAGCATACAACTGACTGTCCGTAAGGGGATTGCGAAACCCGATCGTTTCGTCCCCCTTGATGCCCGTTATCAACCGCCCAAGAAACGTGACGTCAGCCTCTTGCCGGGCCATCAAGAACAAATCCCGGGCGGGCAATTCCAGGTCGGGGTCGCCGTTTTCGGCCTGGTCGTGGCACCCAGCGCAATAGGTTTCGTGAATGGCGCGGGCCTCGCGGGCTGTGGCTGCGGTTCTTTTCAGATCAAGGCCAACCGTGTCCAACCCGTGCCGCTCGGTAAGCTTTGAAAGCAAAGCCACAAGCGCATGTTCGGCCTTGGCATCCGTCAACGGGATTTCCAGCCAACCGGAAAGCTCCGACGCGCCCTCCACGTCTCCGGCCTTGCGCAACATCCAGGGCAGCACGCCCATTGATCCCGCAAGCCGGGCCTGCAACCCGCGCCGGTTTGCCGTAGACAGCGTCGGGTCGGCCAAACGGGCAAGATCGCCCTGGGCGATCAGAAGCTCGCTGGCCAGAAGGCGTTGACCGTCATCTGCCGCCCGCAACTCAGCAGTTGGAAGAACGCAAAGAAGAGCCGCAATGCAAAACACTGCGGCCCGTTCCTTCAGATCACCGAATATGTGGCGCGTCTGCGCCATGGGTCACCTCGTTTCGGTCAGTTGGTCGAGATCGAGGCTTCCATCGGCTTGCCCTCGGCCGTCCACGCGGTCATCGACCCATCATAGAGCATCGCGTCCTTGTTGCCGAGCAGTTCGGACGACACGAACCAGCCGATTGACGCCCAATGCCCCGTGTTGCAGAAATTGACCTGGGCCCCTTCGGTGGGCACGCCTGCCGCGGCATAGAGTTTCTTGAGCGTGTCCGCATTGCGGAAGTTGCCGCCGCCGTTTTCGGTCATCCAGCTTTGAGGCAGGTTCACCGAACCGGGGATCGTGCCCGAAGCCTTGGATGCCGGGTGCCGGTTGACGCCCAGGAACTGATCATGGGTCCGGTTGTCGACCGGCATGGCGCCGGCGTCAATCGCGGCCTGCACGGCGGCCCCATCAACAAGCATCGCCTCGCGCAGCGCTACGTTAAAGGTTTTTGCCGTGGGTTTTGCCGCGCCCTTCTCAAGCGGATTGACTGGTTTCTTCTGGTCGTCCACCTCGCTGAGATAGGCTTTCATGCCGCCATTGAGGACCGAAACATTGTCGTGGCCCAACACCTTGAAAGTCCAATACATCCGCGTGGCAATGCCCATGTCTGACGAACTGCTGCCAGGGGCCACAAGCACGACATGAGTGGCATTGTTGATCCCCAGCCCGCCGATCAGCTCGGCCAACTTGCCGGTATCCTTGGGGAACACGCCGGGCACACCGTTGTCCTTCACGCGCCAGCCATCCTTGCCGTAATTGGTGTTGACCGCGCCGGGGATGTGGCCGCGCAGATAGTCGGTCGAAGGGCGCGCGTCGATGATGACGACACCATCGGCCCCGGCGTTCTGCTTGACCCAGCCCACGTCGACCAGAGGCTCGGCCGCCCAGGCGGGCAGCGCGACCAGCGTGGCGGCGGCGAAGGCCGCCGCGGCAACCAGTGACCTTATTCCTTGAGTAAATCTTGTCATTTCACTTCCTCCCAGTTGTAAAGCAGTCCGGGTGATCGACCCAGCCTACTTGGTTATGACGCTGTCAGCCGCACGGATCGCTCCGACCACATCCGCCCATGCGTCCTCATCCTCCGGCGCAAGGCCGGAGATATCTCTTCGTTCAATCCGGTGCGCCTCTTCCAGCGTCCCGAGCGCGGCTTCGACACGCGCGCGGTCGGGGAACAGGCCGGTATCCAGTTCAAGAAGTTTCATGTCCTTTCCTCCGGTCTCACAGGCTTATGACGCGGTCCGCGTCGGTCATGGCCCGGCCCAGGGCGGCGGCCTCCAGCAGGTCCAGGTCCTCGGCCATTTCCGGCACCGTGGTTTCCGGTTCGACCTCGGCCAGTTCCAGCAACTCGGCCCGTTCGGCGTTTTCCTCGGTTTCGGCAACCGGACCGGTCATAAAGACCAGTCGAACCGCGTGGCCGAAAATCGTCAGGCCTGCCGCCACACGCATGGCCTCGGTATGATCGCGCCGGGCCAGGACCAGGATCTGTTTTTCCTCCATGACCAACCTCCTCACAGGCTCACGATGCGGGCCGCTTCGCCCATCATCAGAGAATTGACGGTTTGGCTGCCACGTTCGACCGGGCAATCCCGACCAGCCATGTGCAGGTCCCATGAATGCTCGCATACCGCGAGGCGCGCGGCCCCGGCGCCGACCTGGGCAAACGTCGCATCAGACAAGAGTTTCACGCCGTCATTGGTCAGAAAGCAGCCCCAGCTGAGCCCTTGGGCAGTTAGCGCTCGTCCCAGCCCGGTTGCGATCCGGGCGGCGTCAGGGGTCGAGATGAGCAGCATTACGTCCATGTGCATATCCTCTCGGGCCATCAGAGTTTCGCGGGGAAGACAACGCGCCCACCCTTCGTGGCATAGGTGATCATTCGGGTTATCATTGGCGCGGCAGTCTGGCCCGGGATCAGCGCCGCATCGCGTATCGGGGCGGTGTAAACGACCTCGCGGCTGAAACTGCGCGCCGCGCCGCCGGGGCCGTTGCCCATATCGGTGCCGGCAAGAACGAATACCTCGGCTTGCCCCGCGAGATGGGCCAGACCGGCAACGGCCTTTGCCGTCTGACCTGCCGCAGGCGGTCCAGCGACAACCAGTGTTTCGTCGCCGCTCAGGCCGATCGTGCCCAAGAGCCAACGCAACACGTGGAACGTAACCAGAAGCTCTCCGGTGTCATCGAACAGCCACTCTGCGGGCAGGCAGCGTGCCCGTTCGGGCGCGTCTTTCAGGCATTCCGGCTCGGGCCGCGTGTCAATCAGCGTATAGCCTTGTGCAAGCGCGGGGTCCGACAGATCCGACACCGTGCCCACCGGTCCGGCCTGTGCTTGCGTGCAGACCAGAGCCAGCACTGCGGCACCGGTCGTCACCCGGACATGTCGGATCGCATTGGGATGGCGGGCCCGGAACCGCATCTCAGCAGCCGCCGAACTTGATTTCGGGGGCCGGTGCGGCCCCCGCTGCGACGGGCGCAGGGGGGTTTTCCACATAGTAGCCCATCAACTCCATCACCGGCAGCTCGCCAAACCCGTTGCCGACCTCCACATCCGGCATCATCTCGGCGGGTTGGGGCACCTGTGCGGCGGAAATCGTTTCGCTGTCCAGCGCGGCATAGGGGAATGCGACCCAGGCCACCGCAAGGCTTACCACGATACTCCCGACGCAAAAGACAATACTGCTTGTGTTCATCTTCCCGCCCTCCCTTTACATCGTGTCCCGCAGGAAACAGACATACATGACGACAAAGGCGACGATCCCAACGCCCAGGTGCGCGGTTGTTTCAAAATCCATCTCAATCTCCTCAGTCGCCACGATAATGCTTGATCAGGGTGTTAACGCTGACCGCGTCGCCGGTGATCGGGTGCTCCACGTCGGGCGTGAAATGCGCGACCCCGTCACGGTCGGTGCGCAGGCTGGTTGGCGGAAAGACGAACACCCAGGCCACACCGGCAATCACGATGACCAGCGACCCCCAGCCATAGGCATGCATGAACAGTTTTGCGGGTGTCATATCCTCAATCCTTGCGAATATAGACTTTCCAGCAGCGCGGTTCCTGCTTGGTGTCAAGATGCACCGCATCCAGCTCGTCGCACATCGGCGGCAGCGCCTCGACCGACGACGGATTGTCCAGCAACACCTCGATCACGTCGCCCGATCCGACCTGCCCGACGGCTTTCTTGGTCAGCAATTGCGGCCGCGGGCAACTATCGCCGATGCAATCGACGGTTTGCGCAATCGAGACCGTGTCGCCATTGCTGAGCGTCGCCTCACCAACGGGGCCGCTGGCGCCAGCATCTTTTTTCTTCTTGCCGAATAGTCCCATGTTATCCTCCCATCTCTTTTCGTTCTATTCACTCCGCCGCCGTGGCGACGGCACGCGCCGCCTGCGATTGGCGATGCCGTTCTGCCTGGGCAGCTTCCTTGCGCAGGATTGCGCGGTAGATCAGCACCAGAACCCCGACCTGCACCAAGCCGAACACGATGGCCGGGATGCCGAATTTCTCTTGCAGGGTGGCCGCGTTGGAATAGCCAAGTTGCAGCGCCTCCAGGTTCGGCTCTCCGGTCATCGATGCGGGCGCCGGGGGCCAGTAATTCGCCGACCACGCCAGCGAGAACAGGAACATGCCGACAAAGGTGAAGAGCAGCGCCCAAAGCGCACCGACATTGCCTTCGCCGGTCTTGACCCAGGTCGACACCGTGCAGGCCCCGGCAAGAACCATGCCGACGCCGAAAATGAACAGCCCGGCAAAGGTGTTCAGACCGACATCGAACCGCATCGGGTTGCCTTCGCCAAAGGTCAGGAACAGGGTGAAGCCGAAGGTCAGGATGATCATCGCCACCAAAAGCGCCTTGGTATTGCGATAGGTCTTGAACAGGATCGCATCCCGCAAGGCCGCCGTGTTGCAGAAGCGCGAACGCTGCACCAATATCCCCACGACCGAGCCGAAGACAAAGGCGATCAGGCATTGTCCGATAGCACTCATCGTTCAGCCCTCCAGAATTTTCTTGTAGATCAACGAGCCAACCCAGGCCCCGGCCAGGATGCCGCTGATGGCAAGGTAGCCGCCCATGTTCATCTCGGGTGTCATGCCGAAAAACGTCGATACGTTGCAGACAAAGGCCAGCCGGATGCCAATCCCCATCAGAAGCCCGCCGATGGTGATCAGCACCCATTCGGACAGCCGCCGCGGCATCCGGATGTAGAACTCCTTGCTCAGAACCGCGCTGACAAAGGCGCCGAACAGCATGCCGAGGCTGATATAGATCTTCCAGTAGGTCGGGTCCGGTTCGAACACCAGGTTCCAGAACGGCAGACGTTGCAGGTCATCCCCCATTGCGGCCTCGGCGATAAGGCCGGTCATCATGGTCTCCCCGCCACCGACGGTAAAGGCCCCGATCATCAGAAACAGGAAAATATCCAGCACCGCAATCGCGGCCAGCGCAATCACAGGATCAAGGGTTTTCTTGAAAAACTCGCTCGGCAAAACATCCTCCCAGTGCGTTACCTTGGTTTCACTGCTTGCGTTCAGCTTAGCCTTAGGGGCAACATGAGGTGGTAGTAATTATTGGAAACACCACCGTTACACGGTCTAACCTCCAAAATTGCGATCGGCTGTCGTTGGGGTAATTCCCTGATATTGTTGAAAAATTTACATCCGAGGGGAAGGGAGAGCATGTCGATTTACGTTGAGATTGAACCCAATGACTTCCTTGGTCACATGTTCAATGCCTGCTCTTTGGACCAGGTCAGCGAGTTCGCCCCCGAGCGTCGCGGGTTCCGCATTCACGGCCACAGCACCACGATTCGACTGGAACGAGTATTCTGGTCAGTGCTTGAAGATATGTCCACCCGAATGGGCATAACGCTACCGCAACTCATTGCCCGTATTCATGATCAATGCCTCGTGGCGAACGACAAGAACATCTCATCCTGTCTGCGGGTGATCTGCATGAAGTACATGAACATTTACTCGTGAAGTCGATTGGTTTTCTGTCAGGCGCTAGCTTTGCCTCAACTTGTGAGAAATCCACTTATCGCAAGCGGCCATGTACAACTTACGCTTTTCTAGCCTCAAGTAGTGTCAGACGCTTAGCCAGGAAGGATTACTCGAACTTAGAAGTTGCTACTGTATGCATCCCATGAACATACGGGGCTTTGGTAAATGGCTCGGTGCGCGCACCCAGTGCCGTCTTTTACAAAATGTTAAGATTCCGCAGCCGCAGCCTAGTCTGCTAAGGGCTCCTTCCGGTCATTCTCTGCGTAAAGCACCAATGGCCGGCCTGGGAGTTCCTGCCGTTCGCTGCCCGGCGCGGCGTCGGATCACCGGGGCCGCGGCAAGCGGCCGCTTCGTGCCCGGCGGGACCTGGAGGGCCGATGCCCAGCCGACAAGCTGCGGGCCGATTATGCAATATCCGAAAGGCGACGTCCGCTCAGGGCACCGGGCCCGTCACCCGCGCTGTTCGCGTGTCACTGGTTTGCCGGGTCGGGATCGGGATCGCTGTCGGGAACATTGAGTGTCGACCAGGTTTCATCGCGTGGGGGGTCGGGCGGGGTTTCGCATGCTTTCTGGTGGATGTTGACCTTGGCGATGAAGTTCGCGGAAATCGGTGCGGTTACGAACAGGAACGCCATGATCAGGAGTTCATGAATCGACGTTTCGCCAAGCAGTGACGAGTGGACGATCGAGGCCAGCAGCAGCATTCCGATCCCGGCCGTGCCCACCTTGGTGGGCGCATGCATGCGCGACATCGAGTCGTTGAATTTCAACAGCCCGATCGCGCCGACCAGTGCAAAGCCCGATCCGATCAGCAAGAATAGCGAAGTGGCATAGGTTCCGACGATCTCAGCGGTCATTCGATGATGTCCCCCCGCAAGATGAAGCGCGCCAACGCAACGGTCGAGACGAAGCCCAGCATGGCGATCAGAAGCGAGACTTCGAAATAGATCTGCACGCCGTGCCTGATGCCCATCACCACCACCAGGCCGAGCGCGTTGATCACCATCGTATCCAGCGCCAGGATCCGGTCGCCCGAGGTTGGCCCCAGCACGAGCCGTACGATCGACAGGATCTGGCCAAGCGCCAGGGTGGCAAAAGCCACGATCAATGCGATCTCCATGAATCCCGAAGCTGCGGTCATGAGAAGATCTCCTTCAGATAGGCCTCGTATCGGGTCTTGATTTCGTCACGAACGGCGTCGGGGTCATCGGTGTGAAGCACATGCACCAGCAGGCTGTGCCCCTCGTCCGACAAGTCAGCCGAGACGGTTCCGGGGGTCAGGGTGATGGTCCCGGCAAGCACGGTGATCGCTTCGGGCTGGCGGAGTTCCAGCGGAATGACGATCCACGCAGGCTTGAGCTTGTTATTAGGGACGGTCAGGACGATCCAGGCCACCTGTACGTTGGCGACGAGGATATCCCACATTACCATGAAGCTGTAGAGGATCATCTTGCGCAGCTTGAAGGCCTTGGGCGTGTCCGGCCACCAGACCGAGGTGGCCCAGGGGATGATGATCCCGAGGATGATGCCGAAAACGACCATCCCGGCGGAAATCTCGTTTTGAAGCAGTGTCCAGACGACGGCCAGAATCAGGGTTAGAAACGGGTGCGGTATCAACCAGTGGAAGGCACGGGCCATGTCAGTGCTCCTCTTTCGGCGTGCTGAGCTTTCCGGGGGTGTCGAGCACGGTGGCGATATAGGAATCTGGCGCGTAGAGTTGTTCGGCGATGGTGGTGGTATAGCGATGCACCTGTCCGGCAAAGACGGTATGGGCCACCAGCAGGGACAGGAGCCCGCCCACGGCCACATAGGACAGGGTTGCCGGGCGCGGCAATGCGGGGGCATCGGCTGGCGTATCGGCGGGTGTATCGGCGGGTGGCGCAAAGCCATGGGCCTTCCAGAACATAACGCTGCCGGCGCGGGCAAAGCCCACGATGTTGATCAGGCTGGAGCCAAGCACCACCGCCCAGATCCAAACGACAAGATCGGTTTCGAACGCCGCATCGAGCACCAGCAGCTTACCGAGGAACCCCGACAAAGGCGGAAGGCCCGCCATGGCGATGGCGCCCGCGAAGAACAGCCCCGCGGTCAGAGCGGTACCCGCCATGGGCGCCTGCGCGGTCAGGTTCAGGTCAGCGCGACCGGTGCGCACCAGGTCTGAGATCAGGAACAGCGCCGCGCCGGCCAGTGTCGAATGCACGATATAGTAAAGCGCGGCCGCGGTGCCCGCCGGCGTGAAAAGCGAGATCGCCACCATCACCATGCCCATCGACCCGATGACGGAGAAGGCGACAAGCCGATCCAGCTTTCGGGCGGCCAGCACGCCGACCATGCCGATGAACAGCGAAACGAGTGCGGCGGGCAGGAGCCACGTGTCATGCAGGCCTGCGGTCGCCTCGAGATCGGGCGGGAAGATCATCGTATAGACCCGGATGATCGCATACGCGCCTACCTTGGTCATGATCGCAAACAGCGCGGCAACGGGCGCGGGGGCCTCGGCATAGCTTGAGGGAAGCCAGAAATGCAGCGGCAGGAGGGCCGCCTTGATCGCAAAGACCAAGATCAGGAGCACCGCCGCGACGCGGATCCCCACCGTTTCTTCGGCGCCGATCAACGAGGCGCGCTGGGCTAGGTCGGCCATGTTGAGCGTGCCGGTTTCGGCATAGATCGAGCCCAGGGCAAACAGGAAGAGGGTGGAGCCGATCAGGTTGAACAGCACGTATTGCACGCCCGCGCGAAGCCGGGTGTTGCCGCCCGCATGGATCATCAGCCCGTACGAGGCGATCAGGAGGACCTCGAAGAAGACGAAGAGGTTGAACAGGTCGCCCGTCAGAAAGGCGCCCATGATGCCCATGAGCTGGAACTGGAAAAGCGCATGGAAATGCCGCCCCCGGTCGTCCCAGCCGGAGCCTATGGAATAAAGCAGGACGAAGAGTGCCAGAGCCGACGTCAGCAGGACCATCAGCGTCGACAGCCGGTCACCGACGATGACGATGCCGAACGGGGCTGCCCAGTCACTCAGTTGATAGAGCAGAACGCTGCCGTCCGACACCTGCCAGGACAGGCTTGCGGCGATGGCGATCAGGGCCAGCACGCCGGCGACGGAAAAGGCCCGCTGAATCCCGATATGGTAGCGCGCCGCCAGCACGATGAACGGCGCAAGCAGGGCGGGCAGGACGACAGGAGCGATAATCCAGTGGGTCATGCTGTGCCCTCCGTCACGTCGTCTTCGCCTTCGGGCCGGTCATCCACGTGGTCATCGTTCGAGCCCAGGAACGCGCCAAGGCCGATCATCACCACAACCGCCGTCATGCCGAACGAAATCACGATTGCGGTCAGCACCAGAGCCTGCGGCAACGGATCGGAATAGGTGGTCATGCCTTCGCGCAGGACCGGCGGCGCGCCGGTCGTCAGCCGGCCCGAAGCGAACAGGAAGACGTTCACGGCATAGGTCAGAAGCGACATGCCCAAGATCACCGGGAAGGTCCGCAGGCGCAGTACGAGGTATAGCCCGCCGGCTGTCAGGATGCCGATGGCCGAGGCGACAAGCAGTTCCATGTCACGCGCCCTCCCTTGCTGGTCCGGTTTCCAGGTGCGGCGGATCGTCCCTGGAGGGGTCAATGTCCATGGGGTGCTCGCTCTCGGGCATGTGCGCCCGCCGCGCCAGGCGCGAGAAGCTTTCCAGCGACAGCATCACGGCGCCGACCACGGCAAGGAACACGCCAAGATCGAACAGGGCCGCGGTGGCCAGTTCGAACTTTTCAAAGGGCGGGATTCGGACATAGGTGAAGTCGGAGGTCAGGAACGGTTTGCCAACGAACCACGATCCGATGCCGGTCAGCCCGGCAATCAGCACGCCGGCGCCGATGACACCGTGATACGGGTATTTCAGCCGCGCGGAGGCCCAGGCAAACCCACTGGCCATATACTGCATCACGACCGCGATCGACACGATGAGACCCGCGATGAAGCCGCCCCCCGGTTCATTGTGGCCGCGCAGGAAGATGTAGAAACCGACCATCAGAACCAGCGGCATGATCACGCGCGTCAGAACCACCATCATCATCGGGTGCATCTCGCCCGCGCGCTGCTGGTCCGGCTTTCGGTTCAGCAGCCGGGCCCGCACCCGACCGCCGAGCAGCGTTTCGGTCAACGCGTAGATCAGCAGTGCCGCGATCCCCAGGACAATGATTTCGCCATAGGTGTCGAAGCCCCGGAAATCGACAAGGATCACGTTGACCACGTTGGTGCCGCCGCCGCCCTTGTAGGAGTTGGCGAGGTGGAATTCCGAGATCGGCGTGCCGACCGCGTCGCGCAGCAGGTAGTGGTATGCCAGCGTGAATGTCGCCAGTCCGCCAATCGCGGCAACGCCCGCATCACGCACCCGGCGCAGGACAGAACTTTCCATCGGGGTACGCTTGGGCAGGAAATTCAGCGCAAGCAGCAGCAGAATGATCGTTACCACTTCGACGGTGAACTGTGTCATCGCCAGGTCAGGCGCGCTGAAGAAGATGAAACCGATGGAGACCATCAGGCCGACAATCCCGATCAGGATCAGGGAAAAGAAGCGGTTGCGGTGCATGAAAACCAATCCGCCGGTCGCTGCCACCAGCATCAGCCATCCGGCGACCAGGACCGGGCCCGCCGCCTGCACCTCGCGCGTTGGGGGGGCCACTGTTCCGGTTTTCCAGGCGTGGAACCCCGCCGCCACGATGGTGATCGCCCCGATCGCGGCATAGCGGGTGAACGCGCCGTTATGCAGCGGCAGGATCAGTCCGCGCGCCAGCCGGACGGCCGTTGCGACCAAGGCGTCGAAAATCGCCTTGGCCTCGGGACGCGGCGTGGTTTCCCACAGGCGCAACAGCGGCGTGAACACGACCATCACCAACAGGCCGCCCACGACGGCCGCAACAGACATGAACAGCGCCGGGACCAGCCCGTGCCAGATCTTGAAATAGGCCTTGGGCAACTCTGCCGCGTTGCCCAGCACGGAGGCCGTAACCAGTTTCACGAAGGGCTCCGCCAGGAAAGGCGCCATGCCGATGACGACGACAAGCGTCACCAGGATCGACGGCGGCAACCACAGGCCGGGGCCCGGATCGTGCGGGTTCGACGGGTAATCGTCGCGCACGGGGCCAAAGAACGTATGCCCGATCAGGCGGAAGCAGTAGGCGGCCGAAAATAGCGATCCGGAAATCGCCAGTGCCGGCACGAGCCAGGGCGTGCCGAACAGCACCGTGTGGGTGGCCTCTTCCAGCATCATTTCCTTGGACAGGAAGCCGTTCAGGAAGGGGATGCCCGCCATCGACAGCGCCGCCAGCGTGGCGATCACGAAGGTCACCGGCATCAGCCGGCGCAGTCCGCCCAGCCGGCGAATGTCGCGGGTATGGGTTTCGTGATCGATGATCCCCGCCGACATGAAGAGCGCGGCCTTGAAGGTTGCGTGGTTGAGGATGTGGAACATCGCCGCCATGGCGCCAAACGCGGTGCCGGTGCCCAGAAGCATGGTGATCAGGCCAAGGTGGCTGACCGTGGAAAAGGCCAGCAGCGCCTTGAGGTCATGTTTGAAGAGCGCGATCACCGCGCCCAACACCATGGTCACGAGCCCGGCCGTGGTGACGATCACGAACCATTCCGGCGTGCCCGACAGCACGGGCCACATACGCGCCATGAGGAAGATACCCGCCTTCACCATCGTGGCCGAGTGCAGGTAGGCCGAGACGGGCGTGGGGGCGGCCATCGCGTGCGGCAGCCAGAAATGGAAGGGGAACTGCGCGGACTTGGTGAAACAGCCCAGCAGGATCAGGACGAGCGCTGGCGTATAGAGCGGATCGGTCTGGATAAGCGCGCGGTTCTCGAGGATCACGCTGAGATCATAGCTGCCCGCGATCTGGCCCAGCATCAGCATCCCGGCGATCATGGCCAGCCCGCCCATGCCCGTCACGGCCAGCGCCATTCGCGCGCCCTGCCGGCCTTCCGGCAGATGTTTCCAATAGCCGATCAAAAGGAACGAGGAGAGCGACGTCAGCTCCCAGAAGACCAGCAGAAGCAGGATGTTGTCGCTCAGGACGATGCCCACCATCGCGCCCTGGAAGAGCAGCAGATACGTGAAGAACTCGCCCATGTTGTCATCACGGCTGAGGTAGTGGCGCGCATAGGCGATGATCAGAAGGCCGATGCCGAGGATCAGGAAGGCAAAGAAGAACCCCAGCCCGTCGAGCATCAGCGTGAAGTTCAGGCCGAGCGATGGCATCCAGTCGATCCGCGCGGTCAATACGTCGCCGGCCAGGACGGAAGGCAGGTTGGTCAGCAAGCCGATGAAGGCCGCCAGCGACACGGTAAACGTGACCCCGGCGCAGGCGGATCTGCCGGCTGCATTCATCAATCCGGGCAGAAGCGCCCCGAAGAACGGCAGAGCAACGATGAAAAAGAGTGACACGAGAACTCCTTGGTCCTGTTGCAGACTTGCTTGAGCAACATCTTGTTCTGGGCCGCTCGACGCAAGGGTCTTCGGGAAAAATTAGTCGTGCACGCGGTCCCCGGTCGGGGACCGCGTGCAGTGGGGCAGTTGCCCGCCGCGATCGCGCGGCGGCCCGTTTCCTAGCTTCCAGCCATAATCAAAGTCTCGCCTATCAATTGTTTCAAGGGTGCTGTCAGACGAATTCGAACTCCTCTCTACTGGGACAGTAGCACTGTCCCTTATGCCGCGCAGAGACCGCGCCACTCGGCCAGAGCAGCGGTTCGATTTTGCTTGAAGTGATCTCGTTTAGAGAGGCTTCGGTCCTGGTTGAAGTGGTTGAAGACAGAGGCGTGAACGGCAACGAATTTCTGCAGACTTCGCATCCGCCGGAAGCGCTGCATCGCCCGCTCTCGTCGTCGGAAGGGTAAGTGCGAGTTCTCAACGCGGTTGTTCAGCCAGCGACCACATGATTGGAGATGGTCGCAACCCATCTCGCGAAGCGCGGCTTTGTATGAAACGAACCGATCCGTGACCAGCACCTCAGGCTGACCATACCTCCTCATCAATTTTCTGAGCATTTTCAATGCGGCGCGTTTGTTTCGCCGCTTCGTGACAACGCTCTCAAGC
>NZ_SKCI01000009.1 GCF_005434965.1 Marimonas lutisalis
ACAACGGGAAACGCACATAGAGCATCACTGCCAGGCGGATGATCTCCGGGCTGGTCTTGAAGTACTTGAAGGGGGAACGCTTGGTCATCTTGAGAGGCTAAGAGAGCCCCCTGCCCGGCTCAACCCCAGTTCCTCTGACATGACCTTTGCGCCATTTGTCATGGCTGTTAGGGTGGTGGAGGAAACTGCTTCGAAAGGGTGAAGATCATGCCAGCCTATGTAATCGGTCAACTCGATATACATGACCCCGAGGCCTACCAAGCCTATCTCGGTGGTTTCATGCCCATTTTCGAAAAGCATGGCGGAGAGTTACTAGCAACATCGCGCGCCGAGACGGAAATTCTGGAAGGGTCGTGGGCCATGCCTAGGACAGTAATCATGCGTTTCCCTTCCGTAGAAAAAGCCAAGGCTTGGCACAATGATCCGGAGTACTTAGAACTGGCCGAAATTCGTCATCAAACGGCCTCCACAAACCTAGTAGTTATTGATGGGGTTGCTTGACTAAATTTTCAGGCTGGTCCGCCGTGTCGGCGTTGCAGACCTTAGTGCTGAGCGCGGATAACGGCAGCAACCAGCCCAATGAGGCCTCAGGTCTCAAGGCCTCAAAAAGTCGAAAGAGCAAAGTCGAATTTCAGAGATTTCCCTGAATGGGCCGATCAGTTTTGGAAGACCGGTCGGCCTCATTCGGTGCGTTTTCTCCACGAACGGGGGCTACTATTCGTTTATCCCAACTCGCCCCAGCAGGCTTAGGATTCGCCTCTCCCAGTTATTGCGGGCAATTGCGTAAACCGGGTAATCGGTCACCGGCATGTTGAGTGCTGCCTCATGATCACGCTCGGTCATGACGAAATCTGCACGCTGTTCAGGTGTTAGACCGCGAAGTTCCGCGCGGTGGCGATACCCCGCTGGCATTGCCAAAAGCTTGGCTGTCACAGATACGGCCCGTTGCTTGATGGTGTGTGTACGGCGTGCTGTCGACTGGATGAGGTCCATGATTATGTCTCCGTTCGTTGCAGGGTTTCAATGAAACAAACATGGCAGCCCAGACGTGCCAGCGCTTGGCGCCCCGGTGGAGAAGTGTGGAGACTACGTGGAGATTTCCTTCCTTGAGGCCGCCGGAACAAACGTGCCCAACATGAGACCTGCCAATTTGTCATAGTCCTGACGGTCGGCGAACGGGTAAGCGCGGTCGAGAAAGGCCGCATCAAGATCGGGTCGCGCGTTCAGCGCCTCTTTTAGTACTTTTTCGGCTTCCGTTCCCCTTCCAAGCGCGTTGAGAGCCGCGGCCTCTGCAGCAAGGGCCCAATGAGGCGCGTTCGGCAGTCGTTGAGCTTTCCTTGCCCAGCCAAGCGCTTCGTCGGCGAGGTTCACCAACAGGCAGGAAAAGCACAGCATCACGCAGACCGACCATCCTTGTGGATCGCGCGGACTCAGGGCCAGTACACGCTCGAAGTGACCTATGGCCTCAGCTGGGCGACCGCTGAGACACAGCGAATAACCGCGTCCAAAATGGCCATATGCATGATTGGGATTTCGGGCGATTGCCTCGTCATAGGCGGCGATGGCGGCGTCGAATTCCGCACGGGCCAAATGTGAACGACCCAAGGCAACATAAGAAAAGGCATCCCGCGGGTCGAGCTGCACCGCACGTCGTGCTGCCGCCAAGGCTTGATCAAGAGCCCCGTCGCCCACCACACCTTCCTTGTGGGCGTGGCAAAGCGCATATGCCAGTCCGGCATGTGCCAACGCATAGTCCGGATCGCGGGCTAGCGCCTCCTTCAATATCGTGACGGCCTTGGCATGAAGCCCCGGGCGTTGTTGCCACAGCATCCAAAGCCCGCGTTGTGTTGTCTCCCAAGTCGAGAGGTCTGTTTCACGCAAGCTGCGCAGCCGGTCGCGCTCCGCTGAAAGCAGCTCCGGCTCGATGGCAGCCGCAATCCGGTCGACATAAGGATCTAGATTCTGAAAATCCTCATCTGAAAGTTCCCAGCGCTCCGACCAGATCTGCGCCTGGGAATCTGCTGCACTGAGGTTTACCTGTAGGCGCCAGTTATGACCGCGCTGGCGCAGTCCCCCTTCGACCAGATAGTCGGGGCCAATTTCTTCGATAGCCCGCGACATTTCCGTTCCTGCGAGATCTCGAAGGCCAAAAGACGTGAGACGAGAGATAACCCTCAGATCCCTAAACCGCGAGAGCGCCGAGATAACATCGTCGCAAATTCCATCCAGCCGCCACAACGTATCGGGATCGTCAGGAACTTGCGTGAATGGAAGCACCAGAACTACTGGCTGGTCCGGCCTCTCGCCCGAAGAAGACACCATGTCGGCACTAACTTCAATTTCAGCAACAAACTGATAGCCCACGCCACGGAGGGTACGGATCACTTTTTGCGCGGCGCCATCGTCACCCACGGCTGCGCGTGCCGCCTTGATCCGGCTAGTCACGGCGGTATCGGAGACGATACGCCCGCCCCAAACCCGTTCGATCAGATCGTCCTTACTCAGTACCCGGTCTTTAGCTTCGATTAAGGCCACCAGCACATCAAAAACCTGGGGTTCCACGTCGATGGCTTCGCCGTCACGACACAACAGCCGTGCTTCGGAGTTGATCTCGCAGTTTCCAAAACGTGCTTTCATCTAGCGACCCAGTTGCAACACGTTGACAGCATAGCGAAGATTGGAGCCTGGGACACCGCCTATTCGATCGTTGGCATTGGTTGCCTTATTCGCGTATTTGCCTCGATATTTCTGGCGTAGGCAGTTTGCCGTCGAATGACGGCTTCGTCCTGCATAGCAGACTTTGGTGCAGACCGCAGCGAATGGCTGTTTAGAGCCCTAAGCGGACATGCGTTTAGTCTAATGCAGTATGTGTTCTAGTGCTTCAGCGCATTTTTAGGTCACATTATCAAAGTTGATGATGTGGCGGAAATCCGTCGATTTACGATCTCCTACAGATGCCGAGTCATAAACCGGCGTCTTTTCTCAAAAAGGCAAGCAGGAGATTAGGGAAATGAAATCGGTTATTGCACTTGTTGCGGCTTCATTCATGGCCACTGCCGCGTTCGCGGATGAAATTCCCGAAAAGAAACGCACCACAGCCGGTCTTTACGTGACCTCAGCCGATGTCGGCGGCATGCTCGAAAACCCGGAGGTTCGTCTGATCGATATCCGAAGCCGTGCCGAGGTTTCGTTTCTTGGGCTGCCGGTCAGGGCGAACAAGCATATCCCCTACATGGTCATGCCGATGATACCCGAATTCGATGCGGCCAAAGGCACTTACAAGCTCGAGCTGAACCCGAATTTCCCCAGCGACTTCGAAAGCTACGCTCAAGCCACCGGGATATTGCCCGAAACGCCGATCATCCTGATGTGCCGTTCCGGATCACGCAGCGCCCGGGCTGCCGACTTGCTTTACAAGATGGGCTATCGCAACGTCTATTCGCTGGTCGACGGCTACGAAGGCGACAAGGTCAAGGACGGCCCGCACAAGGGCGAGCGCGTCATGAACGGTTGGCGCAACGCTGGCCTCGCCTGGAGTTACATGATCAGCGACGCCCAAGCATACGACAGCGACCTCTGAGCGAAACCGAGCCTCCCCTGGGGCCCCTGTTTTACCTTAAGCAGGGCCCCTTTTTTGTGGGCCTCCGCTCTAATTTAGCGATGCGCGATTTTCTTTATCTCTTGAACCACATCTTATCTCAAAGTTGTTCAGCTTGCGTGATCACGTTCTGTTTTCCGCGTGCGTATCCGACTCAAAACGATGCCCAGCAGCACCACACAAGTTCCGAGTAGCTTGGGAAGGGTCAACGCCTCGTCCAGAAAAATAAAGCCAAGGCAAATCGAGAAGATCGGCACAAGGTGCAGGAAAATCCCGGCGCGCGCGGCACCCGCTCTGGCAACACCTGACTGCCACGCGCAAAAGGCGACAACGGATGCGCCAACACCAAGGTATAGTATGCTGATTAGCACGTCCGCTCGAAGCACGAGATCAGGCGCGGGCATCCCAGTGATCAGCGCCACTGGTGTCATAACGGCAAGGCCCGAAAAGACGGTTGCGGCCAGACAAGCCTGCGGAACGAGGGGGATGCTCCAGCGCTTAAGACAAACAGTAAAAACCGACCACGTGACCGATGCGCAGAGCAGCATGGCGGGCCCCGCAAGATGTGAAGCCGAGGCCATTTTCTGGAGGTCATCGAAGATCACGACTCCGGCACCGAAAAAAGCAATGGCCGCGCCGATGAGATCACACGCCGTAAGCGGAGCGCCGCGCCAGATCCACGCAATGAAGACTATGAACACGGCTGACAACGAGAAGGTAACGCCGGCAGTCGAAGCCGATGCATATTGTAGGCCGGAGTAAACCAGCCAGTTGAACAAGGCGATTGACAGGACACCGAGCGCCACGAGTTGTTTCGCATGAGTTACCCATGCCGCTGCTATTGACCGCCAGTGCCTCAGGGCAACAGGTAACAGGATCAGTGCCGCAACGGCCCATCTCAGGAAGTTGAGCTGAAATGGCTCGAGCGCATCGTGCAGCGAACGGCCTATGACAAAGTTGCCTGCCCACAAAAGGGGACCGACGCATAAAATAACCCCTATGTGAAAGTCTTCCGATCGAAATTGCGACATGAGAGACGCCCAACTGCGCTTCTGTCCTAGGTAAAGGCCAGATGGCCTGAACAGTGTTTGCGAAAACGAATAAGCGTCAGGATACGCGCGCCGCGATCGGTGGCATTATCAAGATTGATAACGCCGTATATCTTTTCTGAGGTAAGATGGACGAACCGCAAGTTCGGAAAGCGTAATCAGTGGCCATGTCCCACGGTGGGATGCAACGCGCGGAAGTCTTATGGAGACGGAGCCAGGCCGTAAGAAATCCAAGGTCGATACGGGTGACCTCTTTGGCGAGGTTGTCCAGTTGACCTATGCGACCGTGGCGCAGCCCGAAAAGTTCCATGACCTGATCATGCTTTGGGAAAAATGCCTGACGTCCCGCATCGTCTCTGAAGATCAGGATACCGAAGACGCCGCACTTGTCGGGCATTTCAATCAGGCGCTTCAGATCTTCGATCACATCGGCCGGGTGCAACGCGATCATGATCGCGCCAAGCGCATTCTCGACGGATTCTCCATGCCGGCATTCATTTGCGATGCCGCGCTCAATGTTCTTTACAAGAACGAAGAGTTCAATGGTTTCGTTGAAGCCTCCGAAGCTACAGGCCCCGCTTTCGGCGAGGCCATCAGGGAACAAATCCGTAATTGGGAAATTGGCCAGACCGTCGCCTTTGTTCCTGATCTCGCCGCGCCTGATGGGGCTGGTGCCGCGGTTATCACCGAACTGCCACAGGGGTTTTATGACAACACCATCCCCGGAAAGCAGTATCTCGTCGTATTGAACGAGGTGTCGGAGACGAATGCCGCATGGGGCGCCATTCGCGACAAATACAATCTGACTGCGGCTGAAGCTGATGTGCTCGCACAGTTGGCGAAGGGCAGGAAGGCCGACGAGATCGCTCTGCAGAAAGGTGTCTCGGTCAATACAATCCGCGCACAGATTCGGGCCCTTCTGGAGAAAACCGGAAGCCGGAACCAGAACGACCTTGTCAGGTCGAGCGTGTTCGTTCTGAGCCAGTTCCAAAGTCTCAAGCTGGTTGCGCAGGCCTTTCTTCCGTCGGACGCGCGGCCGGAAGCCGTGTTCTCGCGGGTCATTCTTCCAAGTGGCCGCATGCTCCAGTTTCGTCAGTTCGGAGATATGGACGGTCTCCCGGTGCTTTACCTGCATGGCATGATGAGCGGCCCTGATCTGCCACATCATGTAAAGAGCGCTGCGCATCAGAACGGGCTAAGGATCATTGCGCCCTCGCGTCCGGGATTCGGAAAGTCCGACAGTATTCCGGCAACGGATTGGGAATTCGTGCGGCAATCCTGCCGCGATCTCTATGCATTTCTGGACGTTCTTTCCGTCCCCGCCGCCTTCGTGATCGGGAACCTGTCAGCGATCGGTATCGCGATCAACTTTGCCAACAGGTTCCCGGAAAGGTGCGTTGGCGTACTGAATGCCGGGTATAGTGGTGTTGTCAGCGACGACCTGATCGACGGGATGGGCACGATGTCACGCGCCTTTGCCCGCAGCTATCAGAAATCCCGTACAGCGTTGCGCTTCCTCACGCGCGCGGCCATCGCTGCGGTGGATTTCCTCGGGGCTCATCGCATGATGCAAAGGCATCTTGGGGCGTCACCTGTGGATCTCGATTACTGTCACGAGGTCGGATGTTTCGACATGATGGCGGACGGGCTGACCCACGCGATCGCACAAGGGGGCGAGGCCTTTATTAAGGACGGCTTTCTGGCCACGAAAGACTGGCGGGACGTGATCGAGGAAGTCTCGGGAAAGGTGAGACTGCATTGCATCCTGGGAGAAAAAGACGGCATTGCGCCTCACTTGCGCATCAAGCGCGAGGCCGAACAGATCGTGGGTTACGATGTCCGGTTTTTCTCTGACGCGGGGCAGCTTGTGCTGTTTCAGGAATGGGAAGCTGTCCAGACCCTTATCCAAGAAGACTTCGCGAAGAACCGTGGTCGTCTGTCCAAGGCGTGAAGGCAACTTTGTCCCGCGCAGCGGTCACTCGAACAGGCTGCAGTGAACGACAGCTTCGAGCCCGAAGCAGACGGATGCTGTGTCCACTCTGTCCATGTAGCCGGAACGAGTTCAGAAATGGACATTTGGACAGTTTGGATATCGCCCTCACAAGCCAGAAGAATTGTCCCTCCCGCACGACAGGGGAAGCGACGTGAGGGACATACACTCGCAGGAAACACCTTAATTATGGTCACGTTTTAACCCATCCAAATGACGGTGCTGTGACGCTTTCCAGTCGGTTTAGTGGCAAAGTTAATCAAGTAGGGAGGCGGAGACCCGAAACCCAAACGCGTAGTCCATGGCTGAAGGCTATGAAGGGTCCTGCCCATCTTGAGTCAAGTAAATCTGACAAAGCAAAACTAAAGCTGGCGCTCCAAGGCAGTGCCGTGATTAAATCTTCGAAACATTTACGTTTGGGCATTGTTGGTCACGTGGCCAGTAGCAAGTGAATGCAATATATGAGGTTCCCCATGAAGATTTCTTCGCAGGTTTTTCTAACCCCTTTTGTCCTCGCAGTGTCGCCTTTTGCTGCCGTTGCAAATCCGGTCACTGACACCTGCCTTACGCTGCATTCAGAAGAAATATGTGAGTGTGCGACCGAGGCACTACAAACAAAACTCGGCGCAAAAGATTTCGTCTACTACTTGGTAGCCGCACGCCATTCGATTGAACTGCGGCGAGCAGGTGCCTCGCGCGCAGACGCTTGGCAGAGTGCTGCGGAAAAGCACGCGAAGGCGACACGAGTTTCGAAAGTCGACGCGATAACTCAGTTGAATGATTTCGGGAGAGCCCACCACGAGGCTATCATCGAATGTGGAAATTGAAATCGCTCGAGAACATAGACCTGCGCACATCCAGGACGCTGTGCACTGCATCCAAGACCAAAGAGTTGCGAAGAAAACTTAAGAAAATGGAGAAAACACTATGAACAGAGGCACCATATTTCAGGCGTTCGCTTTGGTGAGTGTATTCGTCGTCGGGGCCTGCATGGAAACTACGACTTCAGAACAGGTGTCTAGTGTTCCTGGCACCGATGCTCGTAAAGCAGAACCGACATGTGCAAATGCTGTCGCTGAGAAGTTCGGCATCCCACGCAAGGAACTGCACGGAGCAAATACCCAAGTCACATCGACTGGTGTACGTGTTGAAGTCTTCAGAATGGGCAAAAGAGACCCTTGGATCTGTAGCGTCAACAAGGCCGGCACAGTTGTTTCGATCAGCAGCTAATCCTGACCTGCAAACACTCGCTGTCATGCCTCGGCCCAAGTTTTTTCCTAGGGAGCATTTGACCATGAAGACGAAACTACTTTCCCTTTTCGCTGCACTCCTTGTCGCCAGCCCGGCACTGTCTGAGACCATTGGAACTGTTACAGCGTCGTTTGATGGAAAAGGGGAACGCACTTTTTACGCCCTTGAAGACGATGGAGAATCCCAATCTTTTTGGATTCAGACCATGCCCGGCATGTTGAACGCATCTAGCTTCAGCATCTGGGCAAACCCCGAGGAAGGTACCAACGCCACCAACGACGTTCTCGTTCTGGGAGGAACGCTTATGCGCGGTCCCGGGGGCTACATCGCCATTGCTGATTTCGAATATCTTGAGAGTTATTACAGCGTCTACTGGAAAAATCCCGACGAAGACACTGTTGCCATGGACCTGACAAAGGTCGAAGAGGATGGAGACCGGTTGATCGTAGAAGGAACCTTTTCCGCGCCGGTGTTTTATACTGAGAATGCCTCGAACCCTCAGACAGACATGAACCGCCCTATGACTATCACCGGCAGCTTTTCGGCTAGCTTGCCAAAACAATAGGTGAACGACAGGTTTCAGGACTTCACTATGACGACGCCTCTCGAACCGGTCCCAGAAAGCAAACTCGACCTTATGATCCGCCGGCATCTTCAGTGCGGGGAAACAGTGCTATGGCAGGGGCGGCCTGAAGTGACATCGGTGAACAACCTTGTCAGCCGGTCGCTAGCCGCGATTGGGATCGCATTCGGAGTTCTGCTGCTGGTAGGTTTAGGGCAGTTGATATTTCCGGCACTTGCGCTCGGTTCCGGCTCAACACTTGTGCCCGCTCTAGTCTTTATTTCTTTCGGCGCTATCTTCTTTTGGCTTAGTTGGCTTGAACGCGACGCCAACTGGCGTTTCGCAATAACCGACCGGAGGCTTTTGGTCATTCGTGGAGCAAAGCTTTTCCGCTACGCTTTGCCTGGAGAGGTTCGCCGCTTCCGCATCCACGGCAACATTGTTTACTGGAACCGTGAAGATAGCCCCAGTAGCGATGGGCAAAGGCGCAGCGGTCGCTTTATAGGCTTTCGGGGAATGTGCGATCCTGACGCCATGAAAGCAACTCTTTAAGGCTGGCAAGAGAGCTTTTCCCGGCGTGCCGAAGAATCCGCTTCATCCTTTTCCAAGGCGTTAGAGAAAAACGATATCAGCGCATCAACCATTACGACGGTTGTGCACCCCGATACCTGTTAGACGCCTCAGGTGCATCGATGCCGTTCAGTCGGACAGGCGTCCCAGACACGACAATCGTATCACCATCGCGCACATACGCCCGCCCAGCAACGTCACGTGCAAAGGCGGGTGTGCCCGCCAATAAAAAGACAACCAAGACTTTGAAGATCTGCATTTTTATAGGACCCAATCCTTTCGCCGGTATTCATTTTCACATCACACGGCGATTTTGGAATAAGTTTGTGGAAAGAATAAGATCAGTGAGCGGTGTTTTCGCAAAGAACATCACTCACCCATGCTTTCCAGCCAAAGTCGGCTACCCAAGGTCAGAAAAGTCCGCGTAGCCGTCATTCGAACCGGCCGCAGCGAAGGGCGGGTCAGAGCTCAGAGCTAATAGCTTGCTCCAGCAAGCATTGCTCAGTTCCAAGTTCACATGCATCATGCAAATATGATCATACTCACGCACCTTCCGGAGCCTGATAGGCCATGTCGAGTGAATTGCGCATCTTCGTGCCCATTGCGATCCGGGCAACCATAAACAGCCTCATCCCTCGCCTGGAGACGGCCTCGGGCTTATCGGTCACACAATTGATCGATCTGAACCCGGCGATACCTGAGCGCATCTCAGCGGGTGAGGCATATGACATCGGCCTGACCAATTCCTCCTACGCGAAGGCACTTATTTCAGCCGGCCACGCAGACGGTGCGAGTCACCATTCTTTTGGCCGAGTGCCTCTTGCGGTAGGCCGAAAAGCGGGCACGGAAAACAGGATCAGCAAAGACCTAAAGGGGATCAAAGCCCTTTTTCACGAAGCAGAAAGCATCGCCTACACTGGTGCCGGCACAAGCGGTCGCACATACGTCGAAGTGATGGAGCAGCTCGGCTTGACCAATGCAATCGTTCCGAAGAGCCAAGCCATGGGTGGTGGTGAGCCGGTGGCATCGGTTGCTGCGGGTGAGACTGAGCTTGCAGTCGCCCCCCTAACCACTGTCCTTGCAACCCCAGGCATTGTTCCTGCGGCGATTTTTCCTGAGGAGCTTGGGGCGAACATCGATATGTCGATCTTTCTCAGCACTACGCCTCAAACCGGTGCGGCAACTGCACTGGCATTTCTAACGGCAGACGAACTCAACGACGAGTTGGCCGCAGCGGGCATTTTGCGGTTCGAGTTGAATTGATCGCACCTAAATGAACTCCCGCGACCAACACAGACGAAGTGTTGGCTTTGTCCGTGCCGAAGGCGTTCAACCCAATCCCAGCGAAAGACAATTCAAGCTCATTCGGTAACATCCTAGTATGGATCGCCCCCCGAATACGACCTCGTTGTGTCAAGTCACGAATTCGTTTCTTCGGTCTCAAGGTAATAGGCGCGATAGCGTGGGACTGCGAAGGTGAAGAATGACTTTACTTCTTTACGACGATACGCCGCAGGGCTCGCAACCAACCAACCATACGAGGTGGTGTCCCGGGGAAGCTGGAAGCACTCAACAAACCCTTCTTCAGAGAATTTGTAACGTGTCGGCAATCCAGCGACACCCAAATCCATGTGGATGGCAGCCTCCATTGAGCGCATGTCAGCACATTCCATGGCGATCTGATCGGGGGTAATGCGGTCAAGGATCCATGTATTGATGGCGTGCGGGACGTTTTCGCCTTTGTAGACGATGAATTTGTGACCTTCGAGCTCCGTTTCGTCACGCGGCAATCCATGTTTTGCCTCGTAACCCGAAGAAGCGAATAGCGAAGCCGGAATCGACACGACCTTCCGACATATCAAGTCTTGATCTTCCAACTTGTTGGCGATGCGAAGCGCCACATCCGCTTCGCCCGCCATTAAATCCAGGTGGCGGCTGCTGGGAATAAACTCAAAGCGAACATTCTTGTGCTTTTCAGAAAAAGCCCGAAGGATCGCCGACAGGCTGCTGTTGAATACATCTTGAACGCCTGTAATACGGATAACCCGCGAACGCTCGGATTTCAGGTTTTCTGCCTTTTCGGAAAAAGCCTCGGCCGAGGCTTCAAGAGCCTCCGCCAACGGCAGAAGCTCCAGTGCTTCTGCAGTCGGTCGAGACCCCCTCGTGTCTCTTTCGACCAGCTGAAGACCCAACGAATGCTCCAGGGCATCGATGCGACGCGCCACCGTTGGCTGGGCCATTCCCAGTTGGCGAGAGGCTGCCAGCGTGGAACCGGCACGAAGTACCGCGAGAAACACGCGTACATCCGACCAATCGCGAAACCCGTTCTTCATTTTTGCAGAACAGCACAACGGTGGAGCGGATACAACTGGTACACGGAGGTCTCTAACCTGTTCTCAGATCACTCGGAGGACGACCTGATGACACTGACACGCCTGTTCTTTAGCGGCTTCAACCTTTTTAAACTGATAAACAATTGGGAGACGCAACCACACGCAACTGACGTCGGGAACTCTAGTCATGAACGCAAAGGGCCGAGCATTGGCGAAGAGCGGGACTTCCTTTTGGAAATCCTGACCAAGTTGCCGAGCGAAGGCGACGTTCACGCTGCAATGAACCTTTGGCCGACAAGATTCTGAGGGACCGACATGAACGTTATTTGTGAAAAGAAACACCAGCCTTCGGACGTGCTCGACCTCTGGTTCCCCGCGACTGGACACCAAGAGAGCCCCGAGACGCATAGCGCTTTCTGGAAAGAGCGTATGCATGGCGGCATGGATGAGGAAATCACGCTGCGGTTCTCAGACCTTACTCTTGCCGCCGCGACGGGAGAACTCGATCACTGGGCAGAAACACCACGAGGGAGGCTCGCGCTTCTAATCGCGCTGGACCAGTTTCCCAGGTCGCTGTGGCGCGATACCCCGGCGGCCTTTGCTCAAGATATCAAGGCAACCCGACTCGCGCTCGACGGGATCAAGAACGATGATATCGATGCGCTTGCTCCATGGGAAATGGCCTTTTTCGTGATTGCGATAAGCCATTGTGAAGGGCCGGACCATCTGGAACGTATGCAGGCCCTGAACCCATTGGTCGACCAGATAGCCGAATTTGAACCGGCACATTTGCCAGGCCTGGGAGAGCGCTTTCGCAAGCAGCATGCGCGGATCACGGATGTTGTCCGGCGCTTTGGCAGGCACCCGCATCGGAACAACATATTGGGCCGTCCATCGACAAAGGCTGAAAAAGACTACCTTGCCGTCGGGGACTTTCCTCATCTTCCATGATGTATAGACCTGACGACCACTTAAGTCCCCAAGCAAGAACCTTTCAACAGCGCCTAGCGCGCACCAGTTGTTTCCCGCGGCGCGCACGGTTGATCGGGTGCGCGGGCGGAAACCGGACATAGAGCATCACCGCCAGGCGGATGATCTCGGGGCTGGTTTTGAAGTATTTGAATGGGGAGCGTTTGATCATTTTGAAAGGCTACGAAAGCCCCCTGCCCGGCTCAAGCAAAGTTCCTCTGACAAGACCATACGACATCACCGCCAGGCAGATGATCTCGGGGTTGTTGTGAAAGCCCTTGAACGCGTCAGTTTGGTCATATTCCGACGCTACGTGGCCGCCGTGCCCATCTCAACAGCAATCCTTCTGACAGGACCTATTGCTGTCGCAAACGGTCGTAGCCAGGATCGTATGCGGCGCGGGGTGCCACCGTCGCAGCGACGAGGTTGCCGCAAAGGTCCACATGCATCTGGGTGCCCTCGGCGCCAAGCCCGGCATCCACGAACGCATGGGCCAGGTTCATCCCGGTCCTGTGGCCCCACTCCCCCGAGGTGATCGTGCCGACAACGCGCCCCCCGATCATCAGCGAAGCGCCGCGCGGCGCAGGGGCGCGGGTCGTATCGACCGCAAGCGTAACCAGCCTCCGGCGCGGACCGGCCTCGATCCGGGCGGCGAGGGCGTCCTTGCCGACAAACTCTGGCTTGGCCAGATCGACGAAGCGGCCGAGCCCGGTCTGGAAAGGGTCGAATTCGGTCGTGATATCCGCCTTCCAATGCAGGAACCCCTTTTCCATCCGCATCGACTCGACTGCCCTTGCGCCGAATAGCTTCATCCCATGGGCCGCACCCGCCTTGCGCAGCGCCAGCCATGCCGCATGGAGCGAGGCGTTGGGCACGTGGATCTCATAGGCCAGTTCGCCCGAGAAGCTGACCGCCATGACCGTCGAGGGCGCAATGCCCACAAAACACTCGCAGACGCTGAGCCACGGAAAGGCCTGCGCTGACCAATCGCCCCGCGCGCAGGCGGACAGTACGCCACGCGATTTCGGCCCCGCCAGCACCAGGATGGTGTGATCATTGGTCAGGCTGCGCAGCTGAACGTCCTCGTCCGCGCGCAGATAGGCGCGCAGCCAATCCATGTCGTGCAGCTCGCTCGCCGCCGCCGAGCCGTACCAGACCCGCGCCGGACCCCGGTCCGAGGCCGGCAGGTTGGCGATGGTGGCTTCGGCTTTGACCATGCCGTGATGGTTCAGCAAGTAGCCCAGCCCGACGCGGCCCTCGCGGCGCGGAATCCTGCCGCAGACCATGCGGTCCAGAAAGGCATGGCGGTCGGCACCGGTGATCTCGATCCGGTTGAAGCCGTTGACCTCGGTCAGGCCGACATTGTCCCGCACATTGCGCACTTCTGCACCGATCAAGTCGAAGGTCTCGTCGAAATCGAAGGTCAGCGAAGGGTGAAAGTCAGGCGAGGGTTTGATGTAATCGACGCGCTCCCAACCGTTCACCACGGTAAATTCGGCGCCTTCGGCCGCAAGGATCGGGGTCAGCGGCGTGGTCCGGGCCTGACGCCCCGCCGGGCGGTGTTCGTGCGGAAAGTGGAAGCGGAATTCGTTCTGGTAATCCTCGATGGCCTTCAGCGCGGTCAGTTCGGCATTGGCATGCGGTCCAAACCGGCGGGGATCGAGACACCAGGTGTCATAACATGCCTCGCCATGCACGATCTGTTGGGCCAGCAGCCAGCCATGGCCGCCTCCTTCGCCGATGCCCGCGCGCAGTCCGACAATGCAGAAGGCATTGCGCTTGCCCGGGATCGGGCCGACCAGCGGCGCACCGTCGATGGTATAGGTGATCGGGCCATTGACCACGCGCTTGATCCCAGCCTCGGCGAGGGCGGGCATGCGCTCGAACGCCCCTTCAAGCACGTCCATGACGCGGTCCAGGTCGTCGGGACAGAGGTCGTTGGAAAAGTCGGGGCTGATCCCGTCCATGCCCCAGGTCTTGCAGTCCTGTTCATAGAAGCCGACCAGCAGCCCGTTCTTTTCCTGCCGGCAGTAATAGTCGCTGATGGGGCAGCGCAGCAGCGGCATGCGGTGCCCGGCCTGCGCGATGGCGGGGATGTCGTCGGTCACGAAATACTGGTGTTCCATTGCCGCGACGGGGTGATGCACTCCCATCATCGCGGCCACCTCGTTCACGCGGTAGCCGCAGGCATTCACCACGATGTCGGCGTCGATGTCACCCTTGGCGGTGCGAACGGTCCAGGTGTCGTCCTTGTGCTGCGTCAGACCGGTGACAGGTGTATGGCGATAGACCTCGGCCCCCGCGCGGCGCGCGTGAAAAGCCAGCGCCTGGCACAGCTGCGCCGGGTCGATGTCGCCGTCCTGCCCGTCCCAGAGACCGCCGAGCAGGTTGACGGTCGAAATCAGCGGGTGGCGGCGGGCGCATTCGGCGGCATCTATCACCTCGAACTCCACGCCCATCCCGCGCGCCATCGAGGCAAAGTGACGATAGCCCATCATCTGCGCCTCGGTATTGGCAAGACGGATGCCGCCGTCGCCATGATGATAGCCCACCGGGTAATCGGGATCGTCGCGCAGTTTTTTGTACAGCTCGATGGAATAGGACTTCAGCCCCACCATGGTCTGGTTCATCCCGAAATTCGTCACCTGCGCTGCGGAATGCCAGGTGGTCCCGCTGGTCAGTTCGTCGCGTTCCAGCAGGACGACATCGGTCCAGCCTTCTTGCGTCAGATGGTAAAGCGTCGAGCACCCCGCGATGCCGCCGCCGATGACTGCAACTCTTGTCCTGGACTTCATGTCTTGGCCTTTCGCGTGGGAGATGGGGGCAAAGAAGGGAAGCGGGCGCTGACGGACCAATCAGGACCAGTGGCTGCAAAGCCGTCAACCGTAAATGTGCCAGATCACATCCGGCTCGAAAGAACTTGTCATGGCGTAATCGGCGGTTCTCAGATCGTTTTCCGACGCGCGCTCTCTGACAAATGCCAAAGCACAAGCGTGGCATGCCCCCATGGGGGCATGCCACGCTCGCCAGAGGTAGTGACGTTCACCATTGATCTTCACGAAGACCTCGTCGACATGCCACTGCCATCGAGAGAAGGCGCGCAGCTGCTGGACCCGTCTGCGCCGGATCTCGGATGCGAACATCGGCCCGAACCGGTTCCACCAAAAGCGGACGGTTTCATGGCTGACGTCGGTGCCCCGCTCGTGCAGCAAATCCTCGACGTTCCTAAGCGATAGCGGGAACCGGACATACAGCATCACCGCCAGGCGGATGATCTCGGGGCTCGATTTGAAGTACTTGAAGGGAGAGCGCTTGGTCATGGTCAGAGGCTACGCAACCGCCCTGCCCGCCTCAAGCCACGTTCTTCTGACATGACCATGGGAGGTTTGAGGAACGGCCTTGGGGCGACTGGGATGTTTGGTTGAATGTTATGAATGTAGAGATCGACCAAGGCACCACGGAACGGCACTTGTACAGTGTTTTCTATGGCAGCGAGGCAGGTGCTGACGACATTGGCTCACGTAAGCTGGCTGTGTGCGCGTCGTTTGTGCTGAAGCCATTGGTTTGGTCAGGTTTGATCTTCGAAGAAGACGGCGAACGCGATGGAAAGAACGAGCGGCATTACTTCAAAACACCGCTTTGGCGCTCGGTCCTCGAACTGGATTTGGATGAAGATTTACCCCCGATCCAGAAGCATTGACTGTCAGATTGGCCCAGTGAGCGGTTCTGCAACCGTGCTGCTAAGCCGTGTCTTCAAGAGCATCAATTTCTGCTTTGGCGTTTTCGAGCCAGTTTTGCACCGCACCCTCAGCACCAAGCCCAACACCAGCAACGCCGAACAAGTGGATTTCAAAGAGCATGTCGCTGTTTTCTGCGAGCTCATCGTTCCAATGCCAGCCATTTTGCACGACCAAGTCACGTGCTGTGCTGATCTTGTCGGAAGACTGCTGCAATGCGTCCACGGCACTTTGAAGAAAGCTCTGCTCTGTCATGTCTTCCTCCCTGCTGTTTGGTACGAAGATGGTATCGTTGGCGTATGACTGCAATATGAGTGCGCACGTTTGGCTGCACGGCACGTGTCAGGGCGGGCAAACTTACAAACTGTGATTGGTAAAAAAAAGCGACGCACAATGGGAGGAGAGTGCGCCGCCTGAATTACGGTAATCCAAGGGAGGAGGAGTGGATCAACGTTACGGCCCATTTGGGGCCTCTTCCTGTCTTTTCAATACGTAAATGCTGCGGTGCAGCTATAAATTTTACCACTTGGTCCAGGCGCAAATATTTTGAGCTTGTTCTTGTGATTTGCACTCTGAACGGGCTTTGGGCAAACGCCTGCTCCACAGCGTTAGCCCGAAGCGCTGTTAGGCTCCGCTGTCTCTGTGTTTTGAACGAGCCTTTCAGTCACTCCTAGAACTTCAGAAAACTAGAGTGGCCTCTTGGCTAGGATTCAATCCACCCGAGGCGATAAGCTTCTCTCAATTTGATTTTCGTCAAATCGACGGCTCTGCATTTTTGTTATCTTGTAAATATGTGGTGGCTACTTTGCGTCCCACAGATTTCATAACCTATCCCATCGAGTGAAATCGCCCGCGTCGTGTCCCCGGCGCGGGTTTTCTTGTGGCCGCAGCCATTGAGAGCGTCTCGTTGGTCTGCATCGAACCTTCAGAACTACCAAGTCTGAGAAAAGAAAAACCCTTGGCCAGAAGCCAAGGGAGTTCCATAGAGAGATAAAGATGAAAAAACCTTACGCCGTTAAGTTATCATAATCTTATCCGCATGAAAATTCTTGTTCGGGAAGGACCAATCAACCGGCACCTTGAGCCAGCCACTCGTTGATTTCATCAGCCACGACTTGCGAGCTTCGCCCTCCACTGAAATGCTCAACGAGCGCTAATTTCTGTGGGTCGTGATCCGCAAACATGACAAGTGTTGGTCGGCTCGTTCGCCGCATCTTTCCCTGCCTGTAGGTTTCACGAAATTCCACGTCAGCTTTACGCACAGCTTTGAGGTCGAGGGTTTCGACAGATTGGCCGCCAACCCATTTCCTTCGGATTTCGATCTGCCCACCGTGGCGATCGAAGATTACCATGAGCCGGCGCACAAAGGCCCAGAAAGCCAGCGCGCCCAAGGCAGTGCCGACAAAGAAAATCATGCCGCCAAACTCGCCGTCGAGCACCGAGAAGATACCTGCTCCCGTGAAAAAGAGACTGAGGGCGCTGATGCCAATTCCGGTGAACCATGGCCGCTCTTCGATGATGAGCTGTTCAGGAGTATTGCGTGTGACCTTCAATTTCTTGTCCTCGGTAGTGTCCGTCGTCAGGGTTTTTGGGACAGATGGCCGCCTGAGCTAAGAGAGGATCTGGCTCATCTATTTTTTGTGATTATGCGGCGGATTTGCGGTGAAGCAAGCGCCGGGTTTCGATGATCTTTCGTTTGATCCTTTCTCGTTTTCTCAGAATGGTCTGGCCGCGCCCGAAGTAGACATCGGCCGGGGTGAGGTTTTGCAGGCTCTCGTGATAGCGCCGGTGGTTGTAATGATCGACAAAGGCATCGATCTGCTGCCTGAGATCACCGGGCAGGTAGTAGTTTTCCAGCAAGATGCGGTTCTTCAAGGTCTGGTGCCATCGCTCGATCTTGCCTTGGGTCTGCGGATGATATGGGGCGCCGCGGACATGATCCATCTGCCGGTCTTCCAGCCAATCAGCCAGTTCACCCGAGATGTAACTCGATCCGTTGTCGCTGAGCAGGCGAGGCTTGTGCAGAACTGTCGCCTGATCACAACCCGACGCTTGCAGCGCCAGGTCCAGCGTGTCGGTCACATCGCCTGACTTCATTGTCGTACAAAGCTTCCAGGCGATGATGTAGCGGCTGTAATCGTCGAGGATCGTGGACAAGTAGAACCAGCCCCAGCCAATGACCTTCAGGTAAGTGAAGTCGGTCTGCCAGAGCTGGTTCGGCCGCGTAGTTTTGTCGTGGAACTCGTCGGCTGCCGATAGAACCACATAGGCCGGGCTGGTGATCAGATCGTAGGACTTGAGAATGCGATAGACCGAAGCCTCTGACACAAAATACTTTTCCGTGTCGGTGAAGCGCACGGCCAACTCGCGCGGCGACAGATCGCTTTCCTTCAGAGCAAGGTCCTTGATCTTCTCGCGTACCGGTTCAGGAATGCGGTTCCAGATCCAAGACGGTCTGGGGCTGCGATCCTCAAGCGCCTCGGGGCCACCCGACAGATACCGGTCATACCAGCGATAGAAGGTGGTCTTGGGGATGCCGAGCTTGTCCAGCGTGCGCTTGGTCGGGAGATGCGAGCCTTCCACGAGGAGGATGATCTCCAGCTTCTCAGATGCGGGATACCTCATACGTCGTCGTCCCCATCCGCGATCATGCTTTTTTTGAGCAGCCGCAGTTCCAGCGCTTGTTCGGCCACGACCTCCTTCAAATCGCGGGCTTTGGGAGCGTCTGAGAGCGTTCAAAAAGCGTACGTGGGGGGATATGGTTTTTGGTTTTGCATCGGACTTTCGTCGGACACAAAGAATAAGGCCCCGAGCAGGTTAATGCTCTGGGGCCTGGTTTTATTTGGTTGCGGGGGTAGGATTTGAACCTACGACCTTCAGGTTATGAGCCTGAAGGCCGAGCAGGCACAAAATACTCGACCTCTCACAGCCGCCTGGACCTCGCCAGCTGTCGCTCGCGTCGTTTGAGGTTGATAGGGTGCTCTCGGCCGAGCGCACGATGAAACCCATTTCCCTTCGACCAGTTCAGGAACTGGCTGAAGCTGTCGACCTGGTCATCATTGCGACCACGCGGAAAGGACTGTAGTTCTCGTTTAAAATCAGAGAACCAGGACGCCTCTGTCGGTAGGTAGACCTTACCTTCTTGTACGGACGCACATGCAGCGTTGAATCGGATTTCCTTCTCTTTTTCCGGGGTGATGGCTCGGAAGCGCCGATCATCCCGAAAGAGTTCATGCAGCAGCGGGCGACCAGTCGCGGCATCCTCGATAAGAACGCGCTCGGGATTCCACTGATCCGACAATCCCAGTACCTTCGCCTTCAGGTCCGGATAATCCAGCCGTCCCCGCCAAACATCGAGCAGGTACCAGGAATTCTCTCGAAAACCCCATGTCGTGCATACGGAGAAATCGGACCTTGGATCCGCGGAAGTCCCGGTATCCCAGCTCTGGACAACCAGCTGATACCAACGCCGATCCTCAACTTTCTCATATGTCTTGAACCATTCCCAGCGCAGTGGCGAGCCATCCGGCGCGATCGGATTTTGCTGATATTGGCAATTGAAGATTGCCGATCCCATTTCCTTGCGCAGGCGGTCCAAGGTCTCCCGGTCAAGCCTTTCGGGAAAGAGCAGATCCCCCGGGGCACGCTGGTGCAGCTTTCCCTGCCCGATTGCTACCTCTTCTTCCTCTTCCGCGATGGCTGGCAGGTTGAGATGCCGGTAGGTGCTCTTGTCGAGGAGGTAACCCGGCGGGTCGGATTCATGGAGGCGCTGCGCAATCATCACCACGCGGCCCTCGGCCGGATTGTCAAAGCGCGACAATAACGTTCCCTCGATGAACTCCTGTGCCCGCAAAAGTTCAGCCTCGGAATTGGCGTCTCCGGCCTTCAGGAGGTCATCGATGATAATGTAATCCGCACCATGCCCGGTCACGGCACTACCAATGGAGACAGCCTTTCGGCTGCCTCCCGACGTTGTCCGGATTTCTTCCGCAGTGTTGCCTTTTGCCGCCAGATGCGTCAGCGGGAACATTTCCCGGTACCAGCGCGACGACATCACCCTTCGGCAATCCTCGGAATGCTTGCGGGCGAGATCGAGACCGTAGCTTGCCACGATGATCTTGGCACCGGGACAATGCCCGAGCAGAAAGGCCGCATAGGCAACGGCCACGGTCACGGATTTCAAGCAACGGGGCGGGATGTTGATGACGAGACGTTTATTCTCCCCCGTGCGGATGTTCCCGAGTTCATGACACATGGCGCGCACGTGCCAGGCTGGCACGAACTTGTTGCCCGGCTCGACATGAAGCGTGTCAAACACTTTCCACACGAAAAAGAAAAAGGTCTCACGGCAAAGCTCAAGCGATGCCCGCCGAACCATACGAGCGTCAGGGGTAGTCACGATCATTCTCCAGCGCAGCAGCCACGTTGCCATCTTGCTCCATCGCCAGCAGGTGCGCCCGAATAATGTCGTAATCGACAGGTTCCGGTTCCGCCCCATGTTCCTCCGCCTCCACCTCTGCCGCGAGGCGTCCGTAGAGATCCGGATCGAGCTTCAGCAGCGCCAGCAAAGCTTTAAGGTCTCCCTGCAGCGCATTGGCAACTAGCCGTTTGGCCATCGCCGCCGCCTTGGAGATCGAGACCTCGCCCCCGGCTTCTCGGACCGTGATCTTCGAATCCAACTCGCGCTTCACACTGGCGAGCAGCCCCTTGGCTGCCTTCGGCCGTCCCTTGGGATTGCCGGACTGGCCTTTCTTGAACCGGCTATGCTTCGGCGGTTTGCCGTAACCGACCTCGTAATCTTTCTCTTGTTCAGACATCGGCCGCCTCCCCTTCCCGGGTTTCGGCCGACGCGGAGGTGCGCATATCGAAGGTCTCACCGGTCGAGGCATGCACGGCCGCCTCACCCGTCATCTCCTGCCAGCGGCGGATCGCGACGTCGACGTAGAGCGGGTCGAGTTCGATGAGACGCGCCCAGCGGCCAGTTTTCTCGGCCGCGAGCAGCGTGGCACCGGAGCCGCCGAAGACATCGAGGACCACGTCACCACGACGGGTCACATCCATGATGGCATCGGCCACCAGCGCGGTGGGCTTGACCGTCGGATGGTCGACAAGATCGGCCGCGCGCCCTTTGCCGAAGCTGTTCACCCCGGCATAGTCCCAGACATTGGTGCGGTTGCGGCCATGCTTGCCCAGCTCGACATTGTTGATGTGCGGCGCACCGGGCTTTTTGAAGATGCAGATCAGCTCATGTTTGGAACGGTAGAGGCTGCCCATGCCGCCATTGGACTTGTTCCAGACGCAGAGATTGATCAGCTCGAGTCCGCTCCCCTTACCAGCGCCGATCAGATATTCAACATGGCGCCAGTCCATGCAGACATCGACGATCCCACCGGCAGGCATGGCCTCAACCAGCAGGGTCAGGATCTTGTCCAGGAACTTGCGGAATTCGGCCTCGGTCATCTCACCCGAGGCCATTGCGAACTCGCGATGCGCGCCAGCATTGCCCGAGCGCACGTGTCCCTGCACCGGCACATTATAGGGCGGGTCCGTGAACACCATGCCCGGCGTATCGCCGTCAAGTACGCAGGCATAGTTCTCAGGTTCCAGCGCGTCGCCACACAGGAGACGATGGTCCCCGAGGATCCAGAGATCGCTCGGGCGGGTGATGGCGGGCTTGGCAGGATCAGGTTCCTCGACGGTCTCGGGCTCCTCTTCTGCATCTCCGGCCCCGTCGATGATGATGTCGATCTCCGGTAGCTCGAAGCCGGTGATGTTGAGATCGAAGCCCAGGTCACAGTCGAGGCTCATATCCATCAGATCGGCAAACTCGATCTGCAAGGCTTCCTCGTTCCAGTTCGACAGTTCGGCCAGTTTGTTGTCGGCAATACGCAGGGCACGGACCTCGGCATCGGACAGATGATCGGCCACAACGGTCGGCACGGCCGTCAGCCCGAGGGCCTTCGCGGCCTCAAGCCGGCCGTGCCCGGCGATAATCCCCATCTGCGCATCAACGAGGATCGGCGTGACGAAGCCGAACCGGGCGACCGAAGCTTTGAGTTTGACGATGTTCTTC